>CBDFIJ010000001.1:0-14769 GCA_965248055.1 Candidatus Multivoradales bacterium
TTTCTGTGACTGGCATACTTTCAACGACTGGTACAATTTCTTGGACAACATTATCTTGTTCCATTATCTCTACAGCACTTAAATCTGGAACTTCATCTGTATCTTCAAGGTCCTCTCCTGATTCCATGATGAAAGGCATCGCAGTTTCTTCTGGCTCTGTATATCTACAAACAAGGGCTTCTGGAGCAATGTCATCTGAGTTGTTTACCTCTACACCTTCTTCACTGTAAGACTCTTGTTCTTGAACAATTTCCTCTGTAATCTTTGGCTGAGCTCCTTCATCATCAGGAGACACAACATGACCAATATATTCTTCTGCAGCTTGTTCAAAGATGGCAGATGCTGTAGCTTCTGGAATCATGGTAGAACCAATGTCTTCATCATTTGACATTGCTTGCTGATCTGAAGACATTCTATATGAAACAGCAGCATCCATGACAACTTGGTCAACATATTCTTTTGCCACTGAGCGAACAGCCTCTTCATCAGGATCTGTTTCTGTGTTTCCCTGGTTAAGTGTGGAAGTGGTGTCTATGGCTTTATGTGTTTCTCCTTCTCTCTCCTCACTGAAACTGATGTCATCGGAGGGCAGCTCTCCGTCTTGATCCGTCTTATTGCTATCTGCATCTGATACATCTTCATTTAAGGAATTTTCAAAGTACTTATCCTGCAGGTAAACTTCTCTTGAGTTCTCCACATCTCCTGTTTCAACACCGTCTTGAATCCATTCCTTGGTGCTAGAAGACTCAACTTGAGAACTTGAGATGGCAACAACTTCTTCAGGAATTTCATTGGCATTTGGAGGTACCATCTGTGTTTCTTCAATGACTGCATTGATACTGGAATCTGCTGCAGTTCTAACATCCTTGTCATTGCCAGATGTCTCACTCTGATCGTTCTCTACCAGTTCTCCCCATTTTTCATAGGCTTCTTTTTGTCTGTTTTCCTCTTCTGTAAGTCCTTCACCAAACTCAGAAGATAAACTCTGTGTTTTAAACCAGCTTTCAACAACATGATCAGAATCCTTTCCCTCTGTTACTTGATAACTTCTTGATCCAGCACTACCCTCATTCTCTTCATCAGCTTCATCTATGTCTGAAATCATGAATCTTTCATATGGTTCTACCACGAGGTAGGACTGACTGCTTGAACCATCTGATTTAGTCTCTTGCTCACTTATTGAAACATCCGTTATACTGGCATCTGTTGCTGTATGATCTTGGGTCCCAACTGTCTCAGATTCAATGTCATCAGCTGGAGTGCTGTCCTCAGCATCACTTTCTGGCTGTGGGATATCATCATTCATAGAAACTGTAATGTCATACGAGCTACTGTTATCCATTACTCCATCTCCGAGGTCCTGTGATGTGTCTTGTCGACTACCATCATCGGTCATTTGGTTGCTGTCATAGATGGCACCTGCTGATTCTGAAGGAGAACTCTCTGTTACATTGACCTCCTGGCTGCTGATGGTAATGTCTTCTTGACTTTGAGCCTCTGAACCAATGTCAGCATTCTCATCTTTAGCATCCGATCCACCACTTTCATCGATGATATTATTTCCAGCTCTGATCTCATGTAGCTTAAAGTCTTCTTCTGTTTCTTCTTTTTGAATTGCAGACACTTCTGCAATTTCATTTTCATCTTCACTAGGTACATACTCAGTGGTGGTCATATCCTCAGCTAACATTCTGACAAGTACTTTGTCTACCAGAGCTGATCTTGGAACCGTTTCTTCCTGGCTGAACTCTTCCTCATAAGCAGATTGCTGACTGTAAGGATCATCCTCCACATGATATAGGTCTCCCTCTGGCATGCTCTGTTCGGTACTGCTCACTTGCGCACAGATGACATCATCTCTTTGATCAATGTCAGTGTCTTGAACCATATCACTTGCCAGGGTTTCAGAGACAACATTTGTCACTTCAACGTTTTCCTGCTCCTCATCCTTATCACTTAGATCTTCCTCACCTGAGTCATCATTGATAACATCTTTGACCATCAAATCTGGAAAGGTAGTGTCTGATGCTTCATGGTCCTCATCGTTCCACTTGGTAGGATAGGAGAATATTTTGGCATCTCCATCACTGATAGATTCATTCCCCTCTTCATTTTCTGAGGTGATTTCTTCTTCTTTTTCATGCAAGTCTGTGTTCAACTTGCTGTGTACGATTTTTGCCTCTTCCAGGTTTGTCTCTTTCTCTGCCTCATCCTTTTCAGATACATCTTCTTCAGCAGAGTCATCATTGATAACCTCTTTGACCATCAAATCTGGGAAGGTAGTGTCTGATGTTTCATGGTCCTCATCAGTCCACTTGGTAGGATAGGAGAATATTTCGGCATCTCCATCATGAACTGATTCCTTCTCCTCTCCATTTTCTGAGGTAATTTCATCTTTCTCATAGAAGTCTGTGTTCAACTCGCTGTGTACAGGAGCACTGACAGCAGCAACTACCATTTCTTCTTCTACAATGTCAATCTCAACATTTTCTGGACGCTCCTCAACATCTCCTTCCAATCTATTCTCATTCATTCCAAGAATGAGCTCATTTGAAGGTGATTCATTGGCATCTGGAAGGGTTGATTCCCGAGCTTCGGAGTGGTCTAACTCATCGTTATGAACAGTTGTGTGCATGCTTGTGGCAATAGCTGGAGTGTTATCTGCATTAGGCATTTCTTCAGCAAAGCTTTCAGACACCATGCTGGCATGCGACGTTTCAATGAATTTACTCTGTCCCTCATTATCGTACCCCCCATCCCAAGAATGTTTATCACTGTCTCTGTCTGACCCATCTTCATCATTACCCATTAACTCAAGATGCTCATTCTCAACCTCATGCTCTCTCTCATGCTCTCTCTCATGGTCATGCAACTTGTTTGATCCCTCCCCCTCAAGGTCTCTATCTTCATCCAGATAAGTCTGCTGCTGAGGATAATCCTCAACAGCTTCATCTGCTTTAACCCTTGTTTCTTCATCCCCTGAATCTTCCTCTAAATCACCCATCAACCCACCGACATACCCTCTCTGTTCATGTACAATGTCCTCTGAGATCATATCTACAACAACATTGCCCTGTTCAGCTCCAGACTCTGGATACTCTGATCCTTCTTCCCTATTATCAAGATCAAACATGTTAACCCCAGCTTCTGTTTTCTGGAAATTTTGGACACCAATATCGTCAGTAACCCCTGTATCATCCCTCCTTTCATTCCAGAGATCATTTTCTTCATATTGCACATCTGGGACTGCCTCTGAATCCCCAGAAAACTTTCCTACAGGGGTTTTGTGATCAACTTGAACCTCTTCATTGCCTTGGGGTTTTAAGGAGGTTTCTTCAGACTGATCTACAATTTGGGCAACTTCATTAGCCTTATTTTCTTCATCTGACGTGGGATCTATTCCTTCCTCAATTTCTTCATCAATTTCATCACCAAGAATATCATATGTTTTATTTGTAGCACTAGGGGCAATTTCTTCTTCAACCTTATCTACGCTATCCATGACATCATCACCATGACCTGCATCAGACCCATTCTCTGTCTCATTTGAAACCAAAACGGTAACACCAGAAGCACTACTACCAAGAATGTCAATAGCCTCAGGACCAACAGAAAGTACGTCAGGGGTAAGATCAACTATCTCATCATGATCTTGGATGTCTTCTTCCCAGTCCTCATCTTCACTATAGCTTTCATGGCTATGGGGGACCTTTTCATTCTCTCTTTCCAGCTGTACTGTTGAATCTATGCATACATCCTCAATACTTGTGACTGAAACATTTCTGAGTATTTCTTGAGATGTCTCTGACTCCTCTGGTAGAGGTGACAAAGGTGTTCCTGTTGTTGCACATAGCTTGTTCATTGTCAAAGTGTCATTGACAGTATATTGCTCAGTGGACAGTTCAACCTTTATGTCATTTGGAGACCAATCATTCTCAATATCTATAAACCCATCTTCATCAGCTTGGATCTGATCTCTAGATTCCTCTTCATCACTTTCTGAGAATGGCTGATCCTCAAAAGTATCCTTGGCAACAATGGCATTTTCCTCATCATCGCTGCCTTGTGGAGAGGAATGTTCTGCATTGCTTATGTTCTGAAAGAAATCATCTTTCAAATCAGTCTTTGCAGAAAACAGGAGATCAGGTGTACTCATCATACTCTCACCTTCTTCAAAGGTTATATCGTCAGCAAGCATTGCAGCTACAACATTATCATCATCATCATCCTCATCTTCTTTAAACCCACTCTCCTCGTCTTCAATGACATCCCCATCATTTGCTTCCTCTCTAGAGAATTCATCCTCTCTTAATGAAATGGCAACCTCTTCTGGAATATTTGCCTGATCATCCCTATGTTCAAGTATCATGTCTTCAGATAATATGTCTGCAACAACATTACCTTTCTCTCCCAACACTTCATCGTCTTCTGTTCTTTCAACATGTTGGGAGTCTAACAGATTAAGCTCATCAGGAACTGGAGCATGAACTTCAGTACTGAGAACAAGAGAAATCTCATCTCCAAACAGATTATTATTGGCATGAGTGTCAGAGCTAATATCTCCATCACCTTCCACATCATCAAGATCAACCCTTTGTTCTTCATTTGGAATAATATCTGGCATTTCATCAACATCATAGTTCACAAGAACACTTGAACCAACATCAGCATTGTAGGCAAGAATATCTGCATTTACTTCTTCAACCATTTCATCAGTGATCATATCAGTAACGTTATTCCTTTCTTCTTCGTTTTTGGCAAGATTAATCCCATCACTTTCATTCTGGGGATTTAAGGATACATCTAGAAGATCACTTGTCCCAAGGTCTGGTATTTCATTCATCTTGTTACTCATACCATCTGAGGAATCTAAAATGGAACCATCTGAAGGGGCTGTTCGTCTTGCTTCATTACACATATCATCAGCAAGCATTTCAGCAATGTGGTTACCTTCATTCCCTCTACCACTGACAAACATGTGTTCAGTTTCTTGGGCCTGGATATAGACAGATGGATCAGGATTTGGTTCCATGATATCCTGCCTGTAATCAGATGTTGTACGATTGTACATACCAATGTCTTCTCTCTCATCCACCACTTCATCTTTGGATCGGTATGTGTGGACGTCTATTGCATTTTCCACCATACTCTTGGCAAGCATATCAGCCACATGATTAACATCTTCTTTGCTATCATCCAGGTCAGCCTCATCTTTTCCAGGATGTAGGCTACTTGTATTATCACTCTGAACAGGTGAAGCCTCCAGATCAGCATTCACTACAGGGGAACACATTTCTTCAATGACAATGTCATCACCATCAACCTCATGATATGAAGTGACTGCTGTGTCCACGATGTTCATAGACTCATCTGCTTTCTGGTCACTGTGGAAAGGTGGAGTATCTATTTCGAAACTAGATACTGGTTCACCATGCTCTGCTTCAAAGATCATCTCATCAACATGATTTGGCTCACCTTTCATCTTCTCAAACAGACCTTCTGTTTCTTTTGCTTGGATGTAGACAAGAGGGTCAGGGTTTGGTTCCATAACCTCAGGCCTGTAAACAGGTCTGGGAGAATTGTATTCAGGAAAATCATCCTCATCATCAGAATATACCCTATCACCAGAATTGATTGTATTAATGTCAACTGCATTATCAACCATATTGCTCTTGAGAGTATCAACAATGTAGTTATTATCTTGTCTGTTAAACAATTGAATATCAACATCCTGTCCCCTTGTTTCATCACTGCCTTCTGATCTCAAATCATCTGTGTCGTCATGAGGAAGGTGTGCCTCCTCAGATTCCTCTACAACAGGCACTTCTTCATCACCTGTCACTACTCCATCCCCACTTGTTATATCATCGATTTCAGGAGGAGAAGCAAACACATTTGATACTTCATGACCTTTGACCAATTCTTCTGTTACAATCTCTCTTTCTTCAACGCCACTATCTTCACCTAACTGATTTGCAACACTTTGATCATCTGGGAAATCTTCTTCATTACCACTGATTACATCCATTTGTTCAGGTTCTTGATCTTCAGTAGGGAAAACATCATCTTCTTCAAAATCATCCTCATAGTTTACCTCAGCATCAGACTGTCTATCCTCCAGATGGGAAAATCTTGCTGACAACTCTCTCTCATTCAGTTCTTGGCTGAATCTCCTATCATCTTCTTCTTCAGCCACACTTGATTCACTGAGAGAATTTCTTGGGGTCTTTGGGATGGATACACCATCCTCTTCCTCCTCCCCAGAGACACCATGCAATTCAGCAGGGACAGATTCAGTATCTACTTGTTCACCCAAATGGATTTCATCCTTCTCTGATACGGGTACAAGATCATCATCGTGATGCGAAAGAACATCAAATGGTGGTGGATTCTGAACTTCTTCAAAAGGGCTCATCCCGAATGGATCAACATCAGTCTGATCCTCAGTTTTATTCAGTGCAGGATCCTGGGAATCATTTAAAGCACTGAAGGGATCATGGAGCTGTTCTTCATTCACCACACTAGTCTGTCCAATGAACTCCGGCATACCAAATGGATCTAGATCACTTTGATTATCTGGTGAGTTATCATGGGAACCACCACCAAATGGATCCACTTTGTTTGGGTCTAAATTCTCTACATTTGCATCACTGCCTGCATTGAATTCTTGTAAAATGGACTCTCCAACAGACAATGACGTACCATGAACATCTTCAGAATCAACCTCACCTTCGACAGTAAGATCTTCCACAGAGATATGGTCTGCAGAATCGGACTGAAGTTCAATATCAACTGCATCTTCAGTGACAGGCTCTTCACCAGGTAAGACACTCTCGTCATTAAATTCTACCTCTCCAGGTGAAGTTTGCCTCTGAGCACTTTCTAGTGCACTTGACTCACCCACGTAGTGGTCTTCTGCAGGAGTACTGCCAATATTACCAGAAGGATCAACAGCTGATAATTCACTCATACTAACCATACCAAAGTCATCATCAAAACCTTCAGAAGTTTCCATAGCTTCACCTTCAACTTCCATTTCATCATCATAGGCAGACAATGACATACCATTAACATCTTCAGAATCAAGCTTACCTTCGACGGTAAGACCTTCCACAGAGATATGGTCTGAAGAATTGGACTGAAGTTCAATATCTAATGCATCTTCAGTGACAGACTTTTCACCAGGTAAGACATTCTCATCATTAACTTCTACCTCTCCAGGTAAAGTTTGTCTCTGAGCACTTTCTAGTGCACTTGACTCACCCACGTAGTGGTCTTCTGCAGGAGTACTGCCAATATTACCAGAAGGATCAACAGCTGATGATTCATTCATACTAACCATACCAAAGTCATCATCAAAACCGCCAGAAGTTTTCATAGCTTCACCTTCAACTTCAATTTGATCATCATTGGCAGATGGTGCTTGGACATCGAATGGGTACATACCAAAAGGGTCATCTGTATGAAATTGATCACTTGATTTTTGTGCAATCGTTTGAGACAGAGAGAATGGGTCAGAATCATCAACTGGTGATTTAATGCCTACAACCTCAGGTTGTTCCTCATGGATGTCTTTGGATTCAGTAATGGTCAGACAAGGATCTGAAATTGAAATTGAATTTTCATCTGCACTTGATGCTCCATCAGGTACTTGTGCTAAAGAATCACTAAAGCTAATGGAGGGGTCAGATTTTGTCATGGACAGATCATATTGGTCATTTAGGGAATCAGACATTAGATCATCTACACTTGCCTGGGATTCAAATTGTGAGGAGGAAGAATCTCCTCTGGTTGGATCCGGATTGTCTACAAAAGAAGGAAGGTCACTTGAAATTGAAATGGGGTCCAGGAATGAACCCAGCAGGACCCCTGTGGATTGGGCAGATGGGCTAACAGTAGAGTCTGCTGGCTCAGGGTTGTCTGGAGTGATAGGATCTAGATCCAGAAGGCTTGGAGAAGGTTCTGGATCATCCATAAAAGGGTTGCCTGTGGTAGGATTTGGATCTGATGTTGGAATCAATAGATTGTCATTATTTGAAAAGGGATCAGAATTCATCTGAAAAGGATTGGAAGAATTTAGGTTCGAGTCTGGTCCAGGACTACTTCCAGCTGAAAATGGATCTAGAGATAAGCCAAATGGATCGTTGTTATCATCAATGCTCTGTGTATTGGAAGAATTTAAGTTTGAATCTGGTCTAGGAGTACTTTCGGCTGAAAATGGATCTAGAGATAAGCCAAATGGATCGTTGTTATCATCAATGCTCTGTGTATTGGAAGAATTTAAGTTTGAGTCTGGTCTAGGAGTACTTTCAGCTGAAAATGGATCTAGAGATAAGCCAAATGGATCGTTGTTAACATCAATGCTCTGTGCAGGGTCATGTACTTTGTTCATCGACTGGAATAATGGGTCTAAAGAATCATCCCCACCCTCATCTACACTTCCTGTCATTACATTAAATGGATTCCCTCCCAGTAAATCAGTACTATCTGATCCCACAAAAGGATTAGCTGAACTTGATCCAGCTCCTAAATCTATTCCCACCAAGTCAGAAACCTGATCACTTGATTTCTATCTTATCATTCCCACTATCAATCTCATGCAGACTTTCTGGGTTACTTCTTCCCCATTCATCAGGCATTACCTTGCCATTCTGTGGTTCTTCTTCAGCCATATCATTTGCATTATTCACATTGCTCGACAGTTCCTCCACGTTCTCTTCAAGTCCATTTTCCCCATGCTCGTCATCTTCATCATGATCACCTTCACCAAGCGTTCTTAGAATTTCTCCTACGAGGGGTAATACAACTTTTCTTGATGCTTTCCTGTTCTGTTGATCAAAGGCACTTAAATTTGAAACATTGGAGTCTATTCTCTCAAGATCTAACACAGACCCTTGCAGTCTTTCTTCCATCGTCTCCCTAAGGCTTTGATCCTCCGAGTAGATTGCTAGTTGTCTGGTGCCTTCAAGGTCAATTGTCATGATAATGTTCACATCCAGAAATCTATGCTCACAAAAGTTCTTCAGACTGGTTTCCAAGTCCTGCCTGTCCAAGACGTCCTGCAAACAAATAGAAGACATAAAACAGATAGGACTGTAAATCTAATAATCCATTTCATAATACAGGCACAAAACAACAGTCCCAATTTCTATGATCTACATGGTTGTAAAATGTATGAGGAAATTAAATTTGCTAAATCACATATATACAATTGGTTGGTGTATATTGTCATTTGATAGGCCTGCCTTCATCAGCTCAAGTTGGCCAAATAGCCCGCTATTTCTGATCCAGGAAATTAGCCAGATCACAAAATAACGGGCTTTTTGCTTTGGTAATCTTCCTAAGATATCTGTGGCTAGTTTGCAAAATAGCCCGCTATTTGACCTTCGTCTTCACCAGCTCGAAGACTCGCACTATGCGAGAACACTGAGCAAATTTCTCAAGCTAAAATCTCGAACTCGAGTTTCGATGTTGTCGTTGTTGAAGTTGATGGTGTTTCCATCGTCATTGGATGATTTTCGAGCTGATTAAGACGCAATTTGTAACTTCTGGCTTATTTTTCCCGGATCACAAAATAGCAGGCTATTTGGCCAACTCGGGCTGATGTAGACAGACTTGCTAAGTTCCTTTATCCCCAGGAATATTGAAAAAGGAACAAATGAGATATATTTCATGCCAAAAGCTGAAAGAGATGTCAGATTCATATTGTAAACAAATCTGATGGCATTCATATCAAGCCAACATTTACACCAGAGCTGCACTTTTCATGTTACTAACTGATTTTAGAATCACAATCCTGCATGAAAACTATGGTAGCTATATGTATTGTTTGCCTTATACCATAAAATATGAAAAGGCATGTAAATGTATGTACAAATTATTTTTCCAAATGACGCCAAAACTTAGAAAGTAATTTTTAGAATCAACATCATACATAGACGTCAGTGCAGAGATTTTCAGGAGAAATGAAATTCTAAACTGATCATCTTTGTTTCAATTTCAGCGTACATACAGTACATATCTTCCAAATTTAAACCTATCATACCAATGGCCCTAGGAAAGACACGTACATGTACACTGTACATATACAAGTCACATGAGCCTTAAGGTTCCCACAGCCTTAGAAAGTGTGTCAATACAATAGAAGGAAATCAATATACCCAGGCATATTTGAGTTTCCTTGCTCGCATGTTTATACAACACCTGTCAAAACGCAATTAACTCTCATCAGTCTCATTGTATCACTGTGATATGTAATGAATCAATGTACAGACAGCACCTTAAATATATTCTTTACAATGCAGGACATTAAAATGTATTTTAACAAACCTTCTACTTTCCAAATTTTACATTAGTACACATTATTCCAAGCACACAAATTTTTTGTAACTTGAGCAGTCATTAAATATAGAGTACCGGTACAGTTCTTGTACAGAATACAAAAGTAGTTTTTTGCCTTTGCTTGTACTTGCACACATTGTACTCGCAAACATGTAGTCATTTCAATATTCCGGTCAGATAGTACAAATTTAAGAGATCATATTGCTTGCTTTATTGGCTATGATCTCATTTTGTAAGTAGCATGATATGATTTCCTTAAAATGTTTGTACATGTACATGTATATGCTAGTCATGCTGGTCAATGAAGTTCATGAATATGTGGCAATTTTTATTTCTTCATTATTTTTTCTAAACAGAGTCACAGACCCTTCTTCATTCATCTCCTTTTTAATTTTACATTCAAATTCTCCAAATTTAATATTCACGGCATAATTGAACACGTAAAGGCAGATTTAAAACAGGTTTAATACATTCACCCTGGAAATACTCTTGATTTATAAATATCTAAAAGGCGACTTCCATCTCCCTCATGACTCTACATGTATGTATGGCAGTGACTCACTTGAAGTGGTAACGTGACTGAGCTGAATCCTACTTTGCATGATGTACTCGATGTAGACTTGAAATCTTTCCTCAGCATCTGTGCAGTGGTCAGACCTACAGGAAAAAATAAACAGAAATGGAGAAAAGATGAGCGTCTTTGAAGAATAATAGTATTAGAGGGTTCACATATGAGTGTAGGTTATGAAGGTCAATTGATAGTCATCTATGAAGGCTTCTTCAGATAGGCATGGTAAATGGTTGCAAAAAAGCAGCTGACCATGTTACATGTGAATAAATGGAACTGTGCACATACATGTACATGTACATTCATTAGGGATATTGCTTTCATCAACTTCACATTTAGTCCTCACTAATGCATGCTTGGATGCTTTCCATACATTTTCCTTCTAGCCAAAAATGGATGAAAATATGAGGTTAAATCAAAGTCCCAAAGCTGCAAAGTTCATGTTTGCTACCGCGCCGCCGGAATACATGAAGGCCAGCAACTTGGCAAATGTTTCAAACTTGACTTGATTTTGTACTTAGGGATTGTGAATTCTTCCCAAAGTTCTATATCCTAGATGCATTCATACATGTACTGCTTATTTATATCAGTAATTATTATATATTTTGAAGAAGGAATCTGTAAAATGTCACTTTTAAAGCAAAGTGATAATGTGATTCATTTGTTTAAGATACATGTAGCACAAATTTCTCTAGCAATACTTCAGAATAATTTTCTATGCCATGAAGTTGCTAATACACATAGCTGCAATACTCCTTTGAAAGCAGGACAATTTTAGAAAATGACAGTTTTCAAGTATCAATTCAAAATTTCAAATACCACAAACTCTTATTCAGGAATGATGCAGCTTGTTCTTTATAAGAATTTACAGTGCTTGATACAGTACACAAATATGAATGCACAAAGTCATTGCTTCCTTATCTGTAGTCAACCCAAATGTCCCAGAAGAATCATTAATGTGCAGTGTCAGGGCTACTATTCTACATTTAACATGGCCACTGATAAGCCTGGCTTAGCTTGCAGCAGACTTACAGTGACTCATGGATCACATTTCGATCTGGCGCTAATGTGAAGCGTTGCTCATATTGACCCTCCCTCCCCACCCTCGTACAATGAACATATGTAAGCCCTTCTATTGTCTGATAAGCATATATTTATAGATTTGAGATAAAAATGTGTAAACATATGTACGGAAGTAATTCAGTAGTTAAACATTATTTTGTTCTTCTTTTAAAATGGTGTTGATAAATGAATTATTACTGGAATTTCCAGAGATTGCATGAGATCGATCTGGAGGGATTACCGGCCTACTCAGAAACGGAGCATATGTTTGATTGCAATATCAGGGATTTTTGTTAGATTTCCATAATTATGTTATATGTTGACATACAGTCCATCTAAAGTCTGAAGTCTCTTTGCAAAGGACATCTGAAAATCTATTCTTCATAGGGAACATCAAATGGGGCAATGCTATCAAATGAGTTTTAAGTTTATAATACACCCTGCACATGGAATGGGCGCAGGCATCCACATATAATTGATAAGTCTCATACTTTGCATACATGTAAATACAAAAGGCTACACCCTCTTTGACCAAAGGTCTCCGAGAAAGATAGCTCAGAAGACCAAAGGTCTGTCAAACTGAAATATTCCATTCTCTCATACCTTCTTACAACTTGCCATATGGTTCACCAGACTCAAAGTTCTCAAACAGTAGGCTACATGGTCTACAATTCAGTTTCATAGATCTACAATCAGCTAGGATGATCTGAAACAAACTTCTTATAAATGCTATTTTTGGAACTATTTAGGCAGTAGTCATCCAACTACCAAGCACCTATACCTAAATAATATTTGTTTATCCCAGAAAAAAACGATCTAATAACAGATTACACATTTACCCTACATTAAAGTTGGGGGTCCTTTTTCTATGCTTGAAAGCAGATGTGAAAGAAATACATCCTATATTACTTTCTCATGACCTGAAGAGTGTGACAATCATATCAAAACCTGTCACTTTTGATATTCGTTCATTTCCTTCCCAATAGGTTGATAGCAGTTTAAATAAACCTCAATTCCAGGCCACAGCCGGTTCATCGAGAGGATGACACTACAGAATACTATCTGTCAGTCGAAAATAGCAATGCAGCATAATTGGTCGGCTTAATGTATGTAGCAGCGTTACCAACAAAGCAAAACAAAATTGTTAGAGTTTACTTTCAAACATGACATCACAGTCTAATAAGGTTGATGAATGACATGACATATCTGAGAATATATTCTCACATTTAAATCAGTTTTCACAAACTTTTACCCATCCTTTTCTCTGATTTTTCTGCTTTTTCTCCAAGCAATTCCAAATTAAGCTTGTATTGCCCTTTATATATGTTGATTGTTCACATTGGTGTTCATGTGTACATGACTACAAGTTTAATACGTGTAGAAAAACATGGCCTGTAAAGCCACAAATTAGCACCATGAATAGAATATAATACAAAACTCTTGACTTTTGATTTGAAAATATTTGAAATGAGAATCAATGATGATGATTATTATTAACAGCATTTATATTGTAACAAATTTTGGTATTTATCAGAGAAAAGATAAAAAATCTCATTCACTGGTATTAACCTATCATAAATCATACGCCTCTCAGTATGATATATTTTGAAGAAAATCTTAAAATTCTCTTTTGACTTGAATCTCTAATCCTGAGCATAAATTGTTTAGTATTTGATTTGTATTGTTTAGTACCATTGTACACAGATCCGTGTAATTTCTAACATTCAGCCAATTGTGGTCACAATGACAAATGCCTATGGAATGCAGACATGTGTTATGACGTAAACAGTCATAGTTTGATCAAATTATCTTGGCTAATATTTGTCTGTGACGCCCGTCCGTCCGTCCGTGTGTTCCAAATTTTGAAGGCTCACATTTTTGTATCCTTCAACATATTTCAGACATATCTTAAAATTGAAAATGAATTTTATATTTTCTCTACCTTGTCCTCACAAGTAAATAAATCTGACCCTGTAATAGATAGACATAGGCTATATAGCATTTGATGTGTTAAATTTGTTCTCCTTTTGTGGGTTGTTGCAATTTTAATTGTTTGATACTCAGCACTGTACATGTTGCTTGTTGGGTATGTTACATTTGATATGATCAGAGAAATACCCAGCTTCTGTAGATATTAAAATGTATGAAGTTCCATAATATTTACAGTGCAATACCACTCCTAGCTGCAACCACATCTACACAAATGCAAATAAACTAGATTTGAGTGATTCACTACATAACCAATGACATTGCACATTGGAATTCTCTTTCAAATCAAATCACTGACGCTACAGTAGTCATTAGAATAAATATCTTTCAATCTGTTCACAACCATGGAATCAATTTGCACCAGCTGTATATTGGATATCATGCTGTACCATACATCCTTGAAACTTATGCTGTCAATATATGATTTTAATATTTATTCAATCAAACAGTTTGGTAACTTTGGTTAACCACTGGCAAGGGTGCTGCATACATGTACATGAACAGGTAAACATTCTACAAGCAAATCTTTTAATAAAGAACACATCACCCCATATTTATGTAAATGCAAATTCTGAAATTATGCACCACAATTTAGCAATCAGTTTATATTCTGCAGATCACGGTATGAATGCGCCAGGTTTGATTAAAGAAAGGCAGATCACGGTATGAATGCGCCAGGTTTGATTAAAGAAAGGCAATGGAAGCTATGTGTGGCTAATGAAATCACAGTATTTTAAAAATTACCCCCCAAAATAGGGTTGTCTTGTCTGGTCTTAGAGGCTATAATATCACCAAAAACATCAAAAAGA
>CBDFIJ010000002.1:0-16713 GCA_965248055.1 Candidatus Multivoradales bacterium
CAACATTCAAAATATTGGTCTAAAAGAATACACTGGTTTTATCGACGATGATGGAAATGTAGTGCGAAACGGCAAATTCAATAATCTTTCTATTAAGCAAAGCCTCACCAGAACCACTGTTAGCGATCCATTGTTCCCAAGAAACGGCTCAAGTTTTTCACTTTCACTTCAACTCACTCCTCCATATTCTCTCTTTTCAGATAAGGATTACAATGACATTGACGTAGAGGACAAATTCAAGTGGCTGGAGTACCACAAATGGCGTTTTGATGCCGATTGGTATACGACCATTGTCGGCAAGTTGGTCTTGCGTGCCAATATCAAGATCGGTATGATCGGGGCGTATAATGATGATCTGGGTGTACCTCCCTTCGAACGCTTTCAATTGGGTGGAGACGGTTTAAGCAATCAGAATAACTTTTTGACCGGTTTTGACATCATATCCCTTCGAGGATATGACCCCGAGCAACTACCGAACAATGTGGATCCCGTTACAGGCAGAACGGTGGCAACACCTATTTTTGACAAGTTTACCATAGAATTGAGATATCCACTCTCCCTGAATCCAAGTTCAACCATTTACGCATTGGCTTTTCTTCAAGGTGGCAACGCATGGCGAAGATGGCGTGATTTCAGTCCATTTGATCTACATCGATCGGCCGGTATAGGGCTTCGTGTATTCTTGCCCATGTTTGGTTTGCTGGGATTTGATTACGGATTTGGATTCGACCAAAAACAACTACAACAAACCAATGCGCGCTTTTGGGATTATGCCAAGTTTAGCTTGATCCTTGGTTTTGAGCCAGAGTAAAATAGTCATAACATTCAAATTTGTCGAAGACATAAAAAAGCCGGGCGTACCCGGCTTTTTCCTTTATACCAACTTATGGTTGCAGAATAACTTGTTTAATAAATACATTTCCGAACTCATCTAGAACATGAACAAAGTATATACCGGACGGATTGTCACCAATGTTAAGCTCCATTCTTGCGCCTTCCGAACCTGTTTCCTGGAGAATTTGTATTCCCATGGAATTGTAAACTAAAACCACGGTCCGGTCGGTTATATTCTTTCCTTTTAGGTAAATAGTGCCGCTCGTAGCGGATGGATACATCACAAGATCATTCGGATGAATTGCTTCTGTTACAATTGGATTGATTACTCCGGGTGCACAATTCGCACTACTAAAGCCATCGACGCCACATATAATATCAATGCTTTCCGTATAAAGTATCTCATAAAAAAATGGCAAATACCCATCGACCAACGCCACTATCTGTGAATTATACCAATTGAATTTTATAATGGCGCATAAAATTGTCAGAATATTTGTTCAAGGACAAGGCGCAAAACGCAGGCATAGCCGTAGCTCTGGCGAGTATTTGCAACGATGTAATTGGACAAATACATGATCATATATGCGTCAATTATAAGTTCATTTGGTATTATAGGCCCATGCTGAATTATTGATATTTAGCCAATATCCTTGTGCTCCAGGAGAATTAGGCGGGTCGCTAAAAGGCACTGGATTACCATTGCAATCGACAATGGCTATTACAGCCTGATTATCGTCGAGGCATTCCACAATAATCGATAAATCACAGTCGCCACACTCCTCCAACTCCTCGCAAAATTCTTCGATTTCAATGCGTCTGCCACACCGATTGCCATTTTCATCCGATGTTGACAAATAGAGTGTTCCAGAAAAACCGGTTACATCAGGTTGTTCATAGCCAACTGTTACCGGGTTCCCAAAATGAATGTCTCCATTTAATTTCCACTTGATTCCTATACAGTCCGCAGCCACTATTTCATCGGTATACCAAGCCGTAAATATGGCACCGTCCTCAGTGCATTCTATGGTATAGCTCATTTCCTCTAAAACATCGCAGTTGCCCTCGCATTCCAATTCTCCACATTCTAGTTCTGCACCTTCAATTATCCAGTTTTGGTGCTGGTAATTATCTACGTATATGGATGGACAATCCACCCCACATCCCCAACTGGTCGTACCTACTAAAATGGGTGTGCCATCTTCCAGAAATACCACGGCCGGGCCACCACTATCGCCGCTTCCGGAGCCAGCGCCCTGGAAAAACAAGGATAAATTGTTGGTCAAGTCGTATGAAAAAAGGAATCCTTCATTCAGAATAAGATTACGAGCATCATCTGCACTTATAACGTCGGTTGAAACACCGAGTAATTGAATATCCGGCACTTCATCATTGTCATTGGTCCCCCATCCGGATATAAAGACCTCTGAACCGGGCTGAATCAGTGTACTTGTGGTTCCGCTACACAAACCAACCAAAGCGATGGCATCCACACAATCGTTGAATTCCAATGGAGGATCCAAATGCAAAAGTGCGAGGTCGTGACCGGAGTCAAAATCCTGAAATCCCAAATAACCCTCATGGATGATTACTTCGTCCACACCCACATATTGACCAGCGCTTACATCGTCATTCATGGATGAACCAGCGAGTACGTTGAGTTCACCAGCCTCCCAAAATTCAACACAATGTGCGGCTGTCAACACCCATTCATTGCTTAATATTGTCCCACCGCAACCGTGCTCTCCATTAATGTGAAGAGACACTTGATATGGAGCTGAGCAAATGTCTATAGAATTTCCTCCATAAATCTTTAAATCACCTGGACCTACCTGTGCAACCAAATCGCTCATTCCACAAAAGGCAAATATGAATGAACTAATAATTAACAGATCGAATACCTTTCTCATAATCTACTTTTTTAGCGTTTAAGAATGTAGTTTTCACAACCAACATCGCTTATTTAATTCCTAAAAAAAGAGAAAATGAGTGTAAATCGGAATTCCTGTAGGGAAGGCGGTTATTCTTTGAGTGAAAAATACTGTTGAGTGAGATTTCTTATGCCTTTTCTTTGACGATTAGCTGGCCGCAGGCCGCATTGATATCTTTGCCCCGACTTCTTCGTAAGGTTACCATAATGTCTTTGGAGCGCAGGCGCTGAGCAAACCGGTCGATTTGATCCACATCTGATTTGATCATATCAAAGTTATCGATCGGGTTGTATTCTATGATATTGACCGTAACGGGAAAATGCGCACATAAGGCTGCAAGCTTATCTGCATCCTCTATTTGGTCATTGAAGTGTTGAAAGGCTATGTATTCAAAGCTGATTTTATTTCTTGTCTTTTTGTAAAAATAGCGCAATGCTGTCATTAGTGCCTCCAGATTGTTTTGTTCATTTATGGGCATAATTTCATCGCGTTTCTTATCATCAGCAGCGTGGAGAGATAAAGCCAAATTGAACTTCACTTCATCATCCGCCAACTTTCGAATCATTTTTTCTATACCTGCGGTACTTACCGTTATCCTTCTGGGCGACCAGCCCAAACCCTCCGGAGAGGTGATCAATTCAATGCTCTTAAATACATTTTTATACGCTAAGAGCGGTTCACCCATTCCCATGTAAACCACATTCGTCAACCCTCGCCCAAAATGCTCATCGCATTGCGCATTGACCATAATCACCTGATCATAAATCTCAGCCGGGTCGAGATTTCGCTCTCGCTTCATCCTACCCGTAGCACAAAACGAGCAAGAAAGACTGCAACCCACTTGTGAGGAAACACACACCGTAAATCTTTTGTCATCCGGAACAGGGATGAGAACGGACTCTATCAAGTGTCCATCGTGCAACTTGAATCGGCTTTTTATGGTGCCGTCATTGCTGAATTCAGATAAATCCAATGTGATCGGCAAAATATCAAAATGGGATTTCAAATCCTCCCTAAATGCCTTTGGCAAATTGGTCATGTCATCAAAATCACGAGCTGCTTTCTTCCAAAGCCATTCGTCGATCTGCTTTGCACGAAATACCGGTTGTTTTCTTTCCTTAACGAAAGAAAGTATGGCTTCTGACCCGGCTTTTCTAATGTCTATCCTCGTCATTACGTCGTAAAATTAAGCATCTTTTAAGCGGAGTTGTGATATTTGTATCGAATTGGATGAGGCCTACACCGCTCATCACGCACTAGCTAACAATTGTTTTACGTTTGCATACACATGATTTGGATCTCACTCATCGCTTTTTGGTTCACTGGTACAAGCGCAGATATTGAGCATGACTTCAGGAGCTATGTTACCAATGACACGCTCAATTACACGGATCTAACCCTCTGGGCAGCGCACCCCCAAAAAAAGGACCTCTCGGATACGCTGCCTTCTGGCTACTATACCAATCGGGAATTTCCATTGGAGGTGGATGTGTTTTTTTTTACACCCGACCACCTACGTAAGCAAGAAAAAGCAAGGCGCCTGGAATGCTGACATTTATTCCAAAAAGATCAATGATAAAACAGATCGGACCACGATCCTTTATCAGGCCAGTATCTTTAATGGTGCTGGCCGGGTATTCGCTCCGCGCTACAGGCAAGCCCATCTTTCTACCTATTTCACAAAAAAGAGATGGAAGGCCCAGGCCGCTCTGGATTTGGCGTACTCCGACATCAAGCGCGCGTTTAAGCATTATTTGGAACACGAAAATAATGGCCGTCCGATCATCATTGCCGCCCATAGTCAGGGAAGTCAGCACGGTGTAAGGTTGCTTCAGGATTTTTTTGACCAAAAAGCACTAAACGACCAACTCGTTGCGGCATATCTGGTTGGGATGCCCATTGCAACCGATGTCTTTAAGGAAATCAGGGTATGTCAAAAACCCGATGATATTCGATGTTTTTGTTCGTGGAGGACGTTCAAGAAAAGTCATCGCCCAAAGTTTCATATGGATGACAATAACATTGCGGCGGTCAATCCGCTCACCTTCGACCAAACCATTCCCAAAGCAGACCACTTATCCAACAAGGGGGCCATTCTAAAGAATTTCAATAAAATTCACCCCGCATTGGTCGAAGCTGAGACACACAATGGTTTGCTCTGGGTAAATAAACCACGTTTTCCCGGAAGCTTTTTAATTCGAACCAAGAACTACCATATTGCGGATTATAATTTATTTTGGGTCAACGTTCGTGAAAATGCCATTTTGCGCGCCAACGCCTATTTGACAGATTCAACTGAACCCTGAATTTAACGCATGGATATTTTCTCAAAAAAATCAAGATGGAAGTTGTATTTGGCCTTGGCGGGCTTGGTGATTATGGCCATTTCTCTTTTATACACCAGTTATATAGTCAAGCAACTACAAGAGGACGAACGGAATAAGGTTACACTTTTTGTTCGAGCCCTGGAGCAGATCAATGTTCAGTTTGATCAGCAAAATCTCAATGAGGATCTCACCCTTCAGACCGAAGTGGTAAAACTTGTGAGAAACATACCTATAGTCATGGTGGACGAAACCGGACGGACGCTGACAGGGCATAACTTTGATGTAGAAAAGGACACTTCTCAAGTTTTTCTGCGCAAAGAACTGAGTAAATTGATTGCGGCTGGCGGCACTCCTATTGACGGTTCGGGCGGATACCATGATAAAATATATTATAAACAGTCGCGACTAACCACATTACTTTCATATTTTCCTTTGCTTCAGGTCCTACTATTCATGGCTTATATTGCCATTGGATATGTGGGATTTAGTTCGTCACGCCGGGCCGAGCAAAATCGGGTTTGGGTGGGCATGGCCAAAGAAACTGCACACCAACTGGGCACCCCTATTTCCGCAATTATTGCCTGGATTGAATACTTAAAACAAATGTACGATGGCAATGAAGCCACCCAGGAAGTACTTGTAGAATTAAATAAGGATGTCGGTAGATTGAATTTAATTGCTGATCGTTTTTCTAAAATTGGATCGGCACCTGAGTTGAAAAAGACAAACCTCGTCAGCGAAATTCAAGCCTCATGTATTTATATGAAGCGACGTGCTTCCAGAAAAGTTGAATTTATCTACCCTGACGAACATCATCACGCGCTGTATGCAATGGTCAATCCTCAACTTTTTCAGTGGGTTCTTGAAAATCTATTGAGAAATGCTTTGGACGCTATGTCGAATGAAGGCCAAATCACCATCTCCATGAGCGGTCTGGACAATCAAATTGAAATGCTGGTATCCGATACTGGAACAGGTATCCCATCCAACAAACTAAAAACCGTCTTTAGACCCGGCTATTCTACCAAAAAAAGGGGGTGGGGTTTGGGTCTGTCACTTGCCAAACGCATCATCGTAGAGTACCACGGAGGTCGGATTTTCGTCAAAAATTCCGAGATTGGAAAAGGCAGTACTTTTGCCATCGTTTTGCCGCGATCTTCATGACCGCGTCTCGATCAAACTCACATCATGAAGCTTGGAATGTGTTATGCACTTGGTTTTTTATTGCTTGTGAGCACGTCCGTTATGCGTGCCCAGCAGCCCATTCAATTCCAGCTGATCGACAATGAAACAAATAACCCGGTAATTGGAGCTCAGGTCTTGCTTTTCCCGGGGAAAACGGTGTTCTATGCCAATGATAAAGGCTCCATTATCATCTCTGAAACGATGAAATGGGATAGTCTGTTTTGTACTGCAATCGGTTACAACTCCCGGTCATTACTTCGAGATGAAATAACACCAGGGTATACAATCAGACTCAGCCCAAAAGCTACTCTATTGGATGAAGTTGTGGTAATCGGCAGGACAAATGTCGCTGCTAGAAATTACGCTGGTCAATTGGCTGTTATTGATCAGTCAAAGGTCGAATTACTTCAAAGCCAGAATACGGCTGATTTACTCGAGCAATCGGGTCAGGTATTTGTCCAAAAATCCCAAATGGGTGGGGGTAGTCCCGTACTTAGGGGCTTTGAGGCCAACAAAGTATTGTTGGTAGTGGATGGCGTACGGTTAAATAATGCCATTTATAGGAACGGGCATTTGCAAAATGCCATTACTGTAGATGGGTCCAGTCTGGAGCAGCTAGAAGTCATTTTTGGTCCTGGTGCACTGATTTACGGTTCGGATGCCCTGGGTGGGGTGGTACATTTTCGCACCAGACAACCGGAATTCAACAAACATTCCGGCAAGACGTCATATACTTTTCAAAGTGCCAATACCGGACACAACACTTCTTTGCAATATGCCTATGGTCAAAGCAAATGGGCCACGTTCACTTCCATCGGTTATTCGGATTTCGGCGATCTCAAATCTGGTCAGCGCGAGGTCGGCTTGTTTCCAGAATTTGGCCATCGTCGTTATTACGTAGAACGATTTGATCAACGCGATTCCGTTATTTCAAATTCGAAGCCCAATAAACAGATCGGCACGGCATACGGCCAATTTGATTTACTGCATAAATGGCGTTTCGATTTGCACAAGAACTGGGAATTGGGATTAAACTTCCAGTACTCGACGAGTAGCGATGTCCCGAGATACGATCGTTTGACAGATTCGATCGAATCCAATGCCGATTTGGAGTACGCAGAATGGTATTACGGGCCTCAAAGAAGACTGCTATCTGCCCTCCACATTCAATCCCATCAATCTGCCTGGTGGGATCGCGCACACTTGAATGTCTCTTTCCAGAAGGTTAAGGAAAGCAGGCATAGCAGGTTGTTTCAAAATCCATGGAGGAATTCGCAAGTTGAAGACGTAGACATCTATGGTGTCAGCCTCGATATACAGCAGCAGTTTGCACCGTTGCATGCCAACGTGTCCTACGGACTCGATTATCATTTCAACACGGTCTCTTCAAATGCCTACAATCAACACATTGAAACCTCGGCTTTGGACAAACAAGTGGATACCAGATATCCTGGTGGTGCAAACAACACTACCGCTTTTTCAGCATATGCAAAACTGGATAATCAGCACAAAAACAAGGGCTTCAGATACGCACTTGGACTTAGATATTCGCTGTATTCCCTATTTAGCAGATTTGAAAACTTAGGCAATATTGTCTGGCCGGATAACTTATTGGACGGACTCAGGGCCACAAATGATGCTTTGATTGGAAGTTTGGAATTGGGGTATAAAACAAGCAATGACTGGATGCCATACCTTGTTATATCATCCGCATTTCATGCTCCGAATATAGATGATTTTGCAAAAATCAGGATCAAAAATGACTTTGTAAATATTCCCAATACAACACTGAAACCTGAGTACACCTGGAATTTTGAATCCGGTGCCACCAAAAGGTGGGTAGGCCCATCTATTCGATTTCAAGCCACATCCCTTATCTATTATACTCGACTATTCGATGCGATAGTCCGGGCAAACTTTCGGACACTTGATGGTGACACTTTGCTTGTGCTGGATGATCGCCCCCGACGTGTTCAGGCAAATATCAACGCCGAAGAAGCCTATATCTGGGGCTTGTCCTTGCAAGGAAAGGCGCTATATAAGGATCGGTGGCAATTTGAAGCAGGACTAAACTACACCAGAGGCAGACAGGTTGATGGAAGCGAGAAAATTCCATTGGCGCACATTCCTCCTTTACACGGGATGGTTTCGGCAGGATACCAAACGGATAGAATTCGGCTTCAGACCAATATACTCTTTAACGGACGTAAAGGGATTGAAGAATATGCCATAGGAAGTTCGGACAATGAAGACAAGGCCACACCAACAGGATCTTTAGGCTGGTCAACGGTCAATTTTTATTCGAGTTGGGCGGTTCTTAAATCATTAAAACTCACTTTCAACGTTGAAAACGTGCTGGATACAAATTACAGAACCTTCTCATCTGGGGTGAATGCGCCAGGCAGGAACTTTATCCTGGGACTATCCAAAACGTTCGAATGACTTGACCACGTCACACAGTATATAAGTCTAAGATTCTCAAAACGTTATTTGCCGGGAAAAGGCTTGTTGCCTAATTTATGCGCTTAAAGCTGGAATTTGTGCACAAAACTTGCCTACCTTTGTCCTGACAATATGGATGACGCGCTGATGAGTTTACTCTTGTCGGCTTTTTTGTTTAATTCAACGTCTTATGGTTCAAAATACAGCTGCAGAGCTTTCCCAATTAGGAATCAATAACCCCTCCAAAATCCATTACAACCTGTCTGCCGAACAGTTGGCGAATGCCACGCTTGAGCAAAAACAAGGCGTGTTGTCGGATAAGGGTGCGCTTGTCATACGAACGGGAAAATTTACCGGTCGGTCGCCTAAAGACCGATACATCGTATTGGACAGATTGACTCAAAGTACAGTGGATTGGGGAATAGTTAATATTCCCGTTTCCGTTAAAAAATTCGATGCGCTCTACGACAAGGTATGTGCATACCTGGACAACAAAGAAATTTACGTCAGGGAGGCTTTTGCCTGTGCAAATCCAGATTACCGTTTAGATATACGCTTGATTACCGAATTTCCCTGGAGTAATCTTTTTGGGTACAATATGTTTCTGCGACCAGATAATACTGAGTTCAAACCGGATTGGACCATTTTGTGTGCACCGGGTTTTCTGGCTGATCCGGAGGAGGATGGAACGCGAAATGAAAATTTTGCGATTATCAATTTTTCAAAGAAGTGTATCATCATTGGCGGAACAGGCTACACGGGCGAAATAAAAAAAGGCATTTTTTCGGTTTTAAACTTCCTGTTGCCACATAAGCACAATGTATTGACAATGCACTGCTCGGCCAATTATGGCCAAAACAGTGATACCGCTGTCTTCTTTGGTCTATCGGGCACTGGTAAAACAACGCTATCCACGGACCCTGAGCGGGAATTAATAGGTGATGATGAACACGGTTGGTCAGATCAGGGCGTTTTTAACTTTGAAGGAGGGTGTTATGCCAAGTGTATTGATTTGTCCGCAGAAAAAGAACCAGAAATCTATAAGGCCATTAAGCCAGGTGCAGTTCTAGAAAATATCATTTTCAAAGCCGGGACCAATGAACCGGACTATAATAATGACAGCATCACTCAAAATACCCGGGTGTCTTATCCCATATTCCATATTCCAAACGCGCGCAAACCCTCAGCAGGGGGGCATCCATCAAATATTTTCTTTTTGACCTGCGACGCATTTGGTGTCCTGCCTCCCATATCTAAATTGACGCCCGGTCAGGCCATGTACCACTTCATTTCAGGTTATACCGCCAAAGTGGCCGGTACAGAAGAAGGAATTACCGAGCCGCAAACCACTTTTTCGGCTTGTTTTGGCGCACCTTTTTTGCCCTTGCACCCTACCCAATACGCTGAAATGCTGGGCGATAAAATGAAAAAACATGAAGTCAATGTATGGATGGTCAATACCGGATGGACTGGTGGTTCATACGGAGTAGGTAGCCGTATAAAACTGAAGTTTACACGGGCCATGATCTCAGCTGCACTCAAAGGCCAGCTGGATAAAATTGAATACGTGGAACACGAAATCTTCGGGTTGTTGATGCCAACTATGTGCCCAGGAGTTCCAGATAATATGCTGAATCCGATGAACACCTGGCAAGACGAATCCGAGTATAAAAATGTCGTTGATAAACTCGCATTGGCATTTGTCAAGAACTTTAGAAAATTCGAGTCTAAAGCCGCTACTGAAATATTGGAAGCAGCCCCTAAGGTGGGTATTGCTTCGTCGTTCAAATAAGGCATATACTCATAGCACCGTAAAGCAACTCGTTTTCAGGCCTCTATATATTAAATAGTTGAGATTCGAAATCAGCATCCGAATCAAAGTCAATTATCAGGCTCAATAGCTATCTTAGCCTTCGAATGCCGACTGTTGTTTTGCATTTGGCAATGACCCAAATTTGAGAACCAATCTACATGCTGAAAGGTTTAATAGTAGACGATGAAAACCGGGGACAACGCATCTTGTCCACACTTTGCAAAGACTACTGCGAAGACCTGAACATCATCGGGACGGCTTCATCAGTCTCTTCAGCCACTGAAATGGTGGATACGCATCAACCGGACCTTGTTTTTCTCGACATTGAAATGCCACTCGAAAACGGTTTTGAGTTACTTGAAAAATATAAAGACAATCCCCCGTTTGAATTCATTTTCACCACAGCTTATGAAAAGTATGCCTTAAAGGCGCTTAAGACCGCAGCTATTGACTATCTGCTTAAGCCAATTGAAATTGATTCTTTGGTGCAAGCCGTTCGAAAAGCAAAGCGCAAAATCTCCGAGGAAAAGGAACGCTTGGTACAAGCTGATTTAAGCACCAATCAGGATAAAATTGCACTTACCACCACAGAGGGTTTTAACTTCGTAAAGTTCGATGAAATAATCCGATGCGAGGCTCAGGGTAATTACACCAATGTTTTTCTGACGGACGGCAGTTCATTGCTCATTACAAAAACCCTAAAACATTACGAGCAACTGCTTGAGCCAAAATATTTTTTCAGAGTGCATAAATCACATCTGATCAATCTGAGATTCATCAGAAAGTTCATCAAAGGCAAGCGCAGCTATGTTGAAACGCTTAATGGAGAAACCATTGAGGTATCCGCACGAAAAAGAGACAGTTTGCTAAAGCGTCTCTCGGATCAATCACCCGACTGATTATTTACCAGGCCCACATAATAATTCAAGCCCGTTTTCCATTATATTGTTGTCAGCTCTTTTGAAGTATTGCGCATAATCCACACAATTCTTCTTTTTTCATTGCTGGGCACCTTGTGCGCCCAAAAAGTGCAATGGGCGTCAAAAGTTTTCCAATCTTCTGGATATTCAAAGGAAAAAATTTATGAAGGCTTTCATGCCCCTGGACAGATCTTAGGAGTCCCCAATGCCCTGGGGTCTAACGGCAATGATGAATGGGCCTGGCGACCATCTAAACCGGGAGCCCCTGACGGTGCATATATCATGGTTGGCTTCAAAGTTCCAATGCGCATACAACAAATCGCTATTGCGAGAAAGCATGAATGCCGGGTCCATATCGGAAATCATAATCTACGATACCAAAAATAAGGCGCATACCCTTTATGCAAACAAAACGCCGAAAGCGCTTTTTTATCCTGTGCGCATGTTTCGACATAAATTCCCGCTAACCTTGTACAAGGTTAAAAAACTCAAATTGATTTTGAATACTCAGGCGGTTTCGGGCTTCAATGATATAGACGCCATTGCTATTTCTTCGCAAAAAGAGGATATAAAAACCAAGGTTAACTCAGTTCAGTATGGAAAAGACATCGCTGAACCACAAAACCTTGGACCTGCGGTAAACAGTTCGTATGATGAACGGTTACCAATTATTTCACCAAATGGAAAAACCTTGTTTTTCGCAAGAAAAATGGACCCAAGAAATGTCGGCACCGATGACAAGGACGATATATGGGTATCTCACTTGATGAAAGACGGCACCTGGAGCACGGCAATAAATGCCGGAGGAACATTGAACACCAAAGAACACAATTTCGTGGTGGCTTCAAATATAACGGGTGATGTTTTGTATCTCGCCAATGATTATAAAACCGAAAGTGAAGGACTGTCGTATTCAAAAAAGAGAAATGGTCAATGGGCCAAGCCAAGGGTTTTTCAGATCACAGACCATGTGAATCGTTCAAAGTTTGTGTCCTATCACCTCAGTGTTGATGGGGATGTGTTGCTGATGAGTGTTCATCGTGACGAAGGTTTTGGTTATCGCGATTTTTATGTCAGTTTTCAAAAGGGAAATGATGTTTGGACCAGGCCAAAAAGTCTGGGGCCGATTATCAACACCGTTGGAGAGGAGAACACCGTCTTTCTTGCAGCCGACAACACGACGATTTATTTTTCCAGTAATGGGCATTACGGCTATGGTGGCCTGGACATGTTTATGAGCAAAAGGCTTGATGACAGCTGGACCAAATGGTCTCCTCCCAAAAACATGGGGGAACACATTAACACGCCTGCAAACGACTACAACTACACCGTACCGGCCTCTGGAGATTATGCCTATTTCGCTTCAGAATTTCATACTTATGGCGGATCCGATCTGTTTCGAATCAGACTTCCTGAAGAATCCAGACCTGGGCCGGTAAAATTGATTACTGGCAGGATTTTGCACAGTGACACGAGGGAACGCGTGGATGTTACATTAAAACCACTGGAAGATGATGCACTCGCTTTTGACGATTCTGAAAGCACCTACACTTCGATCGTCAGACCGGGTGAAAATCATCAACCCACGATTGACATTGAAGGATATTACGCCGTTGCTGAAGTGGTGGATGAAAGCAAGGAAGAAGTGGATATCGATCCTGAGATGCTACAAAATGAAGAGACGTTAAAGGAGTTGAACATTGAAAAAGATCCAGAGGTCGAAGCGTTGCTAAACCAATTAAACAGCCTCCAAAAGGAAATTAACGTCTTAAAGGAAGAAGAGGTAGAAATCAAAAAGGAAGCGGCCAATGACCCTGAACTGGATGCACTTCGACAAAAATACGCCGTTTTCAACACCAGCAAAGAACCCAGAAATCGAAGAACGTCCAGACCGGAAAACAGGGATAATTTGAGACCCGCTTATATCCCACCAGATCGTCCTGCCAAACGTGAAGAAAAAGTAGAAGAAACAGAAGAAGATGAGGTCGCTGCGATGAAGCGGAAGTTTTTTGCCTTGAATAATCCAGGCGAGACATATCGTGAAGAAAGCCCTGAGGCATCGGAGGTCGAGCCAGAGTCGGAAGTTGTGGATGTACAACCGGCGTCAATAGTAGAAGAAACACCAACAGTACTGGATTCTGTGAATGAAGAGGTGGAAAATCATGTGCCTATAACTGCTGAACCTCCGGCGCCTATTGAAGCACCTGAAATCGACTTTGAAGCAATCGAACGAGAGGTCCGCCAGCAGCTTAGAGAAGAATACAAAGACCAGGTATTAAACGAACTTGAGGGCGAACTGGCATCCGATGTTAAGAATCAATTGACATCGGAGTTGGAAGGTGACATTCGGAAAAAGCTAAGAGACAGTTTGTACAACACTGTTGAAGATGAGTTGAGGACAGGATTGACCTCGAATGTGCAGGACGAGTTGAAGAAGGATTTGAAAGATGACGTTGAACAGGACTTGCGTACAGAAATGCAGGATGATATACGAGAGCGAATCATTGCTGAAGAACAAGCCAGAATCAATAACGAACTTAGAGATTCGATGAAGGATGCGCTCGCAGAACAACTCAGGCGTGAATTGAGCGGTCCGGTGAAGAGAGAACTGAAGCGCGACATGGAATATGTGATCAAAAAGGAGTTGGAAGCTTCAATTCGCAAGGACCTGGAAGAAAAAATCAAGGCACAACTTGCGGAAGAATACGGACTTGCAGATGCTTCTGCACCTTTGAAGGAATACCAGGAGGTGAATCGGGATATTTTTCTCGTTCCAATCAAAGTAGGCCAGGTTATTCCATTGAATAATATCTTTTTTGATGTAAGAGAAGCCACTTTAAAGGAAGAATCACAAGTCGAATTGAACAGAGCTGTGCTTTTCTTGGAAAAAAATTCAAATCTGATCATTGAAGTAAGTGGACACACCAACACGATGTGTTCGACTGGCGAATGTTTTAAATTGTCCAGGAATCGAGCCAAAACAGTGGCGAATTATTTTATTGCAGCTGGCGTTTCTGAAAATCAGATTAATCACAAAGGGTACGGAAAGTCGCATCCGGTTGCCTTTGGGAAAGGTAGCGCCGTGCATAAGAAAAACCAACGTGTTGAATTGAAAATTCTGGAAATTTTGGAAGATTAGTCAGGCTTCAATACCCTTCTACCATTTTGATTATGAAAAACCCGTCTTCACCCTGTTTTTGATAATGGGGCATGAGAATCAAGCCGCTGTAAGGTGCCCTGATTTCTCCCTCTCTATCTTTGGCAAGTACTTCTCCCTGATGCACCATTTGAAAGTTCTTATAGTCTGGCAACATAGTAAAGCCATCTCCATCGTTTAGCCGATGACAATAAACCAATTTAGCCAACCTGGGCAAACGCATCGAATGCTCGATGAGCAATGCATCATGTCGATTTTCCACATCTTGCTCCAGAACAGCATCTATGGTACGCATACAATTTATAATGGCGGCAATCGCCCGATTGGTGGATAGCTCTTCGTTGTGCTGGCCAGATTCGAAACAGACCGCCGTAATCGGCGTACCGAAATTTTCATTGTTGAAATAGTGGAGTATCGTACCAGAAATCCCGTCCAGCATTCCTTTGACTACAGGGGCATGGAGTTCGAGTGCGATTTCCAGACTTTCAGGATCGTTGGTTGGAATGGTAAAGATACCGCCCGTTGCAGTGGTGGTATGCAAATCTAGAAGAATAACCGTTTCGGGTTGGTATTGTTCGATTTCCGTATCGACGATTTTGATGATTTCCTTCATCTCGCGATCTTCAGCATCCAACAAATAGGACGACGTCTTCTTGACATGCTCAACACGGGCCTTTGTCCATTGACGATTCAGGTCCTTTTTAATAAATCGCCTTTCTTGCTTTAGTGCTTTTACGTTGCCCCTTAATCCAACGATGCGTCCGCGATAGTGAAAATTCGGATTGGTGATCGGCTCGACTTCGATCATCTTGAAAATGAGCTGAAGTGCATTCACCCCGGCAGGTTCATTTCCATGAATTCCTGCCAGGCAAATGAGTAGCGGCCCTTTTTCATGCCCGGTATATTCGCCAATGATACGTTGCATATGCCCTCCAAAAGGCAACAAATATACCGATAATCCGGGTCAAAATAAGCCTAGAGCTGCTTCCGTAACCGGGCTACAGGCACACTCAGCTGTTCACGATATTTTGCAACCGTTCGTCGTGCAATATTGTAGCCTTTATCTATAAGAATGTTTTTCAGCTTTTCATCCGAAAGTGGCTTGCGTTTGTTTTCTTCACTGATCACTTCTGTCAGGATATTCTTCACTTCCAAGGTCGAAACCTCTAATCCATCTTTTGTCTGCAACGATTCAGAGAAGAAGTCTTTGAGTCGCTTGGTACCGAACTCTGTCTGGACAAATTTTGAATTGGCTACGCGTGATACAGTGGAAATATCCAGTCCCGTTATTTCCGCAATATCTTTTAGAATCATCGGCCTGAGCTTGCGGTCATCACCTGAAAGAAAGTAAGCTTGCTGAAATTGCATAATGGAGTACATCGTCTTGTACATGGTCTGTTGACGCTGCTTGATGGCATCGATAAACCATTTGGCCGAGTCTATTTTTTGCTTTATAAAGAGAACGGCCTCTTTTTCTTTTTTCGACGTCTTTTTCCCCTTCTGAGACTCTTTGAAATTTCTCAACAAGTCTTTATAGTGGTCGTTTATTCTAAGATCGGGCGCATTTCTACTATTGAGATCCAATTCCAGGTCTCCCTCCTTGTTTGTAATGATGAAATCGGGTACGATGTAATAGGTGACCCTGTTTCTCGCATTCGTGAAACCAGATGCCGGTTTGGGATTGCATTTCAAAATTTCGTCAATAGCTGCTTTTAGCTCTTCTTCGATGAGGTTAAGGTGCTTTTGGAGTTTTTGATAGTGCTTCTTTGAAAATTCATCAAAGAAATCACCTATAATGGTCCGCCCAAGTTGTAGACTGTCCGTTTCACCTACTTCGTAGTCGGCTTTCAACAATCTCAAATCCAACTGGATAAGCAAGCATTCCCTTAAATTCCGCGCGCCAATACCCGGCGGATCCAATCTCTGAATCATACCAATCAAAAGATCGATTTCCTCCTCATTGGCAAAAACATTCTGCGAGAACATCAAGTCATCAATGATGGCCACCGGTTCCCTCCGCAGATAGCCGTCTTCATCGATACTCCCGACTATTTGCATGGCTATGGCACGCTCACGTTCATCCAATTGAAGCATATTCAGCTGC
>CBDFIJ010000003.1:0-28445 GCA_965248055.1 Candidatus Multivoradales bacterium
GCCAGGTCAGGGAATATCTACAACAAAATGTCTTATCACACTGGGAACATTTATGAGGCTTTTTACCGCTGTGTGTTCTTAAATGGCCTCTAAGGTTACTTCTTTGAGAAAAACCTGTATCACAATGGGAACACTTAAAGGGTTTCTCTCCTGTATGTGTTCTAAGGTGGCAGGTAAGGCCAAAAAAAAAAAATTGTTTGGTTGTCCTCGATTGCTTTTCTGGAGTAGGGGCGGGCGGGCGGATTTTTTTTTTTTTTTTTTTTTTTTTTTAATTCATTTTTTGTGTGTCTTTTTTTGATTCTTTTTTTTCTTTTTTTCCCCCATTTTTTTAATTTTTTTTAAATAATTTTTTTTCCATAAAAAAAAAAAAAAATCATTGGGATTGTCAAGCATTTAAACAAACAAAGTCTATAAAACACTTTAATATGGTAAAAGACTAGTTTAATGTACAATGAATATCAAGACCAACACAGAAAGTATTTTGGGCTTTGAAATACAGCACCTTTTAAATCTCCATTGTACTACTTATAGCTACTTGCGCCCTCTATGTAGCAAACAATGCCTAATCGGTGACCATTGGTCCCCCATGATCCTCTTTATCTTATGTTAACTGAGAGCTGATTTGATGAGATAACCACCTGTCCAGTGACCTTGCAGGGTGGTCTAATCCCTCCTGTAAACTAGTACAGATGGGTTTTAAAATGAGTTTAAGAATGCTCAGAACCTGATTTGAATGAACGGCATTTTGACATACAAAAATAAAAATGGCAAGTTTAATAAATACCTAATTGCGTCCTGAAAAGACCAAACTGGCAACGGGACGCATTTTGATCCTTGCAAATGCATAAAATGGTAAGTTTGGCATTTAAGATTGCTCCCCCCCAAAAAAAAAAAAAAAAAAAAAAAAAAAAAAATGAATAAAAAAAATATAAATAAATTGAATTAAAAAGAAAAAAAAAATATTAAACTTAAAAAAAAAAAAATACGAGCGGCCCGAAAATGACGAGCGGGCGGTCGAGGACAACCAAATGATTTTTTTTTTTTGGCCTAAGCTTAGTCTTCTGAGGAAATCCTTTATCACAATAGCAACGTCGATAAGGCTTTTCTCCTGTATGTGTCCTTATATGACGGGTAAGATCACTTTGGTGAAAACAAATCCTTATTACAATGGGAACATCTATAAGGAAATTCTCAGCGCTGTTTTCTTAAATGTCTAATAAGGGTACTTCTTTGAGAAAAACCTTTATCACAATATGGACACTAGCTAATAAGGATTGTCTCCTGTACGCGTCCTTACATGACGGGCAAGATTACTTTGGTGAGAAAAATCCTTATCACAATGGGAACATTTAAAGGCTCTCCAGTATGTGTTCTAAGGTTGCTAATAAGCTCATCCTACATTTGCAAGGCTTTTCACCACTGTGTGTTAAATGACAGGTCAGGAAATATCTACAACAAAATCTATTATCACACAGATAACATTCAAAAGGCTTTTCTCCACTGTGTGTACATAAATGGCTAATAAGAGTACTTTTGTGAGAAACTCCCTTATCACAAAGGGAACACTTAAAGGGTTTCTCTTCTGTATTTGTTCTAAGGTAGCCAGTAAACTCAGTCTTTCTGTAAAATCCTTTACCACAATAGGGACACTAATACGGCTTGTCTCCTGTATGCGTCCTTACATGACGGGTAAGATTACTTTGGTGAGAAAAATCCTTATCACAATGGGAACATTTAAAGGGTTTCTGTCCTGTATGTGTTCTAAGGTGGCTAGTAAGCATATTCTTTCTGCAAAATCCTTTATCACAATAGGGACAACGATAAGGCTTGTCTCCTGTATGTATCCTTACATGACAGGTAAGATTACTTAGGTGAGAAAATCGCTTATCACAATGAGAACATTGATAAGGCTTGTCTCCTGTATGCAACCTTAAATGACAGGTAAGATTATGTTTGCGGGAAAATCCTTTATCACAAGAGGGACAATGATAAGGCTTGTCTCCTGTATGCGTCCTTACATGACGGATAAGATGACTTTTTTTAGAAAATCCCTTATCACAATGGGAACATTGATAAGGCTTTTCTCCACTGTGTGTTCTTAAATGTATAAGGTTGCTTTCTTTAGTAAAACCCTTATTACACTTTAAGGGTTTCTCTCCTGTATGTGTTCTAAGGTGGCTAGTAAGCTCATTCTTTTGAGAAAATGTCTTATCACACCGATAACATTTAAAAGGCTTTTCTCCACTGTGTGTTTTAAAATGGCTAAGAAGGGTTCTTCTTTGAGAAAAACCCTTATCACACTGGGAACACTTGAAAGGTTTCTCTCCTGTTTCTGTTGTAAGGTGGTGAGTATGCTCATACTCGCCCTCGTGTGTTTTCTGATGTAGTATAAGAGTGCTCTCATCAGTAAATGCCTTACTGCAATGTATACAAAATTGGGACTTCTCTCCAAAGCATGTATGTGGGTGTATCTTGGCCTGTCCATTGTCCAACTCTCTATCTGGGGAGGAAAATATACAGTATTCCTATTATCCATATATTTATTTTATGAACAAAGTATCATGAAGATAATATTTATAAAAAAGACCAATTCAATCAACTTAACGCTCAGTTTTATAAGCAAATACACTTTTGATCCATTCATAAAATCTTACATCCATTACAAATGTTATATCAATATCTGTTTAATTGGGTATAAAAGAAGAAAAAAAAGATGTTAATACTTAATGTCTGATAAAAATACATATGTCAATAACTCACAAGAATGAATGCCACTGTAGGAAGGTGGGCAATATTGAGAAGCATACATTGTAGCACAGGTAAATGTAATAAGATCTACAATAAAAATATTTTCTGTCATTGATAGGACTCTGCGGTCTAGTGTGCCACAGGAATCATTTATGGGACCTTTACTCTTCACTTCTACAATGACATTACATTCATATTTATAACAGGATGGACATCATTAAAATAAGGTTTGTAATCAGTGTTGTATTTAAGACCAGGCATCTCAAAACAAAGACCACCACCTAGTATGTGTCCAAAGCACTAGAGACCTTCCAGAAACCATGGCAACCAAATTGCTATACAAACATTTATCAGGATTTTCTCTAGCATATCACCCAGAACCCTCCATCAAAATAGAACAGTGGTATGTCATTTATTCAGTGTGCTTTCTAATATACTGGTATTATCGAAAATAATATCGCTAGTGATATTCGTTTGTCTCGCAATGTGGTCAATAAGGAATCTAAAAGATCACGACGTTTCGTATGCTACTGCGATGCTTCGTCAGGTGATAAAAACTATTGTAAGCAAGGGTCTTTTATACTTTACGGGAGGACCGGCGGAGCGGTCTATAATTCGATCGATAATTGGAACAATAACGCCCAATGCCTATTGGTCGACGCACACGGTGATCGACCAATCACCAAGGTCGCTGGTTCGGCTGATGAACCATACGGTCATACAATCATACGGTACTCAACCAATCAACGGGCCGCGGGCTCGGGCCGTCTGCTGAATGGAATCGACCGTTGTTGGCTGGCAGGACGGCGAGTGTCATGGCGGCGTATCGTCCGCATCCAAAATTCGGGGATATCGATCCCGTTGTCTCTGTTGAAATTATTAGGATTGAGACGGATATTGATAGCTTCTTTTACCCTCCGTGTATACCAATGCCGTTCCTGGGAAAGGCACTGAACCCCGTCCCAGTCTGGTTGATGCTGGTTATCCCAAGCATGTTCGGCTACGGCTGAGTTGTCAGTTCGACGGAGTCTGACGTCCCTCTTATGCTCAGTGATTCTTTCTTTTATCGGACGGGCAGTTTCACCGATGTAGGATCTATCACATCCTTTACAAGGGATGTTGTACACAATGCCGTCCCGTCTATGTGGAGGAATTGGATCCTTGGGGCGTGTAAGTTGTTGACGTAGGGTGGTATCTGATCTGATATTACTGGTATTAGTATTAGTATTATTAGTATTATACTGGTATTAGTTCACTTTTTTTTCTTTTTTATTATTCAGAAAATCCCTAATCACACAAGGAAGACATCCCATAGGAAAGTGAAAAGTATGCCGCAGACCTGCCGCAGATCTGCGGCAGACTTTTAGTCTGCGGCAAAGAGTATGCCGAAATATGCGGCAGAAAGAAATTTTGCTGCAGACTTGCCGCATACCAGTATGCCACAGGAACAGTCTGCGGCAGGATGAAACTTTGATCCAGACTTGCCGCATACTAGTATGCCACTGGAACAATCTGCGGCAGGATGAAACTTTGCTCCAGACTTGCCGCATACTAGTATGCCACAGGAACGGTCTGCGGCAGATCTGCGGCAGGATGAAACTTTGCTCCAGACTTGCCGCATACCAGTATGCCACAGGAACAGTCTGCGGCAGGTCTGCCACAGAAAAGTGGGAAATTATACAGTCTGCAGCAAGGCTATAGGCGGCCATTTTGGAGGACATGCAGTACCATGAGGTTGCAGGCTGAGCCCATGATCTTGTAAATTCCTGTGTTAGCACTGTTAATTGTCTTTTTAGCTTCTGTCAAACCAAACAATTTGCTTCAAGTTCAACTGGTACCATAAGAGGAATTTATTACATAAGAGGAGACTGAGGAATTAACAGACTGTTTCAAACATTTTTGTTGTGCCATATGTGATCTTATCTTCAGCCCCACTAACTCACTTTGTTGTTGTAACTATATAGCACATGGATCTGTGACTCTACTCTGGACTATGTGTATGCAGTTATTGTATTCCTATTCCTCTACCTAAACCCATATTTGTAGAATTGTTGAAGCAATTCCACCTGTTTTAGCCATTTCTACTAATTCAAGGTGCTAGAATGTAATGATGCAATGCATGCTCTCCAGCATAGCCTTCCTGCAAGACTGCATACTTAATTGCCACGTACTGGATATGAAAGAGTATGCGGCAGGTCTGCAACAGGTCTATATGAGATATGAATATTCATGATGAAGAGTCTGCGGCAGGTCTGCAGCAGACTCTTTGTTATACTGAAAGAGTATGCGGCAAGTCTGCAGCAAGTCTGTGGCAGACCTGCCGCAGACTCTTCATCATACTGAAAGAGTATGCGGCCAAGTCTGCAGCAAGTGACTCTTCATCATACTGAAAGAGTATGCGGCAAGTCTGCAGCAAGTCTGTGGCAGACCTGCCGCAGACTCTTCATCATACTGAAAGAATATGCGGCAAGTCTGCAGCAAGTGACTCTTCATCATACTGAAAGAGTATGCGGTAAGTCTGCAGCAAGTCTGCGGCAGACCTGCCCTGTCCATACATGCTTTGGTAGATTGCTTTGGCAAGATAATCCTTTGTCACAATGGGAACATGGATATAAGGCCTTTCTTCACTGTGTGTTCTTAAAGGCATTGTTTAACAATGTTTCCAGTGTTACAAATTTGAGATGCATGGCCCCAAGTGTTATCATTGTCTGTGATATGGTGTAATATTGAAGCCCTAAAAAAACTGCGCTTCAAAATGATGAGGTACCTCAAAAAAGTAAAAAGCTTTGAGTGACCGGTTTTACCATACTCATTTTCCCCAATAGACTGTAGTGCTATAAAAACCGTTGTGAAAACGGTTTTTGAAATTTCGAATTTCAATCATAAATATCTTGATAATCAGACAGGTGATCGGCTTGTAAAAGTCATGGGATTCCTGACTGACCTAAAGGTTAATAATTATGATTGCAGCATGAGCTACATTAAGGATTTTGTTCAGAATCTAAGGCAAAGTTACCTAATCCCTTTAAATGGCTAATAAGGGTACTCCTTTGAGAAAAACCTTTACCACACTGAGAGACTGAGAACACCTTAAGGGTTTCTCCATGTGTCTGTTCTAAGGTGACTAGTAAGATCACTTATACAACAAAATACCTTATTAAATTTGAGACATTTATATGGCATTTTCCTGTTTGTTATTAGGTGATAAGCAAGACCATACACTGTATTTACAATAAAATCCCCTTTTAAACAAAGTAAACATTTAAATGGCTTTTTCCAGTAGGTATGATTAGATTAAAAGTAAGATTACAGTTACAAGAAAATCTCTTAATACAATCTAACTGTTACTGACAGGAAGTTTTCTCCTGTGTTTGATAAAATCATGTAACGATAAGTCGGGAAATGCTGACGTCATAGACGAGGCTTTTTGGGGAATTGACATGTATTTGACTATTGAGGGCGTTTCTTCGCATGCCACTGATTTTCCTTGTTTGGAACGGTCGGACGACCGTGAGGTTGTGATGATAAATTAATTCTTTTTGATGAGCCCAACGTTATTGAACCGTGCTGATACGTGCTGAAGTATCTTGTCAGCGTGGTCTCATACTGGGTTTAGAACTTTGTGTCCTGCTTGATTATTTATCGTCACAGTGTCCCCAACATCAAGTTCAATAACGCTTCATCAGGATGAATGCAGCAGGTCAACTTCAAGCTGCTGGTGGGCAGTCTGAGGTCAAACAGGAAGATGAAAAACAGGAAAAGAAACAGGGAAATGTGTTGGAGGTGGATCCTGAAGACTCGGTGAGTCAGTGTGTCAGCCATACTAGCTCTGCTTCGTCAGCCATGTTGAAAGCTATGGCCAGAAAGGCAGCCCTAGCAGCTGAAGCAGCTGCTATAGAAGAACGCCAACAGCTAGAACTTGAGGAATTTCAACTAACGCAGCGTAAGTTGAGATTATCGGTGCAGACGAAGCTCAGGGTTGCAGAAGCAGAAGAACAGATATACCTTGAGTTTGAGAATAAGAAGTTAGGAATAAGCTTTCCTGAGAAAGAACAGGATGAAACCTTACCATACACTCCTGGCAAGGTGGTGACAGAGACTGTTGTTCCTACTAAGTCTACGAAGTGTAAGCCTATCACAGCAGATAGGTCTGACCATGGACAACCGCTGACCATGAGTGATGATTCCGATGTAGTCACCCTACTGAAGGAAGGACAACAGGAGCAACGCCGTCTTTGGGAGGTGATGCAGCTGCCTAAGGCCGAGTTGACGCCTTATGACGGAAATCCCCTAGAATTTTGGGAGTTCTGGCGGAGTTTCGAGGACAACATTGACTCTAGTTCGTGCGGAGATAGGACGAAGCTAACTCGCCTCTTATACTATTGTCGAGGGGAACCTAAGAGACGTTTGAGTCCTTGCTTATTAATGAACGCATCACAAGGATATTCAACAGCAAAGCGACTTCTGATTGAAAGATTTGGAGACCCAGTTGTCATCACAGACTCCTGGATGAAGAAGATAACATCTGGGAAGCAGATTGGCCCTCGTGACAAGAAAGGTCTAAGAGAGCTGGCAGATGACATGAGTGTCTGCCTTATGTCATTTCAAGCAATGGGATTCGAACAGGAACTCTCCCCTCAGAAGGTGCTTCTCCCACTGGCGGAGAGACTGCCTTTCCATTTAAAAGGGAAGTGGCTGAGCAGAGTTGGAGCGATTCGGCGCCAGGAGAGAATCCCAAGATTTGAAGATCTGATGTACTTTGTGCAGGAGGCTGCGCAGGAAGTTAATGACCCGGTGTATGGAGAGCTGATGTCTGGTCAGAGTGAGCAACGCACGCCTTCTCGAAGTGGGAAGTCAAAGGGCTCCTTCTCTACATCTTCCACTGCAAAGCCTGTTGAACTACATGTAGAGTGTTTCCAGTGCAAGGGTAACCATAGGCTGTGGGATTGTAAGCAGTTTAAGGACTTGCCTCCTAAGGATAGAATGCGGCTAGCAAGGAATAAGGGACTGTGTTTTAACTGTCTGAGACGAGGTCATATGATAGGAGCATGTAGTAGCAAGAGGACTTGCTCAGTAGGTGGTTGCACAAGGAAGCACAATAAGCTTCTCCATATGACAGAACCTGATGGCGGCACACAAAATAGAAATGTGGAGCAAGAAGCCTCCTGTAGTTCCACAGGGGCCGGCAGGAAAAGTGTGCTCCCTATAGTGCCTGTGAGGGTGAAGGCAGAAGGCTGCCAAGTTATGCTGTGGACATATGCATTGCTGGACCAAGGGTCAACAGGTACATTTTGTTCAGCAAGTTCTAGCAAGGTCACTCGGTGCTAAGGGAGTCAAAGGGAAGCTTCTACTAACGACCCTTGATCGTAAAGAAAGTACTGTCCACACTGAAGCCGTCAGTTTGGTTGTGGACTCCGGAGATTACAGCAAGCAGATCAAGATGTTATGTGTGTACACAAAGGAAAATATCAACGTCAAGGGTGTACACATGGCCACAGTCGATGACATCGAAGGACTGACCCACCTAAGAGGGATTGACATCCCTGTGGCCACTGAAGATGAGGTGGGACTGGTCATCGGTCAAGACGTCCCAGAAGCTCTGATGCCTCTAGAGGTTAGACATGGAGAGAAAGGACCATACGCAGTAAGGACGTGCCTTGGGTGGTCACTCCATGGTCCACTCAGCCGAGCATGTGAAATGAACACTCCAGTGTATGCTACGAACACCTTCATCGAAGGAGATCTGTGCCTCGAGAGACAGTTAGAGAGGTTCTGGAAGCTTGAGACCCCTGATCCTTTCAAGGAAGAGAGAGCTATGTCAAGGAATGATGTCAAGGCCTTGGCAGAGTGGGAGCAGGGCATCTGCATAGAGGAAGGTCATTATCAGCTCCCTATCCCGTTCAAGAAGAGACCTCCAGATCTCCAGAATAACCGATGGTTGGCTGAATAACGCCAGATAAGAACGACGAAGAAGGTGCTCGGTGCCTTGATGAGACAGCAAGTGCTGTCTGACGAGAACTTATCAACGCTGATGAAACTCCTTCGTCTTAAACAAGGACGTAATGTTTTTGTGATGGAATGAGGCTGTCTTGGAAGAAGGCTTAGTCAGAGTGATGGTCTCCTTCAGAAGTATACAGATGGCATGGCAGACCTTTTGAAGAAGGGATATGCAGAGGAGGTCAATGAACTTGACAGTAAGAAGGAATGCGAATGGTATTTGCCACATCACCCGGTATTCCATCCCCAGAAACCGGGAAAAGTGAGAATAGTCTTCAATTGTGCATCAGCATGGAAAGGTTTGTCACTGAATGATGTGGTTAATCAGGGACCAGATCTGACTAACAAGCTGATCGGAGTGCTGTTGAGGTTTAGAACTGCGCCAGTGGCTTTGATGGCAGACATTGAAGCGATGTTTCATCAAGTTCGTGTGCCAGCACCAGACCGAGATGTACTGAGATTCTTATGGTGGCCAACAGGTGACTTGAAGGAAGATCCATGTGTCTACAGAATGTGTGTGCACTTATTCGGTGGGACTTGGAGTCCCAGCTGCTGTAGCTATGCCTTACGACGCACAGCTGAAGACAACAAGGGTGAATTCTCTCCTGAAGCAGTAAAGGCAGTGACTAGGAATTTCTATGTGGACGACTGCTTAATCTCCACTAAGGATGAGGAAGATGCCATACGACTAGCACAAGAATTGAAAAGCCTGCTAGAGAAGGGAGGCTTTAACCTGATCAAGTGGACAAGTAACAACCGCAAAGTTGTGGAAGCCATCCCAGTGGAGGATAGAAGTAAACAAGTTAAGGACTTAGATCTTAGCAAGGAAGCACTACCAGTTGAAAGAGCCCTGGGGATCAAATGGGATGTGCAAGAGGACCGTCTAGAGTACAAGACATTGATAAAGGAGAAACCACTGACAAGAAGGGGTTTGCTTAGCATTGTGTCAAGCATTTATGACCCGCTTGGCTACCTGAGTCCCTTTATCTTGAGAGCTAAGCTGTTGATGCAGAAGTTAGCAACAAAGAAGTTAGGATGGGATGACCCAATTCCAGATGTTGGACTGCAGTTATGGCAGCAGTGGGTAAAGCAACTTCCTGAAGTAGAAAACTTCAAGGTGCCAAGATGTGTGGTTCCTGCAGGATATGGTGCCAAGACAGAGCATCAGTTACATCACTTTGCTGATGCATCCGAAGATGCCTATGGAGCGGTGACATACCTGGTGGTAAGGAACTCTAAAGGGCAAGTCTGTAGCAGTCTTGTCTTTGCCAAGTCTCGCCTCGCTCCAGTGAAGAAGACTACGATTCCTCGTCTCGAATTGATGGCTGCTACTGTTGCGGTGAAGTCAGATGTCTTAGTGAGGAGAGAACTGGATCTACCACTAAAGGACTCTGTGTTCTGGACTGACAGCATGATTGTATTGGCATACATTAAGAATGAAGACAAAAGGTTTCACACCTTTATTGCCAATAGACTGTCTATGATTCACTCTGCCAGTGATGTAAAGCAGTGGCATCATGTCAACACGAAAGAGAATCCGGCTGATGACGTCAGTAGAGGCATGAGTGCTAGGGATCTCGTGGCTAGTGAGAGATGGCTTCATGGGCCAAAATTCATCCTGTTGACTGAAGAGCAGCAGAGCCAAGATCCAGAAGCTGATGATATCCTACTAGACGATGATCCAGAAGTAAAGACTGTGAAGGCTTATGCCGCTGAGACTGATGTTGATGTACCAATTGCGGCTACTGATGAACTGTTGAGCTACTTCTCAGATTGGTACAAGCTTAAGAAGGCAGTAGCTAGAATCTTGCAGTTTCGGGAATATCTTCTGTGCAAGGTGCGGAAGGAGGTATTTGACTGTAAGGTGCTTCTTACAGTGGATGACATGAGAGAGGCTGAGCAGGCAATCCTGAAATATGTTCAGCGCCTGGCATACCCAGCTGAATACCAGGCAATTGAGGAGAAGCCAGCCTTGAATGGAAAGCAGAGGGCTAGTAAGTTGAAGAAGTCCAGCCCTCTCTATAAGTTAGACCCTATGATGAGCAGAACTGGGTTGCTGTGTGTTGGAGGCCGCCTTAGGAATGCAGAGCTGAGTGACGAGATGAAGCATCCCATCATCTTACCACCCAAGCATCACGTGGTAACACTGTTAGTGAGACATGTTCATGACATGGTGGGACATTCAGGCAGAGAGCATGTCCTATCGATGCTGAGGCAGCGATTCTGGTTGATCAGAGGGAGGTCTACTGTGCGACAGGTGAAACGGGACTGTTTTAAGTGTAAACGCCTGTCGTCTCCAACTCTCGGGCAGAAGATGGCTGATTTACCTAGTGATCGTGTGGCGTTTGACAAGCCACCATTTACTAATGTTGGAGTGGACTGTTTTGGCCCTTATCTTGTCAAACAGGGCAGAAGCCAAGTGAAGAGATATGGCTGTATCTTCACTTGCCTATGTGTGAGAGCCGTGCACATAGAGATCTTGCATTCTATGGACACTGATTCATTTCTGAACGCTCTTCATCGATTCATGGCTCGCCGTGGAAGACCAGAGCTCATCAGATCTGACAACGGCACGAATTTCGTCGGAGCAGAGAGAGAGCTGCGAGAGGGGTTAAGTAGATGGAACCAGCAGAGAATTCATGACCATCTACTCCAGAAAGGCATTGAATGGAGGTTTAACCCACCAGCGGCCTCGCACATGGGTGGATGTTGGGAACGCCAGATAAGAACGACGAAGAAGGTGCTCGGTGCCTTGATGAGACAGCAAGTGCTGTCTGACGAGAACTTATCAACGCTGATGTGTAAGGTGGAGTCCATCATCAACGGGCGCCCTCTGACAGTAGTGTCGGATGATGCGGTGGATCCAGAACCCCTCACTCCGAATCATTTGCTCCTGCTGCGGGGTAATGGTACTGGGCCGCCTGACCTCTTCGAGGCACGAAATGTGTATAGCAGGCGACGATGGAGACAGGTTCAGTACCTTAGTGACATTTTCTGGCAGAGATGGAGGAAAGAGTATCTTCCTACACTCCAAGCGCGACAAAGGTGGAACGAGCGTGAGCGTGATGTTAGCGTGGGTGACATCGTTCACATCATGGAAGAAGCACCACGAAACCACTGGGCTGTCGGTCGCGTTGTAGAGATTTTCCCAGGCAAGGATGGGCTAGTTAGGTCAGTTAGGGTGCAAACCAAATCATCGACCCTTGTTAGGCCAATTCACAAGCTGTGTCTTTTGGAATCAGTGAATCATAGATAGGTATATTCTATCCCCAGATAGGTACAAGTTTTACCCCTGTGTTTGTTTCTTAGAGCACTCTATTTGACAGAACTGAACTTCGATAGAGAGACATTTCAAGATGAATAGACATTTTGACAAATGAACAGAGAAATCAAAGTACAGTTTACACCATGGACTGTTATTTGAAAGGACTAATAATTCTGCATAGAGTGGACTCATTTATTACTCTGAAAAAGGACATTTCAAGTATTCACCTGTATAGCAGACTAGTGGACTGGTTGCTTAGCAACAGGAGCCTTATCGGACTCTTTTTCGTACAGACAACACATCAATATCAAATTTATGTATCAATGTGCATGTATATTGTTGTGATGTTTGTTTTATATACATGTATTAACATTATTCAACAGGTTGTTTTCAAGATAGAAATCACTATTTTATCATGCAATTGCATTTTGTGCAGAGATTTACTTTCTAAAGAGGGAGATTATTTAAAAGGAGATGAGAATTTATCAATATTGATGTTTTCTGACATTGCAAGAAATTGCTAAACTATGGGATTCTTAGGAGTAAAATATTTGAGAATATGGAATTTTCTTTAGATCTGTGTTGTCTTCCAGTATATACACATTTACTGCAAACAAATTAACATATTGATAATGTGTTTCAGGTACAAGTAAAGACAGTTATGTGTAACAGAGCATTTAAATTGTCAAAATATTTTCTTTTTGATATATGATGTTATAAATGATTGCTTTTAGCTCACATTTAAGGGGCCGGTATGTTACTGACAGGAAGTTTTCTCCTGTGTTTGATAAAATCATGTAACGATAAGTCGGGAAATGCTGACGTCATAGACGAGGCTTTTTGGGGAATTGACATGTATTTGACTATTGAGGGCGTTTCTTCGCATGCCACTGATTTTCCTTGTTTGGAACGGTCGGACGACCGTGAGGTTGTGATGATAAATTAATTCTTTTTGATGAGCCCAACGTTATTGAACCGTGCTGATACGTGCTGAAGTATCTTGTCAGCGTGGTCTCATACTGGGTTTAGAACTTTGTGTCCTGCTTGATTATTTATCGTCACAGTGTCCCCAACACTAACAGTTATAGAGTTTGTGTGTATTCTTAGATGCATAGGCTCATGCACTTTATGACAAAAGTAATTATAACATTAGGAACACTTAAAAGATTTCTGTCCTATATGTGTTCTAAGGTGGCTAGTAACCAAGGCTCAAAATACATGAGGGCGGTGGGCGATTCGCCCCCGTGAGCTACATAATGGCCTCCGTCAGGTTGCTTACGGGGGCGATTGCAAAATTAAAAATCGCCCCCATTGAATTATAAAATAAAGATTATCTTTTCTGTTATACCTTTAACACAATATTGAGTTTCGATTTTAAAACCTTAAACCAATATAATGGAACTTAGATTAGCGTGCAAGATTTCTCGCTCGAATTTGTCGGTGTCTAGAGAGTAAAGAAATGTACTTTTATTCGCCGGAAGATGACGCTATATCTCCCATCTCTATGAGTATTACCGATACAAACAACCGAAACTCGCAGTGCAGTGCTGCCGTCAGCAGTGGCTATACTGCGCCGTTGGTGTGCACGCTGCCGCCCCATATCTCCTGGAGCTGGAGGTGATCGCGCAAGGGCTGAAACATTGTCATGGAGAGGTTTTTTGTTGTGTATCCTCTGAAATCTGGTAATTCCAAAAGATCAGCAAATAATGAACCTCGACCAGTAAATCAATATTGAGAAGAGGAAGACCAAAGATGTTGTGGAAGGATATGGTAACAGGAGAAGATCTACGGGGGGGGGGGGGGGGGGAGCTTAAATGGGCTGCTAAGTGAAAAATGTGATGTACATAGATTAAACGCCACAGTATTACCGGTAGTAGATGTTAGTAGGAAATGCCAGGAAAACCATCACTTACGGGGGTTCAAACGAGCAACGACCAAACAAAAATTGCCTCGCCGTTATGGGTACACGATGCTTCCCAATGTCATTGGGTCAACCCCCCACCCCCCCTTCTTTGGAAAAAGCTAAATCCACCCCTTGGTAAAGACTTATAGTAAAGAAAGAATGTGAATATAAAGGTTGCTCCAAATAATGAGGAAATAATGTGCAGAACTGGAAGACTGTCATCACGGGATGAAGTCAGTAACAGCTATGTAACTTGTAAATTTGTAAGAGGGAAAATGCTGACCTAAATAAATGATAATGATGAAATAGCATAGAATTGAGGAGTATCATGGGTACCAATTAAATGGAAATTTGTATAAAAAAAAGAGCCACCATCAGTACTAAAGGAGCCCCCGTGGACAAAAAGTTAATTTGAGCCCTGCTAGTAACATCCCTTTTATAAGAAAATCGACGTTTAAAAGGTTTTTATCTAGTATGTGTCCTAATATGATAGGTAAGATGACCTCGATGAAAAAAACCTGTATCACAATGGGAACATTTAAAGGGTTTCTCTCATGGAAGATACACGTTAACTATTTGTGCAAACTGACTTCTAGAAACACAGGTATTTTAAATAAACTAAAACACGAGCTCCCAACCCACATTTTGTTATCTCTGTATAACAGCTTAATTTTACCTTACCTTAACTACGGTATTCTCGCCTAGGGGAAACGGGACCAAAGCCCAACTTGATAAACTTCTCATTATTCAAAAGCGGGCAATAAGAAACATAAATCATTCGGGATTCCTTTCCCATACTAGTCAACTGTTTTTTAACAACAAAGTTCTCTGAATTGTTGATGTGTATGTGTACAGCGTAGGAGTGTTTATATATCAATTAACTGTAAATGAGTTACCTGCTGTAATTGGTGCACTCTTCGTACAAAATAATAGTGCATGCTTTGTTTGTTGTTAATGTCTGTCCGACCTAGCTAGAAGCGACAAGTTATGCACTTCGCGCTCCTGCTGTTGAGTTTCAGTGCATTACGGCAGGTGGATATGGCGGCATGTCATCGGGCAAACATATTTAGCTTTACATAAATGTGTATCAAAAAATATGTTCTATTCATATTTGTTCCATCATACCAAAATGCTGGCATCATTGACAACCAGTCTGTTCGCTAGTGCGGCTACATTTAAATTTTCTACAACATCGTACTTTACCGGCACACAGCCAGCGACACTCTCTGTCACATGATGCCAACATTTTGGTATGCTCCTTTGAGAATTGCCATTTGCGCACGGGTAGTGAAAATGTAATACAAATATTGCTAAGTATATGAACTTGTTTATTTTTTCTTCATAATAAGTTTCAATTTAATTCAATTACGTTATTTAATGAACACAAGACTATATCATTGTTATCACTTCCGGAGCCTATGACCTACAAGCATTGCCTTCTCTTTAGGCTCCATCATATTTCTTCCTTTTTACAACTTGTCTTATTAGGTGGTCTGTCGTTTTCGACAGATCACCTATTGTTTTCGTCAGAATTTTCTTTATTTATTATTCTATATTTTTATTTCTTCCCATTTTTTGTGCCCCGGATAACTCAAGTTTGGTTTAGTTAATTTCATTAAATTTTGGGACAATTATAGGTCATTGTCATGAGACGTAACAGGAACATTTTCAAGGTCATTAGGTTATCGTGACGTCATCCAGGCGCCATTTTGTGAAATCACGTTATCCATCATATCTTCATGATGCATAAGCAAAGGTCATTCATATTCATATCACATATACATTAGGTCAAGGGTCAACAGGTCATGTCATCAAAGGTCACATAAAGGTCATGACGCTCAAAATCACCTAACTATTAAACGAGAGTACGAATCAGGTCATTTTAAGCATCTCAAAATTTTCCGTCCGTACGTGTCCCCGCGCGCGTTTGCGCGCGCTCACAGCGCGCGGAAAAGGTCCAATTCAAATTTTTTACATGATTTAGATTCCTCTTACCGTAAATGACAATTTACATTAATTTCAGGCACCCTTGACCTTTCATAAGGCCGTGAGCGCGCGTCAAAGTTCAAAATCCGCGCGTGCTGCTATGGGCAATATAAAGCAAATTTGATCAAAAACATGCCATTTTAAAAATCAAAATGGCTCTTCAGATAGTCCATTGACCGCAACTTTTATATCATGGTTAGAAAAAGCATGAGTTGGAGATATGATTTCATGTCTCATTTGACCCTCAATTAACTCATGACGTCATCATAATGGCCTCCGAACTCAAAATATCAATTTGCATATTGTGACGTCAGCAGATTTTTTGAAAATTGATTGTATCTCTGTAAATATTAATCAATTTTCTTTCAAATTTTGATACGTTCTACCTTAGAGTATTCTCTACAAATGCAGTAACCACAATAATTCATTTTGACAATGGTATCATGGCGTATTTTTGCGATTAAAGGAGGCATGTCAATTTTTCACATTTTGCGTGTATTCTCTATGGGACATGACTTTTTCTCAAAACTGGATTCTACATTCTCGTCTTTCGCGAGCAATATCTCTGTCGTTTTATCTTTGTTTACAATGAGCTTTGAGTATGTTGTAGCTGAGACAATAAGCTATCACAAATGTACCCTATATTTTTTGATCAGATGCCGGGATCATGCTCATATTTCACTTACAAAGTGGGATTTAAGAATTCCGTTTTCCGTTTACGTGTAATCTCTATGGGAAATTTTTTGGTATATCGGTAACGCACTTGACTTTCGACCTCGAGGTCCATGGGTCGAGTCCGGGCGTCTCCAACAATTTTTTTTCTTCAATTTTTTTTACTTTTTGACTTGTCAATGATCATGAAAATTGAAGACAGACCACCTAATTCGTCCCCATGACAAATTAAATTTCGAGTGTATTATTCTTTTTGTTTGTATAAATCCATCCATAAATGAATACAAAAATGTAACGTGCCAAATGTAATGATGTATTATACAACATGTGAAATATGAAAATAAACTGAAACTGAACTGAACTGAACTGTATGTGTTCTAAAGTGACTCTCACACTCTGCCGTGTAGGCCTACCGTGTGCCACCGTGCGCGAAAATGTCTGCGGACGGTGGAGAACGGCGAGGGCACACGGTGGTTCGTTATCGAAGCGGGCAACACGTTAATAGGGCGTTGGCGCTTATTTACACCCGGTGGGACCCGGCGAAAGTTTTGGGCATGTTTAAAACTTTGGCCGGCTGGCACCGGCCGCAAGTAAGCGGCAAGAGAACGATGTTGAACGGTATGAGGACGGTATGAATACATTATGAAAACGGTCACACTGTATGCACACGTTCACAACACGCTCATAACCCGTTTCAGAACGGTGATGAAAAATGGAGAGCGGACTGACCGTTGCCGTTCAAATCGGGGTATTTATGGCAGTCGTGTCATGACGTCAGCAGTCCGGGGACTCGCTCACAGGATGCTCCGAGCGGTGAGGGGACGCTAAGTGACTGGTAGGTGGCTGCTACAAACCCGGTGCACACGTTCGAGACCCGGTATGGGCCCGGTATGGAAACGGCCAAAATTTTCAACAAAAGTCACTCTGGGCGGTGAAGACGGTAGAAGCACGTTCAACACCCGGTATGCGCCCGGTGAGAACGGTCAGAAGATGGCAACGAAACGGTGAAAAGATTAATTTTATGAATTTTTTTTTTGCGGCCGGGGACAAGTTCGCTCAAAACCCAACGTTCTGTTTTTTTAATAGCCTGGCAGGTGGACTGTAGGCCTACACGGCAGAGTGTGAGAGCTCCATTAGATGGATAGTAAACTCAGTCTTTCAGCAAAATCCTTTATCACAATAGGGACACTAATAAGGCTAGTCTCCTGTATGCGTCCTTACATGACGGGTAAGATTACTTTGGTGAGAAAAATCCTTATCACAATGGGAACATTTAAAGGGTTTCTCTCCAGTATGTGTTCTAAGGTGGCTAATAAGCTCATTCTTTTGAGAAAATGTCACATCACACTGGGAACATTTATAAGGCTTTTCACCACTGTGTGTTCTTAAATAGCAGGTCAGGTAATATCTACGACAAAATGTCCTATCACACTGGGAACATTTTTAAGGCTTTTCACCACTGTGTGTTCTTAAATGACAGGTCAGGGAATATCTATGAGAAAATGCCTTATCACACTGGGAACATTTATAAGGCTTTTCACCACTGTGTGTTCTTAAATGACAGGTCAGGGAATATCTACGAGAAAATGCCATATCACAATAGGGACATCGATAAGGCTTGTCTCCTGTATGAATCCTTACATGATAGGTAAGATTACTTTTGAGAGAAAATCCCTTATCACAATGGGAACATTTAAAGGGTTTCTCTCCTGTATGTGTTTTAAGGTGGCTAGTAAGCATATTCTTTCGGCAAAATTCTTTATCACAATACGGACATCTATAAGGCTTGTCTCCTGTATGTGTCCTTACATGACCGGTAAGATTATTTTGGTGAGAAAAAGCCTTATCACAATGGGAACATGTATAAGGCTTTTCTCCACTGTGTGTTCTTAAATGGCCTCTAAGGGCACTTTGGTGAGAAAAACCCTTCTCACAATGGGAACATTTAAAGGGTTTCTCTCCTGTATGTATTCTAAGGTGGCAGGTAAGACTATTCTTTTGAGAAAATGTCTTATCACACTGAGAACATTTAAAAGGCTTTTCTCCACTGTGTGTTTTTAAATGGCTAAGAAGTGTTCTTCTTTGAGAAAAACCCTTATCACACTGGGAACACTTGAAAGGTTTCTCTCCTGTTTGTGTTGTAATGTGGTGAGTATGCTCATACTCGCCCTGGTGTGTTTTCTGATGTAGTATAAGAGCGCTCTCATCTGTAAATGCCTTACTGCAATGTAAACAAAGTTGGGACTTCTCTCCACTGCATGCTGTTATATGTGGGTGTATCTTGTCCTGTCCACTGTCCAACTCTTTATCTGGGGAGGAAAATATACAATATTCCTATTATCCAACTATTTACTTCATGAAGTTAATCAACTAAATGCTCAGTTTTATAAGCAAATACACTTTTTGATTCATTCACAAAATCTTACATCTATTCAAAAGGTTATATTAATATCTAATTTATGAGTGTTGGTCATTTACCATTTTCTCTTTTTGTTAGTAGTTAATCATGGACCGACGACAAATGGACTTTTGACGGCGAGAGTAGTAAAACTAATGATAGCTACCACCTGTTCTAAAGTCTTACTTTCCTCTTTGTTTAAGGTATGTTTTGATAAGCTCCGATAAGGGGCCTTTGGTCCTATGAGATCCACCACAATTTTGTTTGTCGCCCTCTATCACCAAAAGTGACTTCACACTGATCAATGCTTCCCACAGTTTGCATTTTTCATTTCATGAATGAATCATGACATGCCCATGCGCAGATAAAACTAAATTAGGGTTCCCCGGATGTAAATGTGCAATTAATGTCATCTTCATGTAGCCAATCTGTAAAAAAAAACTGTTGAAATCAGCGATTTCTTCGATTTTTTTACAACTTTTTGTTTGTGTGCAGCATAGGCCTACTACACGTATATAAGCAAGGAAAGTGACCTCAAGAGCTTACAAAATACAGTTTTAAAAGTGCTTTCCCCCCTCCTGTTTCTGTTGACTTTTCTTTGAAACCAACGACATTGTGATGATAAAAAATCCCTCGTTTGTGGATTAAAATCTTTTGTTGGTTGTTGCGTTTGCTTGCGTTTTTGTTATAGACATTGAAAGAATTTGTTATCTTTTTATTTCGTAAAACTAGCAGATGAAGTCCCATTGATAGACATTGGGTACATGCTATTTTTAATATACAGTTTGGTTGTGGTAATATGAGAGTGAGACTGCTTTTTTATCTTCCCTCAGATTTTATCTTATTTTATCTTGAGGTACTTCATATGTGTACTGGGTTATTTGAGAATCTAAGATTGGTGATAAATAACCTTGTCTGTAAATTTGGGAATTGACAAACATTGCAAAATATTCAACATATGGGATTTACATGATGGGTAAGATTACTTTGGTGAGAAAAATCCTTATCACAATGGGAACATCTATGAGGCTTCTAACCACTGTGCGTTCTTAAAGGTAAAGACCAGTTATGGTCATGCGATTGCATTGTGAAAGAAACGTTGTGGAATCGATCAGAAAAGGTTGATCATCTAGCATCTAGCATCTGCAAGGTTCTGGAATCATCAAAATGATAAGAAATTTGGCCCATTCTTTGTAAAGTTACAAGCACTATACACAATCGATGTATATGGGACTACCCTATATCTCTCACAGTCCATGAGAGAAACAAATTTACCAAATATATGAATTAGTAGGCGGTTTCCCGGCAAATTTTTTATCATCATGTATTAGTCAAAACATATTCTTTCACATGATTGGTAATGAGAGCTTCCATTTCATTTTTGAAATTGGGGCTTTTCCAATACTGGTCTTTACCTTTAAATGGCTCATAAGGGTACTTCTTCGAGAAAAACTTGTATCACAATCGGAACATCAATAAGGCTTTTCTCCACTTTGTGTTTTAAGGTGGCTAGTAAGCATATTCTTTATCACAAATAGGAACACAGATGAGGCTTTTCTCCACTGTGTGTTCTTGAATGTCTAATAAATTTTTTTTTTTGAGAAAAACCCTTATCACACTGGGAACATTGTTAAGGCTTTTCTCCACTGTGCATTCTTAAATAGATAGTAAGATTACTTTGGCAAGTAAAAACCTTATCGCAATGAGAATATTTATGAAGCTTTTTACCACTGTGTGTTCTTAAATGGCTTAGAAGGCTACTTCTTTGAGAAACCTGTATCACAATGGGAAAACTTAAAAGGGTTTCTCTCCTCTATGTGTTCTAAGGTGAATAGTAAGCTTATTCTTTAGAGAAAAACCTTTATCACACTGGGAACATTGATAAGGCTTTTCTCCACTGTGCATTCTTAAATAGATAGTAAGATTACTTTGGCAAGTAAAATCTTTATCACAATGGGAACATCTATCAGGCTTTTTACCACTGTGTGTTCTTAAATAGCCTCTAAAGTTACTTCTTTGAGAAAAACCTGTATCACAATGGGAACACTGATAAGGCTTTTCTCCTGTAAGCGTCCTTACATGACGGGTAAGATCACTTTGGTGAGAAAAATCCTTATCAAAATGGGAACATCTATAAGGCTTTTCACCACTGTGTGTTCTTAAATGGCCCCTAAGGGTACTTCTTTGAGTGTATCACAATGAAAACATCGATAAGGCTTTTTACCACTGTGTGTTCTTAAATGGCCCTTAAGGGTACTTCTTTGAGAAAAACCTGTATCACAATGGCAACACCTAAGGGGTTTCTCTCCTGTATGTGTTTTAAGGTGGATAGTAACCTTAGACTTTTCAGAAAATCCTTTATCACAATAGACACATCGATAAGGCTTTTCTCCACTGTGCATTCTTGAATGGGTAGTAAGGTCACAATGGGAACATTTATCAGGATTTTCACCACATTTCTCATCAGTACATGTCTTACTGCAATGTAAACACAGATGGGACTTCTCTCCACTGCATACTGTTATATGTGGTTGTATCTTTTCATGTCCATTGTCCAACTCTTTATCTGGATTCTGGGGAGGAAAATATACAGTAATCCTAATATCCAACTATTTACTTAATCCTGGACTAAGCTCATGCGTTTTCCTAACGGTTTTCATAACACTAAAGTCTATTGGGGAAAACAAGTATGGTAAAACTGGTCACTCAAAGATTTTTACTTTTTTGAGGCGCTTCTTGGTCATTTTGAAAAGCTATTTTTTTAGGGCTTTAATATTACACCATATCACAGACACTGATAACACGAAGGGCCATGCATCTCAGATTTAACATTGTTAAACGATGCCTTTAATATCAGGATGGACTTCCTCTTTAAGGATATGATTTGCCTTGTTGATCATACCTTCAGGAATTGATTGCTCAGTTTCTCCTCCTCCTTCACCTTGAGTTGTAATAGGTTCAAATATCTCTTCCTCATCTTCTTGCTTTACGGTGGCATAGATCATTTCTATAAGAAATCAAGAAGAAAAGTTTAACATCTTTCTTTGTAATAGCTGTGCATCTGCTATTTATTTGAAGATTTTGAGCTGTTCTTCAGCACTCTGTCTTTTTTCCGACCATTTCAATTCTTGTGATGCAACTTGATGTTCAAGATATTAAACTGGAACATAGAGAGTAGATGCTATTTACTTATGAGTTGTTCCCTTCCTTCTGAAAATAGGCCTAGTTATCTTCATTTATAGTTTTGTCTGTTTCAAGCCAACCTCCCTACAAAATTTGTTCGAAATGCTTCAAAATAAGGATCACATTGAACCGGAGTGCATCTATAAACCCTAGAGCCCAGCAAATTGGACTTAATGCAATGCATGCATCAGTACATACTGCTTTCATGACCTAATTTTACCACAAAAAATCCATCCTGAGCGCCATTGTATTATAGAGTTCTCTTGATAACTTCATGATACCTTGTTTAGATGGGTCTTGTCCTTCTGTACTTGAGAGGGATTCATACATGTCTGTGTCAACTTCTTGTTTGATGGTGAAGACCAGACCTGTTGTGAACAAAGTAAAGATATTTTCATATTATCTAAGAAGTAAAATGTAATCTGGTTACCTATTATTGACTACATAGTGAAGAATGAATTATATAACCAAATAAATATGTATTTAAACATATTTGTGGCTCACACCCAGTAAATAAGATCGATTGATCGATCTGTATTGAAAAACAAGTCAGAAAAATCTTGGAACCAGCGGGACCTAAACCTGCATCTACTGCTTGCCGGGCAGCGACTCTACCACCAGGCCATCACTGGTCCATGGCACAGTCACGATGAACTAGAACAAATACAGAAGCTCTCCTGATTCATTCTGACTCATTAATAATCATTAGTCCGCCAGAGGACAATAACTTTTATAAATGTAATGCTTCCTGGGAGAAATTTCAATTATTTACAAATATTTTTGGCTCACACCCAGTAAATAAGATCGATTGATCGATCTGTATTGAAACAAGTCAACAACAAAAAAACAAAAAAACAAAAAAATGATATTCCAATAACTCATGCACAATGGAGGTATGAGGCAGAGCGAATAAAATCGTGGATGCAAAATGAACAGCTGCCGCCCCATATCTGCTGGAGCTAGAAGCGATCGAGCAAGGATCAAAACATGGAGAAGTTTTTCATTGTGAAAAGCGTGAATCCTCTGAAATCTGTTCATCCCAAAAGACCAGCAAATAATGAACCTCCTCCAGTAAATCAATATTGAGAAGAGAAAGACCAAAGATGTTGTGGAAGGATGTAGTAAAGACTAAAGAAAGAATGTAATACGGTTGCTCTGAATGATGAGGAATGTGCAGAACGGGAAGAAATGGAGAGAATGTCATCAATGGATGAAACCCCTATGTAGCTTGTAAAGTTGTAAAGAGGGAAAATGCCAAATTAAATAAATGATAATGAAGTAATAGCAAAAATTTAGGAGTATCACGAGTGCCAATTCAATGGAAATTTGTATTTTAAAAAAAGAGTCCCCTTCATTACGCAAAGAGCCCCTGTGAGAAGGCTCATGGGGCTCTTTTTTTTTGGGGGGGGGGGGGAAGAGCCCCTGTGGACAAATAATTAATTTGAGCACTGGTTCCAGGACACAAAATCCCCTTTTCAAAATCTATGACTCGAATCTATTGTCTATAACATGTTATACACAATATTTTTTTAGTAGTGCCCCAAGAGAGAAGGAGCTTTTATACAGAAAAGCAGAAATTCATGGTATTTTTGTACACGACAAACAAGACAGTTATCTATGACTTTGTCACAATCCAGTAACCAAAATGCAGATTTTGAGATTTGCATGGACTAAGGGATATTATATATTTAAACAATCATAACTTTTTTAATTTGTGTATGATTTTGCTCTAACTTTCACCAATCCACAGATCAAATCTTTCTGCTTTCATAGCAATTTGCTATCAATGTTTGATTTTCCTTTAAGAACCTATAGCCTACCGTCTTGAGTTACAAGCTGACCCTCGTATATCAAACCATCTGAACGTGGAATGGAATGACACATCTTCTTCTCAATTTCTCCTTCCTCCTTGATGTAGATGTTTCCTGTAAATGTAAATATAAACATCATTAACATTCTTAATCACTATAGACTATCATTTCTATAATACAGAGTGAAGTTCTATGAATATGCAAATTGTGTTTTGAAATTAAGTTTTATGCATCTGTCTAGAGGTTGTATTGGTGCAAATAAACATTCATGATTCTGAGCTAGTGGACATATTTGTTTTGAATTTTAAAAAGTATATTTTTCTTCCTCATGATTTGATGTGTAAGGTGAGAGAATGAAGGTTGTACCTAAAGATGCATAGTGGTGGGCTCTAGCTGGGGAATTTGACACTATTTGGGTGTTTACCCAGGGCTCAAATTAATTTTTTGTCCACGGGGGCTCTTTCAACAAAAAAATGAGCCCCCGTGAGCCTTCTCACGGGGGCTCTTGTAGTGCTGACGGGGGCTCTTATTTTAATACAAATTTCCAATAATTGGTACCCATGAAACTCTTAAATTCTTTGGTATTTTATCATTATCATTTATTTAAGTCAGCATTTTCCCTCTTAGAAATGTACTTGTTACATAGCTGTTATTGACTTTTACCTCTGTGATGACATTCTCTCCATTTCTTTCCGCTCTGCACATAATGTCCTCCTCATTATTCGGGGCAAGCTTATTGACATTCTTTCTTTACTTTTAGTTTTTACCATATCCTTCCAAAACACAGGGGCGGATCTAGCTTTTTGCTAAGGGTAGGGGGTAACCCAAATACGATGTGGAGCATCGTCCACGAGCCGTGAGGCGATTTTTGTTGTTGCTATTTTGAAATTTGAACCCCCGTAAGTGATGTTTTCCTGGCATTTACAAACATGCGGAGCATCGTCGACGAGCCGCAGAGCGGCGAGGCGATTTTCTGGCGCTATTTGAACCCCCATTAGTGATGTTTTCCTGGCATCTACTGACATCTACTAATACTGTGTAGGTCTGGACACACGATAGCATTTTTCTATGCACATCACATTTTCACTTGGCAGCCCAAGGGGGGGGGGGGGGGGTAAACCCCCTAAACCCGCCCCTGCAACATCTTTGGTGATCTTCTTCTCAATATTGATTTACTGGTCGAGTTACATTATTTGCTGATCTTTTAGAATAACCAGATTTCAGAGGATTCACAATTTTCACAACGAAACTTCTGCATGTTTTAGTCCTTGCGCGATCGTCTCCAGCTCCAGCAGATATTGGGCGTCAGCGTGCACACCGGTACTAGCGGCGCAGTATAGCCACTGCTGACGGCCGCACTAGCTGCACTGCGAGCTTCTGTTGTTTGTATCGGTAATACTCATAGAGATGGGAGAGAAAGCGCCATCTAAGTTCCATTTGATTGGTTTAAGGTTTGAAAATTGATACTCAATATTGTGTTAAAGTTATATCAGAAAAGATAATCTTTATTTTATAATTCCACGGCGGCGATTTTTAATTTTGCAATCGCCCCCGTCAGCAACCTGACGGGGGCGATTATGGAGCTCACGGGGGCGAATCGCCCATCGCCCCCGTGTACTTTGAGCGCTGTGTTTACCCAATAATATGTCTTGTCAATCACCAGGGTTAGCCTTCAGTTTTATGACCAACAGGCCCTATGTAATGCTCAGCCTTTTCCACCCAACCTCATATGGTATAGCCATTATATTACATTTCCCACACCCAAAGACTCTCTGAGAGAGTAGGGGGTATTTCTTGATGGGATTACGGTTTGCTGTATGCAAGACTTGTACACCCATCAATGGTATTTCCACCAAGTCTGGTGTCAGCGAATTATGACCTAAAGCACATGGAAACTGCCAACAATCTCCCTTTAAATTTTCAATTGCACATGCCTAACACTCGTGAATCACAATGATTTTTAGTGTATTGAATATTGCTTTAATATTTTTGTTTAAATCAGTGCAGAGATAAAATAATCTGTATATTATCTGTATCCTTTTTATTTTTATTTTCTTTTCAGAGAGAGCTTTCTTTACTATTTTAAGGGATCTCCTCAGTGGCAATCTTATACTGTTTTTGCACAATGCATGTCCTACATGTGCTATCTTTAAGGTCCAGCTCCTTTTTAAGGTTTTTAAAGTTTTTCAGACTTGCAATAGGTCTACTCTTCACACCTTTATAATTTTTATCTGTAACGCTATATTTACTGAGTCAAAACAAATATATGCTGAACTTATATTTTCATTAGTCATCAGAAACATTACCAAATACAGCACAACCCATTGAAACATTCCATACCTTCATCATGTTCATGTGATGACTGAAGAGTTCCCTCTCCTTCTCCATCTGTACCTGAGAGAGACGTCCAACAATCAATTTCTTGCTTCATCGCCATGTTATCTGTGTATGAAACAATACTCGATAAAATGTTTTGCCTTCTCGTTAAATAATCATAGTCATTGTCGAGTGTGTACACATTTACAGGCCAAGTAAAAAAGTAACAAGTTTCTTGTCCGAACTATTTCAAAAAAGGAGGCGGCAGTGCTTTACTATTTTTCAATTTTTCAATTTTTTTCCAAGATGGCTGCCATGCTAAATATGGCTGGCCTCAGGTCTGCTAGCTATTCTGAAGGACAACTATTCATAAGGAGCACTATTCATAGGGACCACTATATACATAATTTGAGAAATCCAGGGTCATCTGATTGGTCGATAATTGCATTCATAAAGGGTCACTATTTCTGTAACATTCCCAGTTAACCATGGGTAACGCTAGTTCTATAATCCCAGTAACCATGGTTACCGGGAAAATCGTTCATTCGTCCAGGGTTACCCCATAGGTTTACATGTTAAAAAATGGTCTGAGCGATCGAAGAATTGGTCGGTAATTTCATATACCAGACCTGCCAACCTCGATGGATTTTACCGACAATTTTATCTTGTATTCTTGACATGAACCCCAAAAGTTGTACTTCCAAAAACAAAAATACAACATCTGCCGATAGATCTTGATCTAAGTTCGTGCCAATATGGATTGCAAAAGTAAAAGAAGGGCCCGTTTAATGGAGCAGCGGCGAAGCATCCACCACGCGAAGCCGTTTTTCAATCCATTTTAATGGATATATTAGAGAAAACTGCTAGATATGGTGACAGAGCGCGATGGCTGAGCGGTTCAAGGCGCTGATTGTAGTTTCATCACCTTTTGAACGCAAGAGATCGAATCCTATCTTCGACAAAAGTTTGCCGATTTGTGATTTTTTATTTTTTAGTCTATTTTTTGTAGGCATACTAAAAGTATGAAGGACTACTTTAACATTCGACATAATAGTTGCATTTATACGCTCTCGGGAAGGTTACCAGTGAAAAAAATACACGGGGGCTCACTGCGAATTTGCCGAGAAGAGGGTCGTTATGCATAACACGAGAAGAAGGTCGCTATTCATAATACGAGAGAGGGTCATTAATCATTTATAGGGTTATTATTTATAAGGACCGCTATTCATAATCGAAAAAGGGAAAATATTGGATGGGGGACACCCCCACGGCTGTGGCGTAGCAGGGGGAGGGAGGACGACCTAGTTGTCGAAAACAATTATTGCAAATATACATTTCTAAACAAATAAAGAAAAAAGGTGTGCTTTAAAAATTTATCTAGAATATTAGGTAAATAATTACAAGTACTACTAGTATATTACAGAATAATAATAAGTGATATATTGCAATGGTGTAGTTCATGAGGGTTATGAAATTACATTACAGAGTTCAATAATTGCCAAAAGTGGGGTATTGGAGACAGCTGACATCTTTTAGTTCTAGTTCGGGGTAACTCAAGATGATGGGCATTCCTGAGGGAGCGACAAGTGAAGTTGTGACCATTCAGGTTTCAGACAAAAAATATTGGAGATTAGACCAAATGGAAATCGAACCAACTGACTATTAGCCTAAATGGTCGTTAGACCATGTGGAGAATCAGATAGGCCGGTAACTCCGGGAAGCTCCAACACAGGCGCGCAGCGTCCGACGCTGCGCGCCGGTGTTGGAGCTTCCCGGAGTTAATAGGCCGGGTGCAGATCATATGGGAAAAGACCAGTTGGGTAGTTGACAACTGGCTGTATACCAAACGGCCGATTTTTATGTGCATATTAAAATAAGCCCATAGATATTTCCTTACGACTGGAACTACTTTTTCTTCTACTTTATTTATAGTAAGAATAAGTCAAAATTGACCCACACAGTATAATTAAGGTACCTTTGGAACAGTCTAACAAGCCCAAGGTGATAACTGAGGGTGTTTGGACTGTTTTGAAGCTACATGAACATGAAGGTACCGAGTATGGTTATTTTGCTAATGCCTGAACAAAATGATGTATTGTTTTATAAAAAATATAAGATGTTTGATTATTAACATGATTTTTACTAATGACCGGTCATGTATTTACT
>CBDFIJ010000004.1:0-1572500 GCA_965248055.1 Candidatus Multivoradales bacterium
TCCTCCCCCCCCCCCCTTCCCAAAGGAAAAAAAAAATGGTTAACTAGATGAATAGGCATCAATTTCTTTGTAGGCATATTCATGCTAAGTATATATTCAGTAACAAACTCACATTTTCCATAAAATGCCTAAGATTATAGTGAAAAGTTATAATGCAAATTTATTGTATATTTAAAGAAAATTAATTCGGAAATAGATTGAATGAATAGTGCATTGTGCAAGTATTATGCTACATAATTATCATAGAATAAATTGTGTTGTACTTTGAAATACTTTAAGTTTATGATATTAGTTAAACATTTCCCCCTGAACCAATTGTTTGATTTAAATGTTTTATTTGACAGTATATCTGTCAGCACCATGTTTATTAATAGTGCAATCTACAAATTTACTTTACAATGCAAATCTTACAATTTGCAGTACCTTTTGAAGTACAAATAACCCAAGACTGTAGACTTAATTACCCAATATTTGATATTGGAATGCTCAGAAATTATTTCATGTAGTAGCTCCATGGTAGTTGTATGCATGCACATGTACTCATGCATGCAACAAGTGATGGTTATAACATTGGACCCCATGCACGGAAACATTCCTTTGGTACGCGCATGGGTGATTTGCCACTACAGTGGCTAATGTGCATAGATCTCAGCAACGTGGGCGCATGCATGCATGTGGTGCTCAATCTCATTACTCCAGCTGGCCGATGAGGGGTTGCCGTGGGAGACGGGATGAGTCATCTCTCTCCATATGTTGGATGAGGATGCTGATGCTGATGTATTCCCCTTCACCTGCTTCAGATGCTAGCAGCTGCTGGTTGAATTCACAGTACATGTACATGACATGACACATGTGTTCACAAATTGTGAATATGTAGGCCTACTTAACCCATTGAGTACTAGACCACATCAAAATGTGGTCTGGTGCAATAACTCTTGATTAGGTTTTCTAAAAAATTCTGAATTATACGGGTACCAAAAGAAAGAGAAAAATATACTGCAAAAAATGAGCCCTCATTTGTCACAGTTAAATGTTGCGATGGCTCATAGGAATTGTTTTAGGCGAAATAATCTGTGAATCCTCAAATTGGCAACATATACAATGATTGAAGATCACTATTTTAGGTGCAAATTGGCAACTTTTTCGATTGGAAAGGATTGCCAAATGTTCATATTTATTTTGTCTACACAAAACATCAAGTTTTACTGATTTGAAATGAAAATAAAGAAATTTGTGTTGCCAATTTGATGATACAATAGAGGTTGATTTCCTCTTGGGAATAAATATTTGGGGTCTTCGTTCTGAATGGGTTAAAAAATACATACTGTTCAATGAAGTTTTAATACACATTCTGTATTTTAGATTTTGTACTCTGTGTGTGTGTGTGTGTGTGTGTGTGTGGGTTCAAGATTTGTACACACCATGTAGGTGGATATGTGTACCTTTATTTGCCTCTGAAAGTAAAGAAAAAAAAAATCTGAGGCCTTTATTTTTTTTTATGATGTCTGACTGCATAGAACCAAGAATTCAGAACCATGAAAACCCAATTGGGGGAACACTCCACCTCCCCATAAAAAAAGAAAGAAAAATATGAAGAAAACTCAAGACTGCATTTCAGTCAAAATTAATTATTTATGTGGCTGTCTTGTGATGTGACTAATAGAGTTTACACTGTACTTTATACAATGTTACACTTTCTAGATTATAAATGTTTTAAAAATAAAATGATTTATCATGAGCCAGGGGGGTGGGGGTACTCACCCTGGAACAGTGTTTCCACAACTCAAAATATAAATTTCCTGAAATGAACTGAAATTTCCTGGAATTTATCGCAATTCCCTGAAATTGAAAAGTTCACAATTTGCATATCATAAATGTCCTGGTAAGACAATTCATTTTTGTTCACAGCTTAGGAGTAGGGCCTTCGACTAAACAAAGACAAAATAGGTTTATGCAAGCGAGCGAGCTAAAAAAATTCATGCTTTTTCAAAGCACAAAAGTCATACTACATGTACATATTTATTCTCCATATTCTTGAATTTCCTGGAATTTCCTGGAATTATTTCATTTCCCGAAAATTACCTGGAAACAATCATGATTTCCATGGAATTCAGGAAATTTCCTTCAAAGTGGAAACACTGCCCTGGAATCAGGTAGGGGTGTGCCGCTGGAGATTTTGAAATAGGACCCATCACTATACCACTTTATATCCTGTTTTCGGCTATTCAAATTACAAAAAATATCTCTGAAATTTGACAGAAATATGTGTTTTGCAACCCATCAATGACTAAAAAACAACAACAACAAAAAAAAAAACCTCCAAGATTTGCAATGAGAAATCCTGCAGAAGTTAAAAAACAGAAGTCATCCATAGTCTAAGAATGAAACTCAAAGTGACTTGTTACAAGGCTAATGCCTTCTTTCCCAAACTGTGTGCATACAGATTACAGGAAGTGCCTTGATTATAATTCATTGGCACTTGTTCAGTAATAAATGGTAACAATAATGAAGCAGCTCCTTGCAATAATGAAGCATTATGTTCACACTGACCTTTATGTAACACCTTGGAATTAACCTCTAGGTGAAAACTATACTTGGGCTTTAATAGGCCTATATTTTTGTATCACTCTACATACATGCAATCAATTGGGCCTGTATTATAAGGTAGTATCATCGATTTGCTTAAGCCACATTATAGTTTTATTTATTACATAGTAAAATTTTCTAATGGTTTTTGTTCATAGAGTTTTATGAATTCTAAAATAAGCCTTGTGAAGTGAATGGAGTTATTTTGAAATTAAGTATCAATATTTCGAGAAATTTGAAGAAAAAAAAATAAGGGGGCCCCCAAGAATTTAAATACCAAATGTTTATGTACATAGCTCCCTCTAGTGATTGTTCATTGCTGACTCTTTATCTGCCTTATAAAGTGATTCTAAGGGGGTTTGCAGGTTGTTTTTCTGATGTCTAGAATAAGAATTGAGTCTGCACTTTTCAGGAGATTGAGAAAATTCATTCACCAATATTATTCTACCAATACTATTACATGTACATGGCTTTGAATTATGCCTACTGATATCAATCGTCAATAAAATGTTTGTGATATTATGAAGGTGTTTTGATTTTGATTTACAAACACAGAACACAGAATAAGACTTGTAAGTGTCTCATCTAAGGGCCCGTTCATATATATGTTCTCGGTACACGACCCCGGCAAAATGTTCTCGAAACAAGTTCTCCGTACACGAGCATTCAGATTGCGAGCACTGTGAAATGTTCTCGGTACCCCTTCGTTCAGATTTAAAATCGACACACATCTCGGTCTGCGCAGTATGACTTATTGTGTATACACTGCGCAACGTGTGAGGTCATTTTAACGTGCACTCTCCGTGCTGATAGCGGTCTGCGTGCTAAGCCCCGCCCAGTTAGAACATGTTCTCGGTTTCACATCGTTCAGACTTCATTTCGGAGGCGTACTAATGGGGCGATTTGTTCCGAGAACACGGGTCGACCGTGTTCCAGCTGGAACTGTTCTAGCAGGAACACGACTCTTTAGAACCCGTTCAGACTACAAGAAATGGTGTGTTCCGAGAACATGTTCCAGCTAGAAGCGTACCGAGAACATATGTGAATGCCCAGAGAGTCTCCCCCCCCCCCCCCCCATGCCCATTCAGACTTGATAAAAGTACAGTCATAGGGCAGTAATTAGCGACTTCCGTCGTATGAGGAACACCACTGGTCATCATTTCATTTGTCCACTCTTTTCTTTGTGTGTGTTTCTAGGACAAAGATATACATACGTGTATAAATCACTGATTCAAATTATACTGTTGTGTCATTGTTTCACAATCATTTGTGACTCGCTAAGCCAGAAATAAAATAGCCTACCTAAAAAATGTACACAATGGTCATTCATGTCCTTGTGTGCAGGTGGGGAGATGTTATGGAATATTGATCTTATTTAGGGTGCGTTGATAGCAACATTTTCTGGCTAGAAACATGGTTTTGAAACCGTGTTTTGTGGTTTACAAAATCTTATAAACGGTAGTCATAAATTTACTGTTTTGAAACACGGTTTTGAAACGCACAAAAAGGTGCGATTCAATACCGTGTTTCTCTTAGACTAGAAACACAGTTTTGAAAATCTTATAAATGCAACAGCAATCTCAAACACGGTTTAAATGACATCACAGTTGCGTTGCATAAAATATATATACTTCCGGGTCGACCGAAAACGGCGCACCGCACGCACTGAAAGGTAAACATTTCAATTGTATGACATGGACACATACATGTTTTGTAGAGAACGCGATATTAATCCGGTCAGCATTTAGTTAGTTTAGATATTGATGAAAATGAGTTGCTGCACTGCCAAAGGCAGCAATTGGAGCGACCCAGAACTCAGGACTTTGCTGACAATGTGGGCTCAGCCTGAAGTCCAAGCGGAAATTAACGGAATGACACGGAAAAAACCTGTGTTTCGAGAGTGATCGAGATCGAAAAGCGTGCGCCCTGTTTGACCTTTTGCCAAGGGACAAGCTGCGCAGAATGAGATGCACAATGGCACAGTCCGAGAGAGCCAGAAATACGCTCGGGAGAAAACTCTATAAATGCTCTTCTGTAAAACTGTGTTTCAAATCCGTGTTTCAAAACCGTGGTTCTCAGTACGCAAAATCTTATAATCGCAGCCTTAGATAGATTGTTTATCATCGATGATAACCTAGCATGGATGATGAAAATTTAATCTTGTAATAGTTGAAGTGTAAATTTCGAACCGAGCTTGAAAAACTCCAAAGAAAACAGAAAGATTATTGTACTATTCATATGTTAACTTAAAGCCACAAGATAGTTTTAGTGAATTCAACAATTTTTTTCTTGATCTTCAGAAAGTGCAGGAAATTATCAGAAAACATCATCAGACCTTCCTGCAATTGTTTTGAATGACATATTGTAATGCAATATTGCCCAATGGAAAATTATCATTATTTACATAACCAGTATGGCAAAGTGTTCGGGGGGACTCCGAACATTTTTATGTTTGGGTTATTTACTGAAAATGGAAGCATTTCGGAGCGAACTGTTATTAACAGGGTATTAATACATGTAGTTCATACAACTCTATAAAATTCTGCATTAACAAAAACAAAAAAATATTAATTTTCATTTTCACCATGAAGAACAAAAAACGAATGTGCATTCGGATACTGTCCAATTGAACACAAAACAGACAGACCATCCGACCACTCTTCATACAGTTACATTTACATGCAATATTCCGAAAGAGGCATCTTGCTGGTGTTGCTGCATAGCCATGCTTCAATCGTTTACCTTTCTAAATAAACAATAGCCTATTATTAAATATATTATCACAATATCTATTTCATACCACGTGCTTTTAAATCACTACTTATTTCAAACCAGTTTTGAATCCTCTCATGTATGTTAGGCTATTAATAAAGATTTTTTGACAGCAATCCATCTCTGACTTTCTGATGCCGTGGTCCCCTATAATGCTTTAAAAAAGTGGTTCCATTCAAATATTAGGTAGGCTATGGGTCTCCTGAATAGTAAAGCACAAAAATGATTTCGCTTACATATGCTTGAATCGCAGGTCCTCGAGGCGGACCGGACGGCAACAAAGAACTGATCGCTGTTGAAGACGGTTACCGGGAGAGTGAGGCGTCATGGCTGGAGCTGTTGCGAGGCCTGGAAGCAAGAGGCCTTACATTCGAGCCTAAGATCGCAATCGGTGACGGCAATCTGGGTTTCTGGAAGGCTCTGGCTCAGGTGTGGGGAAATACCAAGACCCAGCGCTGCTGGGTCCACAAGACGGCCAACGTCTTGAATAAGCTCCCCAAGGCGATCCAGCCCAAGGCCAAGCAGGCAATCCACCAAATCTGGATGGCGCAGACACGTCACGATGCCGAGAGGGCTTTTGATGCATTCCAGGCAATCTACCAAGCTAAATATCCGAAAGCAGTCCAGTGCTTGGTCAAAGATCGCGTCCAGCTACTCGCTTTCTACGATTTCCCGGCTGAGCACTGGGTGCATTTGAGGACCACCAACCCAATCGAATCAACTTTTGCTACCGTACGCTTGAGAACCTCCAAAACCCGGGGCTGTCTGTCGCGAGAAACCATGCTCTCGATGGTCTTCAAGCTGTGCCAAAGCGCAGAAAAACGATGGCGGAGGCTACAGGGCTACAGGCGCATTGCCGAAGTCGTTGAAGGTCTCCAGTTCGTGGACGGAGAAAAACAAAAACAGATCGCCGCCTGATGGCTCAATACACAACTTTTGACAATAACTCAAATCCGTTCTACAGGGGCCTCATGCGCATCAAGACAACCGGAGAAATCTTTGACGGCATTCACGAGCCGTTAATCTCCACCGCACTATTTGACCGTGTCCGAGAGGTAGCTTCTGGAAGGCTTCAGACGAGAGCCATTCAGCACAGGCACATGTTTCGTAGGTTATTTTCCTGCGTTCACTGCGGCAAGACGCTCATCGGTGAACTCCAGAAGGGGCACGTCTACTATCGATGCCATTCAAAGAGTTGCCCAACCAAGACCATCCGCGAAGAAGCAATCGATGAAACGATCGGGAGAGAGCTGTTTCGACTTGCGATTCCTCAAGATCACCAAGAGAAACTGTTCAGGACTCTCGATCTCTGCTTGAGGAATTCAACCGGAATCGAAGAACACAGACTTGCCGTGCTCAGCGCCGAGCGAGAGCGAATCTCCGTTCGCATTGACCGACTTATGGAGACCTATCTCGATGGCTCCATCGACAAGGCCACATTTACGGATCAGCACGGGCGTCTACTCAAGAAGCGCAAGACAGTGGAGGAAGGGCTAAACGGCGCCGATGGACGCATCGAACGAGATCTTGAAGAAACTCGCCGATACCTCGAACTCGCATTTGGGGCTTCGTTGACCTACGGCGTGGCTTCCAATGCGAAAAAACGTGAGTTCACCGAACTCTACACCTCGAACCGAACCGTCAATCGACGAAACGTGACCGTTGAGCTGCGTGAACCCTTCTCGACGCTAGTCTGCGCCGAGGGTTTCTCGGAATGTGAACAAACTCGGGAAGTACCTCGAACTCGGATCGACGGTATTTCGGATTCAGTCATCAGAAGCACTCCAAAGTGGTGTGCACACATTATCGATGCCTTTCTCCGCTTTGCCAAGGGATAGGTGTTCCAGCCATTGTTTCACGGACTACAGAGCACCTCGAACGCAGCATTGAAGGTTTCATGCAGATACACGCTCGTACTAGCAAGAAGCTCAAGTTGGGGCTGGCTCACTTTACTCTTTGATAGCCCAGGTTGGGCGATCATGATTTTCAGTGATGGCTTCAAGAGTCTCGCCGAGTCTTCGAGTTCGTACAACTTTTGCGCATGACCAATCTCGAACCCACTACGTCCTACACGCGCGTACCGTCGTTTCTCTCGCCTGATTAGATTCCGGAAAAATGAAGGCACACTTCGTCTGGCACGTACTGACTTCTGCGCCTGGCCGCAAACGTCGTACAAGTCATCTATGCGCGCACCAGGAAAATCTCTGCTTGAATACTTGCAGTGCACTAGGCAGATCTTTAGCTCTCGTCCATCAACACGGATTGCTACGATGTCTGCTATCTCACCGGGACCATCGTCATCTACTACCACATCCCACGCAGCAATCGATCGGATGTGCTCAATCGTCCGTCTTTGAATCGAGTCGGGTTTCTTGTCGGCACCCTGTGATTCCACCTGCAAATTAACCCCGGTCCAGTCAACCACAGTGAGTTCTTCAGGATCGTAAGGGGGCAACTCTCGATTCGGCTTTAGCAACAAACCTGGCGGCACAACAACCGCGTCTTGCTCGAACAGGAGTGTCAACCCGCGATCCTGAAGAAACTCGCTGAGTGGTGTGTTGCTGTCGGCCCTTTGGACAAGTACATCTGTTCCTGTTGGGATGTAACTGATTCTGTCACCAGGAAATGTCACGACGTACGGGGCACGCCATTGAGGTGTAACAACGTCAAAAGAAATTGGATCAGAGACCGAGAAGGAGGTCAGCTCAAGATCGGCGTCGATTAGGGGCCAGGTCGAGTTTTCATAATGAAGCTCCAACGACTCTGTGGGTCGGAGATGAATATTCCATGGCCACTCAATTCCCAGTGGCACCAGATTTGGCCGAGATTCAACCACTTCGGGTCGTATGAAATGCTCGAACACCGAGTCAATATCGATACTGTCATCAACTAGTTTTTGACCCGCCGCCCTACACCAATCTACCCACTCGCTGAGGTTTCCTGCGACCCGGTAACTCCAGATTCGGCCCTTGAGTGAAGCACCGAAACTGACCTTTATTCCGTTCTCGAAACCATAGGCGAAGATGTTGGTCTTCGTCTTGGTCTGGGCTTCTGCGACCGGAAAGCCCTCTGTCACATCAGCGCCCACGTGCATAGAAAATCGACGACTAGCGTTTCGAACATCCAAGACTCCAACATTGGTTGGAACCAATCGCTTCACTTCCGCCAACAACCGGTAGACTTTTTCACCGGTAATGCGGGTCGCACTCTCTCCACAGACGGCTTTTGCAAGCTTCTCATGAAGGCTCTTGGTGGTAGAGCTGTTTATGTACAGAATCTGTTGTTGATCGTCCCAATATAGGACGTATAGGTCATAAGAGAGTTCTTCCACAGTTCGCAGATGGCCCCATCGAACTGGAGTGCGGTTTTCACTGACAAACCAAGCAACAGCCTCTGCTTGGTTGATAATAATCTCTTCAGTCAGCAGTCTCCCGAAGAGCTCACGGGCTTTGTTTGGCTTCCAGTTAGTACACTCCGTCCGATAAGCAACTGCGCTCATCTTCGGAAGAAGATTCCTAATTGAGACCGTATCCGAAATCGCTTGAAAACCTTGCTCAAATTCGCTGAGCTTCTCTTGTTCCTCCACTGCTGACTCGGACAGGTCGCGAATCAGAAGGTTCCAATCTGCATCTTCAGCGTACAGTCCACTCAGATTCACATCGTAGGAGCCTTCCGGTCGCCCGACTACGACTGTTGCCTCACTCGCCGGACCCTCGGTCGGTCGAGCGAAGCGACCGATAAATTGGAGAGTGACGCCTAGGCTCTTGTGCGGGTCGTGGATTGCAGCCACCTTCAAGGCAGGCAGGTCGAAACCCTCTCCGAGCATGTCAACGCAAAGAATTATCCGGCTTGTCCGGTCGTCGATCACTCGTAGCGCCTCACGTCGTTCTGCAACGCGTAGGCCGCTATGAAGTACTACCGGATAAAACTCGGGGGCAATTTCTTCATAGAGGTGAAGAATCTCCCTGACGCGACCAATGCGTTTCGTGCGCGCCATCAGAAGGTGATCAAGTCCATTCCTGACGTCCCGACGGAGGTGCTTGACAGCTTCGAGCGCAATCGCTCGATCTGGGTCCAAGAAAGCAACTATGGAACGGTAGTTGATGGAAGCGAAGTACCCATCATTCTGTGCTTCGCGGAGGGGAAAGTTGTACGCGAGTCGCCCACCTAGGTGACGACCATCTTCTCTAAAAGGTGTCGCGGTGAACTGCACTATGGGTTTACCAACAAAGGTGTCGCATGTCTCTCGCCAGGTGCGCGCGGCGATGTGGTGCGCTTCATCGACGAATAGATGGCTACATTCTTTGAGCAGCGTCATCTTAGTCTCTGGTGTTGATGCGTTGAGTGCGTTGGGTGTCGTGATGATGACGTTGCATGACTTGGCGAAATGGGTAGCTTTCTCTTGGGAGAGAAAGGCATGCCGAATTTGGCCAACGGCTAAGTGATGCACTTGCGAGTTGAGGCAGCCTAAGTCTTTCAGGATCCCCCAAGTCTCAAACTTCTTTGCTATCTGTTCCCGAAGGGCGTTTGAAGGAACTAACACCAAGAGTAAATCTGGCCGTACCGCTGCGGTCACCGCCAGCATGGTTTCCGTCTTACCCGTGCCAGTCGGCATGACTATCGTGATTGGCTCACTTGAGCCGGTAGTCCAATCGGCTAGAATCGCATGAACAGCTCCGACCTGAGGACGACGGAGTCCTCCGCGATCTCGATCCTCATTGGATTCAACCAATGAAAAGTTGTCAACGAGCGACGCAAGTACAGCTTCCCGACTATGAAAGACGGCTTGCTGACCGTCTCGAGCCGGGAACTGCTGCCGGACTGGATTACGGTCGACTGAGAGCCCCGCGGGGGCTTGGTTCTTATTCACAATTCTATTGAATACTCAGTGTGTCTTATATCTCCTAAACTCGTCAAGTAAACTTTCGAGGTTTGGAAAACCTTGTAGCACTGAAGGTGAGTAAGGGCTGGGTGGTGGTGTTAGGGTTGAATTACAGTGATGGAATAAAGTCATGGGCCGCCTGCTTAGGTTGATAGCCGATTGGGCAGTAGACGATGGGTTTCTCGACTTTCAGAACCGTGTTGTCGCCGAGTTCTACGACGCGTTAGATCGAGGCTTCTCCAAAGGAGAAAACGAGGTGTCACTTGTGTCTCGCCTTGTTTCAGCGGCTGATGGTGAACGCTATGGTCCTATTCGGCTTCACGCCGCAATGCTCCACGGAACACGTTCGTACGTTGAGTTCAACTACCGAGACAAACCTGTCACGAAAGAGCTGGGTGACATGATTTTGGTCACACTTGTAACAGCGGGAAGAAAGCGAATTCTTCAAAGGCTCTCAATCGTTCAAAATAAGAAGAGTAGTGGGAAGTCGTGGCCCATTGATCAAGAGCAGCTATTTTTGCTCAAAAAACTTTCCACCGTTCATGGGTAGCAAGGGTATCTTTCGTGGGGTGAAGGATTTCGCGTTTCGAAACCGAAGTGGCTGCCTTGGTTCGTTTGGCTTCCTGTCGCCGCCGGGCGAGATGTTGTTCGTGGCAGTGCCCCTCGTATCTGAGATGCAGAAGGGTAGGAAGTCTCTGGCGCTAGCAAATATCTCGCATCCTACGAAGAATCACGGCCACAGTAGCTCAAGCAGCCTGTGGAGAACTACCGAGCCGTCTCTTCTTGGACTGCACCCGAAAGACTGGCACTGTTTTCTGCGAGAGTTCGACACAAGTGGGTTGACGGCTCCATTCTCTTTCGGCTCTCTATTTGGTTTCTTGGGTAATGTCCGTTTTGCCAGAGATCTTTACGACTTGACTCGGGCTTACACCCAACTAGGCATTGGAGAACTCACTCGTGTTGGGGATTAAGTGATCAATTTCAGCGCTGATTCTTTTGCAAGCCTGGTAGTACAATCAGCTGGCTTCAGCGACCCACGAGGTAGGGGACAGCTTATTTTCTGAACGGACGGTTTCTGGCCAAATGGGAGTTTTCGTTGCCCATGTGGATATTGAAGGTCGAGAAAGCCAAATAGGGACACATTGAACCTGGCTAGGAACTCTAGCTGTTCGGGCTAGACTATGACAAACAGCCCCACCGAATAAGCTCTAAGACGGTATAGTGATGAAGCTGTTTCAAGACTGCTCTTGCGATCTAGGAGACGAAGAGAGGTAACATGCGCCAACTTTTAGTCAGTGTGCGAGGTTCGAATGAGGCGATTGCGGCGGCAAAGGGCGGGGCGCACATCGCGGATGTCGAGTTCCCGGCCTCCGCTCTGGGAACGCCTTATCCGCTAAACATCAAAGCTGTACGCGAAGAGCTAGACCGCAGTGGTTTTGGCCAAGTACACATATCGACGAATATTGGTGAAGAGCAGCCGGTTAGAAGCACAGCTTGCCAAGCTGCACTTGGTGTTGCCCTCGCAGGTGCCGACTACGTCAAATGCGGGCTTGCCGGATTGTCCCTTTCTGCCGCGTCATACTTGGGGCGGAACTTGGTTCGTACGGTCAGAGAGTGGTTTCCGGAAAAGAAGGTCTATCCAGCAGTTTTCGCAGACGATGAACTTGCACACGTGTTCAACCCTCTAGTCGATGGCCCAGAGCTCGTGCGAGAAATCGACTGTGACGGTTTGTTGATTGATACCTTTGACAAGCACCTTGGAAAAGGGCTATTAGACTACTATTCAGTTTTGCAGATAGCCGACTTCGTGGCTAATCTCCACGAGCGCGGCAAGGAAGTCTGGCTGGCTGGCAGTGTGACACACAAGCAGCTGTTTGATCTTTGGACGACTGGCGTCGATGTGGTTTGTGTAAGGGGCGCAGCTTGTCTCCCGAGCGAAGCACCTAGATTCGGAAGGATCTCTTCAAAGACAGTCTCCGATCTCGTCGGGACCATGCCGACTGCGGAAACATGAGGCTACCCCAAAGTAGTCCGCGATGACGGGGGCGATGACTGGCTATGAAGAAGGGTCGTAGGAAGCGCCGCCCTCGAGGGCGGGCGGGTGGGCGAGCAGGTGGTGCCGGCTACGACTTTCAGGACGTTTACGTTGCGCGCCAGCTTGCGCGGCTGCTAGTTGATACAGGAGGGGATAGTCCAATCGAGGTCCTGTGGGAAAAGAAGGACATCGAGTGGGAGCCTGGTGAGGGTGTGGAGTCGGTCTTCGTGGATGATGTCGTAGTGCGCTTTCGCAGCGGCAAGACGATCTACACTCAAGTCAAGGAAACGAGTCCGTCAGGTAGGTGGACCGTCCGAGAGTTAGCGAGAAGTAAGATAGCTAGCGATTTCTGGCGGCAATGGAATGCCAGGGCTGCAGAAGAACGAAGCAAGACAGTCCTTCGACTTGCGAGTGTGTCAGATGTCAGTAACCTTAGGCATGTTGTTGACGTGGCGCAACGCGCGCGAACGCCAGCGGAGCTTCTAGGGGCCGATGCATCGGCAGAAACCGTCGAGGACATTAAGGCACTGAGCACTGCACTGGGTATTCAATCGACAAGTCCTGAACTTCTGTCGTTTCTCAAATCCCTTGATGGAGAGCAACTACCGCCAGCTGACGATCTCGAACGGTGGGTGTCTATAGAACTTACTGCTTGTGGTGCCGAAGCGGCTGCCCTGGCACGCCATTTGATCAGGCTCGTTGCAAAGAGCAAGCACGTTGGATCCACGGCTCGATCAGCCTACAGCAAAGACAGCCTTGCTAGCGAGTTGCGCGCTGAGGAGGTCCCTGACCATGTCCTGCTTAGCATCGGAGCTCTAGAGACTCCGTGTGTCACAGACGAGACAGTCTGGGATGAATATCGCGCGCAGGTCGTTAAGCAGCATCGGACACTTCCAGTCTATGGATTAGAGGATGATCGTCCACTGTTCGTCGATCTGGCGATGTTGTATGTTGCCCTGAAGCTCGCCCCGCTCACGACTGACCATACGGCCGGTAATTCTAATAAGGCCCCGAGGACGGACACACGTTCAATCACTGAGAGGCTTCGCGACGAAGCTCGGTTGGAGGATTCTGAGGACCCAGGGGAGAGCCGTAACGATAGTATTTCCCTCGCGGAGGTGCTACAGAAAAATCGGCGTGTTGCACTTGTTGGTGGGCCCGGAAGCGGCAAGACCTTGACACTTCGTTGGCTTGCTCTCATCTCGGCGTTGCCCAACGACGAGGGCAGAGCACTTCGTCTGAAGTGCGGCTTATCGTCAGAGCCGCTGGTGCCTGTATATGTGCGCTTCCGCCAGCTCGCAGACCACGCTTGGGAGCGGGGATTCGAAAGCGTCAACTGGAGAGCTGAGCTAGTTGTCGACTTTCTCGCGGCCCAACTTGAGACGAGCCTTGTTGTGTCTTCGCAGAGTCGGCAGCAGGCGGTCGCATTCGCTCGAGGATTGCTTGACTCAGAAAGAGCAATCTTCCTCCTCGACGGGCTTGATGAGGTCACCGACCAAGCAATACGCAATCGACTGCTCGATGCTGTATCCGACTTGATAACAACATCGGAGAAACCTAGATTTGTCTCATCTTGGCGGCCCTACGCTCTGCAGCGAGATCTTTCTGCCCTAGACCTGGCGCTATTCGAGCCACTGCCCTTTGATCGATCGGACCGCGCCGCTTTTGCTCACCAGTGGTATGAAGCCGTTCGCTCTGCATCACCAAGGATGCGGGAACAGAATGCTATCGCTGAGCGGACTGATGATCTTGCAAAGGCGGCGGAGTCTCTACGAGACCTAGCACAGAACCCCCTTCTCTATTCGATCCTTGCTCTGGTCCATTTCCATGGTGGGAACGTGCCTTTGCAGAGAGCTGCTCTGTACGATCGGGCGACGCTCGCGATGCTCGGCCATTGGGATCGCGACAAAAGGGGTCGCAATCTCGGCGCAGAGGCAGGACCAGCCGACTTGGGGCAACCACTAGACGAAGATCTACTACGGCCTCTTGTAGAAGATCTGGCGCACCATGTTCAATGTACGGAAAGTGCCGTGGAGTTCCAGACCGGTACAGCGACCGAGGTTATCGAGGAAGGTCTCCAACGTGTTCTCGACACCGCAGAGCCGGCCAAGCCAGACCAGTCCACAGTTCTCGTGAACTACCTAGTGGAGCGGTCAGGACTGCTTCAAGAACGACGGCCAGGAGTTCTTGCCTTCTCACACCTGAGTTTTCAGGAGTATCTTGCTGCTCGTTGGTTTGTCGGGCGAGACGAGGTCGCCACTGACGATCTCGCGTTTCTTGCCAAGGATGAAGGTCAGTCTGAAGTTGTCCGGTTTGCGATCGCGATCCTAGGACGACGCAAGGGAACCCGATCGCGGCATGCAGCTCGTGCGCTCGTCGAGCAAGTCGCCTCTGAGAATTCTCTTCTTGCGGCGGCAAGTCTTGTGGAAACGCCAGACATGGAGATGTCGTCGCGAGTCGCAACTCAGCTAGCTCGCGATCTCTGGTACGACTCCACCGATCCAAGGCGCCATCACTCTATACATCCGAGGGTATTTCGGAAGCTGTTCTGGCGGGTTCTCGCGGACGTGGAAAAGCCAGACCAGATTCTCTTGGAGGTGCTTGCATCTGGAGAATCTGAGGGACGCCACCCGATGGAATCGGAACTTGGATTAGAACTGTTGGCGTTTCGCCCACCGTCTCCACTGTCTGAAGAATTAGCTTGGTTTCTTCGGCGGCTGGCATCGCTGGAGAAACGACGAGAGCACTACCCGGCGGGCGATCTGGCGAGTCTTATCACTGTTGAAGCAGGTGCCTCATCTGCGGCCGACCACTTGCCAGCTCTAGTACGACTTCTAAGTTGGCAAGACTGGCGCCGTGGGAGGCAGCGGGAGGCGCCAGCCCCCTCCAAGCGAGCAGAGGAACTCATCGGGGAAGTCCTTCTCGACGAGCAGACGAGAGGCGCCTCGCTTTCTTCGCTCAGAACGTGTCTAGTCGACACCCAAACGAGAGGACGGTCAAGCAGGCACGTTGCACGTATGATGCTTAGCTTCGGTGAGCCTTTGACCGACACTATCGTCGATGTGCTCATCGAAGGTTATCTCTACTACCCAGATGAACACGAACACGGTCTGGCGGCGCTTGAAGAAGTCTCACAGACTCCGCACTCCCGGGCAGCAATCGAAGCGGGCGCGAAGCGGGGTCTAACCAACGAGGATCGAGATGTGCGGCTCGGGTGTTTTCGACTTCTGCGCGAGCGCGCCGTTCCTTGGTCAAGTCAGCTTTCCGCCGTCGAAGATGAACGTGAAACGGTATCGCGATACGAAGATCTGCTTGAGGATCCTAAAACGGCGGCCGAAGCACTCGAGATGCTCGGCGATAAACTCTGGGAAGAAGATGATGAATTGTCTTGGCAAGCGGCTCGGGCGCTGATCGACTCGGGTAACGAGGATGTTCCGGGCTTGACACACGCTTTGGTGAACGCTGGTCTTTGCTCCGGAGACCGACGACCAGTTGCTAACGCCGATTTGCAAAGGCTGCGCTCAGATTCCAGCCTTGGCCTAGCTGTGCGCGCCAGTCTTCTAGCTGGCCTCCGAAGTGAGAGCGGAGCTGTGGCCACGGGGTCCGCAATTCTGCTTCTAGCCGCGAAAGACATCGCGAGCGAAACACGGATGATATCCATAGTTCGGGCGGCTCTCAAGGACCCGACACAGCTCCGTGATGCAATGCCATACTTAGAAGAACTGCTCGGTGATACGTCCAGCCGAACAGCGACTCAGAGTGCCCTAGGTCAGTACTTCGAGGCAAAGAACGCGAACGCCGAGACCACATCGGTTCTTGCGATCAAGCTGGCGGAACTGGGTTACCTGGACGCCCCAAGTCTTGCTCAAGGCTTGGTTTTCGGCGCTCTCTCCGATGCGCTACAACACGGGCGTGCGGTCGTCCTTCTGCGTCGCATGTTGGATGACCCGAGTCTAGTAACGGAAGTTCGTCGTGCGTTGGCTCGTGGGCTCGAGTCGGAAGATCGGGCAATAGCCTGGGGAGCCGCGCGGTGTCTGTGGAAGGCGGGGAGCCGTGCAGATCCTAAGCTACCATCAGCCCTTGTTCGCGTTGGACTGTCAGGTGAAACCACGAAAGAAGACGCTCGAGCTTGGCTACTAGAACTCCTCGCTCATAGTCGTACGGCCGAGAACGTTCGTACTGCTCTAGAACGAGAGTGTGAGACTTACCGTTACCAAGACGAATCGAAAAAGGACCACGATCTCGCATGGGAGATTGCATGTTGCTTTCGATTGGGTAAGCTCTTTCATCCTGAATATTTCCCGATGATGCTTGTGTGGGGTGGGGTAGCTCGGGAGGAACGGCACGCAGAGGCAATCGCCACTATCAAGGAGCTGTCTGAATCGGAGACGTGGCTCGCGGGGCAACTGGAGAGCGAGCTTCTGAAGGCATTAGCGTCGAGCAACAAAGAAATTGCCTCAGGAGCTGCGCGGACACTGTACGAGCTTAGGTCATCCGGGAGGAAGCAGCAGCTACCAGACCCAATCTTGAATGAACAGGAACCAAAAGCCCTGGAGATAGCTGGTCGATTCATCCGCATTGTGCTTCGCGAACGTGAGCGGGAATCGTGGGCTGAGGGTTTCCTTGCAGATCTCGCTCACCAGGGTCCTGAGACTCTTGGCAGACGGGCTGTACTGAAGCTCCTGGAAGGCGGTAGTGTGACCAGTGCCTACAGGGCTGCACGATTTCAGCTTGAGCTGAAGGCGTTGAACGAACCCGGCCTGAGTATGGCGATTGTCTCGGGAGGATTAGGGTCACCTGACTGTTTCGAGGAAGCGGCAGTGGCGCTAGACAGCCTTCGGAGCGAACCATCGACTGCGGCACTTGCCTCTCAAGCGCTCAACAGGGCTTTGTGGAGTGATAGTCATGCCGCCGCGCTGGGCGCGGCTGTTTATTTGACGGATCGAGGAGAAATCGACAATCCCGGTGTTGGGAGGGGGCTTGTTTTCGGTGGGTTCGAACACGGAGCTTGGCGCGATGCGCGCGCACGAAAGAGACTCCAAGTGTTGCTTGACGAGCCTGCTACTCGTGGCGCAGCAGTTGAAGCTCTACAGGTTGCAGTCCATCAAGGCCATCCCATTCAGCGCCTTGAACAATCCTCCCTTCTTATTCGTGTCGGAGAAATCCTCCTGTACCCGATGCTTGAATGTTTCGCAGAGATATCTCAATGGCATGCCGTCGGCCCCTTGGCCGTGCTAGCTAGAACAGGTCGCGCTGCGGAGGTTCGAAATGCCGCCGCCCAATTGGGACTCTCGCGACTCGTTGAGATCATAGGAGATGGGCCTTGTCCAGGCGAATCGTGAGTCCGGTACGGCCCGGAATCGATTCCGGGCCGTACCGGATCAGGCTGATCCTCCCCAATTTAGGACAAATTTCAAAATCAGTAACTAGCTTCCAACGTGGACGGGCTGTGGGACTTCGCAATCCAACAGATCCAGCTTGCGCGATCTCCAAAATGGCATACACTGAAAACGTGACAAGAACTGAGATAACCGAACAGGCACTTGCCCTGCCTGAGAGCGAACGAGTCGAGCCTCATGCCACCACTTCTCGATTGGCAGAAGGAAACTCTCGACGAAGCACTCGAAGAGTACAAGCGTCACCCGAATAGTGGCCGACCAGCCGACGAAGTCATTGCCGAGCTCCGCGCAGAACTTAGCGCTCGACGTAAGAACTAAGACTAACTCTCCATGGAGTTCACCGTTCACAAGTGGGCGCGTTTCGACTTGCGCTAGGCGGGCGATTAATACGACAACAGAGAAGCGCATCTCGGTCATCGGTTCCTAGACGAGTACGAGACAAAGCTGGCGTAACCTCAGCTGATTTGCTGAAGGTGCTCCTTTCGTCTACGGAGAGTACGACGACTCTCCATGCTGGTGTTCAACCACGGTATCTTCTACATTATGCAGAACGAACAAACCATCCATATTCTTCGCGTCCTCCACGACTCGGTGAGCCCGAGCAGTGGCCGAGAGGGTAGATTTTCGTTCTAGTCGTTGGTCGCGGAGCGATTGAAAGAAGCCTTGAGCTCTTCCTTCGTACTAGGTCGATCCATGACGAACTGTCTCCACCAGCGGTTGATCCCGTGAAAGTTTAGGCCGAACCTACGAATCAGGCGAACTTTGGTGTATCGCTGTAATATGGGGTCCTTCAGCATGAACCGAAGACGAACAAAAACCTGTTCGTAAGCCATCAGGGTGGCGAGTAGAAAAAGGAAAGGTAGAAAGAAAACAGTGAGGATGAGAGGCAGGAGAAGTTCGACGAGCGTGTCCAGCTGGGCAAAGGCCCAAAAGTCTGTATAGATTTTGTGGGTCGCATAGATCAGAAGACCAAAGCCAAATGTCGCCATGAACCCGTTCAAGAACAAGCGGACAGGTTTGTATTCTTCATTCAACTCGGCCACCACCAGAAGGCAAGAAAGTACAGTGATGATAGGAACCAATATGAATTCGAGGAATAGGTTGAAAACGTAGAAGTTGACGATGAACTCTAGGACTACACTGATGCGTGCACCATCGAGTATCGCCTTCCGAAAATAGTGTTCGTCGTCAGCAGACGTTACATTAAAGATCATTACAAGGGCGGCTGTTAGAAACCATAGCACCGCGACTTTTGCGTTAGCCCATCGCCAGACTCCAAGCTGGTGCAGGCACCCAACAATGAGTGCCATCCACGCGAACGCCGTGAGCACAGCAGTCACCAGCTTCCATGCAAGAGCTGCTCGAACGACTCCTGTCATGCCTTTGCGAATTGGTGCTGTCGACAACCCCCAAAGCAAACAGACCATCAGCCAAACGAGGATCGCAATTTCGCGGTTGTTGAGCATTACTTCAAGGTACGCTTTTTTATTGCCTCCAGCATCACACTGGCTCGTTCGTTTGCTGCTCGCTTCAGTGCATTCGGTGCAAAGTGTGCGTAGATCTCGGTTGCTTGTCGTGAGCGGTGACCGACGTTCTTGCCTGCCATTTCGAGCGACGCACCACGGGAGACATCCCAGCTCACGACGTTATGTCGGAGGTCATGTAACCGCAGCGCACCGAGGCCGTCGAGATCGTCGAGGCCTGCAGCTTTTCTGATTTGCTTCCACGTCTTCTTGATCGTGGTCAAGTGTCCTGTTGATCCCGTTCCAGGGAAGATGTATGGACATCCCGTGATTCGTTCTAGACCTCCAAGCACCCGCAGAGCCTCGCTAGGAACCTGACGGTATTCTTCTGCCGCAGCTTTGGTTCTGAGTAGTTTTGCGAGTCCAGTCTCAAAGCTAACGTTGCCGCATTCCAGGCCGAGCACCTCACTGATCCGCCAGCCGGTCCAGAAGGTGAAACGGATCGCTGCGCAAGAGTACGGGTCACCGCCTTTCGTTTCGTGTTCGTCAACCGCCTGGAGAAGGGCGCCCATCTGGTGGGGAGTGAGCATCACATCTTTCTTCGCACCCCTCGATTCCTCCGGGTAGCGGTCGATGTGTACGATGGGGTTGGTGTGCTGCTTTCGCCAGCCCCACGCTTCAGCCTGATTGAATGACTGCTGCAAGACGGAGAGCATGCGGTTGGCCGTGTACGGAGTCTTGCGGAGGTTTTGGTGCAACCGCTCGATGTCCGCTCGTTTGACCTCATCAACACGTTTCTTTCCGAGCTTGGGAACGATGTGGCAACGGATGAGGCTTTCGTAGCCGCGAATCGTTGAGGCCGTGGGTGGCTTTTTCTTACTTGGGAGATAGCCCGTCAGAAAGCGCTCGGTCAGTTCAGCTACATTGTGGTGGCCCCCGCGTCTCCATTTCTCGGCCGGGTCTTTGCCTTTCTTAGCCTCAAGCAACAGAGTTGTTGCCAACTGGCGGGCCTGTTCTGCGGACATCGGGCCATGTTTCCCCAGCGTGATGCGGTGTGGTGCGGTTTTCCAATCATCTACTCGATTGCGGTATTGGAGCAGATATACCTTGCGACCCGTGGGCGTTATCTTGCAGCCAAAGCCAGAAACTTCTGTATCCCAAATAAAGAGGTCACGCTCTCCAGGCTTGGTCTTGTCGACTACTGATTTGGTGATTCTGCGGCGCATCAAAACTTTCTAGCAATCAGCTAGCAATCAGGTTGACTCAAATTCTCGCATAGAAGGCCAAACCGAATCAAGAGGTAAGTGCTGTATTTATTCAATTTATATGAATTCGCAAGCTTGGCGAAGAGTGCGGAAAAAAGACTTGTAATCAGCAGGTCCTCGGTTCGAATCCGAGTGCCGGCTCCATAGTTCAAGTTTCGAGATTGACGAACTGGGCTCTTCCAGGCATGACCTAGATCAAACACCTGTGAGACAGAGTCGTTAGTCGCCGAGGCTGTGGGGGATGTGGGAATCTCGTGAGAGATTTTCAAGGGCTGTGGGAAGGCAAGCGTAGCTGGCTTTCCACCAGCCCATCATCATCCACAGCCTTGACAAGTAAAAAGGGGGCCAAGATCCTTCGGGTCTATCGAATAACCCAAAACGAAGGGAGGCCCCCAGATGCAAATCGTCGCACTCGATCCAAGTTTCTACAAGTACTACCGTGAAGACATCGTTGTCTTAAGCTCTCAGGCTCGTGATCGGCTGCGCTTGGTTGCGAGCTTCGAGCAACTACGCGACAAGGGGATCTCGGGTGAAAAAGCAGCTCAGATCTTGGGCAAGAGTCGAGCTACCCTTTACCGCTGGCGCAAACGCCTTGAGCGTGGCCCCCGACATCTAGAACCGATATCAAGCCGACCCAAGCGGGTGCGTAAGGCTGACTGGTCACCTGAATTGGTACAGAGAGTCGAAAGTCTCCGTCGGGACTTTCCTGCCTGGGGCAAGGAAACCTAGCGCCGCTGATCCAGGGCGAGGGCTTTGAGGTATCAGAAGCCACTGTCGGGCGTATCTTGCGCAAATTGATGGATCGAGGGGTAATCCACCGGGTACGCTACCGGCGCCAGAAGTACAAAAACTCCCGGCGTATGCGCCGGCTCCACGCTCAGCGACTGCCGAAATGGTGTCCCCGACCAACGCGCCCTGGCGAGCGACTGCAGATCGACACGCTGCATCTGGTCCCTGCTCCAGGCAAGTGGCTCAAACACTTTTCAGCCTCCTGTCCGGTCAGCCGGTGGACAGTGGGAGAGATCTATCAACGTGCCACTTCTCGCTGTGCAGCACGCTTTCTAGACAAAGTCATTGCCGAGTGTCCGTTTGACATCACCTCGATCCAAGTGGACGGTGGTAGTGAATTTATGGATGAATTTGAGAAAGCCTGCCGAGATAGAGGCATCACCCTCTATGTGCTGCCGCCAAAGAGTCCGAAGCTCAACGGCACCGTCGAACGAATGCAGGAAACCTGGAGAGGAGAGTTTTATGAAATGTATGAGCTACCCGATACTGTCTCGGCTTTGAGACCTTACATCCAGAGATTCCAGGACCTCTACAACACCTACAGGCCGCACAAGAGCTTGAAAAGAAAACCCCCGGCAAGGTACCTTCTAAAGCTCGACCCAGGGGTCGTGCTCCCGCCAACTGTCTCAAAGGTACTGATCTAGGACAAGGCATTGACTCGGCGCCCTCGCTTGGCCTAGGGTTCACGGCTGGCCCGCGTATGGAGGTGTGGCCGAGCGGTCAAAGGCAACAGACTGTAAATCTGTCGGGCAACGCCCTACGGTGGTTCAAATCCATCCACCTCCACCATTTACTCAACATTAAAATCGGATCGCCATGGATCGTGCGAGAAGTGGGTCGACGGATGGTCGCTCATCTGGCCATCATGGCGGTTAGTTGTGGGTGGAGAAATGAGGGCATGATATAAGTGCGGCTATAGGCAAGACTATGATTCGCATTGAATCAGGAGGAATGAGGAATGACACAAGGAAAAACGAGTTGGTGGCAGCGCCTGATGGGCAACAAGGATGCCGTTGTTGATACCACGGAGGAAGGTGCGGACGTGGTCGATGGTTTTTCCGAAGGGGTTACCGAAGGAGTTAAGAACGTAGCTTCAGGAGCGGTCGCCGCCGCCGGGAATCTCGCCAGCACCGCCGTAGACAAGGCGGGGGACGCGGTTGATGTGGTGGTCGACGTTGCCGAGACCGGTATCGACAAGGCCGGAGACGTGGTTGAGGGCGCGGTGGATCTGGCCAGTGATGCGGCGTCCGCTACTAAGGACGCCGTGGTCGGTGCTGCTAGTGCCGTCGCCGAGACAGCTGGCAATGTGAAGGATGCAGCTTTCGACGCTGTCTCGGGTGCCGCTGACGCAGTAGAAGATGTTACCGAGGCCGCAGTAGATACGGCAGGCGATGCGGTCGAAGCGACTGCGGAGTTCGCCGGGGATGTTGCTGAAGGCACTGTGGATGTGGCTGAAGATGTTGTGGATGCTGTGGTCGATACCGCGGTCGATGTCAAAGACGCAGCCGTGGATTTGGCCTCGGATGCAGCTGACGCAGTTCTCGGCGACGACGATACCGGCAACGCCTAGTTGCATTCGAAGCTGGCGCAACTGCAACCGCATTGACAGGGTGGTGCGGTTTGGCCAGAATCCATCGCTCTGATGGCTCATCTTTGCGGCGGGTCATTGTGGGGAGTAACAGATCCGGGCGGGAGTAACTCAGTGGTAGAGTCTCGGCCTTCCAAGCCGTTGGTCGCGGGTTCGATCCCCGTCTCCCGCTCCATTTTCTGTTCGACTGTTGGCTTTGAAGGTGGTTTTTAGTAGTCCCTGACCCTGGATTTTCAGCTTGAGCGGGGCGTGCGGGTGCGGTGGTTGGGTGTGGAAATTGGGGGGTTTACAGGGTGAAGTTTCTTGCATAAGATAGATCGGTTTTCGAGTCGTCCTCCCTCCACGGTGGGCTGTGGAGAGATGACGGCTCAATAACGGTGCCCACGTGGCTCAGGGGTAGAGCACTTCCTTGGTAAGGAAGGGGTCACCGGTTCAAATCCGGTCGTGGGCCCCACCGGATACGGCGAGACGGTTAGTTAGTTCATTTTGATTGGTGGCGGACGACCGCACTGGATGGCCAAGGCACACAAACGGGAGAGTCGGAGATGGCAAAAGAGAAATTTGAGCGTTCAAAACCTCACGTAAATATCGGCACGATTGGCCATGTTGACCATGGCAAGACGACGCTGACGGCAGCGATCACCGAGGTGCAGGCCAAGCGCGGCTTGGCGGAGTTCGTGTCTTTCGACAATATTGATAAGGCTCCCGAGGAGCGCGAGCGTGGAATCACCATCGCTACCGCTCACGTGGAGTACGAGACCGAGAACCGTCACTACGCTCACGTTGACTGTCCAGGCCATGCTGATTATGTGAAGAACATGATCACCGGTGCGGCGCAGATGGACGGCGCGATCCTGGTGGTCTCGGCCGCTGACGGCCCGATGCCGCAGACCCGCGAGCACATCCTGTTGGCGCGTCAGGTCGGCGTGCCCTTCATCGTCGTGTTCATGAATAAAGTGGATATGGTGGATGACGAGGAGCTTCTGGATCTGGTGGAGCTAGAGATCCGTGAGCTGCTCTCGCAGTACGACTTTCCCGGCGATGACATTCCTATTGTCCGTGGTTCGGCGCTCAAGGCGTTGGAGGACGGAGAGCCAGAGGGTGCGGGTAAGTGCGTGGTCGAGCTCTTGGAGGCCTGTGACAGCTACATTCCGGTACCGGAGCGTGCTGTGGACTTGGACTTCCTGATGCCGATCGAAGACATTTTCACCATCTCCGGTCGAGGCACGGTGGTAACCGGTCGTATCGAGCGTGGAGTGATCAACGTCGGTGAAGAGATCGAGATCGTTGGTATTCGCGACACCGCGAAAACTACGGTGACCGGAGTGGAGATGTTTCGCAAGCTGCTAGACCAGGGTCAAGCGGGTGACAATGTCGGCATCCTGCTGCGTGGAACCAAGAAGGAAGAGGTCGAGCGCGGCCAGGTTTTGGCCAAGCCGGGTTCGATCAATCCGCACACCAAGTTCAATGGCGAGGTTTATGTCTTGACCAAGGACGAGGGTGGGCGGCACACGCCTTTCTTCAAGGGCTACCGTCCGCAGTTTTACTTCCGCACCACGGATGTGACGGGTTCTGCGGATCTGCCTTCGGGTACCGAGATGGTGATGCCTGGCGACAATGTCAGCTTGGAAGTTGAGTTGATTGCTCCGATCGCGATGGAAAAGGGCGTTCGGTTTGCGATTCGTGAAGGTGGACGAACGGTTGGTGCCGGTACTGTCACCGACATCATTGAGTAGCAGTAGTTCGAGGAATTAGAAGCGCAACAAGATAAGGACGACGAAAGTCATAGACGAATAGGCCAGTAGCTCGAACTGGTAGAGCGTCGGTCTCCAAAACCGAGGGTTGGGGGTTCGAATCCCTCCTGGCCTGCCAGCGTAGCCATCGACACATGAACCGTATTGCATATTTTTTCACCACCTTTCTTCCTGAAGTTAGGGCAGAGCTGTCGAAAGTCACCTTTCCTGGACGTAGCGAGGTGATCTCAACCACCATCGTGGTGATTATTGCCAGTGCGGTCTTTGCTTTCTTTTTATGGGCCGCTGACATGGTGATTGTCAACGTGTATGAGTTGGCCTTGAGGTTATTCGGAGGTGGTGCTTGAGCGAGATGGACTGGTACATTGTCCACACCTATTCAGGTTTTGAGGAGCGCGTGAAGCAGACGCTCTTACAGCGAGCTGAGGCTCGTGGTTTGGATGGCCTATTTGGCGACATTCGAATCCCTAAAGAGACCATCGTTGAGTACAAGGACGGGAAAAAGCGCGAAGTTGAACGCAAGTTTTTTCCTGGCTATATCTTGGTTGAAATGGAAATGAACGATGAGGCTTGGCACGTCGTTAAAGACACGCCCAAGGTCACTGGCTTTGTTGGCAGTGGTAAGAAGCCGACGCCTTTGAGTCAAAAGGAGGTCGATCAGATCTTGGATCAGGTGGTTCTGGCGAAAGAGAAGCCAAAACCAAAGTACATTTTCGACAAGGGTGAGCCGGTCAAAATTATTGACGGCCCATTCAACAACTTCAGTGGTGTGGTCGAAGATGTCAACCTTGACCGCAACACCCTCAAGGTGATGGTAACGATTTTTGGACGTGCGACTCCGGTGGAGTTGGACTTCATTCAGGTTCAGAAGCTGTAGTAGCGGGCGAGGACCGACGAGGCAAGTACAATGGCGAAGAAAGTTATCGGGCAGATCAAGCTTCAGATCCCAGGCGCACAGGCCAATCCTGCGCCTCCGGTCGGTCCGGCTTTGGGGCAGGCAGGAGTCAATATTATGGACTTCTGCAAGGCGTTTAATGCCAAGACCCAGAGCGATCAGGGCACCATCATTCCGGTGGTGATAACGGTTTTCGCTGACCGCAGTTTTAGCTTTATCACCAAGACGCCTCCGGCTGCGGTATTGCTTAAGCAGGCCGCTGGACTAGCCAAAGGGTCGGGAGAACCGAACCGCGAAAAGGTAGGCAAGGTGACCGACGCTCAACTCGAAGAGATCGCTAAGACCAAACAAGAGGATCTCAACGCGGCGAGCATAGAAGCGGCGAAGAGGATTATTGCCGGCACGGCGCGCTCGATGGGAATCGAGATTCAAGGCTAGGAGTAAGGATCGTGGCAAAACACGGGAAAAAATTTCAACAAGCTCAGGAGGCCGTCGAGGCTCGGCCAATGTCGATGGATGAGGCGGTCCAGGTCGCCAAATCTGCGGCCTTCGCCAAGTTTGACGAGTCGATGGAGGTGGTTTTCCGCCTCGGCGTAGACCCGCGGCATGCGGACCAAATGGTGCGCGGAGCTGTGGTCTTGCCCCACGGAACAGGGAAAAGTCCACGGGTTGCGGTGTTTGCCACCGGTGAGAAAGTCAAAGAGGCTGAGGCTGCTGGAGCGGATGTTGCTGGTGGCGCAGAGTTAGCCGAGAAAGTGGCCGGTGGCTGGTTGGAGTTCGACGCCGTGGTCTCCACGCCCGACATGATGAAAGAAGTGGGGAAGCTGGGTCGGGTTCTCGGTCCTCGCGGACTGATGCCCAACCCTAAGGCTGGAACCGTGACCTTTGAAGTTGGCAAGGCGGTCGAGGAAATCAAGGCCGGTAAGGTTGAGTTTCGGGTCGACAAGACTGGCGCGCTGCAGGCTTCCTTCGGTCGCGTCTCTTTCGATGAAGCGCAGTTGAAGGAAAACTTAGTGAGCGTGGTTAGCGCGGTCGTCAAGGCCAAACCAGCGGCTGCCAAGGGTAAATATGTCAAGTCGATGAGCATTTCTTCGACCATGGGTCCCGGGATTCGACTGGATGAAGCCGCAGCGACCGCTGAAGCGATGGAGGCGTAAGGGCAACCATGCCATTGACACGACAACAGAAAGAAGACCTGGCGAGCGGATACGCCGAATCGCTCGGCAAGGCAACTCACGCGTTTGTCGTCGGGTATCGTGGGATCACCGTCCCCGAAGTGACCGAACTTCGCGACCGCGTGCGTTCTTCCGGCGGCGAGTACATCGTGGTGAAAAACCGGATTGCCCGCAGAGCGTTGGTCGGCGGTACCACCGAAGGGCTGTTGGAGCATCTGGAAGGGCCTACTGCGGTGGCTTATAGCAGCGACGACCCGGTTGCTTTGGCCAAGGCATTGTCTGACTTCGCGGCCGATGTACCGGCCTTCGAGTTCAAGGCTGCGATCGTCGAAGGTCGAGAGATCGGTCCTGAAGAAATTGCTACTCTGGCAAGTCTGCCAAGTCGAGAAGAGTTGCTGAGCAAGCTGGTCTTTTTGCTGCAGTCCCCTGTGACCCGTTTCGTGAGAACTATGAATGCAATTCCGCAGCAATTCGTCAACGTGCTGCATCAGATAGCCGAGAAAAAGGGATAGCCCGGTCGGTTGCAAAATGAAAATTGGAACTAAACGCTAGCAAGCGAGGAGAATGACTATGGCAGTTGCCACACAAGATTTCATCAAGCAGATCGACGAGATGTCGGTCCTGGAGCTCAATGAGCTGGTGAAGGAGTTGGAGGAGCACTATGGTGTTTCTGCCGCCGCCGCTGCAATGCCCGTGGCAGTTGCTGGTGGTGGTGCTGAAGCCGCAGGTGCTGCGGAAGAAAAAGACGAGTTCACGGTTATGTTGACCGAGATCGGTGACAAGAAGATCAACGTCATTAAGGCGGTTCGTGAAGTCACCACTTTGGGTCTCAAGGAAGCCAAGGAACTGGTCGAGTCGGCTCCAGCAGCGATCAAGGAAGGCGTACCCAAAGACGAAGCAGAAGAGACAAAGGCGAAGTTCGAAGAAGCCGGAGCCAAGGTCGAGATTAAATAGGCCGAATCACTGCGATTTGATCGTGGTCTTTAAAGACCCCTACGAGATCGAGTGCGCTCGTTTGCCGTATGCGGCAATTCGAGAGGGGCTCGGTCTACGTGCTTGAACAAACGTACAACCTCTATGAGGTTTGATCCTCTGTGGAGCGGCACCCTGTCGCTCTGGAATGGCTAGGAAGGTGCAAGTGAGCGACAACGGAAGAACCCAATTGGCCGGTGGCAAGTCGGCAACCAACGGCGACAACGGAAATGGTACAGGTGGTGGTAATCGCGTGGATTTTTCGCGGATTACTGCGAGTCTGCCGATCCCCAACCTGATCGACGTGCAGCGAGGCTCTTATGAGCGTTTTCTGCAGATGAACTTACTCCCGAGTGAGCGCGATAATACCGGCCTGCAGTCGGTACTGACCTCGATCTTTCCGTTTTCTGATTTCCGCGAGACCTGTTCGCTGGATTTCGTCAAGTACTCAATCGGTGACTGGGAGTGCCGTTGCGGCGATCTCAAGGGCCTTGAGTACCTGCGCATGAATTGTTCGAGCTGTGGTGCTCGGATGATGACAGGACATCCTCACGACGAGACCGTCGATTGTCCAGAGTGCGGCACGGCCAATCAAAACTTGGTCTCCAAGTGCGATCGGTGTGGCAACGCGGTTGAACTTCAGCTCAAGTATGCGTTGGGCGAGTGCCAAGAGCGGGGTATGACTTACGCGGTGCCACTCAAGGTTACCTTCCGACTGTTTGTTTACGACAAGGACCCTGAAACCGGCAAGCGACTGATGCGCGACGCCAAAGAGGAAGAAGTCTACTTTGGCGAAATTCCTCTGATGTCGGATCACGGCACCTTCATCATTAACGGTACCGAGAGAGTCATCGTCAGCCAGTTGCACCGTAGCCCGGGTGTGTTTTTCACCAAACAAGGCCCGCGGGCATTTCTCGCCAAGGTGATCCCCTATCGCGGTTCCTGGGTGGAGTTTGAGTACGACCAGAAAGAAGTCCTCAATGTGCGCATCGACCGCAAGCGTAAGTTCGCTGGCACTATCTTCTTGCGCGCGCTGGGGCTGGAGAGCAATGAAGCGATCCTGCGCCGGTTCTATACCTCGTTCCCCTTGACGGTTGGTGCACGCGGTGGTTTGACGCTAACCGTGGGTACCGAAGCGCTGGATCAAGAGAAGCTGCGCGACCGTTATACCCGCGGAACTCGTGAGACCTATCCGTTGTTCGCTGGTCTTTCGCTCTCTCGTCAGGCGATCGCCAAGCTGGAGTCCGGCGAAGCACACGAGATCACGGTCAAGCCAACCGAACTGGAGCGCGGTCGGTTTGTCGCCGACGTTGTGGACACCGAGGTGGGCGAAGTTCTGTTTGAGGCCAACGAGGAATTCCCCGACGACTTTGATGAGCAGATCAAAGGTCGCAAGATCTCTGATGTCGAGCTGTTTTTCCCCGATTGGGATCCCAGTGGCGCGGTTCTGTCCCATACCCTGACCAAAGACCAGACGCGAGATTCCAAGGATGCGCTGCTCGAGATTTATCGGCGCATGCGCCCTGGCGATCCGCCAACCTTGGATAGTGCTCGTTCGCTGTTCTACGGCATGTTCTTTGACGCCAAGCGCTACGACTTTTCGCGGGTTGGGCGTTTTAAGTTCAACATCAAGCTAGATTCCGAAGTTCCGGTGGATCAGAAGACTCTTTCGGCAGACGACTTTTACAAAGTCGTCGAGTACCTAATGCGTTTGCATCGAGACATTGGCCGAGTTGATGACATCGACAACCTCGGTAACCGTCGTGTGCGTACCGTTGGTGAGTTGCTGGAGAACCAGTTCCGCATCGGCTTGGTGCGTATGGAGAGGGCGATCAAGGAAAAGATGGGCGTGCATCAGGATATCGATTCAGCGATGCCGCACGACCTGATCAACTCCAAACCGGTAATCGCGGCGATCAATGAGTTTTTTGGCTCGTCGCAGTTGTCGCAGTTTATGGACCAAACCAACCCGCTTTCTGAGGTCACTCACAAGCGCCGCCTCTCTGCTCTCGGGCCAGGCGGTCTGTCTCGTGAGCGTGCAGGCTTTGAAGTGCGCGATGTGCACGCCTCTCACTACGGTCGGATCTGTCCGATTGAGACCCCTGAAGGTCCCAATATTGGGCTCATCTCATCGTTGGCCACCTATGCGCGGATTAACCAGTACGGGTTTATCGAAAGCCCCTACATGAAGGTTGAAGACGGGCGGGTGATCGATCACCGCAAGGTGATTCGAGTTGGTGACGGCGATGTTCGCCTAGGCCAAATCCTGACCGCCGAAGAGGTGGCGGCGATCAACGTCACGCTGCGCAAACAGAAGAAGCGTCAGGTCGAGACCGAAGCCCACGCTTGGTATTTGACCGCCTGGGAAGAAGAGAAATACATCATTGCGCAGGCTAACGCCAAGGTCGACGACAAAGGCTATCTGGTCGGTGACGAAGTGATCGCGCGTTCTGGCGGTGACTTCATTACCGTTACCCGCGCGCGCGTCGACTACATGGACATCAGCCCGAAACAGTTGGTTTCGGTGGCGGCTGCGTTGATCCCGTTCCTCGAGCACGATGATGCCAACCGCGCGCTGATGGGCTCCAACATGCAACGGCAGGCTGTGCCGTTGTTGCAGGCGCAGTCGCCGATCGTCGGCACCGGCCTGGAGGAAACGGTAGCTCGTGACTCGGGTGCTGTGGTGCTGTGTAAGCGTGGTGGTGTTATCGATACCGTCGACGCTGAACGCATCATTGTGCGGGTCGCTGGCGAAGACCTGGAAACCGGTGAGCAGAAAGAATTTGGCGCAGACATTTACCAGTTGGTGAAATTCCGCCGCTCGAATCAAAACACTTGTATTACCCAGCGACCTTTGGTGCATGCCGGCCAGAGAGTCGAGCAGGGTCAAGTGTTAGCTGACGGGCCGAACACCTCGAAAGGGGAGCTGGCCTTGGGCCGCAATGTTCTGGTCGCGTTTATGCCTTGGAGAGGCTACAACTTTGAAGACGCCATCTTGGTTTCCGAGAAGTTGGTCAAGGAAGATGCTTTCACCTCGATTCATATCGAGGAGAAGGAAATCGAGGCACGCGACACCAAGCTTGGTCCGGAAGAGATCACGCGGGATATTCCTAATGTTGCTGAAAATGCGTTGGCAAGCCTCGACGAGGCCGGGATCATTCACATTGGTGCCAAGGTTGCACCAGGGGATATTCTGGTCGGCAAGGTGACGCCAAAGGGTGAGACTCAACTAACTCCAGAAGAGAAATTGCTGCGGGCGATTTTTGGCGAAAAGGCCGGTGATGTCCGGGACGCAAGTCTGCGGGTTTCTCCGGGAATCGAAGGCACCGTGGTGGACGTCAAGATCTTCTCCCGCAAGGGGGTGGAAAAGGACGCTCGCGCTCGCGATATCGAACAAGCCGAGGTCGCGCGGTTGGAAAAGAACATGCGCGACGAAGTGCGGATTCTGACCGAGGAACGCAACAAGAAGATCACTGAAGCTTTGACCGGTCAGAAGGCTACCGCTGCAGTCTCTGGCAGTGATGGGTCGGCCTTGATCGCCAAGGGCACAGCGATTAGCTATCAAGCACTCTCTCACATGACCCGAGCGCAGATTCTCAAACTGCAGATCAAGGACAAGAACTTACTCAAGGCGGTCGGCGATTTCTACAAGAAGACCGATTCGCACATTGAGGTCCTCCATCAGGTCAACCAGGAGAAAATCGAGAGTCTTGAGACTGGCGATGAATTGCCTCCAGGGGTGATCAAGATGGTCAAGGTCTATGTCGCTATGAAGCGTCAGCTTCAGGTGGGCGACAAGATGGCGGGTCGTCACGGCAATAAGGGTGTGCTGTCGCGCATCTTGCCGGAAGAGGACATGCCGTATCTGCCGGATGGAACTCCGGTTGAGATTGTTCTCAACCCGTTGGGCGTTCCTAGCCGAATGAATGTTGGTCAAATTCTCGAAACCCATTTGGGTTGGGCGGGAGCAGCCCTCGGTCTCAAGTTTGCGACCGCTGTTTTTGACGGCGCGACCGAAACCGAGATGAAGGGCTATCTCAAACAGGCTGGTTTACCGCTCTCGGGTAAGACCGCCTTGTTCGACGGCATGACTGGAGACAAGTTTGAGCAACAGGTCACCGTTGGGCAGATCTACATGCTCAAGTTGTCGCATTTGGTTGACGACAAGATCCACGCCCGCTCGATTGGCCCCTACTCGTTGATTACCCAGCAACCCTTGGGAGGTAAGGCCCAGTTTGGTGGTCAGCGTTTCGGTGAGATGGAGGTCTGGGCTCTCGAGGCCTACGGCGCGGCTTACACGCTGCAGGAACTCTTGACGGTTAAGAGTGACGATGTCGAAGGGCGCAGTCGTGCCTACGAGGCAATCGTTAAGGGTGCAGTACCGGAGGAACCGGGTCTCCCTGAATCGTTCAACGTATTGGTGCGTGAGCTACAGAGCTTGTGCTTAGACATCGAACTTATTAAGACATAGAGCGGAGGAATCAAGTGCAACCGCTTCGAAATTTCGACAAAGGACAGACACCTGCAGACTTCAATGCGCTGCAGATCTCGATTGCTTCGCCAGAGAAGATTCGCTCTTGGAGTCACGGTGAGGTGACCAAGGCCGAGACCATTAACTACCGGACCTTCAAGCCCGAACGGGATGGCCTGTTTTGCGCCAAGATCTTTGGCCCAGTGACCGACTGGGAGTGCTTGTGCGGTAAGTACAAGCGCATGAAGCATCGCGGTGTCATCTGTGACAAGTGTGGTGTTGAGGTTACGCGCTCTCGGGTTCGCCGCGAGCGCATGGGGCACATCGAGCTAGCCGCTCCGGTGTCTCACGTATGGTTTTTTAAAGGGCTGCCGAGTCGCATCGGCCAGCTATTGGACCTCTCGCTCAAGGACCTTGAGCGGGTTCTCTACTTTGAGAGCTACGTAGTGATCGACCCAGGGGCGACCGAACTCGAGGAGAGCCAACTGCTCACCGATGAGGAGTACCGCGAGCTCCTGGAGACCTACGAGCCAGAGGACTTCGAGGTGGGCATGGGTGCGGAGTCGATCCGTGAGTTACTGACTCGCGTCGACCCTGCTGAACTTGCTGAAGAACTGCGCCTGAAGATGCGCACCGAGACCTCGCAGATTCGCAGGCTTAAAGCTGCCAAACGACTCAAGGTCGTCGACGCCTTTCGCAAGAGCGGGCATCGTCCGGAGTGGATGGTCCTTGAGGTAATTCCAGTGCTACCGCCCGAGTTGCGGCCTCTGGTGCCGTTGGATGGCGGGCGATTCGCCACCAGCGATCTCAATGATCTCTATCGACGGGTGATCAACCGCAACAACCGACTGGCGAAGCTGCTCGAATTGAATGCCCCTGAGGTGATTGTTCGCAATGAAAAGCGAATGCTGCAGGAAGCTGTCGACGCGCTGTTTGACAACGGTCGTCGTGGCCGCACCCTGCGCGGAACCAACAATCGTCCCCTCAAGTCTCTGTCTGACACCTTGAAGGGTAAACAGGGTCGTTTCCGCCAGAACCTTCTGGGTAAGCGGGTTGACTACTCCGGTCGTTCGGTGATCGTGGTCGGTCCGACCTTGTCGCTGAATCAGTGTGGTCTGCCAAAAAAGATGGCGCTAGAGCTGTTCAAGCCCTTTATCTACAGCTGGTTGGAAGAAAAAGGACACGTCAGCACGATCAAAGCGGCCAAGGAGTTGGTCGAGCGTGAGGAAGATGTGGTCTGGGACGCCCTGGATGAGGTGATCAAAGATCATCCGGTGTTGCTCAACCGTGCTCCTACGCTGCATCGTCTGGGTATCCAGGCTTTTGAGCCCAAGTTGATCGAGGGCAAGGCGATTCAGATTCACCCCCTGGTTTGTGCAGCCTTTAATGCCGACTTTGACGGTGACCAGATGGCGGTTCATGTCCCGTTGTCTCCCAAGGCGCAGATTGAGAGTCAGGTGCTAATGCTTTCGGCGGAGAATATTCTCAGCCCTGCACACGGTAAGCCGATTGCTGTTCCCAGTCAGGACTTGGTCCTGGGTGGCTACTACCTGACCTTAGCCCGTGACGGAGTCAATGGTGAGGGGCGGATGTTTCACAGTTCCGACGCTGTGGTTCAGGCTTATGACCAGGGATTCGTCGATACCCACACTCGGATCAAGTTGCTCTACGACGGTGAGCTGATTGATCTGGAGCGGGAAGTCGAAAATCAGGACTTGATTCACGCCGAACTGCGCACCGTGGAAAATCAGATCATTGATACCACCGTGGGTCGGGTGATTTTCAACGATGAGTTGCCGGAGGGTATGCCCTACGTCAACGGGTTGCTTAAGAAGAGAGGTCTACAGGATCTGGTCGGCTATGCCTATTTTCAATTAGGTAAGCCAGCCACGGTCAAGATGCTGGATCGGGTGAAGGAAGTGACCTTCCGTTACGCCACCAAGGCCGGTATTTCCTTCGGGTTGGATGACATGGTCATCCCGCACAGCAAGGAAAAAATCCTCAACGACGCGCGTAAGGAGGTCGGTGTAATCGAGAAGCAACGCAACGCGGGTGTGATTACTGCCGGAGAGCGCAAGAACAAGATCATCGATATTTGGCATCGAACAACCGAGCGCGTGTCGGAGCAGATGTTCACTGATCTGCGGGAACAAGAAGAAAAGTCCGGTGTGCCGAATCCGATTCTGGTGATGGCCGACTCCGGCGCTCGTGGTTCCCGCGAGCAGATTCGCCAGCTGGCCGGTATGCGTGGCTTGATGTCTAAACCTTCGGGTGAAGTCATTGAGACGCCGATTACCGCCAACTTTCGTGAAGGGCTGTCGGTGCTGCAGTACTTTATTTCTACCCATGGTGCTCGGAAGGGACTGGCTGACACCGCGCTTAAGACCGCGGATTCCGGCTACCTCACCCGTCGATTGGTCGACGTCGCCCAGGACATGATTGTGACCCAGGATGATTGCGGCACGATTGAAGGCCTGGAAGTGCGGGCGATTATTGAGGGTGGCGACATTCTTGAGTCGTTGCGTGACCGCATCATTGGTCGTATCGCCCAGGAAGACATCGTTGACCAGATGACCGGGGAAACCTTAGTCGCGGTTGGCGATATGGTCACCGAGGAGATTGCCGCTGCGATCCAGTCCTCCGGGGTTGAGCAGGCGCTGATTCGTTCGGTGTTGACCTGCGAAAGCAAGCGTGGCGTTTGCGCCAAGTGCTACGGTCGCGATTTGGCGACTGGCAGATTGGCAGACTTGGGCAACGCGGTCGGCGTTGTGGCTGCGCAGTCGATTGGTGAGCCGGGTACCCAGTTGACCATGCGTACCTTTCACTACGGCGGAATCGCGGGCCGGGTATCAGAACAGACCAAGAACTTTGCTTCGGGCGACGGTACCGTCAAGTTCATTAACGTCAACTATGTCGAAAGCAAAGATGGCGACTTGGTGGTGGTCAACCGCAACGGGAAACTGGTCATCCAAAATGAAGCCGGCCGTGAACTCGAACGCCATCAGCTCACCTATGGTTCACACTTGAACGTGCGCGAAGGCGATCAAGTGGAGCGCGGAGCTAAGCTGGTCGAGTGGGATCCGTACACTTCTGCGGTGCTCACCGAGATCGCCGGTACGATAGAGTTTGTTGACATCGTCGAAGGTGAGAACCTGCGTGAAGAAACCGACCCAGTGACCGGTTTGTCCCAGCGCATCATCGTCGACGCGATCACCGCAGAGCGGCGGTCGCCGGCGATTGTGGTCAAGAAGGGGAGTCAGGAAAGGAACTACTCTTTGCCGACCGGGTCGCATTTGGTCGTCTTTGAAGGCAACAAAGTGCACCCTGGTGACACCTTGGTCAAGATCCCGCGCGAAACTGCTAAGACCCAGGACATCACCGGTGGTCTGCCTCGGGTGGTCGAGCTGTTTGAAGCTCGGACTCCTAAGGAGCCGGCGATGATCTCGGAGATCGATGGTTCGGTGCGGATTGCTGAAGCCACCAAGGGCATGCGCAAGATCGTGGTGGAAAGCGAGTCTGGACAGACCCGCGAGTACACCGTTCCTCGCTCGGTGCATATCAATGTACAAGAGGGCGAGCTGGTGCAGGCCGGTGATGCGCTGATCGACGGCGCCATCAACCCGCATGACATTCTGCAGGTGCAAGGAGAGAAGGCTCTGCAAGAGTATTTGGTGGCCAAGACTCAAGAGGTCTATCGCTCCCAGGGTGTAACCATTAATGACAAGCACATTGAAGTGATCGTCAAGCAGATGATGCGTTCGATCAAGATTGAAGAGGTTGGGGACACCAACTTCTTGGTCGACGAACAAGTCAGTCGCTGGCGTTTCCGGGAAGAGAACGACCGGGTGATTGCTGCCGGCGGTGCGCCTGCGGTTGGACGCCCTCTACTCCTGGGTATCACCAAGGCGTCCCTGTCGACCGACAGTTTCATCTCGGCGGCCAGCTTTCAAGAAACTACGCGAGTCCTTACTGAAGCTGCGATCAATGGCAGCGTTGACTATCTGCGCGGACTGAAAGAAAACGTGATTGTCGGGCGCTTGATTCCCGCCGGAACCGGTATGGCGCCATACCACGACTACCACATGGCCGACGATGTTCCGGTTGAGGACGAGTTTGGAGACAATTTATTCTTGGAACTGGAAGACGAAAACATTCGAACCCTTCCCAAAAAGGTCGTGGACCAGGAGGGTGCTAACTAGCGCGCAGGCCTAGCCAGTTGCGCCAGAGAGGCGCTGCATAGCTGGGCAAAATACAATTCATTGCGACGGCGAGTCGAGCGTCGAGCTGTGCTTGACGCGGGGCTCGTCCGTTGCTAACCTGCGGGAGTTTTCGCCCCAAAAAATGGTCTATTGACCGTTGGGCGATTTACCCCTCTAAGTAGAGGAACTCTCAGTACAGCCGCGGATCTTTTAGGAAGATCTGTGGCTAGGGGGATTCGTCGCTTTGGTGAATGGAGAAGACACGAAAAGAACGAGAAAAAGATGCCGACGATTCAACAACTAGTCCGTAAAGGGCGCAAGCGCATGGTGTCCAAAACCAAGAGCCCTGCGCTGCAGAGTTCACCGCAACGGCGGGGGGTCTGCGTGCGTGTCTATACCCAAACTCCCAAGAAGCCGAACTCGGCTTTGCGCAAGGTTGCGCGTGTCCGGTTGACCAACGGTATTGAGGTCACCACCTACATTCCAGGAGTGGGGCATAACCTCCAGGAGCATTCGATTGTGCTCATTCGGGGTGGTCGCGTGAAGGACCTCCCAGGTGTGCGCTATCACGTAATCCGTGGTGCCCTGGATGCGATTGGCGTGCAGGATCGCCGTCAGCGCCGTTCGAAGTATGGAACCAAGAGGCCAAAGTCTTAATTGGCTGTGATTGAGATTCTAGGAGCACAAGAGAAAGCGATGCCCAGACGGCGCGAAATTACGAAACGAGAGGTTCTTCCTGACCCGTTGTACAACTCTCAACTGGTGACCAAGTTTGTCAACTTGATCATGTTAGATGGTAAGAAGACGGTTGCAGAGCGAATTCTCTACGACGCCCTCATTTTGATAGAGGAGCGTACTGAAACCGATCCAATGAAGGTGTTTACCCGTGCGGTAGATAACGTCAAGCCGACGGTCGAGGTGAAATCCCGTAGGGTCGGTGGCTCGACCTATCAGATTCCGGTTGAAGTACGACCGAGCCGACGTCTTGCCTTGTCGTTTCGTTGGTTGTTGGCAAGTGCCCGCAGTCGAGGCGAGAAGACGATGCGTGAACGGTTGGCTGCGGAGCTTCTAGAAGCTTCGGAGAGCCGCGGTGGTGCAGTGAAGAAAAAGGAAGATACTCATCGGATGGCCGAAGCCAACAAGGCTTACGCTCATTACCGATGGTAGGAACTCGGAGGAGGCTGTCGTAACTCGTGGATTTCCGCAAGGCGCAACGGCAGTTTTATTATGTCCCGCAAGGTCTCATTAGACAGAACTCGCAACCTCGGCATCATGGCCCATATCGATGCTGGGAAGACCACGACCACCGAGCGTGTTCTGTTTTACACCGGAGTCAATTACAAGATCGGTGAGGTCCACGAAGGCACTGCCACCATGGACTGGATGGTCCAGGAGCAGGAGCGCGGCATCACCATCACCTCCGCAGCAACCACTTGTTTTTGGAAGGACTATCGAATCAACATTATTGACACCCCGGGTCACGTTGACTTCACGGCTGAAGTGGAACGCTCCCTGCGGGTCTTGGACGGTGCGGTCGCGGTATTCGACGCCGTGGCCGGGGTAGAGCCTCAGTCTGAGACCGTCTGGCGTCAGGCCGACAAGTATCACGTGCCTCGGTTGGCCTTCGTCAATAAGATGGACCGCGTAGGTGCTGATTTTGATCGCTGCGTCTCAATGATGAAGTCACGACTCGGCGCCTCTCCGGTGGTGGTGCAACTTCCTTGGGGCGCGGAAGACAAGCTGCGCGGCGTGATTGATCTTTTTGAAATGCGTGGTTTCGCCTATGACGACGAGACCATGGGTGCGGACTACACCGTCGAGGATATTCCCGCAGAGCTAGCGGAGGTCGCCGCAGCAACTCGCGAAGAGATGGTTGAGGTGATCGCCGAAACCAGCGACGACCTGACCGAAAAATATCTGGTCGGGGAAGAGATCGCCGTTGCAGAGCTCAAGAGCGCCTTGCGGCAGGCTACGATCCACAACAAGTTACAGCCGGTTTTGTGCGGCTCGGCATTCAAGAATAAGGGTGTACAGCCATTGCTGGATGCGGTGATTGATTTCTTACCTTCGCCGTTGGATCTCCCTCCGGTGGAGGGGCACGCGGTGGATGGCGACATGCCGATCACCCGCAAGCCTGAGGATAGTGAGCCCTTTTCGGCCTTGATTTTTAAGATCATGACCGATCCTTTTGTCGGACAACTGGCGTACTTTCGGGTCTACTCCGGTCGCGTTTCGTCCGGCGACTCGGTGCTCAATGTCGGCAAGAGGAAGAGTGAGCGGATCGGCCGTATCTTGAAGATGCATGCCAACAAGCGTGAGGAAGTCTCGGAGATTGGCGCTGGCGATATCGCTGCGGCGGTTGGTCTCAAGGGTGTAACTACTGGAGACACCATCTGTTCTGCGGACGCACCGTTGTTGCTGGAATCAATGACCTTTCCTGAGCCGGTGATCGCGGTTTCGATTGAGCCCAACAGTAAGACGGACCAAGACAAATTGGCGACTTCTCTGGCTAAGTTGATGCAAGAGGATCCAACCTTTCGCGTCCACACCGAGCCGGATACTGGCCAGACTCTGATTTCGGGAATGGGTGAACTGCACTTGGAGATCATCACCGATCGTCTGATTCGCGAGTTCAGCGTTGGCGCCACCGTGGGTCGTCCCCAGGTTGCCTACAAGGAGACGATTCAGATCGAGTCCGACGGCGAAGGTCGCTTTGTCCGCCAGAGTGGAGGCCGTGGACAGTTCGGACACTGCAAGATCCGGGTGCGTCCGACTGCCGAAGAGGGGCTGGTGTTTAACAATCAGATCTCCGGTGGTTCGATTCCCCGTGAGTTTATTAAGCCGGTCCAGCAGGGGATCACTGAGGCGATGGAGACCGGTCCTTTGGCTGGCTACCCAATTTCTAGCCTCGAAGTGGATCTCTACGACGGTAGCTTTCATGATGTGGACTCTTCCGAGGTGGCGTTTAAGATCGCCGGTTCGATGGCACTGCAGGACGCTTTGAAGCGTGCCAATCCGGTGCTTCTGGAGCCGGTGATGAGTGTAGAAGTTGTAACTCCCGAAGAGTACATGGGGGATGTCATCGGCGACATCACCTCGCGTCGCGGTCGGGTGCAGAAGATGGAAGGACGCGGCAACGCGCAGGTCATTTCCTGCCGCGTGCCGTTGTCAGAGATGTTTGGATACGCGACTGACTTGCGGTCTCAGACCCAGGGTCGGGCGAATTACACAATGCAGTTTGCTGCCTACGAGCACGCTCCCAAGAGCGTTGCCGAAGAGGTTATTTCCAAGGCGGCTGGATAGGAGAGTCGGAGATGGCAAAAGAGAAATTTGAGCGTTCAAAACCTCACGTAAATATCGGCACGATTGGCCATGTTGACCATGGCAAGACGACGCTGACAGCAGCGATCACCGAGGTGCAGGCCAAGCGCGGCTTGGCGGAGTTCGTGTCTTTCGACAATATTGATAAGGCTCCCGAGGAGCGCGAGCGTGGAATTACCATCGCTACCGCTCACGTGGAGTATGAGACCGAGAACCGTCACTACGCTCACGTTGACTGTCCAGGCCATGCTGATTATGTGAAGAACATGATCACCGGTGCGGCGCAGATGGACGGCGCGATCCTGGTGGTCTCGGCCGCTGACGGCCCGATGCCGCAGACCCGCGAGCACATCCTGTTGGCGCGTCAGGTAGGTGTGCCCTTCATCGTCGTGTTCATGAACAAGGTGGACATGGTGGATGATGAGGAGCTTCTGGATCTGGTTGAACTAGAAATCCGTGAGCTGCTCTCGCAGTACGACTTTCCCGGCGACGACATTCCTATTATTCGTGGTTCGGCGCTCAAAGCGCTGGAGGACGGAGAGCCAGAGGGTGCTGGTAAGTGCGTGGTCGAGCTTTTGGAGGCCTGTGATAGCTACATTCCGGTACCGGAGCGTGCAGTGGACTTGGACTTCCTGATGCCGATCGAGGACATCTTCACGATTTCCGGCCGTGGCACGGTAGTGACCGGTCGTATCGAGCGTGGAGTGATCAACGTGGGTGAAGAAATTGAGATCGTTGGTATTCGCGACACCGCGAAAACTACGGTGACCGGAGTGGAGATGTTTCGCAAGCTGCTGGACCAGGGTCAAGCGGGTGACAACGTCGGCATCTTGCTGCGTGGAACCAAGAAGGAAGAGGTCGAGCGCGGCCAGGTGTTGGCCAAGCCGGGTTCGATCAATCCGCACACCAAGTTCAACGGCGAGGTCTATGTCTTGACCAAGGACGAGGGTGGGCGGCACACGCCTTTCTTCAAGGGCTACCGTCCGCAGTTTTACTTCCGCACCACGGATGTGACGGGTTCTGCGGATCTGCCTTCGGGTACCGAGATGGTGATGCCTGGCGACAATGTTAGCTTGGAAGTTGAGTTGATTGCTCCGATCGCGATGGAAAAGGGCGTTCGGTTTGCGATTCGTGAAGGTGGACGAACGGTTGGTGCCGGTACTGTCACCGACATCATTGAATAACGGATATTTAAGGAAACGTCGACAACAACCTAGTTGCCACGGAAGGTTAAGAGTATGGACAGCGAAAAGATCCGCATCCGCCTAAAAGGATACGACTACCGTGTATTGGACACCTCGACGCACGAGATCGTCAATACCGCTCGTCGTACCGGGGCCCGGGTCGTCGGCCCGATCCCCTTGCCGACGCACATCGCCAAGTACACGGTGAATCGTTCTCCGCATATCGACAAAAAGTCGCGCGAGCAGTTCGAGATCCGCACCCACAAGCGGCTGTTGGACATCTTCGAGCCGACCGGGCAGACGGTTGATGCCTTGATGAAGCTGGAGTTGCCGGCGGGTGTCGATGTTGAGATTAAGGCGTTCGGCACCTAGCGAGGACTGCGAAGGGTTTTAAGGACAATGCAAGTAATACTAGGAACCAAACTGGGGATGACCCAGATTTTTGCTGAGGATGGCCGGGTAGAGCCGGTGACCGTGGTTAAGGCGGGTCCTTGCGTGGTTGTGCAACGCAAGACGGTTGACTCGGACGGCTACGAAGCAGTGCAGTTGGGTCTGGTTGATCAAATTGCCAAGCGCAAGGTTTCCAAGGCGATGCGCGGTCATTTCAAGGCCGCCGATGTTGCTCCTATGCGACGGCTGGTAGAAGTGCGGGTCGACGCCGAAGACAAGACCAAGGTTGGTGACGAGTTTGGCGCCACCGTTTTCGCAGCGAACGACTACGTCGATATTTGTGCGGTGAGTAAAGGAAAGGGTTTCCAGGGGGTCATCAAGCGGCACGGATTTGGTGGTGGTCGCGCGACCCATGGTTCGATGTTCCATCGTGCTCCCGGTTCGATTGGCCAGGCCTCCGATCCGTCGCGCGTGTTTCCTGGGATCAAGCTGCCTGGGCGTATGGGTGGAAAGAAAATCACCACCAAAAACTTGCAGGTCGTCAAAGTAGACGAAGAGCGTGGACTGTTGTTTTTGCGCGGCGCGGTTCCGGGTCCGAGAACCGGGTTTGTCTCGATTGTTAAGGCTCGGCGTGGTTAAGGGACTGGTTCATAGGGTTCCGTCAAAAAGGTTCAAGTGAAGATGAAAGTTGAAATCAAGAGTCTGGCGAACAAGAAGGTAGGGACGGTCGAACTGTCCGAGGAGGTGTTCGGCCAGCCGTACAAAGAGCACTTGATTCACACGGCGGTGGTCGCCTATTTGGCGGCGCAGCGCTCTGGAACGCACAAAGCTAAGGGGCGTTCTGAGGTGGATGGCAGTGGTCGCAAGCTTTACCGGCAAAAGGGCACAGGTCGTGCGCGCGCCGGATCGGCGAAGAGTCCTCTACGCCGCAAGGGCGGAGTCGTGCATGGTCCACAGCCACGTAATTACACCAACAAGCTCAGCCGTCGTGAAAAACGAGGTGCATTGATTTCAGCGTTGTCTCAGAAGGTGCGTCAAGAAGAGCTATTAGTGGTTTCCAACCTAGAGCTGGAAGGGCCCAAGACCGCCAAGTTCGCGAGTACGTTGCAGGGTCTGGGAGTGAGCGGCAAAGCTTTGCTGGTGGATCGTTTTGACAACCAGAATCTGACCTTGGCTGCGCGCAACAATCCGGCACTTAAGAATGTCGACGCCCTGGCGGTAAACGTCTACGACGTTGTGGATAGACAAATGTTGGTGATTTCTGAGGACGGACTCAACCGCCTCACGGAGATGTTGAGCTCATGAGACGCGAAGATATTTTGGTTCGTCCGCTGATCACCGAAAAATCAGCGCTACAGAATGAAATGGGTCAAGCGGTCGCCTTTCAGGTACACCGGGACGCCAACAAGATTGAGATTCGCAAGGCGGTCGAGGCTCAGTTCAAGGTCAAAGTGGTAGATGTGCGAGTGGCGCGGGTGCGCGGCAAATTGCGTCGGCAAGGTCGTCACGCGGGCTATAAGCCAAGTTGGAAGAAAGCATACGTACGATTGGCTGAGGGTGAGAAGCCGCTCGAATTTTTTGAGGGTGCGTAGGGCCGCAGCGTAGGGAATAGGGAATAGGAAAGGTTTAGTTATGGGTATTCGTCAGTATCGACCGGTCAATCCCTCGCGGCGTTTTCAGACTTCGTCGACTTTTGAGGAGGTCACGAGTTCGACTCCGCACAAGCCGCTTACCACCGGCAAGCGTCGGATCAGTGGTCGTGGCAACAAGGGGCGGGTGACGATTCGTTTTCGCGGAGGCGCTCATAAGCGCCGCTACCGGGAGATCGATTTCAAGCGCAACAAGCATGGAATTCCTGCGCGGGTTGCGACCATTGAGTACGACCCAAACCGTAGCGCTCGGATCGCTCTGTTGGTTTATGCCGACGGCGAAAAGCGCTACATCTTAGCGCCGCGCGGGCTGACCGTGGGTTCCACGCTGATATCTGGAGCTGATGCCACGCCGGACGTCGGCAATTCGCTGCCGATCAGTGCGATTCCCCAGGGAACGATGATCCACAACGTGGAGTTGAAGATCGGCAAAGGCGGGCAATTGGCGCGTAGCGCCGGAGCCGGAGCTCAGTTGATGGCCAAGGAGGGCCGGTTGGCTCAGGTCAGGCTTCCTTCTGGGGAAGTTCGTCGGGTACACGTCAACTGCTACGCAACGATTGGTGAAGTTGGCAATGAAGAGCACGGCAATCTGTCCTTGGGCAAAGCCGGACGCAAGCGCTGGTTAGGTCGTCGGCCACACAACCGTGGTGTAGTGATGAACCCGGTGGACCATCCGATGGGTGGTGGTGAAGGGCGTAGTTCGGGTGGTCGTCACCCTTGTACGCCGTGGGGTGTCCCAACTAAGGGCTACAAGACCCGTCGTAACAAGCGGACTAACTCGGCGATCGTTCGTCGTCGCAGCAAGCGTAGGTAAGGGGATTAAGAAATGGCACGTTCGCTAAAAAAAGGCTTCTTCATCGACGATCACCTCTATCGCAAGGTGATGGCTCTGGACCCCAACTCTGGAGGCCAAGTGCTCAAAACTTGGTCCCGGCGCTCAACCATCATTCCGGAAATGGTGGGACACACGATTGCGGTTCACAACGGCACCAAGTTCATTCCGGTGTTTGTTTCGGAGAATTTGGTTGGACACAAACTGGGTGAATTCGCGATGACACGTACGTTTCGTGGTCACACCAGTGGCAAGAAGGAAAAGATGGCCCGCCGCTAAGCGGGGCATTGGTAGGAGTCGAAAATGGAATCGATCGCAAAACTTCGCTATTTGCAGGCCTCGCCGCAGAAGGTGCGCCTGGTAGCGGATTTGGTACGCGGGAAAGATGTCGAAGACGCTTCCGCGATCTTGAAGTTCAGTAAGAAATCCGCTGCACGCCCGCTCGGCAAACTGTTGCGCTCGGCGATCGCCAATGCCGAGAATCGCGACGATCAAATTGATTTGGATCGTCTGTTTGTCAAGGAAATTTTTGTCGACGGCGGGCCGACGCTGAAACGCTTTAAGGCTCAACCGATGGGACGCGCATTTCGCATTCTCAAACGCCAGAGTCACGTCACCATCAAGCTCGCCACGCGCGACAACGAGGACTAAGGAGCAACTGTGGGTCAGAAGACACATCCATACGGATTTCGGTTGGTATTCAACCGTAATTGGCGTTCCAAGTGGTATGCCGAGCGCGACTACGCAAAGACGCTGAAGGAGGACTTGCGGTTACGCAATCACCTGAAACAACGGCTGTACCACGCGGGAATTAGTGAAATTCACATTGAGCGTGCCGCCGATACTCTGCGGGTTACCATTTTTACCGCCCGACCTGGGATCATTATCGGTCGCAAGGGGGTTGAGGTGGACAAGCTGCGCGACGACCTAATGAAGATGGTCGGTCGCCCGGTTCACGTCAACATTCAAGAGATCCAGCGTCCCGAGCTGGACGCGCAACTGGTTGCTGAGAATATTGCCGGACAGCTGCTACGCAGGGTGATGTTTCGTCGGGCGATGAAGAAGGCGATGGAATCGGCGTTTCGCTTCGGTGCCAAGGGCGTCAAGGTGATGCTCTCCGGTCGTCTGGGCGGTCATGAAATCGCGCGTACCGAGTGGTATCAAGAGGGGCGCTTGCCTTTGCACACATTGAAGGCCGAAGTGGACTACGGCCTAGCCGAGGCGCAGACCACCTACGGAGTGATCGGAATCAAGGTTTGGATTTACAAGGGCGACCACCATCAGGAAAAAGGTCGTCCGATGCAGGCAACGCTGTAGGGATTCGGGCAAGTTAGAGGAGTTATTGCGATGTTAATGCCCAAGAAGGTCAAGTACCGGAAGCGCCAAAGGGGTCGGCGTTCAGGCGGTGCCAAGAGAGGCACTCGGATTGCCTTTGGTGACTATGGAATTCAGACCTTGGACGCTGGTTGGATTACCGCTCGGCAGATCGAAGCCGGTCGTATTGCGATCACTCGTGCCATGAAGCGTGGCGGTAAAGTCTGGATCCGCATTTTCCCGGACAAGCCGATTAGCAAGAAGCCTTTGGAAACCAGAATGGGTAAGGGAAAAGGTAGTCCCGAAGAGTGGGTCGCGGTGGTCAAGCCGGGGCGCATCCTTTATGAAGTTGAGGGCGTGGATGAAGCAACGGCCAAAGAGGCGATCCGACTCGCTTCGCACAAGTTTGGCGTCAAGACGCGCTTTGTTTCGCGTCATGAAGAGTGGATCTAAGGATTTTAGAAGACGATTATGCTGGCACAAGAATTAAGAACGGATACCGCCGAGGGGCTGCGCGCGCGCGAAATAGAACTGGCTAACCAGTTGTTTGCTTTGCGCACCCAGAAAGTAACTGGCCAGATGGAAAATCCGGCGACGATTCGGCGGGTGAAACGGGATCTCGCTAGGGTTTTGACAGTGTTGCGGGAGAAGACCATGGAAGAGGAAAGCAAATGACCGAGCAAGTGTCTGAACGGGGCCGGACCCCAACCCTGACGGGGACCGTGGTCGGTAGCCCGCAAGAGAAAACAGCGATAGTCGCGGTTCAGCGGACGGTCTTGCATCCGCTGTATCGACGTTATGTGAAAAAGACTCGGAAGTTCTATGCCCACGACGAGACCAACGACTGTCGCGCCGGCGACCGGGTGGTGATCGTGGCCAGTCGACCGATGTCGAAGCTCAAGCGTTGGAGAGTGCGAGAAGTCCTTGAACGGTCCGAGGAGCACTCACAATGATTCAAATGGGAAGCGTCCTCGACGTTGCCGATAATTCGGGTGCTCGCAAGATCGCTTGTATTCGTCTTCGGGGTGGCTCAGCGGGGCAATACGGTGGCTTGGGCGACGTGATTACGGCGTCGGTCAAAGAGGCATCCCCCGATGGCACGGTGAAGAAGGGTGCGGTGGTGCGCGCGGTGATCGTGCGGGTGCGCAAAGCTACCCGACGTTCGGATGGTAGCTACATTCGCTTTGACACCAACTCGGCAGTGATCATCGGTGATACCCAGGAGCCGGTGGGCACGCGTGTCTTCGGGCCGGTTGCTCGTGAGCTGCGAGAGAAGCGATTCATGAAGATCGTGTCTCTGGCACCGGAAGTGATCTAAGGGATTCTGAGGCCATGGCAAAATTACAAACCAAACAGAAATTGAAGATTAAAAAAGGGGACCAGGTTCTGATTCTTACCGGTCGTAGTAAGGGCCAGCGTGGCAAGGTTTTGCGCGTGACCCCGGCCAAGAGCACGGCGATCGTCGAAGGCGCCAATTTGATTCGCAAGCACGAGCGGCCCAATCCTTCCAAGCAGGTGAAGGGTGGAATCTTGGAGACTGAAGGACCGATCCACATCTCCAACTTGATGCTGATCGACCCGGAAGGTGGCAAACCAACTCGGGTTGGCCGCAAGAGACTTGAGGATGGAAGTGGCGTTCGCGTAGCTCGTAAATCTGGCGCCACCTTCGACTAGGTAGTTCGACTGAGTATTTAAGAGAGAACAAGAGAAATGGCTAAGAAAGATAACAATGGGACTGCTTCCGCTTTGGCGGGCATACCGCGGTTGAAAGAAAGGTACCGCGAGCAGGTGGTGCCTAAGTTGATGGCGGAGTTCGAGTTGGACAACATCATGGCAGTGCCGACCATCCGCAAGGTGGTCCTCAATATGGGGGTTGGTGCCGCGACGCAGAACATTAAGGTGCTCGAGACCGCCAGTGAAGAGTTGGCGCAGATTGCCGGTCAACGGCCGGTGATCACGCGAGCTAAGAAATCGATTGCTGCGTTCAAGGTTCGCGAAGGAATGCCGATCGGTTGTCGGGTGACCCTGCGCGGCCCCAAAATGTGGGAATTCTTGGATCGCTTGATTTCTACTGCGCTGCCCAGGGTTCGTGATTTCCGGGGTATTCCAGAGACCGCGTTTGACGGCCGAGGAAACTACACCCTGGGAATTGCCGATCACTTGGTCTTCCCTGATCTTGACTACGACCGAGTGGACACCCCCAAGGGATTGAATGTAACGTTGGTAACCACCGCTGACAACAACGAGCAGGCAGCGTTTCTGCTGCGCGAAATCGGCATGCCGTTTCGTCGTGGCCAGGCCGCAGAACAGCAAGACGACGCTGAGGGAGCAGAAGCATGACCATGACCGATCCGATTGCGGATCTACTGACCCGGATACGCAACGCGCACCAGGTCAAGCATGACCGACTGATTGCGCCGGGTTCCAAGATCAAGGAAGAAATTTGTCGAATCCTGCAGGAAAATCATTTTATCCACGGGTTTGAGGTTCGCAAAGCGGGCCCTGGAACCGAGATCGAAATCGAGCTCGCTTATACCGCTGATGGGGATCCGGCAATTCGTCGCTTGCGTCGAGTGAGTCGCTCCGGACGCAAGGTCTATAGCGGTACTGCCGCGCTCAAGCCGGTGCTAGCTGGACTGGGAATGAATATTGTTTCGACTTCACAAGGACTGATGACCGACAACGAAGCGCGTGATCGCGGCGTCGGCGGTGAAGTCCTTTGCGAGATTTGGTAGGGAGTTAAGAGCGCATGTCGAGAATTGGAAAACAGCCGATCGAGATTCCAGCCGCAGCCAAGGTCAAGTTTGACCAAGGGGTGCTGACCGCAGAAGGACCGAAAGGCAAAGTGGAGCAGGTGGTCAAAGGCGTCGATCTGGTGATCGAGGACGGCACCATTCGGGTTCAGGCGCTTGGCGAAAGCGGTAACGACCGAGCCATGCACGGTCTGATGCGTTCGCTGGTGGCCAACGCCGTGGCAGGGGTTAGCGAGGGTTTTGAAAAGGTTCTCGAGATTCACGGGGTTGGATATCGTGGCGAGGTTCAGGGCAGCAATTTGACCTTGTCTCTGGGCTACTCGCATCCGGTGGTGTTTGCCATTCCGGAAGGGATCGACGTTGAGATCGACAAGCAGAATCGGATCACCGTACGCGGAGCGGACCGGCAGAAAGTGGGGCAAGTGGCTGCAGAACTGAGAAATCTGAGAAAGCCTGATCCCTACAAGGCCAAGGGTATCCGGTACTCCGGTGAGGTTATCCGCCGTAAGGTTGGTAAGTCTGGCGTCGGCGCCGCTTAGGATATTGAACGGTAAGAGTCACGAGAAGTAGGTAGACAACTATGAACATCACGCAAAGAAAATCCAAACGCAGGATTCAAGCGCACTACAGAGTTCGGGCTCGAGTCGCTGGTACATCGAAACGCCCTCGGCTGGCGGTCTACAAGAGCGGACGCTTCATCTATGCGCAATTGATTGATGATCGTGAAGGTGAGACTTTGGCGCAGGCAAACTCGCGAGAAGAGGCTGTCCAGACCGGTCTTGAGTCGAACGGTCCGAGCAGTAAGGCTGCGGCCAAGCTGGTGGGACACAACATCGCCGAGCGAGCCGCCGCAAAAGGTATTTCCATATGTGTCTTTGATCGCGGTGGGTATCGATACCACGGTCGAGTCAAGGAACTAGCCGAAGCAGCGCGCAACAACGGACTTGCCTTCTAGGGGTTTGTTGAGAAAATCTCATGAGTTGCGCGACACGGTCTTTCGGTTCAGATTCAAGGCGCGAGGAGGAGTCGATGCCGGCTATCGCTGACGACGAGCAACGCAGAAGATGCGCCGCAACCTATGAGATTTTTCAGCAAGCCCCTCGGGCGGAGGAACGACGTGAATAGTCAGTTTGAGAGACAATCAGAATTCTACGAGAACGTAGTGAGTATCAACCGGGTCACCAAGGTGGTCAAGGGTGGTAAGAACTTCGCATTCACCGCATTGGTTGTGGTTGGCGACGGCAATGGTCGTGTTGGCTACGCTCTAGGGCGCGCCAAAGAAGTACCTGTGGCTATCCGTAAGGGCATGGAAGTGGCGCGCAAACAATTGGTGTCGGTTGCGCTTTCCGGAACCACCATTCCCCACGAGGTGGTTGGCAAATACGTATCCAGTCGAGTGCTGTTGAAGCCGGCGTCGGACGGTACCGGTGTTATCGCTGGTGGACCGGTTCGTGCGGTACTTGAGAGCGTGGGGATTCAGAATATTCTGACCAAATCTCTGGGATCAAAAAACCCCATCAACGTGGTAAAAGCGACGATTGAGGCACTTATGCAATTGCGCACCGAACGGATCCTTCCGGCGGGGGTGTATGTTGATGGGACCAATGGAAACGGTACCGCGGATGCAGAAACAACGATGGTTGAGGAAGTTGCTGAAGCGATTTCGCAAGCCGCCGCCGAGGTGAGCGAGGCGGCTGAGACGGCTGGTGACAGCGTCTCCGAAGCCAGTACTGCTGGAGCCAGTACTGCCAAAGACACTGCTGCCAAAGACACGGTTTCCAAGGATGCTGCACCGACAACCGACGAGAGCTAGGGATTGATCAATGACTGCCAAGAAAAAAGTTAGCACCGTCCGTGTGCGCCAAATGAAGAGCCTGATCGGTGGCAAGAAACAGCACCGCGACGCAATGAGCGGTCTGGGACTGCGTCGCATTCGGCACGAAGTGGAACGCGAAGATACCGCAGCTACCCGAGGTCTGATCCACAAGGTTAGACATCTGGTGGCAGTGGTCGAGGACTCATAAATGAAACTGCAAGATCTTTCTCCCAATCCAGGAAGTCGCCCGACCAAGAAGCGGGTGGGACGAGGGCCTGGTTCGGGTACTGGTAAGACCGCTGGCCGAGGTCATAACGGGCAGCGATCCCGTTCTGGTTTTAGTCGTCGCTACGGCTTCGAAGGTGGCCAGATGCCGTTGGTTCGGCGGGTTCCCAAGCGGGGGTTCTTTAACCGTTTTCGGGTCGAGTACACAGTGCTGAACGTGGGCCAAATTGGCGAAGACATCACCGAACTGAATCCAGAGATGCTGCGTGCGCGCGGTTGGTTGGGCAAGACCGAGTTGTTCAAAGTGTTGGGACAGGGAGACTTAGAGCACGCAGTGACCGTCAAGGCACATGGGTTCAGTGAGTCTGCCCGGACCAAGATCGAGAAGGCTGGTGGCAGCTGTGAGGTAATTGAATCGTGATTGAGAGTTTCCGCAATATCTTCGCGATTAAGGACTTACGTAGACGACTGCTGTTTACCTTCGGCATGTTGGCGGTGTATCGGATCGGTTCTAACATCCCGATTCCGGGCGTCGACCCGATCGCACTGCTTGAGTTCATGGAGTCGGTTGCCAATACCTTCTTAGGATTCGTCAACACCTTTACCGGTGGCGCACTGGCGCGAGCGGCGGTTTTCGCCCTCGGCATCATGCCCTACATTACCGCGTCGATCATTTTGCAGTTGATGACGGTGGTGGTTCCGCGACTGGAAAAACTCTCCAAAGAAGGAGAGATGGGGCGCAAGAAGATCACCCAGTACACCCGCTACGGAACGATCCTGATTTCGGTCGTTCAGTCGATCGGCATCTCGATCTTCCTGGAGAGCGTGAGCACGCCGGGTGGCGCACCCTTGGTGCCCAATCCTGGTTGGGGTTTTCGTTTGATGACCATTCTCACCTTGACCACTGGCTGTGCGTTTGTCATGTGGCTGGGTGAGCAAATTACCGAGCGCGGCGTGGGCAATGGAATTTCTTTGATCATTTTCGCCGGGATCGTCATTGGGCTGCCGAGTGCCATCACTGGCACCATCGGCAAGCTGCAGAATGGGTCGCTCAACCTGATCACGGTGCTGTTGCTGATCGCCTTCATGCTTGCGGTTGTCGGCTTCGTGGTCTACATGGAGCGGGCGCAAAGACGGGTTCCGGTGCAGTACGCGAAACGGGTGGTTGGCCGTCGGGTTTATGGCGGGCAAAACACCTACTTGCCGCTGCGCCTGAATACTGCCGGAGTTATCCCGGTCATTTTTGCCAGTTCGGTGATCATGATCCCAACCACCATTGCTGGCATGGTACCCAACGACTGGATTCAAAGAATGGCGGACTACGTCGCCTTTGGTCAGCCGATTTACTACTTGCTCTACATCGTGGCGATTATCTTCTTCTGCTACTTCTACGTCTCGATCATTTTCAATCCGGTGGATACCGCTGAGAACATGCGTAAGTACGGAGGATTTGTTCCCGGGATTCGTTCGGGTAAGCGGACCTCTGAGTATCTGGATCGCATCTTGACCCGCTTGACCTTTGTCGGTGCGCTCTATCTGGCCGCAGTTTCGGTTCTGCCGGAATTGTTGCTGCGTGGCATTAAGCTCGGTGGTCTGCCGATTATTGGTCCCAAGCTAGAGGCGATGGTGCCGACGGCCATTACCAACGGGTTGGGGATTGAGTTCTTCTTCGGCGGTACCTCGCTGTTGATTGTGGTCGGCGTGGCGATGGACTTTGTACAACAGGTTGAATCACAGCTGGTGATGCGCAACTACGACGGCTTTTTGAAGTCCGGGAGGATCCGTGGTCGACGCGGGTAGCCGACCCTGGCGACTGCTGATCGTGGGTGCTCCTGGTTCCGGCAAAGGAACTCAGGCGGCGCGCTTGTGCGATCGGTTGGGAATCCCGGCGATTTCCACCGGCGAGATGCTGCGCGATGCCATGGCATCCGAGAGTGAGCTGGGCAAGCATGTGGAATCGATTGTTCAGTCGGGGGCCTTGGTCAGCGACGAAGTGATGGAAGAGGTTCTGGCCGAGCGTTTGGCAGAGAGCGACGCTCGGCGAGGATTCTTGCTCGACGGCTATCCCCGCACTGAAGCGCAAGTGGCGGCTTTGGACCGTATCTTGGAAGCTCAGGACACCGCGGTCGATTTGGTGATCTATCTCGATGTTGCGGAAGAAGAGTTGATGGGAAGAGCCCTGGGAAGGGGTCGCGCAGACGACACCGAAGAAGTCATCCGTCACCGGATTCAGGTCTACCGCGCCCAAACCGAGCCGATCATGGCGATCTATCGGGAGCGTGGACTGTTGAGCGCAGTGGACGGACGCCAAGACATCGATGCGGTGGCTGAGGCCGCTTGGTCGGCGCTCGAGGAAGCAACCTAGATGGTCTTAAAGACTGCCCCTGAAATTGAACTGATGGACGTTGCCAACCGCATCGTGCATCAAGTCTTGGCCGGGATCGCCGAACGCGTTGCACCGGGTGTCACCACGCTGGAGTTGGATGAGTTTGCCGAACAGACGATTCGCGACGCCGGTGGAGTTCCGGCGTTTTTGAACTACAAGGGATTCCCGGCAACGCTATGCACTTCGGTCAACGACGTCATCGTTCACGGCATCCCCAATCGAGTGGCTCTGGAAGAGGGCGACATCATTGGGGTCGACTGCGGAGTGCTTTATCAGGGATACTATGGGGACGCGGCGCGGACCTTTTCGGTTGGTGCCGTCGATGGTGAAACACAACGGCTGCTGGACGCGACTCGGGAGGCACTCGACATCGCAGTGCAGCGTGCCCAAGTGGGTGCTCGCCTTTCGGATATCGGTCACGCGGTAGAACACCGGGTGACTCAAGAAGGCTTCACAGTGGTGCGGGATTTTGTCGGTCATGGGATCGGTGTCTCGCTGCACGAAGAGCCGCAGGTTCCCAACTACGGGCCGAGCGGTATGGGGCCAACGCTCCGACCTGGCTTGGTTCTTGCGATTGAACCGATGGTGAATGCCGGTAGTGCTGGTGTGAAGACAGACGCGGACGGTTGGACCGCCCGCACAGATGATGGTTCGCGTTCGGCGCATTTTGAATATTCAGTGGCGATCACAGAGGATGGCCCACGAATTCTTGGCGTTGATCAGGTCGCAGCGTAGGCGGTCAAGAGAGGTTTAGTTTGGCGAAAGAAGAAGCAATAGAAGTCACGGCAACTGTGGTCGAGCCCTTACCCAACGCGATGTTTCGTGTTGAGTTGGAGAACGGGCACAAAATCCTGGCACATATTTCCGGCAAGATGCGCAAGCATTTCATCCGTATTTTGCCCGGTGACCAGGTCAAAGTTGAGTTGTCGCCGTACGATCTGGAGCGCGGTCGCATTGTCTACCGCCTGAGGAATTAGCGATGAAGGTTCGAACGTCAGTCAAAAGAATGTGTCCAAAGTGCAAAGTGGTTCGTCGCAAGGGCGTAGTACGCGTGATTTGCGAAAACCCGAAGCACAAGCAGAGACAGGGATAGGAGTAGCAAAGAATGGCGCGTATTGCCGGGATCGATCTTCCACCTCAGAAACAGGTCTGGGTCGGTCTCACTTATATTCACGGTATCGGTCGGACTCGTGCTTACCAGGTCCTCGAGACCGCAGGGGTTGACCCCACGACCGCGGTCAAGGATCTGACCGAAGAACAGGCACTGGGTATCCGACAAGCGATTCAAGAAAGTATTCGGGTAGAGGGCGATCTTCGTAAAGAGGTCACTCAGAACATCAAGAGGCTGATGGAAATTGGCTCTTATCGCGGGGTCCGGCATAGTCGCGGACTACCGGTTCGTGGTCAACGAACGTCCACCAATGCTCGTTCACGCAAGGGACCGCGTCGGATGGCGGTCGCGGGCAAGAAGAAGGTCACCAAGTAGGCCGCGGAGTAATACGATATGGCAAAGCAGGGTAAGGACGGAAAAGCGCGTAAGCGCAAAGAAAAGCGCATCGTTCCGCACGGAGTGGTGAGCATCCACGCAACCTTTAACAACACGGTGGTTTCGATCTCCGATCCTGAAGGAAATGTGGTGACTTGGTCATCGGCCGGTCGCAGCGGCTTCAAAGGTTCGCGTAAGGGAACACCGTTTGCTGCGCAGGTGGCAGCGCGACAGGCTGGTCAACAAGCGATGAGTTTGGGCATGCACACCGTTGATGTCAAGGTGAAAGGTCCTGGAGCTGGTAGAGAAGGGGCGGTACGGGCGCTTTCGGCGGCCGGGTTGACCGTCAAATCGATCAGAGACATCACTCCGATTCCGCACAATGGTTGTCGACCACGTAAGCGTCGTCGGGTATAGAGAGAAAACGATCGCCCGTTTAACGCGGGCAAGAAATACGAAGGAGTCTGGCAATGTATTGGAAGGGATTTCAACGCCCCAATGTTTTGGAGGTAGACGGCGAAACGCTGACGCCAACATACGGGCAGTTCACCGCGCAGCCTTTTGAGCGCGGCTTTGCAACCACTGTTGGTAACGCACTCCGGCGTTGCTTGCTGTCGTCGATCGAAGGCGCAGCGGTGACCGCGGTAGAGATCGAGGGCGCTCTGCACGAGTTCTCTTCGGTGCCGGGTGTTTTGGAAGACGTCACCCACTTGATCTTGAACCTCAAACGGGTGCCTTTGGTGCTGCACGGCGACGAGGCGAGAGTGGTCGAGGTTAAGGCTAAGGGCCCAGGAGTGGTGACCGCCGCAGCTTTGGCGATCGACTCCCAGATTGAGGTAGTGGATCCCGATGTCGAGATCGCCCACTTGAACGCCGACGGTGAGCTCAACATGCGGGTTCGTATTGCCAATGGTCGCGGATACGTCAGCGCCGAGAGCAACATGGACGAGAGCATGGGGATCGGTTGGATTCCTGTGGACTCGCTGCATAGTCCGGTGCATAAGGTGAATTACCACGTTGAGGACGCCCGTCTAGGTCGTTCGACCGATTACGAGCGGCTGCTGATGGACGTTTGGACCAACGGTGCGATCGAGCCGCGCGAAGCGGTTTCGTTGGCTTCGAACCTTCTGCAGGCGCATTTGGCAATCTTTATTGAGTCCGAAGTCCAAGTGGGCGAGCCGGAGGAAGAGGTGTCTACTGCGGGGTCGGATCTGTCGGACCTTCTTTCCCGAAGTGTCGACGATTTGGATTTGTCCTCTCGTTCGGCGAACTCTCTGAAGAACGCCGACATCAAGACTTTGAGTGATCTGGTCTCTCGCTCTGAGCGCCAGATGCTGGAGACCAAGAACTTCGGTCAGAAGTCCTTGGAAGAGGTCCAAGAAGTGTTGGGCCGTCTCGGCTTGTCGTTTGGCATGGCCAGTGGCGATCAGGCAGCGGTCTAGAAAACGGCAGAGGCTTTCGAAGGTAGAGGACAGCAAAGATGCGACACAACAAAAAAGGCCGGAAGCTAGGGCGCACTACCGCGCACCGCACGGCTATGTTCCGCAACCAATTGGCTTCGCTGGTCGAACACGGCCGGATCGTGACCACGATTTCTAAGGCCAAAGAGATGCGCTCGGTTGCCGAACGGGTGATTACTCGGGGTCGTCAAGACACCGTCCCGGCGCGCCGTTGGGTACGCCGTTGGCTGCCCAATCGCGATCACGTGAGCAAGGTGTTCGACGAGATCTCACCGCGCTACGCCAATCGCCCAGGTGGATACACACGGGTGACCAAGCTTGGCCCGCGCAAGGGCGACGGAGCCGAGATGGCGGTTTTGGAGTTCGTCGATGGTGAGGCAGAGAGTGACGAGTCGGCATAAAGTCTGCTACCGGTAAGAAAACCAGCCCACCGCGGATGCGTTCCCGGTGGGCTTTTTTCTGGACACTGCTTTCTAGAGGACGGTTTCTAGAAAACAGTTTCTAAACGCGGGTCTCTGGGCGCCAGATTCTGGGAGCCAACTCTGACAGCCAGTTCTGGAGAGGAGGAATTTCTTGGCGACGTTACCTCGGTAGATATGCGCGCTCTGGGGTCGTCTTGAGACCAGCAAAGCTGCGCATAGCCCCACGACAGCCGACGGGGCTCTGCTCGGCCGAATGGCGAGCGTAGCATTATACCAACTGAGTCTCTGGGATCGACTAGGTCTCTAACTCGACGATACGTAAAAAAACTGTATTTGGAGCGACCGGGACCTACTCGTCCTCGTCGGGCTTTTTCGAGGCAGCGATGATCTTGTCGCGAATCATCTTGGGCACTTCTTCGTAGTGTGAGTACTCCATGTGGAAGCTCGCACGACCTTGGGTCATCGCTCGCAACGCCGAGGCATAGTTAAGCATCTCAGACATCGGCACTGTCGCTTTGACAATCTGACGGCTGCCCTGAGTCTCCATCCCGTGCGGTCGTCCTCGCCGCTGCGAAAGATCGCCGATGATGTCGCCCATGGCTTCTTCGGTGGTGGTGATATCAACCTCCATCACCGGCTCGATCAAAGTGATCCCAGCTTTGGTAATGGCGTCTTTGAGCGCCAGCGACCCGGCGATCTTAAAAGCCATCTCAGAGGAGTCGACGTCATGGTACTGGCCATCGAGCAAGCGAACGCGGATGTCGACCAACGGGTACCCGGCTAGGAATCCCTTCTGGCGCACCTCTTGAATCCCTTTCTCGACCGCCGGTCTGAATCCCTGAGGGATCGATCCGCCAAAAATCTGATCGACGAATTCGAAGTCCCCACCTCTGGGAAGTGGTTCAATCTCGATCTTACAATCGGCAAACTGACCGCGACCGCCACTCTGCTTTTTGTGACGTCCATGCCCCGGAGCTTTGCGGCTGATGGTCTCCCGATAGGGGACCTTGGGTGGATGGACCACCACTTCGACGCCGAAGCGCGACTTGAGCTTGGCGACGGTAATGTCGATGTGTAAATGCCCCGCGCCAGAGAGCAAGTGCTCGTGGGTTTCCGCGTCTCGGGTCTCGCTCAGGGTTGGGTCTTCCTCCATCAACCGATGCAGGGCTTCGCCGATTTTCTCCTCGTCACCCTTGGACTTGGGTTCAATCGCGAATGACATCGCGGGCTCGGGGATCGGTACCCAGCCCAGTTTGAGAGGGCTCTGCTGATGGCAAAAGGTGTGGCCGGTCTCCGCAGTTTTCAACTTGGCGACGCCGCCAATATCTCCGGCGATCAAAGATGGCGTGGCAGTGCCTTGCTTGCCCTGCATCTGGAGCAGAGATCCCATGCGGTCAGATTGCTCGGCTGAGGCGTTCCAAACCTGCGAGTCCGACTCTGCGGTGCCGCGTACCACCCGGAAAAGCGACAGTTTGCCACTGTAGGGGTCGTTCAACGTCTTGAAGACCAGGAGCGCCATTGAGCCGTCGGGGCTGGTCTCCACCTCAATCCCTTCCTCGCCACCAATATCGGTCGCCGGGAACGGGCGCTCATTGGGTGCGGGCGCCATGTCAACCAGCAAGTCCATCAGGCCCTCGGTTCCCAACATATGAACCGGGGCACCCACGGTGACCGGGAAGATCTTGCGCTTGCGCACTGCGGAATGGAGACCCGCTACCAATCGTTCGTCGTCGAGAGTCCCTGAGTCAAAATACTCTTCCATCAAGGCGTCAGAGGTTTCCGCCACCGCTTCGATCAATTGGGCGCGCGCTGCCTTGGCTGCGTCCGCCAGCTCCTCAGGAATCTCGATCTCCGATGCCTTGCCGGTTCCGTCGAGTTGGTATTCGTAGGCCTTCTTGTGCAACAGGTCCACCGAGCCGCAAAAATCATGTTCTGCGCCCAGCGGCAGTTGGGTGGCCACCACCGCGCGCCCGAACCGTTCCCGCAACTCTTCCATCCTGGCGCCGTAATCAGCCCGCTCCCGATCCATCATCGTCAGATGAAACGCCAGCGGGATGTCGTTCCTGCGGGCGAAGTTCCAAACCTTGTCGGTGTTGACCTCGATCCCAGCCACCGCGTTGACACACAACAGAGTCAGATCGGTTACCCGCATCGCGGCTGAGGTGTCGGTAAAGAAAATTCCGTACCCTGGGCAATCCAGCAAGTTGATCTTGTATTTACGCCAGGGAATGAAACAGGGAGCCACGCCGATCGAAATCTTGCGTTCGATCTCTTCAGGATCGAAGTCGGTCACCGTGTTGCCGTCGTCCACCTTGGTCAACCGGTTGACCGCTCCAGAGGTGTAGAGCATGGCACTCACCAGCGACGTTTTGCCGGTGTCGCTGTGGCCGACAACCGCAATGTTACGGATCTGTTCGGGGGATTCGACCTTCATCCATACCTCCATGCGTGCTGGCCGGAGATCACAGGACGAGTCCGAAGAAGGCCTTGATTTGGGCCTACTTTACCGGCCAAAAGGGTCGCCAATATAACACAGCGGAAATGGCTGATTTCAGCTGTTTAGTCGATCGCTGCCTAGCGGCCACTATTTGCTTCTCGCTATGCTTGGGCGACTATTCAACATCGGCCGATGTTACTGAATTCGAACGTTACTGGCGTCCACACTCGAGAGAGACTGCTAATGTATGGAGGTGTTTTAGTCATTGGCGCAGCAGGGCCAACAGCCGTCGGATCAAGAAGGCCTTGACTCCACTGCTGGGCAGGGAACAACTATCCAAAAGCGCTGTGTCTGGGGTGGTATCTCGGCTGAAAGTGAAGCGGCTCCGTTTTGAGGCATTGCCATCAAGTCGAGTTTTGAGGCCCTTCGACTACGCTCAGGGCCGCCTGCGGCCGGATGAGTGACCCGCACCCTACTAGCAAGCTAGGAGGGCGATGTCCCAGAATTTAGTTGGGTGCCCACACGCCTTTGGCGCGATGGTGCCCCCAAGCGGTACGAACCCCTTGCACGTTGAGGTGGATCCCGGCGAGCGGGTCTAAGGCCGCCTAACAGCGGTTGGCTAAAGTCTCGTTGTAGGCAAGGGCGCCAACGTCGCGCGCAAGATCCTCCAGGTCGACCCAGGCGTCCAGAAGCCAGCCCTCCGCGCTTACGCGGTAGAACCATCCGGTGCCCCGACCGAAGCTCCGAGCCTTTCGTAAGCGTTCACCCTTGGGCCGCAGTTTTCGATTGACGCGCTTTATCAGCGCCCATTCCGAAACGTAGTTTGTGGTGATTTGTTTTCCTGACACTTTGACCTCCTAGTGACGCGTTCGCGCCGGTTGAAAGGTCCGGGAGTGCCAATCCGTGTCAGGTTGAGGAAGCCGTTTCCGCACCCGGCTGCGGGCTACCTCGTAGTCCAGATGGTATCACAACGACGATCCCCGCCCCTCCCAACCAACTCACCAACCAAGCGCGTCCCGCATCGCCTCCAGTGTTCAATCAACAGGCTAGCAGGGTGTCTGTGGTGGTCGCTGTAAACTTGCTGTAATCGACCTCCGTTCAGAATGGACGCCTAAGCGACGATCTCAAACCGTCTATGGCAGGTCGTCCCTATTTCCATGGACGGCGCAGTTTTCCGATTCCGACAAAGCCAGCGATGGGGTCGTCGGGCGCGTCATCTTGTTGCTCCGACTGCGCGCGCTTCTTGTCCGAGTCGAAGACCCCGTCTGGAAGATCGAAGTAGTCGATGATTTGTTTCAAATAAACCTTTTTCACTTCACTTTTTTTGCCGTTTGGGAGCGGTACTGGGTAGGAAATGTCACCCTCCGTCGTATCGTAGCGAACGAGGCTCCAATGGGAACCACCACGCCTATGCGATTCGAAGTCAAAGACTCCATGGCCCTTTAGGGCCTTTAGGATTTTCTTGGCGGCAAGCTGTCTAGGAAGTCGCTGCTGCGCCATACGAAGTTAAGCAGTCGACGGAGATGGACCTAATTGCCATCTCTTCCGAGGAATCGACAACCGTAGCCTTATGGGCCGCTTGGAGTTGCTGCAACACGCTCGCTTGCTTTACGGCTCTCCATTGCTCCCACCTCTCATTTGAAGCTTGACGCCAGATGGTGTCTAGGTTTCCCCTTGACTGAGCGAACGACAATTGAGATTCGATCGCTTCAATCAGTTCAACTGCAGCGGCATCGGCTGTGGTTCCAGTTCCGATTACGTTCAGCTCAAGCGCAAGCGCTACCCACATTCCGTCTTCTCGATAGAGAAGAACCTCGAAATCCAGTCCACTAGTTGTTTTGGGTGACATATTGCTTGCCCTTCTGCGCGCTACGATGGTAGCACCCTCTCATCCTCTAGCTCCCATGACTACGCAAGAACCCTACCAAAAGATGACACATTTTGTTGCATATTTGGCACACATGTTTCACCGAACGCCCAAAGAAAGCCTGCTACTGTCTACGTAATTGAGGTCAAATTTCAACTCACACTGAAACCCAAATAGGCACTGTTTCGCGGCCACCTTGGTGACCACACCAGCATGGTTCACCACCCGTACTCATCCCGCCGGTCAATGTAAGGCCAATCCGTCTGATTCAGCTCTTCCTCTACCTCTTTGGCCTTATCGTCCGCCAACTCACCCACTGCCTCGATCATCTCAACCCGCAACCGTCGCCACTCGATCTTGTCCATCTCAGGGTGACGGACTAGGCGAAATGTTTCCAAGGGGCAGCAGGCTATGGCAGTAGCGAAGCTGTTCCCAGATGGAGGAAGGAGTATATCGAATATACCTGGAGCCGAAATTTCAAAGCAGTACATCAGTCAAGCCCGCACCGTTCTACGTGAAGCGGTCGATCTAGCGGATGCTGTTTCTGTTGGTACTTCGACGCTAAGCTCAGCCTACAAAACGGTTCAAGACCGCAAGCGAGTGCTCCTTCAACAACCGTAGTGGTTGCTCGGTCTCGGCATTTCACCGTCACCACTCCGTCGGACCGCCTACGACCAAGCAAGCGGCGGCAATCAGGACAACGGACATCTTCAATCATCGCTAGTTGGCAGGTTGCACCGAGGTACTACGACGCCTGCCGTCGCCGGACGGAGGCACGCCTCAACTCTGGGCGAGCGAGCGCTCTGCCTTTTCTTCCTCTTTCTTGAGCTGACGCTCAGCCTCGGAAATCTGAGGTCCGAGGAAGCAAAGTGGCCTCGCTCGCGGCGCAACGGGGCCGAGTTCCGCCTCAAGCTCGGCTGGCATTCGTGGGGCGACCACCGAAGAGATGTGGCTTGGCCAACCCGATTCGATCCATTCCAAGGACAGCTCGATTCCGCTGTAGTCGTGGCCGGTTGCAGACGGTAGGCGCTTCGTCAGCACCTTTTTTGCGGCCAAAAGAGCGCTCTCCGTTTCGCGCAGGGGCACTAGCTCAAATTGAGCTCGTTCCAAGGCTTGGAGCGTACTCCCCACCGAGCCACTAACGGCCCGCAATAAGAAAAGCTCCTCTGTCAGCTCGCGGCGCTTTCTTGGGATCGGTTCGTCGTCGATCACATCGGGCAAAGCGGCGATTCTTTCCCTGCTGCGGGTGTACAAAACACGCAGCTGTTCTGATAATGATCCGGCACTCATGCGAATAACCCATAGGTGTCTGGGGCTTGCCCTGGAGCCGTTCTTGCCTTTTTGCCCAGCTGTTTCTTCTCGTCGGTTTTTCCGTGCAAGTTGTAAGTGTCTAGCGACGGGGCAACCTCAGCCTTTGCTGCAGTGGTAGTCCGCTGCTTGCCGATGCAGGTCGGCCCGACGTTTAAGCCCCACGGGTCTAACGGCGCGACTGCCGGTCGCAAGGCCCGTGACTGCTTTGCATCGGACCGCCCCAAGGCGGCCAGCAGACTAAGGAACAGCGTTTGTTCGCGCTCCAATACTTTGATTCGCGCCGCGTGTGGGCACGGTGATTTTGAATGTTCACTTCTTGGCATCTGATATTCCTCCGTCGATTTCTGTTGGCTCAGTGAGGTAAATAATCCCCACCAAGATTGTCAATAATTTGACTTGCGAAAGCTCGTCGCGATCGCATGATTTCGCTTTGTCGTTCTGGACTGAGACCAGGATTTTCCATCCGGACTGGCGGACTAAGGTTGCTACTACCCCAAGTTCCTGCAATTCGTTCAGGCTCCCGCCCGGCAAGCGTCAGCGCGCCAGCCATTGCCACCGCGCGGTCATCGTGGCCACCTGGCCGGTGATCGACCCGATCTCGTCCCTGACTTCCGCGCCTTCGCTCCAAGCCCCGAAGCTCTCGCAGGAGTGCTGCGTGGTCCAGGATCAAAGCTGCACCAGCGTTCACAAGCGGCAACAATTCCAAGTACGTTGCGCTAGTCGTGAGCTTTGCACGGAACCTGTCAACAACTTTGAGACAGTTGGCAGAATTAATTAGTGAATCGGGACAACCTCCTTGGTGCGCTGATGTTTGGGTGGGTTGATCCAGACGGCCCTCGGTAATAGCTGAATGGTCGGTTTTCCTCGGACAAAACGCTGCGGGTTGTTTCGCCAGGCTTCATCGAGGGCCAGTTGACGGATCTTGAGCTTGTGGTCGGCCTTGCCGTAGTGGACATCTTCGGGTGTCAGCATGGCGATGCCGGCGTGACGGTGCTGGGTGTTGTACCAGATAAAGAACGACCTGCAGAAGGCGATAGCGTCCTCGATCGAGCCAAACCGATCGGGAAAGCTCGGGTGATACTTGAGGGTCTTGAATTGGGCTTCGGAGAAGGGATTATGAGTTATTGTCAAAAGTTGTGTATTGAGCCATCAGGCGGCGATCTGTTTTTGTTTTTCTCCGTCCACGAACTGGAGACCTTCAACGACTTCGGCAATGCGCCTGTAGCCCTGTAGCCTCCGCCATCGTTTTTCTGCGCTTTGGCACAGCTTGAAGACCATCGAGAGCATGGTTTCTCGCGACAGACAGCCCCGGGTTTTGGAGGTTCTCAAGCGTACGGTAGCAAAAGTTGATTCGATTGGGTTGGTGGTCCTCAAATGCACCCAGTGCTCAGCCGGGAAATCGTAGAAAGCGAGTAGCTGGACGCGATCTTTGACCAAGCACTGGACTGCTTTCGGATATTTAGCTTGGTAGATTGCCTGGAATGCATCAAAAGCCCTCTCGGCATCGTGACGTGTCTGCGCCATCCAGATTTGGTGGATTGCCTGCTTGGCCTTGGGCTGGATCGCCTTGGGGAGCTTATTCAAGACGTTGGCCGTCTTGTGGACCCAGCAGCGCTGGGTCTTGGTATTTCCCCACACCTGAGCCAGAGCCTTCCAGAAACCCAGATTGCCGTCACCGATTGCGATCTTAGGCTCGAATGTAAGGCCTCTTGCTTCCAGGCCTCGCAACAGCTCCAGCCATGACGCCTCACTCTCCCGGTAACCGTCTTCAACAGCGATCAGTTCTTTGTTGCCGTCCGCAGTGGCACCAATTAACACCAGCAAGCAGAGCTTGGCGTTATCCAGGCGAGCCTTGCAGTAAATGCCGTCAGCCCATACATAGACGTAGCGCTTGGACGAAAGATCGCGCTGCCGCCATTCGCTGTACTCCTGGCCCCAGACGCGTTTGAGGCGGCTCACCGTCGAAGACGAAAGACCTGGCGCTTCAGGGCCCACCAAAGCTTCCAGAGCTCGTGAGAAGTCCCCGGTAGAAATCCCCCGTAAGTATAGCCAGGGCAAGAGATCCGCGATGCTCTTGGACCGGCGCAGATACGGTGGCACTAGATTGGAGCGAAAATGAAGCTCACCCTGGCGATCCCGCACCCGTGGCACTTTGACCGAAATGCCGCCGATTCCGGTCTGGATCTCCCGCTCTGGCATGTAGCCGTTTCTCACCAACCGCCGGTGACCGACCGCCGTACGTTGATCTTGGTACTCAACCAAAAAACTCTCCACCTCTGCCTCGATTGCTTCGCAAAGAAGCAACCGTGAACCTCGGCGCAAGACCTCGGTCAGAGCGTCCTCAGGACGCTCTACTTGATCGATTGAAACTACATTACTCTTGCTCAACGGCGTGTCCTCCTTTTGGGATGATTGAACCCAGCTTTGAAAACCGGGCTCAGGATACGCCGCCTTCAAACTCTCATACACAACTTTCGGTTATATCTCAGGGATTATCGTTGGAGATGCGAGGCCGCGAGAATGACTGAGAGATACCAAGCCTTACGAGGAGTCGTCCGGTGTCCTTGGCGGTCATCGGCGAGCCCCGATCACTGTGTAGGGTTAGCTGATTCTTGGGAATGCCTTGCTTGGTTGAGGTCTCCTCGAGAAGCCTTTGGGCTAAGGCCTCGCGTTCGTGCTCGGCGAGCATCCAGCCGACCACATAGCGGCTGAAGATATCGAGGACAACGTAGAGATAGAACCACCATCCCGGCTGAGGCCCTCTCAGCCGGGTGATATCCCAGCTCCAGACTTGGTTTGCCGCTGTGGCGAGTAGCTCTGGCTTGGTATAGACCGGATGGCGGCGTTGGCGCCGTCTCTCTTGCAGCGTCTTCTCAGCTGCCAGGAGTCGGTACATGGTGCGCTCTGAGCACAGATAGCGTTCTTCGTCGAGAAGGGTGGCCACCACGGCCGCCGGTGCAGCGTCGACAAAGCGCGGCCCGTTGAGTAGGTCAAGGACCTGTTGTTTTTCGCTGACTGTCAGTGCCCGAGCTGGAGTCGGTCGAGGCTGCTGAGGCTCGGTTGATCTCGGCCGAAGCCGACGATAGAACGTTGCACGACTGACGCTCAGGCTCCGGCAGGCCGGTGCGATACCGACCCACGGAGCCAGCGTCCTGGCCGCTTTCACGAGTTCTTCTCGCCCTCTGAGGGGATACCCAGCAGCCCGGCTACTTTTCTTTGCACATCGATGATTAGCTGTGCCCTGTGCAATTCGTTCTCAAGCCGAGTCTTCTCCCGCTCTAGTCGAGCAACCTTGCTTTCTAACGGGTGCCTTTTGGGTTTGCGTCCACGGCTTTTGCCGAGCGCGGCAAGCGATCCCCGTCGCCGAGCTAGGCGCCAGTTAGATAGATGAGATGAGTAGAGACCCTCCCCGGCGCAACAGGGACCCGACCTCCTCTCGGCTGGAGCAAGCGTCGGCCTGCTCCAAGATCGCCAGCTTGTACTTTGCTGTAAACCGCCGTCTGGCGGGTCGAGCCTCGATCTCAGGGTCGGGTACCGATTCGGGGGTCGAGGACAACTGCGCCGTCTCCCCTCCGGCTCCCTCGTCGCTACGCTCCTCGGTCGCCTTCGGCGAGACGGGCAATATGGGCTGATTCTGAAACATACTGAAACCTCCTTCCGCCCTCTAATTATCAGGGGGCCAAGTGTCTCAGCTACGTTGGCAGATAGGGGGTGCTGGCTGCTCTGGGGGTAAGAAAAGATGGCACCAAAGTCCTGGTAGCTCTACGGTTAGCAGCCAGTGAGGCAGGCAGTCACTGGAAGTGGTTGATTGAAGATCTTAAACGCAGGGGCTTGAAAGCACCGCATCTCTTGGTCTCAGACGGCCACAAGGGTTTGGCGGTGGGAGTCAGGGCTTGGCCAGAGGCCAAAGTCCAGCGTTGTATCCAGCACAAGTGGGAAAACCTGAAGAAGCACTGCCCTAAGCATGCTCATGGTGAGCTCAAGCGAGACTGGGATCAAGTGGTGCGAGCCCAAGATGCCCTGGAGGCCCGAGAGAGCTATTCAATCTTTGTTGCCAAGTGGTCCAAGCTGGTGCCCGCAGTAGCCAGGAGTCTTCAAGAGGCTGGGATGGAACTGATCACTTTCTACGATCTACCGAGATCGTTGTGGCGATCCACAAGGACCACCAACGCGCTGGAGAATCTCAACCGTGAGTTTCGGCGCCGTACCAAGACCCAAGGCTCATTCTCGACTGAGGCAGCGGGTGTTACCTTGCTCTGGGGACTCGTCGCTTTCGGTCAGATCAGGATGCACCGCATCAACGGCTACCAAGACTTGCACCGGATGCTTGACCGTCAAGCAGCCGCGTAGCACTAGAATCAACTAAACCTGACCGCGGGAGACGCTACGCCAAATACCAATTTCCACAAGATTCGGGACACATCCGGGCTGCCGAAGCGTTTTGGTAATTGGCATACCGTCTATACGCGTATGAACCGTTGGGCAAAGAAAGGCGTGCTGGATCGAGTGTTTAGTGAACTGCAACGCCAGCAAGTCATTCAGGTCCGTGTTGAGGCGGTTTCACTCGATAGCACAGCGGTTAAGGTACACCCTGATGGAACGGGCGCTCTAAAAAAAACGGTCCACAGGCGATCGGCAAGTCGCGGGGAGGATGGACTACAAAGATTCATATGGTTGCCGCAGATGCTCGGACCGCAGTGAATTTTTCTCTGTCTCCTGGCAATGCTGCTGACGCGCCAGAGGGGCGTAAACTATTGAGAGAAACAACCCTATCGGCCAAATACATGATTATGGACCGAGCGTATGAAGGTAATGAAACACGCCAACTCGTGCTCGATCTTGGTCTTACACCTGTTGTGGCGCCGAAAAGCAATCGATTACAACCTTGGCTATACGACCGAGAAATGTACAAGAAGCGCAATGAAGTCGAGCGCTTGTTTCGTCGCTTGAAGGGGTTTCGTCGGATATTCTCACGCTTCGACAAATTGGACATAATCTTCACATTCTTTATACACTTCGCACTCATTGTCGATGCTATATCTAGTGTTAACACGCCCTAGTACTGTTTGCCTCCGTTCTTTCTCTGGGAGTGTTTGTCTTGTCCAGGGGGTTTGGGCCGAGAATAAGGTGGCCCTTGCAGATTGCTGTGATTGTCCTATTGGCTCCTTTCTTGTGGACTATTGCAGCCGTGCTGACTGAATAAGAAATGGATTGGATTGGTGGTGGTGGTGGGGTGACAGGCGATTATTGAGAGAATCTAGAATTCCTTGATTGGGCTGATCACGGATATATTGAACACGTCAAGTTCGTGATCTCATTGACGCCGAAACGGAACTTTCACTCAGCGGTTTAGCTCTTGGACGAGGAGAAGCTCGGGCTGGATATACCAATCTCTAAGCGCCGACAAAACCCAAACGGAACGGAGTCAACTAATCAGGAACGAATGGTCTGGGCGGTGGAAACTGGTACCGCCGACTTCGCGTTTGAAGAAGGCCTTGCTGATACTCTGGAATGGGTTCGGGAACTTGTTGGACTAGGGATCTCCCGATTTTCCCCTTGTGACGGCGGACTCGATGACGAAGAGAGGCAATCTCCTGAAAGTCTTGTGGCACCCTCTAACGCGCCCTTATGGGGGCGTCGAGAAGGTCGTTGAGCGCACGCTTGTGGCGCTGCCGAAAAAGTACACACGGGGTCTTGGGAGTGTCATTTTGCGAGATGTGCCATCCCTATCAAGAAAGGAGCGGGCCCGTTACCGCGTGCATGGACGGATGCACCTGCGAGAAAACACTCTTGGATCGTATTTTGCTCCGCGACACCACAAACTCGCTCACATTGAAATACTTGTAGACAATCTGTTCGCCTCATACCCTCGATTGCTCTATTGGACCAGAGTACTCCGCCCGCTAATGATTCGAGATACGCTATTTCACGAGATCGGCCACCATGTGGCACTACTTAACGGCCGTGCCGAGGGAGGTTCTGAGGCAGATGCCGAGAAATACAAAAACGAGCTCGAAAAAGCCTACTATCGCGCTCGGTTTCCACGGTTCAAGTCGTTCCTTGCTCTAATTCGTCGAATGCTCCAAAAATGAGTTCCTCAATAAGGTGCTCACGTGATTTTCTGGAGAAGTCAAGGCCTGTGGCGAGGTCAAGAATCAGGCCACTCGTTGCGAGCTGGCTTTGACCTAGATCAAACACCTGTGAGACAGAGTCGTTAGTCGCCGAGGCTGTGGGGGATGTGGGAATCTCGTGAGAGATTTCCAAGGGCTGTGGGAAGGCAAGCGTAGCTGGCTTTGCACCAGCCCATCATCATCCACAGCCTTGACAAGTAAAAAGGGGGCCAAGATCCTTCGGGTCTATCGAATAACCCAAAACGAAGGGAGGCCCCCAGATGCAAATCGTCGCACTCGATCGCAGTATCTACAAGTACTACCGTGAAGACATCGTTGTCTTAAGCTCTCAGGCTCGTGATCGGCTGCGCTTGGTTGCGAGCTTCGAGCAACTACGCGACAAGGGGATCTCGGGTGAAGAAGCAGCTCAGATCTTGGGCAAGAGTCGAGCTACCCTTTACCGCTGGCGCAAACGCCTTGAGCGTGGCCCCCGACATCTAGAACCGATATCAAGCCGACCCAAGCGGGTGCGTAAGGCTGACTGGTCACCTGAATTGGTACAGAGAGTCGAAAGTCTCCGTCGAGACTTTCCTGCCTGGGGCAAGGAAACCCTAGCGCCGCTGATCCAGGGCGAGGGCTTTGAGGTATCAGAAGCCACTGTCGGGCGTATCTTGCGCAAATTGATGGATCGAGGGGTAATCCACCGGGTACGCTACCGGCGCCAGAAGTACAAAAACTCCCGGCGTATGCGCCGGCTCCACGCTCAGCGACTGCCGAAATGGTGTCCCCGACCAACGCGCCCTGGCGAGCGACTGCAGATCGACACGCTGCATCTGGTCCCTGCTCCAGGCAAGTGGCTCAAACACTTTTCAGCCTCCTGTCCGGTCAGCCGGTGGACAGTGGGAGAGATCTATCAACGTGCCACTTCTCGCTGTGCAGCACGCTTTCTAGACAAAGTCATTGCCGAGTGTCCGTTTGACATCACCTCGATCCAAGTGGACGGTGGTAGTGAATTTATGGATGAATTTGAGAAAGCCTGCCGAGATAGAGGCATCACCCTCTATGTGCTGCCGCCAAAGAGTCCGAAGCTCAACGGCACCGTCGAACGAATGCAGGAAACCTGGAGAGGAGAGTTTTATGAAATGTATGAGCTACCCGATACTGTCTCGGCTTTGAGACCTTACATCCAGAGATTCCAGGACCTCTACAACACCTACAGGCCGCACAAGAGCTTGAAAAGAAAACCCCCGGCAAGGTACCTTCTAAAGCTCGACCCAGGGGTCGTGCTCCCGCCGACTGTCTCAAAGGTACTGATCTAGGACAGCTTCCCTATCTGCCAACGTAGCTGAGACACTTGGCCCCCTGATAATTAGAGGGCGCTACAGCCGACAAGAGTTAGTGGTTCGTTTCCAAACGAAGTCTTCAGTTGAGGCAGGAGGCGGTCCAGTGGCTTCGAAGACCAATACAGTCGAGCTGGTCTTGTCGGATTCTAAGAAATAGATTGCCGTCGGCCAGAGGTGACTGAGGTCCCAGATGAGATGAGTCGGGTCTCCGAGCCACATAAATCCCTGACTGAGGTTCCAGGCGATTATTGAAAGAATCTAGAATTCCTTGATTGGGCTGATCACGGATATATTGAACACGTCAAGTTCGTGATCTCATTCACGCCGAAACGATACTTTCGCTCTGCGGGATCTAGCCCTTACACGAGGAGAGGCTCAAACTGGTCGCACCTATACCTGAAAACGCCTAGCGCAGGGCTAGATAGACTGTGACGCCGCGCCCTTGTAGCTGCACCCGTTCTCGCTCGATAGCAATCACCTGAAATCCGCCCACCATGTCTTCGGCGCTGAGCATGATGCCGTTGATGATGGCTACCGAGGTGCCGCTACGAAAAGCGATCCCTTGTAGTTCCAATCTCTGATCGCCAGTATCTAGGGTCTGGACAAAGCTGGCTCCGTCTTGAAGCTGCGCTGATGGTTGTGCGGATGGCCCGGTCGGAGTTTGAACCGCACTTTCGCTATCGACCTCGCCGGGAAGTACGGAGCGATTCCGGTCCTCGGTCGGCGGTTGCTGACTTGCACTCGCTGCTTGGGATCTGCCGCCGATTGATGCGCCACGATTTTCGGTGGATGACGGAGGCACAGCTTCCTGCCGTTGGGAGGTCTGTTGGCGGTCTTGCCCGTTTGCCTGGGTGTCAGGAGAGAGGCCGTTGCCGGTCGTCTCACCAGCACCGGTAGTCTCGGTGGCGCCGTCTGGTTCTGGGGCTTGCGTGGCCGCAGGACTGCCGACCGCCGACCGGGTCGATGAGGACGAAACCTCCGCCGTTTGGCCGGGATTCAAGGTAGAGCGGGCTACCATCCAACCGATACCGGCCCCGATCAAGGCCAGTACCACCACACCGATGACAACCCCTGCCAATAGAAGTAGCCAGCGAGCTCTCTTGGCTCGCTCGGGCACCGTCGGTAGTCCGTACTCTCCCTTGCTCGCGGCTTCCCGCTCCAAGGCTTCGATTTTGGCCCGCTTGAGTGCGTCGTTGAGCAAACTCATGCTGCCTTGCCCTCTAACTCGGCGACTGCCCGGCGCACGTGATGAACGCTGATTTCACGCTCTCCGTCGGCGTATCCGGCCAACAGGCTCTTATCGCACACCGCATTGATCAACCTCGGCACACCGCGAGAGTAACGGTAAATGCGATGGAACGCCCAGCGAGAGAAGGTCGGCGGTTCGGCGGCTCCAGCAACTTGCAAGCGGTGGGCTATGTAGCGTTCGGTTTCACTGCGATTCAAGGGCGGCAAGTGAAAGCGCACGGTGATCCGTTGGCGCAACTGACGGAGATCCTTGCGCTCGAGGCGATCTCGCAGCTCGGGTTGACCAATCAACAAGATCTGCAACAGTTTGACTTGATCGGTCTCGAGGTTGGAGAGCAAACGGACCTGTTCCAGCAATTCCGGCGTCAGATCCTGCGCTTCATCGATAATCAAGGCGACATCGCGTCCTGCCGACAGTTCGCTGAGCAGAAAGTCGTTCAATCGTTTGAGCGCTTGCGCCCGATTGTTGTACGGAACCGGAATACCGAATTCGACCAGAATCGCAGCGAGTAACTGGGTAGCAGTCAATGTCGGATTGAGCACCAGAGCGGTGGTGTATTCATCTCCCAGACGCTCTAGAAAGGCCCGACACAGCGTGGTCTTTCCGGCTCCCACCTCGCCGGTAATCTGAATAAATCCTTTGCGTTCTTGAACACCATAGAGCATATGGTTGAGCGCCTCGCGGTGACGCTCGCTGTAGTAGAGAAAACGAGGGTCTGGCGTGATGTTAAACGGCGCTTCGCGGAATTGGTAGAAGTCGAGATACATGGTCAATCAGTAATTCTAGGGCTGCGGAGTGCCATCTTGCATCGTCATTCAGTGTAGCCTAGCCGACGCCAGTTTGGCGTGAATCCTGCAGCCTATTGTCTAGCGTGCAAGGTTGGTGCAACCAGTGTTTCTCGAAAGCCTTTTTGAGCAATTGTCATCCTCCGGGAGGTCCCCAATGAATCGCCGTTCATTCAAGTTGGTCATGGTCTTTGCGCTCTTGGGTTTAGCCATGGCGTTGCCCGGAGCGCTGCAAGCGGGTGAGAGAACCGTTGGCGGTGGCATTCACTACTGGAAGAGCTTCGACAACATTCTGGGGCTCAATGACATTGAAGACGATGGCTATTCTTTGATGGCCTCATACCAGATTCGACCCGAGGGGTTGTTTTCGTTCGAATTCGATTTGGAGTATTTCGACAACGGTTTTGGCGGCGCTAGTAACTCCGCTCTGTCACCGCAAGCTCTGGTTTTGTTTGGCCATGGACTGTACGGCGGGGTCGGGATTGGTGTCACCATTGCCAATGATCTGAGCGACAATATTTCTGACCCGTTCTACATCGCGCGCGGGGGCTATGAGTTTTCGGTCTTGCCGCACTTAAGTATCGATCTACACGCCAGCTATCGCAGCGACGCGTTTTCCGATCTGAGCGATATCGATAGCGATGCGATCACGCTGGGAGCCATGGCCCGTTTTCGCCTGGGTCAACGCAACAAACCCTAGTTTTCGACAGGCGCTAAACCGCCCCACAAAGGACCTATTTGGGGCCCCGGATTATGGGCTATGATCGGCGACCCAGAACTCTCTCCAGAACTGCCGCTCCAGAATCATGGCTCAACCGTTCGCTGCACCCACCACCAATCCGTTTTCCAATGAGTCCGAAAGGGCGGTTTTGGGAGCGGTGTTGTTGGCGCCCGAGGAGTTGCCGATGGTCAGCGGGCGACTGCACGCAGAAGATTTCTACTCGGAGCGCCACAGCAACATCTATGCGGCGATGTTGCAGATCCAAGAGCAGGGCATGGAGATCGATATCAGAACCCTGCAGGCCAAATTAGAACAATTGGGCCAGTTTCAAGCGGTCGGCGGACTGGCCTACCTCACAGGATTGGACGTTGACCTGCCCGATGTCGCTCGGGTTGAAGAATACGTCGAGATCGTCAAAGAGCGTTCGCTGCGCCGAAGGTTGATTGCCGCCTGCGTCAGCATTACCCGCGATTGCCAAGACGGCGGGTTGGAAGCAGAGGAAGCACTAGGAAAAGCTGAGCAGGCGATTTTGTCGATCGGCGAGGAAGCGATTCAGCGCGGCTTCATTTCCTTGGGAACCTTGATCGATACCCACTTACCGGAGATTGAAGACCACGATGGCAGTGATCTGGCGGGACTGGGAACCGGCTTCGTTCAAGTTGATGAAACCATTGGCGGCCTCCAAGCGGGCAACCTGATCATCATCGCCGGTCGGCCGGGCATGGGAAAGACCAGTATTGCGCTCAACATGGCCCAGCACGTGGCGATTCGTGAGCAAAAGGCGGTGGCGATTTTTTCGCTGGAGATGAGTGGCAAAGACTTGATGACGCGGATTTTGTCTTCCGAGGCCAATCTTTCTGGAAAGGGGGTGCGTTCCGGACATCTCTCGCATGGCGACTGGCAAACCTTGCATCTACACGCCGATCAACTGCGGCCAGCTCCAATCCACATTGATGACACGGCGAGCCTCTCGCTACTGGAACTGGCTTCAAAAGCCAGACGAGCTAAAGCGGAGAAGGGGGTCGAGCTGGTGATCCTCGACTACTTGCAGTTGATGAGCGCCGGGGGTCGATACGAGAATCGAAACACCGAGATTGCCGCGATTACCCGACATTTGAAGCAACTGGCCAAGGAGCTGGAGATCCCGGTAATGGCACTGTCTCAACTCTCCAGGCAACCCGAGCGTCGTGGCGGAGATCATCGCCCCCAACTTGCCGACCTGCGGGAGTCGGGATCCATCGAACAGGACGCCGACATCGTCGCTTTCGTATTTCGGGAAGAGATCTACAAACCGGACGATCCGTCTCTACGCGGATTGGCTGAGCTCATCTTGGCCAAGAACCGGCACGGAGAGACTAAGAATCTACCTTTGGTGTTCCTGGGCAAGAACACCACCTTCAAGTCCCGCGCTCACCAAGATCACGAGCCGCCGCCTTTCTGATCCGACCTAGTGAGAGCAAGCTATTGAGCGCCCCCTTGCCGGAAGCGAGTTACGCCGCCTGGGTCGAGATTGATTTAGCCGCGCTGAGCAATAATCTGGAGCAACTGCGCACTCGGACATCCGGTGAAAAAATCGCAGCGGTGCTCAAGGCGGATGGCTACGGGCATGGAGCGGTCGAAGTCGCGAACTCACTGAGTCAACAGGGCGTCGACCTGATGATCGTGGCGCGAGCCAGTGAGGCGATCGAACTGCGCAACGCGGGGGTGACCGGTCGCCTACTGGTGCTCTCTCCTCCCGACACTGCGACCTGGGACGTTTGTGTCGAGCACAACCTGGAAGTGACTTGCTCGACCCCCGAAAGCTTGGCGTTTGTCTGTGGGGTTGAGTCTGCGGCGCTGCAGATGCCGGTTCACGTCAAGATCAACACGGGGATGAATCGCTTGGGTTTACATCCCGGCTCGGTGCATTCGGCTCTTGAGCGACTGAATCAAGCGTCAGCGGTGCGGCCGGTTGCCTTGTGCAGCCATTTGGCGGACGCCGACCTTGCTGCCAGTGCCAGGACCGAGGAACAAACCGCCAAGTTTCAAGCAGTGCTCGACGGCTTAGCTTCAAAGTTTGCCGGACTAGAGACCCATCTCGCCAACTCGGCTGGCTTACTGCATCACCGCTCGGCGTCTTGCTCCTATGTGCGATTGGGGATTTCGCTATACGGCTATGACCCTTGTGCTTTGCTTGAACTGTCGCCGGTGATGTCGATTCATGCGCGAGTTCTCCAGGTGCATCGCTTGGAAGCCGGCGACCGGGTTGGCTATGGCGGTAGATGGAGTGCAAAGGAGCCAACTCAGGTAGCAATCGTCGGCGTGGGCTATGGCGATGGCTACCCCTATCACCAGAATGGCAACGCCCGGGTTCTCACCGAACGAGGTGCGCGACCTGTGGTCGGCTCTGTGAGCATGGACTCGTTGGCATTCGCTTGCCCACTCGGAGAAGCGGTGAGAGTCGGAGATCTGGTTACCGTGTTGGGCGAACGGGCCGGGGAGCGGATTATCGCGCACGAACTCGGCTGCAACGCCGAAACCATGGCCTACGAGGTTCTGTTGCGGCTTGGACGGCGTTTGCCACGGGTGTTTGTGAACTAGCACTTCTGACTAGAAGTGCCCGAGCTAGAGCTTCGGTTCACCTCCAGTCAATCGACGGAAGGCCTCCAGGTAACGCTCTCGGGTTTCTCCAACCACTTCGTCAGGCAGCTTGGGCGGAGGAGGTTCATGATCCCAACCACTGGAGTCGAGCCAGTTGCGGACAAACTGCTTGTCCACCGAGACCGGCTCGGCGCCCATCTGCCACTGGCTGGCTTCCCAATAGCGCGAGGAATCCGGGGTTAGTACTTCGTCAATCAGGTGGATTTTGCCGTCGATCCAACCGAACTCGAACTTGGTGTCGGCGAGAATCAGTCCAGCCTCCCGGGCAGCCTCTGCACCCTGACGATAGAGCTCCATGGTCAAGGTCCGCAGTTTGGCGCTGACTTCGCTACCCAGTGCTTGTTCCATCACCGCGTAGCTGATGTTCTCGTCGTGCCCGGTTTCGGCCTTGGTGGCCGGGGTGAAAATCGGCTCCGGTAGCGGTGCCGCCAACTCAAGACCCGCGGGGAGTGAGATACCGCAGACTGTCTGATTTGACCGATACTCACGATAGCCGCTGCCAGCCAAGTAGCCTCGGGCGACACATTCAAAGGGAATCACTTCCGCTCGACGGACCCAGGCAGAGCGGCCAGCCAGTTGGTCACGCACCGCGTGGAATCGATCGGGGAAGTCTTCCACTTCGGTGGCCACCAGATGATTGGGCACCACCTCGGCTACTTTGGCAAACCAGAAGTTAGTGAGTTGGTGAAGGATCTTCCCTTTGTCAGGAATCGGCGGATCCAAAACGCTGTCGTAGGCGGAAATCCGGTCGCTGGCGACCAACAAAAGGTGGTCTTCAAAGTCGTAGATATCCCGTACTTTTCCCTGCCGTGGAGTGGGGAAATCAGCGCCGAGTCCGGTCGAGTTGGGGTGATGCATCGGCGAATTCTAGCCGAGTCCAGAGGAAAAAATTAGTGCCAAATCGGTTCTGGCAGCCAGGGAAATTGGGCTTGATCAACTGCCTCAAAAACTGTGTCTTCTCCCCAGTCTTGGCGGTCCACCACTTCGAAGACCTCGATTGGCGCCAATCCCTTAAATTCTGCAAAACCGCGGTGTGAAACTCCAACTTCGAGCTGGCTTTCAGTATCTCTAGATAGGTCCATGACCAAGAACTCGCGGCTGGAGTCCTGAAACCGACCAACGCCTCCACGGTGTAAAGCGATCAGACGGGCAAGAAACTGGGCGGTGATGACGATGCCCTCGTTGACCAGGGTTCCATTGGGATTGACATAGGCCCAGAAGCGTCGGGTTTCGGTCGCTTCGTCCACCAAATTGATTTGTCGCTGCTCGAAGCGGGAAAAAAAGCGATTGACTTCGCGCCGTTGGTATCCGGCACCTACCAGCAATTTCTTGACCTCCTGCAGGTTGCGGCTGACCTTGCCAGAGACCAGTCGGGATATCTCGACAATGCCTGGACCAAACAATTGCCCGTCGAGTTCCCGCCCTGCGGGTGCTGAGGCGACCAAACGGTAGGCACCCCAGTTGGCGGCCAACCGCATTCCCCCTGAAAACACCATGCCTTGATCCACTGCGTGACGGTAGGCGCGCTGGATCTCGACGGCAACAGCAAGCACCGTCCGCGCCGATCGATTAGAGGAAAAGAGCACTCCGTCGCCGAAGTGTTTTTCCATCACCATGCCATTGCGCCGCGCCGCAGCTTGTACTCGTCGTTGAAAAAAGAAGAACTTGCGCAACGCAGTTTCTCGATCGGCGGTCGGCAGCACCTCGAGCGATGCCATGATCGAAGAGAAGTTGGTGATGTCGTAGCGCAAACCAAAACGCTGCACGGTGAGTCCTGCTGATTCGCCCGAGAAGATCGACATCGGTCTTTGTTCTGCGGCAAAATGTACCGGTTTTGCCCCTGGTCGTGGCGCAGTATCCACCCAACCCTGCTGATCGCGTTCGACGACGAATACCTGCCGTCGGTTTTCGTCCAGGATGTCGAACTGGCGCAGGCGGCGATGCAGCTCTTCCCACACCGCCGCTTCTTGGAGACTGGGAGCACCTTCACCTCCGTTGTCGGCGAAACGCGCCAAGACACCCGGCCAGTCGGCCTCAAGCGATCCCTCTCCGGCCAGCTCCAAGTGGTCTCGCAACCACTCTGGAGTGGTCAACACCATGGAACGCAAGGCATTTTCAGCACTTCGCATGCGTTCAAGGAATTGCTCTCCAGGAAGGCCCCAGAGAGACTCGGCGTAGCCACCGAGTTGCCAGATGGTTGGTTTTTCGGCGTGGGCGAAGATCAATACATTGTCACGAAGCAGGGTTAGCAGATGGGGAAAGACCTCGACCTCTGCTTCAAAGCTATGCATCGCGACTTCTGCTGCCGCGCTCGCGGTCCAGTGCCAGATACTCCCGGCGTAGCTGCGCACGGAGCTATAGATCACGGCCGGGTCCACCGCATCACGATCGGTTACGCCGAGCACTTCGGCAATGAGCTCAGGTAGCAAGGTCGCGACCGACAGTGAGTTGTGTAGGCAAAACACCGCAGGTAGGGAGTCGTTGCCAGCTAGCAGCAACCCTCGAATGGTGTTGCGGTACATATTCTCGAAGTGCTTCTGCCGCTTTTCGCTCTGATCCGGGAACACATCCACGAGACCTGCGGTGTTGCGCACTGTGACTTCAAGAAATCCCCGCAATGCGGCCTGAAACGCCATCCGCCGGGGAGTGCTCTCCACTGTGAACCCGTGTACAGAGGAGCCGCTCGGTTCGGCAAATTCCAAGATACGCGGTTGAGGAAGGGCGATCGATGGCGCGATCATAGGAGCCAGGTGGCCGGGGACGGCCTCTCTCCGGCTCGAGGAAGTCGTCAGATTGTCTGCGGATAATCTTTGCCTGCGCATAGGGTGCCAACTTAACGCTGTGCCGAAGGATACCGTTTTCACCCGTCTGGAGACCGACTCTGGGCAAAATGGCGGCCTCTGGAGAGAGGTTGCTAGACTGCACTCACAAGTTGGGGTCTGGGCTAATCTTGGGTTCAATGCCCAGATTGGCGAACCGACTATCGGCTCTGGGAGTCCTGTCAGATCTGGGAGTCGCTATTATGCCTGGGCAACCTCAGGGGCCCGAGCAGAACCTAGGGAGCGTTTGGCACATGCAAGTTGTTTTTCCTCGCAGCAAGGTGGTCAAGGCCGACTGCTACCTGATCTCGGGGGGGCCGGATGGGTTGCCTCCCCTGAACCGACTTCCAACTGGGGTCGCGACTGCCGCCAAGAGCCTCTGGCAGCAATTGGCGGTCGACTCTGGGAGTCGGCGCTATCAGCGAGGGCACAGCTCCCAAGGCCAGGCGGTGGTGGTCCACAAGCTCAAATCGGGAGAAGCGTTGATCCACGAACGGCTCGATGGATGGAGTCGCAAAGTCAACCTCTTGGCGCAGGACCTAGGGTGTGACGTGGCGGTGGTCTTGGCGCGCTCCGCGGCGCAGGATTCAGGACACGCGCAGCGCGTGCTGACCGCGCTGGCTCTAGTTGATTACAAGTTCGATCGTTTTCGTTCGGATTCGAAGAAAAGCGCTGCGCGCCGCGCTTTGTTGGTGCCTCCGAGAGCCGACGCCAAAGTCTTCTCGGAGAATCGAAAACTTTCGATAGCTTTGGCCGACGGAATCACCTGGACCCGGGATCTAGCCAATGCCCCACCCAATGTCGCCACCCCGGTGTGGATGGCAGAGCAAGCCAGAAGTCATTTTCGCTCGCTCGGTGCCCGGGTCGAGGTACTGAGTCCCAAAGCGATGGCGCAGCGAGGCATGGGTGGTTTACTGGCAGTCGGGGCCGGTTCCAGCAACCCACCACGATGCGTGCGCATTCGCATCGGTACTCGCGGCACGAAGATCGCCTTGGTCGGCAAGGGCGTTACCTTCGATACCGGCGGAATTTCCATCAAACCCGCAGCGGCGATGGATGAAATGAAGTACGACAAATCGGGTGCCTGTGCGGTGCTCGGTGTGGGGCGTACCGTGGCGCAGCTGAAGTTGCCGATTCGCTTGGAAATCTATGTCCCATTGGCGGAAAACATGCTTGATGGGTCGTCCTACCGTCCCGGCGATATCGTCGAGTGTATGAACGGCAAAACCGTGGAGATTCTCAACACCGATGCTGAAGGTCGGATGATTTTGGCTGACGCCCTGACCTGGGCGGTGCGCGGCAAACCGGAGCACATTGTTGACTACGCAACTTTGACTGGCGCGTGCGTAGTGGCTCTGGGCGAAAAGACCGCCGGGCTGTTTAGCGATGACGACCAAACCGCGGAAGCCTTGCTGGATGCCGCCTCGACGAGTGGCGAATATCTATGGCGACTGCCGCTGTTTGAGCACTTCAGCCAGCAGATCAAGGGCCACCACGGGGATCTCAAGAACGTCGGACCAAGGTGGGGCGGAGCTTCGACCGCGGCCGCCTTTCTCAAGGAGTTTGGCGGCGATGCCAAGAGTTGGACTCACATTGATTTGGCCGGACCGGCCTGTTTGCCTTCCGCCGGCAATGGACGCAAAGAGGCCACCGGTTACGGAGTCGCGCTAACCGTCCAGTGGTTGCGAAGCCTCAGCGGATGAGCGAAGCGTTTCAACTCGAAGTCCAAGGCCTGAGCGTTGAGTTCCCGGGGCACGAAGGCGCTCTGCGCGCGGTACGCGATGTTGATTTCTCGCTGTCAAGTGGAGAGTTCGTCGGCTTGGTGGGGGAGTCGGGGTCGGGCAAATCCGTCACCGCGTTGACTTGCCTGGGGTTGACCCCGGCGCCAGGTCGCATCGCCAGCGGCTCGATCAAGATCCAAGGGCAAGAGTTGCAGCAAATGTCTGCCGAGGAGCTGCGTCGAGTGCGGGGCGGCCAGATCGGTTTTGTGTTTCAAGAGCCGATGACGGCACTTAATCCGGTCCTGACTGTTGGCTTTCAGATTCGCGAGGCGATCCGCGCCCACAAATCGGTGACCAAGAAGGAAGCGCAAGGGATTGCCATTGACCTACTGCGCGAGGTCGCCCTGCCCAATCCGGAGCAAAGAGTTCGCAGCTATCCGCACGAACTTTCCGGCGGGCAGCGTCAGCGGGTCATAGTGGCGATGGCCCTGGCCGCCGAACCCAGGCTCTTGCTCGCCGATGAGCCCACCACCGCTCTCGACGTAACCATCCAGGCACAGATCTTGGAGTTGTTTCAACGCCTGCGCGAAGAGCGGGGCTTGGGCATTCTGTTGATCACCCACGATCTCGGCGTAGTCGCCGAAACTTGCCAGCGGGTGGTGGTGATGTACGCCGGCGAAGTGGTGGAGAAGGCCCCGGTTGAAGAGCTATTTCGGCACCCGCGTCACCCTTATACCCAAGCGCTGATGGCTGCCCTGCCACGCCTTGATCACCGGCAACAGCGGATGGCAGCGATTGAAGGCATGATCCCCAATCCAGCGGCTTTGCCTCCCGGATGCGCCTTCGAGCCGCGCTGCCCCCATGCCTTTGCGCTCTGCGCCGAGAGCACTCCCCCGATCTACTCGATCGCGGCCGACCGAAGTTCACGTTGCTATCTAGAAGACCCGGAGTTAAGCCCATCCAGTGCCGCCAGCGCCACTGGCGCTGCCATTACCCTTGAAGCAAACACCAACCCCGAGAGTCCTCAGCCGTGACTTTGGGTTCTTCCTCGGAGCAGCGATCACCGGTGTTGTTGCGGACGCGGGGGTTGTCCAAGTCGTTCACCGCCGGTTCAGGATGGAGTTGGGGCCGCGACCAAGCTCCGGTTCGAGCGCTGGTCGACATCGACCTTGAGCTCCACCATGGAGAGTGCTTGGCAGTGGTAGGTGAGTCGGGCAGCGGTAAGACCACCTTGGCCCGCTTGCTAATGCGTTTGGATGCTGCCGACTCGGGCACCTTGGAGTTCGATGGCACCGACCTGTTGTCGCTCACTGGGGGGGCGCTGCGGCGCCAGCGTCGACGATTTCAAATGGTCTTCCAGGATCCCTTTGGCTCGCTCAATCCGAGAATGAAAGTGGGCACTGCGATCGCCGAACCGCTCAAAATCCACCACATCGTTCCACCGTCCGGGGTCAAGAAGAGAGTCCTGGAGTTACTCAAAATGGTGGGTTTGGAGAGCGATGTCGCCGAACGTTACCCACATCAATTTTCAGGTGGGCAGCGACAACGGATCGGAATCGCTCGTGCGTTGGCCACCGAGCCGGATCTCCTGATTGCCGACGAGCCGGTTTCGGCGCTCGACGTGTCGGTCCAGGCTCAGGTGCTCAACCTGCTGATGGATCTGCGCCAAGAACTAGGGCTGACCATGCTGTTTATCACCCACGACATGGCGGTGGTACGACAGGTGGCCGATCGAGTGGCAGTGCTCTATTTGGGGAGAATCGTCGAACAAGGCCCTGCAGATGCGGTGCTCGAGGACGCAGCACACCCCTATACCCAATGCTTGCTCGACAGCGTGCCCTATCCCGATCCCAGTCGGGCAAGACTGCGAACCGCGGCCCAAGGCGAGCCCCCTGACCCGGCCCATCCGCCGACCGGTTGCGCCTTCCATCCTCGGTGTCCTCGCGCCGAGCAACAGTGTAGGGAAAGGATTCCCGAGCTGGTCGCATCCAACGAAATAATGGGTGGTGATTCGGACCCAAACGCGAGCTTGATGAGCGCGTGTTTTCTACCCGGTAGGCGGACAGAAATCGCCCGCACAACGGCCACCGAGAAATCCGCACCGGAATAGCAGGCCGAGCTGGAACTTTTCCGTTCTCGGTGCGTAGTGTGAAGAGTTGAGCTGCTGATCTGCACAAGGAGGATTCCCAATTTGAGTACGTTTCCATTTTTATCCATTCGCGCCGCGCTGCTGGCGGTAGTGTTGTTTTTTATTGCCGGAACGATGTCGGCACAATCCGTGACCGTCGAGGACGGGGCGGTCCACCTGTCGTTGGAAGAGGCGGTCGCACTTTCCCTCGAACGCAACTTAGGGCTCAAAGTTGAACGCTTTCGTTTGCAGGAATCTGAGTGGGCCCTTTCTGGCAGCCAGGGGATCTACGACCTCAACTTGACGGGTCGACTGTCTGCGTTTGACGAAGCATCCCCCTCGGCCTCCAATTTGGATGGTGCGGATATTCAGATCTCAGAGCAACAGGGATGGGTCCTGGGTTTGGAGCAGCTGGTGACAACCGGCGGTAGGCTCAACTTGGATTGGAACAATTCTCGATTTGAATCCAACTCAAGATTCGCCAGCTTGAATCCTCGCTACCGTTCCGACTTGGACCTGACCTTTACCCAGCCGCTGCTGCGAGACCTGGGAAAGGACAGCACGGACTACCGGATCAAGGTAGCGCGTAACAATCTTGAGATCTCCAAGGAGACTTTTGAACGCCAGGTCACCACCACGGTGAGCACCGCAAAGCAGCTCTACTGGAATTTAGTCGACGCCAAGCGCCAGCTTGAAGTCGACACCGATTCTTTGGGGCTCGCGCAGCGTTTGCACCAACAAAACGACATCAAGGTTGAAGTCGGCACGATGGCACCCCTGGAGCTGGTGCAAAGCAAAGTCGGTGTCGCAGAGCGGGACGAAGCGGTAATCCGTTCTGAAGCGGCGGTTTTCAATGCCGAAGACGCGTTACGCCAGTTTCTGAGCATGGAGAGCGAGTACTGGGCGATGGCCATTGAACCGACCACCCCAGCGGAGACCGAGACCATGTCGATTGATGTCGATGCTGGCATCGCCGCAGCGCTGGAGTACCGTCCCGATCTGCGAACCCAGAGACTCTCGATCGACAATCTAATGCTAGATGAAGAATTCTATCTCAACCAGAGATTGCCGCGCCTCGATCTGTCAGCGACCTACGGCTACAACGGCCTGGGGGGTGACGTCACTAATCGTGATTTCTTTACCGGGGAGATCTTGGACCAGTCGTCCGGTAGTTACAGCGACGCTCTGAATCAAGTCACCGGCGGTGACTTCGATGGCTGGAATGTCGCCCTGAATTTGGTGATGCCAATTCAGAACCGATCTGCCGAAGCGCAATCCGCGATCTCCTCGATCGCCCGGGAGCGTGGTGAAGCAGAGTTGGCAGATCTGGAAGCGACGATCTCCGCTGAGGTACGACGAATCGCTCGTACCGTACAAACCGCCGCTGCCCTGATTGAGAGTACAACTGCCTCGCGAGGTCTGGCGGAAGAGAACCTGAGCGCTGAGGAAAAACGATTCGAGAACGGGCTCTCCACCAGCTACCAAGTCCTGGAGATTCAAGAGAATCTGACCCAGGCGCGCACCCGTGAAGTTCTCGCCATTACCGGTTATCGCAAAGCCTACGTCGAGTATCTAAGGGTCACCGGACAGTTGCTGGAAGACGCCGGGATCGACGTGGGAACCGATCAGTAGGCTCGACGATCCGGAGCCGGTAAACTGTGAAGTGTCCCGCTGAAATCGGGATCTAAGGAGGTTGTGATGACAGCGATTCAAAACTTTATCGGAGTGTTGAGTTCCCCCAGTAAGACTTTTGAGGCGATTCGCGCTAACCCCAAATGGGTCGTGGCCGCAGTGATCCTGATTGCGGTTGCGCTGGCGGGCCAGTTGATCGCTTTTCCCAAGATCGATTGGGAGGAGATCGCTAGAGTCCAAATTGAGGCGTCCAATCGCCCAATGACCGAAGCGCAGATTGAGCAGGGCGTGGAAATGGGAGCCAAATTTGGATCATGGGCTGCACTCGGTACCGCGGTTCTGGGTTTCCCAATCGTGTGGCTGATTACCGCGTTACTGATGTGGGTGCTGATCCGGATGCTCGGCGGCCTGGACCTGAGTTACCCCCAGAGCCTCGCGACCACTATCTATTCCATGGCTCCCTGGATCATCCACACTATTCTGTCCATCCCCTTGCTGTTGATGCGCAAGGAGATTTCCGCTGAGGAACTACAATCCGGTGGGGTACTCAAACACGGCCTGGCTTCGTTTATTGACGCCGAAGGACCGATGCTGCAATTTCTCACCTCGTTCAATGTCTTCACCATTTGGACCGTGATCTTGATGGGGATAGGTTTTGCAATCGTCGGCAAGGTATCCAAGGGAAAAGCGTTTGGTGCCGTCCTCGCTGTCTGGGTGATCGGAATTCTGCTCAAGGTTGGAAGCGCCAGCTTGGGTGGCTAGTCGGCTGATCGACTGCAGCAGGAGCGCACGAAAATGAAACGCACTTGGATCATCATTGGTGTGGTCGCGCTGTTAGCCGCGATCGTTGCCGCCAGCTTTTTTGGCAGCAATCGTAAGCCGAAAGGGGAGCGCGCCTATTTAGAGACGGTTGAGCGGCAGACCATCCAACGGGTGGTCAAGGCTCGGGGCGAAGTCGACCCTCGGGTCAAGGTCGATCTGTCTGCTCACGTAATTGCCAAGATCGAAACCCTGCATGTCAAGGAGGGCGATGACGTAGTCGCCGGTCGGCCGGTGGTCGATCTTGAGAAAGAAAACTTCGCCGCCAACCGCAAGCGAGCGGCTGCCGATCTACAGATTCAGCAGTCACGGTGGCGCCAGGCAGAAATCGAGGTCGAGGACCAGCAATTGAAGCTGGCCCGTGTTGAACGCCTATTTGCCGAGCAGATCTTTTCCCAAGGCGATCTGGAGGCGGCACAATTGGCGACTCGCTCGGCTGAACTACGGCGCGAACAGGCGCGCAGTGGAATCCTCCAGGCTCGCGCGACCCTCGACAAAGCCACCGACGACCTGGAGAAAACCACGATCTACGCGCCGATCTCTGGCCGGGTGATTCAGCTCAACGCCGAAGAGGGCGAGGTGGTGGTTTCCGGCACCATGAATAACCCTGCCTCGGTGATCGGCACTATCGCCGATCTTTCCGAACTGCTGGCAGTGGTCGATGTTGATGAGACCGAAATCATCCATGTGCAACTCGACCAAGAGGCGGTTCTCCATGTCGACGCCAACCGAGAGGTTCGTTATCAGGGGCGAGTGGTGGAAATCGGCAATGCAGGTTTTGAACGCGCCGGCCAGCGCGATGTGACTTTCTTCGAGGTCAAGGTCCTGTTCACCAATCCCGACGATGCTTTGAAAGCAGGCATGTCGGTGCGCGCGGAGATTGAGACCGCCGAAGTGGAGGACGCCTTGGTGGTTCCAGTGCAAGCGGTGATTCAGCGCAGTCTCGATGACTCTGACCAAGAGCAGTCGGTTGTTCTTACCGTGGTCTACGGCACCGTCAGCGAGGCCCCCATCACCACCGGAATTTCCAACATCACCCACATCCAGGTTCTCAGTGGCGTGGAGGAAGGAGCCCAAGTGGTCACCGGACCGCACCGGGTGCAACGAGACCTCGAGGCGGGCGATTCGGTGCGAGAACGTCGTGGTGACGACGACGAGGACGAATAGTGTCGCTGATCGAACTCCGGGGAGTTCGCAAGACCTACCAGATGGGGCAGGAGACGATTCACGCCTTGGATGGAATCGACTTAGATATTGAAAACGGCGAGTACCTTGCCATCATGGGAGCTTCGGGATCCGGCAAGTCGACGATGATGAACGTGGTCGGTTGCCTGGATCCACCGACTGAGGGCACCTACGTCCTCGATGGGGAGTCGGTAGACCAACTGTCCGATGAGGAGCTGGCCGGGATTCGCAACCGAAAGATCGGCTTTGTCTTCCAGACCTTTAACTTGTTGGCGCGCACCGACGCCCTGCGCAACGTCGAGTTGCCGTTGATCTATGCCGGACGCAAACGCTCCGAGCGGCGCGCGGCGGCGCGTAGAGCCCTAGAACAGGTCGGGCTGGGGGATCGTGTCGACCATCGTCCCAGTGAACTCTCTGGCGGCCAACGCCAACGGGTGGCTTTGGCGCGAGCCCTGGTCAACAATCCTTCGATCCTTCTCGCCGACGAACCCACCGGTAATCTCGACAGCGCTACCTCGGAAGAAATCATGGAGCTGTTTAGCAGCCTCCACCAGCAAGGCAACACCGTGATCTTGGTGACCCATGAACACGACATCGCCGCCCACTGCCATCGAATCATCAGCTTGAAAGACGGCAAGGTTTTGAGTGACGTGAGGAAGAGCTAGTGTTTCTCGAAGCCATCCGTTTGGCGCTCAGCGCTCTCTGGGCCAACAAGACTCGCGCGATCTTGACCATGCTCGGGATCTCGATCGGCATCGCAGCGGTGATCGCAGTGGTTTCGGTGGTGCAGGGTCTGCAGTACTTCCTGGTCGGCCAAATTGAATCCCTGGGGGCCAACTTCATCATCATTCAGCCTAAGTTGGAGCAATTTCAAGGTCCGGGCATGGTCACCAAGCAGGTCAAGCTGACTTGGGAAGACGGGCAAATCATCCGTGACGAAGTTCCGGGAGTGGACGTCATCACGCCACAGATGTTTGGCAACCAACAAGCCAAGTACCGAGATCGCCAGCACTCAATGTTTGTCGTAGGCGTAAATCCAGAGTGGTCGGAGATGCACGACTTCAGTGTTGAGGTCGGCCGTTTCTTTACCAATACAGATCTCGCCGAGCGCCACAAAGTCGTTGTGGTGGGGCAGAAAGTGGCTGACGAGCTACGCCTAGGAGACGACCCAGTCGGCAAAGAAATCTACGTCGGCAACCTGTCGGCCACTGTAATCGGGGTGATGGAAGAAAAGGGCCAATCGCTCGGCACAGACATGGACGACTTCGTATTCGCTCCCTTCGACACCGCCTTGCTAATCTTCGGCAAGGAAGCTGCCGACCAAGTGCAGTTGAGATTGCGCACCACCAGCGCCGAAAACGTTGAACAGGTCCGGGAAGACATAACCCGAGTGCTGCGCCGATTACACGGCCTGCAGGGAGATGCTGAGGACGACTTCACGATCCAACTACAAGACGAAATCGTAGACCTCTTTTCCGGGGTGCTCAATGCGGTCACCGCGGTCGCTGCCGCCATTGTTGCGGTATCGCTGATTGTTGCCGGCGTCGGCATCATGAACATCATGCTGGTGTCGGTCACTGAACGCACTCGCGAGATCGGTATTCGTAAGGCGGTGGGCGCGCGACGCGGCAACATCCTGTCGCAGTTTCTGGTCGAGGCGGTGGTGTTATCCCTGGTCGGGGGCGCGATTGGTATCGCCGTTGGCTACGGCCTTGGCGCATTGGTCATCGCCCTATTGCCGGTTAGCTTACCGTCGGCTCACGTACCTTTGTGGGCGATCCTGACTGCTTTTGGTTTTTGCGCCCTGGTGGGTGTCTTCTTCGGTATTTATCCTGCTAGCAAGGCAGCCCGTCTGCACCCGATCGACGCTCTGCGCTACGAATAGACGGAAGCAACCCCTGGCGCTCGCCTGCTTGTGTCATTAGCAGGTCAGCGTTACCCTGACGTTAACGATCCGCACTCAGCCGCTGCCACCGGCTTGAGTCAAAACAGGGAGCTGAGAATGAAGAACTACAAATGGAGTCTTGGTCGTTTTGCGATCGGCGCACTGGTTTTGTCGCTGCTGTTGGCTGGGGCGCCAGCCGAAGGCCAGATCCATGACCCGAGGGCGATTGATTCCGATCCAGCTACCGCTCAGGAACCCATCGCCCCGAAACTGGGGGGTTTGAGTGATTACCACTTCGAGGTCACCACCTCGAACCCGGAGTCACAAGCTTTCTTTGACCAAGGTTTGCGTCTGACCTATGGCTTCAATCATTCCGAAGCTCTGCGAGCGTTCAAAGAAGCGATTCGGCTTGACCCCAACAACGCCATGGCCCACTGGGGTTGGGCGCTGGCTTTAGGACCCAACCTCAACTTGCCGATGATGCCGGACGTCGTGCCCCAAGCGCTGGACGCGATGCAACGGGCTCAGAACTTGGCGTCTGGAGTGAGTGATCAAGAACGCGACTTCATCGCCGCTTTGGCGACTCGCTATACCGACGACCCCGAAGCCGACCGATCGAGTTTCGATCAGGCCTACGCATCGGCGATGGAGAAGTTGTTCGCAAAGTATCCAGACAGTGCTGACGCCGGAACCCTTTACGGGGCCGCAATCATGAATACCACTCCGTGGAACTACTGGAATCGAGACGGCAGCCCTAAGCCCGCTGCCGAGCGCATGTTGCAGGTATTTGAACAGGTACTTCAACTCAACCCCGATCATCCCGGAGCTTTGCACTATTGGATCCACGCGGTCGAGGCGGTGCATCCGAAACGGGCGGTGGAAGCCGCCGACCGCCTTCTTCCTTTGATGCCGGGTATCGGTCACATGGTGCACATGCCCTCGCACATCTACATGCGGGTCGGCCGCTATGCAGACGCCTACGACGCCAACTTTGCCGCAGTCGAGGCCGACGAGGACTACATCACCCAGTGCCGAGCCCAGGGCATGTATCCACTTAACTACTACCCGCACAACCAGCACTTCCTAGCTTGGGCGGCGATGTTCCAAGGTCGCAAGGAGGAAGCGATGAAAGCCTCCAGAGCGGTCGCCAACGGCATCCCCAACGCGTCGACGAATGAGGGGCGCGGTGCAGTTTGGAACCTCTATGAGACCTTCCGCAGCCAACCGATGTACACCATGGGCCGCTTCGGTATGTGGCAGGAAGCTCTTCGTGAGCCCGCCCCCGAAGCTAGCGCCCTGTTCATGAATGGCGTTTGGCGATACGTGCGTTCGTTGGCGCATACTCACACTGGCAACCTGCGCAAAGCGCGCAAAGAACTCAAATACTTGCGCCAACTGCAGTCCCAGGTAGCAGCGCACCCGGATTACACCATCGGCTTTGGTTCCGCCACCACCATGCTCACCATCGCCTCCGAAATCGCCGCTGGCGAGATTGCCGCGGCCAAAGGCGACTACACCGAAGCCTTGGCCCACCTGGAAACCGGCGTTCGTCTGGAAGACAGTTTGCTCTACAACGAACCCCCCGACTGGTATTTCCCGGTGCGCCACATCCTCGGCGCCGTACTTCTCGAAGCCGGCCGAGCCACCGAAGCCGAAGTCATCTACTGGGCCGATCTGGCCAAGAATCCTGAGAACGGCTTCGCACTGTTTGGACTGGAAAGGGCCCTCAGAGCGCAGGGGAAAACCGATCTTGCTGACCAGACAGCAGAACGCTTCACGATAGCTTGGGCAAGCGCGGATGGAGCACTCAAGTCTTCGCGCTATTGACCGCCTGTCGGTATCCGCACGAACGGTAATCTCTTTCCTCGGATCTTCGTAGGAGGGGCTTGTCCCCTCCCGAATTCGTAGGGACTAGAGTTCGCCTGTTGGAAATTCGTATCCTGTCACCGTATTTTTTCCTCTTCTCGAAGCTATTCACGGAAAACTCTTCGACTGGGTGCTCTGGCTTAACGCCGAAAGGCCCCACTGGAGCCACGGACAAAAATCACCACTACAGTACGTAGATGACATACCGATCAGTGCATATGTCCTGGACGCATATATTGAGTTGACAGGTTTAACGCCAACACATAGCCTTATTTTGGCAGAAACTATGACGACCAACATGACCATCTTAAGCGTAGTGCTTTGAGGCGAGCCGTGACGAACCAATACCCGCACATAAGTTTTCGACGCACCTGGGGCTTGCCAGCAGGCGTTCACTACCAGCTGGGAGAGTGCAGAGGGATCAACCGCGCGATCTCTGGAATGCCGATTCCCCCTCTTTATCACAGAGAACTTCTTCGGGTGTCCTTGCGAAAAGGTGCCATAGCCACAACAGCGATTGAGGGTAATAGCCTCACCGAGGGCGAGGTCAAGCGAATCGAAAGAGGTGAATCGCTCCCTCCAAGCAAGGCTTATCAGGAAAAGGAAGTAAAAAATGTTCTCGGTGCAATGAACATATTGTTCAATGAAGTGGTCGGCGAGAGACTAGGAGCCCCAATCACAGCCGACGTCATTCGCCGGTTCCACCACCTGTTAGGAAAAGACCTTGGTAAGCACTTTGACGCCATTCCAGGGAGATGGCGAGAAGATGCTCGGGTGGTGGGCTCATATCGATGTCCTGACCATCGCATGGTGCCCAACTTAATCGATCAACTTTGTCAATGGCTACCAGAGTTTGGATACGGGTCCGAACAGCAGTCCTTCGAAGACGCTGTTATTCAAGCCGTCGTAACCCATGTATACATTGAATGGATACATCCATTTGGCGACGGAAACGGGAGAACTGGTCGCCTCCTTGAGTTTTACATTCTTTTGCGTGCTGGCAACCCCGACATCTCGTCCCATATTCTTTCAAATTTCTATAACGAAACCCGACCAGAATACTACCGACAAATAGGGCATGCATCGAGGAATGGAGGAGACCTCACTGACTTCATTACCTATGCAGTCCAAGGCTTTAGAGACGGCCTGCTGGAAACGCTAGCGACAATTCAAGCCAGTGTCTTTGCAACGTCCTGGAAGAGCTATATCTATGACATGTTTGCAGGTGAGAAATACCGCAAAGATATATTCAAGAGGCGACGAGAACTTGCTTTGAATATGCCTCTCAATGGAGAACTTGCTGCTGAACAACTGGCTATTCTCACATCAAACCTCGCGCGCCGATACGCGAGGGTGACGGAGCGAACTCTAAAGCGAGATCTGTCTGCACTTGTTTCGCTTGGCCTAGTAGTAAAGTCCAAGGGTAAATATCGCGCAAATATTGCCGCACTGGAACCGAACCTACCGAAACAGCTCGACTAGCTGACGCGAAGAATGACTTATCAGATTCCTCTTGCCCTGTCGTGAGGGTGACTGAGCATCACTACGCTAATAAGCGGGTGCAGCATTAGCTCCTTGGTTTCAATTGCGAAGTAAACGCTGTTTTGGGGAGTCGCTCGAAAGTTGATGACGTGCAACCTGCCACCCCCGGCTCCCCACACAACCTCTAAGGGATGGGGACACAATAAAAGGATTGTGTCCCCATTTTCTCGACTGGTACTTCCCGGTGCGCCACATTCTCGGCGCGGTGCTATGTGAAGCCGGCCGAGCCATCGAAGCCGAAGTCATCTACTGGGCCGACCTAGCCAAGAATCCGGGGAATGGTTTCGCGTTGTCTTGACTAGAAAAGGCTCTCAGAGCGCAGTGGAAAACCGATCTTGCTGACCAGACGGCAGAACGCTTCGCGGATGCCTGGGCGGATGCCGATGGTGCCCTCAAGTCTTCGCGCTATTGACCGCCTGTCGGTAACCACACGAGCGGTAATCTCTTTCCTCGGATCTTCATAAGGGAGGGGCTTGTTCCCTCCCGAATTCATAGGGACTAGAGTTCGCCTGTTTGAAATCCGTATCCTGTCACCGCATTTTTTCCAGGCGCGTCGATTTGGCGCTATGGAACTCCTACCATCAGAAGCTAGGCTATACTTACCTGAACCAGCAGTAGCGACTAGCTTTTTGGTGGCGAGCGAGGGATCGAGCGTCGGGGCTACCAACGGGTAAGGGCAATAAGGAGAATCGACCATGCCAAGCGCACCGAGTGACCTAAGAGCAGATTTGCCGAGCCGAGCAAGAGGTGGTGTCGACATGTCCGCTTGGACGCCGTCGTACGCAGGCTATCCTGGCGCGGTCATTAAGCAGTTCTTTGTCAACAAGGATGGTGAAACCAAGACGCGCACCATCAAGCACCTCATCTGGGGCGACTGGATGTTAGTCGGGACTAAGAAAAAGGGTGGTCTGGTTGAAGCCTACTCGCGCGGCAAACGCGGTTTTGTAGATCCCGCCAGCGTCACCAATGAACGTGTGCTTGAAGTGGTTTTCGTAGATATCGGCCAAGGGGATGGCTGCCTCGTCGTAACCCCGAACGACGAACACCTGGTTATCGACGCCGGCGAGCACGACAACATGTACCGTTTCCTAAATTGGCGCTACGGACGTTTCAAGAACGATTTCGAATTCGACGCGCTCTTTGTCACACACCCAGATCAGGACCACTACAAGGGCTTTAAGGAATTCTTCGATCTAACGGCGCACCCAGATGCCAAGCGAATTAAGTTCACGAATGTGTATCACAACGGAATCGTCGAACGAAAAGCCAAGCACTCGCTCGGTCCGAGGGTCAAGATTGACGGTAAGTCACACATCAAGGGGCTGGTTCAGACTGACGGCGATCTCGACGACTTCCTTTCCGTTGAATCGCGTTGGAAGGGCAAGAACTATCCGACATTGCTTAACAGCATGGTGCAGAGCGACAGGGTCGGCAACATCCGCTCGCTCTCCGCTGAAGACGGTTTCGTCCCTGGTTTTGAAGGCGGAAAAGACCTCTCGATTGAGGTTCTCGGTCCAGTTCTCACTCGGCACAATGGTGAGCCTTCGCTCCGATGGCTGTCGAGCGTCGGCAAGACCAAGAACGGCCATTCGGTGGTACTCAAACTCCAGTACAAGAACATCAGCATGATGCTGGGCGGGGACCTCAACATCCCGGCCGAACATCTGCTGCTTGCACATCACACCGGCCTAGAATCTCCTCCCAAGAGTGAAGAACACAAGACTCTAGTAGCAGCAGCGCGTAAGGTCTTCCAAGTTGATATCGCCAAAGCCTGCCACCACGGCAGCGCTGACTTCACCAGTATCTTTCTCGAAGCCCTCAACCCGATCGCAACGGTTATTTCTAGCGGGGACGACGAGTCCCACGCACATCCAAGGGCGGAGACGCTGGGGACAATCGGTCTCTTCTCGCGCGGCTCCCGCCCACTCATCTTCAGCACCGAGCTTGCCCGCTCGACCAAAGAGCGCATCAAACATCCCTCAGTCGTTCGCGGCAAATTCACCGCAGCCAAGGACAGGCTCCTTGAGCTGCACGCCGACCCGAACGCCAAACAAAAAGACATCGACAAGGCCGAGCAACAGTTCAAAAAACTGGTCACGGAAATCGAACGTAGCGTCGCCGTCTACGGCGCAATCAACGTGCGCACAGATGGGCACAAAGTCCTCTTTGCGCAAAAAATCGAGCGAGGCTCTGGATGGGACACCTACCGGCTAGAGCCGCAGGGTAGCAATGAGGTTCTTGAGTACGTCGCCAAGCACCACTAGGCAAAAAGCCTAGCGGTGGTTGTGAACGTGGGACTTGCACCGCGCTCAAATTAGCAACCAATGGAGGCAAAAGAAAAATGAGAGCAGTATCGACAATCCTCACAATCGCTTCGCACCGTTTGGACTGGAACAGGCCTCAGAGCGCAGAGGGAAAACCGATCTTGCTGACCAGACAGCAGAACGCTTCGCGGTAGCTTGGGCCGACGCCGATAGAGCCCTGCATTCTTCGCGCTATTGACCGCCTGTCGGTCACCACACGAACGGTAATCTCTTTCCTCGAATTTTCGTAGGAGGGGCTTGTCCCCTCCCAGATCCATAGTGACTAGATTCCGCCTGTTTGAAATTCGTATCCTGTCACCGTATTTTTCTCTCACTGACCGATTTTCCGCTTCGGTGGCACACGCAGATCAAGAGAGATCGAACGATCAACTCTACCTGTAGACTACTGATCCGCAGGGAGGTATTACATGCAGCTAGAACAGTTCTCGATTAGCGGACTTTTTGGAGGCAAGAATCATGAAATTGCATTTCCAATTCCGAATGAAGCTGACGCGGAACCCTCGCTTCTGATTATCCACGGTAAGAATGGGGTCGGAAAAACCACAATCCTACGGATGATTGCCGGATTAATGCGGCTGGATTTCGACTCGTTCCGTGATGTTCCGTTCGAGTCGGCCTCCCTAAGGTTCACCTCAGGTCAGACGATCTCTGTCAAGTTGCGCGAAAGAGGGAGGGGGAGAAAGCGTGCATTAAGTGTTGCATTTGACGAAATGAGTGTAGACCTTCATTCGAAGCACCATGGAGCGGCTGATGAAGGTGATACGGATCTGGTTAACACATTCCGAAAACAGTTCTTCGAAGCTACAAGCGCTATCAGTTTCGAATTTATCAATACACGCCGAGTTCGCGAACGATTCGAACGGAGTCAAGACTCCACTGATGTCTTGCGGGACGGCGTCGATCCCCGACTGTTGACTAGTCGGCACGGGCTTCGACTCCGAGCGCGTGGTTTAGTACACAGAGAGGAGGCAGCGCCGGAAAAGAAACTTGCTCTTCGCGTGAAGCGCTTCGTGCGAGATGCTCAAGTCGACTACCGAGAATATTTTTCGACCACAGCCCCCGACCTTTTTCCGCGAATCCTGGAGCGCCTCGCTTCAACCGAAGAAGCGAATATCCAGCCACAGGATTTGCGCGAGCGGCTCGACCATATCCGTCGGCAAGACGAGGAGACATCACGGCTCGGACTTGGTCCTGACAAATGGGACTATGATCAACTCATTAGTCAACTAAACGACTTGAGTAAGTCGCGACGTAAAGGACGGCTACAGGCGCTTGCAGCCCTCGACACCTACTCAGAATTCTTGGAATCGAGAGCTGCAGAAAGAAAACTGGTTGCGGATCGACTCCTTACGTTCGAGAAGCTAGTGTCGGAATTTTTTGTCGATAAGAGCGTGACCGTTGATCCAGCCGAAGGTTTGGTGATCACCGCAGACTCAGGGGCACCCCTCACCGAACACCAACTCAGTTCTGGCGAGTTTCACTTGCTCTTCTTGATGGTGGCTGCCCTCAAGACCCGACGGCTTGGCACGGTGGTAGCTATCGACGAGCCTGAGATGTCGATGCACGTGGCTTGGCAGACGAAACTTGTACCTGCGCTCATAGAGTGTGCGTCAGGAGCTGAACCTTTGTTTATCTTCGCCACACACTCACCAGATCTTGCGGCAGAATTTCCCGACGCAATGATCGATTTGAATTGAAGAGTTCTCTCGCATGATCAGACGAGCGCCGCAAGCGATTATCATGGCGCATCGTATGGATTCGGATAGAAGAGTTGTTTACGTGGAAGGCTCTCACGATGCCGCTTTCCTCAAGTGGCTAGTTGGGGCTCGGAAACACCCTGACGCGCAGATTCGCGAGATTGGAACTGTGAAACTCGACGACGTGGGCGATGGCGGAGAACGCGGACGGCTTATTGGATTCGCTACTCTCTTGTCGGTGGCGAATTGCGCCAGAATTAGGTGTTTTGCGGATGCGGACTTTGATCGTTTGCTGAAACGAGAATGTCCGAAGTCTGTGTGGCTGACGGATGGACGAGATCTCGAAGGCTACGTGCTCAGAAACGAGTGCGTCGAAAAAGTGCTACTACTAGGTATTGGCCAGCATGCGGTTTCCGCCCGAGACATATTGAACGATGTCCTCACGGTCGGCCGTCGGGTCGGAATCCTCCGAGTGGTCTCTGAGGTGGATGAACTCGCGCTACCCTTCGCGCGAACCAAACTCCAGCGTCACCTCACTATGTCGCAAGGGCGAGTCAACTTCGCGCTGGAACCCTTTCTGCAAGCCCTACTTCAAAACGCTGGGACGAGCCTAGCAATGAAGAATAGAGTCCTGAAGAGAGTCGCAGAAGTCGCTGACGATTTAGTTGACGTGCCGGATATCCAGATTATCCACGGCAAAGATGCATTCTGCCTCATTGAAAAAGCGCTATCTCAATTTGGGATAAGAAGGGGGGCAGAGGTGGGCAAGATGCTGTGGAGTAGCTTCGAGTCGCGATTTGTTGAGCGGGGATCGAATCTCGACCAAGTGCAAAGTTTCTTGGGCTGACCGCTCTGAACGGCAGGTCAAGACGATCCCTGGTAGCGAGAAGTCGAACGACTTCCACAGCCCATGTGGAACACCCAGCCCACTGCGACTCGTTTGACTTTTGGGGAGTCGCTCTAGAGCAGTCGGCTAGCCTACTCGACGGCCCAATAGCTGTGTTGATTGATGTTTTAGGGGAGCCGGGGCAGGCTACCGAGGCCCCCCCCTCCCAATAGCGGAGCAAATGATGTTTTTGGGGGAGTCGCTCCAACGCCGATGGCTATGCCATCGGCATCGACCGACGACCTCATTCGGCACCGAATGGTGCCGGAGGGGGGAGTCGAACCCCCACACCCTTGCGGATAACGGATTTTGAGTCCGTCGCGTCTACCGTTCCGCCACTCCGGCAACCGAGCGGAATCCTAGAAGCGGGGAGGGGGAGTGTCAAACCCGATTTTTGCCGAAGCTGAGGAAGTTGACGAGAGTGCATCTGCCAGAGCCAGGGTGGAGTTGACATTTGTTGTTTTTTGAGTTATAATGACCCCCTTAAACGTAAGAAAGCAAAAGACTTACGTTCTGACTAGAGATATTCCTCTACCGGTCGTTGGGGTCAAGTTTCCCAACTGGTCGGATCAGCGCAATCAAGGGAGTCGGTAGATGGCAACATACAAAGTAGGGCAGAAAGTGGTGTACCCAAGCCACGGCGTGGGAGTGATCGACAAGGTGGAGAAAACGACGTTTGATGGGGTTGATGAAACGTTTTATTTCCTGCGTCTGTTTTCCAATGAGACGATGGTGATGATTCCGAAGCAGAATCTGGAATTGGTGGGGCTGCGCAAGCTGTGCTCGCGCAAGGATATTCGGGATCTGTTGAGTCTGCTTGAGGACGGCAACATCGACACTTACAAAGACTGGAAGGGTCGCTACAAGCAGAACCTGGACAAGATGAAGACCGGCGAGTTGGGTGAGGTGGCCCGGGTGCTCAAGAATCTACGTTTGGTGAGTACCAAGAAGAGCCTGTCGTTTCGGGAAAAGAAGATGTACGAACGGGCCAAGTACTTCATCGTCAGTGAAATCTCTCACGTCAACCGGATCGCTGAGGCGACGGCGGAGGCCAAGGTGGAAGAAGCACTGGAAACGACCATTACCAAACGCGAGCGTAAGCTGAAGAGAGCGGAAGCGAGAGCGGAAGCGAAAGCAGCCAAAGAGGAAGCAGCAAAAGCGGAAGCCAAAGCAGCGAAGGCGAAGTAGTACCCTTGCCGAGAATCGTCGTTTGGATAGCGCTGCTGACAATCGCTTGGTGGTGGTTGCGGGCTAAGGCGCCTGCGAGCACCGCTCGAAGAGGTCGTTTCGGCGGCGCAACCGGACAGCGGGGCATGGGCCCGAGAGGGTCTGGCGAAGACTTGATTGCCTGTGCGACCTGTGGCGTCTACTTGCCACGTCAGCGAGCCCTGACGGAGCTCAGTGGGGCGTTCTGTTCTGCCGAGTGCCGAGATCATGTGCCGGAGAAGCCAAGCAACGACCCAGACCGCACCACCGATGCTCATCGCCCAGAGTCGAATCGGGAAACCGGAACCCAGTAAGCTGCTTCGGCATGCCTTCTTCGGAACCGCCTAGCTCGTCCCAGCCAGTGCAGCCCCAGCCAGTGCAGTCTCAGGCAGTGCAGCCTGAGCAACTGACGCTCGATTCCGCATCAGAGTCGAGGGCCGATTTTGCAGATCCTCCGCAGAAGCCAACGCACAGCCAAAGATATGTCGCAGTAGCGGTGCCGGTACCCCATCTCGGGCCGCTGACCTACGCACTGCCGGAGCGACTGCCGATTGCACCTCAACCGGGGATGCGTTGTCGGGTGCCCCTGGGCAAGCGGGCGGTGGAAGGCGTGATCGTAGAGCTGCTGGATACCGCGCCAGAAGGCATCCGGCTGCGAGCAGTGGCAGAGATTGTCGACCGTGAACCGGTGCTGTCGGCTGAGTTACTGGCACTCGGTCATTTCATTGCCGACTATTACTTGGCGCCGATCGGCGAAGTGTTGCGCTCAATGGTGCCCCAGGGAGTCTCGGCTTGGGGCAAGGAGAGAGTGCGGATTACTAACGCCGGTGCCCTGGCGAGTTGCGACGACGGTCGGTTGTTGGCGGTGTTAGACCTACTGCGCGACGGTAGCCCGCGCTCGGTCTCTGAACTCACCGCCGCGGCGACGCTGGATTTGCTGTGGCCGATTCTGGGCGAGTTACGGGAGCGCGATTGGATTCGCTACGAAGGGCGATCGGCCGACCGCGGCAGCCGCTTCGGCAAAGCCTACGAGCTGGTCGAAGACGAACCGGAGGCCCTCTATCAGCGCTGCGGTCGATCGAAACCGGGGCGCCGCGCAATAGACGTGATGTTGTCGCTGCAGCGCAGTGTTACCCGCGAGGAGCTATTGGATGCGGCGGAGTGTGGGGTTGGGGTGCTACGCCGGTTGGTCAAGGTCGGGGTACTGCGGGAGTTTGTCGAAGTGCGTTCCTTGGACTTAGAGCGCCACCGGCTGAGCGCCGAAGCGCAGCCAGAGTTCGTACTCACTGCTGAGCAAGAAACGGCCTTGAGTGCGATTGTCAGAGCTCTGGATCATGGGGCTTTGGGGCTGGCAGCTATGGATTATGGGGCTTTGGAGCAGGTGGCCTTAAACCAAGGGGTTCACGATCAGGCGCCTCTGAATCAAACGCCTCCGGATCAAAGGAGTGCCCAAACACCCGATGCGAAACGCACAGACGCCAGCGTCGAAGATGACGCGGCGAACGAGTCCCAAGCCCGGTCCCAACCCGAGTCCCAAACCGATGTCCAGACTCCAAACGCATTCTTGTTGCACGGCATCACCGGCAGCGGCAAAACCGAGGTCTACCTGCGCGCCGCACAGTTCGCTTTGCAGCAGGGTAGGAGTGCCTTAATCCTGGTGCCTGAGATCGCCTTGGTGCCCGCGTTGGCCAAGCAAGTGCGAGCGCGATTTGGCGACTGCCACGCGATCCTGCATTCCGGGCTATCGCGCCAGGAGCGGGCCCAGGAGTGGCAGCGCATTCGCTCTGGCGCCGCTCGGGTGGTGGTTGGCCCTCGCTCAGCGCTGTTTGCGCCGATGCCCTCCTTGGGCCTGCTGATCGTCGACGAAGAGCACGACTCCTCTTACAAGCAGGAAAATTCACCGCGCTACCACGGGCGGGATATGGCTTACGTGCGGGCGCAAGGGGTCGGCGCTACCTTAGTCCTGGGCTCGGCAACCCCGAGTATGGAGACCCGGTTCAACGTGCAGCGCAACCGCGTCGCGCTGCTGACCATGGGCAAACGGGTTGGCGGAGCGAGGCTGCCCGAGGGGCAAGTGGTCGATCTACGCGAGGAGCAACCTCCCCGTAGGCCGGGGGAGATCGTTTTCTCTCGGGCGTTAGTCGCTGAGTTGCAAAACTGCTTGGACAACAAGAAACAAGCGATCCTGCTGCGCAACCGCAGAGGCTATGCCCCGGTCTTGTTGTGTTCCGCCTGTGGTCATGACCACGAGTGTGCGGAGTGTGGCTTGGCGCAAACCGTCCATCGCAAAGCTGGGTTGCTCAAGTGCCACTACTGTGGTGCCAGTCGACAGATTCCGGATCGCTGCGCTGACTGCAACAGCAACGCGTTAGAGGCGGTGGGAGCGGGCACCGAACGGGTGGAAGAGCAGGTGCTGGAGCTGTTTCCGAATGCCCGGGTTGAGGTGTTGGATCGAGATAGCGCGCGCGGCGCTGGTCTGCGAGAAATCCTGGAGCGCTTTGGTTCGGGCCAGCGAGACATTCTGGTCGGCACTCAGATGGTTGCCAAAGGGCATCATTTTCCCAACGTCGCCCTGGCGGCGGTGCTCAACGCCGATACCTACATCAGTTTTCCCGACTTTCGTGGCGTCGAACGGGCCTATTCGTTGCTCTCGCAACTGGCGGGCAGAGCCGGACGGGGAGAGGTGCCCGGCAAAGTAATCATCCAAACGCGCCAGCCGGACCACTACGCGATCCGAGCTGCCCTCCAAGCGGATGACCAGAAATTTGCTGAGCGCGAGATGCTATTCCGCGAGCGCTACAGTTACCCACCGTTTTCCCGATTGGTGGAAGTGGTCACCGAAGACCGCAATCGTGATCGAGCCCGCGAGGAGATCGAATCGATTGCCCGCAAGCTGCGCCAGCAACCGACCGCCGAAAGGCTAAGAATTCTAGGGCCGCAGCCGCCGCCGCACGAGCGCATCGCCGGTCGTTGGCGCTTTCAACTGCTGGCGATGGGGTCCAATTCCAGGCTGCTGCGATCGGCGATCGCACAGGCGCTGCCAGAGCGTTCCAGCGCTCGGGTCGCGGTTGACGTCGACCCTTACCAGCTTTTCTAACCTCTTTTTCTAGACCCTGTTTGAAGTGTCGTCGGCCCTTTTGCTAAGCGAAAATAGCGGGCTTTGACCGTTGGAACGGATTTTGCTAGCGTCGCTTTGGTGAGCACGCCTGAAACCGCATTCGAACAACCGCTGATTGAACTGCGCAGCCAACTCGAGGAACTTGAAAGCTATCCCGCTGACGCGCGCCGCGAAGGGGAGATCGCCCAATTGCGCCGCAAGCTGGAGCGCGAGTCTGAACGCGTCTACTCCAAGCTCACGCCCTGGGAGACCGCGCTCACCGCTCGTCATGCAGCCCGCCCCCAGGCCTTGGACTACATTGAAGACCTGACCGAGGATTGGCTGGAGCTGCACGGGGATCGCGGTTTTGCCGACGATCCAGCGATTGTCGCCGGTTTTGCCCGCTTTCACGGTCGTTCGGTGGCCATTGTCGGCCACCAGAAGGGACGCAGCACACAGCAACGCATCCACCGCAACTTCGGCCAACCCCGGCCCGAGGGCTACCGCAAAGCGCTACGGATCATGAAGTTGGCGGAGCGATTTGACTGCCCAGTGCTGACCTTTATTGACACCCCGGGAGCCTACCCAGGGATTGGTGCCGAGGAGCGCGGCCAAGCTCAGGCGATTGCTCACAATTTGGAACAGATGGCGCAACTTAGGGTGCCGATCATTGCCATCGTCATTGGCGAAGGCGGCAGTGGCGGAGCGTTGGCTCTGGGCGTAGCGGATCGAGTTTTGATGCTGCGCTATGCGATCTACTCGGTGATCTCCCCTGAAGGCTGCGCGGCGATTCTGTGGAAGAACCAAGACAAGCGAGCTGCCGCCGCAGCGGCGATGCGCATCACCGCTCCAGACTTAGAGGGTCTGGGAGTGATCGACGGTGTGGTGCCCGAGCCAACCGGGGGCGCCACACCGATCCACCGACGACTTTTCAAGCAGTGTCTCAGGCGCTTCGCACCGCACTCGATGAGGTCGCATCCTTGACCACCGAAGAACGCCTGGAACTCCGCTATCAACGATTCCGCAAGCTTGGTGTTGTCGCAGACGCCTAGCTCTTCGCTGGTTCCCGATGCCGTCTCCGAAAACGATTCGACTGGTACGCCGAGTGCTGCTGTTTTCTTTGATCGGGTTTGTCGGGGTGTTGGGATTCCTACTCTGGTTTGGCCAGAGGAGAAGCACCGATCCAGCAACTTTGACCGTGCGCGAAACGGCTCCCGGTGAGATCGACGTCGACGTCACCACCGGGTTTGACTACACGATTTCCATTGCTGGCCATAAGTTGATGCGCATTCGAGCCGATCGAGTGGTGAGTCGTGGCGAGCGGGAAGTACACTTGGAGCAAGTCGGGCCGATTGAGCTTTACCGCAGCGACGGCAACACCATTTTTGTCAGCGCTGATCGCGGTTCGTTTGACTTGGAAAGTGGGTCTTCCAAGCTGGAGGGAAATGTCGAACTGCAGGGCGCCGCAGGAACTTGGTTCAGTACCGACAGTTTGGAGCTCGCGGAAGAAGGCAAGGTGGTGCGCAGCGCCGGTGAGGTTCGTCTGCGCAAGGACGAGCAGGTCCGGGGTCGCGCCAATCGTTTTACCGCCAATCTACAAGAGAATGCCGTCAACCTAGTGGGGCGCGTGCGTTTTGACCTCGCCGGAGAAGGCGGCAATCTGCCCTATCGGTTGGAGGGAAGGCGAGCCACTTACTACTCCAATCGGTCGGAGTTTCGAATGGCTGGCGGAGTGACCTTGATCCACGCTGATTCTCGATTGCAAGCCCGCGAGATGGCAGCTTTTTCTGGCACTGGCAAGGGTTTGAAATTGGTGCAGTTTCGCCGCGGGGTGACCGGCCACTGGCTGGAGCGACAAGCCGACGGTGGCGCAACACGCATGGACCTGATGGCGCAAGATCTGGACTTGGATTTCGACGACAACGGAGCTATCACCAAAACCCGGTTGCGACGGAATCGACCAGCGGAGCTGCGTCTCACCCAAGGCGCCAAGGAACAGTCACTGCGGGGTATCAAGATTGAGGTGCTGTGGCAGCAGGGCGAGCCGATTTCCGGCACCGCCGAGCAGCAAGCGCAAATCGTCGAGCACACGCCAACCGGGGGGCGCAGTGCTTTTGGGGAGCGGGCGACGTTTACTTTCAATGCCGGCGATCTAAGCGAAATGAGGATGTCCGGCGCGGTCCGGGTTCAGGAAGAGGACGCAACCACCACCGGCGACTTAGCGACCTATAGCGCAACGAGTCGTTCCTTTGAAGTCAAGGGGAGTCCCGCCGAGACCACCTTTCCCAGCGGCAGCATGACTTCTCCCAAGATTACTTATGACGCCGCGACTAAAGTCGCGACCGCAGTTGCCACCGTGCGCGGCGAGTACCGCCAAGGTAGTGAACCTGGAATCTTGGGTGATGGTCCGGGACCGGCGAGGTTTGAAGCGCAGGGTGCAACTTGGGAACAAAGCACAGAAGCAGTCCAGCTCGACGGTCAAGCACGTATATGGCGCGAGCGCGACCTGATGATCGCCGACACCATCACCTCCTACTTGAAGCGGAGATCGGTGGAAGCGAACGGCGACGTCCGCGTGATCATGGAACGAGTCGGCGACGACCCCAGCGCGGGACCGGTCGCCACTGAAGCGGCAGCCGACGCCATGCAGTATTTTGAAGCGGAGCGGGTGATTCATTTGATCGGTAGCGCGACCGCCCAACGTGAGGGTCGAACCCTGAGCTGTGGCAAGTTAGATGTGATTTTGGGTCCAGACGGGGACGTCGAGCGCATGAACTGCGCGGAGAGAACTCGACTGCTTGATCCAGTGGCGGGCCGCACGGTGGTGGCTGAGACTGTGGTTTATCGGATTGGCGATGAAGAAGCGCTGTTTACCGGTGATCCGGTGACCGCAACCGCAGACGATGGCAGCGTGGTGACTGGCAAACGACTGATCTATCGGTTGGCCACCGGGGAAGCGATCATGGACGTCGGTCCGCAGGCCGCGGCTGAGAGCACGGCGCCAGAAGGCGCCCTAACAGAAGGCGGGTCCGAAGACGGAGAGGCCCCTGAATTGGAGCCACTCGGTGACAGCGAGGCGGTAGAAACTTCAAAGCCGACAGGCGACTCAGGTTCCACTGACCCGGTAACGGAGGAGCAACCGTGAGCGAACGGCCACCCAGCATCTTGGTTCCCGACTCCGCTGACCACGAGTTCGAGTCGGATCAGCCGGTGCAGGCAGATCGACCACCGGCTCGCCAGCTTCGCGCCGAGGGATTGAAGAAGGTGTACCGCGGCCGAGCGGTGGTCGACGGAGTCTCGATTGACGTCAAGTCCGGAGAGGTAGTCGGTCTTTTGGGCCCCAACGGGGCCGGCAAAACCACCATCTTCTACATGGTGGTGGGATTGACGCCGCCCGACGAAGGCAAAGTCTTTTTCGGCGACCAGGACATCACCGAGCTGCCGATGTACTTGCGCGCCAAGAAGGGCCTAAGCTACTTGCCGCAGGAACCATCGGTATTTCGTCGCATGACGGTGGAAGACAATCTACGGGCGATCTTTGAGACTCTCGATCTGCCGCTGGTCCAACAGCGCAGAAGGACCGATCAACTACTGGCTGAATTTGGCTTGGAAACGGTGCGTAAGACGCGGGCGATTGCACTCTCGGGTGGCGAGCGGAGAAGGGTCGAAATTGCTCGCGCGTTGGTCCTCGACCCGGCCTTCATCTTGCTCGATGAGCCATTTGCTGGCATCGACCCGATTGCGGTGCTCGATATTCAACGCATTATTTCGCACCTCAAGGAAATGGGGATTGGAGTCTTGATTACCGACCACAACGTGCGCGAAACGCTGCGCATCACCGACCGTGCTTACATCATCAGCGAAGGCAAAATTCTGTGTGCCGGCATTCCGTCTGAACTTTCGGCAGATCCAGAAGTGCGCAAGATCTATCTTGGGGAATCGTTTCAGCTGTAGGGCATGATCTGATGGCACTGGAGCAAAGACTTTCCCTCAAGCTGGCGCAAAAGCTGGTGATGACCCCCTCCTTGCAGCAGGCGATCAAACTGCTGCAAATGACTCGTCCAGAGCTGCTGCAAACGGTTACCCAGGAGCTGGTGGAAAACCCGCTTTTGGAAGAGCTCGAGGCGGCGCTCGAAGAGGAAGGCGAAGAAGGGGTCGAGGCCAACACCGAGGAAACGACCGAGGCCGAGGATGCTTCTGACGCCGATCACGAGCAGGCAATGCAGGAAGCCGAGATGGAGTCCTACTTTGCCGATCAATTCGACGGTACCCACTTTGAAGGATCAACTCGCGAGATACCAGAAGCTCCGCCGCTGGAGAACACCCTGGCCCGAGACCCGGATCTCTACGACCACCTGCTGTGGCAGCTACATATGGCGGGTATTTCCCCCGAGCTTTGCCAGGTCGCCGAGGTGGTGGTGGGCAACCTGAATCCGGATGGATTTTTGATGGCGGATGAACACGAGATTTTGCAGACCATGAGTGGCGACGGCGGCGACTGTACGTTGGAACTGATCGCTGAAGCGTTGGAACTGGTGCAGTCTTTCGACCCTCCTGGAGTTGGCTTTCGCACGCTGCAGGAAAGCCTCGCCTATCAATTGGTGAAATGCGGAGAGCCGCCAGAGTCGACGGCGACGCGTATCGTCTCGGAGCACTGGTCGTTGTTTCTCAAGCGTCAGTTGCCAGCTCTGGCACGGGATCTGGGGATCAAACTGGCGGAACTCGAGCCAGTGATCGAGATCATCAAAGGCCTGGAAACGCGACCCGGCCGTCAGTTCAGCGCCGAGCGCACGCACTACGTTGAGGCGGACGTCTACGTGGTTAAGGTTGGCGGCGACTACGTGATCCAATTGAACGAAGACGGGCTGCCCAAGCTACGCATCAGCGGGGCTTATCGCAAGATGTTGATGGAAATGAAGCGTGCGGGATCGGAAAAGGACACGCAGGACTACATTCGCGAGAAGATGCGGGGGGCAATGTGGTTAATCAAGAGTTTGGATCAGAGACAGCGTACAATCTACAAAGTGGCTGAATCGATCATCCGGCAGCAGCGTGCATTTTTTGATCACGGGCTGGACAAGCTGCGGCCGATGGTTCTGCGCGACGTGGCTGACGACATTGGTATGCACGAGTCGACCGTCAGTCGAGTGGTTTCCAACAAATACATCCACACTCCGCGCGGGTTGTTTCCCCTTAAGTTCTTCTTCCATAGTGGGATTGATCGCGACTATGGAGAAGACATTTCTTCCTTGACGGTCAAGCGCAAGATCTCCAAACTTATTGAATCGGAGAATCCCAAACGTCCGTTCTCGGACAGTGCTCTCGGCAAAGCTCTCAACCGTGAAGGAATCAACATCGCCCGTCGAACGGTAGCTAAGTATCGTGACGAACTACAAATCCCCTCCTCGACGGACCGTAAGCAGTACTTCTAACCAACCAGGAGCTATCGCATATGAACGTGGAATTCGTCGGTCGACATTACGAAATTGAGGATCGGGTCAAAGGTTATGCTGAGCAGCGATTAGCAGCCTCCGAGCGTTTCGCCGACGAACCGATCCATGCTCATGTCGCTTTCACCCGTGAGGGTTATCGTTGTATCACCGACCTGCAGTTCTCCCATCGTGGTGGCAATCTGCACGCCACCGAATCGGCAGACGACATGTTTGATGCCACCAACTTGGCGTTCGACAAACTCGACAAACAGTTGCGCAGAGCGAACAAGCGACGGGTAGACCGACGTCGGCGCGCCGATCACAAACGGGTCGAAGATGACCATTGGCCAGTCGATGTGGTCGGCGGTGATCAGTTGCGTTCAGGGGAAACAGAAGTGCTGCGTTCTTCCACTTTTGAAATTTGCGAGATGGATATGAACGCTGCGGTGGCTCAGCTGGAGACTTCGAAGAACCAATTCCTGATCTTCCGGCATTCAGCAACAGGCCAGACCACGGTTCTCTATAAACGCAAAGACGGTGACTATGGAGTGGTGTCTCCCGACGCCTAAGATCGCGCGATGCCTGAGGCCAGAATGGAGATGATCGACCTCGCTCGACGCGATTTTGTGTTCGCCGACGTAGAGGGCAGCGAAAGGATGTCGGTGCTGCGAACCCTGTCCGCGCTGATGGTGAAAAACGGAGTCGTCCCAGAAGCCGATCGGCTTTACGAGGCGCTTTGGGAGCGAGAACTGCTGCAATCGACCGGCGTCGGAGACGGGGTTGCGATTCCGCACTGCAAGGTCCGAGGCCTAAAGAAAGTGGTGATGGCGGTTGCCACTTGCTCGCAGGAGGTCGACTTTGAGGCCCCAGACGGCCAACCGGTACGCCTGGTGTTCTTGTTGTTGTCGCCGGTCAATGAAGCGGTGGCGCATCTGCGATCGTTGGCGGCTGTGTCCACCTGGCTGCGGGATCGTCCTCGCTTGGCCGACAAGCTGGCTGGTCTCGCAGAAGATGCGATCTTCAGCGCTTTGTTCCCCGAACCGAAACTAGAAGCAGCAACTATCGAGCCCCCTTCTTCGGAAACCCCTTCTTCAGAGACTCCAGCCTCAGAGACTCCGCCTTCAGAGACAGTGTAGATGGCGGCGCGCCGCCCCTAGGACAAGTACCGTGGTCACCCGCCAAAGCGTTGCTGTCTCAGAACTGCTGGGAGACGAACTATCCGAGTTGGAGTTGCAGGTTGTTTGTGCGCCAGAGGGGCTCGGTAACCGCATCGAGCATCCACGAATCCAAAAACCCGGCCTAGCACTGGCGGGGTACTACCAGTACATCAAACCCGGGCGTCTACAGATCCTTGGGGCTAGTGAACGCGATTATGCTGAAACCCTTGCTGCCGAAGTGCTGGCTGAACGGGTGGCAGAAGTCACCCGGCGACCGATCCCCGCTTTTGTTGTTTCCAAGGGTTTGCCGACCATTGAGTTACTGGCCGAGGCCTGTGCCGAGCACAAGATCACCATCCTGTCCTCGCCCAAGTTGACTTCCCAGCTGATTCAAGAACTGGGCGACTTTCTAGAGGAACATTTGGTGCCCTCAGTGGCGGCGCACGCGGTACTGCTGGATGTTTTCGGTCTGGGGGTGATGCTGGTGGGGGAGAGCGGTGTAGGAAAGAGCGAGTGCGCCCTGGATCTGATCACGCGGGGGCACAGCTTAGTTGCCGATGATCGGGTCATTGTCCGACGCTATCCTCACAGTGAATTGGGAGGCAGCGGGGATCCGGCTACGCGTCACCACATGGAGTTGCGCGGCCTGGGGATTCTCAACATCCGCGACCTGTTTGGTTTGTCGGCGGTGCGCGAGCGCAAACGGATCGACTTGGTAGTGGAGTTGGTGTCTTGGAAAGAGGGTGAAGAGTACGACCGTCTCGGGCTGGAGGAAAGCACCTACGAAATCCTCGGCACGCCGATTCCCTACGTCAAGATGCCGGTCGCCTTGGGCCGCAATGTCGGCATCTTGGTTGAGATCGCTGCCCGCAACCATCGACTCAAAATGCAAGGGCATCACTCTGCGCGCGAGTTCATTCGTCAGTTGGAAAGTGGACGCAACAAGGACAGCAACTGATGCCAACCCCGGTTTTGGTCACCGGTCTTTCCGGTTCCGGCAAAAGTAGCGCCGCCAAGGCGTTTGAGGACCTGGGTTTTTACTGCGTCGACAATTTGCCGCTGCCGCTGCTGGCGGACTTACTGGGGGATCCCCAGGGGATTATCGGCAACCCCGAACAACCCTTGGCGGTGGTCACCGATGCCCGGACTCCAGATTTCGTGGTCGGCTTGCCGGCGTTGCTGGATCGCTTGGAGGTGTGCCCTACCTTGGTCTTTCTTGAAGCCTCAGACGAAGCGCTGGTCCGTCGTTTCTCCGAAACTAGGCGGCGCCATCCGATGGCCTCGGATCGTCCGGTGATCGACGGCATCCACGCCGAGCGAGACATGCTGGCGGAGCTGCGCGGTCGTGCCGACATTGTTCTGGATACTGGCGAATGGACGATTCACGACCTGCGCCGACAGATTCAACGGGAATTCAAATTGGCCACCAGCGACGACGCGATGAGCGTGTCGATCATGAGTTTTGGCTTCAAGCATGGTCTGCCCTATGGCGCCGACACCGTGTTCGATGTGCGTTTCTTGCCCAATCCGCACTTCCAACCGGAGCTGCGTCCCAAGACCGGTCGGGAGCCCGAAGTGGTGGAGTTTCTTGAGAGTCACGACTCGTACCACCAGTGGCTAGAGAAATTGTTTGAATTCGTTGAGTTCTTGCTGCCGCGCTACCAGCAGGAAGCGCGCAGTCACCTGACCCTAGCGATTGGCTGCACTGGCGGGCGTCATCGTTCGGTTGCCACCGCCGAAGCCCTGGCACAGCGCCTTGAGCAAGCCGGCTGGCGGATCCACCTGCAACATCGAGATTCGCACTCACTCGAAGGCTGATCGGTAAACGTGCTGCAGGCAATTGTCGTCACCCAGGGCCGTCTAGCCCATGAGCTGCTCAATAGCGCCGAGCGGATCTTGGGCCAGCCGCTGCACGCGCGCTGCGTGTGCTTGGACTGGGAAGCCTCAGCAGCCCAAGATCGCCAGGTGTTGAAAGAGGCATTGTCCGAGTACCCAGAGTCGGATCGATTTCTGCTCTTGACCGATATCCCAGGGGGCACTCCTCATCGGGTGGCCTCGGAACTGGCCGACCAACGGGTCGCTGTCGTTGCTGGGGTTAATCTGGCGATGGTGGTGCGTCTAGGCTGCTTGCCGGAGGTTGACTCGCGGTCGATCCAAGAAATCGCCTCTTGGATCGTTGAGAAAGGGCGCAAGGCGGTGATCGCCGGAGACTATAAATCCGCCCGCAAGGGAGGCGAGTGTCGATGATCGAACGCAATTTGATCATCCGCAATGAACTCGGTTTGCACGCGCGCGCTGCCGCTAAATTAGTACACACGGCATCGCGCTATTCCTGCAAAGTGTTTTTGATTGATGGCGAAGATGAGATCAACGCTAAGAGCATCTTGGGCCTGTTGGCGTTGGGCGTCGAACCCGGAAGTGAAGTCACCATGCGCTGCGATGGCGATAGCGAGTTGGAAGCGATGGGCTCCTTAGAGGAGCTTTTCGCCGAGGGCTTTGGCGAGATCGGCGAAGGATGAGCAAGTTGGCGCTTCAAGGGATCCCGGCAGCGGAAGGCGTCGCCAGCGGAACCGCTTGGTTATACCGAGCCCGAGGGGTGGACTTTGAGAGTACATCCAGCGACGCGCAAAATTTGCAGCCAGGATCGGGACCAAGCGCCGCATCGCTGGACAACGAAATGGCCCGCTTCGTCGACGCCAAGGGTGTGGTCAGCCGACAACTCGAGGAATTGACTTCTCAATTCGGCAGCGAACAACAAGACGTGGGCGAGATCTTCGGTGCGCAAGCCTTGATGCTCGAGGATCCAGGCCTGGGTGAATGTGTTTTGGAATTGGTCCAGGGTGGAGCCGGAGCCGAGGAGGCTGTGCGCCGCTGCGGCGAGCGCTTCGCCTGCCAACTGGAAAGAGCTCCGAGCTCCACCATCCGAGAGCGCGCGACCGACTGCCGCGAGGTCGCCGATCGCATTCTGGGCGCTTTGGTGCATGAAACCACCGTCCAAGCCGAGCCCGATCTCGTCGGACGGGTGATTGTGGCCCGAGAACTACCGCCCGGTGAGGCTGTACGCATGCTGCGCGCTGGGGCAGTCGCGTTGGTCTTGGAACATGGGGGCACCACCTCGCACACCGCAATCGTCGCCCGCGCTCTGGGAGTCCCCGCAGTGGTCGGGATTCCAGATCCGCTGACCGCCATCGGCGCGGATTCCCCAATTGTGGTGGACGGTACTGAAGGCTGGGTGCGCGACACCGTCGGTTCGCAGCCAGCAATTTCTCCTGTCAGCAAGGTTGCCACAAGCGCACCCGCAGTATCCGGGCCTTGCACGACGGCGGACGGTGTGCGCATCCACTTGGCCGCCAATATCGAACTTCCTGAAGAACTAGAGCTGATGACGACGAATGGAGCCGAGGGTATTGGTCTCTACCGCAGTGAATTCCTGCTGATGGAAACCGACCCTGGCTTGCCAAGCGAGGAAAGCCAAATCGAGCGATACCAACAACTGCTGTGCAGCGCCGGTCGTTACGACGTTGTGATTCGCACCTACGATTTGGGAGGACGGAAACTGGCCCGTGAGGTGCTGGCGACCCAGGACGCTCATCCAAGTCTGGGCCTGCGCGGCATTCGCATTCTCAACCTGCGTCGCCACTTGTTCCACACCCAGGTACGGGCTGCACTGCGAGCCTCTGCGGAGTTGACCTCGGCACAGCGCGGGCGCCTTCGATTTCTGTTACCCATGGTGTCGACGGTGGGGGAGGTCAAAGAGTTTCGCAACTTCCTGGCCGCCACTGTTGAGGAACTCGGCCTCAAGGAGACACCCGAGGTCGGCGCGATGATCGAAACTCCAGCGGCGGCGGCCACTAGTCAAGCACTGGGCGAGGCGGCGGACTTTTTGGCCATCGGCACCAACGACTTGGTCCAATATGCCACCGCAGCGGAGCGCGACAACGAGCACGTCGCCCATTTGTACCAGCCGTATCACCCGGGTGCCATGAAGTTAGTACAACTAGCCGTCGAAGGAGCGGAAAGGGCTGGGGTACAGATTTCCGTGTGCGGCGAGATCGCTTCGGAACCAAGGGGCCAAGTCGCGCTGATTGGCTTGGGCGTGCGCAGGCTGTCCATGCATCCGGCCAAGATTCCGCAGGCCAAAGGTTTGATTCAGAGCCTCAATTGCAGCAAACTGGACGCGGCTGCTAGCAACTGGTTGGGCAGCACCAGTAGCGAAGAAGTTGTGGCGATGCTGAGTCAAGAGACAGAGCGGGAAAAAGAGCAGCCGAGGGTACCTGGAGCGGGGGAGCCCTAGGTCGAAGATCTCTAGGAATCCGGTTCACTAGCGGTGCAGCCCACTCGGCATCCTAGTTAAGAAGAAACGTACCTGGGTGGCATGCACATCGGGCCCGCCGATGAGGAGTCAGTGATGCAGACAGAAGTGAAAACCATCGACAAGCCCTGGGGCTACGAGTTGATCTACGCCCAGACCGATCGTTATGTCGGCAAGATTCTTCACGTCAACGCCGGAGAGGCCCTGAGCCTGCAATACCACGAGCAAAAAGATGAAACTCTCTATCTGCTGTCCGGTAGCTATTTGTTTGTCGTCGACGAGGGAGGGGAATTGGTCGAACGGATGATGAACCCGGGAGATGCCTATCGGATCACACCTGGAACGCGCCACCGGATGACCGCTGGCCCCGAGGGTTGCGACATCTTGGAAGTCTCGACTTCAGAGCTAGACGACGTGGTACGCCTAGAAGATCGTTATGGTCGAACCTCTGAAGACGGATGCTAACTGTTATGTTCTGCCAAGGAATATCCCGCTGAGCACAGTTCAACTCAGGAAAGTGCTGCTACCGATGGCACTGCCAAGAATTGCGCGCTTCGGACTGGGTGTCTCTTTGCTAAGCGGGATAGTTGCTTGCGCACCACCCCTGCAGACCCTGAACCCGGTAACCCTACAACCGGACGCCCGGCGGACCGCTGGCTCCGACGGATTGACCGAAGCGCTGCCAATAGCGGAGTCGACAAAACCGAATCTAGCTGTGGACTCTGTAGCTACAGACCTAGCCGACCCAAGTGAGCCGGCAACCGCAGAACAGCCTGCTGTGAGTGACACCTCTATTGAAGTGGTGCCTCCGAAGACTCAAGTCATCTCTGGCGAATCCGACCAGGAAAGGCCGAGCCTGGTCGAGGTTGCTCGTCAAGAACAATTGCGCAGAGATACCAGCCCTAGTTCGCGTCTACGCATCGACGACAAGAATCTCAAGCGGCACGCAACCGCCAATATGACCTCTGCCTTCCCGGACTCTAAAGTTGGGACTGAGTCTGGCGCTCAAGCGGCTGCGGAGATCTCGGAAAGCGATGATTCGGCACAGCAAGAGGCGGCAGTCGAGTCCGAACGATACTGGCGTGCGCTGGTACGGGAGCTGCGTTACGACTGGCAGGATCTAGTCTTTGAAGAAGAAAACCTTGAGCAGGAGGTCGAACGCCTGCGCAAGGAATACTACCAAGAGGATGACCCCTATTATCGAGACGGTGAGATCAAGCCGGAGTGGGACGCCAGTTGGCAGTCACTACAAGCCACCACACTGGCAATCCAAGAGGCGATCAACAAGCTAGACCGAGCGATTGAAGAAGGTCGACGCGCCGGAGCTCTGCCCGGCTGGTTGCGCGAAGGAGTCGAGTTGGAACCGATCGACTCTTCGACTGAGTCGCGGAACTACGACACCGGGAATCAATTCGGCGCCGCCGACGCAGTGGAACCGAATGAAGCGTCCGAAGCGGTGGAGATCGAGCCGTGAGCGCGACCAATCGCTACTACATCGAAACCTGGGGCTGCCAGATGAACGAGTTGGACAGCCAGCGGATGCGTGGCCAACTGGAACGTCAGGGGATCCTTCCGACCGACAAGCCCGAGGATGCCGATGTCATCTTGCTCAATTCTTGCTCGGTACGCGAAAAGGCGGAGCACAAGGTCTATTCGCGACTGGGGGTTTTTCGTCAGTACAAGGACCAGCGGCCTGGGATGCGCATTGGCCTGTGCGGTTGCGTCGCTGAGCAAGAAGCTGAGCGCGCCTTGAAACGGATGCCCGACCTGGACTTCGTCCTGGGTACCGGGCGCATTGGCGAACTGACCGACGTGTTGCTGTCTGCATCCAAGGGTAGGCGCAGGGCGGTGATCGGATTTCCGGAACACTCTGACTATGACCTAGACACGATTTCCCGCGACGGGACGTTCAAGGGCATGGTCACCCTGATCGAAGGTTGCGACAAGAAGTGTACGTTTTGTGTGGTCCCCACCACCCGCGGTGGTGAACGCTGTCGATCGATGTCTCTGGTGCTGCAAGAGGTCCGTGGGTTGGTGGAGAAGGGCTTTATCGAGATCGAGCTTCTCGGTCAGACCGTCAATCACTGGCGCGACCCAGAATCCGACGCCGATTTTGCCGACATGCTGCACGCGGTGGCCGAGATCGAAGGTGTCGAGCGACTGCGCTTCGTCACCTCTTATCCGCGCGACTTCACCCGGAGAATGGTCGAGGCTTTCGCCAGTCACCCCAATATTTCACCCTACTTGCACCTCCCGGTGCAATCTGGATCGAACCAAGTCTTGCACTGGATGGGACGCGGATACACGGTTGAAGAATATCTAGATCTGGTAAGCCTGATCCGCGAACTGCGCCCAGAGACCGCGTTGTCCACCGACATCATCGTCGGCTTTCCCGGCGAAACCGACGACGATTTTCAAAAGACTCTCGGCCTGATCGAACAATTGCGTTTCGCGTCGTTCTTCGCTTTCTGCTATTCGCCGCGGCCCCACACCGCGGCGCCTAAGCTGCCTCTCGACGAAGTGCCCGAAGCGGTGGCCAAAGAGCGCCTGCACATTCTCCTCAATGTCCAAGAGGGAATCCAAAGAGAGCTCAACCAAGCCCTGATCGGCGAACGTTTTCAGGTCTTGGTCACCGGACCGGGCCGCGATCAAGGCACCCTGGTGGGCCGTACCCCCTGCCATCGACAGATCCATTTCGAGGGTTCGATCTACCGGACCCCTCCCGGTCGTCTGGTGGATGTTGAAGTGCAACGGGCGCACCCCCACAGCTTGGGCGGCCGACCGATCGCAGTTCCACCGACCACGCAGCCCAAGCAATCTTTTGCGCAAGGGGCACGAGCGTGAGCGAGCGCAGTTACGTCGGCATGTCGGTCAAGGGGTTGATCGTCGATCCATCCTCCGACTCGCCGGTGGTGATATTGGAGGACGAGAAGCACGAGGTCTTCCTGCCGATTTGGATTGGCAACTACGAGGCCAGCGCCATCGCTCTGCGCATCGAAGGAATCGAGCCACCGCGACCGATGACCCATGACCTGCTGGCTCAAGTGGTTCGAGACGGGCGCATGCGGCTGCAGGAAGCCAGGGTCTCCTCGTTGCGCGACGGAACCTTCTACGCTGAGCTGGAGTTCGATTTGGATGACCAATCGTTGGTTTTGGACGCACGCCCCAGCGACGCCATCGCTCTTGCCTTGCGGATGCAGTGCCCGATCAAGGTCGCCGCGGACGTGCTCGAAGAGGCGAAAGCAGTACGTCTGGCTACCACCGACGAGGAACGGGTCAAAGAGTGGCTGGAAAATGCCAAGCCTGAAGAGTTTGGCGAGTTTGAGATGTAACCGCTGCCGCTAGCAGTGCAAATTATCAAGGTCCGATAGTGAGCATCGTGGCCAGCCGAGAAGACCAGATCCATATCGATTGTCGGCGCGCCGACAAGGGGGTCCGGGAAATGGAACGAAAACGTACGCTAAGAGCCAGTGAGAGGCTTTGTTCCGATACCCGTTAGCGGCTGCCTACGCCAAGGGAAACCGGTCCTTTGAGGGTAGCCAAAAACCTCTGTCACCCTGTGGCCTAGAGAGCCAGCATATCCGGGTGTCCAAGTTGCTCACAAACGGGTGGCTGAAACCTATAACTTTTGGCCAGGTGTGCATCGAGCAACGGCGGCGCAGGCCGCGGACTAACCGGCCCCCTAGCTTCGGGTGGGCTTGCGCGTGTCCGACGGAGGTCATTGGAGCTCGGCTCGTCGTTTACAGTAATTTCCACACCGTTGCGGCTCAAGCCTCAAACCTAGGGGTCCGGCGGCGAGGAGGCCAGCGAGATTGCCCCCGGTCGTTCATCCAAGGTTCAGACACCGAGTGTTCTTGTTGAATCATGATCGAGCGCAAGAGATTCCTACTACTTTGGATCGCAGCCATCTTGGCCTTTGGCTGGCGCTTGTCGTCACCGTGGCGGCAACAGTCCGCTGTCTTGGCGGGCGATCTGTCAGAGCTGGACCATACAATGTTCGTGACCCTGGGCGTGATGGGGCTCGGTTTCATTGCTTGTGGCCTGATCGCTCATCATTGGGCAGGTACGAGAGCGAGCTGGCTCTTCGCCCTCTACGCCGTATTCGCGGGTCTCCACTGGGGTGGGCCGCTTGGTGTCTCTACCAACGCCTGGATTGTGTATCTGTTCATGAGTGGCTTCCTCAGCGAGGCTTTGTTGCTTCACTTCACGCTGGTTTTTCCGCAGCCGCTGCGGCCGCACTTGCCCCGCTGGATGCCTATCTTGCTCTACGGTCCGGTTGCGGTGTCAGGTCTAGTGGCGGCGACGATCGTCGCCCTGACGCCTCATATGCCGGTTGCGCAAGCGCTGACACAGGTCTTCTTGGGTCTCCACGCGACGGTTCCCAACCTCTTCGCTGTCTTGACGATTGTCGTCGTTGGAATTCGCTTCGCGCGCGCGATACCAGCCGAACGCCGCGCAGACGGGCTGACCTTCCTCTTGCTCGGCATGGTGTTCGGAGTCGGTCCTTACCTGGGAGTTTTGACCGCCGGGGCGACGGGAGTCGAGCTTCCCGGCGGGCCCCAGCCTTACAACCTGTTCTTTATTCTGATCCCGATCGGCTTCTGCGCTGCGATCCTCCGCCACCGCGCGTCTTCTCTCCAGAAGGCCGCAACGCAAATAGGCACAGCACTGCACAGCACGTTGTAGGATCTGCACGGAGCGAGGAATGCGAGTGTTGGTGGTAGAGGATGAGCCCGAGTTGGCCAAACAGCTGGCCGATCAGCTTTCCGCGGAAGGATACGCAGTGGATCTGGTTGCGGACGGAGCGGAAGCTCGGCACCTTGGGGCAACCGAGCCGTACGATGTCATCGTCCTCGATCTCGGCCTGCCTTCGCTCGACGGCCTGTGCGTGCTGGAGAGCTGGCGGAGCGCGGGCCTCTCGACCCCTGTGCTGATCCTGACCGCTCGTGGGCGCTGGCATGAACGCGTGGCCGGCATAGACGCCGGCGCCGATGACTATCTTCCCAAGCCGTTCCGCATGGAGGAGCTCTCCGCCCGGGTCCGAGCATTACTGCGGCGCGCCGGCGGCTCAGGCTCGGCTGAGCTGTGTTACGGAGGAGTTACTCTCGACACGCGCTCTCTCAAGGTCCGGCTCGACGGTGACCCGGTTCAGATGACATCGCACGAGCTGAGGGTCCTCCGATACCTCCTTCACAATGCTGGTCGCACCATCTCTCAAGCAGAGCTCATCGAGCACATCTATGCCCAGGATTTCGATCGGGACTCGAACACCATCGAAGTGTTCGTCGCTCGGATACGCAGAAAACTGGGAGCGGATCTGATTCGAACCGTGCGCGGTCTCGGCTACCAGATCCCCGCCGACCGATGAAGCGCGCTTCGCTGCGGGCCGCAATCCTCATCGGCGGGCTCCTCTGGGCAGCGGGGGCTGTGCTGTTGGCGGCGGCGGGCTACCTTCCCGGTGGCGGCGCCTGGATCGCTGTGGTTTGCAGCCTCGCCATCGTCCTGATGGTAGCGGGCGTGCTCACCGTGGTCGTCGGCTTCCTGCCACTCGGTCGCCTGAGTCGGCGTCTCGTCTCAGTTCGGAAAGGCGCATCAGACCGTCTCGACGGTAGCTATCCGAAGGAGGTACAACCTCTGATCGACGACCTCAACGACCTCCTGCGACGCAATCAGGAGGCGCTCGAGCGCTCGCGCCTCGAAGCCGACAACCTCGCCCACGGTCTCAAGACGCCGCTGGCAATCCTCGGCAATGAGCTCCAGCGTCTGGCAGCCGAGGGGGAGATCTCAACCGGGGACATGCGCCAACAGGTAGAGGCAATGACCGCGCAGGTCGAGCTTCACCTTGGCCGGGCTCGAGCCGCCGCCGCTCACCTTGCCCATCCTCCGGAGTCGACTTGCGAAGTCCTTCCGTCGGTCGAACGATTGAACCGCACCATGCGCAAGCTTCACCAAGAGAAGGCCCTGAAGATCGAAGTCGACGTCACGCCGGAACTCACCTTCTGCGGCGATCGTGAAGATCTTGAGGAGGTGCTGGGCAACCTTCTAGATAATGCGTGCAAGTGGGCTCGAAGTAAGGTGGTGATCGGGGCCCAGACTTCGGGAGACCGGGTTACGCTCACGGTGGAAGACGATGGGCCCGGGCTCTCTGAGCTAAAGCGCACTGTCCTGGCGCGGGGCCACCTCCTCGGCGACCCGAGACCTGGCGGCGGTATCGGCCTGAAGCTGGTCCAGAACGTGGTCCGGCTCTATGGCGGCAAGGTGGCTTTCAAGGAGTCCCGGTTTGGCGGTTTGCGAGTTGTTCTGGAGCTGCCAAGCGGTTAGGTCGACCGCTCGTTTGAAGCTGCGGGACTGCAAAAAGGTGATCTGATCGTCGCGATCGATGGGACTCCGGTGTATGAACCCGCGTGTCGGGATCCCAGCGGCGAGCTGGCGGGGCTGCCCAAAGTGCTGCCTTACCTTCCTGAGGGACTCCAAGCGGAAGCGGTCATCAAGACTGAGATTCTCATCCCGTGAGACAGGGGGCCGAACAGCACCAGTTCCTGGTCAGTTCTTGATTATCGATTCGCATTGGCAAACCAAGGGTTTGGGCTAAACTCTACGCAGCCGACTCGAGCCCATGATTATCACCATTACCAACCAAAAAGGCGGCGTGGGAAAGACCACAACGGCGATCAACCTAGCGGCTGGCCTCGCTGCCAAGGGCCTTAAAACCCTGTTGCTGGACCTGGATCCGCAGTCGAACGCCACCCTCAGCTTTGTCAGTGCGAAAAACCAACGCCTGTCCTTGTTTGAGGTGATGACCGGTGAGGCCGCCTTGTCCGATGTCTTGTTGCAAGTGGAGAAGGCTCCCAATTTGACCCTGGGGCCTGCAGCCCTGGCACTTGCCAAACTGGAAACCAAACTGATCGGCGAGATCGATGCCCACTACAAGCTGACCGACCAATTGCAGATGGTTCGAGATCAGTTTGACTACGTGGTGATCGACACTCCGCCCACTCTTGGCTTGATCACGGTCAATGCTTTGGTCGCCGCCACCCACGTCTTAATTCCGGTGCAAAGCAGCTACTTTGCGTTGGAGGGAACCGACGACCTTCTCGAAACCATTGATCGAGTTAAAGTGCGGGCGAATCCTGATCTGCAGATCCTTGGAGCGGTACTCACCCTCTATGACAAGCGCACGTTGCTCTCCCGGGATATCGAAGCGCAAGTGGAGAAGGTGTTTGGCAGCAAATTATTTGAAACTCGGATTCATAAGAACGTCCGGTTGGAAGAGAGCCCGGCCTACCAAGAGGCGATCTTCAGCTACGCCCCCCGCTCGACCGGCGCCTACGATTACTATCGACTCTCTGAGGAGGTGCTGAGCCGTGTCTAGCAGCAAGAAGGGATTACCCAACCGGGTCAAGATGCGCCACTCTTCGCATTTCGTCGACGAATTGGCGGTACGTTCCGAACAACCGATTGGCAAGATGGTGCAGATCGACGTTCTCGAAGCCGACCCAGATCAACCCCGAGTGGATTTCGGCAACATCGAGGAGCTGGCTGAGTCCATACGCTCCAAGGGAGTGCTCGAGCCGATCTTAGTGCGCCCTTTACCACGCCAACGTGGGGAAGCGCCTAGCTACCGAATCATTTCCGGCGAACGCCGCTTTCGCGCTGCCACGGCTGCGGGGCTTCCAGAAGTTCCGGTGATCGAGATGGACCTGGATGACGATGAAGCGCTAGAAGTCGCGCTAATCGAAAATCTGCAGCGCAAAGACCTGGATCCCTTTGAGGAGGCCGAAGGATTGCAGGCTCTGAGAGATCGCTTCGAATACACCCACGAGCAGATCGCCAGCACCATGGCGAAGTCGAGGCCGGTGATCACCGAAGCCTTAACCTTGCTGCGTATTCCGGCGCTGCTGAGACAACTTGCGCGGGAACACGGCATGATGACCAAGTCTTTGCTGTTGGAGATCGCCAAACTCGGCAGCCAAGAAGAAATGCAAGCGTTGTTTGCCCAGGCGCTTTCGGGCAACCTGACCCGAGATCAAGTTCGTGATCAAGTGCGCGCCAGGAGCCCCGAGGGTGCCAAGAGCGCCCGACGACGCCCGACCTTTCGCTTTGCCGGCCCTGATGAAAGCTTCAAGGTCGCTTTGACCTTTGAGACCGAGGCCGTAGAACGCCACGACGTCATCCGGGCGCTGGAACATATCTTGGAAGGTCTGCGCGAGGCGGAGCATCAAGAGGACAGTATCGGTTCTCCTGAAACTCTTTTTTGACAGGAGTGTTGAGCACATAAGGGGAACTTGCAACGGGTCTGGGGTGGGGAGAAGGAAGGTGCGATTGCGAGAGTCGAACAAAGGCGGCTCCTGACACTAGGCTGTATGTAGGTTTACATAATACACCTTATCAGACACTGGGTACGCCCCTATAGCTCTGATCAGTTACCCGGTTTTCCCCTTCTGCTGTACTCTTGAATCAGCGGTTGTCGAGTTCGGTTTTCTGGCCCGGGATCTGCTTAAAACAAACGATCTGCCATAGTTTTTTCTTCCAGCAACTCCGTGCCTGCCATTTTTTCCAAGATCGACCGCTACGTTGCCAGCGAGATCCTAGGGCCGTTCGGCCTGGGGTGTGTGGTCTATACGCTGATCCTGTTTCTCCACTTTCTACTCCAGGCGTCAAAAATGGTGTTCGCCCGCGGGGTTCCGCTGGGTGACGTTCTCGCCTTGATCGCCTACTACCTGCCGAGCATGCTGGTGCTGGTGATCCCGATGGCCTTTCTGTTCGCCACGCTGATGGCGGTCGGACGTCTGTCGGGTGACAGCGAGATTACCGCGTTACGAGCTTCCGGTGTGGGCCTGTTCAAGCTCTACCTCCCATTACTTTGGTTTTCGCTGGCGCTCACTGTGCTGAGTATTTATCTAATGACAGCGGTTTTACCTTTCTCCAACGCCCGCTACACTTCGACCATTTATCGAATTCAGACCCGCCATGCTACTCAGGTGGTTGAACCCCGTGAGTTTCACACCGATTTGGGCGCCTGGGTGATGTACGTCTTTGGTCTGACCGCTGACCGCAGCGAGTGGGACGGGGTGTTCTTGGCGCAGGAAAACGCTCCAGGGCAATCGGAAGTGATGGTCGCAGAGCTTGGGCATCTCGCCTTTGACGAGTCGACCCAGGAACAAGTCCTGCAGCTGACCAATACCGAATCGCACATTATCGACCTCAAGGAGAGTTTTGCCGACGCGCAGTATCGGCTCGGCTTTCTGCGCACCTACGAGAAAGTCGTCCAGGGCGGCACGGGCATTGAAACAGGAGACCGCAAGGTCGAAAAAAACTTGCGTTCGATGACGTTGGCTGAACTCAAGCGAGAGCGCAATGACCCAACGCGCGCGGAGACCATCCGCCGGATGGCCTTGGTTGAGGCGCACAAAAAGTTCTCGCTACCGGCAGCCTGTATCGGCTTCGGTTTATTCGCTCTGCCCTTCGCTTTCGGTTCGCAACGAGGCTCAGGGGCTAAGTCGGCCAGCTTCGCGCTCTCTTTATTGGTGATCGCTTTCTACTACATCCTGCTCGAGCAAGGAGAGAAAGCTGCACGGTTGGACAATATGAGTCCCTGGCTGGCCATGTGGCTCCCCAACCTCATCCTGATGGCAGTCGGTGCTTACCTATTTTGGCGCCGCAATCGGGACAAGAGCCTGCTACTCGGGCGCGCGGATCGCTTGCTCCGTCAGCTGCCCCTAGCCGCATTCGTAGCCCAGGCCTGGGCGCGGGTGCGCACAGCGTTTGCCCGGCTCAGAGGTTCGGCCAGCGATCGCTCGTGGATGCAGTTTCCCTCACGCAATGACCGCTACATTCTGCGTCTGTTTTTCACCGTCGCGGGCCTAACCATGGCCTCGATGATGCTGCTTGCCGCATTGGCACGATTTACCCGAGTCGCGGATCGACTGCAAGAACACAATCTGGCTTCCAGCGATGTCTGGCGCTACCTCGGAACGGTGGTTTTGGATACTGGTTACCTGATGACTCCGGTGGTGGTGTTGATGGCAACAGTGCTCGCGTTCGCCTTGTTGTCTCGAAGCAACGAAGTGGTTGCCTGGAGGTCGACGGGCGTCAGCCTCTATCGACTGGCACTGCCGATTCTGGTGGCTACCGCCGGAATTTCCCTCGGTACCTTTCTGCTCGACGAGTATCTGCTGCCAGCAAGCAATCAGGAAAAACAACGCCTTGAAGACCAAATTTATGGTCGTCAGTCCCAAAGCTTCCGCCGCGCTGATCGACAATGGCTGTTCGGCCAAGATCGCTTTATCTACCATTACTCCAGCTACGACCAAGAGCAAGAGGCGCTGATCGAACTTGAGGTCTTTGAGTTCGACGCGGACAGTAAGTTGGTTCGGCGGCTCTATGCCACGCAAGCGGTCTACCAAGGTGAAGGCGCGTGGCTGTTTGATCGCGGCTGGACACGATCCTTCGCCGGGGGCGAGGTGGTCGACTTCCGTTGGTTTGAAGAGCCTCATACCGCCCGTTTCCCAGAGACCCCCGACTATTTCCGAGAAGAAGAACGCCAGCCGGCGCAGATGACCTTTGGCCAACTCAGCCAACACGTCGAAAACCTAGAACGCAGCGGCCAGCCCAACCTAAAGTACCGGGCACAGCTGTATCGCAAGATCGCCTACCCCGCCGGTTGTTTGGCCATGGCGTTGGTGGCACTACCGTTTTCGTTTCGCGTAGGTCGTGAGGGGGGAGCGCTGTACGGGGTCGGCCTAGCCCTGGGACTAGCCATTGCCTTTATCGTGCTGGACTCGATCTTCACCACCCTGGGTGAGACCGGCACCCTGCCACCCTTGCTCGCGGTGTGGGCGCCGTCTGCTCTATTCTCCACTTTGGCTGTTTATTTGTTCCTCGGAGTGCGCTCTTAACGATGCTGATCATTGGGGTATTTCTTCTCGCTCTTGCTGCTGGGGTGGTCTCAACTTCGTTTTGGATTCGTGAAGAGGACTTGGGACGAGGCTATTTTCAAACCAATGCTCTGGTGATCCTCGGGCTGCTGGCGATCGTCGTCGGGCTGGTGGCGACCGGAGTGATCATGCCGTGGCCAGCGGACTCCCCATCCAGTGCGCAGTTGGATGGCTCCGGGACAATCCCAAGGACCCTCCTGCTCTACGTTGGATTCGCCTTTTCTTTACTGGCTTACGCTGGCATCTGGTCACGAAAATGGTTCTTGGGACGCCTCGCCGCGGGAGGCGCTTTGGTTACCCTGAGCTTGGCTCTGTGGCTGATCGATCTGCCGCTGCGTTTCAGCTACGTCCTGCCAATTTTGGGCAGGGTGAGCCTGTTGCTTTCTGCCTTGGTGTTGGGCTGGTCGATGGTCACCATGCTGTTGGGCCACTGGTATTTGGTCGCGCCCATGTTGGACTTCCGCCATCTGCGACGCTTTAGCTGGATCCTCACCGTACTGCTTGTGCTGCGCGCCTTAGCTTCACTGCTGGCAATGTTCTTGGCTTCCCGACTCCCTGACCCGCAAAGTTGGTGGGCTCTCACCTCGGGTGGCGGTTGGGCGATGTTCCTCTGGATACGAGTCCTCTGGGGACTGTTGGGCGCATTGTTGCTGTCGGGGATGGCACTACATTGCGCACGCCAGGGATCCAACCAATCAGCGACCGGCATCTTGTACGTGGTGATCATTAGCGTGTGGATCGGAGAGGCCACTGCATTGTTCCTGCTGGCAATGACCGGAGTGCCAGTTTGATCGGCGGTAGTTTCCTCAAGCTGTAGCGAACCTATGATCGTAAGAAGCACTCTGGACCCGATGGAGATTCGCACCCAGTGCCGAGAGTGTGGGCTCCCCTTCTCCACTTCGATCAGCCCTAACCAAGAACACTTGCCCTGCCCGAACTGCGAACACTCGCGGAGCTTGGATTGGAGCACCTACGACCCCGCACAGGCAACCACGGTTCCGTGCTGCGTGGTTTGCGGTTGCAAGCATCTCTACCGACAGCGAGACGTCAACCGGGCGATCGGCTGCTTGGTGGTGGCCATCGCCATCGTCCTGACCCCGTGGACCTATGGTCTGTCGCTGGTGGTGGCAGCGGCGATCGATTGGTGGCTGTGGTACCACTTGGAGGAGCGGCCGGTTTGCTATCGCTGCGACACGGTCTATCGAGACGCGATCCCAACCGCTAGGCAGAAGGAGTTCGACCTCCTACGCCACGACGTACTGAAATATGGAAAGTCTTGGGAAGACGCCGACTAGACTGCGGCGGCCACCTTTTCAGCCAGGTCGGTTCTTTCCCAGGTGAAGGCGTCCTCTTCGCGACCAAAATGACCGTAAGCCGCGGTCGGTCGATAGATCGGACGGCGCAGGTCAAGATGCTCGATGATCCCGGCCGGAGTGAGCGGAAAGACCTCTCGCACCACGGTCTCAAGCAAACGATCGTCGGCGGTGCCGGTGCCGTGGCTGTCAACTCGGATTGAAACCGGATCAGCGACGCCGATTGCATAGGCCAACTGGACCGTCACTCGATCGGCCAGGCCACTGGCGACAAGGTTCTTGGCCACGTAGCGCGCCATGTAGGAGGCCGAACGGTCGACCTTGGTCGGATCTTTGCCGGAGAATGCCCCACCACCGTGGGGCGCCATCCCGCCGTAAGTGTCAACGATAATCTTGCGTCCGGTGAGGCCACAGTCGCCCTTGGGGCCGCCAACCACAAAACGTCCGGTCGGGTTGATATGAACAATCAATTGGTCGTCCACCAGTTCCGCAGGCAGCTCCGGTCGAATCACTTCTTCGCGCACCAGGTCGTGTAGATCTTCGGTCGAGATATCTTCAGAATGCTGGGTTGAGACAACCACGGTGTGTACCCTGGCCGGCCGGTCCCCTTGGTACTCAATCGTCACCTGACTCTTGCCGTCGGGTCTCAAGTCTTTTTGCCCAGCCTTACGCACCTGCGCCAATCGCATGGTCAAAGCGTGAGCCAAACTGATCGGTAACGGCATCAATTCAGCGGTTTCGCGGCACGCGTAGCCAAACATCAGCCCTTGGTCCCCGGCCCCACCGGGATCCACGCCCATGGCAATGTCCGGAGATTGGGAATCGATCGAGGTGATCACTGCGGCATCGGTGGCGTCAAAACCAATTCCCCGGTCGACGTAGCCGATTTCTTCGAGCGTCTGCTGGGTTACTTTGCGAAAATCGATAAAGGCATCGGTGGTCATTTCCCCTGCCAGGACCACCAGTCCGGTGGTGACCAAAGTTTCGCAAGCGACCCGACCATTGGGATCTTCGGCCAAAACTGCATCCAAAACCGCGTCGGAGATCTGATCCGAGACCTTGTCAGGATGCCCCTCAGTGACCGACTCTGATGTAAATAGCGAACGTTCGTCCGACATCGAATATATTCCTTGTAATTGACAGCTGTTCGACTGGTGTGCTGTGCCCAACCCCCGTCCTACCGTTTAGCATCTCGACGGCACGGGGCCATGCTACCAGAGCATCACACCCTCGCTGAACGCCTCTGCCGTGGCGGTTTCAGCTGACCGGAAGGATAGCCCTGCGGCTAGACAAACTCCCGCCTCCTGGTGATACCGGGAAATTCTCCCTGGGTCACCCTGGAAATTCTCCTAGATACCTTGAGTTTTGTCCCTTGACGTCGTGATTCAGTGATTTATGTAAGTCGTTGTATTACAATGCTTTAAGCTCCCTCTGGACGGCAAAAAAATCCCGGCATGAACCTCGCACTAAAGAGTAGCTCTCCAGCATGGAGACCCAGCTGGAGGAGGGTTCTTTAAAGATGGTTCGATTCGGGGATTCCCAGGTTGAACCAAGGATTGTTTTCTCGGGCCCGGCGACTTGAGAACATGTCCGATCTGTTTGGCCACCTGTCATAAGGTGGCCTTTTTTTTGAGGCAGTCGGAGCTGGTTGTACTCAGCATCCGGTGTTAGCCATCTCATAGGTGGCGTCGGGACTCCCGGTGGGACAAAATTCAGGCGTTCTTCACACCAACACCATGATCGACTCCCCCGCCAACCCAAAAATTCGCTTCGCCCAAGCGGTGCGTAGCGGTCAGCATCGCGAATTGGTACTACTGGAGGGGGAACGCGGAGTCCTGGAGGCGGCGAGCCACGGACTGCCCTTTGAACTCTTGCTGGCAACCCCAGAAACAGCCGGCATCCTGGACAGATCCTTACCTGGCCATCAATCGCTGACACCGCTGGCTACCAACGCCAAATTGCTGGCGACGCTGAGCGATCTGGACGCCCCGCGCGACGTAATCGCGGTGGTTCGCAATCCGCGGCCCGATGCCGCACAGTTCTCGCTTTCTGGCGATCACCGCTTATTGGTCTACGCCGATCGGGTCCAGGATCCGGTCAATCTGGGAGCTTTGGCGCGCGTCTGCGCGGCGGTTGGAGCTGATGCTTTGCTCACCTCCCCGGGCTCCGTACACCCTAATCACCATCGCGCTGTGCGCGCTTCCGCGTTCAGTCTGTTGACGCTGCCGGTATACCCAAAACTTCCGTGGCAACAACTGCGTTTGTTGACTCAGGACGCGAACTGGATTGCTCTAGACCCAAGGGCCAAACAGGGCATCTATGACTGCCCGGTGAACAGTCCGTTGGTGGCTGTGATCGGCGGTGAGATGGGAATCTCCCCGGAGCACCTGACCCAAGTACCAGCTGCGGCGATCCCCATGTCCGGCGAAGTCGAATCGTTGAATTTGGCGGTCGCCGCTGGGGTTGCCCTGTTTGACTGGGTCCGCCGTCTCTAGCAGCCACAGGCTGCTAGAGACGCGCCTCTCGAATCGCTTCGGTCAGCAGAGGCACGATCTCATGCAAATCACCGACGATGCCGTAGTCGGACACCGCGAAAATCGGCGCCCCGGCATCCTTGTTGATCGACACCACGACCTGGGATCCCTTCATCCCAACAACGTGCTGAATGGCACCGGAAATCCCCAGCGCAACGTACAGCTTGGGGGTCACGGTTTGACCACTCGAGCCGATCTGTCGGTCGCGCGGCAACCAACCGCTATCGATCACCGGGCGGCTCGCTGCAACCTCAGCGCCCAAGGCAGAGGCCAATTCTTCGACCACGCTCATCTTGTCTTGGTCGCCGATGCCACGACCTACGGCAACGATCACCTCAGACTGGCTAAGGTCGACCTCCTCCTCGGCGGCCTGTTCGGTGCCAATGATTTCCCGATCCGACACCGCACCCTCAAGCGAACTCGGCCAAGCAGCTAACTCCGCCGTTCCAGTCTGCACGTCGTCAGCACTCCAGGATCCAGACTGCACGGAAACCATAGTGCGGTCACCAGACGCAGTTACGGTTGCCACCAATTTGCCACCGAGCACCGGGCGCGACCACCGCAACGATTCACCTGACGAAGTCACAGAGGTGACTTCGGGGATCATTCCCGCCCCAACCCGCACCGCTAGCCGGGCCATGAAATCCACCGACTGATAGGTGTGCGGCAGGATCACCCATTGGGAATCCAGTTGTTCAACCAGAGCTGCCAATGCACCGGCATAGGCCCCTGGCGTGTAGCCAGTAAGTCGGTCGTTCTGGCAATGAAACACCTTTGCCACCGCGCACCCAGCGAGCTTCTCGGCAGCCTCCGTGCTCCCGTGCGGCAGCGCCACGACAATTTCTGCTCCGTTGGTTTGGGCCAACTGCTGCGCAGCGCAGATCGCCTCCAAACTCATTCTATGAATTCCGTCATCCTTTGCCTGAGCCACGACCAAGATCAGATTTGACATCACAGCACCCTCGCTTGGCGAACTAGATGTTCGACCAACTGCGCAACCATTTCTTGGGGGGAACCCTGCAGCATCTCGGCTCCACCCCCTGAGTCCGGAAATGCAACCGCCTCAATCTGCACCAAGGAACCTGCAGCTCCGACTTGATCTTCGGTGAATCCGAGCTCCGAAGACGTCAACGCGACCAGTTCTTTCCTTTTCGCCTGCATGATTCCGCGCAAAGACGCGTAGCGCGGAGTATTGAGCCCTGCCTGGATCTGCAACACCGCCGGCAGTTTCAAGCGCACGATCTGGTTGATCCCAGATTCCATTTCCCGGGTAACCAGAACGCTTCCCTCTTCCAATGCGATCCCCATGACCAACCAAGCGTGTGGCCAGCCCAGATACTCGGCGACTACGGAACCGGTGGCAGCCCAACCGAGATCGTCGGACTGGGATCCGGTGAGTACTAGGTCGAATTCCTCCCTCTGCAGCGCCTTGGCGAGCACTCGCCCGGTAGCCAACGCGTCTCCACCGACTAGATTGTCGCCCTGGATATGAACAGCGCGCGTAGCTCCCAAAGCTAACGCCTTGCGTAAAGCCTCGCCCACCCGAGCGGGCCCCAAACCATAGACCACCACTTCGCCTTCGGTTCTCTCGGCGATCTGCAACGCCTCCTCGACTGCATACTGATCGTTCTCACTGATAACGAACGGTAGATCTTCTTCATCCAGCCACTTGCCGTCTGCCGCAACTCGTAGTCTAGCTTCGGTATCGGGCACCTGTTTGATGCACACCGCTATCTTCATCGATCTCCTCTCGTGAATGTCGAGTCCGGACTACCAAGGTTTCCCGCGTCCGGTGTCGGAAAACCAACCTTATTCGTCCGGTTGGACTAAGGTCAACCGGGAAATCGAGCGAACGGAACTGGCAAGCAGCGTGCAGGCTTCGGGTAATCGACCGGAGTTGGACATCACATTCGGCCCGATGTTAGCTTCGCCTCGTTATAGCCTACTGAGGCACCCCTTTACGTCCATCTATCGAGAGGCAGACCAACTTACATGTGGATCATCGCTCAAGCTCATTCCGCTCCAGGCCTTATGGAGCTTTTCCTCGAGGCGGGACTTTTTGCCAAATTCATTCTCGGCCTGTTGGTCTTCTTGTCGTTGGGTTCTTGGGCCATCATGGCGCGCAAGTCCCTACAAATTCGGCGCGCCGACCGGGAAAACGAGATTTTCTTGTCGGCCTTTCGTCACAGCAAACGGTTTTCCGAGGTCAATCGCGCCGCCGAAGATCTTGACACCAGCCCGTTGGTAGGCATGTTTCAGGCTGGCTACTTGGAGATCGATGCCCAGATCAAGGCTGCGCGAGAGGGTGAAGGGTCGGAGGCAGCTTACAAATTGTCCTCTCTCACCTCTTTGGAACGCAGCCTGCGACGAGCCGCTCAATCGGAAGTCAGAAGGCTAGCGCGAGGATTTGGCTTTCTCGCCACCACCGCGTCAGCGAGTCCGTTTATCGGTCTCTTGGGCACCGTCTGGGGAATCATGGTGTCCTTCCAGAGCATTGGCGCCACCGGCTCGACATCGCTGGTCGCGGTCGCACCCGGTATCGCCGAAGCCCTGGTTAACACCGCAGCCGGACTGGCCGCGGCCATCCCGGCCTTGGTCGGCTACAACTACTTTTCCGGGCGATTGCGGGAAGTGCGGGCCCAGACTGAAGACTTCCATCTGGAATTCCTCAACCTGGCCGAACGAAACTTCTCCTAGGAGCGCTGGCGGTGGCCTTCAACTTTGGATCCCAGCAGGAGGACGATCAAGTTCTCACTGACATCAACGTCACCCCTCTGGTGGACGTGATGTTGGTGCTGTTAATCATTTTCATGATCGCTGCGCCGATGCTGCATCAGGGCATTGAAGTCGCCCTGCCGCAGGCCAACGCCGGTGCCCTGCCGCAACGCACTCAGGATCCCATGGTGATCTCGATCAATCGAGATGGTCTGATCTATCTCTTTGAAGAACCGATTCACGCCTCCCAACTGGTGGACCGCTTGCAGCCCTTGGTGCAAGCCCGCGCTGGCGAAACGGTATTCGTCAAAGGCGATCGCGATGTCGCCTACGGCCAAGTGATGGAAGTCCTCGACTTGCTGCGCGAAGGCGGAATCGTCAATGTCGGCATGGTTACCGATCGTAGAAGTCGCTAAACGAACCAAACCGGTATTTTATGGCTCTAGTTCACCGGCACCATCAACCGTCTCAAGTCAACGCCTAAGCTAAATGAGCCGGAGCATCAGTACACACCTTGATCGGCGCTTTGAGCGGTTGGAGGCGGAAAATCGAGCTTCCGGCTTGGCTATGTCGCTAGGCATGCATCTCGCTATCATCGCCTTCGCCTGGTTTGCCTCCACCTGGTCGACCGCGCCGGTGATGATCGACGACTTCAGTCAGGTGGTGCGACTGGTACCGGTCGCCGCCCTCGGAACTCGCGAGGTGCAACCGAAACCCACGCCCCCCGCACCTCGACAGGAAGCGGTCCCCGAACTGGAAGAACCAGCGGCTGAAGAAACGGAGATCGAAGAACCGGTGCCAACCCTCTCCCCACCGCCTGAGCGCCGCAAGCCCACGCCATCACCGGCACCCACCACTCGCTCTCGATCCTCCAGTCAACCGCAGCAGTCAACCCAACGTGCCGGGTCGCCGACCGGCAGCCTTCTGGGCACTTCTCTGGCCGGATCAGGAGCGGCCAGCCTGGACTCACCCGATTTCACCTACTCCTACTACACCGACCAACTGTTGGCGCAGATTGACTCGGTGTGGAATCGCCCGGTGATCGGCGGCGAGATCGAGGCAATCGTAAAATTCGTCATCCGCCAAGACGGTTCTCTAGCGAACGTCAGTCTGGCTCGCTCGTCGGGATACAACAGCTTTGACTTAGCAGCGATGCGCGCAATCCGCGCTGCAGCGCCATTTCCGCCGCTGCCTGCGGCATTTCGCAATTCGACTCTTGGCGTCAATCTCACCGTGCGATAATTCGCTGGTTCGAGGCTCTTGCTCCAACTGAAACCCCAATCCACCACTCGGAGACTCCAGATGCAAGCGACCCCAAGACCGCTACAACCTCAGACCCTTAGAATGAGATCCGGGATCGCACCAACCTTGGCGCTGGTAGTCACTCTGAGTGGCTCCCTGGCAGCACCCAGTAACCTCTCTGCCCAGGATCTTGATCAACCGATCGTCGACCTAGTTCTGGATGGGCGAGGGAAATCACCGATCCGTATGGCTTTTCCCACCTCGCAAAGTCCGGGCACGCCTTCTGGGCTCAGCAGCGCTACCACCACCCTCGACGCCACCATTCGTGGTGACTTGTCGATTTCTGGCGTGGTGGTGCTAGATGGCCCGGAACAACTCTCGGTACTAGAACTGACCGGCAATATCGCTAGCGACCTGGAAAGTTATCGTTCGTTGGGTAACCAAGCGCTGCTGCTGGTCAAGACCACAGCCGAGGGGGACCGGATGGTGGTCGACGCTCGGGTGGTCGACTTCCAAACCAGACAGGATATCTACGCCAAACGCTACCGCGGAGGCTATGACCTAGCCCGGCGCATTGGCCACATCGTCGCCGACGACATCATCTTGTACTATTCCGGACGGCGAGGACTGGGACAGACGCGAATCGCGTTTTGGTCCGATCGCAATGGCTTCAAAGAAATCTATTTGATGGAATACGACGGCAGTAGTCAAAAACCGGTTACCGCTCACAAGTCGATTTCCATGTCTCCGGCTTGGAGCCCACAGTCCGACGGTTTGTCCTATGTCTCTTTTGTTGGTGGACTGCCCAACGTCTATTTCGCCGATCTCGCTTCCGGCCGTAAGCGCGCCCTGCTGGCTAAGGGCGCCCACAACACCTCACCGACGTTCTCGCCAGATGGCAGCAAGATTGCCTTTGCCAGTTCAACCAATGGCAACTGGGAGGTGTTTACCGCCAATCGAGACGGAGGCAATCTGCGCCAACTGACGCATTCAAAACGCATCGACACCAACCCTTCCTGGAGTCCAAACGGGCGCGAGATTGCCTTTACCTCCAACCGGGGTGGTCAACCGCAGATCTACGTGATGGACGCCGAGGGAGCAAACGTGCGACGGGTCTCCTTTGGCGGCACTTACGCTGACGGAGCCGCTTGGAGCCCGAACGGCTCGGTGGTGGCCTTTGCCAGTCGACGCGGGGGTTCTTTTGACCTGGCAGTCAGCCATCTAGTGACCGGAGAGAGCCGTTTTGTCACCGCGGGAGGAGCCAACGACGAGACCCCGACTTTTTCACCCGACGGACGACGCATTGCTTTCGCTTCTGACCGCAGTGGACGCGCCCAAGTCTACGTGGTCGATGTCGAAGGCCGTGAGGTCACTCAGTTGACATCCAGCGGCACCAATCGGGCGCCGGACTGGTCACCGTATCTCCAATAAATGACAGCGGTTTTTGCCACAAAATCGCCATTGTTTCTCGCTATGAGCTCTGCTAATCTCCACTTGATCGCGGCTTGTCGCGGCCTAAAGGTGGGTTTGTACAGGCAGGCGGGAAATTAACAAGACCTGGAACTCGACATCGCAAGGAGCATATCGATGCAACGCAAGACTTGGCTCACTCTTCTTCTCGTCGCCGTAATGGTTGGTGGCGTTTCCAGTGCATGTAAGAAAGATAAACCGGTAGCGCCGCAGGCAGTAGAGCCCGCCGAGGCGCCGGATGATAGCGCCACCGATGTTGAGCCTGAGCCCGATCTCGAGATAGTGGACGATACCCCCGATCCGCTCGATGGAGACCTCCTAGACGCTCAGGTGTACGCTGAGTCGATGGGATTTTTGGGCGATGTCTACTTCGACCTGGATCGTTCCGACTTGTCTTCCGCATCACGCGACCGTCTGGCGCAGAACGCCGAGTTCATTGCCAGCCGTCCTGAGTTCACCTTCACCATTGAAGGGCACTGTGACGAGCGTGGCACCAACGAGTACAACCTCGCCTTGGGTGATCGCCGTGCTAACACTGCTTTGAGTTACTTGGTTTCGCTGGGTGTCGATGCCAGTCGCATCACCACCATCAGCTACGGCGAAGAGAACCCGACCTGCGATACTTCTGGGGAAAGCTGCTGGAGCCAAAATCGCCGCGCTCACTTCGCGATTACTGGCCGCCGCTAGACGATACAGGTAAGTCGCACTAATCACTGGCTTTGTCGATGCGTCCTTGGATCCACTCCCCTATTGTTCTCCTAGTTTTCGCTGGGTTGGCTGGCGGCTGCGTCACAACCAGCGATATTGAAGATATCCAAAGCCAACTGCGGCGTATCGAGAACGAACTGGGAGTGGTCCGCACCGAAGGTTCCAGCAAAGACGAGGTCGCACGGCTGCAGCAAGAGATGTCCGACCGGATGAAGGAATTGCTCCGCGTCGAGGCTGACATGCAGGTCGAGTTGTCTCAGCTCTCCGGTCAGATCGACCAATTGCAGGCCAACCTGGAAGACACCAATTACCGTCTCGATCAGCTTTCCAAGCAAATTGGCGGGGTCACGACGGCAATTGCGACCGCGACCTCGAACAACAGCAGCCGCAACTCTGGAAGCGCTCCAGTTTCAGATCCGCGCGCTATGTATGACGTGGCCTACAACGATTACCTGCGTGGCAACTACGACCTAGCGATTGGTGGTTTTGAACAATATCTGGCGAATTTTCCAGATACCGACTTAGCGGATAACGCTGCCTATTGGATCGGCGAAAGCTATTTCAGCCAAGGCGAGTACAACGACGCGGTGCAAGAATTCCAACGCATCCTGAGCGACTTTCCGCGCAGTGACAAGCGCGCGTCAGCGATGCTCAAGGCAGGATATGCCTACCTGGAATTGGGAGATCGTCGACGTGGGGTTGCTCAACTGCAGCAAGTTTTGCGTGATCATCCCGGTACCGACGAGGCTGACTTAGCGCGTCAGCGGTTGGCGGAGGTTGGTTAGACGACAAACCAGCCAGCGCCGATCTGGTTGACGTGGTCTAAAGGGCTGCTTTAACATTCCGATTCGGCGTTACACCGGTTCACCGGCGTAACGCTTCTTAACGAGAAGAACCAAGAAAACCAACAAGCAAAATTCCCGAGCGGTATCTCCGCGTCGGAGATACCTTCAGAGAACTTCACCATGGCCAACAACCCCAGTGCAATCAAACGTATCCGCCAAAACGAGACCAACCGGGCTCGCAATCGGACCCATAAAACGCATCTGCGCACTGCGATCAAAGAGGTCCGTACTGCGGTTGCGGCTGCAGATTTGGACGCTGCCGAGAAGAGTTTGGCAACCACGCTGCCGTTGGTGGACTCTTCGGTCGGCAAAGGCGTCATCCATCGCAATGCTGCCGCCCGGACCAAATCGCGATTGACGCGTGCTGTAGCTCAATTGCGAGCCAGCGCCTAGTTCGCCCAGCTCCAATCGGTTCCATTTCTAGTCATATATGGTTTCTTGGTCGCGTTTGGGCGGCCTGATCACACCTTTCCAAGTACCCCAGGGCCTCTTTCGAGGGCATAGTTCTCTCGGAGGCTGGATCTCGCGTCCCAGCCTTTGCCCAACGCTACTAAGCCTGGAACGCTAGGATGCCAGAGCACAGAGCGTCCTGGCGGGGAACTCGTTATAGTCTGAGACAGGGAACTGTTGCACGCACCGCGCCCTAACCGGCCGATGTAGACGGTGGGAACGGGTTGCTCTATCAGGGATATGAGTCTAGAGGCAGAAGCCGCATGCGGCCCTTGCTCACCGAGCACGCCGCGCCAACAACAATTCGCTTACAGACTAGAAGCCCTCAAGCAAGTCGCTGATCAAACTTCGGGCGAACTTGCTGGAAATGTCTTCAATCGCAGTGACCTCACGCTCAAAGATTCCGGTATCCCCTTCGAGGTCCAGCTCATAGTTTTCACGGAAGTCATACTCGGGATTGGCCCACAGAATGGTTTCTTCCTCGTCGGTGCGGCGCAGCAGTATGAAGGCTCGCACCGAAATTTCGTACTCTGTAGCGAAGCCAGCGCCACCAAAGGTAATCGGCGTTAACCGTACACTGAGGATCTCGCCTTCCAGCACCGCGTCGGAGTCCGCTTCGTTACTCGCCAACTCGAAGCGCTGCCTCAGCACCATCTCCTCGGCGATCGCGGTACCCAAGATTTGTTCCACCAGAGCCTTGTTGGAGCGGCTGGTGAGCGGTTCGATATAGACCGATTGAATATCTTCGGGCAAGTTACTTCCGCGCCCCACCAGGGCGTAGCCACAGCCGCTGAGACCGGTCAGCAGCAGGAGCACCGCCATCCACCCCTGGCAGAACTTGGTTTCTGTGCTGCTGGCAATGCGACTTCTGAAGGTCAATATTTTCTCAGTCATAGTTCCTCGTTCCGAAGAGTATCCCTTATTACCAAGAGCCATCGACTTGGATGTTCTCGCTTTGTCGAGCTTCAGCGAACGACAAAATTCACCAAACGCCCAGGCACGTGAATTACTTTGAGGATTTCCCCTGACGCTAGATGGCCTGCGGTGTTTCTCAAGTCCTTCGCTAGTTCTTCAATCGCCGCTTGATCGATTCCCGCGGAGACGGTCAAGCGATCCCGAAGTTTACCGTTCACTTGCACCACCAAGGTTACCGTCTCGTCATCGAGCAAAGCTTCATCCCAGGTCGGCCATTCAGATTGCAACAAGCTGTCACTGTGGCCGCACGCCTGCCACATTTCCTCGGTGATATGGGGAGCAGCGGGGTGCAACAATTGGATCAAGGTCTCAAGAGCCCGTTGGGTTGTGGTACGCGACACCCGACCCTGCTCCAAAGCTTTGGAAACCGTGTTCAAGAATTCCATCAGCCCGGCGATCGCAGTGTTGAACTTAAATCGTTCCAAGTCCTCACTGATTTTCTTAATCGTACGGTGTCGTGCCCTTTCAATCGCACGGTCCTCTGAACCCTCGACCTCAAGTGCCGATTCAATACGTTCCGGTAGCCGCCACACCCGGCGCAGAAAGCGATAAGCGCCCTGAACGGCATCGTTATTCCACTCCACCTCATCCTCCGGGGGACCGATGAACAACGTGTAGACCCTCTCGGTGTCCGCCCCCATCCGCTCAATCAGTTCATCCGGGGACACCGTGTTACCCCGCGACTTGGACATCTTTTCGATCCGCCCGGTTGCCTCTGCGTAACGTGTGATCATCCCCTGGTTGAACAGCCGGGTGAACGGCTCCTCAAAATCAACCATCTCAAAATCATGCAGTACCCGGCAGATGAACCGGGCGTAGAGCAGATGCAAAATTGCATGTTCAATGCCACCGATGTACTGATCCACCGGCCCCCAAGATCGGGCTCGCTCTTTGGAGAACATCACTTGGCCGTCGTCGCTCGACAGGTAGCGCAGGTAGTACCAAGAGCTGTCGACAAAGGTATCCATGGTGTCGGTTTCGCGCCGTCCAGGCGCGCCACAGGTCGGGCATGCAACTTCGACGAAGCCACGATGCTTGTCCAAGGGATTGCCGGTCGCACCCTTCATCTCAATATCGTAAGGAAGCTCCACCGGAAGCTGCTCTTCGGCTACCGGGACCGCGCCACAGTGGTCGCAGTAGATGATCGGGATTGGGGTTCCCCAGTAGCGCTGGCGCGAGATCAACCAATCGCGCAGCCGGTAGTTGACTTCCCCACTGCCCCAGCCGTGTTGCTCACTCCAGACGATGAAACGAGCAATGGTCTCCGGTCCGTTGACCGCACCCTCAAACTCAGGGATGCCTCGGATTACACCAACACCAACCGTCGGCTCGGTCATCACTTCGGGTTGTTCGTCCAGATGGTAGACGGGAATCACTTCCAAGCCTTCTTGGCGGGCAAACTCGAAGTCGCGACCATCGTGCGCCGGTACCGCCATGATCGCGCCGGTGCCGTAGTCCGGTAGCACGTAATTGGCGATCCAAATCGGAATCTCGGCTCCGGTGGCTGGATTGATTGCCTTGCGCCCGCTGTCCCAACCTTCCTTCTTGAGCCCAGCGTCCTGGCGTTCGATCTTGGAACTGTCGCGCACCTTGTTGACCCAAGACCGGATCTCCTCGGCCTCAGGGTGCTCGGCAATCAGATCTTCTACCCACGCGTGCTCCGGAGCCAGCACCATAAAGGTTGCTCCATGGACGGTATCGGGTCGGGTGGTGAACACCTCCAGCACCCGCTTGTCTGCTTTACCGGCGAGGGCAAAACGCAACCGAGCGCCCTCAGAACGGCCAATCCAGTTGCGTTGCATAGTCTTGACCCGCTCAGGCCAGCCATCCAGACCGTCCAACCCATCAAGCAATCGCTCAGCATAGTCGGTAATGCGATAGAACCACTGCTCTAGGTCTCGCTGGCGCACAGTGGCCCCACAGCGTTCACAGGCTCCGTCCACCACTTGTTCGTTGGCCAGCACAGTCTGACAAGAAGGACACCAATTGACCGGAGCCTTCTTCTTATAGGCCAGGCCTTCCTGGTACATCTTGAGAAACAACCATTGATTCCAACGATAGTAATCGGGATCGCAAGATGCCAATTCCTTTGACCAGTCGTAGAGAATCCCCCACTTGGCAAACTGCTCCTTCATCACCCGGATATTTTCTTGGGTCCAATCTCGAGGGTGGATTCCACGCTGAATCGCAGCATTCTCCGCTGGCAGGCCGAAAGCGTCCCAGCCCATCGGGTTGAGCGCCCGTTTTCCGTGCATCCGCAGCGAACGATAGAGAGCATCACCCAAGATGTAGTTGCGCCCGTGTCCAACATGTAGACGATCGCCGGAGGGATAAGGGAACATCATCAGCATGTAGTAGTTGGCGTCTGGATCCCGACCGTCCAGGTTGGCGTCTAAGGCAACCTGGGCACTACGCTCCCGGCGCCACCGCTCCTGCCACTTGGCCTCGATCTCTTGATGGTTGTACTCGCGCGACTTACTCATTGGGTGCGGTCCTGGATCTTCACTGCATCCGTCCTGGAAATTTATGTTGCTTGAGCATGCCGTCCAGTATCCCGTTAACAAAGGCCCCGGACTTTTCGCTCCCCAAGCGTTTGGCTAACTCGATCGCTTCGTCAACCACCACCAGCTTAGGAACATCTTCCTCAAACAGGAACTCCCCCACCGCCAAGCGCAATATGTTGCGGTCTACCGGGGCCATTCGTTCCAGTCGCCAGTGATCGGCCTGGCCTTGAATCAGTTCGTCTATTTGGGGCAGATTGTCTAGGGTCGCTTGGGCCAACTCCACCGCGTAGGCCAGAACTTGCTCAGCGCCCGCAACTTGCAGTTGAGCCTGAGGAAAGTCGCCAACGATCTCGGCCAACGTGCTCTCCCCCAAATCTGCCTGATACAGCATTTGGGCAGCCAGCTCACGTCCTTGTCGTCGACCACTCATTCCAAAGAACCCTTTTTCTTAATCTACAGGCAACGCGGCAGCACGAATGCGGCTGCGGAAGAAAATTCAGCTTATCAAGCAACGCAGACCAGATCAGCCTACTCGGGCAAACTCCGGCTTCGATAGCGCCGAAAACTCACCAGTCGTCCTTCGGCCTCATCCCAAAGATGCAACTTAGCGCAATGGATGCTGTCGCGCAGGGATAACCGGGTGACTTTGTTCAGCTCAGGCACCTTGCGAAAGCACTCTCTCAAACGGTAGTTGGGGATTGAGCTCGCCAAGTGATGTACATGGTGGAACCCAATATTGCCGGTAAACCAGTGCAGCGCGACCGGCAGATCGTAGAGCGAACTACCTTCGATTCCCGCGCGGTGAAAATCCCACTCTTGGTGTTCCCGCCAATAGGTGTCTTCAAATTGGTGTTGAACGTAAAACAGCCAAACACCCAACGCCCCACTGATCAAGATGATCGGTGCCTGCACCAAGACAAACTGTTGCAAGCCAATCAACTTCCAAGCAGCTAATACCCAGCCAGCTATAAACAGATTGGTCCACATCACACTCGCCCATTCCCGTTTCCAAGTCCGAGGGATATCCAGAGGCAGGCGCTGTTTCAGAACGAATTGGTACAAAGGACCGAACCCGAGCAAAACCACCGGATGGCGATAGAGACGGTACTTCAACTTGCCCCACCACGACCGCCAGCGATACTCCTTCACAGTCAGCGTCTCGACGTCGCCAATACCTCTGCGATCTAGGTCTCCCGAGGTACCGTGATGAATCGCATGGGTGCGCTGCCAATAAGCAAACGGAGTCAACGTCACCACCCCGATCAAAAAGCCAACCAACTGATTCAGTCTGCGGCCCTTGAAGAAAGAACCGTGGCCGCAGTCGTGTAGAAAAATAAACAAGCGAATCTGCAACCCGACCGCGGGAATCGCCAAGAGCAAAGTCAGCCCATAGGAGAGTTGCAAACTCTTGAACATCAGCAGCCAGTTGAGCGCCAGCAACCCGGCAGTGCTTGAGAGCTGGAACCACGCCTTGCGGTCCACCGCATTCATATAGGGACCGAGCAGACCGTTCCAGTATTTCTGCGCTGAGGTTGGTGGATTAGGGCTTGGTTGACTAGTGCTTGGTTGGCTGGAGCTTAGCTGGTTAGGGCCGATTGGATTGGGTGCAACGTTCAATTGAGGTGCCTCCATGGATGACAGAACGGACCATAACACTGGAGGCGGTATTCATGGCGACTCCATCCGTCGTTGCGCAACGGCCGCAGAGGTGAAAACGGCTGGAAATCGTGACCCCGTTGTGACCTAGCTTCTCTCGTCGCAAGTCTGAGAGCCTGACGTGAATCGAATCGGGCTGGCCCAAGCACGTCTCTTTGATGGTTCCCCCATTAATGCCAGCCGAACTGGAGCGGTTGCTCGGTCCGATTACTGAGCGAGCCTTGCCGCTCTCCCACCTCGAACCAATGGCTGCAGCGGCTGCACGCCAGTTTGAGAAAGCAACCCAACGCGCGAAGGAAGCGGCTGCCCAACTTGAGGGACGGATTGCCTCTGTCACGGCGCGGCCGGCGTCGTAGCCTTCGGGCAACCCGTCATCTTGATTTATGAAGACTGATGATACTCGCTGTCCAACTTGTCGCCGATTGCTTGGCCGTAGACGGTCAGATGGAGCGGTTGAGGTTAGGAGCTGACGTTCTTCAACCATATTTCGAGAGGGTGAGCAGCGTTGCATTCGGTGTGGTTTATCCGTCACAACCAAGAGCATCGGGAAAGGTCGAGATCGTCGTTTAGGCGTCCATTCTGGGCGTTGTTTGTCGCCTTAGTGCTCTGGTTCTCCAATGCTCAAATCGAGCCCTTCAAGTTCAATCTCAGGCTGATCACCGGCTAGTAGGTTGAGAGCTTCACCACGGGTTTTGCCGATGACCGTATCGCCACCCTCGATCCTTTGAGCGTTCCATAGGTTTGGTATAGGCGTCCCACTGTAACCAACAGTAGCCACCGCCGTGTACGGGCCAACGTTGGCGGATGCCTAGGTCGTCGATCCAGGGTTCAAGCATTCGTGTTGGAGTGTCCTCTCAAAGTAGCCAAGAAGCTCTCTGCAGATTGTCGAAACTTCACTCATGCAGGGCTCTTATTCGTCCTCGTCGTTAGCTTTATGAACGACCGACCCACTACGGCGCGCATCTACAATCGAGAGTAGGTAAGAAGCTAGGACTAGCATTTCGGAAGCCTCCTGAGGTTCAAGTTCTACGTGCCTGTGGGAATTGGGGTTCTTGTAGGAGCCGATGGCCCCTGAAAAGAGGCGACGTAGCGCCAACTGTTCCGCTTCAAGAGCTTGTGTGTCTGCCAGAGGCCCCACATGTGGTTTGAATGCTTCATCGACGAGTGGTACGCCCACTAACCTAGAGGGAAGGTCCGCAGCTTCTCGCACAGCTACCTCTAGCTCATGGCAAGCCTTGAAGACAGCGCCACTGAAGTCACTTCGAATGAAGTCTGGCCAGCTCCGTTTCTGGATCTTCGGGTGCAAGAGTTCTTTGGGCAACAGGGTACTAACCAAAAATTCTCGTTGGGCAGCTTCGGACCCCGCAACTACATGGCCGCGACAGGAGACTCTGTACTTCAGGTAAGAGTCTTCGAGGCTGCGAACCACAAGCCGATGCGCTACCAGCCATGCCCACGCTTCGGACGCTCCGGAACCTGTCAACAACTTTGAGACAGTTGGCAGAATTAATTAGTGAATCGGGACAACCTCCTTGGTGCGCTGATGTTTGGGTGGGTTGATCCAGACGGCCCTCGGTAATAGCTGAACGGTCGGTCTTCCACGGACAAATCGCTGTGGGTTGTTTCGCCAAGCTTGGTCAAGGGCCTGCTGACGGAGTTTGAGCTTGTGGTCGGCCTTGCCGTAGTGGACATCTTCGGGTGTCAGCATGGCGATGCCGGCGTGACGGTGCTGGGTGTTGTACCAGATAAAGAACGACCTGCAGAAGGCGATAGCGTCCTCGATCGAGCCAAACCGATCGGGAAAGCTCGGGTGATACTTGAGGGTCTTGAATTGGGCTTCGGAGAAGGGATTATCGTTGGAGATGCGAGGCCGCGAGAACGACTGAGAGATACCAAGCCTTACGAGGAGTCGTCCGGTGTCCTTGGCGGTCATCGGCGAGCCCCGATCACTGTGTAGGGTTAGCTGATTCTTGGGAATGCCTTGCTTGGTTGAGGTCTCCTCGAGAAGCCTTTGGGCTAAGGCCTCGCGTTCGTGCTCGGCGAGCATCCAGCCGACCACATAGCGGCTGAAGATATCGAGGACAACGTAGAGATAGAACCACCATCCCGGCTGAGGCCCTCTCAGCCGGGTGATATCCCAGCTCCAGACTTGGTTTGCCGCTGTGGCGAGTAGCTCTGGCTTGGTATAGACCGGATGGCGGCGTTGGCGCCGTCTCTCCTGCAGCGTCTTCTCAGCTGCCAGGAGTCGGTACATGGTGCGCTCCGAGCACAGATAGCGTTCTTCGTCGAGAAGGGTGGCCACCACGGCCGCCGGTGCAGCGTCGACAAAGCGCGGCCCGTTGAGTAGGTCAAGGACCTGTTGTTTTTCGCTGACTGTCAGTGCCCGAGCTGGAGTCGGTCGAGGCTGCTGAGGCTCGGTTGATCTCGGCCGAAGCCGACGATAGAACGTTGCACGACTGACGCTCAGGCTCCGGCAGGCCGGTGCGATACCGACCCACGGAGCCAGCGTCCTGGCCGCTTTCACGAGTTCTTCTCGCCCTCTGAGGGGATACCCAGCAGCCCGGCTACTTTTCTTTGCACATCGATGATCAGCTGTGCCCTGTGCAATTCGTTCTCAAGCCGAGTCTTCTCCCGCTCTAGTCGAGCAACCTTGCTTTCCAACGGGTGCCTTTTGGGTTTGCGTCCACGGCTTTTGCCGAGCGCGGCAAGCGATCCCCGTCGCCGAGCTAGGCGCCAGTTAGATAGATGAGATGAGTAGAGACCCTTCCGGCGCAACAGGGACCCGACCTCCTCTCGGCTGGAGCAAGCGTCGGCCTGCTCCAAGATCGCCAGTTTGTACTTTGCCGTAAACCGCCGTCTGGCGGGTCGAGCCTCGATCTCAGGGTCGGGTACCGATTCGGGGGTCGAGGGCAACTGCGCCGTCTCCCCTCCGGATCCCTCGTCGCTACGCTCCTCGGTCGCCTTCGGCGAGACCGGCAATATGGGCTGATTCTGAAACATACTGAAACCTCCTTCCGCCCTCTAATTATCAGGGGGCCAAGTGTCTCAGCTACGTTGGCAGATAGGGCTCGAAGTTCCAATTCAACAATGTCGCTCGATCCGCCATAGAAGCGACTCAACTGGATTCGGCTATAGAGGTTTGAGGGCGCCACCGCCAAGTTGGTACTGTGCCTTCGCTGGCTCTGCCTATTCTCTTCTGCAACAAGGTGCCGCAGCATATACACCGCCAATTCTTCGGGCTCAAGTGCGAGGATTGTTTCTGCCTCACTTGGTAGTCCATACGGCATATACAAACCGTAACACCCAGTGCGTCTTAATTCACCCTAGGTTCGCACTTTCCGATAGGGGGTGTTGCGCTGGGCCTTGAACCTCGTAACGAGTTGATAGAGGGGGCGATTCACCTCATCCAATAGGGCTAAGTTGCCCTGCAGCAAGCCCGGCTCATTGTGTTCGTCCGCAATTGTCTGCAGCACTTGGTATGCGGCGGCGTCCGCGAAGTAGAACCGGGTTGACTCCATTGAGCTGGCGCTTGATTCGTATGGCGGACCAGCCGTCGTCTCTTCGACGAAGCGGGCTTTGTACCCGATCCCGATTTTCTTGGCGTCGTAGTGGAACGAGATTTTATTTCGGGCTAGGAGCAGCGCCTTGCCTATACCGCCGACGGCTCTTCGATTATGCGCAACCTCAAGCAGGGACTCCCACGCGTTGCGAGCCTTCTTGTCAATACGCTTGTGCAAGGCCTGGAACGCTGTGTGCTCAATCGCCTTCTTATTCTCCTCCAGTAAGACGAGCAGTTCGTTGAGCTGGCCCCAGCTCACCCTGAGCCAGGCTATTCCCAGCCCACTCCAATTGCCATATGTGGGTGTGTCTTCCTGAGGAGGTTCCATATCAATCAACAGCCTGCGAGTTAGCGTTAGGTCCCGGAGGTCGTTGTAGGCAACCGCGAGAGCGAGCACAAAGTTGCAGACTTCTTGGGGGCATTTATCGTCACCGACGAACAGAGCAGGATCGAAGGTAGTCAACGGACCTAGTTTCTGAACCTCTGTGTCATACGACATCGAGCAGACCTCCACTTTGGGATTGACTACTAATTGTAGCAGCTACGCAGGAGCATCAACCGCTGCCGCTGAGTCTCGCGCTTCTTCGCGCATAGTATCCACCACCTCTAGCGCTGAACTGTCCTTCTGGCTTTCTTGCCAGAGATCAAAAGCGCGCATGAATGCCTTTGTAGGTGCCTTGCGGTCACCCTTCAATCTCAGCCACCCAAGGAACAAAGCCACGGTATACGCAGTGGGGGTCCGGTGTAAAAACTGATCTTTGAAGCACGTTACTAGGCACCGGGTCTAGCTCCCATCTACCTTCGCCGAACCCTTGAATCACCGCTCCGATTGTCTCCATGTCCAACTTGGCGTCGTGCTTAGGCTGCTACTGGAAACCAAGCGTCTATCTGCACTTTCCAGGGGTCTATGCCCGTTGGGGGCACCATCGCTCGCAACGATCCAGGCACCACACCAGATATAAGCTTTTCCACTGTCCCTGTAGCCTGGAACCTGAACCCTCGGCGACCGTCTCGGTCCTCGGGAGCGAAGGTTATTTTCTCAGATAGTAGCTTCTGAACAACTTGCCGTGCTTGTGGTACTTGGCGACCTAAGACGCCACGCCATTGCTCGACTGCAGCATTGATCTTTGTTTCCATGGCGCCGTCAACTGTGATGGTTGGTGAGTTCAGCGAATCTAGTTGCCCCTACCGGGCATATGTTGGCGGCTAGGTAGTCCTTTGCTGCATCCAGGAACAGCTCCCCAGAGGTAACCGCGGGATGGAGTAGTAAGTAGCCGCCTTGGGCGGGGTCGCGGTCGGCCATTTCGGACCAACTACCTACGATGATGGAGGTACCGCGTTGTGAGTGTCGAAGTCCTGCGAAATGGGCGCTATGTCTACCGCAAGTACATCTCCCGCTCCAAGAAAGATGCTCCAGCCTCCCTCAAAAGCGTCCCATTGCAGCAGAATCCGATGCTTGAACTCGCCATCCACGCCCCAAGGCAATCCGCCCAGTTTCTTCCCGAGCCCCACAGGCACTTTCCGGACTTTGGCCTGGATTGAAGCTGCCCCGTTTTGGTGGACACATAGTTTAGCTCTCATTGAGCGAGAGCGGTTTGGTTAGCGACCGTTGCCAAAGCAGCGAGTCGGTCTTCATAGGCGACAGGACTCAAGCCTCCGAGGCTTGAGTGGCGTCGCTTGCGGTTGTAGAAAATTTCGATGTAATCGAAGAGGTCTCTTTGAGCTTGTCGACGACTGGTATAGCGCACATGATGCACCCGCTCGGTCTTCAAGCTGGCAAAGAAGCTCTCCATCGGTGCGTTGTCCCAGCAGTTGCCTTTACGGCTCATACTCACCGTGATGCGGGCATCTTCGAGTTTCTTGCGATAGTCAGACGCTGCGTACTGACTACCGCGATCAGAGTGGTGCAGGAGCCTGCCAGGATCTGGCCGGCGCTCATAGAGAGCGCTCTCCAGGGCCCGTAGAGTCAAATCCTGAGTCAGACGAGTACTGGTCGAAAAACCAACAATACGCCGGGACCCAAGGTCCATGATCGCTGCCAAGTACAGCCAGCCTTCAGTGGTGGGAATGTAGGTTATATCGCTCAACCACACATGATTGGGATCTTCGACCTCGAAACGGCGGTCCAATACATTCGCAGCCACCGGATGCTTATGTTTCGACTGCGTCGTTACCCGAAACTGCTTGGCCCGTATTGAGCGAATGCCGTGATTGTGCATTAACCGAGTCACACGCTTGCGGCTGTGGCAAAACCCCTGGTCTCGCAACTCACCATGGATTCTAGGGCTCCCATACGTCCGCCGACTCTCGGAGTTAATCATACGAATCTGAGTCAGAAGTCGGCGATCTTCTCGGCCACGTCGGCACTCTGGGCGACGCACCCAAGCGTAATAGCCGCTGCGTGACACCTCCAGCACACGACACATGACGAGTACAGAATACTCGCGCCGATGACGGCGAATGAAATCGAATCTCATCGTCGTCGATCCGAGAAGATCGCCACCGCTTTTTTTAGGATCGCGTGTTCCTCTCTCATCATCCCCAGCTCGCGGCGAAGACGACGTAGCTCCTCTTCCTCTGGCTTTAAACGCCCCTCGCCGGGAAACGCTTGGTCTGGGTCATCCAAGTACTGCTGCTTCCACCTACCCAGAAGATTCGGCCGGATGCCTAGATCTCGAGCCACTGACGACATCGGCAGATCGCTTTCCAGAGCCTGATGTACTGCTTCTCGTTTGAACTCTTTGCTAAATCGACGACGAACTACTGACATGAACACCTCCTTAGATCCAATGATCCTATTCTTAGTGTCCACTAAAACGGGGGTGGTCTCAAACGATCATCGCAACACTTGGAGAATTCTTTGATAGAGATTCTCAGGAGGTGTTGGGATGGTAAAGAGACGAATCCGAGGCATGCGGCTTACCCGTGGAGAGCGATTGGAGGTACGGTCCCTAGTGGGCAAGGGCAGCAGCTTCGAAGAAGCTGCTGCCACAGCCAGATGCTCAACAAAGACCGTCCAGAGGCTGTTGAATTCATCAGGAGGCCTACCAGCGCGAGAGACAAGTCGCTCAGAGCTACGGTTGTCGTTAGCCGAACGCGAGGAGATCTCTCGCCATCTAAGTGGAGGCGCTTCGTATCGAGTGATCGCCCGCCATCTCAAGCGAGCGCCGTCGACGATCTCACGTGAGGTCAATGCCAATGGAGGTCGCCGACGTTATCGGGCTGTTCGGGCTGACGAGGCGGCCTACAGGAGAGCCAGGAGACCTAAGATCTCGAAGCTGAGACGATGTCCAGGGCTCCGTGTTCAAGTTGAAGCGATGCTGAACAAGCTTTGGTCTCCTGAGCAGATCAGTGCGAGACTAATGGTCGAGAACCCAAACGACTCCGAGCTACGCGTGTCACATGAAACGATCTACCAGTCTCTGTTTGTTCAATCGCGGGGAGCGTTGCGAAAAGAACTCTCGGCTTGCCTCCGTTCGAAACGCACCCGCCGCAAACCTCATGGACGCAAAGATCCTGGCGGGTACATCAAGGGCATGGTCCTCATTTCAGACCGCCCTGCTGAGATCGAAGATCGCGCTGTTCCTGGGCATTGGGAAGGCGATCTCATTATTGGAGCGCTTGGGCAATCGGCGATTGCCACCCTGGTCGAACGTCAAACTAGATATGTCATGTTGCTCTCTGTCGGCCGAAATAGGACCAGCCAACATGTCTGTTCGTTGCTAGCAAAGAAGATCAAGACGCTGCCTAGACATCTCGCAGTCTCCTTGACCTGGGATCGCGGGAAAGAGCTTGCTGCCCATCTCAAGTTCACCATCGACACGGGAGTCCAAGTCTACTTCTGTGATCCACATAGCCCATGGCAGCGAGGAAGCAACGAGAATACCAACGGGTTACTGCGCCAGTACTTCCCAAAGGGAACCGACCTCGAGGTCCACAGCCAGGGCCATCTCGACCATGTTGCTCATATGCTTAATGATCGACCTCGAAAAACGCTCGGATGGATGAAACCGACCGAAAAATTGGCTGAACTGTTGCGATGACCGAATGAGACCACCGGGTCAACTCCAGATTACCCGGTAGCGATCCACGCCAACCACAACCTCCTGGTCTGATACGACCTCCTCCAACGTTTCGCGATAACAATCGCCAACGAGGATCCCGTCCCGTATCTCTGCTAGCTTGAGTCCTGTCGCAGTTGCTTCGATAGTAACCGTCTTCAACCCTCCATGTTGAGTTCGTGCAAACCAATCTTCCCAAGAGAATTGTTTATCTGAGGAGAGAACGTCCTCAACCACAACCTCAACAAGTCCCGCCGTTTCCCACAGCGGCACTATCTCCTGAAAAGCGGTCAAAGACATCTTACCCTTGCCCATCGAGAGGTGCCGCGTTTCTGTAACACTGATGTCATCCCCTACTGGCACAAGACATTGTCGGGGCTTGGTCCCCAGCCAAAGATCCGTCACAAGTTCACTCGCTTCACTCCCTCGTCCACTGCACCCCATCAACCCGATCCAACAGGCGGCAACAAGAAAAACAGCGGCTCTTTGGTGCATCAACAACTCCCTGGTCCATCCCTGAGCGTGAGCCCCCGCCACATGCGCTCGGTTAACGATCCCCAGAATCTAACAGAGGGCTATGGGTTTGTGGAAATGTGGTGACAGAGGGTCACTAATTCAATGGCTAACTGGAAATTATCTTGCAAGAGTCTTGCAAGTCTAACTTCGGAGGTTTTTCAGCTTGCGGCTGTTGTGCCGTAAGTGTCTGTAGTTATTGAGTTTGTAATGGTCGGGACGCGGGGATTTGAACCCCGGACCACCTGACCCCCAGTCAGGTACGCTACCAGACTGCGCCACGTCCCGATTCTTATCTATTAGGAGCCTAGGCTCCCGAGCGGGTGACTGTACCGTTTGCTCTCTTGGCTGGCAAGACGGCCCGCGCCATGCAACTACTCTTGAACTACCCGCGGCCTACTACCCCTTGCGGAGTTGCTTCAACAGCCCCTGTGCTTCCCCTAGGATCGCCCCCAGTTCCTCGAGGTTAACCGTCGATTGCTCGGTCGATTCTTCGGCTGACAGCTCAGCTGACTGTTCGGCCGCAACTAGGGCGTCATCAGCGCTATCTCCATCGGGGCTATCTTCAACGGGGCTGTCTTCAGCGCCTGCATGGCTTTCTTCAGTCGAATCTTCCTCTGCAGCACTGTCTCTTACAGTACTGCCCTCTGCGACACTGCCCTCTTCGACCGGTTCATCATCTTCAACGACAAGATCCTGAGCGGAATCCGCTGCCGTTGCTTCTTCATCGGGTTCGTCCTCGACCAGCGGTTCGGGATCCGCCTCGGGCGCCTCGACCTCCTGCTCTTCAACCTCTTCCCCGCTGTCGCCAGCGCTCGAAGCATCCACCGCCTCTACTACATCGTCTTGGGCTACCTGCAGGGTGCCTTCCACCAGTTCTGCCTGCAGTTTCTTTTTCGCTCCGACCAGGGTGAACCCTTCACTGTAGAGCAGCTCTTTGATCCGGCGGATGACCGCCAGGTGGTCTTCGCTGTAGGTTCGTTGCCCACTGGTTTCCTCATCGTTGGCCAAGGCTGGAAATTCGGTTTCCCAGTAGCGCAACACGTAGGGTTGTACATCCAGCAGGCGGCAGACTTCCCCGAAGCGATGCTGTTTCTTTTTTGCCATGTTCTCTCTGGTCAGGCCCGACTATGCGGACATTGCAATCTAGATTTTCGAAGCACGCTCTGGCTCCCTGGTGGCAGACAAGCCGCGAATGAACCAGCTAATTATACGATGTAACTACTGGTCACGCTTGCGCCGGATGACTAAGCGAATCGGCACACCGGGGAGCGCCAGTTCACTACGAACGAAGTTCTCCAGATAGCGTCGATAGGACGCCGCCCGGGGCAACGAACGGTTGGCAAACAACATGAATGTCGGCGGCCCGGTCTTGACCTGGGTGGCGTAGTACACCCGCCAGGGCTTATCGCCGATGGCCGGCGGATGATGACGCTCTAGGGCTTTCTCAAACATGCTGTTGACTTGCGAGGTGGACAACTGGGTTTTGGAGGCTTCCCCAGCACGCACCACCGCCGGAAAAAGCTTGTCGATGCTGCGCCCGGTGAGTGCTGAAAGATTAACCCGCTCCGGGCCACTCAGGATCTCATCCAGCCGGGGATAGGACTCGTCGACCCTTTCCCTAACTTCACCAGAGACCAAGTCCCACTTGTTGACCGCGACCACCGCGGACTTACCCTTCTCCCAAATCGCCCCGGCGATCCCGAGATCTCCCGAGACCACACCTTGAGCGCCGTCGACCACCAAGATCGCCACCTCACACTGTTCAATTTGGCGTCGCGCCATCATCACCGCTAAACCTTCTGGAGCATCGGAGACTTGGCTGCGCCGACGGATGCCAGCGGTATCCACCAGCCGATAATCCTTGTCCTCAAACTGAAAATGAGTATCGATCGGATCGCGTGTGGTCCCGGCTTGCGGCGACACCAGCACACGCTCTGACCCAACCAGCTGGTTGACGATGGATGATTTGCCGACATTGGGGCGTCCGACCACCGCGATCGGGACGCCGACCGCAGCTCCGTCCGACTCGCTGGTCCCGGGAAGCACCGAAGCGATCAAGTCGCCCAGGTCGCCAGTACCGGTTCCATGTTCAGCGGAAATCTCGACGCTGTCGGCAATGCCCAGCCTGGCAAACTCGACCGCGTTCTGTTGTGTGATCTTGGCGTCGGCCTTGTTGATCGCCAGTACCGCGGGCCGGTTGCTGCGACGAATTTCGTGCCACACCGTCTGATCGGCAATGGTCAGACCTTCTTTACCGTCCACCACCAAGACCACTAGGTCCGACTCTTCAATCGCCAGTCGTACTTGGTCGTTCATACCCAGGACGTCGTGGCCAAGAATCAGACCGCCGGTGTCAATCAGGGTGATCTCTCGAAAGCCGACTTCGGTATCGGCGACGATGCGGTCACGGGTCACTCCGGGCTGGTTGTGGACGATCGACTGCCGCCGACCCACGAGGCGGTTAAAGAGTGTGGACTTACCCACGTTGGGACGGCCGACGATGGCCACCACTGGAGTCGAAGACATGCTGCGGTCTCAGTTAGGTGTCTTGGCGCTGGCGATACAACACCAGCCAACCGTTTTCCCCACGCTTCAGTTGATAACGTACGCGATCCTGGCGCTCTTCGGAGGAAAGCTCGTGCTGACCACCACCTGAGTACAACTTAACGGTCCACGATTCTAGGGTCGTCACGTAAGCATTGGCGTGGCCCCAACTGGTGACGTCCTCGATGGTTAGGCCGTGGAACGTAGCGTGGATCTCCCGGCCCCCTTGGCGCACCTCCCGCACCCATTTCTCCACCACCGACATCTCCTTTTCTGCTGCCAATCCGTAGAGTGGGTAGGAGGTTCCGGTAGCGTACGCCTCTGCCAGTTTTGGTAGGTACGCCTCGAGTGTGGATTGAATCTCCTGCCGCTCGGCCGCTGCTTTAACTTCCGGGTCTCCGCAAGCAGCCATCACCAACAAGCCCCCGAGGAGTCCCAACCAAAGGTCTCTGCGCATGGTGTTTTTCATCATCGTCAGTTTACCGCCGCTTGCTGGGTCTATTCCTGCCGCTCTTGTTGCCACTGCCCTTACTGTCATTGCGTCGCTTGCTGGAGCCGCTATTCCCCTTGCTCGAGCCACCGGAACCACCACCGGAACCACCACTGGAAACACTTCCTCGTTGGCCTGGGCTCCTCCCCCGCCTATCTCGGAACGGTTCGGGCATGTCGGGAATTCCGAGGTCCAAACGTCGGAAGGCAATACTCACTCGTTTGATCTCTACTTCGAGTCGATCTCCTAGGGTGAAGGTCCGACCGTGGCGCAAGCCGATCCAGCGAAAGTTCTCAGGTTCCAACTGGTAGCGATCATCGCTGAGCACTGATCGCTGCACTACCCCATCGACGATCAAATCATCCAATTCGACGAATAGGCCGACTTTGGCCACGCCAACGATGGTGCCTTGGTGGCACTCTCCTTGGGCATCTCCTAAGTAGCGTAGTTTCTTCACCAGTGTCAGCTCTCGCTCCGCTCGTTCAGCCCGCCTCTCGGTTTGGCTCGAGTGCGCGGCCAGTTCTTCATATTGGGACGCCGGGGAAACCTCCTGAGTTCCGAACCCTGCTTCTTTTGAAGCACTAGAAGGTCCGGCAGCTTCAGCGGAGCCGTGTGCTTTCAGCGATCGATGCACTAGCAGGTCAGGATACCGGCGAATCGGCGAGGTGAAGTGGGTATAGTGGCGCAACGCCAAAGCGAAATGACCCAACGAGTCGTGGGCGTAGTAGGCCCTTTGCAAGCTACGCAGGATCAAGCGCCCGACTACGCTCTCCACTTGTCGCTCCTCCGCCTGGCTCAACAGTCGTTGTAACCCCTCGGGATGCAAGGATTCCAGCCCCTGTGGCGCTTCCAATCCCAACGCCCGTAAAGCAGTTGCCAGCTCTTCCACTGCCGCCGGGTCGGGTGGAGGGTGGACCCGGTGCACCGACTCGATCTCCGACATCTCCAGTTCGGTTGCCACCGCCTCGTTGGCAGCCAGCATGAACTCCTCGATCAATCGATGCGCCCGACCCCGGCTCAACCGATGAATCGCGACCGGTACACCCTTCTGGTTGACTTCAACGCGGCTCTCAGGAATTTCCAGGTCGATGGCCCCGCGTTCTCGCCGGTCTTTAAGCCGATGCTCAAGTAGCTCGTTGGCGATTGTCAGCGTCTCGCTCAGGGCAGTCCCGGTGATCCCTTTGATCTCTTGCCGATCGAGATAGCGGTTGACCTCGTCATAGGTCGATCGGCGATCACTTTGAATCACAGAAGGAAAGATTTTGCGAGCAACTAACTGGCCCGCACCATCGAAATCCAGTTGCGCCGTCATGGTGAGTCGAGGCACACCAGGCCGCAACGAACAGAGACCATTGGACAACCGTTCGGGAATCATCGGTACCACGCGGCCGGCAAAGTAGACACTGGTCCCGCGCAACCGAGCGTCCAGATCGATCGGACTGTCCAGTTGAACGTAGTGGGCAACGTCGGCAATGTGCACCCATAAACGGTAGCCACTACCTTTGCGCTCCAGTGAGATCGCGTCGTCAAAGTCTTTGGCATCGGCCCCGTCAATCGTCAGGGTCGGTAGAGTTCGAAGGTCTTTTCGTTGTTGACCGTCGCTCGGGTCTGGGTCCGTCGGCAACTCCGCTACCATGGCCAAAGTCGCTTCGCTGAACGCTTCGGGCAACTCATACTGGGCGATCACCGTGGCGGTGTCAGATGCTGGGTCAGCAAGCGCCCCCAGTACTTTCACCAGTTCGCCCACGACCCCGCTGCGAAAATTGCGTTCGGTCAGGTTGGTCTCAACCACGGAGTCAACGTCAAGTTCTACATCGGCCAGCCAGATCTCCAGGCGAAGTCGGGGGTCTAACGGTTTGACCAAGGTCCAAGGCCCAGCTTCCACCACAATTCCAACCATGCGCTGATGAGCACGCTTGAGCACCTTGCCAACCTTGGCTTCGGGTAACGAGCCGCCGCTTCGACCACCGCTCCCGCCGCCTCTGCGGCCGCCATTGCGACCGCTACCCCCACCTCGCTGCAGCGGGCGCACAGCGACCAAGTCACCATCGCGTGCCCCAGATAGCTCTCGCTGCGATACGAAGTAGGTCGCATCGCCGCGTGCTTCAGCCAGAACTAAAGAGTCTCCGCGTTCAAGTCGACGGATGATTCCCACCGACCATTCGCTTTTGCCGATCGAAACCCATCGATTGGACCACTCGATGCACTCTCCCTCACTCTGCAGTTGTTTCAGTTGGACCAGCAAATCTGCGGTATCGACGCCGGTCGCTTCGGCCAGTTGCTGTAGCGTCGCGCCCTTTTTGCCGATGCGAGAGAGCGTATGGTTGATGCTTTCGTTCATAATCTATTCAGAATCCGTTTGACATCTCATGGTTCGATGCCTCACAATCCCGCCCGCGCGAAAGTGGCGGAATTGGTAGACGCGCAAGACTCAGAATCTTGTGGCCATTACGGTCGTGGGGGTTCAAGTCCCCCCTTTCGCACCAACCTCCCCGTTGACTGAGGCGGTGGCTCGCTCCACCCAAGATCCCCTTCCAAAAGATTCCATTCGTCGAGCGTCTCCCTATTGTCGCCAAAGTCTGCTTGTGACAATCTTCACAAGCGCTGAACGGGATCACTCAATGGCCGCAACACGCGACACCTCCGCCCTAACCCTCAACCGACTCTCCCTCTATTTGCGTGCGCTACGCTTACTGCAGCAGGCTGGCGTGGCTACCGTGTCTTCGGGCCAACTGGCCAAACGCTTGCACCTCTCCGCACCGTTAATTCGTAAAGACCTGGCTCAGTTCGGAGAGTTTGGCACCCGCGGAGTCGGCTACAACATCGAGCGGTTGATTCCTCGCCTGGTAGAGATTCTCGGCCTCGACCAAGAACGCACTTTGGTGATCGTCGGCATGGGGAACCTCGGCTCTGCATTGGCAGGATACCTTGGTTTTAACACTGATGCCTTCAGGGTTTCCGCCATCTTTGACAACGACCCCAAAAAGATCGGCCGCGGCCATGGTGGCTTGACTATTCTGCCACCTAGAGAAATCGCCCGCGTGGTCGCTCAAGACCAAGTCGACCTCGGAGTGCTGACTGTCCCAGTCGAGGCGGCGCAGGAAAATTACGATCTGATGGTAGAGGCCGGGATCCTGGCGATTCTCAACTTTGCTCCAGTGTCCCTACGCGAACACGACGCGGTGCGCACCAAGAATGTTGATCTGCGGATTCACCTGGAAGAGCTCACTTACTTCTTGGCCGGTACCAGCGCTTAAGCACCGCCGCGAAGCCCAGTCCCGCGCCTACCCCATCTTTCGACCATAGACAGCCAACCCAGAATCGCCGTACTTGCGATACCAGGTTTGCCGAAGTCCTGCGACGGATTCGGGCAAGGAAGTACTCGATCGTACTTCCACAGCGCACTCCCCCCGCTCGGCGAGCAGCGGCGCCACCGCCAACAGCAACCTATCAAGAGCGGTCAACTGATAGGGCGGATCGGCAAAGACTAAGTCGAAGGGACCATCGATCTCGGCCATGACTATGGGCAATTGCCCCAACTTCACGTTCAGATGGCTCACGTTCCAAGCTTCAGCCAAGTCGACAAGACGATCGGTGACCGCGCGGCTGCCATCAACTGCGACCGCGCTTTGCGCGCCGCGGCCCAGCACCTCAAGGGTCATCGCACCGCTGCCGGTGTAGAGGTCCAGGAACCGTGCGCCGGCGATCTTATCCTGCCAATGGGAGGCCAACGCCTCGCGCAATCGGCCGGAACTGGGGCGCACTCCCTTGGCAACGGCAATTCTGCGTCCGCCCCACTGACCGCCGGTAAGTCGTACTCCCGCTTTCATCGTCGTCCACTTCCCCTGCTATTTGCTGGAAACCTTTTGGTACTGCCGAGGCAGGTCGTCCAAGGCGTCAATCACGATCAAAGGTTGAGAGACACCGTGCAGTTCCGCGCCCCGTCCGTCCCCTGTTGTGCCGTAGAACTCAAACAGGACGCCGTCCGAGCGGCGCCGGAGAAACGCTCCGATAGGCAATTCGCTCGCGCTCCAATCTGCGACCGGAGCGTTGAGGACGCGCTGCACCAAGTCATCCACCAGCCGATCCATGGTCGCCAGCCCGGGAGACAAAGTGTCCAAATTACCGTAGCGAATCAGCAGTTCTTGACCATGGCTATCCAGCTTCAGCTCACAGCTCTCCCCGCCGATCCCGGAGGGGGCGGAAGAACGCGTGGCATCTTCCCCGCGTTCGCTGACCGTCGTCGACTGGCGCAAGAGAGTCTCCAAAATCGTTTCGGTTTCCAGCGGGTCCAAAGACAGTCGTAGCAGGCGAGCCCGGGGCCCGGTGTCCAACTGCAGCCAGGCGGTACCGGGCTGAACCAAGGCGAATCTTTGATCTCCAGAGGGATGACGGCAAATCCGTTCAACCGGTGCAGGGCCGGTGTCATCCAGGACCGCAGTCAATTGAGTCTCTTCGCCAGATTGCGCCCAAATGAATCCGGCCAAAAACATTGCTAGGGCCGCGGCGCCAGGAGAAATCTTCACGAGTTCAAGACCGGCGCTGGCGGCTCGGCGCTCACAGGTCTGTTATTTGGACTGGCATTTGGGTTGGCATTTGGCCTGGCATTGGGTTTCGCTTGCCTGGGATGGACGCAGCCCGGCCCCAGAATTCTCTCCACCCGACTGACCAGATCATCACCAAAAGTCACTCCGTACTTTGGCGCACCCTGAATCTCGACTTCGGTTCCACTTGCTCTCAACAAGAACAGTACCGGAACTGAGCCGGGAGACTCGGTGAGGACATCGCGCAACTGCAGCATGGCGTCGCGGGCAAGATTGTCGCGCACCACGATCGCAACCGACTGCATCCCGCCAACGTGGTTATCCAACAACTCCAGAGATTCCATCGCCAATTCGGGGTTGCCGCCCCGTTCCCGAACCACCCCTTTGACCAATACCCGCGCTCCTTCCTGCATCAGGTGGGCGTAACGTTGCATGGCATTGGCGAACGCGGTGGTGGACAGCCGTCCAAATTGGTCTTCAAGAATAAAGCGACCCATCATCCGACCGGCGTTGCGCCCGCTCTTGATCTTCACCTGTTTCGGTTGCCCGACGATACCGCCGATCACGATCTGCCCTTCGTTGTCTTCGGCGATGTCGGCCGTGGTGTGGGTCGCCAGTTTGGCAACGACATCTGAGTACTCGGTGAGCGGATTACCCGTGAGATAGAAGCCCAACGAGTCTTTCTCATTCTGCAACCGCTCTTGCTCTTCCCACTCGGGCTGCGTGTTGTCCCACAGGGAGTCGCTTTCGACCGATTCGGCACCAAACAAGGACGACTGTCCTGCCTCTCGATCGCGCCACTTGCGTTGGCCATAGCCAACCGCCCGCTCCAGCGCCTCGTGCATCGATCGTCGACTGGCACCAAATGAATCCATCGCCCCCGACTTGATCAATGCGTCTAAGGAACGAGAATTGATCGCTTGTGGGTCTACCCGGCTGACAAAATCGGGCAGATCAGAAAACGCACTTTGTTGGCGTCGCACGTTGAGCACCGACTCGATCGCGCCATCACCAAGCCCTTTGATAGCGCCCAGTCCAAAGCGGATCGAATCATCACCGACGGTAAAAGACCACTCGCTGAGGTTGATATCCGGCGGCAGGACTTCGATGTCCATCTGCCGACATTCGTGAATGTACTGTCCGACCCGATCTTTGGAGGCCATTTCTGAGGTCAACATGGCGGCCATGAATGACACCGGGTGATGAGTCTTGAGAAAACCTGTCTTGTAGGCGAGAAGTGCGTAAGCAACACTGTGACTCTTGTTGAAACCATAGCCAGCAAACGGTTCAATGTACTCCCACAACTCCACGGCTTTGTCCTTGGCGAACCCCTTGCTCTGCGCACCTTCGACAAATTTCTGCTTTTGCTGAGCCATCATCTCGACGTGCTTTTTGCCCATTGCCTTACGCAAAACGTCGGCTTCCGCCATCGAGAATCCGCCGATTTCCACTGCCACCTGCATCACTTGCTCTTGATAAACGATGACGCCGTAGGTTTCCTCCAGAATCGGCTCCATCTCAGGAAACAGGTACTTAACTTTGCTCCTGCCCTGCTTGCGCTCGGCAAAGGTGTCGGCCATGCCCACCGACAGGGCGCCAGGTCGAAACAATGCGTTGAGTGCTGCCAGATCTTCGAAACGGGAGGGCTGAGCCCTACGCAGAAGTTGCTTCATTCCCCGCGACTCAAACTGGAACACCCCGTCGGTCCGGCCTTCGGCGAACAATTGGTAGGTAGCCTCGTCATCCAGAGGAAGGTGCTCCAAGTCGGGTTCGACTCCCTGTTGCTTCAGTAACTTGACCGCGTCGTCGATCACCGTCAGCGTGCGCAACCCGAGAAAGTCCATCTTCAGCAGGCCGAGATCCTCAATCACGTCCTTATCCCACTGGGTGACGATTTCGTCTTTGCTGGTCTTGTAAAGCGGAACCAGTTCCTCAATCGGCCTGGGAGTGATCACCACTCCGGCTGCGTGCAGCGAAGCGTGCCGGGTCAATCCCTCGAGGCGACTGCCGGCTTCCACCACCCGGTGAACTTCCGGGTCATTGCGAATCTCAGCCGCTAGCGCGTCCACCTCACGGGCCGCTTGGGCTAGCGACTTGGTGTTTTCCGGCACCATTTTGGCCACGCGATCCACTTTGGCGTAGGGCAAGCCGAGCACGCGCCCGACATCGCGAATTACTGCGCGCGCAGCCAAAGTACCGAAAGTAATGATCTGGGCAACGTGGTCCCGACCGTACTTCTCGGCGACATACTGAATCACCTCGCCACGGCGGCGCATACAAAAATCGATATCGATATCAGGCAGGCTCACCCGGTCTGGGTTGAGAAATCGCTCAAACAGCAGGTTGTACTGCATCGGGTCGATGTCGGTGATGCGTAGCGCGTAGGCAACCAGACTTCCTGCCGCAGAACCCCGACCAGGCCCTACCGGGATTCCTTCGTTTCGGGCATGGCGAATAAAGTCCCAAACGATCAGAAAGTAGCCGGCAAACCCCATTTCAAGAATGATCGAAAGCTCCTTATTGAGCCGCTCTTGATAAATATCGTCAGAGATTGCCGCGGCATCGTGAGCGCGGTCCTCAAACCTTTCTCGCAATCCCTGTTGCACCATTTCGACTAAATAGCCGTCTAGATTTCGACCCTTTGGGACGGGGAAATCAGGAAGATGGAACTCCCCAGTGGGGATTTCCAGATTGCAACGCTCAGCGATTAGCAGAGTATTCTCTAGAGCCTGGCGATCATTAGGGAATCTCTCGACCATCTCGTCCGCAGACTTGAAATAAAAGTTATCACTGTAGTACTTCAGCCGATCTGGATCGTCGTAGTTGCGTTGAGTGCCAACACAGAGCAAAACATCGTGGGCAAACGAGTCGGCCTGAGTTAGGTAATGACAGTCGTTGGTTGCCACCAGCGGTAGTTCTCGACGGCGGGCAATGTCGTGCAAGACTTCATTCACTGCAGCCTGCTCAGGAATGCCGTGGTCTTGCAACTCCAGGAAGAAGTTTCCTTCGCCCAAGATCTCCCGATAATTGCAAGCAGTCTCTTCCGCTCCGTCAATGTCTCCCGCCTGCACGGCTTCAGCAACCTCTCCCGCCAGACACGCCGATAGCCCAATCAGCCCTTCTGCATGGTCGCGCAGGAGTTGGTGGTCGATCCTGGGCTTGTAATAGAAGCCTTCCAAGAAGGAACGCGAAGTGAGCTTGAGAAGATTGCGATATCCCGCTTCGTTCTGTGCCAGGAGCACCAAATGGTTGCGTCCCGAACGGGCCGGATTGCGGTCGGTATGGGAGCCCTTAGCGACGTACGCTTCAATGCCAATAATGGGCTTCACTCCCCGCTTGCGCGCGGCGTTGTAAAACTCGATCGCCCCAAACAAGTTGCCATGGTCGGTGATCGCCACCGCCGGCATCTTCGCGGCGCTGGCGGCATCCATCAACTCATCGAGCCGATTGGCGCCGTCTAACAGGCTGTACTGGGTATGCAGGTGGAGATGAGCGAAGGACATAGGCGAATCCACCCAATGGTATGCCGGATCAGCGGCGAGTCAAGCTCTCCTGTGCCCGACGCGCCCAGTTGGCGAACTCGCCACCACTCAGTGTCGACCCCAGCGAACATTCAGAAGGTTCCAACACCCCACAGGCGACCGCGGCGCTGCACGCATCGGCTGTCGTTGGCTCCAAGCAAGTCGCTCGCTCGGTACGCATCAGTCGCAGAACCACATCGATCGCTTCCTGGCGAGACATCGGAAGGTCCGGGTAAAACCGATGACCGGCGCGGTCGACGTGCAGCAGGCCTGCATTGACTACTTGAGCAATTTCTTCCCGATTGGGATGTTCCAAAATATCGGTGGCGATGCGCACCTGTTGTGAGCGGGCATAGCGCACCTGGGGGAAGAACCAATAAAGCGCCAGCGAAAAATCAGCTCGTGTCATGGACGCGGTCGATAGAACCGCCCTGGCCTGTGCTGGCAACAGTCGAGCACGCCAGTTGAACTCGGCGCGCGCCAGCAATTCGTCGTGCAAAGGATCTCCAGCCGGATCAGCGGCTAGCCCTCGGGCGATCTCCACGGCTCGATCGGCACTTCCCCGGGCAATTTCCAATTCGGTCAGAGAAATTAATTCCTCAGCGTTCAGAAACTCACCCAGATACAAACGACGCCATGCGCTGAGTTCGCCATCGAGGTCCTTAACCGCCCGGGTTAGGAGCAACCCTGAGCGTAGGGTTAATTCGCGCTCTGGTACCCAGGCACTAAGAACGGACAACAGCCGTTGGGCGCGACCTAGGCGAGCGCCCTCTAGGGCTTGCAGGAAGTCTTGATCGACCACCTCCACTGCAGCAGGGAGCAACCCCTCAACACGACCGGCGGCAACGTTGGACCGTTCGCGGATCGTCCAGTAGTTGCGAAGCGCCTCTGCAGGATCTTGATTCAACTCGTACAACCGACCAGAAAGCAGCAGACCGGCATCGCTGTTGGGTTCTCGTCCCAAAGCAGACCGAGCATCCGCAAAACGGCTGTCGGCAAAGGCGATCTGCGCGGTGAGTAAGTCAATCAAATCGTCACCCGCTAGGGATCCTGGGGCGCCCAACGTAGACGTAGCACCCTCCAAGTCCCCTTGGATCACCCGCGAATAGATTTCTTTGGCCCACCTCGTGGTAGTCGAACCCGGCACCTCTTCGCTACCCACCGGGTCCAGTAGGTAAGACCGCAAATCGGCGCTCAAAGGCCGGTATGTGACCCTCGTCTGACCGGTTGGTGTGGTGGTCGTAGCGCAGCCAATCCCTAGCGCGGCGATCACCGTCACCACGGCGAGGGAGCGCACTCCGCCCCTCAACGGAGTCTTGCCAGAACGCAATGTTTACAGCGTGGAGATCGTCGCCACGGCGTGCTTATAAATCAGTATTTCTGATCCCCCCTCAAGCACCACCAAAGCAAAACGATCAAAACGGAGCAACGGACCTTCAAAAACCTTCCCTGTCATCAGTTCGACCCGCACTGGCTGGCGAGCTTTGAGGTTTTGAAATAGAAATCCGTCTTGGATATTGATACTAGTTTTGGACATTTGCCTCCTGAATGGTCTTCACCACGGTATCCGTGTCGTGAGACCCAATCCAATCAATTCTCGAATCGCACCGAAACCAGGTGAGTTGCCTTTTTGCGTAGCGTCGCGTCTCTCTCGAAATTAGTTCTGCCGCTTCGCCCTCGGCTAAGCGATCATCGAGCACCGCCACCAAAGTTCGATAGCCAATCGCTTGAAACGCGGCCACCTCAGAGCCGTACTTTTCTTTTAGTTCTCGGACCTCTTCAAGCCAACCCGCCTTGAGCATATGGCTAGTCCGAGCCGTGATCCGATCGTACAAGAGCTTTCTATCTAGGGTCAATCCTATCCAACACACTTCGCTAAGCGGAGGCTCCTCGGGAGCCTGTTGTTGCCATTCGCTGAGAGGTATTCCGGTCGCCTGATGAACCTCCAGCCCGCGCACCACTCGCTGACGATCTCCTGGTTCCAACCCCGCTGCCCATTCGGGGTCCACCGCTGCCAGGCGTTGCTGCAGTTCTTCGAGCCCAAACTCTTGCAACTGGCCCCGAATTTGTTGCTGAATCTTTGCACTGACGCTCGGAATCGGCGCCAAACCGTCAATCAGAGCCCGCAGGTAGAAACCAGAACCACCGACGATCACTGGAACGCGACCTCTATCCTGAATCTCTGAGATCACGATACGCGCCCTTCGGGCAAAGTCTCCCGCAGAAAACGGCTGATCGGGGTCCAAGATATTGATCAGATGATGTGGCACCTGACGCCGGGCCGCGGCAGATGGCTTGGCGGTACCCACTTCCAGCTCTCGGTAGACCTGCAACGCATCCGCGTTGACCACCTCGATCGGCAGTTCTTTGGCTAACCGAAGTGCAAAATCCGTTTTTCCGGAGGCGGTCGCACCGACCAGTACCAGGATACCCTTCACCACTTCATCTTAGAGCGATCCGGCGACCTTAGGCGAACCCAATGGCACAACCACACTGCCCTCTTGGTCGGTGCGCCAGATTTGCACTCCAGCGTTGTCCAAGCGCAGCAACACTTCTGGGGATGGGTGGCCAAACGGATTGTCCTTTCCAGCAGAGATCAACGCTGTCGAGGGCGCCACGCAATCCAGTATTCGCCTGCTGGTCGAGGTCCGACTGCCGTGGTGAGCGACTTTCAATACCTCGGCAGCCAACTCGCTGCACGGGAATCGACGCATCAGCTTTCGTTCGCCACGCAGCTCCAGGTCACCGGTCAGTAGGATCGAACCCCACGGACTCCGCTTCAGGTGAATAACCGCCGAGTCGTCATTGTCGAGCCTGACGCCTGCTGCGACGGGAGAAAGCACGCGAAAATTGAGCTCGCCCCAGAGCATGTCCCGGCCAGCCCACAGCGGCACCAAGCGGGGTCCCGGTGAGCTTAAAAGATCCCAGTAACACTCCTCATCCCAACCAGCAGAGGTCCAGACCTGATGCACTGGAACCCATCTCACAAGCGATCGTGCGGCGTCACAGTGGTCATAGTCGGGATGGGAGATGAGCAAGGTATCCAGGCGTCTAATCCTTCGCTCGGCCAAGTGCGTCTTGAGACCTTGGAGACTGCTGCCGCCATCGATCAGCATCGATCGCTCCCCCATGCGCAAAAGCAGGCCGTCGCCTTGCCCAACATCGAGCAACACCAACTCCACTCTTGCACCATCCCTGGGGATCAACACCCAAAGCAGCAAGCTCGCACCGCAGATCATCAAGGCTCGGTCGTGCGACACGCTGGCGACACCCGCTCGCCAACGGATCCCGATCAAGAACAATACCAACCCGAGGGAATAGAGCATCGCACTGGTGGTGGTGATCGGCCAACCTTGAAACGTGCTGGGTGCGAGGTGTCGCAATGCGGTCCCCATCTCGAGTAGTGACGTCAGCGGGATAGCGAGCCAGCGGGCAATCCAGGTTGGTGTCGCGAGCGTCAACAATCCCAGCGCTAGAACGGATGCCACCCAGGGGAGAGCCAAGGCACTGAACACCGGCGCCCCCGGCGCCAGCCAATGGAACAGACTTGTTGCCCGAGCCAAGGTCGCCGCCTGGGCAGAGGCTCCGATAACCAGTACCGCGCCCGTCTTGCCCACCCAGCCGCCCGGGAGTGCTTGGGCGATCGGGACCCCGAGAATCAAAATGCCTGATATCGCCAGCACGCTCAATTGCAATCCGACATCGGAGCGCCACGCCGGATCGACCGCCAACAGCAGGGCTACACAAGTCGCAAGTGCTGAACCGGGCTGCAATTTTCGCCCTATCCCGATCGCCGCGTGCCACAGGATCAGCACTGTGACTGCCCGAGACACAGAGCCCTGCCCGTCCAGAAGCAGTGAATATCCCAGAATCACGGTCACCGTCCCAAGACGTTGCAGCCCCGGCGACAGAACGGAAAGCACAGCCCAAGCCAGGAAGGCGAGGATCCCTAGGTGCAACCCTGAGACGGCAAACAAGTGGCCCAGCCCGAGTCGTCGAAAGCTGTCCTTGACCGCCGGATCTAGGGCGTCGCTTCGCCCCAAGACCAGAGATCGCAAGAGCTCTCGCTCGGTTCGCGGCGTAATCAACTGCGTCAATCGTCGATGCGCCCACTCTTGCACCTGCTGGCGGATCCCCAACCAAGAGTTCAAGTTGGACTGCTCCAAGGTCAACAGGCGCTGGTCTTTTACCTGCATCGAAAGCTCTCCGTCTCTCTCAACCAAATACCCTTTGATCCGTACTGACCCGAGTTGCAGTAACTCATCCGCATCGACGCTCGCTTCTCGCTGCATCGGCCATACCCCGCTCCCCTGCCGAATGGCGAGTAGGTCTAGGCGGTACTGGTACCGACTCCAGCGATCCAAGCCTGTGGGTGAATGCAACACGCCGCGCACGGTCACCGGTCGCTCCAATGCCAGGGGCGGAAGTGATCGCGAGTCCGTCTTGCCTCCACCCCTGGCGCCGACCAACAACCCTCCCAGTCCCAGACCGCCGACAAACTTGCCCAAGTGGGAACGCACAACCGTAGCCACGCCAAGCGACAGTCCACCGACCACCACGCTTTGGGATGTCAACGGCGCCGAGAGGACTCCAGCAATCAAGCCCAACGAGAACAGCGAGCGCTGCATCGCAAAGTACGGCAGCAACCAGAAGCCGCTTGTTTTCCCATGCGCAGCCTTGCGGGTCACGGCAACAGAGACGGAGTGCAGGGCAGGGTACCTGCACTTGTCTTAGCCGCGGTGAGAGTGGTCTTGATCGACTAACGGATCAGAGGGCCAGATGCTTAGAGGCTCAGACGTCTAAAAGGCCAGAAGCTGTTGCAACCGCCCGGTGCATGTCAATGATCAGAAAAGACTGAGTCTGGGCAGCAGCAGGCTTTCACGAATTGACTCATTCACCCAGTTGTCACGGGCAGAGTCCCACTGTTGTGAAGAAATCCGCGACCGCATCGGTGCCAACACCCGCTCCGCGCGGCGACGTTGGTTGCTAAGCCACGAAGCACCCAGCTCTTCCCCACCCGCGACCAGCAGCCTGGCGTCCAACTGGCGCAACTGATCCTCAAGCTGGGCAACCTCATCAGCGCTTTCCAAGGTCGCTAACTGCTCCAGTCGCCGGACAATCGTGTCGGTGTTGGCCACTCGAGCCTTGCGAACCGCCGCAGCTAGTTCAGGGATGCGCTCGGCCTGTTGTACTGGGGGCTCACTGCTGCCGCCCAAAAGTTGCCATGCTTTCCACACCGCCCGATCGACAATCTTTAGGCCCCGGACCGGCTGTGCGTCTGGTTCTCGGCCCTCCAAGACCGTGGCCATGGCTTCCAGCACCACTGCCAACGGAATTCCGCCTTGATGCCAAGATTCACTGATGGTGAAATCGGTGGACGCAAGCAAGAAAGGGGTTCCCCTCAGTAGAGTGAACTCGTCTTGGATGGCAACAAAATAGCTGGCGGCCAAAAGCAGTAGACCTCAATTCCAGAACTCTGGCTATCCCAAATTGCGGTGATAGAGAATGAACAGACCATCTAAGGTCAGTTGTGGATTGACCTCGTCAAGATAAGCAGAATCCGGGGCGATCAACGAAGCCAGTCCGCCGGTAGCGACAAATGTGGGCTTTTCCGCCAGTTGATCCAACAACCGTCCAAGAATGCCGTCAACCTGACCGATCGCCCCGTAGTAGATCCCCGATTGCATCGCCCCCACGGTGGTGCGGCCGATCAGGCGTTCTGGACGTCGGATATCCACCCGATAGAGCCGCGACGCTGAACTAAACAGTGCTTCAGCGGAAATTCCAACACCGGGAAGAATCAACCCACCGATGTACTCTCCCCGCCCGTTGACCACGTCAAAGGTCGTTGCAGTGCCAAAGTCCACCACCACCACCGGAGCACCATATTTCTCCACTGCGGCAACTGCGTTGACAATTCGGTCAGCCCCAACCTCGGCGGGATTGAGATTGCGAATTGGAATTCCTGTTTTGATCCCCGGCTCGACAAACAGAGGTACGCAACCAAACATCTTCTGCGACATCGCGGTGAGCTGTTCGTGCATGGTCGGTACTACCGAACCAATGATCACCCCGTCGGGGGTCGCACCGTGTTCGATCTGCCCGTTTCGATAGGCCAATTGCCCCACCAAGGCAATCAACTCATCCGTGGTCCTAGTCGGATCAGTAGACAAACGGAAGCTGTCGACCAATTCCGCACCGACAAAGACTCCGAAAAGGGTCTCGGTATTGCCAACGTCGACGGCGATAATAATTTGTTGCTTACTCAATCAATTTCTCCAACCGCATAGGTGCGTTCTTCTCCGGATTCCAGTAAACGCAAGTGACCGTGGTGGTTATAACCGGCAAAACGGCCTGTGACCACGCGATCCCCGTCGTGCCAGAGAATTCGGTCGCCGACCCGATGAACGCTATATCGATCGCGCTGACTCTGCCAGTCACTGTCCAAGTCCTCTCCGCGCAAGAAACGATCCACCTCAGCCAGGCAGTCCGCGATCACCGACACCGGATCCACCGGGTCCAGCAACTCCTCCAGGCCAACCGCGATTGAGGCGTATTCGCCTTCGGGACGTTTGAAATTCAAGCCGAAGCCACAGATCGCCAGGCCCGCTTCGTTTCGTAACGAGGAGCGGCACAAGATGCCGGCCAGTTTGCGCTGACGATACACCACATCGTTCGGCCACTTCAGCCCCACACCGACAACCCCCATGCGTTCCATCACGGTGCACAGCGCTACCCCGACGCGGAGCGGCAAACTCGGTAGCCGATCGCTAGGAAGGCTGCCTAGCCAAGACGCCCAAACCCCCATTCCACGCCCACTTGACCACCGGCGGCCATTGCGCCCGGAGCCTCGCGTCTGGTGCAGGGCGACGATCACGGTCGGCGGAAGGGTCGCTTTTTTTTCGACTCGCTGCTGAATCGCTCTCGCCCAACGGTTGGTGGAGTCGATTGCGTCGACCACCACCAGATTCAGCCGAGCGGGCATCGAATCCGCCAACTGGGATGCCAGTTCCTTTGCGGTCTGTGTATTTAGATCGGTCGGCACCGTCGGCGTCATTGGGACTCGGCGAGACTGCGCTCGATGGTCTCCAGGCGTTTTTTCATTTCCTCCAGACGCAAGCGGCGCTTTTCAACCACTTGCTCCGGTGCCTTGGAGAGAAAATTCGTGTCTTCAAGTTGTTTCTCGGTGGCGGTAATTTGTCCTGCCAGCTTGTCGCGTTCCTTGGCCATCGCCGCCAATTCGGTGGCGCCCAACTTGCGCTCAGGCAGAAACAGCGCCATTTCAACCCCGGCGACCCGATCCTGCAGATCGCCCCCGGACGCTTCGGAAAACTCGATCTCTGCCCACGCTGCTCGCTCCACTAGCGGACTCTGGACTTTCAAGAAGTCGAGGCGCACTACGTTGTCACTGCTGAGACGGAGCTTTACGGTCTCCCCTGGGGCGACGCTGGCCTCAGCCCGCATCGCTCGGACCCGAGTGGTCAGTTGGATCAGGGCACTCATTTCCGCTTCCAACTCAGGATCGTTCCACCCAGGCACAGAATCCGGAAAAGATGCCCTGACGATGGTCTCTCCGTGCTCCGCGTGAATCCCCGGCAAGCGCTGCCACAACTCTTCCGTCAGATGGGGCATGACCGGATGAAGTAAGCGAAGCGAACGATCCAACACCACCATCAAGACGTCACCGACCTGAGGGCGATCCCGGTCCCCGTGCAATGCTGGCTTGGCCATCTCAATGTACCAATCGCATAGTTCCCCCCAGAAAAACGAATACAACTCCCGGCACGCCTCATCAAAGCGATAGGCGGTCAGCCGCTCATTGACGGTTGCCGCGACCTGAGAGCTGCGCGACAGAATCCAACGCTCTGGGGCCTCCAGAGTCGAAAGATCAATCTGATAGTCCGCCGATTCCACTTTGGACAAGGCAAATCGAGTGGCGTTCCAAATCTTGTTGCCAAAGGCTCGGTAGCCCGCCATTCGTTCCCGATCCAACGGAATGTCTCGTCCAGGGCTGTCTAGAATGGCTAGCGTGAAGCGCAATGCGTCGGCGCCAAACTCATCAACAAGACCCAAGGGATCCACGGTATTTCCTTTGGTCTTGGACATTTTCTGACCGTCAGCATCACGCACCAAACCGGTCAGGTGAACGTCGGCAAACGGCAATTGATCGGTGAACTCCAAGCCAAACATCACCATCCGCGCTACCCAAAAGAAGAGAATGTCAAAACCGGTCACCAACACCTGGGTCGGATAGAAAGTCTTATAATCCGGGCTCTGATCGGGCCAGCCGAGAGTCGACATCGGCCACAGTGCCGACGAGAACCAGGTGTCTAAGACATCAGGATCCTGCACCAAGGCTTCTGTCCCAGCGATCTGCTGCGCTTCTTCCAGACTGCGCGCAACCACCAACTCACCGTCTTCGGTATACCAAGCGGGGATCTGATGTCCCCACCACAGCTGCCGGGAAATACACCATGGTCGAATGTTGTCCAGCCAGTGCTCCCAAGTACTACCCCAAGTGTCAGGAACCAGTCGCAGGTCTCCGCCTTTTTCCGCTTCCAGCGAACGACGCGCCATGTCGGAAACGTCCATGAACCATTGTTCCGAGACCATCGGCTCAACTGGTGTGCCGCTGCGCTGGCAGTGACCAACGTTGTGTGAATAGTCCTCTGTTTTGACTACCACACCTTCGCTACTCAACAGCTCCAGCACCTTTTCCCGCGCGGCAAAGCGATCCAAACCAGCCAACTGGTCCCCAGCTTCGGCGGTCATGCGACCGTTCTCGTCGATTACCTTGACGCCGTCAATGTGGTGACGCTGGGCCAACTCGAAGTCGTTGAGATCGGAGAACGGCGTGATCTTGACCAATCCGCTGCCGAACTCCGGGTCGACCATTTCGTCGGCGACGATCGGTAGTTCTCGCCCGATCAAAGGTAAAACGACCTTCTGCCCGGCTAGATGCTGGTAACGGGCATCGTCAGGATGGCGTGCCACCGCGGTATCGCCGACCATGGTCTCGGGGCGGGTGGTGGCAACCACGATCCGCTCTTCGCTGCCCAGAACCGGATACGACAAGTGGTAGAGATGACCCTCAACCGTCTTCATCTCCACTTCCAGGTCCGAGATCGCGGTCCCCAGGTCGGGCGACCAGTTCACCATGTAGCGATCCTTGCGAATTAGGCCTTTTTCATAGCAACGGACAAACGCTTCCCGCACCGCCCGAGAAAGTCCTTCATCAAGGGTAAAACGCTCACGACTCCAGTCACAACTGGCACCCAGCCGTTCCAATTGGCTGCGGATATTGCCCTGATATTCCTCTTTCCACTGCCAGACCCTTTCCAGAAAGGCCTCGCGACCGAGCTCTGTTCGAGTGGTCCCTTCTTTGGCCAGAGCCCGTTCGACCATCAACTGGGTGGCGATTCCGGCGTGGTCGGTTCCAGGCAGCCATAATGCCTCCTTGCCCAACATCCGCTGCCAGCGCACCAACAGGTCTTGCAAGGTGCTCTGCAGCGCGTGCCCCATATGCAATCGCCCGGTGACATTGGGCGGCGGGATCATGATGCAGTAGGTCTCGCGGTCGCTCGGGGATTGGGCCTCAAAATAGCCGCGAGCACTCCAAGTTTCCTGCCACTTGGATTCGTAGCCGGCGGGGTCGAAAGTCTTCTGCATAGGAGTCTCTAGGGGTTCAAATCGTTCGGCTCGGACTCTCCGAGCAAGTCTTCCGTTTTTGGCAAGTCACGGTCTGAGTTGCCACGGCCTGGATTAGCGGTATCTGCATTCAAATCGTCGGTGGCTTCCTCATTGGCTAATTCCTGCTCGAGTCGGTCGATCCTGGCCTCGACCCGCTCGGTGGCAACGCGCACAAACAACTCATCTGCACCATCCCTGAACAGGCTCTCGCCGAGATGTCCGGCAACCCGTAACGCCAACGCGTCGAGTTGTTCGGCACTCAGAGAAATGGCCGGCGCCCCGTCTCCTAGATCTATCTCGGTTGCTGGCTCCGGCTGGCGCGCTTCGTCTGTCTCTTCTTCGGATGCATCTTCGGAAGCCCTGTCGGATTCTGACTGCTGATCCGAATCGGCGGAGAATTCCTCGAAATCGTCCTGTTCTGAGTCTTCCACCCCGTCGGACAAGATCACCGTATCCTTAACGGGTTCCTCGGCCAGTGCTTCGGCTTCTATCGAGTCGGGCTCCTCCGGCTCGACGACCGCATCTGTCTCTTCCAGTGCAGTGCTGCCCCAATCGACAGTCAGACCCGCCGCTGCGCCGCCTTGTTCGGGAGCCCCTTTCTCCTGGTCGATGGAAGCACTGTCTTCTATCTCAGTGGTCTCTAGGGCAGTGGCGTCTTGGGCACTGGCGTCTTGGGCGGTGCCATCTATGTCAGTGCCGTCTAGGTCAATGCCATCGGATTCGCTGCCCAAGTCCCCGGTCAGAATCGAGGGGATTACGGTCGAATCCGCGCTCTCCTCTGGCAAGATGGTCAGTGAGGAGCCGAGCGGTGTTAGGAACTCGTCACCATCTTCTTCGCCCTGGTGTGCTTCCTCATCGGCAGCTCTGTCATCGACAAATGGCTCCTCGCCACTCGGTGAGGCTAGGCCCTCAGCAGTGTTTTCTTCCGTCGTGCCTTCTTCAGCCGCACCTTCTTGAGCAGCGCCCACTTCAGCAGGGCCCGTCTCGGTAGTGTCCCCCCCGGAAGTGCCCTCGTCATCAGCGCTACTGTCCTCAAGGTCCGCATCTGAAGTGACGATCGTTTCCGCCTCAGAAACCAACCCAGAGTCACCCGGAAGCATCGAATGCACCACGTCACGCAACTCATCGGCAGAAAAAGGCTTGAGCAGGTGCCCCGAAGCGCCCACATTTCGCCCCTCCTGTTCCTCAAAAGGCTCGAAAGTGCCAACTAAGAGCAGGACAGCAATATTTGGGGTCCGAGCTTTCAGTTCGCGGCACAGTTCCAGGCCATCCATGCGCGGCATGTGGACGTCGACCACCGCAAGGTGCGGGAAAAAACCGGCATCGACAATTTCCAGAGCGGTTTGACCATCTGCGGCGGACTCCAACTCAACGTCATCTCGCTCAAGAGAGAGTTCCACAACCCGTCGGATTGGCTTGCTGTCATCGGCTATCAGTATTCTGTACATCTGCAAACTCTCCGTATCGACTAACCCACGCGAGGACTCCGGAGCAGGAGTCCAGGCTGGTTCGTCCAACAACTCTAGCTCAGCAAGGAACGGGCGATCACCAAGCGTTGCATTTCGCTGGTTCCTTCATAAATCGTCGTTACCCGAACATCCCGGTAGAGGCGAGAAATCTCGTATTCATCGGAAAAGCCATTGCCGCCGTAGATTTGTAAAGCCTCGTAGCAAGCTTTGTTGGCCTTTTCCGAAGCGAGAAGTTTGGCTTGGGCAGCCCAGCGCCCAGCGTCGCGGCCGGCTTCTCTGGACGCCGCAGCCCGGGTCAACTGTCGACTGGCGGCCAAATCAGTGGCCATGGTTGCGATCTTGAACTGGATCTCTTGGTGTCTAGCCAAGGGAACTCCAAACTGAATACGATCTTGAGCGTAAGCCACCGACAGCTCAAGTGCCCTCTGGTGAATCCCCACTGACTGTGCCGCGATCCCCAACCGCGAATGGTCGAGCGTCGCCAAAGCAATCTTGAACCCCGCACCTTCCTCGCCCAACCGATAATGAGCGGGAATCCGACAGCCGTCGAACCGCAATGACGCGGTGACCGAGGAACGAAGCCCCATCTTGTGCTCGCTGTCAGCCACAGAGAGTCCGGGGGCATCAGCCGGCACGATGAAAGCAGTGATTCCCCGATGTTTCGCTTCGGGATCGGTCTTGGCCAGCACCACATAGGCGTGAGCAATACCAGCGTTGGTTATCCATGCCTTCTCGCCGTTCAGAATCCAATCGTCGCCGTCTCGACGTGCCTGGGTACGCAATGAGGCGGCATCACTGCCGGAAGACGGTTCGGTTAAGCCAAATCCGCCGAGTTTTCCTTCGCTAGCCACCGGAGTTAAGAACTCATCGCACTGCTGGTCGCTACCAAAGTTTTGAATCGGCCAGCAAAACACCGAGTTGGTGACGCTCATGGTCACCGCAATCGATGCCGATGCCCTGGCGATCTCTTCCACCGCAATCACGTAGGACACCGGATCGAATCCGGCACCGCCACGCTTCTCATCCACCAGCATCGCCAAGAGCCCCAGCTCGCCCAACTCTGACACCACCTTGGTCGCGAAACGACGCTCTCGGTCGCGTTCTGCTTCGTCCGGGATAATGCGTTGGTCTGCGAATCGGCGAAGCTCTTCGCGCAGTAGCTTCTGTTCGGAATCCAGGGTAAAGGAAGGACCCGTATTCACGAGCGATTCAACACCCAGTCGGCGATCACCATCTTTTGCACCTCACTGGTCCCTTCGTAGATCTCAGTGATCCGGGCATCACGAAAATAGCGTTCGACGTTGTACTCCCGAGTGTAGCCGTAGCCGCCGTGAATCTGCAGAGCACGGCTGGTCACCCGCTGTGCCATCTCGGCAGTGAACAACTTGGCCTGTGCCGCTTCCAGGGTGTAACGCTTGCGGTTGTCTTTGGTCCAAGCAGCCTTCCAGGTCAGGATACGTCCAGCGTCAATCTCGGTAGACATGTCAGCCAGATAGAACTGGATCGCCTGAAAACTGGCAATTGCACGACCGAATTGCTCCCGTTCCCCAGCGTAGGTGATCGCCTCCTCGAAGGCACCCTGGGCGATTCCTACCGCCTGGGCTGCGATTCCGACCCGTCCGCCATCTAGGGTAGACATCGCCACCTTGAAACCATCGCCCTCGCCACCCAGTCGGCGAGACGCCGGAACCCGCATGTCGGTAAACGCCAATTCGGTGGTGCCAGAAGCGTTGACCCCAAGCTTGTACTCATGAACCCCACGGGAAAACCCCTCGGTGCCGCAATCCACCACGAACGCAGTAATTCCGCGATGCCCCGCCTCCAAGTCCACCGAGGCAAAGACGATCGCCTCATCGGCGTGGGTACCGTTAGTGATGAATACCTTATTGCCGTTCAAGATGTAGTCGTCGCCGTCGCGTACCGCGGTACTTCTGAGTGCTGCAGCGTCGCTTCCCGCGCCGGGCTCCGTAAGGGCAAAACAACCGAGTTTTTGGCCCGCCGCCAAAGGAGCCAGAAGTTCCTTTTTCTGCTCTTCGGTGCCGAACTTGTGGATCGGATCACAGACCAACGAATTGTTGACCGAAAGAATCACCCCGCTGGTGGCACAAATCCGACTGATCTCTTCGATTACTAGGCAATAGGAAATGCTCTCCATTCCCGACCCACCGTACTGTTCCGGAATGGCCACACCGGCCAGCCCCATCTCGGCAGCTTGGTCAAAGAAATCGCGAGGAAAAATACCGGATTCGTCGATCTCTCGGGCGCGTGGACGCACCACCGCTTCGGCAAATTCTCGGACGCTCTCTTGTAGCAGCTTTTGCTCTTCGTTGAGTTTGATGTTCATAGGCCTTCCGTGGTCAAACACAGCGCCCTGACGAACGGTCAGAAATCAATCGCTGCGAAGACAGATCGTAACAGACCGTGCGACCGATCCAACCGCTCAAATGATGAGCGCAAATACCTCTTATGGGATGCAGAACTACCCTGTGTCGCGATCGATCCCGTACTGCTGCATCTTCTTATATAGGTTGGATCGAGGGGTCGAGATCGCTTTGGCAGTCTGGGTTACATTCCAGTCGTGCTCGGTCAGTTTTTGCCGTAGGTAAGCCTCTTCCGAAAGTTCGCGGAACTCTTTGAGGGTGGCAACGGAATAGAGCCCACCGAGCTGCGCGTCGCCACTGTGCGACGAGCCTGCGATCGACAGATCCTGGGCCTGAATCACCTCGCCAGGTGAGAGGATCACCAGTCGCTCAACCAAGTTCTTGAGTTCACGAACGTTGCCCGGCCAGGGCATCGCGGTGAGCGCGTTTAGTGCGTCGGGCGAGAATCCGGTCTTAGCCGCCCCATAGCGATCGGCAAACAGACGAAGGAAGTAGTCAGCGAGTTCGGCGATGTCGCTGCCCCGCTCGCGCAATGGCGGAGTTGACGCTGGCACCACGTTCAGTCGGTAAAACAGATCCTCTCGAAATCCGCCGGTCTCGATTTCCTTTTCAAGATCCTTGTTGGTGGCGGCGATCACCCGAACGTTAACCCGAACCACCTGTTCGGTGCCGATCCGCTCCAGTTCCCCGCTCTGCAGGACTCGCAGCACCTTGGCCTGGGTGCGAGCCGACATATCGCCCACTTCATCGAGAAAAATGGTGCCGCGATCCGCCGCCACAAACTTCCCCACTTGCTTGCGAATGGCACCGGTAAAGCTGCCCTTTTCATGACCAAACAGTTCCGACTCGATCAACTCCTCGGGAATCGCCGCGCAGTTCACCTGCACCATCGGGCGGGCGCGGCGCTTACTCAGGGCATGAATCTCCGCTGCCACTAATTCCTTTCCAGTGCCGCTCTCTCCGGTAATCAAGACCGTGGCTTCGGTGGGCGCCGCTCGCTCGATCAATTTGCGCAGTTCCTGCATCGGACCGGAGCTACCGATCATCGGATCCGCGCCTCCAGGACCCCGCCGGACCTCTTGATTCAAGCGCCGGTTTTCGACCGCATTGCGCAAGCTCAACAAGACTCGCTCGCGCTCCAAAGGTTTCTCGAGAAAATCGAAAGCACCTCTGCGGGTGGCTTCGACCGCGGTGGAGACGTCTCCGTGTCCGGTAATCATCATCACCGGCAAGGACTCGCCAGCTTCGTGAATCCGCTGCAGCACTTCCATGCCATCGATATCCGGCATCTTGATGTCGAGAAAAACTGCATCCGGCGGCTGCTTCTTAATCTTGACCAGCGCCTCGTGGCCACCGGCGGCCTCTCGGACCTCGTAGCCCTCGTGTTCCAGAATCATCCGCAGACTGCTGCGGATCCCGTCTTCGTCGTCAACGATCAAAACCGTTGCTAGTTGTCTGTTCTTGCTCATCTTGCCGAGTCTACGACGAGTTCCACTGGGCGGGGGAAAACGCCGAAAGATGCACGGACTCCACCAGCGCACGGACGACCCATGGACTGCGTCCTTGTGTCGCCAAGAGCGCCGACTGAAATGGCTCTAGACCAATACGCGACCGGGTGTTCTGAGATCTGAGATCTGAAAATGCCGACCTAGGGCACCTTAGGAAAGGCAAACAACGGTGGCCACTCCTGGCCCCCTTGTTGGAAACGACGCACGTAGACCCTAACTCGGTTGCCCGAAGAGGTTGCATTGATTGCCCGCTCAAACTCGGAGACCGAACCGATTGATTCACCGTTGACACTGGTGATCACCTGCACCAAGCCTGGAGTCGTGCGCACCCCATCATCGTAGAACGGGCTGTCTGGCGCGACGTCCACAATCAGTACACCTCGCAAATCATCCGGCAAACCGTGAGCTCGGCTCATCGCAGCATCCATGTCCTGATAGCGGAGTCCCATCCAGGACAAACCGCTGGGCTCAACTTCTCCCACGGCTTGTTGAGCATTGATCGCTTCTCGCTCAGCAAGCTGAACCGTGGTCTCGAAATCCTCGCCGCCGCGTACTCCGCGCAGCGACACCTTCACGTCAGGCCCCAAATCGGAGACATAGTCGATTAGCTCTCGAGTCTCACCCAGCTTGCGACCGTCGACCTCTAACAGGACATCACCAACCAGCAATCCAGCCTGGTCAGCTGGAGTCCCGCTGTTGACCTCACTCACCAGAATGCCTGATCCCGGTTCGAGCCCGTACGCTTCGGCAGCCCGGTAGTCCATTTCTCGAATCTGGATACCCAGGTAACCGCGCCGCACCCTGCCCTCGTCGCGCAGCTGCGGGAGAATTCGCGCCAGGGTGTTGGCTGGAACCGCAAAGCCGATGTTCTCTGAGCCGTAGTTGACCGCAGTGTTGATGCCGATCACCTCGCCACGCAGGTTGACCAAGGGGCCTCCGGAGTTACCAAAATTGATCGCTGCATCAGTCTGGATGTAGTTGGAGAACGAAGAATCGCCGATCGGTACCCGACGACCTTTGGCGCTGACCACGCCAACCGTCACCGAGTTCTCCAAGCCACCGGGGCTGCCGATCGCCATCACCCACTCACCGGGTCGAACCCCGGCGGAATCCCCGATCGGCAAGACTGGCAAATCATCGCCGGCGTCAATCCGCAGCAAAGCCAAGTCGGTTTCCGGATCAACGCCAACCACTTCTGCTTGGTGTGTGCGGTCACCGAGCGAAACCTCAATCTTGTTCGCTCCTTCAACCACATGATTATTGGTGACGATCAAGCCGCTGGGATCGACAACGAAACCAGAGCCGCCTCCATCCCGTCGCCGCTCAGGCTGTCCCTCCTGCTGCCGTTCCCGAGGACGACCAAAAAGATCATTGAAGAAATCCTGGGGAGAGGGTCGCTGTTCGTCGGACCAACTTGCGACCGTGACCAGCACCACCGCTGGGGAGACCTGCTCCGCCAACGATGCGAAATCAGGGAAACTGCCCGGAGTGGCCAACGGAGTGGTGATCCTTTGGGGAACCTGAACCCTATCTTGAGTGCGTACTTCGGAGGCTTGAGAAGTGCTGAAGCCACCGCCGAAGATCAGGGCAAGGCAAACGAATGCCAAAAGCCCAGAGAAGATCGCAAATGGTCGATGTTGTGGTTGAGTGTTTAGCATGAATATCTTGTCCTTACTCTCGCTGTTAAAACGCTGTCGGTCCGCCCGGTCGTCACAAAGCGCACCGGGGCGCATCCCTTCGATATCTGATAGCAAGCGTCATGCCTGCCAGACTGCTGACTAAAAGAGCTGCAAATTGCTAGCGGGATAGCGAGCGAGTTGCTTGCGATCCAGCCTTTCGTCCCCTTATACTCCGTTGTGCGTGGTGAGGTCTGGGGAGTGGGCGGGAGCCCACCCCTTTTTTTTGACTTTAGAAATCGCAACGAGAAGGTTAACAAGAAACATATTTGACTCGAAAGATGCCCGGTCTACCATCCGACTTACGCCAAGAACTGGAGCTCGCAGTTGAAGACTGCTGCTGTGTTCTGATTCACCTAGATTACCAGGGGAACCTGTTGCGGGTGATGATCGAAAACCCAGAGGAAACCACGGTTTCCGACTGCGAGCGTGTCTCGAGACGAATTTCGCCGATTCTCGATGTCCATGAATTTGGCACCCGTAAATACCTATTGGAAGTCACCTCCCCTGGGCTCGACCGACCGCTCTTTGGACCGAAAGACTACCAACGTTTTGCTGGACGCACAGTCAAGGTGCAATGGCAAAACGAAGAAGGCAAAAGGACTGACACCGGCGTTTTGTCGGACTTCCATGCTCAGCGCGATGAGGCGCTGCGCTTGGTCGACGAGCAAGACCACCTGCTAAGAATTCCTGTCGACGCAGTCCTCAACGCTAGATTAGAAATCGAACTGTAGGAGTACGACTGATGGCAACCGCACAAACGCCGAGCATCAATTTTCGCGAAGTATTGCGTCAAGTTGCGTTTGAAAAAGACATTGACCTGGATCACTGGGTCTCGGCCCTGGAAGACGCCATGGCGTCAGCCGCCAAAAAACAACATCACATCAAAGAGCCGGTCCGCGCGACTCTCGATCCGGACACCGGCGAATTTGAAGCGTTCATCGTCCGACAAGTGGTTGAAGAGGTTGAAGATCCCTTTGCCGAATGGACTCTGGAAGAAGCTCAGGAGCACGATCCAGATGCCGAGATCGGGGTCAATATCGAGATTCCCCTTTCCACCGAAGGACTGGGACGGATCGCCGCGCAATCCGCCAAGCAGGTGCTGTTTCAGCGCATCCGTGAGGCCGAGCGCGAGAAGATTCATGACGAGTACATCGACCGTATCGGAGAAGTTCTCACCGGTACCGTGAAACGCTTTGATCGTGGCGAAGTGATCGTCGATCTGGGACGCGTCGAGGCCGCTGTACCCCGCTCTGAGCAGTCTCGTTTTGAACGCTACAACCCAGGCGAGCGAATTCGCGCGGTGTTGGTCGACGTTCACACCAAGCCCAAGGGAGCCCAAGTGGTGCTCTCGCGGACCGACCCGCGATTGCTCACCAAGTTCTTTGAGATGGAGGTGCCCGAGATTTACGACGGCACGGTCCAGATCAAAGCGGCAGTCCGCGCCCCAGGCGAACGCGCCAAAGTGGCAGTTGTCAGCCGCGAGCGGGATGTCGATCCGGTCGGCGCGTGCGTCGGTATGAAGGGTTCTCGAGTGCAAGCGATCATTCGCGAACTGAGAGGGGAAAAGATCGACATCATCGAGTGGAGTGATGACTTGGTAACTCTCGCCCAAGCGGCACTGGCTCCGGCCAGGATTACTCGGGTCTCGGTTACCCATCACGAGGATGGCCCTCACCTCGATGTGATCGTGGAAGACGAGCAGCTTTCTCTGGCCATCGGTCGCCGCGGACAAAACGTCCGGCTAGCTTCTGAACTGCTGAGAGCGCGAATCGACATTAAGAGCGAAAGCGATGTCAAAGATGAGGTCACCGACGCTCTCGCTAAGATGCTGCAGACCGCCATGGCGGAAGAGGAAGCTAAGGACGAGGTCGTTGCCGAGTTCAGCCTTACCGATATCCCTGGGGTCGGCGCCAAAACCGCCGAAGCCCTGGAAAAGGGCGACTACACATCGGCGGCTGACTTTGCCAGTGCTTCCGCCGAAGACTTGGTAACGATTGATGGCGTCGGGCCAGCCCTGGCAGAGAAAATCGTTGCTTGGGCGCAAGAGCAAGGAAGTGCCGAACCAGTCTCCTTCCCGGGGGTTGGCAGCAGCACCGCTCCCCCGGCGATGGCGGACCAAGACTTTATGGCGGCTTTGAACCGTGCGTTTGAAGAGTCGGCGGGCGGAGAAGAGGAAGAGTAGCCAGACGTGCGTAAGGCAGTCAAAAGAGCCATACCGCAAAGCGGAAGGACGTAATGGGAAAGATTCCGGTCAAACAACTAGCACAGGCGATGGGCCTCTCTGAGCAGGACCTGCTGTTCAAACTCAAAGGGATTGGGGTCCTGGTCAACGAGAAAGATCCGCACATCGACTCGGAAGCGGTGCAAGCACTGCTCGCGGGTAAGCAGGTCTCTCAGCAACCACGTGACGTCATCCTTCGTGACGCTGCGGCCTCCAAGCACATTCCTCCCCCGAAGACCAAGGTGGTACGACGGATGCCGACGATGCCGCAACGTCCGCAACGACGTCGGCCCGCTATCGTGCAAAAAGCCAACACCCAGATCAAGACCATCCCCTCGACCCGGCCAGCAACTCCACCACCAACCGCTACTCCAGTCGCCCCTGCGCCTGCAGCCCCGGTCAGCGAGGAGAAAACTGCGGTTGAAGCACAGCAGCCCGGCGTCACCACCGCCACGCCAGTACCGACTCAACCGGTCGAGGTGGTCGAGACCAAAGCCCGTCGGCGCAAGAAACAGTCCTCCTCCGCCAGTCTGGCGGTCAACCCTCCGGTAACGCCGGTACCGCTATCCGAAGCGATGACCGTGCGCGACCTCGCCGAAGACCTCGGAGTGCGAGCCAAGGATCTGCTCTCTCATTTGTTCGGACAAGGTTTGATGATGACCATCAACCAAACCTTGGACGTAGAAATCGCTGCGGAAATCCTGGATGGCCTGGAGCTCGAGTACGAACAGTTGACCTTCGAGGAATCTGTCCAGCGCGATGAACAGGCAAGCGAAGGCGATACCGAGGCTGATTTGGTACTCCGCGCTCCGGTGATCACCATCATGGGTCATGTCGACCACGGAAAGACCACACTGTTGGACGGTATTCGTTCCTCCAAGGTGGTCGAAGGCGAGCACGGCGGCATCACCCAGCACATTGGCGCCTATCAGATTGAGTACCACGGCAAGAAACTGGTATTCCTCGACACCCCGGGTCATGAAGCGTTCACCCGCATGCGTGCTCGCGGCGCCCAGGCTACCGACATCGTGGTGTTGGTGGTAGCCGCGGACGACGGCGTAATGCCGCAGACCAAAGAAGCCATCGACCACGCCCAGGCGGCCGGAGTGCCGATCGTCGTGGCAATGAACAAAATTGACAAGAACAACGCCAATCCGGATCGCCTCAAGCAGGGGCTGTCGGAGAACGGGCTAGTCGTCGAGGACTGGGGCGGCGACATTGTCTGTGTGCCGATGTCGGCGGTCAAACGCGAAGGCATCGACGAGTTGCTGGAGATCTTGGTGCTGACGGCCGATCTCTTGGAGCTCAAGGCCACCCCGGACAAGCAGGCCCAAGGCGTGGTTCTCGAAGCGCGTAAGGAAACCGGGCGCGGCAACGTGGCAACCGTCTTAGTGCAGGAAGGCACGCTCAACACGTCGGACATCTTTGTCGCCGGCGCCATTTGGGGTCGAGTGCGTTCGATGACCAACGATCTAGGAAAACGCATCAAGCATGCCGAACCGGCAACACCGGTTGAGGTGACTGGATTCAGCGGCTTGCCAGAGGCCGGAGATACCTTCCAGGTGGTCACCGATGAGTCGCAGGCGCGCAGCATCGTTGAATTCCGCCAGCAGGAGCAACGCGAGCGCCAGTTGGGTGAGGGTGAGGGCAAGACCTCGCTGGACCAACTGTTTGCCCGTATGCAGGCCGGGGTGGTTCAGGAACTGCCGGTGATCATCAAAGCCGACGTACGCGGTTCAGCGGAAGTCTTGGCCGACACCATCGCCAAACTTTCAACCGACAAGGTTCAGGTGAAGACCATCAGCTCTGGGATTGGTGCGATCACGACCAATGACGTACTCCTGGCGTCGGCCTCCAACGCGATCATCATCGGCTTCAATGTCCGACCTGAGAAAAACGCCCGCGACTTGGCAGAGCAAGAAGAAGTCGAGATTCGCCAGCATCGTGTGATCTACGAACTGACCGATGAAATCAAGAACGCCATGCTCGGCATTTTGCCGCCGACGTTCCAGGAGAAACTCCTCGGCCAGGCGGAGATCCGCGAACTGTTCAAGGTACCCAAAGTCGGGCAGGTGGCGGGTTGTCATGTGACCGAGGGAACCATCACCCGCAAGGCTGGGGTTCGCCTGCTACGTGACAACGTGGTGATTCATGAGGGCAAAATCGGTGCTTTGAGGCGCTTCAAAGACGACGCCTCGGAAGTTAGAGCTGGCTTCGACTGTGGAATCCGCTTGGAGTCCTACCAAGACTTCAAACCTGGTGACATCATCGAAGCCTTCGTCCAAGAAGAGATCGCTCCGACGCTCTAGTTCTTCGACTGGCAGCTGGTTCTGTTCGATGAGGGTGCCTGTGGGGCAGACTATTCTGACCCTAACAAGCGCTCGCGGAGTCTCTGTCGCCGCGCCTCAATGCCGAATTTCTGCCAAGACCAACACCAGCAAAACACCTACTACCCAAAAACCCTACTACCAAGAACCCTACTACCAAGTGTCACTGATTTGACCGTGCTAGCCATACACCAAGACCCAATTCTCTGGGATCGCCATGAGTCGTAGACAGCTTCGAGTTGAAGACTTGTTGCGCAGTGAGATCTCGGCGATTCTGCGCACCGAAGTCGCAGATCCTCGCGCCCGTCTGGCCAGTGTCAGTCGAGTTCACGTCAGCGCTGACCTCGGCCGCGCCGAGGTTTTCGTGTCGGTTTTGAGTGCTGTCGAAGCCGATACGCTAGAGCCTGCGCTGCAACACGCCGCCGGTTTTATTCGCAAACGGTTGGCCACTCGGCTCAAATCGATGAAGCGAATCCCGCTTCTGGTGTTCCACGCCGATCACGGCGCTGAGCACAGTCAGTACATCGAAGACCTGTTGCAAGAGATGAAGCATGAGCGTTCCGATCCCTGAACAACTAGCCCACCGCTTGCTCGGCGCCCAGCAAGTTTTGATCACTAGCCATCGCAACCCCGACGGAGACGCTTTGGGTTCTTCGTTGGCTTTGCAGCAGATCTTGACGGCGCAGAACATCGCGTCAACGGTTTGGTTGCGTGATCCGGTTCCCGCCAATCTCTCCACCTTGCCTGGATGTGAACGGGTACACAGTGGCGAGCGACCCCCCAAGACCAGTTTCGACCTCGCGGTTGTTTTGGAGTGCCCAACTCCAGACCGCACCGGGATCGAGGACTTCCTGGCGCAACTGCCGATGATCAATATCGATCATCATCTGGGCAATAGTGAATATGGGATCGAGAACTGGATCGATCCGTCCGCACCTTCGGTCGGTTGTTTGGTTTTCCGCCTGGCGAGCTCACTTTCCCACCCAGCCGGGGAAGACGCTTGGAACCTCCTGCTGGTCACTCTTTATACCGACACCGGCGGTTTCCGCTATGCCAACGCCAGCGAACAGGCATTCTCGGTCGCCGGCTCGTTGGTAGAAATGGGCGCCAATCCAGAGATGGTTTCCGGTTGGATTTATGAGAACCGGACCGCATCCTCGGTTCGCCTCTTGGCGCGAGCATTGGAGACGCTGCAGATCCACCAGCAAGGACGGCTGGCGACCTTGCTGGTCGCCCAAACGATGTTGGACGGTTCAGCTCCTGGCGACACCGATGGAATTGTCGACCATGCGCGATCGATCGCAGGCGTCGAAGCCGCAGCCCTGCTCAAAGAGGTCGACGGCGTCGGCATCAAAGTGTCGTTGCGCAGCAAAGGGCGCATCAGCGTCGAGCCGGTTGCGCGTGCTCAGGGCGGCGGAGGCCATGACAAGGCCGCCGGCTTTGAGCTCGCCACCCAAGATATCGAGGGCGCTCGCCGTCAGGTGGTTGAACTTCTGAAGAAGACGTTGGAGGGGAGCTCATAGTGTTGGACGGACTACTACTGATTGACAAGACCGGCGACTGCACTTCGCACGATGTGGTCCAACGAGCCCGTCGTGCGGTGGGACAAAAGAAGATCGGCCATTGTGGCACCCTCGACCCAACCGCCACTGGTCTCTTAGTCCTCACGTTGGGCAAAGCAACCCGGCTCACCCGATTCCTAATCCGAGCCCCAAAGGTCTACACCGGATCAGTCCAGTTCGGGCAGACTACCGACACCTGGGACGCCGCGGGAGAGATTGTCGAAGAGCGCCCCACCGACGGCCTCACGATGCCACAAATCGAACAGGTCGTGGCTGGATTTATCGGCGAATACGAACACCTGACCCCCGCCTACAGCGCAAAAAAATCCGGCGGAGTCAAACGTTACGAAATGGCGCGGCGCGGCGAAGAGGTACCCGAAGAACGGAAAACGGTCAGTATCTATGCCTTTGAAGCCACCAGTGCACTGGGGCCAGAGCAGCAAATTGATTTTCGCCTGGCGTGCGGATCCGGAACCTACGCCCGCAGCTTGGCCTATGAACTCGGCGAAGGTCTTGGCTGCGGTGCTCACCTGTCTGCTCTGCGGCGCACTGAGGTCGGGAACTTCTCGATCGAGGACTCAGCGACTGTCGGCGACCTGGAACAACAAGAATCCCCGATCGAAGCGGCGGTCGCCCAGCCGGGCTGGATTCCTTTCGACCAAATCAGCCTGCCGTTTGCCGCAGCCGGTCTCGACGGGCAACAAGAGCGGCGCATTTTGCACGGCCAAACGGTCTTGCTGCCTGGGCTGGATGCCGCGGCTGGCGACTGGATTCGGCTGGCCAACCGTCGCCAACAATTCATTGCGGTTGGAGCCGTGGTCGAGTTGATCGGGGCCAAGGGCTTGGCGGTTGTCCAACCGAAAATTGTTTTTACTTAGAGAAATTCTTGTGCCAGCGAGTGCCATCACCCTAGCCATTGGATTGGTCCATTGGGTAGGAACTTTCGAGCACAAGTTGACTGCTCAGTAACATCATTTCGTGATAAATTTATTGGTTGAAGATAAAGGGTTTGAAGGAGAAAGGTTTGTCGACAAAAGCACAAGTCGTAGAAGACTACAGAACACATGAGAATGACTCTGGATCCACCGAGGTCCAGGTTGCCTTGCTCACGCAACGCATTCAACATCTCACCGAGCATTTCAAGGTCCACAAAAAGGATCATCATGGCCGTCGCGGCCTTTTGATCATGGTTGGACGCCGCCGCCGCCTGCTGGATTATCTAAAGCGGAAGGATCTCGCCCGTTATCGGACGTTGATCGAGCGGCTAGGCCTACGCAAGTAAACCGCTAGCTCGCCATTTCGAGACCGCGTTTGCGTCGGCCTAGAAGCCGGATCAATATCGGTGCGGAAACTGGTGGCGAGTCCTGCAGAAGTATGAAGATAAAAAAGGAATAAATATGTATCAGAAACAAGAAATTCAATTTGGGGAGTCTCCCCTTATTCTGGAAACCGGCAAGATTGCCAAGCAAGCCGATGGCGCGATCATCTCCCAATGGGGAGACACCATCGTGTTGACCACCGCCTGTCGCAAAGTTAGCGCCACGCCGCGCCCCTTTCTGCCCTTGACCGTGGACTACCGCGAAGCCAGTTATGCTGGCGGCAAGATCCCCGGTGGCTTCTTTAAGCGCGAGGGACGCCCAACAGAAAAAGAAATCATCACCTGCCGCATGACGGACCGGCCTCTGCGTCCGCTGTTTCCCAACGGCTACTTCGACGAAACCCAGATCGTTTCCTTCGTCTTGTCGGCGGATGGCGAACACGATCCTGACACCATGGCGATCAACGGCGCCTCGGCGGCTCTCGCGGTTTCCAATATCCCGTTTTACAACCCAATCGGAGCGATGCGGGTGGGTTTGGTTAACGATGAGTTGATCTTCAACCCAGTCAATAGTCAGCGCGACGTCTCCGATCTAGACCTAATCGTGGTCGGCACCGAAGACGCCATTGTCATGGTGGAAGCGGCAGCCAACCAGTTGCCCGAGAGTTTGATCTTGGACGCCATCTTTCAAGCCCATGAGCGGCTGCAAGATATCGTCCGTGCGCAACACGAAATGTATCGTGCGGGCGGATTCTCCAAACCGACCTGGAACGATCCACAAGCCAACCCAGAGCTACTGCAAAAAATGCGTAGCGAACTTAAGCCCCAACTCGCGGACGCACTGCGGGTTCGTGGCAAGGGCAATCAAGGCGCTGCAGTCAAAGCCATCGTCCCCGGCTATTTGAATCAACTGACCGGCGGTGACGAGGACCGCAAACGCGAAGCCGAAGGCTTGGTCTACGAGATCGAGAACGAGATCTTGCGCGAAGAGGTTCTAGGCCAAGGAGTTCGCCTCGATGGCCGCGCAACCGATGAAGTGCGAGACATCAGCATTGAGGTTGGACTGCTACCCCGCGCCCATGGTTCATCACTGTTTACTCGTGGCGAAACCCAAGCTCTGGTGACCTCGACGCTCGGCACCCGCCGCGACGCGCAAATCGTCGAAGAGTATGAGGGTGAGAGCGTGCAGAAATTCCTGCTCCACTACAACTTTCCTCCATTCTCGGTCGGTGAGGTTCGTTTCCTACGCGGCCCAGGTCGACGGGAGATCGGACACGGGGTTTTGGCTCGCCGTTCTCTGTTGCCGGTACTTCCGCACGAGGACGACTTCGCCTACACCGTGCGCGTCGTGTCCGACATCATGGAGTCCAACGGCTCTTCGTCGATGGCCACCGTCTGCGGTGCCTCTTTGGCTCTGTTTGACGCTGGAATTCCGATGCTGGCTCCGGTCGCCGGTGTCGCCATGGGGCTGATCAAAGACGGCGATAAGTTTGCCGTTCTCACCGACATCGCCGGTCAAGAGGACCACCACGGAGACATGGACTTCAAGGTCGCCGGAACCCGAGACGGAATTACCGCTCTACAGATGGATATCAAGATCACCGGCATCAGCAAGGAAATCCTTGACACCGCGTTGACCCAGGCCAAAGCCGGCCGACTGCACATTCTCGACAAGATGCACGACGTGCTCGCAGAGCCACGCACCGACATCGCCGAGCACGCGCCGCGTATTTACACCATGATGATATCCAAGGACAAAATCCGCGACGTCATCGGCCCGGGCGGCAAGACCATTCGCTCGATCACTGCAGAGACCGGTGCCCAAATCGAAATTGAAGACGACGGCAAGGTCACCATTGCCGCTCCTGACGAACTCTCTTACAGCAGGGCTCAGTCGATCATCGAGTCTCTCACCGAGGTTCCCGAGGTCGGCAAGGTCTACACCGGGCAGGTCAAGCGGGTCGAAGCCTATGGTGCCTTCGTTGGCATCATCCCAGGCACCGACGGTCTGCTGCACATTAGCGAGATCGACCACGGGCACGTCAAAGAGGTCTCCGACGTTCTCAAAGAAGGCGACGAGATCGAAGTCAAGGTCATCCAGGTCGACGAGAACAACCGCATTCGCTTGTCGCGCAAGGCGCTTCTTCCCCGTCCGGAAGGGATGGAAGACGATCGCAGTGGCGGTGACAGAGACCGCGGCGGTGACCGGGGTGGTCGTGGAGGCGACGACCGAGGTGGTCGCGGTGGTTACCGCGGAGGCCGAGGAGACCGCAACTAGGTGGCGGTCAAGCGCTCAACCCTACTCAACTACCTCGATCAACGACTGTACGCCGTTGGCTGGCCGGACTACGGCCCCAACGGACTGCAAGTCGAGGGAGCAGACATCGTCGAGCGCATCGCTCTCGGTGTTTCAGCTTGTCGTGACCTGTTCAGCCAAGCCACTGCGTGGCAAGCGCAAGCGGTCTTAGTGCATCACGGAATCTTTTGGGACGCTGTTCCCCCGGTGCTCACCGGGGTGCAGCACGGTAGGGTCAAGCAACTCTTGGACGCCGACCTCAACCTGATTGCCTATCACCTGCCGCTCGACGCCCATCCAGAGATCGGCAACAACGCAGTCGCCGCGCAACGCTTTGGCTTGGTCGATATCGAGCCCTTCGGCGAGCACAACGGACGCGCCATTGGCTTTTACGGACGGTTCCCTGAACCGGTCACGCCCCAAGCCTTGGCCGATCTGTGTGCCACGGCATTCGACCAAGATCCCCTGGCCTTTCTAGACGGTCCGGACTCGGTGCAAACCTTGGGGATCGTCTCTGGAGCAGCCCAGGACGACTTTCATCAGGCCATCGCTCAGGGGCTCGACGCCTTCATCACCGGCGAGGTCTCAGAATGGGTGATGAACTGGGCCAAGGAGTCCCAGACCCACTACTTGGCCGCCGGACACTACGCAACCGAGCGCTTGGGAATTCATGCGTTGGGTGAGGAGCTGGAGCGGGAATTCGATCTGGAAGTCCGATTCTTCGACGTCCCGAATCCGGTGTAGGGGACACAAACAAAGTATTGTGTCCCCATCTTATTGTCTGACGGGCTGGCGGAGCGGTTAGGAGGTCGAACCGGAAGCTGTGCGCGCCATTCTTCCTAATGCGATCGTCCACAGCAACGCCATCGCGCCGGGCACAATCATCACAATAATACTGTGGTCCCCGTCGAGAAATTGCACCACACCACTAATCGCCCCAAGCCACAACATCGCTATCGCGCCCCGAAGAAACCGTGGATTTAGATCACGGACGTACATCCAAATCATGACAGGTGTGAAAAAGTGTACCGCTGCGGGGGAAGAGAAGGGCTGAAGAAACCTACCCAGCACGCGGTCGCCTGGTAACTGAAAGGTAGGCCACGCTAACCAGCCAAGAAGAATAACAACCACTATCACGAATTCGTGAAGAACAAACAGCCAAAACAGGAGGGGTATTTGACGAAATCTACCCATACTTTGTCATCATTCGACGCTTCGACAAAACCACTGCCTAAATAGAAGTAGCTTCAAAGCCAACAAGAAAGGGCTGCTCTTTGGACGACTGCTCATACTGAACCTCCTAGAGTTCGGTTAAGGAGCAACTTCAAGGCGCTTTCCTACTCTACAGGTATTTCCGAGTCATTGGCTAAAGTCGCGTATTGGGGCCTCAGGCGGCGATCCAGTTTAGTTTTCCCCCGTCGACAACAGGATTGTTGAGATGCTCCTTGGAGCTCTTGCGCAGTCAGCGAGTGACCAAGCCGCTTAGGTGCGTTCTCTTCCTCGTAGTCGTCAGAACTGGTAGTACATCCCAGCGGCGACCGTTACCGGATCAATCGAAATATCGTACCGTTCTGATTCGACAGTAACCGACAGCCATTTCACCCCGAAATGTAATCCCCACCTAGACTCTTCATCCAGTCGGATATCTACGCCAGACATGACCCCGATGCCAACATCTTTGCCAGCCTCAATCTTTCCTATGAATGCCATATCTACAAATTCGTTCTCGTCGACGCTTGCCCAGCCGATGTAGGGTTGGGCGATCCAGTCGATCCGATCGTTTCTGGTGAGATGAAACACTGGACCGAAGTTGAAGATCCTGAAGTCCAAACTATCGACAACCATTCCTGAGTTGGTGGTCAATTCACGACCGTTTGAATAGGTGATCAGGTACTCGTACCCTGCGTCTAGCGTCCCGTACGCCACGCCGAAGCCCAAACCAAACCGCTCACTGTGAGAGAACTCAACGTCAACCCCCCATCCAGACCCGCTAGCTAGGTCCAGTTCTTCTTGATAGCGGGTGTAGCCGATAAAGTGATCAACGGTGATTTTGCTCTCCACTCGATCCACCGTTGATGTAGTAAACACGATCTGAGGACGAATCTTCCAACGCTCGCTACCGTCGTCTTGGCGACGATTGTCGTCTCCTGCCGTGGCCGGACCGGCGTCGAAAGCCATTACTAGCAAAGCCGTCACCCAAAATGCCTTGAATTTAACCTTGGACACGCTCAGTCTCCTCCCATTCGACACGGTCGATCTGCAACGTACCAGCTATTGTAGTTGGTTTGAATCTTGGAGACGAATGAAGTTGTCTAGCGCACCACCGAGCCGTTGGGCACGCCCTCTTCCACCCGCAGGACTCTGGGCGAGCCGTCAGCGTCGACAGCCGCCAAGACCATGCCCTGGGACTCGACCCCCATCAGTTTGGCGGGTTTGAGGTTGGCGACCACGGTAATTTTCCAACCGAGCAGTTCTTCAGGTTGATAGACCTTGGCAACGCCAGCGACCACGGTCCGGGGGTGGTCTTCACCCAAATCAACGGTGAGTTTCAGTAGTTTGTTCGCTTTGGGGATCGCTTCAGCTGCGGTCACCGTGCCGACCCGAAGTTGTACTTTGCCGAAGTCTTCAATGCTGATCATGCCATCATCTCCATCGTCCCGAGCTATTTCACTCTCGAGGTTGTCAGCAGCCAAATATTGTTCTTTGTCGATGCGCGGAAAGAGCCCATCGACCTTGACGATTTCTCGTCCGGTGGGCAGTCCACCCCACGACAGGGCATCGAAACCGGTCACCGGTTCCGTGATCCCCAACGAAGTAAGAATCTGCGGCGCAGTCTCAGGCAGGATCGGTACCAGAGCACTGGCAACAATGCGCAGCGACTCCATCGCGTTCCACACCACCCTGGAGACTCTTTCGCTGGCACCCTCTTCTTTGATCAGTTTCCACGGCTCACGCTCCACCAGATACTGATTGGCCGCCGAAAGCAGCTTCCACAACTCGCGCAGTGCGGTCTGAAAAGCGAATTCATCCATTGCCGCGCGGTACCCAGCCACCGACTCCGCAGCGATCGCCATCAACGGATTGTTGTCGCAGGAATGAGGTGGCGTCTTGCCGTCGAATAGCTTGCGACTCAAGGTCACCAAACGACTCAAGGTATTGCCTAGATCGTTGGCCAAGTCACTGTTGAAGCGATCTACAAAAGCCTCGTCAGAAAAATTGGCGTCCTGCCCGAAGACCATTTCGCGCAACAAGAAATAGCGTAGAGCGTCGCTGCCGAATGTTTTCACCAGCGGCGCGGGGCGAGCGATGTTGCCGATAGATTTGGACATTTTGCGGGTGTCGCGCAGCCACCAACCGTGCGCCCACACCGTGGTGGGCAACGGTAATCCCGCCGACAGTAATAATGCCGGCCAGTAGACCGCGTGGAAACGAAGAATGTCCTTGCCCACCAACTGCACCTGTTGGGCCCCCTCCGCCTGCCAGAACTCTTGATAGAGATCGTCACCCTCGGTGCCCATTCCCAGTGCAGTAATGTAGTTGGACAGCGCGTCCAACCAGACATAGACCGTGTGCCCAGGATAGCCGGGAAATGGAATCCCCCAGTCGACACTGGTGCGTGACACGGAGAGATCGCGCAGCCCGGACTCAATAAAACTACGTACCTCGTTGCGCCGCGTCGCAGGCTGTACTGCCTCAGGATTGTTGTCCAACCAGTCCAACAAGGGTTTCTGATACTTGGACAGCCGAAAGAAAACGTTCTCTTCTGATTTCCACTCGGCTTCGGTGTCATGAACCGGACAGCGATTGTCGGGCTGGGATAGTTCCTTGTCGGTGTAGAAGGTCTCGCAGCCGGTGCAATACCAACCCTCGTGCCGATCCAAATAAAGATCCCCGGCCTGTTCGATTCGACCGATCAGCGCTTCGACTCCAGAGCGATGGCGTGTTTCGGAAGTGCGAATAAAGTCGTCGTGGGAGATACCCAACTGCTCCCAGGTACGGAGATAGACATCGACCACCCGGTCGGCGAGCTGCAACGGGGTCACCCCTTGCTCTTCTGCAGCGCGCTCGATCTTCTGCCCGTGCTCGTCGGTGCCGGTCAGGAAATAGACGCTCTCCCCCACCAGCCTGCGGTATCGAGCCACAGTATCCGCCACCAAGGTGGTGTAGTAGTGGCCCACATGAGGCACGTCATTGACGTAATAGATCGGTGTGGTGATGTAGAAACGCTGGGCTGGCATGGTTGAGTTGTGAGAGGTCGGTAGTGCGCCGTTTCGGTGCCGCAACTCCGTTTTTCAGCGTAAGTTTACCAGTTCAACTACAGTGCAAGTGATGCTCAAAATCCTAGATAGCTCTATTGCAGTTCCTGATCCTCACCGTGGTGCCGCAATCGATTCAAAGCCAAGATCTCAGTGGTCTGGAAACGAGAGCTGGTACCGCAGTATTCGCACTGGGCGGTGACCTCGTCGGTCTGAGCCAGGTGACGCAAATCTTCCTTGGGCAGGCTTTGCAGTCGTTGCAGCAAGCTGATGCGCTTGCATCCACAGCGGTATTCCAAGACATCTTGCTCGCGCGTCGAACTGCCTAACCCAGCCAGGACTCGTTGCAACGCCCCTTCGAGCCCATACTCCTGGAGATCTACGCTCCAAGAACCCGCCCTTTCCAAATTGCGCTCCAAAGTTCGCACTACAGAATCCGGGGTACCCGGGAGTGCTTCTACCAAGTAGCCTCCCGCCGAGCCAATCCCATCGCGGGTTAAGAACTCGCCAACCGCCAGCACCGAGCGGGTCTGTTCGCTTTGCAGAAGGTAGTGAGCGATGTCCGAACCGATTTCCCCGGTGACCAGTTCTGAATGACTGTTGAAGGTTCCCCTCTTTCCCTCGCGAGTCACTTCCAAGACGCCGGAGCCCACCGCCTCCTGTAGCCGCTGCCCCTGCTCTCCAAAATGGGCATTGGGGACTCCAGGGTTCCCCACCCGGCCGCGAAATCGTTGTTGGGAAATCTCTGCGCTCACCCCGCCCAACGGACCATCGCCGCGCACTCGTAGTTCCAGTCGCTCTGGGGCTCGCAGTGCATGCCGATAGAGCAAAGCGACCCCGCCCAGGGCTCTACCGAGCGCAGTGGTCGCCACCGGCCCTAGGTCTCGGAGAGATCGCGCAGTTTCCAAAGGGCCGCTGACATCAACCGCCACCCATCTGAGCCACTCCTCACCGGCCATCCCGGCGAGCAGAGTCCCTTGTTCTGTTGTCTCGTCCATCACCATCCCTCTTATGGATCCTGCCTAAGAGCCATGCTTATGAAACCCTGCCCCGCTTACAAGAACTCCATCCACCGAATTGGCAACCCCATCTTAGGCGGACCCAACAAGCTACAGTTGACCCAACAGCAACCCCAGTTCCGCCATGCGATGGGCATACCCCAGTTCGTTGTCGTAGAACGCCGACAGCTTCACCAAGGTGTTGCCGTCGGTAGGTACTGCCAACACCTGATCCGAGATCATCGCTGAGTAGGACTCACCGACGCAGTCTCTGGAACATTGGTACTCGGAACCAAAGGTAGCGATGGTGCCCATTTCGGTGGAAGCGTTGATCTGGGCAACGTTGTCGTGTACCGCTTCGACCAATTCCTGCTGGCTGTGTTCGCCAGCTAAGAGAAACACGGCTTCGACCACGCTGCCAGTGTCGGTGGGAACTCTCAACGCGGTGCCATTCAACTTGCCAGCTAGGTGTGGCAACACCTTGCCCACCGCCTTGGCTGCTCCGGTGGTGGTTGGAATGATGTTGTTCAATGCACCTCGTCGCTTGGCGCCACCAAAGGAGTCGACCACGCTCTGACTGGCGGTCACCGCGTGGGTGGTGGTCATCAGCCCGGCCACAACTTCAAACGAAAGGTCTAATGCTTTGGCCATCGGAGCCAGGCAGTTGGTGGTTCAACTGGCGTTTGACACCAACCGATCTTCGGCGCTGAGAATCTGATGATTGACTCCCAGCACTACCGTTTTGGTGTCGTCCTTGGTCGGCGCCGAGATCGCCACTTTGCCAGCGCCCGCCTCAAGATGCGCCGTTGCCTTTTCCGAGCTCAAGTAGTGCCCGGTGCACTCCAGCACCAGGTCGACACCTTGATCGCCCCAGGGAATCTGGCTGGCGTCGCGGCAGCCATGAATGTGGACCTCTTGATCGCCGAGACGCAGTAGATCTGGACGGATGATCTCGACCGCCACCGGAAACCGTCCGTAGACCGAATCTCGATGCAGCGCTGCCGCCAGATCCTCGACCGGAACGATGTCATTGGCCGCGACAAATTCGATCCGATCAGCGAAATCGCTGACCATCACCCGCGCGATTCCCTGGCCCATCCGTCCCAATCCGTTCAATCCAATTCTTAACCGTGCCATCGTCGCCCCTTTATTTGCACCGGATTCAAAACAGATCTTGGAGCCGCGATAAAGCTAACCCGTTTTAGTGGACACATAGTTTAGCCCTCATTGAGCGAGAGCAGTTTGGTTAGCGACCGTTGCCGAGGTAGAAAATCGAGTTTCGTAGGCGACAGGACTCAAGCCTCCGAGGCTTGAGTGTGAAGCTGCCCCGTTTTGGTGAATTTCTTATCCCTGCGATGATGAAGATCGAGGACGGCGTCTCTGATCCATAAGACCCTTTTTGTTGTACCCTACTCTTGGACTAAACAAAATCGTGCAGTAGGAACCTACACCTACTGCACGACAACAATGCCGCCACTGGTGTTGGAGGCGCAAGTTGGCGGACATAACATCGAAGGCGTTGACCTAGGACGCCCAAAGGAGTTCAGAATGGCAAATCAAGACTACGTGGTCCTACGCAACACGCTTCCACCTCAGGTGCGGTCCACCGGCGGTGGCATATTCACCATGGAAGCTGCCGGGTTCGAGCCGGGCCTGGAGAGCGTCAATCTCGAAGAACACTCCCTCAGTGAAGCAGAACACAGCGACGTGGTGCGTGACCCGCAGACCTTAGCGGCCGCCCCGACGATGCCAATGAAACTGATCGAACCAATCGACAGTCAAAATGCGCAGCCTGTCGCTGCGACCTCAACTTGGGGGGTCAAGGCAGTGCTGGCTGACCAGTCTCCATTCGATGGCTCGGGAATCACGGTCGCTGTACTCGACACTGGAATCGATCCAACTCACGATGCCTTTCAAGGGGTCAACCTCGAACAAAGGAATTTCACTACCGAAGGTGACAACGACCAGCACGGGCACGGAACCCATTGCGCCGGGACCATCTTTGGACAAGACGTAGGCGGGCATCGTATTGGGGTGGCTCGGGGGATTGGCAAGGCGCTGATTGGAAAAGTGCTGGGAGCAGGAGGCGGATCCTCGGCGGTCATAGCCAGTGCGATTCAATGGGCGGTGGATAACGGCGCCCACGTCATTTCGATGTCGCTAGGGATAGATTTTCCCGGAGCTGTTAAGCGCTTAGTTGATGTTCATGGGCTTCAAATCGAACCGGCAACTTCAATGGCTTTGGTTGGTTACCGACAAAACATCAACTTGTTTAACTCCATGGCCCGGCTCGTCCGAGCTCAGGGCGCTTTGGGACAAGGCACGGTGATCGTTTCAGCGTCGGGCAACGAAAGCAATCGCCCGGCGTTTCAAATCGCCGTGGCTCCTCCAGCCGCCGGCGTTGACATTCTCGCCATTGGAGCACTTGCAGAAGGAGCAGCGGGACTCTCCGTTGCCAGTTTCTCCAACACCGAAGTCGATGTCTCGGCGCCAGGTGTAAACGTGGTTTCTGCAAAAGCCGGAGGCGGTCTGGTGGGTATGAGCGGAACCAGCATGGCAACTCCCCATGTCGCCGGGGTAGCTGCCCTATGGGCGCAGAAACTTCTCAATGTGAATGGCTCAGTCAATAGTGGTGCCTTGACCTCGCAACTTATTGCGCGAGCAGAAACCGCGCCACTGGTACCTGGATTCAAATCAGAGGACATCGGCACCGGGATCGTTCACGCACCGCTCGCTTGAGGATGGAGGAGGGGTAAATGAAAACACGTTTCCGTTGTCCGTCTATGAAAGCGAATCGTTCAATAGCTACTAAATCGCAGAATCGGAGGTCAAAGATGAATAAAGTCATACATATTTTCGGTGTGTGCTGGCTCGCTATGGCAGCAGCCGCTGTGGCGACTGGTGAATCGTCAAATCCACTGCAAGACAACCCAGAGTTAGTCGGCCTGGACAAGGATTCGTTTGCCAGATTCTTCGGAGATCTTCCCAAGCCGCAAGAACATCGTGACATAAGGGATGAGATTGAGTCATTACGGGTATTTCTCGACCCTAAGTTGAGCCGTGACGGATTGGCGCGAGCAGAACTCCGACCGACCAACAAACACCATCAACGAGCACTCACCTTTCCCTTTGGAGCCAGCGACGTAACGTTTTACGACACGGGGGCCGGCCCGGATCGCAAGTCGGGCGATGGTTTGTTCACCGCAGCGGTTCCGCTGAACCTTAGCAATGAACTATCAAGTCGGACGGGAGGAAGAGATACCCTCGCTGCTGCACTTGACGCTAGCACCGAATTTCCAACTTTTCATGGGCGGGAAATCGTGGAATCCGAACAGGAGACAGTTGTACTTCGTGATCCAAGAGTAAAACGGCGTCTGGACAGCTTGCTTAAGATCACAAACGACCTTGAGGAGATGAACGATCAGGCGATCGTTGACGCGCTCGATCTAGGTCCAAATGAGCCAATTTTCGAGTTTACGCGAAAGCCTAACGGAGTGTTTGACAGCCGATTCGTTGGCCTGCCCAGCCGTCTTTTTGCAATCGTCAGTCCCGGAAGCGTGGACCCTGCTGCATCCTTGATGATCACTGATGTCGGCGTAGTCGAGGACCCCGCAAGAACATTTGATGTTTGCACAGGAACTGGAACCCCTGGAGGGCCATGGACCTTCGCTCACCTAATGACCGAAATGTCTACTGGCACCGGAATGTCTGTCGAGGACTTCACACTACTTTGGCTCAACACCTGGTTACTACCGCAGGTAGCGAACGGATTCCCGGTCAGTGATCCAGGGCGTGCAATGCAAATGCAAAATCGGATCATCACCCCATGGATCGCTGCTGGAGGCGGTTTTCCTGATGTCACCAGATTCCCAGCGCGCTTGATGGCGATCGTCAGCAGACCCGACCTGGCTGACGCAATCGGCTACGGTTCAGCCGGTAGCGGAGGTGAAGGACGTTTGGTCTTCGGGCTGCTGGACCCGACCACCTGTTCACCCATGCCGTTTACCGTGATCTTCGAATACGGCATCGATGTTCGTGGCTGCCTGGGACTGAAGTCCTGGTATGAACAATGGAAAGATCTAGACAATAATGGCGTTGGCAGCGCCGCCTATAACGCAGCGCTTGAAGTCATTACGCGACAATTTACCGACCACGGCACCAACCCCAGCCAGCTCCCCAACCAAAACTCGCTCGCGCAGCTACGTACCAACGAAAATACCCTTGATCCACTATGGCAGCTAAGGGAATTCACTCTGCAAAGCCCATCCGCGGTGTCACCGGGCACCCTGGGGTTGGTTACCGTCAAACAGACGCCAGACTTCTCCTTCGAAAATTCCGCAACCCTTTCCAACTACATTGTCGCTAACTCAGTCGCGATCTTGGCCGACAGGCACGTAGTGCCAAACCGATTCCCTACCCTCCTGGATCCATTCTTAGGCGCAACCTCACCGACGCCCTCACCCAATACGTTTTGGCGCGCTCCGGGAGTCCTTGCGATGCCGAATGGAGCTGATCTGCGGCAGAAAGTATCCCTCAACACTTGCTCTGGATGTCACGCAGGAGAAACACAAACTTTCTTCACGCATATCGGTAGTGTTGGGCGCCGGTTTCCTGGCTCTTCGGCGAATCTTTCTGGCTTCCTCACCGGCATATCGATACCGGATCCCGGCGATCCAACGATCACGCGAAATTTCAACGACTTGGCACGGCGTCAACAGGCTCTTGCCGACATCCTGAATCGAACTTGCTTTGAACTACCGTTCTTCAGACCGCCTACCGTTATGACGCACTAGCAACGTAATTTTGACCGGGTGCGTTCTCACGAGCCCTCGATCAAATGAACACCAGTGCTCAACACTACTAGCTCGCTAATCGGACAGCATTCGTTCACACCGACTCCGGTGGCACTACTGCCACCGGGGCCGAATTTGGATACCCCACACACACAACGAAACAACACTGCCAACTCTGGCTCTCAGAAGAGACTTACTTACCCCATTGATCCCACCCGACGCAGTGTTTTGAGTCCGAGCAGAATCGCGGCCATGATCAAAAAGATCCCCGAAACACGTCCGACCCAAACTCTGATCGGCCCCCTCAGCCGGCCTGCTAACCAATCGGCGGCCGCACCATAGGAGGCAAGAAAGCAGGCGTCCAGCACAAAATAAGTCATTCCTAGTCCCAACAACTGAGGCCATAGAGGCCGCGTTGAATCAATGAATTGAGGAAACAGAGCAGTAAAAAAGACCACTGCCTTGGGATTCGCCGCAGAGGTCACGAAGCCCTGCAGCCAAAGAGTCTTCGCTGACGTCTTTGTCTCTTTTGTGTCAGGAATGAACGGATGACCCGCCGAGACAATCTGCTTGATGCCTAGCCAAAGCAGATATCCGACACCGCCCCACTTGATCACTGAAAACCCAAACTCTGACGCCATAACCAAACTTGCCAGACCCAGTCCTGCGGCCAACATTTGTAGGACGTTTGCAGTCAAATCCCCCGCCGCTGTTGCCAACGACGGCTTGAACCCATGAGCCATACTGTTGGACAACATCAGCAAATGACTGGGGCCTGGCACACTCATCAAGAGCAACACCGTCCCCAGATAGAACAGCCAGACTTCGTAGCTCATACCAGATATAGATTATCGCCAAGAACGTCTTGTGTCGCGCCACCGTGGATCTAAGAGCCGGTTGTTGCAGCACACTGACCATTTCCGAGGGCATCCCTCAACCCGCACTCAACCGAACGGCATCTTGTAGACTGCTGCCGATGACATCGATCCTTTCCGTGGTTGCGGCAGAAAAACGCTTTGGTCAAACCCAGGCGCTTGATGGAGTCGAATTGCAGCTTCAAGGCGGCGAGTGGCTTGGCCTGTTGGGACCGAACGGCGCTGGCAAGACCACTCTAGTCCGGGCTCTCGCGGGCCGAGTGCAACTCGATAGCGGGCACCTCGAACTGTTTGGACACCGCCTTGACAACACTCCTGGTGACAACCATTCTCGATCCAAGCTCGGCATCGTCCCTCAGGACATCGCCCTCTATCCTCAACTAACGGCAACCGAAAACCTACAAGCGTGGGGGCAACTTCACGGTATTCCCGCAAATGAGATCGCGAACCGGGTCTCGTGGGCACTGGAATGGACGGGACTTTCTGAGCGGGATGATGAGCCCGTCAAGCGATTTTCCGGCGGGATGAAGAGACGACTGAACATCGCTTGCGGCGTCCTGCATCGGCCTGAAGTAGTCCTTCTCGACGAACCGACTGTTGGCGTGGATCCCCAGAGCCGCGAACGTATCTGGGAGATGCTTGAGGGAATTCGCAACGATGGGGCTTCGCTTTTGCTGACCACACATCAGTTGGACGAAGCACAGCAAGCTTGTGACCGTATCGTCATCATCGACCATGGGCGGGTGATTGCTGCCGGAACGTTTGATGAGCTTGTTGAGCGAACGCTCGGTGCCACACGCAAGGTTACCTTTGTACTTTCGGAGCGTCCCTCTGAAAACCTATCGCCGGTGCGCTGGTTAACCAACAACGACGGCACCCTGGTGTGCCAGGTCAAGGACATCGCCACCGAACTACCCTCGTTGCTGACCGAGCTGCATGCAGCGGGCGGCAGGGTTAGCGATCTTCAAATCGATGCACCCAACCTTCAGGCCGTCTTCATTCACCTCACTGGGCGAGAGCTCCGCGAATGATCACCACGCTACTGCGAATCAGTTGGCTGAACCTGAAAAGGGATCGAGTCGCGCTCGCTCTTACTTTTGTGCTGCCTTTAGTCTTTTTCTCAATATTTGCAGCCATCTTCGGAGGAATGGGCAGTTCAGGAACCCCCGGCTCAGGGTCGATGAAGGTAATCGCTGTCGACCTCGACAACTCGAAGATCAGCGCTCAACTCATTAAGGCTCTCGACGATCAAGAGGCGATTGAGATTATCTCGACCCGCGAGGCCAGTGATGGAGACTCCATCGCGCAGCCCTTTGACCGAGAGTCAGCACTGCAAGAGGTGCGTAGCGGAAAGCGCAGCGTAGCAATCGTGCTACCACAAGGATTCGGTGCGGCTTTCGGCAACTTCGGAGGCGAAAGCGCATCGCTGGAACTGATCCACGACCCCGCGAACCCATTCGCCGAACAGGTCGTCACCGGGCTGATCCAAGCCTCGGCCATGACCGCAGCTCCGGAGATCCTGCTAGACGGCGGCATCGAACAGCTTGAGACCTTCGGTGGCGTACTCACACCAGAACAGCACCAGGCGATTGGCGATTTCAAGACCATGTTGCAAGAGCAAGAAAACGGCGCAACCGCAACGAATGGTGGTGAAGACGATAGCGAGCCAATTGGTCCGACGCCTTTCACAGGCCTAGTGCAGGTGGTTGCAGTCAGTGCCATGGAAGCCGAAGAAGATGAGGTAGATGCCAGTCCTTCCATCATCTCTTACTATGCTGCTGGCATTGGAGTGATGTTTCTCCTGTTTTCGATGGCTGGCGCGGCAGCGACCTTGCTCGAAGAGGAGGAGAGCGGCACCCTTGAACGCCTGCTGTCTTCCAACGTCGATATGGGGACTCTGCTGGTAGGCAACTGGATCTTCTTTGCCGCGGTCGGCTTCGTACAACTGTCTGTGATGTTCGTTTGGGGAGCGTTGGTGTTTGGTCTCGACCTGTTCACTCCGAAACATCTGGCAGGCTTCGTCGCGATGAGCCTCGTCACCTCGATAGCCGCAGCCGCATTTGCACTGATGTTGGCGACCATCGCCAAAAGCCGAGCACAGCTCAACGGCATATCGACGGTGGTCATTCTGGTCATGTCGGCGCTAGGCGGCAGCATGGTGCCGCGATTCATCATGCCCGAGTTCATGAACACAACCGCTCTGTTCACCTTCAACGGCTGGGCACTAGACGGGTTTCTCAAGGTTTTCTGGTACCAAGATCCGAAAGCAACCATCGTCCAATCTCTGACCTCGCTGGCACCGCAGCTTGCAGTGCTTGGTGGCATGGCAGTGGTGTTTTTTGTCATTGCCAGAATTCTCGCGCGACGATGGGAAGCGCTCTAGATTGAAGCACCTTAGAGACTCTCCAGTTGACGGAAACGCTGCGACACACACATCTAAGATCCGCTGAACTTGCGAAACGCTGAGCTCTTGATCGTCGCGACCGAGGCTCATGGTGTCCGTTCTTGCTGGGCGCGGAGACCTTCTCTTAGGTAATTAACGCCACCCAACTGCCTGACTTGGCGTTGAATCCAAGCTGCGCGTGAGCGCACGTTCGGCCCCGGATTGACCACCGACATGCGGTCAGGACTGGGCAATACCGCGGCAAGGCGTGAAGTCTCGTCGAGGGTGAGGTCAGCGGGCAACTTACCGAAAAACTCCTGAGCAGCCGCGGTTACGCCAAAAGTACACGGTCCAAATTGCGCGATATTCAGATAGACCTCCAAAATCCGTTCCTTGGGCCACAGTAGCTCAAGCCAAACCGTCAGGTAGGCCTCGACTCCCTTGCGCAGCCAACTCCGCCCCGACCAAAGGAAAAGATTCTTAACCACCTGCTGCGAGATGGTTGAGGCACCTCGTGTTGAACGCCCCGCTTGATTGCTACTCAAGGCTTGTCGGATCGCATCGACGTCGAAACCATGGTGCTGCGGAAACAACTGATCCTCCGCAGCCACCACCGAAATCGCAGCCCACTCCGAGATCTTGCTCTCAGAGGTCCAGCCGTAAAACACGCGATGACATGGCTGGTCTTCACTCCAGCCGTTCACCGCGTTGCCAATCATGAAAGAGGTGGTCAGAGGAGGGGCGAAGCGTAAGAAAAGCAGAAACGGCACCGGTGCTAGCAAGACAAGGAGCGCGCCAAACAAAAAGATCTGGCGCCAGCCCAAAGAACGGATCGTTGTTAACAAGCTAGCCAGCACCTGTTGACTCTACCCGCGAGTCACTTCGATCCACGACTCCGAAGATGCGGCTCGACTTTGCGCTCTAGAAGCTCCACCAGTTCGTCATCCATGAACTCATATCGATCCGGAATGCCTAACGTGATCACCTTCTGTCGGTCTATCCAACCACCGAACTTGCTACGCAGCCGCTTTGTCTGCGCGGCCTCCATGGTGAAGATCATGTCAGCCCAGAAGACTAGGTCCGAGGTCAATGGCGTTTCAGAGTCCCGATTGAGACCTGCGGACATCACCTCTAAATCTGGACCACCCGAAAACACCGCTTCGGCAGTGGGACTACGAAAACGGTTCTTAGAACAGACAAAAAGGACTCGGATCACGGATAGCTTGTAAAAAAAGCGATCGCCCAGAAACGGGTAATAATCCCGGCGAAGACGATGCCAATTGCCAACAAGATCCATCGAACTCTGTGCCAAGTACTCCGCATCCCCGACAACTGGGCGAACACGTTCGCTGGGTAAGCTGCACAGTAGCCGATATTCGCCAATACCACTAGAACAATTAGCCCCAACAAGAAGTTGAACGTCAGGATCGTTTGCGAGTTCGGCCATCCAGCCACGAAATACCACGCAACGATCGCCGCTAGCACCCCGTTGTAGACCAGTCGCCGCGGTTCTCAGTATCGAATACTGTCGGTCACCATGTCGCGAAATGTATTGGTCAACTAAAACCTCCCCAATGGGACAGCGAATAGCACGATACAAGCATTGTGTCCTTTCTTGCCACTGCGAGCAGACCGGCAAGTTTCTGCAGGAACTACTCTACGACCAATTCCTCCATCTCACCCAAGAGAGCCTGCCATTCGGGCAAGCCATGAAGAGGTTCCCAGGTTGGGTCGGTCCGCAGGCGCTCCAGGTCAGCCGGCCCGGAGTGGACCGCCTCGGTCAGCGCAGCCATCGCCTGTTTACGCTTTCCGGCGTTGGCAAACAGCCCAGCCAAACGCCAGTGCGGGCCACTTCGATCTGGGAACACCTCGTGGGCAACGCGCAGGGAGGTCGCCGCCCGGGCGATCGCAGCGCGCTCTTCCAAGGTCCTGGGAACGTAGAAAATCGCCTGAGTGTAGAGCGTTTCGAGCACCCTCTTGGCCGACATCGCCTTCACTGGGTCCGAGTCAGCTTCCTGTTTCTTCATCCTTGCCAACTGCAACAACGTCATGGACTCGGAAAGTGTCGGCGCAGATTCAGCTCCGGTCATCGCCACCACCCACCGACCGATTGAATCTCTCCGGTACAAACGTTCTCGACCAGCCAACTTGCGCTCGGTACGGATCGCCGCTTGCACTACCTCGGCCGACTCAATCGTAGCAAGCTTGGTTGCGTCCTCTTCGCTGTAGCCATGACCGCCAAAGTCCCGTGCAAGAGCGCGCGCATGACGCAGCTGTTCCAATGGCTCATTCGTCGTGTCGCGGCGCTCTCTAAGTTTGTCCAGCTCTTGTTCGACAAACTCAGTGTCAACCTCTTGGCTACCGGAAAGCAGGAACCGCAGCTTGATCCAATCCAGCGCATCGGAAAGTTGCTCTACCGGCGCCCAACCGTGGCGTCCCTCAAACACCTCGAATCGATGAGCGGAGCCGACTTGGTGCAGGTGCTGCTCTAACGCCATCATCTCCTGGTAGTTGAAGTCAGCGTCGCCGGTTATTCCGTAATAGGCAAAAGGCACGGTATCTTCCGGCGGCCCGTGGCTGCTGACCTGGACCCCGCCGGCACAGGCAATCACCGCGGCCAGACGGCCCTCCAAGGCTTGACCAAACATCCAACTGGTGTGCGCAGTGCCAGACATTCCAGCCAACACCACCCGCTCCTGATCAACCTTAAACCTGCGCGGAACGTCGTTGAGCAGAGCCAGCGTCGCATCCAAAGTCACCGAGGTATTGGTGTCGCTGCGCGTGCGGTAGGAACTGACGACGATAAACCCATTGCGCTCCGCTGCCTGCTTGAACAAGTCCAACGCCATCAGCCCTCGACCGCGCGGATCGAGAACAAACACCACCGGCAAACTGGCTTCCTGATCGTAGCTACTCGGCAGGTAGAGAGCGTAGGTTTGATCGAGATCGGCCAGCGTCGCCACCTCCTCCACCACCTCTCCGATTGGGAAAGACTGCGCAATGACTGCGCTCGCGCACCATCCAATGGCGCATAGAGAGATAAGAAGTTGTAGTCCTCGAGACATGAACTGACTACGGAGCCTGAGGTGAAAAGGTTCGGGGACGCAGTGCTTAGATTTAATAGCCACTGCGTGACACCTCGAGTGTGTCCTAAAGTTAGTTGAAATTTGAAACGGCTCCTCAACCCGTGATTTGATGGAATTTCCAAGAGGCCATCAAGCCACAACGAGAAAAGGAGCCGATAGATGAGTGTTTTACATAGAGTCAAGAAACGCAAGAAGAATCGCAAGCTGGGTGAGGTCGAAGTCGTGAGCCACAGCCACTACGCTGCTCTTGAACTGGACACCAAAGTGGATCTAATTCGCTCTTTGGTGCCAATAGGTTTGATGCACATCCATGAGTTGCTGAACCAGGAAGTGACGTCTCTAGCAGGGGAGCGATACGCGCGCAAAGAGTCATCAACACAAGGTCGGCGTCACGGGAGTAACCCCGGCACGGTGGGCCTTGCTGGCCAACGAGTGCCGATCCAAGTGCCTCGGGTCCGCAGTGTTTCAGGGGGAGAGATTCCACTCTCGAGCTACGAAGCCCTGGGCAACGACCGGGAGGCCAACGATCTACTCCTAAGGCGGGTGCTCTACGGAATCTCATGCCGTGACTACGAAGCGGCAGCGGAGTCGATTCCAGGTGCCATCGGGCTGTCTAGCTCGACGGTCTCGCGTGGCTTTATTGAGGCCAGCGCAGCCAAGCTCAAAGAGTTTCAGCAACGCGACCTCGGTGGAGAGGATGTGGTTGCTCTGTTCTTGGACGGTAAGACGTTTGCTGACACCACGATGGTAGTGGCTTTGGGCATCACGGCCAGCGGAGATAAACGCTTCCTGGGCTTTGTCGAGACGGGTACCGAGAACGAGAAGGTGTTGACGCCCTTTCTGCGCTCACTCATCGAGCGAGGTCTCGACATTTCCCAGGGCTTGCTGGTGATCATTGATGGTGGCAAGGGATTACGCTCGGCCGTTGCCAAGGCGTTTAAGGGTCGAGCCCTGGTGCAACGCTGCCAGTGGCACAAGCGTGAGAACGTGGTCAGCTATTTACCCAAGGGAGAACAGGCGCTGTGGCGCCAGAGGTTGCAGCGAGCTTACAACCGACCAGAATACGAGGAGGCTAAGACTGCGCTTGAGGAGCTCCGCCACGAGCTGGAAGATCGCAACCAGTCAGCGGCGGCCAGCCTGAGAGAAGGGCTGGAAGAGACCTTGACGCTGCATCAACTAGGACTCTACGGGGTCCTGGGTCGCTCGTTTAAAACTACCAATTGTCTTGAGTCGATCAATGCAGCTGTCGAGGCCCGCTGCGCCAAGATCGACTACTGGAAAAATTCCAACCAACGGCAACGCTGGCTGGCCACCGCACTGCTGGATATCGAACCGCGGCTGAGACGAGTGATGGGCTACCGTCACTTGCCGCAACTACGAGAAGCCTTGATGAGGAAACTGAAGATCGAAAACAAGGAAGTGGCCGCAAGAGCGGCCTAAATCAACCGGAGCCGTGAATTGTTTCAACTAGGAATGGGATTGACTCTGGCAGATAGGGTTGGGCCCAAAGGGGCTACATACCGGTCTACACCACCTGGACAACGAGTTGTACCACCTACCGAGCTACGGGCAGATCAATACGGGGTCTAGGATCACTTCAAGCTGGTTTGAAACCATAGTTTCGTTGCTGAAGCTCACCCGTTCACCGGCGCGGAGTGTGGTCGGGTATCCCTGCAGGTGCGCGTCGACCACGGTCAACGCGCTATACGCTTCCCTGGTCTCGGTATAGACGTTGCCAAACACGATTTGTTTCGGGCGGTCTGGGCAAGCTGCGGTTGCTTTCGACAACGCAAAATCAACCCCAAGTCGCACCTCTCCCAATCCCACCGTAATCGGTGTCCCCAACGCAACAGCACAATTCGACGAATCACAAGGAATGTCGTCGTATGCCTCATCGAAATAGCTGCCATTGTTCCAGGTGAAAGCGAAATACGTCCCCGGTTCGATTCCGTCATTGATGAAGTACTGCCCCAACAGGTCGCAGTATCCGTACGTCAGATACGAGCCTGATTCATCGTAGAGGTAGACATAGACCGTACTCAACGGTTGGCCGGACGATTCGGCAGTCACTGTTCCGGTCACCGCCGCACTTCGAGGCAGCACAAAGTCTATTCCCGAAGTTTCGCTGCCATCGGTAACACTGATCGAAATCCCGGGAAGCGGGTTGCAGTCATCTCCACAATACAGTCCGGAATACACCTCACCCAAATACCCATCCGCTGGCTCAGCCACGGCAAGATAAGCACCTGCAAGAAGTGGAGAACCATTGCCGTAGTTTCCAGCACTGGATGGGTACATGGTCATAACATAGTCTCCGGTCAACTCATGTAACTCGACTTGAGAGGAAAGAGGTAAACCGGAATCCGCTGCGGCGACATGACCCGTGATCGCACCGGACTCCAGCAACGTAAAGTTCACACCGCCACTCACGTTGTTCTCGGAAACCGAGATGGAGGTTCCTAAAGTCTCATCGCAGTACATTGGACAGTACAACTCGTCGTAGAGTTCGCCAAAAAATCTGCCCTGCCCTTCCGCCGTCGCGGTGTAACTGCCAGTCGGCAGCGCGCGCTCCGTCTGGTATCTGCCATCCGCAAGGCTATAGGTAGATTCAACCCAATAACCACTCCCGTCAAAGATCTCAATACGAGCGTTTGCCAAGGGTGCTCCTCCCATTTGCGCTGTTACCGATCCAGTAACTACTCCGCCACGGTCGAGCACGAAATCAATTCCTGTAGCTGTAGCCCCATCCGTGACCACAACAGCGGTACCACTGGTTGGATCGCAACTGTAATCATGACATTCGATGTCGTCATACAATTCCGCCAGATAAGGGGGATCAGTATCCGCTTTGACGGTATAACTCCCCGGACTAAGACCAGTTACCGAGTATCCACCCGTGGCATCGGTGTAGGCGTAATCCACTTGATCGCCCGCTAGCCATATTTCAACCTGCTCGTCTTTGATCGGGGTCCCGGTCCCGAATTCGGTGAGAACTCCTTCAATTGCCCCGGCAAGACCGTTGGTAAGAACCACCGAGCCAGAACCATATCCACCGATTCGAACCAGAATCGTTTCACCAGACGCCATCGTGCGAACGATCCGGGATGTACCCCCAGGTCCGTCATCATCATCGCAGTCGAGCTGGTTGTCCATGGTTCCCGGGCAACTCGGATGAAGCGATAGCACAGTGTCGAAATTTGACCCTGCGGTGGAAAAAGCAACGTCGCCAGCCGCAGGTGCAGTGTAGGAAAACCAGATATCAGGGTTGTTGGAGCCACCACAGTAGGAACTCCCATCGTTAGTGGCTTCGGTGGTGTCCCCGTTGAAAATACCGTTGCCAATTACTGTTGCGCTGGCGCAGTCGTCGTTGGCTGGGACTGCATTGACGCTGATCCCCTGACGCCTCGGCTCAACCACCTGCCCACTCTTGCCGGTAAGTCTCCGCCCTATCTCGCGTGCCTGCTCCAGAAGCCGGGTCCATTCGGCCAAGCTCAACTCTGGGTCGCGAGTCGCTAGCTCAAGCCGAGCATGCTCACGCCGGACTTGGCCCCAGGCCCTCCGATAGGCATCCAAATCTCCCTCAGGGTTTTCAACAATGTAGGTATTTCGGTACTCCACCAACGTGCGCTGCAAATCCGCGAGTTCTATCGCCACCAGACGTTGGATCTTATCTACATCAGCATTCGGCGATATGGGTTCGGCACCCGAGGCACCCGATCCCAAGATGGTCAGTGCCAACATCCAAGTAAGAACTGAACGCATGTCCCCTCCCGCAATCAACCACTCGCTTTGCAGCGACTCAACGTAACTGACCTACTGTAGCACTGATCGATATCTGCTCGCGATACCGAGAGACCGAGAGACCGAGTGAAGCTAAAAGTGAATCGCTTCACCCAAGGCTGCGTGCGCAGCTTCCGCCATGCCTTCACCCAATGTCGGGTGGGCATGGATGGTGCGGATGATTTCTTCGGTAGTGGCTTCGGTGCGTAGGATGATTCCGGCCTCGGCGATCAGGTCTGTGGCGTGGGGGCCGATGATCTGCACCCCAAGGACTTGGTCGTACTGGGTTTCGCGGACAATCTTGAGAAAGCCCGCAGTCTTGCTCAGGATGCCAGCCTTGGCCAACGCGGAAAACGGAAACTTGCCAACTTCGACCGAGTAGCCACGCTCCCGAGCGGTCGCTTCGGTCAGCCCCACTGACGCGACCTCAGGATCACAGTAGGTGCAGGAAGGCACCTGGTCGTAGTTGATCGGCTGCACTTGGTGGCCGGCCATGTGCTCAACGGCCAAGATCCCCTCGGCGGAAGCCACGTGGGCCAACTGGGGAGTGGCGACGATGTCGCCGATGGCGTAAACCCTAGGCGCTGATGTGCGCATCAGTTTATCCACCGGGATAAAGCCCCGATCAAGGCTGATCCCCAGCCCCTCCAGCCCCAGGTTCGCGGTAACCGGTGCCCGCCCCACGGCCACCAGCAGTTTCTCCACTTCTACCGATTCGCTCCGCTCGGTGCCAGCAACGCTCAAGTTGAGGCCGTTGAGGGTATGTTCAATCGACTGCAACTTTGACCCCAGCATGGAACGAATGCGCCGACGTCGAAAGGTCTTCTGTAATTCCTTGGCAAGCTCCGGATCCTCGATCGGCAGCAATCGATCTTCCATCTCAACGAGGGTGACCGAACTACCAAACGAACAGTAGATCGAAGCGAATTCCACTCCCACCGCACCCGCCCCCAGAACCGCCAACGAACTGGGTACCTGATCCAGATTGAGAATGTGATCCGAGTTCAGAACTCGCTCTCCGTCGGTAGGGGCAAAGGGAACCTCACGCGGTACCGAGCCCGTCGCTAACAAAATGTGCTTGGCTCGATAGTGAGAGACGCCATCCGGCCCTTCGACCTCGACTTCGTTCGCAGCCACTAGACGGCCGCGACCGCGAATGCCGATTACCCGGTTCTTGCGAAACAGAAACTCAATGCCCTTGGCGTTCTTATCCACCACACCATTCTTGTAGGCCTGCGCTTTCGGAAAGTTGAGCTCGGCGGCTGCGACTTCTACTCCAAACTTGGAGGCATGGCGTGTTTGCTCCAGCACCTCCGCGGTGTGCAGCAGAGCCTTGGTCGGAATGCATCCGCGATGGAGACAAGTGCCACCGAATTTCGGGTCTTTTTCCACCACCGCCACTCGCATCCCCAGTTGGGCTGCGCGAATCGCCGCGACATAACCGCCCGGACCGCTGCCGATAACAATCAGGTCTTTATGATTTTCGCTGTCGTGAACTGGATCGGTCACCATCACTCCTCCACTGCAACCGGCCGGTATCGACCCGAGGCCGTTTCCTCAATTCGAGCCCAAGGTTGGTATGCGTCGTGTTGAAAAAACCCTAACCAGCCTTCTTCTGCTGCCCTCGGAATCCACATCTTCTTGCTCTCTAGGGTGGTCATCGGATAGAGGTCGTAGCCCATGATCCAAGGATAGGGAATATGGGCGCGGGTGGGGATCAAGTCAGCCCAAAAGATCCCCTTTCCATCATCTCCCTGGTCCTGGCTGCCCCCATTCAGAGTGACCACACACATGTCCGCATTGTGTCCCGGCGCCTCAACCACTTCCACCCCCGTCGCGGGTTGCGCTCGGTCGTCAAAAAGCTCCACTACCCCGGCCTCAAACAGCGGCTCCCAATTGACCGGCAGATAGCTAGCACCATCTCTTTCACTCGGGTTACGCGCATGCTCAACCTCCCCGCGGGATAACCAATAGCGCGCCCGGGGGAAAGTGGGGACCATCCGGCCATTCTCCTCCACCGCATTCCAACCGCAGTGATCGAAATGCAGATGAGAAAGCACCACGTGCGTGATGTCGCCCAACTGATACCCCGCCGCGGCGATGGAGTCGAGCAAGGTAGGCCCCTCGGGGTCGACAGTGTGAATCTCTAGGAACTTGTCACTGTGTTTGCGACCGATTCCAGTGTCTACCAAAACCAGATCGCTTCCGGACTCGATCAACAACGAGTTGGTGTCCATCAAGATCCGATTCTTGTCATCCGCCGGCTGTTGTTTTTGCCACAACACCTTGGGTACAACGCCAAACATCGCTCCTCCATCCAGGCGGAACTGGCCGTCGGTAACCCGGGTCAGGGTCAACGACCCCAACCGTCGAACGGAATCGTGGTTTGGGGTGGCAGACATGTAAGGAAGTCTAGCTCGAAGTGGCCGGATTATGCCGCCGATAAGTTGGCACCAGAATGATTTGCGTGGAGTGCAATTGTCACCCCGTCAACAGATTGGCGACCACTCGTAGCCAACCGTCAGCCTCCGCCTCTCATACAATAAGCATCCATGAACCAAGAATCCGACAACGGCCTAGCGATCGTCCTCACCGGCGGTGGAGCCCGGGCGGCTTACCAGGTGGGCTTTTTACGCTGCTTGGCCAAGATCGTTCCGGAAGCCCGTTTTTCGATCATCACCGGGGTTTCTGCAGGAGCGATCAATGCCGTTTACTTGGCCAACCACCCCGGTTCCATTGCGCAGGCCGCAGAAGGACTGACCCAACTGTGGTGGGATCTGGAGATCCCCGACGTGTTTTGTGCGTCCCCAGGATACATTGCTAAGAACGGCGTGCGATGGCTGACCAATCTGTTGTCCGGGGGCTCGAATTTGGCCTCGCAGCCACGAGGATTCGTTGACACGCAGCCATTGCGAAAGCTCCTGAGTCGGGCTCTGGATTCCGACGGTGACGGAAAGGTCTCCGGAATCCGCCACAACATCGACAGTGGACGACTCAAGGCCCTGGCGTTGACCACCCTCAATTACTCCACCGGGCAAACCGTCACTTGGATCGAAGGATCTGACCTCCAAGATTGGGAACGCCCTTATCGCCGCAGTCGGCAGACCGAAATCGGTATCGAACACCTAATGGCCTCGGCCGCTATCCCGTTGTTTTTCCCTGCTGTACGTATCGGCAACTCCTGGTTCGGCGATGGCGGGGTGCGCTTGACTGCACCGCTGTCTCCTGCACTACACCTGGGTGCCAAGCGAATCTTGGCGATCTCGACCCGTTATCCGCGCACCATCGAAGAGGCTGACCAACCGGTAGTGGATGGCTACCCACCCCCAGCGCAAGTTCTGGGCAATCTGGCGAACTCGGTGTTTCTTGATCTTCTCGACCAAGACGTCGAACGAGCGCGCAAGGTCAATCAGCTGTTGGTCAAACTGCCGCCCGAGGAACGGGATGGTATGGAGATGCTCGACATCCGCGTACTCAGGCCGTCTGAAGACCTGGGCAAGCTGGCCGCGGAATACGAGCCGAAGTTACCCACAACCTTTCGTTTCATGACTCGCGGCTGGGGAACCCGCAAAACCTCAAGTCCCGATTCCATTTCGTTGGTGATGTTTCAACCGGATTACATACGACGGTTGATCGGCCTGGGCGAGAAAGATGCCGAGGCCCAGCGCGACAAACTTGCGGCGTTTTTTCGCTGGGTTTCGTAGCCGTCAGGCGGTATGTCCACCATCGTCATCTCCGTAGAGCCTGCCCCAGCGTGAGGGGGAAGGGGGGCTGAGGGAGAGGTTTCTTGGGGGGGTCGGAGATCTTCATCAACGCCAGAGACGGGCGGTACGGGATTGCGACTTCCAATAGATCCCGGCCCCCCACCCTCACACCCGCCGGGATGACGTGCGCGGAGGGGACAGGCCCCTCCCGCTGCTTGTAAAGAACTCGATCTTCAAGCGATCGAGATGTCTGGATTCAAATAGACATCCTGGATCGCATTGAGCAACTCAACGCCTTCCGCCATCGGCCGTTGAAAGGCTTTGCGTCCAGAGATCAAGCCCATGCCACCGGCGCGTTTGTTGATCACCGCGGTGCGCACCGCCTGGGCCAAATCACTCTCGCCGCCCGAGGACCCGCCAGAGTTGATCAAGCCGATGCGACCCATGTAGCAATTGGCCACCTGCCAACGAACTAGGTCGATTGGATGATCGGTGGTCAGTTGGTCATAGACCAGCTGATGGGTTTTGCCAAAACCCAATGCCGGATAGCCCCCGTTCTTGGTTGCCTGTTTTTGCTTGATGATGTCGGCCTCTATCGTGACGCCAAGATGATTGGCCTGACCGGTCAAGTCCGCCGAATCATGGAAATCGACCCCATCTTGGTTGAATTCGCTGTTGCGCAAATAGCACCAAAGGATGGTTGCCATGCCCAACTCGTGCGCCCGATAGAAGCACTCGGCAATCTCGACCAACATCTCATTGGTATTGGCGGCGCCAAAGTAAACCGTGGCACCAACCGCCGACGCTCCCAGATCCCAAGCCTGATCGACCTGTGAATAGAGGGCCTGGTGGTAGTCGCCGCCAGGGGTGAGCAGTTGGTTGTGATTGATTTTGACGATGAAAGGAATCTTGTGTGCGTACTTGCGTGACATCGACCCGAGGACACCCAAGGTCGAAGCGACACCGTTACAGCCTCCCTCGGCGGCAAGCCGGACAATGTTCTCGGGGTCGAAATACACCGGGTTGGGGGCAAAGGACGCCGCGGCTGAATGCTCGATCCCTTGGTCTACCGGCAGGATCGAAATGTATCCAGTGCCTGCTAGGCGACCAGAACTCAACAATCGGTTGAGACTCACCAAGGTCTGAGGATTGCGATCCGAAACGCCGAACACCCGATCGATGTGATCCGGTCCGGGCAAATGAAGATCCTCTTTGGCAATCGCCGGAGCGTCGTAGCCGAGCAGAGACTCAGCCTCGCCAGCCAGTAGTTCGGTAACACGATCAATGTTCATAAGTAGTTCCTAATCCGATCCTTGGTTCACCCGATGAGTATATGAAACCGACAGCCAACCTCTCCTAGTTCGGCGAGGTCTCGATCAACTCGGGAGCCGCAGACAGGCCGAGCCGATCCAGGAGATTCTCGATCACCCGTGCGGTCATGCCCCAAATTTGGTGACGACCGACATGGTAAATGCGCACCCAGCGTTCTCCTTCGTTGACCATCACCGAGCGCTCCTCAACCCATTGAGGGTTGGCACAGGCTGACAGCGGGACCGAAAACACTTCTTCGACCTCACCTTGGTCGGCTTCGACCTTGAGCGGGAACGGAACCACTCCCACAGTGGGCACTACACGGTATCCGCTGACGCTACGCAGCTCGTCAAGGTCGCCCAAACGCAGCACCGATTTCGCTTCCAATCCGATCTCCTCATGGGCTTCTCGTAGCGCCGCCTGCCATAGGTCTTCCCCTGACTCAACGCCGCCACCGGGAAACGCGATCTGGCCACCGTGATGACGCAACTCTTCGCTGCGCCGGACTAGCACCGTCCACAGCTCGCCAGCGTTAACGTAGAGCGGAACTAAAACCGCAGCTTGACGGTCGTCGTTGGGCGGCAGACGGGTGGCAGGCGGTGCCTCAAGTCGACCCCGCACTTCCTGAATCCAGGGAACAAACTCATTCATCGCGACCTCATCCTTCAAATTTTGTCCAGAACCCGAACCCGAATCGGCGCCTGCAGAGCGCGGGGAAAACGGAAATGGAGTACGTAGACCTGGACGGGGTCACCACTCCACCCAACCCGGTGTCGGCGACCAGACCCCAGGTCAATCGAGAACCCAACACCCCCGTCGCCGCGAAATAGACTATCCCCAGCCACCCCTCCACGCACGGCGATGTCGGTTCCCGCTTGGCCCCCGCAATCGAGCCATATTTGCGAAATCGCTACTCGAGAGCTGATCACCAGGCTGCCCCATTCACCGCCGGGAACCTTCCAAGCCCCACGGTCGGGCTCCATATCCGGCGACCAAACCTCCATCGGCCCCGCAGTCAATAGCATGTTCACCGCCGACCTGGGCAGTGTTTCCACCGGCAACAGACGAGTCACCTGAGTGGGTCGGCGCAAGTCTGGAGCCTCCAGACCTGGCAACCGGCCCCACCATTGGGGCAATAAGATCGCCATAGCAACTAGCGACACCAGCACCAAACTCCAACGCGGAGCACTCCTGGCAGGAACGATCAGCAGCGCACCATAGAGAGGCAGAAACCAACCGTTGCCGGGGAGGCTGGTGTTTGCCAACCAGTCGAACGGCCAAAAACAGCAGAGCACCAAACAACTGACCAAGCTCGCCCAAACAACGCTACTGCCTAATCCACGAAACTTGTGCAACGCCAATAGCAATAGCAGTGGCAAGAAATATGGGATTACCCCAAAAGATCGACCCAAGCTGAACTCGAGACTGGCCCATAAGGCGGCAGCATCGACTCCCGACTGCACGGTGCCCAAAGCAGCCATCCAACCACCGCCAATCGGCGCCGGCAGCAAGGTGGTCAACAGTGTCGTGGTCAGCAATCCGACGATCATCGCCACGCCAGCAACTGCACGACGCACCCAGCCTTGCAACAGAAGAATTAGGCCTACGCCGAGCGCCAAATACGCCGGATGGCCCACTACCACTAGCCCAGCCAACAAGCCGACCAAGATCGGCGTCATCCGTGCTCTGGATTTAGACTCGGGATACCCTTCCGCAAGCGTGTCCATGGACCAACCCCGTTCCCGCGAGCCGATCGATGCTGCCAAAGCGGCTGCCGCAAACCGAAGGATCGCTCCATCTCCAGCACCCAAATAGAAGGGCACCGCGGAGGCCAGAATCGCGACCATCACCAGCCCCAACGCCGGTCGCGTTCGGCACTCCAGGGTGCGCACCGCTTCAAACCCCGCGACCACAAGCAACGCAACATCGAGAAGAAACAGCAGCATCAGATCGACTCCACCCACTTTGGTCGATGTACCTCATCCCCGCCCACAACCAACAACTCGACTTCCAACTGGGCTGGCCCGACCGGGCGTCGCACGCGGCTAGACACCACCACCTTCTGCTTTGTATCGATCCTCTCTTGGACTTGAATTGGTCGGCGGTAGGCCAACAGATCCCGGTCTCCCTGCCGGACACCAACGCGCACCTGCACCTGTCCGGCGCCCGATTCCGTCAGCCACGAGGCTCGGCCGGTGTTGGTCAGTTCTACCTGAATCTCACGCATTTCTCCCTCCGCCCAGGGCCGGTCGGCACCCCGCACCTCGATCACGCCACTCAACTGATGCGCCGTAATTGAAGTTTGTATCGGCTGGGTGACCGACTTCGAGACCTTCGCCGGTGTTCGAGAGATCTCGTCACAGGCAGCTACTATTTCTGCCGCAGCATCTTCCAATCGATGTTCCCGCGCCACGTAGTCTCGCGCGCGCTGCTCCATTTCCCGCACCCTCTCCGGCTGCGCGGCCAGTTCAAGCACCGCTGCCGCTAGCGCCTCGACTTCACCTTCGCCCACCGGCACCTTGACCCCAACCTCGTCCGGCAACTCGGCAAACTGCGCGTATTCCGAGGTCACCGCCGCTTTGCCGACCGCCAGCACCCTGAGCAAAGAGGCCGAGGTCTCACCGGCGGACGGGTAACGCAGATTGAGCGCTAGATTGCTGGCCGCGATCGCCGCCTCGAAATCAGCGAAGTCCAAAAAGCCGGTGACGTGTACCCGGCCGGCGAGATCCAACTGATGCATTTGTCGTTTCAGATCCAAAGTTGGAGCAACCTCGCCGGCGATCAACAAATGAACTCCTTGCAGTCCAGGTTGGTGCATCGCGCGCATCACCTCCAAGGGCCGTTTCATCGGCGTCTGAAAGCCGAACGACCCGAGCAAGAAGGCGTCCTGAGGAATCCCCCACTGGCTGCGGAAAACGGCTCCACGATCGGCGTCGACCTCGGCCACCGGCGGAATGCCCATGCGCACGGTAAACACCGAAAGCTCGGGGTTTTCTTCCAGGATCGTCTCCCGCGCCCAATTGCTATGCACCAAAATGCCGCGTTGTCGCTGTAGCAAGCGACGGTGCGCGGGCAGAGAAAACTGCGAAGCGTTGCCAAAGGCGCGCCAACGAAAGGGCCGCGCCGCCAAATCCCCTATCCAGCCATGGTCCTTTGCCAACCGCCGTTGGTACGGGTCGTAGTTGTCCTCACCCAGGGTACGGCCCAGCAGGTAGTGATGCAGTACCACGTCGTGCAGAGTCAACACCCCGGGGCGCCGCATCGCCAGCCGCTCGATCTGCTGGTGATATGGGTTGTTGCCCATCTGATACAAAGGCAACCTCTGTGCAAGCGGCTGCAGTTGCCAGACTTCCGCTGCCAGCGGATGCCAGGCGTCGACCACACTTTCAGACACCGGTTGCTCGGGGAGTCTGACCACGCGAACATCAGCTCGCTCAGCGAGAAACGGAAGCAGGTCTAGGCTGTAGTCTGAGATGCCAGAACGGACCGGCGGCAGCGGCGACAGATAATCGATTTTTAGCAATGGCGCGGTCACCGGCTCAGGCCCTCGAGCTAAGTCCCCGCGCTTGCATTGTTGTCTAGCCAAGCCTCAATGAACGGATCGATCCCACCGTCTAGAACTTTGTCCGCATCGCCGATTTCAAGATCGGTGCGATGATCCTTGACCATCCGATAGGGGTGCAGCACGTAGGAGCGAATCTGGCTGCCCCAGCCGATTTCCATTTTCTCGCCCTCATCCTTGGCCCGTTCTTCGGCACGGTTGCGCATCTCCAGGTCGTAGAGACGGGCGCGCAACAGCTTCATCGCAGTCGCCCGGTTCTTGATTTGGCTGCGTTCATTTTGACATTGCACGACGATCCCGGAAGGCGCATGGGTGATGCGCACCGCGGATTCAGTCTTGTTGACGTGTTGCCCGCCGGCCCCTGAAGCGCGGTAGGTATCAATGCGCAAATCACCGTCCTCGATTTCAATGACCACGTCGTCGTCCAGCTCTGGATAGACCGAAACCGAAGCAAAGGAGGTATGACGACGAGACTGCGCGTCGAATGGGCTGATGCGCACCAAGCGATGCACGCCGATCTCGGACTGTAGATAACCGTATGCGTACTCTCCCCGTATTGCGAAGGTCGAACTCTTGATTCCCGCTTCTTCACCGTCCAGGCGATCCAGGATCTCGGTACTGAAGCCACGCGCCTCCGCCCAGCGCAAATACATCCGTTCCAGCGCTTCTGCCCAGTCCTGAGACTCAGTGCCGCCGGCTCCTGGATGGATATTGACCAACGCTGGAGCCGCGTCGTGTTCCCCGGACAACTTGAGTTCCAGGTCCAAGACCTGCATCCGACGCTCAAGCCTCTCCACCAGACGCAGCGCCTCGTCGTCCGGTTCGCCCTCGCTGAGCAGTTCCTGCCAGACCCCCAACTCTTCCTCGCCACCGGCGAGGTCGTCTAGGGTTTGAAGCTTACGCTCCAAACTGCGGCGCTGTCGCAACACCCCAGCACTGGCCTGCGGTTGGTCCCAAAAGTCTGGCGCTTCAATCTGCTGATCTAAAGCTTGAAGATCCGCCTCCAATTTGGGACGGTCAAAGAAACCCCCTCAAACTCTGGATCTTTTCCACCAAAGCTTCAATGCGTTGTGTGGTTTCGACTGCTGACATTGACTCGACCATTCCTCTTTTCTGCCATGACCAGCGGGTCCTCACGTCAACCCGTAACAAGCAAGGCTAGGATTAGAAAATCATCTCTAAACCGATTCGGTCAGTTGGCGCGAAACTCCTTGCTACTCGCCTGCGGAGAGAACTCCGCGTGGTGACCGCCAACCTGGAACTACCATAACAAACCCGAGGCAAGCAGCCGCGAACAACGGCACCAACCAGGGCCAGCGTTGATAGAAGGTTTGATGATCATGAATCGCAACTCGAGCGGTTACAGTCCCGGCACTCCCCAGAGCGATCGTCTCCAGGATCTGCCCAGACGGATCAATGATCGCCGAGATTCCAGTCAATGCGGCGCGCACCACCGATCTCCCGGACTCGGCGGCGCGAAACCGCGAGGCGCGCAACAGTTGGCGCGGCGCTGAGGTATCCCCATACCAAGCGTCATTGGTGAGGTGGACTAAGAGTTCTGCCCCACTATCAACCAAGTCGCGCGTCTGATTTGAATAGATCGCGTCATAGCAGATCGAAACGCCGAGCTCAGTCGATCGCCATTCGATCGCGTCCGCCTCGGCCCCCGGAGTGAACTCACTAGCCCCCCGTGCGATCTGCTTGACGAACGGCAGCAGCGTGCGAAAAGGAATGTATTCACCCCAAGGAACCAGGTGAACCTTGTCGTAGGAACCGATCACCCCACCCTCCCCCACCAACAGCGCTGAGTTGTAGGTTCTCTCGTCGACCGAGCGAGTGGCGTTGATCACCAAGCTACAGCCGGAGTCGGTTAGACCATCGATATCGTCCCGTAACCTCTGATGCATGCTGTACGAGTAAGGAAAAGCTGCGCTCTCCGGAATCACCACCAGGGTGCCGGGAAAACAGGCCGCATCGATTAGTTCCAAGGTCTCACGGTACTGTTTTTCGATCTCCCCACGATCCCAATCGGTCAGCAAGGTTTCGTTGGGCTGCACCAGCGCAATCGCGATCGAACCGGCCGACGGGCCGGGGTTCGCCCAGCGATCCGCCGCTGCCAAAAGCACAGCAACCAACGAGATAGAAACTAAGAGCGGGGCGACGTTTCTCCGCCGCACGGAAACCACCGCCGCGGTTGGGATCAGGATCACCAGCCAAGAAATACCCGGCGTTCCTAGCCACGAAGCCAGCGGCAGCACACCGGGTAGATCTACCCAAGCCTGAGCGGCCGGATTCCAAGGGAAGCCGGGAAAGAATTTTCCCTGCAAGATCTCGATCACCACCCAAGCGGCTGGAACCGCGAGCCAGACCCATGGACCTAGGAAGCACTGCCCCAACAACCGAGACCGCAAAGACCGAGTAACCGCGCCAGACGGAGCCCAGGGACCCAAAGCCGAAGTCACCTCCGGGGCAAGCATCCGATAGCCAATCCAGCCGAACACACCCTGAAAAAGCGCCAGGTACATCGACAGAAAAAACAGACCCAGCCAACCGACCGAGGTCGGAAAACCCCCGGCAGTCACCAAGGTCGGAGCGATCCAGTGAATCGACACCGTCCAGAAGCCAACGCCGAATGCCCAGCCGGCCCCGAATCCACCCTTGCGCAACACCAGGAACAGCGGCAACAGCGCGAACCAAGACATCCAGGCGGCGCCGTAGGTGGAAAAAGCCAGCGCCCAAAGCACCCCGGACAAGGCCGCTACCGCAAGCCGCGGCAGCACAGTTTTCATTCGGCGGTGGTGATCAATGCTTGTACGTTGAAACTTGCGTCGACCCGCTTCTTGGCAGACTCAGCAGCGGCGCGATCGGCGAACGGACCCAAGCGCAGGCGGAAAAAGAGCTGACCCCCGTTGTCAAACGATTGGATGTAAGCGGTGTAACCGGCATCGGTGAGCCGACCCAGAAAATCTTCAACGGTCTTCTGATTGGGAGTCGACAAGACCTGGAGCACGATCGAGCCAGAGGGTGGCACGGTGCCGGTGGTGGTGCCAGTGCGAGCGCGGTCCGAAGGTATCGACTTCGGCTCTGCGTTAGTAGAACCCTTCGCATCCGGTTGACTCGAGTCGTCAAAGAAGTCGAGTTCGGGAACCTCTCCCGGCTCTTCACCGGCTACCACCTCCGCCTCAGCAACCTGGGTGGTATCGCCATCCGACTCTTGCTGGCCAACCCAAACTCCGGCAAAGAAAGCCAGTGCGACACAGCTCAAACCGACGATGAAGGACACCAGAACTTGGCGAGAGGTCAGGGCGATTTCGTAATAACTAACTTCGTCTTCAGACACGGGGACACTCCTTGATTGCGCGACAGACTCAATCCGTGCGGCCAGCGCCGTCTTGGACTGGTGAAGTATACGGGAGACGACCAGAACCTTGGCTGCGTCCGGCGCTCGCCGCACCGATCTCGCCATTCAGCCACGCCAGAGCCTGCGCGTAGACCCCCAACCCCCCGTTCTCGCCCAGATCGAGATCTTTGGGAAAGGCCACATGTCCCCCGGATCGAGCCCAGCGAACATCCAGCAACGCCGAAGCATCGATATACGGTTCGACGCATCTGGGCGGTACCATCGGATCGCTGACGCTGCCAACATAGAGTGCCGGAATCCGCAAATCCCCGAGCTGAGGTCCGACACTGGCACGAGCGTAGTAGTCCTCGGCAGAATCGAAACCAAACCGTGGTGCCACGACTTGATCGTCAAACTCACGAAAATGACGTACCTTGCGTAGGCACTCAACCGGTATCGGCACTTCCCTCTTCTTGGCTACCTCGGCATAGATCTCCAACAGATTGGTGAGCATGTAGCGTCGATAGAGCCAGCGCGAAGGCAAATCAATCACCTGACAGCAAGCGGCGAGCTCCAACGGCGCCGAGATCGCCACTACGGCTCGCACCCGCGAATCCAATTGGGATTCGGTTGCAGCACGCAAGGCGAGGTGGCCACCCAACGAAAATCCGATCACGCTGATGTCTTGAAACGACGCCAACTCCGGGCTAGCTAAGACCGCGTGTAGGTCGTCGGTTAAGCCGGCGTGAAAATAGTCCTCCCCGGACCGATCCGCGCCGCGCAGGCTAAAACGCAATGTCGAAAAGCCCGCAGCCAAAGCGAAATCGACCATTTCCGCCGCGTAGCCCGAGTCAGCAGACCCGCCGAGCCCGTGAATAACCACCACCACCCGTTCTGCACTGGCTTGATCCAACCAACCACTCAGGCGAACTCGTCCCAGCGCCGGATCTTCGACCGCGCCCCACCACCGAACGGATCGATTGCGAAGTTCCAGACGATTGCGCCGAACTAGGTCTCGTACGGTCCAAGCATGGCCCAGAATGTTCACAGATCTCGACATTTCCGCATCCAACCTTATGATAGCGACAGTTATTGTGACCCAAAACGGTCGCCACGCTGCTGTCTCGACCTGCTCGCAAGGAGAACTCGAATATGAATCAAGCGCAAACCAAACAACTTAGCCTAGCTTTGCAATTGGTCGGAGTGATTTTCATTGTCGGCATCTACCTGATGATGCGGTTCATGACTTCGGCATGGAGTTGGGAACCCCGCCAACCGGAGTACGAACAAATGATCATGGGCCTCTACGTGGTCCTGGGGATCTTTCTACTCAAGGCCTCCAAAGACCCCGTTCAACACATGAGTTTGATCTGGTTTACCGTTTGGTCGAGTGCGGTACACGCCGCGATCATGTTGGTGCAAGCGCTGCGTGATCCAGCCGAAACCGCCAACCTGTACGGTGATGTTCCTGCTCTGTTCGTGGTCGCTGGGTTGCTTGGTTTCTTAGCCAGCCGCAAGTAGACCGAACGCATTCTGCAGTGGGCAACCTGGTTGCCGGTAAAGTACTCCTGTGCCAACAGAAGAATATGTGCTGAGCTTCCCGGTACAGTGGGCCGACTTGGATCCCAATGGCCACCTGAGGCATTCTGCCTACAACGACGATTACGCCACCCACGTTCGCTTTAGTTATCTGCAAGAATGTGGCTTTGGCCCAGACCAGTTCGCCAAAGTCGGCATCGGTCCGGTAATTCTGCGAGAAGAAACTCGATTCCTCGCCGAGATCAGAATGGGAGCCACCATTCGCATCGACTTTCAACTGCGATCGGCGTCGGCAGATTTTCGTCGCTTCAGCCTATTTCACGGTGTTTTTGGAGAAACCAGTGTCTCTAGAGAAATCAGCGTCACCCAGGAACCGGGCAATCCGGCGGCGACAGTAATCGTGGATGGAGGCTGGCTGGATCTAACAACGCGCAAACTGGTAGCGCCGCCGTCGGAACTGGCTCAGACTATGCGTCGACTGCCCCGCACCAAGGATTACGCGCTGATCGAGGGTTGAATTATCAGTGCGTTGATCGGCCACAGGCCCGTCGGCGTGTGCTAAATTCCCGCCGTCCGCGCAAAGGCGATTTCAAGGCAAATCGATCGCCTCTTCCTCCTAACCATAAGATTCTGAGCAACGATGATCTACGAAAATCTCCTCGAAACAATGGGCAATACGCCACTGGTCAAACTCGGGCGCTTCTGCCCGGGTGAGGTCACAGTCGCCGCCAAGATCGAGTCCTTCAACCCCGGCAACAGCGTCAAAGACCGTATCGGCATTGCCATGATCGAGGCCGGCGAGAAGGCTGGCGACCTCAAACCGGGTGGCACCATCGTCGAACCGACCTCCGGCAACACCGGGCTCGGTTTGGCGCTGGTGGCGAATCTCCGCGGCTATAAGCTAATTTGCACCGCTGCCGAAAAAATCCCCGCGGAGAAGGTCGCCCTGTTGGAAGCCTACGGAGCCACCGTCATCACCTGTCCGACAGATGTCGACGCCGAAGACCCACGGTCCTATTACAAGGTTGCCGAGCGCTTCCGCGATGAAGAAGGGGCCTTTCTTCCCTATCAGTACTACAACCAGGCCAATCCAACCGCTCACTACGACACCACCGGACCCGAGATCTGGGAACAAACCGAAGGGCGCATTACCCACTGGGTGGCCGGAGTGGGCACCGGGGGCACCATCAGTGGCACCGCCAAGTACCTCAAGGAGCAGAACCCGGACATTGAAGTGGTTGGTGTCGACCCGATCGGCAGCGTCTACAAATACTTCAAAGAGCACGGGGACCTGCCCGCGACAGACCAGATTCACCAGTATTTGATCGATGGCATCGGCGAGGACCTGATGCCGGCGAGCGTGTGGATGGATCAAATCGATCGCATTATCAAGGTCGACGACAAGACCGCCTACGACGCGGTGTTCGAGCTGGCCAAGAAAGAAGCGATCTTCACCGGCTCCTCCGGTGGCGCTGCGGTGGTCGGAGCTTGCCGAGTCGCCAAAGAAGCCACGCCCGGCTCGCTGGTGGTCACCTTGCTCCCCGACTCCGGTGAGCGCTATCTGTCCAAACTCAACAAGACTTGGCTGCGCGAGAACGGCCTCCTCGACGAAGCCTAAAAGGCCTGCGCTCCCCCGCGATTCTGCGGCTCTTCGGCTGCGGAAAAGCTAAACCGCGTCGCTAGCGGCCCAGAACGGCTTCCATTTCTCGTCCGCTGACTTCGGGGTTAGAAAACTGCCGACAACCAAGGTCAAGATGGAGAGAAACCCTGCTGGGTAGATGATGTAGTCATAGTCCAACGGCATCCTGAATAGGCCCAGATTCATATGCTCGACCCCGGAGTTGGCCAGCAGCGCGAAGACCACCGTTGCGACCACTCCAACAGCAACCGAAGCAGTACCCGCCAACGGTGTGACGCGCCGCCACAAAAATGCCGCCAACAACGCCGGGGTTACCGCCGCCCCAACCATGGTGTAAGCGTAGAGCGCCATATCCAAGATGTTCTCGAACTGCGTCGTCAGCACCAAGGCGACCAAAGCCAGGATGACGATCATCAACCTTTGCACCAAGATCACCTTCTTCTCGCTGGCATCGGGTTCAATGAACCGTTGGTAGATGTCGCGGGTCAAATTGGTTGAAGGAACCATGAGAAAGGTGTTTGCAGTAGAGAAAATAATCGCCGCAGCGCCGATCAAGAGCAAAACACCGGCAAATACCGGCAGGTGATTGGCACCCAGTTCAAGAATTACGGTTTCAGTCGCCGCGCGATCAAGCGAACCATCTGCAGCGCGAAATGCCGCGTTGTCCCACAGCGCTCCGGCGCCGAAAATGGCCACCGAATCCAAGATCACTTCGATCACAATCACGCCGACAATCATGCCAATCACTGCGGTACGCGCGTGCCATTCGTTTTTCGCCGACATGAATTTCTGATACATGCCGCTCTCACCGAGCAGCAAGAAGAAAGTCGGCAAGAAAAGCCCAAGGGCTGCGGCGATACCGGTCGAACCAGTGACCGTAAAGTGCGTCGCGGGCAGCGTCTCGGTCAAACCGCTCCAACCTCCGGCAGCTTTCAACGCCAGAGGAGCGGCGATTAATATCCCGAGGAGAATCATGGTTCCGTTGATCACGTCGAGCGCGACAATCGAAGTCATGCCAGCCAGCACCGTATAGAGGATCACCAAACCACAAACGATTCCAATGCCGACTTTTGGATCGATCCCGGTGAGAATATTGAGTAGCTTGCCGCCACCGATAAACTGGTACCCAGCGATCGTCAGGTAGGCGATGATGATGGCAATCGTCCCCAGCACTCGTGCCGCCGGGGTATAGCGCATCTCCAGAATGTCCGGCACCGTGTACTTGGCGATGCGGCGAACTTTGGGCGCCAGAAAATAGACGATCGCGATGCCCACCCAGGCACCGGCACTCATCCATAGCGCTGAGAAGCCGCCTCGAAAGGCACGACCGGCCCCGCCAAACAGACTGCCGGAGCCGATCCAACTGCAGACCAACGTGCCGACTAAGAACGCCCAGGTGACGCCACGGCCGGCGACCATGAAATCGTCCTGGGTCTTGACCTGCCGGCTCTTGTAGACGCTGATAGCGATCATCACCGCCAGATAAATTGCAATTGCCCAAAGATAAATATTCATCCGGTCATCTCCTCAAAGTCGGCTGAGAATACGTGCTCTACGGAAAACCAGCAAACTAACCACTTAGTCATCGCTGCGCTGCAGCTAACGTCCTTGCCCCTAGTCCGCTGGTTCGGACTCCCGAGCTGCCTTCCAAGGAACCCGAATCAGTACCCAGGCGACCAGGGCAAAGATTCCCAAACCGAGCCAGACGCCCAGCGATCCATCCGCCAGGCTCGGTGCGTCAGCGCCCAGGATCCACTGTGACAAAGGGGCAATCCCGGTCAGCACCAGCACCGCAATCAACACCCCGGTCAGCGCTTCGCCGGCGATCAGACCACTGGCGAGCAAGATCCCGGCGTTGTCAAATCGCAGCTGTCCCTTTTGCTCCAGCCGAGGCTTGACCCAGTTGTCGGCGATCCCTTTCATCATGCCACCGACAAAAATCGCCGCGGTGGTATCCAGATGCAAATACATACCAACCGCGATCAACATCGGCGCTGGAGCGCGCAGCAAGATCAAGCCGACTGCTAGGCCTGCGCCAATCAGGATCAAGCCCCAAGGCATTTCACCACCGACGATCCCGGTCGCCAATTGCGCCATCAGGCCGGCCTGCGGCGCAGCCAAGTCGGCGTCACCGATGCCAATACCACCGGTAGCAATATTGGCGTTGTGCAGCGCCGCGATGGGAAACACCAAGACAAAAGACACCACAATGGTGCTGATGATTTCGGCGATCTCCATTTTCCGTGGGGTACCACCTACCAACTGCCCAACCTTGAGATCCTGGATCATGTCGCCGGCCATTGACGATGCGCAGCAGACTACGGCGGACACCGCGAGCACCGCTCCAACACCGGGGAGCCCGGTGACCCCGATCGCCACCATCACCAAAGCGGCAACGATCAACGTCGACAGAGTGAGCCCAGAAATCGGCTGATTCGAGCCACCGACCAAGCCCACCAACCAACCGCCAACCGCGGAGAACAGAAACCCGGTGATGGTCATGATCACCGCTGCGATCAAGGCGCCGAATAGATTCTGGGTGAAGTAGTAGTAGACCAGGGTGATCGGAACGACCAGCAACATGGCCGCGATCAAGGTTCCACGCAGACTTAAATCCAGTTCCAGACGCGACACCTCAAGCGCGCCAGTCGACGACGCCGGGCGTTTCAGGGCACCGCCCAGAGCTTTCATCAACGATCCGCGCAAACCCCACAGGGTATGAATCGCACCCACCAGCATTGCCCCGACGGCGATCGGTCGCACGTTGTTGTACCAAACGGTATAGGCCAGATCGCCCCATTCCGGACGACCGGAGGCGCTCAATTGCTCCGCCATTTCAGGGTTGAGAAACAAGGCCAGGGGAATCAACACCACCCAGGCGAAGACGCCACCGGCAAAGTTGATCGAGGCCAGCCGAGGGCCGATGATGTAACCCACTGCCATCAAGGCCGGCGAGGCGGCTGGCGACGACAACGCGACGCCACCGCCGTGGGTGATGCTGCCCATCGCTTCGCGCGACGGGAAAAAGTGATGCACCACCGACTTGGGGAAGGCAAAGAACCCTTCGAAGCTCTCGCGAGCCAATCCCAAGGCACTGCTGTTTTTAAACATCTCGACCAGCACACCAAGGCCGAGGGCGCCAAATACGTACTTGGCCCCGCTCTCTCCCTTCTGCCCGGCTTTGACGATTTCGTAGCAAGCATAGGACTCCGGGAAAGGCAGCTCCGCATCCACGACCAAAGTACGCCGCAACAGGATGACGAACAAAATACCTAGCAAGCCACCGATCAACAAGATGATCGAGGTTTCCCAGTAGTTGAAGTGGGTCCACAATCGCTGTCCACCCACCTCCACCATGACAAAGGCGGGAATGGTAAAAATCGCCCCGGCGACCAGCGCCTCCCCGACACTTGCCGTGGTCCGGGCAATGTTCTGCTCCAGCACGTTGCCGCGGAAAAAGGGCAAACGGAACGCGGCGATCGCAATCACCGCTGCCGGAAAGGTGGCGGAAATCGTCATCCCCGCGCGCAAGCCCAAATAGGCATTCGCAGCTCCCAGCACCACCGCCATGATGATCCCCAAGAACATCGCCTTGAAGGTCAACTCGGGCATGTTGCTTTCAGCGGATACGTACGGTTTTTCTTGCTTCGCCATCGCGTCCTCCGTGGTCGACCTGCGACCGAATCGCCCGACTGTACAACGGAGCCCCGTCTGAGCGCGATCTGTGCGCCACCACGACCCGGAATCTGTGCTTGCTCACCAGATACAGCACAGCTATGCTTCGCAGCCCTGATGTCGTTCTAGACACTGGTTTCCGACACTGGTTCTGACAATAGGGGTTCGGGGCGTAGCTCAGCTTGGTAGAGCGCACGGTTCGGGGCCGTGAGGCCGGAGGTTCGAATCCTCTCGCCCCGACCATTCCCGCCAAATCAATCTTTCTCCAAAGGCTAGCGTGGCCACGCGTTAGAATTGAACTGCGCAGTGCCACTTGGACCGCTCCGATAATCTATGTCTATCCACACGCTAAACGAGCTATTTTTCCACGCCCTCGATCTGGACTGCGATGAATGCTTGTTGCAGCCAACAGACCAGGGCTATCAACCGGTGTCTTCTGCGCAGATCGGGCGCCGAGTGATGCGACTGGAGGCGACGATGCAGTCCACCGGGATTGCTCGCGGTGACCGCGTCGCGCTGATGGCCGACAACGGAGTCCACTGGCCAACTGTCGATTTCGCGACCTTGGCGCACGGGTCGGTGCTGGTACCGGTCTACCCCACCCTCACCGCTGAACAAGCGGCATTCATCATCAATGACTGTGGCGCCAAACTGGTGATCGTGCAGGGGGTAGAGCGGCTACAAGGCTTGCTCGAACTGGCAGCAGAAATGCCACAGGTCGAACAATGGGTCGCCATCGGTGAGTCGGTGGGAGAAATTCCGACACTCAAAGAGTATTCAACCGTCGAATTTGACGCTCAAGAGTTTCGCCAGCGCGCCGAGCGCGTCAGCCCGGACGATCTTGCAACGTTTATCTATACCAGTGGCACCACTGGCCGCCCCAAGGGAGTGATGCTGAGTCATGGCAACCTGGCTTCCAACGTGGTCGCCGGCCAAGAGTGCTTAACCCTGGGCAGCGAGTTCGTCGCCCTATCTTTCTTGCCGTTGTCGCACTCATTTGAAAGAACGGTTGACTACATCTATTTCTACCTCGGCATCACTATCGCCTACGCCGAGTCGGTACACACCGTGGCGCGAGACCTCTCCCTGGTCAATCCACACGTGTTCGTCTCAGTGCCCCGGGTCTACGAAAAAGTGCTCGCCAAAGTCCACGAGAGCGTCGCCGCTGCCGGAGGTTTGCGCGAGAAGTTCTTCCATTGGGCAGTCGGAGTGGGGCGCGAAGCACTCCCCTACCGCCTGAGTCGAACCTCGCCGACCGGTTTGCTCAAGCTCAAATTGGCGCTCGCGGATCGCCTAGTTTTCTCCAAAATTCGGGCGCGCTTGGGCAGTCGGTTTTCGCGTGCCGTTTCGGGGGGAGCCCCTTTGGCTGAGGACGTGGCCGCGTTCTTCTGGGGAGCCGGGATCGAAATCTATGAAGGGTACGGTCTATCAGAGACCTCCCCGGTGTTGTGCGTCAATCGATTGGCAGCCGCCCGTATCGGTACTGTCGGTCCTGCGATCCCAGGCGTCGAGTTAAAGATCGCCGAAGACGGCGAAATCCTCGCCCGCGGACCCAACATCATGCGTGGCTACTTCAACCTGCCAAAACAAACCGCAGAGTGCTTCACCGAAGATGGCTGGTTTCGTAGCGGCGACATCGGCCAGATCGACGAAGATGGGTACCTCAAGATTACCGGTCGCAAGAAAGAAATTCTGGTCAACGCCTACGGCAAAAACATTGCGCCCTCACCGATCGAGAACGCTCTCAAGGCCAACCCTATGATCGAGCACGCGGTGGTTCTGGGCGACCGCCAGAAATATCTCGCCGCGATCCTAGTTCCAGACGCCGACAATCTGGTTGCTTGGGCAACCAAGCAAGGGGTCGCCGGAGCAACTGTAGAGCGCCTTGTGCTCGACCCAGCGGTCCGGCAAAAGGTCGCCGAGCACGTCGATTCGGTCAACGCCGACCTTGCTCGTTACCAAAACATTCGTAAGTGGGAACTGGTGCCTGCCGAGTTCTCCATCGACGGCGGAGAATTGACCCCGACCCAAAAGGTCAAACGCCGCGTCATTGCGGAAAAGTACCATGCGGTGATCGACCGACTTTATGATGATGGCGAGCCTGAGATACGGCCCACCGATGAGGAGAAACCGTGACGTCTTCAGCCTTCCGACTGGCGGTCAACGACAACCGAGTTGCCACTCTGCAATTTGATCTACCCGACAGCCCAGTCAACATCTTCAATCAAAACGTCCTCACCGAACTCGACCAGTTGGTTCGCCATCTCAGCGAGCGCAACGACATTGGCTGTTTAGTCCTACTGTCGGCCAAGCCCAAGGTGTTTATCGCTGGCGCCGACGTCAACGGAATCGCCCAGGTCCGCGAAGCCGAAGAGGCAGAAGCCGCGATTCGGGAGGGACAACGCATCTTCTCAGCCTGGGAAGCACTGCCCTTCCCCACCATTGCGGCAATTCGTGGCGCCTGCGTCGGTGGAGGCTTGGAACTGGCTCTATCGTCCGACTACATCGTTTCCAGCGACCGTTCCGATATCCGCATCGGACTGCCGGAAACCAAGCTAGGCATTCTTCCGGCTTGGGGTGGTTGCACCCGACTGCCGCGCCGGGTTGGAGTGATGGCTGCGCTCGACATCATCTTGGCCGGCAAGACCATCCTGCCCAAGAAGGCACTCAAGATCGGCCTGCTGGACGGATTATTTCCCGACTCAGCCTTCGATCGCCTGGTCTATGACTTCGCCGCCGCCCACGTCGACAAGCCCGGTCAACGTCGCCGCTCTGGAGGATTGGCTGCGACCCTGCTCGAGGGCAATCCGGTTGGCCGCGCAGTGATCTTTAACAAAGCGCGCAAACAAACCCTGGCGACCACCAAAGGACACTACCCAGCCCCTCTGCGCGCGCTGGAGGTGATCAAGACCGGGCTCGACAAGGGCGTCCAGGCGGGCTTCGATGCCGAGGCCGCGTCAGCGGCTGAATTGGCGGTTTCTCCGACCTCGAAACATTTAATCCACCTGTTTCAATTGATCGAGTCGGCTAAAAAAGACCCCGACGACGCACCCAAAGCGAGGCAGGTGCGCTCTACTGCAGTTCTCGGAGCCGGAGTTATGGGTGGTGGTATCGCTCAATTGATCTCCTCGAAAAAAGGAATCCCGGTCCGGCTCAAAGACCTGGCATTGGAGCCACTTGGTCACGCCATGGATCACGCCGCCAAGCTATTCGCCAAGCAGGTTCGTCGCCGTTGGATCACCAAGGTCGATGCCAAACAAAAGATGAACCTGATTCAACCGACCACCGACTACCAAGGGTTTGCCGGGGTCGACTTGGTGCTCGAGGCAATCGTCGAGAACTTAGAGATCAAGCAGAAGGTGTTCGCCGAACTGGCCAACCACGTCTCGCGCGATGCCATCCTGGCCAGCAACACCTCCTCACTCTCGGTCGATCGCATTGGCGAAAAAGTACCCAATCGCGAACGCGTGGTCGGCATGCACTTTTTCAACCCGGTCGACAAGATGCCGCTGGTGGAAGTGGTCGCCGGACAGCGTTCTGGAGCCCGTGCGGTGCGCACCGTAGTTCAATTGACTCGAGATCTGGGCAAAACCCCGGTGGTGGTCCAAGACGGACCCGGCTTTCTGGTCAACCGCCTACTGATGTTCTACAACCTGGAGGCCCTGTGGCTACTCGATGAAGGCCACAAGATTGAAGACTTGGATCAAGCGATGACCGACTGGGGTATGCCGATGGGACCTCTCCAGTTGACCGACGAGGTCGGTTGGGACGTCGCCTCGAAAGTCGCCCACATCCTGCATCAGGCTTTCGGAGATCGTATTCAGTTGCCCGGGTGGCTGGAAGGCATGGCCCACGGAGACCGGTTGGGCAAGAAGACCGGCAATGGCTTCTACCTCCATAGCGGCAGCAAAGGCAAAGACCTCAAGGTCGACGAGGAGGTCTACGAATTGCTGGGGATCACTCCCCGTGTCAGCCAACCGAACCTGCTCGCTCTGGCCGAACGCATGGTGCTGCCGATGGTCAATGAGGCGGCTCGCTGCTTGGAAGAAAAGATCGTCGCCTCACCGGGAGACCTGGATCTGGCGATGATCATGGGCACTGGGTTTCCACCCTTTCGTGGCGGTCTATGCCGTTGGGCCGACAGCCAAGGCCTGAGTCGCCTGCGGGGCCGCTTGGCGTTACTCGCGGAGGAGGTCAGCCCCCGATTTAGCCCCTCCGAGGCCTTTCTGCGTTATGTGGAGCGCGGGTCGTTCTACCACTACGACGCCTAGCGTTTCGACGCACCGATCTTAGAAATACAGGATTTTGACGGCATAGGTTCTTCGCCGATGCCCTGGCGTTGATAGCCAGACTATCTATTGGCGCTTGCGCAGTTGGTCTAGCAGGGGTCGAATCTGCACCGGCTCAGCACCCCACTTCTGCGCGTCAGCAAGGAATCGACGCGCCGCCTCCACTCGGCCGATCTCTAGATGAGCGCGACCAGCGGTGACCAAATATTTGGGGTTACGCGGATCCAGATCCACCGCTTGCCGAGAAGCATGGACCCCCAGGCTTTTCTTGGCCGGGATACGGCTGGCAACCTGGGCCAGGAAATGCCAGGCGCGAGCATCCTTGGGGCCGATCCGGGTGGCCTCCTCCAGGCTGTCGATCGCCAATTTGAGACTGCCTTCGCGAAAAGCATTGACCCCGCGCTGTAGCAATTTATCGATCGCCTGCTGTTCCACCGGCTTGCCGAAAGCCTTGGTTCTGCGACTCTGGTCGTACTCGACCCTTCGCTGTGGGTCCATTAAGGCATTCGCGGCTTGGGTCAAATATTGAAACTCTTCGATCGCCTGCTCACGGTCGACGTCCGAACGGCGATCGGGATGGCGCTGCCGCACCAACTCCCTAAACTGGGCTCGAATCTCAGCCTCGCTGGCGCTGCTGGAGACGCCGAGTACTCCATAGTAGTCAGACTTATTGTTCTGCGTCATCCGACTTTCACCCGGTAGAACTGCCGCGCCCGACTGCGAACCGCGTCAGGGATATTGCGGTCGGTACGCAATACCTTAAGATCCCGGGGTGCGATCCCCGACAGCAGCCGCAACGAAACCCCCACAGGGGTTTTGGGATTCGAGACCAAAGACCGCTGCACCGGGTATTTGCGACACCAGCGTCGATCCTTGGCGATCAACTCCAACACCTCTTCCTCCACCGTCCGAGAACGCGCAATTCTTTCGATCTCGGTCGCAGAAAACGAACTGGTCATAAGCGCCGTGGTCGCCACCACCGGATTCGAGTCGCGAACCATCAAATTGCGTAGACGAACCCCCGCGTTGCGCGCCAAGCGCAGTTTCACAGACGGTGGTAACAGGCGAATCTGGCCCTCAGAAAGGTTAGTCTGGTCGTCGATTTCTCCCTGCACTGGGGCCGCCCGGACCACTTCCAGCGCTTCCTCAAGCTCAGCGTCATTGGCTTCGACCAGTTCCTCTTCAGTGTCCGGAGCATCCTCCGGTGAAACCACCAGCTTCTCCAGCTCGGCAACCCGTCTCCCCACCTCGGGCGAGAGATTGGAGTTGGCCCGCAGCCCTCGCAGAATCTCCGGCGCCGACTCGATCGCGTCTTGTCGCTGGACCAGCGCACGCTGCAAATCGGGACCCATCGAGGGAGCAACCTCGGCGAGAATCCACGCCTCCAGCGAACGGTGCCGAAGCCCCGCCAACTGAATCTTCGCGTCAGGAAACCGGCGCAGACAAAACTCAGCCAGTCGTGGCGACGGACCGGTCTCTAGAGCTTCAACAATGGCATGCGGGGCGGTGGCAAGCAGCGAGCGACTTGCCACCTCAACCTCATCCGCCCCCTCAAAGAACAATGCGGCCTGAGCCTCCAATAGCTCTTCGATAGGAATCGGAATGGAACCTGCCGCGACCGCAGACCGCAGCTTGGAGCTACCCTCCAGAAGGCGCCGAGTTTCGCCCGAGTTAGCCGCCCGCTGCGCCATCATCGACGACCTCAGACAACCCGAATACGGTGGCTATAAAATCCGCGTCCACCTCAAGCTCTCGGGTCTTCGACCTGGAATCTGGATTCGGCCAGGAATACACACGATCATTGATACTAACCACGGATCCGGCAAAATTCCCCAGTCTGAGCCACACCTTGTCATCGGCTTCCAAACGTAGGGACTCTCCCTTGGCATAGATGGTGGAAATTTGCCGCACCCCATCCACCGTGCTCTCCACCCAGCAGTCTTCGACGAAATCGATGGTTACCCGCACCGATGGTAAGTTGGCGGTGTCTTGGGCGAGCACGGTTGCTGAGGGCTCCGATTCAGAATCCGTGTCTTGCTGCGCTACTAATTCGTCGCTGGCCAGTTCGGATTGCTGGTCCACGCTCGGCGGACGTGTGGTTGTGTCGCGGGAGCTCGAAGCGATCGACGACGACTCGGCTGACGCTTTCTGCGACGCCTGTCGATAGGTCCAATAGCCGGCTCCACCTAAAACCACGGCGCCCAGAATCACCGCGAGCAGCCACTTCCAGTTGCCCTCGCTATGCGACTGGGAGGCTCGAGACTCGTTCTCGGCTTGAGATTCCCACTGACCGACGTAGTAGGTGACGACGTTATCCTCATCCAATCCGACGAACTTGGCGTACTGGCGGAGAAAACCGCGGACAAACACCTGCGCTGGCAAGATATCCGATTCATCTTCTTCCAAGGCTCGCAGGAATCGCGAGCTGATCTTGGTGTGCTCAGAGACCTCCGCTAGGTCAATCGACCGAGCTTCCCTTTGTTTCTTGAGCCAGGTACCAAAGCTCAGTTCTACCCCTTCTCGATCTTCCTGCCAAGGAGGAACCGCAGAAGTACGTACACCGGATATCGAGTCGGGTTGTTCAGCCATCGCTGTACTCTAGTCGGGTGTTCGGAACAGGGTCAAACCCATCCAGGTCTGATAGTTTGGCCCGCTATGGCAATTCCCCAATCTCTCAAGACTGCTTTCGAAAAATCCGACTTTGATGCGATCGAGTCGGCATGGATTGAACACGCCGAAGACGCACCCGACGACGTTGACTTCTTCGCTGGAACCGCTCGCGCACTAACCGGACAAGGGCAAGAAGAATTGGCGCGCATGCTCCTTCACTTGCTCGACGATGAACTCGCCGATACGGGTAAATGGTCCCAACGCATGAATCTCTTGCGAGCTACCGGTAAGTTGTTCCACCGACCGAAGACCCTCTACGACGCGGTGATCGACAGCCTGCGAGCGATCCACGCCAAGCACGGACGCCTCGATGAGTTGATTAAGGTAGCGGGGCTGCATCGACTGGTTGATCGGGAGAACGATCTCTGGCGCCGGGTCGACGGATTGCAGTCGTTGACCGGTTTCGACGCCGGTGCCGTGGTCACCATGGAAGGCCATGGCGTCGGCAAGATTCTTGACGTCAACACCGATTTGGAGTCGTTTCGGGTCGAGTTTCCCGGTGCAGCACCGATGAATGTCGGTTTCCGAGCGGCGGCCAAGCTGCTGACTACCATTCCCGCGGATAGTTTGGCGCACAAGTTAGTGGTTGACCCAGACTCGATCGACGAAGTGCTGTCCGACCAGCCACACCTCCTGTTGCAGGAAGTTTTTGCTCGTAGAGACCGAGCGATGAGCGGACCGGAAATCAAAAAGGCACTTCTGGGAGTACTCCCGGAAGCACGCTGGGCAAAGTGGTGGGCGGCGGCGCGCAAGCATCCTCAAGTGATTGCCGACTCCAAAAAGCGCAATGCTTATCGTTGGGTCGACAGCAACGAAGAGGCGACCGACGCCTTGACCAACCGATTCAATGTCGCTGACCTCACCGGTAAGCTTCGGGTGCTGGCGGAAGTCCAAGACCGCCCGGAACTGCTGGCCTGGGTCGCCGACCAGTTGCGCACCTTGGTCCTCGATAATCCAGTCACCAATCCCGCTGAGGTAGCGACGGCATGGGTTCACCTCAAGCGAGCTTCTAGTAAGTTGGTCAGCGACCTGCCCCCCTCACATCTTCTCGACTGTTCCGCAGATCGACTGGCGGAGATTTTTGATGGGGTGGCCAATGCTACCGATCGTTTGGGCCTCTACGACCTTCTCGCCAGCCAGCGAGACGACTGGCAGCAAGTGGTCAGCCTGCGCCTTGCCCGCGAGCCAGAGCCGCGACTGGTCGGCGCACTGATCAACCACCTGGACCAAGAAGACCGGGCGAAGACCATCCTCGATGCCATCCGGCGTGCCTCTCGATCTCCAGCAGCCTTTGTCTGGGTCGCCGAATCGGCGCGGGAGAACGACGCGATTCGCAGTCTGCAACCCGCGCTATTGATGAAAAAGCTGATCGGCGCCCGCTCGCTCGATGCCTTCGAGGAATTTCGCACTCGTTTGGCGGTGCTCTTTGAATCTGGCGGAACCGTCCCTCGCTTGCTGGCAGAACTATCCGAAGAACAGGCGGCGGACGTACACAAGAGCGTCAAGGATTCGCGCCTCTCTTCCGCCGAACGACTCGGCCTCATGGCGACCTTAGAAACTAAGTTCCCCAGTCTGAGGGAAGAGGCCTCTCGGGGCCTCTACGCTCTCAGGAGCTCGATCGATCAGCGGCGCGAGCAACTCAGGGTGATCAAAGAAGAGGAGCTCCCGACCAACCGCAAAGCGGTAGAAGAGGCAGCGGCGTTGGGCGACCTACGCGAAAACTTCGAGTACAAGTCGGCCCGACAACGCCAGGAATATTTGTCTGGGATGGCTGCCAAACTGGAGGCCGAACTCGCCAGTGTGCGGCCTCTGGATTTGTCCCAAGCTTCGAGCGACGAAGTGCGCATCGGCAGCACCGTGACCCTCTCCGGCGATCCTGAGATCCAATACGCGATTTTGGGCCCCTGGGAAAGCGAACCCGAGCACGGCGTCATTTCCTACCAGTCGGCGCTGGGAGGCAAATTGCTGGGCATGGCAGTCGGCAGCCGAATCATGGCTGGCGACCAAGAACGAGAAGTGCTGGCGGTCGGGCTCTATTCTGAAACGACCTGAGACAGCTCGATTCGCACCACCTCAGACCCCACCGTAGCGACCACGACCTTGGTTCCAGCCGGGACCCTCTCCCCCAATCGGCTCAGTGCTTGTAACGCTTGATCGGCGGTAGCTGACGAAGCGGCTACCTCCTGCTCGACGGTGATTCCTGGCTCGATCCAGGTTCCCTCATCGATCACGGTAAACGACTCCAAGTGCGACCGAGAAAGTCTTTGTTCACTTTCAATCGGAGCAAAGATCACCGTGCTGGCGTCTTCACTCTGTTGGTTTGCCCGAGACACAGCGAGTGCCATCACCCCCAACGCCACCACCACTCCCAGATAGCCAAGAATCATCGGGTCTGGCCAGCGCTTCCAAGACTTCTCCAAACGTTGCCGCAGCCGGCTGTGACCAATCGACAAGCGATGTTGACGGACCGTCATCCCCAAGGTCGACGGTGGTGCAACGCGCTCCAGGCCGCGCAGTCCGTCCACTAGCTGTCGGGTCGACAGATAGCGTTCCTGGCATTGGTCGCATTCATCGAGATGACTCTCCAACCATCGGCTGCGCGCCGGAGAAAGCTCCCGGTCGATAAAAAGAGAAAGATCTTGTGCGGTCGCGTGTGCGCTCATGGTCGCTATCCCTGGTGAGTTCTCAAGTCTGTCTGTCCCTTCAGCGCATCCCGGAGTGCCGCGCGGCCTCGGGCGATACGGGAGCGCACGGTCCCCAGGCGACATCCCAAAATAGTTTCAATTTCCCGGTAGTCCAATCCTTCGACGTCACGCAAAATCACCGCCTCGCGAAACTTCGCCGGCAATTCGGCGATCGCGGCGGTCAATCGGTCCTGCAACTCTGCTCCATAGGCGCGAGATTCTGGACTCAGCCCCGCGTCGACTGGCTGTGGAGCCGCCGACTCATCGTCCAGCGATCGGGTGTCCAAGCGGCGACGACGTAAGCGACTGCGAAAGCAGTTGATCGACACCTGGTAGATCCAGGTCTTCAAACTCGACTTGCCACGAAACGACTTCAGATTGCAAGAGATCCGCAATAGCGCCTCTTGGGCCAAGTCCTCGGCACGGGTCGGGTCGCCACAGAATCGCAACGCCAAGTTGTAGATCATTCGCTGATGGGTCTCGAAGATCTCCTCAAACGCCGCCGGATCGCCGGCGGCGTGACGATAAACCAAATCCAGATCATGCCCTCGGCGCACGGTCCATCCCTTGTCGCCAACGGTTGTGAATTCGGTTCGTGCTGTCACCCCGAAGAGTTAGACGCCTCGCCAGCCAGGCCGGTTCCCGCATTCTGAGCAGTCTGACCACTGGGTACCGGCTCGCCGTAGTACTCCAGAAGGCCCGCAAACAAAGACTCCGCCACCGACTGGCGAAAGTTTGCGGTCTGAATCAACGCTCGATCCCGTGCGTTCGCAAGGTTACACACTTCCACCAACACTTCCGCCGGAATTTGGTTGTAACGCAGTACCGCCGGTACGAATGATCGTTTACGAATGATCCGATCGCGGATTGGTTTGTCTTTGTGGATGGCGATGCCGCGCTTGCGCAACGCGCCAATCAGGTTACCGGCCAATTGCCGCGAGAGACCTTCTGAACGCACCACGTCTTTATGACTCAAGCTGACCCGCGGCGATTCACGGTATTCAGCGCGCTGCTGATAGACCGTGCCGCTCTTGCTGTAACTGCCACCTCGAAGCTGGGCTGACGGAATGTATGCCATCGCTCCGCGTAACGAGGGATGCAGAGAATCAGCGTGGATTGACATGAAAATCACCCGCGACGAACTCCCGGTCTTGATCGCCCGACGATAGTGACTATTCGACAGATACCAGCGCAGATGGGCGGAGACCCTGGAATCCTCGATCGCGTAGGCCGGGCTGGTCAACACCTGGTGACCGCGCGAGTACGGAAGCACGTCCCGGCTGCCGACGCTAAACGTCGATCCCTCCCGGGTAGTGGCAAACACGGTTGCCGAGGTCTGGCTTTCTACGAGTTGTTTGAGGCGCACCATGACGTCGTAGACGTAGAGGCTCTCCCAAACTCCGGACAATGAAGCACCGACATCTCGACCACCATGTCCGGCATCCAAAACAATAGTCACTCCCTCCAAGGAGCTGGTCCGCTCTAGGTTGCGATACTGCGATGACTCGGCGCGGTTGGTTTCCCACTCGACGCGCCGTGAATCACCCGCCGGGAGAAACTCCGGCATCAACATCTCGATTGGAATCTTGACCTGATAACCAATCGGGATATCGGTGACATCGGCAATGCCACTGCGGGTAGCGATCTGCTCGGCTAGGGCGTTGACCTCTTCGGCATAAACCCGACCAGTAAAGCGCACTACCACCGCCGAATACAGCGCTTCGCCGCCGGCCAATCGATAGGCCGCATACCTGCCCCGCGGATCTTCGCCGTAGGTCAACTCATAGCGCGGTTTCTGCGGCAGCCGCATTCTCAGATCCGATCGCAGCAATGCTGCCGGAATCAAAACCTGTTGGTCGACGCGCGGATCTCCCGAGATCTGATTGACCTGCTGAATACCCTGAGTCGATTCCGCTCCGGTAAACCAACGGGCAATCGCTCGCAGCGAAGCCGACCCCGACACTTGGTGGTGCCAGCCATCCGATTCCAGTCGATCGTCGGGAAAAAGTGCCCGCAACACCCGAAACCGCAAGTCTGGCACCACGATCTCGACCGGCACCTTGTACCGGTTGCCAAAGCGCAAAGTTCTGGTTCCCCGGTTGGACGCTGCGATGGTGCGCCAGTGCTGATCGGTGCCACACAGCCTACGGGTAAAGGCGTACAACCCTTCGGCCGCAAGTGGATAGGTCTCAACAAACACCGCATCCCCGTCAACGGTGGCAGTCATGCGATTCTCCATCGCCACCCGACGAGGAGCCGCAGACAGAGACCCAACCATTGCCGCACACAGCAGCGACAGCGTCAGCCAGATCGCCAAGCGATCGATTCGCCGTCTACTGTCCGAATGCTTCAGCTTCACTCTCAACATCTCCCCGATGCTATCGGCAATCAACATCCAAGCCCAAGGGAGTTATCCCTGAATTTTCTGATTGAGTTCTCGGACTCTCTGATTGAGGCGATCGACCACGTTTTGCGTCTCGGCGCGCTCGCGCTCGTGCGACTCCCGCAGCCGCGCCAGTTCGACCTGATTGCGATCCTTGAACTCGCGCAAGCTCTTCAATTCCTCACGGGTCTCCTCAATCTGGCTTTCCTGTGAGGTGATCCGTGCATCCTTTTCGTTCATCTGCTCGCGCAGTCGAACCTTTTCTTGCTCAAAGAGCTGCTTGGCTTCCTGAGCTTCGACCAAGATTGAAAAATCAGCAGGCGACGGAGCCATGTCGTCTCTCCCTTCAAATTGAGGAATCAATTTGCGCAGTTTTAGGGTCAGGTCATCCCGGTCCGGCGACTGGGCATGGGCCTCTTGGTAATCGACAAAGCCGTTGGCGATCAACGCGATCAACGACTGGTTGAGCGTCTGCATCCGGTAGTACGACACCGACGACTCGATCTCTTCGGGGATCTCTTTTACCCGCCCCTCATGAATCAGCTTGGCGATCTGAGGACTGCGGCGCATGATTTCTACCGCCGCGATCCGCCCTTCACCGTTGCTGCGGCGCACCAAGCGCATGCTGATCACCGCACTGAGAACCAGCGATAACTGGGCGCGAATTTGACTCTGTTGGCGACTGGGGAAAGTGTCAATGATGCGGTCGATGGTTTCCGCTGCGCTGTTGGTATGCACCGTGGAAAAAACCAAATGCCCGGTCTCAGCCGCCGAAATCACCGTTTCCATGGTCTCCAAGTCACGCATTTCGCCAACCATCAGCACGTCGGGATCCTGCCGTAGCGAGTTGCGCAGTGCCTCGCGAAAGGTCGGGGTGTCGATTCCCAATTCACGCTGCGCACAACTGCCGACGTCGTCCTTGAGCAAGAACTCCAAAGGATCCTCGATGGTGATCACATGGTCCGCTCGCTGCTGCAAGATTCTCTGCAACAGGGCAGCCAGCGTCGTCGATTTGCCACAACCAGTAGGACCGGTAATCAAGATCAGCCCCATCGGCAGGTCAGTCAAGCCGAGCAGACTGTCGGGAAGGTCGAGGCCTTCCACCGTCGGCACCTCAAACGGTATCTGGCGCATCGCGATTGCCAAAGTGCCCCGCTGCTGGAAGATACTGCCGCGAAATCGCGCCAGGTTTTCCAGGCCATACCCCAAGTCCACCGCTCGGTTTTCCTCCAACTTTTCGCGCTCGCGCGGCGACAGCAGATCATCGACCACGCCTTCCAACCACTGCGAGGTCACCGCCTCACCGTCGAGCGCTTGCAGGCTGCCGTCCACCCGCACCAAAGCCGGGCGCCCAGCCTTCAGATGAAGGTCTGAAGCCCCCATCTCGACGGTAGTCTGCAGTAACTGTTGGAGTTCCAAGTGTTATCCCCTGAAGCTTAGATCGAAATGTTGCCCGTCAGCTTAGTAACTTCACCTTCACCGACGCTCGGACGGGGTCAGTTGTCAGCGTAGTGACGCATCAATCCGACCACAACCCCCTGCACATGCAGCTGATCCAAGCTAACGCGAATCGGCTGAAAGGCAGTGTTCGCCGGCACTAACACCGCTTCATCACCCTGCACCTGGAGATGCTTCAGCGTCACTTCACTGTCGACCCTGGCCACCACCAAATCTCCACTCTTGGCCTGCTTACCACCGTCCACCACCACCACGTCACCGGGCAGAATTCCCGCATCGAGCATCGATTCGCCTTCTACCTGTAGCGCGAAATTACTGGCCACCGTGGTACACAGAGAAGCAGGCACCGCCACTCGCTCCTGCACCGGAAACGCCTCGACCAGCCCTCCGGCAGCCACCCTGCCCAACATCGGTACCGATCCTAGGTCGGTGGTGATCGATTCCACCCGCGTCCCCCGGCTCTTATGTCGCTCTCGACTGAGATACCCCTGATGGCGAAGCGCCTTCAAGTGCTTGTGTACCGTGCCATAGGACGAATAGCCAAACGCCTCAGCGATTTCCCTATGCGTCGGCGAATAGCCCTCGGTCAAGGCATAGCCTTGAATAAAGTCGAGAATATCCCGCTGCTTGGGTGTCAATTGGGGCACCGCTTATGCTGGCGTGATCAGGTTGAAAGGTCAAGCGATGGTGTACCGCAGGACTAGCCGCAGTCATGCAGGCAAGGGGACACAATACCCCCACACCGAAAGGTCGAAGCGGAGTCCAAGGCTGATGATCTACCATGCACAGGAGTGTCTACACAATGAGGTTTGTGTCCCCATCACAAGGTCAACGCGGAGTCCAAAGTTGATGGTCTACAAAGCGCCGCAGCGTCTCCATAACAAGGTTTGTGTCCCCATTTCCAGCAGGACTAACCGCTGGCGGCCAAGCACTTGCCGCAACGCTGGATGGCGGCGAGAGTCGCAAGGATCGTGTTAGCTCCCACCTAGCCCGAGGGCCACGGACCTTTGCTACGCATCGACCACCAGCGACCGGAGGCCCCCAAAATCAAGTGATCGATCAAGTGTACGCCGAGTGGCTCTCCCGCTTCCAACATCCGACTGGTAAAGGCCACGTCTTCGGTACTGGGTCGAGGATCTCCGCTGGGATGGGTGTGGAATAGAATGCAGTTCCCCGCTCCGTTGAGCAGCGCCTGGCGCAAGATGGGCCGTGGCTCGACCGCCGCTCGTGTCAGCGTGCCTCGAAACAAACACTCGGTGCCCAACAATCGATGGCGACTATCTAAATAGACCACACCCATGGTCTCCTGATCTCGGTCCAGGAAGGACATGCGCAGATAGTCGGCAACCGCTTCTGGATCGGCAAGAGGGGTACGTTCGGGAAGTCTCATTGCCGCCCAACGCCTTCCCAACTCAAGTGCCGCCATCAACGTCGCTTGTTTGGCATCCCCCAGCCCGGAGCGTTTCCAGGAAACTCGCGAAGTTGCAGCCAATCCGCCAATGCCACCGACGTCGCTCAGCAGCTCGCGGGCCAAATTCATCGCCGACTTACCGCGCGTCCCGGTGCGCAGCAGTACCGCAACCAACTCAGCGTCTGAGATTCCCTGCGCACCCCCGTTCAGTAATCGTTCACGAGGTCTCTCGTCGATCGGCAGGTCTCGTACCAGGAGCTGGGGGGTGGGTTGGCTGTGATAAGAACCGGCAGTCATGCTGGAAGAGACGCAGCCAGAGTCGAATCCCCTGCAGTCAAATCCACAGGTTGAGACCAAGAAACAGCGCAGCTGGCTGCGGACCGCTCTAACCAGCTCGCAAGAAGACTTCACCAGAGGCAATCTCAACCGTGCGGTATTCCTGCTGGCGATTCCGATGATGGTGGAAATGGCTGGGGAATCACTGTTTGCCGTGGTTGACGCCTACTTTGTCACCCGCCTCGGGGCCTCTGCGCTCTCGACCGTCGGGCTTACCGAATCTCTGCTCTACATCATCTACTCGATCGCGGTTGGACTGGCGATGGCGACTACCGCTTTGGTCGCCCGCCGGATCGGCGCGGGGGAATCGCGGCGGGCCTCTCGGGCCGCAGCACAAAGTATCGGCGTCGGAGTAGCGCTGGCGGGGATTCTTGGGGTGGTCGGCATCATCGCCGCACCACAACTCTTGAATCTGTTGGGCGCCAGCGAGCAGATCGTCAACGTGGGATCCGGCTACACCCGCATCATGCTCGGCGGCATGGTGACGGTGATGCTCTTGTTCTTGATCAACGCGGCCTTTCGCGGAGCGGGCGATGCCACCATCGCCATGAAGGCACTGTGGATCGCCAATATCGCCAACATCATCCTCGATCCCTGTCTAATTTTCGGTTGGGGGCCGTTCCCCGAACTGGGATTAACCGGGGCAGCGATCGCCACCACTACCGGCCGAGGTCTCGGCGTCGCCTATCAACTGACGAAGTTGCTGGGCAAGAGCGGCCGCCTGCGCCCACTGCTGGCCGACTTTCTACCGCGTTGGAACGTGGTCGGCAAGCTGCTACGGGTCGCCTCCGGCGGAATCAGCCAAAACCTGATCGCGACCTCCAGTTGGATCTTCCTGATTCGCATCATGACCCGCTCCGGCGAAGACGCACTTGGCGGTTACGTGCTGGCGATTCGTATCGTCATCTTTGCTTTGCTGCCCGCTTGGGGCTTGGCCAACGCCGCCGCGACCCTGGTCGGGCAAAACCTCGGTGCCAAGCAACCTCAGCGAGCCGAGCGTTCTGTGTGGCGTGCAGGAACCTTCAACATGATCTTTCTGGGTCTGGTGAGCTTGGTGTTCTTCCTGCGACCGGAATGGGTGGTCGGCATCTTTGATCCACCCCAAGCTGTGGCAACTTATGCCGCTCATTGCCTGCGGGTGCTGGCATACGGTTATGTGTTCTACGCCTGGGAGATGGTGCTGGTGCAGGCCTTCAATGGCGCCGGCGATACCGCCACCCCAACCTGGATCAATCTGGGCTGTTTCTGGTGCTTCCAGATTCCCTTGGCCTATTACCTGGCGGTGGTCAGCGATTGGGGTCCGACAGGCGTGTTCTGGGCAATTACCGTCTCCTACGCACTCTCGACGCTGGTCGCGATGACCCTGTTCCAGCGCGGCAGCTGGAAGACCAAGGTTATTTAAGGCGTGTCGCCTAGGGGTTCCAGGTGGGAATCCGACCCGGCGTCCACGGTGCACCAGCCGCCTCCATCCCGGACTCAAGCTGCGGCAGATCGTCGACTGCCAATGCACGAATCTCAGCCAGCACTGCCGGAAATGCTTGGGCGACAATCTCGTAGCCACGTCGTTGGGTGGTGGTGGGCGCAGAGCTAGTGGTCCACAGCCCCGACACCACATGTTCCAACCGCGCCTGGATCGAGGGGGGGGTTGGCTCGTAGCGCGCAGAGACGCTGGAGTCCCCAGTCAAGCTGACCTTGAGCTGATCAATACGGCTCTCGATTTGTTCGATTTGCTCCAACCATGGGGCAGAGGCTTCAGGGATGAACAATGCCGCCTGGCGCAGATGCGCAATTCGCGAATCCAACTCCTCGACGACTTTCCCCGAACCTTGTACCGCGCGCTGCAAAGCAGCGACTTGGCGCTGAAACGCGGTCACTTCTTGGACATCCTTGGCAGCCAAAGTGGCAGTACCAATCGACACAATTTCAAACGATTGCGCCTGTGCCAACTCACTCCAGGATCCGTTCTGCCATTTGGCCAGCGACACCGAGTAGCTGCCGGGGGCTGCCAGTGGTCCGATCGGTGGACCAGAAAAGAAATTACTCACCGGTGGCGTCAAATTGATTGGATCGCTTGGTGCGTAGCGCAAATCCCAAGCCACTCGATGCAGTCCAGCTTCAACCGGCGCGCTTAGTTGGCGCACGATCTGCCCTTCGACATCGCGCACTGTCAAGACCACTTGAGGATCGGCCTCGCGATCCTCTGCGCGCAACTGCTGCCAATCCGGGTAGCCGCCGTCCGCCGCCTCAGCTTCCTCTTCGATGCGACGACGAGTCTGCTGCAAGCTCTCGACTGTTTCACCTAGGTGATAGCTCAGCATCGCACCGTTGGGCGGATTGTCCGCAGAATAGAAATTGTCGCCTTGGAACGCCTTCTGGCGATAGCCCAACTCGTAGGTCGTGCGATACATCCAGGAACTTCGCGGCTGGAACAACTGCGCAGGCTCCTCAATAGAGCTGGCAGTGATCGCCCTCAGCGGCGAGTAGTCGTCAAGCACATAAATCCCACGGCCAAAAGTGCCGACCACCAGATCACTCTCTCGACGCTGAATTTCTAGGTCACGCACCGCGACCACCGGCAGGCCACCTTTGAGCTGAAGCCACTCACCGCCACCATTCAGGCTGGTCCAAAGTCCGAACTCGGTGCCAGCGAACAGCAGGTTTGGCTGTTGGTGATCTTCAACAATCGCCAGCGCCTCGCCGCGCTCTGGCAGGTTGCCGCTAATCATCGTCCAGCTGCGACCCCGGTCAATCGATTTCAACAAGTAAGGATGAAAGTCACCGCTCTTGTGGTTTTCGATCGCCGCATAGACGGTATCTGGATCATGCAGCGACGCTTCCAGATCGGCGACGTACGCCTTCTCAGGGACTCCGCTAATCTTCTCAACTGGAACCCAAGTGTCGCCTCCATCTTCGGTGATCTGAATCAAACCATCGTCGGTCCCGGCGTAGATCAATCCCTCCACCAGCGGCGACTCTGAGAGCGAAACCACGGTGCCAAAAAACGACGTCGAACGGTTCTTGGCCACCGTGTCGACTCCCCAGACCTTGCCCATCACCGCCAGTTTGTTGCGGTCCAGATTGCGGGTCAGGTCATCACTGATTGGCTGCCAAGTGTTGCCTCGATCGTTGCTACGGTAGATTCTCTGACTGGCGTAATACAACCGCTGTCCAGAGTGCGGACTGATCAACAACGCAGAGTCCCAGTTCCAGCGCGGGGGAGCCTCGTCTGCCTCGGGTTGCGGCTTAATATCGGTCAATTCGCCGCTCGCTCGGTCGTAACGCACTAGGCCGCCGTACTGCCACTGGGAGTACACGATGTCCGGGTTATCCGGATCTACCGCTGGGTCGAAACCGTCGCCACCCACAGTGACGTACCAGTCGCGGTTACTGATGCCGTGTTCTGAGGTCGTGCGTGATGGACCGCCCAGGGTGGAGTTGTCCTGGGTGCCGCCGTAGACGTTGTAGAAAGGCAAGTCGTTGTCTACCGCGATTTTGTAGAACTGAGTAATCGGTAGGCTCGCCATGAACTCCCAAGACGCGCCACGATCCCAGGTTTCATAGACCCCACCGTCGCAGCCCGACACCAGATGATCCAAGTTGTCAGGATCGATCCACAAGGCATGGTTGTCAACGTGCTTGGTCTTTTCGGGTACCTTAGCAAAGGTAGCGCCGCCATCCTCTGTGACATGCAGCCAAGTATCCATCGAATATACCCGTTCTCGATTCTGCGGATCAGGAACCAGTTCGTTGTAGTACTGCGGGCTACCGCTTACGTAGTCGCTGCGTTTCTCCCAATTCAGCCCCGAGTCGGTGGAACGAAAAACACCGCCCTCTTCATCGATCGACTCGATGATCGCGTACATATAATTTGGATCGGCGGGGGACACCGCGAGGCCGATCTTGCCCAGCTCAGCGGTCGGCAAACCGGCTTCGATCTTGCTCCAAGTGGCGCCCGCATCCGCAGAGCGATAAATCGCCGATTCTGGACCGCCGTCAATCAACGTCCAGGTGTGACGACGGCGCTGGTAGCTGGATGCAATCAGTACATCCGGGTTATCGGGCTGGATCCAGACCTCGTTGACCCCGGTGTGCTCGGAAATTTCCAATACTTTCTCCCAGTTTTCTCCCCCATCCACCGTTTTGTACAGGCCTCGATCCCCACCGGCCCTCCACAACGGCCCCTGAGCGGCTACATAGACCACTTGGGAGTTGCGCCGATCCACCACAATCCGGCCAATGTGTTCCGATTCTGGTAGGCCCATGTGCTTCCAGGTCTGTCCACCGTCCATCGACTTATAGACGCCATCGCCATAGCCAACGCTACGCTGCGAGTTATTTTCACCAGTGCCCAACCACAACACCTGCGGGTTGTTGGGGTCCATGGTGATGCAACCGATCGAGTACGAACCGGCACTATCGGTGAATGGGCCGTCGAAAATCGGTAGCCAAGTGGTGCCGGCGTTTTCGGTCTTCCAGACGCCACCGGATGCCGCACTGACGATCCACTCATGTTTGCGCTCGGGATGCACCACAAGGTCGCTGATGCGTCCGGAGGCGATCGCTGGACCGAGAGCGCGCAAGGACAATCCAGCCAGTAGATCGGCATTGAGCTTCGGTTGTTCCTCAGCCGCACTTTCTTGCGCTCCGGCGCGGGCCCCAACATCGGCAAAACCGTTGACCAACAACGCACCTGCGAGCCATGAAGTTAAGAAAATTCTGTTCGCCATGCGCTATCTCCCAAAAATATTTCGAGGGCTTCATTCCTCGGCCACGGTCGCTTGTCGATGGTTTACAGCGACTCAACCAAGATTGCAATCCCCTGACCACCACCGATGCACGCTGAGGCAATCCCCACCCCTCCGCCGCGGCGCTTGAGCTCCTGCAACAGGGTGTAGGTGATGCGGGTGCCGGTTGCACCCAAAGGATGCCCCAGAGCGATCGCACCACCGTTGACATTGAGCTTGTCGACATCCAAGTCCAGCTCGCGAATCACCGCCAGGATCTGGCCGGCAAACGCTTCGTTGATTTCGATCAAGTCAACATCACCGAGATCCATCCCTGCATTGGCGAGCAACTTCCGAATCGCCGGTGCCGGACCGATGCCCATGCGCGATGGATCAACACCCACTACGCTCCAGCCCAAAATCCGACCCAGAAGCTGTGCCCCGTCTGCGGTTGCCCGTTCACCGCTAGTGAGAACCATCATCGCTGCCCCGTCAACGATTCCGGAAGCGTTACCCCCGGTGACAAATCCATCGTCGTCGAAAGCGGTCGCCAGTTTCGCCAACACCTCAATCGTGGTGTCCGGCCGCAGATGATCATCTCGGTCAACCGTCCGTGCCCGCTTGCCACGGCCGACCTCTATGGGCGTGACCTCTTCGGCCAGTCGACCACTTTCCCAAGCCGCCGCAGCGCGCTGCTGACTGATCACCGCAAAAGCATCCTGTTGCTCGCGCGTGATGTCGTAGTCGCGGGCCAAATTGTTCGAAGTCTGAGCCATGTAGCAGCCACAGTACGGGTCGTAGAGGGCGATCATCAGCAGGTCTTGCAGCTTGCCCTGGCCCAGTTTCAGCCCGGTGCGCGCACCCCAAATGCAATGAGGGGCTTGGCTCATGTTCTCCATCCCACCGACCAAACAAACCTGCGCCTCGCCTCCCTGGATCAAGTGGGCTCCCGAGATAATCGATTGGATACCAGAACCACACAGCCGGTTGACGGTCAGAGCGGGAACTTCATTGGCGACCCCTGCCTTGAGCGCCACGTGACGCGCCCCGTAAATCGCGTCCGGCGAGGTCTGCAGAGCGTTGCCGACGATGGTGTGATCGATGGTCTCGGGTTCAAAGCCAGAGCGCTCCATCGCCGCCTTGGCCGCGTATGCACCCAAGTCGATCGCCGAGACCCCGGCGAAGTGGCCGTTGTACTCCGTCATTGCGGTTCGGGCGCCGTTGACTAATACCAAATCCTTGTTGTTCATCGATAGATTTCCTTGTAGCAAGTAGTGCGCTTCTCTAAGTCTTGTATCCTAAATCCTGTATTTGAGCGCCAGACCGTGAAACTCCCGTCGGGCCTCTGCAAGAGTATCGGATAGCGTCAAGCGGTGCGCCAACATCACCATCACCCGTTCGCTGGATGGGTCGATCCATAGGCTGCATCCGGTAAACCCGTTGTGTCCAAAGGCGAGCTTTTCCAGTCCGTCCAGTGTCTTGTCGGCTCGCCACCAGCCCAAGGCATACCGGCCCGGTCCTGCAATCCCTTCGTCCACAGCATCTTGAGGAAGCCTACGCGGTGCCATCCATTCGACCCCCAACGCCAGAACACTCGCCAAATCGCCGAACATGCCAGCGTGCCCCAGTGTTGAATGGCCCAGTGTCGAGAGTACGCGGGCGTTACCATCCTGTGGAATCCCGCAATAGACCTGCCGAGATTTCGGAACCTCGATATCCAGTTCCGCCGCAAACTCGACTTCGCGTTGATTGGAGAGATAGGTTCCAGCGGTGTGCTCCAGAACTGGCAAATAGGTCGGCAACGGCGACAGCACCGGATCCAGAGTCGGAAGGACGGCGTGTCCCGCTCGCTGCGCCAAGATCGACCACAGAATCGGACCCAGGTCGCTGTAAGTTCCATCCTGCCCGTTTTTTGGAGGAGCGAGCCACAGCCTCGGATCGCGAAATCGACTGTCAGCCAGGTCTCCAGATCGGTCTTCGGTGTAGAACGGAAACCAGGGGATGAGCCCTGAACGGTGACGCAGCAGGGAGTCGAGCAGCAGCTTGCTCGCCGGTTCGGGCAACTCCTCAACCAGAGTGCCCAGGGGCGTAGCCAAGGGCAGCTCACCAGCTTCATCGAGCAGTAGTGCCGCGGTTGCCGTGAAAGGCTTGGTCAAAGAGGCCAAGTCGAACACCGTGCTGAGAGTCGCAAGTTGGCGGTCAACCCCCTCAACAACGGTCGGTTGTTGCCAACCCTTGGCCGCGTAGCGAACACGCTGACCATCGCAGACCCCGACAACCACAGCCGAAACTTCGCCGGAGGCGCAGACTTGGCTGGCAAAGGTGGCCAGTCGTCGAGACTCTACGAACTCCAGTTTTACTGAGGATTTCACCAACAACCTACCCCTAGCCTCAGGCGTAATTGGCCGGATGGCCGGTCTGGAACACCACTACGGATTGCCCAGCCTTGATGTATCCAGCCTCGACCAGTTGCTCCAGCGCTAACAACGCCGCCGCACCCTCGGGACCAACGACTAAGCCGTGAGTGCGCGTCGCTTGCGTCGCTCGAGGCGCTATCTCTGCTTCCGGCACCGCGACCGCCTGGCCGCCGGACTCGCGCAGCGCCCGCAAAGTCAACCGGTCGCCAATCGCGTGCGGCACTTTCAGCCCCCAAGCTTCGGTGCTCGGAGCGCTCCAAGCCGTGGTCTCGACCTCGCCCGAGTCAAACGCGGCGACCAAAGGTGCACAACCGTCCGACTGAACCGCAACCAACCGGGGACGTTGATCCAGAAGGCCGAGTTGCTCCAGTTCTCCAAACGCTTTGTGCATCGCCACGATCCCGGTCCCGCCGCCAGTAGGAAAGAGAATCCAATCCGGCGCCCGCCACTGCAACTGTTCGATAAGCTCATAGCCAAGGGTCTTTTTGCCTTCCGCTCGGTAGGGCTCGCGCAGGGTGGCAAGGCTGAGCAACTCCTGCGGATCGTCGACCAAGACGCGACCGGCATCAACCAAAGTCTCTCCGGCAACGATCACCTCAGCGCCGAAATCCCGACAGCGATCAACCACCCGCTCCGGCGTGGACTGGGGAAGTGCCACCCGGCAGCGCAATCCGGCTGCGGCAGAGTAGGCAGCGGCGGCGATGCCGGCATTTCCTGCACTCGGCAACTCCACGCCCTCCACCCCGAGTTCCCGGGCACGGTTGATCGCCAGGGATAAACCTCGATCCTTGAACGATCCGGTCGGGTTGCTGGCTTCCTGTTTGAGATAGACCGAAATCAGACCATCTGCGGTGTCGATCAACTGAGCCCCTAATACAGGCCCCGGTAAAGGCCCCAATAAAGGGGTAGCACCCTCGCCCAAGTCGACGCGCTGTTCTAGATTCCTCACTGGCAGCAACTCGGAGTAGCGCCACAAACTCCATGGGCGCTGGCGAAGCGCCTGTTTCCACTCACTCCCATCCAGCCCTTGGAGGTCATAGTCAACCAACCACGGTCGCCCACAGGAACAGAGGGTCTGCACCAGATCCATGTCGGCTCGATTGCCACATTCGGGACAGGCCAAGTCGCGCGCCCGGCTGGTGCCTAGATTCCAGTCCAGGTTGTCGCCCAGATTCTTGTGGGTACTGGTGTCGGTCACTGGATTATCGGTCATTGGTGTTAACTCCTACTGCCCTGTCGAACTCTGAATCGGTCGATCGCCATTTGGTAGGCCTGGCGATAGCGTCCGGCAATCGCATCCCAAGTGTGTCCTTCCACCGCACGCTGTCTTGACCTCTGCCCCATTTTCTGGCGTAACTCCCGATTACTGGCGACTTGCACCAGAGCCTCCACCAACGCCTCAGGATCCGCTTCCGCTACCAACCTGCCGTTGTCGCCATCGTCAATTGCCAGGGGAATCCCCGAGATTCCAGACGCCACCACCGGCAAACCAGTCGCCATCGCTTCGAGGATCACATTGGGCAGGCCATCGACGTTGCCCTTGGCGTCGTGGACCGCGGGCAGAACAAACAAGTCTGAGGCGCGATAGAGAGCCGGCAAGCGGTCACGGTAAACGATGCCCGGAAAATGGACTCGATCGGCGAACTGCGCTGTGGCCGCCTGCAAGTCCTCTAAGAGATCACCACCCCCGGCGAAAATCACGTGGAGGTCTTCGACCTCGGCCAGCAACTTGGCCAGGGCGGGCACCAAGTGCTGGTAGCCCTTCTTGGAAACCATTCTGCCAACCGACAACAACACCGTGGCCTCGAGCGGAATCTTCAGCTCCTGGCGCCATTGCCGCGCGTCTCCGGAATGCGAAACGCCCTGGGTCGATGGATCGTTGACTGGCGGGCAAAACTCTTCAATGTTGACCCCATAGGGGATCACTCGGCTACGTTCGGCGGGAAAGCCGACGGCGCAAACGCGATCCACCAGCTCGGGCGAGCACCCGGTCAAGGCATCGACTGAGCGCAAGGCGTTCTTAGTCCAGGTCGAGATCCCTCTGCGCTCGGCCATGAATACATCGCTTCCGTGCAGGCCAACCGCGGTCGCAACGCGGTCTGCGATCGACGGCAGCAGCAAGCCGTTGGGCACGACCCAGTGAGCTTGCACCAAGTCGTAGTCGCCGGTGCGCACTTCGCGCTGCAAACACGTACGAGCGGCAGCCAAGTACAGCGGGGTGACCGCCATCGCACCAAACCTTGGTGTCTCGTCGCGCTCCAGGCTGCGGCTATAACCCAGTAGTTCCCACGCCTCCGGTGCGTAGCGAAAGGTTTCGACGTCGACCCCTTGATCGCTCCAAGAACGTTCCACTCCCTCGGCGTGCGGTGCCAGGACTTTGACCTGATCACCTCCGCGAACCAAGCCTCGGGCAAGATCCCGAATAAAGGGTCCGGAGGTATCCCCGTCAAAGCGAGGATAGGTTTGGGTGAGAAATAGGATGCGCAGGGGACGACCTAACGCCAGCGGCCAATAGAACGGTTGGCTACTCGATGCGTTCCCGCACCGCGTAGCTGTCTCGGCTGCGGAAATTCTTGAAAGTAATCATCTCGCCGATCAACCCGGTGGTCAGCACTTGGATACCCAGCAGCATCAGCATCACCCCGAGCAACAGCAACGGCCGGTTGGACAAGCTCTCGCCCATTGCCCAACGCACCGCCAGGTAGGCGTTGATGCAAAAACCGAGACCCATTGATATCAGTCCGATCACCCCAAAAAGATGCAACGGCCGACGAGTGTACTTGGTTATGAACAATACCGTGATCAGGTCGAGTAGCCCCTTGTAGAGACGATCCCAGCCGTACTTACTCACTCCGGAACGGCGAGGATGGTGGCGTACCGTGATTTCCCCAATGGCAAACCCTTTGCGGCTGGCCAGGACCGGAATGTAGCGGTGCAACTCACCATAAAGCGAGATCTGCTCCACAACTTCCCGGCGGTAGGCTTTGAAACCACAGTTGAAGTCATGCAAGTCAACCTGCGCCAGCTTTCGAGTGGCCCAATTGAACAACAACGATGGATAGCGCTTAGAAATCGGATCTTTGCGCTCTTTCTTCCAACCCGACACCAAGTCCAAACCATCGTCTAACTTTTCCAAAAATCGTGGGATCTCCTGTGGGTCATCCTGCAAGTCGCCGTCCATGGTCACCAGAATGCGGCCTCGCGCGACATCAAAACCAGCGCTGAGAGCGGCGGCCTTACCAAAGTTGCGGCGTAGCCGGATCAGTTTGACCCGTGCGTCGTTGTGATGCGCTTGCCGAACTTTCTCCACTGTCGAATCAGTGGAACCGTCGTCGATGAAGATAATCTCGAAACTCTGGCCGGTCGCCTCGAGGACCTGAGCAACTTCAGTTGAAAGCTTGGCAACTGTCCCTTCCTCGTCGAGGACCGGGACCAAGACACTCACGTCTAGGTCGCTCTGTTCCAAGCGGATCGGTTCAACCGTCATCAGTGGTTCTCCGAAAGCCGTTGCCGCACTTGTTTCATGTCTTCCCATGTCGGTCTCTTGTATCCCTCGTTCCGCAGCAAAGCAGCGGGATGATAGGTAACCATGGTATCGATCCCGCGCACCTGGTGCCAAGTCCCGCGTAATCGACCCAACGGCTCGGTGGTCCGCAAGAGGTTGTGTGCCGCGATCCGGCCCAGAGCTACGATCACCTTGGGGCCGATCGCGTCGATCTGCCGATCCAAGAAACCGCGACAAGCGGCGGCTTCATCGGGATCCGGGTCGCGATTCCCCGGAGGGCGACACTTGACGATGTTGGCGATGTAAACCTGTTCCCGGCTTAATTCGATCGCCTGGATAATCTTGGTCAACAACTCCCCCGCCGCACCGACAAACGGAAGTCCTTGGCGATCCTCTTCCGCTCCCGGGCCCTCACCGATCAGCATCAAGTCGGCAGTCGGGTTACCACTGCCAAAAACCACCCTGTTGCGCCCTTCGGCCAATGGACAGGAAGTACAGCTTGCTGCCTCCAATCCAATCTGGGATAGATCCTCTCCTGAACGTGCGCGCAAGTCCGCCGCCGGGACATAGGTCTCGCGAAAACCTAGCGCTTGAAAATAATCGACGATGCCTTCAAGAGGCGGCCGAGGGTCGTGCTTCACGGGACTCCAGCTCGCCAGCAAACAGGGCGATCAAATCGCGGGCCAGTCGACTCTTGTCTCTCAAGGAAAGAAAAATGGGTTGGCCGTGCGGTGAATAAACAGTGACCTCGTTGTCGCCACTATCGAAACCAATATCGTTGCGCGAAACATCATTGGCGACCAGGAAGTCGACTCCCTTGGAGCGCAGCTTCTCGCGTGCGCCCGCTTCCACCGCTTCGGTTTCCGCTGCAAAGCCTACCCGCAGGGCTTGAGGCGCCACTTGGGGTAGCCGCGCCAGAATATCCGGATTGGTCTGTAGCTCCAGACTGACCTCTTTGCCACCCAAGTCCCGTTTCTTAATCTTGCTCTCAGACACCTGCATAGGGCGGAAATCAGACACTGCCGCAGTCATGATCACTACGTCAGCGGCGGCAGCGTGCTCGACCGTCGCCGCTTCCATCTCCAGTGCGGTGATGACGTCAATGCGCTCGACGCCCCAAGGAGTGGTCAACTCTACCGGTCCACTAATCAGGACCACCTCGGCCCCTTGGCGCGCCGCTTCGTCCGCCAGAGCGAAACCCATGCGACCACTAGATCGATTGGTTAAGTAACGCACTGGGTCCAAGGGTTCCCGGGTTGGGCCCGCCGTGACAACCACCTTGAGCCCACTGAGACGACCCTCGGGCAGCGCGGCTTCAACCGCTTCAACGATGCGGTCTGGCTCCGCCATGCGCCCGATGCCAGTCTCCCCAGAGGCCAGTGGACCGACCACCGGCCCCACGACCACCGCACCGGACTCCTTGAGCGTTCGCAGATGACCCTTGGCGGTGAACTTGTTCCACATCGCCGGGTGCATCGCCGGACACAACACCATCGGACCGTCATGGACCAGCGCCGTTGTGGTCAAGAAGTCGTCAGCCAAACCCAACGACAGGCGGGTCAGCGTGTTGGCAGTGGCAGGTGCCACAACCAAGATATCAGCCCATTCAGCGAGCGACACGTGGAGTTCTTCTCCACCACCCGTCGACAGATAGCCCTCACCATAGACCGCGTGACCGCTCAGCGCCTCCAGAGTCAAAGGGCTGAGAAACGCCTTGGCATGCTCGGTCATCGCACAACGGACTTCGTGGCCGTGCTCGCGCAGTCGACGCACCAAGTAGGCCGACTTGTAGGCGGCAATCCCGCCGCACACCCCGACCAGGATTCTTTGCGGTCTTGCCATCAACGCCTCGAGGATTGTATTTCTTGGGATTGAGACTGACTAGGAACTAACTTCCGTCGTTCCCGCCTCGTCGGTGGCAACTTCTTCTACTGGCTCCTCAATCTCCGGTGCCGGGCCAAAGTCCCACTCCACCACGTCGGCCAAGACTTCAGCCATCGCCATTTGGGTGGCTTTCTTGGGGGCTCCACTGATCTTGGGCAAAGCGCCCCTAATCAACTGCTCCGCTCGTTCGGAGGCCAACAGGACAAACCGATACTTACTATCAATCCGCTCCGGTAGTTTTTGCATCATCAACTCCTAGGTTGTAACTAGCTCTATTTGGGGTGCTTCCGATGGGCTTACTAACAAACAGCCGCAAGCGTGATCTCAGTCAAAAGTGGTTACGAACTCCGAAACCCCTCAATCACGGCGCTCGCCGCACCCTGTACTCGTTCCCGTCGATATCGTTTTTCCAGAAAAATCGCGATCAGACCTCGACTCGCGCGCTCTGCATCGTCATTGATAATAACATAGTCGTACTCGGTATAACGTCTGATTTCCCAAAGAGATACGTCCAGGCGCCTGCCAACTTCCCCGGCTTCGTCCAGCCCCCTCTCCAACAGACGACGGCGTAATTCGGTCATGCTGGGCGGCAGAATAAATACCGTGTGAGCTTCGGCAAACTGGTGACTCAACCTTTCGGCTCCCTGAACATCAATATCCAGGATCACATCCTGACCGTTTTCCATGCGTTGCATGACCTCAGCTCTTGAGGTTCCATAGTAGTTCGAGTGAACCTCAGCCCACTCCATAAACTCGTCCTCGGCAATCATCTGGCGAAACCGATCCTCACCGACAAAATGGTAGTCGCGACCGTCCACCTCTCCGCGTCGCGGCCGTCGGGTGGTGTGGCTCACCGAAAAATGGATCGAACCATCATTCACTTCTGCCACCAAGCCGCGAATTAGGGTGGTCTTTCCGGCCCCGGAGGGCGCCGACAAGATAAACAGTTCTCCTCTCTTCTCACTCATAAACACTCTCCACCTCATTCGACATTGCGCAATTGCTCCCGAAGATCTTCACACAGGGTTTTGCCTTCAATCGCAGCGTGGACCGACTCCGTGTCACGACATTTGGCGGCGATGGTATTGAACTCGCGAAAGATCTCTTGAACGATGAAGTCGAGTTTGCGCCCGGTCGCTCCATCGGCCTCGACCACCGATTGAAAATGTTCGCAGTGCGCCGCCAAGCGGTCGGTTTCTTCGGTGATGCTCGACTTGTCAATAGCCGCTGAGACCTCCAACGCGATCCGTTCCTCGCCCAAGGTCTCAGGCGCACCCAAATCGACCAGCCGCTGCCGGTAGTCCTCGCGCATGGCGCCTTCGACCATAGCTCTGCGTTCTCTGAGTTGATCGGCAATTGACTCCACTTTGACCAAACGTTCTTCCAAGAACCCTTTCAGCCGTGCTCCTTCGTGCTCTCGCGCAGAGACCAGTGCGGCAAACGCCTGCGCCAGGCAATCCGTGATCATCGCCGTGGTCGCCTGCGAGTCCGGTTCGACCCGCTCCACGCGCAAGGCCGGCGGCCAGTTCAACAAATCGCCACCGGTGATTCCACCGCTAGCGAGCCCCAGTTTCTCGAGAGTGGAAAATTCATCGACCACCGTTCGCACCAATTCTCGATCGACCACAATCTCGCGACTCTGGTCCAGATTCTCGACCTTGACCGTGACTTCAATGCGCCCCCGCTGTACACCGTTTCGGATCATCGTAGCCCACTGCTCTTCCACGCCGCGTAGTTCTTCCGGAAGATGCAGCCGTAGATCCAGATGTCGATGATTGAGCGAGCGCATGATCACGCTCACCGCGGTCGCCTCTGACGACACTTCCGCAGCGCCGAATCCAGTCATGCTCATAATTCCGTTCACCATCAGATTCTACCCAGCTTCAGCATCCACTTCACCCATCACAGAGAGAACTTCTCGCGCCGTCCGAGCGCTGGCCCCCGAAGATCCCAATGCTTCACGCAAACCGCTCAGCCGCTGCCTCATCTCCTGAACCTTGGATGGATCGGTCAACAAAGCCACCGCCTGATCACTCAAGATTGATGCCTCCGCGTGCTCCTGCAACATCTCCGGCACCACCTCATCATCGAGTACCAGGTTGACTAGGCTGACAAACCGCGTCTTGACCACCCATTGGGCAATTTGGTGGGTCAGCGGGTTGAGCTTGTAGACCACGAACATCGGCGTACCCAGCAACCCCACTTCCAGGGTGGCGGTTCCCGACGCGCACAAAACTAGGTGTGAATCGACAATTGCCTGATACCGCCCAGAGTCGATCCAGTCGACTTGCAATGCTTGATCAGTGAAAATTCTAGCCAGCCGTGCGCGATCGACGTTGGGCGCCAGAATGACCTTGCATTCCACTTCAATGTGCTCGGACATTAGCTTCACTGCGCGGACTAACTCCGGCAACAAGCGATCGACTTCACTCTTCCGAGAGCCCGGCATCAGGGCGATCGTGAAGCGCTTTGGAGTGGGGTTTTGATCCCACGCGTTCTCGAGTTGTGGCACCGCATCGACCAGCGGATGTCCCACATGAACCGCCTCTACGCCCCGTGCGCGGTACCAGTCGACCTCGAAAGGAAACAACACCAAGATCTTGTCGACATAGCGCCGCACCGCTTCGACCCGACCCTCACGCCAGGCCCAGAACTGCGGACTGATGTAGTAAATGACACGGATGCCTCGCTGGTGAAGCGCTTTCGCCAAACGCAAGTTGAAGCCGGGGGCGTCGACCAACACCGCAACCTGAGTTTTTCTGCGTGTGGTCTCGGCGAGTAGCTTGTTGAACAAATGCTTTGCGGTGCGCAGTACCTTGAGAACTTCAACCAAGCCAACCACAGCGATGCTGCTGGCGTGCCCAACTGAATCGACACCGTCTCGAATCAGAGCGTCACCGCATAGACCAAACGCAGTCAGGTCCGGAATCTCTTTCTTGAGTTCGCGGTAGAGAGCTGCCGCGTGCTCATCGCCGGACGCCTCGCCGACGACGATCATCAGTTCAGGCCTGTCGGGGTTCATCCCGGGAAGTCTATGGGGGAATGGGACGGCATCCAGTACATCACCCAAGCCAGGGCGATACTGCCAAGCACCAAGATGCCCCACACTTTGGCAAAAAAACGGATCCGCGACGGCGCATCACTGCGCCACAGAACGGACAAGAACCCGCTCAAGAGCGTGGCGTGCAGGACCATCCAAAATAGATGGCTGTTCATTAACCCTTGCGCCCCAGGGAAGTGTCCCAGACATCCAGCACCAGCAACCAATTCATCACCCCAGCACTGATCAAAAACGCGCTGCCGTACTCATAGCCTTGAGCCAGCAAGTCGCCCTGATATCCGCTCCACTTGAGAGCAAAGTAGACCAGCCCAAGCCCCATGGTGCCCAGAGTGGTCAGTCCGGCCAGCGGTTGTCCTGGAGCGTTGGCTTCAATGCGCCCGTGAAGATAAATCCCGGCAAGCACTGTGGCAACAATCACCGCCAAATAGAAAACAGCTCGCCTCTTGTGTCCCAGCAGCCAATGGCCAGCACCAGGAATCATCCACGAGATCGCAGCTTTGCCGAGTGCCGGCGCGACGCTCGCCGGCGAGTCATTGGACACAGTCTTGCTGGCTGGTTGGTCTGACATCGAGAAAGTCGGCAGCTGAATTTCTAGCGCTCGTTGTCCGTCCGATTGACCGAATCGCGAAGCGCTTTACCAGGCTTGAAATACGGAACTCGTTTGGCTGGCACCATCACCGTGGCCCCGGTTTTGGGGTTCCGGCCGACCCGAGGCCCGCGCTGGCGAATGCGGAAACTGCCAAAGCCGCGAAGCTCTATGCCCTCACCGGACTGTAGGGAGCCGACAATCGAATCAATCACCAGCTGGACTGCCTGTTCGGCTTCGCGCCGGGGTACCCCAGCGTTAACCACTTCGGTGACTAAATCAGCCTTGGTTAGACCAGCCACGACTTCGCCCTACTCTTCTTCTTCGGAGGCTGACTCTTCGGCCGGATCCGGCATCGACGCGGCCAGAACTTCGAGTTCTTCGGCCGAGGGCTGTTCGACTCCGCGCAGGGTCAACGCGATCTTGTTGTCCTCTTCATCCAGGCGCAAGATGCGAGCGGCAACGCCTTCGCCGACCTCGAACATCTCCGCCAAACTAGCCTGATCGACATCGATCTCACTGACGTGGGCTAGACCCTCAAGGCCGCTGTGGACATCAATAAAGAGGCCAAATTCGGCTACGTTGACCACCCGGCCGACCACCCGATCACCCACCCGATGGGCGTCGACGAAATCCTGCCATTCGTTGGGCAAGAACTCCTTGATTGACAGTGATACGCGTTGACTCGGAGCGTCGATTTGGGTAATCCGTGCCTGGACTTTGTCGCCCTTCTTGAGCACTTCGCTGGGATGCTTGATACGCTTGTTCCAGCTCATATCCGAGACATGAACCAAGCCATCGATCTCGTCGGTAATCTGAATAAAGGCGCCGAAATCGGTGAGATTGCGTACCGTTCCCTCTACCAAGGTGCCGACCGGGTGAGTGACTACCAAGTCATCCCAAGGATTGCGATCGGCTTGGCGCAGAGAAAGGCTGATGCGACGCTGGTCCAGGTCAAGTTCGGTAACGATTGCTTCCACGTCCTCCCCCACTTCCACCACTGCAGAGGGGTTGGCAACCTTGCCAGTCCACGACATCTCACTGACGTGTACGAGACCTTCGACTCCCTGTTCCAGTTCGACGAAAGCGCCGTACTCCACCAAACTAACCACTTTGCCCCGCACCCGAGATCCCATGGGGTACTTCTTGTCGACCACCGACCAGGGATCGTCTGAACGTTGTTTGTAGCCCAACGAGACGCGTTCCTTTTCCCGATCAAACTTGAGAATGACGACTTCCACGTCATCGCCGACGGCAAACAGCTCGGAAGGATGATTAACCCGACCCCAAGACATATCGGTTACGTGCAGCAATCCATCGAGTCCACCCAGGTCGATGAAAGCCCCGTATTCCGTGAGGTTCTTGACTCCACCGGTGACCACCATGCCCTCGCGCAGATTCTCCAAGGTTTCCGCCTTTTGCGCTTCGTACTCGCGCTCCAGAACAGCACGTCGAGAAAGAACCACATTGCTGCGGCGTCGATCCAAGTTGATCACCTTGAATTCGAGTTCCTCACCTTTGAGCGACTCAAGGCTCTTGACCGGCTTGACGTCGACCAAGGAGCCCGGCAAAAAGGCCCGAACCCCCACGTCTACGGTCAGGCCGCCCTTGATACGATCTAAGACGATGCCGGTAATGACTTCACTGTTCTGATAAGCCTGCTCCAGTCGGTTCCAACTCTTCATTTTCTCGGCCTTGTTATAAGACAAGCCGACGTGTCCGTTGATTCCTTCCAGATGCTCAAGGAGCACTTCTACTTTGTCCCCCGCTTCGACGGTCACGCCGCTGGGACCGCGAAATTCGTCGATCGGAATCAGTCCTTCCGATTTGAATCCGACATCTACGACAACAGCATTGGAGCCGACTTCAACGACCGTGCCATGCACCAGGTCGCCTTCTTTTAAGTGGTTCAGGCTCTGATCGTAAAGCTTGGCCATGTCCTCAAAGGACGCATCGGCCAACTGTTGATCGGTCAGATCACCGAGCACGTTGGTATTGGTTGGGGTGGACGCCATGAAACAGTTTCCTCTTATTAAGCGGGCCGACAGCGGGCACTCTTGCCCCATGCCGCCCTAGGGTCTTGGGGGCCGAGTTCTGGTGTAAGTCCTTACGAACCCGGAACGTAGGAGTATAGGGAGGGTCAATCAGGAGTGTCAAGCAGTGGCCACCTTTTCTGCCGCATGGGTTCGCTTGTGGTCGTTGCAAAGGAAGCTGACAAAAATCAACGAAACTCGGACGCCGCCCCTGCTAGGCGGAAGAACCCCCTTCACAAGGCGAACAATCTACCTTGATTTTTTCTGCAAAATGATCCGCCTCCCACGTTCAAATACTGACCCTGGATGCTCTACTTCGTAGGCTGGAATCGACCAAGTCAATTGATCTTGTCCTAAAGCAAAGGTCGGTCAATGAGTGGTTCGCATGAGCTATCCCGGATGGCCACGAGGCACTGTGATCTGCGTCACGGATGTTTCAGAACATGTCCAAACATGATCAGTTCATCGATTAGATAACTCCAGCCCGTGATCGTCGCGGTTGGGGGGAATCTAAACAACCCCTTGCCTCATTGAAGAAGGAGGAGTGAACATCATGGACAGAAAATCATGGATCGTCATCGTCGCGCTTGCGATCGGCCTAGTGGCCGCTCAAGCCGCCGTCGCCGGACCGCCGATTTGGATCGCGGGCGGCAACATGGGACAAATCAACAACATGGGTAACCAAAATCAGCTACACGGACAAGCGGTGGCAGCCTCAGCACGCCTTCTGGGCGGCGCCAAGAATGAGTTTCGCGTGAGCGATTCTTGGGCTGACCACCTGGGCAACGTCCACGTAAAAATGCAGCAACGCCTCAACGGCATGGAAGTCATCGGCGCGGAGTCGATCTTGCACGCGCGGAGTGATGGCAAAATCTACGCTCTTGGTGGTGGCTTTGTTCGCGGTGCGGCGGCCCCCCGCAAGGCCAAACTGAATCGTTCTGACGCTGTCGCCGCGGCGCTGGGCGAACTGGGTCAGCTGGATGCTGAGATCGATTGGCTCGGTGACCTAACCTATGTCGTCAATGAAGACGGAGGGATCAGCCTTGCCTACCCGGTGGACATCCGTTACTACAATGAACGGGGGCTGAACATAGATACCGTCTATGCAGATGCCCGCAGAGGCGGTGTAGCTGCTATTCATCCCAAAGTGAAGCACGCAAAGAATCGTCTAACCTACGATTCGCAAAACGGAGGTACCCAGGGCGTATTGGTTTGTTCTGAAGGACAGACCTGCCCCGACGCTGCTTCAACCGACGCCCATGACTACGCCGGCGTCACCTACGACTACTATTCCAGCAAGTTCGGTCGCGACTCTCTGGACGACAATGGGTTGACCTTGATTTCGTCTGTTCACTTCTGCCCGAGTGCGAGTCAGTGTCCATATGCCAACGCAGGCTGGACGGGTGCGCAAATGATTTACGGTGATGGAGGTTCCTTTGGCTGGGACTACATGAGCAAGGCTTTGGATGTAGTGGCACACGAACTCACACATGGAGTTACTGAGTTCACTTCAGATCTCGTCTACGCCGCTGAATCCGGTGCGCTCAATGAAGCATGGTCCGATATCTTCGGCGAATCTACAGAGATATGGGCCGGATCTAGCCCAATTGGTGAATGGGATCTTGGCGAAGATCTAGGCGGGGAGATCCTTCGTTTCATGGACGACCCAACCGCAGACGGTTACTCGACCGACTACTATCCTGACCGTCTCTACCCAAAAGGTAAGGGTTGCAGATCTTCTAACGACAACTGTGGTGTTCACGGCAACTCCGGAATCGCCAACTTAGCTTACGTGCTGTTGGTCGAAGGGGGCACCCACCCACAGGGCAAGACCTCGAACGTTGTGCCTAGCGTCGGTCTAGCTACGGCTGAGCAAATCTTTTATCGCGCTAACACCAACTATTTCACTAGTGGCACGACTTTCTCCCAGGCATCCAGTATGACCCAGCAAGCTGCCGCCGACCTCTACACTCAAACCGAAGTAGATGCCTGCTCTGAGGCCTGGTGTGCAGTAGGAGTCGGTGATTGCTCCGGTGACCCTGGCGGTTGCACCGACCTGCTTCCAGTGGGTGCTAGTTGCACCAGCAACAGCGAATGTTGCTCTAACAAGTGTAAGGGCGGACCAGGCAACAAGACCTGCAAGTAACCTACATTCACTCTGACAACCAAGGCCCGCGGAAAACCGCGGGCCTTTTTCTTTGGACGAGCTGATTCAGGGGAACAGCAATGGCATACTGTCCGGAAATGTACAATCCGCTCAGATTCGCTACCGTTGTCGCCCTGATCTTGCTCACCAGCATCTGCTCAGCAAGCGAGACGACCTCTACACCGGTCCTGGATCTTTCTCAGGCAAATCGGCTGGCGGCCCTACCGGTTGCCTGCATCCAACAGCCCTTTCCCTATAAATCCGGGCACATACTGGCCCAAGAATCAGACTTAGCTCTACCGCGCGAGCATCACCCCGCGTTCTACGGCTGCTTCGATTGGCATTCTGCAGTACACGGCCATTGGTCCCTGGTTTACCTCTTGAAAACCTTTTCTGGCTTGCAAAGTGAAGCCGAAATTCGCCGCATGCTGAGCGAGAATCTCACCGCAGAGAACATTGCCACCGAAATCGACTACTTCAGTCTCAATGCGGAAACTGGCACCTTCGAGCGCACCTACGGCTGGGCCTGGCTGTTGAAGCTGAGCGAGGAGCTGGAAACCTGGAATGACGAAGATGCGCGCATCTGGGCGACCAACCTACGCCCCCTCGCCCATTTGGTGCGCGACAAAATCGTCGAATACCTGCCCAAGCTGGTCTACCCAATCCGCGTCGGCGAGCACACCAACACGGCCTTTGGCTTGAACTTCGCCTATGACTACGCGTTGACGCTGGGAGACGCGGACTTACAGCAGGCGATAGCCACCAGAGCACACGACTTCTACTTCGCCGACGCGGAGTGTCCCTTGAGTTGGGAGCCGAGCGGACACGACTTCTTGTCCCCTTGCCTCCAAGAACTCGACCTGATGGGCAAAATCCTAGATACAGATGCATTCGCCACTTGGGCTACACAGTTCCTCCCAACGCTCTCAGAGGGCGACCTACCTCTAACTCCCGGTCAGGTACTCGATCGCTCCGATGGCAAGTTGGTCCATTTGGACGGACTCAATTTCTCGCGCGCCTGGAATCTCTATCCGCTGACGCGCACCCAGCCAGACCTACTTGCAGTAGCCGACCATCACCTTCTCCACTCACTCGACACCATCACCGATGGGGAATACAGCGGCGGACACTGGCTGGCGTCTTTCGCTCTTTATGCCCTCAAAACCCGCCAAGAGGTGGTCGATCACGACTAGCAGACATCGAATCAAGCGCATCTTCGGTCCCGGCACCCTGGTGGCCGCCGCTTTCATCGGCCCGGGAACGGTCACCGTCTGTACCCTCGCTGGAGCAGAGTATGGATTTTCACTGCTTTGGGCCTTGCTGTTCTCGATCCTGGCAACTTTAGTGCTGCAGGAGATGGCGGCGCGGTTGGGTTGGGCAACGCAAGATGGTTTGGGCAGCGCCATTCGCTCGACGTTCTCTAGCGGTTGGAAGCGGGTAGCGTTTTTCTTTTTGGTGATCGGTGCGGTGATCGTCGGCAATGCGGCCTATCAGGCGGGGAATATCGGCGGGGCGGTGTTGGGCGTCGAAGCTGCCATCGGGCCTTTCCCCTACTGGGCGTTGGTCATTGGACTGATCGCCTTTGTACTGCTCTACGCCGGACGCTATCGGGTCATCGAACGAATCTTGATCGGCTTAGTGTTGTTGATGAGTGTCTGTTTCGCCGCCACGGCTCTAATCTTGCGACCCGATCTCGGAGCGGTGCTTTCTGGATTGATTCCCAGCCGCCTCGATTCCGCTTCACTGCTCACCGTGGTCGGACTGATCGGCACTACAGTGGTTCCCTACAACCTGTTTCTTCACGCCGCATCGGTACCGCAAAAATGGGGGGCTGAATCGCGGTTGTCCGAGGTCCGGCTGGAGGGTGCAATCGCCATCGGCTTGGGCGGCTTGATCTCGATGGCTATCGTGGTGGTCTCGGCGTCTGCCTTCTGGCAAACCGAGATTGAGATTCGCTCAGGCGCCGACATGGCGCATCAACTAGAACCTCTGCTCGGCTCTTGGGCGCGGTCGTTGATGGGATTGGGGTTATTCGCCGCCGGAATCAGTTCCGCAGTCACCGCGCCGCTAGCTGCAGCGCTCGCCGCACGGGAATTATTCGGCTGGGATCGGTCGCTGCGTGACCGGCGCTTTCGACTGGTGTGGCTCGGGGTTCTGTTTACCGGAGTGTTGTTTGCTTCGCTCGGCTTCACCCCGGTGGCCCTGATTCGCTTTGCCCAAGTCGCCAATGGCGTCCTGCTGCCGATCGTTGCAACCTTCTTATTGCTGGTGGTCAACCGCGTCGCCATTTTGGGCGAGCACCGGAACCGCGCGTGGCACAACGTACTTGGATTGCTGGTGATCATCGTGACCCTAGTTCTGGCGGTCCAGACACTGGGAACGGTACTAGGGCGTGTTCACACTAGTTGATGTATACTCGGTGGATGGAAATAACAATAGAACAATTTGCACGAATCGAGCCTTTTCTTCCACGACAGCGTGGCAATGTATCGATAGATAACCTCCAGGTGCTCAACGCGATACTTTACGTTGCAGAACATGGCTGTAAGTGGCGCGGGCTGCCGAAGCGTTTTGGTAATTGGCATACCGTCTATACGCGTATGAACCGTTGGGCAAAGAAAGGCGTGCTGGATCGAGTGTTTAGTGAACTGCAACGCCAGCAAGTCATTCAGGTCCGTGTTGAGGCGGTTTCACTCGATAGCACAGCGGTTAAGGTACACCCTGATGGAACGGGCGCTCTAAAAAAAACGGTCCACAGGCGATCGGCAAGTCGCGGGGAGGATGGACTACAAAGATTCATATGGTTGCCGCAGATGCTCGGACCGCAGTGAATTTTTCTCTGTCTCCTGGCAATGCTGCTGACGCGCCAGAGGGTCGTAAACTATTGAGAGAAACAACCCTATCGGCCAAATACATAATTATGGACCGAGCGTATGAAGGTAATGAAACACGCCAACTCGTGCTCGATCTTGGTCTCACACCTGTTGTGCCGCCGAAAAGCAATCGATTACAACCTTGGCTATACGACCGAGAAATGTACAAGAAGCGCAATGAAGTAGAGCGCTTGTTTCGTCGCTTGAAGGGGTTTCGTCGGATATTCTCACGCTTCGACAAATTGGACATAATCTTCACATTCTTTATACACTTCGCACTCATTGTCGATGCTATATCTAGTGTTAACACGCCCTAGGCTGGTTGTAGATCGTGCTCGATTCGATCGACCTCAACTGCGACCTGGGAGAGACCCTCGACGGCGCGATCGATGCTGTTTTGATGTCCCACATTTCGTCCTGTAATATTGCCTGTGGCGGCCACGCCGGAGATCGCCAAACCATGGCGCGCACGGTACAAAGCGCCTTGGTTAACGGCGTGCAAATTGGCGCCCATCCCTCCTACCCCGATCGCCACCACTTCGGTCGCAGGTCTCTGGATCTGCCGATAGATCACCTAGTGGCTGTCATCATTGAACAGTGTGGTCGGTTGGCAGAAGTCGCAGCTCAAGAGGGCGGCCAAGTTCGACACGTCAAACCACACGGAGCTCTGTACCACGACCTAGCGCGAGACCCCGACAAGGCGGACGCCGTTCTCCATGCCATTCGAAGCCTCGACCCCGAGCTCACGATCTATGGTCTGGCGGATAGCCCATTGGCGAAGCAGGCCGAAGAGATCGGAATCATCTATGTCCACGAGGTATTCGCCGACCGCCGCTACGACACCAATACTCGCCTCAGATCGCGTGAAAATCCCAACGCCCTGTTGACCGAGACCGATCAGGTCTTGAGCCAAGTGGAAGAGTTGTTGCGCGGCAGCATCACCACACTTGAGGGTCGCCAACCGATCACCGCGCGGAGCCTATGCGTTCATGGCGACACCCCAGGAGCGGTCGAGATGGTGGCTCAGATTGCGGCGTTTCTCCAGCAACATCATGTCGAAATCCATCCACCTCACTGACCTAGACTTCAAGGTTGTTTCGTTCGGCTCTTCAGCGAAGCTGTTGCGCCCAACGCACCCACTGGCAAACCCGCTAGCACTGCCACGACTGGGACAGGCGCTGGCCGACCATCTTCCACCGGGGATCAGCGACGTCATCGCCAGCACCAGCGAACTGTGTTTGGTATTCGAGGGTGACCCGAGCCATGGGCTGGACAGCTTGCCAGAGTCCGTTGCCCAACTGCATCCCACAGAGCCCCATTCCGCAGAACTCCATTTCACAGAGCCCAGGCGATTCCATTTGCCGGTTCTGTTCGACGGCAACGATTGGCAAACGGTCAGTGCATACACTGGACTGACTCAAGCCGCCTATCTCCAGCGACTTAAAGAGTGCCCTGTCACCGTAGCGATGTACGGATTCTTGCCGGGATTCGCCTACCTGACCGGTTTACCTGCCGACCTGCGCTGTCCGCGCAAGGACACGCCTTCGCACACGGTGGCGGCGGGCTCAGTGGCGGTCGGCGGCCCCCATATCGGCATTTACGGTTCTGCGAGTCCAGCTGGCTGGCAAGTTCTAGGACGTACCCCGGTGCAAGTCGCGCAACTCGAAGCAACACCGCCGACTAACTTGCGCATCGGCGATCAAATCCACTTTCGCGTCATTGAAGAAGAGGAATTCGAGACCCTGGCCAACGCTGGTCTTGCTCTGGCGTCCTGCATCGAGGGACCGGACCGGTGACCGACTGCCAAATCGAGGTCCTGCACCCTGGCCTGCTCACTACGATCCAGGGTTCTCCAAACTCTGGCAGAGCTTTCTACGGCATTCCCGCCGGTGGACCGATGGACCCAAAAGCGGCGGCACTCGCCAATCGGCTGATCGGCAACCCGATCGATACGCCGATTCTTGAATGCAACCTCTTGGCCCCACGACTGCGGTTTGGCGAATCGATCGACCTGGTACTCACCGGCGCGGACTGCGCCTGGCAAGCCGATGGCCGTGACCTAGTTCGCAATCAGGTCCACCACTTAGGCCCGGGCTCGGTGCTCTCTGGCGGCTACTCCACCAATGGCGCCCGCGCCTACATCGCGTTCGCCAGCCACTATTCAGTGACCAGAAATCAGGCCCTGCGCATCCAGCCCCTATGCAGCCATCCCTTATACCAAGGGCAAATCATCACCGTGGAACACAGGAACCTGCCGGTCCAGCCCAAGATGAACGCTGCAATCGAGGACTATGAACGTATCGACATCATTCGCCTCCAGCCGGGGCCCGAGTGGCAGCAACTCTCCTCAACCAGCCAGAAAGCGCTCCTCTCACAACCGTTTACCATCGACCCGAACAGCAACCGCATCGGCGCACGCCTCACCGGACCGAACTTGACGCTGAACGCTGACGGCAACATGCCCAGCGTGCCGGTGATCCCTGGGGTCATCCAACTTCCCGGTTCTGGCCGGCCGATTGTCGTCCTGCGAGACGGCCCCACCACCGGGGGTTATCCTCGAATCGCGACTATCTCGGAGGCGGAGCTAGGGCAATTCAATCAGATCAGCCCGGGGCGACACTTCCGCTTCATCAATACCGACTCAGACTCTACGGCCACAGCCAACCGAAAGCACCCGCAGTGACCAGCGAGTAGACCAAGCCATCGAAAACGTTCTTCACAGTACCCGACCACGGCACACCTTTCCAAATTGAGTCGACGATCGGACCGATGCCGTAGGCCATGAATGCCACGGTACCGGCAAAACGAAACACCGCCATGTAGTCGGTGCCAGAGGACAAGGTACGGCCAGCGAGATAAGCCACCAAGACACTCACCAGGACCGCGTAGAGAAACCACAGAACTAGGTACTTCCCCATTTTCATCGGTCCATTTGGGAAAATTGTCAGAACCCCAACTGGACCCCGGGTGCATTTCTCGACCATTTCTGGCTCCCCCATCTCTTTGGGTGTCGCGCAGTGCGGAAAGTGATACATGCCTGGCGTCAATCCGGCTTCACGCAGGGACGCCAACGTAGCGTCCTCCTTGGGCAATTGGCGGTAGTCCTTTTGGTGGTACTTCAGCACCATGTGCAAGATGGAACTAACCAAAAACACCAAAACTGCCGAAATCAAGATTGGCATCCAGAGGAATGGGATAGCGATCATGAGGACCTCCTGTTTTTTGCGGTAGTACGGGTTGCCTGCATTGTGGCCTTGAATCTACACCCTGCGACCCTCTCACCTTCCCCTCTTGGCCTCGGAGCTGTGCGCTACATTTCTCTGCAACCCCTCCAGCTTCGCCCGCTTCATCGGACTGCGGCGGAAGAATCCCACGTAGTCCTCCCTCGACAGGGTCAGCAGATCCACCAGGTTGAGCGCTGCTCGATGTTCGGGAAGTAGCAGTGCGGGATCGGGCTCGACCGTTGGATCGGTATTGACCGGGCAAACCTCTTGGCAGATATCGCAACCAAATACCCAGCCGTGTAGATCGGGCACCTCGGGCGGAAATTCACCTTTGTGTTCGATGTTCCAGTAGCTGATGCAGCGGGTTGCATCCAGGTGGTACGGCTCGGGAAGGGCCCCGGTGGGACAGGCGTCCAGGCACTGGGTACAAGTACCGCACAGATCCGCCATCGGCTGATCTGGCTCCAGCTCCAACGACAACAGAACCTCGCCAAGTAGGAACCAAGATCCGGCTTCCGGGTGCAACAACAGGGTGTTCTTGCCCACCGCACCCAGGCCAGCTCGCGCTGCCAGTTCGCGCTCCAAAACCGGTCCGGTATCGACGTAGACCTTGCTCTCTGTCCCCGGATAAGCAGCCTCAATCCGCTCAGCCAAACCAACCAGGCGTTGCTGCATCAGCTGGTGGTAGTCGTCGCCGTGGGCGTAGCGGGCAACCTTGGGCCACAGGTCGCCGCCCTCCGCCCGGCTTAACTCTTGATCTCCGTAGTCCAGCGCCACACACAGAACCGAGCGCACCGAAGGCAAGGTGTTGCGAAGATCTTCACGGCGATCGAGGTTGCGCGCTAGATAGTCCATTCCCGCATGCTCACCGCGTTCTACCCACCTGCGGTAGCTATCGATGGTCGCACTCGGCTCACACGAGGCGATTCCGGATCGATGGAAGCCAGCTTCGAGCGCCCAAGACTTGAGCAGTTCGGAGCGAGATCGCTGTGTTGAATCAGAGGTCACTTAGCGATTCTATGGCCCGGCCATTCCAAGACCCAGTCCGCGACCGCCTTTCGGGATCTCCGCTGGACCCTGATGACGGTTGCAGCGGACCTTGATCCCGATTCGAGAATTCGTGAGCGCAGGATTACAGCCTGACCAAGAATCTCGCCGCAGTCGTATACACCACTCGGTCGTTCGAAAAGCAAGTAAATAAGAAGCACCGAGAGCCTAACACCAAAGCTCGGATCAACCTGGCGCTTAAGAACCTCGCCAAGGATCGCGCTCGAACCTCACTCAAATTCGAACCCGTTGATGGCCTCCCCGAGCATTACTCGATCCGAGTTGGTCGCAAGAGATTGCGAAGATTGCTTCGACGTGGGATAGAGAGTGGCGATGAATTCTTTGAGGCTGTTGCAATCGGCAACCACGAAGAGATCTACCGGAAGCGGTAGCCCGTAGTCAGCCACAGGCGATGACCTTAGACACGAGCTACTTCTAGCCGAACTCCCTGGGCGACGCAGGGTCTCGTGACAGTCGCGGTGTTTCACTGAGCCACTACCAATACTCCACTAGTAGAGTATTGTCTGGTAGGTTCTTGCGTGTCACTGGGAGCGTAGAGGGGTGCAGCGCTGGTTTGTTTCAGCGTAAGGAAGGTTGGCAATGACAGAGACAATGGTAATCATTTACAACTTCAGAGGGTTGGTTCGCGAAGAGAAAGAGGGCATCTGGGCTGCATTGTGCCGAAGCCTGGACGTAGCCAGCCAGGGTAACTCAGAACAAGAAGCTAAAGATAATCTCCAGGAAGCGGTGACGCTATGGATCGACTCTTGCGTTGAACGAGGAACACTCGGCAAAGCATTGCGCGAACTTGGGTTCAACCGAACCCTAGCTGGCTCCCCTGCACCACCGGAAGCAGACTCTCTGACCGTCCAGCATTTCGCTGAAATAGAAACCGACGCGTACAAGGGTACTTCTTTCCCAATTGAAGTAGTTGTCCCCGCCTATCAAATCGCAGCTTTCGGCTAGACGGTTCGGCGAACGTGCCGAGGCAGGTAAGTACAGACGAACTTGTCCGGGCTTGCTTAACCCTGGGTTGGCATCTTTCCCGGCAGTAGCCACCTTCAATACACCAAGGCGGGGTGCTCACGCCCAGTGACAATCGTCGCAAACAAGAAAGAACTCTCCAGGACGGTGCTCTCTGCATGCTTGCGTACAATGGGGATAACCAAGAGGGAGCTATTTGAGATTCTTGATTCGTGACCAACTCCCCCTACCTCACCGCTGCCTCTGACGCCATAGCCGCAAACATCTACCCAGTACACAGCACCACCGAACCGGATTGCCCTGGTTGCCAAGGGACGCTCAGTGCCGACGAGCGCCAGGAAATCTAGGAACTCCCTCAGCTGCTGTATCAGCGCTGGCTAGATCGCCGGGAATGCTAGAATCACCCCCCACTGCAGCGACTTGCACCGCAATCTCGCCGCTTTGATCAACAGCAGATAGCAACTAGTGAAGCGCTTGCGGGCGCCGACGGGATACAGGAGTTTGTCGATGGATACCTTTGAGACCATTGCGGAAATGGGGCATGAGCGGGTGCTGATGTGCTCCAATGCAGCCGTCGGCCTGAAGGCGATCATTGCGGTTCATTCGACGGTTCTGGGCCCGGGCCTCGGTGGTTGCCGCATGTGGCCCTACCAGAGCACTGACGAAGCGATGATTGACGTTTTGCGTTTGTCGCGCGGGATGACCTACAAAGCGGCGGCGGCGGGACTGCACTTGGGCGGCGCCAAGGCGGTGATCATCGGCGACCCCAAGACCGACAAAAGCGAGGCCTTGTTTCGAGCTTTCGGCCGAGCGGTCGACGACCTGAATGGTACCTACATCACCGCCGAAGACGTCGGCACCGACATGGAAGACATGGAGACCATCCTCACCGAGACCCAATGGGTAACCGGGATCTCCCCCGCCCACGGAGGCAGCGGCGACCCCGCGCCAGTCACCGCCAACGGTGTTTTGCGTGGTATTCAGGCAGCGGCCAAGTGGAAGTTCAGAGATTCAGCGCTCAAGGGGCGCTCGGTCGCCATCCAAGGCTTGGGCAGCGTCGGATACCACCTTGCTGAGTATCTGGTCCAGGAGGGTGCCAAGGTCTTTGCCACCGACATCGACGAGGCATCGATCGAACGGGCCAGAGAACAACTGGGCGTCGAACCGGTTGCAGTTGACGACATCTACGACGTTGACTGCGACATCTTCGCTCCCTGCGCCCTGGGAGCGATCCTCAATCCCGAGACCATTCCTCGGTTGCGTTGCACTGTGGTTGCTGGAGCGGCGAACAACCAACTGGCGGACGAGGAGGTCGACGGCATGGCTCTGCAAGAGCGCGCCATTCTCTACGCGCCGGACTTCGTCATCAACGCCGGTGGACTGATCAACGTCTACAACGAGTTCATGGGCAGCTACAAGCAAGAGCGAGCGCTACGCGGCACCCGAGGGATCTACCTCAACTTGACTCGAGTTTTTGAGATCGCAGAAGAAGAGAAGATTCCGACCTACGCCGCCGCCGACCGAGTCGCTGAAGAACGCATCGCCACCATCAGCAAGTTGGGGTCGCGTCATTGGGGTCGCTTGCTGAATCGCTAATTTCTGCGGATTCACTGCTTTCTACAGACTTGCTGTCGGGCTGCCCAGCCCGTACCTGCGCCAACATCTCTCCGACCACTTGATCCAGGGTCATCTCAGAGGTATCGATGTAGTGGTAACTGTCGTCGTAGGTCAGCGGTGAATCGCTACGCGTTCGGTCCTTGTGGTCTCGGTCCGCCAGTCTCGCCAGTAGATCCTCGCGATCAACTTGGTGCCCCTGCTCTATCAGTTCCGCAACCCGTCGCTGCACTCGCACTTCCAAACTGGCGTCCAAAAAGAACTTGTAAGGCGCGTCGGGCAGCACCCGGGTACCAATATCTCGTCCCTCGATCACCCCTCCGGTCGATGCCGCGAGCCGTTGTTGGAGAGCCACTAGATACTGTCGAACGACCGACAGGGTCGCTACTTGTGACGCCATCTCCGCGGCCAAGGGAGTCTTCAATCTCGCGCCCTGGACAATGCCATTCACTCGCACCGTGGGTTCCAATTCTTGCAGCTCGATCTCCATCTCCAACTCGTCCAGTAACCCTGAAATCGCTTCTTCGTCGCTGGGGTCGATTCCAGCCCCGAGGACCGCAAGACCCACGGCTCGATACATCACCCCAGTACTCAAGTAGGGCACACCGAGCTTTCTGGCAAGCCGACGAGATGCTGTGGTTTTACCAACTCCACCGGGTCCGTCGACCGCAATAACCATCGGCCGATGTCGCATCACTTGGATTTGGGACCGCGGCGGGTCGTGCCACCCTTACCTTTTGGGGGGCGAGCACCGGGGCGGCCACCAGTGCGACCGCTGGCTGCTCCAGGTCGGTCTGGTCGTCGGGATGTCCTTGACGAGGATCCGGTCTTGGGACCGGCGCCGGAGCGCTTGCTGGATCTTTTGCCAGGCTTCGCGGTTCCTCGAGAGCTCGGCGCAGCACCTCGACTACGAGAAGTACGCTTTGATTTATCGGCTGACTTAGCGCGGCTATCGCGAAAACCCTCGGATCGCGCGGTCGCCTTGATCGACCGACCTCTGCGTAGCAGCGCCTCAAGATCACTCTCGGTAAGTTCGCGCCATTTGCCGGGCAACAGATTCCCCAGTGACAGCCCGCCAATTGAAACCCGCCTCAACCTGGAGACCGGATGCCCAGCACGGAAAAACATCTCTCGAATTTGCCGCGAACGCCCCTCCTGCAAATCGATGGTCCACCAGCTGTTTTTCTTACTCCGCCGCTCGCCTTCCATACGGTAGGACTGAATCCGAGCCGGAAGGGTTTTCTTGCCGTACAACGCAACCCCTCTGGTCATGCGCCCGATCCGATCTTCCGAGGGAACCCCTTTGACCTTGACCAAATAGCGCTTCACCCCTTCATGTTTCGGGTGAGCAACGCGCTGGGCAAGACCCCCATCGGTGGTGAGAATCAAAGCACCTTCAGAATCCCAATCCAAGCGACCGATGGTGAACAACCCTTTGCGTAGGGTCGGCGGCAAGCAATCAAAAACCGTGGTGCGCCCTTCGGGGTCTTTGCGGGAGCACACCGTAGCAATTGGCTTGTTCAGCAGATAGCTGCGGTGCTCAGTGATCGGAACCACTAACCTACCCCGCGCCTTGATCGCGTCACGTTGGGCGTCAGCTTTGTCTCCCAACTTCGACACCGCGCCGTTGACCGTCACTTGCCCCGCACGGATCCAGGATTCGGCCTCGCGCCGCGACGCCATCCCGGCCCCGGCAATGAGCTTCTGCAGTCTCTCTTCAGTCATCGACTTTTTCTTCCACATAATCGCCGCCAGCATTATCACTGTCAGCTAGATCACTGCCAGCGGCTTGCGGATCGGCGCCATGCTCATCGCTGGGCAATATCGCCTGAGGATCGTCCAGCTCTCGGTCGCGACTTTGAATCTCAGCGACCATCTGTTGGGTCTCCAGCGATCCGAAGTTCTCCTCAAATTCTTCCAAGGGGGGTAAGTCGACGATCGATGCCAGCCCAAAGTGCTGGAGAAATTCCTTGGTGGTGCGATAGAGAAACGGTTTACCGACCACCTGCTTGCGCCCAGCGACCCGAATTAATCCTCGATCCAGCAGGGTCTTGAGCACTCCCCCACTGTGTACTCCACGGAGTTCTTGAATCTCGGGCCCAGTCACCGGTTGGCGATAAGCGATGATGGTCAACGTTTCCAGGGCCGCCATCGAAAGTCGGCTGCGGACCCGGGCTTGAAAAAAACTCTCCAGGTAGTCGTTCAACTCCGGTCGTGTCACCAAGCGATAACCGCCGGCAACTTCTTCAAGAAACACCCCGCGGTCGGTGGCATCCGCCTGATAGCGCTGGCGCACCGTCTCCAACGCCGGCAGCACTTTGTCTCGATCGCCTTTTGCGAAGAGTTCTTGCAACCCGTCCAGCGGCACGGGGTCTGGAGCAACGAAGAGCACCGCTTCGACAATCGCTTCGATCTCGCCAGCCTTCACGTTCGAATTCCTTCCAGGTCTTCCTTCGCCAGTTCCTTGGGCGTGCGGTAGAGCAGAATCGCTCCATTTTCCGCTTGATGCACCCGCACCAAGCTCAAACGTGCCAGTTCCAGGATTGCTAAGAACGCCGCCACCACTTCACCACGACCGCTACGCAATCGTAGGTCATCGACGAAGTCCAAGGGGCGGGCGGGATCCAATCGAGACAGCAGTCGCTCAAACTGATCGCGCACGGAGAACACTTCCCGGTGCACCAAGTACGGCGGTGGGTGATTGCGATCAAAGCGTTCCAATACGTTTTTAAACGCTCCCAGAAGATGGGTCATCGAGATATCAGAGAGGTCGATGACGTCATCCTCCACGGTCACCGGGGGCTGCGCAGCGCGGGTCCAGATGCCTTGACGCATGGCGTGGCGTTCCGCCATGGTCTGTGCGGCGTCTTTCAGCTTCTGGTACTCCAACAAGCGTTCGACCAACTCTTCGCGAGGATCTTCGGACGCCGAGGCGTCTTCCGAACTTGGGCGCGGCAGCAACATTCGCGACTTGAGCTGAATCAACTGGGCCGCTTCAAACAAGTAGTCCGAGGCTATGTCCAAATCCAGCTCCTCCATCATCGTTAAGTACTCGTGAAACTGACCACAGATCAGGTTCACCGGGATGTCGTAGATATCGACTTCGTTGATCTTGATCAGATGCAGCAGCAGGTCCAGCGGCCCTTCAAAGATCGGCAGATGAACCTTCCAAGACGAAGGCAGTGCAGCAATCGGCTGAGAATCTAACTCCATTTTTGATAGTCCAAGCCCATTGCTTCGCGGACTAAGGTCATGGTCTCTTGCGCGACTTCGCGCGCTCGATTCGTCCCGGCGTTGAGAATGCGCCACAGCTCACCCCGGTCGGCGAGCAACCGCTCTCGCCGCTCACGAATTGGACGGATGAACTCGATCATTCGTTCTGCGATCAGGCCTTTGTCGTCGACACATCCTAAGGATGCCGCTCGGCAACGCTCGGCGACGTCCTCTTGCACCTCTGGCGTCGACAGCAAACGATGGAACTGAAACAAGTTACAGGTTTCTGGATGGCCCGGATCGTCGCGACGCAGCCGGGTTGGATCGGTAAACATCTTGGCGCATTTGGCGCGGATGGAGTCCGAGCTGTCCCCCAATTCAATCGAGTTAGCGTAGGACTTGGACATCTTACGACCGTCCAGGCCTGGAACCTTGGGGGTGGGAGTAAACAGCGGCTGAGGTTCAGGGAAGACCTTGCCATACAACCCGTTGAAACGACGGGTGATTTCCCGCGACAACTCCAAGTGACTGGCTTGATCCTGCCCCACCGGTACGTGGTGCGCCCGATAGAGAATGATGTCGGCAGTTTGCAATACCGGATAGCCAAGGAATCCGAAGGTCGCTAGGTCTTTCTTCTTGAGCTCTCGAATCTGCTCCTTGTAGGTCGGCACCCGCTCCAACCAACCCAACGGCGTCAACATCCCCAGCAGCAGCTGCAATTCTGCGTGCTCGGCGATCTTCGACTGGAGGAAAAAAACCGCACGTTCAGGGTCCAGACCGGACGCCATCCAGTCCGCCACCGTCAGCAGAGTGTTGTCGGCGATCGACCACGGGGCGGCATAGTCGGTGGTCAGGGCATGCCAATCGGCAACAAAGTAGTAACAGGGGTAACGGTCCTGTAGATCCACCCAGTTCTTAATCGCGCCGAAATAATGCCCAAGATGGAGCGGGCCGGTGGCGCGCATCCCGGATAGGACAATTCCCTGATTTTCAGCTTTTGTTGTTTGGTCAACCATTATCCATCTACCACTTCTCTATCGATCCCCTCGCTTATGTGCAACAAGGGCGCCCGTGGACATGCCCTGGCACCCTTAACCTGGCCTTCTCCCCAAGGTTCGAGTCAGAGTGCTGCAAACGCCTGGAGATACAAGGCTTGCGACCGAGGGCGACGCAGGCGTAGCCGTAGCTACGTCGAGGAGCACAAGCGAGTGCAACGCAGTAGATTCAGATGTTTTCAGCATTCAGGACGGAGATTGGTGAGAAGGCAAGGTTGACGCCATGCTATCAAAAGAGTTTTCTGTGGCTGAGAGCCGCTCGGTTCGATCATCCCTTGACCTTGGCTTCGCGGTCTACCCTTGCCACCAAGCGTTCATTTTCGCCCAGAACCACAAACTCCAGATACAAGGTGTAGATCTGCGCCAAAATGGTCAACGGGCCGAGGACTCGATGCCACAGTGGATGCATCGCGCCAATGTAGGAACCTCCGCCTATGACGAACGCGGCGATCACCATCCCCATCGCCAACATCAGCCACGGATAGAGTTTTTGTTTAAATTGCTTGGTCCGTTCGATGTGGTTGCGATCTAGATCGTACTCTTCGACCGCCTCGCGAATCGCTTTGCCGGTTCCCACCAAGAAGAACAAGATCCAACAGTGGGCAAAAAGGATCAGCAAGCTGCCCGCCAAAGCCATCGAAGCGTGGGTGTTGATGCCATAGACGCGGGGATTCTGGAGATATCCCAGCGCTCCGGTCGCCAGCAACCCAAGAGTGCCTAGGGCACCGACCCAGAGTAAGACTCGACTCATCATTGTGCAGTATCTCCCTGGGCAGTTCCTTGGGCAGTAGCTCCCCGGGCACTGGTTTCTTGGGCACAATCTCCCTGTGGCCTCTCTGCCTGCTGCATTACTTCCACCTGACTCGCCTCTGCAACTCTCTCTAACCAAACAGCAGCCGCTTCTTGGGGGCGAAAATAGCGCATCCAGCGTAGATATCCGGCCCGGCCACGCCGGAGAGTTTCCTCCTGATCGACGCTCACCGCCTCGATCGCGCTCGCCAACGCGGTTGCGTCCTCCGCAGGCACCAGCCAGCCCGTTTCTCCATCGATCACCACTTCAGGGATTCCGCTGACTGCAGACGCCACCACCGGGCAGCTTTCACTCATCGCCTCAAGAATCACTAAAGGCATGCCTTCATAGGTCGACGGCACCAACAATGCGCTGGTTCGATTCAACAAGGTCAACACTTGACCGGCGGTACAGCGGCCCAGAAATCGCACATGCTCTTGCAGTCTTAGCCTTTCAGCCGCGGCTTCCAGGCCAGGGCGATGCTCGCCGTCCCCCGCCAGCCACAGTCGTGGCCGATTCTCTGTAGGCATCGACGCCAGGGCGGCCAGGGCCACCTCGATCCCCTTACGCACCCTCATGCGACCGACGATCAGCAGCCCTTGCTCATGATCAGGAATCGCCACCGGTTCAGGCTGCGCTTTGCGCTCGATCATCGCGTTGGGCAAAACGGCGCCCTCGGTGACCCCATAATCTTCTTCCAACTCACGCAAGGTCTGGCGACTGGGCGCCAAGACTTGATCAACACTGCGCGCGCTCAGCAAACCGAGAAGAATGTGCCACGGGGCCCGGGTCCATTTGAAGATCTTTTCTGACCGACTGGGTTCGACTTGTGCTGCGGTCGGCAGGTTTAACCGCCGAACCGCTCGAAACTCACGCCGATAGCTGACCTGAAACAGCGCCACCAATCGGGGCCGAACCTCAAGCAAATCACGAACCACTGCCAAGAAAAAAACCACCAATCCACCGTCCGACTCATGGGTCTGCACCACCTCCGGTCGAAACCGGTGTACTTCTCGCAGTGCTCGGGACACCACGGTCAGCGGAAACAGTGCCTTAATCGACCCCAACCCGGACTCCGCGCGTCCCAAGATCCGCACTTCGCAGCCCCTCTCGCGCAAGCCGTCAGCAAGCTGAACCACCTGTTCACCCACTCCTGAAACATCGGTCGGCGGCAGGGTATTGGCAATCAGTAAGACTCGAAGGGACACAGGGTGGGGAGCTCCAATAGAAACTAGATCAAGGCCGCACAGATCCGAGACTGATGGTACTGCACTCTGGTGACTGATTGGCCCTCAGATGCAATAGAGAGAATAAACGATTTTCATGGGTATCCGGCCAAATGGACGCAAGGTTCAGGACCCACCGCCTTCAGCCACTATGTGCCTCGCTTCCTCCCGAGCGGCCTCCAATAGATCTAAATCGGTGACCAGCGACGCAGCCCGCAGGTTGGCGATCCCAGCCTGACGCGAGCCCAACAGTTCACCCGGACCACGCAGGCGCAGATCAGCGTCGGCAATGGCGAAACCATCGCTGGTCGAGGCAAACACTTCCAGCCTCTCTGCCGCCGATCCGCTATGACTTCGTTGCACAGCCAAACACAAACCTCCGCGATCCCCTCGGCCAACCCGACCCCGCAGTTGATGCAGTTGCGACAGCCCAAAGCGATCAGCGCCATCGATCACCAGAAGACCCGCCTGCGGAATGTCGACCCCGACTTCGATCACCGTGGTGGTGAGCAACACCGGCGTTTCACCCGAGGCAAATCGGGCGAGAATGATTTCTCGCTCAGCAGCCGGCGTCTTGCCACTCAACAGAGCGCAGGCAATCGGTTGCAGCCTTTGCAACCAACGAATCCCATGTTCCTCCAGGGAAGAAACGCCGCGCTCTTGGTCGGTGCTGATTGCTGGAAACACGACAAAGACCCGTCCGCCACACTCGATCTCCCGGTGTACCGCGTCGACTACCGGTTGCGCATCCGATGCCGGCACGATTTCCGTCACCACCGGAAGACGCCCCTTGGGCAACTCGTCAATCACCGACAAGTCCAGATCTCCATAGAGAGCCAAGGTCAGCGATCTGGGAATCGGGGTCGCGGTCATCACCAGCAAATCAACATTCTCGCCCTTGTCAGCCAAGGCGCGCCGTTGGTCAACGCCAAATCGGTGCTGCTCGTCGACAATCACTAAACCCAGCCGAGCGAACTCGGTCGATTCCTGAATCAAAGCATGGGTACCGATCGCCACACCGCTTTGCCCCGATTCCAAGCGCGCCCGCGCCCCCGCAAGATCACTACTCGAGGTCAGCAATTCAACCCCAATATGGGGCGGCATCCATTTCTCGATAGTGCTCCAGTGTTGCTCAGCCAGGATCTCGGTGGGCACCATGAAAGCAGCTTGCAAGCCACTCTCGATCGCCGCCAAGATCGCCCCCAGGGCAACTACGGTTTTGCCACAACCGACATCTCCCTGCACCAGCCTCGACATCGGCTTGCTGCTACCCAGGTCGGTCCAGATTTCTTTCAACACTTGGCGTTGGCTGCCGGTCAGCGAAAACGGCAGCATCTTTTCGAGCAACTCGGGCACCCGGGCAATCCCCTCGTAAGCCCGTGGCTTGATCACCGCCGCGCGAGCGCCGCGCTTACGCTGCAACGCTATCTGCAACTCCAGCAACTCGCCGAACGCCAACCGTCGACTTGGCGGTGCTCCGCGTTCGGTGAGCGCCAGCGATCCGGTGCGGGTACCCGGTTGATGGATCGCAGCCAAAGCCGGGCCCAAAGCCGCCAACCGATAGCGATCCAGCAAGCTCGGGTCAAGGGTCTCCTTCACCTGATCAAAGTCAACCTGCTCCAGCAGTTTGCGAACCAGGGTGCGCACTCGACTCTGTCCCAGATCGCCAAGAGACGGATACACCGGCACAATGCGCCGCGGATCGTCTCCTTCTAGGATCGGCTCCAGCGTCGGATTGGTGAGTTGCAGGCTTTGCTCATAGGCCCGCACCTCCCCGTGCAAGACGTAGGTCTTGTCTGGATCGACCTGACGGCTGAGATAGGGACGGTTGAACCACACCGCTTGGATCGACCCGCTGGAGTCGTGTACCACTGCGGTGGAAGGTGCATTGCGTCGCCCGCGCCATCCCGAGCTGACCGACCGCACTTGGCCCACCAAAGTGCGCGGTCCCACGGCATCGATGTCCTGGATCGATGAAATCTGTCGACGATCTTGGTAGCGAATCGGGCGATGCCACAACAGGTCTTCGACGGTAACCACACCGCGCTCAGCAAGGCGCTCACAAGTAACCGGGCCAAATCCCTTGTACTCAGCGAGCGGCTGAGCGAGCAGATCGAGATCTGGGCTCATCTAACGCTGTTCAACAACCAGTTCAAACTCAAGCGAGGCCAAACGAATGCAATCTTTGGGTTGCAACGGGTAGCGAGTCCCTCGGCGAAGCTGTCGTTCGTTGAGAAAGGTGCCATTGAGAGTCCCCTTCTCCTCCACCAGAATCCAACCATCGTCAGTATTCTCGATCACCGCATGCCAGCGACTAATGCTGCGTTCCGGATCCAGCGAGTTGAGATCGAGGTCGGGCTGTCTCGCCGCTTGGGGATCCCTGCGGCCAATTTCACAACGCCCACGGGTCGCAACATCGAACTCCAGGCCGCTTTCGATATGCCGTAGCGCTGCCCGCAGTACCGGGCGATTGCTGCTCAAGAGGGTTCTCCCACAGCGCCACCGAAGATCGTCAATCCATCCTGGGTCAGCCGTGCTGAGGAGCCCAGAGGAAAGACGTAGTTGGGTCGCGTGTGACCCAGCGGCAGGCCGATCACCGCCGGCAGGCCGGTTTCTTCGAGCACCTCCAACCAGGTCAAGTCGTCTTTTTCAACGCAACCCACGGCGACCCCTTGCACCGAGTCCAAAGCGCCACACTGGGCCAGCTGAGTCAGCATGCGATCCAAACGGTAATGCGGTTCTTCGACATCTTCGAGAAAGAGAATATCGGAGAGTACCGGGGAATAGTCGGTACCCACCGAGGAAGCCAACATCGACAGACAGCCTCCGCGCACCACTCCGTCCAGCGAGAAGGTACCGGTTGAGCAACGGCCCGGAATCATTTCCAGTGGTTCTCCGGCCAACGCCGCCAACAGTGCCTTTCGTTCGTCTGGGTCCAAACCGTCGGCCAGTTCGGGAGCGATCATCGGACCATGCAAAGTCGCCCAGCCCAAACGGCGTTCAATCTCCAGCAACAACGGAGTGAGATCCGAATACCCCAGGTACACCCGAGGTACCTTGGCCAACAAATCCCAATCGAGACGCGGGAACAAGCGGGTGACACCATAACCACCCCTGGCAAACCAAATCGCGGTCAGTGACGGATCCCGCAGCAATGCTTCGAAAGCCTCCAGGCGTTGATCATCAGAACCCGCCAGTGGCCCTTTGCGGGTGGCCAAATTGCTACCCAGTACCGGTTCAAACCCCAGCTCGCGCACCGTTTTGACCCCTCGCTGCAAGCGCTCAGGATCAACAGCTCCCGAAAGCGCGGCAATACCAACTCGATCACCGGGCCTGACCGAGCGCGGGATCCTTGTGCTAGCGCCGCCCTTAGCCATGGGCGGACGAGTTGCTGTCAAACGAGTCATGGTTCAAAAGTACTGCTCCGTGCGCAGTCCATCAAGTTCGAATCATTGAAAAACACAGTTCAAAAAGACCGGAGAGCCTCCATAAGCCGAATTCTGTTCCGGTTTCCCGGTGGAGCCATCCATCTGCGATCACCGTTACCGATGACCTGAAGCAATCTACCCGGAAGTGACCCGACTCAAAGTCGATGCCAGGACGGACAGCCCGGACTCACTTCCCTATTTGATCTTGCTCCGCATGGGGTTTACCGTGCCCCTTGTGTCACCACAAGAGCGGTGCGCTCTTACCGCACCCTTTCACCCTTACCAGGCTCTCCAAAATGGCAAGCTAGGCGGTCTACTCTCTGTTGCACTGGCCGTCGCGTCGCCGCGCCTCGCTGTTAGCGAGCATGCTGTCCGTAGGAGTTCGGACTTTCCTCTCCCGACACAGGGTCGAAAGCGGCTCCTGAAACTCTCCAGTCCAGGGATATTTTAGCTCATGGGGACACAATACTTTGATTGTGTCCCCTCATTTCTTCTCCACCCGTTCTTCAATCGATAGCGCCTGAATACGACGATGGACTTCTTTACCCAGCCGCACACCCAAGATCTCCTGCACCTCCTCCAAGGACGCTTGGCGGATACCGACCACGGAACCGAAGTGGCTCAGCAATGCCCGCTTGCGTTTGGGACCGACGCCACGGATACCGTCCAAAGCAGAACGAATCGAGCGTCGACTGCGTTGACGGCGATGGTGACTGACGGCAAACCGGTGGGCTTCATCGCGAATTCGCTGTAGAAGCTGAAGCGCTGGGTCACTGTGTTCCAGCCGCAGCGGTTCGGGTAGGTGCGGAAGGTAGATTTCTTCCTCCCGTTTAGCGAGTCCGACGATCGGCGTTTCTTCGACCCCCAAGATGGCCAAAACTGAGAGGGCAGCGTTGAGTTGACCTCGGCCACCGTCGACCAAAATCAGATCCGGCATCTCGCCGACCTCGTCCAAACGCCTTTGATAACGGCGCTCGACCACCTCTGCCATCGAGGCAAAGTCGTCGGAGGTGCCGTCCAGGCTCTTGATGTTGAAGCTGCGGTACTCGGAGTTACGCATCGTTCCGCCTTCCCAAACCACCAAGGAGCCAACCGGCTCGCCGCCCTGAAAGTTGGAGATATCGAACCCCTCAATCCGGCGGGGTGCTTCTGGTAGCTCCAGGATCTTGCCCAGCTTCTCCGCCGCCCGAGCATGAGGGTTGTGGCGAAATCGACGCTGAAAAGCCAACCGCGCGTTGCGCACCGCCAGTTCCATCCTTTGTACCTTGGGGCCTCGCTGCGGGTAGCGCAAATAGACCCGTTCACCCTTCTTTTCGGCCAACCATTGCTCTAAAGCCGCCTCCCCCTCGATCGGCGAGGGCAGATGGATCTCTTTGGGAATGAAGGTAGTGGCGGCGTAGACCTGGGGCAGCAGTTCGTCCAACAACCGGTCCGCGTGCTCTGGGGCGTCGCCCTCGAAAAAGATTTCACGACGATCCAACACCTGACCATCACGCATCACCAAAATCGCGACCGCGGCATTGCCGCCTGCGATGTGGACTCCGAACACGTCGACATCGTCGCCACGGGTTGAGGCCAGTTTCTGCCGAGCGCCAAGTTCTTGGACCTCGTGCAGGGTATCCCGATGGCGCGCCGCATCTTCATAGCGCAAGTCGTTGGCTGCGGTGTTCATACTCTGCTTGAGGTCGCGCACCAGTTTCGGCGCGCGACCGGTTAGCAAGGCGGTGGTTCGATCCACCGATTCCGAGTACTCCTCCTCATTGGTCAATCCGTCGACGCAGGGGCCTAGGCATCGCTTCATGTCGTAGTAGAGACAGGGGCGCGGCAACTTGCCGTCAATCTCAATGCTGCACACCCGAATACCAAACATCCGCTGCACCATCTTGATACCGCGGCGGGCAAACCCTCCCGGCAGGTAGGGGCCAAAGTACTGCGCCCCATCGTCCTTTACCCGGCGGGTAAAGGCGATCTGGGGATACTGATCGTTGGTCAGTTTGAGGTATGGATAGGTCTTGTCATCGCGCAGTAAGACATTAAACGGCGGGCGCCGAGTCTTGATCCAGGTTGCCTCCAGCAACAGCGCTTCCTGATCGGTGTCGGTGGTGACGAACTCCAAGCTTTCCGACTCCTGCACCATCGACTGCAACCGTTGCTCCAGGTCTGCGCGCAGGTACGAAGCCGCCCGCTTGCGCAGTGACCGGGCTTTGCCGACGTAGAGCGCCCGTCCCTCTTGACCGCGAAAGATATAGATACCGGGCCGGTCCGGGAGCCCGCGAATCGTCTCGATCACCAGCGCACTGGCTGTCGAGGAACCGGCCGACGACGCAGGGGACATCAGTTATGCGCTGAAGATCTGCAACTGTTTGAGTTCCTGGATACGATTGCGTAACTCAGCCGCCTCTTCAAATTCGAGTTTTTTGGCCGACGCGCGCATCGCCTTGTCCAGTCGCTTGATCTGCTGATCCAGCGGCTCATCGGTCAGCTCGCCGATCTCACTCAAGCGGCCAGGAGCCGGCGCGTAAAGGTCTAGATTTCCCATCTGCACCAACGGATTGTGTACGTCCTTGATGATCGAGGCTGGTTCGATGTTGTTTTCCTGGTTGTACTGATGTTGCCTAGTACGACGACGCTTGGTCTCGTCGATCGCGATCTGCATTGACTTGGTCATTTTGTCGGCGTAGAAAATCACCCGGCCCTCGAGGTTGCGAGCCGCGCGACCTGCTGTTTGAATCAGCGATGTTTGGGAACGCAGAAAACCTTCTCGGTCGGCATCCAGCACCGCTACCAGGGCAACTTCGGGAAGATCCAATCCCTCGCGCAATAGATTGATCCCGACCAGCACGTCGAACTCTCCACGCCGTAAGTCGGTGAGAATTTGCACCCTCTCCAGAGTGTCGATGTCACTGTGCAGGTAGCGCACCCGAACACCCAGCTCATTGAGATAGCGGGTTAGCTCCTCGGACATGCGCTTGGTCAACGTGGTCACCAAAACTCGAAATCCAGCCTCCACGGTGGCGTGGATTTCGCCCAGCAAGTCGTCGATCTGATGTTTTGCCGGTCTGATCTCGATCTCTGGGTCAAGCAGACCGGTGGGCCTGATCACTTGCTCGACCACCACGCCCCCGGCGCGTTCCAATTCCCACGGCGCGGGAGTAGCAGAAACGTAGAGACGGTCCCCCACCTTGCGGTCAAATTCGTCAAAGGTCAGCGGCCGATTGTCCAACGCGCTGGGCAAACGAAAGCCATAATTCACCAGAGTGGTCTTGCGTGATTGATCGCCGAAGTACATGCCGCGCACCTGGGGAATGGTCTGGTGACTCTCATCGGCGATCAGCAAGAAGTCCTTCGGCAAGTAGTCGAGCAAGGTCGGGGGCGGCTCACCGGCGATTTGCCCCGAGAGATGGCGCGAGTAGTTCTCGATTCCGTGGCAGTAGCCAACTTCGCGCAACATCTCCAAGTCAAACAGCGTGCGCTGTTTCAGTCGCTGGTGCTCCAGGAGTTTCTCTTCCTCCTCCAACTTGTCCAATTCCACAGCCAATTCGGCCTTGATTCCGGCGATCGCCTTGATCAGCGTCTCGCGCGGGGTTACGTAGTGGGTGCGCGGATAAACCGAAACCTTGTCTACTTCTCGTAGTGGATCGCCCTTGAGCAGATCGAAGAAAGAAATCCGCTCGATCTCGTCACCAAAGTACTCAATGCGAATCCCCTGATCTTCGTACGCTGGAAAGATTTCCAGGGTGTCACCACGTACCCGAAACGACCCCGGGAACAGATCCATCTGGGTGCGCTCATACTGCATCTCGGCAAGCTTTCTCAAGGCAACCGACAAACCACTCTCCGAGCCGCGTTCAAAGAATTGCAGCATTCCAGAAAACGCCGCTGGCGACCCTAGGCCGTAGATGCAAGAAACTGAAGCGACAATCACCACATCGCGACGCTCGAATAACACCTTGGTCGCGCGTAGTCGCAAGCGGTCAATCTCCTCGTTGATCGAGGTTTCCTTCTCGATGAAGGTGTCCGACTGGGGAACATAGGCTTCCGGCTGGTAGTAGTCGTAGTAGGAGACGAAGTACTCCACCGCATTGTCCGGGAAGAAACTTCTAAACTCCTGATAGAGCTGCGCCGCCAAGGTCTTGTTGTGGCTGAGGATGATGGTTGGACGATTGAGTTCTTCAATCACCCGCGCCATGGTGAAGGTCTTTCCGGATCCAGTGACGCCGAGCAGCACCTGCTCGCTGGCCCCTCGCTGAAAACCTTCGACTAACTCTTGAATTGCTTGCGGCTGATCTCCCGCCGCGGAAAATGGCGAGACAAGGCGGAATCGGTCCACGGCAAACTAGGCGCGAAGCGGCGCCCATCGCGCCACAGGAGAGAGCGGACCCGAGGTGTGGATCGCCACTGGGATCGCTTCGGTCACAGGAGTAGCCGGGACCGATTCCTCGACCGGGACCTCCCCAGCCAAAGTGTCGAGCGCCTTGCGCAAGCGTCGATAGTCGTCGACGCTGCGTTCTTTGGGCCCCTTGAAGATCAGCTCCAGCATGATGGTTTGAAAACCCTGCAACTGCTGAGGATCCACGTCCTCAGCCTTGATGTGCTCTCGAGCCTTGCCGAAGGCAGTGCGCAACTCTTCCAGTTCCGATTCCTCTAGGTCCTCGGGCGCGTCCGCCAAGAGTTGCTCTTCAAAACGCTCCAAACTCCAGGCAATCAGGCGGTCACTGTTGAATGCCACGGTGGCAAAAACGGCCACCGCGACCAACAACAAAACCCCGCATCCAACTCCGACCATCCAACCGCATCCTTTACCACCCAGTTTTCCTCGAGCCGAAGGATCAAACGGTACCGGGGTTGCTTCCGGCGGCGCTTCAGAGGGAGAAGAATCGGGTACCAGCGGCTCGTTCATAAGTGATTGCAGCTTACCATCGGCTGGAGCCTATAATCCGCGTGTGGCAACCGTCTCACACAGCGACACAACGGCTTCTGGTACCGGTCCAAAATTCCATCAATCGATCCCCCCCTGGGTCAAGCGCAGCGCGCTCTGGATTGGCGGAACCGTCTCGATTGGCGCCCTGGCGGGGATTGTCTTTGCCGCGTCGATCAACGTCCCTAAGGTCGACACACTAGAAGGTTTTCAACCACCGGTGATCACTCGCTTGTACGACGTAACCGGAACTTCCTTCGAGAGCTACGCTCGCGAACGACGGGTGCTGTTTGAGGTTGGGGAAGTTCCGGAAGTGATTCGCCAAGCGGTGCTCTCGGCTGAAGACTCGAATTTTTTTCGTCACGGTGGCGTCGATATCCGGGGGGTGATTCGGGCGGTGGTGGTTAATCTAACCCGTGACCGTCGCTCCCAGGGCGGCTCGACGCTCACCATGCAGCTCGCTCGCAGATTGTTCTTGAGCCCTGAGCGGGCCTGGAAGCGCAAGATTGAAGAGGCCTTCTTGTCGGTCGAAATCGAGAAGAACTACAGCAAAGAGCAGATCCTCACCTTCTACTGCAACTTAATGAATCTCGGGCATCGCAACTACGGCATGAAGGCCGCCACGCGCTACTACTTCGACAAAGAGCCAGCTGAGCTAGAAGCTCACGAGGCGGCAATGCTCGCAGGGATTCTCCAACGGCCCGCCGACTACAGCCCTTACCGCAATCCCGAGGACACCACCCGGCGTCGCGACTACGTGCTCAGACGGATGCGTGACGAGAGCTATCTTGACCAGCAGGCCTATGAAGCGGCGGTCGCCAAACCTCTTGAGGTAGTACCACTCCGCTACGACGTGGCGGACGCACCCTATTTCGCCGAAGAAGTGCGTAAGGATATTGAGTCTCGCTATGGCAAGGACGCCTTGTTGGAGAGTGGTCTCAACGTCTTCACCAGTATGGATCCGCGCATCCAGAGCGCAGTCGAGGCCGCTGTCCGAGCTGGGCTGCGCGAACGGGATCGCTCGCGCGGCTGGCGCGGTGCTCATCAACGAGCCGAGGACCTAGCGGCGTATACCAATTCCACCTGGTTGCGTTTTCGTCCCGAACAAGACCGCTGGATTGAGGGGTTGGTAATCAACTTGGACGGAGACACAGCACAGGTGAAGATTGTAGACACCACCTATTTGTTACCTCCGGAAGGCTATCGATGGACTCGCAGGAGGTTGGGTCAAGTGCTCAAGATTGGAGACGTCGCTTGGTTTTCGTTGGTCGCCCAAGACAACGGTGGGTTTCAGCTCAACCTGGAACAACAGCCGGACTTGGAAGCCGCAGCAGTAGTGATCGAAAACGGTACCGGGGCGGTGCGCGGCATGGTTGGCGGCTGGGATTTTCAACTCAATCAATTCAATCGTGCGACCCAAGCGAGTCGCCAAGTTGGCTCTACTTTCAAAGCCTTTGTCTATGGTACGGCCTTGGAGTCTGGATTCACTCCGGCGGACACTATCTTCGACGGACCGGTGGTGTTTCCGGACGCCAGCGGGCAGGCTGGGTACAGCCCGCGCAATTTTAAGCGTACCTACCATGGCATCCTGACTCTGCGCAGTGCTTTGGAAAATTCGCGCAACGCGTCTGCAGTCAAGGTGTTGGACTTGATCGGCGTCGAGCGCGTCATCGATTTCGCCCGTAGAAGCGGCATCACTTCCGCGCTTCCTCCTTATCCCAGCTTGGCGCTGGGAGCCTCGGATTTGACCGCCATCGAGCTGGCTGGCGCCTTTTCGACCTTCGCCAATGGGGGCCTCTATGTTGCCCCTTACTTCATTGAACGAGTCGAAGATGCAGATGGCCGCCAGCGGGAAGTCCACCGCATTGAGGCGCATCAAGCAACCTCGCCGGAGGTTGCTTACTTGCTGGTGCATATGTTGCGCGGCGTAGTCGATCGCGGTACTGCCACGTCGATTCGCAACTTGCCTTTGGACATCGCCGGCAAAACCGGCACCACCAATTCCTATAGCGATGCCTGGTTCGCCGGGATGACCCCGCAATACACCATCGTCGTCTGGGTGGGCTACGACCAAAAGAGGTCGCTGGGGACTGACGGAACCGGAGGCGCAGCAGCACTGCCGATCTGGCGGCGGATCGCGGAACGGGGACTGGAAGAGGGTTGGATGCGCTCCGAGGACAGGTTTGTCGTGCCACAGCGGGTTCGCACCGCCCCAATTGAACTACGTTCCGGATATTTGGCGGGTCCCGCGGCCGATCAGCTGTTCGATGAGGCCTTTATCGACGGTACCCAGCCGTTGCAGATCTATCGTGCCGAGCGCGGGCGAATTCTGGATCTACCTTGGTATCAACAAGAGGATCACTATCTCCCCAAAACTGGCGAGCGAATGCCGAGTCAAGTCGATGATTGGAGCCGAGTGCGAGAGCAGTGGGAAGAGCGCTCTAGCAACTAGAACCGAGTAGCCAGCAACGAGCAACCCTCCAACAAGAGTCGAGAGAAAACCGTTGCTAGTGGTCGGCGAGCAGCGACCGAGGTCGCGCTAGCTCTTGGTGCAAATCAGAGCGTAGTCCTGATATCCGTGCAGCAGCTCGTCCAAACGATCCCGAAGCTCATTGACCTGTCCAGCCAGTGATCGTAGATCTCCCTCCAGCCCGTCCAACGGAACTTCGGGGAGTCTTTGATCTGCGCTGTAAGGTGCGAAGTCCAGGCGCTCGATCGAGCCAAAGCCGACCTCTCGGACCAACCACTCCAAAGTGTCCGGGTGAACCGGTCGGATACGGCGGGGGTCGCGCCAAAAATCCCGCGAACCAGCGACCAGGGACATCGGATTCGCGGTTTCCAAGATCACCACGCCCCCAGAACGCAGTGCTCGGTAGCTAAGTCGAACCAAGCGATCCAGATCCGCCATCGCCATGCTCTCAATGGTGTGCAAAGAGATCACCGCGGCAAGGCTATCTTGTTCACACTTTTCGAGCGTCTGCAGGGGGTATCCCTGCTCAGCAGCTAGGCCCTCTTCTTGCCACGAGGCGACAACTGTTGGGTTCGAGTCAACCCAACGCAATTGAAGTTCAGCCTCGGCGAACTGGCGCACCACTTCCCGGTTTCCGCAGCCAAATCCTAGAACCGGTCCGTCCTGGGGGATCTTTCCCAGATAAGCCGCCACCTGCAGATCTCCAGCATCGACACCTTGATCTTCAGCCAACCCAGCGTAGGTTGTCTGGCGCAAAGACTCAGCAAGTACAGCCGTCGAGGGGTTGCTCGGGTCGCCGCTGGTGGTCGCTAACGCTTCGCTCAGTGCATGTTGTAAGTCTCGGCTGCGACGCCGATAGCGGTCGAGTTTCTGATCGACACGAGAAAACAGCGCGTCGTTGTGGTTCATCACGTCTTGCAAACCGTCACGCAGGATCCGACTCACCAACACCGCCTGATCGCGCATCTCTTGCAGTCGCCACTCACTCTCGGAGGCTGACTGCTCTAGCAGATTGCTGATTTCAGCGTCGCGATGAGCTAGATGGTCCAGAAGGATCTGATTGAAGACCCGTTGACGATCCCAAAGATCGGCGACTGGCGCTTTGAAAAACGGACGCAGCAGGCGCTTCGCCGCGACCGCGATGCGGCCCAGGATTCCTGGGCGGCCCTGAATCGGAAACGCCCGATCTTGCTGCCAAAGCTGCCGCCACTCGGCGAGATCGACGCCGGGGTGCTGCCCGACCACGGCACCCGAATTCCCGTCGCTCTCGACTGCTGCGCCAGCGGGGGACTCGGGATCCAGGGTCATCTACTCTTCGGCTTGTACAGTGACCGAAATCTCTGGCATCACTTCTGGATGTAACACGATGCGAACCAGGTGTTCGCCCAGCGTCGTGATGCCACCCTCTAGATCAACCGATTTACGATCGACCTCGATTCCGTCCACCAGTAAAGCGTCAACGATCTCGGCAGCGGTGACAGCTCCATAAAGTTCATCGCCTTCCGAAACTTGTCGGTGCAGCACCACGGCAGCGCCTTCAAATTTCTTGGCGGCCTCTTGGGCAATCCCGACCTCGCGCTGAAACTGAACCTCAATCTTTTTGCGAATCTGTCCAAAGTAGTTGCGATTCGCCTTCGTCAACTCAAGTGCTAGACCTTGAGGGATCAGGTAGTTACGGGCGTAACCGGGCTTGACGTTGATCTCATCGCCACGCGCCCCCTGATGGACAACATCCTGTAAGAGAATGACTTTCATCCTTCGTACCCCTAGTCGTTGGAAAACGGCAGCAGCGCCAAATGACGTGCTCGTTTAATTGCCTGCGCCAACATCCGTTGATGCCGTGCGGAGGTGCCCGAAATTCGTCGCGAAATGATCTTGCCGTTTTCCAAGGTCGAACGCTGCAAAATCTGCACGTCCTTGTAGTCTATGTACTCAATCCCAGCAACGGTGAACCGACAATACTTGCGACGACGGGGAGTGTCGTCCTTCTTGCGTCTTTCGCGTGGCATTACTCGGTCTCCTCTGCCACCACTTCACCGGCTGGTGGCTCTGACGGGCCTATGCCCACTGCGGCCGCAGCCGGAACAAACTTCTTACCTTTGCGGACAGCCCGCTTGAGATCTTCGTCGGTGCGCACAGTGAGGTAGCGCAAAACTTTTTCATTCTGCATCATCCTCATCTCCACTTCACGAAACGGCGGAGTAACGTCGTCTGCGACCAGATAGAGAAAGGTGTAGTACCCCTCGGTCGCCTTGTTAATTAGGTACGCCAAGCGCCTCTTACCCCAGCTTTCTTCCTTGCTGAGCGTGACGCCGTCGACCAACACCAGTTCTTTCACTGCGTCGACGATTTCTACGTTTTCTTCTTCTGCCACTCGCCCATCTACGACGAGAGTCAATTCATAAGTCCGAGCCATGGTTAATTAAAACCTCCCTTTGGCTTGCAGCGACGCCCCCAATCGGACGCAGCAGGAAGGCGATACCGATTGGTACCGCGTTCGTTTGAGCGCAGAGTTTACCAAATCCCTCTGCGCTTTGAGCAATCCGAATGTCGTCCCCGCGGGAAATGGGGACACAATCGTTTGATTGAGCCGGAAAGCTCTCCCAACCCATTCCTCTTGGAGAACGGCTATTCGTTTCAGCTTCGCCTAAGTTGTGTCCCCGTCTACAGCCAACCCTACAGCAGCGGCGCGATAACGAGAGCGACCACCGACATCAACTTAATCAAAATGTTGAGGCTGGGGCCGGCGGTGTCCTTAAACGGATCACCTACGGTGTCACCAACCACAGAAGCCTTGTGCGCATCGGAGCCCTTGCCACCGAATGCACCACCCTCAATATATTTTTTGGCGTTATCCCAAGCACCACCAGCGTTGGCCATGAAGATTGCCATGGTTACACCGGAAACGGTGACGCCAGCAAGCAGACCACCCAAGGCTTCGATGCTGTAGAAACCAACCGCTACCGGAACCACAATTGCCATCAAGCCAGGGAGCACCATCTCCTTGATCGCAGCATCGGTAGAAATCTCGACGCAGCGAGCGTAGTCGGCAGTTCCGGTACCTTCCATCAGTCCCGGAATCTCCTTGAACTGGCGCCGCACCTCTTCGATCATGCGAAAGGCCGCACGGCCCACCGCCTGCATCGCCATCGACGAGAACAAGAACGGCAACATGGCACCGATGAACAGGCCGCCCATGACCAAAGGCTTACCCAAATCCAGCACAGTCAACCCCACCTGAGTCTTGAACGCAGCAAACAGCGCCAAAGCAGTGAGTGCTGCCGAACCGATCGCGAAGCCCTTACCAACTGCCGCAGTGGTGTTACCCACAGCGTCCAATTTGTCGGTACGCACTCGCACCTCACTGCCCAAATGACTCATCTCGGCAATTCCTCCAGCGTTGTCAGCAATCGGGCCGTAGGCGTCAACCGCCAATTGAATGCCGATGGTTGAGAGCATGCCGAGCGCGGCGATCGCGATGCCGTACAGTCCGGCGAACTTAAATGCCACCAGGATCGCGCCCACCAAAACAATCACCGGAAGTGCCGTCGACTTCATGCCCACCGCGAGTCCACCAATGATGGTGGTTGCTGCGCCGGTCTGGCTGTCCCTGGCGATCGATTGTGCAGGGCCACGTGCCTCCGAGGTGTAGTACTCGGTGATCAGCCCAATCGCGACTCCGGCCAACAGGCCACCCAAGGTGGCAATGAACACACCCCGACCGGTGAACTCAACGCCGCCGGGAATCGTGTAGGAGCCAGCCAACAAGTAGTCAACCAGGAAGTAGGTCACCACCAGCATCACGCCGGCGGCGGAAAAAGTACCCCAATTGAGAGCGCGCTGCGGGTCTCCCCCCTCCTTGGTGCGCACCAGAAAGGTACCCAGAATCGACACCAAAATGCCGACGCCGGCAATCACCATCGGCAATGCCAGCAGTTCCGGGGTGTAGGCAGATCCGACCGCGTTGACGGCAGAGATCCCCAGCACCAGAGCCCCGACAATCGCCCCGACAAAGGACTCAAATAAATCAGCGCCCATGCCCGCGACGTCGCCCACGTTGTCGCCAACGTTGTCCGCGATCACCGCAGGGTTACGCGGATCGTCTTCGGGAATTCCGGCCTCGACCTTACCCACCAAGTCAGCGCCGACATCGGCGGCCTTGGTGTAGATGCCACCGCCAACACGAGCGAACAGGGCAATCGAACTGGCTCCCAGAGAAAAACCAGCCAGCACAGTGATGGTCTTGGCCGCATCAACCTGCGGGTTGCCGGTGTCAAAGAGATTGGAGTAAACCGTGTAGAGAACCGATAAACCGAGCACTCCCAGACCGACCACCGAGAAACCCATCACGGCACCGCCGGAGAAGGCGACATTGAGGGCCTTGTTGAGGCTGGTTCGTGCCGCTGCCGCGGTGCGCACGTTGGCGCTAGTGGCGATGCGCATTCCGAAGAATCCCGCTAAGGCTGAACACAATGCACCCACCAACAGCGAAACGCCGATCAGAGCCGAGCTTCCCTCTCTGCCCATATTGGCCCACGCCAAGAGCGCAGCCGCGACCAGAACAAATATCGCCAGTACACGGTACTCGCGACTTAGGAACGCCATCGCTCCAGACCGAATGTGGCCGGCGATGGTTTCCATTTCCTTGCTGCCAGAATCTTGTTTCGCAACCCAACGGCTACGAAGCCAGGCGAAAACCAGGCTCAATATTCCGAGGGCCGCCATCCATTGAATCATTGCTTGACTATCCACAATCTACCTCCAGGGACTCGGTCGTCCTCATGTTTCCTTTGCTCTATTTCTCTTCGTCAGCGCCTGAAGCCCACTGCCAGCCATTGAACCGCTGCATGGTCTCTTCGACACCGTGTTTCTGCCACGATCCACAGGCATCGGCAGCAGCAGCGATCACCGCGTCTACCGTCTCCTGTTCGTCGGGCTCAAACTCATTCAATACAAACTCGGCCAACTCGCCTTTGGGCATCCCCGTGGCAGGCTCGACGCCCACCCGTAGCCGGGCGATTTCGTCACTCTGCAGTCCGGCGACGATGGACTCCATCCCACGATGCCCTCCTGGGCTTCCTTTACCGCGCAACCGCATCCGTCCCAATGGCAATCGGACTTCGTCGTAGACGATCAATACTTGATCCTTGGTTAAGCCGTAGGTTTCCAACAGGCACCGCACCGCATAGCCACTGCGATTGACATAAGTTTGCGGGGCGATCAAAACCAAGTCTTCAGTTTGTGCCCACAGGCAGTTACACAGACCTTCTTGGAACTTCTTCCCGGCACGGAACGCCAGTTCGTAGACCACGTCAAACCCTAGATTGTGACGTGTTCCCTCGTAGCGTGGCCCGGGGTTCCCCAGGCCAACAACATAGTGCTCCGGTTGTGTCACCGAATCGCCGACTGGACGCTCTAGGCGTCTTCCTGTTCTTCGTCCGCGTCGTCGCTGCCACCCTTGCCAATGACCTCTGGCTCAGCCATCTCCGACTCAAGCAGCAGGTCGTCCTCGTCCTCTTCGGGCTCAGCTTCGACACGAGGATGGGAAACCGACGCCAAGACACGATCACTATCGCTAATCAGCTCTACACCCTTGGGCAGTTCTAAATCATGAACTTCGCCATGGTCCCCGATCGCCAGGCCGGTGATATCGAATTCCAAATGATCGGGGATATCGCCCGGCAAACACTCGATCGTCACTTCACGGGTGACGAAATCGAGGACCCCACCCTCGTCTATAACTCCGGTCGCCTCACCAATCAACTCGATCGGCACCTCGACCCGGACCTTTTCGTCCATCAGGACTCGCTGGAAATCGACGTGAATCACTCGGCGTGACACCGGGTCGGTCTCAACGTGCCGAATCATGGTGTGCCGGCTCTTATCGCTGTCGCCCAACTTGAGCAGAAACACACCGTGCTCACTACTCTTGCGAATCATTTCCAGGAACGACGATTTCTCGACCCGAATCGATACCGCATCCTTGCCGGCGCCATAGACCACAGCCGGTATCCAGCCGCCGGCCCGAAGACGTCGATTGGCATTTTTCCCCGTTTCCTCACGAGGCTCCACCGTCAACTGCATTTCACTCATAGACTTCTCCGTCGGTCAACGCTACACGAACAGCGAACTAACCGAACTGTTCTCGTGAATTCTCAGAATCGCTTCGCCAAGCAACTTGGCGACAGAAAGCGGCCTTATCTTGCCGCAGTTAGCAATCTTATCCTCTAACGGCGTGGTGTTGGTAACCAAGACATCTTGAATCGCCGAATCTTGAATCCGGCCCAATGCAGGACCCGAAAGCACCGCATGAATACAAGCGGCCCGTACCGACAAAGCACCTTGATCGATCAACGCCTGAACAGTCTCAATCATGGTTCCTGCGGTATCGATAATATCGTCTAGAATCAACACGTTACGTCCGTCTACGTTACCGATCACATTCATCACCCGTGCTTGATTGACCGCCGTTCGGCGCTTGTCGACGATTGCCAACTCAGCATCCAAACGCTTGCCGATCGCCCGAGCTCGCTCCACCCCACCAGCGTCCGGAGAGACGATGGTTAGGTCAGGAATCTGCATCTCTCGAATCGCATCCAACAACACCGGCGCAGCAAACAAATGGTCCACCGGCACATTGAAGAATCCTTGAATCTGCGGTGCGTGCAGGTCCATGGTCAAAATCCGGTCGGCACCGGCGGTAGAAATCAAGTCGGCAACCAACTTAGCAGTGATCGGAACCCGAGGCTTGTCTTTCTTGTCTTGCCGCGCGTAGCCGTAGTACGGCAACACCGCGTTGACGCGGGTGGCGCTGGACCGCTTGAGCGTATCTAGCAGGATCAGCAGCTCCATCAAGTTTTCATTCGGCGGTGCGCACACCGGTTGAACGACAAAGACGTCGGCTCCCCGTACGTTTTCCTCCAACTGGCAAAAGATTTCGCCATCAGAAAACTTGAACGACTCCACCTTCCCCACTGGCAAGTGCAAGTAGTCGCAAATTTCCTTGACCAAGCCCGGGTGAGCCCGACCGCCAAAAATTTTGAGATCGCCCATATTCATTCCCTGCGACCGTCTTTCAACCGCCGATCAGGTTTCCAATTGTATTTCGACTGCGCCTTCTGGAGCGGGGTGAACCGCTAGCGCGATCTTACGGCACCAGCCTCCGAGGCTCAACCAAGAAAAGAACCCCATCGGTTAGCTATCATCTGCAGCATGCTCAAAGTGTCTCCCCAGATCTTCGACCGATTCTCGGGCGTTCGCATCGGGTCTCTTGTAGTGCGAAATCTTGACAACAGTTCGACCACCTTCGACCTGTCTCAGGAGATCGCCGAAGCTTCGCAGGAGTTGCGCGAGACTATGTCTGGGTTTCCGGTGATTGAGCACCCAAACATCGCTTGCTGGAGAGCCGCCTACCGTGAGTTCGGCGCAAAACCCAAGAAATACCCATCTTCGATTGAGGCTCTTACCAGAAGGATCCTCAAAGGAGATCAGCTTCCGTCGATCAATCCACTGGTCGACATCTACAACTTGATCTCACTGCAACACCTGCTGCCAGTTGGCGGCGAGGACATCGACCAGTTGGTCGGCGATCTGCAACTGAGGTTTGCCAGAGATCAGGAACCGATGGCCCAGATGCTGGGACGTCCGACGCCCGAGGCTCCCCTCCTCGGTGAAGTGATCTATGCCGATAATCAGGAGGCGGTGTGCCGACGCTGGAACTGGCGCGAAGCCGCTCGGACCTGTCTATCTCCTGAAACACGCAATGCGGTATTGGTCATTGAGGCGCTGCCTCCGATCACCGACCAGCAACTCAGTGCTGCGATGGATGCACTCCAAAGCCGGGTGGTCGACCAATGTGTCGGTGAGTGCCAGTTAGAGATCCATCGAGCGTCCAGCGTTCTCAGCACTTAGCCTCCGTCGGCCTCGATCACTGCGCCGCCTGCAACCGAGCAAGGCAAAACCTTTCTTCGCTAAGCCACGTTTAACAAGCGTGCCTGTTATTCAAAAAATCATCCAGTTCCTTTGTTTTGGACTTGTTTCTCTGGCGCTAGTCGGTGGCCTCTGGGCGCTGCCGGATGACCCGCCGTTTGTCATTCAGCGATCTACTGGCGAAATTGCCATCGATGGCGTGCTGGCTGACCAAGGTTGGCAAGGCGTCACGCCGATAACCACCTGGTGGGAAACTCGCCCGGGCGACAATATTGAGCCGCCAGTGGAAAACATTGGCTACTTGACCTACGACGACCAGTTCCTCTACGCCGCATTCAGCTTCAAAGACGCCAACCCCAGTGACATCCGAGCACCGCTGGCCAACCGCGACAACGTTCCAAGCTACACCGACTACGGGGGAATGTTGATCGACGTCAACGACGACGGCCACTCCGCGCAGATGTTCTTGGCCAACCCGCGGGGCATTCAGTACGACGCGATTTCCAACGACGCGTCTGGCGAAGATTCCGCCCCGGATTTCTTTTGGCAAAGCGCCGGCACAGTGAACGATGACGGCTGGGTGTTGGAAATGAAGATTCCGTTTTCTTCTCTGCGCTACACCAATGCCAACCCCGAACAATGGCGCATCCTGTTGTACCGCAACTATCCTCGGGGATTTCGCTACCAGTTCTTCTCTTCTCAATTACCTCGCGACTCCACCTGTTTCATCTGCAACTCCACCCCCTTGACCGGGCTCGCGGGATTGCCCTCGGGGAGCCACATGGTGATCGCCCCGTACGTAACCGGTCTTCAGAACTCCGAACCAGTCGGCGATATTGGCACCCCACTGCGCAGTGAAGATCGAGTCACCGAGATCGGGCTGGACGTCAAGTGGCTACCCAATCCGCAGACAGCAATCGACCTCACCTTGAACCCGGATTTTTCCCAGATCGAGTCAGATGTCCCGTTGATCTCGGCCAATGAACGCTTCGCGCTGTTTTTTCCTGAAAAACGGCCGTTCTTTCTTGAGGGCAACGATCTGTTCAGCACGCCAACCAACGCGATCTACACGCGCAGCTTCGCCTCCCCTCGCTGGGGCACTCGAGCGACCGGCGACTTCGGTCAAAACACCTACACCGTATTAGTCGGGGAGGACCGCGGCGGAGGCAGCGTTGTCATTCCCGGACCCGAAGGCTCCGATCTGGTCAATGACGACCAAGAATCGCTGGTCACCATGACCCGATTACGACATAACTTTGGCGATTCGTTCGCCAGCTTTCTGTACACCGCTCGCGATCGGAACGACGGATCCTACAACCGTGTTTTTGGCCCGGACTTTCGCTGGCAAGTCACGGAGAATGACGTCGTAACTGGCCAATTCCTGTTCTCGCAGAGCGAAACACCCAACCTGCCTGAAGAGGCAGATGAATGGGACGGGCGCAAGTTATCGGGTCACGGTGCTGAGCTGATGTGGCAACGCCAAACTGGAGATTGGGATTTTTTCACTCTCTACAACGAATTTTCCGACGACTTTAGGACTGACAACGGCTTCATGCCCCGGGTCGGCTATCGACTGGGCTACAACGAGATCGGACGCAGCTTCCACCCCGAAGACAAACCCATCTCACGTGCACGGGCGTCCCTTCAGAGCATCTACCGGGTGGATTCAGACGGCGAAATCCTAGAGCGCCGTCTGAGGCCTGCAATCGGCTTCGACGCAAAGTTGAACTCGTTTTTCCGCGTTGAGTTTCATTTGGCCGAAGAGCGCTCCGGCGGTCGACTATTTGACCGCAACCAAATCGTACCGACGGTGATCCTGCGCCCCGGTGGAATCCTTTCCGAGATTTTCGTCCGCGCTACCTTCGGAGAAGACATCGACTTTGCCAACGATCGTCCGGCAGACGTCACCGGTCTCAACATCTCGGTGGACCTACGGCCCAGTGATCATCTGGAATTGAACCTCATTGCCAATCAGCGCGTGTTAGACGTAACCACCGAAGACGGACGTTCCGGGCAGCTCTTTGACGCCCGGGTTTCTCGTCTCCGTGCGACCTACAACTTCAATGCGCACAGTTGGGTGAGACTGATCGGTCAGTGGCTTGAAACCAATCGAAATTCGAGCTTGTACAACGACCCCGAAGACGTCGATGCACTTTCAGAAAGCTTGGGTGGATCGGTGGTTTTCGCCTACAAACTCAATTGGCAGTCGGTGCTATTTGTCGGCTACGGATCGAGCCAAGAGTTGGACGCCTCGCGCAACTTGGAACCTGCCGGGCAGGAGGTGTTCGTGAAGTTGTCCTACGCTGTGCAGCGCTAGCCTTTGGCGTATCCTCTGTCTGATGCCGCTGGCACCACACCCACTGCGGGCAGTTGGAGGATTACTGTGAGTTGGATTCCGATCATTCCCGAAACCGAGGCTGACCAACCCCTGGCTGAGCTCTACGATCAAAGTCGCGACCCGGCCAGCGGACAACTCGACAATATTCTGGCGATCCATTCGCTTCACCCCGACGGACTAGCCGCCCACCTGGGGCTCTACCGAGCGGTGATGGCTGGAACCGCCACCCTGCGCAAAGTCGAGCGCGAGTTGATTGCTATGGTGGTCAGTCAGCTCAATCAGTGCCACTACTGAATCACCCACCATCGCCGCGGTCTGCGGCGCCTGCTTAAGGATGGTGACCTGCTAGTTCAGATAGAGGATAACTGGCGCAAGGCGGGCTTGAGCGAGGGTCGCAATGCGATGCTGGAATTCGTCGTCAAACTCACCCAGACACCAGCCGCCATGACGCGCAACGACAGCGATTCGTTGCGCCAAGCGGGATTCACCGACATCGATATCTTGCATATCGTCGAGGTCAGCGCCTACTACGCCTATGTCAACCGCATTGCCGATGGATTGGGAGTACAACTGGAAGAGACCGGCGTCGCTTAACCGACACCACATGCGGTGGCTGTTCTTACCAATCTGACGATCAGCCATACAGGTAGCTTGGTTGTTTCACGGAGGGGCCTTCCGCGTTATGATGGCACTGGTGCAGAAGTGGCCAGGGAGTGGGACAGATTGAGACCAATTGAATTCTGTAATGCGTGATTTGCGCCCCAGTCTCCCCGTCTGGGCGGGTATCGCAGCAACAGTCGGCGTAGCCGTTGTCGGCGTCGGCGAATACCTACTCCACTACAACCCGCTGGGATACGCTGACAGTGCCAACTTTCAGTTTCTGCAGGGATTGCCCCGAAAAAGATTGATTGCGGGACACTTTCTGGCAGTGCTAGCGGCGCCGGCATATCTGCTTGGATACTGGGCATTGACCCAGGGGTTTGCACGAGTTTCCCAACGCAACAGAGCGCTCTTTACCGCGATTGCCTTCTACACCTTTGTGGTGGCAGCGATCTGGATCGGGTCGCGTGGATTCTTAGCGGTGGTAGTCCAAGCCAACGTCACCGGCGTGATCGCTGACTACAAACTGCTACTGGAGTCTTTGATCTGGATCGTGCGAGTGGGCGTCGCAGTGTACTCCGTGCTGCTCGTTGCCTTCATCGTCAAATCTCAGACGATCTACCCTCGTTGGTTCGCGTGGATCAACCCGATAGTGCTGTTGCTCGCCGTATTCTCAACCCTCGCGTGGCCTGCCCTAGGAAGTCACTTGGTGCCCTCGGCGATGAACGTCGCACACCTCCCGTTCTTCGCCGTTATGACCTTGCTATTGGCAAACGCTGACCGAACCACCTCATCGTGAAGCGTTTTCTCATTATCCTCTGCGGGATCGCAGTCACCATTGGAATCATCGCTGCCGTAGCCGGTGGGCTGATAACCGGATTCTTCTTTCAAGACACCAAGGCGCCACTCAAAGCGCCGAACGCAGAAGTAACGGTTCCTCGCTTTCACCAGGTCGATTTGCCGTTCGAGCACCGTCATGACAGTGATCAATCGTTACCTTTCGCCGCTGGCGCCTGGATCGATGTTGATCAATCAGGCACTCCCGAACTGTTTTTGGGCGGCGGACGGGGACAAGCCGACGGTCTGTTCAGTTATGCCAATGGCAGTTTTCGGCCCCATCCTCTAAGCGCAACCCTAACCAAGGACACGACCGATGCCACCTACTCGGCAGTTTCGATCGACGCTGACCATGACGGGGACATCGATCTATTTGTCACCCGTGACAGTGGCTTGGTGCTGCACGAGAATCTTGGCGACTCGTTTACCTCCACTCCTATCCAAATCCCGCTGAACACAAAAACACTCGCATTGTCGCTGGCGCCCACGGACCTGAATCAAGACGGATGGGTGGACTTCTTTGTTGCCGGCTACATACGCCCGGAAGAGGTCGCCGGACTCACCATCTTCACCGACCCAGACTATGGAGGCAGCAGCCTGCTGCTACTCAACCGCGCCAATAACACCTTCGACGACGTCACGGCGAGTGCTGGTCTCGACTACGTCCACAACACCTTCCAAGCGGTGTGGCTAGACCTGGACGATGATTTCGATCAAGACCTGGTCGTCGCCTATGACACTGGCCAAGTTCGCACTTGGCGCAATCGAGGAGACCTCACTTTCGAGAATGTGCCCAATCCCTCCAGCGATGTTTTTGCTTATCCGATGGGAATTGCCGTCGGCGACTGGGACAACGACTTGCGTGTCGACCTGTTTTTCACCAATACCGGGAGTTCGATTCCCCTCCTGGTCGCTCGCGGTGACTTGAAGGATGATCAGACACTCAACGAACAATGGATGTTATGGCGCAACGTGGGAAACTTCGTGTTTGAAGATTTGACGGTTGATGCTGGGCTGAAAAATTACGAATTCGCCTGGGGTGCGGTCTTGGAGGACTTCAATCTGGATGGGCTCCTCGATCTGGTGGTATCGGAGAACTTCGTCGACTTTCCACCGCACAAGGTCTTTCCCCTTCCCGGTCGCTTCATGCTGCAGAACTCCGATCACGTCTTTGCCCCGGCGGGCAAAGACGCTGAGGTCGACAACCCTTATTTCGGCATTACACCGTTGGCAGCAGACGTAAACGGCGATGGTCTTCTGGATCTAGTCCACGTCAACATTGATGGACCCTCTCGTGCTTTTATCCAGCAATTGACGCCCGGTCTCGGTGCCTACCTCCAGATCGATCTGCCGGACACCGTCGCTTCGTTGGGTGCCAAGGTGTCGGTAGTAACAGAAAAGGGTGCCCAAGTCCGTTATCTGGTCGCCAGCGAAGGGCTCTGCAGTGACCAGTCTTCGACGCTATTTTTCGGTTTGGGTGCGGCCAGAGAGATTCTCTCTGTCACCGTAGGTTATGCGGACGGACACAGGTTGGAATTGGGTCCGAGCGCGGTCAATCTCACTCTTTCCGTTCCGTCTAGAACCTAAAGTCACTGCCGTGACCGACTCCAACCTGCTTGCCTTTGTCGTCTTGGTCGCTTTCTTGATCATCACCCCTGGTGCAGACACCATGGTGCTGTTGCGCAATGCACTTCGTGGAGGTCGTCGGGCAGCGATCCTTTCGGTACTGGGAGGTCGCTGTGGCCTATTAGTCCATGCTGCTCTATCCATGCTCGGGCTATCTGCGGTTCTGGCTCAGTCAGCCAACGCATTCCAACTGGTGAAATTGGCCGGTGCTGGGTACCTCGTTTGGCTCGGAATCCAATCCATTCGAGCTGCGGTTCATGGCCAGGCGAGCACTCCGGCAAAAGACCTTCGACCAGCGCTTGCCCATAGCCCTTGGTCAGAAGGTTTGCTCACCAATGTACTCAACCCCAAAACTGCTTTGTTCTATCTCGCGATCTTGCCCCAGTTCGTCCGGCCGGAAGACACGTTGGTCAGCCGTTCGATTCTCTTGGTTACGATTCACATTGGCCTTAGCCTGCTCTGGTATCTGGGGCTCGTTGTCGCCGTCGACTCCACGCAAACCTTGGTCACTCGAAACCGTAAGGTTTTGGACGCGACCAGCGGTTTGTTTATGGTTGTCCTAGGCCTCAAATTGGCCTTCAGCGAGCGCTAGCCGCCGATATTGGTTCTCCGCTCGCCCGCTCTTGCGCTAGCTGCAGAGCCGATCTCCGAACCCCAGCCAAACGCAATCCGTAACAAAGCTAGAATCGCTTGAATTTGACCAGCAGCCTTGCCATGATTTCACCCACAGCTATCCCGCGTCTTAGTCTCCGACCTCGGACCTTGGCCTCCTGCATTCTTTTTTCTTGTATGTTGGCGGTCGGCCCTATTTCCTCGCAAGGACAATCTGAGCCTCCTCCCCCACCCAGCGGCGAAGAGTTCCAGTTTGGCGACCTTCCCTACCTGGTAACCCAACCCTTGGATCGAAACGGTGAGGACGCAATGCCAGTGATCCTGTTTCTCCACGGTGGAGATCGATCCAATATCCGGCATCACCCCCTACGCCACGCTACCTGGGCTGGGATCGAAGAGTTTCCTTTCCTGGTGGTCGCTCCGCATTGCTCTGGCTCTTGCAGTTGGAGCCGAGTCGATATCGATGGGCTACTAGCCGAGGTCGCGGCGAATTTTTCGATCGACCAACAACGTATCTACCTGACCGGCTACAGCATGGGAGGCTACGGCTCTTGGCATGTCGTCACTAATTTTCCCCATTGGTTTGCCGCGGCAGCGCCGATTGCTGGCGGGGGAGACCCATCTACTATCTGTGCCGCCAAAGACATCCCGATTCGGGCCTACCATGGCGACCAAGACCCGGTGATTACCCATAGTCAGTCGGTGCGCATGATCGAAGCGTTGCAAGCCTGCTCTGGGGACGCTGAATTGGTAACCTACAAGGGCGGCGATCATGGCGTTTGGCTGCGCACCTTCAAGGATCCAGAGTTCTATCGTTGGTTGCTTTCCCATCGCCGCGCATCAGCTCCTTAATGCCCTGAGTCCGTGACGCCCTGGCTCTCGGTTCCTTGACTCTCGGCTCTCGGATCCACTGGCTCCCGGACCCACTGGCGACCAATAAACTTCCCCATCGCACATCCGTACTACCAACCACGGGCGCCCGCAGACCGATTTTGGCTGCCCTTCAATGACTACTGATTGGGAGCTGGATCAATGTTGAACAAGAGAATCTTGCCTGCCTTTGTCGCGGTACTTTGTACCGCCTACCCTGCCACTGCTGACACTTCTTGGGTTGCCGCGAGCGACGAAAATGCCGCAATTCTGTTGCAGGTATTAGCCAAACTAAGCCCGGAAGGGGCGGGAAGATTCGGCGTCGACGGGCTCGACGAAGAGATCTTTCAACTGCCGCTCGATTTTGCCGACCAATCCATCAGCGCCATGCAAGGTGCGGTCAGCGAGTTGAAGCGAAAGCTGGCCGAAGAAGAACGCCCTGCAGTACGTCAGGATCTAGAAATCATGATTCAGTCGGCGCAGGACAATATCGAAGGAACGCGCATTTCTGAGCAGTATGAATTGCCCTACTTCAATGTCCCACAGACCGTGTTTCGCGGTATTCAGGGCCTGCTCGATGATCGTGTCGAGGCAGAGCGTCGTCCAGCCGCCTTGGCGCGACTGCGTCGCTACACCGGACTGGAAGAGGGATACACGCCAATTACCGATCAGGCAATTGCCTACATCCGCGCGCGCTTCGACGAGCCCGATCTCAAGGGTCCGTTTCGCGATGAACTGGAGAAGCACTTGGCCAACAGCGATCGATTTGTCGATGGCATTGAGCAGCTGTTCCAGAAATATCAATTAATCGGCTATGAAGAGGCTCATCAAGCCCTAGCCACCCAGTTCGTCGAATGGAATACCTTCGTTTCAGGCGAATTGATGGAGCACGCCAGCGACGACTTTAAGCTGCCGCGTGAGGTCTACGCCAACAACCTCAAAGGGGTGGGCGTGGACATGGACGTCGACCAACTGCAGAGTCGCGCCAAAGCCTCGTTTCGCGAGATTCAAAGTGAGATGCAAGCGATGGCTGAGCACATTGCCACCGCCCGTGGGCTGGACTCCAGCGACTATCGAGACGTCATTCGGGCTCTGAAGACCGAGCAAGTGATCGGTGAAGAAATCCTGCCCCACTACCAACAGCGGATGAAAGATCTAGAAGCTCTGATCGTCGCCCACAAGGTGGTCACCCTGCCGGATCGGGATGCGGTCATTCGCCTCGCCAGTGCGGCCGAGAGCGCTGCGATTCCAGCTCCGCACATGTCGCCACCGCGGCTGATTGGCAACACCGGGGAAACCGGTGAGTTCGTGCTCCCTTTGAAGGTACCCGGCGAGGCCGGTGAAGAAGATCTCGGGTTCGACGACTTTACGTTCGACGCCGCCTCGTGGACCTTGACGGTGCATGAGGGACGCCCTGGGCATGAGATGCAGTTCGCTTCGATTATCGAAAATGGCGTCTCGGTCGCTCGCGCACTGTTTGCATTCAATAGCGTCAACGTCGAAGGATGGGCGCTCTATGCCGAGTCGGAAATGAAGCCCTACATGCCTCTGGAGGGTCAACTCATTTCTCTGCAGCACCGTTTGCTGCGCGCCGCTCGAGCTCACCTCGACCCTGGGTTGCAGCTCGGCACCATTACCCGCGAAGAGGCTTTCCGGGTTCTGGAAAAAGACGTTGTGCTGTCCCACGCGATGGCGCTGCAAGAGGTCGAGCGCTATACCTTCTGGGCTCCCGGCCAGGCGACCTCCTATTTCTGTGGTTACCAACGCCTGCTGGAGCTACGCGCCGACACCGAACGCAAGCTGGGCGAAGCCTTCGACCGCCAAGCCTTCCACGACTTTGTACTGGCACAAGGGCTTCTGCCACCCAACCTGATCCGCAAAGCGGTAATGGAAGAATTTGTCGCGCCCCGACTGCAAACCGTTGAAGCAGGACAGATCAAGGGTTAGCGAAGAAACCCGCTTCTTTCAATCTTGGCGGCGAAACCGAAACACCAACCCACCCACCACGATCGCCACCGCTGCAGAGATTAGGTGGCGGGGCTCGGCACTCGCGCCCAACCCAAGCGTCACGGCTGCCGCGGCAAGCGGAATCGCCCAACCACCCGGAAGTCTCCAACCATCGGAGTCAGGGAACCGTCGGCGTAGGACCGGCAAAGCCGCAATCGTGCCCAAATAGGTCGCGAGCCGAGCGACCACCGACAACGACGCTAGCGCAGCAAAACTCCCGCTCAAAGCGAGGGGTAAGGCGATCGCAATTTGCAGTGCAATCGCAGCAGTTGGGGTCTTATGCCGAGGATGGAGACGGGCCAACTGACGAGGCCCGTAGCCATCGTTGGCGAGTGCCCATAAGTAGCGAGGCCCCGCCAAAATCGTATTACCCTGGGTACCCAAGATGGAAATCGCAGCACCCACCGTCAATAACAGCCCCGCAGCGGGGCCGATCATTCTTGTGGCGGCGTCGGCCAACGGCGAAGCCGAAGCCGCGGCATTGGGCAGAGTCGCCAACGCCAGCCACTGCACGGCAAAGTAGAGAACCGCAACGATCCCAATGTGTACCAACAATCCGAATGGCAGGTCTTTGCGCGGATTACGATACTCGCCCGCCGCGGCAGGGGTATTTTCAAAACCAGCAAAGGCATAGAGAAGAAGCAGTGCGGCGGCACCCAGATCGCCGCTGCCGGGCGGCTGGGCGGCGACTTGAGCGGGATCAGCGAACCAAGCAGCGATCACAACGAACACCCCTAGAGGAATCAATTTGGCGATGACCATCGCCACCGCAGCACGAACTCCACTCTTGACACCGATCCAATTCAGCCAAGCCAAGGCCAAGATCGGGACCACAATCGCAATCACTCTCCCCCAGCCGGAGCCGGCCTGCGGCCACAGGTAACTGATAGCGAGAGCGAATCCAGCTCCCAATGAGGCCACCGATGCGACTCGAGCCAGCCAAGTCATCCAGCCAATCTCAAAGCCGATGAAATCGCCAAACGCGGTTTTGGCGTAGAGATAGGCGCCACCCGGCTGATCAAAGTAGCTGGACGCTTCGGCAAAGCAAAGGACAACCAGAGTCACCGCAACAGCTGCTGCCAGAACTGCCCAAACACTGGCCGGCCCCAACACCAATGCTGCGGCGGCAGGCAGCAAGTAGACGCCCGAGCCGATGACGTCATTAAGAGCCAGAGCGACGACCTGCCAACGAGAAACCACCCGTTGCATTTCCACCGATTGTTTAGTTTGCATCACGCGGCCATACTACTGGTGGATAGCTAACAAGCTAACGATCATCGCAGTCGCGAAAACAACCGCAACGCCCCGGACAGCAACAGACTGACCAGAATCCCGCTGGTGAGCGGAAGTACATCTTGAAACCCCGATGATCGACGCGAATATCTCCACGCAGCCTCCCCAAAGGGAAAGATGGGGAAAAGTACAGCACCAGCCCGACAGCCAGGATTGCCGCGCCAACCAGGATCAGTGGGCGAGCGAATTGTTCCTTCATCCGATCCTATCGCCGCTTCTGCTGTAGCTCGATCACATCCAGCAAGGTACGGTCCACGTACCCATCATGTTGTGCAACCGCTTCACCAAGGAGACTCTATGAAACCCGTTCCAACACGCATCCGTCCTTTCGCCTTCGTCGTAGTTCTCATGAGCGCTCTTCTAGTAGCAGGGGTCCCCGCGGTTAGTGAGGGCACGGGAGCAACTGAGGGAACATGGGTCAGCAAGCAATACAAAGTCGCCGGTGAATGGCAGATTGCCCAAGATGGCGATGATCGTTTCCTGGTCCTGAGCGCGGACTTCAAAACCAAGAAAGGCCCAGATCTCAAGATCTTTCTGTCACCGCAATCGCTCGATCAAGTGACCGGAGAAACCGCGACAGACGGTGCCGTTTTGCTTGCGCTCCTCGATCAACCCAAAGGCGAGCAACGGTTTGAGATTCCCTCTGGTATCGACCTCAGCGACTATCAGTCGATCCTCATCCACTGTGAGAAATATTCCGTTCTTTGGGGCGGAGCATCGCTCTAGGCAATGCACGACGACCCCAGACCGGTCGTGCCTGTGCTTCAAACCATCAAGCCAACGAAACCAAGTAGCGGCACCGTCAGCGCATCATCACCGGTACTTTCAATTTGCAATCGGGCTTCAGCAGGATCGATCATCTTCGAGAACAAGCGCCAGGCGACCTCTGCATCCATTCGGATGTCAGTGGTCGGGGTAGCAAACGAACCTGGATGCAGTCGCCAAGCACCCTCCCCCTTTGCCAACGTCCATGAGGCGATAACCGAACCGGTAACCCTCAGCACAACGGAGCTCCCAACCTCAGCCTGAGCCTCCCGGTAGGCATGCGGAAGCCCGCGGACAAAGGTCTCCAGGGCCGGTGTGACCCAATCCGACGAATCCAGCAACGGTGCACTAACCGCCTCACGGATCTGCTGTTGATGGTGCCACTTCTCGGTGTATTCCCGCGCGATATCGAAAGCGTTAGTTGAATGCTCCTCGCCTGCCCATGCGACACCAAACATGGCCTCCCCTTCCGGGTCCAAGCTCTCGAACAGATCGCAGACCTGGGGGCCGACAAGCTTCTGTAGTTCCATAATCACCCGCGGGCTCACCCGGGCAAACGCCTGCTGCCAGGTGGCGTTGAGTTGGTCGAGATAGTCAACCAGAGTTTCGTAACCATCAATCTCCCGGTCCGGAGGCGGACCGAAGTAGCCATCTCGTTGCATTGACAACCGTCGTACATCTCCGTCCAACAAGTGCGCTGCGACATCGCGCACCCGCCAATCACCGCTGCGGGTTGGTCGGTTCCAATCCTCGTCTGCGAGTCCGGTCAGCAACTCGATCAGTTCCTTCTGGACTGGGCGAAATAGATGTTCGGTACGGATCGTTGGAAGGTTAGTCATTGAACGCGATGCCGGTGTGGATGCCATCAATCGTCCTTGGTGAAATCCAAGGGAAAATAGGCAATGGTCAGCCGATATTCGCGGTCATCTTCCTCGATGGTGTCGGAGTCGCAACACTCCATCACTTCTTCCAGGAGCGCATGGAGTTGCTTCTGAATCGCAGCGATCTTGGCTGGCGAGGCGATGATCTTGGCATGGGTCAACACCCCCTCCTCTTCTAGCGTATGTCCTTGTCCACTCGCCGCCAGTGCCTTGAGTTCTTGGGCGGCCTGATCCATCAACGTCGAGACCACTTTCACCAGGGATTCGGTGCCCTCTTCGGAGTTGGCTTGAGAAAACAGTTCTGGACTCGCCCGAAACGACTTGGCCACCGCTAGGTAGTACTTTTCCAACGTACCTCGGTTCTGCTGGGTCCGGGTCGGTTCAATCACGCCAACCCGCTCCATTGCTTCAACATGATGGTAAAGACGAGTCGGTTTCTCTCCTAAGTACTCGGCGACCTGCTTGGTGGTCCTTTCCTGCCCCAACGCCTCTAGGATGCGCACCCGCAATGGATCCGCCAGCACCTTGACCTGCTCCAGGTCGGTCAGTGTGTAGGACTCCAGCGCTGGAGTCCGGAGGCTCTTGCCAGCTGCGCCATTGGTTTTCTTGCTCTTGTGCGTTGTCATCGTTTCTCCGCGGATCGGGACCATCTTACCCCCCATTGACGTAATCTTTATTATTCAAGTATTATTGAATAATCATCAATCGCCGCATAATACTCAGGAGTCGAACAGTGCCGCCAAAAACAACAGTCCCTCAAGAACAAGTGTCGCTCACAGAAGTGCCTCCCTCAGAAACTCCATCAACCAGAATGTCTCTAAGCGACTCGATGCGCCCCTTTTTCGTTCTCTGGACAGGACAAGCGCTGTCTCTCATCGGCAGCCAAGCAGTCCAGTTCGCCATCATTTGGTGGCTGACCATACAGACGCAATCTGCAGCGATCCTGGCAGCGGCGACCTTCGTCGGGCTCTTCCCTCAAGTGGTCCTAGGCCCGTTGATCGGAGCCCTCGTAGATCGATGGAATCGCAAGCGCATCATGTTGCTCGCCGACGCGGGAATCGCGGTTGCGTCTGGATTGCTCGCCCTACTCTTTCTCACCGGTAACGCTGGGATTATCCACGTCTTCGCCTTGCTCTTGGTCCGCGCGTTGGGGGCTGCGTTCCACGCACCGGCCATGCTCGCTTCGACTACGCTGATGGTGCCGAAACAACACCTAACCCGGATCCAAGGTCTCAACCAAGCCGTCCAAGGAGGCCTGCTTATCATCTCTGCTCCGTTGGGAGCCTTGCTTTACGCCAGTTTGTCTATGGCAGTAGTAATGACGGTGGATATCGCAACTGCTTTGGTGGCCATCTTGCCGTTAATTTGGATTCGGGTCCCGCAACCTGAGACGGGTGCCGCAAAAGTTGAACCCGGAGCAGCGAATCACCCAATGCAACAACTGGTCAGTGAGATGGTCGCAGGTTTTCTCTACCTATGGCAACGCAACGGCCATTTCGCGCTGCTTACCGCAGCAGCCTTGATCAACCTACTGATGGTCCCGGCCTTCTCTCTACTTCCTCTCCTAGTTAGTGAGCGGGGCGGTAGCGCCCTCGAACTCGGCTGGATGACCGCCGGATTTGGTGTCGGTACCATCGTTGGTGGTGTTGCGTTGGGGGTCTGGGGAGGGTTTAAGCGACGCATCGTCACCACACTGACCGCATTGGTCGGTGTCGGCATCGCCACCATGGTTCTGAGTACTGCTTCGGCGTCAACATTTCTGGTGTCGTTGGCAGCGATCTTTGGCGTCGGCGCTATGATCGCCCTCACGAACGGCCCTATCCAGGCTATTCTGCAAGCTACCGTCCCCCCTGAATACCAAGGTCGTGTCTTCACTCTCTACGGTAGCTTGGCTGGCATCGCCGCACCGATCGGGTTGGTGCTTGCCGCCCCGGTGGCTGACCGAATGGGAATTGCCTGGTGGTACCTCGCGGCCGGAGCAATGTGCATACTGATGGGCGCTATCGGGCTGTTGACCCCGTCGCTAATGAAGATCGAAGAGGGCACCCAAATTTGACGGCCACCCAGCCAATCCGTTCGACGACCAGCTAGCAACGCATCTTCTTGAGAACCCTGTCACTCGACCTCAGACGCCGCTGGAGCTACCCGCCGAATTTCCTCTATTGCCTTTTTGGCAAGTACTGTGAGGTTGGCGGCGATATCAGCCGCTTGCAGTTCTTCAAGCCATGGAAGAGCTGCAGTTATAAATAACTCCCCAAGGTTCTCGATCGCAAACTTCTGCACGTTGTATGAAGGAGAGAGTGCCATCTCCATCAACACCGTATGCAGCCGTGGGTCGGTGGGATTCAGCTTCTTCCATGCCGTAGCGGCGGCTTGGCACACATCCTGATTCCACCCTGCCTCGGCGAAGGAAACCACCTTGGGGAACAGACTCGGACGATCCAGTTCGCCGATAGCTTCCAGCGTTGCGGTGCGAATCTTGTCATTCCAGGAGGATCGTTCGAGCTGAGGTTCCAATAACTGAGCGTCAATCCCGGGATTGGTTTTGACAAGTGCAACCATCGCCGCCGCGACAACGTCAAAGTGGGGCTCACTCTCGACCACTCTCGACAGGATCTCCGCAGCAGTCGAACCACCGAGATCGGCCAAGGCGAGTACTGCAGCCTTGCGAACCCGGTAATCGCTGTCGATGGTCAACGCTCTTTCGGCCAAAGTGAGACCGTCCGTAAAACGAAGTGCACCTAGCAGCTGGCCAGCCTCCGCTCGTTCGCCCCAGAACTTGTCCGCTCAGAGGGCAACGGTCACCGCTCTTATGGCTTGAGTGACTGGTTGGAAAACGGTCTGCGAGTTGGCGCAGAGCCCTCAGTCGCCCAACCAGAGAGTCGTTGGATCCGTCCCCAGGCAAACAGCCAGACTTCCCAGTTCAGTTCATCTGTGCAGTCCAAGAGCTTTCTGGCTGGTGGATCTCACCGTCCAGGTCATCCAGCTTCTCTTGGAAGAACTTTCGCGCATCTTGCACCGCTTGGTAATAGACCTGAGGTTCCGTCGTAGAGAGGCAAAAATCAAGAATTCGCTCCGCACGATAGCGACTCGAAGAAGAGCGATCGGCTTCCGGTACTGCCTCCCGCTGGGATGACGAAGGGAGGGAAGTCTGTCTGCCCTCACACGTCCGACTCGATGCCGGGAAGGGAGCTTGATCGACACCATGAGAGAGGAAACCCTCAATCATTAGAAAATCGAGGCATCCCTAGGCCGACGTTTTTGTCATCCTGAGCAGAGGCCATAAGCCGGAGTTGAAGGATCTCGATGGTGGCAATGTGTCTTATGTAGGGGAGCCCTTCATGGGCTCCCGCTGGTGGCGGCCGAAGGATCTCGTCTTCCGCTGGAACGCTGGATCGTACCGAGGCTAAAACGGAAAGAGCAGTGGGATCAGCCAGATGAGCAGCGCAAAGATCACCAAAGTCAACGGGGTGCCGACCTTTACATAGTCCTTCGAGTGGTAGCCGCCTGCGCCCATCACCAGCAGGTTGCATTTGTGGCTAAACGGGGTCATGAACGCTGCTGACGCGGCCAGGCTGACGCCCATCATCAACGGATAGGGGCTCAAGCTCAGGCGGTCGGCCATTTGGATGACCACTGGGGCCAGCAACACCACCGATGGCGCGCCATCCAAGCCTTGGCTGAGTAGACTGGCAAGCACGACCAAGGCCCCGAGCACGAAGTGTGGTCCAAGTGGCCCGGCAAACTGCACTACCGAATCGGCCAGGAAATTTGCTGCACCGGTGCGTTCCATGGCAAAACCGACCGGCAGTACCGCTGCGACCAAGAAAATCACCCGCCACTCGATCGCTCGGTAGGTTTCCTGCATAGTGAGCGCACCGGAAAAGATCACCAAGGACGCCGCGGTAAACGCAGCAACGTGGATCGGCTGGAAACCGCTGGCGACCAGCCCGACCATCAGCAGCAGACCGCCGACCGCAAACGGCGCCTTGCGCTTTCGAAGAGAATCGCCGATCGCTTCGGTCAACACTACGAAGTCAGAGTCTGCCGCCAAACGCTTGAGCTTTTCGCGCGGACCTCTCAAGAGAAGGGCATCGCCAAAACGCAACACCACATCGGCTAGGTCGGTGTGGATCGGCTGGCCTCCGCGCCACAGTGCCAAGGCAATCAGGCCATAACGGTCGCGAAAATCCATTTCTTTTAGTGTGCGCCCTTCAGCGGTAGACCTTGGAGCGAGGGCGACTTCGACCATTTCGATATTGTCTGCCTGAAGGCTGGCATCGGTGTCAGGGTCGCCGAGGACCACTTCACCGACGGACAAAAGCGCCTGGATTGACTGGGGCTCGCTGGCAAGCAGTAAGTGGTCCCCAGCTTCGATCCGGTCGGCGGGGGAGATCGCTAGCCGGGTGTCACCCTCACGGGTTACCCCCACCACCGTGATACCGACCAGTTCGCCGAGCCGACTCTGGGCGATGGTTTTTCCGGCCAAATCAGAAGACTCCGGAATGACGATGGTGTAGACCCGGTCCTGCAAGTCTCGCAAGGCCGCCAGCCCCAACTCCAGGACCTCGAAGTCCGTCCCTTTGGAGAATCTCTCTAAGCTTTTTCGAACGCCGAGGCCGAGGATTTCATCCCCATCTTGAAGGTTCAGTTCAGCAAGATGATCGGTCAACAGTTTGCCATCGCGCCGCACTGCGGCGACCACGACACCAAAGCGGTCGCGAAATGCGAGTTCTCTAAGGGACCGATCGACCACCGAAGCATTGGATTGCACTACAGCGCGAATCCCGCCCACCCCACGAGGCACGGTCGGCAGTTCATCGGCAGAAATCGAATGCACCTCAACGTGCTGCATGCTAAGTAGTTCTTTGACCGTTTCTGCTTCGCCGTCAACCAGGAGGACGTCACCTCCGTGCAACACCGTTTCGCCTACGACTTGGATCTGGCGAGTCCCGCGTTGCAGGGAAACCACCTTGATTCCGAGGGTATTTCCCAGCCGGGTCTCGGCAACCGTTTTGTCGTCGAGCGGCGAGTCGTCGGCCAAGTGAAGGGAAAACAGACGATCCTCGAGTCGGTAGACCTGTGCCAAGTCTTCAGAGGGACCGCCAGCCGGTCCTCGCCCGCCGGACTTCGGCAGCAGCCGTTTGCCGATGGTGACCATATAGATCAATCCCAACAGTAGGATCGAGACACCCAAGATAGTGAAATCAAACAGCTTAAACGGCTCCAGGCCGCGGTCGGCAAGCATCTGTGCGGCCAGAATATTGGGCGGCGTTCCCACCAAAGTTGTGGTGCCACCGAGGATTGCGCCGAATGCCAGAGGCATGAAAAGCCGGGAAGGGGCTAGGCCTGCTCGGGGCCCCAAAGTGGCAACCGCAGGCATCAACACTGCGGTCGCGGCGATGTTGTTCATGAACGCTGACAGCAAACCGGCCACCAGCATCAAGGTCACCATCAACCGAATCTCGCTGTTGCCGACCAGTCGATGAATCTGTCCACCGATCATGTCCGCCACTCCGGTCTCCAGCATCGCGGCACCAATGATGAACACCGACATCATGGTGATGACAGCCGGCGATGAGAACCCTTGAAATGCTTCTCCAGGTGTTACGTACCCTGCAAAGATCAGTACGATCAAGCCAAGAAAGGCGGTCAGATCGACGGCTAACTTCTCGGTCAGGAACAGATACACCATGACCGCCAAGATGGCGAACAGGATTCCGATTTGTAGGGTCATAGAAAGGGAAGCCTACATCAGCGTGCGGAAATGGTCGTGGTGGGCCGCCAGGGACTCGAACCCTGCACCCGCAGATTAAAAGTCTGCTGCTCTACCTGATGAGCTAACGGCCCCTCGCGGAGGCTAGCACGGCGGAAAGCTGAGTTGGTAGCCCCAAAAAGAGCGTTGAGGAGCGGAAAACGAAGGACTCGAACCGTATTGCCCTAACGACTGATTTCATGGCAAGATCCGCGAGCCGTTTCGGCGTGTCCCCATCGTCTAGCCCGGTCTAGGACGTCGCCCTTTCAAGGCGAAAACACGGGTTCGAATCCCGTTGGGGGCACCATCGCGTGCAACGATCCTGGAACCACGCCAGCAATTATCTTTTCAACCGTTCCAGTAGCTTGGAATCTGAACCCTCTGCGACCGTCTTTATCCTCTGGAGCGAAGGTTATTCGCTCGGTCAAGAGCTTCTGAACTATCTGCCGGGATTGGGGCACTTGGCGACCCAAAACGCCACGCCTTTGCTCGACCGCGTTATTGATCTTTGCTTCCATGTTCTCGTCAATGGTGAGGTTTGGAGTTGACCCGGTGGTCTCATTCGGTCATCGCAACAGTTCAGCCAATTTTTCGGTCGGTTTCATCCATCCGAGCGTTTTTCGAGGTCGATCATTAAGCATATGAGCAACATGGTCGAGATGGCCCTGGCTGTGGACCTCGAGGTCGGTTCCCTTTGGGAAGTACTGGCGCAGTAACCCGTTGGTATTCTCGTTGCTTCCTCGCTGCCATGGGCTATGTGGATCACAGAAGTAGACTTGGACTCCCGTGTCGATGGTGAACTTGAGATGGGCAGCAAGCTCTTTCCCGCGATCCCAGGTCAAGGAGACTGCGAGATGTCTAGGCAGCGTCTTGATCTTCTTTGCTAGCAACGAACAGACATGTTGGCTGGTCCTATTTCGGCCGACAGAGAGCAACATGACATATCTAGTTTGACGTTCGACCAGGGTGGCAATCGCCGATTGCCCAAGCGCTCCAATAATGAGATCGCCTTCCCAATGCCCAGGAACAGCGCGATCTTCGATCTCAGCAGGGCGGTCTGAAATGAGGACCATGCCCTTGATGTACCCGCCAGGATCTTTGCGTCCATGAGGTTTGCGGCGGGTGCGTTTCGAACGGGGGCAAGCCGAGAGTTCTTTTCGCAACGCTCCCCGCGATTGAACAAACAGAGACTGGTAGATCGTTTCATGTGACACGCGTAGCTCGGAGTCGTTTGGGTTCTCGACCATTAGTCTCGCACTGATCTGCTCAGGAGACCAAAGCTTGTTCAGCATCGCTTCAACTTGAACACGGAGCCCTGGACATCGTCTCAGCTTCGAGATCTTAGGTCTCCTGGCTCTCCTGTAGGCCGCCTCGTCAGCCCGAACAGCCCGATAACGTCGGCGACCTCCATTGGCATTGACCTCACGTGAGATCGTCGACGGCGCTCGCTTGAGATGGCGGGCGATCACTCGATACGAAGCGCCTCCACTTAGATGGCGAGAGATCTCCTCGCGTTCGGCTAACGACAACCGTAGCTCTGAGCGACTTGTCTCTCGCGCTGGTAGGCCTCCTGATGAATTCAACAGCCTCTGGACGGTCTTTGTTGAGCATCTGGCTGTGGCAGCAGCTTCTTCGAAGCTGCTGCCCTTGCCCACTAGGGACCGTACCTCCAATCGCTCTCCACGGGTAAGCCGCATGCCTCGGATTCGTCTCTTTACCATCCCAACACCTCCTGAGAATCTCTATCAAAGAATTCTCCAAGTGTTGCGATGATCGTTTGAGACCACCCCCGTTTTCGTGGACACATCAACCTTTGAGAAGGGAGGTTCGAGAAAATGGGACAACTCCACTGGCGCGTTTCCCACCGCTCCTTGGACGTCGCCTTTGGCGCCGGTCGCTAACCAAACTGCTCTCGCTCAATGAGAGCTAAACTGTGTGTCCACCAAAACGGGGCAGCTTCACCTCCGTACCCGCCCCGGCAGAATGGAATCCTCTTGAATCAATACCTACTAGAGTAAGATGTCGCGCAAGGGTTAGGTTAGGGACGCGTCCTTCGCTTATCATCCAACATGTCATCTATGTAGACCTGCCAGTCATCGATGCCTGACTGCTGCAATGCAATTTCATTGTTCAGCGTCGCAATCTCTTGATTCAGGCGGTCAATTGCAGACTCCAGGCGCTCTTGCCCCTTTTCACTCTCCTCGCGAAAACGGTCATCGTTTGCTGGATTTCCAAATGCAGATCGGTCCCCTGTTACCTGCTGGACAGCTTCGAGATGGGCTGAAAGCCCACGATATCTCACGGTCGCGTCCGCTAACTGCTTCTTAAGACTCTGCAGCCGCTGGTTTGCCGACTCCTCTCTCTTGATCAGGAGTTCAAGGCTTCGACCTTCCTCCAACCTTTCAAGCGATCGAGCAATTCGCTCAAGAATCTCCATGATTTCGAGCAATTCGCTTTCGGCTGGTTCCTGTTTGGCGACCTGCTCCGGAGCCTGTGCCTGCACGTAATACGGCCCAAGAACGAGCACGAATAGCAAAATAATATAACTTGATGCAAGCGGTCTTGTCATTTTCGGCCTACTCCTTTCGCGATTAAATACTGTCTTGACTAATATCTGCAAGTATCTCATAGAGATCTAAGCCTCCGACGGTTCTTTGACAACCTGCCCACACTCAAGAGCCTCTCGAACCCAGAACGCTAGAACCAACGTTGTCAAAAGTTTGAATGGGCTTGAACAACACCCATCCGCATCTGCTTTGCCGCATTCAGAAGCTTCTCACGGTCGACAGCGCCCAGAACAGGCTCATGGAGGACAGGCTCTAACTGATGCCATGCACGATCCACAGCTCGGCTTAATACTTGGTCTAATGAAGCTTGCTGAGCGCGCAGACGAACGCCCTCGGCAACACTCCCGCATCGCGTTTCGGAGTAGTTTCTTAGTCATAGCAGGATGCGTCTTGAATTCCAGTGGCACTCTGAATGTGTAGTAGTAAGCGTCTGTTAGTCCGCGGTACTCAGGCAGCCCCACCAGCACTGAAGAGTCGAGAATAGAGCTCCGATTCTTGCATGAGAGCATTGTGGTTGCCTTGAGCAACGACAGTACCTTGATCCAGGACCAAGATTCGATCAGCCCGTTTCATCGCATTACGGTGAGAGATCATCAAGATCGTACGTTGTCGCATGAACTTACTGACCGAATCCTCAAGAAACAAGGATGACTCTGTATCCTGCGCGGACATTGCTTCGTCGAGAATAAGAACGGCAGGATTTCGAAGAATCGCGCGTGCGATCGCAATGCGTTGTCCCTGCCCCACCGAAAGTGCGTTGCCGCGCTCACCAACTTCCCTATCGTATGAATTCGCCCGCGCTTCCGTGAACTCTTCTACGTTCGATGCCCTATCTGCCAACGTAGCTGAGACACTTGGCCCCCTGATAATTAGAGGGCGGAAGGAGGTTTCAGTATGTTTCAGAATCAGCCCATATTGCCCGTCTCGCCGAAGGCGACCGAGGAGCGTAGCGACGAGGGAGCCGGAGGGGAGACGGCGCATTTGTCCTCGACCCCCGAATCGGTACCCGACCCTGAGATCGAGGCTCGACCCGCCAGACGGCGGTTTACGGCAAAGTACAAGCTGGCGATCTTGGAGCAGGCCGACGCTTGCTCCAGCCGAGAGGAGGTCGGGTCCCTGTTGCGCCGGGAGGGTCTCTACTCATCTCATCTATCTAACTGGCGCCTAGCTCGGCGACGGGGATCGCTTGCCGCGCTCGGCAAAAGCCGTGGACGCAAACCCAAAAGGCACCCGTTGGAAAGCAAGGTTGCTCGACTAGAGCGGGAGAAGACTCGGCTTGAGAACGAATTGCACAAGGCACAGCTGATCATCGATGTGCAAAGAAAAGTAGCCGGGCTGCTGGGTATCCCCTCAGAGGGCGAGAAGAACTCGTGAAAGCGGCCAGGACGCTGGCTCCGTGGGTCGGTATCGCACCGGCCTGCCGGAGCCTGAGCGTCAGTCGTGCAACGTTCTATCGTCGGCTTCGGCCGAGATCAACCGAGCCTCAGCAGCCTCGACCGACTCCAGCTCGGGCACTGACAGTCAGCGAAAAACAACAGGTCCTTGACCTACTCAACGGGCCGCGCTTTGTCGACGCTGCACCGGCGGCCGTGGTGGCCACCCTTCTCGACGAAGAACGCTATCTGTGCTCGGAGCGCACCATGTACCGACTCCTGGCAGCTGAGAAGACGCTGCAGGAGAGACGGCGCCAACGCCGCCATCCGGTCTATACCAAGCCAGAGCTACTCGCCACAGCGGCAAACCAAGTCTGGAGCTGGGATATCACCCGGCTGCGAGGTCCTCAGCCGGGATGGTGGTTCTATCTCTACGTTGTCCTCGATATCTTCAGCCGCTATGTGGTCGGCTGGATGCTCGCCGAGCACGAACGCGAGGCCTTAGCCCAAAGGCTTCTCGAGGAGACCTCAACCAAGCAAGGCATTCCCAAGAATCAGCTAACCCTACACAGTGATCGGGGCTCGCCGATGACCGCCAAGGACACCGGACGACTCCTCGTACGGCTTGGTATCTCTCAGTCGTTCTCGCGGCCTCGCATCTCCAACGATAACCCCTTCTCCGAAGCACAATTCAAGACCCTCAAGTATCACCCGAGCTTTCCGGATCGGTTCGGCTCAATCGAGGACGCGATCGCCTTCTGCCGCTCGTTTTTCCGCTGGTACAACACCCAGCACCGGCACGCCGGCATCGCCATGCTGACACCCGAAGATGTCCACTGCGGCAAGGCCGACCACAAGCTCAAGATCCGTCAACTGGCCCTCGATGAAGCCCGGCGAAACAACCCGCAGCGCTTTGTCCGAGGAAGACCGACCATTCAGCGGCTACCCAGAGCCGTATGGATCAATCCACCCGAACATCAGCGCACCAAGGAGGTTGTCCCGATTCACTAATTAATTCTGCCAACTGTCTCAAAGTTGTTGACAGGTTCCGTACGCAGGTTGATCGATTCTCGATCGGTCACTTTCTGCGATCTCCACTAAACATTGTTGGGTTCAGGGAATCTAGTACACTTAGGAGAGTCTTTGGATAAGAAGTTCGGTGTTCGTTCGGATGGTAGCGAACTGTTGGATTCGCTCGACGAATCAACAGAGCGGACTCCACCGGATGTCTCTAGACAAGTGCTGAATCGGTGATCGCTTGAGGTGACATAAATGACAGCAATACGAAATCGATCTACAGAGTCTGGTATACCGCGATTGCTTACCAAGAAGTTACGGCTTCTTGGTTGTCTGATCGTCGCGTTCGGGGTCGCTTCGTCTGCCTTAGCTCAGGGCGGGGTTGTTGTTATGGCGATGACGAACTTCTGGGAGGAAGATGTTGAGCTCGGCCAAGTTCGTTATCTTCAACTTGCGGATTCGTCAGAACAGGATGTTCTCAACGGCACGGTCTTGAAGGCCGGCGATGAGCTATGGAGTGATTCGGACGAGGTCATCGTTCGACTGGCGTGCAACGATGGCACCGGAAATCTGCTTTGGGGAAGATTCCGGGCAGCAGTTGGTGCCAGTTGTGCCTTGAGACTGGCAAGCGGCAGTTTGGAGGTACTGACCGATCGTCAGATCCAAAATGACGTTGGTGGAGTTGTTCTTGGCAACGAGGGTACCCAGTACTCTGTGCGGCTGGATCGACTTGAAGGGTCGGCTGTCGCCGAGGTGGTGGTGTTTGACGGAAAGGTCAACGCTAGTGAAGGGAGCCGATCAGAGAGTATTCATACCGGAAGAACTCTCCGCTGGGAACTCGATCGTCGGCTTGAAGGCCGACAACAAGGATTGAATTCCGAAGATGTTGAGTCCTCGGCTGAAGTGTATGCCAGGGCGGATCGGGCGGTTTCGAGACTCTCACATCGGAGTTACCGCTCCGTTGATCTTGATATTCAAGATCTGGAGCAACTGCATGCCCGGGTGCTACGTTCTCCCGACGATGACCGAGCTCGCGTAGATCTCGCTCGCGCGCAGATCGAATTGGGTGTCTATGATGATGCCTTTTATCACCTCAAGCGGGGCGATCTAGTTAAGAAGAAGAAGCTAAAGAAAAACGACATTGATACTGGACAGTTACGGGATGGTCTTTCTCCTGACAATCGGCGTGAATTGGACGACGCGCTCTCTAAGGGTGGGTTCGCTAAGAAGGCACTTACTGGATTGGCGGTGGCAACTGCCGCAGTCCTGATTCATGAAGCGATAGATGACGACGACGCCAGTAACCCTGAGGACAGACAAGACCCAAAGAGTGCTGAATGTGCTGAAGTGAACCGCTTACTGGGTAGTAATAGTCAAGAAGCGGGTCCCAGAAGCGATCGAGCGATTGAAGAGCAACGTGCTCTTTCCTGCCACTGGTATGCTAGAGCGCTTGCTGAGGCTACATCGCCGTCTAGGGGCGCAGTTCCCCTGTCTAGTACTGACAGTTGCGCCAAAGCGCTGAGAGCTCACAACAACGACCACTTGCTCAAGCCTATCCAAGAACAGAAATGTAATCCGGGGGAAAGTGTTCATTAGGGGGATTTTCAGGAGTACCAACTTTGGTTGATCGTGTCGAGATCTTAAGGTGGGGCGGCGGCGCCTTGGTAATCGCGCTATTGCAGTCTGTTGTTACGCCCCTGATCGGTCCAATTGAAGCAAACCCCTGGATGGTGGTTGGAGTATTGGTGCCTTTCGCAGTTGGAGTAGGGATTCTCGCCCAACCGTTGTACCGCGATCGAAGGGTATTGTTGGGAGGGGGTTTCCTAGGCTTTTTCTTAGCGTATTGCCTGTTGTTCTCCCTGGTGGCGAGCAATGATGTCTTGTCCGGTCAGCGCACCGAGATTGCCGGCTATCAAGAGACTCCGTCCAACGCTTTCGGGCTGGGCAGGCTGGGAGATTGGCGCTACAAGATTGCCCCAGCGGCTCCGGGCGGTGAGGACATTCTGGTTGTTGTGGGTGAGACGGAAGGGAAGGAGAGATCTTCCGTTAGGGTGCTTTTTGCCAACCTGATCAAAGCAGCAGTGAAACGGCGGGCCAAGGGGGTCGCGTTCGACTTCTTTCTGGAACAATCTTCGAGCGCAGATTCAAGGCTTTGTACTGAAGTTAATGCAGCCTGGGCCGCTGGAGTACCAGTATTTTTTGGCCAACGTCACACGATCAGTGAACATGGATTGGTAAACCCGGTCTCTCCCTCCGAAAGTCTCGACTGCTTGGATGGAAGGTTGGGGAGCTTGTCTGGTTACCGTGAAGCGGACGGCAAAGTACGAATGATCCTGCCTTACTTGCGCGGCGATGAAGCATACGCAAGCCTTAGCACCAAGGTAGCAGAGCAACTCTCTGGTAAGGAACTTCGTGGTTTGCCGGAAAAGCGTCTATTGCGATTTCTCCCACCCGACCGTGAGCCAGCCCCGGTTGTTGGCTGGCCACTTTCCTACTCTGCGACGGAAGACTTTTCGGGGCGATTTGTTTTTGTTGGGGCGGCTGGAAACGATAGTCATGAGACCGCTTTCGGAAAGGTGGCCGGAGTGCGCATTCACGCATGGGCTGCTCACGCGCTTCGCACCGCTTCGTTCCTGCGGCGTACCGATTATCGCTGGACTTTGCTCAGTCTGTTCGGCGCCTTCTACGTGCTTACCCTGGTGCAGGCACACGGGGGTGGGCGCCGGGACTTGATCGTTTCGGCAGCGGCACTGTCTCTTGGCTTTATCGCTGCTGCTGTTGTCGCGGCCCGGTTTGGTCGTATGTGGGTCGACATTAGTTATCCGTTGATTGGGATCTGGATCTTGACTGGGCTCCTGTCGGGCGGTGCTGTCTTACAAGCTGGTCGACGGCGGGTTGACAGCAAAGAGCCGCTTATTGTTGAAGCGGCCGGTGGCGGCGTTGGGCCTAGTGATGTATTCCTCAGTCACAATTCGAAGAACAAGCCACTGGTAAGAGAATTGGCGGATGCGTTGCAAGCCCGTGAGCTTGCTGTTTGGCTTGATGAATGGGAGTTAGTACCTGGCCGTAGCTGGCAGGAAGAATTAGAAACAGCCATCAGCACCACCCGTTCGGCAGCGGTATTGGTGGGTGCGCAGGGACTAGGACCATGGGAAATCCCGGAGATGAGAGCGTGTATTTCCGAGTGCGTGGATCGAGGCATGCCGGTAATCCCGGTACTTCTTCCTGGTGCCTCCCGCGCACCAGATTTGCCGCTTTTCCTCAGAAGCTTCACCTGGGTTGACTTGCGCAAGGGGTTGAGCGAAAAGGGATTGGATCGCTTGCAGTGGGGGATTACGGGTGTGAAACCAAAACGCGCTCGCTAGCAATGCTGGGGGAACCAAACCACTCCAGCGTTGAGTCGGGTTCTTGCAGTTTCCTGCGACCAAGTGACCGCTATTTAAACTCACTACGCAGCAAGTACCTGCCATTGGTATGTTTGCCATGGAGGTTCTCTTGATCGTCCACCAAAAGGAGCACCATGCCCGAATTCGTAAAAGTTGTTTATCAAGAAGACCGCGCGGTGAACATTGACGGCGACCCGTCTGGACGGGTTGGTGATGTGTTGCGGGTGCAGAAGGGGAGGCATACCTTCAACATGGGGGCACCGCGGGACTACAAGCCCAAGTGGCGCAGGCCGATGGTCGAAGGGACCAATCCCCTGCGCCCGATGAAGGTGACCTTTGAACCGAAGTAGTCGGATCGTGGTCCTAGGAGCTTGCTGAAAAACCCCACCACCGGACCATAACGATTCTATAATTGGGAATAGGAGGTTTTGATGCGTGGATCGGATCAAGGTCAGGGATCAATGTTCAGCTACGTTGACCTGGAACGGCGAATTCCTCGGTCTCATCCGTTGCGGCGGATCCGAAGTTTGATGGACGAAGCTCTTGGAGAGCTATCGGAGCGTTTTGAGACGATCTACGCTTCGAGTGGTCGTCCTTCGATTCCCCCCGAGCGTCTGCTCCGCGCATTGCTGCTTCAAGTGCTCTTCAGCGTGCGTAGTGAACGCCAGCTGATGGAGCAACTTGAGTACAACCTTCTATTTCGCTGGTTTGTCGGTCTTGGTATCGACGAGCGGGTGTGGGACGCGACGACGTTTTGCAAGAACCGAGAGCGCTTGCTCGAAGGTTCGATCGCGGAAGAACTGTTTGCAGCGGTGCTGTCTCAAGCCGAGGACCGTGATCTGCTGTCACCGGATCACTTCAGCGTTGATGGCACACTGATCGAGGCTTGGGCTTCGCACAAGAGCTTTCGGCCAAAGGACGAAGAGGTTAAACCTCTGGACGGTGGAGCGGACTTCCGAGGCCAGAAGCGGTTGAACCAAACGCACGCTTCGACGACCGACCCCGAGTCTCGGCTGTCGCGAAAAGGCCGTGGTAAGGAAGCAAAACTAAGCTACCGGGGCAACATTCTGGTCGAGAACCGGCACGGGATGATTGTCAACACCGAGGTCAACATCGTCACCGGCAACGGTGAGACAACAGCGGCTCTGGCCATGCTGGAGCAGCGGGCTAGCAATCATCGCGTCACGGTGGGTGCTGACAAGGGCTATGACAACCGAGCGTTTGTAGAGAATGCGAGGAAGCTGAATGCGACACCTCACGTAGCGCAAAGCACCAAGAATCGCCGCAGCCGGATTGACCGACGCACCACTCGCCACGCAGGTTACGAGATCAGCTTGGCGAGACGACCGAGAGTCGAGGCACCCTTCGGCTGGCTCAAACAGTACGGACTGCAACGCAGACCGATGTTTCGAGGCGTAGCCCGCATCGGTTGGTCTTTCACTTTTGCGGCAACAGCGTTTAACTTGCTCCGAATAGCCAATCTGAGCGCGCCAACATGACGATTTTCTATCCCAAGTGCTCCTCAAATCGCTCGAATCACCCGGTAGGGCGAATCGAAGAGCTGACCCAAGGGGTCACCAACACCCTCAACTCGCCAGCCACCTTGATTCGTCTCCACATTCAAAGTACTTCGACCGTTATGACCACTGAAATTAGCTCCGTTGCCCTTTTTTCAGCAGGCTGCTAGGGGTCTGTTGGTTTGGACTAGCCTGCGCTCATCTTCAGCCCACTCAGGAGTTGCAGCGGTGGGATGGGAAAACTGGCTACCGATTTAGCAACCTGGATCAAGGTGAGAACTCCGACTCGGAACCTGTCAACAACTTTGAGACAGTTGGCAGAATTAATTAGTGAATCGGGACAACCTCCTTGGTGCGCTGATGTTTGGGTGGGTTGATCCAGACGGCCCTCGGTAATAGCTGAACGGTCGGTCTTCCACGGACAAATCGCTGTGGGTTGTTTCGCCAAGCTTGGTCAAGGGCCAGTTGACGGATCTTGAGCTTGTGGTCGGCCTTGCCGCAGTGGACATCTTCGGGTGTCAGCATGGCGATGCCGGCGTGCCGGTGCTGGGTGTTGTACCAGATAAAGAACGACCTGCAGAAGGCGATAGCGTCCTCGATCGAGCCGAACCGATCGGGAAAGCTCGGGTGATACTTGAGGGTCTTGAATTGGGCTTCGGAGAAGGGATTATCGTTGGAGATGCGAGGCCGCGAGAACGACTGAGAGATACCAAGCCGTACGAGGAGTCGTCCGGTGTCCTTGGCGGTCATCGGCGAGCCCCGATCACTGTGTAGGGTTAGCTGATTCTTGGGAATGCCTTGCTTGGTTGAGGTCTCCTCGAGAAGCCTTTGGGCTAAGGCCTCGCGTTCGTGCTCGGCGAGCATCCAGCCGACCACATAGCGGCTGAAGATATCGAGGACAACGTAGAGATAGAACCACCATCCCGGCTGAGGACCTCGCAGCCGGGTGATATCCCAGCTCCAGACTTGGTTTGCCGCTGTGGCGAGTAGCTCTGGCTTGGTATAGACCGGATGGCGGCGTTGGCGCCGTCTCTCCTGCAGCGTCTTCTCAGCTGCCAGGAGTCGGTACATGGTGCGCTCCGAGCACAGATAGCGTTCTTCGTCGAGAAGGGTGGCCACCACGGCCGCCGGTGCAGCGTCGACAAAGCGCGGCCCGTTGAGTAGGTCAAGGACCTGTTGTTTTTCGCTGACTGTCAGTGCCCGAGCTGGAGTCGGTCGAGGCTGCTGAGGCTCGGTTGATCTCGGCCGAAGCCGACGATAGAACGTTGCACGACTGACGCTCAGGCTCCGGCAGGCCGGTGCGATACCGACCCACGGAGCCAGCGTCCTGGCCGCTTTCACGAGTTCTTCTCGCCCTCTGAGGGGATACCCAGCAGCCCGGCTACTTTTCTTTGCACATCGATGATCAGCTGTGCCCTGTGCAATTCGTTCTCAAGCCGAGTCTTCTCCCGCTCTAGTCGAGCAACCTTGCTTTCCAACGGGTGCCTTTTGGGTTTGCGTCCGCGCCTCTTGCCGAGCGCGGCAAGCGATCCCCGTCGCCGAGCTAGGCGCCAGTTAGATAGATGAGATGAGTAGAGACCCTCCCGGCGCAACAGGGACCCGACCTCCTCTCGGCTGGAGCAAGCGTCGGCCTGCTCCAAGATCGCCAGCTTGTACTTTGCCGTAAACCGCCGTCTGGCGGGTCGAGCCTCGATCTCAGGGTCGGGTACCGATTCGGGGGTCGAGGGCAACTGCGCCGTCTCCCCTCCGGCTCCCTCGTCGCTACGCTCCTCGGTCGCCTTCGGCGAGACGGGCAATATGGGCTGATTCTGAAACATACTGAAACCTCCTTCCGCCCTCTAATTATCAGGGGGCCAAGTGTCTCAGCTACGTTGGCAGATAGGGAAATGACCGTCCCAGAAAGAACTTTGTAGGAAGGAACAGGACCTCTAGTACTGAATCTTCCCACTACGTGGTTCGTTAACAATTCTCATACCCATCTCCTTGTCTGTTGTTACTAAATTGTCCTCAATAAAGGACACTGCTGCTGTGACGTTACCAGAAGGCGCGCATCTGTCAAGGAACAGTGCAACAGGACAAGCGACCTCGGATACTGCGCTACAGCGTTCTCCACATGTCAATAATAACGCACCACGATTCGTTCCAATTGTTCCAGACATGGGGCCACACCTCCTACTAGTCCTCGGCCTTCTCCCTTAGCACCCCAGAATCAAAAGGAAGAAACAAGACGCACGCAGTGTCGGCGCGGTCGCCGATTCCGCTCCGACGTGCCGCGAAAACCCCGCCATCACAAGGCTGCGGAAGAATCGGCGACCTGTGAACATTCACAGTGAGACCCCACGAAACTCCAATCCGTGATTACCCCGTGATTACTGAAACAATCTTGGGGTTTTTGGCTTTTTTATAAGTCTTTTAAAATGTGGAGCCGGCACTCGGATTCGAACCGAGGACCTGCTGATTACAAGTCAGGTCTCCATGTATCCCTGATGTTTCGATCTGTTTCGCTGTAGGACAATAACTCTCATAAAATAAAGCTCTTATCGACTATCCGCACGAGAGTACAGTACGATATGCTTCGCCATGAAGATGGTTCTGCTGGTTACTTCCTGGTTACTTCTCTCAGAAAAGCTCGACCAGCTGACACCGCATTCCACTGACGAACGCAGAACCAAAGAAGGAGGACTCCGTCCGTGAAACTCACCACGCGAGCTATTGATGCGATGTCGTATTCGCCATCTTCTGCTTCGTCTGCTTCGTCTGCTTCGTTGAAGACAAACACACCGGACTACCGATGGGACTCATCTCTTCCTGGGTTCGGTATCCGGATTTACCGAAGCGGGAAGAAATCGTTTGTGGTCTCATACCGGGTCCAAGGTCGCAAACGGATCATGGTGCTGGGCAAGTACGGGGTTCTGACGCTGGATGAAGCTCGTAAGAAAGCCCGCAAAGTACTCGGCGACGTATCGGACGGGAAAGATCCGAGCAAAGAACGGCAGATCCTCCTGAAGTCTCCAACCATGAAGGATTTGGCAGATCGATATTTGACGGATCATGCGCCGAAGAAGAAAGCGAGCAGTGTGCGGGATGATCGGCGAATGTGGGAGAAGCACATTCTTCCTCGTCTTGGAAGGCGGAAGGTCTCAGCTATTACTCGCGAAGATATTGATCGTCTGCATACGGGCATGAAGGACACGCCCTATGCGGCCAACAGAACACTTGCCCTTCTCTCAAAATCTCTTCACTTGGCAGAGGTTTGGGGTTGGCGTCAGGACAGTACAAATCCGTGCCGGCATATCCAGAAATATACGGAAGAAAAGCGGGAACGATTTCTCAGCGTGGAGGAACTCAAACGATTGGGTGCCGTGCTGGATGAAGTGGAACGGGAAGCCACCGAGCTTCCTGGTGTTGTCTCCGCCCTGCGTCTCCTGCTTCTCACTGGCTGTCGTCTCAATGAAATCCTCCGACTGCGGTGGGACGATATCGATGAAGTGAGTAGGTGTTTCCATCTGCCCGACAGTAAGGTCGGGAAACGAACGGTCGTGGTCAGTGACGGCGTTTTCTCGGTTCTGGAGAAAATGGAATGCATTGAAGGAAATCCGTATGTCATTGCGGGAGCCAGAGAAGGTCAGCATCTGGTCAATCTCTCGAAGCCCTGGGGGCGTATCCGGAAGCGAGCGAATCTGGCAGATGTCCGACTTCATGATTTGCGACATACCTACGCCAGCTTCGGGGCTGGTGCCGGGCTATCACTTCCTCTCCTCGGGAAAATGCTCGGGCACAAGCAGGCGTCAACCACAGCCCGGTATGCCCACTTAGCGAATGATCCGGTACGACGGGCAGTCGATCTGGTGGGTGATGAACTGCTCAGTGCTCTGGGTCAGCGGTGAGGATGAAGCCAGGCTTGAGAGAAATGAGATCGAGGCAAGAAAACTCTCTCTCCGCTGGCACAACCTGCCATTGTGCAAGGAGTTTCCGTCCTCCCGATCTTTGCAGTCGGGAGAACTCCAACTTTGCACGAATGCTTTGTTGTGCTCAGCGAGTCAAGTGACAGAAGAAGGAATTCCACCAGCCTCCCCGCCACCAACCATCAGCCACGGCTGACAGGTCTTCCACGGCTGACAGGTCTTCACCGACTCTTCCTACCGCTTCTTTTTCCTGTCATCTGTATGGAGTCTGTCTCTGGTGCACATCCAGAAGATACTGAAGAAGCTCTGGAGTACTTGGAAGTTCTTTGTTTCCAGGAGTATGAGGATTCCTTGCGTACCCGTTGACTCTACCCGCTTCCTCTGCCCGAATGACGGGTACGGCAAACGGATACTGAATCCGGGTACGGCAAACGGATACTGAATCCGGGTACGGCTTGCCGTGTGTCTTGGGACCCTACGGATTTTTGTCGAGCAGGCGTTCCAGTTCGTCGGCGAGATCCTGGTCAATCACAAGGTGGGTCACGCAGCATTTCTTCACAGCCGTAAGAGCAACCTTCGCTTTGAGCTTGCCATTGGCAACGGCAACGACTCCCATCCGTTCATTTAGTGCGATGCTCCTAAAATAACGGTAGCGGATTCCCAAGCAGGCCTTGTTCAATGGCTTAATCCATTCATCGAACTCGCTGTCGGATATGGATGGATGGGAAAGAATCACGCCACCGACGTCCCCCGCAATGTACCGAGAGAGATCTCGCTGTTGCCGGCGTGTTAATCGTGCTCGCAACGTTGGCGTGGGATTATCACCAAGAGCCCCCATGCCACAAATCAAACCCTCGGCTTGATGAATCAGAGCGTCGGGATCGTTCTTGTCTGATCCAAAGACGCGTCGATAACCGTGACCCTCTTGGTAAAAACTCCGCAATAGGCTCATGACTTCAAAGCGATCAAGAGGCTTATCGCACCCTTCGAGAGTTCTGTCCATGTCTCCTGCAAAGTCCAGGAAAGCGGGTACAGCCGCAAGACTGGGTGGAGAGTCACTCCCCCAGATGAGAGCAAGGCGCTTAGCAATAACCGAGGCGCTTTGGCCGATATCTCTTGGGCGACCACGGAAAATGACTTCTCCAGCCGCAGGAAAGACAATTGGCGGATTTGAAGGTTTCCGATCTGTCAGCTGCGCGAGGCGTGCAGCGAGGTACTGTGGTGTCTCGCCCCAAGTGACTCCGACGACCTGAGGCTGGTTTCTCATCAGCCCAGCGACTACTTCAGCCGCTTTGAATGCCGTATCCTTCTTCCCCCCTCCATCCACAGGAGCAATATGAACGGCTCGAAGAGGACCTGGATGTCTTGATTTGGGCTCCTGCAATTCCTTCAGCTTGTCGACCAAAGAGATCTCACGCTCTCGATGGCGCAGGACTCCATCGCAGATCTCTCTGAGCTTCTCCTCGTGCTTTTCTGAAAACTCTCCTGTCCAACGCTTCTGGAGACCAAACCGATCCACCAGCTTGGAGACCATGCGAGACACGGTGGCTTGGCTGACCCCTCTTGGATCATCGCCGGTCTGACCAGCAGCTTCCAGTCGCCTTGCCAACTCTGCCTGCGAAAGATCATCAAACAGAAGAAGCGCCAATAGCTGCAGCTCCTTTTCGCTGAGTCCCGGGAACAACTCTTCGACCGGCTCTTGGTCTGTGTCTGTGTGCTCATCACTCATATGGCGGAGTTTATCCTACCGCTATGATGCATATCTGTTTCGACACTGCATTGACAATACACCACAAGATATCCTACGATGCCGTCTACGGAGATTACCGATGCCGCAAAGTAACCAATTCCAGACCTGTTTTCATGGAGAATCAAACATGACAAAACTCGCGACTGTCGTCGGCGGACTCATCCTCACCTTGTTCTCAGGAGTGTTGAGCGCAAAGCCGGCCATGGAGTGTGAGCCGAGGAAATTGGAACTAGAGCCGGTTCTCGGCCACGAGATGACCGAGACGATTACATGCACGGCCACACGAGATCTTGGTCGTACTCATCCGTGGGTCAGCTCGGAGGGTCAGTCCTACATCACCCATATCGAGCCCAATAGCCCGATCGAGGTATTGAAGGGTGACGAGATCATCTACGAGATCTCGTTCTTCGTCCCTGAAGATGACATACATGCCACTGTCGATCTGACTTTCCATGTTCGTGAGTATCGCCCTGGAAGGAAAGGAAGGACGTACTCGGGACCGGTGCCGGCCAAGTTGAATTTGGTTGAAAAGAACTGGATTCCGTTAGAAGGAGATAGGTTCAGTTTTTTTTATCCTCCGGTCTTAGATTTCGACTTTCCTCTCGTGATTACCGAAGGTAGCCATGTCAATCAAACAAAGGTGAATATATCCGATGCGGTCGATAGCGTATCGCCTTATTTTTTCGTGTTGTCAATGCACTCAACGGAAGCTGAGACGATTATCGAGATTAATCCGAAATTAGATTTCCTCGCCAGACACCACGGAACAGAGGTACTCGCGAATGGGAATGAACTCCTGACCGTTGACCCCGCCAATCATGTGAGTGACGAGCGTTTCGGACCCTACCCTTCAACGTTTATTTTGGATAGAAGCAGAGAAATCGCCTTTACGGTAAACCTGTCTCAAGACCCCAACCCAGATCTATACGATGAGTTTGGAGATCACGAATTACATCGGATTCTGGTCGAAATCTCGAGAACCTTAGTAGCGGAATAAGAGGAGAAGCAAATGAACGGAAATCGTCAGGCAATAATCGTCATGATTCTTTCAACCGTTCCGGTCTTAGCCAGCGGTGAAACACCTGAGTGCCATGAAGAAATGGCTCGCCTCGATGGTGTGGCTGCCTATTCCAACGAAGTCATACCTTCGCCGGTGTCGTGTGGCGGTCGAGGGACGTATGGCAACCAATATCAATGCGTGGAATTCATCGACCGTTACTACGCCGAGGCTCTTGGAGTTTCTGGTACCGAAGGCTGGATTGCTAATGGTGGCGACTATTTTGGAAAGGCAAGCGAATTTGGCCTTGAAGCATACAAGAATGGAGATGCTGGAACGCCTCCCAGAAAGGGTGACATCTTAGATTTTGGCCGGCCAGGGACGGAAATCGGTCACGCTGCAATTGTGAGCGGTTTTGACCGGGACTCAATGCTTGTCCACATTATTGAGCAGAACTGGTCGTTTGATGGTGTCGCTAGACTTAGCATTGAGCAAAAAGCCGATGGGAAGTGGTACATGCCACCGAGGGGGAATAGCACTCCTTATGAGATTCTTGGGTGGCTCCGGCTCCCAGGCTCGACACCACCACCCGCCGACTGCACGCCAGCTGATCCAAGCGGAACGGCTCCAGCAGACGATTTTGTTCTCAATGGAGGGTTTGAGGACCAATATGCCGAGCTTGCTTCCGACTGGACCCACTGCGACGCGGTAGCGATCTACTCTGGGAATCAGCACACTCCTGGGGGAAGCTACTACGCCGGCTTCGGTACAGCAGGTGCGGGAGATTCGACCGCGATCCTAGCCCAAAAGGTGGATGTACCTGATGACGGCAACCCGACCAGCTCTACGACGTTGGTGTTTTGGATCCGGATAGACGAAGTTCACAGCCAGAACCTGCAGACCGACAGGTTGTGGGTCACCGTCGATGACCCCGACCACTCCACGATGCCTGGTGAGCAGATGGTATTCAACGTTTTCGCCCAGAGCGGGCCTATCCTCGGAAACAACTTCGCACGCCAGCTGGTGGATCTGGGGCCGTGGCGGAGTAACGTCAAGGACCAGTCAAACAGGGTGACGATTCGATTCAAGTCGTCAACCACGAAAGCCCAGGGGGTAATCTTCCGCATTGACGATGTGCGAGCGAAACAGCAATAGAAAACTGTTTTCACGAGCTGTGAATCTAAGAGGCGACCTTAGGGTCACCCTTTTTCATGGTCCCAAACCTCTGCTCTCGCCACCCCCCTATCCACATCGCCCTTTCACCGCTCTTCTCGCGGTATCCGAACCTCGCTCTGCGAGGTCGTCACCGTCTATCACACATTCGGGGGGGGTTCAAGGGATACCCTCCTTGTGAGCTCCCCGGCCCCTGGCTGGACAAGATAGGCAGCCCGGCAGTGGCAAGGCTGCTGATGCAATTGAGCAGAGCTCTGCTCGGCCGCCCAATTGCAATCTTGCTCCTCGGTGCCGCAGCGCGGCATCCCGAGCACACACCGCTCACATGCACACACACCGGCGGCCATGCTGCCTCTTCCTGCTGTCCGGATTCTGATTCCGGTGACGAGAATGAGAGACAGATACCGGCGCTCCGGCTTCACGATCGGCAACTGAGAACCTGGACACGATGCCGTCAGAACTGAGAATGGAAGATACTGTTTCTTCTCCTCTCCGTTCCCGTCAATGGCAGTAACTGTCTCCGAAGCACGGCAAACCCTTGGTTCAGAAGCGGATCTCTCCGATGACGATATCCAGCAGATGCTGGTGACCCTGTACGCTCTTGCCGATGATCTGCTTGATCTTCAAGAGAGAGGAGGATTACAGTGACCGCACATCCGTTTCCCGATCTCTCTTTTCTGTCTTCCTGTTTCCTTCTCATTGATGCCATGTGCTGTTCTCTACTGCCGGGTTTCCAGCCAGAAACAAGTTCGTGAAGGACATGGACTCAGTTCTCAAGAAACCACTTGCCGGCAATACGCTCGGGAACAGGGACTCACCGTTACTCGTGTTTTTACCGATGATGCTTCGGGAGGAGGTGATTTCTGGAAACGTCCTGGGATCTGTCAGCTCCTTGCATTCCTCGAAGAACAGGAAGAGAAGAAATACGCCGTTGTCTTTGATGACATTAAGAGATTTGCCCGCGACACGGTGTTCCACCTAAAACTGCGTCAGGAACTGGCGGTGAGAAACGCCTATCCCCTCTGCCCCACGTTCCGGTTTGATGATTCTCCAGAAGGGGCATTTGTAGAAACGGTCATTGCGGCGACGGCAGAACTCGAGCGCAAGCAGAACCGACGGCAGGTCATTCGTCGGATGAAGGCACGCCTTCAAGCCGGGTACTGGGTCTTCGGTCCTCCACTCGGATATCGGTATGGGAAGCAACGAGGACAGAAGATTCTTGTTCCAGATGCACCGGTATCTGATGCCGTGACGGAGGCTTTGGAAAAATATGCTTCTGGAGAACTGCCCACGCAGCGAAGTGTCGGACGCTTTCTTCAACAACAAGGGTGCTCACGGCACTCGTCAACACACCGGTCAGTCCCGGCAGAAACCATACGGCGATTGCTCAGCAATGAGATCTATTCCGGCTGGTGTGTTTGCACCAAATGGAATCTGCGGGTGAAGGGAATTCATAAGGCGCTTATTAGCGAAGAAACCCATCGAAGGATTCTCAGCAGACTCGATCACCGGAAGAAAACGAAGGGAGTGAAGTGTCTCAAGAAAAGGGAAGAATTTCCCCTGCGAGGATTCCTGCGATGCACTCGATGTGATCGGCAGGTTTCTTCCTATTGGGCCAAAGGACGAAGCAAACGATACGCCTACTACGGGTGCCCGAATCCCGGGTGTTTCACCATACGGAAAGAGAAGATGGAGGATCAGTTTCTTGATCGATTGCAGCAGGCCGTGCCTTCTGCAGGCTCTGTAAAACTCCTTGAAACCGTTTTGACCGATGCCTTCCAGAACAAACAGACCTTGCGGGACATCAACCGAACCGGTCAGCGAAAAGAAAAAGTGACCATCCAGAAAAAAATAGATACGTGTCTCGAAGCACTGGAGAACGCCTCAACGCCTGCTGTCCGACAGATCTATGAAGAACGGATCGAGACCCTGCAAGCCGAACTCGATCGGCTGGCAACAGCAAGAAGCGATGAAGCGCAATACACTCTTGAACCACTCCTCACCAGTGGCAGAGCCATTCTGCAAAACCCGGTGCGAACCTGGAAAAACAGCGATCTGAGCCGTCGCCAGATTATCCAGAAGCTTGTCTTCATCCCGCCTATTGCGTATCACAGAGAATCAGGACTTCGAACCGCTCGATTCTCGCTTCTCTACCGTCTCATCCGGCAGTCGGAAAAGGGGAAATCCTGTTTGGTGGACCTCGTTACATCGCAGATAAACCCGGTAGCCGAGGAGTTGCATCGTTGGGAAATCGTGCTGCGAGGAGAGAAACCGGCAGCCTGAATCTGGTTTCTTCGCAGACCGGGGAGCGACGAAGGACGTTCTTTACAGTACGCCTGAGTACGATGGAAGTCCATGTGAAGTGGTTACTCAATGGTTACTTCTCAAATGCAGATCGTGATGTATTTTTCCGTAAGTCTTTTAGAATGTGGAGCCGGCACTCGGATTCGAACCGAGGACCTGCTGATTACAAGTCAGCTGCTCTAGCCCCTGAGCTATGCCGGCTACCGTCCTACCTTCGGGAATAGTAGCAACCTGCGTCGCAAGGGTGAGACTAAATCGCGAGCCTACTGGTCCTGGGACTGGCCAGACAGACGATCAATAGCGCTAGTGTATTTAGTCACATAGCTTTTGGAGCACTAATCCATAACATTCCTTCGCAAGGTCGGTTGGAGGGTACCGGGTTTCGTCTTAGGAGGACCGTGCAGTATCAATACAATCTTTGCTGCCGTCGAGTCGCGCTTTTGAAGTGCGCTGGGTTCTCGCTATTGGAGTTACTTGTCACTCTCGCGGTTTTCTCGGTCGCGCTAACCGCCCTTATTCCATCGCTTCACCAGCAATTCGAGCGGGCCAAGTTTTTTGGTGTCGCCCGTGAAGTTGGTGCCGGTGCTCGACTGTCACGGTCGACAGCGATCAAAATACATTCGCCTGTAGTTCTGGTAGTCAACCCGGTTACCGGCACTTTGATGTCTTATGTAGATGTCAACAGGAACGACATTTTCGACCCCGACTCGACTAAGCCAAAAGGAACCGTTGACTACCAAGTGATGCGCTTGCGCCTCAACGGTGTTATCGGCCTGGGAGCCCCTACCGGGGAATTTCTGATCGAGGGATTCGAACCACAACTAAACGGTAGGAAAACGGTTTTTGGTGCCAACGGCACAGTGTCTACCACAGGAGCGGTCCGACTATCTGATGGACAAGAGAATTTCTTGGAGGTCAGGATCGCTCCATTGGGAACCGCCCGCGTGAGTCTTCGGAAATACGATGTCACTCGACCTGCCAACGAGGAAGGGACGCACTGGTATGGGCGTCGTGAAGGTGGCCAAGCATGGCGATGGAACTCGTAGATACCCAACCCCAAAGCGGTGTTAGTTTGATCGAAGTGCTGATCGCGCAACTCGTGGCATTGGTCGCACTGCTAGGAATCTTGCCGCTTTTCTTTGGTGGTATCCGCGACAATCTTCAGGCACGTGAACTCGCGGCGGTGTCAAATTATGCGCGGTCGGAATTGGAGTCAAAGCTAGCGTTCGGAGCGTCGCACTGGACGATGCAATTGCAAAATGGAGTCGAATCCTTGAGCACCGAATCCCTGGGCATAGGAACGCGTGCCATTGGGGATGAGCACTGGGGTGGAGCCGGTCTACAACGCTACGCTCGGGAAACGCGGGTCGGATTGTACTCTCTCGGAACGGTGCAGGACGTCTCAGGTAACGGTGTGGTTGATCAGATTTCCGGCATTGGCGACGATGACAATGACGGGATACTCGATAGCCCCCTCCTGGCTGGTTCCTCACCCAATCTTGTCCACCTGCGAATGCTGGATGTACTGGTCGATAATGTGCGCACCAGCGGACCTCTGGGAAGCTCTAGGGATCTGGAAGTAAGGTTATTCATCGGCTTCTAAGAATGAACCGACGACCTTTAGAAGTGCTCCCCCAGGCCGGCTTCAGTCTCATTGAGTTGGTCATCAGCTTGATTCTCTCGGTGGGGTTGCTGACCGTAGTACTTACTGCCTTCGCATCCACCAACGAACTAGCTCGCTCGCACATATCCCTGGCGGAGTCGCAGCAGTCGGGGCGAATCGCGATGCATGAGGTTTCCCGACTCGTCCGCATGGCCGGACGAGGAGGCCTGAACGGTCGCCTGATCCCTGATCCAGCTGGCACACCCAACGTCGTCTCTAGCTCGGCACTTGAGGTTCGAGACAACGTAGGATTCGCGGGCACTTCTACCGAAGTTCTAATCGGATGGCCGGCATCGCCCACCGCCATCTACGGCAGCGACATTTTGACGGTGCGGGGCGTCATGAACGGCACCATGTACCAACTCGCGATTGGTTCATCCTTTACCCTAATGGATCAATCTGGGGTGCCCGCCACTCCTGATACGGCGGCGCAAGGGGCTCTCTTGGTTCGCTCAGTCAACCCGGCGGGATTGGCGCAAGACTTGGAAAAGCTACTAAGTGCTGTTGAGGGCGGGCAAACCGTACCACTGCTGCTGGTTTCCTCCGATGAAGACAACATTCACGCAGTCGTTCAGCTGACCAACGTTGAGGTTACAGCGGAGGACGACAGTGGCGGGCCACAGGAGGTAAGACTGCGGTTCAATATCCAAAGCGGCTCGATGGAGCTAGACGGCTACCGTTCGCTATACAACGCCAACACACCTGGGCTACCGGCCGCTCTCCGCAGCGTTTCTCTGGTCGGTGTTGTTGAGGAACACCGTTTCTTTGTTCGGGAGAGCTACAGCGTCGCCGGAGATACCAGTTCGGAGGTGCGTCACAAACTGGCCGTGATGCGCGTGTTGCCTGGAAGCGAAGCTCCGATGGGTGACATTTCGAGCGCTACACAAGATGTCGTTGATGACATATCTGCTTTTCAAGTCGCCCTTGGGTTCCTATCGATTCTCGGTCCTCCTCCCATTGACCGCAATAACGATGGGCAGATCACCATAGACGACCAAGAAATCAACGAATCAACCACTGGCGATAATGACGACTGGTTATTCAATGGCCCGTCTGACGACCCGACCGATCCAGCTCAACCTTGGGGTCCTCCGTGGGACGACGATCCAGTCACGCCAGCGCCACCACAACCCAAACTGATCGCCCTGAGAATTTCAGCTCTGGTTCGCAGTGACAGACCGGACCCCGGCTATTTCGCACCCCAGGTCACTCAGATCGAAAACGCCATTTACTCGGACCCAGGGCTACGGTATTGGAACAGTGAATTTGAAAGGCACTTTCGCCGACAGTTGGTGCGAACCGTGGTCGAGCCGCGCAACCTATGAGAACGCCTTCCCGCACCTTCGGTTTTGCCTACATTGGGGTCATGTTGGTACTGCTGCTTCTCACAATCATTGCGATCGCGTTTGTCCAGGTCACTCAGAACGAAAAGAGGATCGCCAACAACGAGCGGTCGGCCCAAAGAGTCCAGTACGCTGCCGAAAGCGGGATTCATATTGCGGTCGCCAAGTACATTGTGTCCACCGACGTACGTCCGATGCAGCTTGAGTTTAGGGAGCCAGGTCGAGATCGACCCGGCAGGGTTGCGATTGACCAACGGATCGAGGTCACTCCACTAGTGCCGATCGCCAACTCACCGTGCAACTACTGCCAGGTCAACCCTGAAGACCCCTTCGTCAGAGTTACCCAGGTATTGAATTCAACCGCCACCAGAGTGGGCGCGGTCAATGGTGAGGTACTCGCCAGTCAATCCTTGTCGGTGATGATTGGTGTGCAGCCGGCTAGGCCATCCGCCGCTAGTTCCCGCGATGCAATGGTTCGATTAGGAGACCATGAGATTGTCTATTAAGCGCAAGATTCTGGGTTCGGCGATCATGACGTTGGCCGCCGCTGGTTTGTGGCCAGCATTCGCTGACGACCGGGATCTATTTCGCGAGACCACAGACGATCCATACATCTTTGTCATTTTCGACGTTTCTGGGTCAATGAACTGGGCTCCAGGCACGGATGGCTTCGCCGCGGCTACCGGAGACGATCCTGGCTCCAAGCTATACCAAGCGAAATCCGCTCTCTACCGCACCTTGCTGGATGAAGATCTCAATGGGGTTCGCTGGGGGTTTGCCACTTACAACCGCGATGCTCACCGGATCTACCGAAAGCACTGGCTCTACACTCCGACATCCGCTCCCGCCTGGGCAAATCGTGTACCGTTCCCTCTTCCCGGGGACGCCAAGGTCTTTGGCGACCCTTGTTACGACGACTCGGATAGCGACACCTCGTGCGACTTTGACAGCAACACGACGCTGGGGAGTTGTAACTCGGTACGCGATCTCGCCAACGCCGAAAGCAAAGGTGAGGTCATGACCTATCCGGTATTGGGGGACAACCCTACACCGTCGAGTACTACATGGCAGTCCGCTCAGTGGATTCGATATCAGTCGACAAGATATCGCGTTTTGTGGGGACTCCGTGCAGGTACTCTCGGTGATCCAGGCATTCAAGTTGATGTCATGCTGCAGGAAGTAAATTCCTCTTGCACTGCAATCGTCTCCCAGGAAACTGCGGAACTGGAGTTTGAGCCAATGTTCTCGGAGGACGAAACCGGAAGGCCCCTTGACGGAGCGACAGGTTTTATCGACTGGGAGATAGACAGCCATGTTGACAATCAAGGCAACCCGGGAGGCTTTTTTGGCGCTTTGGACTCGACCGCAACCAACACTTGCGCCGGTTGGGAGCCCAATACCGACTTGGCTTCGGATTCCGCAGTCGGGGCATCTTTGATCTACCCTTCGATCCAGGACCCAGCGAATCGACCAGATATATTCAACCGTGGCGATGTGATCCCGCTCGACTGGCAAGATGAATCTGTCTGGCCGACCACTAATCGTGATCTGATCCTCGCCCGGCTGGCACCCAATCTCGCCACCGGAGCGTCAATTCCCGACTTCCGTATTGCGCCTTACTTCAAAAATCACCCCGACACCCTGAAACCAGTTGGTACAACCGGTCACTTAAGCTTGCTCCCGCAGTATCAAGACACACCGCCCTTGTTCGGATTCGGGGCTACTCCCATCGGCAACTCGATGGATGATTTTGGCAGTTGGATTGAACAATGGTTTGTAACCGCTGACAGCGCAGATGGAGACCAGAACCTAGCCTGTCGGCCGATCACCCTGTTGATTCTCACAGACGGTGACGAGACCTGTTTCGACGACACCGACAACAACCCAGCTACCGGCACCCAGGATCAGGAAGGCGACTGGAACCCCTGCACAGTGGCAACTCGCTTGCGAACAAAAGACGACGTACGGACATTTGTGGTGGGGTTTGGAGTACAAGACTCACCAGACAATTTTCTCAGCTGCATCGCCAACAACGGCGGAACCGGTCCCACCGACCACAACGGAGACGGCCTCGAAGATGGTCCAGGAGTGCTCTTTCCAGAAGACGAGGACTCCCTGGTTGCCTCACTTCGGCAGATCGTGCTGAGTGTCAAATCAGGTCGCCGTACCTTCACCAGTGCTTCTTCGCCGCAATCGCAAGTGAGCGTTGCAGACACTACTTTCGTCGCCAGCTTTGAACCGACCACCGGAACTGCGATCTGGCCGGGCAGACTCGACGCTTACCTCAAACCGATTCCTTTGATCTCTAAGGACCTTGAAGGAGGGCCCCAGCTGGTTCCTGATCGTGACCGGATCTGCACTGCCACCAACGATGCGAGCTGCCGCCTGTGGGATGCCGGCGAGCAACTGTTGTTGCAGGCAAGCCCCAATGCGGCGAACGGCAACTACAATCTCGGTTCCGGAGCCAACCAGCGACGCGTCTACTGGTCCAAACCAATCGCGGGCACTGCCATCAGTCAGAGGGATCTTTTTGATCGACCTGCCAATGACACCGAATGGGATCTGCTGCTCAAAGACCTAGGACTTTGTAACAGCGACCAATCATCAGCTGAATGCTCGGCGACGGTGGAAAAGCGTCAGAAGGGCGCCGACGCGTTAGATTTCTTCCATCAAATCAAAACCACGCCCGACCCAGATGACCCGACGCTGACCATGAATTACCTGCTCGGAGACATTTTCCACTCTGACCCGGTGTTGGTTACTGCGCCCAACGATCAGATCTATTTCTCCCGTGATCTATTCGGATCAGGCGTTGACCCCTCTCCAGACTTTTGCTCGACATCCCCAGCCGGCTACCGCTGTTTTGCAGAGCAACATCGCAATCGCAGAAGAATGCTTCTCGCTGCATCCAATGACGGGCAGTTGCACGCCTTCGACGCCGGCATCATGCGGGGTACCTGCAGTTCGACCAACCCAGACCTGATTGAGGGAACCTACGACACCGGAACAGGCCACGAGCTGTTCTCCTTTGTGCCAAAGACAGCCCGAGAAAAGCTGGTGCGACAATCGAAGCAATTCGCACACGACTACACCGTTGACGGACCAATTCGAACCGGATCCGTGTTCATCGACGCCAAGTTCGGTGACGGAGTCGGCCCCGAGTGGCGAACGGTTGCTGTCGCCGGCGTGCGCGAAGGTGGTACCGGGTTGTTCGCGCTCGATATCACCCAACCGGATCGACTTCAAGATTGCGCCGGACTTAGCGTATTACCGGTACCCAACTCCGGATACGTGCCGTCTTGCTCCGACACCAATTGCTCACGTGATTCGTCGGCCTTCGCCGACACAATATTTCCGCTCGCTCTGTGGGAGTTTCGAGACTCGTTTGACTGCAGCGCCGGATTGGTCGACGAACAGTGCGACGATGACCAGAACGGCTCTCCGGATCTGGCCGCGACTTGGTCGGTACCATCGCTCGGTCTGATCAGGGTGGTTGACCAAGGAGTGACGGTCGCTCGCTCGGTGGCAATCTTCGGTGGTGGCATGGATGCCGCCAACAAGGGTCTTCGTTTCAATACCGGCGGTAACTTTGTTTACATGGTCGACATCGAAACCGGACGGGCAATCTACAAACAGCAGGTTCTTGGGGCTGTGCCCTCTTCAATCGCCGCTCTGGACTTGGATCAAGATGGCTTCATCGACACTGCCTACTTCGGAACCGACGCGGGCTTGGTCTACAAGATCGACCTACGAGCACCGCAGATTCTTGCAGATCAACCGAGTGGCGCTCGCAGAGTCACGGCTGCGGAATGGCAACCGTTTCCACTATTTGACGCCGGTGAAGAACAGATTTTCTTCCGACCGGGCGTCGTTTTCGTACCCGCAGAAGGGCAATATGCACTCGCATTCGGTACCGGCGACCGCGAAGACTTGTGGCAGGAGCAAACCGAGCCGGGTCGTTTCTATTTTCTGCTTGACCAGTTCACAATCGATGGGACCGTCCGAGAAGCGAGGCGTATTGATTTTTCTGGCCCCAACGCCTTCCTACCACTAGGACGCGCGGACTACCAGGAGATTTTTCCGGACGACGCAGCACTCGACCATATTGATTTGGTCAGCCATCCAACCACCGAATATGGTGGCTGGTACCTGACCTTGGAGGAAACTGAACGGGTAATCTCCCATTCGTTTTCCCTTGCCGGTGTTACCATTTTCAGCACCTTCATTCCGCAAGAGGACCTGAGTGGAATCGACGGAGTGTGCCGTCGCGGCGGGGTCAGCCGGGCCTTCGTAGTGCAATCCAATAACGCCGATTTTCTCGGCGAAGATGAGCGCTTTACTACGTTCAGTGATTTCCTCACCCAGCCCTATATTGACCAGGGTGCCTCCTCTAGCTCCAACGGGGATGACACCGGCGAAGCGGTCGGGGAGCTTGGCGAACGGGAAGTGCGAATCATTAACGAGCTCAAGGTCCTGCAGCCAGATGCCTGCCGGTTCCCTGGACAGACCATCAACATCAACTCCTTTAGCTCTCAAAGCGGGTACCGGTTTATCGCTCCGATTCCCATCTGTGTTATTCAGAGCAATTGGAAAGATCTATAAGCCGCCGCAGAACTTAAGACCGGATATTTCGTCTACCGCTCAACTGATAGCAGGACGGTGATGCCGTAGATCCGCTCGGCGCGACTTATTTGTCTCTCATCAGAGGCGGAAAGTACTTTGTTACGCGATCTCAGCTAACACGACCGTCACCAACTGTACACAGTCATCTATGTCAATCTCCGCTTAGCCGCAATTTTTCTGACGAAAATTTTCTTCAGCACACAAGTCAAGCCTTCGGAATGAGGAGCATCTGCACAGGTATCTGTATTTGAAGAACTGATCAATTCTCTCCGCCGAAGTGCCAGTAGCTTAGCTAAGTTCACCCGAGGTCCGAAATTCACTTCTCAGGTAGTCCACCGTCTCATCGATCACGGCGATTGCCCTCTGGACCGCTGGCGCACTGCTTCGTAGAGGATCGCGGAGGCGGCGGTGGTCAGGTTGAGGGATTCGACCTGGCCTCGCATCGGTAACCCGATCAGGCCGTCGCAACGTTCTTTGGTGAGGCGACGCAGGCCGTCTTGTTCGCCCCCGATAGCGATCGCGACTTTGCCAGTCAGGTCCATTTCCCAAGGCGGTCGGCCGGCACCGTCGGCACCATAGACCCAAAATCCTTGCTCTTGGAGTTCTTCGATCTGGCGTACGGAATTGGTTACTCGTTCGACGGGGAGATGCTGCGTTGCTCCGGCGGAGGTCTTGTCCACCACCGCGTCGGCTTGGGTGGAGCCGTGGTCTCGGACCAGGACCCGGGCGACGCCAGCAGCTTCGCAAACGCGAACCAACGCCCCTAGGTTACGCGGATCTTGGATGTCTTCGGCGAGCACTACCAGATCTTGGTCGCGGGCACCGGAATCCGCCTGTTCGTTGTCGGCCTCGGTGAGTTCAGCGGCAAATCCATTGTGCACCGAATGGCTGTGGGGCGAGCTGATGCCAGTAGTCGCGTGTGTGGCAGAAGCCAGGCTGTCGAACCACGCAGTCTCGGTCGACTCGCAGGTCACCCCATGAGTCGCACATAGCTCTTCAACGGTCCGACGCCGACGATTCTGTTTATTCTGGTCGATACGCACGCGCACCACGGCCTGCGGTTTGGATCGCAGTGCTTCCCGGATCGGGTGGAAACCGTATATCCAGCCCATGGATTCAAACCCCGTTTCGCAGCCTAAGAGTCTCGGCGGCGAGACTCTGCAGCGCTGGCCCTAGCGATCAAGGACAGCGCCGGCGCTAGCCTTCGAGGATGTCCTTTTCTTTGGTCTCCGTCGCCTGTTGAATCAGGCCGATGTAGTGATCGTGCAATTTCTGGATCTCGTCAAAGCCACGACGCTCTTCGTCTTCACCAATTTCTTTGTCGTGTTCCATCTTCTTGAGGTCATCGTTGCCTTCACGACGAGCATGACGCACCCCGTTGCGGGAGTGTTCAGCCATCTCGTGCAGTAACTTAACCAGCTCCTGACGTCGCTCACCGGTCAAGGTTGGCACTGGAATGCGCACCAGTTTTCCATCGTTAGACGGATTGAGACCCAGGTCAGAGCCTTGGATCGCTCGCTCGATAGCGGGGATCGAAGCCGGGTCGTAGGGTTGAGCAACGATCAAGGTCGCTTCTGGAACCGACAGTCCAGCCAACTGATTCAACGGCGTCTGGGTACCGTAGTAATCCACCACCACACCATCGAGCAGTGCCAAAGACGCTCGTCCGGTACGCAGGGTTTTCATTTCTTGGTGAAGGTGGTCCACCGCCGCCTTCATACCTATCTCAATTTCTCTAAATAGCTCCATAACACTCTTATTCCTTCCGCGCCGGGATCAGCCCGACACTTCAAAGCTCTATTGTATCGCGAGGGGACTATTCGGAAGTAGGACCAGAAACCACGGAACCAACCTCTTCACCCGCCACCACACGCCGAATATTGCCCGGCGTCATGAGATGAAAGACGACAATCTTCATGTCGTTTTCGCGACACAGAGCGATCGCTGCCGCGTCCATAACCCCGAGCTCTTCGTTCAGAGCCTGGCGATAGGTGACCCGGTCGAAGCGAATGGCATCTGGGTTGGTTTTGGGATCGGCAGAATAGATTCCGTCCACCGCCGTGCCCTTGAGCAGGACATCGGCGCGAATCTCGTTGGCGCGCAATGCGGCAGCACTATCGGTAGTGAAAAACGGATTCCCAGTGCCAGCCGCAAAGATGACGATACGACCCTTTTCCAGATGTCGCGTCGCTCGCCGGCGAATGAACGGTTCGGCGACGTCGTGGATCGCCAGAGCGGTTTGCACCCGGGTATCGATACCGCGCTTCTCCAAGGCATCTTGCAAAGCCAAGGCGTTGATCACCGTGCCCAGCATGCCCATGTAGTCCCCAGTAACCCGATCGATACCCCGGTGACTGGCAGCCAAACCACGAATGATGTTGCCACCGCCGACCACAATCGCCAGTTCAGCGCCCTGGGCATGCACTTCGGCGATCTCGTCGGCGATCGTCGCCACCACGGATGCTTCGATACCAAAGTTCTGCGAACCCATCAGGGCCTCGCCGGACAGCTTTAGCAGAACTCTGCGATAACGAAGATCTTGCGACATTTCAGGGATTGATTCTATGCCCCTTCGCCAAGAACAAACCGGGCAAATCGACTGACCTGGATATTCTCGCCCAATTTGCCGACCATGGTGCCGATCATTTCCTGCACGGTGTGGTCAGGATCTTTGACGAAGGACTGTTCCAGAAGCACCGCTTCAGAGTAGAACTTCTCCATCTTGCCATCAACGATTCGCTCAACAATGTTCTCGGGCTTGCCACTTTCCACAGCCTGTTGGATATGAATCTCACGTTCCCGAGCCAGGATCTCTTCGGTCACCTGTTCACGGCGCACGAAGCGCGGATCGGCGGCGGCAATGTGCATCGCGATGTCTTTGACCAAAGCCTGGAAGTCGTCGGTGCGGGCAACGAAATCAGTCTCACAGTTGACCTCGACCATGACGCCCATCTTGCCGCCAGCATGGATGTAGGTTCCGACAACACCTTCGGCGGTTGCTCGACCGGCCTTCTTCTCGGCCGCGGCCATCCCCTTGGTGCGCAGGTAGTCGACCGCCTTGTCGAGATCACCTCCGGTCTCGGCAAGAGCTTCCTTGCAGTTCATCATTGGCGCACCAGTGCGGTCACGCAGTTCTTTTACCATCTGAGCTGTAATTGCCATTAAATCCCCCGTACCGTGGCCGTTCGTCAGGCCTCGCTTTGAGCCGGTTCCGCGCGGGAACCACTATTGGTTAGAAATCTATCTGGTTCAGAGTCCTACCGCCTGTGGGAAAGCTGCCAGCCTGACCTTTCAGCCTGACTTGTTAGTCCCGTGCGGCTTTTTTATTTTCGGTCAGTTTGCGTCTTCTGCGACGGCCTCGGAAGCAGCGGCTTCGACCACCGGCTCGGCTTCCGCAGCCGCAACCGTTGCTTCGCCAGCCACTGCCTCGGGAGTCACTGCCTCGGGAGCCACTGCCTCAGGGGCCACTGCCTCAGGGGTTTCAGGAGCCGCCGCGACCTCTTCAGCCTGCGCCGCCTGAACCTGAGCCTCCTCAGCATCAACACCATTGAGTCGACCTGCCTCAGTAGCGCCAGCCTGATAAGCCTCGCGCAACCTGCGGGTGATCAAACGAATCGAACGAATCGCGTCGTCGTTGGCCGGAATCGGATAGTCGATCTCGTCCGGGTTGCAGTTGGTGTCGACGATACCGAGCACCGTAACGCCCAGCTTGTGGGCTTCCGCAACCGCGATATGTTCCTTGCGCGGATCGACAACGAAGATCGCGTCTGGAATCGAGTCCATTTTGCGAATCCCGTCGAGCGACCGTGACATCGACATCTGTTGACGCCCTTCGCGAACGCGCTCCTTCTTGGTCAACTGGGCTTCGGGATCTTCCAGTCGAGCCTCGATCTCATGCAGTTTGTCCACCGACTTGCGAATGGTCACAAAGTTAGTGAGCATGCCGCCGAGCCAGCGATGGGAAACAAAGTATTGGCCACACGCCTGGGCCTCTTCGATCACCACACTCTGCGCCTGGCGCTTGGTGCCGACGAACAACAGATTGCCGCCCTGACGACCCAATTCGTAGACATAGTCTGCGGCGTCGTTGAATGCTTCCTGCGTCTTCTGCAGATCCAGGATATGAATACCGTTGCTTTTGCCAAAGATGAAACGACCCATCTTCGGGTTCCAACGGCGGGTCTGGTGGCCAAAGTGTGCTCCGGCCTCCAGGAGTTCTCGCATGCTGACTTCTGGCACGTTCTTCCTCTTCGCTTCCTAGCGCTTGCTGAACTGGTAACGAGCGCGGGCACCCTTTTGGCCGTACTTCTTGCGCTCTTTCATTCTTGAGTCACGGGTCACAAATCCGGCAGCCTTCAGCCGCTCTCTGAGCTCCACATCGTGCTCCAAAAGGGCACGGGTGATTCCGTGTCGAAGTGCTCCCGCCTGGCCGGCCGAACCGCCGCCCTTGACGGTCGCGTGAATATCAAACTTGTCGAGGGTCTCGGTCATTTCCAGTGGTTGGCGGACCACCATCTTAAGAACTTCGTTGGGGAAGTAAGTTTCAAAGGTGCGACCGTTGACCTCAAAATTGCCGCTCCCCGGCCTCAAGAAGACCCGGGCGACTGCGGTCTTACGTCGACCGGTTCCGTACTGCTGCGTTTCACTCACTAATTATTCCTCTTCCGAACTGGGAGTCGAATTCGTGGCCGCGTCGAACACTGACACCGGAGCCAGACCAGCAACCACCAATGGCTCTGGGTGCTGCGCCGTGTGCGGATGCTCGGTCCCTGCGTATACCTTGAGTTTCTTGAACTGCTGCCGCCCGAGTCTATTCTTGGGCAACATCCGTTGTACGGCGCGCTCGACCAGCAACGCTGGACGCCGTGCCCGCAGTTCACCGGCGGTCTCGCTCTTCAAGTTTCCCGGCCTACCACTATGCCGATAGTAGATCTTGTTCTCTTCTTTGCGCCCGGTGAGAACAGTCTTCTCCGCGTTTAACACAACAACGAAATCGCCGGTGTCGACATGCGGTGCGTATTGCGGCTTGTGCTTACCGGTGAGAACCCTCGCCAACACAGTACTAAGTCGACCCAAGGTTTGACCCTCAGCGTCCACTACATACCACTTGCGCTCAATCTCGCCGACTTTTGGACTATAGGTACGGTACATTTTCTTTTTCCACGCAACAGCGTCATCAGAGCGGGGAACCCCCTGCCCTTCGCGACGCAAAGAGCCTTGAATCTTAGATTTGATCGCGGGTGGGTGTCAACACCCAACACAAACCGAATCCCGCCGACCGTCCCGCGGATGTTACACCAAATCGGCTAAAGAAAGGATCCGCTGACACAGTAAACTCACCCGGTGATCGAAACGTTGCCAAACGACCAATCTGGCGCTGACAAACGTCCGGAGCGGATCCGTGGAATGTTCGACCGCGTGGCACCGCGCTACGACCTGATGAATCACTTGCTGTCGGGCGGGCTCGACAACCGCTGGCGTCGGATCGCAGCCGAGGCACTGGGCACCGCGCCGCGACGAGTGCTGGATCTGTGCGCCGGCACCGGCGACCAATCGGCGGCCATAGCCGCGCGTGGTCACCAGGTCGAAGCGCTCGACTTCTCCCCGGCGATGGTACGACGAGCGGCCGATAAACACCGCAAACATAGATGGTCAATCGCTCCGATTGTCGGGGATGCTCTACGACTGCCTTACGCCGATGAGTCCTTTGACGCTGCGACGGTATCGTTCGGACTGCGCAACGTCGCCGACCTGGACCGTGCTTTGAGAGAGATTAGCCGGATTTTGCGCCCTGGCGGACGCCTGGTTGCTCTGGAATTTGCCTTGCCACGACGGCAGCCGATCCGCGGCCTGTACTTGACCTACTTTCGCCACCTGCTGCCACGGCTGGGGAGATTTTCTTCTTCACGTCGCGCCTACAGCTACCTGAGGGACTCGGTCCTGCTGTTCCCTGAGCGCGGCGACCTGATCCAGCGTCTACAGCAAGCCGGTTTCAGCGAGTCGACCTGGTCCGATCTGACCGCTGGGACGGTCTGTCTCTATCGCGCTGAACGCGACGGTATCCAACCAACCCCAAATAACTGACCACCCAAAGGGCGACCCTACGATGAGCGCACGTATTCTGAATGGTAAGAAAATCGCCGCAGAAATCCGCGAGGAAGTTGCGGCGGAGGTGGCTACGATATCCGGACGCCCGCCGTGCCTGGTGGCGATCCTGGTGGGCGACGACCCCGCCTCCCAGGTCTACGTGCGCAACAAAGAGCGGGCAGCCCAAGCCGCTGGACTCACCAGCCGCGTGCTGCGCATGCCGTCTAGTTCAAGCCAGATCGAAGTCGCCCAGGCCATTCAAGACGCCAACGACGACCCGCAAGTCGACGGCATCTTGGTGCAGCTTCCACTACCCAAGCACCTCGACTCTCGCGCTCTCCTCGACCTAATCCAGACCAACAAGGATGTCGACGGCTTCACCACCGCCAACGTCGGTCGTCTATGGCTGGGGCAGCCAGGCCACGTCCCGGCAACTCCGTCGGGGATCATGGAACTACTGCGGCGCAGCAAGATTGCACTCACCGGAGCCAACGCGGTGGTGGTCGGTCGGTCGGCGATCGTCGGCAAGCCGATGGCCGCTCTGCTGCTGGCAGCCAACGCCACCGCCACCGTGGTTCACTCGCGCACCCGTGACCTCGCCGCTCATTGCCGCAACGCTGACATCTTGGTTGCCGCGGTAGGAGTCCCGGCGCTGATTGGTGCCGAACATATTGCTCCCGGAGCTGTGGTCATCGACGTCGGCATCAACCGCGTCACCGATCGCTCAGAAGTGGAACGGCTGTACCCAGGCAACGCCAAGCGACTGGCCTCCTTTGACAGGCGTGGCTCGACCTTGGTTGGCGACGTCGACTATGAGGCTGCCCGTTCCATCGCCTCCGCGGTGACCCCGGTCCCAGGCGGAGTTGGCCCCCTGACCATCGCCATGCTTTTACGCAACACCTTGACAGCCCATCAGTTCCGGCAACAATAGACCCCATGAAGCGCCTGCGCGTGGGGCTCACAGGGGGGCTAGCCAGCGGTAAATCAACGCTGGCCGGATGGCTCGATGAGGCCGGATTTCACGTCATCGATGCCGACAAGACGGTTGCCGACCTCTACCGTTCAGGCCAACCCGGCGCTGACCGAGTGGAGAATTTATTCGGCCCTGGATTCTTAAGACCCGACGGCTCGGTTGACCGAGAAAAACTCGCCGAAAGGGTCTTTAGCGATGCCAACGCACTGGTCAAGCTGGAGACCGCAATCCACCCCTTGGTTCGTGAGCAAGTCATTCGCTGGCTGCACGACAGAGAAGGAGTCACGGTGGTGGAGGCCACCCTGCTGGTTGAGTCGGGGATCGCATCTGATCTCGACATCGTAGTTACGGTTTCAGCGGAAGAGACTCTGAGAGCACAACGGGCTCTCAACCGAGGCATGTCCCCGCGCCAAGTCGAATCACGGCTTGCCGTGCAGGGAGATGATCTATTTCGCGAAGCCGCCGCCGACATCGTCATCACCAATAATGGGTCTCTCGATGAGTTTCGCCAGCAGGCCGACGGCCTGATTAGCGACTTCAAACAACGCTTCGATCAATGCCGCGGACAACAAGCTGACGAACCACCGTTATTGGTGACCTCGAATCGAGGAAAGCTCCGCGAAGTGCGCAAGCTGTTTGGTGGTCCGCTGATGTCTGCCGACCTCGACTTGCCGGAAATTCAATCCCTCGATATTGAAAAGGTCTTGCTGGCCAAAGCGAGTACTGCGTGGGCGCGGTTGGAAAGACCCCTGATTGTTGAGGAGACCAGCCTCGAACTGGCGGGTATGAATCGCTTCCCGGGACCACTGGTTAAGTGGATGTTGAAAGCGGTCGGCGGGCCTGGAATCGCCCGACTAGCCATCTCCACCGGCAACCCCAAAGCCACCGCTCGGTGCCGCCTTCTCTACCGTGACGCCACGCGCCGGATCTACGCCGAGGGAACCTGCAACGGGACCTTGGTGTTGCCCGCCCGAGGCAGCGAAGGTTTTGGCTGGGATCCGGTCTTTCAAATGGACGGCGAAGACCGTACCTTTGGTGAAATGCCTACCGAAGAGAAAGGCCGCATTAGCCATCGAGGTAACGCCTGGCGCGAGCTGGAAAGAATTCTTCGCAGTGAGGGGATTTTCTAGCAGCCTAACTACGATCCAGGAATCTGAAATAGCAGAGGAATGAACTCCCTGAATTCATCCGCCTTCTCATCAAAATCCCCATCGGTCTTGACCATACGCACTGCCACGATGTTCTTACCCGGAACCACACAGAGATACTGCCCACCCCAGCCGGATCCGTAGTAGCCCACGACCTCACCTTCACGATTTCTCACAAGTTCCCACAACAGCCCAAAGTCAGGTCGATATTCTTGGCTCTGCTTCGTAATCTCGTCGATCCAAGACTCCGGAACCAACTGCTGTCCCTCCCAACTACCGCGATCAAGGACCAACTGACCCATTTTCGCTAGTTCCCGAGCTTCAACTTCCAATCCAGACATCCCATGCGGATTGCCAGCACGATCTTTATGCCAATTGAAGTCGTCAATCCCCATCTTCTCGAATAACCGCTGATTGACATATTCATCAAGAGGCTGACCGGTCGCACGCTCTATCACTCCCGCAATAAGATTGGTCGCTTTGTTGTTGTAACTAAACGCTGTTCCCGGTTCGTCGACAAGCTCAGCGGTCAGAGCGAGCTGGACAAAGTCCTGGGCCGGGTAGATTTCAACCGAGGCATCAGGGATGTTCTGCAGCCCCGAAGTGTGGTTGAGCAAGTGACGAACGGTGATATCCCTCTTTCGTCCTTGACCCCACTCCGGAAAGTACTTGTGGATGGGATCGTCCAGATCAGAAATTGCTCCCTCCGCAAGTGCGACGCCAACAGCCAACGCGATAACCGACTTAGTCACAGACATAGCGTGCAGCTTCTGGGCCGTGCCGCCGAAATAAGATTCGGCCAGCAGCTGCTTATCCTGATAGATCACGACAACATCCGAGTTCGCTTGTGCGGCGGCAGACATTAGTGCATCGACTGACTCCTTCCACGGTGCCGGTCGGCCTTGTGCCAACAGCACTACGCCTAACGCCAACGTAAGCACTTGATTTTGCATGTTCCTGTTACGAATGTGTCCAACGCTTGGATCCGCGCGTTCCGCGGGATAACCGGCAGCTCCAACTGCCTTCGTTAGACAACACGAAAAACCTGCCCGGTCCGCGCTCCCTCAACGCTCTTGGCATAGGCGAGCGCCGCCCGTGCAGCAGACACCGGTTCAAAGCCACGGAAGAACGGCGCATAGTCCGCCATCGCTTCTTCGATCACACCAGGGCTGACAGCATTGATCCGCAGTCCTCGCGGCATTTCGATCGCCGCCGCCATGACGAAGGCATTGATCGCCCCGTTGACCATCGACGCCGAACTTCCAGCGACAATCGGATCGGAATCCAAGATGCCTGTGGTCAAGGTAAACGAACCGCCATCCGCCACCACCTCGCGACCGAACAACACCAAATTCACCTGGCCCATCAACTTGTCGAGCAAGCCGATCTCATAATCAGCGCTGTGCATCTCGGCGAACGGTGCAAATTTGACGCTCCCAGTGGTCGAGACCACCGCGTCTAGCGAACCCACGTCTTGATAGGCGTTCCGAATCGTCTCCGCGTCGGTGATATCAATCTGCACGTCGCCGCTAGTGCGGCCCGCCGAGATTACTTCGTGCCGTTGACTCAGTTCTGCGGTTACTGCGGCCCCTATGGTCCCCGACGCTCCAACAAGCAATATCTTCATTAGTGCCCCTATTTTAACTCGACGCTTGGCAGTTAGTGCTAGTCATCCACGTATTGCCTTAACGAGACAGGTCAATACGGGAAGGGTGCCTCGTCCTGAGGTGAAACACGCAGAGTAATCGTCTTCCACTCGTTGTTGTTGGTGAACTGCGTAATGATCAACAGGCCTTCCCAGACAGTCCCATCTTCATCTTCAAACAACAACGTTTGGACACCCACTCCGGTTTGCTGGCAGGAGTTAAGTCTGCCCCATCCTTGTTCTTCAATCTGGTGCATATAGTGTGAGTACAGATCAGATATTGAAAGTTCGGTGTTGATACGGGCGGACTCTTCTCTCGCCATGCCTCCGCCGGCCGAAGTCCCGACAATCTTTGCACCTTCAGGTGCCACGAGAGTCGGGAATGGGACTTCATGGCGAGGGTCACGGTACCTGACCTCTTGCATCCTCTGACACCACATTCCACTCGGATCAACTCGGAGCCTGACCGAGAGTATGGTGGGTTCCTTGTCGACAGCGCGCGCTTCAAAGTTGATCAATTCATCCGCCTGGCCACAATACATCTTGGGTATCTCTCTCGCTTCCGCAACAAACCCCCTCTGCTCTCTCTCCGAATGTGCAGTCCAGCCCTTTGCTTCCAGCAAAGACGAGTACGCACTCTCCACTTTCTCAGGTGCCCCCGCTACGCGTGCAATAACGTTCAACCTCGAGCTCTCGATGGTGCCCAAGACAATTGCTTCCGGCAGCATAGGGATTCGCTCTTGAGCACGTTCTGATAAACCTCCTACCACTATGTCGTCAGCGTCAAGGCCAAGTACGGCCAAAACAAATTCAGCTGGATATGAACCGGAAGACTCGATCTCTTGAGGAGCAAGCGTGACCGGAAACGCCACGCCGAGAAGCACTACCCACAACTTGAATCCGAGCAAAACTCCTCTGTCACGCATCTGTTTCTCCTTCCAATTCTCTGGCTGGCGACTCGCAAACCAACAGCCATCATGCGGCCAATTGCCTTCGATACTGCCACGCTGGAACCAAGCACAACCTCGCAGAGTCGGCGTTGTCACTGACACAGCCATCTTATGACTCGATGGGTTGGTGGTCAATCGATAAACTATCGGACCTCATCGACCGTCCCCCGAATATCCTCCAAGCACATTTCCATACGATCCATATGGGTACGGAAGTTGAGGACGCAGATACGCAGGACAAAGTTGCCATCCAAGACAGTTTCGGTGAGAAAGACTCGTCTCTTGGCGTTGATCCTACCCAGCAGATCACGATTGAGTTGGTTCAGTTGTTCCTTGGAACGGCCAGCGAGGCTGAGACGAAAGACCACCGTCGAGAGTTGCGGCGCGGCGACAATCTCAATGCCCTCGATCTTCTGCAGTTCTTGATGTGCCCAATCAGTGAGGTCGAGCTTCTCGTCCAAAGCTGCGCGGAAGGCGCCGAATCCGTAGGTCTTGAGCGGCAGCCAGACACGCAGTCCACGAAAGTCGCGCGACAGCTCTGGAGAAATGTCACAGAAGTCAACCAAGTCTGTGTCTTCTTGCATCGGCGGCATGTAGTCCGCTTCGATCGCGTGGGCCCGTTTCAAGGCTCCCCCATCGCGCACCAACAAGCACCCGGTTCCGTAGGGCAAGAATAGACCCTTGTGCGGATCCAAAGTGATCGAGTCGGCACGCTCCAGACCACGAAACGCCGCGCGTCCGCGCTCGGTCATGGCGAAGAATCCGCCATAGGCGCCGTCGACGTGAAACCACAGACCTTGTTCTTGCGCCAGGTCGGCGATCCCTTGTAGATCGTCCACCGCACCGGTGTTGGTGGTACCGGCGCTGCCGACCACCATAAACGGCGTCTTGCCTTGCGCTCGATCTCGCGCGATCTGGCTCCGCAGATCCTCAATATCGATCCGCCACTGGTCATCCACCCCAACCTTGCGTACTGCCGATGCTGGAAACCCGGCCAAGGTCGCGGCACGCTGCAGGGAGTGATGAACCTGGCTCGAGGCGTAGATCGTCCCGTCCAAGAAATTCTCCGGTAGAAGTTCGCGACGAGCGGTAAACAGAGCTGAGAAATTCGCCATCGACCCGCCAGACGATAGGTAACCGTTCGCCGAAGCAGGATAGCCAACCATCTGACACAGCCAGTTGATGACGTTGACCTCCAACTGCACCAACCCAGGAGCCGCGGTCCACACCGTCAGGTAGCGGTTGATGCCATTGGCGACAAAGTCCGCCACTGCCGATTCATAGAGCCCTCCGCCGGGAATGTAGGCCATGAATCCCGGCCCAGCGTTGCAGAAACTGGTCGGAGTCAGGTCGTCGAAAACATGGTCGAGCAAGTCCTCGAACCGACTCCCCTGCTCAGGAAGCGCCTCGACTGTTGCTCGAGAAAGCTCCGCCCCACCCTCGATGCTCGATGCTGCTTGAGAGGGAAGCGACTCGATGTGCGCCACGACGCGCTTGGTGGCTTGGCGAGCCATGTGGCTCATTTGCTCAGCATTGGGTTCCAACGGCTGAATTCGACCTGACATTGGAAGAGCTTACCGCTCTCTCGATCTCGCGCGACAACCCGAACTTCGCTTGTCTAGGCTAGGGGTCGAGAGTTTGCGGGACGGCGAGTCGGATCCGTAGCTCCTGATCATCTTCAATAATTTCAGCAGCGACAAAATCGACCTTTAACCCAGCAACTTGCACCGTTATACGTGGGCCTTCAATCATAATTTCTGGCTTTGCTAGCCCAGCAATCTCAACTCGCCCAACGCCGTTGAAAAGTGGGTGTTCTCCCAGTCCAGTAGTGTGTGCTATCAGGTCAGCACCTTCATCGTCGATCATCTCCAACTGGCCAAGATCATTGCCCAAGCGAACGAACCTGGCATGCAGAAGACCGTTCTCCAGTCGTTCAATATTCAGTGGGTCGAATCCTTGTGGCCACAAGGGCTGTTCGCCATTGGCTTCGATCACCACCCGCCATCCGGTCAGGCGATCGAACTCAGCCTGGCGTTGACGACGTTGATCAGCGAGCTTTCGGGTCTCTACCCCCGCCCTCTCCACCAACTCACTCCATTCCGGTTCACTCAAGACGCACTGTTCAACCTGATTCTCCAGTGTCGATAGCGAAGCCTCCAGCATCTGGTCGAGAAACTGATCATCGTTTTCCTCAATCGATACACGCCAGGCCGGATCCACACCGCTCAGCAAATGAGCAATGGTGGACCCAATCACGTAGCTTCTCTGTCGAACCTGGTCGCTAGAAAACTCTTGATCAAAGCCGCGCACTCCAGTATCGCCATTCGCTCGGTGCTGGACGTATGTAGCCAGCCCCTCATTGAGTTCGGTCCTGCGTTCGTACTCGCTGAAGGGATTCTTCATAGTCGAAAAGCGCTCGCGCCGCGTACCGATCGCTGCGGCAGCCCAGCACATCCGCTTGGCCGAATCAGTCGCCGACAGCGCCCGCCTCAGGAATTCGGTCTCGGCACGCCGCAGGGCTAGGAGATTCGGATCGTCAACCGGATACAGAAACAGGTCAGCTTCATTAGCCGTCCACCCCACGTGATGTTGCCTTTGGTAGACGTGAAAGGCTTCGTGCACTGCTATCCCCGCCAACCTGGAAACGTCGTCACTGGAGACCTCTTCCGGAAGCAGCAGGGTTGCGGTTATGTCGCCCCCTATCTCTGCACTGGAATTTGCCGTTATTGCAGGGTGGCGTCCTTGATGAACCCACACTTCCGGTGCACTTCCCTCGCTCAATGCAAAGGCTGCCGGTGGATTCGGATGACGAAAGAGCACCGTCTCCTCACCTGTGTAGATCGCCAGTGGAATGACATTGGGGTCGAAGACAGGCCAAAGAGGCTGACCTGACATCTCAACGACCAGTTGATCGATCTTGACCGCCAGATTGACATCTTGAGCCATCGACGCAGCAGTACTCATTAAGGCTACAACCACCGTGACCCAGCACGACCACCGACCCAATCGCTTATTCCCCAATCGCGTATTTAAGGTCACTTGCATAGTGGCTCAGCAAGCAGAAATTGGGCCAGGCCACGTTAACGAAATTATCGTGGACAGAATGCCGGGCTAAGGGCCAACAGCAACAGTACGTTGCCGATCGCCAAGTAAGTTGCGTTGTTGGCGATGGCCTTGTCGGTAGCCCGAAACTGATCGATCAGAGAAAAAAACACCGAAGCTCCAATCGGAACCTGTCAACCACCTGTTGAAGACATTTGGGCTTGCAGAAGATGGGCGGACACTACGGCGGTTTCGAGAGCGAGTTGAACGTCTTATTAGGCTCACGATCAGCTGTGAATTTGATGGCAGCTTGGTTGGTGGTGATTCCTATTACCTCGACCAAACGCTCGTGGTGCGGCGGGCACACATTCCAAAGCAAAAGGAGCTGCGGTTTGAGAACGCTGGCGTTCAGTGGCTCGACGGAATAGCACCGTACGGAATGGAACTTGCGGGAGATTTTTGGGACTATTTGAGCGAACAAAAAAACAGGCTACAAGTCCCAGTCGAGCACCTAAAGCTATTCGTAGACCGTCCACTTGGGTGGGACTACCTGCTCTTTCTTATGGCTCGTGCTCGCGCAGCAAGGCGCCAGTCGACGGTTCCCCATAACTCACTACTTGAACTGTTTCGAGACAACCCAAACGCTCGCGACCGAGACGTATTTCGTGAGCTCGAGAAACACCACCGAGAGGTTGTTGCACTGACCGGAATAAAAGCCTCTCTCTTCCCCACTCTCTTGTTGCCGTCGACGGGCGGCAGACCCAAGAAACAGTGGGAGCTTGTTGTACATCCGTGGGCCGGCGCCTAAGGGCCCCCACTCGCCCGTTTGACCGAGCATCGACGCACCAACCCTTAGATATTTAGCTACATAGACCAGTGGGCTTATAGGCTTTTGCTTTCTAGATAGCTGCGCACAGCCTCTTCGACCAGGTCCCTCATCGGTCGTTTTTGGCGCACGGCCGCAATCTTGAGCCGCTGATGGAAACTTTCGGGCAGGTCCAGGGTTGTCCTGAGCATTCCCTCGGCAGCGGGATTTGCTTTACTGCCCGGCTTAGCGCCACCCTGTTTGGGCGCAATGTCGGCCTTCGTAACAACGGTTGCGGCACGGCCAACAAAGGAGTCCAGGTTTTCTGGGGGGGGTCTTTTCATTTGTCTAAATACCTAAGTAGTTATATAGAACTATAAATTCTGCGGCGGCCTTGCTGTGGGGCTCCGACTCAGTGACGCTGAGGCCCTCTCCAAAGGCGCGCCCCAGGCAACGCGCCGATAAAGGGGGGCGGCAACAAGGGTAGCCCCGTCGAATTCATCAAGGATCTCTCCAAGGAGCACCAACCCGTCTCGGTCTTCGTTGGTGTGGCCGACTAACGTAGGGATTACCTCTGCCTGCTTTTCGGCTCCGCGGAGCAACGCCAAGGTTTGCTGAAGCGCCCACACTGCGGAAGCTGTTGGGGTTATTGGAACCAAGATGCGATCAGCTGCGGCAATCGCACTGCGAACAACCGGTGAATCGCGTCCACCGGCGTCGATGAAAATGTAATCAAACCCGACAGCCAGGTCGTCGATCTCGTGGTGAATGCGAGAGTGGGTGATCGCCTGAAAAGCAGGGGAGGGGAGCGCTTCGTCGCGTACCGCCAGAAAGTCGACCAAGGAACCCTGCGGATCGGCGTCAACAAGAAGGACTCGCCGGCTAACGGCCAACGCGCTTAGAGCAAGGTTTGCAGCGACGGCAGTTTTCCCCACGCCGCCCTTTGTGTTGGTGATAGTGATCGTTTGGGTCATAGGAGTCTATTTAGAAACAGAGAGCCATAGTAACATAGAGCCAACTCCGGATTGATTTTTCAAGACCCCCCCAGCGAAACTGCGATCTCGATGGACGGCAAGGGGCGGTGGATGGATAACGTGTTTATCGAGCGTCTGTGGCGCTCACTCAAGTACGAGCAGAGGTGTACTTGTCGGAGTACGAGAACGGACGACAAGCCCGAGCGGACGCTTCCTGGTGGATGGATTTTTACAACCAGAGACGACCGCATTCATCGCTTGCAGACCAAACACCAGACGAGGCGTATAATCAAGATCAAACGGTCTCAAATCCTGGGCTCCGCCCCGGCTCTGAGACCGTGAAAGCGGCTTCACCATGAACCCCGGATTCCACCTTAAAAACACTTACATGAGTTGCGAAAAAAAACCAAACAATGACAAAAGAAGAAATAATTAGAGCGTCCCTAAAGCTTACAGAAAATGACCGCGCAGAGGTTTTTTCGGCCCTTGGCGAGAGCCTTGCCAACCCACCACTTTTAGCTTGGCAAAGGCAGGCAATTGACGACGCCCTAGGCGCGACAAGCGACAACCCCGATGCCGCTCTTCCGACAGAGCCCGTAGAGGTCCATCTTCTACAGAAGGTTCAGGTTCGGCCTCCGAAAGACCCATAGAGCGACCACCAAGGTATAAACCACAGGGAGATCCAAAAAGGTACGCCAAAAGAAGACAAAGGCTCAGCAATAGACGGTCCGAACAAAAAGAAAAAGCCACGGCAGCGCGGGCGTGAGCATTCGGAGGGGCCCGTCAGGGCTAAACGGTATATCCGCCAGAACAAAGGTAGCTTCAAACTGTATAAAAAGCTTTCTGCTGCCCACCTCGTCTACATTCTCACTTCGGCTGTTGTTATTGCGGCTGTCGTTGGATCCCTCACGGCAATACTCCAGCTCGGCTCAAGCTTAGAAGCGGTCGAGGCCGAGGCCGGCTGGTTGGCCCGAACCGCCTCGTTTGTGACCGAGCACGCCCGACACGGGTCTAACTCTTATGTAAACAGTGCCGAGCTTCTCCAGATCCAAAAACTCCAAGGCCTGGAGCAGGTAGTCTGCATTAACTACACTGACGCGCTGTTGTCACCGCCTGGTGGTCGGCGAAGTCTCGAGCGCGCAGCGATCTTTGCAGGTGGTAATGGAGAGCAAGTCGAGTCCTGGGTCGGCCATCCACCAGAGGCTGAATCGGTTGTTTTGTTGTCGAGGCAGCGCCTCTTTGGCTACCAAAACGGCGATGGTAGAGCCATTCTGGAGCTTAAGGATGCAGTCTACGGCTGGCTTGGGCACGGCGCGACAATGCCGATATCGGCGTCGGCCATAGAAGACACAAAACTATCCAGGATCCCGGGGCTTAGAGCTGTTGATATGGTGATTGCGGAGCGCAAGCCATGCCTTGAGGCTTCTGCTAGCCACTGGCTTGTTTTTTTGCAGTTGAAGCAAGGCGTGGACATAACACAAGCAGAGGCTGAGCTTCAGAATATATTTACCGAGTGGCGCGGTCCAGGTGGGTGGATCCCCGGGTTGGTACCCGCCGTCAGCAAGCTGGCCCCTAACGCTTTGCGAATAATGCGGCTGCTGTACTGGTCAGCGGCGATGGTATTTGTCGGGAGCTTGATGTCGCTGTTTGTTTTGTCGGTGTTGTTTGGGTTGTACAGAGCCAAGGACGGACAACTCTACGCGATGCTAGGCGCAAGTGCTTTCAACCAGTTTGTCATTGAGAACATTTCCACGATAAGTATGCACACCTTCGGCGCCTGGATAGGGGCCATGTGGGTGGAATTCAGGGTCCGCAGCTACCTGCAAGGGGGCATCTCAGGCTTCGCTGTATTAGGTGGACAAGAAGCTGAAAACATATTACAGGTGGCGACGATTTCCTTGCTTGCCACTTTCTTTATGATCGCTGCTGGGTGGATGGTCGTTGTCATCGTTAGCAGACACAATACTCAATCTGTGAGCCAGAAATGGAGCTGGATAGGGGTTGGCGCTCAAGTGGCAGTGGCAATGCTGTCGATATCTCTGGTTTTGGGCACGGCGCTGTATATACGTGACCTAAAAAAACAAGAACTGGGCTTCAACCCTGAGAACCTTTGGCTCATTCAAACAAAAGCAGACGACGAAAACACCCTCTACAGCTTTATGACCGGTCTTCGTCAGGAGTCAGGTATCGAAACCTTGGGTGCGTGCGACTATGTACCTCTAATTGGGGCATCTGGTGGGTTTGATCTCGTGGCGCTGTCCGACCGCCAACCTCAAACCCCGACACTTTGGCAAGCGCGCCATATGTCATGGGGTTATCTGGAGGCAATCGGGGGCCAGGTGCTCGCCGGCCGACACCTGGAAGAAACAACACCGAGGACGGTGGTCACAATCTCCAAGACCGCAGCCGTATACTTTTGGGGATCGCCAGACGACGCGATTGGCAACGTGATTATCAACCCTCGTTCCAAGGAGCGCCTTCAAGTCGGGGGCGTTATCGACGACATTAAGTTTACTTTTCCGAGTAAACATACCGATCCGGTTATATACATAACCCCGCTCAACCCGAGTAGAGCTATATTGGCTGTTCGCACCAAAGATTCGACAACGAGCTCGATGCTCAAGAATGTCATCGCCAAACATACATCGCCTGGTTTAACGCTGGCCGCCCCGCGCTTGCTCGACGATATTCTAAAAGAGCGGATCGGCAGCTGGGCGCTGACAATAGAACTTCTCGCGCTTCTTATGAGCTACCTTGCCGGACTCACTGTCGTCTCTGTCGCCGGTGTCATGGGTGCATGGATCGTGGGCGCTAAAGAGGACTTCTTAACCCTCGGCATATTGGGTTCCAGCCCGAAGTTCTTGGGTCGGATAGTCGCCCTGCGGGGCTTTATCCCTTTGGCGTCCGGAGCGTTCACCGGAGCCGTACTGTGGTGGTTCTTGGGGCCCTTGGCACTCGAGAACCTCGGTGCGTCAGGGCAGTTAACGGAGTTGGTTGTTTATAGTGGAGTCGGTTCGATCAGTGTCGCTAGCTTGATGGTCGGCCTTATATCGGCCGCGTGCTGGTGGTATGCAATAAAACTTGCCAAATGGTAGAACGCGCAATGGATCACCCCCGGCCTGACCGGGTTGAAAGACGTAGAAAGCTGATCATTGGAATGGCTATTGTGGCAGCTATTTCTTTGACTACAGTCATCGCCATTGTCTCCGCCAGGCGCCCTAACTCATACCCCATGGACGAGGTTGCCACCGTAAAGCTCAGTCAACTCAAGAGGTCAATACGTGCGGTTGGGTCGATCGTTTCGATCGATACATCTCTCGTGCCCGCTCTGGTTTCTGGTGTCGTCCAGTCTGTTTATATAGTTCCCGGAGAGCCAATAGCTGCGGACACGATCTTGGTCACCCTTGAAGACGCGGGGTCACGGTTGGCAAAGCAAGAAGTATCGCTGAGGCTCGCGGACAGCAAGGCGAGGAGGATCACAGAGATGGCCCTCTTGGAACAAGAATATCGGGATCTTGAGGCACATATCACAAAAAAAGATTTTGAGTTTCAGGCGAGATCTCTGGACCTCGAAGCCTCACGGCGGTTATTTCAGGAGGGGCTTGTGTCGGAGATCGAACACTCCAAAGCGGACCTGAGGCACCAAGAAACCAAAGCACAATTAGCCTTATTAAGACAGGAACATAACCAATTTGCAGAGCTTCGTGACGCAAGGGTTGAATCTCTGAATGTTATGGTTGAGGCTGCGCTAAGTGTCTTTAAGAATGCCGAGCGGCAGGTGGATCTCTTAACAATTCACTCAGATATAGACGGAATTGTTCAGACCGTAGATGTTCAACTGGGGCAGGCGGTCCAGGTGGGACAAGCGGTTTCCTCAGTTGCTCCATCAGGCGGTATCCGGGCACAACTGGACATCCCAGCTAATCACGCCGACAACGTATCCATTGGGACCCAGGTCCTCCTCAAAAAACAGGACGGCCGGAGCATACGTGGCAGCATCGACCATATCGAGCCCGCACTGGAAAGCGGTTTCTTAGTGGTGAGGGTCAAGTCGACCTCTGAAGAATTGGGCCGAGTAGGAGAAATCGTGCAAGCAACCCTAACCTACGGGAAAAAAAGGCACATCCTGCTAGTAAGACGCCCGGGGTACGCTGTGCAGAACGAAACGAACCAAGTGTTTGTCATCAATTCGGACCGAAGCATTGACCGGAGAAAGGTCCAGTTCGGTGATGTCACCGACGGCTTTATAGAGGTTGTCGCGGGACTGTCAGAGGGCGACACAATTGCGCTACAGACCCCTTAGCCCAGGTATTTGAAGACGTGAATAAGCCTTCACCATTGATAAAACTCGAAGACGCTAGCGTTGTGTTCTCAGCGGGGGATCACGATACATATGCTCTGAATAAAGCTTCTCTGCTTGTAAAAAAGGGGGAATTTTTAGCCATTGAAGGCCCTTCAGGAAGTGGCAAGACCACCCTTCTAGGGGTTTTAGGGCTGCTCGTACCTACAACCACGGGAATCTACGAGCTGGAGGGTCAGGATACCATCCACCTGTCCCGCAAAGAGCGTCGATTGCGGCGTTGCACTATGATTGGTTTTGTTTTTCAAGACGCGCGCCTGGTCTCGTCTATAAATGTTCAAAAGAATGTCGAGCTGCCGATGCGGCTGACCGGATCAACGACAAGGACCGAAAGACAGGATCGAGCACTACAACTGCTTGAAAGCGTGGGGGTAGAACACCGTCGTGACCATCTGCCGCACCAGATATCCGGAGGAGAACGCCAAAGGGTGGCGATCGCGCGAGCACTTGCCAATTCTCCTTCTGTGCTACTGGCAGATGAGCCAACGGGCAGGTTGGATTCAAAGGCAGCCGCCAGTGTACTAGAGATCATTCAGGGGCTTTACGCGGCGGGCCAAACCATCGTTATGGTAACGCATAACCCCAAGCACGCGCAGCTAGCGGACCGAAGGATTCGATTGTCAGACGGCTGCATCGAAGATCAAGCAGCGACTAGCGCAACTATAACAGTGTGATCTGGGGTCTGAGTAGTAACGGACCAGGGTTCCACGCTAAGGGCTGAGTCCTTGTGATCGATCCTCGGTCAAGCGATGAACTATTTTAATTGCTCGGCTTGCTGTTCGAGCGACATTGAAATTTCGCTGAAGGCTTCTTGTAAGCGATCTTCCAAGTCCTCGACGTAGGCGACCAAGACTCTCTCCCTATCTGCCAACGTAGCTGAGACACTTGGCCCCCTGATAATTAGAGGGCGGAAGGAGGTTTCAGTATGTTTCAAAATCAGCCCATATTGCCCGTCTCGCCTCCTTGTCAAATCGAAACTCGGGAGCATTTCGAACAATACCCACGTCGTCTAAGAAATCAACGAAACCACGCGTTCCATCGTTCGCTATCGACCGAGCTCTGTCATGCGACCATTCGGCACCACTAGCCACCGCCAAAATACGACTACCTTGCACGATAGACAGATGCAAACAATCTCTTATCAATTCCTGATCGACCTCGGCAATATCTGCTTCTATTCTCGTGAAGCAGTCAACCATGCGCGACAGCGATTCAACAAGAGATTCCGATTTCTCTTGTAACCACGCACCCATGTCATATTCGTATCCTTCGATTGAGACCCTTGGATTCACAATAAGCTCCTAATTCCGTTGAGACGGCCAGCAACCCAGTATTGAGTTAAGCCCTCCGCAACGCCATGGTCATGCAGTGCGGACCACCGCGCGCCCTCGACAGCTCATGCCCATGGATCGTCACCACGGTCGGGCCCTGGCCCATCATCTCGACGCCGTCGTCGAGCACTTGGCCTTCGGTGAGCACACGCCAGCCGCGGCGGGCGAGTTCGGCGACGGTTTCGCGGTTGCGGCGGTAGACCAGAATGACGCCGGGGGCGACGGCAAAAGCGTTGGCGCCGTCAGTCCATTGTTCGCGTTCTTGGTCGACTGGGTCAGGTCCGCCACAAGGAATGGTCTCCAGTTCGATACCGAGTTCAGCCAGGGCATCAAGAAAAGATGACTTGCGTTGGTAGATCAGCTCACCGCAGGTGAGATCCAGGTAAGAGACTTCGGCTGATTGAGGCCCTACGGTGCCGACCACCGAAGGAAAGGCCAAACAGGCGTGCTCATCGACCTGGGTAAAGACGGTATCCAGGTGCATGTAGGAGCGCTGTGGCGGCAACTCGACCACCAACAGATGCTTAAAGGCGGTCTCGGTCTGCCAAAGGTTCTGGACCAAGGCTTCGATGCCACGACGATTGGTGCGTTGACTCAAGCCTACCGCCAACAGGTCGTCGCGCATCACCATCACGTCGCCCCCCTCGATATCGCGAGTGGGAACCTGGTCACGGGGCACGTCGGCAAATCCCACCGGTTCGATCTCAAAGACGTTTTCCAGATCAGCGAAGTGCGGGTGGTCTTGAAAGATGGTCTTGGCGAGTAGGTTTTCCCGAGCCCGCGCTTCGGTGGCCATCGAAGTGATCAGCACCGAACTGCCGATGACAGTTTGCGGATCGCGCTGGAAGAAATAATTGGGAACCGGGATCAGATCAAAAATCAGCCTGCCGCCAAAACCGCCGTCCTTCTTGCGCACGCCTTCGATCAGGGTCGCGGTGACTTCTTCCGCGGAGCACCCGGTAGTCGCACGCAACCAGGCAGAATCTTGACTGGCGACCTGCTGTAGTAGATCGCTGAGAATCTCGGGGTCAGCTAGGACATCGGCCAGTAGGTCGGAAGCCTCCAGAACCTCGGCTCCAGCCGCTTCCAGCAGAGCCCGAAACCGGTCATGCTCACGACGCGCCTCTTGCCCGTACAATATGTCGTCGAAGAGTAATTCCTCCATCATCCGCGGGACCATCCAATCGATCTCGCGCCCCGGACGATGGACCAGTACCTCGCGTAGACGACCAATCTCCGAATTCACATGTGCGCTTTTGGAATCCCCCACCCTCGAATCAACAGCCATCCGACCTCCCGGTTGAGTACCCTTCAAGACAATCGATATTAGCCCGGATTATTCATGAGCGTCACGACATCTTGGAGAGGTCGCCAGCCACCTCCGACCGTTCTCGCTCGTCGTGTTCTCACACATGCCGCGAGTATGCCTGCGGCACTCCTAGCTGCGGTTGGCCGGATCTGGTCGACGCTTTCTCCAAGCTGGCCTCAACTTCATGAATAATCCAGGCTAGCATCGAGCCGGAGCACAAAATCCTATGTCCGCAAACCAACCCCAAGCTTTCAACGCCCTCTATTCCCGCTACGCATCGCCAGAGATGCAGCGGCTATTCTCGGCTGACTACCGCTACACCACTTGGCGTCGGGTTTGGATCGCCTTGGCCGAATCTCAGTCCGAACTGGGACTACCTATCAGTGAAGAGCAGGTGGCGGCGCTGCGCGCCGGGCAAGACAATTTGGACCTGGATCGAGTGGCTGAAATCGAGCGTGAGACCCGCCATGACGTGGTGGCTCACTTGCGCCATTTTGCTGAAGAAGTGGACCGAGAGTCGAATGTTGCAGCGGGGGGCATCCTCCATCTAGGGGCGACCAGCGCCTTCGTCACGGACAACACCGACGCCATTCTTCTGCAGGCCGGACTGGAACTGTTGGCAGCCAAGCTGGCGACGGTGTGTGATCGCTGGGCGGAGTTTGCTCGCGAGCACCGCGCAACTCCCTGTCTCGCCTACACCCACTTCCAACCGGCGCAACTGACCACGGTCGGTAAGCGAGCGACCCTGTGGCTGCAAGATGCATTGCTCGACTACGGCGCAATCAGCGTGCTGGCGATGGACTGGCCATGCCGCGGTGCCAAGGGCACAACCGGGACTCAGGCCTCATTCTTGGAGCTGTTCGCCGGCGATCACGACAAGGTGCGACAACTCGACACCATGGTCGCCGACAAATTGGGCTTTGCCCGGTCGATCCCGGTCAGCGGCCAGACCTACACGCGGAAACTGGACACCCGGCTACTGAACGTCCTGGCGGGGATCGGTGAGAGCGCGCACAAGTGCGGCACAGACATCCGGCTAATGCAGGGGGTCGGCGAGCTCTACGAGCCGTTCGGTTCGGCCCAGGTGGGGTCGTCGGCGATGGCCTACAAACGCAACCCGATCCGCACCGAGCGCATGTGCGGCCTGTCGCGGCGCCTGATTACTGACGCGCTCAACGGGCCGATGACCACCGCAGTGCAGTGGCTGGAACGCAGCCTCGACGACTCCGCCAACCGACGACTGGTACTCACCGACGCCATGCTCACGGCCGACGCGGTATTAAATCTGGCTGGCTACATCGCCGGTGGGCTGGGAGTGAATCAGGCCAGGGTCAGCGCCCGGGTCGAGCACGAATTGCCCTTCATGGCGACCGAAAAGCTATTGATGGAAGGAGTGTTGCGCGGCGGTGATCGCCAAGAACTACACGAGGCGATTCGAGTACACAGCTTGGCGGCACAAGAAATCGTGGCCTCGGGTGGGGCCAACCCGCTGCTCGACGAGATCGCTGGGGACCAACGTTTCGCCATGACCCGAGACGAGATCGAGAGTTGGGTCGATCCGCAGCGCTTCGTCGGTAGGTCAGCGCAACAGGTCGACGAGTTCTTGGAGGAAGTGGTCGAGCCGACTCTGGCCGATACTCCGCGAGCGCAGATGCAGGATCCCAAAGTTTGACAAATGTAGGCCACCGCAGAACTGGGCTTTGTGCCCCCCCGGGAGGGGATAAACCCCTCCCCTACCAACTTGGGGCTGCGATCTGCTTGATCCTGATTGTTGTCGCCTCCGGGTGTACTTCACGCGGTGGCGCCTACCACGAGCGCGGCATCGCCTCTTGGTATGGCGGCAAGTTTCAGGGTCGCCGGACTGCCAACGGCGAAATCTACGACATGCACAAAATGACCGCGGCGCACAAGACCTTGCCGTTCAACACCATGGTCGAGGTACGCAATCTAACCAACGGTCGCACCACCGTGGTGCGCATCAACGACCGCGGCCCCTTTGTTCGCGGCCGGATCATCGACCTTTCGTTGTCCGGCGCTAAGGCGATCGGCATGGTCGGACCCGGCACCGCAAGAGTCGAGATCCGAGCGCTCAAACGAGTCGATGCCGTCATCCAGAGTCACTTCACGTTGCAAGTCGGGTCCTTTCGCCAACGCAATCACGCTGAAGACCTGCGCGCCAACCCTGCGTTTGGCCACTACGGTGCCTCGATCGAGCCCCACGGTCCGTTCTTTCGGGTCCTGGTCGGAGACTTCTCGACTCGGAAAAAGGCGATGAGCGCAGCCCGGGAACTTGAGCGCCAGGGGTTCAACACCTTCATCCGCGCGCTGTGAAGCGGCAGGGGCCAACCCCCATAGGTAATAGTTCCGAATACCGGCCGGGTAGGCAATTCTTCCGATCGCTAAACAACACTGGGTTGAGTGCCAATACGTTGCATCGAGATCCTTCGACTCCCTCGCAGACTCGGTCGCTCAGGATGACAAGGATGGGGGCTATCCCGGCCTTTGTCGTTTGCTCTGTTTCCCCTTAGGGGAGAGGGTTTCCCCTCCGGTCCTGACCAGATCTCCTCAAGCATGGCTTAATGAACACATTCGCTCCTCCAACGGAACGGGAGCCCGCAAAGGGAGACCCTACGAAGACCAACTTGCCGCTGTGGCAACGATCGCTAACCAAACCGATCTCGCCTAATGAGAGCTAGATCATGTGTCTGCAAAAACGGGGCAGATCCACTATGAAGGGAGGCTACCCCGGCCTTTGTCGCATGCTCCTTTTCTTCGTAGGGGAGCGGTTTATCTCTTCCCGTTTTCAACACATCGTTGTCATCCTGAGCGACCCTGAGTCCTCGAACGGGGAGTCGAAGGATCTCAAAGGTTGGTAATTCCACGTCGGCCCGTCGCCACGACCTTCGACTGGTGAACTGGAATGACAATGTATCTTTCTGACCCCCTCCCGTTATCGCCGCGAAGGTCGACGCAATGACATCATGGGCGCCACGGAGGTTCCTCATGTACAAGAAACAAACCCATTCGTTGTTATTCGCCCTGATCTTGACGGTGTTCTCGCTGCCAGGGTTAGAAGGTGGGCTTTCCGCCGAAGAAAAGATTCTGCCACCACCATCTGACGCTCGCGCTCACACTTACTCGATCGTCGCTCGGGATCCAGAAACTGGAGACATGGGAGTTGCGGTGCAATCCCATTGGTTCTCGGTAGGCTCAATCGTCAGTTGGGCCGAACCCGGAATCGGCGCGGTCGCCACCCAGTCATTTGTCGAGGCCTCCTACGGTCCGCTGGGGCTTGAGCTAATGCGCAACGGCAAGACTGCACCGCAGGCACTCGCCTCCCTGCTCGCCAGCGACGAGCACGCCAACGTACGCCAGGTGGCAATGATCGATGCCGCGGGCAATGTCGCGGGTCACACCGGTGACAACTGCATCTTCGCCGCCGGAGATCAGCAGGGTGCTAATTTCTCAGTGCAGGCCAACCTGATGGAGAACGACACCGTTTGGGGTGCGATGGCTGCCGCCTACGAAGCGACCGACGGCGACCTTGCCGACAAGATGCTGGCCGCGATGCGTGCCGCCGAAGGCGAGGGTGGCGACATTCGGGGCAAGCAATCGGCGGTGATGCTGATCGTCTCCGGCGATCGCAATCTGCCGAAATGGAAACGCAAAATGGAACTGCGAATTGAAGACCATACCCAACCATTGGCTGAACTGGAGCGACTGATCAATGTACATCGCGCCTACGAGTTCATGAATCAGGGCGACGAGCACATTACGCAAAACGATGTCGAAGCGGCGGTCGAGGCGTACGGCGCTGCAGCCGAACTCGCTCCTGAGATCGTCGAGATCCGCTACTGGCAAGCGGCGACGCTGGCCGGCGCCGGCGAGCTAGAAACAGCACTACCGATTTTCCGTGAGGTGTTCGCCGCCGAACCGAGATGGCACAAGTTGACGCCACGATTGGTCGCCTCGGGACTGCTTCCTGATGACCCCGAGCTAATGGCAGCGATCTTGGCAGTCGGCTCATCGAAATAGCCAAAGAACTGAATCAGAAGGAGACCATCATGACAAGAACTATCCTGGCTGTACTACTGGGAGCCCTTACGCTAATGATCACCGGGTTCATCTTTTGGGGAACACTTTCCGAATCGATGGGAATCGTTCGCCAAGTCAGTAATGAAGACGTGGTTCGCGAGGCTCTGCGCGAGGCATCAACCGACGATGGTGCTTTCTTCGTGCCCATGGAGGGTTTCGGCAACGACGAGTTTTTCCGTCGTCACAACGAGGGTCCAGTTGCCATGGTCTATCTACGTCCTGACGGAACCCCCACTTCAATGGGTGGCATGATGGCCAAAGGATTTTTCCATTTTCTCCTGTCCGCGGCCTTCGCGGTGTGGATGCTGAAGTCGTTCGCAAAGGATCACAGCACCTTCGGCAGGCGATTCTTGTTTCTGTTTGCACTGGGACTTTTCACTGCGATTGTCGCCCATCCCGCGAACCGAATCTGGTGGCATTATCCGACGAATTTCACCATCTTTTCGATGGTTGCCAATGCTGGAAGTTGGGCTGTTGCAGGTGCGGTGATGGCTGCGGTTCTTAAACCAGCTAACTAGATCATCGTTTCCGAATTTCAGCTACTATAAATGAAGCTCACCAATCTCGCTGAGCAGTCTTTTGGAGGTAGCCGGTCATGCCATTCTCTTCGACGAAGCCACCGCTCTTGTTGAATCGTGAAATTCAGTCGTCTTTGGAGGCTCTCTCTCGCTCTCGACGCGCAGCCCGATCTCGAGTGGATCGTGCGATGATTCTGCTCGCCTATGCGGAAGGTGAGTCGATCTCTGCGATCGCACGGGAGAGATCGATGTCGCGCAGCGCGGTGAATCGCGTGGTGAATCGCGCGCTCGAGATCGGAGCGATTGCCGCGCTGGACGACAGGTCGAGGTCGGGGAGACCGCGGAGCTTGACAGCAGAGGCCAGAGCATGGCTGGTCGCGCTCGCCTGTCAGAAACCGAAGGATCTGGGCTACCCGCATGAGCTGTGGACAATTGACCTCTTGGTCCGACACATTCACAACCACTGTCGAGATGCCGGTCATCCAAGTCTGTCGAAGGTGGCGGGAGGAACCGTGTCGAAGATCTTGGCCCAGAGCAAGGTGCGGCCGCACAAAGTCCGGTATTACCTGGAACGGCGCGATCCCGACTTCGACCACAAGATGGTCCAGATACTCCTTGTGTACAAAGAAGTGGAGCTCGAACGCGCTACGGGTGAGGACAACTCCACGGTGGTCATCAGCTACGACGAAAGGCCGGGGATCCAAGCCATCGAGTCGAAGGCGCCGGACCTGCCTCCGGTACCTGGCCGTCATCCCACGATCTCGCGGGAGTTCGAATACGTCCGTCATGGAACCAGCAGTTTGCTCGCCGGTGTCGATCTGATGACGGGTCACGTTCACCACCTGATGCGCGATCGGCATCGGAGTCGGGAGTTCATCGAGTTTCTCCAGTTGCTGGAGCGCAGTTACTCCCCCGACACCAAGATCCGCCTCATCCTCGACAACCACTCCGCTCACCTCTCAAAGGAGACCAACGCCTACCTCAAGAGCGTCCCCAATCGTTTCGAGTTCGTCTTCACACCTGTCCACGGATCCTGGCTCAACCTGATCGAAACCCTCTTCTCCAAGATGGCGCGCTCCGTGCTGCGACACATCCGCGTCGCCAGCAAAGAAGAACTCTGGAACCGGATCGAAGCCTACTTCGATGATCTCAACGCAGCTCCTGTCATCTTCAGATGGAAGCACGGTATCGAAGATCTCAACGTTGCCTAGGTATTGGACCATGACTTTGGAAACGCTCGTCTAGTTTTCGAGGGGCGGAGCGTACTGGATTCCCGACCCCCAGGACCCCCCACCACTTAGCCCCGTTCCCCTCACGCTGGGGCAGGCTCTGCGGGGACGACGGGAGAGCGCCATCCCTACGGTGGTGCATCATCGTTATCCCACCGGGAGGAAGGGCGGATGCCTGCCCCCGAGGTGTTTGATTGGGGGGCAGGGGTCGAGATCCACTTCGTCGTCCCGGCGGGGGGCTAGGGGGTGGGGCCGGAATCTGTTACTTGCTGGCACCAGGTCCCCGACCCCCAACAACCCCCACCCGTCGGGGATGACATTCGTGCTGCGGAATCCTGTTTGTCGCGGTAGAGAGAGTTGGTGAGGTGAGAGTTGACATTTTCGTTGTTATCTTGGTATTTTGTTACCATGGTATCAATCGAACGCATCCAAACTGGCGTGCGCATGGAAAAGCGCATCGTCAAAATCCTCAAGTCCCTGGCCGAGTATCACGACATCAGCCTGGGGGATCTCCTGGAAGGCATTGTTCTGCATGCCTTTGAAGGCAAATGCGCTTTCGACGGAGAGGAATCGTTGGAGCGCATTGCTGCGCTGAAGAAGATCTATGGCCTCAGCCTGTCGGCCACCGACAGCCACAAGCTAAAGGAAGAAACCGATGACTGAATACGGCTCGGCCAGCGAGGTGGTCGAAAAATTTGAGCAGGGCGAGGCTCCGGGCGGAGAGTTTCACCATCGGGATCACATCCTGGTCGCCTGGTGCTACCTGCAGGAGTTTCCACTCTTGGAGGCTCTCACCCGCCTGGTTGCTGCGATCCAACGCTTCGCGCTCGCCAAAGGGGCGCCCGACCTCTATCACGCCACGATCACCGTCGGCTACATGATGATCCTCAGTGCCCGCATCGCCGAGAACCCCGGCCTTTCCTGGGTCGATTTTGAGCAGGCCAATCCAGATCTGTTCATTTGGCCGAATGGAGCCCTGGGGGACTACTTCTCTACCAAGCAACTGGCTGACCCGCGAGCGAAACGGGAGTTCGTACTGCCGGACTTAGTGGCGACTGGTTGGGGACACAATACCCCCTCTGAAAGGTCGGAAGGGCATCAAAGATCGAGGATCTCGGAAGCTTGATAAACGGGTGGCAGGAGGGTTTGTGTCCCCTCCCTTCGGCCACTGGCTAGGACCAAGGGATGCTGCGGGCGGGGATAAACCCCGCCCCTACGAAGCGACGAGGTGGGTCGTTGTGAGCGGCAGGGGCGAGCCCCTCCCCTACGAAATCTCCGCCTACTCGTCATCCCGGCGCGGGGGAGAGCGGGAGGCCGGGATCTGTTCCTTTGCTGAAGAAGATCCCCGACCACCAAAACCCCTCCCTTCGGGGATGACAGTCGGCTAACTGTCGGTCGATGGAGTCACTGCCATATCGGAGGCCGCCAGCGGCATGGTCAACATCCTCTTGAAGCGGTCCCAACGCTGGTCGATATCGGCATCACCAGCTTCAACATACTGCGCCACTAGGTCTTTGCCCCAGTTGTAGTTGATGACATAGCTACGGTAGGTCTCGATGAAGTCAACACGCTGCTCGGCGCGATCTGCATTCATCAAGCCGTAGGACCGCATCCACTCCACCGCCTGCTCACGACTCCACTCTCCGTCGAGGTAGCTACGTGCGGCTTCGTTGCCGGCATAGCTAAGTTGGCCGACGAGTTCCTCGATTCGGTAGTAGGCATCGGCTTGCTCAGCGTCCAGCCCCGCCAACGGAAATAGGACTTCTTTTTCAAACTCAATTCGCTCTTCCCGTGGAAAAACGAGGTCCACGCCGTAGTTAGCGCTGCCCTCGGCGATCAGAGATTGCGGGGCGTAGAGCGGGTCGATGGTGAATTCGACCCATCCACGACCTACTGCCAAGTCGCGCTCCAGCAGCGCCTTGAAAGTGTGATGCCCCGGGTAGCCCTCATGGCAACCCAGATCGATGGCGCGTTCAATGCGAGACGGTAAGTCGGTGTTGATCTGAATCAAGCTCTGAGATCCACCCTGGTACCAGTTGTAGCCGCTCCACGGCTTGTCGCTGACGTATTCAAGGCTGAACCCCTCACCTTCTGCCAAGTCCACATGCTCCAAAGCTCGACGACGGCATTCTCCAATCGCAGCGTCAAAAACAACGCCCAGCTTGTCCGAAGGGATGGCAAATTGGTCCCTAAATCCGTTGACTCGATCCACCAGCTCGCCGTCCCCAGGCACCAATTCACCGAGCTCAGCCAAGACACCATCGAAATGATCCGCATCGTAGTGCGGGGCTACTGTGTCGAACAATGCTTGCGACTCCTCATCGAAAGACCTAGTTGTGCCGGCCGCCAGCTCAGCACGCGTTGCCAAGGCTCGTAGACGACCATCCAGAGACTTGCGCCGCAAAGCGTCCATCTCGTCGCCACCTTCAATCACCTCAAGCTCTGCTCGAAGCGCCTTCGCCTCGGCGATGATTTCCGCCAACGGTTTGACCGCAGCGTCTTGCGCCGGCTTCCAGTCTTCGGGACCGAAGTAAGCGTCGACATGATTGGCGTCATGGGCAGGCATGTGCAGTTCGAGGCGCACGTAGTCCTCGGCAACTCGGCTGGTCGTATCCACGGCGGATCCTCCACTATTTCGATCACAAAACAGGCCACAACCTGAGGTTGCAACGACTAGGACAATCAAACTGGCTTTCATTGAATGCATGGATCCCCCTGCTGAATCTTAGTTGAGTACTACGGTTTCAATAGGAAATGGTTGCCGAGGCTATTTGCTTATTCCGACCAACAAAAGACACCCAATCTCGCTACGGTTCCGCGAGCCGTAGCGAGTGAAGATTCTGTCAGAGACCAACGGACTCCGCTCGGAGAGCGGCCTATGAAGGCGACTTAATCGGCGTCATCCTGCATCGCAACACTACTGTTGTAGATATCTCGATGTAGCAACCATTCTCCCTCAACCCTTTTCCACACCTCTATCCACTTGCCATGATCGACAACCTCACCGTCCATCGTCAGTTCGTAGGTTCCCTGTTTGTAGCCCAGGTCCCCATCAGTATGGACCTCGACGGGCACCAAAGCCCCCTTGAGGCCGGCGGCGATCAGCTCAGCCCAGTACGCCTCGATCGCCTCGCGCCCGACTATGGGATCGGCATTCGGAGCCAACACTGCACCGTCTTCGGTCATCATCGCTGCAATCGCAGCAGCATCTCCGGCATTGAAGGCCTCGACCCACGCCTCGGTAGTCCCGGCTAACTCCCCTTCTTCCTGCGCCGCAGCCAAGTTTGGCGACAAGGCCAAAACCAGACAAAAAGAAATCCACAGAATCTTGCTGCTTCGCATACTGATGCCTCCGTTTCTCACTCAAGTGGTTGGCAGCCCACTCCCCCGAACACCGCCAATTCGTCAAATCCTGAGTAAATGCTAGCACTCGCCTCCAAGCCAACCCACTTTCAACCTATCCAGGTTGGTCACCAAACAGCTTGACCTGGGTCACCGCAGCAGGCACCATCGGCCAATGATCCAATCATTTCTCATCACCGGAGCCTCGACCGGCATCGGCAGGGCGTCGGCATTGCGCCTGGACCATCTGGGGCACAACGTTTTTGCCGGAGTGCGCAAAGACTCCGATGCTCGCAGCCTGTTACAAGAGGGGTCTGACCATCTGTGTCCGATCCAAATCGAGGTCACCGACGCCGATTCGATCGAACGGGCACGGGCTGAAGTCGCAACACACCTGGGCAATCGTGGGCTCAATGGACTGGTCAACAATGCCGGGATCGCCGTCGGCGGACCGCTCGAAGCACTAACTTTGGATGAGATTCGTCATCAATTCGAGGTCAACGTCTTCGGTCAGATCGCAGTCACCCAAGCCTTTCTTCCGCTACTGCGCCGAGCCAAAGAACAAGACGGACAGGCAGGACGCATCGTCAACATGAGTTCGATGGCGGGCAAAATCGGCCAACCCCTAGTCGGTCCTTACTGCGCGTCCAAGCACGCACTGGAGGCGATCACCGACAGCCTGCGGCGAGAACTGGTGGGGCAAGGGGTGTTCGCCTGTGCCATCGAGCCCGGGGTGATCCAGACACCGATTTGGGAGAAGGGGCAAGCTGCAGCAGCGGAAAAGATCGACCGTCTGGAGCCCGAAATGGAAGCGTTGTACGGAGACGCGGTACACCGCCTGCGCAAGGCGCTCGACAGCATTTCTGACAAGGGAGTACCCGCCGAGGAAGTTGCCAAAGCGGTGGAACACGCGCTCACCGCCCGTCGACCCAAATTGCGCTACCCAGTCGGCCGCGACGCCAAGATCTCGATTGCCATGGCCCGTTGGTTGCCCGGTCGTTGGTTTGACCGTTTGATCGCGACCGTCGCCAAAAGGATTTGAATTGGCGAAGGGCGGGATGTGGATCCCTCGGTGGAGCAGATCCCCGACCACCACAACCACCTCCCTACGGGGATGACGTCAGTACCCGTCATCCCGGTGGGTGTCTATTTCTCGTCATCCCGGCGGAGGCGAGGGAGGGGGGCCGGGATCCATTTCGTCATCCCAGCGGGAGGGCGAGCGGGGGGCCGGGATCTGTTCCTTGGTTGAGAAAGGTCCCCTCTCCCCACCCAGACCGCCTCCGGGGATGACATTCGTGCTCAAAGGCAACACTCCCGATCCCATCACTCCAATCCGTCGCTACCCCATCTCCTTGATTTCGCGATAGCGAAAACACCCCAACTCATGGTCGTTGACCATCCCCACCGCCTGCATCAGGGCGTAGCAAATTGTAGAGCCGACGAAGCGAAAGCCGCGCTTCTTGAGGTCTTTGCTCAGTTGGTCAGACAGTTCGGTAGTCGCCGGAAGCTGGGACGACGACTTCCATCGGTTCTGAATCGGTTGGCCTTGGACGAATCCCCAGAGGTAGGCGTCAAAGCTGCCAAACTCCTTCTGTACGCCCAGGAAGGCTTGAGCGTTGGTGACGGTGGAGCGGACCTTCAGTTTGTTGCGTACGATTCCGGCGTCGAGCAATAGAGCTGCGATCTTCTTCTCGCCATAGCGCGCGACCTTGACCGGATCGAAACCATCAAACAGACGGCGGTAGTTCTCGCGCTTGTTGAGGATGGTGGTCCAACTCAAGCCGGCCTGGGCACCTTCCAAGGTCAAGAATTCGAACAGCACTTGATCATGGTGGACCGGTACGCCCCATTCCAGGTCATGGTAGTTGTGCTCCAACTCCGAGGCCCCAGCCCAACCACAGCGATCGCGTTCGGTCATTCCGGTTCTCCCAAATCTCCGTATCGTTGACGACGAAACTCGACACTGCTCTCGTCGATCGTCAAAACGAACAAATCGCCATATTGGTCCTCGTTGATCTCGATCTGCGGCCCACCGAGACGAGCAATCACCAGGGGCACAGTATTGGAGTGCCCGACAATCAAGAACTTGAGGCCCGGTGAGGCCTCGACAATGCTTGCCATCTCCTCAATGTGGGCCTCCAAGCCAGACACTTCCATCGATTCGATCTTGATGTCTTTTTGTTGCGCAAATGGGGTCGCGGTCGCCCTAGTCCGCTCAAAGGGGGTCGACAAAACCCTGTCGATCCCGGCGCTTGCCAAATCCCTTGCCAGAGACACCGCTCGTGCAGCACCCATGGCACTCAACGGTGGATCGGACTCAACGTCCGTCACCTTCTCGGTATGACGCACCAAGTAGACCACGGTCGGCTCGCTGGTATTGAGCTCGGCGGGTGCGCTGGCGCAAGCTACAACCCCGAGTAGGCCAGAGCACCAGACACCGAGGCAGGTTACCCAACGCAGAATCCCAACCGGCCCTGAGACTGATGACCTACAACCCATTTCGCACTCTCCTCATTCTGGCAATTCCTCGCCTCACTTAGCCTACCCGTCGCCATCTCCAGCCTGCAGATGCCGAGAAGCAGATCGACCGAAACCACTCTTAATTGCGCCTGCAACGACTCAACCCTGCAAACTCGCGGAGTCCGCGAACGCACTTTCGAGGGCCTGAAAGAACCTCCCCACTGTTTGACCGTCGACCAGAGCGTGGTGTACCTCGACTGAGACTGGAACCATCACCCGGTCTCCCACGTTGGAAAACCTGCCAAAAACAACCCTCGGGATCGACTCGCTGGGGTCCATCTTCTGGGCGTGAGAAATACTGCTAAAGCGGACCCAGGGGATCACCGAACCGTGGACCACCGCATCGTTTCCGGGTTGATCGCCCATCGCATTCTTCGTGCCTGCTATAGGATCAGCAGCAACCAAACGGGCCGCAGCGTCAAATTTTGGGAAGCTCCTCTGGTAGGGCAAGTAACAAAACCGAAACGAGCCGTCGTCCGCCAACACGGTACTGGCGATAGAAACCTGATCGTAAGCCCAAATGCGACCTTGACGCAGACGATAGCGAAATGGCTCCAAGGCATTGACCACTTGCTGGCAGTGGTACCAACCGACCCAAGTCGGAGCGATGCCCAAGTCTCGGCAAGCCTTCACTGACGCCGTCGCTTCGACCTCGGCGCAGAGATTGAAGAACGGGTGCTGGTACTGCGAGAAAAAGTCGAACATCCGACGCCCAGGCCAAGTGTCTAGGTCGAGATAGTGTCCTGATGAGTTGTGGATCATTGTTGCTCGTATGTTTGGTTCACCGCAGCCTTCGCCGTTCAGCCAGCGATGCCGAAACTGCGACGCTTATACTCTGCCCTATGCTACTCGCACCAAGAAATCAGGTCGCCCTTCTACTGCTGCTGTTCGCCCCGGGTTATATCGCCGCTGAACTCGCCAGCAACCGGCTGACTGACCCGATGGAGATTGCCGTCGTTACGGCCATCGAAAACCGCTCGCAGCAAGACCACCACCTCCTGGTTCGCACAGTGAATATCAACAGCGGAACCCTCAATCTGAAAGGCGTCCGCGAAGTCGGAATGGTCTTCGAGCAGCAGTTCCAGGACCTGGGGTTCACCACTCGCTGGATCGATGGAGAGGCCTTCGAGCGCGCCGGACACTTGGTTGCGGAGTTTCCTGGAAACGACACCGCAGTCGCCAGATCCCATTTCTTGCTAATCGGGCATCTAGACACGGTGTTCGAGCCGGACAGCCCGTTCCAAGAGGCGGAAATCATCGTTGGCCACGACGCCCTACTCAAAGGACCCGGAACCACCGACATGAAGGGTGGCAACGTGGTGATGCTTGCGGCATTGCGTGGACTCAAAGAGGCAGGCGTCTTGGCAACCATGCAGATCACCGTCATCCTGACCGGCGACGAGGAGAAGGTTGGGAACCCTTTGGAGATTTCCCGTGCCGAATTGTTGCGGCTGGGCAACGAGGCCGATATCGCATTGGGTTTCGAGGATGGCGACGGCAACCCAGCTACCGCAGTGGTAGCTCGGCGCGGTTCCAGCCGGTGGCAGCTTGAGGTCGAGGGGGTCTCGTCGCATTCGTCGCAAGTTTTCCAGCCCCAGGTCGGGGCCGGGGCGATCTATGAACTGGCTCGCGTACTGAATGCCTTTCGCACGGAACTGGCCGATCTGGAAGACCTAACCTACAGCCCAGGTGTGATCTTGGGTGGCACCGAAACCGATTTCGATTCTGAGCAGGGCCGAGGCACGGCGTTTGGCAAGAACAACGTGGTCGCCCAAACCGCCGTCGCCAGTGGGGATATCCGGGCTACATCGCCCGAGCAACTCGCCGAGGCACGCCGCAGGATGGAGCAAATCGTCTCTCAGGCACTGCCACAGACCAACACCCGGTTGGTGTTCGAGAATCGCTACCCGCCGATGGGCGCAAGTGGGGGCAACCTTGAACTGTTGGAGATCTACAACCAAGCCAGTATCGACCTGGGGGCCGGGCCGGTCGAGGCAGTCAATCCACGCAACGCGGGCGCAGCCGACATCGCCTTCGTCGCCGCTGAGGTAGAAATGGCCCTGGATGGAATTGGACTGATGGGACACGGCGGGCACACGGTCGAGGAAACTGCCAACTTGGACAACCTGCCGGTTCAAGCTGCACGCACTGCTTTGACCATGATGCGGGTTGCTCGGGCTCGGGCAGCTTCACAGTAAACTTCGCCACAAGTTCTTCCGACCCCAACTGCGCCCACCCCATCTAGCTATGTCCAAGTCCTCCCCAGCATCCGATCCGGCAAGAGTACCCGCCAAGATTCTGTTCATCGGTGGCTTCGGCCGCAGTGGTACCACCATCCTCGACAACGTCCTGGGTCAGGTAGATGGTTTCTTCTCTGCCGGTGAGACGCTCTATATCTGGGATCGTTCCTTCATCGAAGATCGCCTGTGCGGATGCAGTAGAGCCTTTAGCGAGTGTCCCGTCTGGCAACCGATCGCAGGCAAGATTGCACCGCGCGGTGAAACCGCGGAGAAACGCCGGGAAGAACTAGACCATTGGGTACAAGTGCGAGAGAGCTTGACCCCCAAGCGCGTCACCTTGGCTGCCAGGGGCGGCATGAGTCCAGACTCTGCCAGTGGTATCGCCCACGGGGTCGCCGAGTACCAGCGGCGTATGATCGATGTCTACCGCGCGATCCAACAAGAAACCGGCTGCCAGGTGATCGTCGATTCATCCAAGTCACCCGGGCATGGGTACTTGCTGCAAGGTAGCCCCGAGCTGGACGCTTACGCGGTTCACATCGTGCGCGATCCCCGCGCCGTCGCTTTTTCCTGGCAAAAGAAGAAAGTCTATGACCCGTCCGGCGACCAACCGTTGATGATGAGCCGTCACTCCCCCGCCCGCAGTTCCAGGCTGTGGAACACCTGGAACATGGCCACCCAGGCGGTTTGGAAGAAATCGCCCTCGCGCTATATGCGTATCCGTTATGAAGATTTCATGGCGCAACCCCGTTCCACACTGCAAGAGATTCTGGACCACGTTGGGGAAGGCAACCGCTCTCTCGACTTCGTGCGTGGAAACACCGTGGAGATGGGTGAGATCCACGCACTGGCGGGAAACCCGAGCCGGTTCAATGATGGTTCGGTGGAGCTGCGCCGCGACGACCGCTGGCGCCAAGATCAACCAGCAGGGCACCGACGCTTGGTAACCTTGCTGACCTATCCCCTGCTGCGTCGTTACGGTTATCTGGGCAAGTCGAGCTAAGCTCGTCCGCGTAGCGCCGCCATTAAGCCGAGGATGCCATTCTCGCGGCGACCCAGCCCCGACCCCAACCAGATCACAACGCCAGCGACCAAGAGCTGCAGGAGCGTGGTGGTCGCGCTCGGTGCGCTCCATCGGCCCAATCCCAACACCAAGACCAACGCAGCCAAGGTAGAGAGAATCAGTGGCAGGTAGTCTTTTCCGTAGGGCCACAGCTTCATCGAGTGGCGTACCATCACCAACCCAGAAACAAACAATCCGGCCAGGGCCACTGCGGTTGCTACCGCAGCACCAACTAGCCCCGCACGGGGGATCAGCACGATATTGAGAGCTATGTTAACCGCCACGGCCAATGCAGACGCGGTCAGCCACCAATTTTGGCGCCCACTCATGACCAGTAGATACCCGACCGCGCCAGTGACCAGATTGACCAACTGACCCAACATCAAGATGCGCAGCGGCAGCGCTCCGGTGGCGAACTCGACTGGCAACAAAAGCCTCAGGATTCCTTCGGGGTTTAACAACAAGACCACCGCCAACGGCAAACAAAGGAGCAAGCCCCAACGCGTCGCGGCACGGTACAGGTCATTCAAACGTTGCCGCTCCCCCTGGTGGTAGAGGTCGGCAATCATCGGCGCAAACACGTGATTGAAGGAACTCAAAACGACGACAAAAAAGAACGTGATCCGCGCCGCGGCGTGATAAATCCCGGTGTCGACTTCCGGCCGAAAGTAGCCGACCAGCAAAACGTCGACCGACATCACCACCAGACCCAAAGTCCCCGCCAGTGACGTGGGAACGGCGAAGCCCAGAAGCTCACGATGGCTAACCAAGCCGGTCTCACGAACGTTCCACAACCCTGGAACGATCCGTCCCAGGTAAATCAGCGCCAGGACGAAAGCAAAACCGAACGACAGCACGGTGGCGGCAGCCGCTCCCAGGATTTCTCTACCGGCCAAGTAGAAGCCGACCACCAAGACCAACTGTGCCAACGGTTGCGCGATGTCCTCAGCGATCGCGCTATAGCGCATGTCCCGACCAACCCGGGACGCTGCCGCAGCGACTCGCAAAGCGGGAACCAAGATCAGGCCCAAAGCAAAGACCTGCAACACTGAACGCAAACTAGGCTTTTGGTAGACCTCGTCGGCCAACCAAGGTGCCGCCAAGAACAGTGCTGCCGCGGCGACTATGCCGCAAAGCATGGTCACAGTGAGGGCGCGCCGGACAAGGGCGGCAAGTTGCTGACCCTCTTGCCCGACCATCCTCGACCCGAAGCGGATCACTCCGTTGTCCAGTCCAAGCGCAGCGAGCAACCCGCCTATCAAGAGAAACGTCCAACCGATACCGAATAGCCCAATGCCCGCCGCCCCGAGCATCCGAGGCAAGAGCAACCCGGTTACTCCATACGACACCGCTCGACCGACAAAGCGCCCCGGCACCAACCATCCAGCACCGCGAGCCAGAGTCGTGGCGTCTTGTTGATGGAAGTCACGGGTCGGATCAGACACGGCGGGATTTTACGGCATTGACTATCCGTCGATGAACCGACATCTGATTTGTGCCCCGTCGGGAAACTCCCGGCGGGCGATAGCGGGAGGGGTCAAGCCCCTCCCCAATGAAATCACCCTATGCCTCGGCCAGCCCAAGAATCCGGCTGGAAGACAACTGCCGTCCTAGAGGCAGGACAGGAAACCTTCACCGCACTGACTGGTACACGCTTCATGAGCCTTGAAAGCACCACCCAAGGCTTCCATGCAACCCGCTTGGCACTGGATTTCGGCGTTCAAAGACCCGGAAATACAGTTGACGTAGGCCAATTGATCGTCCGCGAGCGCAGCGCAATTGGTCTCAGCAGCTTGATTTTGAGCACTACCGCAACCGTCCAGACAACTCTGCACTTCTGCGTTCGCTGCTGCCCAGGCTTCGTCACACTCCGCCGTGCAGGCGGCGAATTCCGTGTAGCAGGACTCCGCATTGGGGCAACCCATGACCAACACCGATAGAACAAGAACCAACCCAACACCCAGGATCTGAGGGAACAATCGAGGACCATTCTTCATGCGACATCTCCTTCTTCTATATTTGCCCTGCTACTCCAGCGATTGAGGCAGCAAAACTTCAGTTACGAATTAACTGGAGCAGAGTACTACAACCCTAGGAACGAATCCAGACAATTCGTCGCAACCCTTGCGTTCCTTGTTGCACCCCCGTAGGCTTCGGTTTCATTGAGCGCCGACCTCCGGTCAGTCCCGGCGCCCCGCGTGAATCGTGGGTTTTCACGATTAAGCGCGGATCTCTTTTTTTAAAAGCAAGACACTGCCTGGACCGGTAATCTGTAGGCCGTTTCTAGGAGTTCCTATGTCCTTTCGTAAATTGGGTCTTAGACCCGAACTGTTGAGTGCCGTCGAATCGGCTGGCTATAAAGAGCCGACCCCGATTCAACAACAAGCCATCCCGATCGTGCTCGAAGGGCGCGATTTGATGGGTGCCGCTCAGACCGGTACGGGTAAGACCGCCGGTTTCACCCTGCCGTTACTGCAGCGTCTGATGGCCTCGGATCCGGCATCCGATCAGGCTAATGGCCGCAATGGTCGACGCCAGCCGGCGTCTCGCCCGGTTCGTTGCTTAATTGTTACCCCAACTCGAGAGTTGGCGGCGCAGGTCAATGAGAGCGTATGTACCTACGGGCGCAATCTGCCGCTCAAGTCGACGATGATTTTTGGCGGCGTCGGCATGCAACCACAGATCAATGCGCTCAAGAGAGGTGTCGACATCGTGGTCGCCACTCCGGGCCGCCTGCTGGATCACGCTGGTCGCAAGACCCTCAATCTGTCACAGGTCGAGATCCTGGTGCTCGACGAAGCCGACCGGATGCTCGACATGGGCTTTATTCATGACATCCGCAGAATCATCAAGTTGATGCCGGCCAAGCGTCAAAATCTACTGTTCAGCGCCACCCTCGACGGTACGGTGCGAGAGCTGGCAAACGGATTTCTTGATAGCCCGGCTTTCATTCAAGTGGCGCAACCGAGGGTTGCCGCAGACACCGTTGAGCAAGCGATCTACCGGGTCAACCGTGGAGACAAGACCAACGCCTTGATCTCTCTGATCAAGGGTGGCGACTGGTCGCAGGTATTGGTGTTCACACGCACCAAGCACCGCGCCAATCGACTGGCGGCGCAGATCGACCGCGCCGGTATTTCGGCGACCGCGATCCATGGCAACAAGAGCCAGGGAGCGAGAACTCGCGCCTTGAAAGACTTCAAAGCCAATCGAGTGCGCGTTTTGGTCGCGACCGACATCGCCGCCCGCGGCCTCGACATCAGCGGGCTGCCCCACGTGGTCAACTTCGAGATCTCCCAGGTCCCGGAGGACTATGTCCATCGCATCGGTCGCACTGGCCGAGCAGGAGCCGGTGGCCAGGCGGTGTCTCTGATCTCCAGTGACGAAGAAAAACTGCTGAAAGGCATCGAACGCTTGCTGAAGGAAAAACTCCCCGAGTCACAGCTGGAAGGATTCAAGCGCAGCGCAGTTGATCCAACTCCCGCGCCCTACCAGCATCGCCCCGGACGCCCCCAAGGGCGGAAGCCTGGCGCTCAGCCCGGCAAACGGACCGGGGGCGGTCGCTCTACCAATGGCCATGCTGGGAACAAAAAGTCAGCCGCAGGAGGCTCTGGAAGACCGCGCCGAAAAGCCGGACCAAGTGGGCCAGGAGCCGGTCCAGGTCGTCCCAAGCGACGCCAATGGCGCGCCGCTACGCCGTAGCGAGACTGAGAAGCCTAGACGGGAGGGGATAACCCCCTCCCATCTAGGAGCCAAAGAGCGGGAACAGACCATCATCCCCTACTTGAACTTGGAAAAAAACGAAGTTGGTAAGAATCGGTTCCAGTAAAGCGCATGTTCTCGTTTCGTAGGGGAGCCCTTTGCGGGCTCCCGCTCGGTTCGAGAAACCAAGGTGCTCAGAAAGCCCTACACATTGCGCCGCGTTGGCTGGGGCGCTAGGCAACCTGAAGTTCTTCCTCGACAGTCTCGCGAATCTTGAACTTCCAGGATCTTGGCGGACACCGCCATCGGGAGCTGGTCCACCTCTTCGACCTGACGCTGAACCTTAAGGTGGGCCATTCCCCGGCGGACAAATCCGCAAAATAGCAGTGCAGTCCACTAGGTAGCTCGCTGTTGAAGCGTCAGCGCGACACCGCCCAGGATCACTGAACTCGCGACAACCAATCGCGTGCTCAGTACCTCGTGCAGAAAAAATACGCCGCCCAGAGCCGCGATGACCGGCACCAGCAACTGCACGGTCGCGGCTTGGGTGTTGGCCAACCCAGGTAGAGCGGCATACCAGACAACGTATCCCAGCCCCGAAGTCACTGCGCCAGAAATAACCGCCAACCCGACTCCCGCGACGGTGAGGTTTTGATCGCCCCAAAGCACAATTGCCAGAACTACCGCCAACGGCGCTGCACAGAGAAAATTCGAAGCCGTTGCGGCCACCGGATCGGCCACCGAACGACCCCAGAGCGAGTAGAAACCCCAAGCAACACCCGAGAGAAGCATCAGTACCGAGCCGGTCAGCGACGGAGCCGCCAGCCCGGGAGACAGCAAATATGCCAGTCCGGAAAACGCGCCGACCAACCCCAGACTTTGCCACCACGCCAGCCGGTCGCCCTGGAGCATGCCCGCCAGCAACATCGTAATCTGCACCGCGGCAAACAAAATAAGAGCTCCGGTACCAGCGTCCAGAGTCAAGTAAGCGAAGGAAAAAGCGGCGGCGTAGATTAACAACGCCAGCGACGGACCCCATCTAGCCATCGACCGCGCCCGAGACTTTGTTGGCCTCAGCCAACGCCGCAGGAGAAAAATGAGTGCCAGAGTCAGTGCTCCAGACACCAGTCGAACTGCGGTAAAACTGGCTGCATCAAGGCCTTGCTCTGCCAACGCCATCCTGGCAAGGATCGAGTTCCCGGCGAAGGCCAGAAGAGCAAGAGTGGTGAACAGTGAGGTACGCAGGATTACCCCAGATCTCAAGACTCCGATGGACCCCAAAACGCCAACATCCAGCGGATCGCAAACCGATCCTCGACCATTCCCATTCTCCCTTGCAAAGGCATCAGTACCTTGCCCTCGCGAGACAAAGAGGCGAACGCGTTCTCCTGTTCACTCGCATCAGAAAAGGCGACGAACAGAGCAAAGTTTGTCCCCTCCTGCATCTCCTGCCCTGGCATTGCTGCCAGATGCCATCAACACCAAATCGCCAGCACGGAATTCAGAATTGCACACTCGATCCGCTGCCTCTGACGAAAGTTCCATTGGTGCATCGGCATAAGTCTGAAGCATGGCGATCGTGCCGTCGAGACAGTCGGCGCAAAACTGGAGCGCTCGTTGACAAGTTTCCGGAAAAAAGAGGTAAGGCCGCAGGTTTTTCGTCACAAACCCTCCGAGATCCCACTACACAACTGCCTCTACTGATTCCCAGCGATTCGCCGCCAAAGAAAAGACGGCAGATTTCTGAATACCAAAAACAGCACACCCAGAATCGGAGGAATCCAGATCACCCGGCTAGTCCTCGCGCAGATGATCTTTTCCACCGCCTTGGCGACCGCGCTGGTGTCAGTGGCAAAGGGCGCCGGATCCATACCCTCGGTCATTTGGGAAGCAACAAAGCCCGGACGCACAATATGCACCAGTACGCCGGTGCCATCAAGAGAGTCTCGCAGTCCTTGGGCAAATGCATCGATCCCGGCTTTGGCCGAACCGTAGAGGAAGTTCGCCGCCCGAGCACGCGCCCCAGCCACCGACGACAACACGACGATGGATCCGTGACGCTGGCTCCTGAGTACCTTGGCAGTCTCCAACAAAGCCGTAGCCGGCCCAACATAGTTGGTCGCCATCAGCTTTTCCGCTTGCTCGGGCGCCAATGCGGCCTCGGACTGCGCAGCTAGAGCGCCGACGGTACACAACACCAAGTCAACGTCGCCCACCAGCGCCTGTGTCTTTTCGATAAGAAGCGCGTGGCCACCAGAGTCAAGGGTATCCCAAGCTTCGATATGCACATCGACATTCGGCAGCGGCGCGTCTTGAAGACGCTGGGCAACGGCATTGGGATCTCGGACCGCAAGCACGGCAGACTCCAAACCGCGTGCCGCAAGTCGCTGCAAGATCGCCCAGCCGATGTCGCTATTGCCACCAAGTACCAGCACCGTCCCAGGGCTGCCAAATGCGTTCCTCATGATCGACCACTCAAATCCAAGCGACGATCCATGTCGCTGGTGAGCACCAGCTTGGGATCAACGGTTCGACGAATTTGCCGCCACTCTTCCAATCGGGGATACATCTTCTTCACATGCTGTCGCCGAAGTCGCGCGTCTTTTGCCAAATAGACCCGCCCGCCAGCATCCACCACTCTTTCATCCAATTGATCGAGAAACGGTGCAACTTCTGGGATCGCGGGGAGGTCGACGGCGAGTGTCCAGCCCTCCAGAGGAAACGATAGATGGCCTGACCCCTGGGGTCCGAATCGCTTGAGCACTGCCAGGAAACTCGGAGTGCGGGTCTTGGCGAACTGTTCGACGATTCCACGCAGGGTATCCAAGCTCTCGTTCGGCACCACAAACTGGTACTGAATAAACCCCCGTTCACCGTAGAGACGATTCCATTCTTGAATTCCATCCAGCGGATGAAAAAAACCGGCTATCGACTCCAAGGTCGAGGTCTCACGGCCCCCAGCACGACGGTACCAAGCCTGGTTGAAAGCTGTCCCGGTCCAGCGATTGAGCAATCCTTGGGGGGTTACCTTGGGGATGGTCAGCAGAGAACGAGGAGCAAAGTCGAGTGGCTTTTGCGCTCGGGCCGAGTCGAGTTGGTCTAGCGACGCGTACTCCCCCGAACTCACCACACCCCGACCTACCGCATCGCCGCGCGCAAGCAAATCAATCCAGGCGACCACGAAACGGGATTCCTGGTGGGCTATCACCAACCGGTCGAGTAGCTGCTCCAAGTTCTGCGCGCGTTGGTTGTCGACATTCATCCACGCGGTCTCGATCGGTTCAAGTTGGATCTCAGCTCGGGTGATAATCCCGGTCAGGCCCATACCTCCGGTGGTGGCGTCAAACAGTTCTTCTCCCGGCAACACCGAAACCGGCCCGCTCTCAGGGGTTACTAGGTCAATGCTCTTGCAGCAGCCAGAGAATCCGCCGTCGCGGTGGTGATTCTTACCGTGAACGTCGGCAGCGATCGCTCCCCCGACGGTCACGTAGCGGGTTCCGGGAGTCACCGAAACAAACCATCCTTTGGGCAAGGACCATCGGATCAGCGAATCCAGCGTGGTCTCAGCGCTAACTTGAATGACGCCCGTGCTTGAGTCCATTTCAAGAGCGGACTCCGTCGAGTTAGCTTGTAGGACCAAACCGCCGGCGTTCTGCGCTGCGTCGCCATAACTGCGACCAAGGCCTCGGGCAAGCACTCCCCGGGTGGTTGAATCTTCAAAAGCCTGCAAAGCGGCCGCCGCGTTCAGAGGCGCGACCGTCGACAGCGACCTAGTGGAACGACCCCATCCGCTGAGTTCGCGCTCGGTCATAGACCAACGCCAACCAAGAACAGGACACACCAAGAGAGCGCAGCGAGCGTGATCACTCGATCTTGAAACAACAGGGCCTCCGGTGCCTCACCGCGACCATGATCTGCCGCCAGCAGGTACCGCAGCAGAGCTAAGACAAAGGGAACCACGGATAGCGCCAGCCAAGGGGAACTGGAGGGACGAATCGCCGCCTGTTCGAACGCCCACAGCGAATAGGCGATCAGAGTTCCGCCCGCGGCTATTGTTCTTACTTGCCCCAAAAAAGAAACTGAATAGGCGGCCAAGACCGATCGAGAATGGCTGCTGCCGCCCCTGGCGAGTTCAGAGCCTCTCTTTCCGGCGATTACAGCGAGTGCGCCAAACGCAGTCACAGTTAGGAAGTGTGTTGAAATCGGAACCGCCGCAGCGCTCGCCCCCACTCCCGCTCGAATGACAAACCCTGACGCCACCAGCAGCAATTCGACAACCGCCACACGCTTCAATCCTGCAGAATAAGCTAGGGAAACAAACAGGTACGTCAGCAGCAGGCCGAAGACACCAGCGTTGATCGACCAACCTAGCCACAGGCCCACAATCGTGAGAACAGCCGCGGCGGTCAACGCTAGCCCAATTGAGATCTGTCTAGCCGCGATCGGGCGGAAACGTTTCTTGGGGTGTACCCGGTCAGCCTCGACATCCGCAACGTCATTGGCGAGATAGACAGCACTTGCAATGGCACAGAACGCTCCAAAGGAAATACCGACTCGCCCGGCTATGTTCGGATCCAGTATTGATCCAGCGGCCGTCGGTGCGGCAAAAACCAGGGCGTTCTTAATCCAATGAAGCGGTCGCAAAGCACCTACAAATGCGGCAAGCCTTCCCAAGAATGTCGCGTCGGATTGACTCATCGTTTCTCAGCTGCACACCCTGAGGCGCTTTTCAACAATAGTAAAGGAATGTGGCAGGTTGTCATGTTCTTTGCGTTCAACGTCATGAGTCACGAACCTGCAACAAGCTTGTGCAGTGGGGGGTGCCCCACGATGCTGAGTTGTCGCGCACGATCCACAATTCGCAATAATTTGTTCCCTACTTCACGCCCTTAATCGGCGACGACCAAGCACGCGCGGTCCTGCTCTGGCCATTGTCCTTCAGCTCAGCGCGGAGGTACAGGACTTGTCCATTTTCTGGCTTGAACTGTGCGGTACGCGCTTTCAGCATCCGCCCTGGATCATTCCATCGTTTTAGGACTTGCCACCCTTGATGCCGCCGATAACTCATAACTTCAACAAAGGTAATCTCGCGGGGAGCTACGACAAGCACTTCTGCCACCACCCTTGGCTTGGCCGACGACACGCTTAAGCGCGCCCCCATCTCGACTCCTCCCACGGTGAAGTCCAAAATAATTCTCTCGCCTGTTGTGCCATATGAGCGTCGCGCTCGAAGCGAATTGAATACATCTTCACGAGTAAGGTCCGATCCCATTATTGCGGTTAGACCGGTGTGGGGCCGCCCCGGATGGGCCACATGGTTGTCGCTCCCCGCCACCACTCCGAGGTGATTCCCAGCCGCCCACGCGTCGCGAGCATAGTGTGGTCCCGCTTCGCTAACGGCACCACTGAATCTCACATTTTCATAAGACAGCGGGTCATCTGGAGAATAGTGTTCGGAACTTCCATGGCTTGAATAGATTTCGATTGCAGGGGTGCGGCGGTCTCGCCTCTTTAGTACCTTCCAATCGTGGGCTTGACTCTTAGCCGCTGGCCGAATCAGCTCTCCCAATGGGTGCAAGCCAGGACCATCAATAGAAATGTCCGTATGGGCTGGGCGTTTGCCTGTATGGTGTGGGATGGTCAATGCCTCACCCGCTTCGATCTTGCTCCACAAGGTTCGCACGTTCTCAACTGCATGAGTCGGCCACGGGACACCGTCCAGTGATCTGAAATACACATTGTGGTGTCCACCCCGCAAGCTGCACTCATAACCAAGTAGTGTCACGAAGTCGCCTGGCGCATGGAAGTCCTGAACAGTTTGGCGAAGGTGCAACCATTCCTCTGGTGTAACCCCGTCTCGTGTGTAGTGTCGAGGTCTCGGGTCGTCATCGGCATGTTCAGTCGAAGCGTAGAAGTCGAGATGGGAGATATCTCTGGCATAGGCGAAATCACCCTTACCAATCCCATCTTTGCTAATGCGGGAATGACTGTGTAGGTCACCCCAATAGATTTGCTTTGCGCGCCGCTCATTGCTAACCCAAATCGGATTGCCCTCGACAACCGTCGATTCTTCCCCAGCTCCTCCAATCGGTTTCGCTAGCACCAAGTGAGGCCAATAGAAACCGGCCTCTTTGGGCTTCCACACTGTCGTCCCTTGCCCACCCCTTAGTCGAATGGTGAGTACCTTGTCGACCCCGCCTACTTTCGCGGTTCCCCGGTAAGAGGAGGCGACATTGTCAAACCGATCGAGAGCAGTAGCGTGGAGTTCAATAGCCTCTCCAACCTGGGTGTTCGTCCGCGTCGTCAATCTGAGGGTCTCAGCTCGTCCAGGCTGAATTTCGTAGCCCGCTCGATGCAGTTTCCAGGAACCAGCACCAGCATCGATCGCGACCAATATTTCGTCACTCCCGGCGATGTATGGAGCCGTAGTCTGCAACAAAGAGACCGAAATACGACTTCCTCGCGAAAGGAGTTCTACCGCTCGAATCTCAAACAGGTTTCTGAATCGCTCATGCTTGCCATTCAAACCAAACTGATCCCAACTCAACATCAGCTTGGCAGCTGGTTCCACCGCCACATAGTGCGGTAAATTCGAGTCGTCTGATTGCAGCGGCTTGTTGCGCGGCCACGGGTGGGGAAACCAGGATTTTGGAAACTCCACCAGAACTCGTCCGTCGACGCCAAGTCCATCGCTAAGCTTGATGTTCAGTGAATAGTCACCAACTGCAGCAACAACCGCGGTCTTGGGACTGATGTAGACCCGCCCCCGCGGCGCAGCATCAAACGCCTCAACGACCGGATCTAGGTTGCGAATTCCGTGAAAATTTGAAGTCAGTGCGGGCGGAGGAGGTTCGCTTTGCCCACACCCCCACACCAAGGCACACACCGCTAGCTGAACCAGCTTTTTCGTGAAACGCCTTGTGGCAGGTTGTTGAAAATTCCTATGCACGTTCCCTTTTCCGCGATCGCTCACAACCTAACATTTTGACTCTCGAGAGTGGTCGGAGTTGCTGTTAGATTTCGATCTAAAGTTTATCGTCACCTGATCCCACTGAACTACCCGGAGCAGGTAGTCCGAAACGCGACGCGATCAGGGTGGCGCCTGCAGTAGCTCTCCAAGACCACCGAGCCGTCTTCTAATTCCTCAACCCAAAGAAGCCTGCGCATCGGGCCCGATCTATGAAAGTTTCGTATCTGGACACGAACGCTCGGGCGGCGGCACCGTTTCCTCGGCCCGAAGGCCTCGAGCGCGGTGTCTCGATAGTGGCGCGACGGACCGCCGCCATCTCGGTAGGCCCAGAGCCGTTCTGACAAGCCCTTAGGGAATTCCTGCGACAATCGAGCTGTCAGTTCCCATTGGCTTGCTGGCCCAAGACTACGAACCACAGAAGGTATCACCGCCACCGTGATCTGCTCTGAGGCTGCAACGGTACTCTCAAGACACGCTCCCAGCCTTCTAACCCGGTTTGCTTCTTCAACTCCGCGCTGGACGTCAGCGACCGCTGTTGCTCCCGCCGTGAAACCCAGCACGGCAAACGCCAACCAACGCAACTGAGATACCGGTACGCGCAGGACAAGGTAAACCACAAGAGCCGCAAGAATTGGTAGTGCTGGTAGACCAAATCGTGAGGCCATTCCGTCTTCTGGATTCCAGGGAAACTCTCCAGCGACAACCGCTGGCACCAACGCAGCAACAACGCCAAGCACAAGCGCTAATCCGGTCGACCACCTATGTTGCCCGGAGAGATCCGCAGACCCGACACGATATGTACCCCAAGCAGCCAACAATCCCACCAGAGCCCCAAACAAAATCGCGACAGTTAGGCCGGTCTCAGCCTGCAACAACCTAGTGGCCGCGCTCACAAAGCCCCCCACCAACCCCTGGTAGAGGGCTCGCGGAAGAACAGACACTGTCCCGTCAAATGCCTTCTGCAGGTCGAGAAAACGATCAGGATTGAGCAACTGTCTCGCTTCAGCCGAATCAAAGTCCGCGATTCTCAAGTAGATCCAATAAACACCGAGGGCGGTGGCCGCAACACTGCTCGCAGCGATCAGGACTCTCTTTCGTGTTTCCCCATCTCTAAACCGCTGCCATTGATGCAGCGCTAGCACGGTACCTCCTGCTGCCACTGCGACCGCATACTCCTGCATCAATACACCCATTGCGATCATGCTTAGGCCCAAGAACAGCACGAGGTACGCACGCAAGCCAGATGACTCGATAAACCGCAAAACCAAGAGAACGCCCCCATAGCCGAGAACGACCGATATCAACGAGGCCAGGGCTATGTTCGCGGTCACCATTTGCACGTGGGTGACAAACGGCGCAACGGTCAAGAGCGCCACTACGCCAGCGTATTGGCTGGTCGCCGGGAACAAGCGGCGCCAAAAAAGAGCGGCTTGCAGCGCCAGTACCGGCCACAGGATCAATTGAGCAAGAAACGCGTTTCTCCAGAAACCATCAAGGGTCGGCGCGAGTAGCCGCCAAAACCAAACCGTGATCGCCCTCTCTGGATGGCTCGGCAAAATGGCGTCGAGCCCGTCTTCCTCAAGAAGAAGCCAAAGCCAGCCATCGTCCCAGATGGGAAAGAGCTTGCGGGCCCCAAAAGAGAAAATCGCACATACAGCAAGAACCGCCACTACAGAAGAGCCCAACCGGATCCGCGGAACCCATGTTGAAGAATACGTCATTCAAGAAAAGACCCAATTGGTCGATTCTGAGATCTTACTCGAGTGCAACAGAAGCTTGATTGTCACGCCCGTGGAGCGGCGCTCAGTCAGCAGTCCGTGTTGTAAGCTTAACCTACTGGATGTATCCGAGAGCCTGCAGTTGTTCCAACTGATCCGGACTCAATATCGCGTCTTCCCCGGCATGAAACTGGGTGGCTAGGGAGCGATGGGCGCGCCATTGTTCGCGCAGAATTCCTCGATATTTGGCGACCAGATCGGGGTGTTCATCGTTGACCGCCTTGGTGGCGAATGGGTCGGCTTCAAGATCGTACAACAGCAGGCGCGGAGCCTCGGGGAAATACGGATGCACCGCTCCCCAACGGCCTCCGGCAGGAACCGCGTGGCGACCGAGACTGGTATCGCCACCCTCTGCCGTCGGTGCGATCTCCAGCGATGCCCCCCATTTGCCATCGATGATTTCGAGGTTGCCAATCATTTCTCCGGTTGCCTCATCAACGCGAAACTCGTCCAAGATCACAGGACGAACGTCCATCTCTTCGCCGCGCAGCAACGGGGCCAACGATTGGCCTTGGACCACCGCTGGATGGGGCAAGCCGACCAGGTCGATCAGCGTCGGCAGAACATCGATCATCGAAACTGGGGTATCAATCACCCGTCCACCCTCGATGGTGCCCGGCCAGGCGATGAGAAACGGAATCCGGGTGGCATAGGCGTCGAACAAGGCACCCTCCCATTGTGGCGGCTGAGGGTCCATTAAGCCGCGGCCGAATCGAGCGAAGGTCCCCGCTGGATGCCCGTGATCGGAGCCAATCACTAGAATGGTGTTCTGCCACTCGCCCCTGGCTTTGAGCTCACCGACGAACTGCTCCAAGGTGTGGTCTTGATGCAACATGGTTTCGTCGTAGAGCCCTTTGCGGGTACCAAAATACCCGGCACGCGGGATGTTGGCTTTGGCGATCGCCTGCTCATAAAAATCAACGATGCTGGTTTGACCGAACTGCGAAAACGAGGCACGCCACAGCGCGTTCTCCCACCGACCCAACTGTTCAACCTCGGCCTGCGAGACGAAGCTACCTTTGAACGGCGGCTCAGGGTGGTTCGGCTCGTGGACATCGGTGGTTTGGAAATGAGTCCAAGTCGGACCTCCAGGATACTGCTCGCGAAAGTTCCAGAATTCCTCATGCAGCACGGTCGAGGAGGTTGAGTGATTCTCCGTTTCCCCATCCCGCATCAGGTCCACGCCCTTGTTGGTACCGACCATCCTGCCGGCATTCGGGTTGGCGATAAACGAGGAGGTTTGGTAACCGCCGTTGCGGAAATGCTCGGCCATGGTGGTTGCTTGCGGCGGAACGCCGGTGGAATGCACCCCACGACTCAAGCCCCCAAGTACGCTGTGGTGCAGTGAAGTCATGAATGAGACGGTCGAAGGCTGAGTCCAGGTAGCGTTGGAGTGGGCGCGTGTAAACACCACCGATTCAGCGGCCAACTGTTCCAGAAAAGGAGTGGTGGGACGATCGTAGCCAAACAGACTCATCAAGTCGGCGTCGCCACCATCGATTACGTAGAAGATGACGTTGGGCCGAGCGTCGACGATGGTCGCGTGCGACACCAAGGGGGTACCCCACAGAGCTACCGCGCCCGGGTCAGTGCTCTCCGCTTCTAGGACTAGGTGACTGGCTCCAACCACCGACGACAGGTCGATCGATTCCTGTTGCCATGCATTGGCATACTCGACGGTCGCCTCTAACAGGGTCGAAGTGGTGTCGCCTTTGACCGCGCTCACCCGATAAGTCACGGATTGGCCGCGATTGACCGAAAGCCCAACATCAAACCGATCGCCCTCGCCAATCTCGACTGGATAGCGAATTTTGGCTGGCGTGTGGGCGTAAAGTGCCATCCGATGCTCATCGTCGCGAGAAACCGAGGTTTGACCAGTCGCGTCTGGGTAACCCGCCCCCCTCGGCACCAGCGTGACTTCGAGAATTTCCAGAGATGCCGCTGACGGTGCTGCCAGCATCACTCCCAAACTGCGAATCGTGGCCGGTGCCTCAGCGCCCTCCCTGGGGAGCAACGGAATCGCGTAGGTCTGGGTGGACCCATCATTGAAGATCGGAGGCGCCCGGTCGGGTGAAGCAAAGAAGTGCATACCAGGAGGTAGGGAGTCCTCTTCGTCCAGGTTGTAAGCCACCGTCACTCCAGCGAATCGATCACTCGATCGAGCCTTGACCAACACCGTCTCCCAGGCATCAAACGACAGATCGTCGAGATCGGTGTAAATACCGGCAATGAACAACGGAAAGTTGGGGATCGGTGGCCGGTCAAGAGACAACCGCAGCCCATCACTCACCAGGCTGACATCGAGAGTCCCAAGATGAGGCACCTGCGCTCCAGACATGTGGCGCCACTGCTCCGGTGCATCCTCTAGACGCCAAACAATCGGCTCCAGACTCTGGGCAGCCGCACTTTCTACTTCAGCGCCACCCATATCTGCCAAATGACGCAACGACGCTGGTCCTCGGTCGGCTTCAGGTTCTGTTTGCTGACAACCCACCACGACCACAAGCGCCATCCACGAAGCGAGAACGTTATTCAGTAAAGGTTTCTTCATGGCGTCTCTTTGTCAGATCGGGTCGTTGGTTACCAATCACGACCGGAGCGAACTCGGCCCGATTGTGGAGTCAACGAAAAATCGCGCCAGTTTACCGTGCCGCGAGAACCGACACTAGCAACCAGCAGCGATCACCACCAGCTAATCGGGAAACGGAGCAAGGCCAAACGCAGGCAAATGAGATAGCACAGCGTTGACGAACTCAGCTTCCAGATCTGTCAAGCGAAAACCCGTTAGATGACCATCGCCCAAATGGCAACGGCGCGGCCAACGTAGACCAGAATCCGGACCACTATAATCAATCCAACAACTGACGAAGGAGTCACACATGAGCAAGAGTTCAAACCGGTCCGGTGGCTGGATCCTAATCCTGATCATTCTCTTGATCCTACTTTTTCTGTTGCTACGCACCTGTCGTCGGACCTCAGGTGAGGACAACGGGAACAACGCTGACGCGCGTGTGGTTTTCGCCACCAGCCAAACCTTCAACGGCAATCTCGGCAACTTTTCCGGCGCCGATGCCAAGTGCCAAACAGCGGCCCAGAACGCGGGTTTATCGGGCACCTTCAAAGCCTGGATAGGTGGTCGCATGGATGACACCGGCAACGGCGGGGGAACGCAGAACGTATCGGAACGCATGGCCCACTCGACCGCGCCGTACAAACTGACAACCGGAACCCAAGTCGCCAATGACTGGAATGACCTCACCGATGGATCGCTGGATCACGGCATCGATCGCGATGAAAATGGCAATCCGGTCTCAGGGTCGGTTTGGACCAATACCAAGACTAATGGCAAAGCCTTCGACCACCGCCGCGACTGTGGCCCGGGATCTTCCCAGGCCGACGTTTGGCGTTCTGCCGATCAGTTTGAATCAGGACACTTCGGCAACGTTGGCGACACAGGCAGCACTTGGACTTCCAACACCAACACCGCCTGTACCAACTCTTTTCATCTGTACTGCTTCGAACAGTAGAGACACTGGGTAGTAGAGGTACCGGGCAGTTGAGATCGAGACTCTGCTTGCACTAGCGAACTGCACTCATCTGGTAGACCCAACTCTCGAATCCGGTCGCATCGGTCCTCGACCCGGCTCGTACGCCGCCGATTTTTTCCACTGCTCGCTGCGACCGTAAGTTGTCGGGGCCGATCAGGAAGACCACCCGGTCGACAAACTGATAGGCGTGGCGCAGCATCAGTTTCTTCATCTCGCCGTTGTAGGCCCCACCCCAATGGGACCGCGCGAGGAATGTCCAACCAATTTCAACTTCGCTCCGGTCTAGATCGTGGCCGTAAAAACGGGAGGATCCGATCACTCTGTGTGTGCTGTTGTTGATCCCAACCAAGGCTCCACCGGAGGACAAAGACTCCGCAAAGAACGAGCGAAACCCCTCTTCTTCACAACCTGTCTTGACCGGGTGCTGTTGCCAAATCAACGGATCCGAGGCGACCCGGTAAAAGGTCTTCAAAGTCTCCAGCCTGTAGCGGACGCAGTTCGATCCGGGGACCCCGGAGAGTAGGCTGATATTCAAAATAAATCATCTCAAAACACTACCTCGGGCCGCGCTTGGGGACCAGGCGACACTGCCCAGCAAATCGGTCGATCGCGGCAACTCCGCCGCAACGCCTAGATACCCGCACCCTCGCTCCACAGTTTCGCCACTGCCCAACTGCCACCATGTGCTAGCGTCCGCCGCCAATACCGGCGACGGTAACGCTTTTGTACCCAAAGAGGAGACAAATATGAGCGCCCTGGCAACGACCCTCGACCCCACGGGGATCGCATCGATCGGACTTCACTTTCCACCCCTATCTATGGCGGTCCGAGATCTGGCTCCCCTGCGTGGCGAAGACCCTGACAAGTACACCTACGGCTTGGGTTGCGACGAGATGTCTCTGTGCCCTCCGGGATACGGGGTGGTCGAGCTGGCGACCGAGGCTGCGCGTCGAGCGATCAAACGCTGGGGAGGTAGCCTCGACAGGATCGGCATGCTCGCAGTTGGCACCGAGAGTAGCCTGGATATGAGCCGTCCGCTTTCCGCATGGGTTGCCGACCGGCTCGGGCTGCGCGGCGCGATTCGCTCGTATGAGGTCAAACATGCTTGCTATGGAGGCACTCTGGCCTTGCGCCAAGCTGCCGAATGGCGGATGTCAGGGGCTGCCCAAGGTCAAGCGGCACTGGTGATCGCCGCGGATGAGGCACTCTACGAACAACAAGACCCTGGCGAACCCACCCAAGGAGCGGGTGCTGTAGCGATGATCGTCGACCAGCCCGAGATCGCCACCATCGAGCCTATCTCCCACTCGTGGAGCGAGCCCGCCTTCGATTTTTGGCGACCGGTTGGGGAAAGCTATCCACGAGTCGATGGCCCTCTTTCCCTGGACTGCTACAAACGCGCAGCCGAGAACTGCTTCAAGTCGCTGGTCGGAGAAGGTGACGCGAAGAAAGTACTTTCTGAACTTGCAGCAATTTGCTTCCACGTACCGTTCCCCAAAATGGTCAAAAAGGCACTCTTCCAGGTGGGAGAGTGCTTCGGTTGGGACGAAGCGCAAATTGAAAGCATCTTTCGCGACAAGGTCACCCCCACCATGGCGTGGAATCGACTGTGCGGCAATGCCTATACCGCCAGCCTATGGATCTCGGTTGCTAAGGCCCTCGGCGGCCTGAACATAGGCCAGCGGATGGCTGCGTTTTCTTACGGGTCCGGATTCGGCGCCGAGCTGCTAGTGCTTGAAGCAGGTCCCGGGGCCGCAGCTGGCGCCTGGCAGGAAGATGTAACCCTTGATTTCAAACAGCGCCGACAAATCACCGTGGATGAATACCAAACACTGCGCGGCTAGCCAAAGAAACCTTCGAGATTCGGCACCAAGCAGGTTCTTCCATCTGTGGCACCTAATTAGCACAGGATTCGCAAAGCCAGGAAATATCCCTGGTCGCAGACAGCCGACACCTGCGCCGCTGCTAAACTGATATCCCTGAAGAGCAACGACCCAATCTATCAACACTAACCTTTGAGGTTCCCGATGCAAGCCCACATTTTGAAAAGCAAATTCCCCACTCTCACCCTAGGTATCTTGGCACTGGGCTTCTGCTTGGTGTCTGGCCAGCCCGCTGCGGCGCAGGACACTCCGCTCAAAATCGGCGTGGTTGATCTCGAATTGATTGCTGTTCAATCTCCCGCTGGGCAGGAGCTCCAAGGCAAGCTGGAACAGTTTCGCACTACTGCCCAAGCTGAAGTAGAGACTCTGGCGGCGCAGGCCCAAGATATTCAGCAGCGCGCTGCCGACGGCGCCAATTCTCTCTCCCCCGACAGGCTGGCCGAGTTGCAACGGGAGTACGAAGACAAGGGAATTGCGCTACGACGCCTGCAAGAAGAGAAACAACAGGAAGCGCAGAGACTGCAGCAACAAGGCCTCAAGGACATCGAGACGCAGCTCGAACCGATTTTCAAAGGAATCCGCGATGATGAGGGCTACGACCTGATCCTCAACAACGTCCCAGGGGTTGTGGTCCTCGCAGGAGAACGCGCCAACATCACCCAGAAAGTCTTGGATCGCCTCAACGCGGCCGGCTCCAGCGGATAGTTGCGGGTGGCGACGTTTAGGCCAGTTAAGTCACCGCTAGATGTCCGACCGTACGACAGCGCACAAACGGCTGACTGGTTTTGACACTGTGAAGCGGATAACCGTCACCACCCATTAATCGGACATTCATTTGTCTTATAGACGTTTCGATTTCCTCAAACCCCTACCTTGTCAGGTGGCAAGAGGGTCCATCTAGCTCGACAGCTAGACTCTGCAACCAGCTTGTCGCATCCGGCTGGTCCACAGAACTCTTACCCTGTCTTGCGTATCACCCAGGTGGTCATACAACGCTTGTCCTGCACCACCGTGGTCTTGATCGGGTCGACGAGCTGAGCATCTAACTCTAGGGTGGCGTTGAGCAACAATTCTTCGTCAACCAAGAATCGTTCCGCGCCGTCCGGCTGGATAAAACGACGGTTGCCGAGCGGCTCACAGCGATCCTTCATACCGATAGTGGATGCCAACCGGGCAAACAACAAGCCCCCCGGTTTGAGCACCCGATTCATTTCGTCGAGCATTGCCCGGAAGTGGTCCTCGGCGCGGGCAAAATGAAGCACCGCGCTGCTGATCACGACATCCATCGACGCATCAGCAAAGCTCATAGACTCGACCGGTTCGACGCGGAAATTGGCAGGAGACAATCGAGGTGCGTGGTCAACGGCAAGTTCAACAACCTTCGCGATCGACTCTGGATGCTGATCTACAGCGAACACCTGGTAGCCCGATCTCAAGAGATAAATCAGGTTGCGACCCGTGCCGCAACCGGCGTCGAGCACGCACATGTCCGAGGTAATGCGACCGCGCAGCAATTGGTCGAACAGGTAGATGTCGAGGCCACCAAACTGCGCTTTCAGATCGAGCATTTCACTCTCAGTGGGATCCAACCTGGTGTGCACTCCCCTTGTCTTCTCGCCGATTCGTTGCTCGAACCAGATCCAAAACGATCGGTAGCAGATTGTCGGCCATGATCTTGGCCCCTTCCCGGTTGGGGTGAACTCCATCCCAAGTATGTCGATCGGCGTCGAACCCCTTACCGCCATCGACGCTCACCACCCGGGCGCTCGGCAGATCGAGGGAGATCGCCAACTCGCGCACTAGCGCGCTGAGCTCACTGAGATGCTCAAGCCCAGGGAACGACGAGGGGATCGGCTCGACCAGAATCACCGACACATTGGGCAACGACCCTCGCAGCAGCTCCACCATCGACGCTAGATCTTGCCCCACCGTCACTGGGCCCTCGCCTTGACCCAAGTCATTGTGTCCGAGATGGATAATCGCTAGATCCGCGAACTCAAACGGCACTCCCCGCTGCCAGCGCCGCAAGACTTCAGCGGTCGCCCAACCCCAATATGCCTCATGATGCTGCCCGTCGTGGCGGCCAGAGCCGTCGAAAGCTCCCTGCTGCGAACCAACGAATTCCACTTCGATTCCCGCACGGGCTATCCCTTCAGCCAGCCAGGGTCGATAACTCTCTCGCGCCGAGCGCCCTTGGCTGATCGAGTCACCTACAACAACGACCTTGATCGGCCGTGGATTCGCCCCCGATTCAGCACCCCCACTCTCTGAGCTTGGTCCGCAAGCAATCGTCATCAGCAACACAGTGGATCCCAGTACGGTGACCAGTACGGTGACCAGTACGGTGACCAGTACGGTGACCAGTACGGTGACCAGTGCAATAACCAAGGCAATAAGTTGTCTGGACATCTTGGCTGCTTCAAGCGCTTGACCGCCTAGGTCCAGGCCACACTGTCGCATTCCTGGAGGAAACGAATACTCTCATGCTGAATGTTCTGAGGTAGCTGTCCCAGTGTTCAAGTCGTCCTTGGCACCAGACACATTTAGAGCTTGCGCCACATGTAGATCTTGCTGGCATAGCCACCATCCAAGGCAATCGCGCACGGTTCATTGCCATATTCGGCAAATCCATTCCTCTCATAGAGTTCTCGAGCCGCCTGGTTTCCCTCCGTGACCGACAGTTGCACGATACTGACCCTGTTACGCCGCTTTGCCTCTTCCATCACCGCGTCGATTAGTCGCGCGCCGAGTCCGGAGCCGCGATGCGCCTGCCTCACGTACAGGCCATAGAGCTTCGCTTTGTGCCGGATCTTTTCGCGAGCGTGAAACTCCAACCCAGCGACACCGCACAGGTCACCGTCGCAACGCACACCAAACACCACACTTCGAGCCTCAGACGAATCGCCCAGGCGCGCCGCCCACCAAGATATCGGCAGAGCCACGCGATCCTCTACCGTCGCGGTAAATGCCTCTGGATGAAGTCGATAGCCTTCCAGCATCAACTCGCGGTACGCGAGAGCATCGCCAGCGCTCAACTTTTCCGGTTCTTGTTTCTCAAGACCTAGTGTTTTGCTTTTCATCACTCGTTCAGATCCGTAACCCTGCTGCCGTTGGTTACGCTGAGTAGCCCAAGGAAGCCCGCGGCGCCGTTGCCTATTCGAAGACTCGCTTCAGCAGCTCTGTAGTCCTCGCAATTGGGTCTTCGCGAATTCTCTTTTCCTCTTCGCCCAGGATCGTGAACAGACCACCCATCGCTTCCTCCGTGACGTAATCCTCAAGATCGATTGCAGGCTTGGAAACAAAGGGTAACTGGTTGTAGCTGTCGGCCAGGTTCCGGTAAAGACGGGCTAACCCCACCTCACCCATGGTGCTAACAACGATCGGTTGAAACTTGCTACGGATCTCCACCGACGTCCTCTGCTGCAGAAAACCGGTTGCGGCGGTCTCGCCCGCGCGCAGAATCCCCATCGCATCGAGAAAGGAAAGACTCCGAATCTGGTTCCAGAAGATCTCCCTTACTTCACCTGCAGCCTCCTCCGCGGCTCGGTTCATCCCTACCTCCAACTCGTCGACCTGACGCTCCAAGCCAATTTTGCGCAGTGCGTCGGCCATGTCTTCGAGGTCATTGGGGATGGCGATCCGAATCAGGGCGTTGCCGAGAAAACCATCGACGACCGAAGTACGGTCAATACTTCTCTGGGTGCCGATCTCCAACGCCTCTCTGAGTCCGGCAACCACCGTATCGCGGTCAAGGTCGGCTGAGTCGCTAGTGACAGCTTCGAAAATGTCTTCGAGCGGTATGCTCGCACAAGCCAAGGACAAGGGTGCCACAAGGATTAGCAGCAAGATATAGAGCTTCTTCATCGCCCTATTCTAAATCCAAAGACTGATTACATTAACTCGACTACCGCCTAATGAGGCACCTATTTTCGCCACCGATTGTTGCTGTCCGCTTCTATTCCGGGACGAGCGACGCTCCAGGTCGTATCGGAGCCAGTGCATATGCCTCGCGCTCAAGAAAGTTGTCCAGGCACCGCCGATCTCGCATTGATTGGGGACACAATACTTTGTTTGTGTCCCCCTTAGAGGGCTGCCCTCTCTCTTCGGGTGATTTGTGGCAGGCAGGCGACGGATTGGCCACGGCCAATACTGTCTATTCTTCAACTAGTCCGGCCTCGCGTTTCCCCGCTTGAAATCATCTCTTGAGCAGCAGCAGAAGCATGACCACGGCGGTCTTGGTCTCGACACTGTGCTTCAACCCTGGCGGCATATGAACCCAAGTGCCCGGTTGTGCTTCGACGTTATCGCCTCCGAGCGTCAAGCTGGCCTCACCTTGGATGAAGTGCAGGATGGCGGGCATCGATGCCGTGTGTTCTGAGAGTTCTTCACCCTGCCCGAAGCCGAAGATCACCGCCTTCACGTCATCGTTACTAAACACCGTCCGGGTAAGGATTCCGTCGGCGGGCGGTTCGACTTCGCGAGCAAGATCGACAATATGTGTGTAGTTGTGACTCATCGTGATTCGGGTTCCCCAGTGGTCCAAAGCGAGTGGTCCAAAGTTGCTATTTCTCTAGTAGCTATTATTTCAATTATTCTGGCACCTGCTTGGGTCCAAATAGACATGACCACCTCGCAGGTAAGCCCAGGCGCTGGCCAAGAAATAGACCGGCAAGAACAACGGCCCCCAGCGCTGGTACCGGATGAATTCTTTCGGTGCCACCCGAATCATCGGCTACCCCGCTCGCGCCACGCCTCGGCTGACCACCATCATCGTCATGTCGTCGGCCTGAGGTGCCTTGCCACAGAACGCCAAGACGTCGCCCACCGCGCGGTCAATTAACTTAGGTGGCGCGATATCGCCCTTTTGGTCGAAAAAACTCTCCAGCCGTTCTTCTCCATACTCCTCGTCGGCAGGATTTGCCGCCTCGGTGATGCCATCGGTAAACAGCAGTACCCGAGCGCCATCCTTGAGCTCGACCGCCTCTTCCCTAAACGGCGCACCGTCAAAGGAGCCGAGCACGACACTGGTGGAACCGAGCCGTGCGAATCCCGAGTCGTCGTACAGATAAGGTGGATTGTGACCCGCGTTGACGTAGCTCAGTTGTCCGGTTGAAGGATCAAGCTCGCCATAGAAGAACGTGATCATCTTGTTGCTCGGCGTGTTGGCGACCAGATAGGTGTTGAGCTTGGCAACCAGTTCGGCCCCCCGCAGGCCGGAGGAGATCAAACTGCGCAGACTGCCCTGCAGCAGTGCCATCAGCAAGGCCGCCGGCAAACCGTGTCCCGCCACATCTGCCAGGACAAAGGCAATCCGCCCGTCTCCCAATTCGATGACGTCGTAGTAGTCGCCGCCTACCGAGTCGGCCGGCCGCATTTCGGAGTGAATCGAGACTGGCCCCGCTTGATACTCGGGATCCGAAACCAACGAGAACTGGATCTCCCTGGCGGCTTCCATATCCGATTTCATCACCGCCCCTTCCCGAAAAACCTCAGCGACAACGAAAAGGACCAAGCCAGCAAAAACCACCGACCATCTGAGATCGAACTTGGCATGAAGCGCAACTCCGGCGGTGGTGAACTCACCAACCACCAATCGAGTACTCCAGGCGGTCAAAGCCGCACGTATAACCTCGCCAACAATGACCGCCAACCCAATAAACCGCAGGTCCTTGGAGTTTCCTGGTGCAAAGGGGCGACTGTCGATCAACCGGCGAAACACCCTGCGAAGTCTGTGCAGGGTAATGACAATGACCGCCAGCACCGGGAACAAGATCAGAATCGGTAGCAAGAGCATACCGGCTCGCTCGCCTCTGATGGTCAGATTGCCAATGGCGTCCGAGATATCTGCCTCAACTTCTCGCTCCGGTGAACTGATTTCGTAGACCGATGCGTCCATGTCAAAGAAGACCGGGAAGTTCTGCGACACATTGCCGTCATTGGACAAGTGGGTAAACACCAGGACCGCGATCAGCAGTACGCCAGCCACGATGGACACATAGAACAAGACATCGATCACAACCTTGAGCGCGGACGAAAGGGACCGTTTGCCGAGGAGTTTCATCTTGTATCCTTCGTGTTGTAAGTCGACGCCGATGTCAGACCAACTCGCGCACCGGTTGTTGTTGCAATGATCCAGGCAGTTCAAGCCCGTGACTGTGCGGCCCGGTCTCTCGTCTCCAAAGCGCGACGGCGAAGAAAAACGCACCTAGCGCTAGAGCCGCGAAAAACACGATCATCGCACTGTAGCCCGCCGGATTGTCCGCACTCGCGCCGTTAACATCGTTCAGCCAACCGGCGACAACGTTGCAGATCGTCATCCCAGCGGCCTGCAGCATGAACAGCAAACCGTAAGCCGTCCCGAGCCGCTTTTTCTCGACCAGTTTGACTACCGAGGGCCAAAGCACTGCTGGCACCAGCGAAAAGCTGATTCCAAGCAGCACCGTAGTGACCCATAGGCCGCCCTTACCCATCACCAAACCGACAAATGACAGCGGCAACAACAACGAACCGAAGACCATCGACAGCGCCCGGCGTCCGTAGTGATCAGCAATCCAGCCGAACAACGGTGTGGCAAAGATCGCGGCCAGAAACACATAACTGTTGATCGTCGCCGCGCTCCCGAGGCTCAGCTCGTGAGCGTGCTGGAAGTACTTAATCGCGAAGGTGCTGCGGAAGGGAAAAATCACCGAGTAGAACAACACGCACAGGGCGGCGATGTACCAGAACGAAGGTCCGAAACGTACTACATCTCGCCATCGCACCTGCTCGGTAACGCCAGGTTCCGAGGAGATTCCAGGGGGTGCCTTGCCTCGATCAACCCACCAGTAGATCACCGCGGCGAGCATGCTCAGCGTGGCAAAGCCAGCGGCCAGGCCCAACGGCGCCTGCCAGCCGCGATCGTAGGCCGCACTGGCCCAGACCGGCGACAGATCTGCGAGGTATGAACCACCGCGGGCGATGGCCAGGCTCAGCGCCATAGCGAATGCCACACCGCCACGTGCGAACCAAAGCCCCAGAGCGACGGTAACGGCCACCAACATGGTCTCAGAGCCGATGCCAAACAGCAGGCGTCCAGCCGCCATAGTTATGAAGTCTCCCTGCCATGCCGTCAGCACGGCGCCAGCGAGACAAATCGCGGTGGTCCCCAGTGTCACGCGGGCAGCACCGAAACGGTCAACGATGAGGCCGCCGATCAACACCAGGAAGATATTGGGCAGGCTGTAGATGGCATTGAGTGTGCCTATCTGGGTGTCGCTGAACCCAAGCTGGCTCTCCAACTGTTCGGCCACAGGGCCGACAGCGTCGTAGACGTAGTAGTTACCGAACATCAACACACTGACAAAGGCAAGAATCCACCAGCGAGTGCTCGGGGCATCGGAAACAGGTTTGTGGCTGGACATCCGGTGAGATTAGCCTAATTGACGCCGGTTTCAACAATGTGAGAAGACTCCGCAACGGCCCGAGAGAGTCGCGACAATCGCAGTCCGGCAGAGAAAGCACCGACCACTCATGCCTGATGGAGGCCGACTCTCCTGTTGCCACTATTCGGATTGCGTCCATTTTCTAGCACCTATTTCTATTTCCAAGTATGTTTGTTTCTACAACAGGCATTTCTGCCTATCTCTGGCCGGCACCCCATCCAAGGCCGGCCTGGCATTGAAACTCGGCCCGAGTTTCAACGTATCAATGCTTGCGCACGGCAAAGGGTGAGCCGAATAGCGACAGCAACCATTCCCAGGAGGAGTATCAACCGTGAAACGTACCTTGATCATAGCCAGTATCGTTCTGGTCCTAGCGTTGGTGAGTTGGGTGTCTCTTAGCAATCGATCCAAGGATTCCGGTGGTGTCGAGGTAGAACTCGCCGAGGTATCCCGCACGACGGTTGTCGAGACGGTCAACGCCACCGGCCGAATCCAGCCGGAAACCCAGGTCAATATCAGTGCCGACGTCAGCGCCAAAATCATCGCCTTGGAAGTCAACGAGGGTGACCCGGTCGAGAAGGGTGATCTCCTGCTCGAGCTAGACCGCGGCAACTTCGCCGCGGCGGTGGACAGCGCGCGGGCCAACCTAAATTCTCAGTTGGCAAACGAAGAAGTCGCAGCAGAAAACAGCAAGCAAGCCGACAGCGACTTCAGACGATCACAAGCTCTATTCGACCAGTCTCTCGAAACTCAGGCCTCGCTAGACGGTACCTCGGCGGCAGCCGAAGCTCGCAGAGCCGAACTTCGATCCGCGGGCGAACGCGTCAAGCAAGCCCGCGCCGCGCTCACCCAGGCTCAAGAGGACCTGTCGCGGACGAGGGTCACTACCCCGATCTCAGGAACGGTCAGTCAGCTCAACAAGGAGCTGGGTGAGATTGCCGTCGGATCGCAGTTCCAGGAGGACGTCATTATGGTGATCTCCAACCTTGCAGGAATGGAAGTGCTGCTGGATGTCGATGAGAACGACATTGTTTCAATTTCCTTAGGCGACAAGGCGACCATTGAGGTCGACGCCATGCCGAACCTAGCGCTTGCCGGAGAAGTTGTAGAAATGGCCAACACTGCCAAGGTAACAGCGGACGGATCAGCGGACCAAAAGACCGAGTTTCAGGTCAAGGCTGCCGTGCTCGACGAGAACCCCGCATTGCGTCCGGGGATGACGGCCTCTGCCGATATTGTGACGGAAACACGCGACAACACCCTTGCCGTACCGGTGCAGAGCGTGACTGTGAGAACCCTTGATCAACTCAGCGCCAAGGCAGACGACGGCGAGACCGAGAGCAACTGGACTCCGGACAAGGACGGCTTTGTTGAACTGGTGTGGGTGATCGAAGACGGCAAGGCAGTAGCTAGGCAGGTCAAGACCGGGATTCAGAGCGATTCCCACATCGAGATTCTGGAAGGCCTGAGCGAAGGGGACGAAGTTGTGGTCGGCAGCTACCGGGCGATCTCGAAAGATCTGGAGATTGGCGCCACAGTCACCACCGCGACCGGCGAGGAAGAGTAGAAAGGATGGCGACCACCATTGAGATGGATCAGATCACCAAGACCTACGGCATGGACCTAACCGAAGTCCAAGCGCTGCGACAGGTATCCCTGACCATCGAGAAAAACGATTACGTTGCCGTCATGGGGCCTTCGGGTTCGGGGAAATCGACCTTGATGAACATCGTCGGCTGTCTCGACACGCCAACATCGGGTTCCTACTTACTGGAAGGCTTGGATGTCAGCACCTTGAAGGATGACCAGCTGGCCGAGATTCGCAATGAGAAGATCGGCTTCGTTTTTCAAACCTTTAACCTAATCCCTCGCTCCACCGTATTCCACAATGTCGAGTTACCGCTCATCTATAAAGGAATCGGTGCCGCAGAGCGCAAGCAACTTACGGAAGAGGCGCTCGAAGCGGTTGGCCTCACCGATCGCATAACCCACAAACCCAACGAACTGTCGGGCGGTCAACGTCAGCGCGTTGCGATCGCCAGGGCACTGGTCAACAAGCCGTCTCTGTTGCTGGCGGACGAACCCACCGGAAACCTGGACTCGGCAACCGGAGCCGAAATCATGGCCCTGCTGGCAGACCTCCAACAGAGAGGCAACACCATCATCTTGGTCACCCACGAGCAGGAGATGAGCCGATTGGCGAAACGGATCGTAAGGCTACGCGACGGGATGATCGAAAGCGACGAGCAAAACTAATGCTTCCTCCTGTGAATACAATGACGTCTGCGGCTTCGGCGTTTCCCCTCTCAGCAAGGGAGCACTAAATGCGTGCTGCTGGGCAGGTTGGTGAAGCGATCAAGATAGCTGGCGGCTCCCTGCGCGCGAACAAGGGCCGCAGCTTCCTAACCGCGCTGGGAATCATCATCGGCATCATCGCCGTGGTCACGACGATGACCGCCGCCAACGGACTCTCCAACAACTTCAAGCAGAGCGTTTCCGCCTTAGGCTCGGACGTACTCTATGTTTCGCGCACTCCTTGGGTGATGAGAGGAAACTTCTTCCAGTTCCGCAACCGCCCTCAAGTCAAACTGACTGAGGTCGAACAACTGACTCGTCGGCTGCCAGATGCATTGGCGGTCAACCCAACCATCGAGACTGGCAAAGCCATCAAGTTTCGCTCCACCAGCCAAGAAGATGTGTCCATCGTTGGCACCACCGACCAACACATGGTGATCTCGACGGCTAGCGTTGAGTTAGGCCGGTTCATGACCCCGTTCGAGGTCCAATCCCGAAAGAGGGTGGCTGTCATCGGCGAGAAGATCAAAGAACGGCTGTTTGAAAACACCGACCCTCTCAACAAGAAAATCAAGATCGGTCGCCACACCTTTCGCGTGGTCGGTGTGATGGAAAAACAAGGTGGCTCGAGTTTCTTTGGCGGCCCCGACCTGGACAGCCAGATCTACATACCAGTGACGACGTTTGCGCGGGTATTCGGCGGCGCCAACAGGCAGATCAACATCGCGGTCAAGGCGCCGTCCCAAGCAGCGCTCGATGACTTTGAGTTTGAGTTGATCGGCGAAATGAGAAAAATCCGCAAGCTGCGCCCGCTTGAAGACGACAACTTCGCCATCAACCAAATGGACACGCTGGTGGGAATGTTCAACAACGTCATGGGGGTGGTTTTGCTGATCGGTCTGGTGATCACCACTATCTCGTTATTTGTCGGTGGCATTGGGGTGATGAACATCATGTATGTCTCGGTGACCGAGCGGACTCGGGAAATCGGCGTACGCCGAGCGATCGGCGCCAAGCGGCGCGCGATCATGGCTCAGTTCCTTTCAGAGTCGGTGGCGATCTGTGCAGTCGGTGGCCTGATCGGCTTGGCCGGGGCTTACGGTGTCACTGCCCTGATTAACAAACTGGTGATGCCCGCTGGGCTGTCTCCCGGAATCGCGCTCGTCGCGATTCTGGTTTCCGCAGTGGTGGGCGTGGTCTTCGGATTCCTGCCTGCTTGGAAAGCCGCCCGCCTCCACCCCATCGACGCACTACGCTATGAATAAAGGAACCGCTACCGATGATCTTTTTTGAAGCCTTCAAAATGGCCCTACGTTCGGTTCGCTCGCACAAGCTACGCTCGTCGCTCACCTTGGTGGGGATCATCGCGGGAGTGGCCTCGATCATCGCCGTTATGACCGGAATCTCGGTCGTCCAAGCATCCATGGAAAAAGAGATGAGCGTCCTCGGATCGACCACTTTTCAGGTTCAGAAGTGGCCTGCGGGTGGCTTCAACAACGACGTCGAATGGCGCAAGATTCAGCGTCGCAAGCCAATCACGGTCGCAAACTCGGCGGCGGTTCGAGACAACGTCTCCTCCGTCGACCTGGTCGGGTCCGAGCTCTGGGGATACGGAGCAACCATCAAGTTTCGCGGGGAATCATCTGAAGGCAACGCCATGATCTGTGGCGGTACCAAAGAATATGCGCCCAACAACACTCACTACATCGAGTTTGGGCGCAATATTTCCGACGAGGATGTCAAAACCAAGCGAAAGGTCGTAGTCATCGGTTACGCACTAGCGGAACTGCTGTTTCCCTTTATCGATCCAATTGGCCACGACGTTAAGGTCGATGGCCGCAACTACAGAGTGATCGGCATCTTCGAACAAAAGTCCTCAGCGATGGGTGGAAACTTCGACAACTACATTCTGATGCCGGTTTCTACCTTCACCAGCGCTTACGGGCTGCGCGGTGATATTCGCGGCGGGGAGCGCTCGGTCAACATGACGGTCAACGCCAAGTCACCAGAACTGGTGGCGACGGCGATCGAAGAAACACGCGCCGTCTTGCGCCGCGATCGTGGAGTCCCAGCGCGCGAGGAAGATGACTTCACCATCTTCACCAACGATAGTCAGATACGGAACTTCAATGAGGCTACCGCTGGCGTCAAGGGTGGCGCCTTCGTCATCGGCATCGTCGCGCTTCTGGTAGCCGGCATTGGCATCACCAACATCATGTTGGTCTCGGTGACCGAGCGAACCCGCGAGATCGGCGTGCGCAAAGCGGTGGGTGCCAAGAGAAAGCACATCCTGCTGCAGTTCCTGCTCGAGGCAATCCTGCTGTGCAACGTGGGTGGAGTCATCGGCGTGCTGGTGGGGTTCGCATTGGGAAACATTGTTACCTTCTTTACGCCGTTCCCCGCCAACGTCCCGGTCAACTGGGCCTGGATCGGAGTCATCTTCTGTACTGTTGTCGGCATTACCTTTGGCATGTGGCCTGCACTGCGCGCCTCGCGCCTGCCACCAATCGCAGCACTCAGTCACGAGTAAGTAGACCGTCTCGGAACCGAATCGTCGCTCCCCATACTACGGCGGGCACTAGGTGCCATCAGGATCGTTGACCACCGTTGGAGCTTCTTGCAACTAGTCATCGACGCGCAACGCTCGGATCATCGAAGACTGCCGTCAGCTCACGCTTCCTATTGAACTTCCACTGCTACAGTCCTGCCGCAACCAATGTCACAACATCCCCTCAATCTAGCGCTTCGATTCCTTCTCGAATTGACGGCCCTGGGCGCGATAGGCCTCTATGGCTGGCAGATGGATTATGGCCCGTGGCGCATACCGATCACCATCGGTTTGCCCTTCATCATGGCAGTAGCGTGGGGAGCTTTCGCCGTGCCCGACGATTCCAGCCGTTCAGGTAACTCCCCGATACCAACACCAGGTATTTTGCGCCTAATCTTGGAATTAGTGATCTTCGGGTTCGCAACATGGGCGCTTTATTGGATGGAATTCAGTTGGTGGAGTTTGGCACTGGGGAGCCTGGTCACAGTTCACTACCTGCTTTCCTATGACCGAGTGGCATGGTTGTTGGGCCTTCGGTAAATCCCTGCAGCCAGCATTATTTGAATGGCGCATGTTTTCTCTGCACCCATTCTTGCGCAGTCCCTGGCCCTTTCTTGCTCTGCCCAACACTCACCGTCTCCACTCCAATTGATGACCTCAATCTCACCGACATCAACAATAGCGGGACTGCGGGTATCCGTTTCATTGAAACGGTTGGCACTGCATCAACCTCGACACACGGCTCTATCGTTGGCTCCAGTAACTGGCTCGGCCATCAGCAGGTATGCACTCCGATGGTCCTCGGCATTCTAAGTTGAACCAGACAACGGTCGGATAAGCTAGCGCGCCATGCAACCGCCGCAACGGCATCGTTCAGGGTTTATCGCCAGTCTCGGCCCTGGCTTCATATGGGCAGCTTCAGCCATCGGCGTCTCCCATTTGGTTCAATCGACCCGTGCCGGGGCGACCTACGGTTGGGCTCTGGTTGGCGTGGTAATCCTGGCCAACGTGCTGAAATACCCCTTTTTCGAGTTTGGACCGCGATACGCAGCAGCGACCGGCGACAGCCTGCTCGAAGGCTACCAACGGCTTGGCCGATGGACGATCTGGGTTTATCTCGTGCTCACCGTCGGCACCATGTTCGCCGTGGTTGGCGCGGTCACCCTGGTCACCGGAAGTCTGGCGACGCAGATTTTCGGCGACGTACTGAGTCCCTTTGGTTATAGCGTTGTCCTGCTTCTGGTTTCCGCTGCAATCCTTTTCATCGGCCGCTATCCGCTGCTGGACACCCTGATCAAGGTCATCATCGTCGTCTTAACCCTGTCGACAATTTCCGCGGTGGTCATGGCCGCCACCGCCAACCCGATGACTGCGACCTCGGCGGGAGGTGAAGGCTCCTCCGTTCTCTGGACCATGGCTGGGTTTTCGTTCCTGATCGCCCTGATCGGTTGGATGCCGTCCGCCGTCGACATATCCGTCTGGCATTCACTCTGGACCCTCGAGCGCGCCAAACAGACCGGCCATCACCCCACCGTTCGCCAGGCGTTGCTCGATTTCAACATTGGATACCTGGGAACGGCAGTGATGGCGCTCGCGTTTTTATCCTTGGGAGCGCTGGTTTTCTTCGGCTCAGGAGAAACGGTAGCCGACGCACCTGTAGCGTTTGCCTCACAGCTGGTGCGGATCTACACCACCGCGCTCGGACCCTGGAGCCGACCGTTGATTCTTGCCGCCGCCTTTACCACCATGTTCTCAACCACTCTGTCGTGTACAGATGCCTTTCCTCGAGTGCTATCGCGAACAACCGGCATCCTAGCGCCCAAATTGGCGCGCGCGTCGTGGACCTACTGGGGATCGATGGCCCTACTCATCGGTGGTGCTTTGCTGCTCATCAGCGTGTTTCGAGGTCGCCTGACCCTCATGGTCGACATCGCCACTACGTTGTCGTTTCTCACTTCGCCGATTCTCGGCTGGTTTAATCTCAAAGCGGTTACCGGAGATTGGATGCCTGACGGTACTCAGCCTCCCGTGTGGCTGCGCGTCCTGTCATGGGCAGGGCTTGTCTTCGGCGTCACCTTCGGCATCGCCTTTCTTACTTGGCGCTTCGTGCTCAGTTGACCTGGATCGGTTGCCCTTGACGGGCGCCTATCCTGCTAACGACGTCGATCTCGCCGGCATCGCAATCGATCTCCAGCTTCCACTCGTCAAGCGTCCGAGGGCAGGGAGCACCGACGTTGAAACCGTTGCACGATTCCGTCAACCAACAAAGGGTTGGATCGAGCAACAGCTCGAAGCCATACGGCTGAGGAAAAATCTAGCCCTTGACACCATGCCTCCTAACTAGGGCCTGTTAACGCTTGTCAGATCGCTGCGACGGTGGTCCATTTTGTTCAATGCGAGAAACGACAAGCGCAATGTACTCTAGTACTTCAGTGAGGAGAGACGAAGCAGTGGGCAAAATGGGACCCGTCCCTTCGGGTTGCTGGCCCAAACGGTCCCATGCTGCGTTGCTCGTCGCTCATTTGGAACGGCCAAACTTCACTCCTCACGCCTTGCTTGCCCCGTTGAGCCGGCAACGCAACAATCTGACAAGCGTTAACAGGACCTAGTGGTACCTATCATTGGCTGCTCAGTCATAGTAGAACTCGGCGACCTTCTCAGTCACGCGGCCATCGCGGTATATCACGACTCGTATTCGATAGTGCGTGTCACCCGGACTGTGAGTCCACCGCGCTGTCCTTTCCATGCCCAACTCGGATTCTCCAGCAAACCAACTGCCCAGAGGTGGCCCCAAGATCTCTTCTACTTCGGCTTCAGTCATCCCGACACTCACGCGTCGGAACGCTCTTTTAGAATATCCATCAGCATATACCGTGTCCTCGCCCAGGAGTAAAGTCACGAAAAGACTCTGGGGACCATCCAGCGGCCACTCCACGATCGCTCTACCGAGACGGAACATGACCAGGATCACCAGGACCATGACACAGACCAGAGATAGAAGAAGACGGCGTGAGATCACTTCAGAATCACTCGTTGCGTGCAATGGACAATGTTGCTCCAGTACATGCCCATTTCACGTTGCCAAGCGCTCTCTTGTTGGGAGGGCACCTATTCCCGCCTATCGCCACAATTTCTGCCAGCACTATTTCTGTGCCGCAATTTGAAACAGCCAGGCCGATGTGAGCCACACAGCAACGAAGACTCCCGTCAGTATCAGGGTGCCGTCCCATCCAGCGGCCATGGCAATCACAGCCACCAAAGTCTGAGCCAGCGCCGTAGCCACCAACACACGGGCCATTCCCCGTGGCTGGAAGCGCACGATGATGGCACCCATGATCCCGACCGCTAGCACTCCGCCGTACATCAAGTTGGCAGGGTTCCCCTCTTGCCCGATGATGCCAACCGCAAGGTTGATCCAGACCAGAATGAACGCCGCCGCGAGTGCAACGCCAACTGCAGCGCGGTACGTGTTATTGCCCGTCGCCCTCGCTGCCAGCTCGTAGGTGCCGCAAGCGCCAATCAACATGGCACCGAAAACAGCGAAATCGACTAGGTCCCAAACCACTTCTTCGGTGAACTGCATCGCGATCAAGGGCAGCGCCAGTACCAACATCGCCGTACCCCAAACCGCTACTCTCCAGCGGCTACCGTCTCGTCCACTACCGTTTGCTGCGTTCTCTGCCATGACTTTGCCTCCGAGAGGATGACCCAATATGCCGCCTGAACATGCCGTGAGTATGTCCTGTTTGTGGCGAAAACGTGGCTCGGCGCCCAACGCTCTTTCTGCAGGCATCGCACCACTTTCGCTATTCGATGGCACCTTTTTCTGCACTTTTTTCCGGCAGCACCTGATTAGCCGGCAGATCCGATCCGGATCGATCGTCGGACCGGTAAGATCGCCCAACCAATGGTTAATCCCGACTTACAATCCCGGCTCTCTCATGCACTGGGGATGACTCTCGCTTTCGCTGGCTTGGCATGGGCAGGCCAGGAGTCGGCAACAGCCTGTACCACCGTTCTGATCGGCAAGGGACTCACCGCCGACGGTTCGGTGATTCACGCTCACAATGAGGATATGGGCAACGACGCAGCAGGACGTTTGTGGGCGGTCGCCCCAGCGCAACACGCGGAGGGCGTGACGCTTGGCGTGCCCTACGTCGAGCTGCCACAGGCCGCTACGACCTTCGGCTATTGGGCTTCGGGTAATGCCTCGGGAGCGGCTGGACTGGGCACATCGAATCAGAGCCTCCCGTACGACTCGGTGCTCGTGGGACTCAACCAGCGCGGTGTTTCGATGAGTTGCAACTGGGCTCATTCGCGCGAAGACAACCTCGAAGGTGTCGGCATTCGTCGGTATGCAATACGACAGCTTCTACTCGAACGGGCAACCAGCGCCAGGCACGGCGTCGAGATTCTCGGAGAATTGATCGAAACCTACGGTCAGGCCGATTGGGGCGGCTTGATCTACAACCTTGCCGATAGCAGCGAGGCTTGGGTGGTTGAAACCACCAGTCGAAATTGGGTCGCGCGCAGGGTCCGTGACGATGAGATCCGCGTCACGGCAAACCGCTTTAGAATCGGCGCGGACTATGACCTGAGCAGCGAGACTCTGGTTAGCCATGCGGTCGAAAACGGTTGGCTCGCGTCGGCAGAGGAGAGACTGGACTTTAGCCAAGTCTACGGGCGGCGCGCCGTAATGAACCAACCGTACGACACCCGCCGAGAGCAGCGAGTTCTGGCGATACTAGAAGCGAAAGTAGGTGGGATTGAGCCGCGCGATCTGTTCCCGATCCTGCGCGATCGCTATGAAGGCAGTGATTTGTACACGCCGCCACAACCAACTCCTGTCTGGCGTAAAGACCTCGCCGAACGGCCTGAGATTAGCCGTACTATTAACACCAATCTCGCGCAGTCAACCTTTGTCGCTCATATGCGCGGCGATTTGCCGGTCAGCGTGGGTTCCGTCATGTGGTTCGGGTTCGGTACCCCGAGCTACGCAGGGTACGTGCCTCTGTACGCCGGCGGCAACTCGGTTCCGAGGGAGTATTCAGCCCAGCCTCAGCAAGCCGAGCTTGGTTTGGAAGCAAGCCCCAGTTCGGCATGGTCGTGGTTCAGACAGCTGCAGAGGGCAGCCGACCCTAGATATGAAAAGGTTTATCCGGCCGTCAGAGCTGACTGGGACGTGCAGCTTGCAAGGTCCATGGAGAAGACAAGAAAGGCCGAGCGTGCGGCTCGGAATTTGCTCGAGAGCGGGCAGGCCGAGGCGGCCGTTCGCCTGCTGGCGGTGGTTACAGATGAAATCGGCCAGAGCACCCTGCGGCAAGTCCGAAAGCTGTTGGATCGCGTCGAGGTAGGCACAGCAGACAACGTGTCCGCCTCCGAGGGTCAAGAGCTTGGCAGTTCGACTGCTAAATCAGCAAAGAAAATGTGAAGCCGAAAAACTCTCCCAGCGGATGTTGGCAGGCTATTTTTCTCTGGTCTCCATGAGTTTTTGGTGGCAGCTCGGCTCCCTGAGCTTCTATGATGCCGCCTAATGAGTGGCACTTATTTTCGCTGTCAATACCTGTTTCTGAAACTGGGCGCAGCACCCGACCAAACCACGGTCAGCTAGCCATAGAAAATCGGATCTTCGTCGACAACCGAGAGAAGGTCTCCGATGTCGGGGGATGGCGAGCAGTCTCCATAAATATGCCATTTGAGGTTGCGGTCAAGCCAGTACAAGTTCCATAGACGATCTTTCACCAAGAAACGAAGTTTCGCGACATCGTAGTTTCGGTATTCGGTTGGGTTGTCCCAAAGGGGGCGGCGCTCCGCAATGTACGCGTAGTTGCCCTCGATGCGGTAAACGATCTCCAATAGGTGCTGAAGGTCCGGCTTGGTCCGGTCCGCGCAGTACTTTTGGAGCACCTTCTCGGCTTTGTGGTTTTCTATCTCGCTGATTGGCATACAAAAAAGACCCTAAAATAATCAGAAGTCGAGGGGCTTCCGAGTGAAATCCCGCCTAATCTTATCTAAGCGCTACCCCGGGCAACAACCCCGCCACACTCAAATCTTCATCTGCCGCAGGCCAGTGAATCCCCTCCCCACCAATTCTGCAGCTCGGGTAGCACCTATTTCTCCCGGGACCATGGGCCTGCCCAGAACCAATTCCTACCCCCCCAAACCGAATCCCATCCACATCACACTAGCAACCAAGCCTAGTACCGCTACGCTAATAGGTACAGCTGCCCAAATTTCTGAGCGTCTTGCCTTCTCTGCGAGGTTCTGTACTTCAGGCAAATCGGCCGCGTCAGCCAAAACGCGCCAACTCTCCGTACGACCCGGTGTATCAATTCGCGACGTCGCACGACGCCAAAGATCCGGGCAATCGGCCTCCAGGCTCCTTAGAAGTCGCCACTTCGCCTCCATCTTGCTACGAGTTGCGAACCAGTGACAAATCAACAGACCCGACCAGCTGATCAGAATCGCTAGGCTACCGCCTACGGTCCAACGATTGGCTTCGGCTATCTTGAGAATCCAAATCCAAGGCACAAAAAATATGAAGGCATTCTGGGAAAGAGCTGCCCAAAGCTCATACCGCTCTGCGGAAGTGCGCACAAGGCCCTCTTTGTCAACCAACGCCCAGGCCATCTCGGAGGCCTTTGGAATATTCCACCAAGGGTTCTTGTGCGGCCTGTCCGGGTAGATCGGCGACCTATCCCTATGGCGCTCTAGAGTCTCGACGAGGCGCTTGCGCATTGTGAACTGGTGACCAATCCCTGCAAACATCGCGACTATTCCCGCGATTGCCGCAACAGCAAGAACCATAACTCCTGAGCTCACCGCTCAATATTACGCCATTATGCTAGCTAGTCGGCGCGTTGTAATATTCCGTAATATTCAGGTTCTATTTCGGACACTTCATTTACTCGGCTGAGACTCCTCCGGAACCTGTCAACAACTTTGAGACAGTTGGCAGAATTAATTAGTGTATCGGGACGACCTCCTTGGCGTGTTGACGTTCGGGTGGATTGATCCATACGGCTCTGGGTAGCAGCTGAATGGTCGGTCTTCCTCGGACAAAGCGCTGCGAGTTGTTTCGCCAGGCTTCATCGAGGGCCAGTTGACGGATCTTGAGCTTGTGGTCGGCCTTGCCGTAGTGGACATCTTCGGGTGTCAGCATGGCGATGCCGGCGTGCCGGTGCTGGGTGTTGTACCAGATAAAGAACGACCTGCAGAAGGCGATAGCGTCCTCGATCGAGCCGAACCGATCGGGAAAGCTCGGGTGATACTTGAGGGTCTTGAATTGTGCTTCGGAGAAGGGATTATCGTTGGAGATGCGAGGCCGCGAGAACGACTGAGAGATACCAAGCCGTACGAGGAGTCGTCCGGTGTCCTTGGCGGTCATCGGCGAGCCCCGATCACTGTGTAGGGTTAGCTGATTCTTGGGAATGCCTTGCTTGGTTGAGGTCTCCTCGAGAAGCCTTTGGGCTAAGGCCTCGCGTTCGTGCTCGGCGAGCATCCAGCCGACCACATAGCGGCTGAAGATATCGAGGACAACGTAGAGATAGAACCACCATCCCGGCTGAGGCCCTCTCAGCCGGGTGATATCCCAACTCCAGACTTGGTTTGCCGCTGTGGCGAGTAGCTCTGGCTTGGTATAGACCGGATGGCGGCGTTGGCGCCGTCTCTCCTGCAGCGTCTTCTCAGCTGCCAGGAGTCGGTACATGGTGCGCTCCGAGCACAGATAGCGTTCTTCGTCGAGAAGGGTGGCCACCACGGCCGCCGGTGCAGCGTCGACAAAGCGCGGCCCGTTGAGTAGGTCAAGGACCTGTTGTTTTTCGCTGACTGTCAGTGCCCGAGCTGGAGTCGGTCGAGGCTGCTGAGGCTCGGTTGATCTCGGCCGAAGCCGACGATAGAACGTTGCACGACTGACGCTCAGGCTCCGGCAGGCCGGTGCGATACCGACCCACGGAGCCAGCGTCCTGGCCGCTTTCACGAGTTCTTCTCGCCCTCTGAGGGGATACCCAGCAGCCCGGCTACTTTTCTTTGCACATCGATGATCAGCTGTGCCCTGTGCAATTCGTTCTCAAGCCGAGTCTTCTCCCGCTCTAGTCGAGCAACCTTGCTTTCCAACGGGTGCCTTTTGGGTTTGCGTCCGCGCCTCTTGCCGAGCGCGGCAAGCGATCCCCGTCGCCGAGCTAGGCGCCAGTTAGATAGATGAGATGAGTAGAGACCCTCCCGGCGCAACAGGGACCCGACCTCCTCTCGGCTGGAGCAAGCGTCGGACTGCTCCAAGATCGCCAGCTTGTACTTTGCCGTAAACCGCCGTCTGGCGGGTCGAGCCTCGATCTCAGGGTCGGGTACCGATTCGGGGGTCGAGGGCAACTGCGCCGTCTCCCCTCCGGCTCCAACCCCGCACCTTCCCAGATAAAGATCGCTAAATGGAACTTTAGGATCATCCGTTCGATCGGCGACGTATTCTTCTCAAGTGCATCACGAAGAATACTAATAGCTCGCAGCTAATCGCTACGTCGATAGGCTATCAACGCATCATTGAACTCTTTGTGCGGATGCATCTAGTCGCCCGGCGGTCGCCTGTGCCTGATGTCTCGCAAAACCCTTCTCCGCGACTCACGATCGGAAGCCAAGAGACTGTTTACCCTCTTCCACTTCCGCCGCATGTTCGGCACTTTCTACTTCCTTTGCAGTAGTTACAGAGCTTTCCATCGCCCGTTCCTCGCTTACCCGTGCCATAACATTCACCACATTCACCGGTTCCACCGCATGCTTTGCAGTCGCTCACAAATGACCTCCTGGTTGTTCCCTCGGTCTGGCCCACAACTACAATCGAGCCCAACCTACAACTTTCTTCGATTATCGACTCAGGGATCATAGCACCCCCTATCTCAACTTTTTCAGAATTAGCAGAATCGTTCGTTCAATAGCGTTGGGCAATGCACCGTTAGTGGGACCTTCTCTTCGGGGAACACAAACCAGGAGATCTAACTGCTTTGAAGGCCCACCAAATCAGTAGAGACATCTCCGGCTCTTCGACGTGGAGGTACATCCGCCCGAATCATGCACACTACGGACAAGTTCCTATGCACTAAACGTTGAACCGAAAATTGATCACATCGCCATCGGCGACTAGGTATTCCTTGCCCTCAAGGCGCAGGGTGGCGTTGTCGCGGCAGGCGGCCAGGGAGCCGGCCTCGATCAGGGCGTCGCAAGCGACGACTTCGGCGCGGATGAAGCCCCGTTCGATGTCCGAGTGGATAGCCCCGGCGGCTTGTTGGGCGACGGTGCCGCGGCGAATGGTCCAAGCGCGCACTTCGTCTTCGCCTACGGTGAAGAACGAGATTCTGCCGAGCAACGAATAGCTTGCTGCCAAGATCCGCTCCAGACTGGTCTGCTCTAGCCCCAAGTCGCCGAGGAAAACTTCTTGATCTTCGGCATCCAACTGGGCGATTTCCGCCTCGATCGGTGCTGAGACCGCAATCGATTCGACCCCTGGTGACAGCGGTAAGTCGAGTTGCTGGCGCAGCGACTCCTCATCGCCGTTGACCACCACCAGCATCGGCTGCGCGGAGAGCAATTGAAAGCCGCGCAGGCGGCGATCTTCGTCGGTACTGAGTTCCAATGCTCGCAAGGGTTGTTCAGCCTCCAGCTGGGGTAAAACCTTGTCCACCAACAAACTCAGTTCGGCTTCTTCATCCTGACTCAAGCCCCGTTTCTTGGATTTCTCCAACCGCTCGCGACGGCGATCGACCAGGGCGTGGTCGGCCAGGATCAGTTCTAGATCCAGATCGACGATGTCGCGCTCGGCGTCCACTGAGCCCGAAGGGTGTGGAATTTCGTCATCTTCAAAGGCACGCACTACGTGCACCAACGCGTCCACGGTCTTGAGCGCCACCAGCTCGGCGTCTTCAGCCCCCTTGCCCAATTCCAGGCCCGGGATGTCGACATATTCGATGGTTGCGGGAATGTACTTTCGCGGCTTGTAGAGATCACGCAGTGTCGCCAAGCGCCGGTCGGGAACCTTGGCAACGCCAACGTGCGTTTCACGGGAAACGCCAAATTTGTCGGTGTCAACGTCGGCTCCGGTGAGCAGATTGAATAGGGTCGTTTTGCCGGATTTTGGAAATCCGAGAATGCCGAGTTTCATAGCTAGGGTTTCCTATTGTGCCGCCGCACAGAGTTCAAAGTCCGCTCGGTCGCCCAGGCTGAGCGATTGGCTCACTTCGCCGATTCCTTCCCGGGTCATGGCGTTACCATCGCCATCCCAACGCACGGAGACCGTGGCTTGATCTGGCAAGGCACCTCCCATCATCGAGTCGGCGGCGGTGACCGTTAGTTGCTGTGGCAGTCTTGGAAGATCGACGCGCTTGGCAGCAATCGGCGGGCCGGGCCCAGTGCGCACAATAACGAAAAGAAAGTCCGCTCGATTGTTGCCAGCACAGGTCAAGTTCAAGTTGTATCCGGTTGCCACTTCGGCTGACGTTGCGGGTTTTGACTCTGCGGGTGCAGCCTCCACAGATGGAGCTCCAGTAGCACCTACCGACTCAGCGGGGCGATCCAGTTCGGCGATCAATCGCTCGATCTCGGGGTGGCTCCCCCCAGCGACCAGTAGCGCCATCTCCCAAGCACCCCGTGCTTCTTGCAGCCGTCCGGCCCCCTTCAAGGTTACCCCTTTTGCGACCAACGCCAACAGATGGTTGGGGAATCCCGACAGCACCCGATCAAAATGTTCGACCGCTGCTTCGGTTTGCCCCATCGCCATGCGCACCACGCCCTGGGCATAGTGACCGTCCGGATCGTCTGGTGCCCGATTGAGAATCTCTTGGGACCAACGGAATGACTCCATGAACCGTTCCAGACCCAAGTTGGCCAAGGTCAATTCTTTGAGGGCACCCAAATCTTGCTGCTGCGTCCAGCGCGCTTCCAGCTCTTGCAACTGTTGCTCGACCTCTTGAGGGACTTCGCCAGCTGGGTGATCAAAGCCGGGTGCAGTGCCTCCTTCGCCCCGGCCTCCCTGCGACCGGCCTCCCTGTGTAGGCTGTCCCATCACCACAGAATCGCCACCGGTAATCGGCTCCCCCTCTTGTCGATCACGGCTGGAGCGCCCTGCCATCAGAGCCAAGGCCACGACTGCGGTGGAAATCGCGATCCCCCAGGCGAAGCCTGCCCAGGCAGATCGCCGCAGCGGTGCCGCTACCGGGGGCTCAGCACTCTCGGCTTGATGCGCCGATCCTTTGGAGGCTGCGAGCGAAGCATCCTTGCTTGGCCCCCCGAGAGACTGACCCCCAAGAGACTGGGCCCCGAGCGATTCCATTTCTCGCAACACGCGAGCGGCTGCTAACTCCAGGTCACCACGATCTTGATCGGTCAGATCGGAGGTGCGCAATCGGGCCAGCAGTCGATCGCGTTCGCGCTCTAGCTCGGCCATGCGGTGCTGCGCGTCGACGACCGACGCAATCTGTCCCGCGCTGACTCCCTGGCGACTGCGCCAAACCAAGAATCCACCCAGGAGCAAACCCAGCAGGACCACCAACAGACCCCATTGCATTGGCATTAGCCGCTCTCTCCCATCACTCGACCTCGCGGCGCACTTGCTCCAAGTACTGAGAAAGATCTTCTTCTTCAGCAAGCCCGGCACCACGGCGCGCTCTGAGAGTCAGCCATGCTGCCGCCAAGACCAGCGCCACCAACGGTAGCAACCAGGCAATCAAGTTGAAGCCCACTGGCTTCGGAGCCAGGCGAATGAACTCGCCGTACGAGGCTTCAAAGTAACGTAGGATTTGATCTTCACTGTACCCCGCCGCCAGCAGCCCTCGTACCCGACCCTTCATCGCCACCGCAGCGGGGGTTGGCGAGTCAGCGACCGATAGACCCTGGCATACCGGACAACGCATCTCGGCGGATACCTCTTCGGCGCGCTGCTTGAGGCGTGCGCCTTCCATCGGCTCAGATTCAGGATGGCCTAAAAGAGTTCGTTCTGAAGCGCTGAGTGCGTTCTCAACGTCAATCGCCTCTGCAGACTGAGCAACCAGTCCTGAAACAGCGAACACTGTGCAGATGACGGCAACGCTCAGAATCAAGCTTCGACGGCCAAACACTAGAGCAGCTCTCCCAGCAAGGCGCTCACCCGGCCCTCGTCCAGTTGGCCGGTTATTTTGCGCACCACCGTTCCGTTGGTATCGATCAAGAAGGTCTCTGGAGCACCATAGACACCGTAACGAATGGCGACCAACGATTCGGGATCCACCAACGTGCTACCCCAAGTACCTCGCTGCGCCAAAAAGGAACGGATCGGCGCCTCTTCATCGTGGTAGATGATTCCGAGAAACTCCACCCGGCCCTCAAATCGCTGCGCCAAACGCTGCAAGCTGTCGTGCTCGGCGATACAGGGCTGGCACCAGGTTGCCCAAAAGTTGATCAGCACCGGCTTGCCGTGCAAGGCTGGCAAACTCACCGAATCGCCATCCAAACCAAGCAACTCAAATTCTGGCGCTGGCTTGTCGAGCAGCGGCGAAATCACCCGCCGCGGATCGCGACCAAACCCCTGCGCCAAGACTGCCACCAAGGCAAGCAGCGAAACAACCCCCAAAATCAAAACCTTACGATTCATGCTGGCTGTTTCCTGCGCCCCGCCGGAAGCAGAGCCAGCAGAGTACCCAGTACTAAAATAATGGAACCGATCCAAATCCAGACGACACCCGGGGTGACGATCGCCCGCAAGCCAACACTGTTGTCGCCCACGCTCATCACCGTCAGGTAGAGGTCATGGGTCAAAGTGGTGCGCACCGCCGGAGTGCCAATCGGCTCGCGCATGGTCCGGTAGTGGTTAAGTGCCGGTTCCAAGGACCCCAAGTCACGGGCGCCGCGAGAAACCGCCACCTTGGCCACCTGTGCGTCCAGATGAGCCTCCTCGCGCCAAAACAATTCAGTCGGCTGAATCTGATAGCCACCGACTTCAAGCTGTTCGCCGATCGCCACTACCCGCTCGGCCGATTGTTGACTCATCGACGAGATCGCCACCGCGGCGAAGGTAACAATTAACCCCAAGTGGGCAACGTAGCCACCGACCCGGGCCGGGGATCGCCGGGTCGACTCGACCACCGCCGTAGCCACCCCTTCGCCTTTGCGCCTTCGCCGCATCGAGGGCAAAACCAGTTCCCGAACCGTGACCACCAGCGCTAACGCGCAGGCACCCAGTGTTGAAGCAATCGCCCAGCCGGTGCCAGCGAAAACCAGGACCACCGCAGACAACACGCCAACCGCCAAAGCCACGGTCAAGGTGCGGCGGGCGTCAGCGATCCGTCCGCCGCCCCAGGGTAACGCCGGGCCCCAGGCCATCAACAGCAACAAGGCAAAGAACATCGGCACCGCCATACGGTTGAAGTAGGGCTCTCCGACGCTCACTTTGACCCCCTGCACCGCCTCTTTGAGAATCGGAAACAAGGTGCCCACCAAAACCGTGAAGGTCATGCCGACCAAGATCAGGTTGTTCCACAGAAAAGCGTTTTCTCGGGAATCAGCGCGGAAGCGGGAGCTGCCCGCCTCCAGTTTGTCCACCCGCATCGCCAGCAACCCAACCACACCGACACCGATGACTCCGAGAAAACCCAAAAACAGCGGGCCAATCGGACTTTGGGTAAACGAATGCACCGAATTGACCACTCCCGAGCGGGTCAAGAAAGTGCCCAAAATGGTCAACAAGAAGGTCACCATCACCAACACCACGGTCCAAGCTTTGAGTGACCCCTTGCGCCGCATCACGATCGCCGAATGAACCGCGGCAATCGCGGTCAACCACGGTAAGAAGGAAGCGTTTTCCACCGGGTCCCACGCCCAGTAGCCACCCCAACCCAAGACCTCGTAGGACCACCAGCCACCGAGCATGATGCCAGTGGTCAAAAAGGCGGTGGGCAACAGCAACCAGTAGCGCAGTTGATCGCCCCAGTCTGGGCCCATCTTGCCCGCCGCCAAGGCGGCGACGCCAATGGCAAACGGAATCGTCATACCGACGTAGCCGAGATAGAGCATCGGCGGATGGATGATCATCAGCAGATGATTTTGCAGTAGCGGATTGGGGCCCGGCCCATCGCTCGGGACTCCACCAGCGGTGGGGACGAACGGATCCGCGGGGCCCGCCAACAAGAATGAGAAAAACAGCCCCACCAGCAACATCGCGGACAGCGCGTAGCCCATGTAAGGCTCGGCCTCGGCGCTCTTGCGGCGGGCGAAGAATGCCGCGTAGACCCCGAGAACCATCGCCCAAAAAAGGATCGACCCTTCGAGCGACGACCACAGAGAGACAATGGTGATGTGCAGCGGGGTCGCCAAGGAACCCACCTGAGCTACATAGGAAACCGAGAAGTCATGGGTGACCAGAGCGATCTCCATCACCAGCACCGCGGCAATGGTGCAAAACGAGAATGCAGCGACCGCCCAGCGGGTCTTCGACAAAACCGTCTGCGCCCCACTGCGACCGGCCCACCAACCCAGGGGGATGCCGACGGCGCAAGATAGAAGCGCCCCGAATTCGAGGCCACGGCCGATCAGCGACAGCATCAGCCTGACCTTCTCATCAGGGTTCGAGTCAGAATGCTGCAAACGCCTGGAGATACAAGGCTTGCGACCGAGGGCGACGCAGGCGTAGCCGTAGCTACAGCGAGGAGCACGACGGAGCGTAACGCAGTAGATTCAGATGTTGGCAGCATTCGGGATGGAGGCTGGTGAGAAAGACGAGGCTAAATCTCGTCTTCCAGTGTGCGGGATAGTTCCTCTACCGAGGACTCCCCCATGCCCTCGGGGGCTTGGTATTGGTTATCGTGTTTGACCATCAAGCGGTCGGTTTGGAACCGACCGTCGTCACCGACCTTGCCCTCCACAACCACGCCAATGTTTTCGCGAAACATGGCAGGAGGCACGCTCTGGGTAGTCACCGGGATCGAGGCCGCACCGTCGGTGACGCGAAAGCTCAGAGTTAGGCCGTCCTCGTGGCGGCTGACCGAACCTTCTTCCACCAAACCGCCCAGGCGAATGGTCGCCCCCTTGGCGGCATTGCCCTGAGCCTGCAGTTCGCTGGGCGACCAGTAGTAGACCAAGTTCTCACCCACGCCGCCGAGCGCCAACACCGCGACGATCCCGGCCACCAACACCAGGGCTGCGATCAAGGCCAAACGATTCCTGCTCATCGTCGGTCCCCTTTGCGGCTGGAGTTCCGCAGCCTGCGCCGCAAACTGATTCCGTAGCCGAGCAGACCGACTGCGGTCACCAGGTAAGCCGCGATGACAAAGTTCCAACCACCGGCAATCACACCTTCAGGCATCGATCAACTCTCCTTCTAGCTCAAAACTCTGGTTGTCGCGCCGCCGCTGGGCCAACAGTGCACGCGCTCCGGCGTAGAAAATGGCGATCCCGAGCATGCCAAACGCCGACAGCCTCAAAGGGATGACCATCTGGGGGTCCAAGGTATTGGGGGTTGATTGCACCTGGTGCAAGCTGCGCCACCAACGCACACAAAAGTAGACCAGCGGCACATCGGCAAAAGCAAAGATGGCCGCCACTGCGGTCCATGACGCCTGACGCTGGCGCTCGGTGACAAACGAGCGCAATGCCAAGACCCCGGCAAACAGAAAGGCCATGATCAAGGAGGTGGTCAACCGCACGTCCCAGTCCCACCACACTCCCCAGGTGGCCTTGCCCCAGATCATTCCTTGGATCAGCAGCAGGACATTGAACAGCAGCCCCACCTCGACCCATCCGACCATCCAATCTTCGCGTTGAGGTTTTCCGCCCCACAAGAACAGGCAGGCGAAGATCATGCCGATGGTGTAACTCAGCATCGCCACCCAGGCAGTCGGCACGTGGGCATACATGATCCGCATCACGTCCCCCATGTGGCGTTCTGCCGGTGCGATGGCCAAGCCGTAATACCAGCCCACCGCCAGCAGCACCAAACCCAAACCGCCAACCACTCCAATCCATTTCTTCATTTATCGACCATCCTCAAGAATTGCAGCAAAAAGTACCGTACCCAGGATCCAGTAGACCGCATTGAAGGCAAACAAGAAGCCGATCCAAGATCCCAGTTGGCTCATCGGATCGCCATCAATGGCCAGTCCGAAAGCCCGAGAAGATCCTAACAATACCGGCACCACAAGAGGGAAAAGAAGCACCGGTAGCAGCACGTCGCGCGCCACTGTCCGGTTGGACATCGCCGCGTACAAAGTCCCGGGCGCCGCCAACCCGGTGGAAGTCAGCAACCACAACAAAGCCACTGAGCCGATCGAACTCCAGGACGGCGTGAGATCAAAAAATACCGTGGCGGCGAGAAACAGCGGTGGACCCAAAGCCACCAAGATCAGAGAGTTGGCAATCGCCTTACCCAAAAACACCGCCGCCGGCGATACCCCGAGCAGGCGCAGGCCCAAAATTCCGCGCTGCTCTTCTTCTTGTCGAAAAGACTCGTTGAGAGTCAAGACGCTGGCTGACAACAGGGAGAACGCCAGGAGGCCACCGGCCAGTTCTCGCAATAGCTTGGCGTTGGGACCAACAGCAAAGGAAAACACCACTACCACCAGCAAAGCGAAGATCAGCACCGAGACCGCCCAACCACGCCGCCGCCAGGTGACCTTGAGGTCCTTGGCCAAGATTCGTCGGCACTGAGTCAGCCAAGAACTCATGCGCGCACCTGGCGGGCGTGCATCTGGTTCAGATCCAAAACTTGATTCGCCAACGGTTCAAAGACTTCTCGCTGGTGGGTCGAGACCACCAAGGTCACGCGCTGCTCTCGCAAGCTCTGCCACAGACTCATGATCAGATTGCGACCATCGGCGTCGAGCGCCGACAACGGTTCGTCCCAGATCACCAACTCTGGCTCGACCATCAACGAGCGACACAGAGCCAGGCGCTTGCACATTCCGGCAGACAATCCAGCGACCGGACGAGCAGCGGCGGCGGTAAGGCCCACCTGTTCCAAGAGTTCTGCGGTGGATCGCTGGGCGCCCACCACCGCGCGCCACAGATCCACCGTTTCGGCGACCTCTAACTGCGGATACAGGGCGTTGTCGTGAATCAGCGCGCCGATCCGCTTACGCTGCTTCTGACTTCCTTGCCTCGGATTAGCGCCAAAGACCCGAATCGACCCGACGTCGGGGGAATCCAAACCCAAGATCAAACGCAACAAAGTCGACTTACCAGCACCGTTGCGCCCGACGACTAAGATCGACTCACCGTTGGAAACTTCGAAGGAAAGATTCTTGAGCGCCCACAGCGAACCGAAGCGACGACCTATCTGGTCAGCGGAAACGGCAAGCTCGGACTTTGCAATGGCGTGTGATGAATGACTCAAGGAGAAATCCAGTTACCTCTCAACCCTTGTGGCGAATATCCCATATCAAAGGTCAGTGAAAATCGCGGACCGTTTCCGCTTCGAAAACGACCGAATTCGACTATGATCATAGCGTGACTGAGTTGACGATTGTACATCGTTGGTTGGCGAATCCACGCTTTGGTTCGCCAGCCATCAACGTCACGCTCCTGCTCGCCAGCTCTTCTGTTGTTTGGGCCATCGATCACGCACCGGTGGTGGAGTTGGTTCCTCCTGAAGCGCCTGCGATCGGCGAAGTCACAGTCCTAGCCTTGGCTTGCGACGAGTCGATTCGTGAAGTCGGTTTTTGGCTCGACGGCAGCTTTGTCAGCGCCGATCGCACCCCTCCATTTGAACTCAAGACCGATCTTGGCGAGCAGGTTGCTAATCACACCGTCCGAGCGCTAGCGATCGATCGCCAGAAAGTGGTGGTTGGAGAAGATCACATCGAGCTCAATCGGCCGTTGCCCAAATTCGTCGCTGATTTTGAGCGCGGAGAAAATCGAATCCGGGTACACGCGCAAGCCGCTCCCGCAGCGCTAGTGCCGACCGGTTATCGAGTGTTTGCTGCAGCAACTGAATTGACCCAAGTAGAGAGCCCAATACTCGAGCTAGAGATCGCCAATACGGCACTGGGCGACACGCCCTTCCTGCGTGTCGAAGCCAGCTACAAAAACGGCGAACGGGTCGATCGTTTCTTGATTCTCCAAGAAGGATTTTCAGAAACCATCGAAGTCAACGAGGTGCAACTGTGGATCACCGTGGCGGATCGACTGGGGCGTCCGGTAGCGGACTTGAACCCCGATGACTTTCAGCTGCACGGCGCCAACATGGAAACCCAGATCCAGCGGGCCGATCCGGAGCCAGTCACACTCGCTCTGATCCTCGACGGCTCCTACAGCATGGCTTCTCAGAGGAAGTTCTTACGACCGGCCACCGAGGCATTGGCCACGGAAGTCCTGGGCGAGGACGACCGTTTGCTGTTGTTCGATGTTGCCTATCGCCCGCGGCTGTTAAATCCCAGTGGCGATCCCAAGGCGGTACCTGCGCTGCTCGATGACATGGTCAATGGTGGCGGCTCGGCTCTCTACGATTCCATCTATTTTGCGGTGCGCCAGCTAGAAAACACCCCCGGACCCAAGGGTCTGATTTTGCTCAGCGATGGGGTTGACGAACACAGCCACACTAAAGCCGAGACGGTCGCCGCTGTCGCCTGGTCCGCAGGGGTTCCGGTTTTCTTGGTCAACGGCGAGCACCCCCGAGCCGGGCTCGATCGAATTCGCGCGATGAATCTGCGTAAGTTTGTCGAACGAACCGGAGGCCGCGCCTTCATGGCTTCGTCCTCGGCGTCGCAACAGGCGGCGATGTCGGTGGTGGTCGATCACCTGCGACAACACCGCTATGTGGCAGCGGTCAGTGCTCCGGCGGACTGGGATCTCGATCGCCTGCGCCAGATCACGGTCGAAGTTTCAAACCCCGAACTCGAACCGAGGGTTTATCTCGGTCGAGGCGGTTGACCCGCAATCGCCAGCGCTTATGACTAGAGCTGCTGTTTCTTGGGGCCGAGAATCATCACCATTTGGCGTGACTCCAACCGACCGCGGGTTTCAACATCCGCCACGTCAGCCAAGCTCTCAGTAACTCGATCCAGAATGTCCTCACCCAATTCCGGGCGCCTCAACTGGCGATAGAGGAAAAAGATCGTCACTTTGACTTTCTTCCCCTGCTCCAAGAATCGGCGCGCGCGCTTGGTCTTGATCTCAAAGTCATGCTTGTCGATGCTGGGCCGGTACTTAACCTGCTTGACGTCGACCGTATGGGTCTTTTTCCGGGCTTCACGAGCTTGCTTTTCTCGCTCGTACTTGAGTTTTCCCCAGTCAAGGATCTTGACTACGGGGGGATTGGCCTCGGGTCCAACCTCGACTAGGTCGAGGCCGACATCTTTGGCCATCTGAAGGGCTTGGTCCACCGGGACCACGCCAACTTGCTCACCAGCAGCGCCGATCAGGCGCACTGGACTCTTTCGAATACGGTGGTTCATGCGCGGTCCCTGCACTGAGGGACTGCGAAAAGGGGGGCGTCTACTAATGGTTCATATCTCCTATGTCCATCAACGGATCACGAGTAACTGAGAGGCGCGGGTGGACAAGGTCAAACGACAACGCAGGACGCGCAGTCGATGTCATCTAGGGGAGTGCTAAGCACTTTCTTCACGCTGCAAATCATAACACAGTGAGGCTCTCAAACCGTGAGGTTGACCACCGGGCCAAGACGTTCCAACGGTGGATCTGGCGCCACCAAACTCGCCAACTCCGACAGCGATCGATCGCATCCCGCAACAATCAAATCTGGACACAGCTCAGACGCTGGAATCAATGAAAACGCATTCTTTAGGAAAACAATGTCTGGAATGGCAAGCCCCGCGTTGAGGTTGTTAATCGAGACCTCACCATAGATCAGCAGGTCCAAGTCGACCGTCCGCGGAGCGTTTACATTGGCGCAACGGGTTCTGCCCAAATCAGCTTCGATCGATCGCAGTACGTCGAACTTGAACTCGAAGGGTCCCAGGTCTGTGTTTCCCACCGCGACCCAATTGATAAACCGCGGCGCGTCAGTGCAGCCAACCGCCGCGGATCGATACGCCGCCGATAATCGAAGATCCGACAGACATTGTGACAGCGCCTCGGCAGCCGCACGGGAGTTCTTCTCTGGCTCCAAATTGGAACCAAACAAGACCAGAACTTGAGTTGTTTCCACGATTAGAAATCCGCCGCGCTGCGCTCGATCTCGACCCCCACTGATCGGGCAAAGCGCAACGCACCTGGCTTTTCCACCCGTACCTTAGCTCGTTCGGCGTGAAATTCCTGGATCGCGATGCGGGCAATCTCTGCGGCCAACTTCTCGACCAGAAAGTAGGAGGACTCCTCAGCTAACTGCAAGATGCGCTTGGTCAAGGTGCGGTAGTTGAGGGTCTGCGCCACGTCGTCGCTGGCCGCCGCTGATCGGGTATCAAAGGTCAGTTGCAAGTTAAGCAGAACGTCCTGGCGGTTCTCTCGCTCCCAGTCGTTGATGCCGAGAATCGTTCGCACCAGCAAGTCTCGAATCAAGATTTGGTCTTGCATCGATATCCCTCTAACCTTCGGTTGGAGCTTGGTCTTCGGGCGCGCGCCGAGCGCCGACTCCCAAGAGATTTTCGCCGCCGTCCACCGGAATCGCAGCGCCGGTGATGAAGCCGCTCTCCATCAAGAAGGCGACGGTCGACACCACGTCTTCCGGTGTACCGGTGCGTTGCAAGGGCAAACGCTTACCCCAGTGCCGCCACTGCTCCGACTCAACGTCGACCCCGGACGCAGGCAGAATCGCTCCGGGGATGAGCGCGTTCACCCTCACCTCCGGCGCCAACTCGCGGGCCAGTGTTTTGGTCAGGTGAAGTAGCCCAGCTTTGCTCACTCCATGCACCGCATAACCACTCCAAGCATGCAATGCAGAGAGATCACACAGGTGAACCACGGAGGCCGGCCTCTGGTTGGCCTCAAAACTCCGTCGCAGGTGAGGTAGCAGAGCGCGGGTCACTAGATAGGGGGCTCGCAGGTTAACCCCAAGAATCCGATTCCAGGCTTCCTCGTCGATGTCGTCAATGTTGCCCTGACGAAAGCTAGCAGCACTGTGAACGATTCCGTCCAATCTCCCGGCACTGCCCACCGCGCGATCCAGGGCATCGCATGCCGAACCGTCTGCCAGGTCGGCCTGGACCAACCAGGCTTCGCCCCCCAAGCTCTGCACCGCCTCTGCGGTTTCCTCCGCACCGGCCTGGGAAGTGCCGTAGTGAACCAGAATGGATGCTCCGCGCTCCGCCAAGCCAAGAGCGATGTCCCGCCCCAGGCGGTGCCCCGCTCCGGTCACCAGAAACACGGCCTCAGCTATCTGCATACGTTGGATTCCATCGTCGACTCCGCTCTCGGTCCCCTAGCGCTCAACCCGCTGGCTCGGCGTCCCCATCGAGGGTTCCGGTTAAGTCGTCGACCGTGCGTTGAATCGCCTCAGCCAAGACTCCGTCGAAGAATCTCTCTGATGCAGCGTCGCGAACGAACTCTTTGCGCCACTGAGACAGGTCCCACTGAGATAAATCCAAGTCCTCACCGAGGGTTTCAAAAGTGACTTCCTGCTCCTCCGAACTCTCTGTTTCCTGATTGGCAGCTTGCCGCTCCACCAGAGCCGATGTCACCTGGGCGAGCAAGTCTGCGAGGAATCCGTGCACTTTGTCGACCTGCTGCCGACCCTCGAAGACCGGACCGTGGCCGGGAATTACATACTTGGGCTCCAAGCCAGACAACTCACTGAGGGTCTCCAGCCAGCTGCGCGGATAGCCATGGCCAATGTAGGGCAGGTCGTCCACCACATCCCCAGTAATCAACACCCCGGTCCCCGGCAGGTAGACCACCAGATCACCCCGGGTGTGTGCGACATAGGAATGTACTTCAATTCGGCGAGCGCCGTCGTGCAGGGTCAACGCATCACCCATCGCAACTTCAGGAGTCAAGAAGCGAAGTTCTCGATGTGCCAGCAACCACTCTTCGGCCCGCGCAATACCCGCCTCTTGGGCCGGCAAGTCTTCAGCGGCCAACTCATTGCCCTCTTGATCCCGGCCCAGCTTCAACTGTTCCCTGGTGGGGGGCAGGATCTCATCCAGCCTGGCGACCCGAGCGGTGATCTGTTTTGCCGCCCGAGCGGGAACGTCTTCGGCCAAGGTTCGGTGCCCGATCAGACCAATCTCGGCCCCCAAGCGCGCCCGAATCTGTTCGTTGCCTTGGGTGTGGTCGGAATGCCAATGAGTATTGATCAACCAGCGCACTTGGCGTGACGTTCGCTCCGCTAGTTGATCCAGGAGCTGATCGAGGCGCTCCGTCTTCGCCGGTGCGTCAACCATGATCAACCCGTCCTCACCCCAGTCGATGAACACCACGTTGGCGTCATCAAACCGCTCTTCGTCCGGCTGCAGAGCGGCAACCACACCCGGTGCCACCTGTTGCCAAGTCCAATCTTGCGCACCCATCGGGGGCCCGGAGAACGCGGCGACGGCTACGCAAAAACAGAAAAAAAGAAATCTCCGGGTGCTCATGGTGGGTTAGCCTAACGGTATGGAGTCCCCAGCCAAAATACATCGTGATCAAGGCCGCGCGGCTCGCGCCCGTTGTGCCGTGCTCACGGTCTCAGATAGCCGTGATCTCGACAACGACCCTAGCGGTGACCTGATCCAGCAAAAGCTCGCGGCGGCCGGGCACCAAGTCGACCAACGAGCCTTGATTGCCGACGACATCGGCTTGATTCGTGCCCACATTGGAGCGTGGTTGGACGGCCAACAAATTAACCTGATCCTTTGCACCGGAGGTACTGGGGTCGCAACGCGGGACCAAACCGTTGAAGCGGTTCGACCGCTATGGCAGCGAGAGCTATCCGGCTTCGGGGAACTCTTCCGAGCCCTATCGTTTGCGGAGATCGGCTCGGCAGCAATGCTCAGTCGCGCCGGAGCTGGCGTGGTCAACCAAACCGCAATCTTCCTGCTACCTGGATCGCCCAACGCGGTCGAACTGGCGATGGATCGCTTGATTGTGCCGGAGATCGGTCATTTGTTGGGTCTACTGCGCCCCGGGGATGGCTGAGGTAGATGGGGACACAAACAAAGTATTGTGTCCCCCGGCCCGCCGGGATAGCGTCACCTTGCCAAAATGCCGACCACTGGCCAGAAATCCCAGGGCTTGCGGTAGCTCGGATAATCCGAAGGTCCGATCGACCACGGGGCGCAGACGCTGCTCGGTCATCGCGGCCACCATTTCTTCGGCACCCTGACGATGACCGACGACTACGCCCTGGAGGCGGACCTGCCCCATCAGCACTGGCACCACCGAAAACTGGGACACCGCGCCGGACAGGACTCCGATGATGGCAATGGTGCCGCCCATTTTGACCGCCGCCAATGCTTGCGACAGGGTTTCTGCACCCCCAACGTCGACCACCAAATCGACCCCGTCGCCAGCCCACTGTCGTGCAGCTTTGCCCCAATACGGATTGCTTCGATAGTTAACCGTGGCATCAGCGCCTAGCTCTACTGCCTTCTCCAGTTTCTGATCGCTCGAGGAGGTAACGAACACTTCAGCTCCCCGAAGCTTGGCAAACTGGAGAGCAAAGATGGACACCCCACCGGTTCCCTCAACCAAGACCTTGTCGCCAGCTCCAATACCGCTCAACCCCACCACCGCGCTCCAGGCGGTCAATCCAGCGCAAGGCAGGGTCGCTGCTTCGGCGTCGGTTAGGTATTCGGGTACCGGCAGCACACCTTCAGCCGGTAACACGATCGACTCGGCAAAGGTCCCTGGCAACGGCCCGCCAAGGGTCTGCCGCACGACATCTCGCACCGGAGGCCCAGATCGCCACTTGGGAGAGAACAGACCGAAGACTCGTTGACCGAGTAAGGCTTCCTCAGCTTGGGAACCAACCTCGACCACGGTGCCGACCCCGTCCGATCCTGGAATCAACGGCAGCGGTTGTTTGGGGTTGTAGTGCCCCTCGATCATCATCAGGTCTCGATAATTGATCGACTGAGCGGCCAGCTCCAGTCGCACCTCCCCAGGCTGCGGGCTCGGAGTTTCCACCGTCTCCCATTGCAGGTTGCTCAAACCAAACTGATGGATCCGCCACGCTTTCATGCGTCTGCCTCAAGCACCTGGCGGATCCGTTGGCTCAGTGTTTCCCCTTCTGAGGTCGACAGCGACCCTGGCTGCCAACCGATTCCCAGGCCACTTTCGCCGATCTTGGGAATGATGTGAAAGTGGACGTGGAAGACCACTTGGTGTGCATTGGGTCCGTTGTTTTGCAACAAGTTGTAGGCGCTGGCACCGGTCACCCGACACACCGCGCGGGCAATCTGCGGCAGCACCCGACCCACGGCAGCAGCCGATTGCTCGCTCAGTTCGTGTAGGTAGCGTGCCCTCTGCTTGGGAATCACCAGGGTGTGGCCCAGCGACAGCGGCGAGATATCCAAGAAAGCGAGCACTTGCTCGTCTTCGTAAACTTTGTGACTGGGAATGTCGCCGCTTAGAATGCGGTCGAAGATGGTGGGTTCGAACCCACCTTCAGGCAACTCAAGAAAATCTGCCGAATCGTCATTCATCACTCAATTCTAGACCGCCCGGCTCTCGGGCTTTGAGAAACAACTTCATGGACTCCCATTCTCTTTCCTATCAACCGGCTCTCTCCTATCAACGCGCGGTTCTGGACAACGGCTTGACGGTGATTCTGCACCAAGACCGCAAGGTACCGCATGTCGCGGTCAATGTTTGGTATCTGGTTGGCTCCAAGAACGAACGACCCGGTAAGACCGGGCTGGCGCATCTGTTTGAGCACTTGATGTTCGAAGGCAGCCTGCACCATGATGGCGAGTATTTCGCTCCACTTGAGGATGTCGGCGCTACCCAAATCAACGGCACCACCAGTCGCGACCGTACCAATTACTTCCAAACGGTGCCGGTCCACGCCTTGGACCTAGCTCTGTGGTTGGAGTCCGACCGGATGGGCTATTTCCTCGAAGCCTTCACCGAGGAAAAGCTCGAAGAACAACGCTCCGTGGTGCTCAACGAAATGCGCCAGGGCTACAACCAACCCTACGGCAAACTGTGGAAGGTAATCGCCGAGTCCACCTATCCGATCGGCCACCCCTACTCGTGGCCGGTAATTGGTCATGAAGCCGATGTCGAAGGCGTTACGATGGACGACGCTCGCAACTGGTTTCAGACCTACTACGGACCGACCAACGCAGTTCTCTCGCTGGCAGGAGACATCGACTTTGATGACGCCCTGAAACGAGTCGAACGGTATTTTGGAGCGATTGCTCCTGGTGAGCCGATCGTCGCACCGGGAATCTGGACCGCCGAGCGCAGCGAGTCGAGATCGATGCGCATGCAAGAGCGTGTGCCGCAAGCCAAGCTGACCTGCCTATGGAACATTCCGGCGATCACTGATCCAGAGTTTTCGGCGCTGAGCTACTGCGCCAGCGTTCTGGCATCGGGACGTTCTTCAGTCCTGTTTCGCCGCTTAGTGCACCAAGATCAATTGGTTACCGATATCCACGCTTCGCTACGGCCAGGCGTGATTGGCTCCAACTTCGTAGTCCAAGCCGACGCTCGTCCGGGGGTCGAACTGGATCAGGTCTATCGTGCAATCGAGGAAGAATTGCTAGCCGCCGCCAACAACAGCCTCGATGCGGATCAACTCGAGCGAACCCAAACCCAAGTCCGGTCGGGGATGCTCAGTCGGATGCAGCGCGTCGGTGGCCTGTCCGGCAAGGCCAACACTCTGGCCTCGGGACAAGCATTCTTTGGCCAACCGGACATCGTCCTGGAGCAAATGGCCCAGGGCATGGCCTTGACCACAGAAGATCTCCATCAAGGAATGGCGAGGTGGTTGGTCGAGCAGGGGTCCTTGCGTGGGGTGCTGCGGCTGGATACCGTGCCGTTTGAAGCCACATCAGCATCGATCGAGACAGCGGACAACCTAGAGGTCGACCGTTCGCATCATCCCCAGCTGGCTGAGCCGCAGCCCACGGTGCACCCAGCTATTGAGCAACGGACTCTGGACAACGGTGCACAACTGCTCCACATCCACCGTCCAGATTTGCCCTTGGTACAAATCGCCATTACATTGCCCGGTGGCTTTGCCTCGGACCTCAGTTCTATTTCTGGTACCGCCAGTATGACCGCGAGCGCCCTGGCTGAGGGCACCCAAAACAAGGACGCCTTCGCTATCAGCGACCAAGTGCGCTCGCTCGGAGCCCGGCTTTCGATCGGTGCCCACCTGGATGGCACGGCGTTGTCGATTACGGCGTTGGAAGACAAGCTCCAACCGACCTTGGATCTCGCCTCCGAATTAGTTGCGCAAGCAACCTTTCCTCAGGAAGGCGTCGATCGCCTGCGAGAAGAGCTACGCGCCGACATTGCCCAAGAACAAGCGACCCCCGGGCACCTGGCTCAAAGGCTCTTGCCCAAGATTCTGTTTGGCTCGGGTCATCCCTATGCCATCCCCTTTACCGGCAGCGGCACCGAGGCAGATCTGGAAAACATCACTCGGCAACGACTCGAAGAACATCGGGACCAGTGGTATATCGGCTCTCAAGCCAAGATCGCGGTGGCCGGATCGATCGATGTCGAGGACATCAGCGCCCGTCTCCAGGCCATGCTCAACTCCTGGCCCACCGGTGCGGTGGCGACGCCTGAGGTCGACGCGTTGGCCAACCCGGCGCCGGGTATCACCTTCGTCGAACGCCCGGGATCCGAGCAAGCGTTGATCTTCGGCGGGATTCTGGCCCCTGCCATCGACCCCGAGCGAACCGCGCCCTTGGAGATCTTCAACTCCGCGTTCGGCGGGTCCTTTACTTCCCGGATCAACACCAACCTGCGCGAAGACAAAGCTTGGACCTACGGCGCTCACTCGACCATCGTCCAAACGCGCGGGCTACGACCCTTTTTGGTCTATACCGAAGTCGACCGAGAGCACGCGCTGGACGCAATCTTGGAACTCAAGCGCGAGTTGTCCGAAATCCGCGGCCCACGTCCTGTCGACCGGCACGAACTGGAGCGCACGCGCAGCAACTTGCTGCTATCACTACCCGCAACCTGGGAGACCTTGGGAGCCGCCACTCACGTCTTGAGTGACTTGCTCACCTACGATCTACCGGTATCTACCCTCGACCACTACGTTGAATCCCTGCGCCGAACCACCCTCGCCGACGTCGCCCAAGCCATCGAATCCTGGACCGATCCCAGACAGATGGTTTGGGTGGTGGTCGGCGATGCCGGAGTTGGCGAAATGCTGGAGAGCAAATTCGAAGTCACCCGTTTGGACGTCGACGGCGAGGCTGTGTAGTTAGGTACATCCGTCGTAACACCTTTCGTAGGGCGGGATAAACCCCGCCCTACGAAACCGCTCAGGCCTGCCGGATGGCGAGGAAAATGAGACACCCTCTTCGTTGGGGAGCACTTTACGGGCCCCCGGAGCGGGGTAAGCCGGCCAGCGAAACATCGAGTTGTACCCATCCCTGGGGAGACACCGGTAACGACTCGGAACATCGAGATCCTTCGACTGCGGCCTTCGGCCTCCGCTCAGGATGACTATGGTGAGAGATCCCGCGGTCATGCCAAACCCATCCTTGGGAAAGATCAACTCAAACCGCCCCTCCCCAGTCATCCTGAGTGACCGGAGCGCAGCGAGGGAGTCGAAGGATCTCATCGCTCAGGATGAAATCGACGCGCCAAGTCTCCTCTTGGACTTCTCGGTGCCTCGATGGCGGTAGGATTCCGCCAGAGGATGCACCATGAGTAATCCAGAATCGCGATCGTCAATCACCTCAGAGCCATATGTACTCGACCACCCAGTCGCTCGGGCGATGGTCGGCAGCCTGCGCGACAAGAGCACCGGATCGGCGCTGTTTCGTCAGTTGGCGTCTGAGCTAGCGGCTCTGCTGACCTATGAAGCGACGCGGGACTTGGCAACCGCCAAGACTGAGGTTGAGATTTGGTCGGGACGTGCCACCGTTCCGCGCATCGACCCAGTCCCCACAGTGGTGCCGATTCTGCGCGCCGGACTGGGGATGATCGACGGGGTCTTGCGCCTTCTGCCGTCCGCACCGGTGTCGGTCATTGGCATGTACCGCGATGAAGAGACCCTGCAGCCGGTTCCCTACTATGATGGACTGGTAGCCGACATTGCCCGACGACCGGCCTTGGTGGTCGACCCGATGCTGGCTACCGGGGGCAGTGCTCGCAGCGCGATCGAACAGCTCAAGAAGGCGGGATGCCGCGATATCCGAGCTTTGTTCTTGCTCTGTGCACCGGAAGGGGTCGCAGCTCTGCACCGCGACCATCCCGACGTTCCGGTTTACACCGCCGCTCTTGACGAGCGGCTGAACGACAACGGCTACATCCTGCCTGGCTTGGGCGATGCAGGCGATCGTTTGTTCGGTACTGAGTAGATTGCGAGAACCGGACAGATCCCGGCTCCCCAACCCAACCCCCGCCGGGATGACGGGAAAAGCGGCCCAGCCGAGTTCATCCAGAAGTCTTCTTGCCAAGCAACACGACTAGACGAGCGCTTCAGCCCTTCCCGTCATCCTGAGCGACCGGAGCGGAGCGAGGGAGTCGAAAGATCTCAACTTTCTGCAGCTCGACCAAAAAAAGCGCCCTCTTCGTAAGGGGGCCCTTTACCGGCTCCCACGGTCATGGCTAAGCGCCTCAGCAAAACATCAATGGCAAAACAGAACGTCGAGATCCTTCGACTACGGCCTTCGGCCTCCGCTCAGGATGACCATGGTGAGAGATCCAATGGGCGGGGTACCCCACCACAGGTTCACTAGCTCTGGGGGGCCAAAGGATCGTCCTTCTTCATAGGAAAGCGCTTTACGGGCTCCCGCGGGCCGGGGGTAAACCCCGCCCACTGACTTTGACGCTACAAAGCTCTTCCCAAATGTCGTTATTAACCATTGACCCCGAACAGAGAATCTACATTCAGTAGGCACTCAACGCGTCCGAGTCCTTCCCTGATCCAGATCCACCCCTCCGTCATTCTCGCGGCGGAGCGCGTGGGGCGGGATTCTGTCCTCGGTAGGAGCGCCGTCACGAGAACCGGACAGATACCGCCCCCTAACCACCCCCGCCGCGATGACGGGAGAAAGCAGTTTCACTGGAGTTCTTCATCGACTTTCTCCGGTGCAAGTTGGACGACGCAAACAAAAATCTTGGCTCACAATAACTCACGGACACGCTCCGTCGGGCGGCCAATCACCGCGCGCTGGCCACGAATTACGATCGGCCGCTCGATCAACTTCGGATGCTCAAGCAAGATTTCGAGCCATTGATCTCGGTCGAGGTCACGGTCGGCAAGACCCAATTCACGAAACACAGCTTCTCCCCGGCGTACGATCTCGTTCGGCTCCATCCCCAGCAATGTCAGGGCTTTTTCCAACTCAGCCTTGGTTGGCGGATGCTGGAGGTAATTAACCACCCGGATCGCTTCTCCGCTCTCTTCGATCATCGAAAGCGCCGCGCGACTCTTGGAGCAGCGCGGGTTGTGGAAGATGGTCCAGGGGTGATTCGTCATTGGTCAATCATCTCTTAGGAAAATGTAACGCCACATTCTGGGGCTCCGCTTGTTCACATACCGCCGGCTGGTCAGGGCCAGGGGAGGGGGCAATCCCCTCTCCCTACTGAGTCAGAAGCCCGTTGATCAGAAGCCCGCCAATCAGGAGCCAGCCAATCAGGAGCCAGCTATTCGGAAGCCCTTTATTGGAGAGACAGTATTCAGGAGCCATTACTCAGAGGCCCTTTACTCAGAAGCCAGTGCCGCTAAGGCTGCTAACCGGGCTGCTGCAAATTCATCCCCAGCATTCCAGGTCGGATCTTCATCCGCCTCGGCGATATCCAGCCCAATCAAGAAACCCAACCGGGCGTCTTCGATCATGCCGTCGAAGACCCAATCGTCGACCAACTCATCACTGGGCTGGTGATAGTGGGTCTCGATCCAGGCGTCCACCACCTCTTTGCCGTATCCCTCGGGTTGACCGAGGTACTCGGTTCCCGGGTCGAGGTAGAGCGCCGGAACGCCGACCTTGGCAAAGCTAAATTGGTCAGAACGGTAGAAGTAGCCCTTGTCGGCGAACTGATCTGGTTTGACCGCCCGACCTTGGGCCTCAGCGTAGCGCTCGACCACTGCATCGAGCGAGGTCTTACCGTAACCGATATAGGTGATGTCGGAAGTACGACCCCAGATGTTGGCACCGTCAAAGTTCAAGTTGGCGGTCATCCTGGCGGTGGGAATCGGTGGATTTTGCGCCAGGAATTGCGACCCCAGTAACCCCTGTTCTTCTGCTGCAACAAAGGCAAACAAGATCGAGCGTCGTGGCGCCTCGGAAAGACCGGTGAAAGCCTTGGCCATCGCCAGCACTGCGGCGGTGCCGCTGGCGTTATCCAACGCACCGTTGTAGATGGTGTCACCGGCGTCATTCGGTTCGCCGACGCCCAAGTGATCGTGATGGGCGGTGAACACCACTTGCTTGGCAGCCAATGCCTCATCACGACCCGGCATCAGACCCAGGACGTTGGCGGTTTGCACCGTGCGCACCTCATTGGTGATCGCAACCGAGGTCTTAACTCCCAAGGACACCGGCTCGAAATCGATGCTGCGCGCCGACTCGACCAACTGGTCGAGGTCCACCCCAGCGAAGGTAAATAGCTCGCGTGCGGCATCCTCGGTCACCCAGCCTTTGACCGGCACCCGCGCCTCGCCGGTGGTTGGCAATTCAAACTGTTCGCCAGTCCAGCCAACCTGTACCACCTGATATGGGTAGCCGGCGGATGGTGTGGTGTGGATGATGATGGCTCCAGCAGCTCCTACAGCCGCCGCTTGTTCGTACTTGTAGCTCCAGCGTCCGTAGTACAGCCTGGTCTCGCCGCCGAACAGATCCTCATCCCACTCAGGGTCATTGTTCATGATCACCGCCACCTTGCCGGTCATGTCGACGTCCTTGAAATCGTCCCAACCGTATTCGGGCGCTTGGATTCCATAGCCGACAAACACTAACTCGGCGTCTTCAATGGCAACCGACTCCTCCTGCAAACCGCCAACCAGCACCGTGTCGTCCCAAAACTTGAGCGCCAACTCGCCGTCATCGCCACGAACCGTCCAGGTCTCGGGGGCTGCCGAGGTAATACCGACGATGTCAAACTCCTGCAGCCAAGTTCCGCCAGCGCCACCGGGCTGCAAACCCAGAGCCTGCATCTGATCAACCAAGTAAGTCTGGGTCATCTGGTCGCCTTCACTCCCCGGTCCACGGCCCTGGTATGCATCGGAAGACAACTCGGCGATATGGCCGCGCATTGTATCCACGTCAATCGCCTCGGATGCGGCGTCAGCGACAGACAACAGGTCGATCGGTACAGGGGCAGCGCAGGCTCCGGCAAAAGCCGCCACGGTGACAAGGCCAAGTATGGTCATCGAATTTTTCATCGGTTTCTCCTGGTTTGCTGGAATTTTGAGACGGCGCACTGCTCCAGTCAGAGGTGCACCAGTCAGAGGTCGATTGTAAGGCAAATCACGCTAATTCTGCGCCCTTAGGTGGAATCACGCGATCACTGTTGCGAGGAGTGCCGAGGATGAAAACGGAACCGAGAACCGTCAAAGAGCCGCTGGGCTGTACCGTCTTTACTATCACCGTCTTTCTTTCCATCAACAGGATCTTGCTACCATGCCCTATGCCCTCTCGCTTGGAACAACAAATCGCCTTCATCCTGGAGATTGACCGACTCAAAACCGTGCTGCGGCAGACGGTCGTGGTTGACCAATCGCGCAGAGAAAATACCGCCGAGCACTCTTGGCATCTGGCGGTGATGGCGATGGTCTTGGCCGAGCACGCCAATCATCCGCCCGACATCCTCAAAGTCCTCAAGATGGTGCTAGTACACGATATCGTCGAAATCGACGCCGGCGACACCTTCGGCTATGACGACGCTGGCCACGACGACAAAGCCGAGCGCGAGCAACGGGCTGCCGACCGCTTGTTCTCTCTGCTGCCCGACGATCAAGCCAACGAACTGCGCGCGCTATGGGACGAGTTCGAAGCCCGCGAGACCTCAGACGCGCGTTTCGCCCTCGCTCTCGACCGACTAAACCCAATCCTGCTCAACCTGGCCACCGATGGGCACAGCTGGAAACGCCATGGCATCACCCGGGAACGGGTGGTCGAGCGCAACGACCTGATGGCAGAAGGGTCCGAGGACCTGTGGAGTCATGTGTCGAAGCTATTGGATGAAGCTGAAATCAGCGGTTTATTCGACCACCCAGCCAGCGGCCAAGCATGACCCCAGCGAGCTGTGAGTTATGACCCCGGGGGCACTAGTCCTGATCGCCTCGCTGTATTTGGCCGTGGCGATTGTTGTTCTCGGCAAACGAAAGCTCCACTACAGCCACATTCAACACACCATCAGTGAACTCGCAGAGATCGGCTCACCCGTTCAACGGGTGACCGCGTATGGAGTGTTCCTTCCCGTCGGCTTGCTTCTGGCGCTGGTAGCCTACGAACTCCGCTTTTCCCATGGATCCCAAGCGATCCTCGCGGCTTGCATCGCCGCCGGCTATCTTATCGCCGCGTTTTTCCCTTGCGACCCCGGATCACCTATCTCCGGCTCGCTGCGCCAGGCGATTCACAACCTTGGCGGCGCCGTTCAGTACGCCGGAGGAGCCCTCGCCCTGTTCAGAATCTCGGAGTCGCTGGGGGGGCCGTTTCAAATCGCCGGGCTGGTGGCCGGTATTGCGATGCTCTTACTGTCCTTTCCGCATCGCTACCGCGGCTTGGTGCAGCGCATTGCGGAGACTTGCCTGTTCGGAGGATTGTTGTTTTCTTTGTGGTAGATCTCGCTGACACCGACAGAAAGTAGCGTGAGTACTAGCGCTCAAGCGTCAGTAATCGGAATGGCAAGTATGGGACCACACCTCTCGACGACGGTCCTGGATGTTGCTCAACAATCCCTCGCAGCAGCCCGATTAGGGCCACGGATCTGGTAGCTGACCGTCTAGGGCCATTCGAAGCTCGCGATCAAAGGCTGGATCGCCTAATTCACTCTTGACGACAGCCGCAACCCTCTCAGCCTCCGCGTGTCGTTCATTCGCTGCCAGCAGAGCGACCACCACTACCGCGTCATTTCTGTATTTCTTGTTCAGGAAATCAAGAAGTTCCGGCCTGGAATCACCACTTGCACTAATCTGGCCGGTCCTATCGCGGAGTTCCTGCATCTCTGCAAGTTCCTGGTCAGGATCGATATAGTGGCCACACAACTCAAACATCCCTACCTTGACCAGAGACGGACGAGCGTAACGAAAGACTTGCCTTGCAACTTCTGAATTTTCTCGATGCAAAGCTTGGAAGACCTCGGCTGTTATCGACTCTTCGCCCAGTGCCCGGTTGATAGAGGACAGGTCGGAAAACGATTGTGGGACGCCATGTCCGTTCAGGGAATCCTGTTGCGCTTGGTCCCGGATGGCGGAAAGTTCAGCCGCTGCGCGCGGATAAACCTTGCCGAGATTGAGCCAATCAGTGAGTGCAAAGGACACACGAACTCCACCCATAGAACGGTCATAGCTAAGCGCGTTTTGGTGGAACCAAACGTGCTTTGCTAGGGCCTCTCGATACCTCCCGTTCCTCGCATCGTCCCCTGCTTGGTCGAGGATTGCGGCCGGACTGGGGTTCTCCGGTGGTATCCACTCTGTTGTAGGCTGCTTGCACCCAGCAGCTGAAGTCGTGGGATCTGAGCATTGGCAGTAAGGCACAAAACCTGGGGTGCAGGTCACCGAGGCACTGATCCCGCCACCTGAAGAACCGTTGTTAGATCCGTGAGGTGTGTTTTCCAAACAATGAACTGAACACGAATTCGGCTCCAGGTTCCGTTCCGGATTGCTGACCACAGTTGCACGATCTGTAGCGCACGAGAGCCCAACGACTGCAAACAAGATCCCCCAACAAACTCCAACCCAGAGCCTGGGCGCATTAGGTTCGCTGTGGTCCCGCATGACTGGCACTCCTTGTCTCCGCGGCTGGAGTTTATCGCACTAGGAATAGAAATCCTTCGCCGAGCCCCGAGCGCACGCTCCGTATGAAGCAAAAAAAAGGGGGGCTTTCGCCCCCCTTTCATACTCGCTATTGAACGAAATTAGTTAGAAGCTGAACCGAACACCCAAGCGGACGTTACGGAAGTCCTGCCAATCGGCTGGCGTGTTGAACGCAGCGTTGGTTGGCGGACGAGTCGCATCTCCGGGGGTGATCGGAGGAATCTCGGCACCGGTCTCAGGAACCACCACCGTGTAGACCTCACTGGAGGCGGTGTAGCGGTTGATCCGACCGAGTTCGCCCTGACGATCCAGCAGGTTGAACACCTCGGCGATCAAGGTGACCTCCGAGCCATTGTTCAAAGCGAATGGATAGGCGAAGCTAAGATCCACTTCATACTCGGCATCGGAACGACCGAAGGCACCCCGCTCTGAGAGGTAGAACTCCCAGTTGGAGTAGGCATCCGAGTAGCCCATGGCGGTAATCGGCGTACCATCGCGATAGTAGGCAGAAGCACCAATCGTGAGGCCGTTTTCGAAGTTGTAGGTACCGTCGAACTTGGCCTGGAAAGGCCGATCGTTCGAAAGTTTCCCGGTGTTGTTGACCGAGAAGTCGAAGTAGTCGAACGCCGAATTCAGATTCGGATCCAGCTGACCGGTGGACGCTTGGAACAATCCGTCATAGGAGCCCTCAAGCTCGGAAAAGAGCAACGAGCTGATGAACTGGAAGTTCTTGGTCGGGCGCTTGGTCAGAGTGACTTCGTAGCCGGTGAACTCGCGGGTGGGAACCGGAACCGGGTGCAACACATCGTTGTAGCCAAAGGCGCCGGCAATGTCGAAGTTACCGGTCATCAGGCCACGACCTGGGTTGCCGATGAAGTAGTCACCGTCGGCGGTCAAAGCATCTTCCATGATGTTCTTGAGATCACGGTTGATGTATTTAACACCGACAGCCATACCCTTGCTGATCTCATATTCACCACCGAGGACGATCTCCTCGATGTGCTGGCTTTCGGTGCCCGGGTCGACCAACGAGAAACCGCCGCCAAGAGCGGTCGAACCACGACGCACCGCGGTATCACCCGCGATGTCGGCTGGGTTATCCGAGAAGTTGTAGGCAAACACCGTGATCTCGCCACCGTAGGAGCGGATGACAATGTCCATCGGAATGGTCTCGTAGAACTTGCCGTAGTGGGCATAGACCTTTGAGCGGCCATTTTTCAACGGATCCCAAACTAGGCCAAGCCGCGGGGCGGTACCGTCGTCCAACTTCTGTTGCACTTCACCGTCGGCGTTGAACAAGCTCTGGGTATCGTGACGAACGCCCAAATTCAGGGTCAAGTTGTCAGCGAGTCTCCAGGTATCTTGGACAAAGAAGGCGTCGTCCTCTGCCTTGGTCTTGACCACCAACGGATCGTTGATGTCAGCCGGCGTCGCGGTCAAAGGATCGACCGCGTCCGAGGTCACGAAATAGCGATGACGGTAGTAGTAGTCCTGCTCTGGATTGTCGGGGCAGCGGGAGGCACTACAGTTGAAGCGATAGATCCGCTGTCCACCTGAATTGCGGCCCGCATTGTCGACCGAAATCTCTTCGGTTTCGGCGCCGAACTTGAACTCATGGTCGCCACCAAAGTCGCTGAGGAACCAGGTCAAGTCAGCACGAATCTGCTCACGACCAAATTTCTGATCCGAGAAGTTTCCGAAACCAGACGAATTGGGAGCTCCTTCCCAACCCCAAGTTGTGGTGCCGTCACCCAAGGGGTCGGTATTGTCGATGAAGCCCACGAGTTCAGCACCGTCGCCAGAGAAGAAAGACTCTTCCTGGTGGTCGGAGAGCCGACCCGAGATCAAAACCGTGTCGCTCAGCACCGCGTCATAGTTAAAGGCGAAATCAGGAGCGCCGGTCTCATTGATACCTTCAAAGTGGCTACGCGGAGCGGCCAAATCGGAACGATTGGCGAAAGCGGCCAAACGACCGGACTGGGTTGAGGAATCATCAAAGAACGAACCCGACAAAGTGTGGGTTGGGTTCATTTTCCAAGTCAGCTTGGCGGCAACCAAATCCCGCTCGGTATTGGTGGCAAACTCATCACGAAAACCAGGGGCATTGGGAACAAACGCGGCGAAATTCTCGATCGACTCACTGAAAGTGTCGTTGTCGACACGATTGTAGGCCGCGAAATACCACAGCTTGTCCTTGCTGATCGCGCCACCGATATCGAAGCCATAGTCACTATCGGTGAAACCGGTGTCGACGGCGGTACCATCAATCTGGCCACCGTTGGCTTCGTCAGCCAGGCTCGACTGAATCGGGTCGTTGTTGTAGAGAAACACGTCACCGGTCAGTTCGTTGCCACCGGACTTGGTGACCACGTTGATAATGCCACCGGTGTTGCGGCCATATTCGGCGCCGTATCCAGCGGTTTTGACCTGTACTTCTTGGATGAACTCAAAGTTGAGTTGCTTGCCCTGTTGACCGAGCTCAACACCGGTAGTGTTGACACCATCGATGTAGTATGCGTTCTCTGCGCCGGTCGAACCATAAAAGGTAGCACCCGAAGCGTCTGCTTGGGCTCCCGGGGCAACCTGTGCCGCACTCGCGTAGTTGCGACCGGTGGGCAGATCCTGGAAGAAGTCCTGAGAAAGGTTGACCCCGGACTCGGTGCTCGCGGTGTTGATCAGCGCACGGTCCGAGCCGGTAACCACTACGGTGTCGGTGAACGAAGAACTCATGGTCACCGCCAGCGGCAGCTTGCTGGAAATTCCAACTCTCAAGTCCTCCTGAACAACGTCCTGGAAACCATCCAGCGAAAAGGTGACCTGGTAGGCACCAGGAGGCAATGCAACCAGTCGGAACTGGCCGTTGCCGTCGGCCGCCGCGACCTTCTGGCCCTGCATGGTAGGCGAAGTTGCAGTGGCAGTCACACCTGGTAGTGCTGTGCCGTTTTCGTCCACCACCCGGCCCTCAATGGAGCCAGTAGCGGACTGCGCAAAGGTGACTGTTGGGACCAATAGTAGAGCCGCTGCGAGCAGCGCCCAACCAAGTGATCGACTATTTCTCATCAATTGATTCCTCCGGTTTCGTATTTTTGTCTTGGTTGGCTCCTACGCGAGAAATCCCACGAAATGCCAACCGCGTCTTACTGTCTCTTGATGCTGCATTTATCAGCATTCATGGCGCATAAATGTGCAAGGGGTGTTCCCGAGAAACGCAAGAAAATACTTCACAATAATGAGTAGTACAAGCATGCATGGGTGAGCACGTCCGGCACACCGGAGAGCGGAAAACCGGGAAAAATACCCGCTTTGAGGACCATAGATTATGAACAGAAACAGCAAACTTCGAGCGCTGTCAAACGCCATCACGCCCCTACTTCAACGCATTGGATCAAAGATTCGGGCGCTTGAAACCAGACCGAAATCAAGGCCGCCACAAACCCAGCCTGAGCCGGTTTTCAAGCCCTCGCTGTGGTGTGCTTCCCTATCTAAAGCGAGGGTTTTCGGTGGAGTACGGCGGTGAGGTGAATCTGCATCTCCGGCTGGTCGGTCGTTGTGGTTGCCATTTCCACCGAATAGTTCATGCAGTCCCCTTGAATCTCAAAGATTCGGCGACTCTCGACCATCGCTGGGTCGTTACCTAAGTGCGTGCTCGATACGGTCAAGCGAGTGACGCCGTGATCCGCCACCAATTCTCCTTGCAGAACCTCGACCCGGCCGCCACTTTGGGCGTTAGAGATTTGGATCATGCCATTGTCCAGGGGTTGGACAAACCCTGACTCCCAATGGCTTGGCCGTTGGGGATCGACGATCGTCGTGCGCTGCTCGTAGTGAAGCAGCGAGCGCTTCGCGTCGAGCTCGAAACGCAACGTTTCCTGATAGTCAAACGGCTCAATGGTCGGATACTCGCCGTGCCCGGTTCCTTCCCAGCGGCCGACAAACGCCTCTAGATCAATCATTGGGGTTTCCTTCCTGTTCTTGAGGCTTCAGCGCCCGCAGGAGAAGCCGCCGGAAAGTCATATTTCTCGATAGACCGCAACCGTTCTCTCGTGAACGAGGTCACCGGTATGGGCAACCGTGTCTTTTTCGAACAACAAGACATGCACAGTCTCGTCATCGAGCGTCTTCGGGCAATGCTCGACCCCCTTGGGAACCACGATCATCTCACCCTCGCCAACAATTTCGGTCCGGTCGCGAAACTGCATGTGCAAGGCCCCCTTGACCACCAGGAAAAGCTCATCTTCGTCTCGATGAGAGTGCCAGACGAACTCGCCCTGAAGTTTGGCCAGGATCACCATACTATCGTCGACCTGGGCGATTTTGCGCGGATGCCAAGTGTCTTCGAATTGGGAGAACTTCTGTTTGAGGTTGATCACTTTCATCGGCTACTCCGTGTCTAAGTTTCCTTTTGCGCGACACCTACCTCGGAACAATATCCCCGCCTCATAGAGAGTCGTCACGTCGGTGCCCCTCTTCACCCCGCTCGGTCGACTCACCGCGTCCGCCGCAATTGCGATCGCCAACCCGAGAAGGACGACCACCCCGCCGACCAGTTCCTGACCGACTATGGAAAAGACAAAGACCTGCACCAACACTACAGTGAGAACGAACTTACCGATCAGAGTGAGAGGTGGGTTGAGTAATACCGTTAAGCCAACCGTCGAGGCTGGCAGGTGCTGCAACAACCAAGTCCAAATAGTAAACCCCAACACGGTGCAAAGGATACTGAGGTACAAAACCGCGAGCCACCCGGTAGCGTCCAGCGCAGCCAGCTCTTCGGTCACCTGGGGAAGAAACGGCAGCATCAAGATGCTGCCGGTCAAGATGCCCGCGTAGCTCCAAACCAAAGAAGACAATGCTGGTTCGTCAGGGGCTGAAGGCCTCGTTAGATGCTTCGAGAGCACGGTATAGATCGACCACGAAACCGGAGCGAGCATCGCCAGGCCAACGACACGGGGATAGACAGAACCACTCCCGCCGCGCGCCAGCGCAATCACCATCACGCCGCAAAAGCCGACACTAATACCCAGCCATTTCCTCTTGGCAATTCTCTCCTTGAGGAAAAAGTAGGACAGCAAGGCGACCACCAAAGGGACCAAGGTCGTGATCACTGAAAAGCCACCGACGGCGGAAGACCTCTCTCTTGAGCGCTGTACAAGCTGAGGTTGTAACCAGGAACAACCAGTACTCCACAAAGCAAGAGTGCTGCAGGATGCCGACGGATCATCGCTAGCAGTTGGCGAAATCGGCGCAACAACAATGTAGCCAGCGATCGGCAGGGAGGCCGTGCCCATACGGGCGATCGTCAGCCCCAGGGGGGACATCCTCGCCATTTCGCGTTCGTTCCCGAGCAGGTAACTCATGGCGAGGAAACTGGTGCTCCAGATCACGAACAGCGCCACCGTGGCAAAGATCAGAAAACCTCGCGAAGGCTCAGCGAGTGTGCCCTTCAGAGACATCGGCACTCCATCGAGATCCCAGCTGACTTCAATTTTGACGCTGTCGAAATACCGGTCATCGTTGGCAGGGACTCCCCCAGAGATCTCACGGGCAACCATAGCTGGCTACCCGCAGTTTGGCCGAGGAACGATGACCCAAAAACCATGGGCGCCACCCTGCCACTTTCGCAGCTTTGGGAAAGACGCTTTCATCCGTTGGGTTGATTGCGTATTGTGACTCATTACCATAGCTTGATACTTGGAGTGCCTCTCGCACCGAGGTCCACCATCGACGGTATTACTTGGGATCGAACTCGGAACGGACAGCAGATGTACCAACCAAACCTAGACAACTCCCATCACCAGGTCATCGACCTGAGAAGCGACACCGTTACCAAGCCCTCTCCGGGTATGCGTTCAGCGATGGCAGGAGCGGAGGTGGGGGACGACGTTTACGGCGAGGATCCGACGGTCTTAGCCCTTGAACAACGGGTAGCGGAACTGTGCAAAAAGGAAGCGGGGCTTTTCCTTCCTTCCGGCACCCAAAGCAATCTGGTGGCCCTTTTGACCCACTGTGGGCGCGGAGAGGAAGTCTTGGTCGGCGACACTTACCACAGCTACACCTTTGAATCGGGCGGTGCTTCCGCGTTGGGCGGCATCGTCCTTTGGCCGTTGGCGACTGACGACAACGGCGGATTGACTCCTGACCAAGTCAAAGCAGCGATCAAACCCGACCATACCTGGTTTGCCAAGACCAAATTGCTGGCTCTCGAGAACACCGTTTGGGGACAGGTGCAATCGGTAGAACTGATCCACGAATTGTCCGCAACCGCTCACGCCCAGAACCTCTCGGTACATCTGGACGGGGCACGGGTGTGGCATGCCGCGGTCGCTTTGGGGGTGCCCGTGGCTGAGATCACCAAGTCGGTCGACAGCGTATCCACCTGCCTGTCCAAAGGACTGGGGGCACCGGCGGGCTCGGTTCTGTGCGGTTCTAAGCCTTTCATCCGCCAGGCACAACGGGCCCGCAAGGTGCTTGGCGGCGGAATGCGCCAAGTCGGAGTCCTAGCAGCCTGCGGCTTGTACGCCTTGGACCATAACCTTCCACGCCTCAACCAAGATCATGCGAAGGCGAGCAAGCTAGCCGCAGGCCTCCGCGATATTCCGAATCTCAAAGTACACAGTGGTGACACCAACATGATCTTTCTCGAGCCAACCGAGAATGACCGTCAGGCCCTGGTTCAATCTCTGGCCAGTGCCGGAATTCTGGTGGGGCCACCTGAGCAGAAGATTCGCGTCGTGGCACATCTGGACATCGCGACCGACGACATCAGCCACGTGGTTGAGCAGATCCGAGACTTTTACCGGCAGGCGCCGTAACACAGACCGAACCGACGGGCATCGATAGTCACGACAACGGCTCGCTTAGCCCGGGAGAAGTGACCCCAAACGTTCCACCACCGAAAAAGCATCGTGGACCGTAGAGGCTATCGGTAGGCTATTGTTGCCGGAGACCTGGGCGGTGCAAGTTGCAACGAAACGGAACCCTTCAGACCAAGTACCATCATGCCGAGAAACCGTGACATCAAAGAACTCTCAGTAGCAGACCGATATCAGCTCTACCAGAATGCCGTACAGGCTCCCGAAACCGATATCGAGTTCTTTGAAGAGCGATTCATCGAGGCCCACGGCCATCGACCGATGCGTCTGCGCGAAGACTTCGCGGGCGCTGCGTTCTTGTCCACCACCTGGGCGACCAGTGACCCGGAACGCTCAGCGCTAGCGGTGGATCTTGACCCGGAACCAGTGGCCTGGGGTTTCAAACACAACCTGGATCATGGCAACCATCCGGCTGCGGATAGGGTGCAGCAGATCATCGGTGACGTTCGAGAGCCGCACGGCGAAGACTTCGACGTGGTTTGCGCCATGAATTTCAGCTTTTGCATTCTGCAAGAGCGGCAAGAACTGCGGGAGTATCTAAAGACTGCATTTTTCTCTTTGGTGGACGAAGGAGTATTGTTTCTAGAACTCTGCGGCGGCACCGAGGTCATGACCGAAGCCACCGAGGAGCGGGTGATAGAGGGTGGCACCTACATCTGGGAACAAGCCTCGTTCAATCCGATCAACCACGAACTCACCTGCTATATCCATTTCGTGCTTGAAAATGGAACGCGACTGGATCGAGCTTTCGAGTACACCTGGCGTCTGTGGAGCATCCCCGAGATCCGCGAGCTGCTCCAAGAAGTCGGCTTCACCAGCAGTGAGGTCTATTGGGAAGCGGTCAACGAAGACGGCGAAGGCACTGGTGAATACCACAACACCGAGAGCGAACAGAATCAAGAATCGTGGTTGGTTTACATCATCGGCTATCGGTGACTTGACGCCCACCCTCCTCGTAGGGACGAGGTTGACCCCGCCCGCTAGTATCCCTAATGAGCTCCTCAGCCCCGGATGCAATCTACGCCATCGAGATCCCTCGACTCCGGCTTTCGGCCTCCGCTCAGGATGACCAAACAGTGCCCCACTCCTTGGTGCGGAAACCTGCAAAGGGCGCCTCTACAACAAGACACAGATCACTCCGTGATCCCGGCGAAAGTGCGGAAAAGGGGCCGGGGTCTGCCCCCTGGCGAACCCCAATCAACCGTTCCCACCTCAGAAAAGCACTCAATCCAAGTTTCCAGTATCGTTCCGACCATCATGACCAACCAAGCTTCCTTCCCCACCGACCTTGTTCATTTCCGCCTGGCAGCCCTTGCCGCGACCGTGCTTTTGTCCTTCTCCTGTTCCACGCCCGAAGCGCCGACGATTGACCCTCAAGCGCATTTGCAGGAGATCGAAACATGGCGGAAGGAGCGGGTGGCAGCACTGAGCAAGCCCAATGGTTGGCCCTCCTTAGTAGCTCTGCACTGGTTGGAAAAAGATGTTGAAACCTTCGGCTCGTCTGCCGACGCCGATTTGCTCCTTCCAGGAAGCGACGACTCCATCTGGGGAACTTTTGTCACCACCGGAGGCCAAGTGCAGATGGAAGCGGAGCCGGGCGCTGGAGTCACTCTCGACGGAATTTCGATCGAGCAACTGGAATTGGTTTCCGATGTCGACGGTGAGCCGACGATCTTGCAGCGAGGGCCGATTCAGTTCTACTTGATCGATCGCAACGGTGAGTTGGCGATCCGCGCCAAGGACTTGAGTTGGATGGACAAAGTCGGTCCACCGCATATTGAGTCCTTCCCGATCGACCCCGGCTACCGAGTGAATGCGCGCTGGGTTGCTTACGATCCGCCCAAGCAGATTCCGGTTCTCAATATTATCGGCCAACGAGCCGACCAGGATTCTCCTGGAGCGATTGAATTTGAGATCGATGGATCCAGCTATCGACTCGATGCGCTATACACCCCGGAGCGCATGTTCTTGATTGTTGGAGATCAAACCAACGGTGACACCACCTACGGTGCGGGACGTTATCTATACGCGGGTCCGGTCGTCGACGGTCGCGTGACCGTCGACTTCAACTTGCTCTACAACCCACCGTGTGTGTTTACCGAGTTTGCTACCTGCGAACTGCCACCACGGCAAAACAAACTACCCATTGAGTTGTCGGTGGGTGAGAAAAACTACAGTGAGCATTGATCGTGGAGCCACAAGTACGCTGGCATTATTTGATATCGACGGTACACTCACACAGACAACAGATATCGACGCGAGTTGCTTCGCAAATGCGGCTAAGGGTCTGTTCCCGGATATCAAGTTCAGTAACGATTGGACAACCTATTCGGAAGTAACTGACGCGGGGATCGCCGCAGAAGTGTTTCGACAGCGCCTAGGGCGAAACCCAACCGTCCGTGAATTGGGCAAATTTGAAGATCGCTTCGTCAAATGCTTGGAGGCTTGGATTGTAAAACGGCCACAAGTTTGCCAAGCCGTTGCTGGCGCGGTTGCATTGATCGACACACTCAAGGAATCGGACCTACCGATCGCCATTGGGACCGGCGGCTGGCTACGAAGTGCTCGACTAAAATTGAGTACCGCTGGCATTCCGTGCGACGACATTCCGCTATCCACCTCGACGGACTCCCCAGTAAGAACCGAGATCATGTCGCTCGCGGTCCAGCGGGCGGCAAACCGGACATCGTTTGACCGAGTGATACTCATCGGCGATGGATTGTGGGATCTCAATACCGCGAACAGCCTAGGCTACGGCTTCATCGGAATCGACACAGAGCATGACGGCGTTCTGCGCAACGCCGGCGTAGAGGTCGTCTTTACTGACTTTCGAGATACACCTCGGTTCTTGAGAGCTCTGTCTCAGCCGTTTTTAACTTACGCAGTTTCCGCTGTCTCAAGTATGCCGTGGTGGGGCCTTCTTAGAGTTTAATCTGATACTTCTCGATCTTGGAACTCAGGGTCTTGACGTCGACTCCTAGGATACGAGCTGCGGGTGCTTTCTTCCCCTTGGTGTGGCCCAGAATTCTCTCAATGTGAATCTTCTCGACGTCGGACATCGACGGCGGACTCCCCTCGCTCCAGTCGCTGCCGCCGGGACTTGCCGGTGAAGCGGGTTCGTCGGTCTGAGCTGGCCCAAGAAATTTCGGTGGCAAGTCATCAACCATGATCTCTTGGCCAGGTGCCATCAAACATAGTCCTTCGATGGTGTTGGCCAGTTCTCGGACATTCCCAGGCCATGAATACGCGCACAATGCGCAAAGCCCAGCGGAAGACAAGGTGCGACCGGCGCCACCGTGGCGCGCCAGGAAGCTGTTGATCAGGGCCTTCAGATCTTCTTGCCGTTCGCGGATCGGCGGAATGGTCAGGGTGATGACCGCCAATCGAAACAGTAGGTCTTCGCGAAATCGCCTATCCTTAACTTCTTCATCCAACGACTTGTTGGTGGCGGCAACGAATCGTACATTCACCCGCTCGGTCTTGGTTCCACCCACGCGGCGAAATTCTCCGGTGTCGAGTACGGTCAGCAGCTTGGCCTGCATCGCACTGCCCATGTCGCCGATTTCGTCGAGAAACAAGGTGCCACCGTCGGCGATCTCAAGCAGTCCATTCTTGCGCACCACGGCCCCGGTAAAGGCACCTTTTTCATGGCCGAAGAGCTCGCTCTCCAAGAGCGTCTCTTGCAAAGCACTGCAGTTGACCACTACAAAAGGTTGCTCTCGGCGAATACTCGAATCGTGAATCGCGCGTGCAAAAATGCTTTTGCCGACTCCGGTCTCGCCATTGAGCATCACCGACGCCGAGGACGAGGCAATGCGGGAGATTTTGCTCAACAGCTCCTGAATCGCTGGACTCTCTGCAATCAATCCGTTGCCGTCTCGACCGACAGTGGTAAACGGCTGCACCTCGGTTCCGTTGGCCCCGTCCCTAGCACTCTGCAGTACATCTGGAGAAAGGGGGCGGGTCACCGCACCCAATAGAGCGGTATCTTCCAAACCGTTCGGATCTCCCTCGCCGACCACCACCACTTCTTCCCCGCCCGCTGTGCCTCGTAGGACCCGCACCGAGCCGGTCCCGCCGTCGGCCTTGAAATCAGACACCAGGATCTGGAAATCGTGTTCCGCCAGCTGCTTGGCTAAATCAGTGGCGGCCTGAACGCTAACCATCACTCCGTCGGCACCGATCGGGCGATCCACCAGCCGACGCCGACCAGTCGAGCCAACTACGGTGACATGCAAAGAATGCTGAGATTGCTTATCTTCTTCCATAGCGCTGACCTATTATAGGGTTATCTGGGTTCAGGTTCGTTGACCGAATCACCACCGGCAACGCCTAGCGTCCATAGAACCAAACCCAAGCAAAGTCTTTCAATGCGTACTCCGTTCCAACCCTCGCTGCTGACCAAGATCGTTCTGGCGCTGCTTGCCGTGGGTCTGGTTCCCTTGGCCTGGATTACGGTGTCGTTGATCAACATCAACAGCAAAGCGATGAATAACCAAGTCCTGAGTTCGCATCTGGTCGCGGCGCAAAGTATCGCCCGCCGACTTGACGCGGAAGTCGAGCGATACCGAGTTTTGGCATCGGTTGTTGTGGATCACCCTCTAGTGACACAAATCGACGTCTACACGGCTGAGATCCTAACCGGTCTGCTGGTGGAGGATTCCTCCATTGTCGCCCTCCGACTCTTGGACCCAGACAACAAACTGGTGGTCGCGGCAACCCAACCAGGGCAAGGAGAAATCGGTTCGTACTTTCCGGTGAGCCCGGAATCGGTCGCTTGGACGAACTTCGATGACAAGGACTGGTTGGCGATTGTCGTGACATCGCAAAGTGGTACGAAAATTCAGGTGGTCGCCGACACCGATGGTTTCGTTCAGGCGCTCGACCCCGCCGCACTGGGCGACCAAGCCAATGTCTCGATCATTGACCGGCGTGGAACCACCATCGTCGGCAAGAATTTCTTTGACGGAACCGCTCCGGGAGCGCTTGCTGAAGCAGCTTCTTCCTCCCGTCTATCGGGAGCTGGTGAATTCAAAAATCACAACCAGAGTTCAGTACTGGCCGCCTACGAATCGATGCGTAGTGCTCCGTGGTTAGTGATATCCAGTCAACCGGTCGCAGTGGCACGCTTGATTTCGCGCCAGATGTGGCAACGCGCGTGGCTCTTCGGTGGTGCCGCGCTATTGCTGGTGGCCGGAATCTCGGCACTTGCCTATCAACGCTTGGTGCGTCCGATACGCGTGCTGTCTCAACTGCAAGCACAGATTGCCGGACTCAAGGTTCTGGGTTCGGGCGATGAACTGAACAGTTTGCGCGAGTCGGTCGACAGTTTGCGTGACCGCGCCCGCAATCAACAGGAGCTCAGTGAAGTTTTTGTTGGCCGCTATCAAGTGATCGAGGTGATTGGTCGAGGCGCAGCCGGCTGGGTGTTTCGTGGCTGGGATCCGGTGCTCAAGCGGCCGGTGGCGCTCAAGACCGTTCATTTCAACCGAGGCAACCAGGGCTCCACCGAGCGCCTGCTGGCTGAAGCAATTACCGTGGCTCGGTTCAACCATCCCAATATTGTGGCGCTTTTTGATGTCATCCACGGCGATGACACCGTTTTCTTGGCAATGGAGCACATTGAAGGAGTGACTGGCTCGGAGATACTCGGGACAAAGCAACGAAAGCTCAAAGCGCCGGAGATTGTGGCCATTGCAACAGCCGTTGCCGGCGCCCTTTCCGCCGCTCACCGTGAGGGAGTCATCCATCGAGATATCAAACCCGGTAATCTGCTGTTTGGTTTTGACGATTCGATCAAAGTTACCGACTTTGGCATCGCCACTGCAAAGAGCGTCAAGGAAGGTGCCGCGGTCTACGGAACCCCAGGCTATGTCGCGCCAGAAATCATTCGAGCCGAGACCGCAGGGCCAGCCTCGGATTTGTTCTCATTTGGAGTACTTCTCTATCTAGCGGCGACTGGGGAGAAACCTTTTAGCGGCACTACCGTAGATGAAATATTGCACAACACTCTGGCCGGAGAGGTCATTCCTCCCAAGCTACTCAGTCCGATCCCCGCAGCCTTGAGCCAAATTATTGAATGTCTTCTAGAAAAAGATACAATTCGTCGATATCAATCCGCTGACCAAGTTGCCAAGGATCTGCGGGATTTGGAGGAGGCAACAGGGATCGAGTGGGACCTATCCAAGCAACTGGATAGCAAGAGTTTTTCCGATGCGCGTGCTTATTCAAACGATCCTGTTGTTTCAAACGACCCTGCAGGTTCTCGGCCTGTTGAGCGCCCCGATCTTGGCTCAGGCGGTAGAGAGTCCTAACTGTGCTCCTTCCCAACACTTCGTCGCACCCGGCGCGCCGTTGCAATTTGACGTCGGAGAGGGGCGACTTCTTTCCGCTTGGCAGGGCGAAGTGCTCCACGCCAGCAACAGCGATCTGATTGCTCCGCAGGATGGCATCTCATTTCTCGCCGTCGCGAGTGTTGATCGAGACGGTATTCGCTCCGAAGTTTGCTGGCATCAAATCATCGTCGATACCCAACCACCCGAAGTGACCGCCGTATTTGATCCGCTGTCGGTACAAGACAACCAAGGAAAATCCTGGCTAAAACCGGGCGCCGAGTTGGTGGTCCATACCGCCGATCTGGTGAGCGGAGATCCGCATGTTCAATTGCTTTCTGGGGGAACCGTTCTCGCTGAAGGCACAACTACGCTGCGCCGTACGCTCCCTGCAACCGGCAAGATGGACTTGGAACTAGTGGCTCACGATCGGGTAGGAAACCAAGCCCGATTGCGATTGGATCCAGTGGAAATCGACGCTATCCAACCGACCTTGTCCTGGGCCTGGAATGGATATTCCGAGCAACGACCCGAGGGGTGGGTGGTCGGACCAAACACCACTCTCAACCTCGTTGCCAACGACGATCAAAGTGGATTGCGAGATCGCGACACGGCACCCGAAGATCCACCCTGGTCTTTCACCGATGGACCCGCAGAACAATCGTTCGCAATCACTCGCATGGACCGCGTGGACAACCAGGCGACGCTTGAGACCGGCCCGATCTTGGTTGACCGTATCCCGCCAAGGGTCTCCAGCACCATTTTGGGCGATTGGGTTGCAGGCGAGGACGGCGATCGGTTTTATGCTGAACCCGTGTCGATCGAGGTCGCAGCAATCGACAACCTTTCAGGAACGGTATCGGTGCAATTTCTTGACGACGACGGCTCCTGGAAAACGGTGGTGGACTTGGTGGAAGGCGTCAACCAGTCAGCGCAGATCCAAGCGCGCGATGCTGCGGGCAATCAATCGAGTCATCGGGTCCGCTGGCGCACCGATCGCACTCCTCCTGAGTTGAACATGCTGTGCAACGAACAGCTGGTCAGTGTGGAAGCAAGGATCGTCACCGGATCGGCTTGCCAGGTTGGGGTGACCGACCCCGGAGGGGTGGGAGTGGAGCGTTGGTCATGGTCTCGCACCGGGATCAACGTCCCCCACACCGAGCCACGCATACGTCTTCCCAATCGGGGCAGATTCCACATCGTGGCCAACGCGGTGGATCGCCTAGGCAACCAGACGGTCAAGGATTGGATCTTGATCGTGGAGGCGCCATGAATCGGCTTCTCGGCTATGCACTAGTCGCGTTCCTGGCACCGCAACTGTTGTTCGGCCAACCCTCGGACGGACCCCGTACCGGGGACATCACCGGTTGGCACGTGGTGCGCCCAGGAGACACGCTGCAAAAAATCACTGAGGAGTACTTGGGGACACCTCATTTATGGACAGAAAATTTCCGATTGAATCCAGATGTTAAGAACGCCCATTTGTTGCGCATCGGTCAGCGGTTGCGGGTTATCTTGCATCGCGAATTGCCACCCCGAACCGCACAGTTGACCCGGGTACACAATCAAGTCGAAGAGTTGCCGGTCCCCAACCCTTGGCAACCGGCTCAAATCGGAGACTTACTGAAAGAAGAGGATGGAGTCCGGACTCTGGGCAACGGTTCAGCCGAATTGGAATTTGACGACGGCGTCCGGGTGACTCTGAATGAAAACTCCCTGGTCTATCTGCGACGTATCGATCAAACGTTGCGTACCGGCAAACGGGAATCGATCGAAATCGTTCACGGCCAAGCGGACCTAGCAGCGGTCGCCCAAAATCGATCTGACCTGAGTGAAATTGAGATCGTGATGGGGGATGCTGTGAATCGACCACGGCCGGACGACTTGGGCCGCGCGGAGACGCGAGCCCGCTTGGAAGACTCTGGAGCTGCGCTGATGGTCTACTCTGGGACCGGGGAACTGACCAGTGGAGACCAAGTAATCGAAGTGCCAGCTGGGCTCGGGACGCGGGTTTCAGAAGACGGTTCGGTGGCGGCACCCACCGAGCTACTGGCAGCACCCTCCCAGCAGAATCCAGCCTCTGGGTCGGTGTTGCCCTATGCCAACCCAGAATTTCATTGGGATTCGGTCGCCGATGCCGATCACTACCTGTTGGAAATCTGCGCAGACTCCGATTGTGGCACCATCATGACGGTTGCCGAATCTGACCAGACGACCACCGAACTTCAAGTTCCCACAGGGACTTGGCACTGGCGTGTGCGGGCCATCGATTCAAACGGGCTGGATGGCTTCGCCACTTCGACCCGCAGCCTAGAAATCACTGACGCTCGACCGGACCGGGTCGCCCCGGCAATTGCCGTCGTCGCCGGTGGCGCCAACGAATCGGCGGACACGCTGCGAGTCGTCAGTGGCGAATCCTTCACGTTGAGTGCTATCGATGATGTCTCAGGGTTGCAAAATATTCACTATCGATGGAATGAATCCGAGTGGCGATCCATCAGCCCACAGGCCGTCGCCGTGACCGAGATCAAACCGCCCGGCCTTGGACAGCACCGCTTGGAGATCGAGGCACAAGATATTCGCGGTAGAAGCAGTCACACCGAGGTTACGGTTTCGGTAGTCGCCGAACGCCCGTCCCCCCCAGTCTTTATCTCTGACAGCTAGAGTCTTTCGAACCCGGAATCGAAAACCAGGATCGAAAACGGTTCGATACCAGCGTTCACCAGTGCTTGGCTAGAGAGCGACGCGGGCTGCTACCAGTCGCGAGAACTGTTGCGCCAAAGCTGGGGCTGGGCCGTCATCGTGCTTGAGAAAAGCGTAGAGCTGGCTGGCCCCTGTCCCAGCGGCCAAAGTCGCCCAGCGCTCCAGCTCACGGTCATCGTAGCCAGTGGCCCGCAGGCGAAAATAGGCGAAATCTGCGGTAGTCGGGATGGTGTCCCATTGGGTGTTGCCATAGTCGGCTATGCATAACGCCGCTCCCACCCGCTCCAGGGCGTCATAAGTCGCCTTCTGAAGCCAATCCTGATGGCGAAACTCGAAAGCGCAGTGGGTATCGGCGGGTAAGTCGTCGAGAAAGGTGGTCAACCGGGCCAGGTCAAATCCGAAGTTGGGGGGCAGTTGGAACAGGATCGGGCCGAGGTGCAGCCCCAACGATTTCGAACTGCTGATCAGAAACTCCGCCTCCTCTCGGCAATTCTTGAGCTTCTTGAAGTGGGTGATCTTGCGGCTCGCCTTCAGGGCAAATTCGAACCCTGTGCCAACCTGGGAGCTCCATTTTTCCAGCAGCTCCGGATTGGGCATCCGGTAGAAGGTGTTGTTGATTTCAACCGCTGGAAGATGCTCGGCGTAATGAGCCAGCATACGGTTCGGCGCCAGTTTTTCGGGATAAAAGCCGCCCTTCCACTGCTTGTAGGAAAAACCACTGGTACCGACGGAAAGCTTCATTTTGATCTACCTCAAGTTCTTGGCTCGTCGACTCTCTTGCCCGTCACTCACTTTCCGCCGAGCCAGAACCGCCGACCCGCGGACCGTACAGCCTCAGAGTGTTGTCCAGCAGGACCTCACGCACACGCTCAATCGGCAGATCTTTGATCTCCGCGATTACCACCAACGAGATCTTGACGCTGGCCGGTTCATTGCGCTGTTCGGGATCCACTCCAAGAACCGGGCTGTCGGTCTCCAACAACAGATTCTCCAGCGGCACCCGTTGTACCAGCTTTTGTTTTTGTCGAGAACGCACGATTGACGGCGGCACCGAGAAAAAGTATCCCGCCTCCACCGCCGGATCCGCCTTGGCCGCGCGACCATCGAACGCATGAAGTTGTACCTGGGTGGCTCCCCATTCGATCAGGCACTCGACGGTTGGCGCGGCGGCCGCTCGTGAGTGAACATTGACCGGCACCTCGAGATCCTTCGCCAGATCGACAAAACGGCGGAATATCTGCCGTTGTAGCTCCCTATCTTCCGGGTCCTGCACCTTCCAATAATCGAGCCCGACCTCGCCCACCGCGACCCAGCGCTCGGCACAGCCGCGCATCCACTCTTCTAGCTCGATCGCTTGCGCTTCATCCAGATAAGTAGGGAACAAACCGGCAGCGGGAAAGATCCAATCGGAGTATTGGTCCGCCAGAGCGAGATTGACCTTGGCGTCCTCCAGCGTTTCGCCGACCGCAATCACCGCCTTAACGCCAGCGTCGACCCCCCGTTCAACAACCTGTGCCAGGTCGTCAGAGAAACCAGCGTCGGATAAATGGGCGTGGGTGTCGATCATCGTCCTAGCCTATTCCACCTCGGAGGCGCCAAAGGCCCCAAAATTAGTTCATTTGGAAGTTGATGGTAAAGATGAAGTAGACAGCAACTGGCTTTCCGTTGCGCAAGGCTGGCTCGTAACGCCAGGTCTTGACGGTGTCTACCGCCGACTGGTCGAGACCAAAAGGCAGGCCTTTGAGCACTTTGACATCCCGAACATTGCCTTCTTCGTCAACCACCGTCTCCAGGATTACCACCCCTTCAACGCCGGCCCGCCGAGCATCCTCAGTAAACCGAGGCTGTGGCCTGAATATGCCGACGGGAGCGCTCACCCCACCGCCAACCGAAACCGCGCCCTGTCGGCTGTAACCCGGAGGGGCATCGGGAATGCCGAACGCGGCGTCTACGTCAGCCAACACGTCCTCGGTATCCACTTCGACTTCCAGTTCAGTAATCGGTTCGGGATCATCCGGCGTCGGATCGGGAATCGGAATCACCCTCTTCCGTTCGCTTCGCTTGGGTTTGGTCTGGGTTTGCGCCGGTGGCGGCGGATTAAACCGCACCGGTTGCACCACCATGTGAATCCGTTCGGGGCCGGGACTCACAGGGATCGGTTTCTTCGCCGGCAAGACAACAAAGAACAGGAGGGCATGAAACACCACCGCTGCGGCCGCTCCCCACCACAGAGGACGGTTCGACTCCGGTTGATCCAAAATAAACTGCGGCAGTCCGCCACCCGCGTGGATCTTGGTGTCTGCCTCACCCATCAGGCGTCCGGCGAGTGATTTACTTTCAAACATGGTTAATGTGTGCCGCTTATTGTCTCAAATCGTGGAGAGCTCAGCCGAGCAACTCTGCTTCAAATACGGCGAACTCGGGGCACAAGGTTGCATGCTTGTTAGGATCCGATCCATGAATAGAGCTTTGGGAGTGAAATTCGTTACTGGAAGTGTGCTGGTGCTCGCCCTCGCAACCTGGGCCATTGCAATCCTGATACCCGATTGGGCGGTTTCGAGCGAATCTCCCGATCAGGATTCCAGCGGCGAGAATACTGACGCAGAGGATTCGCAGCCGCAAGAGTTGGCGGCACTGCAATCCACTTTGTGGTCCGAAGTTCCGCAATCAGCCAACGTCGTCCCGGGTGGCGTCTATCGTTGGCCCGGAGGCGACGCGACCCTGTGCGGTACTAACGATCAATCCTGGAGTCCGGTGGACGGTAGCTGCTGGTATCCGGTGGATCTGCTCACTGACCAGAAGACTCTAACTATCTGGCAACAGGACTCTAGCGGTCGATCAGAGCTTGTGCTTGAGATCTTGGACTACCCCTATCCAGTGCAGCACTTGACGATCCAAGACGACAGCAAGGTCAACTTGAGCGACCAGGACGCGGCTCGCGCCAACCGTGAGAGTGCTCGCATTGGTCAACTGTGGTCGCTGCGCAGTCCGCGCCACTTCTCCCTACCCCTAGCAAGACCGTTGGCGACGCTGCCGGAAGGCGGGCGTTTCGGCTCCCGTCGATTCATCAACGGACAACCCAAGAACCCGCATTCTGGCTCCGACTACGCCGCCACCACCGGAACCCCCATCTTGGCGGTTGACGCCGGCACCGTGGTTTTGGCTGAAGACCACTTCTTTGCTGGCAACAGCGTCTTTATCGATCACGGCGACGGTTTGATTTCGATGTCCTTTCACATGAATCGGATCCAGGTGAGCCGGGGAGATATTGTCGAGCAGGGTCAAGCGATTGGCACCGTGGGCGCTACCGGTCGCGTCACCGGGCCGCATCTGCATTTCGGCCTGCGCTGGCGCAGCAAACGGATCGATCCCGAGGCTTTGTTCGGTCGCACTGCCGACTAAGGGCGACTAGGGGGCAGTACCAATTAGGGGACAGTGCTAGCAAGGGCGTCGTCCGGATCGCCGCTTTGATCGACGACCAGCCGGCTGGCGACGCGCAGTGAAAAATCGGTCCACGATCCCGATTGCAGCAACCAGTCAGGGAGTTCAGGAGCCACTCCCGGCAAACCATAGGTCAATTCATAGGCGGTTACCGCGGGAACTTGCGGGCCTTCAAACCACAATCGAAACCGCTCGGTTTCTCCGGGGCCCAGAACCATCACCGCGGGCACTCTCCCGTCGGCGATCGCCTGTTGCTCGAAACCAAGCCACTGCACCTGCAACAACCCTGGACCCTCGGTCATCAACCACAACTGGGCGCCGTTGCGGGCGAGCCTGACTTCAATATCGACCCACTGCCCACTCTGGTCGTGACCTTCTCCGATGACAACTACAGTGGGTGGGTTGGCGTCGTTGATCCACGGCGCGGTAGTGACCCAAGGATCCCCAGGACCATAGGAGGGGTAGTGAATCCCCAAATCGCCGATATCTTCAATTTCGCTTTGACGCCGCCAATCGGTTCCCAGTTGTGCCTCTAGCCACGGATCCAATGTCTCAGCGCGGCTGACCCACAGCGGGCCTTGGTCCGGATGCATCAGATAGGCCAGTCGAACCGGTCGCGGAGTCGCCGAAGTGGCTCCCGCCGAGGCACCTGCGACCACTAAGCAGGCCAGACCAGCCACCCCGGCTGCGATCCGCCAACGGGACGAACCGCGGCCGATCTGAGCCAAAATCGGCAGCAAAGCCAGCATTCCGACCCCGACCAAAGCGGCGACCACCCAAGCCCGATGCGGAGTCAGTCCCAGCAGTGCCTCGCGGGCCAGCGGTGCATAGAGCAGGGGCACCGGTACCGCCGCCAAAGCAAACCAAATCCACCGCCGCTGCGGGTCACGAACCGCAATCCAGGCGGCAATCGAAACCGCGAGCAGAGGCCAAACGAACAGGTAGGCGCCTCCGGCGAAGCCAAAGATGGCAAATCCGCTGACCAGAGCGAGCACAATCAAACTGGCGCCAATCGCTCTACGGCTATCGCCGATCCAGCCCGCCAAGTGCCAACCCACGGCCAGTGCGCAGAGCAGCCATCCGGCGATCAAGAAACTCTGCCGATAGGGGGCGCTGTTGGGGGCTTCAACTAGAGCTGGGAACAACCGCACCAAGGCCATCCAACTGAGACCGACCACCACCACCATCGCTCCCCACGCTCCCAGCGCAAACATCGAACTCGACCACAAGTTCTGCCGATAGCGAACCAGCCACAATAGTGCCAGCAGCAGTCCAGCGACCAGGGCCATTTGGTCGATCCAGCGTGGGTAGGCCACAAACTGGGAACCCAGAAGATTGAAGTAGGTGGCCTCCCCAGAGTGGTCCTGCCATTCGCTGTCATGCAGTGCTCGCAGCATACCCAGAATCGAGTCCCCCATCGACTGCAAACTGCGTTGATCTAAGTTCTCCGGGGTATCCAGTTGCGAGTGATAGGCCGGATGAGAGCCGATCATCGCGAAATTAAGACCCTGAATGCCGCGTTCACGAAAAATCGAATAGTCGGTATCGTTCGGCATCCGTCGATACACCGCAGTGGAAAACGAGTTGGCGAACGGCCTTGGCACCGCTCGACCGAAAAACTCCACCCACGGCCCAGCGCCCGCGCCAGTCTCAAACATCCACGGAACGCCCGAGTTACCACGCGCTTCGAAGTTCAAAACCAGACCGATCTCTTCAATCCACCGGTGCTGCTCAGCAAAACCTTGAGCCCCCAACAGTCCGGCCTCTTCGCCATCGCTGAACAAGATGCGAACATCGCGTTGTCCAGCCTCTCCGTCCGAAGCCCGGAGTGCCTCCAGAATCGCTGCCACCGGGGTGGCGGCGTCGCCAGCCCCCGGTCCGGTCGGCACCGAATCGTAGTGCGAGGCCACCAGGACCGCCGGCCCAGGTGCGGTGCCGGGGCGGTGCGCCAACACGTTCTGCAAGCGGGCATAACGAAGCAACGTGCCGCGGCGGCGACGGGTCCAAGTGTTTTGTACCTCCGTCTCCCACCCCAGTCTTTCCAACTCGACGACTAGGTATTCCCGAGCTTCGCGATGCGCACCGGTTCCGACCGGTCGCGAAGACGAGGCCAAAGCGCGCACATGGGCCATCGCCCGTGCCGACGAGAACTCGCTCTCGGGAGTATCGGCCGGTCGCGAAGCCGCGGGATGCGCCGCCCAGATCGCGGCCACCGCGAGCAAAGCTACAAAGGTGAAGCCTAGCCAGGCCTGTACTCGATCACTGAGCATGACGCCTAGCGCGCGTCCTGTTCGACTTGCCGGATTGCCTCGACCACTTGGCTGTGTAGCCGCCCATGGGTGGCGAGCACGCCTCGGTTGTCATCCAACGTAGAGCCGCGGGAAAAATCCAGAGGCTTGCCGTCGATATCGGTCACCGTACCGCCGGCAGCCTCCACCACTGCGACCCCAGCCACGTGATCCCAAACCTTCTCTTGGTAGCCCGGCGTTGATTGCGGGCGCAAATAAATTTCCGCGCCGCCGGTGGCGACATAGCCGTATTTGGCCTGAGAATCGACACGCACGGTTTTCGCGATCCCCAACGCCTCTCGCACCCCACGAACCACCACCGGATCGCCATGACTTGATTCGACACTGGCGAGAATGCGTAGTTCTGCTGACCGCGACGACGCCGATACCGCAATCGGTTCCGGCGCTACCGCAGTCTCCCGCCAACTGCCTTTTCCCTGCTGGCCAAAGAAGACCGCAGCACCCCCGGGCCAAGCTGGGCATCCCAAAACCCCGGCCACCGGCTGGCCGGCGTACAACAGACCCACCGCAACCGCGTATTGGTCGCCGCGCAGGTACCCCTTGGTGCCATCAATCGGATCGACTACCCAGGTGATCGAACCAGATCCGCCCCGGTTGTCCAGCAGGTCCAGAATTTCCTCAGCTTTCAGTGTTTCGCCGCTGCCGACCGCATCCATTGCTTCAGAAAACCGCCGCTCCACAGCCGGCACCAGTTCGCCATGTTCCCCATCGCGCAGCGCCGAACCGGCCTCCTCAGCGATCAACCGATCTTCGGGAAACTCGCGGCGTAGATGCCAGGTGATGATCGCCTGCGAAACATAGTCGGCGACCGTCACCGGCTCGCGCCCTACTTTGTGGGCTAAATCTTGCTGCGAAAAACTGGCCCGAATCCGGTTGCAAATATCTCCCGCTGCCCGCGCCGCCCTGCGGGCGACCACCAGCCGCACCGCCAGCTCTTGGCTCAACGCAAAATCCTGATTCAAATTCATTTCGATCTCCGATTCCACACTAGGCTCCTCCCATCAACCGCCGCCAGTCTTGCAGTGACTCGACGCGCATGTATACATTGCTATCTCGTTCTTCTCCCAAGGTCGATGTTCTCGTCGGCCCATAATCGTGCCCCGGATAGAGCACCGTATCGGACGGTAACTTTGCCAGTCTCTGGGTTAAGGATCGATACATCTCGTCTGCGTCGCCTCCGGGTAGGTCGACCCGCCCGCAACCTTGGACAAAGAGGGTATCTCCAGCGATCAGTTTGCCATCGACCAAAAAACACTGGCTGCCGGGAGTGTGCCCTGGGGTGTGGACGAATTCGACTTCCACTTCTCCAACCTGGGTACGATCTCCACCGTCCACGATTCGCAAATCGGAATCTGAGACCCCAGTGACAACTTTCACCCCCTCCGCCTCGTGGCGGTTGACGTAGATCGGCATCGGTGCCAACTCCAACAGGGTGGACAATCCGTCGACCTGCATGCCGAACAGATCGCCGCCGACATGATCTGGGTGATAGTGGGTGACCAAAGCGCCCACCACTTCAACCTCATCCTCAGCCGCGACCTGCAACAAACTGGCTACGTCCCAGGCGGGATCGACGATCAAAGCCTGGCGCGCCGTAGGATCGCCAACCAGGTACATGAAGTTGCGCATCTGACCCGCCACCGCGTGAGATTGGGCGACTTCTTCGCCTGCTAACAGCTGTCGAAAGTAGATTGCTTGATCGTTGTCCATCAATAGGGCTCCGCTGGGGCAAGGTCGTCAGTCTCGCAGGTTTCGTCTCCCTCAGGAAACGTTTCCAAGCCACAGTCTACTGTGCGCAGTCACACTGCTATTCATCGGCAAGATTCGGCATAATGCGCCAACCACCAAGGAGTCACCATGCCACAACGCCCCCTCTTCAAACGCACCGCCTTTTCCCTCGGCCTACTGCTTATCAGCGGACTGGTTGTGATTGCTTCGCCAGCCAACGCGGGGGGCAACATCCGCGGCGGAGTCGCCCAGGTCGACCCCGGACTCGGTGCTGACATCACCGTCGACGATATCTTCTTCGACGCAGATCTTGACTCAGGGTCAGGCCTGGCCGTTGGACTGGAGATGGAAGGGAGGCGTTTGGGTTTTGGCCTTGAAGTAACCCGTAGCGACCACGACATCGGCGCCGCAGCTTCGGTGGCAGGTCAAACCTTGGATTTCGGCACCATTACCACGGCTGAGATTTACACGGTGCTGTTGGCGATTCGCTATCGTGTGAACCCAGAAAGCAGCACAGTGTTGTCGGTTGCCGCCCTGGGCGGTGGAATCGGCTACATCGACTTTGAACTTCCCGATGGCGACACCACTGACGGTGGAGCCCCAGCCTACGGACTCGAACTAGCGCTGGACTGGGACTTTGGCCAGCCGTCAGGACTCTTTGCCCGGGTCGGTTATCGACAAATGGAAGCCGATGTCGACTTCGAAGACATCGCCCCGGAACTAGCGGACACCCCGTTTGAACCATCCATTGGCTTCGCCCAAATTGGTTACCGATTCGGCGGGCGCCGCTAGCCACCCAATTGCTTCAAGAGCTTCTCCATCTCCGAACGTAAACGCTCATCGACCACTCCTGCCGCCAGTTCATCGCGCAGAATCTGTCGCGCATCGGAAACTTGCCGAGCGTTGGCCAAGTCCACCGCTCGATTCATCGCGTCCCACTGGCGGCGATCCGTGATCTGTGTTTGCAACTGATCCCGAGAGCGCTCAAAGCGCTCGACTACACTGAGATCGGTAATCTGCGCGAGACCGTCGTCGTATGCCTGAACCGCGGCCACGTAGTCGTCGGCTTCCATCGCCGTATTGACCCTAGCGATCACCTGGTTCTCAAGCAGGTTATTGGTCAGTTCGTCGGCGTCCTCCGGATCAAAGGGGCGCACGTACTTCTCCACCACTTCGGCAGCAATCGAGTATTCATCTCGCCGCATGTGACCGACCGCCAAGTTGTGCGCCAAGTAGACGTGCTCACCACCCAAGACTCGTACCGCTTCGGCCATCACCGCCAAGTCATCATCGGTGCTAGGAATCTGCGGTAACGATCGAACGATACGTTGATAGGCGGCTTCGGGACGTGCTCCTTTTTCCAAGGCTTGAAGCGCCGCGGCACGGACTTCTTGATCCGAAGCACCGCCGTCGGCCAGAAAACTTGCATAGCGAAGCCAATCTTCACCGGTCACACCTGGGGCTTCAATCGCTTGACGGAATAGCTTCTCAGCACCCTCGCGATCGCCACCCTTGACGCGCAATTCGGCTAGTAAGGCGGTTGCCCGGCCGGCGTACTGCGAATCGTCCAAGAGCGGTGTTAGGTGGTTTTCTACCAACGCCAGTGATGGCGGCCGATGGGTCACCACCAAGTATTCGGCCAGTCCGTACAAGACCTCAGAACGGCTTAGGCTGCGCTCCGTAATATCTCCTACGGAAAGCTCTCCGACTTCCAATGGAAAATAGGGCATCGATGGACCGGATATATAGTTGCGCAGTTCATTGTTGAACTGATCCAGATTCCATCCATAAACCTCGCGAATCGCCAGTTCCGCGCTCTGTCCTTGCTTCATTTTGTTAAACACCTGGGCTGCCGATTCCGGGACCGGGCCACCAGTCATCAAGAAATGGGCAGCCAACCATGCTTGGGCCTTAAAAAGGCCCAAGGTCCTACCCTGATCGAGAACCGCACTGTCCTGACCAACCTGGAAAAACTGTCCCCACGGCAACCAACTGTTTTGCCGCATGGTGACGACATACTTTGCCCGGGGCAGGCCGACCGCGGCCACCGCGCCCTTCTTGTCGCGAAAGCCTGCATAGAAGCTGGAGATACCTGCGCGCGCCCAATAGGGCAGATAGTGCATCTTCGCCGACACGTAGTTGCGCACGTATGCCTCGTAGGCCAACACCCGCACGTCATCGCCAATATTCGCATTGAGAGAAAGCCACAAGCGGTCTTCGGTGTTAAAAGCCTCCCAAGCCATAACCACAGAGTTGGTTTGAGGAGGCTCACGAAGATACGGCTTCATGGAGCGTTGGCTCTTAAAGACGAAGACTCGAACTGGTTTTGCGGCAAGACCCACCCGACCATCCTTGGTGACGAAACTGTGCAATCGACCAAAGCTCTCCACCAACGACCGGGTGCGCCCCTGGGGGGCATTGCTGAAGAACTGGAAATGCTCGGTCTCATAGGCCATCCACCGGTCCTTCTCCGGGGGCTGTGCAACCGCGGTGGAGAGTGCCATGCCGGCACTCACCAAGCCAATCCACAAGGTGCGTAATTTCATCCTTAACCTCCATCGGTACCCTCGCCATCGACTGATCACCCGGCAACTCGTCCTAACCGCAACGCTGCTATGGTAACAGGCATCCGAGATCAAGATGATCGACAAACCGTTGAGATGACCCAAATCGACATCAGGTCACCGATACTAACTAGCAGATGACGATGGATTACCGCAGGCCCTCCCCGTGAATGCCAAACTGAAAATCTTGCTGTTGCAGGCTCGTGCCGCGGATGACCCGGCACGGTTGGAAGAAATCGACTCGTTCGCGCAGCATGCCCAAGTCCCAGCGGAGGCCATCAGTGCGCATAACTTGCTCGATGGCCCCCCGAATCGCAGCCTGGTGGACCGTTTCGACCTGATCTTTATCGGCGGTAGCGGTGAGTACTACGTCAGCCACCAAGACCTACCGCAGCAGGATCTGTTCTTTGGCGAACTGCGCGAGTGGGTCGCGGTCAAGAAACCGATCTTCGCCTCCTGTTTTGGCTTTCAGTGCTTAGTTGAGGCGCTAGGCGGTTCGATCATTTTTGATCCCGACTCGATGGAAGTCGGCACCTGTGAACTGGCTCTCACCGAAGCCGGTGGTAAAGACGAACTGTTTCAAGCTCTACCCGCTCGTTTTCTCGCCCAGCTCGGGCACAAGGATCGAGCCGACCGGCTGCCAGCGGGGATGCTCAACTTGGCTTCCAGCCCCCTCAGCCCACTGCAAGCGTTTCGTGTCCAAGACGCACCCATTTGGGCCACCCAGTTTCATCCGGAACTGGATTGGCGCTCCAATCGAGACCGTTTCATTCGCTACCTGGATGGTTACGCCGCCCACATGTCCGAAAGCGAGCAGCAGGAACTTCTAGACGGCTATCACGACAGCCCAGAGTCCAACCAGTTGTTGGTGCGTTATCTGCACCTGGTATTTGGCTAAGGGGTTCTCACGCTGGCTGGAAAGTGGGGCTAGTGGCGGCCGAAACTCTATTCAGCCACCAGTCCCCGAGCCGCCTCGACGATCAGCTGACTAGACGGCAAGAAATCGGCTTCCAGGGGCGGTGAATAGGGAACCGGGGTGTCAGGCGCAGTGACCCGACGAATCGGCGCGTCAAGGTCATAGAAGGATTGCTCTATGACCCGCGCAGCGATTTCTCCGGCCACGCCGCCGCGCCCAGTGTCTTCATGCACCACCAGCAGTCGGTGGGTGCGCGCCAGAGAAGCCAGGACGGTTGCTTCATCCAGCGGCCATAGAGTTCTCAAATCGACCACTTCCGCCTCGATACCGTCTTGCTCAGACAGTCGTTGCGCGGCGTGCAGACTGCGCCAAACCATGGCCCCATAGCTAACGATGGTGAGATCGCTTCCAGATCGTCGAACCGACGCTTTGCCGATCGGCGTTTGCCAGTCGGCACCCGCTGGCACTTCCTCTCGTACATCTTTGCTGAAAAATCCGTACAGACCCTTGGATTCCAGATAGAGCACCGGGTTGGGGTCGCGAATCGCCGCCAGCATCAAGCCCTTGGCGTCGCGCGGAGTCGACGGCGCGACGATCTTCCATCCTGGGGCGCGCAGGAACCACATTTCTGGGCATTGGCTGTGAAACGGACCACCGCCGAGTAGCTTGTCTTCACCCGCTGTGGCCGCGCCGTAGGGCAGCCGTACCACCATCGGTACCGGCTTTCCCCAGCGCCAGTAAAGCTTGGCGGCGTTGTTGACCAAGGCGTTGAATCCTGGGGCGAGAAAGTCCGCAAATTGCATCTCGGCCACCGGTCGCAACCCAGAGATCGCCGCTCCGACCGCGCAGCCGACGATCGCTGACTCTGCCAAAGGTGTGTTGACACAGCGCTCAGCCCCAAAACGTTTGGCGAGCCCACGGGTGACGCCAAAAGCGCCGCCGTATCTACCGCCGACGTCTTCTCCCAGCACCACAACCCGCGAATCTGCCTCCATCGCATCCGCCAAAGCCGAACGCACCGCCTCGTCGTAGGCCATCGACTTGCCCCCAGTCGGCGAGCCAAGCGGAAGATCGGGGCTAGCCGAAGGGGCGAACTCTCGTCCCAGGTAGTCCGCCGGAGTCGGCCATGCAGCGTTGGCAGTCGCTTCTATTGCGCTGGCGACCTGGTCGTTAGCCTGCTGGTAGATCTCGTCCTTGGCCGTGTCGTTCAACAGTCCTAGGTCGCGCAACCGCCGTTCATAGAGGGCCAGGGGATCCAAGGCTTCCCAGGCTTGCCGTTCGGCCCGATCTTCATAGCCATCAACCCCTATTTCAGGGTTGCCGTGGAAACGGTCATCGTCGTGGTGGGCGTGCCCCGGCCTGCGATAGGTCACCAGTTCGATCAGGCTGGGGCCGTCTCCCGCTCGCGCTCGCTCAGCAGACCAAGACACCGCGGCGGCGATCTCGTCGGGATCGTTGCCAAAAACCGTCATTCCGGGAATGCCGTAGCCAGCCGCGCGCAAGGCAAATCGATCGGCAGCGGTCTGCTCTCCGACATGGGTGCCCAGGGCCCACTGATTGTTTTCAATCACAAAGACCGCGGGCAACTTGCGGACTCCGGCGAAATTGACCGCCTCATGCCACTCCCCGAGGCTCGACCCACCGTCACCAATAAAGCTGACGCAAACCCGAGGCTGTTGCAGGTACTGAGCGGCAAAGGCCAGGCCGATGGAAGTCTGAGTGGCAATCGCCAAGGGCGCAGCGGGCGGCAAGATTCCCCAGTCCAAATCACCGATGTGCAAATCACGCCCGTTCATCGGCGTGCCCACTTTGCCCGCTTGCACCCGGGCAACCACCTCGGCATCCGGGCGAAACATCAGCGCCGCGCCCAGATCGCGAATCAACGGACAAATCACGTCGCCTTGATATTCAAACCCAGGCTGATAACTGGGAGGACGCCTTAACCGGAGTGCGGCCCCGACAATCGCCTCTTGGCCGGTGGACTGAAATCCTTTTTGCGGCGAAGGGTGATCCTGCCACTTCACTTTCCTGTCATCGAACGCCTTTTTGAGCGCTCGATCCAGGCTTCGGGTCAACACCATTCGCTGATACATCAGTTGCCGTTCTTGGTCAGTGATCGACTGCCGTAACCGACGACGGGCAAAGAAACCACGGATCGAAACCGTCAATCGGGACTGGTATTGTTGACAAGGATCAGCGGTCGAGGCGCCCAAAGTAGCGTTCACCCCAGCGCTTGAGCAATCCTCCGCGACCGACGAAAGCAAGGTGCCCTCAAGTTCATCTGCGGCCATAGAGTCGGTAACGCGGCCAATCAACCAAGGTGCTTCGAGAGCCAGGAACCTGCGAGCCTCGTCAGCCAAAGCTGGCACGACAACGGAGCCAGCGAGATCAGTGGTGCGGTTGCTGTCGTGAGACGAGTCGGTGGTGGTTTGATCCTCAGACATGCGCCGCCGCAGTATATCCAGATGTCACGAGGAATCCGGAACCCGCAGAGCTGCCATGCGTTATAGAGAATGAAGGGTCGAAACCTGATGACCAATGACCTACCGTTCAATCGTCAAACAAGGACTCAACAGCCAGTCTCCATGATTTCCACCACCACTCTAGACGTCGCTTCCGACGGTCAACTTCTAGATCGATCGCGCTCCGGAGACGGAGAAGCCTTTCGCGTCTTGGTAGAGCGTCACCAGGGACAACTGGTGGGTTATTTAACCCGCATGGTCGGCTGCCATTCTCAAGCTCAAGACTTTGCCCAGGAAGCTTTCTTGCGCATCTACTCGCGCGCCCACAAGTATCAAGAACAAGGTCAGTTTCAGTCTTATTTGTATCGCACCGCCATCAACTTGGTGCGTTCAGCGGTGCGTAAATCCAAGACTCGGGAAGCGGTCGCGACCTTGATGCCCGCCGCTCCGGAAAGTACCGCGGCCGAGCAGCACCAACGGGTGCAACGCCAAGAATTGCGCGAGGAAATCCGACAAGCGGTGGCCAAACTACCGCTCAAGTTTCGTGAGCCCTTGGTCTTGTACGAAATGGAAGAATGGCCTTACCAACAAATCGCAGAGCACCTCGGGTGCCGTACCGGCACCGTTAAATCGAGAATCCATCGAGCACGTTCGATGGTCCGTCATTCGATGACGGATTACGTGAACGGAGAAACGTCATGAGTCAACGCACCGAATCGCAATGGGACGAAGAAATTCGCGCGGCTATCCGTGAGCCGATCGCCGACCTGGGTTCGAATTTCACCCGCTCCGTGATGAACCGAGTCGGCGACGGTCCGGCAGCCACAGCCTGGTGGTCTTACGGCCCTTTGGTGGGTGCTGCGGCGGCTATGGCCGTAGCGATCGCCCTGTTTCTAGTTCCGCGTACAGATTCCACAATACAAACTTCTGCGGCGGAGCAAATTCAGAGCTTGGTGCAAGAACAGCAGGCGCTCCAGCGAGAACTGCGGGACCTGCGTCATTTGCGCGCCAGTGCCGCTCCGGTCGTCTATTTGGGCGGCGACGAGAGTGTCGAATTCGTCTACGCCCTCGATAACCCGCGGACCGGCTACGGCTCAACCCGTACTGCTGACTATCGGCCAACTCGAAACTAGATCTAAACACCCTCGAGCACCCCTGTTAGGAGATATGCACCATGAAAACCTTTCTTTTCACTCTCTCAGCCCTACTTGCCGTGGCGAGCGCGGCGCAAGCCCAGCCGAAGGCCGCTCCGGAACACAAAGTTATCCGTGAAATTATCATCGCTGACGGTGAGGGGCCCCACCTACTCACTGTGCAAAGGGGCTTTCTCGGGGTCTCGATGTCCGACCTGACCTCTGACCTCCTAGAGCACTTTGAGGTCGACGCTGATGCTGGGGTGATGATCTCTTCGCTGGTCGAAGACGGACCGGCAGAACGCGCAGGAATCCAAGTTGGCGACATCCTGGTTGAGATCGACGGTGAGTCAATCGGCAGCCAGGGTCAAGTAGCGCTCCACGTCGGCCGCATGGACCCGGGCTCGGAAATCCAAGTTGCCGTGGTCCGCGATCGTCAACCCTTGACCTTGACGGTTGAGGTAGGAGAGCGGGAGCGCGGTCAAGTTCCCGTCAACTGGTTCTCTAACGTCGATATCGATATTGGCGAAGTCCCCCAGCCTGGCCATGTCTATCGCTACAAATTCAGCACGGGTCCTGGCGAAGAGGATGAGATTGTCCTCAATGGCGCACCCTTGATGGAAGTGATCGAGCAGATGCGCGAGCGGGTCGAGGCACCTGAGTTCCAGGAGCGCATCGAATTCTTTCGCTCCCACAACACCGAGCTTGAGAGCCGATTGCAAGAGATGGAGCAACGGCTAGCAGATATGGGCGTTCGATTGGCCGAAGCTCTCAGTAAACTGACGGAAGAAAACGACCAGTAGATCGTCGTCACAGCGGCCCGTTTTCCTAAGCACGGCCTTCGGGACTCCTGTTCGCCTAAGCGAACGGGGCCTCGCAGGCCGTTTTCTTATGGTCAACCGGTTCCCTCAACCTAGAAGCTGACTTCGCTTCGATAGACTGGCTCTCTCTCCAATCAAGAGCTATGCCTCTTGAAGCCATGCATCCCGCCGCGCCAGCCAATCCCTCAATCACCGCAGTAATCCCTGCCTGTGGTTGGTCGACCCGCATGGAGCCCAGGTCGAGACCAGGGTCGGAGTCGGGGCTAGGATCTAAGACAGGGTCGAAGCTGTTGCTGCCTTTCGCTGAGTCCACGGTGCTGGGCGCTACCTGCGACGCACTGATTCGAGGCGGCACTAGCGAGATCGTGGTCGTAGTCCGCGATGACGATGCCCCCCTGCGTTCGTGGATCGAACAGCACGGCTTATCCAGCGTCATCAATCCGCAGCCGATCCGGGGAATGCTCTCCTCGATCCAGGCGGGCCTGGAGTCACTCAACGAAGCCACATCATCGGGCGATTCGAAGGTCGACATTCTGGTGACTCCGGGTGATCTTCCCCTGCTGGGCGCAAGCAGCGTCCGCGCGGTGTTGAAATGTTCCCTAGACAACCCAGATCTACTGATCGTCCCCACCCACGGCGGACGCCGCGGCCATCCGCTGTTGATCCCCAGTAGACGGATCGCGGAGGTCTTTCAGCTTGATCTCAAGGTCGGATTGCGTCAGCTACTCCAGCGAGATCCCGACCGCGTTCGCGAAGTAGCGGTAGATACTCCAGGAATCTACTTGGACATCGACACCGTTCAGGATTACCGAAAGTTGCTGGCAATGTGACACCAAGAACGATCAAGGGCATCGAATCGATTGCCCATCTAGGGGGCGCAGCTTATTTCACGCCACGCGCTGGCAGGTTCTTGGCCACCACCGCACCGACCAGAATTGAGTAGCCAAGCATGTACAACCAGAGCAACAGGATCAGCCATCCCGCGACGAAGCCGTAAAACAGGGTGTATCGAGCGTAGGTCGCCAAGTAGACGCGAAATCCAGCCGAGGCCACCCACCAGATGGCCGAGGAAGCTAGGGCACCCGCAGCCAGCCGGCGCAACGAGGGCCGAGTCAGGTGATTGGGCATCACCGCATAAACGGCGAACAACACCACCGAGAGACTGACGTAGAGCAAGGTCGAATGGCCACTACCCCACAGAACATTGAGCACCTGAATACGGGTCGAAGCGACAGCAAACAAAGAGGCCCACACCGCAACCGCCAATCCGATCGCCAAGACAAAAGCCATCGCCACCAGCCGTCGATGCCACCAGCGCCGTGCTTCCGGAACGCCGAAGATCCGATTGAGCCCCTCGGTCAGGGTGACCAACAAATTGGAACCCGACCATAGGAACAGAAAAACTGCCGCCACCAGCAACTCGGGATGGACCGAACTGACCACCTCTTCGACATAGCGCGACATGTACTCAGCGGTTTCCCGGGGCACCACGCTCAATAATTGGTCCAAAGCCCAAGAGGAGATCGTCTCTCTGCCAAACAGGCCCGCCAGGGAAAACAGCACCAGCAAAAAGGGAAATAGCGAGATCAGCAGGAAATAGGCGATCTTGGCCGCCTCGTCAGAAAGGCGTTGATGGTAGATCTCGCGAATCAACCCCTCAACCCATCGGGCGAATGCTTTCAACGGCGTTCCCCCTCAACCATCGTGTGCCGCGCCAGCATTGGGGGAGTATAGGGCGAGGCGCACCTTGACTGTCGATCACGGTAGGATTCGCGTCGGAGGAACGATGAAGATCCACGCATTTCACGGGCAGAGATTCGCCCAGAAACACGGCGACCCAGGCGATTGGGCAGCTCCACCCTTTGATCAGATCAGCGCAGCCCTGGGTGCGCGACTACGCCAAGATCCAAACCACTTCGCTCACTTAACCCGACCGGATCCGACCGCAGAGGATTCACATGGTCTGTCGCAAACAACGCTTCAAGGCTGGGTCGAACAGGGGCACGTAATTTCTGAAACCAGCCCCTGCCTGTACCTCTACGAAACCGAACTCCGCGGTGGCGGATCTCGACTCGGCCTGTGTGCTTTGGCAGAGGTTGGTCACGGAGATATTCGGCCCCACGAGCAGACGGTCGACAAGACGGTCGAAGAACGATTGGCCCTACTGCGCAGAGTTGCCACCGATCTGGAACCGGTCTTTCTGTTGGTCGACGATGGTGGGCGCCTCAACCGACTGCTGGCTTCCGAGTCTTCAGAGCGCGCGGTCCGTACTGAGGATGCCGACGGCAACCTTCACTCGATCCAGCCGATTGGCAGTCGCATCGATGACTACAAGGATGCCCTGGAGGGCATAGACGGGCTAATCGCCGATGGACATCACCGGACGCGGGTCGCTACACTGCACGCACAACAAACCGGTGCGCTGGGCAGCAGTGCTGCAGGATGCAAGTTGGTCATCATCGTCAGCTTGGCTTCACCAGGACTGACCATCGACCCGATTCATCGCGCATGGATAGACCCTATCGAACTGGAATTGATGGAGCGATTTGTGGTCACCCGTGCTACCGCCATCAGTCCCAATGCTGCCGAGTTTTGCCAGCAGGTAGCGGGCGGCTCTGGGCCGACCGTCGGCGTTTGGCAAAGGTCCCGCACCCCCGAAATCTGGACCCTGGACGCAGAGGCGATTCGCGCCGAATCTGCCTCCCCGGTGCCCGATCTCCCGGTGGCCCTATTTCACGCCGCCTTCCCCGCTCTCGGCTGGGATCCAACTTCGGCAACCGACGGCACCATCACATATCGATCCAACCCCAAACGATTAGCGCAAGAAATGGACGCCGGTGCGTTCGCAGCCTCGCTCTGGCTGCCCCCAATGTCGGCCGAAGCTTTCTGTAAGGCCTTGGAAGTGGTCCAGGTGCTACCGCCCAAGTCGACCCGATTTCTGCCCAAATTGGTCTCTGGAATGGTCTGGAGCCCGCACCATCAGGACATTTTGTAGCGCCGATGCCCGCCTATCAGGACCAGCAGGGACGCCCGGTGGTCGAGTTTCGCGGCGATCTCGAAGTCTCTCCATTCTCGGTCTTTCGCGCCCTGCGGGATGGTACTGAGCTGTTGCTGGTAGACGTTCGTGAGAATCCGCAAGCCTTGACACTGAGCGGCTCGATGCGCATGCCGGATCCGGCTTGGGCCCCCGAAAGCGAGTCTCCACGGGTGATCTTGTTTGACGATGACGGTTCAGCGGCGTTGACCGAAGTCTCCCGGCTACATCGGGCAGGTTATGAGACCGTGCGTGCCTTATTCGGTGGTTTGGAGCTCTACGCATTCGCCCTCGACCCACAAGTGGTAGGAGAACAAACCTATCTGATCCAGATCGAAGACTTGTCGACCAACCCGCCAGCAGACGCCTAGTCGCTTTTTTTCGGAAACCGGTTGTGCGGCGAATTGCTTCAGAAAGTGGCTTCCGCGGAACCCGTCGTGAAAGGGCAGTCAGCTCTTAGCCGACCACTCCGTCCGCTCCCACGGTCCAGGTTTCTCCCGAGTAGACCAAGTCCTCCAAGGTACCTGCGCCCAGGCGCTCGGTTTCGTGGGACATTTGGTCGACTACCGCTTCTTCATAGACTGGAGTATCGACCGCGCGAAAGACACCAATCGGAGTCGGGAAGTCAGGGGGCAGCATCTGCGCCATCATGAAGGCCAGGGCGGGATTGGCTCGGTCTTGATCCCAAACCAAACAGTCCTCAGGGCCCACCGCGCCGCCAAATTCAATCACCTCAAGATCGTGCCCCGAAAGCCGGATGCCTCGATCTTGGTTCTCACCAAACACCAACGGCTCTCCGTGCTTAAGTTCCAAAGTGTTAGCGGTCTTTTCTTCCTTGTCGGTCATGTAGCTAAAGGCGTTGTCATTGAAAATGTTGCAGTTCTGGTAGATCTCGATAAACGCAGTGCCCTTGTGTGCTGCCGCCTGCTGCAACACCGATTTCAAGTGTGGTTGGAATATATCCACCGCGCGGGCGACGAAAGTCGCCCCCGCACCGATCGCCAGAGACAACGGATTGAAAGGGTTATCAACCGATCCAACCGGGCTCGACTTGGTGCGCTTGCCAACCTCAGAGGTCGGCGAAAATTGGCCCTTGGTCAAACCGTAGATGCGGTTGTTGAACAACAGCACTTTGAGACCGATATTGCGGCGCAACATGTGGATCAGGTGATTGCCACCAATCGACATCGCGTCACCGTCACCGGTAGCGACCCAAACTTCTAGGTCCGGTCGAGCCAATTTGAGTCCCGACGCCACCGCCGGCGCTCGCCCATGGATCGAGTGAAAACCGTACGTGTTCATGTAGTAGGGGAAACGACTGGAACAGCCGATGCCCGAAACCACCACGAAGTTTTCTTTCGGGATCCCCAGTTGCGGAAAGACCTGTTGCACTGCGCTCAAGATCGCGTAGTCACCACAACCAGGGCACCAACGCACTTCTTGGTCGGACTTGAAATCCTTGGCTTTGAGTTGCGGAGTTTCTTGCTCAGCACTAGTGGACATGAACGGTCTCTCCAATGATCTCAAGGACCTTGTTGACAATCTCACTGCGGAAGAAAGGCTTCCCCTGGACCTTAGGGAAGGAAATTACCGGTTTCAGATAGGTCGCCTTCAAGAGTAGCGATAACTGCCCCATGTTGATCTCCGGCACAATCACCTTGGGATAGCGCTCAAGGATTTCGCCGAGATTTCTGGGGAATGGATTAAGGTGGCGTAAGTGTGCCCGCGCCACCGGCACGCCGTCACTGACCAATTGGTTAGTCGCCCCGGTGATCGCACCCAACGTCGACCCCCAACCGAGGATCAAAACCTCGCTCTCTGGGTCGCCGTGGACTTCCAACTCCGGAATATCGTTGGCGATCCGCGCCACCTTTTCCGCCCGCAGATCGGTCATCCGCTGATGATTATCTGGGTCGTAGGAAACGTTGCCGGTCCCGTCTTGCTTCTCAAGACCGCCGATGCGGTGCTCCAGTCCCGGAGTCCCCGGAATCGCCCAGGGTCGAGCCAGTGTCTCTTCATCGCGACGGTAGGCCATAAAGTCGTCCGTGGTTTCCGCAAAGTCCGGTGAAAATCGTGGCAAGCTGTCGAGATCGGGCAAGCGCCAGGGTTCAGAACCGTTGGCCAAGTAACCATCCGACATCAACATCACCGGCACTCGATAGCGCACGGCGATGCGGCAAGCCTCAATCGCCGCGTCAAAACAATCCCCCGGTGTCGAGGCCGAGACAATCGGCATCGGAGACTCTCCATTGCGGCCAAACATCGCCTGCAAAAGGTCACCCTGCTCTGTGGAGGTCGGCATTCCGGTCGAAGGGCCGGCACGTTGGACGTCCACCACCACCAACGGTAGCTCGGTCATGATCGCCAAGTTGATCGCTTCGGATTTGAGAGCCAAGCCAGGACCACTGGTGGTAGTCACCGCCAGTGCTCCACCGAAAGCGGCACCGATCGAAGAACAAACGGCGGCGATCTCATCCTCCGCTTGAAACGTCGTCACCCGATGATTCTTGTAGGCGGCTAGCTGGTGCAAAATGTCGCTCGCCGGAGTAATCGGATAGGAACCCAAAAACACCGGGAGGTCGGACAACTGACCCGCAGCGGCCAGGCCTATTGACAGAGCTTGGTTGCCCATTACATTGCGATAGGTCCCCGGTTCCAGCTTGGCTGGAAGCACTTCATAGCGGACCTGAAAGACGCCGGTAATATCGCAGAAGTTCCACCCGGCTTTCAGCGCTTTGATGTTGGCCTCAGCAATCTCCGGCTTGCGTGCGAACTTCTTGGTCGCCCACTCGATTGAGTTCTCCAGCGTCCGATTGAACATCCAATAGACCATGCCCAGAGCAAAGAAATTCTTGCAGCGGTCTTGACTCTTTAGGTCCAGGCCGGAGTCCTCAAGAGTGCGCCGAGTCATGGTCGTGATATCAGCGGTGTACACCCGATAGCCGTCCACCGAACCGTCTTCCAGCGGATCACTCTCGTAACCCGCTTTCTTCAAGTTGCGATCAGAAAACTCGTCAGTGTTGGCGATCAAAATACCGTTCTGCTTAAGGTCGGCCAGGCTCTTCTTGAGTGCCGCCGGATTCATCGCCACTAATACGTCGGGGGCATCTCCAGGGGTGTGAATGTCGAATTCGGCGATCCGCACTTGAAACGCGGAGACTCCCGCCAAGGTCCCCTGTGGGGCCCGAATCTCCGCCGGAAACTCCGGAAGAGTGGCCAAGTCATTGCCGACGATGGCAGAAGTTCGGGTGAACTGGTTGCCGGTCAACTGCATCCCATCGCCGGAGTCTCCGGCGAAGCGAATGACTACATCTTTAACGTTCTCAGTCGGGCTTTGATTCGTCACCGACTCAGGTTCACCTACGGTCATGTTCGGTCAGCTCCTCAGGACAATGCGCTCATTGGATTCTTGTGTGGTTCGACTCTAGCGCAACCTCCATATGAGTTGTTTACTCTAGCAGTGCCCACCGTCGATGCAAGGTCAGATCTCTGGCCAAACAGTTGGCCGAAAAAAAGCGAGGGGCCGAAGCCCCTCGCTTTGCAATTGATCTTTGAACTCGAGCTAGAAGTCGTACTTTAGACCGACACCGAGTATCAGCGGATCTACTCCCAGCTCAATATCGTCGTCTTCAAACTCTGCCTGCATCCAGCGCACACCTACATGGAAACCCCACTGAGGGCTGTTAGCAAACGGAATATCGAACCCTGTGAACAGGCCGACACCAAATTCGTTTCCACCCTCAATCGTCCCACTCAAGTCTTGGTCAGAAAAGAAACCGTCATGTAGGTTAAAGACACCGACAAACGGTTCTACAAACCAATCAACTTTCGCTTCTGGTGTGAGATGAAATGTGGGGCCCAGGGTCAAGGCAAGAACCGACAGAGAATCGTCGTCCAGTGCCCAGACGGTGTTGGTATCGAGCATTATTTCCGCATCGATTGCACCCACGATGGCGTTTCCGGCAATCCCGACACGGTCATTAACGTGATACTCCAAGCCAGCACCAACCCCCACACCGCTGCTGGTATCCAGCGACACGCGGTTGACGTTTCCAGGTGTGGATAGATCAAAGGATTCACGGTTCGCCTGAGGACTGATCGATGCCAAGTAGGGGCGGAAAGTCCAACGCGCCTTGGCCTCAAAAGAAGCCTCGCAAGTAGCACTTTTGCCACTGTCATTGGTCGCTTCGCCCGCCGCCAAATACATACCTGGCGTCTTGACCTTCATCGGGCTGGTCGCGACAACTGACCCTGATGTCTCATGACTAACGTCCGTGATCGATAGGTTCTTATAACCATCGATGGAAACCTCAAACTCCTCGCGGGTCCAGACCTCTGCCGGAGCGGTAATCTCACAGTAGGGGCAGCGTTCGAGGTCAACGGTCTTCTCACAAGAGTCCGTCTCGCCGGGCTCGGTCCGGGGCTCGCTAGCACCGACGTAAGCAAGGTTGGCGCACACCTTGGGGATGATGAACGTGTGCTGCGTGATGGTACGAGTACCGACGTTCTCCGCAGTCACGGAGAATGTGCGATCGATCATGGTGGCGTCTTCATAATCGCCTTCCCAGGCGGTAGCACCGGTAAACAACTCAGAACCGTCCATCGCAACCACCGCCAAATCGCTACTGCCGCTGGCATCGACGCTCAAGATCAAAGTCTCGCAATTGCCGTCAACCGCCAACTCACAAACCGCTTCAGCCGGAGGAGTCTCCACCACTTCGTCGACCACTACGATGTAAGCGTCGTAGATCTCTTTACCCTGGTAGCACAACGGGCCACCGGAGATCGCCCGCTGGCGGCCTTGGTAGACCATCCAGTCAAGGACGTCACCACTGGCGACCTGTCCCTGGTGGACCTCTCCTGCCGCGATCGCTGCCATCAGATCCGCCGTCAGATGCGATAGACCGCGCTCAGCCATGATCTCTTCCAGCTCCGCACTGCGTTCAGCAAGAACCGCAGCGAGTTCTTCAGGGTTATCCACCCCACCGCGATGAAACGCATTGCGACCGCCCATACGACGAATCAGACTGGAGCCTGAAAAATCCTCGCACTCCTGCGCTACAGTGACCGTTGGCATCCAGATGGACGCAATCGCAACCGCGCAAACTACAAACCAAACGCGCTTGTTCCAACTCATAACCCAATCCTCCGTGGTCATCTTTGTTTCAGTTGACCGTTGTTGCATAACTTCCCTCGCTGCTTCTGACCGTTGGCGACGGCCGTAAACCTGAGAAAACGCTTAGACTTGCCGCTAAGTGCCACCGTCCAGAGAGCATATTGTATGCCAACGTCAGCAAAATGTGTGTGACCAGGGCCTCCATTTTCGAGATTTCCAGTCCCAACGGCAGGACTTGTAGAGGACCGCTCGCGCAGCAGCACGTTTGGGCCTCCAGATACGCGCTAGACTGCAGCCAAGGGAACGAACTGTGGAACAACAAAACGGGATTCAACTCACCCAGCAAGCCATCGATCAAGCTCGGGAGCTAAATAATTCCGGTAATTTTATCCGAGTGGCGTTTGCCGGTGGCTGCGGTGCATTTGGCCATCGCATCTCGCAGACCAGGCGTTCCTATCCTGGAGATGAAGTCGGCTATGCCAGCAGCCAGATCTCGGTTCTCTTAGACCGCCGCGCGGCCAGCGAACTGGCAGGCAGTACCCTCGACTATGAGCCCGAAGAAGGATTTGTTCTTGACCACCCGCTCACCGGGCGCACCTGTTAGGCGACCCAAATATAGCGTGCAACACATTGCCCCGCCTTTGCGTAGTGAGAACAAGGCGGAGCCAGACAACGCTGAATACCCGATAGCCCGCTAGCCAGACAATTCAAAAGAAAGTCGATGCCCGAACTCAGCTCCGTCGTATCCCCTCCCCCAGGCAACAAACGCCAGGGCTGGGTCGGCGCGTTCGCCATCATTGCTCTGTTCGCAGCGCTGATCTGGTTGGGATGGAGCGGTTTTACCGCCCTCATCGCGATCCCGGCGAAGCTGGCAACCTTCGGACTCGCGGCAACCGTTTTTGCTGCCATCACGATCGCCGGGTTTCGCCGATTTATTTACCGCATCGGGCGGCGTTTGATGGTCTCCTATTTTCTGGTTGGCATCGTTCCGATTCCTTTGCTGGCCTTGCTCTTGCTGTTGGGCGCCTACCAACTCAATGGTTTTTTTGTCGGACATCTCTACCGCGACGCTCTGCGGGCAACCCACGAGCAACTGCAGCGTGAGGCAGAAACCGCAATCGATGGCGGCAAGGTCTCCAAGTCTGTAGCGGCTGCGGTTTATCGCAATAGCGTCAGGGTTTCTGGGAGTTCGGAACTACCTCGCAAGTGGCCCGCATGGATCGCAGAGAAGGGAAATATCCCTTTCGTCACTGCCTCCGATCTCGGTCCGACGATTGCGGCACTGTCGGGAGACAAGGATCACGGGGCGATCGCGGTGTGGGCTGGAAATCTGCCCAAGGAGTTGTCCACTCGCAGTGGGGTCTGGATTTCCTTGCTCCGCAGCGACCAAGCTGCCACTGAAAACAGCGGACGCACGGTCCTGACCATCGGCAGCTACTCCTTTCCACTGCGCACTTCCGGGTACCAGAAATTCCATCAAACACGCCAAGACTTCTTCAATTCGGGTGCCGAAGATAGCCCCGGAATCCTGCGCCGCCCCTTCTTGTGGTGGGGTGAACTCGGCGGACCGCTCTACGACCTCGCCTCCGGGGATCAGGTTTCCGATCAAGTGGCAGCCGGACTCAACGCCAATCTGAAAACCAGTTTCGAACGTTTCTTTTCCTCATCCGCAGAGATCGATACAACCGCATGGCTGGAACTTACCGCTGCGCTAGTCGTCGGTTCCGCGGTTTATGCAATCGCGGTATTTATCGCCGGCACGTTGGTGTTTGGAGTCTCGCGCGCGGTGAACCGACTGAGCCACGCCACCAACGCTCTACGCCAAGGCGACTTCTCGGCGCGCATTCCGGTGCGGCGCAAAGATCAAATCGGTGACCTGCAGCGTTCCTTCAATGCCATGGCGGCCGATCTGGAAAACTTGGTGGCAACTGCGGCACAAAAAGAGGCCCTCGACAGCGAGTTGGAGGTAGCGCGCGATCTGCAGCAGAGCCTGCTACCAGCCTCGCTACCCAGCGGTGATCAAGTCGAATTCTCGACTTTGTTCGAACCCAGCGCGGCGATCGGCGGAGATTTTTTTGACGTCGTTCGACTAGACGAAACCCGGCTGGCAGTGGTGGTGGCCGACGTCGCCGGTCACGGCCTGCCGACTGGACTTCGCATGGCGATGTTCAAAGCCGCGCTGGAGATCCTGATCGCTGACCGCAAGCCAATCGAGACCATCCTGACTAGGTTGTCGTCGATGATCCGGGGTGCCAGCGGGCGCAGGTATTTCGTCACCGCGGCCATTTCGATCATTGATCTAAAGAAAGAAACCCTTTCGGTGACCAACGCTGGTCACCCACCGGTCTACCGAAAGCGTGGCGATCAGGTGACCGAAGTGCTGATCCCCGGAACCGCACTGGGCACCTTGGACGACAACTACGGACGTAAAGACGTCGGTCTTGCACCCGGGGACTTTGTGGTTTGGATGTCGGATGGGCTGATCGAGGCCACCGGACCGAGCGGAGACGTCTTCGGTTATGACCGAATCATGGAAGCCTTGGCCAAACCGGCGGAGACCGCTGCGATGGTGCAAAGCAACCTGTTGTCAACGCTTCGCGACTTCACCCAAGACGACCCTGCCGAAGACGATCGCACCCTGGTGGTGATGCGCTACCGGACCACTACCACCGTCGTCTAAACAGTATCGAGCCGCCCCAGGTCTGGATGCCCCATATCTGGAGGCCCAGACCTAGAAACCCAAAATCAGAAAACTAAGAGGGTTCTGGGTCGATTTCGAGATAAGAACGGATGCGCTCGATGTAATCCCTGGTCTCGCGATACGGCGGTACCCCCTGATACCGATCCACCGTCGCTTCCCCGGCGTTGTAAGCAGCCAAGATCAGGTCGAGAGAACCACTGAATCGATCTTTGAGCCAGGCGATATAACGAACACCGGTTTCGATATTGGTTTCCGGGTCAAACAGGGCACTAGGCTTGGCGCCAAAACGAATCCCGGTCGCTGGCATTACCTGCATCAATCCCCTCGCCCCCTTCGGCGAGACCACCTGCGAGCGAAACGAAGACTCGACGCGCGCCATCGCCGCGATCAACTGTGGGTTGAGACCGTGACGAGCCGCCGCCTGCAACATCAAATCGCCAAACGGCACGTCGGGGGCAGTATCTTCTAGCCTGTGCTCAAGGCGGAAGCTGCCTCCCTTCCCAGGCTCCACCAGTTCGACAATCGGTTCTAGCTCGTCTTCAACAATACGCTCGACGCGAGTCAGCGACAGGTAGAGCGTGCCGCCCGAGGTCAAGCTGACGCGCACTCTGCTGCCGATCACTTCAAATTCAGAGATCTTGAGGAATCCGCCACCCTCCAACACCAAGATCTCTGCCGACACGGGCAGCGCCGAGAGCGCCAGCGCCAAGCCAATCGCCATCGCCGCAGCAAACTTGATCCTGGCGAAACCAGCTTCAGGGAAATCAGTCATGACTGTTCGGCTCGAGGATGGTGCAAGTCATAGAGGTCGCGGAGACGGCGTTGGTGGATGTGGGTGTAGATCTGGGTGGTCGAGATATCTGCGTGGCCCAACATCATCTGCACCGCTCGCAAGTCCGCGCCGTGCTCCAGCAGGTGGGTGGCAAAGCTATGGCGCAACAAATGGGGGTACACTTCGGGCACCCCAACCTTTTTGCCATAGCGTTTGAGGTTCTTCCAAAACCCCTGGCGGGTCAAGGAAGTGCCCAATCGGTTGAGAAAAACACACTCGGTGCGGGTTCTGATTAAGTCTGGCCGCACCTGATCGGTGTAACGTCGCAGCCAAGACTCAGCACGGTCGCCCACCGGGACCACCCTTTCCTTGGACCCCTTTCCGTAGGCGAGCAAAAACCCTGCATCGAGCCTCAGTTGAGCCAATTCCAGATCCACCAACTCGGAGACCCGTAGACCGCTGGCGTAGAGCAGTTCGATCATCGCCCGATCGCGGATACCCAAGGGTTTAGTGGTATCTGGAGCCGATAGCAACTGCTCAACTTCCTGTTCTGAGAGCACCTTAGGCAAATGACGCCAGAGTCTCGCAGGAGAGAGATCGCGAGTCGGTTGATCTTGCCGCTCCCCCAGCTCAATCAAGTGGGCAAAAAAACCACGGATCACACTCAGGGCCCGGTTCACAGTACGGGGCGACAAGTTACGACGGCGCTGCGAACGAAAATAGTCGGAGAGCTCAGCGGCGGTCGCGCGGTGCAACTCCACTTGGCGCTGGTGCAGCCAACTGCCAATCGCGACTAGGTCACGGCGGTAGGCATCTACCGTTCTCTCGCTCAGACCGCGCTCCAGCAATAGTGATTCAAGATAGCGGTCCACCGGGCGGCGCCATTCTTGTCGACCTTCGGTCATACTGGATCCGCGACTAGGAGGTGGATGGGCTGCCCTGGTGAGCTCGGCACAGAGCCATGATCTGATCGTCCTCCAATACCTTGCTGGAGGCCTTGGCCACCTGGAAGATGGCATTGACCAATTCTTCTGCCGGTTCAATACCGCGATCGGACAGCCAACAGACAACATTAGACTCGCCGCTCATCGGTCCAACATCCACTGCTTGCCGGCGCCCAACATAGCTGGCTGGGACCCCGGAATAGACCAGATCGGCGAGCCACTCGTCGCCTTTGGCGCGCGCTTTGACGATCGCCGCCGCGTGTACCCCAGTCGCGGTGCGAAAGGCGTCTCGACCGATCACCGGGTAGTTGTCCTGTAGCGGTACCTGGGTGGTCTCGGCGACCAACTCACAATAGTCCGGCAGTGCTGACAAGTCATTGTCGATCCAGCCGAGCAATTTCATATTGACCATCACCAAATCAATCGGCGTATTGCCACTGCGCTCGCCAATGCCCAGCGCGGTGCCGTGAATGCGGTCGGCTCCGGCTTCCACTGCAGCCAAGGTATTGATAACCGACATGCCGCGATCTTTGTGCCCGTGCCAATCGACCGCCACCTCTTCGCCGGTCGCGTCCACGACCTGGCGAATAAACCGCACCACGCTGGCGGCTCCGTCAGGGGTGGCGTGGCCCACCGTGTCGGAAATGCAAACTCTCCGAGCTCCAGCCTCGACCGCAGCGGTATAGAGCTGTTTCAGATCTTCAGGAGCCGCTCGGGTGGTGTCTTCGGTGACATACATCACCGGCAGCCCTTCGCTGACCGCGTATTCCACCGCCTCCGCACTCAACCGCAGCAGGCGTGCCAAATCCCAACCCTCGGTGTACTGGCGAACCGGGCTGGAGCCGATAAAACAGGCGACTTCAATCTGGATTCCTGATTTCTGGGAAATCTCGACAATCGGCTCGATGTCCTGGCGCATCGTGCGAGCGGCACAGTTGGCACTCAACTGCAGCCCTTGCTCGGCGATCTCCTGGGCCAAGCGCAGCACGTCGGAGACCACGTGAGGACCCGCTCCTGGCAGGCCTATATCTGCGGCGTCCATCCCTAACTCTTCCATGTAGTGCAACATCCGCAGCTTGTCGTCGATCGATGGAACGGTGACCGATGGAGATTGCAGCCCATCGCGCAAGGTCTCGTCGTTGAGTTCGACCCGACCGCGTGCCGGTTGCGGCACTCGGTCCGCCGTGTTCCAGTCGTAGATTAGCTCCGCCTCACGCATACAACCACCAATTATAAGCCTGCGCATCAACATCTTGGCTCGTATTGCCAAATACGGTGTGACAGACATCCGGTGGGTCAGTTTTCCAATGGACTACAATCCAGACCAGCTTTTCAACGGGCCGTTGGTGGCCCCAAAATAGCGAGCCACTGCTCGAACGCGAAGGAACCAAGGAGGAACAATGCGCAGAACATGGACTACCCTACTGACTGCCGGGCTATTCGTCATAGCTCCAGTCGTCGTGGCCAATCCAGCCGAGGCCCAGGCGCCCCTACAAGTCGGCACCATTGAATCGATCTCAATTCAATCGGAAAGCCTAGATCGATCTGGAGCCCGGCGAACCGCCGACGGCTGGACCTTAGAAATCCACCATCCAGGGGCGACCTACGTCGCTCTTCATTTCTCGAAATTTGACCTTCCATCAGGTGAGCGCGTCACCATTTCAGATTCCCAGGGTGGGCAGTCATACGTCTTGTCTGGTAAGGGAAAAATGGAAGCGGGGACCTTCTGGTCTCAGCACATCAAAGGCGAGCGTGCGATGATCAACTTCACCACCCGTCGCGCATTGGCTAACGGCTTCGAGATCGACAAATACGGAGCCGGGAATGTGAACATTGGCTTCACTCCCGAAGCAATTTGCGGTGCAGACGACAAGGACAACGCGGTTTGCTTCGAAAATTCCCATCCGGTTGAGTACGACAAGGGCCGTGCAGTTGCCCGGTTACTCATCAGCGGGTCAAGCCTGTGTACCGGCTGGCTTGCCTCAGCCGACAACCATCTAGTTACCAACGAGCACTGCATTACCACCGCAACCGCAGCGCTCAACACCGATTACGAATTCATGGCAGAAGCAGCCAACTGCGGTGACAGCAACTGCCAGCTTTGCCACGCCGGGACCGTATTCAGTGGGGCCACCTTTATTCAGGACAATGCAGCACTCGACTACGCATTGGTACAAATCAATAGCGCCAATCCTGCAGCAACCTATGGTTATTTGGAGATCGATGACCGTGCGGCAACAATCGGCGAGCAGATCTATATCCCGCAGTACCCAGGAGGTCGCGCCAAGGAGCTGGGTATCGTCAGTAGTGATCCAGGTAACGTGAGCGGAGTCTGTGAAGTCGATGGATTCTCCGCCGGTTGTAGCAGCAGCGCCTACCAGGACGTTGGCTATCAATGCGATACCGAAGGTGGATCCTCCGGTTCTCCGGTCTTGGCTAGCAGTTCACATAAGGTCATTGCCTTGCATCACTGCGCCAACTGCCCTAACCGGGGCGTTCCCATCACCCTGGTGTGCGACGAAATTTGCGACATCATCCAGCCAGCTTGTGCGGTAGACGCAGATTGCAATGACGGCAATAGCTGCACCGATGATATTTGCCTAGCCGGCTCTTGCACCAACGATCCGATTCCCAATTGTTGTGGTGACGGCACCTGTGATTTGGGTGAAGACTGCAATAGCTGTGCTGCGGATTGCGTCTCAGGAACTTCTTCGGGGGCCACTTGTGGCAACGGACTCTGTGAAGCAGCGGACGGTGAGAACTGCCTCACCTGCGCCACAGACTGCAACGGCAAGCAAAATGGCAAACCCTCCAATCGTTTCTGCTGCGGCGACGGTGGTGGAGAAAACCCAGTCGGCTGTGGTGATTCCCGCTGCAACACCGGCGGCTTCAATTGCACCACCACTCCGGCTTCCGGGGGTGCATTCTGTTGCGGAGACAACCTTTGCGACAGTGGCGAAAGCTGCGCCAATTGTCGCCTAGACTGCGACCAAGGTTTCGAGGCTTGCAGCAATGGTTCGGATGACGATTGCGACGGCCTGATCGACTGCAACGACCCAGACTGCACTAACGATGCTGCCTGTCAGGGTGGCACCGGCGGCCAAAAGGGTGACCCTTGCACCTCCAACGCTCAATGTGACTCCGGTAAGTGCCGTGGTCCAGCGGGCAACATGAGGTGTAAGTAGGCTGCACTTCTCAGCTCACGTCCAAGGCCGGTGGGGTTTCTCACCGGCCTTTCTCGTTTTGTGGAATCCGCGGGGGTTTACGGGCCGGTTGCACTACCGGCCCGTAGTGCATTCACTCAGGCACCCCGACCCAAGGGCAGCGAGTAGTCCTTCCCTGATAGTTCGCTTTGGGACCCTCTCTTGAAAAACCGTGAGTGGACTAGGAAGGGTCGGTATGAACGTGTCAGCCAGCCACAGCTTCGGCAATCAGAGAACCGAAACCCTCGGTGCTCATATCGCCACCAAGATCAGCCGTACACCTGCGATCCCGTACCGCTTGGGACACCGCATCCTCCACCGCTTGTCCGGCCTGACGATGGCCTAAGTGGTCAAGCATCAACCCCACGGTGACGATTGCCGCGGCTGGGTTCGCCTTGCCAGTGCCCGCGTACTTGGGGGCCGATCCATGCACCGGTTCAAACATCGAAGTTTGTCCTGGGTGCAGATTGGCCGAAGCGGCGAGACCCAAGCCGCCCTGGAGCGCCGCTCCGAGGTCGGTGATGATGTCGCCAAACATATTGTTGGTGACGATCACCTCAAACTGCTCTGGCTTGCGCACCATCTGCATCACCAGGGCATCGACGTACATGTGCGAGGCCTCGATCTGAGGATAGCGCTCCTGCATTTCAGCAAAACAACGTTGCCACAGGTCATGGCCGTAGCGCATGACGTTGGACTTGTCCGCCATCAGCACCTTGGAGTGACCGTGGCTGACCGCGTACTCAAAGGCGGCAATCAAGATGCGATCGACCCCTTTGCGAGTGTGGATTTCCTCCTGCACCGCCACTTCATCCAAATGACCCCGCTTGAATTGGCCGCCGATGCCAACGTACGCGCCCTCGGTGTTCTCCCGCAGAATCACCATCTCGATGTCTTCCGGGGTCTTGTCCTTGAGCGGACACAGTCGTGGGTCGTAGACCCGAATCGGCCGCAGGTTGATGTAGAGATCGAGGCCAAAACGAATGCCGAGCAAGATGTCGGCAGCGTGCTTCATGTCCGGCACTCGCGGATCGCCGAAAGCGCCGATGAAAACCGCAGCATACTCATCGCGGAACCGATCCAACATCCCCTCAGGCAAGGTCTCGCCGGTATCTAGGTAGCGATCAGCGTCCCAGGGAAAGCTCTCGGTTTCAATCGGTAGGTCAAACCGCTGCACAGCAGCGTCGAGAACGCGCATCGCTTCGACGGTAACGTCTTTGCCAATTCCGTCTCCCGGAATGACCGCGATGCGCTGAAGGTTGCTTTCGTCTTGCTCCTGAGTCATTGAGCGATGGTAGCACGCGACCAGACGCTCAAAACACCGCCCAAACCGGCTCTACCGGCGGTCGCTATGGGGTAGCTATAGGGTAGTTAACCGCCAGCTACAAGCCGACAAAGATGCCCGGTAATAATCGCCAGATAGTTACCCATCGCGTAACCCAGCAGCGCCATCAAAATCGACGCAGGGACCAAGGTTTCCCGATGGTGAGCCGCAACAACCGGCGCCGAAGCGGCACCGCCAACATTTGCTGCTGAAGCGATCGCAGCACTGTGCACGTCGACTTTGAGAAAATAGGCACCGGCCAGACAAAACATCCCGTGAACTACAATCCAGATCGCCGCTCCCAGCAGGAACCAGGGGGCTTCAGCAAGCCCTTCCAGCGACGCTGAGGCTCCCATACGAGCGACGAAAACGTACAACACCGCCATCGCCAGATTGTGCGACGAGGGAATGTTCTTGGCCGCAGTCAGCGAAAGCAAAATGCCCATAGTGGTGACCAGCAACACCACCCAAGTTGCGGTCGAGATCACCACTTCTCCACCGAGTGACACCAAGGGTAAGTGCGGAGCAAGGGCGATCGCCGCCCAAGTGCATCCGAGTGATAAGGCGAACAGAACTAGGAAGTTGTAAAAAGAGGCAGGGACCTCCTCTTTGACCTCAGCAGCCGCGGCCGCGTCCATGCGCGCCAAGCGACCCTCATCGACCCCAGTCCAACGGTTGAAACGGGCGGCGAAATTCTTCGACATCAACAGCAGCGGCAACCAAACGATGTAGATCGCCGAGTCTGCCAAGACCGCCAATCCGAACTGATCCGGGGGCGTTTCCAACGCTGCCGCGGCCGCTGCCAAGTTTCCCGTCCCGCCAATCCAACTACCCGCCAGAGCACCAAAACCTCTCCAGGCCTCCGGAGAGAGATGGGAATGGACAACCCAGTAGCCGATCGGGGCGCCGAGCACGATCCCAGCAGTACCCAACAACATCACCCCGACTCCACGCCCCATCACCCGCAACGCCGCCTGCACGTCCACCGACAGCAACAGCAACACGATGATCATCGGCAAACCAATCTGCCGCAAACTGTCATAAGCCGGAGAAGACCCGGGAAGAACCCCGACATTGCGCAACACCAGCGGAATCGCATAAGTCCAGATAAGCGGAATCAGATACTTAAAAAGACGCCAGCCAGTAACCCGCTCCAGCCAAAAGAAAAAGGCAGGAACCCCGGCTAGCACTGCGAGCACACCGGCGGTTGATTGGATCATTGAGGATTCAGTCATGGCCGGAACCTATCAAATGAGTACGCGCAGACGAGCCACAGCCTAGCTGGCTGGGACCAAGGGCTCGGCTTGTCGCTCACCGACCAATTCAAATTCGAACGGCAATCGTTCACACAGGAAGGCGCTGTGGACGGTCAAACCAAACGAGGCGCTACCGAGGACACTTTCGATCAGTTCGGAGTCCAGTACGTCGACGGCAACCGGAACGGCTTCAGCGTCAGGTTGTACTGCACTGATCTGTTGCAGTCCCTCTGCAGTCACCATATAGCCGAGTGCCCTCTTGCGAAAGAAACTGACTGTTTGATGCCAATTACCCAGCCCGCCGGAGGAGCGGCAACCCAATTTGGTGCGAACAACCAGTTCGGCCCCGGAGCGAATTCGCCATTCGCCTTGCGCTTCCGGCAGGACCGGAGACGCAGGGAACTCCAATTTGGCCGCTTCTGCGGGGATGCTCGCCACCCAGCGCATCGCCGGGCGCAGCCAAGTCGGGACCCAAATCGCCCGGAACAAGACCGCCGGATTGCCGTTTTCATCGCGAACATAGAGACGCAGATTGGCCTGGGTGTGAGATACCGGAAACCAGGGCATCGAAACCGCCCGCAAGCCCCGCTGACGAAACAGCAGCGCCGAAGCAAAGTGATGCGACCGACTGTCGATGTTGACGACGTCCAAAGTCAGCCCTTCAGGAAGGCTCTCTTCGGTCTCAGCGGTAGGAATCGCCCAGTTGACATACAAGCAGTCGTGAACAACGGAACTGAGCTTCATAGCGAAATGGTAATCGCCGACTAGGGAGATCCTGAGTCAGCCGCCAACCCCTGTGGTGAGACCCGCCAGCTAGCCTGGTGATCAAAATCCGCCAGTAGGCGCTGCTTCAAGGTCGTTTCGGCGAAGCTATTAACAAAAGCGTTGCGCGCGATGCGAACCAGATCAGATTCTGAGTAACCGAACTCGCTTTGCAACACCTCAAACTCGCCCAGAAGAGTGGTATTGAAAAGTGGTGGATCGTCCGAGTTCACCGTCACCGGAACACCAGCTTGATCCAGCCGAGCGAATGGGTGGGAAGAAAAGTCCTCGACCGCGTGCAATTGAACATTAGAGCTTGGACAAACCTCCAAGACCACACCGCTGCTGGCCAAATCGCTGACCAAGGTCGGTGAGTCAATGGCTCGAATTCCGTGCCCAATGCGCTCGGCGTGAGCGTACTCAAGAGCTGCCTCAATCGATTCAGGACCAGCGTGTTCTCCGGCGTGCGCGGTACGGGCAAGACCTCGACGCTCGGCTTCCAAAAAGTGATCGGCAAAGGGTTTGGTCGGGTGATCTTCAAAGCCAGAAAGGCCGAGTGCGGCAACCACCCCTTGATCTCGCCCTTTCAGCGCCCACTCCAGGGTCGCATCGGCCATCTCGGGAACGTTGCGCACGACATCGAAGATAAACCTCAGTTCAAGCCCCTGTTGCCGCGCGAATTCAACTCCCTGGCCCAGTGCCTCCATCACTGCCGAAGGATCGCGTCCATTCAGGATATGGGTACCAATGGTGAAGTGTGCTTCGCTGTAGACAATGCCCTGCCGTATTTGCTCGCGAGCAAAGTCGCGCGTGATGAGTAAGAAGTCCTCGGGATCCCGTAGACACCGGGAGCAGGTTAAGTAGATCTCGACGAAGTGCTCAAAGTCGCGAAAATGAAACCAATCGCGTAGACCCTCGATATCAGAGGCCGGAAGCTCAATCTGATGTCGTTGAGCCAGTTGCAACAGAGTTTGAGGCGAGATCGCCCCTTCCAGGTGAACATGCAGTTCAGCCTTTGGCAAGCCAGCCAGGAGATCGGACAAAATCTAATTTCCCTTACTCGCCAATTCGTCGAGCACGTAATCGGGAACCAGTCCATCCATCTTGCCACCCAGGAAATAAACCTCCTTGACCAACCGACTCGAAAGGTAGCTGAACTCTTCGCTCGGGGTCATGAAGAAGGTCTCGATCTCTCGATTCAAACGGCGGTTCATCAGGGCCATTTGTAGCTCGTACTCAAAATCGGTAATCGCTCGTAAACCTCGAATCACGATTTGCGCCTTCTTCTTCGAGACAAAATCGACCAGGAGGCCGGAAAACGACTCGGCACGGCAGCCCGGTAAGTCGTCCGTCAGTCGTTGCAACATGGCCACCCTCTCGGCGACCGAAAACAGAGCCTTCTTTTCTTGGTTCTCCAGCACGCCGATAATCAGCTCATCAAACAGCGGAGCTGCGCGGTGGATCAAATCCAAATGTCCGTTGTGTACCGGGTCGAAGGAACCCGGGTACACGGCGATGCGTTTTTCACTCATGATTCAGCTTTATTGCGTGCTCCGAATGGATCAACCAACCGGTAGAGAAAGTACCACTCGATTGAAAGACCAGTCGGTCAAGCGGATGATGACAAATTCTGCGCTTTCCCCCAAGTCTACGATCAACTGCTCGCTGCGTTCGTCCACCGCGCCGTCGGCAACTTTGGCTGCCTCCCAGGCTTCCCCGTCGCGACTAATTTCGATACTACGCAACGCGCTACTGGCGTCTTTGATCTCGACCTCAAGTTGGCCTTCTCGCCGAGAAATCTCACCAAGCTCCGGTGGCGTCTGATCCAAGATCACCAGCGGGCTAATGCGACTGCGCTCCAGCTTCTCCTCGGAGGAGTTGCTGGCACTGTCGTCCGCGGTCACCCGGAAGCGGTAGGGGCCGTCGGGCAACACCGTCGCGTCGATGGTCAAGAACGTCGCGTCGAGATCTTCAGCCATGATCATCCAGTCGCCCGCTTCCGGTTGTATCTCGACCCGGTACGCCAACGGGTCTTTGTTGTCATCCTCGGCCTTCCAGCGCAGAGTACGGGCACCTGCCTTCCACAACTTCTTGGTCCGTTGTCCGTCTTTTTCGGTCACCGGCTGCAAGGTGGTGAATATCCCGTCCTGGGTCGGCCGGGTCGGTTCAAACACCTGCTGTCCAGGATTGAACGATGCATCAACCAAGACCTCACCAGCCGCCAAGACCTCCAGCTCGGTAATCCGGGGCGCAACGTTGGCTTGTCGATATGCCAGTTCAACGCGATGGACCTTAGCGTTGTCGTGCAAGCGGGCGCGCCATTGGAGAAACCGCCCAGCATCCATTTCGGTGAAATCAACCGAGTTACCCATGCGCCATGCACTCCAACTTGGCCAGCCATCGTCCGGGGTGCCGGTCTGGCCGCTGCGCACCGAAAACTCCACCTCTCCTTCGCCGGACCAAGTCAGCGCTCCGACCCGACTGTTGAGTTCGGCGTCGAAAACAGCACTCTCAAAAGTTCCCTGCTGTGCGCGCCGATCGCCTACCGTCATCACCGCACCACCATTGCTGGAAACGATCGCCAAGTGGTCCGCAGCCGGGATCAGAGATACCGCCTGCTTGTCCTCAAGATCGTGCTCCAGAAATCGAGCTCCAGATTCATCGATGCGATAGACCTTGCCGTCTTGACCGGTGGCGACCCAGAGCTGGCCAGAAAAAACCGCCAAGTCGTAGGCAGTCTCGCCACCCCAAGCATCGAATTTCTCGACCACGCCCCCGGCGCAGGCGAAACGTACAATCGCGGTCTGTGCCGCCGAGCCATTGCCGTTGGCCGCCACTGCGGATACCGTCACAGTGGCCTCCTCTGAAGAAGAGGTGGCGTCAACCGTTTGCTTGGCCGCAGCAACCCAACTGGCTTGGGAACTCACGGTTGCGGCATAGCAAGTGCCAGATCCGTCTGAGGTTAGAGCCGTTACTTCGGGAGCGTCGCTAACGTACAAAACCTGCGCCCGACCCTCGACAATCCGCACCACCTTGCCAGCGCCTTCGGTGCCCGCCAACAGGCTGCCGTCCGCCAACGAATGGAGCGAACGGACGTGGGTGTCGATCTCACCAACTAGGTCTTCAACCAAGCCGTCCTTGTGCACCTTGAGCACCCTTCCCTGAGCGCCGGTAGCGACATAAACACCATCCTCGAATGGTTCCAGAGCCCAGACATAGAGATCGTCAGTCTCATGCACTGCGTAGCTGACCCACTCCGGGTCTTGCCACCGATAGAGGTGTCCCGAGGGAGATCCCGCGGCCCAAATGGTTCCATCCTTGGCTACTGCCACCGCAAAGACGTGCTCTTCGGCAAGCGCGGGCAGCGCCTGGGTATCGCCGTCTTTGTCCACCACCACAACCACCCCTTCCGACCCAGTTCCCAGAACCCAACCGTTCTCAGTCTTAGCAGCGGAGTAGACGTAGGGTTGTTCAACCGCAGCCACCGCGGTCAGTTCCGAGCCCAGGGTCAGTTCATCCCACTCCCCAACCGACACCGCGTTGGCAGTGCCCTGGGCAAAGGCCGCCTTGGAATCGGTGCGAAAAAAACGAACTTCAGCGGCCGACGAAACGGTCGGCTCCAAGGCGAACAAAATCAGCACGGCAACCCACCGCGTAGCACTCCAAGTCATCGTGTACTCCCGTTATCCGCTACCACTTCAAGATCGATTCTGACCACTCCGTTGAGCGGCTGATCGAAGTTCTCTTCCAACAGCGACTCGATGCGCCACGGCACCGGCTTGGTGGTGCGCCCAGAGTGCAAGACCTCGGCGACCGAAGCCGGCAGTCCCGGCAATGCGACACCACCCACCGACAGTCCCCGGGTAGCTCGCAGGCCGGAAACCGCAAACGTGCGCGACGAGCGTAGATTGCGCAACAGGCGCAGAGCTTGTTCAAACGTCTGTGGCGTCGCCCCAGTTACTGACCACTCGGCGAAATCGATCTCCCGCCCGTTGCCGATCAGCAAATGATAGGAACCTGGGCCAACGTCCCTCGGTAGCTGAATGGTAAAAGGTAGCTCACGGTCCTGCTGTCGATAGCCGCGCAGCCGCATCCGACCCGTAATTGACTCCCCCGCATGGACGGTCGAGCGATCCACCGAGGCTTCGACCACCTCCAAACTCATCGGCCTGGGGTGCTGGGTAACCTCAAGCTCGATCGCTTTGACCTCGACATCGGCCCACGGGTTGTTGTGCAACAGGTCGACGTACTGAATCAATTGCAACGCGCCCTGTAGTCCAGCCGAGGCGCCGTCGTAGGTAGAGTCCAATACCAAGTCGCCGTAGCCCCCCAAGTCAAACCGGGCGACTAAGTCCAATCCGTAGGTACCCGCCTGATGGCCGGACGCGCCGATGGTCTCAAACACTCCAAGTCCCACCAACAAGGGCAACATCTCCGGGATCCGCGCCATGCGCATCGAATACGTCTCTAGACCCGAATCTGGATCCGAGTCTGGGTCCGCCAAGGACCGGTGCCGGATCGACACCGGAATCATTGCTGCCAGCTCGCCAATCTGCCCACCAACCCCAGTCGAGCGATCAGAATCAAACCGTCCAACCGGTTCGCCAAAATTACTGACCTTGAACGAGCTCATACGACTCGAAACAACGGTGACGATTTCTGCCGGAGCCATCGGCAGATCGGTGGGACCGTTGGCCAAGAAAGGATGACCAAACGCGAGCACCCGATCACCCTCAACCTCGGTCACGGTTCCGGTCACCGACAGCTTCCAATCGCCGTCGACCAAGATCCCGGCGACCGCTGAACCGGGAGTCAAGGGGCGATCAACCTGGGCGCCGGGCGCCGGAGCTAGATCGGCGACCGGACCGGCAAACCAACTGCGGGCCAAACTCGACATTCCAGAGGCGGCAAGTTGCAGAGAAACCTGACCCGGCTGAACCTGGCCCGGGTCAACCACTGTCGGCGTCAAGCGGCTCGCCCATTGGCGTAGGCGGTCCTCTGGATTGCTAAGGTCAAAGACTCCATCCCAAGCTACCATCGGACGGCGTGAAGCCTCGGAGTTGGGAGCCAGAAGTTGCTGGCGCATACTCCCGATCGGCGTAATGCCACCGATCGCTTCGTGAGCGAACGGCCAAGCGAACGCCACCGCGCCGATCAGCTCCCCGTCGACGTATACCGGACTACCACTCATGCCGGCGATCACTCCAGTTTTTTCCAGACCAGCACCAGACAGCTTGGCCAAGATGTAGTCGTCACCGACTGTAACCCCCGCCATGTTGCCGAGTATCTCCACTTCGAAACGCTCCGGTTCCTGACCGCGAAACACGGACAGACCGTAGCCGAGAACCGGCTCTACCTCGACCGGCCGACTAAGTTCTAGCGACTCGCCTGTTGACTCTTGGGCGGCCAATTGCGATCCGATCAGGGAGACAACTGCGGCTAGCGCCAGCATAAAGTGCGTGCACAATCCTTTGTGCATTCCGTTTGAGTTCAAGTACCACCGCATCCTTGTCTATTCATCCGCAGAGTTTTCCACAAAGCCTGTGGATAGCCTGCCGAGTGCCGACAGTATGTCTTGCTCGCTCAGGGCGCCAGGTCTGACGATTGAAACCCGCTCGCCGGAGACCCGCACTAGGGTAGAAGGCGGACCACCAGTGAGCTCACCGACGTCAACCAACAGCCCTTCGACTCCGGAACCCTCGAACAGTTCGAACAGCGAACTCGGGGCGACCGCCGGAGGTTGACCGGCTCGGTTGGCTGAAGTCGCGGTCAGCGGTCCGGTCTCTTCTAACAACTCCAGCAATGGCGTGTAGGCTGGCACGCGAACCGCCAAGGTATGACCTTCGCTGCCGCCAGCGGCGACCGGATGCTCGGTATCCAATATCAGGGATAACGGTGCTGGCCATAAATTCGTTAACGCTCTTTCCAGTCCGCGATGCAGGACCACTCCTTTCGGAAGCTGATAGACCGATGCAGCGACCACCGGTAGTCCCTTGGTCGAAGGTCGGCCCTTGAGCGCAAATACGTTGGCCACCGCTTCAAGGTTCCCTGGGGCCACGCCAAGTCCGTAGCTCGACTCGGTGGGAATAACGAGCACTCCCCCTCGCGCGAGCAGGTCCTGGATCCGCTCTATGTCGTCGTCTAGCCGCCAGCGCTGGAGACTTTCGTGCTCCAGGCGCTTGAGTTCGAGGCACTGAGCCACAAGGTCCGGATCATCGAGGGCACTCCCTTCGAGGCCGATACGTTCGGCGCTCACTGAGCCGCCTGTCGCAAGAGATCAGCAGCATGGGATCGCGAAATTTCGGTGACGTCGCGACCGGCGAGCATCCGAGCGATCTCTTCGACTCGCTGCTCAGACGATAAGTTGGTCACCTGAATCGTCGTTCGTTGGCCGCTGGATTTCTCAACCAACAGGTGAGCATGTCCAGCGCTCGCCACTTGCGGCAAATGGGTTACCGCCAAGATCTGGCCACTCTCAGCGAGACGACGTAACTTGATTCCCAGAGCTTCGGCCTGAGCTCCACCGACCCCGGCGTCAACTTCGTCAAAAACCAGAACCACCGGATCCGAGCAACCCCCCGGTTGTGCCACCAACTGCAGCGCCAGATAGATCCGAGACAACTCACCACCGGAAGCGATTTTGGCGAGCGGCCCAGGAGGCTCGCCGGGGTTCGCCGAGAGCATCAAGATCACCCGATCGGTACCCTCCCGCGTCACCGCCAGTTGACCGTCAGCTAGGTCGACCAGCCCATCGGTGCGCGGCTCGAGGGCGACCGAGAGCTGCGCGTCGGCCATCGCCAGGTCGACCAGTTCCGTTTGCACCGCACCGGCCAACCCAGCGCCAGCCTTCTGGCGAGCGGCGCTCAGTCGCGACGCGGTAACTCGATACTCCCCCACAAGCTGGCCACGCTGTTTTTCCAATTGCTCGCGACTCTCCGAGCCACCCAGAATCATCTCCAGTTCTGCCGCGGCACGCCTTCCAGTCTCTATCACTTGGTCGCTACCGGAACCGTACTTGGCAAACAGCCGTTCCAGGTCCGCCAGCCGAGTTTCGACACGGTCCAGTTCGCCAGGATCTGACTCGATGACGGTCAGTTGTTCAGCCGCCGCCCGACCGACCTCTTCGACCCGGACTCGAGCGTCTTCCAGGTCTTCTATCCAAGCATTGACCGCTGGAACCAGATCGGCAATGCCTCCAAGGTCTCCGCGCGCAGCAGCAATCCGCGCACCGGCGGCATGATCGGACTCGTAGAGACCCTCGGCGGCGTTCGCCAGCGCGTTGCGAATGCGGTCCTGATGACGCAACACTTCACGCCGCTCTTGCAGGGCCCTCTCTTCTCCCGCTGCGATCGCCGCCGACTCGATCTCGCGCACTTGAAAGCGCAACAGGTCGATGCGCTCCAAGCGTGACCTTTCGTCCGCCAGCAAACTCTGCAACTTGCGGTCGCAGTCTTGGAATCTTTGAAAGGCATTCCGGGTGGCCTCGGCGATCTTTGCCAGCTTGGCCCCGCCAAAGGAATCAACCCAGTGGCGCTGCATCTCGGATTCAGCCAGCTCCAACTCTTCCCGTTGGGTGTGCACCCGAATCATCAGCGGCGCGATCTGACTTAACAGCCGCAGAGTCACCGCGATGTCGTTGATATAGACCCGATTACGCCCCTCGCGACTGACTTCACGCCGCACCACTGTCTCGTCGGTAATCTCGATTCCACTATCCAGCAGCAGGGCTGCAAACTGCGGACTACTTGGAGTATCGAAAATTCCGCTGACCGTCATCGACGGCGCCCCAGTGCGAATCATGTCGCTGGTCGCTCGAGCTCCCGAAAGGACCATCAGCGAGTCGACGACGATCGACTTGCCAGCACCGGTCTCTCCGGTGACCACGCTCAGCCCCTGAGCCAAGGAAATCTCGACCGACTCGATGAGCGCCAAGTTACGAACCTGCAGTTCTCTCAACATCAGTCAGGATCGTCGTGCAATTTCTTGGCCCGAGAAAAGAATCTAGAAGTCACCGGTGATCGTCGCCCGAGCGCGACCGCTTCTCTCGGACTGGTAGAGCGCCTCGTCGGCGGCGGCGTAGAGGCCTTCGGCTTGCCCTTGCCCAGCAGCCACTACTGCACCACCGATCGAACACTGGGCGGTCACCGTTCCCTTCGGACTCTCCACCTTGACTGCGGCAACTTGTTCACGCACCCGCTCGGCCACCAATTCAAGATCTTCGACCGAAGCCTCCGGGATCAAGATCGCAAACTCATCACCGCCGATTCTGGCCAGTGTCTGTTCTCCGCGGTTGATCTCTTGCAAGCCCGCAGCAACTCCTTTCAGCACTTGGTCGGCGATCGGATGCCCGTAGTGATCATTGATCTGTTTGGACTGGTCAACATCGATGATCATCAACCCAAGGGAACGCTCGCGGCGACCTGCGCGGGCAAACTCTCGGTCCAATTCCTCTTCAAAGCGCCTGCGGTTGGCCACTCCGGTGAGCGGATCGGTCACTGCCAACGAGTACATCATCTGGTGATAGGAACCCTCAACATCTGCCTCAACGATGAGCTTCAGATGGACACTCCCTACTTGGAGGCGATCCTCCGAAGATAACCATTCAGGGGCTTTCAGCCCCTCGCCGTTGAGGTAGGTGCCGTTGGTCGAGCCCAGGTCTTGAACTTGATAGGTGCCATCATTGCGTTCAGTCCGGGCAGGTCTACGAGACACCGCCGAGGCCCCGGTGATCGGCACGTCAGACAACGGCAACCGACCGATGTCAACACCGCCAGTGCGCCGTAAACGCCAATGCTCGCCCACCTCATTGGCGTCTGGATGACCTAGGAGCACTAACGCCGCCTGTTGAATCTCCAATTGATCGGGTTGCATCACCGACATCTCTTGGGTCATCTGCCCAGACTGGTGGACCCTGGTTTCGGTCCTATCGGACTTTGGTTGATCTTCAGAGTGATCAGTCATCGATGATGCCTAAAGCGAAGTCAAGTGCTATCTCAGACCCAGCAAGGCCTTGGTGACGTGCCCCGCCACTTCCGGATTCTCCCTCATTCTGCGCAGAGAATAGGCGTACCAGTCAACCCCATAGGGAACGTAGACCCGCAAACGATGGCGCTGCAGCAAGATCGAACGTAACTCTTCGTCGACTCCCAGCAGCATCTGGAACTCATAGCGATCGCGAGGAGTCTGATGACGATCCAAAAGTGCAGTGGCACCGGCGGCAAGAAACTCATCGTGGGTAGCAATGCCGGTATAGACACCGTCTCTCAACAGCTTGTCCAAAGCGGCCAAATACGCTTGCTGCACCGTGTTGTAGCCCTTCCACGCGGTCTCCCGAGGCTCGACATAGATTCCCTTGCAGATGCGAATGTTGGCGTTTTCGCTCGGCAACCCAGTGATGTCGTCGAGCGTGCGCCGCATGTAGGCCTGAAGCACAGTACCAACATTGGGGTATCGGTCGTGCAACCGCCGGTAGAGATCCAAGGTGGCGTCGGTACAGCTGCGATCTTCCATGTCGATGCGTAGGAAGTTCCCATGTCTAGCCGCAGCATCGCCAATCTGGAGCAAATTATCCCAGCACAACTGGTGGTCAATCTTCAGTCCCAACATGGTCAACTTGACCGATACGTTAGCGTCTAAACCCCGATCGGCAATGGCATCGAACAACTCGACGTACTCGTCCACCGCCGCTTGCGCTTTGGCCGGATCTTGAACCTCCTCGCCAAGCACGTCGAGGGTCGCCATCGCTCCTTGTTGGTTGAGCCTCCGCACGGTTTCCAGTGCGGTAGTGCGGGTCTCGCCGGCGAAATAGCGGCCGGCCACCTTGCGAACAAGGCTCCGCGGCACGCCGGGGAGCAGTGTGACGATCAGACGATTAAGCCAGGACAAAGTTGGGTTCGAGCCGCTCAGGTTCTAGGCCGGAGACGGGCCTCCGTTCGAGGATCCATTGCTGCCGTTGCCACTACCGTTGGCGGTCTCGCCATCACTGACCCAGCGCACCGAACGCGAACAGGGGCAGACCCCACCCACACGACGCAAGGAAGGCATCGCGTAGGCGGCTTGTTTGATCTCTAACTCACCATCAGCCACCTGATGCAACAGGCCGACGTAGAACTTGAAGTCTGAACCCGCCCGATAAGAATCGGGCAGATGGTGCGACAGGTGCGCTACATAGTCTTCTGCTTGGGTGAATTTCTCGCCGTCGAATCCGACCATCTGAAAAGCCGGAACTCCTCGGCGGCGGAAAAACTCCTTTGCCGGCAGCCGCATCAGATCCTCCGGAGCGATCCCTTGAACCACTTCGCCCTCTTCGGTTACCCGACGCACTAGGTCCTCGGCCTCGGTCGCTGTCAGACTCTTGACCCGAGCCCGGACGAAGCGGACGTTTATGTCCTGCACTACCTTGCCGACTTCCTGGTAGTACTGCTCTTGAGCCTCACCATTTTTCATCGGTTTGAGGCCGTACCGGACATTGGTGCCACCACCGCGTTCGTCGCCGAACATCTCCAAACCTCGGGGCAACCACTTGTTGACCACTTGCTGCATGTCCTGCATGGTGATGAATGGCGAGCCGTCGCCGGCTTGCTCTGCCCAACGGCGCATCGGCACTACTCCGGTGGCCAGATGAAACGCTTCTTCGCGCAGCATCTGCGGCATGCTCTCGGCCATCGGCTTGTAGGCACTGACCTTTTGCATCGCCAACTGATACTTACCGACACGGTCAATCAAACAACAGAAGGTGATGTTGTCGACGAAGGAATCGAAGTCGACGTTGAAGGCACCGAGTACGTGGGATCCGGTCTTCATCGACAGGATCTCTTCCACCATGTCTTCACCCTTGACGCCACCCACTTCGTCCCAGGTGTCTTCCAGCAGCAGATGCAGCATTTGGTAACCGTGTCGTAGCTCCTCAGCCATCATCCGCAGAACCCAAAACTGATCCTGCTCGTTTTGAGCTCGGGCAAGGGTCAATTGGTGTTGCTGAATCGAACCAAATTCGGTCGATGCCTGAGCTCGGATTGCTCCCAGTAGATGGTGCGCTTGCTCAGGATCCAACTCCTCGGCGGTCATCGCCTTAGGTTGGCCCATCTTCACTCCGCATTCCACTTCGTCGCACATGCCCATCTCCCGATAGGCGCACAACTCAAAGGTGGGATCCTTGGGGAAAAAGCGATCCCAGTTTTCAATCAGCAGGTCATAGTCCGGCAAATAAGTTCGCCGCCATTTCTCCACCGCTGAATGGAACTTGGGCGCAATCGTGGTAATTCGACTATTCATGCTTGATCCCCCTCACCAAGATCTCGCACCAGGGTCCGCACGCTGCCCGCAGAGAAGCCCAAGGCGGCAAAAAACTGGGCGATGCCCTCTTGTTTCTCGATATCCACCAAAGTCTTCACCGACCGCGCGCCGCGCTGCTGAAAATGGTTCAGCATGCGCTCGACCAGCCGCCGGCCCACCGAACGCCCCCGCACCTCGGGATCAACTCCTAAGACTTCGATCCATCCGGTGGGTTCCTCAAAACCAAATTCGCCCGAACGAACCTCGCCAAACATAAAACCCACAACACGACCGCCGTCTTGCGCCACTACCGAAGCATCCGGATCGCGACGCGAGTAGTAGCTCAGCCGGGTCTCCCAGACTTCGGGTTGATACTTACCACTAATTTTCTCGTCGAGCGCTGCGATACCCCCGAGATGGGTATCATCAAGCGCCACTACTTGGATGTCATGATCTGCCATGTTTTAGCTCCTCGCCATGGTGTACTCGCCCAGATATATTTTTCTTGCCGATAGCTGTACCACCACCGCAACGTGCCCAGTCTACCAAGCAATACCCACACCGGCAGGACCCGCTCGGAAGCACCCAAAGTAGCTAAGCGACGTGCTCGTGGGCGTGGTAGCTAGAGCGCACCAAGGCTCCAGACTCACAGTGGGTAAAGCCCCGTTGTAGAGCGTACGAGCGGTAAGCGGCAAACTGCTCCGGAGTGACCCAACGATCCACCGGCAAGTGCTTCCGAGTTGGTTGGAGATATTGACCGATGGTCAAAATCTCGACTCCAGCGTTGCGGATATCGGTGATGGTTCCACGGATTTCGCTCTCGCTCTCACCGATCCCAGCCATGATGCCAGTCTTGACGCGACCGGGACCTCGCAGTCCTCGATATCGACCATCGGCAACCCGTTCTGCCGCTTCAGCGAGCAGCTCTAAAGATCTACGATACCTGCTTCCCGGGCGTGCTTCACGGTAGAGCCTGGGAACCGTTTCCATGTTGTGCGAGAACACTTCAGGCTCGGCATCAAGAACAAAATCTAGAGCGTCGGGAACTCCGCGGAAATCCGGGGTCAAGACTTCCACCACTGTCTCGGAACACCGCTGATGAATCGCTCGAATGACCTCTGCAAAATGCCGAGCACCGCCATCTGGCAAATCGTCCCGGTCCACCGAGGTGATCACCGCGTGCTGCAGACCCATGGCTTCGACTGCTTGCGCCACGTGCTCCGGTTCCTGAGCGTCCACCCCCGGATTGGGCCTGCCAGAGGTGACGGCGCAAAACCCACACCGACGGGTACAGATGTCACCCAAGATCATCATGGTCGCTGTGCCGTGTTCACCCCAGCACTCATAAATGTTGGGGCATTTCGCTTCTTCGCAAACGGTGTTCAGATTCAGTCGTGAGACCAAATTGCGAACCTCGTGGTAACGCGCCGGGGTGCGCAAGCGAATACGCAACCAATCCGGACGGCCACCGGCAGATGGTGGAGCTTGGCTTTCGCCCGAGGCAGGAGACGCACCGCCAATTTGAACTAGATCGTGTGACATCAATTTCTCGCGGTTACCCTTTCAGCCCATTTTCTGGACGAGCTTCATTCTACCTAGGTTGCTCTGACAATTTCCCGGGATACGGAGCATCCGAGAGCGACCAATCCGAGCTTTCGGCAAACCGGTAAACTAGCTTGATGCGCGGCTTCCGGTTCCCAACCCCGCTGCCCCAACTGCGCCACTGCGCCCCGGGTCGGTTTCCCCTGGTGATCGGCGTCGCTCTGAGTGTCCTGGTGCTAACTAGCTGCGAAACAGCGAAACCCATGAAGGTGGCCCAGTCGAAAACGGCGACTACGGTGGAGTCCACTCGACCCATCTCGCCCCCTGCCCAGGAGGCGAGACCATCGACCCAAGTTGCGAACCCTGGATCCCAGCACAGTTCGGTCGCAGTTTCGGTTGCGGTGCCGGAGGCCCTGATCGCCACCGCCTCGGACTGGTACGGGCTCTACATACAAGACACCAAAGTCGGGTTCCTGCATCGGCAGCGTGGGCCGGTGCAAACAGCCTCGGGCGAGTCGACCATCGAACTGCGTGAGGATTTCGAAATCCACGCTCTGGTCCTGGGCGGTGAACGCTCAACCAAAATCAGCGAATATCAGCAATTCTTGGCCCAACCCCCGCACCTGCTGCACTCTGCAACCTCAGAAACCATCCAGGGTGATGACCGAAGACTGATTCGCGTTGTGCGCACTCAAGACGGCTATGACGCCGAGATCTGCGAGGCCGACGGTTGTCGCTCGCATGCGCCAGGTATCGATCGCTATACCCTTTCCGACGCGCTGGCCGCCGAAATTTGGATTCGCTCCCATCCCCAGGAAGGCACCTCGATCGGCACTGACTCTCTGCTTCTCGGAGATCTCAAACGTAGTCGGGACCAGGTCACTCTGTCGGCCTATCGCTCGACCTTCCTTGACGGACTTCAGGTCGACTACGCAGAAATTCAGTTTGAAGATCAAGCCAGCGGTATCTCTGGAACCATGCGCATGACGCCTGAAGGCCGCCTACTTGCGGGCACTCTCGCCGGTGCCTTTGATATCCAATTGGAATCGGAACAGGCCGCCCGCACCTTGGAGGACACCACTGACTTATTCTTGGCGCAAGCAGTACGCGTGGACCAACCGCTGGGAGAGCTAGAGGAAATTACGGCGATGACTCTGGCGCTGGAGTTCCAGGAGGGTGTCGTTCTTCCATCTAGTCAATACCAATCGTGGTCGTGCACTGATCAGGCTTGCCAGTTGCGATTGGGAGCAACCACATCGGCGGGTGCCGAGGATCCTGATTCCCCAGGCAGCCAGACCAGAGACAGTCAGTCCAAAGACGGTGACTCCAGAGATAGTGAGATCCAAGAAGCTCTGGAAGCGACGGTCAGCCTGCCAACCCAGATTCCAGCAATTCGGGACCTGGCCAAGCGTGCAGTCTCTGCCGACCTCAGCCAGCGTCAGCAGGTCGAGGAGCTGGTTCACTTTGTCTCCGACTACATCGAAGACTCCTACTTTGCCGAACCGCTTTCGGTGACTGATCTGATCGACGACCCTCGTGGTGATTGCACCGAGCATTCGATGTTGTTCATCACCCTGGCGCGTTCGCTCGGCATTCCGGCGCGAGAGGTCACCGGGCTGCTCTACACCGGTGACCTGAGCCAGTCTTTCGGCGGTCATGCCTGGGCCGAAGTTTTCGTTGACCATGCGTGGTTGGAGGTAGACCCAACCTGGGATGAGATTCCGCCCAACGCCGGACATATCCGTCTCGGCCATCGCTTGGGAGACACCGTGGCACTGCAAGCCGCTCTGGCGGGCGCTACGTTGCGGCTAGTCGAAGTGGAGCGTCGATAGCGTTGGGATATCCCGGAGTCCGGGAGAAGGGTTCCACTGCTCGATACCTCGGTGGTTGCACGGTCGCACCTCCACTAAGGAGAGACAGCCGGCGAACGGAGATCGCCTGCGGCCAGCTTGCGCCCCAGCACCCGTTCAAAGTGGCCAACCAAACAATCAGCCACCTCTGGCAGCGACGGAGCTGTACCCAGCTCCTGCGCGATAGACGTCATCTGCACGCCCTGCAGTCCGCAGGCAACGATGCCCTGAAAATAAGACAGATCGGTGCTGACGTTGAGCGCGAATCCATGGGTGGTAATCCAGCGGCTCAAATGAACCCCAATGGAAGCAATCTTGCGTGCGCCAACCCAAACACCAATCTCAGCTTGCTGGTGGCGAGCGTGAGCCTCAATACCAAAGTCGCCAAGCATTGCTACCAACATCTCTTGCAAGCGATCAACGTACTGGCGAATATCGCGCTCGGCCCCCAGATCGAGAATCGGATAACCAACCAGCTGTCCCGGTCCGTGGTAGGTAACTTGCCCACCGCGGTCGGTTTCATAAACCTCAACTCCGCGACTGGCGAGCCACTCTTTAGGCATCACGATGTCGTCCTGCGAGGCGCTGCGGCCCAGAGTGTAGACGTGCGAATGCTCCAGCATCACCAAGGCTTCAGGGCCCCCTTGGCGTAGTTGCTCGCGCAACTTTTCTTGCAAGGTAAGACCCGCGGCGTAGGAAATCAGACCGAGCCACTGCCAGGCGGTGCTGGTAGTTTTTTCCAACCCGGGCGAGCGACTAGAGATAGGGATCGAGCTCGTTCCAGCTTTCATTCGCCAGTGTGTGGCGGATGTCGTTCATAAAGTGGTCGGCATCTGCGCCATCGACCAGACGATGGTCATAGGTGATCGCCATGTAACACATGGTTTTGATCGCGATGGTGTCATTGCCCTCACTGTCCGTGACCACCACCGGCCGCTTCTCAATCGCCCCCAATCCCAAAATCGCCACCTGTGGTTGATTGATAATCGGGGTGCCAAACAGACTGCCGTAGACGCCGGGATTGGTAACGGTAAACGTTCCACCCTGGATGTCGTCCGGCGACAGTTTCTTGGAACGTGCTTGGGCCGCCAGGTCGTTGGCCTGTTTTGCCAAGCCCAAGAGCGATAACTGATCAGCGTTCTTGATCACCGGGACGATTAAGCCCCAATCCAACGCCACCGCCATACCCAAATTAATGTCGCGCTTGAATACGATGTTGGTTCCGTCAATCGAGGCGTTGAGCTTACGGTGGCTCTTGAGAGCATTGGCAATCGCCCGAAAGATAAACGGCATGTAGCTCAGCTTGGTGTCCTGAGCTGCCTCAAACTTCTCCTTGGCTTGCTTGCGAATGCGCGCCACCCGAGACATGTCGACGTGAAACAGGGTCGTCACGTGCGCCGCAGTCGATTTGGAGTAGGACATGTGCGCCGCGGTGATCTGTCGAATTCTCGACATTGGCTCAATCTCGACGTTGTCGTTGGGACCATACGGCGCGACGTAGAAGTCGCCACTCGAGCGGGTAGTTGGTGGGGGCACTGCCCGTTTGGCCGGGAGTCCGACCTTAGCCGGGGCTTGCTCAACCACCGACTGAGCGGCTGGAGCAGGGGAAACCACCACTTGCGCCGCTTGCGCCGGAGCTGGCTGGGTCGTCGTCGGAACTGCTGGCGTTGGGGTCGCCTGGGTTGGAGCGGGGCTGGTTGGGGCAACCGGGTCAGGTACTGGAGCAGAGCTGGGCAACGGAGCGGGTGCTACCGGCTGAATAATCTGATCCGCCGCCGCACTCACCCCAGAAACTTCTGCGGGTGAAGGTGTGGGAAGTACAACCGCCGCTTCTCCACTCTTCGCAATGTAGCGCTCGACGTCTGCTTTGGTCACCCGGCCATGGATCCCAGTGCCGGGGATTGCGCTGATGTCCAGTCCGTGTTGTTCGGCCATCTTGCGCACCACCGGTGACGAGTGGGTACGTACCCGCTCCACCTCACGCGCAGACTCGGGAGCGGAAGGGGCAGTCCCTTGCGTAGCTACAGGCGCAACCGCCATGGGTTCGACAGCCACTGGTTGCACTACCACAGGTTGTCCGATCATTGGGTCAGCCACCACAGCTTCCGCGACCGGCTCAACCGCAACCACTGGTGCGGTGGGAGCGGTCGCCTGCTCACCGGCTTCGCCGATTAGAGCCACCACTTCATCTACCGGCACCGTCGTGCCTTCCGGGTAGCGAATCTCCAACAACACGCCGTCTCCAGGACTGGGAATTTCCGCATCCACTTTGTCGGTCGATATTTCAAACAGCGGTTGATCGCGCTCGACCCGCTCACCAACTTGGGCCATCCAGCGGGTAATCGTGCCCTCAGCTACCGACTCCCCCATTTGGGGCATCACCACTTCCGTCGCCATGTTCTTCTCCAAAATTGCCGTATTTAGATCCACCCAACGACCTGTTGGGTGGCCAAGCAGGGCAATAGGCTAGCACGCTCTCGCCCGACGAAAACGCTTTGGTTGAACGTCAGGGACTCGCCGCGACGCTAGCTTCGCTGGGTCGCCGAGTGGGGTTTGGAAGGCTCGCGTCCCGCCCCTTGCATCGTCACCACTTTCTTGTCGGCGCTCGGCTTTTCGGCGTTCGCTGTGCTTTGAGCCTGGGCGTCACTGCGCCCGCCGGCAATCGTTCTCTGCGCCGATTCTGATGCAGGAGTCGCGACAGCCTTCTTCGGTTGTTCAACGACAACCTGCTCCTTGACCGCGATTCGAGCAATCTCGCCCTCGATCTGGGCTCCTTTGGCGATTGAAATTGAATCCCGGTAGAGCAACCGTCCGGCACCCTTGGCACTGGGACCGACCTCGATCTCTTGGGCCTCAAGCACTCCGTTGAACTCACCATCGACATGAATCTTGCCGCGTGCACTCACTTTTCCACCGCCGAATTTGCCGGTGATGGTGACGTCTGAACCGGCAACAATGTCACCGCCTTTGAGTTCACCCTGAATACTGACACTTCCTTCTTTGGTGGTGATTCCACCCTTACACACACCCTTGATGACGATGTTGGAGTCGGTCTCTGAAGTGATATTACCTTCTACCTCACCACTCAATTCCATATCGCAATCGACTTGCACATCACCGGCCATGCGACTGCCTTTGAGAATGCGATTCACGGTCCGTTGGCCAGTCGTACTCTTGGGAGCTGGAACGGGGCCTGAAACAACTGGTTCGTGTTGCGGTGAATCCTGTCTGTTGAACATTTTGACCTCCAGATTTTGGCGCGGTTTGAGCCCGACGAGGCGCCCGCAATGGATCTCGCACCCTAGATCAAATCTAGCCCGGTGGCAATTGGATAGATCACGAACCAGCAAAGAGTGCGAACTGAGCCTCTATTAGTGAAAAAATAGGGTCATTTCGTATTTCTGCAGCCAGCCTCAAACTCATGCCTCTTGGAGCATTGGAGTGATTCCACTCAATCTGAAATTCACTTCCTAGCGTTGAACAATCGCCGGTGGGCAAGCCGTGGTGTTCAGCGCATCCATCCACCCACGCCCGGCCAACACCACACTCCGATTGGTAAACCCGTGCCAGTAGGCAGTGACACTGACCGCAGTAGCAACCAGAAAGGGCAGGTTAAGCCCGAACTCGGGAGTCATCTTGATCGACGCCTGAACATCATTCACGCTGGGCAGCAATCCCCGGGTCGGATGGTGGGTGTGCACCCAAGCTGCGGCTCCCGGCGGTGGATCCCAGAGGTGAACATGTGGCCCTTTATGGCGACGCCCCGAACTCCAATCCGGATGATCCGTTCCGTCGTGAACCATCACCGTCGAAGAACTTCCGCCCACATAGCCAGCGGCTTCCAAAGTAGCACTCGGGCTCCCATCAGTAGCGTGCGAAGCCCGAACAATGCAAGCGATCCTCTGTGAAGTCTGATCGAAGAGCCCTTTCAGCACCGCGTTGGCTGCTCGCGAACTGAGCCTTCGACCTCCCAGGCCGTCGGCTTGAAACTGAGCGATATCAAACGAAGCTCGTGGCGGTTCGACGACTTTGACAGAGGGAGATGATTCCGACACTGCCTGCCGAACCACCGCCGCGGGCACCAAACTTCGCAACGGAACCTCATCAATGGCGGCAAGAGAAAGCAGTGTACTGGTCAAAAGCCCGATGAGGGATTTGGTCATTTGCCTCGCGCCCTAGAGACTTCGGCGGCGCTGCTACCCGTCCTCTAGAACTACTCTTGACTACGCCACGAGCGTCGCGAATGTTTTCGAGTTTTGCAAATATCTCCATTAGAATCAATAAGTTACAAACGCTAATGCGCCTATCGAAACGCTAGCGATACCCGATCCAATCTACGGAAATGGTCGACAAGGGTGCGATCTACCGCGTTTCGGATTCCTCCCATGGTCCCGTGATCAAGATCAAGCGAGCCACCCTGAGTCGCCACTCGATCCCCGCGGGCCATTCTGTTCGCCAGCTAGATCTCGGACGTCGCCACAGAATGCCGCATTAGGACTTCTGCAATACCTCTGCGGCTGTTATGTTGCGCCGATGTCACCACTAGCCTGGAGGACCAGCCTACGAACCGCTGTCGTGGCGATGGTTTGCCTAGCATGCTTTGGCTGCACACCTACCCTTGAGTTCGTCGGGGTTCGACTGTTCTATGACCGAGCGCCTGAAGTCGAACGGATCGACGACATCGCCTATCGACCAGAAAGTGACCATCCCAAGCATCGCCTGGACTTATTCAAACCGAATGGGACCGACTGGCCGACACTGGTCTTTGTCCACGGTGGGGGTTGGACCGGCGGAGATAAGGGTCTGGTTGTCAGTGGGGCTGATGTCTACGCCAACATTGGCCGTTTCTATGCCGCTCGTGGGTTTGGCGTCGCTTTGGTTAACTATCGACTACAGCCCGAGGTCACATGGCGCGAGCAAGTCGATGACGTCGCCACCGCGGTGCAATGGCTAAACACCCATCTAGCTGAATATGGCGGCAACCGTAACGCGCTGTTTCTCTCCGGACACTCCGCTGGGGCGCAACTGGTGGCACGGGTCGCGGTCGACGATCAACTCACTGCTCCCTTTGCTTCGGCAATCTGTGGCGTGATTCCCGTCAGCGGAGCCGGCTACGACTTGGCAGACCAGCGCACCTACCAGTTGGACGCTGAACCCGACTACTACGAACAACGATTCCGCGCCGACGATCCCACCGACAACTGGCTGAGGGAAGCCAGCACCACCCCGTGGGTGGACGAAGACGACCCACCTTTCCTACTTCTCTATTCGTTACGCGAATGGAAAGCCTTGGGTCATCAAAACCATCTGCTCGGAGACGCGATCAAAGCGGTAGGAGGTCGGGCGAGCGTGGTACCCATCCAAGGGCAGAATCATGGGCGGATGCTTCTAGCGATGACCCGACAGCGCACTCCAGTCTCCGATCAAGTCTTAGAATTTTTGCGAGCTACCAACTGCCCGCGTTAGCGACTAGCAGCCCACGCTTGCAATCGCGCGGCTTGGTTTCACCCAACGCAAGCCGACGCCTTTGGGGCCCCGGCGTATTGTTGGTTTTTCGACCAGTGCTCGTCTGACCCAGGATCTGAACTCTACGGGCTCTGGAGAGTGCGCTCTATGAGCGCCGCCCAGAGCCTGGCAGGCTCCTGACCATTCTGATCGCGGCAGCCAGTACGCTGCGTCTGACTATCGCATGAAACTAGAAGATTCCCGCATTACGGTGAGTATGAGCCGCAAGGGCAACTGCTGGGACAACGCGCCGATGGAGAACTTCTTTGGCAGCTTCCCCGCTTCGGCTATCGTCGTTTGCACGCGCTTCTGGTTAGGGAAGACTTTCATGTCAATCACAAGCGGATCCACCGAATATATCGCGAAGAGCAATTGATGCTTGGTCGTCGCAAACGCAAGAAAGTGGCAGTGTGTTCACGCCGCTGCCGCAAGGATCCCAGTGCTGCGAACCATCGATAGTCGGCGGACTATGTATCCGATAGCTTGTCGTCGGGTCGCAAGTTTAGGACCTTGAATCCAGTAGATGACTATGAGCGGACATGCTTGGCGATTGAAGTCGACACGTCGATTTCGACCAACCGCGTTACCAGAGTCCTAGCAGCCTGCTGAAAAAGTCGCAGATTTGGCGGTTTGAGGATCAATCTTGCACGACCGTCGGCGTAAGTCCTTTGTTTTGGTCTTCTGAACGAGCCATCTCAGGTTTTTCGGCACCCTCAAAATCGGTTTTCAGCAGGCTCCTAGATCGAGTGATCGAGCTACGGGGCGCTTAGCCGAAGAACATCGTCTTTGATAACCGGCCAGCGCCAAGAGCCAAGAAGGTTGACAAGTGGGCCTACCGGAACGGGATTGAGCTGGACTTTATGCGCCCTGGTAAGCCCGTGGATAACTGCATTGTAGAGAGCTTCAACGGCAAGTTTCGAGGCGAGTGCCTGAATATGCATTGGTTTGCCTGGCTCGCCGAAGCAAGGAGTCTTATCGAGGATTGGAGGATCGATTTCAACCAACAAAGACCTCACGGTTCGCTGGGATATACACCCCAAGTGAGTATGCCGCGCAGCAGGCGCTACGGTCGACTACGTCGACCTTCGCACCCGTTGTCAAACGATCATGAAACCGGACGGATACTCTCATTATGATTGCGCGGACAAAGGGGGCAGGTCATCAAACGGACAGCTCCTGCGGCTTGTCTGGTGGAGGGCCGTAGTGAAGGTTGACCAGCGGTGCGGGTTGGTCACCGAAGGCAATTCCCATGTCCGCTAAGAACGCAAACGGCGGCACTCCACCGATGAGAACGAATACATAATCGTTAGCCAGTTCGACTCGGTCGCCTTCGGAGACTTCAAGGACCACACGATCGGTTTGAATCTCAATCACATGCGAACTGAAGATTACTTGTACGCTGCCTTTCGTCATCGCCTTTTCAATCCGTTCTTGGTTCTTTTTCTTGATCCGAAAAAAGTTCGATTTGCGATAGGACAGTGTTACTTCATTGCTGGAAATCCGGGCCAACCCCAGCGCCGCCTCAATAGCGCTATCTCCGCCACCTACGACCAGGACTTTCTCGCCGCAATAGGAAGCGGCATCGATCAACCGATACATGACCTTCTCTTGCTCTTCTCCTGGCACGCCCAACATGCGCGGCGTACCTCGGCGCCCCAAACACAGCAGTAAGGTCTTGGTGAGGAAGTCACCATGGCCACTTCCCACCAGAAATCCACCGGCCTTTGAAACAACGCTGCGCAACTCACTTTCAAACGCGATCTCAAGTCCACTATTGTCGACCAGGTCGGTGAACAAACTCAAGAGATGTTCCTTGCTGTACTCGGCTCTTGACAACTCTACTGAGGGACCCACTTTGACCGGTTGAGTTAAAACCATCTTGCGACGTGGGTAGTGCAGCAGCGTACCTCCAATACTTGCTTCTCGCTCGAGAAGCCGAAAGCGTAGTCCCAGCGTCTGAGCTTCAAGTGCGGCGCTCAAACCTGCGGGCCCGGCACCCACGACGACCAAGTCCAACTCGCTAGCTCCGTCAAGTCTTGTATCGAGAGTCCGAGCGATAGCCTGAACTGCGTCGCGCCCTTGTTCGCAGGCGTTCTTTACTAGAGCCAAACCACCGAGTTCACCAGCAATATAGATCCCAGGAACAGTTGTCTGATACTGAACATCAAGCCGTGGAATATCGTCGCGCCCTATTAGGTCTCCTAAGCCCACTTCGATGGCGCCCACCGGGCAGGCCGTCTCGCAGTGGCCGTGACCAACGCAACGCAACCCGTTGATAACGACCGCCGTCCCTCCAACGACCCCGAGAGGATCGCCTTCCGGACAAGCTTCAATGCACGCGGCACAACCAATGCAAAGATTGGCGTCGATGTAGGGGTACTGGGCCGTGGGTTGATCGATTCCCAACAACAACGCCTCGGCTTTCCGTTTTCGGTCGTGGTGACGCCGTCGTCGAAACCGAACCGCGTACGGAACCACAAGTGCTGCAGTTATCAGTAGTGCTACGCACCAGATCACCAAACTCTCACTCACTGGACTAGGCCCTAGAAACGATATCCGATTCCGGTCAACGCTCTCTTACCTTCCACGTCGTCACCGCTGCTGAGCTCAAACTCAGCGCGAGCGAAGAAACCTCGCGGCAATGCAAACCCACTGCTGAGGCGCACCCACTGGGTCTCTCGTTCGGCCATTAGGAAGGTCATGTCATCAATAGTTCGTGCACCGGCAATCAAGCCAACACGATGACCGCCGCGAAACCGCTTGCCGGCTCGCAAGGTTAGCGTCAGCCCTTCACTAAACTCATTGGTAAATGACAACACATTCACCATGGCACTGTACTTACGACCAAACAGATTATTGTGCCCAACTCCGACACCCAACGAGGTGGCGTCGTCCGAATCGCCAGAACGTTCGCGGGTACCGGCGGTCAAGGTTGTCCTGAATCCCTGAGCCCTGCCGATCGTCCAGCGCGCACGCAATCCCTGGCGGCGGCTCTCATCGAACAGTTCTTCGGGAATAAACCGCGTCTCCTCAGTACGATAGCGCTCAAAACGGCTGTAGGAAATCGACAACCGATTGAGTTCAGAAAGCTGCACGTTGCCATTCAAGAACAACGTAGACAATTGACTCGAAGTACCGCTGACTTGCTCACGCCAGCCTCGATTTAGATCCACTTCAGCGCGCTGATAGAAGCTCCAGCGCTTGCTGCTAATTCTGGCTTGAGTAGCAACATACTCCCGGCTAACGTCAGTCTCCCCGTCTTCTCTCACACCGGCGATCAGGAACGACCGATTGGTCTTCTTGCTAGTCGATTCATGGCGTGCGGTAAGACCGTAACTGGTGGACCCACTAGCGATGCCAAAATCCGATATTTCTGCGCGAGAACCGCCAAACGCCCCCAGGTAGAACGCCCCTAAACGCACCTCACCGCCCACTCCGTCGAGTGTGCCAACGCCGGCCAGAGAACCAAGGCGCAGCCTGCCAACCATGGCCGCATACCTAGATTCCTCCGGGTTGTAGGTGAGAGATAGTTCGTACAAGCGGTCGCGATCTTCACTTACACTAGACGAACCGTCGGAACCAACAACTCGATCCAAAGACCGGGTAGAAGAACGAACCCTCAATTGCAAAGGCAAACCTCCGAGATTGCGACCTCGGAGGTTGAGGCGGGCCGAACTACGGTCGAAGTCATGTTCGCGTCCTGAATCGTCGGTGAACTGCTCCCAGTCGACAGTCAAACTTCCGCTCACGCGAGACCGGAGGACAGGTTCGGCTTTTGATGCCGAGCGATACGCGGTTGACGGAGCCGTCGTTTCTGCATCCGCGGGGACTTGATTCACGGAGGGGTCGGTGCTGGTTTCTTCTTCGACCGGCACCTCGCCCTGCCAAACCACTTGATCACCTGGCTCCAAGGTCTTACTACTCTCAACAATTCGGCAAGAAGCCGAGTGAGTGGCGACGAACAGCACTTCAAGAACGCCAATCGTGTCTCCCCCTCGCACCACCTCCAGCTGATCACCGACCGCAATCCCCAGTCGCGCACCGCCATTCAGGTAAACCCGATCTCCGGTTTGGTACTGCACTTCCAAGGTCACTGCTTGAGCAACAAGAGATGCGGCAAGCACTAGCGTCGGCATCGCAACCAATACGATTTTCCGGATCTGCATTGCTGCCAACACGCTAGTCATCTCCGTCTGGGTGGCATTCAAGACAGGCACGGCTCTCGTACACATATCCGCTCACATCGTCATGATCGTCGTCAGTCTCTGATCGGCTATGTTCGTGGCAGTTAATGCACTCAAACACGCTGAAATCACTGGGTACGACGTGGCAGTCGGCACAGGTGTCCCATTCGTCACGGTGGTTTCCGGAGTCGATGGGGAAATACATGCCGTCGTGATTGAAATCAGCGTCCTCCCAGTCGTTGATGTTGTGGCAATCCTCACAGCTTGTAGGGAAACCAGCAGCTCGATGATCGGGGTCGTTGGTGTTGTCGTAGTCACTACGATGACAAGACACACACTCTGTAGAGGTATTGTCGAAACCATCGCTGTGGCAATCTTCGCAGTCGAGCCCACCATGACCACCGCGAAGTGGAAACGAATCGTGGTCAAAATTCGCGTCTTCCCAATCCACAATGTTGTGACAGTCCTGGCAGGTGGTGGGAAACCCGGACTCAGCATGATTGGGGTCGCTGGTGTTGTCATAATCGGAGCGATGACACGACACACACTCGCTTGAAGTGTTATCAAAGCCATCACTGTGACAGTCCTCGCAGTCGAGCCCACCATGCCCGTCCCGTAGCGCAAAGAAGGTGTGATCGACTGTGGCGCCTTCCCATTCGACGATGTTGTGGCAGTCCTCACACATCGTCGAGATTCCCGACGCAGCGTGATCGGGGTCGCTGGTGTTGTCATAATCGAAGCGATGACACGACACGCACTCACTCGAAGTATTGTCAAAGCCATCGCTGTGACAGTCTTCGCAGTCGAGCCCACCATGCCCGTCCCGTAGCGCGAAGAAGGTGTGATCGATTGTGGCGCCCTCCCACTCGACGATGTTGTGGCAGTCCTCACACATCGTCGAGATTCCCGACGCAGCGTGATCGGGGTCGCTGGTGTTGTCATAGTCGGAGCGATGACACGACACACACTGGCTCGAAGTATTGTCAAAGCCATCGCTGTGACAGTCCTCGCAGTCGAGCCCACCATGCCCGTCCCGGAGCGGGAAAAAAGTGTGATCTAGGACCGCTCCCTCCCAGGCAGCCGTACCGTGGCAGTCTTCACACATGGTGGAAAATCCGGAGGCTTGGTGATCCGGGTCAGTAGTGCTGTTGTAGTCGTCGGCGTGGCAGGCGTAACAATCAGTCGGCGTCCCCGCGAAGCCGTCGGCATGGCAGGCAGAGCAATCGAGAGGGGCATGGGCACCGCGCAGTGGGTAAAAGGTTTCGTGGTCGAAACCGGAACCGCCAAAGATCGCCGGCGACCAACCCTCCACACCGTGGCATTTCTCGCAGTTGGTAGAAAAGCCCAATATCACATGGTTGATATCAGCGTTTTGGTAGTCATCTACATGGCAGCCGAAGCACTCGGTCGGAGTCAACTGGAATTCGAAGGGCGGATCTTCGTTGTGACAGGCGGCGCAGTCAGTGGCGCGGTGCGCGCCGGAAAGCGGGAACAGGGTTTCATCGTGCCAGGCTGCAAAGTCCAAACGTGCATCCCAACTACTCGGCGTGTGACAAGCCTCGCACGCGAACCCGAGTTCACCGAGGTGAGGATCTAAATGGCAATCAGCGCAAGCAGAGGCGACCTTGGAAAATTCAAAATCCAAGTGACAACTCATGCACGAAACATCACCGTGCCCGGCGGCAAGATCGAACCCGGTTGACAATTCATGGTCGAACTTAAGCGGTGACAGCAAGGGAGACCATCCCACAGTCGAGTGACAGTCGCTGCAAGACCCCGACAACTCGCCGTGCGGGCTCTCCGGGCTCGCCTGGGCGGTCAACGTGGTCGGCGCCAGGGTGGCCGCCGCAATTACCAGCAATCGACATAACTTCCGGCTGCTACTCATAAGAATAGAGTCTCCAGCCGGACAGCCACAGAGCAACGGAAAAGATGGCTATGGCAACGATCATATCCGTGGATGTTCATCGATTCGTTTTGATAGTGCTCTCGTTGGCACTAAATTAGGATACCAAGCCTAAGTTACAGTGTGATGACCGTCATTTTGCAGTCGCAATCTGGCCTTAATGGTTGAGTTGATAGACGTGAGCTTTACCAGAAATCTCTATCTCTGGCGCAAGAACTGAAAGAATCAACCAACCGGTGCCAACCCGCAAGTCCCAATCAACCACCGCCGCCACCCCATCGGCAGTCCTTACTCGCCCACGGCTACCTTGGGCGGTCGGGGTTCTCTATGTGCTTTCGTTGGTCGTTCTAGCCTATTTCGCAGTCAATGGCTGGGACTACTACACCACACCGCTGATCGAACGACCTCGCCACGAATTGTACTGGGCGTTAAAGCCCGGCGGCGAACTGGGTCGAGTTTTCGGAATCGTCGGTACCGCCTTGATGCTCTTGATGTTGTCGTACTCAGTACGCAGGAGATGGAAAGCCCTGGCAGGAATCGGGAACTTGGCTACCTGGCTTGATTTTCATATTTTCTGTGGAATCATCGGACCACTCTTTGTTGTTCTTCACAGCTCGTTCAAAGTGACTGGACTGGTAGCGCTGAGTTTTTGGTCGATGGTGCTGGTTGCGGCCAGCGGCGTAGTGGGTCGGTTTCTCTACCAGCAGATTCCGCGGCGACGGTCCGGGGACGAATTGAGTCTCGCTGAAGTTGAGGCAAGAAGACAAAGGGCGAAACTCAGCTTATCGAGGGATTTCGGTGTCACCATAATCCACTTACAGCGCATCGAGGAAGTCGCCCTGGCAGGAGTCGATTCACAAGCTGGACTGCTGAAGGCCCTGCTAACCATGCCGGTGGCAACATCGATCGTTCGGCTGCGCATCCGCCATCTTGCCCGCCAGTTCCCTTCGGTAAATAAAAGCCAACTTGGCCGACTGCTCGAAGAGCAAGCGCTATTATCCATGCGAGTATCGATGTGGAAGCGGACCCATGAGCTGTTCCACTACTGGCACGTTCTGCACCGCCCTTTTGCCCTAGTTATGTATCTTTTCGCCGCAGTCCACATTATCGTAGCAACGGTCACTGGCTACGGCTTCAACTGATGCAGCGACGACTCGTCGCAGCTTGCCTGGGAGGAATCTTTCTGTTCGCTGTCCCGACAACAGCTCAGATCTCCCCCGGCCCGCTGGCCGACTCCCACAGCGACCTAGAAGGCAGTGGCAACTGCCTCAAATGCCACACTCGCGGGGAAGGAGTCGAACCTAGCAAGTGTCTAAGCTGCCACCAGCCGCTACAACAGCGAATTGAGCGCGGCACCGGGCTGCATGCCGCAGTTGGCTATGAAGCCTGCAAAATCTGCCACATCGATCATCATGGTCGGTCGTTTGATTTGATCTATTGGGGCGATCAAGGGGTCGAAGAATTCGACCACACTCTGACCGGCTATCCATTGAAAGGCGGCCATCTAAAGATTGATTGTCGAGATTGCCATCGTTCGGAATCCGTAGTCGATCCGGGGCCGCTTGTCCAAACCGGGAAGAAACTAAACCGGACGTATCTAGGCTTGAGCCCAGAATGCAATTCTTGCCACGCGGACACGCACCAGACTCAATTTGGCTCAACCCCTTGTGATTCGTGCCACCTTGTTGACGGTTGGAAGCCAGCTAGCCAGTTTGACCACGACCAATCCAACTTCGTACTCTCCGGTGGCCACCAAGAAGTTGCGTGCAATGGGTGTCATGATTCCGAAAACAGTGCCTCTGGGGACCTAGTTACGCGCTTCAAGCCGGTCCAACACCGGCTGTGTTCCGATTGCCACGCCGACCCCCACAGCGGCAGCCTGGGAGCCGAGTGCATGAGTTGCCACGGTACTTCTTCCTGGTCTGCGATCATTGGTTTCGACCACGACCGAACGAACTTTCCGCTAACTGGCGGTCATCGGCAGGCTGCGTGTAGCGGCTGTCACCGAAATCAACGAGCAAAGCAACAGTACTCCAACATCGCCCACGCGGCTTGTACCGACTGCCATTCCGATCCACACGAAAACAGACTCAGTGCCGAGTGCAAGTCTTGCCACACAACCTTGAGCTGGGCGGAAATTGCACCTGAAGCGTTCAACCACGAACAAACAAACTATCCTCTTGAAGGATCTCACCAAAACCTAGAGTGTGTATCTTGCCATCGAGTTGGCGAACCTTTGAGGATCACCGGCTTTGAACGCTGCGGCACCTGCCACGTTGATACTCACCTCGGTCAATTCACTCACCTAGGCTCACTAGGTGAATGCGCAACCTGTCACAACGTCAACGCGTTCTTACCGGCTCATTTTTCGTTGGAGGACCACCAGCAAAGCCGCTTTCCTCTTACTGGCCTACATCAAGCGATTCCTTGTCTGGCCTGCCACCAAGAAGCCGTCATCAGATCATCCGACGGTCGCACTGAGAGCTTGGCCAGGAAGTTTCTCTTTGACGATTTGACCTGCTCTGCTTGCCATCGAGACCCTCACCAAGGTTCCGCCGACACTTGGCTGGCTCAAGACGGGTGTTCAACCTGCCACACAACCGCTGCTTGGAATACCACCCGTTACGACCACAACGCTACTGAGTTCCCTTTGGAAGGGATGCATCTTTCAGTACCCTGTTCCGGATGTCACGCTGAAAATCTAACTGCCCAGCAACAAACTGAGGGGCAATACCCACTACGCCTTGCGGCAACGCCCAAGGAGTGCGCCTCCTGTCATCAGGATATCCATCTAGGGCAGTTTTCTGGACGAGCTGGCGCCTGCCAGAGCTGCCATGCCAGCACAAGCTGGCAGGATCTCTCCTTTGACCACAATCGAGATGCGCGCTTTCCACTGGAAGGCGCTCACGCCGCCGCTTCATGTGCCTCCTGCCATTTTTTCGCCTCGCAGAACGAACCGGTTCGTTACGCACCGTTGCCAATTCTCTGTAACGATTGCCACAGTCAGAGCTAATACCGTTACTACCACCGACGCAGCCCATTGAAGTGTTCCGCCGCGGACCTGTAGTTGGTCGAAGTTGCACCACCATACCTGGTAGGCGACTGGAGAGCCTCCCTCAGGATTACAAGCGTTGGTCTCGTGTTGCCTCGAGAGCGCCCTCTCTCATGGCGTCGATCAAGCTCCCTTCTTGTCATCGATCAGTAAAAGGGTCAGAGGCTGACAGATCCCCCTCGTTCGTCATCCCGGCGCCAGGGCGGACGGGGGGCCGAGATCTATGCTGTTACTGGCTCGATCCCTGGCGGTTGAGCCGCTTGTCGTAGTCCAGAAAGACGATCTGGATCCGTCCCGATTGTTGTGGAAATTGAGAAAGGCGTAACCTCCGGTAGTCAAAAACCGTCGCCGAGTAGGCGAAAGGAGGCTACGCCATGGACAAGAGTACCAATCAGAGACCGGAATCATCTCGTTTCCACCAAGATATTCAGTCAAAGCTTCAGCACCGTATCCGGGAAGCAATCGAAATAGTTCTAGAAGAAGAGCTTGCTGACGCATTGGGTTGTGTTGCGTACGAGCGCTCAGATGAGCGCTCGGGCTATCGCAACGGCAAACAAGAGCGGACGATCACGACCCGATACGGATCCCGGCAACTGCGAATTCCTCGTGGTCGGGTAGTAGGCCAAGATGGATCCACTGAGGAGTTTCAAAGCCAGCTTGTTGAGCGCTACCAGCGGCGCACCCGAGAGGTGGATGAAGCGATTCTCGGCTGCTACCTAGCAGGGGCCAACAGCCGTCGGATCAAGAAGGCCTTGACTCCACTGCTGGGCAGGGAGCATCTATCCAAGAGCGCTGTGTCTCGGGTGGTATCTCGTTTGAAGGAGCACTTTGCCCGTTGGAGTGATCGAGGCCTGTCCGAGGAAAGCTACCCGATCTTGTTTCTTGATGGCTTTCACTTGAAAGTGCGGCTTGCTCGGCGCGTGGTGTCAGCTCCGGTGCTGGCTGCTCTGGGGGTAAGAAAAGATGGCACCAAGGTACTGGTAGCTCTACGGTTAGCAGCCAGTGAGGCAGGCAGTCACTGGAAGTGGTTGATTGAAGATCTTAAACGCAGGGGCTTGAAAGCACCGCATCTCCTGGTCTCAGACGGCCACAAGGGCTTGGCGGTGGGAGTCAGGGCTTGGCCAGAGGCCAAAGTCCAGCGCTGTATCCAGCACAAGTGGGAAAACCTGAAGAAGCACTGCCCTAAGCATGCTCATGGTGAGCTCAAGCGAGACTGGGATCAAGTGGTGCGAGCCCAAGATGCCCTGGCGGCCCGAGAGAGTTATTCAATCTTTGTTACCAAGTGGTCCAAGCTGGTGCCCGCAGTAGCCAGGAGTTTTCAAGAGGCTGGGATGGAACTGATCACTTTCTACGATTTACCGAGATCATTGTGGCGATCCACAAGGACCACCAACGCGCTGGAGAATCTCAACCGTGAGTTTCGGCGCCGTACCAAGACCCAAGGCTCATTCTCGACTGAGGCAGCGGGTGTTACCTTGCTCTGGGGACTCGTCGCTTTCGGTCAGATCAAGATGCACCGCATCAACGGCTACCAAGACTTGCACCGGATGCTTGACCGTCAAGCAGCCGCGTAGGACTAGAATCAACTAAACCTGACTGCGGGAGACGCTACGCCAAATACCAATTTCCACAAGATTCGGGACACATCCGACGATCTTGGCCTGGGCCGGAATCGGATCCACAGCTCCCCGGAACCGGTTGAGGTAGTCGATCAGAGTTCCACCGCTTCCCGCTTGGCCGGCTTCATAGTCTTTGAAATCAGACCGGAACCAATCAAAAATCTTGGATAGATGGACAGTTGTGCTCGCAGAGTCGTAGCGACAATTACCTTCCTGGTTGACAAACTCGGTCATAGCTGCAGTCAACTGGGAGTCTAAGATCTCAGCTTCAAACGGTTCTTGGGGTAATCGCGGACAACCGCGAGATGCACAGTTGAGGGCGGCGTGAATCCGCGGATCGTGAAACTGCGCCCGCACGATCTCGTTCTCAAGCTTGTTGAGGCTCATGCGCTCGCCGCCAAGTTGGTACTTATTGCCAACGAAAAAACCCGCACCGGTACCCGTCCAACCCCAGACCGTGTCCTTACCTGCCGGTAAATTCAGCACTCCACGAAAGACCAACGCGTTGTATGCGTTGACATAATAAGCCAAGGCATGGTTTTGACTGGGGAACAACTCTGGGCGATTCATCGGGCTGATCGTCTTCACTTGATCCAGATAGGACTCCAAGGCTTGAGGATGGTCTTCCAGAGAGGCGTAGTCCACCTGTCCGTCGGCATCGACAAACCGGAGCAGAACTTCAGCCCACCCAAAATGATCGTAGGTGGTGCGACTGAAAATCTTGTGCGGCTCTTCCGCCATCACTCCCCCTGTGCAATTGGTCGCAACCAGCACACCCACTACAACTTGTCGTATCTGTTTTCCGCGCATGCCCCTTCTACGCGCCTGTGCACCGCCCGAAACGCAAAGCCAGGGCGCCAGCCCTTGGTTGAAACAGACCCAGCATCCTGTCCATCTCCCTCCAGCGGGCAAACGGCCCTTCTAGAGAAACAGAACGTCGATCGCAGTGGTGACAAACAACCAGGTCGCAAGCAGTCCATTCGCCAGAAAAAAAGCTGCATTGAGACGCGAAAGGTCACCAGGACGCACCACCCAATGTTGATACGCCAGCAGTGCTGCACAGCCGATGACGCCAACCCAATAGGCGATTCCCAAGCCAAGGGGATAGAAACGCGGCAATACCGCTAGAACGCCGAGCATCGCAACATGCAACAAACTCGAGACCCACAATGACCCCACCTGACCGATCGCGGCCGGGATCGAATGCAAGCCGCTCTTGCGGTCGTGCTCCATGTCTTGCAAGGCGTAAAGAATGTCGAAGCCAGCGACCCACAACACCACCACAACCGCCAACAAGATGGGAGTTGTGGCTACCGAGCCCTGGACCGCGATCCAAGCGCCCAACGGTGCGCCACTCAAAGCCAGCCCCAGCACCAGATGGGATAACGCGGTGAAACGTTTGGTCAGGGAGTAGCCAAGGATGATCGGCAGCGCGACAAAAGCCAACTTAAAGGTCAAGGCGTTGAGCTGCCAGGCAGCCAGCAACAGCAACCCGACACTGGCTGTGACAAACAATCCGACAAAAGTTGTACTCACCGACCCAGCTGGCAGCGCGCGATCGGCGGTGCGCGGATTAACCGCATCAATACGCTGATCCACCAGCCGATTGAAGGCCATCGCCGCACTTCTGGCACCCACCATCGCCACCACAATCCACCCCACCACGCGCCATGACGGCCAGCCCTCGGCCGCTAACACCATGCCCAGGAACGCAAAAGGAAGCGCGAACACCGTGTGTTCGAACTTGATCATATTGAGCACGGTCCGAATCTGACTTGCTCTGGAACTCGTTGACATATACTAAATTGCTTATTTTAAATACGTTACAGTTCTGTTGTCAGACGGTCTCTTTCGCACCTGTACGCTTTGACTCGCTGCCACAAGGTAACTCTGAGGTCACTTTTTCTTCTTGGAACTACCGGAACATCGTAAAGCAAGGATCGAACTCGTGGGTAAGTCATCAGCATCAGGGCAACACAATCGTATCGGAGCGCGAACCGGTCGGAAGCTCACCGTGCGGATGATCGGCAAAGCACAGCATACCGGCACATCCTACGGCGATGCTCCCGGTGGCGCCAAGCAAGAAATTCTCTGGGATACCGAGGTAGCAGGGCTTGGGCTAAGGATCTACCCATCTGGGCGTCGATCGTGGTCCACTCGGCGCATGGCCGACTGCGGTGATCTTTTTGGGGGTACACCTGGCGACCGTCTCATTATCGGAACAAGGTCCAAATGGGACTCCTTAAGAGAGCGTGGAGACTTCTAGGGCAAACCTGGCTGCCACCTCTCCACTCTCGCTGCACTAGTTTCTTGACTTCCGAGCCCAAAGGCGTACCCTTTTTAACATGACGACTAAAGCCGATGTCCAACGAGAAGCGCTCAAGTTACCAACTCAGGAGCGAGTTGAACTCGCCGTCGAGATTTGGGAGAGCGTCGGCACCGAATCGGTCCCTGTACCGGACTGGCACCGCGAGGTCATCCGTGAACGTCTTGCAGCTCTCGACGAGCTTCCGGCAGACAAACGTTCCGCAACTTGGGAAGAAGCCCATGAGCGGGTATTTTCAAACGGAGCATGAAGCTTTCGGTTCGACTAACAGCCGCAGCAGAGCAAGACCTACTCCTCGCCCACCTCTGGTATGCGGAGGAAGCTCCGCACATGATCGAAGCTCTCGTTGAGGAGCTACGACAAAGCTATCAACGTATCTCGGATACTCCAAAGTTCTACCAAGAAGCTAGAGCCTACTGTGCGAGCTGCTCCGCTTCGGCGATTTCCTTTCTCTATCTACTACCGCATCCTGACCACAGCGATCGAAGCCATCGCCGTGCTGCACCAAGCGAGAGATCCTCGCACTTGGAGAGGGCGAATATAAGTTCGCCGTCATAACAGTTCAGAGCTTTGGGGCTCCATCGTCGACGTGGGCTTCGGTCACGGCCTTTGGTGATTGAGCAATCGCGAATTCATTCACTACAAGTCCCAACGCAGTAAGTTCCATGGCGTGCCTTTCGCTGTCTAACTTTCGATCCTGCTCCGGTCGCTTTCAAGGCGGGTTTTGGATGGATTGCCCTGACGACCTCACCGCGCTAAGTCAAAGGCGTTCGGAACGCAAAGTCAATAATCCGTAGACGATTAGGCCAACCTTACTTGCAAGGTACGTAATTTGTTGTCGAAGAGCAATTCAGTGGGCTTGGTGTTCGCCACCAGTCGCACCGGAGCCGAACGTGAACTCGGATCGAGTTGCCAATTGATAGTTCTCAGCCCCCTCGCTAACCACGATGAAACGATTGGTCGGAACATTGAGTAAAGTCTGTCGAGGTTGCCCGTTTGGCCAATCGATTTCTATTTTTTTGATCTGAGCATCTTGGCCAAGCCCAATGTGCTGCATCAGCGGCGAAGCGCCAAACGAGCCACCGCTAGTAACCCAACGCACAACCTGCTTCTCTTCGCCACCGTTTTCGATAATCACTCGAAGACGGGCCCCAATTGCAGCGCGGTTGCTGGTTCGGCCAACAAGTTTGATCGCAACCCAGTCGTTGCCGTGACCGGGATTCTCAAACAACGCACTTGGATACTTGTCACCGGGAAAAGCACCTCCCATATTCGAAAAGATGTCCTGATCCCCATCGTTGTCCAAATCCGCAAACGAAATTCCGTGACCTTTTTGCAAATGGCCGGTACCAGTGGAGGTCGTGACATCAACGAAGCTTTGTCCACCTTGATTCAAGAACATGCGATTGGGAACCAACATTCCATAGGATGGTGCTCCGGTTCCCAAATAGAAATCTAAAAATCCATCGTTATTGAGATCACCATAATTGGCCCCCATCGCCGGAATGAAGCGGCTCATCCCGAGGCTATCGGTCATGTCTTCAAAAGATCCGTTCCCACGGTTGTGATAGATCCGCAACGTCTCCCCTTGGGGGGACTGCCCCAGATATTCACGTACCACCTCGTCCATTGTTTGTAAGAACGTAACCACTGCCAGATCCTGCCAACCGTCATTGTCGTAGTCCCAAAACCAGGTGGCAAAACTGTAAGTGGGTTCATCAACTCCCCACTGAGTTCCAACCTCTTCAAAACGCCCTTCGCCGCGATTGACAAACAAGAGATTGCGATCACCAAAATTGGAAACATAAAGATCGGGGCGGCCGTCGCTATTGACGTCACCCCAAGTCGCGCCTTTGGTGAGTGTTCGAAAATACATTCCAGCCGGTATCGTCGTATCTTCGAACGTACCATCACCTCGATTGCGAAATAACTGGCTAAAGGACATCTCATGACCTAGGAAAACGTCCAACCAACCGTCCCCGTCGTAGTCAGCCCATGCCGCAGTGTGGGTGCGATGGGCCGGGCCGCCCAATCCCACTTCGGCGGTTACGTCTTCAAATACCACTCCCTCTGAGGTTAAACGGTTGCGCAATAAGGAGTTGCGAATCGCAGTCTCCCAACCCCCTCGCATGACAAAGAGGTCGAGACGACCGTCATTGTTGTAATCAACCTGGGTGACGTTAAGCCCGCCGAACTGGTTGCCTAGTCCGGCAGCTTCGCCAGCATCGGCAAAGCTACCGTCGCCACGATTACGGTAGAAACGCAACGGTTCACAAGGGTCACGACTGGTTACCACGATGTCGATCAAACCGTCGTTGTCAAAGTCGTCGGTAACACTCCCACCTGCGTTGTCCGAGTAGGCCAGCCCAGCCTCTCCAGCCACATCCCAGAAACGGCCTACATCGACAGACGAGGCGAAGGACTCCGGCCGAATGAGCACGTTCGTCGGCACCTCTTCTGGATAGCGTCCAAGGATCATAGCCGCTATGTTGAGCAACCAGCGAACTTCTAGACTCTGCGGATTCCTCTTCAAGTAACTACTGAAGTGCTGAAAGGCTCTTTGAGCACCCAGATCAAGATCATGCTGGGCTGCCTCACTGAGTGGAAATAGACACATTTCGCGATGATGATGGTCAAGGCAGTTGTCTACTTCTCCACGCCTCAGTTGAAGAATGCCCAAGAATTGATCCAGCACATCGTGGTAGCGATGTTGGCCACTCGACGCAGGCGCGGGCAACTTCCCCGCCAATAGCTCAAGCTCTTGGATCGCCTCTTCCAACTCACCCCTCAGGGAAAGCACCCCGGTGAACGCCGCATAGGCACGAACCATCTCTTGAGGGGATGCTTCCAAAGGCAACGACCTGACTTTTGCTCTAGCGGTACTCAGCTGAGTATCGATCAGCCGCTGCTTGGACTGGCAAATAGCTTCCAGGTCTTCAGTATCGACATCAATTTCCTGGCTTAACAACCTCGCATCCGTCGGCCCCACTGAAAGCAGCGCCCAAATATCTTCTGAAGCCTCGGAATATTGGATCTGTCCAAGCAGCGCGGGCGGTCCGCTGGGTAATACCCGAGCAACCACATGCTTGCCATCAGCACCAGAGAGCAGTTGCGGAATACCGTGTGGAGCGTTCTCCAAAAGGTCTCTCAGACCCGGACTGAGCTGAGTCCAAGGGATGCGTCCCACATAGCTGGTCTCGGGAATCAATAGTTGATCAATAAAGAAGCCAGTCCGCATCGCTCGGTCGACAACACGGGCCTGGTTTTCAGACTCCACGAGCACCAACTCCACCGTCAACTCTGGGCTCCGCTCTGGCGTCACGGTCGGCTGTGCACTCAGAGGTGGAAAGAGAACCAACAAAAGGACCAGCCACAGCCAGTTCGTCAACGGTCGAGATAGATCGCCTCGGTCCGCCCCATAATTTCTGAAGATCATTCGAACAAAGGCAGGATGCAAGTGTGTGCGCACAATCGAGGTCGTCAATGAAACACAGCGTTTATGACTCGATATGTCATCGCAACTAACTTAATACCATACCCGATCATACTTGAGTACTTGACTCCAATGGGAGTAACCGCTGCTGCTACGCTGCGGCCAGCTTTGTGTCCCTCGGAGGTCGTTGACGTATGCGCCGAACCATACTGTCCCTCCGCAGTCTGAGTTGTTTGTCGACTTTTGGCTCAATCGCTGTGGCAACGCCAGGTGCGATTTCTGCTCAGATTGACCTCGACCCAGAAGCCCCATCCAGTTATTTCGATGCCATGCCGGTGCATGGAAGTTCGGTTCGGACGCGGGCCTTGCTCGACCTAATCGACGCAACTTGCGTGGAAATCAGCGGTCCTTGTATTCCCGGGGGTCGAATTGCTGCAAACGCTATTCGGCGGCAGTTATCGCGACGAGCTCCCGGATTTCGTGGTTCAACTGGTGGGCGGCGAAGACGAGCCGCTCCGCGCTCGGCAACCGGTGTTGTTATTCAACCGTAAGAACACGCCTTACCTGTTGGGCGTTCAGCACCTCACAGTGCTGGTGTTCTCGGAACGAGAAGTGCCGATGCAGGCTCGTTTGACCACCAGTCAAGAACAGCAGGTGAACCCTTTCTCTGGGATGCTGGGAGTGGTGGGATTCAGCGCTGCGGGAAACAACGCGCCGGTGGTCGAGACCGAGGAAAATGCAATCCCGCTGCGTTGGCGACGCCTAAGTGCTGAGAACGACCCCCAGCCGCTTTACCTTGGTTCGGCCCGTCTCGCTGTGCGTAGCGATAGTGTCGCGAGACTAACCCTGTTTCCTAACACCATCGACGATGTTCTGTTTCAGTCGATCACCGCTCACCTGAGCAACTCGCGGTCAACCTCCACCGCTTTCGCAGCGGCACTCGCGGCGACCTTCGATGTGGAAGGTACCGCGCTCGCTGAAAAAGCCTCAGACCCAGCTTTCAACGGCTACGTCTTGGCAAAGTTCTATCTTCCCGGCAGAAGGCCTCTGCTGGAGGTCAAGCCCGGACGCGATTCGCTCTATCGTCGCTCGATAGCTGTGGTTTTCGGCACCAACCTCACCAACGAGGCTTTCAACGAAATTGTCGCCGGGCTTTCTTTCAGTCACTTGATCGCGAAGGCAGTCGTGGTGATCGACCAACTGGGTCAGTACGGCAGACGGTGATCGCGAACCCAAGGTAGTGGCGGGCATTGATTTCACTTTCTAGGTGAGGTCGCCCAAGTCTGCTCCCCGCCGCTCTGTCTAGCCAAGACTCGTGGCTAGCTGAGCAAGTCAGGACGTTGGATGGTCTCTTCGCGCTGCGGACCGGTGGAGACAATGGCAATTGGGGTTGCCAGTGCGGTTTCCAGGTACTCCACGTAACGCCGCGCGTTCTCGGGCAGTCGATGAAAATCGGTGACGCCGACGGTGTTGGTTTGCCATCCAGGGCAAACCTCAAGCACCGGGCGCGCTGCGGCGAGGTCCTCGATCGACGCCGGAAACGACTCCACCCGGACCCCGTTGATGTCATAGGCAACGCAGACCGGGATCTCAGCCAATTCGTCGAGCACGTCCATCTTGGTCAGGGCGATCGCGCCACATCCGTTGATTTCCTGGGCGTAGCGCAGCGCTACCAAGTCAATCCAACCGCAACGCCGGGGACGACCGGTAGTGGTACCAACCTCATTGCCGCGCTCGCGCAGGTGTTCGCCGAACGCGTCCAACAGCTCACTCGGGAACGGTCCCTCGCCAACTCTGCTGGTGTAGGCCTTGGTCACTCCGAGAACGTTGGTGGTTTCCCGTGGCGGTACGCCGGTGCCGGCTGAGACACCGCCAGCGGTAGCGCTGGAGCTGGTAACAAACGGATAGGTGCCGAGTCCACAATCGAGCAGCGCTCCTTGGGCTCCTTCAAACAGAATGCGTTTGCGCTGGCGTACCAAGCCGTGCAGCATCGCGGTGGTATCCGCAACGTAGCCAGACAGCGTTTCGCGCCAGATCTCGGCGGTTTCCATCAACCCGGAGAACGACCCGGACTCTTCTCCCGTCTCGTGATTGGCCCTCTGCCACAGAGCCCGTAGCCGGTCTTCAATACCCTCGGACCACAACTCCCAGAAAGCGATTCCCGAACGAGACGCTCGGCTTTCATAGGCCGGGCCGATGCCCCGAGCGGTGGTACCAATTTGGTTCTTGCGGGCTGCTTCGCGAGCAACGTCTAGATGTCGATGAAGATTCAGCACCACGGTCGCCCGATCGGAAATAAACAGCCGCCCGTGCGACTCGACTCCGCGCTCGCGCAGTCCTTCGACTTCACCCAGGAACGCCTCGGGGTCGACCACCACGCCACTGCCCAAGATGCAGGTTGTTTCGGAGTGCAGAATGCCGCTGGGAATCAAGTGCAAAACGAAGTGCTGGTCTTCAAATTTGACCGTGTGCCCGGCGTTGTTTCCACCCTGATAACGCACCACAGCGTCAAAACTGGGACACAGCAGATCAACAATCTTGCCCTTGCCTTCGTCTCCCCACTGCATACCCAAGACGGTTAGATTTTTCGAACGACGATATTTCATAATTTGGGGGGCCATCACGGTTGCTGGCGACGGACACCCGACGCTACCAGGGGCCGTGTGCCGCTACAAGAAGCGATTCGACGAGTATCGGCACCCGGATCAGCTCAACGATCGCAATGAGCAAGCTGTGCGACCCGGCTTGGAACCCGCTAAGCTACCCGGGCGTAGGAAGTTATCCGTTTCTAGGCGATCGGAGGTCGACTTGATGAAAATCCCCTCTCTCATTCTCAAACAGCTCTATACCTTCGGCACCCTGGAAAACAAGAATGCCAACGTCGTTTTCCAGCTGAAAAACCGACTCAGCGACGCCCAGCTCACCGGAGTCGAAGGGATCAAAATCAATGGGGAGTCTGTGGACGGTGATCGAATCACCCTGCGTCAGGGCGAGCAGCAGGTCTCTGTAGGGGCAATTTCCACAGAGCAACCCTTTGCTTTCCCGCTCGGAAGTTTGGCCGAAATCGAAATTAGCGATCTCACTCTGAAGGAAGGACGCCACAACCTCGCCTTTCACTTCCTTGCCGAACCATTTGGAAAACTGAAGTTTGAGGTCCGCGACGCAATTGCCGAGAGAGTTCATCGAGTCAGCGTGCCCTATGACCAGGATGATGACTACAGCCACCAGGCGATCAGTTCCCGTCAGGAGTTCATCAAGAAAACCTCGGGTGCGAACCTGGAGCACTTGGGGCAGTATTCGTTCGACCCTGGGGTGACTCAAGGCAACATCGAAAACTTCACCGGGGTGGCGCAGGTACCACTGGGTTTCGCTGGACCGTTGACGGTGCACGGCGAGCACGCTGACGGCGACTTCCTGGTGCCCTTGGCAACCACCGAGGGCACTCTGGTTGCTTCCTACAACCGGGGGATCAAGGCACTCAACCTGTCCGGAGGCTGCATCGCCACGGTGGTCGACGATTCGATGCAACGGGCTCCGGTCTTCGTTTTTGACTCGGCCCGCGAGGCGCGCGGGTTTCGCGATTGGGTTTACCAGAACATCGACCGCATCCGAACTGAGGCAGAAAACACTTCGAGCATCGCCAAGCTGGTTTCGATTGAGACCTTTTTGGCCGCTCGCTTTGCCTACCTGCGGTTTAACTTCACCACCGGAGACGCCGCCGGGCAGAACATGGTTGGCCGGGCCACCTTTGCCGCCTGTTCGTGGATCCTGGATAACCACGACGAGATTCGACGTTTCTACTTGGAGTCCAATCTGGCGACGGACAAGAAAGCCTCGCAGGTCAACGTGATGCGCACCCGGGGTAAGCGAGTGGTGGCGGAAGCAACCTTGGATCGCGAAGTGTTGGCCCAACACATGCGAGTCCGGCCGGAATCGTTGCAGTATCACTCCCAAGTGGCCAACGTCGGTGCCTTCTTGTCGGGCGCTAACAACAACGGTTGTCATTCTCCCAACGCCATCACCGCCATGTTTATCGCCACCGGCCAGGATGTCGCCAACGTTTCCGAGTCGTCGGCAGCGATCTTTTACTCTGAACTCCTCGAGTCGGGTGATCTGTACGTCTCGCTGACCATTCCTTCTTTGATCGTCGCCACCTACGGCGGCGGCACCGGTCTGCCCACCCAGCGCGAGTGCCTGGAAGTAATGGACTGCTATGGCAAAGGCAAGGTCCGCAAATTCGCCGAAATCGTCACCGCGGTCGCCTTGGCTGGCGAGATTTCACTGGCCTCGGCAATCTCCTCATTGGACTGGGTTTCCAGCCACGAACGTTATGGCCGCAACCGCTGATGGTGCCGATGTCTGCGGTATCGGAGCGCCAGCCGGTGCCTGACGCCCAAGCTGCACCCGAGCAGCCGACCGGGCCAGCGTCGATGCCGGGATCGGACCCTACCGGGGGGTACGATCTCTTCAGAGAGCAAAAGACCCCCGGTCTGTTGCGTCGGCTACTGACCACCCAGCGGCATTTTCTCGGTCTCTTGTTCGGCGGTATCGTTGCTTACGCCCGGGACGCCGGCGTTGAGCGGCGCAACACCTTTCATCATCTGCTGCTGCGCGGCGTGGCTTTGCCCGCGGGGTGGCTAGTTGATAGCGAATTGCGCGCCGAGCCTTTTCCGGTACAACTGCGCAAGCGCCTCGAGCTTCTCGGCACCACCTACATCAAGCTCGGCCAGATCTTGAGTCTTCGACAGGATCTCCTACCGCCGGTCATCACCAACGAGTTGCAACAGCTCTTGGCTCGTCTCCCGGCACTGCCCTTTGACCGCTTCCTGGAACTAGTAACCGCTGAGATCGGCAGGCCCACAGAGGACGTCTTCTCGTCGATTCACCCGGAGCCGCTGGGCTCGGCCTCGATCGGACAAATCCACCGGGCCACGACGATCGAGGGCGAAGAAGTTGTCCTCAAGCTGGTCAAACCCGGCATTAGAGAGACCTTACAGCGCGATGTCGTTCTGCTGCGCATCGTCGGTCAATTGCTGGAATGGATCGTTCCCCGGGTGCAACCCAAGAAGACGATCCGAGAATTCTGTGACTACACCCTGCGTGAGGTTGACTTGCGGCTGGAGGCAGACAACGCCGACACTTTCTCCGCCAACTTCAGCGATGAACCAGACATCGTGTTCCCCACTATTCGAAGGGATCTCTCGACCCGCAACCTGTTGATCCAAGAGTTCTTCAATGGCGTGACCCCTGGACCCGAGGCATCCTCGACATTGGACGAGGCGGAGCGCGCGCGGATGATCGACCTTGGCGCCAAGGCAATCGTGCGCATGCTCTACAAAGACGGCTTCTTTCACGCCGATTTGCACCCGGGCAATTTAATGATTCTGCCGGGTGGCCGGGTCGGATTCATCGACCTGGGCATGGTCGGTCGTTTCCACGAAGAAGTGCGGCGCGGGCTGCTCTACTACTACTACAGTCTGGTGATGGGAGACGCCGAAGGGGCCGCCCGTTACCTCACCGCAATGGCTGAAGTGGCTCCGCGCGGTGACGCCCAGGCGTTTCGTCATGATGTCGAGGAAATTTGTCGACGCTGGCAGCGCGGCTCCTCTTTTGCAGACTTCTCGATCGGTCGACTGATCTTGGCCTGCGTCGCCCGAGGTGCTTGGCACCGGCTCTACTTTCCGGTCGAGATGGTGCTTATGGTCAAGGCTCTGGTCACCTTCGAAGGGGTCGGCAGGCAACTGGACGAAGAGTTCGACGTGCGCTCGGTTTCCCAGCGACACATCAACCAAATCTTTATCCACCAGTTCAGTCCGATGCGGATCGCCCGGGAGGGATTGCGCGGTGCTCCTGAGTTGGTAGACGTTCTGGTCAAGAGCCCGATGCTGCTCACCGAGGGGATGCGATTTTTGGAGCAGGCGACTAGAAAACCCCCGGAGAACCCTCTGGCTGGTCTGCGCGGCACTATGTTTGCTGGCGCCTGTATCGTCTCCGGTGCAGTTCTCTTGGGGCTTTCTGGCCCGACTTGGCTGGGGATCGCATTTCTGGTCCTCGGCTTTCTCACCGCCCTCAAGCGGTCATGACCGACACGGCCAAACCACCCTACGACCCGGTCGACATCGAATACTTTCGCGACCTATCGCACGACATCTTCGGGCCATTGCTCGACAGCTACTTCCGTCCACGCTTGGTCGGTGCGGACCGCCTTCCAGAGAACGGTCCAGCCATCCTCGCCGCCAACCACAGTGGCACTGCGTTTCCTTGGGATGCGATGGTCTTTGATTATCTGATGTTTCGCCGCAATGGCCTACGCAAAGACAACCTAGTACGCCCGGTGTTTGAGAAAGAACTGGCCCAGGCTTGGTGGATGCGACCCTTCGGAATCGATGATTTCTGGCGTCGAGGCGGTGGGGTCGATATGACCTTCGACAATTTCGACCGTCTGCTCGAGCACCGCAAATCGGTACTTTATTTTCCCGAAGGGGTTCCTGGGATCGGCAAAGGGTTCCAACGTCGCTACCAACTCCAGCGCTATAGCTCCAGCTTTGTCCTACTCGCCGCCAAGCACGCAGCGCCGGTCTATCCGATCTACATCATCAACGCCGAGTGGGTGATCCCCTACAACTTCACCTGGAAGCCACTGGATCGCTTGGTGCAGCGCCTGGCGCGGGTTCCGTTCATGCCGCTTCCCGCCGGGCCTCTGGCGATGACCTTCCCGTGGATGTGGTATTTGGCCTTGCCAGCCCGCATGGTGTTCGTCGTCGGCGAAGGTTTCGACGTGCGACGAATCGCCCAGGAGTGTGGCTTCGATCCAGAGGACTTGGATCGCGATCGAGCGAGACAGGTCGCAGAAGAAATTCGGGTTCGCATGCAACGGCTGCTCGATCAAAAGGTTGATAAGTACGGTCGCGCCCCTTACCACTGGCGCTCGCTCAAAGAGACACTGCGTACCCAAGGTGGCAAGGCATTGATGCCCTGGCGCTGGCCCTGGTTGTTCGTGCGCCACAACCGTAACCGCCAGCGGCCGGCAGCACATAATTGGCTCCACCGGTGGCTACGCGATTGGGATCTATTCGGCTATTACCTGCCCTTCGGTTGGCCGATCCTGGCGCTGGCTAGAAAGTTCCGCAAGCCTCCGTGCGGCTACCGTGGCCTGACCCAAGATCAGCGGCGCGAACGCGAAGGAACCTTTCTGTGGAAGTTATCCGATCGACCCTTGCCCAAATCTGAAGCGTAGCTTTGTACGCCGATTGAGAGTGGCGCCGCACAGAACGCTTCAGTCGTTCGAGGGTGGATCCACCCAAGACTGAATTGCCGACAGATCCCGGCCCCCCGAAACCACCCCCGCCGGGATGACCAAAGGGGGGCGTGCCCGCCGGGGCAACGGAAAGGAGGGGGCGTTGGTTAAATCTCTGTCTGTTCTCGGTCATTCCCGCTCTGGGAGGGAGTGGGGCGAGCCAGTTCTTGTCATCCTGAGCGGAGGCCGCAGGCCGGAGTCGAAGAATCTCAATGGCCCGAACCTGTCCAATGCAGGAAAGACAGCAGATCGCTCCCGGCTTTCAAAGTCACTTCTGCCGGGATGATGCAGGAGAGGGCGCAACGGGGGCATACCCGCCGGAATGACAACTTCACAGTCAGTTATCGATCAACGCGTCAACTCGATCCAGGGCACTGCTGAGATCACCCAGGACGCGACTGGGTTTGGGGTGCCGCTGATCGGCATCGGTTTCGAGTTCTTGCAAGTCGGGCTTGTCCCATAGGCCATCGGTAGATGCCAATGCCTCCTGGGAGAGATGCGCGCCATGTTCGGCCAAGATCGGCGCCAGTTCTTCACTGCGATCGTGCAGTTCGGCCCGGGTGCGCCGGTAGGCGTGGTCCGCCAGGCTCCGGCGTGAGGAAAAGCTGAAGATATTGGTGAAAAACATCCGGTAGTCATCGCGCTTGGGTTCCAGCAGCACCACATCGGCGCCGCCAAAGCGATTTTGGTAGGTCGCCATGCCCACTTCCAGGCGCGAGTGGATCAAGGTGCGGAAGGTCTGCGCCATCACCGTCGGCAGCCCGCGATCCACCAGCTTGCCGCGCTTCATGATCCCTTCGGCTACGGCTCTCGAGGTGTCGACTGGCACGATTGGATTGAGACACAGCAGCAGATTGGCCCCCTCTTCCAAGGCCACCGAGGCGTGCAAGGTCTTGAGTAGAACACCGTCCACGTAGTGTCGATGGTCGATCTCAACCGGAGGATAGAGACCCGGGAGCGCACTCGACGCCTGCACCGCGATCGAGATCGGCACGTGGTCCCAATCTCTACTCCCAAACTGCACCGCCGTCCCAGAATCCAGATCGGCGGCAATGACAAAGAGCTTGCTCTTGAGGGCGCGAAAGTCGTTGGTGCGCCCTTTCATCGAGTAGATCCGTTCCAAGTAGTTGCGAATCGGTCGGTTGTCGAAAAATCCCACCGGCAACGCTCGCCCCAGTCGGGTTAGCGACTCGAGCAGGGACTCATCAGCGGGATCGGTGAGGTAAGCACGCACTGCGTCGAGCAATAGGCTGGGGGTACGCAGGCCACCTTGCAGCCACTGACGCGTGGCCGGAGTCAGAAATGTGGTGGGAACGAAAGGATGTTCGCCCGGATCGCTCTTGACGATCGCCCGGCACATCTGCGCTGGCGTCAAACCATTAGCGAGGTTGGCGCTTAAGAACGCACCGGCACTGACACCAACATAGATGTCCAACGCATTGAGGTCGAGGTCGGGGATCGCCTCGCTCACCGCATAGAGCGCACCGATCTCGTAAACCGCCCCTTCAGGGCCACCTCCGGCAAGCGCAAGGCCGATCCGGGACTTCCCCGACCGGCCGTCAGTTCGCGACACCAAGCAGACCTAGGCGGTCTTGCGGGTCGCTCTCTTCTTGGCAGTTTTTCGGGCAGGTTTCTTCTCAACCGCATTCAGCTTGTCGGTCAGCTCTTCGACCCGTGCCACCAGATTTTGAATCTCGCTGCGGCTGGGCAGGCCCAACTTGTCAAGTGCTTTGCCAACCTTCTGGTCCACGGTGCTCTCGACCTTGTCCCACTGGTTGCCCAGGGCGTCGATGGCGTCGCCGGCCTTCTCTTTGACCATTTTGAGATCGCCCTTGCGACGACCCTCAAACTTCTCGCCCTTGTGCACTAAGTTGGTGAACAGCTTGCTGCCCTCTTCCTCGGTAACCGCCAGCGCGCCCAAGCCCGCTAGCCAAATCTTGTGCGCTGATTCTTTGATGTCGGTGGTGATGTTCTTCTTCTTTGCCATGGTCGTGTCCTCCGTATGGACGTTTTTGTAACTAACTCTTAGCGTCCGCAGCTTCACCCAGGGTCGCCTTTCGGGATGTTCTTTTCTTGGTTACCGGTTTTGTCAGCGACTGGATTGAATCTTCCAATTCACTCAGGCGTTGACGTAGCTCCTGCATTTCTTCACGTGCACGTCGCACCGGTGCCACCTTGTCGAACGAAGCGTTAACCAAGCGATCGACGCCAGCCTGCACCTGCTCCACACCGCTGTGCAATACATGCTCTCCGCGGCGCACTAGATCGTGCAGCAGACTTGAGGGCAAAGGCTTACCGTTGCGCCCTTCCTCCAGAATGATCTGGGTCAAAGTCTGAGCGGTAACATCTGCTCCCGAGCGCTTGTCGACAACTTGAATCTCCTGACCCTCGCGAATCCAATCCGCCAACTCTTCTAGTAGCACGTAACGACTCTCGTCGGTGTCGTAGAGCTTGCGACTGGAATAGCGAGTGATGTTCTTGGTGGTTGTCGTTGTTTTGGACATAATACGTTCCGTTCCCCGATTTGACTGGCTGTCTTTGGCAGCGTCTAATCGACCGGAATGCCGCTATGCGGCATAGTCAAAGACAAATATACCGCGCTGCGGCAAAATGTCAACCTAAACCAACTCCAACCCTTCAGAAGCCATAACAAAGGATTGTTTTCTCCTTGCCATCTTGAGCTATAATCTGCTCATCGCAGACGGCCGGATGGGTGGTTCTGCAACTTAAGGACGGACTAAGGGAGAACGAATGGAATGACCCATATCATCGCTGAGCCTTGTGTAGATGTGAAAGACACGGCGTGCGTCGATGTCTGCCCCGTGGATTGCATTTACGGAACGGATGAGGACTGGGAGATGCTTTATATCCACCCTGAGGAGTGCATCGATTGCGGCCTGTGTATCGACGCTTGCCCGGTGGAGGCGATCTTCACGGAAGAAGATGTCCCAGAAAAATGGCATGCATTTATCGCCAAGAACTACGAACATTTCGGCATCGACGCTCCCTAGGTAGCACTGATCTAGGTAGCACTGATCTCAGTTGAAAAAAGAAAGGGGGGGCCGGGTGGCACGCCCTTTCTTTTTTTGTGGGAAACAACTCCGACCCATGAGCTTCTCCTGGACCAAGATTCCACTGGCTTATTCGGCGTCGGTGGAATTGACGGGGTTGGGATCGTCAGGGGCCGACTCGGCAGATGCGGAAACTTCTGGGGGGACAACCTTGCTCACGGTCTCCTCTATCGTTGCCTTAACGCCTGGGTTCTCATCTCCCGTTGTTTCCGTTCTTTCACTCTCAGCGTCCTCAGGAACTTCTGGTTCAGGAGGTCTCTGGGCAACGATCTCCTGCAGCAAGCGGTGAAAACTCCTGACCCGTTTGACATAAATCACCGGTTCGCCGCCCCGGGCGTAGCCGTAGCGCAATTCTTGGTAGTAACGCGGCTGAGAGAGCAACGGCAACACCGACTCAACCCCAGGCCAGGTGTTGGGGTTGTGCCCGAGTTCTACCGCCAAGCGCCGCGCATCTTGCAAATGGCCCAGGCCAACGTTGTAAGACGCCAGCCCCATGCGCAGGCGGTCTTCTCCTCGAATGAACCTCGGAATTCCACCCAGTTGACGGCGCAGATAGCGCGCTCCACCGAGGATCGATGCATCGGGGTCAGAGCGATCCTCAATCTGTAAATCGCTCGCTGCGGCTTTGGTCAACATCATCAACCCAACCACTCCGGTGGGACTCACTGCTTCCGGCTGCCATTGCGATTCTTGGTATCCGACTGCGGCCAACAAGGTCCAATCAAGGCCGGTCTCTTCTTCCGCTCGGCGAAATGTGGGCTCATATCTTGGCAGGCGGCTGTCGACTCGTTCTCGAAACACTTGCACGTCGTAGGAGGAAAAAGGATTTTCAGCACTGTAGTACTTGTTGAGTAACGCGTCGAGGCGTTGTGACTCCGCCATCTCAGAGAACCAAGTCTCCATCAATGGTGCCAGGTCCTCAGCCTGCGGCGCGATGAACCATCCCAATTCGACTCCGGAGCCAATGGCAAACGGAGATTTCAACCTCGGCAGGGTGCGCCGACCCAAAGCCAAGATCGTCGAGTCGGCGACCGTACACTGCAGTTCGCCCTCTGAAACACGCTCCAAGAGCTGCTCATTCGACAGCGCGTTGGTGGTGCGCCAGCGCAGACCCGGTAGCTCGGTCTTGAGCGTCTGCAAGGTCTCCTGGTAGCTCGAATCGCCGATAATGCGTAGCTTCGCTTGCTGCAGATCTGCGACCTCCTTGACCCTGGCTCCAGGACCGCAAACCACCCTCTCCTCAACCGTTTGGTAGGTCGGGCCGACGAGAAAATCATCTTGACGTTCAGCGGTTTTGGATAGCCCAGCAGCGGCGAAATCGACTTCTCCACTGGCAACCGCTTCGAGAATCTCACCGATCTCGTGTTTGACCACCAGCCGCAAGTTCCAGCCGTTGGCCTCAGCAAAGGCCAGAGCTAGATCGTACTCGAACCCAGCCGCTTGGTCGTCACGATCGAAGTAGTAGGTGGTGGGCGCATTGCGTGTCGCCACTACCACTTCATTGCGAACCCCGGAAACAGAGGGTTCGCCACCCCATGGACACGCCGCCAAGACTCCCGAGCACAAGGCAACGAGGGCCAACCTTAGTCGTGCCTTCCAGGTACGATTCTTTGAAGTACTGGCCTTTAAGGTGCAAGTCTTCAAGGCACTGGTTCGTAGGATCGCGGTTCTCAAGATACTGGTTCTCAAGGTCTAGTTCTCAAGGTACTGGCTCTCAGAGAACTGGCTCTCAAAGAATAAGCCTCCAAGAACCGGTTCTCAAAGAACTGACCTCGAACAACCTCGCGATCCTACCCGACAGAGCCCGGACAGACCTCCGGCCCTATCTGCCAACGTAGCTGAGACACTTGGCCCCCTGATAATTAGAGGGCGGAAGGAGGTTTCAGTATGTTTCAGAATCAGCCCATATTTCCCGTCTCGCCGAAGGCGACCGAGGAGCGTAGCGACGAGAGAGCCGGAGGGGAGACGGTGCATTTGTCCTCGACCCCCGAATCGGTACCCGACCCTGAGATCGAGGCTCGACCCGCCAGACGGCGGTTTACGGCAAAGTACAAGCTGGCGATCTTGGAGCAGGCCGACGCTTGCTCCAGCCGAGAGGAGGTCGGGTCCCTGTTGCGCCGGGAGGGTCTCTACTCATCTCATCTATCTAACTGGCGCCTAGCTCGGCGACGGGGATCGCTTGCCGCGCTAGGCAAGAGGCGCGGACGCAAACCCAAAAGGCACCCGTTGGAAAGCAAGGTTGCTCGACTAGAGCGGGAGAAGACTCGGCTTGAGAACGAATTGCACAGGGCACAGCTGATCATCGATGTGCAAAGAAAAGTAGCCGGGCTGCTGGGTATCCCCTCAGAGGGCGAGAAGAACTCGTGAAAGCGGCCAGGACGCTGGCTCCGTGGGTCGGTATCGCACCGGCCTGCCGGAGCCTGAGCGTCAGTCGTGCAACGTTCTATCGTCGGCTTCGGCCGAGATCAACCGAGCCTCAGCAGCCTCGACCGACTCCAGCTCGGGCACTGACAGTCAGCGAAAAACAACAGGTCCTTGACCTACTCAACGGGCCGCGCTTTGTCGACGCTGCACCGGCGGCCGTGGTGGCCACCCTTCTCGACGAAGAACGCTATCTGTGCTCGGAGCGCACCATGTACCGACTCCTGGCAGCTGAGAAGAGGATGTGTCCCGAATCTTGTGGAAATTGGTATTTGGCGTAGCGTCTCCCGCGGTCAGGTTTAGGGCGTGTTCACACTAGTTGATGTATACTCGGTGGATGGAAATAACAATAGAACAATTTGCCCGAATCGAGCCTTTCCTTCCACGACAGCGTGGCAATGTATCGATAGATAACCTCCAGGTGCTCAACGCGATACTTTACGTTGCAGAACATGGCTGTAAGTGGCGCGGGCTGCCGAAGCGTTTTGGTAATTGGCATACCGTCTATACGCGTATGAACCGTTGGGCAAAGAAAGGCGTGCTGGATCGAGTGTTTAGTGAACTGCAACGCCAGCAAGTCATTCAGGTCCGTGTTGAGGCGGTTTCACTCGATAGCACAGCGGTTAAGGTACACCCTGATGGAACGGGCGCTCTAAAAAAAACGGTCCACAGGCGATCGGCAAGTCGCGGGGAGGATGGACTACAAAGATTCATATGGTTGCCGCAGATGCTCGGACCGCAGTGAATTTTTCTCTGTCTCCTGGCAATGCTGCTGACGCGCCAGAGGGTCGTAAACTATTGAGAGAAACAACCCTATCGGCCAAATACATGATTATGGACCGAGCGTATGAAGGTAATGAAACACGCCAACTCGTGCTCGATCTTGGTCTTACACCTGTTGTGGCGCCGAAAAGCAATCGATTACAACCTTGGCTATACGACCGAGAAATGTACAAGAAGCGCAATGAAGTCGAGCGCTTGTTTCGTCGCTTGAAGGGGTTTCGTCGGATATTCTCACGCTTCGACAAATTGGACATAATCTTCACATTCTTCATACACTTCGCACTCATTGTCGATGCTATATTTAGCGTTAACGCGCCCTAACTCCATCAGAGCCAAATTGAACTGATCATTCCTAACGCTACCACCCCAGATCGGTATGATGCTGCTCCACGTCCAGCATCCACTCTATCCACAACTGATCCGCCCCTAAGAACCTCGGCCATGTCGCAAACCCTTGACTCACGGCCGGCCTCTCCTGGCAACCCTCATTTTCGCGAACGGCCGACCGCGCGAATCGTGCCGGACGCCTGGATTCCGGCAATCGCGGCCGCACTACTGGCCACAGGAGCTGCCTGGATTGGATGGAGCTGGCTTGGCCTACTGATCGGCGGGTTGGCAGTCTTTTTCCTAGCCTTTTTTCGCAATCCGCAGCGAACCATTCCGGGCGACCCAAAAGACGTGATCGCCCCAGCCGATGGCCGCATCATCGAGGTCAGCGAGACGGTTGACGAAAACGGTACCCCGGGGCTGCGCATCGGTATCTTCCTTTCGGTCTTCAATGTCCACGTCAACCGCGTGCCCTTGAGCGGTCAGGTGGAATCGATCCAGAGAGCCGGTACTCGCAAACGTCCAGCGTTCGATCGTCGAGCGCTGACCGACAATGTGCGCTGCGCGATGACTTTGACCACCGACACTGGAGTGCGCTTTCAGGTGGTGCAGATTACCGGACTGATCGCCCGGCGCATCGTCTGCCATCCCCAGGTAGGAGAGTGGCTAGAGCGCGGCCAACGTTACGGCTTGATTCGCTTTGGCTCGCGAACCGACGTGGTGTTGCCGACTGAAGCCGAGCCGCTGGTCACCCCAGGACGACGGGTACGCGGTGGCAGCACAATTTTGGCGAAAATGCCTGCGCAAGATTCATGACTTTGATTTCGCACCGGACTGGTACTGAGGGCACCAAGCGAGCTGGGTTCGACCCCGCAACGCCCAATGATCGATCCGAGCACCCACGACGCAACCCGGTAACCCTGATCCCTCACATACTGACCACCGCCAATCTGGCGGCGGGATTCTTCGCCATCGTGCGTTCCGCCCAGGGCAACCTCGATCAGGCGGTGATCGCAATTTGGCTCGCCATGGCTTGTGACCTGCTGGATGGCCGAGTGGCGCGGGCCCAGGGAGTCGCAACCCGCTTCGGAGCGGAGTACGACTCAGTCGCCGACACCGTGTCCTTCGGGGTTGCCCCAGCCCTGCTCACCTTTCACTTCGGCAAGCTGAGCGATTTGGGCTGGAGCGGCTGGGTGGTCGCATTTGCCTACGTGGTCTGCGCCGGCCTGCGGCTGGCGCGATTCAACGTTTCCGCCGGTCGCTACAAGAATCGTTTCCAAGGACTCCCCAGTCCAGCCGCCGCAGGAATGGTTGCCACTACCGCCTGGTTCGCCGGCACACTCCAAGAGGCTGGGATCGAAACCAACGTACCCGCCTATGTCATCGGTATCGGCCTAGTCACCCTAGCCCTGCTGATGGTCAGCGGCATCCCCTATCGCACCGGAAAAGAGATCTCGCTCCAATCCAGCAATCGCTTCCTCACCTTCGCAGCAATCTGCTTCGTCGCCATTCTCGCCAAACCCTCCGTCACCCTGTTCGTGATTGGCTCGGCGTATGTCCTGCTGGGACCGATCGAACTCTGGTGGAGACCCAGATTCGGCAAGGCGCTGGAAGAAGCTGACGCTCCTCCGGTAGCCTAAGCAGACGCACCACTTCACATCTCAAACTGCCAAAGCGTAGATAATTGGCCAACTGAGCGCGAACAAAGAAATGGGCAAGAGCAGCGACAAGGTCAAATCCCTCGAATCCTGGATCTGGGATGCCGCCTGCTCTATCCGCGGGGCTAAGGACGCGCCCAAGTACAAGGACTACATCCTGCCGCTTGTCTTCACCAAGCGCCTGTGCGACGTTTTTGACGACGAGATAAACCGCATCGCCGCCGAGGTCGGTTCGCGCGACAAGGCCTTCCTACTCGCCAAAGCCGACCACAAGCTGGTCCGCTTTTATCTGCCACTGGTACCGAAGGACCCTGAGCAGCCCGTTTGGTCGGTCATCCGTAAGCTCTCAGACAAGATCGGCGAAGGCGTCACCAGCCACATGCGGGCGATTGCCAAGCAAAACCCGCTGCTGCAGGGCATCATCGACCGCGTTGACTTCAACGCCACTACCCACGGCCAGCGTGATCTCGACGACGACCGCCTCTCCAACCTCATCGAGGCCATCAGCACCAAGCGCCTGGGACTCGACGACGTGGAAGCCGACATCATCGGCAAGAGCTACGAATACTTGATCCGCAAATTTGCTGAAGGCAGCGGCAGGAGCGCCGGCGAGTTCTATACCCCACCCGAAGTCGGCGAGATCATGGCTAAGGTGCTGGCTCCCGAGCCCGGCATGGATATCTACGACCCATGCTGCGGTTCCGGCGGTCTGCTTATCAAGTGCGAGATCGCCATGGAATCGAAGACCAAGGGCCAGAAGAAGCGTACTTTCGCCCCGCTCAAACTCTACGGGCAAGAATACATCCCCGAAACCTGGGCCATGGCCAACATGAACATGATCATCCACGACATGGAGGGTCAGATCGAGATCGGCGACACCTTCAAGAATCCCAAGTTCCGCAGGCGCGGCAAACTGCGCACCTTCGACCGCGTAGTCGCCAACCCGATGTGGAACCAGAAGGAGTACTCTGAGAAAGACTACGACGCTGACGAACTAGACCGCTTCCCCGCCGGGGCCGGCTTCCCTGGTAAATCCTCGGCCGACTGGGGATGGGTGCAACACATACACGCCAGCCTCAAGCCCGAGGGCCGCGCCGCCGTGGTGCTCGACACCGGCGCCGCCTCCCGCGGTTCGGGTAATGCGAATACCGACAAGGAAAAACCGTCCGCCAGTGGTTCGTCGACCACGACCTCATCGAGAGCGTCCTCTACCTGCCCGAGAACCTGTTCTACAACACTCCCGCCCCGGGCATCGTCCTCTTTCTCAACCGGGACAAGCCCAAGACTCGGGCAGGTAAGGTCCTGCTCGTCAACGCCAGTCAGGTCTTCAAAAAGGGAGACCCCAAGAACTTCCTCCCGCCCGAGGGGATCGACCGCATCGCCGATGTCCTCGCCAACTGGAAGGAAGAAGAAAAACTCAGCCGCATCGTCGATCATGCAAAGCTGAAAAAAACCGACTACAACATATCCCCCAGCCGCTACATCCACACAGCCGACGCCGAGACCTATCGGCCGATTGTGGAGATCGTCGCGGAACTGAATGCGATTGAGGGCGAGGCCCAGAAGACCGACAAGGACCTGCGGAAGATTCTGGAAAAGATCGGTATCACCGCATGAAGATCTTCATCAGCAGTGTGCAGAAGGAGTTCGCCGAAGAGCGGAAAGCACTGGCAGAGTATCTCTCCAACGATCCGTTGCTACGACGTTTCTTCGAGGCATTCTTGTTTGAGCGCGATGTTCCGGCTTCAGACCGTCAGCCAGACGAGGTCTACCTCGATCAAGTCGCAAAGTGCGATGTTTACCTCGGCCTGTTCGGCGATGAGTATGGATGGGAGAACCCGGACGGGCTCTCGCCTACCCACCGAGAGTTCAACCATGCCACCGACCTCGGCAAGACCCGACTGATCTTCGTCAAAGGCGCTAGTGACGAAAACAAGCACCCGGAAATGCAGACGCTGGTTCGTGAAGTTGGCAACCAACTCGTGCGCCGACGCTTCCAGCAATCCACGGACCTGCTGCCCGACGTCTATGCCAGTCTCGTCGACTACCTTGAGGAAACCGGTAGTCTCAACCGTGCCCCTTGGGACGCCCGCGCGGCTCGCAAGGCCTCCCTCGACGACCTCGATCCAGAGCACATCGCCCGCTTCGTGCCCCGCGCCCGCAAGGCGCGCAACTTTCCCCTTCCGCCAAGCCCATTCCCTCCCACCAGGTCTACAAGGGCACTGCCTTCGAGCTGGTGGATCAGGCTATCGACTTCGTGATGTCCAAGATCAACCTCAGCGTCGGCACCCGGGTGCAAGGACCGCAGGCGCCCGTCGAATACGAAATTCCGCGTGATGTGGTCGCCGAAGCCATTGTCAACGCCGTCGCCCACCGCGACTACAACAGCAATGGCAGCGTCCAGGTCATGCTCTTCACAGACCGGCTGGAGGTCTGGAATCCCGGCACTCTCCCCGCAGCGCTCACCCTAGACAAGCTGCGCCAGCCTCACAGTTCCATTCCCGGTAACCCGCTGCTCGCCGAACCGCTCTACCTCACCAAATACATCGAGCGCATGGGCACCGGCACTCGCGACATGATCCGGAAATGCGTTGCCGCGGGCCTGCCCGAACCCGAGTTCACCCTCACCGATGGCTTCGTGACGACGATCCAAAGATCAGACGGGGCCAAGTCCGGACTAAGTCGGGCTCAGCCAGAGTCACAGCCAGAGTCACAGCCAGAGTCGCAGCCAGAGTCGATGGAAATCCGGATTCTCCGGCAACTCGCCAGCAACCCACTGGGGAAAGCCCAGCTTTCGGAGGCCATGGGACAAAAAGCCATCTCCGGCCAGTTGAACAAGGTCATCCGCGTGCTCGTGGCAGATCAAACCATCGAGCCAACCATCCCCGACAAACCCACCAGCCGCCTCCAGAAGTACCGGCTCACCGAAAAAGGCCGCACCCGGTTGAAGCGGGTGGACGAGGAAAGGGGGCTGGAATGAGCGCGAAACAGAACGCGGACATTCCTGTCCCCCACAAGGCGGATTGGAAAACTCGCCCCCCGGCACGAGAGACAGACAAGGCCTTGAGCGAGATTCTGGAGAAGATCGGAATATGAGTGACGCGAATCTGTTGATCGAACCTCTCCCGGCTGCTTGGAAAAACTGCCAGTTCGCTGATGTGTGCGATCGCGTGAAGGACTCCTACAAGCCAGTCGAAGGCGGCGACACTCCCTACGTCGGCTTGGGACACTTGGCGCAAGGATTTCCAACTTTCGTCGGCTGGGGAACCGAAAGCGACATCAAGTCTTCGAAGACTGCATTCAAGATCGGAGACATTCTATTCGGCAAGCTACGGCCATATTTGAGAAAAGGAGCACAAGCCAGTTTCGATGGAATCTGTTCAACAGACATCCTCGTCTTTCGCGCCGAAAACACGGGCGACTCGAGTTTCCTGAAGTACTTGGTCCACAGCGATGAATTCATCGACTACGCAAAATCGACAACTTCCGGCGTCCAACATCCGCGGACTTCTTGGCCATCACTAAAGGAGTTCCGTTTATCACTCCCCCCACTCCCCGAGCAGAAGAAGATCGCCCACATCCTTTCGACGGTGCAGCGGGCGATCGAAGCGCAGGAGCGGATCATTCAGACCACTACCGAGCTGAAAAAGGCCCTCATGCACAAGCTCTTCACCAAAGGCCTGCGCAACGAACCCCAAAAACAAACCGAAATCGGCCCGATTCCTGAAAGCTGGGAGGTGGTGGAGCTGGAGCAAGCGGGCGAGGTTGTCTACGGGATTCAGGCGGCAGTAGCCAACAATCTGGCTCCGATCGGAACTCGAATCCTAACCAACAAAAACCTGACGTTGGGAGGCGGATTTGAGCTGGAGAAAGTAAACTACTTCGAGCTCACAACGAAGCGTCATCGCGCAACAATCCTTCGCAAAGGAGACCTTCTTTTTAATTGGAGAAGCGGAAGCAAATTTCACGTTGGCAAAACCTCCTTTTTCGACCTCGACGGGGAATGGGTTCATTCTTCGTTTATTCTCCGGATCCGGCCGAATCCCGAGATTAACGGGCGCTACCTTTTCTATTACTTAAACCATCTCCGAGAAGCGGGACATTTCGTGAAGCTCCAAACCTACGCGATCAACGCGAAGTTCAACAAGAGCGCAGTCAACGCTTTGACTACCGTTGTTGCGAGCCGGGACGAGCAAGACCAAATCGCGGACACGCTCGATGCGAGCCAGTTGAAAATCGATTCCGCCGAGAACAAACGTAAGGCGCTCCAAGACCTCTTCCGCACCCTCCTCCACCAACTGATGACCGCGAAGACGCGGGTGCACGACCTAGAACTTTCGGTGACTACCCACTTGGCGCCAGGCTGAGATCAAGAGAGTAGAATCCAGAGTATGCCAAGTTCGGTCAAGGTTCTTTTTAGGATCGCGGGTTCACTCTTGATAGCTGCGGTGGTCTCCTATTCGCAGTTCGTCGATGGGCTTTATTGCGCCGCCAAGGTTTGTTTGGTGTTAGCCGTGGTTGTGGCGATTGCAGCCTGCTTACTTTGGTTGATTCCATTTTTTCGCGAGAGAACGGGGGGGGGAGTTGGAGAGGCGCCAATTCCACAAGAGGTCGCGGGTGGTTCGGACTATTCGCCTGCATTGGCTGTTACTGGCGGGCTTCGAGTCGCGGGAGATCTGAATCTCGGCTCATCTGTGAACTCACAGCGGCAGACAATGGGTGAAGATGCCTCTGCCGTTCCGCGAGTCCAGCTTAACGGGGATCAAGCGTTTCACGTCGAGCGTGTCACTTTCGGCTTCCTAGCTGACGTGTTGTGCATGCGCCTAATCAACGCCCCCGAAAGCACTGCCGAAAGCGCGATTGCAAAGGGGGTCCGCGCTCATTTTCTGTGTAAAGGTCCCGGAGCCAGTGGCTTACCTTCTTTGGATGCTCGATGGTCTGATTCACCACAACCGCCAAGCATTCCGTTGGGGGAGACACCCGCTCTCGCTGTCAATCTGGGAATAAACGAAGGCAGGCAGATTAACCTCGTCGTGAAAGAACCGGAGGATGAGCACTGCTACCTGTTCAACAACGATAGCTATCAATACCCTCGTCGCCAGAACCCTGCCTGGAGGATGGAACCGGGGGAGTATCGAGTGGTGGTCGATGTAAGTGGTGTAGAAGTGCGAGAGCGGTTCGAGTGTTCCTTTCTGAATCCGGGTCCGGGGCGTCCACTAATCGTGAAGTCGTTCAAGCCACCAACTCCCGATACTCCGTCCTCTCCGACTGAGGGAGCGCCTTGATCGTGTCTCGAAACATGTACGGATTGGCCTAGTTGTTGAACCGGCGGCATGGACGGAAAAGGAACACAACGGAGAGAAACAAAGAACATGGACAAGAAATATCTCACACTGGTAAACGGAGCCAATGGTGCGACCGAAGATGACACCGAGCCTCTTTTCGATGGCAAAGAATTGGTACAGATGCTGGACCGAGAACTGAAGGATGACAGCAGCTCCAACGCCGGCAGATCGCAGCAACTCTTCTACGACGCCATGGAGGCAGACTCGGAGGAGGATCAATTCGAGTTGATCGTGCAGTGCCTGGAGCTGGACCCCGGGAATGTGGACGCGATGCTGGTGTTGCTGGAGTACTTGCCGATCAGTGAGGCGGATGAAATTGAGGTGTTACGACGGGTGGTGGCGATCGGTCGAAAGCGCCTCGGCAGCAAGGCTTTCAAGGAGTTTGCCGGGGCGTTTTGGGGGGTCCACGAGACGCGTCCGTATATGCGGGCGCGGGAGCGGCTGGCTGAGTCCTTGAACCTTGCCGGCCACCTTGAGGAGGCCGCCTCCGAGTGGGAGGCGATACTGGAGTTGAATCCCAATGACAATCAAGGGGTTCGCTATTTGCTCCTTGCGGGTTACCTGGCCGGGGGCCAGCTGGATGACGCAGGTAGGTTGTTCGAGCGGTTCGATGAATGTGCCTGGAACACGGTGTTCGCCTGGGGGCGAGTGCTGGAGCGGTTTCTAGCGGAAGATGTAAAAGGCGTCGAATCCGCCTTGGTTATCGCACGCGAGCAAAACGAACATACCGAGGCCTACTTATAGGGTCACGGCCAACTGCCCGAGCTTCCGCCCAACCTTCATAGCCCCGGAAGCAAAGAGGAGGCGGAGTGTTTCGCGGAGCCGATCATGATGGCGTGGAACGCACACCCAAAAGCAGTGCTCTGGCTCACCGAGCAAGCTATCGGGCCTCGCTCCATCGAGCAGGGACAACGATGCCGCGAATTGATTGTTGGGACCAACGGGAAACCAATGGAGAACGGACTTTCCAGTCTGCTTGCCTCGATCAAAGGACGCGGACAATCACCGTGCTTCGCTATCGAGTTTTTCCATTTCAAGATTGAAGATTCTTTTTCTGGTTATTGATTCCTCGCACCGTTTATTGACATGAAGCCAGGAGAGAACAAGACCGTCCAAGCGAGAATACTGGCGTATGCGCAAAACGTTGGTTGGACTTTAGTCTCCCGTGAGCAGGCCGAGCAAAGGCGCGGACAGTCCCTATTCTTCGCCGAGCTTCTAGACACCAAGGTGCGGGAGTTCAATCCGCGCTACACGGAGGACCAGCAGGCGCTACCCGGAAAGTTCCGGCACCTCCACGCCGACATCTACGGCAACCGGGAGTTCGTTGAGTACCTGCGTAACCGGGGCAAGTTCTTCGATCACGAGGAGAAACGAGAGCGCGACCTGATCTTGATCGACTATGACGAACCAACCAACAACGTCTATGAAGTCACCGAGGAGTGGGTATTTGACAACGGCCAATACCGCACGCGGGAGGATGTGGTCTTTCTGATCAACGGCATCCCGGTGCTGGTGATCGAGTGCAAGAACGCCAGCAAGGATGAAGGAGTCGCCCTGGGGATCGATCAGATTCGCCGCTATCACGATGAGACGCCGGAGCTGTTCGTGCCCGAGCAGCTTTTTACCGCCACCGACGCCATCGGTTTCTCGTACGGGGTGAGCTGGAACACGGTACGGCGCAACATCTTCAACTGGAAGCACGACCAAGTCGGTCAGTTGGAGGCCAAGGTCAAGAGCTTCTGTGCAATCCCGCAGGTGCTCGCCTTCTTGAAAGAGTTCATTCTATTCGCCGAGAAAGACGAGGAGCTGCATAAGTACATCTTGCGCCAGCATCAGGTCGGGGCGGTGAAGAAAGTGGTGGATCGGGCCCTCGACCAGAACCGCAAGCGCGGCCTGGTGTGGCACACCCAAGGCAGCGGCAAGACCTACACCATGATCAAGGCAGCGGAGCTGCTATTTCGCGCACCCCAGGCGGACAAGCCGACCATTCTGCTGATGATTGATCGCAACGAGTTGGAAGACCAAATGCTCAAGAACCTGGCCTCGTTGGGGCTCGGCTCTCTGGCGCACGCCAGCAGCATCGACCGTCTGAACCAACTGCTCAAGGACGACTACCGAGGCATCATCGTCACCATGATCCACAAGTTTCGCGACATGCCGGCGGATCTCAACACGCGTTCCAATATCTACGTGCTGATCGACGAAGCGCACCGCACTACCGGCGGCGACCTGGGCAACTTCCTGATGGCAGGTCTGCCCAACGCCAGCTACCTGGGCTTTACTGGCACCCCGGTGGACAAGACGGCCTACGGCAAAGGGACCTTCAAGACTTTCGGTTGCGAAGACGACGCCGGCTACCTGCACAAGTATTCGATCGCCGACAGTATCGAAGATGGCACTACCCTACCCCTCTACTACAACCTAGCGCCCAACGAGATGCGGGTGCCGCACGAGTTGCTGCACAAGGAATTCCTTTCCCTGGCTGAAGCCGAGGGTGTAGCCAACATCGAGGAATTGAACAAGATCCTCGATCGAGCGGTGAATCTGAAAAACTTCCTCAAGGGGGGGGATCGAATCGAAAAAGTGGCACAATATGTCGCTGACCACTACCGAGAGAACGTTGAACCTCTGGGCTACAAGGCCTTCCTGGTGGCCGTCGACCGCGAGGCGTGCGCTCGCTACAAGCACGCCCTTGATGCGATATTCAGGAGACAAGGTGTGCCAACGGAGTTTTCCAAGGTGGTCTACACCGGCAACAACAACGATTCCAAGCTGCTCAAGGACTTCCACCTCAACAAGAAGAGTGAACGCCAGATTCGCAAGAGCTTCTGCAAGCTGGATCAACTACCCAAGATCTTGATCGTCACCGAGAAGCTGCTCACCGGTTTTGACGCGCCGACGCTCTATGCGATGTATCTCGACAAACCGATGCGCGACCACACCCTTTTGCAGGCGATCGCCCGGGTGAACCGACCTTACGAGAATGAGGCCAGAGGGATGGTGAAACCGCACGGTTTGGTGCTCGATTTCGTCGGCATCTTCGACAAGCTGGAGAAAGCCCTGGCCTTTGACAGTGATGAGGTGAACGCCATTGTCAAGGATCTCAACCTGCTGAAGGTCTTGTTCCAGAACAAGATGGAGTCCAAGGTCCCTGAGTATCTGAGCCTGATCGAACGCAGGTTCGACGACAAGGATCTCGACAGTCTGTTCGAGCACTTCCGCGATCCCGAACGGCGCAAGACATTGTTCAAGGAATACAAAGAAATCGAGATGCTCTACGAAATCATTTCGCCGGATGCCTTCCTGCGACCCTTCATCAATGACTACGCGACGATTTCAGCTATCTACAGTGTGGTGCGTAAGGCCTACGCCAAGAGGATCGATGTGGATCGTGAGTTCCAGCGAAAAACCAACCAGCTAGTTCAAGAACAAGTCGGCAGCTATGGCGTAGAGCGGGTCGCCGAGTTCGTCGAAATCAACGCTGAGACCATCAAACTGATCAAGAACAAAGACACCAGTGATACCAGCAAGGTAATCAATCTGATCAAGAGCATCGACAAGCTGGCTGAGCAAGAGAGCGAAGACCCCTACCTGATTGCCATGGCTGATCGCGCCCAAGCGGTGCGCGAGAGCTTCGAGAGCCGTCAAGCGAGTACCACGGAGGCTTTGAATGAGCTGCTGAGCGAACTCGACAAGAACGAAGCCCGCAAGAAAGGGCAGGCTGAAAAGAACTTCGACGGACTCACCTACTTTGTCTATCGAACCCTGCTGGATGCCCAAATCGACAACGCCGAGCACGTGAGCCGGGATATCGGGCACGCCTTCACCACCCACGCCAACTGGAAGAAGAGTGAAAAAGCGCTGCGCGAACTGCGCAGGGCGGTGACGTTCAGCCTGCTGGCCGAATGCGATGAGGTAGAGCATGTCACCACGCTGGTCGACGGTTTGTTCAGCCTGCTGAACCGAGCTGAAGGGCCCCAAGACGAGTGACCACAGAGGAGACGAAGAAGGTGTTCAAGGGCCGCGTCCGCCACTGGGCGCAGCGACTGGAGGTGGAGATCGTCTGGCTAGGGGTTCGACCGATGACCCATAAGTGGGCTTCCTGCTCCACCAATGGTCATCTCAACTTCAACGCCGAATTGTTGCACCTGGACCCCAAACTCTGGGACTACGTTGTCGTCCACGAACTGCTACATTTCTTCGTTCCCAATCACGGAAAACTCTGGAAGAGCCTGATGCGCGCTCATCTTGGAGACTACGAAGCGGCAGAACGTAGCCTGCGACAGATTGCTTCGTAGTGAGCTGGGTGGCGGTCTCAAATCGTGCAACAGTTGGCGAGCGAGGCTAGACTAGTTTCAGCTATCGAACGAGGATCGCAGTGATTTGAAACAGAATTCCAATCTTGACCATGACCGGCAGCAAACGCTGTCGGGGCCTGTGAGAAGGAGGGTGAGGCCTTGAAACTGCCAGAGTTCACACTTGGTATCGAAGAGGAGTACCAACTGATCGACCCGGAGACCGGGGAGTTGAGTTCTTCGATTGAGCTGTTCTTGGAGAAGGCGCAGCCGGTGCTGCAGGAGCAGATCAAGCCGGAGATGTTGCAGTCGCAAGTGGAGATTGGCAGTCATGTGTGCCGATCGATTCAGGAGCTGCGCTCGGATCTCACCCGGTTGCGGCGCTCGGTGATTGAGATCGCCGAGAACAATGGTCTAGCGATTGTTGCCGCCAGTACTCATCCCTTCTCTAAGTGGACCGATCAGTCGGTGACCGAGAAAGAGCGCTACTCCAAGCATCAGGAAGCTCTGGCGGATGTCGCCCGGCGGATGTTGATCTATGGCATGCACATCCACATCGGCATTGAAGACCGTGACCTGCGGATCGACGTCATGGACCAAGCCCGGTACTTCCTGCCGCACCTTTTGGCGCTGACCACCAGCTCACCGTTTTGGTTTGGCCGTGACACCGGAATCAAGTCCTATCGTTCGATCGTGTTTGAAAACCTACCGCGTACTGGGCCCCCTCCGGAATTCGCATCTTGGTCGGAATACCAGCGCTTCCTGGAGATCATGGTGGAGACTGGCTGTATCGATGATCCCACCAAGATTTGGTGGGATATTCGGCCTCACCCAGTCTTTCCCACCATCGAGTTCCGGGTCTACGATATTTGTACCCGAATTGACGACGCGATCGCAGTCGCCGCAATGACTCTGGCGATCGTCGCCAAGTTGATCACCCTGAGGATGAGCAATCGATCCTGGCGTCGTTACCCCAACCATCTCCTCCAGGAGAACAAATGGCGCGCGGTGCGCTTTGGTCTCGAGGGCAAAATGGTGGACTTCGGACGGCGTGAACAGGTCGCTACCCGTTTGTTAATGCAAGAGGTTCTGCAGTTTGTCGACGATGTGGTCGACCCGCTCAACATCCGCGCCGAGATCGACCACGTCTCGACCATCCTTGAGCGCGGTACCAGTTCGGATCGGCAACTTGCGCTCTATCGAGAGACCGGCGACTTTCAAGCAGTAGTGCGGCAGCTGATCGCTGACACCAAAGAAAACGTCATCTCGTGACACGACGCGCACTATGGATTCTGGCGCTGCTAGTCGCTGGCGTGATTCTGTTTTGGTTGATCCCCTACTGGGCCTTGAAGTGGAGCGGCTATCTACTGGTGGTCTTCCCCAATGGCGGCGACCGCAGCCAAACCGCAGTGGTGGATTTCACCGTCAAGCCAGCCCCTGAACCACTTCCTGCGGTGCAAACCGACGGACCGGTGCGCAACGTGGTGATGTTGTTGGCCGATGGTATGGGTTTCTCCCAGCTCTATGCCGCGCGGCTGGCTGAGCACGGCGCATACGGGCAGCTATTTTTGGAGCGCTTTCCGGTCACCGGCTGGCAGACCAATGCTTCAATCGATGACGTCTACACCGACTCGGCCGCCAGTGCCAGCTCGATTGCCACCGGGCACAAGATCAACACCCGCAACCTGGCGATCGATGAAGAGGGGGACGCGCTACCGACGATCGCCGAATTTCTCAAACAGCAGGGATACAAGGTCGGCTTGATCACCGACTCCTACCTGTGGGACGCATCGGTCGCAGCGTTTGCTGCCCATCAAGAAAATCGCTATCAGTTCCCTGGAGTCGCAGAGCAACTTGCCGCTTCCAAGTTCGATCTCCTAGTCGGTACTCACGCCAGCGAGGAATCGATTCGCGAGCCGATTCCGGACGGTGAGCCGTCGCTGCTCATTCCGTTTCGCGACCACGGATACTCGGTGCTGGAAAATCCTGCTCAGTTGCCGACTGTGGATGGCCCGACGGTGCTGATTTACCCGGCTGATTCGATCGCTGAGCGACCGGGTCGCTTGTCCGAGATTGTTGACTGGGCAATCAATAGTTTGGCGGCAGCGGAAGAACCGTTTTTTCTTTTTGTTGAAACCGAAGAACCGGATAGCGGTAGCCACAATCGGAACTTCTCTTGGGTGCTGCGTGGACTGCTGGAACTGGATCGGGTGGCCAAGGTTGCGGTCGACTTCGCCGGCAGCCGAAACGACACCTTGGTATTGGCGACCAGCGACCATGAGACCGGTGGCTTTGCCATCTTGTCTGGTTCTCAGGAAAAACCGCTGGCGCTGCGATGGGCAACCCCTCGGCACACCGCCGAACCGGTGCCGGTCTTGGCTTTTGGCGCAGGCGCCGAGAGCTTCGCCGGGGTGATGGACAACACCGAGTTCGCTCCACGGATCGCGCGGGTCCTGGAGCTCAACTGGCCGTAGCGGCACTGGTCCTAGCGGCACTGACCCTAGCGGCACTGGACCTGGCGGCACTGGCCCTGTTCAACGGTCTCATCACGACCGACACTGGTCGCGACAACTGGCACTGGTCTCGCATCTGACCGCCGTATGAACTTGACTACCAGCAACCGGTCGCCGCACAGACCATCGATCCTTTACACTCTACCGATGACAATCAGGCCTATGACAACCAGGAATCGCCCTCACGTTTTTGCTGCCACCACCCCGCTGTTTCTACTGGTGCTCTTTGCCGCGACCCGAGCTTTCGCCAGTCCGGTCGCAATTCAGGTCGAGAACCAGAAGGGCAAACCGATCGATGGCGCCGAAGTCACGGTGCGATCACAGGAAGGCGAAGCCCCTTTGGTCACCGCGATCACCAGTGATCGCGGCGTCGCCGTGATCAATGAACTCGGCCCTGGCGAGTGGTACTTTGAAATCACCCGGCCTGGCTACATGATGTTTTCCGCCTACGTGCGGCTGCGCGACGGCAAGAAGCCAGAATTAGGATTCGCTTCGCAGGTCAGCCGGGGCGACGACTGGGAACCGATGCGGGTTAAGTTCACCAAAGCCTCGGTGAAGTTGGCGCGCGATGCGGTGAATGCGCCCACCCCGGAACCGCGCGTTCGACAACCGGTGCGGGTTGAAGCCGATGAGTCCCCTGCGGTGATTACCAGGGTGGAGCCAACATCCGAATCGAAGCCGACAGTCGCCACCGAACCCGACGGCGAAACGATCACGGAGGCCGCTAAGCCCGAGCAACGACCGGTAGAAGGTCCGGTCTCAGAGACTGCAGAGGTCGCCTCATCGACCACCGCAGTAGTGGTCCCCAGTGTGATCGAGGATGTCGAGCCGGAGCGTTCGGCGGACGGAGAAACTGCACCGCCATCTTTGACCGTTGCGGACGGTGACCCACTCCCCAGATCGGCAACCGAATCCAACAGCGACGACTCTGAAGCTGCCTCTCGCGAACAGGCTGATCCCGCGCAAGCTGATTCCGACGACCTTGCTCCGGAAAACGCTCTCGCAGATACGGACACCGTTGAGGACGCCCCACAGACGCCAACTCTCGACTCCGCGGCACCTGAAGAGGCAATCGGTCAGCCGACTCCGGAAGTGGCTGCACAGCCAGAGCCCACACTCCCAGAGCAAGCCTTGCCAGAGCCAGCACTCCCAGAACCTGTCCAAGCACCCGAGGGCCAAGTAGTCATTGCGGCCAATGGGGCGGCAGCCGAGGAAGCAGAACCCAGTGAGGCTGCAAGCAGCGACCTAGCCGACAGCCCGATCGAGCAACCTCAAACACCGACGACGCCACCGGTTGCCGTCGCATCAGATCAGCTAGATTTTCTTTCCACTCCGCCGCGCTACCTACGCTCCGCCGCGGCCGGGAACTGTCCCGAGTGCGCCGGGGGCGAGTGGGCGGTGTCGGCCGCGGTCGAAGCGGGTACCGCGGGTGACACCCGCTCCACCAGCACCTGTGCAGCCGATCTCGCAGACAGAGCGCAGCAGTTTGCCGAACAGCTTGTCAACCGTCCGCAGGGTGCCTTTGTCGGCCCAATGATGGCCGCTCTGTGGCGTACCGCCAGCGACTCGGCACGCACAGCGCTGGTAACGGAGGGATCGGAATTGATGAGTCCAGGCGGCTTTTGTCAAGTGGTTGGGGTGTTGTTACCCAAAGGGGCGACAATGACCGGCTATTCGCTGGAAGCCTGGGACGATTTAGGTGGGCGTGCTTGCAATGCAGAGGGTATTTGTGCCCTGCCCAAGGCCGGATGGTCCGGCAGCCCGACCGTGGTCAGCGGCGAGAACGCTACCGTCATCTACTCGGTGTTTCGCAACCGCTCGACACGGCACCAGCGCAACGCAGAATTGACGGTCTTGTTTACCCCCCCGGCGGAGTGGCAATGAACGATTCCAAGCAAGACGAGACTCGAGAGATAGACCTCGCCAACAAGCCCAAGCCGACCGATCGCCAGGAGGAAGCAAGAACTCTGGGTGAACTAGAGTGGCAGGACCAATTGGGCCCAGCAGCGGAAGAGGAACCGACCGTCCCTCTGAACTCGGAGAATGAGCCGACCCTTGCCCTCGGCTACGGTGCCGATCGGAATCGCAATCGCAGCCCCGATTCCTTTCGCTGGCGATGGATCGCATTAGCCATCCTGCTCCTGGGAGCGGCTGGTTGGTGGTTCATGTCTCGAGGGCGCTCGATCGAGAAGCCCACTGTTGAAGCCAGCGCTCCGACCGCAGCCCAGCAGACGGAAAAACTCGAGCAGGCTCTGGACCTGCCTGAACTGGATGCCAGCGATGCGTTAATCCGGCAGCTGGTGGCGCAAATCGCGGCACACCCGGCACTCACCCGCTGGTTGGCCAACGACAATCTGGTTCGCAGTTTTACTTCCGGAGTCGAAGTGATCGCTGAAGGCCAAGTACCCAAAGACAGTCTTGGCTTCTTGATTCCCAACAGCGGTTTTTCCACCGATGCTGCAGGCGTTGATTCCTGGCGACCCAGCGTTGCCAGCCGCCAGCGGTTTGAAGAGCTAGTGGCGGTGATGCAATTGGTCAGTCCGGCAGACGCAGCTCGCATCGTGCGCAGCATCGAGCCGTTGTCCGACCAAGCACGGCGCGATCTGGGATACCCGCAGGGCGATTCCCGCTCAGCATTGGACCGCAGTGTCGCTCATTTGGTTCGGGTTTCGCCGCAATTGGCGTCTGAACCGTTGATCCAAGACGGCGAGATCTATCGCTATCAAGACCAGACCCTCGAAGAGGCACTGTCGCCGGCGCAGAAAGCACTGTTGCGACTCGGCCCCGAACAGGCGGCCTGGGTACAGGGCTGGCTGCACCGATTTCACGATGCTTTAGCATCAGCCGAGTAACCCATGCTGCAATACCTGCTTGATACCGCGAATCTAGATCCGCTGCTAGAACAAGTTAGCGCGCTGCGCTGGGTGCAAAACGTAGTTTTGGTCGCCGGATTTGTGGTCACCGCACTGATTGTCGATTTCTTGATCAGCCGCGTTTTTACCTACTGGGTTGGACGTACCAAGACCGACTTGGACGACCGTTTCGTCGCTTTGCTGCACCGACCAATCGTGGGAACCATCATCAGCGTCGGAATCTGGGCTGTGGTGTTGCGCGCCGACCTAGCAGATCCGATACGCATTCCAATCAAACGCGTCTTGCTGACCATCTTGCTGTGGTTTTGGGCATCCTTTGCCCTGCGCGCCGGTTTGTTGCTGATCGAGGCGGTCTCTCGACTACAAACTCGTAAACCGTTTATCGAACCGCGCATGTTGCCGCTAGCGGCAACCCTGCACCGAATCGGAGTGGTAGCCGCAGCGATTTACCTACTGTTAGCCATCTGGGGCATCAACGTAGGCCCGCTATTGGCGGGAGCTGGGATTCTCGGCATCGCCCTGGGCTTTGCCGCCAAGGACACCCTCTCGAACCTATTTTCTGGGATCTTCATCATGGCCGACGCGCCCTATGAGATCGGTGATTTCATCGTCTTGGGCACTGGGGAACGCGGTGAGGTGACCAAGATCGGCCTTCGTAGCACCCGGCTGCTCACCCGCGACGACATCGAGGTCACCATCCCCAACTCTGTAATCGCCAATGCCAAGATTCTCAACGAAAGTGGCGGCCCGGAAGTTTGGGAACGGGTTCGCGCTGATGTCCAGGTCGCCTACGGCACGGACATCGACCGACTACGCCAGGTGCTGATCGAGGTTGCGGTTGGCGATTCTCACATCGCCAGTTCACCCGAACCACGAGTACGGATGCGTGGCTTTGGCGAATCGGGCCTTAACTTCCAATTGCTCGGCTGGATCAACAACCCAGAGCTGAAAGGAAGAGCCCTGGATTCTCTCTACGACGCGATCTACAAACGATTCGCTGAGGACGGAATCGAGATCCCCTACCCCGTGCGACGGGTTGTCATGCCGCAGCCGTCGGCAGATTCGCAGCAAGAACCAACGCGCTAAGCTTCCCGTTGCTCTTGGAAGGCCACCTATGAGGTCTACGACCAAGCATCACGCTGATCCTCTTGTGCCGCAAATCTTTGACTGCGCATCGACCGACCGGCGATTCCTGAAGGTGAGATAGGCTCCGGCTCCATGACTGCTTCCAACGCTACCCTCGCATTCCACGGCGCCGCCCGAACGGTGACCGGATCCAAGTACTTACTGACCCTCGACAAGGATCGGACTTTGATCGACGCCGGGTTGTTTCAAGGCATTCGAGAGCTGCGCCGGTTGAACTGGCGCGAGCCTGGATTCGACCCCAAAGAGCTCGACCGGGTGGTTCTCACCCACACCCATATTGACCACATTGGTTTTCTACCTCGCTTAGTGCGGCTGGGCTTCAATGGACCAGTGTACTCAACCCCGGCGACGGTGGAGTTGGCGCAGTTACTGCTGCTAGACGCTGCACACCTCCAGGAAGAGGACGCCGACTACGCCAATCGAAAAGGCTTCAGCAAACATGTCCCGGCGGAACCTCTGTTCACCACCGCCGACGCCAAAGAAACGCTGAAGATGATGCAACCGTTGGACTTTGATCAATGGCATCAACTGACTCCAGCACTGCGCATTCTCTATGGAAGTGCTGGTCACATCTTGGGTTCAGCACACATGGCGGCTCGCTTGGATCTGGGTGGCCGGCATTTGCGGGTTACCTTTAGTGGCGACGTCGGGCGTTACGACGTACCGCTGCACCGAGACCCGATTCCCCCGGAACCGTGTGATGTGCTGATCTGCGAATCAACCTACGGCAACCGTGAGCACGACACCACGCCGATCAGTACCCAACTCGCGGAATCCCTCAATCATTGTTTCCGCAAACGAGGAACCGCGCTGATCCCCGCCTTCGCGGTTGGTCGCAGTCAGGCGATGACCTTGGTCTTGCGCGAGATGATGGAAAATGGCGATATCCCGGAAGTACCGATTCACATCGACAGCCCGATGGCGGTCGACGCTACCCGCATCTACAGTCGTTTTCTAAACTCGAACAACGTCGATGAAGACCTGGTAGCCGAAGGCAGAAGCAAGTTGATGCCGCCCAACCTCACCCTGCATCGTTCGACGAAGGAATCCAAGCAACTCAACACCACCAAAGGTCCGCGCATCATCATTTCCGCCAGCGGCATGCTTGCCGGGGGTCGGGTTCTGCATCATCTGGCTCGCCTTGCCTCCGATCGACAGAACCTGGTGATTCTGGCGGGATATCAAGCGGCTGGGACCCGTGGACGCAGGCTGCTGGACGGTGAACCCTCAATTCGGGTCCACGGTCGCGACGTGCCGATCCGTTGCCAGGTGATCTCACTGCACGGATTGTCCGGCCACGCTGATCGTTCCGAGTTGTTGCGCTGGCTGCGCTCGGGAAACCTTGAGCCCTCCAGAACCTTTCTCACCCACGGGGAAGCCGAATCAGCGATGTCTTTGGCCCATACCCTGCGCCGAGAGCTGCATTGGAAAGTCAGTGTCCCCAGCCTGGATGATGAAGTCGACCTCACCCGCTTTCTTAGGGCCTGCTAACGCTTGTCAGATAGCTGCGACGGTAGTCCATTTTGTTCAGTGCAAGAAACGACAAGCGCAATGTACTCTATGTACTTCAGTGAGGAGAGACGCAGCAGTGGGCAAAATGGGCCCCGTCCCTACGGGTTGCAGGCCCAAACGTCGCCATGCTGCGTAGCTCGTCGCTTATTTGGAATGGCCAAACATCACTCCTCACGCCTTGCCTGGCACCGTTTGGACCGGCAACGCAACAATCTGACAAGCGTTAACAGGCCCTAGTTGAAATGACCCCACCCTCATTTGCTGAAGACCCGGCGTTCGTGGTCGCCCTAGCGCTGGTAGTAGGAATGACCGCTCAGGTGGTGGCGCGCCACTTACGGCTTCCCGGCATCGTGCTGTTGCTTGCAGCCGGGGCGCTGTTGGGCCCGGATGGGCTGGGTTGGATTCAACCGCAAACCTTGGGCGGCACGCTACAGACCCTGGTCGGTTTCGCGGTTGCGGTAATCCTCTTTGAAGGTGGATTGAGTCTTAACATCCGCCGCTTGAGACGCCAAGCTAAGCCAATCCGCGGATTGGTCACTATCGGCTCGTTCGTCACGGCAGTTGGGGGGACGCTGGCCGCGCACTACATCATGGGCTGGGCGTGGTCGGTTGCGGCGCTTTTCGGCACTCTGGTGATCGTCACCGGACCGACTGTGATCAACCCACTTCTCCGCCGGCTGCGGGTCGAGTCCAAGGTCTCCACGGTGCTCGAAGCGGAGGGGATCTTTGGCGACGCCATTGGAGCGCTGGTGGCCATCGTGGCTTTGGAAGTGGTCCTCACACCTGCTCACATCGACGTCGCCCATGGTGCTTGGGAACTCCTGCAACGAATCGGCTTCGGGGGTTTAGCCGGCGTGCTGGCAGGGCTAGTGATGGCAACGCTGCTGCGTTACGAGCGACTGATCCCCCACGGGCTCGACAACATGGTCACCCTGTCTCTCACGCTGCTGCTCTACCAGGGAGCCAACGCCCTTTTACCAGAAAGTGGCATCGTGGCAGTGATCGCCGCTGGCATGACCATCGGCAACACCCGAGCACCACTGGTGGAGGAGCTCAAAGAATTCAAAGAACAACTGACGGCAATGCTGATCGGACTGCTATTTGTGCTGCTTGCAGCCGATGTCCGCTTAGACGACGTCAAGGCTTTGGGCTGGCGTGGGCTGGCGACCGTCGGAATTTTGATGTTGATTGTGCGGCCCCTCAATGTCTGGGTGGGCACCTACGACAGCGACCTCAACCTTCGGCAGAAAGCGTTCCTGTCCTGGATGGCCCCACGCGGGATCGTCGCCGCGGCAGTGGCATCCTTGTTTGCGCAACGGTTAGAGGCCGCCGAGATGACGGGGGGCACCGAGTTACGAGCGTTGGTTTTTCTGGTCATCGCGTTAACCGTGACCGTGCAGGGACTGATGGGAGCACCACTGGCCACGCTTCTCGGCCTCAAGCGCAAGTCGAAACGCGGCTATGCAATTCTGGGCGCTGGACCGCTCGCGCGCACCTTGGCAGAAGCGCTTGGAAGCGATGACCAGAAAGGTGTGTTGATCGACTCCAATCCACAAGCATGTCGTACCGCCGAACTATCCGGACTCAAAATTTTGTTCGGCAGCGGCTTGGCGGATTCGATTCTTCAACGCGCGGCGCTAGAAGAACGGCGTGGTGCGATCGGCCTGACGCCCAACGATGGCATCAACTTCACCTTCACCCGCCGCGCCAAACGGGAATTTCGCAGCCCCAAAGTTTGGCTGACCCTGGGCAGTAACCACTCCGAGGTCAGACCCTCAATGTTGGGCGAGATCGAAGCGGAGTTGTTGTTTGGCGGGGTAACCAACATCGGCGTTTGGAACCACCGCGTGGAACAGAACCGGGCGGTATTAGAAATCTGGGAAGCCAACGACCGGGGCAGCGGCGACCAGGAGGCTCCGACTTTTTCCACCGACCAAGCCCTGCCTTTTGTCTGGCGCAACACTACCCAAGCGGAGCCCTTTGCCCACTTTAAACCACCCTTTCGCCACGCTTCGCTCTTGGTTTTGGTTGCCAGCCAGCATACCGAGGCGGTCGAAGCCGCGATGAGTCTTGCAGGCTGGTATTTGACCAGCACCGATGCCATCAATGGGGAACGAACCAGGAACGAGGAATCAGCATGAACCAGGAACGATTTGGGCGCACTGAAGCGCAAGTATCAACCGTCGCCGTCGGCACTTGGTCCTACGGAGGCGCGCGCTCGGTAGCAGGACACGGCGTCGGCTGGTCGGGTCACGAGGACAGCACGGCGTTGGCGGCTCTGCGCGCCGCCTACGAGGGCGGCATCAACCATTGGGACACCGCCGACGCCTATGGAGACGGTGACTCGGAACGACTTTTGGGATCCTTGTGGAAAGAAATTCCGCGCGACGACATCTTCCTCGCCACCAAGGTTGGCTGGGTACCGGGAAAATATCGGGGCTACTACCGTCCCGAGCAGATTCAACGCCAATTCGAAGCCTCGCTGCGCAACCTCAAGACCGAGACCATCGACCTTTACTACCTGCACCACTGTGACTTCGGACCACAGAACGCGAGCCTCGACGACGCGATTGACCTGCTGCGAGGCTTTCGCGATCAGGGAAAGATCCGCTTCATCGGGCTCTCGGACTGGGATTCCAACAAGATTCTCCGCCTAGCACCCAAAGTCGATCCCGACGTGGTTCAGCCCTATCGCAATCTGCTAGACAACAGTTACGTCACTTCCGGGCTCGCGGCCTACGTTGCCGAACACGATCTAGGGGTGGCGTTTTTCTCTCCCTTGAAACATGGCCTGCTGCTGGGAAAATATACCCAACCTCAAGAATTCCCCCAAGGAGATATGCGTGCCGGAATCGATGAGTTTCAGGACGCTACGCGTCTGGCACACTACGCACATTTAGCCAAAGAAATGGTCGAACGTTTTAGCGATCACCCGCAGCCAGTGCTGCACGCCGTCGTTGATTCGCTGCTGGCCGACTCCCCCACGGGCTCGGTGCTGGTCGGGCAGCGGTCCAAGGCGCAAGCGGAAGCCGCTTGCAGCCTGGGAGATCCGTTGTCGATCGCCGAGGCGTTGGCGATAGCGCGCCTCTATCAGTAGCAACCTGTTCGGCCGCTCGCCGCCGGAAGCAGACATGCACAGAAAATCAAAACTTGTGGCACCGTCCAGACGTAGTTCACAACAGAAAACCCCTTTCCCGTGCTAGCATTTGCGGGTTTGGATTCCGGTTCAACCGGCAAGACTAAGGAGGATCATTTGACGAATCGTAATCGTTTTCTCGCACTTACTTTGGCTAGCTTGCTAGCCCTTCCGCTGGTGGCACAAGACCAAGCCGCCGACGACGACCGACCTCTAGAAGAGATCAAAGACGTCATCGTCGTCACCGCTTCCAGAACCGAGCAACATCTGCACGATGTGCCGGCATCGATCAGCGTTCTCACCTCAGAAGACATCGAGCAGATCCCTGCTGATGACTATGGCGACCTGCTGCGCAATATTCCTGGTGTTAACGTAACCCAGCTCAGTGCGCGGGACATCCAGCTTACGACTCGTTCTTCAACCAATAGCTTGGCGGCAAGTCAGTTGGTTCTGGTGGACGGCCGAACTCTGTACTTGGACTTTTTCGGCTTCGTGATGTGGGACTTCCTGCCGTCGAATCCGCGGGAAATCAAACAAATCGAAGTGGTTCGTGGTCCGGGTGCCGCCGTCTGGGGTGCCAACGCAATGTCCGGCGTGATCAATGTCATCACCAAGAGCCCGCGAGAAATGGTCGGCACCGACATCATGCTCGGCGCTGGCGAGCTGGGAACGGTGATGGCCAACATCAATCGTTCCGGCGCCAAAGAAAAGTCCGGCTACAAGATTGGCTTCGGCTACTACGAGCAGGATCCTTACGACCGTCCCACCGGTTTCGTACCCGGTACCGCGTCGGCAGCTGGCCCTGGGACTCCCTATCCAACTTTTGTCAACGGCGGAACCGACCAGCCCAAATTCAATGCCCGTTATGACTACGACAAGAACTACGACTCCACTTGGAGCTTCTCGGGAGGCTTCGCCGCCACCGATGGAATCGTTCATTCTGGGATCGGCCCGTTCGATATTACTTCGGCCGACATGACCTATTTCAAGGCGGACTGGACCAAGCTGGCCAAGAGTGTCACCGCCTACGTCAACATCCTGGATGGCGACGCCGACAACCAGCTCACCCGCGGTGTGGACGGCCAACCGTTGGCTTTCTTGTTCGAGACCACGGCAGCCAATATCGACATCGCCAACACCTCGGTGGTCGCTGGCAACAACATCCTGACCTACGGTGGCAACGTACGTCAGGTCGACTTTGACCTGTCAATCGCTCCTGGCGAGGACAGCCGCAGCGAGTTCGGCGTCTATCTGCAGGACGAAATCCTGATGGGCGACAAATGGCGCTGGCTGATTGGTGCCCGGTTTGACGACATCGATCCGATTGGCAACGTGATTTCACCGCGCACCAGTCTGATGTATTCGCCCAGCCCCAACCACACTTATCGCGCGTCTTTTAACCGGGCCTTTAAGTCGCCTTCGCTGGTCAACAACTACTTGGACATTGTGATCATCAATGCGGTCAACTTCGGCCCTCTCGGCCTCTACATCTTTCCTAGCGTAGCGGGCGGCAACGTGGACCTGGTTGAGGAACAACTGGACGCTATCGAGCTCGGCTATTTGGGTACCTTCGGCAACAAGACGGTGACGTTCGCGGTCTACGAGAATGACACCGAAGACAGCCATGACTTCTTCGCAGCCAGCGCTTACACCGCCGCCAATCCGCCGCCAGGCTTTCCGCTCCCGGCGATTCTCTTGGACCTGCCACCGGGCCTCTACAACATCCCCGGTGTGCCATTTCCCTTGCCTGGTCTTCAAGGTCAACTCCCAGCTAGCTTCAGCTACCGCAACATTGGTTCAACCAAGGATCGTGGTGCTGAATTCTCCCTGGACGTCAACCGTGGCAACAATTGGTCTTGGGGCTTCAACTACTCCTACCAAGACGAGCCCGAAGTCGAGGGTGTCTTCCCGGTTATTCTGCCCAGTGGCGAGCGAGTGTTGCCGGTCAACATTCCGCCGCAGCACCGCGCCAACATCAACTTGGCGTTTCAGGGCGACACCTTCTTCTTCAACACCAACGCAAATTACCAGGATGAGGCATTCTGGACGGACATCTTGGACTCTCGGTTCTACGGTCCAACCGACTCCTTCACCATGCTCAACGCTGGATTCGGCTGGCGCCTGAACGAGGGCAAGACCACGCTCTCCCTCAACGGTCAAAATCTGACTGATGAGGATGCGCAGCAGCACGTCTTCGGCGACATCATCAGCCGTAAGGTGGTCGCTCAGGTCGCATTCGCGTTCTAGTCGCAGTATCCAAACAAGCAGTATCCAAACAAATACTAAAGGCCGGGGTTTGACCCCGGCCTTTTCTTGTCTAGCCGAGTTGAAATTTCAATCAACCAGCACACCAACCCAGCAGCAAAGTTGGCAAAACGCAATGCGCTTCTTCGTTGGGATTTCGGATTAGGCAGCGACCCCAATTTGGGGCCATGAACGGGTGCTTGTTTTTGGGGGCGGGCGATCCTGAAGGGGCGCTGACCTATCAAGTGAGCGGCCAGCTTGAGAAGGGGTCAGTCTTTGCCGCGGCGGGGAGTGTAGATCGGGGTCGGGAAGACATGGACATTGCCCTCCGAAGCCTCTGCCGAAAGAATGCGGGCGGACCCCTCCTTCTCCACCTCGTCGATACGCAAGATCGCGTGCATCGGAATGTAGCTGCGCTTCACTCCCGAGAACTCTCGCTCGATCCGCTCCTTGGACGGATCGACCACCACTTTGTCTTCACTACCAAAGGTCAATTCTTCGATCTCAACAAACCCGAACAATGACCCTTGGGTCACCTCGCGAGCGTAGATCTCATAGACCTCGCCTTGGCTCATGAAGATGATCTTGTAAAGGTGTTCTTCTGCCACGTCGAGCCTCGTATTATTCGGTTAGGGCGATCTGCGTGCGCAGTTTAGCGCGACTACGGGAATATCGTCGGCGGAAACTCTACGATTGGGAAACACTCGCCAGAGCATCCAAACCGCTGGACGCTGCAGTGTCCAAAACCCAAATCAAGCGGCCCTGGGGCGGTCGGATCCAAGAGCTGGGTACTTCGGGATCCGACATCTTGGGATTCCAGCCTCCAAGCACCGCTCTGCGAACCGCCTCCGCCTTGCCGCCCCCCAGCACCACAAATAGCACCATTCTCGAACGATTCAAAGTCGAGGCCGTCAAGCTGATCCTGTGCCTGGGCTCACTCGGGGCCGTGGCCAGTTGGACGGTAGTCCGGGTAGACAATTCGATACCGGGAAATAGCGACGCGGTGTGTCCATCGTCTCCCAACCCCAACAGGGTGAGGTCAAACAATTGCTCCGGATCTTCTGCCAGTGTCTTCTCTACGCTGGCCGTGTAGCTAGTGATGACTTGTTCTGGAGACGATTGCAAATCTGGCGCGATCAACCGATCCGACGGCAGAGCCAGTCTGTCCAGCAAACTTCGTCGGATCATAGATTGGTTACTGCGCGGATCGTCTGGGCCAACCAGGCGTTCATCTCCCAGCAACCATTGCACCGATTCCAGTCCAGTAAAGGATGGCAGGGCAGTGTAGATCGGTTCCGGCGTCGAGCCTCCGGAGAGAACCACGGTGGCACGCCCACGCAGCTCGACCGCCGCCGTTGCCATTGCGACCATCTGGCGAACCACGTAGTCAGCGACCGCGTCGCGATCGCTCAGGATATGAATCTCAGGATCGGGCGCGGCTAGAAAGTCCGCCATAGTCCACCGTGGCGAGCCAGGATTCGATCCGCCTCTCGCGGTCCCCAGCCCCCGGATGAATATTTGTGGGACTTAATATTGCGATCGAGAAGTGGTGTGTAGAGCCGCCACGACGCCTCCACTTCCTCAGCGTGGACAAACAAGGTTTGATCACCGGTCAAGATGTCGCCGAGCAGTGTGGTGTAGGCATCTGGCGGTTTACCGAAGGCCTCTTCATAACTGAACTCGAGAGGCACCTTTTCGATCTGCAACGGCTCGCCAGGCTTCTTGACGTCGAAATACAAAGAGAAACCCTCGTCCGGTTGCAGTGTGATTTGCAAAACATCGTGGTCGACCTCACGCCAATGAAGGTTCTCGAACAAGCTCACTGGAGGGCGCTTGAAAGTAACTGCGATCTGGGTTGTCCGACGGGCCATTCGTTTGCCAGTGCGCAAGAAAAAGGGCACTCCTTGCCAACGCCAATTGTCGATGTGCAGTCCCAGGGCGACGAAGGTTTCCGTCCTCGACACCTCCGGCGTGCCCTCTTCCTCTGAGTAGCCCAGCACTTTTCGATCGCCGATGGCGCCCGGTCCGTACTGACCAAACACCACATCTTCGGGTCCGATTTCTCGAATCGCGCGCAATACCTTGACCTTTTCGTTGCGCACTGCCGCGGCCTCATATGCGGCGGGGATCTCCATGCCGATCAGTGCCACCAGTTGGGTCAGGTGGTTTTGCACCATGTCGCGCAACGCGCCGACCTTGTCGTAGTACCCGGCTCGCCCACCCACACCTACGGTCTCGGCGACCGTGATCTGCACATTGTCAATGCGGTCTCGATTCCACAACGACTCAAACATCGCATTGGCAAATCGGAACACCAATAGATTCTGCACCGTCTCTTTGCCCAGGTAGTGGTCGATTCTGTAGATCGAGGACTCATCAAAGTTGTGGTGCAAACGACGGTTGAGGGCCACCGCCGATTCCAGATCTTCGCCGAACGGCTTCTCCACGACCAATCGGGTCCAACCGCCACTGCGGTGCAGTCCGTTTGCTGCCAGAGCGTCCGCGGCGGGGCCGAATACGCGCGGTGGTAACGCCATGTAGATGACGCGATTCGGCCCGTCCGCGCCGTCTTCCAGTTCCTGCACCCGGGACGCCAGCTTCGCATAGTCGCCGTCTTCAGCCACCGGAACATGGTGCAGGCAGTGGTTACACCAACTTGTGTCGACCGTAATCCCAGCCTGCTCCAGCGCGTCAGCAGCCCAGCGACGATAACCTTCGTCGCTCAGTTCTGAGTCGCGCGATACCGCCACAATCCGGGGTGCGTCGGCCAAGGATCCATCCTGGTGCAGGCGATACAAAGCTGGAAGCAACTTGCACCCGGTCAGGTCGCCGGTGCCGCCCAACAGCAGGAAGGTGTGCGGCGGAAACGCTTGGCTGGATCCGGAAGTCATGTCTTTTTCACCGCGTGTCCGCCAAATTGATTGCGCATTGCCGCCAACAACCGATGGGCGTAGGAGTCTGGATCCCGTGACGACAACCGCTCGATCAGCGCCATGGTAATCACTGGCGCTGGCGAGTCCAAATCAATGGCCTCTTGCACTGTCCAGCGACCCTCGCCGGAGTCACTGACCCAGGGTTCCAGTCCCTCCATCTCCGGGTTCTCTGCCAGCGCCTTGGCGGTTAGATCCAATAACCAACTACGTACCACCGACCCATCACGCCAAATTTCTGCCACCTGATGGAGATCCAGATCGAACTCCTGTTTGCGACCCAAAATGCCAAAGCCCTCAGCGTAGGCCTGCATCAATCCATACTCGATCCCGTTGTGGATCATCTTGACAAAGTGTCCCGATCCAGCCGGCCCCACATGACCCCACCCGGTCTCCGAAGACGGAGCCAGAGATTCGAGGATCGGACGAATCGTAGCCACCGCTTGCGTGGAACCACCGACCATCAAGCTATATCCCTGCTTTAAACCCCAAACGCCGCCACTGGTGCCAACGTCCAAGTATTCAAATCCCTGACTCTGCGCGGAGGCTGCCCGCTCCATGGTGTTCTTATAATTGGAGTTTCCACCGTCAATGATGATCGCTCCAGTTGGCAACGCTCCAAACAAAGCCTCCAAGGTCAGTTCGACCGGCTTGCCGGACGGCACCATCATCCAGACCACGACGGTCTCTTCCGATTCTGCCAACCTGGCAACCAAGGCTTGAATTGAATCGGTCGCCTCTCCGCCGGCCTGGACCAGTTCGTCTTTCGCTTCTTGCTTGAGGTCAAAACCGATGACTTGGTGCCCGCTACCGAGCAGGCGCAGGCTCATGTTGGCCCCCATCTTTCCCAGGCCGATCATGCCGATACGCATCGTGATTTTCTCCGTGTTGTTGTTCTTAACTGATTGAGGCGACTATCGACGTCGTTGATCGGCCAGCCAGCGAGTTAATCGATCAACCGCGGCAACCGGATCGGAGCCGACGTGCAGCCGAAGCACCCATTGGCGACGACCAAACAGCGCCGCAGCATCGCCAGAGGACTGAGCCTTAATCACAGTGCCAAAATCTAGCTCAGAGTCCGGAATCTCCACCGACAGCGAGGCGTCGTCAATCAACTGCAAGAATAGGCCTTTGTTCGGCCCACCTTTATGAAGTTGGCCGGTGGAGTGAAGGAATCGAGGGCCGTAGCCAAAGGTGGTCGCCAATCGAGTTGACTGGCTGAGTTCAGCTCGCAAGGAGCGCACCGCAGCATCAAGCGGGTCGCTGGCCGGCAAGTAGGCGTGAATCCCGAAATAGCCACCGCGTACGGCCCCCTTGAGCCAAGCGACCACCGGGGCACTAAAGTCGTCTTGCTCGAAATCCGCAGCAACCGTCCAAAGTCCGTCCTTATCCTTTTGCTCCGCTGTGGCACCAGACATTCTTTGGCGCGCCAGTTCTTTAGCCGCTTCAACATCGGGCTGATTGAACGGATGGACGCCGAGAATCGAGCCAGCGGCCGCAACCGCCACCTCCCAGCGGACAATCTCATAGCCGAGGTCGGTGACCTCGGGAAGACACAAACGAACCACCGGGTGGACTGCCTCCAATTCGCGCAACGATTCCTCTAGGGCACCGTTGTGCTCACTCTCCAATTCGAGACTGACAAACAAGCGGTCGGCGTCGTAGCCCTTGGCCGAAGCCAGGGGTTCTCCCGCTACCGGCACGATGCCTCTACCTCGTTTTCCCAAGCTCTCTGCAATCAACTGCTCCAACCAAGCCGGAAATGCTCGCATCCCCCTTCCGGTCAGCAGCGTCAGTTTGTCGACTCCAGCCGCCGCCAGATCGCCCAGGATCACCCCGAGACGAATCAGCTCGATACGCTCTTCCACCGATCCGTCCAACAGTTCGCGGGCCCCTCGAGCACTTTCCATGACTGCGCGGATATCCACCCCAAACAGAGCCGCCGGAACCAGCCCAAAGGTGGTCAAAGCGCTATAGCGTCCACCGACCTCCGGATTCGATTCCCATACCCGGCGAAATCGACCCTCTCCAGCCCCCTCGCTGAGCTCAGAGCCAGGGTCGGTGATGGCAATCATCTGGGCTTCCGGTTGTCGACCGAGACCGGCCAACCAGTCGCGAAAGAAACGATACAAAGAAAGCGTTTCCAGAGTGCGGCCGGACTTACTGGCGACGACAAAAAAAGTGCTCACCGGATCCCATCGTTGGGCCGCGGCATCGACCGCTGAGGGATGGGTCGAATCCAAAACCTCGAGTGAAACGCCGGCACTCCCCGGCAGCGTTGTGGCAAACATCTCAGGGGCCAAGCTCGATCCACCCATTCCCAAAACTGCGATATGGCGGTAGCCATCCGCACGAATCTGCTCGCCAAAACGTTCGATCGCACTGATCTCGGTTTCTGGGCGCAACGGAGCATCCAACCAACCCAGGCGATCCACCAGCTCCGCTGGACTGCCGGTAGACCAGAGAGTTGGATCCTTGCCCACCAACCTTGCCGCGACATCGTCGTGACGCCACTGGCGCAGTCGCCGAGCGACCAAGTCTTCAAATCCCTGCAGATGGGAGGTCAGAGTTGGGGCCGGACTTGGACGCATCTAGTTGCCCATTATCGAACTGGGATCCGCCTGATCCTCGATCAGCACCTTGCGTTGATGCTCAAGAGCATCCAGCAAACTGTCGAACGGTTTGACAAATTTTTCAACGCCCTCACGCTGTAGGTCGGCAGTAATTTGCGCCAGATCAATACCGAGCGCGCTCAACTGCTCAAGAACTTCGGCCGCAGCATCGACGCCCTCATCAACCGTGCGCCGCACCAACCCGTGATCGCGAAAAGCGTCCAGAGTCTTGGGCGGAATCGTATTTACCGTTTCCGGGCCGATCAAATCTTCAACATAGAGGACATCCCGATAACTCGGATTCTTGGTACTGGTACTGGCCCACAGCGGACGCTGTGGGCGAACCCCAAGATTGTGGAGCACAGAAAACTCATCACCGTGGAAAAGTTGCTCGAAGCGACGATAGGCCAACTTGCTGTTGGCAATCGCTACTTGGCCGCGCAACGCCAGCGCCTCCGAGGTGGCGATTTGTTCCAAGGCAGCATCAACCTTGCTATCGACGCGGCTGACAAAAAAAGAAGCTACTGAGGCGACCTGACTTGGATTCGCCGCTCGACGGACGCCACTTAAGTAAGCCTGGGCCACCGCCTCATAGTCAGCCAGCGAGAACATCAAAGTGACGTTGATGTGCACCCCATCGGCGATCAGTTGTTCGACCGCCACCACTCCAGCGGAGGTCGCCGGCACTTTGATCATCACATTGGGGCGGTCTACCCGCTGTCGCAAGTGATGCGCTCGGTCGATGGTGGTCTGGGTGTCGTCGGCAAGCCGCGGCGAGACTTCTAAACTGACAAACCCATCAGCTCCTTCGGTGGCGACGTAGACGCCCCACAAGGCGTCAGCGGCCAATCGAATATCGGTGACCGCCAACTCTTCGTACAGCTCTTCGATCGGCGCCCCGGGGTGGCTACGCTCATACTCTCGGATCGAGTCGTCGTACAGGTCACTACCCGCAATCGCCTTTTCAAAAATGGCCGGATTACTGGTCACCCCGGTCACTCCGTCTTTTTCAACTAGGCGGGCCAGTTCGCCGCTGGTCAACATATCCCTGCGGATGTAGTCCAACCATACCGCCTGTCCTTGGGCGGTTAGTGCCTTGAGTGGATTCTCTGTTCCTGCATTGTCGACCACGGGGTTTCTCCTCTTATCGCCGATCTCTAGGTCTTCCGTTCACCGGCTGATTCTACCCTCGCCACGAGACCGTCTGCTTCTTTCCCACCTGGGCCTCGTCGAGCAACAACCGTCACCCAAACACTGGTTAAGCGTGCTCGTCGCCGAATCTTTGTTATAGACTGTTTGGAGCGGCCCAAGGAGAGGGCTGGACGAAAGACAATACCCAGGCGAACAACCCGACAAAAGGGGAGGAATTGGAATGTTCAAAAATAAGACACTATGGTTACTTCTGTTAGTAGCGGCGGTCCTAGTACTGCCGACCGCTTGCTCGCGCGAGGCCGCTCACGACGCAGTGGACGCCACTGCAGAAGCTGGCGAAGCCGTCGCTGAAGGCGCCGGAGATGCTGTTGAGGCCACCGGTGAAGCCGTCGTTGATGCAGGCGAGGCCGTGGTCGATGCGGCTGGTGACGCCGTCGAGGCGACAGGTGATGCAATCGAAGAAGTCGCTGAAGACACCGCCTACGTTGCTGGCGAAGCTGTTGAGGCGGCTGGCGACGCAGCCGAAGCAGTTGGCGACGCTGTGGACGAGGTTACCGACAACGAAGGTGACGGCGCACTCCATTAGAGCATCGCTCAAACTGGAAACGAAAAGGGAGCCCACTGGGCTCCCTTTTTTTTGCGATAACAGCCCGATTACAAGCATGACTAAGCACAAATGTCATTCCCGCGGGGGGCTGCGCGGGGGCGGGAGCCTGTTGGCAGCTCGGACACCCTCCTAATCGCGATTACGGACTAAGCCAAATCAACGATCACCGGTGCGTGATCGGAAGCGGTCAATCCTGCCTGCTTCTTACGGTAGTCGCGGTCGATCCACACTTCTTCGAGCTCATCCACCAACGGAGCGGTACCGAACATCAAATCAATACGCAGGCCGTGGTTGCGATGGAAGGCGCCGGCCCGATAGTCCCACCAAGAAAACGACTGTTTATCCGGATAGCGATGACGATACAGATCAACCCAACCGTCGCTCGTCAGCCTGGCAATGCGTTCCCGCTCAGCCTCGGTGTGAAAGATCCTGCCAGCCAACTTCTCTTCATCCCAAGAATCCAAAGGCGATGAACAAATATTGAGGTCACCACCGACCATCGAACGCTCGCCAGGAGCCACGATCTCGTTCAGGTGAGCAGACAAGTGATCGAACCACACCAGCTTGCGCTGATAGTCCTCGTGCTCGATGCTTTTGCCATTCGGGCAATAGGCGGTTCCTACGAGAAGGTCACCCAAGCGACCGCAGATCCAACGGGCACCAAGATCTTCTTCACCCGGCAGTCCCGCTTGGACTAACTCCATCGGTTCCCGGCTCAACAACGCGACACCATTCCACGCTTTCTGACCGTGAACCAACGCCTGATAACCTAATTCCTCCAACTCCGCGAAGGGAAAATTCTTCTCTACGCTCTTCAATTCTTGAAGACCCACCACATCTGGCTGGCGATCGGCCAGCCACAGCTTGAGGAAGTCCAGTCGAGCCTTCAGTCCGTTGATGTTCCAAGTAGCGATGCGCATCGAAGCAGTCTCTCAAACAAAACCGATCGGGTCACCTAACCCGTCTGTCGCGCACCAAGATACAAGCCACATCAGCCGAGTCCCCAAGGGAGCAGCTCAACTGTCAGCTAGATTTCCGTCCAGTTCTTATCGATGATGCAGATAGGAATCGGAATTTCTCCTACCTTGGTCAGCAAGTCATTGTTGAGAGCTAGGCCAAAACGACGGAAACTGTAGCGGCAACTATCAGGAAACAGCTTCTTCATTTGATCAAGCGCCAAACGACAATCTGGGTCGTCTTCGCACGCCACCTGACCCTGAGTTTGATTCGGATCAGTGCTCCCTGAACTGGCGTCGGTCGGGTCAAAGAGATTTTGCGTTCCAGCACGTTCCAAGGCCGGGGTTACAACAAAGCCCGCAAAATCGATTCCACGAGTTCTCACTCCTGAGTTGAACAGCAAGCCGTCACCGTTTCGGGTGTTGACCGCAAAAACTCGGCTAGTCCCGGTACGCGAGCAAGTTGGAGGTGCACCTCCACCGCCTGGGTTACCACCGCTAACCACCACATCCGGCTGAAACATTGTGAACACGGTAATGCCAGCGATCTGAAATGGAGTATTGATCAAACGGTCATCGGCCTTAGTGCTGAGATACCAGCCCTGGCTAAGACTGGCCTCGGTCAAAGTGTCCCCAGCCAGGATCGTGGCATCGTCGAACACCGGAGTCAGATCATCCTCGCTGTAGCGAGAAACAAAATCTCCGACCGCAATATCGTCACGAAAGACATAAAACTTTCCGGGCTGCTGATCGGAGGAAAATAGATCTTCGCGATCACCGGTTCCAAAGGCAACGGCGGTCTGCCCTAGGTCCGAGAGAAACCCTGCCGCCGGGCGAAAGAATATCTGCCTGGACCCTACCGGCGCAGTACCCGCCGGGGCCGCTCTGAACACTTCATGGGGCGCATAGAGCGGGTCGATGATCCGATCCACCAGATGCACGGTCCCATCCAAATCCATCGCTGGCTGGTTGGTCGCCAATACCGGAATTTCACCGGCTGCACCGACTAGGTCGGCGCGCAAAATATAACCGCCGAGAGTGCCAACGTAGATCCGATCGACATAGCCGTCCGCATTGGTATCGACTACTGCCGTTTCGGCAGGAGCAGATCCAGCGGTTGGACAACCAAAACTCACCGTGCCGGCGATGCACAACGGCTGCTTGTAGATCGTTGTGCCAGTCTCGACATCGATCATGTAGAGAAAACTGCCGGCATTGCCCAAACTGTTAAAGCCACCCCCCACGATCGCGACGTTGCGATCCTCAATATCATTGGGATCCGTCGCTGGGTCGCACTCGGTCCCAGTACAAACTTGAATCAGCCCCATTACCGGAGCCGACCAAGTGGAGGCAAGGTCCGCTACACCGTTGGCATCTTCATCAAAGGGAACCATGCGATCTGGATTCGCAACCAGGGCCCCGTCTGAGAACTCCCACAGCGGAGTTCCGTAAGGAATCGGGCCACACTCTGAGGACAGCGTGCCGCCGATGCCCATACATGAAGGTACGTATCCACTCGATACTGGCTCTGGATTCCCGTCTGCATCGTAGGTGTCGGGCTGGGTGATGTCCAACGCATAGTAACTGCGTCCGCCCCTTCGCAATCCGCCAACCGCCACGGTCCTCCACTGCCGGTCATTCTCCTCAGGGAACACACTACCGTCGGCCAACGGATCGATAAACACATCGGCAACGTTGGGTGGCCCATCCACTGACCACTGTCGCGGCCCTCCAGAATTCTGCGAATAGAGAATTGGCATCGTCGCCCGCGGTGCGAACGCGACAATCTCTCGGCCGGTGCCATCGTCATAGCGATCCTTAAAAGGATCAACACCTCTACGAATGCCAGCGTCCGCAATGTGTACCAATCCGTCATTGGCGCCGAATATCATCATCTTGCGACGGTTCTGATGTTTAAGAAAAAAACACCGATATCCCGGGTTGTCGTGATCACAAGCGGCACCGTCATCTTTCAAGTTGTCACGGAAGAACTTGACGTTCTCCGGTTGGTCAATCACCAGAGGACTTGCGTGAAAAATGTCACCCAGCAAATAGTCGAAGTCATCCGAGGTGTCGAGCGGGGTGCCGGCATCTGTAGTCTTCGGTGTATAGAAGCTCGTGAGTGCAGTATTCGCATTGTTTTCGTGGATCACTTCATCCGCCGCTAACAGGCTTTCGTCTAAAGTCGTCGAAGAAATAAGCCCCAGGCCACGCCATAGATCGTAACGAGTACTCGGTGAATCGGCGGGCGAGGTCGGGGCCAAGAACCTACGCAAGGTGTCCCCTTCTCCGGTAGGGCCAACGCGGCGGTAGTACACCCGCCGCTGCCGATCACCAGTCCCAAACTGTGAACCGATCGCCGCCGCCTGATTCACCAACTCTTCGCCGACTTCCCAAAGGTGACAGTTTGCCCGAGATGCTACGGTGGGGTCTGAGTTGCAATTGGCGTCTGTATCAGGGGTGCCGTTTTGCCGTAACGGTACGGGCTTCAAAAATGCGTCCATCCTTCCGGGCCAAATCCCCGAAGCACCGGCCACCGGCTGAAAACTGGAGGAAAACACCTTGTCGTTGTCGTCGGCCTGCACCGCCGGCACCGCTGCCGCGGAAAACTGCCGGACATCTTCCAGGATAATCCCAGCGATCGCCTGCAACTCATTCTTGAGTTCCTGACGATTGGCAGCGGTGATGTATTTACCACCGGTGTTTTGCGCCAAGGGGCGCAGGTCACTGGCCTCGGGGCCTCCAAAGTTGATCACCCAGGACTGAATGCGGTTGCGCCGCAAGTTAGCGGTATCGGCTGAGGGGCTCTCGCCACCGCAGTTGTTTTCGCCATCGCCAATGATGATCTGGTACACCTGGCGGCAACCCCACTCACTATCAAATTGCGCTGCTAGGTCGTCGTAACCATCGCCAAACGGCTGCTCCTGTTGTCTGCACTTGTTGCCACCGATGTTCTGGCCAAGGTAGTAGCAACGCCAGTCAGCCAGAGCCTTGCCGATCGGACTGGCACCATAAGGCACCATCGGAGTGAGTGCAGGGTTACGCAGTCGAAGATAGCCGTCGGCTGCAGGAACGTCCGTGAAATAGGCCGCGACACCAAACTCTAGGTCAGCCTGAGCAACGCCATCGCTCCAGTTGGGCGCAAGCCGCCTGAAGAAGCCTTCTCGATTGGTGGCACTCCAGCGAAACGGCAACATGTCTCCAACATCCTGGGTACGCCAGTCCGCCGTGGTATTTGCGTGGAGACTTGTTTCCTGTTTGAGATTGCATTCTGCCTTGCGGGTCAACGGGTCGGCGGGATTACCAAGTTCGTCTTTACAGTCAAAGGACTCGAGTTCGGGCTCCCCGGTTGGGTTCAACCCCGCCGGGTTGCCTCCATCGCCGACAAAATACCCGTCATAGTTACCCTCCCAACCAACTCCTGAAAAAGGATGCTGATCGTCGCCGCAGGTCGCCTCGGCCTGGGTGGCTTGGTAGGCCCAGTACCCATTGGTCATCTCCTCCCGCTGAGCAATGGTGCCGAGTTCTGCCGAATCAGTTTGTTCGTGGTAAAGGAACTCTTGTATTTTGGTCAGAGTGATCGTGGTCGACCCAAGAGAGGTGTCAGCACAGTCGAACAACTCGAAATGGACGTCCATCGAGGGCGCACTGAGCCAGGGCATCGAGGGCTGGTTGGCGACTAGCTTGAACACGGCTGCACCGGAAGAGATGTACATGGTGGTCGACTCCACCCCCGCCACATTTCCTGCCCCATCGTCAGTGTTGGGGCTGAGCTTGGGGAAGCGGTTGATCTGAATCCGCTGCGTGGACAAGTTGGCCGAAGCCGCGCACGACCCCAATTGCCCAACGGCAGGAGCACTCAGAACCACAACTGGATTGTTACCACTTAAGTCGAGCGACTCGGTCCCTGGCGGAAAATGCGCCCCGAAAACCAGTTGTTCCCCGACGTTGGGATAGTCGATCCCTCCGATCGATAACGGCGTTCCTGCTGTCACTTGGTACAACCAGTGCTTGCCGCGGACGCGAAAATTGTCTTTGTTGTACGAGGCAAAACCAAAGTGGACGATATCGCCGTTGGTTTGATACACCTCGCTAAACACTTCGTACGCGACTTCCTTGGCTTGATACAAGGTCGAACCCGGATCATCACCATTGGCCGGCAATGCGGCCTGGGTCGGCGGCCCTAAGTTCATCGAGCTTGAGGAATCGAAAAAAATGAAAACGTAGGGCTTGCCAAAACTCTGTCGAAAGAGGTCCGTATCGTCTGCCTGGCTAACGCCGGCAAAAAAGCAGACGATCAAGCAGGTAATAATCAAGAAACTAGGACTGCGGATTGATTTCGCTCTCACCGGCTACCTCGGTGGTTATTTTCCACCGTGCAAGGCGACAGTTGAGTCCGCCATAATGTCTTGGTTGACAGTCCCGTCAGCAGTATTGATCACCGACAAAAGAGCGTCCACTGTTTCCTCCAGCGGATGCACATCTACCATCGTGCCGATCGTTTTGTGCCCTAGTTCACTCCCGTCATAATCATTGATCCTGGTGCTGGTCGAACCAACTGTGAAGGCAATTCGACTGAGCGGATTATCCCGTTCTGAGTATTGGTTGGCCGAATCGCAAAGATCGCAAATCTCCGCTTGCGCTGGATAAAATGCCGACATACGAACACTGTTTCGCGTGGTTGGAGCGGTTGTACTCCACAACTGCTTTTCCTCCAACTCAAATTCATAGGGAAAGTAATCGTTTGCCACCAAGGCTTTGGCGGTGGACGCCGAGCGGCCAGAATCGGCAGCAAAAAACAACCGCTGAATTTGCCGCTCATTGCTACCAATGAGAAGCTCGGTTTGGGTGAGAGTCGTCAGCGCCAGCCCCATCAGGGTCAATACCAGCATCACCAACAGACTGATCAAATAGGCAGTTCCATTATTGCGATTTGCCACTTTCCTGCTCATCGGTCCTTCCCCTAATAGAGATTGCGAAAATCGACCACGGTGCGCAACCAACGTCGGCGATATTGACGTTCCGCAACACTGTCGAACAAAGCTGCGTTCCGGTTGTCCTCCACTTGCTGCAACGGCTCAGCGTAGTAACCGCGGAGCTTGTGGTCGGTATGCACCAATGTGTTGACCCGAAGATAAAACAGATCTTTGTGGTCGAGTTCCGGTGGATTGAGATTGGGGTTCACACCTTCTACCCACGTGGTTGGCCCAGCGTCCTCCTGCGGGAAGTTGTACAACCATTCATCGGTGCCAGTGGCTACCGAATTATCGACCACCGCCTCGTCCCAGTTGGTATCAATCCCCAATGCCAGCTGGAGATCAAACACATTGTCAGCAATCGGTACTTGAAGATCGGTATTGGTCCGATGTGCTGTATTCGTCCCGGGATACAACCGAGCCTGTGCCAGTCGCGGCATCAACGGACTGCTGGCGTCGCCCGCGATCCTCCGCTGATCCTGAATATAGAACTTGTATTCTTCCAGCACACCCAGGTAAGCAATGTTGCGCAGTCCGGCGGCCGGAAATGGCGCCAAGAGTTGGTAGGCAGCGGTACGAGTTCCGCCGGTAACCTTGAAAGCAACCCTGACGCTGTTAGCAGTGACGGTGCTCGCCCCCACATCAACTTCGACAATCGCATATTGCGAATCTGATCTCGGGCCTACGATAAACAACGCCTCGGGTTCCGGCGCCACTCCAGCACCGTCGGGTTCTACCAGGGCACGAAGAGCAGTCAAGTCCTGGAAAACATCCGATGGCCCAACTTGCTTGACCTCGAGCACACCTGCCGTGGCGGGGTTTCCGGTCACAGTGACCGCCGTCGCGTCGCCGTAGTCGACAAGGTAGATGGGAGACTCATATACCCCTCGCAGGGTGAGGACGTCACTTCCTTCCACCAGCATAGGTCCGGTCGGTGTCAAGGTAGCTCCACTGCCAACGTTGTTAAGAACCTCAACCGCAATCCCGGTCGGCAACACCCGGCCATTGGCGACATCATCCAACGGCACCATGCCACGAGCCGTCTCTCTCACCATCTTTACCAGATCTGACTGAGCCACTCTGTGAGACTGCTGCATCTCTGCCACTTCTGTCTGCACCAGAGCGGTTTTGTTCGCCAGGTCAAACAGGTTGAGAATTCCGACGATCAACCCAGTAGAGACGATGATCGCAACCATCAGTTCGATCAAGGTGAAACCAGAACTCGATTGTGGCCTGACCCTTCGCAATTCGCTCACATCGACCTCAGCGCGCGCACCACGAGCCTTCGGCTGGGGCCCAATAACCCGCCCAAGCGCGTCCCTTCGACCACCACCTCAATCTCCTTGAAATGAATATCCACGGCTCTGGTCCCCGCTGGTAAAGCCTCTGCGGAGTCGATCAATCCAGTGTCGAGATCATCACCCGCGTTAGCCCACATGCCGTCGTCTCCCGCCACCGCTCCCACACCGTAGTCCCGGATCGTGGTCGTGCGCTCCCAGATTGGCGGATCGTCGGGGTCAACCGGGACTGTCGGAGCTGGACCCGTAACCCAAGTCTTGGTTTCACGCAAAAAATGGTCGACGACCACAAGTTCATTGCCAGCAACCACTACCAAAGCGTCGCTCCGAAAAGAAATTTGCATGAACTCCTCGACCCGCGAACGTGCCAAGTTTGAAACATCGGTTGAATCTTGACCAGAGTTGTTGGTCCGAATCGCCCTTTGGAACATCGGCAGCACCCCCAGTGCTACCACCAAGAACAAGATCGAAGCGATCAGGATCTCGATAAGCGAAAACCCGCGCTGCGACTGTTTTCTATCGCTACAGATTAGTACCATTTCCAGAAAGTACCCTCCTGCCCCCAATCCAACCAATTGCCTCGCGTATCGCCGACGCGGATGGCACCTTCCTCGGCTACAGATCCATCTCTCTGATACTGCACAAAGAAAGAAGTACCATCGTCTTGGAAACTTTCAACCACCGGCTGTGAAGCAGGAGCGCCAAGCGTCACCCCGCTCTGGAGGAAAAAACGTGGCGCAGCCTCTTGCTGATCATTGGTTGTTAGAAAGTCGCCGTCCACGTCCCAGTAGGTGTCGATCCAGTGTTCCGATCGATGCCCCTGCACGATGATGGTTCGACTCTCTCGGAGCCCCTCATATCTTGCCTGGCGAAACAGCACCATAGTCCGCCTTACTGAACCCTCGACCTTGGCTCGGTTGACATAATTTTGTAACAGTGGGGAACCAAACGTTGAGGCAAGCCCATCACCACCAGTAATTCAACCAGCGTGAAGCCGCCATTCTTACGCTGCTGTTTCTTTCTTGCTGTCTTCACCGTTCTACTCCGGCGACCGACGTCCCCTCTACCAAGAATCGATTTGGGCGACAATACACCCTGCATACTTTTCTCACAAGGCGTAGCTATGCGCAAGTTCAATTATCACTGCCTGCAGCGAAGGCCCGAATTGGGGTGCCGATTGAGGTAGTCTTTGGACCATGAGATTTGTCCTTCGCTTACTGGTCAACGGTGCCGCGCTGTGGGTCGCGGCGCAACTTGTCCCTGGGATCATTTACAATGGAAACTGGCTCGGTTTATTAGTACTGGCGCTGATTTTCGGTCTTGTGAACGCCACACTAGGCTCGATTCTTCGTTTCCTAACCTGTCCCCTGGTGCTCTTGACCCTGGGCTTGTTTACCGTGGTGATCAATGCCGCTCTGCTGATGTTTTCCGCCGGTGCCGCGGGTGCGGTGGGAGTTCCATTCTCGGTCAATGGCTGCTGGCCCGCGATCCTGGGAGCTCTGGTAATCAGTGTGGTCAGCTTTGTCCTGACTTTGTTGCTGCCGGATCTGGACCCCAAGAAGGCCAAGAAAGAGGCCAAGAAGAAGCGCTCCAAAAGCACCTAGAAAGAGCTTTTTTGGTTTGGCGAAAATCGGCCCAGTAACTGGGCCCGAGAATGCAGAACCTTGATTGGGGTTTGGCGTTGATCCTCTAGCAAGGCTACAATCGGACGCAGTCGGTGGGATCAGCGAAATCCGAGCCGACTTCTCATCAACAACCAGGAGGAATGGAATGAAGAAACTAAGCGTACTGGCACTGGCAATGCTGTGCCTGATTCCGGGAGCACTACTCGCCGGACACCACGAGCAGGCAGAAGATCATGCGGCAGAGATGGAAGAATGGGTTGCCGCCAACATGCCTGGCGAGCACCACGAACATCTAGGCCGCATGGTCGGACACTGGACCTACACCACCACCGGCTCGATGGGCGACTCAGAAGGCACCATGCACGCAAAGTCGGTATTCGATGGACGTTACGTTATGCACACCTGGAACGGCTCTTTTATGGGCCAAGATTTTGTCGGCCATGGTTTGGACGGATACGACAATGCCCTGGGCAAGTACGTCGGGGTATGGGTCGACAATTCAAGCACTGGGATTCAGGTCTCCCACGGCAAATGTGCCAACGAGGAATGTAGCGAAACCGTGAGTAAGTCAGAAATGACAGGGCCGGACGGTAACATGATGAAGTCCAAGAGCCACATGGTTTGGGACGGCAACGATTCTTTCACCATGACCATGTACATGGTTCCGGAAGAGGGCGACCCTGTCGAGCAAATGACTTTGGTCGCCACCCGGCATGACTGCGACGAGAACTGTGAACTTCATGGGGAACATCACGGCGACAAGCACGCAAAACACGCGATGAAAGCGGCCGAGGCTGAAATGGCCAAAGTCGAAGCTGAGATGGAAGTAGAAATGGAAGAAGCATCTGAGGCCATGGCCGAGGCTGAGGAGGCCATGGAAATGGCTGAAGATGCGATGGAAGACGCTCAGGAAGCGATGGAAGATGCGTCTGAGGCGATGGAGAGCGGAGACGAGTAATCGTCCTTTCGCGGTTCTTCGCTAGAAGATCGACGGGGTTGGCTTGGCCAGCCCCGTTTTTCTTTGCCCAGAAGATAGCAAGATGGGGACACAAACAAAGTATTGTGTCCCTCGGCAGCTACCCAACCTCAAAAACCAGCGGTGATCGCGTCGGCCACCGCCCAACCTTGCACCGTCAACGACAGCCGTGACCCGTGATAGATAGCCAAGCCTTGATCGACCAAGGTCTCGATGTAGTCTCGCGAGCGGCGCACGATATCGACCGAAAACTGCTCTTTCAGCTGCTGCAAATCGACTCCATCCGCGGTCCTGAGGCCCAGCATTAACACCTCAGTAAGACGCTGTTCGGGTTCGAGTATTTCTGTCTCCTCGACCGGCGACTGGCCTTGATCGACACTCTTCGCCCACACTGCTTCGTGTGGCAGATTCCACCAACGGCGCTGGCCGTCAAAGGAATGTGCCGAGGGTCCTACCCCTAGGTAAGGGACGCCTAACCAGTACTTCCGATTGTGCGCCGACCGGTCGGCAGAGGTCCGCGCGAAGTTAGAGATTTCGTAGGCAGCAAGCCCCAAGCCTCCCAGCATCCGGTGGGTGGTGAAAAAGAATTCCGCCTGCAATTCTTCACCCGGAAGCAATCGTTCCCCCGCTTGGGCGGCCTTGCCAAACACGGTATTGGGCGACACGGTCAACGAGTAGCACGACAGGTGATCGACACCCAGGGCCACGACCCGCTGCAACTCGCTCAGCCAATCAGCGACATCGTGATCCTTGTGTCCGTATATGAGATCTACAGAAACGGTGCCAAATCCCGCCGCCTGAGCGCTCTCGATGGCATCAATCGCTTGCCTAGCGCTGTGTTCTCGGCCTAGGAAATGGAGGCGACGGTCGTCGAGGGCCTGGACTCCCACACTCAAGAACTGGACGCCAAGCTGCTGCCACTCAGCCAGAACTTGGCGGTTGACGTCCTCCGGGTTGACCTCCAAACAAACCTGCAGGTTATCTCTACAATCAAATCGGCGTTGTATCGCCGCAACCACACGATCGAGCTCGCTTGGCGAAAGGGTCGAGGGAGTCCCGCCGCCGAAGTAGACGGTGTCGAAGTCTTGGGGTCCGCACCAGTCGACCCGCTCTAGCTCAGCAGACAGACGGTCGACGAACCCCGCCTTGCGTTCAGGATGGTCTCGACGAACCGCGAAATCACAGTAGGGACAAATCCGCCGGCAGAAGGGAATGTGGACGTAAATGCCCGGGTTCTTATCTCCGTTGTTCGCACTCGGAAAAGTGAGCGAAGCGGAAGGACAGTCATTGCTCATGCTAGATGCCAGCCCACCGCACACCCGCCCGCCGGGACAACGCCGTTTGGTTATTCTCAAATGACCGAACGGCGTCAGCCGCCGTCATCGCTCTTGAGCACAGCGACAAATGCCGACTGCGGAATCTCCACCGAGCCGACAACTTTCATCCGTTTTTTGCCTTCCTTCTGTTTCTCCAGGAGCTTGCGCTTGCGGGAGATGTCACCTCCGTAACATTTTGCGGTGACGTCCTTGCGATAGGCGTTGATCGTGGTGCGGGCGATGATGGTGCCGCCAATCGCCCCTTGAATGGCGATTTTGAATTGTTGCCGAGGGATGGTTTCAGCCAGTCGCTCACAATAGTGCAGTGCGCGCAGTCGGGCTTTATCCTCGTGAACCATCTGTGCCAAGGCATCCACCGGCTCGTTGTTGACCAAGATGTCGACCTTGACGACGTTGGTAGAACGCTCGCCGATCAGGTCGTAATCAAACGATCCATAGCCTTGAGTGACGGTCTTCAAACGATCATAGAAATCGAACAACACTTCCGCCAGCGGTAGTTCCGAGGTGAGGTCCACTCGGCCCTGAGCCAGGTACTGAAAGGTGGTCTTCTCACCCCGACGGTCGCGGCACAACTCCATCACCGCGCCGATGTACGATTCCGGAATCATCACGTGAGCCTTGATGTAGGGCTCGAATACCTCTTCAATCGACCCTGGATCTGGATAGAAGGAGGGGTTGTCGACCGTCTTTTCGGAACCGTTTTTCATCAGCATCCGGTAGCGCACGGTCGGCGCTGACAGCAATAACGACAGGTCGTACTCACGGGCCAGTCTCTCCTGCACCACCTCCAGGTGCAGCAAGCCCAGAAAGCCGCAGCGGTAGCCGAACCCCAGCGCCGCGGATGAGTCCTTTTCGTAGGTCAGAGAAGCATCGTTGAGCGCCAGTTTATCGAGAGCCTTGCTCAGTTCCTCGTAGTCATCGGTGGACATCGGATAGATCGAGGAAAACACCACTGGCTTCGCTTCAACGTAGCCTGGCAGCGGTTCAGGCGCCGGGTCTTCAGCGTCGGTGATGGTGTCGCCGATCGCCACATCCCGCACCGTCTTGATCCCAGCGATCACGTAACCAACCTCACCGGCGACCAACTCTTTGGCAGGCACGTGTTTCAGTCGGAGTTTGCCCAACTCCTCACAATCAGCGTCGCGATCGGTATGCAAAAGACGTAACTTCTGGCCTTGGTACATCCGACCTTGTTGGATCTTGACCAACAGCACGACCCCTCGATAGGCGTCGTACTGAGCGTCAAACACCAAGGCTTGGAGCGGCCCATCCGGATCGCCCGAGGGTGCAGGAAGTGCCTGAACCAAAGACTCGATGACTTCCTCGACCCCTTCGCCGGTCTTGGCCGAGCAGAGAACCGCGGCAAACGGATCGAGCCCCAAGTCAGCGTCGATCTCCTCCATCACCCGATCCGGATCTGCCGCGGGCAGGTCAATCTTGTTGATCACCGGCAAGACGTCCAGGTCATATTCCAGAGCGAGATACAGATTAGCTACAGTCTGCGCTTCGACGCCTTGGGTTGCGTCGACGATCAACAGTGCCCCCTCACACGACATCAGCGACCGACGCACCTCATGCGAAAAGTCGACATGACCTGGGGTGTCAATCAAGTTCAGCAGGTATTCCTGACCATCTTTAGCTCGATAGTCGAGGGTCACGGTGTTGCTCTTGATGGTGATTCCCCGCTCGCGCTCGATATCCATCGAGTCCAAGATCTGGTTGCGAAACTCGCGATCCTCCACACCGCCACACTTTTGAATCAAACGATCCGCAAGCGTACTCTTACCGTGGTCGATATGGGCAATGATGCAAAAGTTGCGGATCTGGGACTGCGCAGTCATGGTTAAGGGATACAGCCCGACACGAAAAGGTCGCGCCGCACCGAGATTTTACTCCACTGAGCCCTCGTCATGATGCACGGGCTGCACTCTGGTCGTTTTGCTCCCTTGATACTGTCCACGATGGTTGAGCCGGGAATGAATTGTGGTTTGATTACGTTTCATTAATTGACAGTAACTCACTCATATATCGACCAAGAGATGAGTGAGTAGCTGTTATGTTTGAACTTACCTGGGGCTGATCCTGGTGGCTTTTGGAGAATACTGTGGACTACGTGGATTATTACGCCACTCTAGGCGTTGACAAGAAGGCTGGCGCGGACGAAATCCAAAAGGCCTACCGCAAGCTAGCGCGGAGCTACCATCCAGACATCAACAAAGCTCCCGAAGCGGAAGCTAAGTTCAAGCAAATCAATGAGGCCTATCAAGTGTTGTCCGACGCCGACAAACGGGCCAAGTACGACCAGTTCGGTAGCGCTTGGAATCGGGCTCAATCCACTGGGAGTCCACCTACAGGATATGAGGACATCTTTTCCGAGTTCGGATTCGGTGGTCGGGGTGGCGCGGGCTTCCCCCCCGGTGGAGCCAGGGTGCGTACTTCGACAGGCCCGGGCGGCTTCAGCAGCTTCTTCGAAACTCTGTTTGGTGGTGGGGCCACCGATTTTGGCACTTGGACCACGGTCGATGACTTCTCTGCAAAGGGCAATGACCAAGAGGCTTCGCTCAGCATTAGCCTGCGCGAAGCCTTCCACGGAGGCGAGCGCAGCCTCAGCCTCACTGACGGCCGGGGTGGCACCAAGCGACTCAAGGTCAAAATTCCTCCCGGGGTCAAAACTGGGCAGCGCATTCGTCTCGCGGGCCAGGGAGGCAAGGGACGCGGAGCCAGTGGCGACCTACTACTTAAGATTGAAGTCAACCCTGAGAGTGGTTTTCGCTTGGAGGGCAAAGATCTCCACACCACGCTCAAACTGACGCCTTGGGAGGCTGCCTTGGGAGGTAGCGTCGAGCTCGCCACCCTCAACGGTTCCAAGCACATCCGAATTCCCGCGGGTACGTCGTCGGGAGCCAAGATTCGACTTCGCGGTCAAGGATTCCCCGAAACCAAAGGATCGGCAGGTGACCTGATCGCGGAAACCAAGATCGTAGTGCCCAAGGACCTCAGTGCGCAGGAGCAAGACCTATTTCAGCAACTGGCTCAAACTTCTCCTTTTGCCCCCCGAAGCGACCAAAAAACAGAAGAAAAGAAAAGCACCGAATAGGAGCGGTGTAGGAGTCAAAAATGGATCTGTCAAAATTTACCATCAGAAGCCAAGAAGCCCTTGCCGCAGCGCAAGAAGAAGCCACCCGCCGTGGTCAACAGCAACAAGTCGATGCTGAGCATCTGCTGCTGGCGCTGCTCCATCAATCCGAAGGATTGGTGCCCCGTCTGCTCAAGCGTCTGGACGCGCAGCCCAATGACATCGCTGCGGCGATTGAAGAGGAGCTCACTCGACGACCTCAGGTTGCCGGGGCTGGAGCCGAGCCAGGCAAGATCTATCTCACTCCCCGTTTGCAGTCATTGCTGCTCGACGCCTCGGACCGGGCCAAGAGACTCAACGATGACTACGTATCCGTGGAGCACTTGCTCCTGGCACTCGCCGGAGAGGGGCAGAGACATCCTTCTGGACGCATCCTCGAAGGGGCAGGGATTGACACTGCGGGGGTATTGCAAGCACTGCAATCCGTGCGTGGCAACCAACGGGTCACCAGCGCTTCTCCGGAAGACGCTTACGAGGCACTTGAGAAATACGGGATTGATCTGGTGGCGCAAGCTCGGGCCGGAAAGATGGACCCAATCATCGGCCGCGATTCGGAAATTCGTCGAGTGATCCGCATCTTGTCGCGCAAGAGCAAGAACAATCCGGTACTGATCGGCGAGCCCGGAGTCGGCAAGACAGCGATCGCCGAGGGCTTGGCCCAGCGCATCGTCAAAGGCGACGTACCCGAGTGGATGAAAGATCGGTCGGTCTTCTCACTCGACCTGGGGGCACTGATTGCCGGCGCCAAATTCCGCGGCGAGTTCGAAGAACGTCTCAAAGCAGTGCTCAGCGAAATCAAGGAATCCGAAGGGCGAATCCTGTTGTTCATTGACGAGGTTCACAACATTGTCGGTGCCGGGCGCACCGAGGGTTCGACCGACGCCGGAAATCTGCTCAAACCGATGCTGGCGCGCGGTGAGTTGCACTGCATTGGTGCAACCACCCTGGACGAGTATCGCAAGTACATCGAAAAGGACGCGGCGCTCGAACGGCGTTTCCAACCGGTGTTGGTGGAACCATCCACCGTCGAAGACACCATTTCGATTTTGCGAGGACTGCGCGAACGCTTCGAGGTCCACCACGGAGTCAAGATCCAAGACAACGCTCTCGTGGCCGCGGCGACGCTTTCAAATCGCTACATCAGTGACCGATTCCTGCCAGACAAAGCGATCGACTTGGTCGACGAATCCTGCGCCATGATCCGCACCGAAATCGATTCACTACCCGCGGAGCTCGATGAAGTCACTCGCAAGGTAATGCGTTTGGAGATCGAAGAAGCAGCACTCAAGGAGGAGAGAGACAAATCGTCGAAGGAACGTCTCAAGGTACTACAAAAAGAGCTAGCTGACCTCAAGGCTGACGCCGACGCGATGCGCGCGCGCTATGACGAGGAAAAGCAAACCATCGACCGGGTACGCGCGTTGCGAGCCGAACTGGAGCAAGTGCGCCAGGAAATCGAGAAAGCCGAACGCGACTACGACCTCAACCGTGCTGCGGAATTGCAACATGGGCGGCTACCCCAACTGGAAGGCGAGATCGCTGACGCGGAGGCCGAGGCCGCCGATGGAGAGTCTCGCCTGCTGCGCGAAGAAGTCACCGAAGACGAAATCGCTGACATCGTCGCCAATTGGACCGGTATTCCGGTCACTAGGCTGGTGGAAGGGGAACGCGAGAAACTGTTGCGCCTGGACGAAATCCTACATCGGAGAGTGATCGGCCAAAACGAGGCGGTGGACCGGGTGGTAGACGCAGTGATTCGCGCCCGCGCCGGAATCAAAGACCCGCGCCGACCAATCGGCTCTTTTCTCTTTTTGGGACCCACAGGAGTGGGAAAAACAGAACTCGCCAAGACCCTGGCCGAAGCCCTGTTCGACAGCGAGGACAACATCATTCGCCTTGACATGAGCGAGTACATGGAGCGTCACAGTGTTTCGCGCTTGGTCGGCGCGCCCCCTGGCTACGTCGGCTATGAAGAGGGTGGACAGCTCACCGAAGCGGTGCGACGCAAGCCCTACAGTGTGATCCTGTTTGACGAGATCGAGAAAGCTCACACCGATGTCTTCAACGTGCTATTGCAGATTCTCGATGACGGGCGCGCCACCGACTCCCAAGGACACAACGTGGACTTCAAGAACACGGTGGTGATCATGACTTCAAACATCGGGTCACCGCATCTACTGGAGGGGTTGACGCCGGATGGAGACATCAGCGACGCCGCACATGATCAGGTGATGGCGGAACTACGTGGCCACTTCCGTCCCGAGTTCTTGAACCGGATTGACGAGACGGTGCTGTTCAAGCCACTGCGTCTTGAGGAGATCGAACAGATTGTCGATTTGCAACTGATTGACCTGCGCAAACGGCTCGCCGATCACAACATCGATGTCCAGCTGACCCAGGCGGCGCGGACCCTCGTCGCTCGCTCGGGATTCGATCCGGTCTATGGAGCCCGTCCCCTCAAGCGCTATCTGCAAAGAGAGCTCGAGACCCGAATTGGCAGATCGATCATCGCAGGGGATCTGGTCGATGGTAGCGCGCTGGTGGTCGATGTCGAGGAAGGGGCTCTGGTCCTGCGACCAGAACAAAAGATCTCTGCGGCCTAGCAACGAAAAGAGCGGGCGGGGATAAACCCGCCCCCACAAGTCCACTCGGGACCAACCCAAAACGACTGCTCCGCTACCGAAGGATGCAATCAGTGTCAGCCGACGATCCGATTACACCAGCAACCGAGTTTATTAAACAACCACAACCCTGGTCGATGCATCTACGACCAAGGGTTCAGCAAAAAGGCGCGAAGACGTCTAAACACCGGGGCTACATCCGCTTTGCCATCCCAGCTTTCCCAGAACCGCGCCAGCGGGGTTTCATCGCTGTGCATCTGCACCGCAACGTCCCCCTCAGCAACCGCCCCTTCGGGTTTCCAGTCTGGACCCCGGGCCTGCCGAACCTCCTCAAGCAAGTCTTGATGGCCGTCACCCTGCGACCAAGCTAGATAGGCACTCAGAAACAACGCCCCGACCGACCGATCGTTGGTCTGGAGCAGATGCTCCAGATGCTGTTCGGCCGCAGCGGCATCCCCGATCATCAGGCTGAGCTCAGCCAGCAATTGCAGACTGCCGGTTTCTTCCTGGTTGATCTGCAAGGCTCGTTGAGTCGCTCGCACTGCCTGCTGAAGATCCTCGGTCGCGGTCGCCATTTGCGCTCGCAGAACCGCCCAACGTTTGTGCGCACGGTGGCTGTCAGGGTGCTGTTCTCTCATCTTCCCCAGTTCGGCCAACGCTAGTTCTGACTGCTCCAGGACCGCTAGGCAGTTGGCCAGGTAATAGCGCGAGTCCGCGTGTGCTGGGTCCAGAGCCAGTGCCTGCCGAAACAGATCAACCGCCTGCTCGCAGTCCCCATCCCGCTTCATCGCATCCATTGCTGCGCGCTGAGCCGCCCAGAAATCGAGAATCTGCTGGCGCTCCGTGGAGGCCGCCATGAGCCGAGGGGCACCAAGCCGAATCGCCTGAGCTTCTCCCTCCTGCAGTCGATAGCGAGCGTTGACTCCCAGTCCAGAGAACTGCTGTGGCTCGCCACCGTGCCATTGAACTTCGACCTGATCCAACGATTCCAAGACCCCTAGACCGACATGCACTACCGCGCTGCTCTGCGACAAGTACGAGGCGCTGGTGACCCGTCGTCTCCAGGTGGTATCGCCCGCGTGGAATAACACAAGACTGCCTTCACCTCGACCCCCATTGCTTCCGTGCAGTTCGAGTTCGATCCAGTTGCCAGCCTCCAGGTCGTTGCGTATCAACGCTACCCCACCGTCGAGGCGCATCATCGCGACATCTAGGTCACCGTCTTGGTCGTAGTCGGCGAGCGCCAAGCCGCGCCCGGCGTGCGGTTCGGCAAATGGCGGGCTCAACCCTGCCAAGTCATGGAAGAAGTCTCCGGCTTGGTTCCACAACAACATCGGCCTCTGCCGTTTGAGTTGCTTCGATTCGGTTGCTCGCCCCGAGGCCGGCTCCTCCAGCGTGCTGCCATTGGAAACCACCAAGTCCAGCCAGCCGTCGTTATCGAGATCACCGAACTCGGTGCCCCAGCCGACCGACTGCAGCGCGATCTGGCCAACCCCTTTGGGTGCTGCAAGGTCGGCAAAGGTCAGTTTGCTGGCACCACTGGGAGTTCCTTGACCGGTTTCCACCAACCGAGATTCGTAGAGGGCATTCTCTTGTGCCAACCAGTGGGTGACAAACAGGTCGTCATCCCCATCGCGATTCCAGTCGCCGCTGGTCAACCCCATGGCGCCGCGGTAGTCGGCGACCCAAGCCGACAAGCCAGCGTCTTCAAAGGTGTCGCCGCGATTCAGGTAGAGAGCATTATCCGAGATGTCGTTGGCGACGTAAAGGTCCAGACGCCCGTCAGCATCGAAGTCCTGCCACAAGGCACCGAGGCTTCTACCCTCTGGGTTGGAGACCCCATAGAGAGTCGCTACGTCTTGAAAACGTCCTGCTCCGTCGTTGCGCAGCAACATGTTAGACAGCGGTTCGAACGACGCTGGATTCAAAGTGTAGGGAACTACCGTTCCGTACTGGTCCGAGCTGCGCCGACCCTCACCATCGTCTTCCACATAGTCGACGTAACCACTGACATAGAGGTCCAGATCTCGATCTTGGTCGAAGTCACCCCAAGTCAATCCCGCCCAGAATTCGTCACTGCGCGGAAGCACCGGCCCCGGCATCAGGATCCCTTGTTGGTTGTGAAACAACAACAGCACCTGATAGCCGCTCACCGCTAGGTCAAGCCAACCATCCCCGTCGTAGTCGCCCCAAGCTGCCCCCATACCGACGACGCGAATCGCCGGGAACTCTTTGACCAGGGCAAACGTCCCGTCGCCCTGGTTACGGTACAACTGTGAGGATGCCCAACTTGACCGCACAGCGGCCAAGGAGCCGCCGCCGCTGACCAGGAATAGGTCGTCGTCACCGTCGTTGTCGAAGTCACCCCAAGCCAAACCAGCCGCCATGTCCTCGGGCAATTGTGAGGAACGGTCGCCGACGAACATGTCGAATCCGCCCAGACCTGCTTCCTGAGTAACCTCAGTGAATTTCGGTTGGGGCGCTCCAGGAGGTAAGTCGCGGTCCAGGTTCTCGGTGATCTCGTCAGTCTTCTCGCCGGAAACCCAAGTCTCCGGTCGGCCATTTCGAACCAGCCAAACGCCACCCAGCGCCAGCAAGACCATCAGGGCACCCAGGATCCAGAAGGTTCGACGTAGCCGACGTTTGCGGCGTCCAATCGTTGGCTTCTTTCTACCTGTGCCTGATCCGCCAGCAGCGGGTTTGCCAGCGGATCGATGGTTTCCTAGCTCCGGCATGGGGTTGTCTCGCTAGCCACCGATTCGCGTATCCACAGTCGACTCGGTGCTGGCGACTTCTGGACTGAGTGAAATGGTCCGCTCATCGCGAGCCATCTCAATCACCGGTGCCGACAAGCCAGAGTCTTCGCCGAGCAGGAAGTTGATCAAGAACTGGTCGACCTTGCGGTACATCAACTTAGCCACCACCCGGTACTCACCCGGGGTGCCGGTGGGGATGGCGAACTCCTGCTCTTCTCTGCCGGTCTCGGCCAACGGCGTTCGCTCTCCAGGCATCGAAGTTACCGGGCAATCAATCATGTACTCCACCGCATCCGAGTAGCCCGGAAACAGGGCGCGGCGATAGCGCACGCCAACCATCTCCCACAGGTTATGGCGGTCAATCAGGTTGCCGTATTGATCCACCGGCTCGGCCTTGAACAGAAAGCTCCCAGGCTCGATAAAGTTGCGGTCATCGCGCATTCCGCTGTTGAAAATCTCGCTGCCGTCGGGAGCGTAGGCGTGGATCTCGATCCAGGCTTGAATGATGTCGAGCGGGCCAGTGGGGAAATCATGCCCAACCTTGTTGGCGGTCATCACCACTTTTACCGCTAGCGTTTCTCCTGGGGCCACTCGATCCGGCACATCCAAAGCAACTCGAACTACTGGTCCGTCCGCCCATTTCTGCTGAATTTCGGGAATCTCAAAGTCGCCCTTCAACCATTCTTCGGTCAGGCGTACCTGTTCCTCCCAGCCTTCCAACTGCAACAGCTCGGGAACCAAACTGTTGGCGGCGACAAAGCGGTGCGATCGATGCTGCCGATCATTGGGAGTGCGGTTGTAATCCTCAAAATCACCGCTCGCCGGATCTTCCGAATCCACCAACGGCATATGACATTCGCGACACTCGACGGTCTTCTCCGGGTCACCCTCGGTGAACCAGTGACTGGCCTTCCAGTTGTCGTACTGATTCTGTAACTGCACCCAACCGACGCGATTGACTTCTTCGTCAATGAACTGCTTATGGCAGGCGGCACAATACTCAGGCGCCTTGAACATCCGCTTGCTCAGTTCGTTGTGCTTCCGCGGATAGGTTCGAATCAAGAAGTCACTAGTCAACTTGCCCCAGCCCGCGGTCTGCCATTGCCAAAGGTAAGAGGCAGGCTGCGCCATTACGTAGTTGGCGTTGCCCTGCAAATCGGTCTCTCGCACTCCATGGCACGACAGGCAGGAGATGCCTTCTTGGAATCCCTGCAGATCGGTCAGGTTCTCAGCAAAGATGTTCTTGGCACCAGAGAACAGAGAGATCGGATCATGGCAGCCGCCACAGTAGCGAGTCGACTCGGGCCCATTCTGCTCGGCCATGACGCTCTGGACTTTCTGAAATAGCGGGTCCATGGCGGCGTAGCGATGCGCTGACGGCAGCCATTCTTCATAGATCTGCGCGTGGCATCCAGCAGTGCCGCAAGATTCCGATCCAGCCAAAGAATCCGCGTCGAGCGCGCCCCCAGTCTCAGTGGTCGCCAAACTCGGTGCGAAGGGTCGATCCTCGCCGTAGTAATAGCTGTAATCCTCAGGAAACTGGTTCTGATACTGCTCTCCCGGATAAAGAACGGTCAGGGCACCGATCGCTGCCATGCCAACCGCCGTCCCAACCAAGGTCCAGCCAGCCAAACCAGCCGCCTGGCCCGACACGGTACGTCGGCGATCCCGGACGAGCACCAACAATACGTGGACCAACCCGGCAGCGAGCACGGCAATCGTCGAGTACAAGTGCAGATTACGCCACAACAGCGAAGTCTTGACCCCGAACACCCCTTGCCAGGTAACCACCAAACCCGATATTAGACAAACCGCCATCCCCAGAGAACCGACATAACCCAAAAGGACGGTGTCGGAGAGGTTGTAGTGTCGGTAGTCCAGCCAATGAGCCACCAAATACCAAACCATCGGCAAAAGCGCCACCAATCCCAGCACCGTGTGCAGCACCACGCTCCACTGCACCGCAGCGTGGAACGGGCCCAAGGTAATGACCAAGCCACTGACGATCTCGAACAACAATAGCGTCAGCCCCACTCGGGTCAAGGCGGATCGCCAACCGGTACGTAAAATCGGTCGATGCTGATTCATTGCTATTCGTCCCCTTGGTCGAAGCTCAAGGATAATCGCACCTGAGACTCCGTAATTTAAAATGGTATCGAACCTGAGGTTCTCAAGCAACAAAACAGCACTGCTCTTCTGACCCAAAACCAGTACGTCGAAGCACCCCGTCCACAGGAAACTTACGCTCCACCCAAGACTGTCAGCCAGACTGCGGGAAACCCCAAACCCAAAGCACCGGTCGGCCTACGGCGTGCATCGCGATGGACAGCACAATTTATGGCATGTCTATTGTATTCTTGTCTTCTTCACATTATCTCACTCAGATTTTGGAGATGCGTCTGCTCCCGGACCGGTTCTCTCTTATGAAAGCCGCAAGAAAGTGGCACAGTTGGCCCGAAATAGTGGACCGATGGCAATCAGAATGAGGAGAAACACCATGAGGACCAGACACCTAACTCGCCGACCCGTCTTTAGCCCGATGCTTGACACCGACTCGCTGGCCGATCTTGACCAGTTGATGGCCGGGTTTTTCCGCCCGACGGCTCTTTCACCCGTTCCTTTGGCCTGCCTCGGGAAGTGGATTCCGAAGCCGTCAGCGCCAGCTTCCGAGATGGCGTGCTCACGGTGACGGTGCCCAAGACTGAGACCGCTAATCCACGAACCATCGAAGTCGTCTAACTGGATCAGATTGATCCTCCACCTCTCTGATTATCAGATCAACCAGGGAACGAACTTCGGCCCCGCGAAAGCCGGGCCTTTTTGTTGGCGTACCCAACCGCTGGTCAATACCGCATAGAATCCGGCCCGTGCAGAAAACCATCTCCATCCACGCTCCCGGTCAAGGCATGATCGAAATCACCGGCGAAATCGCCGAGGTGGTTTCTGAGGCAGATCTCGAGTTCGGTCTTTGTACCTTGTTTGTACGCCACACGTCGGCCAGTCTGGTCATCCAGGAAGCCGCCGACCCGGCGGCCCGCCACGACTTGGAAACCTGGCTCGAACAGGTCGCCCCAGAGGATGACCTGATCTACACTCATACCGAAGAGGGGCCTGATGATATGCCCTCGCATATTCGAGCGATGATCACGTCCACATCCGTCGTTATCCCCATCACCGACGGCAAACTCGCGCTCGGAACCTGGCAGGGGATCTTCTTGGCCGAGCACCGTCGCAATACTCGTCCACGCCAGATAGTGGTGCATGTTTCGCCCTAGTCCGCCAGAATCCGATCTATGTTCAACACCGGTCGCATTCCAACTTGGGTCAAGTGGGCCTGGCTGGGGTGGCTGGCAGTTTGGGTGCCGATCTACTGGCAAGGGCTGGGGCCGATCAACTTTCTCTGGTTTTGCGACATTGCCAATTTCATCATTGGTATCGCTCTCTGGATCGAGAGCCCACTCTTGCTCTCCTCACAGGCGGTCGGCGTATTCCTGCTGCAGTGCGTTTGGTCGATCGATTATCTTGGTCGCTTGCTACTGGGGTTCCACCTGATCGGCGGCACCGAGTACATGTTTGACCCTAACCAATGGATCGCGGTGCGGATCTTGTCCACCTTTCATTTGTTCGTGCCGCTGATCCTGCTCTGGGCCTTGCGACGCTTGCGCTACCAACCCCAAGGCCTGTGGCTGCAGACCGCCTTTGCTGCTTTGGTCTTTCCACTGTCTTGGTTCGCCGGCAGTGAACTCAACCTCAACTGGACCTGGCGTCCTTTTGGGTTTGAACAAGTGTGGCTTGCCCCCGCAGTCTTCTTGGGGCTATGCCTACCACTCGCATTCTGCATTCTCTATTGGCCCAGCCACAAGCTGTTCGGCTGGTGGTTTCCGGCCGAGCGGTCCGTGTAAGCATGGTCGCGATCGACAGCAGATCACCATTCACTCTGACCCACAGGAGGTCAGGAGGCGGATCAACATCCGGGATCAGATCCCCGACCTCCAAAACCCCCTCCCCACGGGGATGACGATGCGAAATACCCGCCCTGCGGAAAGGACATGTCTGAGTTATCTGACGCGGGGTTAGAGGGAACCGGATGTCATCCCGCGCGGGGTTGGGGGGGCCGGTCGTCATCCCGGCGCGGGGATGACGCTGTGAAATACCCTCCGTAGGGGAATGACATTTCTGAGTTATCTGGCGCGGGGTTGGGAGGGAGGCCGGGACATGGCAGAATCCCCCGAGCACACGAGCAACCGTATGGCCACCCACGACACACCAACTTCTTCATTTCGCACCGGAACCTTCACCGTCAACGGTGAGGAAAACATCACCGCCTATCCGGTACACCACACCCTGCTCGAGGTGCTGCGTGAGCGCCTCAACCTGACCGGTACCAAACACGGTTGCGAGCTGGGTGAGTGCGGTACTTGCACGGTGTTGATCGACAACCGACCGGTACTTTCCTGTCTGGTGTTAGCTGCGGACGCCGAGGACAAACCGATCGAGACCGTTGAAGGTCTACAGCACGGCAACCAACTGCATCCATTGCAAGTGACTTTCGCCGACCTCGGTGCGGCGCAGTGTGGATACTGCACCCCGGGACTTCTGATGGCGGCCAAACAACTGCTCGACGTTGCCCCAGACCCCACCCGCGATCAGGTCTCTGAAGCATTGGGCGGCAATCTGTGTCGCTGCACCGGCTACATCAAGATCGTCGAGGCGGTCGAAGCTGCGGCCAGAATACAGCGCGGTGAAGATTGGCAGATCGGCGGTGAGGCGGTCTTTGGGTTTCCAGAACCAGGATTCCCAGAACCCAGAACCCCGGAACCCGGACCCGTGGAACCAGCATCCCCAAAACCTAGCTCCCCGCAAGCTTCCCCAGAATCTGAGGATTCCGGAGAGGGCCGATGAGTTCAGACGCCAAAGTCCGACGCCAGGGATCAGTCCAGCCCCAGGGCCAATCTAGCGGCCAATCTGGCAGCCAGTCTCAGAACCAGAGTGAACCGCGCGTGGTCGGCACGCCATTTCGCAGGGTCGACGGGCGGGCCAAAGTCACTGGCGTCACCCAGTATGCCGATGATCTGACCTTCCCGCGCATGGTTTATCTCAAATTGGTGCGCTCCACGGTGCCCCACGCGCGCATCGTTTCGATCGACTTGTCCGAGGCTGAGCAAGTCCCCGGGGTGCTTGGATTCTTGACCGGCGAGGACATGCCCGAGACCTTCGGCATCTTGCCGGTCTCTCAGGACGAACACGCGTTGTGCCCGGACAAAGTGCGCATGGTGGGCGATCCGGTGGTGGCGGTCGCTGCGACCACTGAGGATGCGGCCATTGAAGCTGCGCTCCGGGTCCAGGTGGAGTATCAACCCTTAGACACTATCTCCAGCGTTGAAGAGGCCCTCGACCCAGACCTGCCGCTGATCCACGAAAAGGACGGTCCGCACGGCAAGCATGCTGGCCCCGCCAATATCCACAAACGGACCTCGATGGAGTTCGGCCAGGTCGACTCGGCGATCGACTCCGCCGACTTGGTGCTCGACGACACCTTCTTTTTCGACGGCAACACCCACTTGGCGATGGAGCAACACGCCTCGGTCGCGGTCCCCGAGGACGAAGGACGGATCACCCTTTACTCCTCCACCCAGACTCCGCACTACGTGCATCGAGCCTTGGCGCGGGTGCTGGAGCTCCCCGCTTCTCGCATTCGGGTGATCGCCTGCTCCAACGGCGGCGGGTTCGGCGGCAAGAGCGATCCCTTCAATCACGAAATCGTCGCTGCCAAGATGGCCCAAAAGCTGGGCAGGCCGGTCAAGGTCACGCTGACGCGAGAGGAAGTTTTCTACTGCCACCGCGGACGGCACCCGGTATTGATGCAGATGAAGACCGGATTCGACAGTCGCGGCAACATCCTCGGTCAACATTTGAAAACCGCGCTCGATGGCGGCGCCTACGGCAGCTACGGCGTGGCCTCTACCTACTACACCGGGGCGCTGCAGACCGTCACCTACAAGATCCCTCACTATCGATTTGACGGCGTACGTGCCTTTACCAACAAGGCGCCTTGTGGCCCCAAGCGCGGTCACGGCACACCCCAGCCTCGCTTTGGTTGGGAAGTACAGCTCGACAAAGCGGCGCATCGACTGGGCATCGACCCGGTCGACATCCGCATGAGGAATCTGATCGCCCCAGACACCATCACCGCCAATTGGCTGCAGTTGGGCACCGTCGGTCTGGGTCGCTGCATTGACGCGGTGGTCGCCGGCAGTGGTTGGCGTGAGCGCTACGGCAAGCTACCCGAAGGCCGCGGCCTCGGAATCGCCTGCGGTTCCTACATGTGTGGCGCTGGGCTACCGATCTACTGGAACCACATGCCGCAGTCTGGAGTGCAGATCAAACTCGATCGTTCCGGCGGCGTTGCGGTCTACTGCGGACAGGCGGAAATCGGCCAGGGATCAGACAGCGTGCTGGCGGCGATGGTCGCCGAAGTGTTGGGTATCGAGCTAGACGACATCCGCCTGTGCGTCGCCGACACCGACCTGACGCCAGTGGACTTAGGCAGCTATTCGTCCCGCGTGACCTTGATGATGGGCAACGCAGCGCTGCAGGCAGCGGAGCGTGCCAAGGAACTGATCGCCAAGGGTGTGGCCCAGCGCTGGGAGATCGACCCGCAACAGGTCGAGTTCTTGGGCGGTGAAGTCTTCGATCGCGACAACCGAGACAACACGGTGAGCTTCCAGGACGCGGTGATCGAGGCCGAGGCGCGCTTTGGCACCATGGCGACCACCGGCTCCTACATTCCGCCCCGTGCTCCGGGGAAGTTTCGCGGCGCCGGAGTCGGCCCCTCCCCCACCTACTCCTATACCGCGGCGGTGGTCGAAGTGGAGGTCGATCCCAGCACTGGTATCTATCGACCGCTGCACGTCTGGATCGCCCACGACATCGGTCGCTCGGTGAATCCAGCCCTGGTCATGGGTCAGGTCGAAGGCTCGGTCTATATGGGTCTGGGTGAAGCGATGATGGAAGAGCAAGTCTACCGACGCCTGCCTAAGAAACTCTCTGGAGCGTTAGTCCACAAACACCCTTCGCTCTTGGAATACAAGAGCCCAACCTTTCTCGAAATGCCCGAGGTCACCACCTACTTGATTGAGGACCCCGACCCCGAAGGCCCGATGGGGGCCAAAGAAGTCGGACAGGGGCCGCTGCTACCGATGCCTCCAGCGTTGGCCAACGCCATTTTCGACGCGGTCGGCGTGCGGGTCGACCAAATCCCAATTCATCCGTCGCACGTCTTGGCGGCCTTGGAAGCCAAGGCCAAAGGTAATGAAGCCCGATTCGGTCCTGGCTCCTTTCCAGAGGTCGACTTCGGTGAGATCTTGGAAGTGCCAACTCCGGAACAAGGTGGGGATGGTCGAGCGATTAGCGACTACCGGCATCAGTTGCGCGGTGGCATGCGCTCCTCAGTGGGCACCATGACCACCCGGGAAGAAGCCCTGAAAGCCAAAGACGCGGCCCTGACGACTAAGAACTAACCACTGACCACTAACCCAAAATGCTACGCCTACCGCCCTTTCACTACTCCACCCCTGATTCTCTCGAGGAAGTGTTGCGCATTCTCGACGGCGAAGGACCCGGCGCGCGGGTGGTGGCCGGGGGCACCGATCTGTGGCCCAATATGAAGCGTCGCCACCAGAAAGCCGAGCACGTGGTGAGCCTGATGCGAGTGCCGGAGCTCAATAGCGTGACCAACGGCAACGGATTGACAATCGGTGGCACCGCTCTGCTGGCCGATATCGCCGAGCACCGGAAAGTGCTCGGTGACTACCCAGGGTTAGCCACCGCCATCCGCTCGATCTCTTCTCCACCGCTACGCCAAATGGCAACCCTTGGCGGCAACCTGCTGGTCGACACCCGCTGCACCTACTACAACCAAACCGAGGAATGGCGTCGGTCGATTGACTACTGCATGAAGGAGGATGGGACCGTCTGCTGGGTGGCTCCGAGTTCGCCGCGCTGCTGGGCCCATTCAGCCTCCGACTCTGCTCCCATGCTCGCCGCCCTGGGCGCTGAAGTCACCCTAGTTTCGACGCACGGCAAACGCCGCATCCCGGTCGCCGATTTGTACCGCAACGACGGCATTGAATATTTGGCTCTGGCTCCAGGCGAGATTCTCACCGCGATCCACCTAGACCCAGAATCAGCCGCACCCAACTGTCGATCGGCGTTCTGGAAACTACGCCGCCGAGGCTCGATCGACTTCGCAGTACTCTCGGTCGCCGTCGCCGCGCGATTTGAAGAAGACGGCGAGACCGTCAAGCAATGCAACATCTACCTCGGAGCCGTCGCCTCCCTACCGCTACACATTCCGGCGGACTCGTTGACCGGGCATAGCCTGGACGAAGAACGCATCGCCGCCGTCGCCAGCCAAGCGCGCAAACTAGCGACCCCGATGGACAACACCGATTTTCTGGCCCAGTGGCGGGGGAAGGTCGTGACGTCGTATGTCACCGCGGCGTTGCGAGAAGTCGCCGGACGTGAGCCGGGGATTCTGGCTCCAGCGCACCGACAGTTGTAGGGCGCCTCGCCTTCTGCACCTCTCAGTAAAAGCCATCTAGGTCACTTACGATGAACCGCTTCGGTCAGACAACTTCTTTTTCTATTTCAAGCCCAGCTTCGAACAAACTGCCACACGCTGGCGTCAACGCGCACAGGCACACCAGCACGCATGGCATGGCCCTTGCTATTTTGTGAAACATGACGAAGTCAACTTCTAACCTGATTGCAGAGAACGGGGACAATATCAAGTACGCGACGGATAGGGAGAAACAGTGACAGTTTCAAACAGGGCTAACGTAAACAAACCACATTGGGGCAACCGAAACCACTGGCGGCCCATTAACGCATTTGTGTTCTTACTAGGCCTCAACGCCTCACTCCTTCTTGCCGCTCCAATCCAAGCAATTGACACATCAAGCGGCAGCAAAGGAGCGGCGACAAAAGTCTGGGAGTTGTCCTATGGAGGGGACACTTTCGTTGTACGCGAGACCATTGGGCGCGATATCAGCATCGATGGGGTAACAGCGACCTATCACCATCTGGATAGCCGCGGGAACACAACCACAACGTTGCGCGGCGTTGACGAGCACGGCCACTTTGAAGTAGTGGGTTGGGAAGCCAAGGAAGCCGCGCATCTTCCTGAAAATCGGCAATACTTGCTCAAGTTTCCACTCGAGTTAGGAACGCAATGGAACTCCCGCCAATACTTCTACCCCCAGTCACAATCTTTGAACTTGGCAGGAAAGCACGGCAACCAGCGGCCGCAGGCAATCTATGTAGACAGACCCTCAGTCCGATCAATGACACTGAACCACCAAATTGTTGCGCTGGACGAATCAATTACCGTTCCCGCCGGCACGTATGGCGGCTGCATGAAAGTGCAAACTAAGGGCATCTTTCACTCACGCGTGTCGCAACGAGATGATCCCGCGCAACGAACAACCTACCGGTATTTGCGCATAGATTGGTGGGCGCCGGGGGTCGGCATCATTCGCACTGTCACGACCGAAGACTCTGACAATGTCTCAAGAAATCAGTTACGGGAGTCTTCAATACATCTTGTTTCGAGCACACAGACGACAAGTCCGTCTCAATAGCGGCTGGGGCGCGATGCCGTCGGCCGGCATTTGTGGTTGGTCTCGTACGTCACTGTTACTCTGCGCAAAGTCGGCATGAATGAGCCGCCGGGCTTGGCGTGTTCAAGGGGCTGGAACTAACCCGACCTACTCACAAACTACGGCTTGACAGACCACCAAACGTTAAGCTGAAATTTGACCACATCGCCATCGGCGACCAGATACTCCTTGCCCTCATGGCGCAGGGTGGCGTTATCGCAGCACGCGGCTAGAGAGCCGGCTTCGATCTCAAGGCCCCAATAGCCACCCTGGGGCAGATGAAATACTGTGTTCTTCCATAAACTCAAGAATACCCTGATAGCCGAGATTACGTCCTAGACCACTCTGTTTGAAACCGCCAAACGGCGCTCTGCTGTCTTGTGCCATCGGCCCGTGCGCATTCAAATAGGTATATCCGGCGTGCAACCGGCGAGCGAGACCCAACGCGCGTTGGGGGTCTTCCGTCCATACAGAGGAGCAGAGACCAAATTCTGAGTCATTCGCCATTTCCACCGCAACCTGCTCATCGTCGAATGGAATGATCGGCACCACGGGTCCAAATTGTTCGCTATTGACCACCTTAAAGGACGCATCAGAGTCAATCCCATTCCTAGTTGAAACAATTCACGGCTCCGGTTGATTTAGGCCGCTCTTGCGGCCACTTCCTTGTTTTCGATCTTCAGTTTCCTCATCAAGGCTTCTCGTAGTTGCGGCAAGTGACGGTAGCCCATCACTCGTCTCAGCCGCGGTTCGATATCCAGCAGTGCGGTGGCCAGCCAGCGTTGCCGTTGGTTGGAATTTTTCCAGTAGTCGATCTTGGCGCAGCGGGCCTCGACAGCTGCATTGATCGACTCAAGACAATTGGTAGTTTTAAACGAGCGACCCAGGACCCCGTAGAGTCCTAGTTGATGCAGCGTCAAGGTCTCTTCCAGCCCTTCTCTCAGGCTGGCCGCCGCTGACTGGTTGCGATCTTCCAGCTCGTGGCGGAGCTCCTCAAGCGCAGTCTTAGCCTCCTCGTATTCTGGTCGGTTGTAAGCTCGCTGCAACCTCTGGCGCCACAGCGCCTGTTCTCCCTTGGGTAAATAGCTGACCACGTTCTCACGCTTGTGCCACTGGCAGCGTTGCACCAGGGCTCGACCCTTAAACGCCTTGGCAACGGCCGAGCGTAATCCCTTGCCACCATCAATGATCACCAGCAAGCCCTGGGAAATGTCGAGACCTCGCTCGATGAGTGAGCGCAGAAAGGGCGTCAACACCTTCTCGTTCTCGGTACCCGTCTCGACAAAGCCCAGGAAGCGTTTATCTCCGCTGGCCGTGATGCCCAAAGCCACTACCATCGTGGTGTCAGCAAACGTCTTACCGTCCAAGAACAGAGCAACCACATCCTCTCCACCGAGGTCGCGTTGCTGAAACTCTTTGAGCTTGGCTGCGCTGGCCTCAATGAAGCCACGCGAGACCGTCGAGCTAGACAGCCCGATGGCACCTGGAATCGACTCCGCTGCCGCTTCGTAGTCACGGCATGAGATTCCGTAGAGCACCCGCCTTAGGAGTAGATCGTTGGCCTCCCGGTCGTTGCCCAGGGCTTCGTAGCTCGAGAGTGGAATCTCTCCCCCTGAAACACTGCGGACCCGAGGCACTTGGATCGGCACTCGTTGGCCAGCAAGGCCCACCGTGCCGGGGTTACTCCCGTGACGCCGACCTTGTGTTGATGACTCTTTGCGCGCGTATCGCTCCCCTGCTAGAGACGTCACTTCCTGGTTCAGCAACTCATGGATGTGCATCAAACCTATTGGCACCAAAGAGCGAATTAGATCCACTTTGGTGTCCAGTTCAAGAGCAGCGTAGTGGCTGTGGCTCACGACTTCGACCTCACCCAGCTTGCGATTCTTCTTGCGTTTCTTGACTCTATGTAAAACACTCATCTATCGGCTCCTTTTCTCGTTGTGGCTTGATGGCCTCTTGGAAATTCCATCAAATCACGGGTTGAGGAGCCGTTTCAAATTTCAACTAACTTTAGGACACACTCGGCCCGCCTATAGCAAGGGACTCCGGCAATACAGCAACTCATTAGAGTTGAAAATCTCAAACAAAGAGATATTGGCATTGTCAACCAATGAAACAGAAAGCACCATCAGTAAGTAACTATGCAATCCCTTGCAAAAAGCGTTTTAAAGTGTCCGATGTTCTGAATCCGTTATTCGGGTGGCACCACTCCCCACTCCCTACTGGTTCTACTGGTTCCAGGTGAATTGTGGGAGATCTCCAGAGTGGAGCCGCATTCGCCTCCAGCGTCGTCGAGTCCACCCCCAGCGTCTTGCCCTTCAACAGTCCAAACTTGGACAGCATGCCCAGGATCCGAACTGGGTTCCAGGTGAATTCTGGGACGTCGGCTCCGGCCTCTTGTGGTTAGGTGGGCAACACGATCAGCGATCTATCTCTGAGCGGTCGAGTTCCAATTCGTCCCACAGGAAATCAAAGTTCGCTGGTTCCTCGCCGGCTTCTCGAGCTCGGCGTCTTTCGAGTACTTCATAGCTCTCCAGCAGCCGCGTGACCTCGCGCCGACCTTGAACCGTTCTCACTGCATTGCGGGGAGAAACATCGCCCAGAGCCGGAATCTCATCCTCCACCCAGTTCCTGTAGACACGACGGTGGATCTGCTCCCTGATCTCCGGGGTGATCTCGATCTCGCTGTTGTTCAATTTCTCGGCCGGACGCCGCTTAAGAAGCGCCACTGGATCAGAAATTTCTCGGGTGACGAATGCCACCGTAGCGTCAAATGCCTCCTCAAACCACGATTTGTTGCTTTCGGCCAATGGAACTGAACGCGAAAAAAGTTCGATCCGATCCGACCGCTTACCGGGATTGATTCCCAGCAGTACTCGCGAATGCGCTACCCCCGGCTCTTCGAGCCGCACCCATCCATTCTCCGCATCCCCCTCCACTTCCTTCAAGCGCGCCAACACATTGTCAAATGCGCCACGATCACGGATCCGGTAGTGATCGGTTACAAACATCGCGGCTTCACCCGTGGCCGCATCAACAATAACTGGCCCTCGTGTCACACTCATCAACGCTCGTAGCCATATGTCAATCAGGTCCAGAGATAGATCATCTGGGTCTACATCATCAGCCTGCTCCCATTCACTCACTGCCTGTGCAACCACCGATTCAACCGTGCTCAATCCGTAGATCGCCCCGCTTAGCACCTCGACTTCTGCCGCAACAACCCGTGCCAATATGAGATCGCCAGCCTGAAGCGCCTGTGATCCCGCACGCTCCACGACCCGCCGCGGTGCAGACGCCCTATCCACATAGTCTTGCAGGACCAGAGCCTGTCCTGGGATCGACTCGACAATCCGGTAGGGTTGAAGCGGGTTTCGCTGAAGCTCTTCCAAATACCCACGGCCCTCGGCGGACAAGATTGGGCCATCCGGGCCCAATGCAAGCGATATGGTCGATTCCCAACCGTCCCCTGTCAGCAGTTCACCATCAGCGATCAGCCACTCCTGAGAATTGATGAGGACCATCTCATGGAGATCATCAGGTAGCTCTCCGAGCTCCCCCTTTTCCTCATCCGACAAGCTGCCGAAATACAATTCCTCCAATTCTTGCTGAGCGGATTCGGCGTGATTCTCCGCGATCCAACTCAAGACTCTTCCAACAGTACCGTCTGTCGCCGACCTTGCTCGCGCGGCTTCCTGGCGCCGACGCGAACAGCACCTCTTGTATTTACGCCCACTGCCGCAAGGGCAAGGTTCATTGCGTCCTGGATTGCCACTCATCTTGACCCCATCATATTGCCCCTCTCTCATGCTTGGTAGGGCCGTTGCAAGACGCCTTCAGACGAAGCTCTCCCAGATAGGTTCCAGGTGAATTGTGGGAGATCTCCAGAGTGAAATGCGTCTCTTATTAATATGGCGAGAAGATTACGCTTCATTCCACCCAATGGCGCCCTGGTCGAGATTACCTGCCGCACGTTCCAAGGATGCTACTTGCTCAAACCCTCTCCGGTGGTCAACGACATGGTTCTTGGCGTCTTGGGTCGCGCGCAAAGACTCTACCCTGTAGACGTCCATGCCTTCGTCTTCATGTCCAACCACTACCACCTCCTGATTTCCGTTCCCGATGCCCAGCGCATGGCCAACTTCATGCGCTATTTCAACTCGAACCTAGCCCGCGAGATCGGCCTTATGCGAAGGCCCGAATAGCCACCCCGGGGCTGATGAAATACTGTGGTCTTCCATAAACTCAAGCACACCCTGATAGCCGAGATTACGTCCTAGACCACTCTGTTTGAAACCGCCAAATGGCGCTCTGCTGTCTTGTGCCATCGGCCCGTGCGCATTCAAATAGGTATATCCGGCGTGCAACCGGCGAGCAAGACCCAACGCGCGTTGGGGGTCTTCCGTCCACACAGAGGAGCAGAGACCAAATTCTGAGTCATTCGCCATTTCCACTGCAACCTGCACATCGTCGAATGGAATGATCGGCACCACGGGTCCAAATTGTTCGCTATTGACCACCTTAAACGAAGCATCAACATCGGTAACCACGGTAGGCCGATGAAAGTATCCTTGGTCAAAAGTCGCTGAGTCGGCGATCTTTCCGAGTTCACGAACCGTTGCCCCTTTTGCCCTTGCTTCATCGACCAACTCGCGGACGAAATCCATCTGCGCCTTGTTGTTGAGAGGGCCCATAGTGACGGCAGAATCGAGCCCGTCACCGACCACATGCTCGTCAACAACGGCGGTAAAACCGTCCACCAACTCCTGGTATCGAGAACGATGGACATAGATCCGCTTGAGAGCCATGCACACCTGCCCCGTGGTCAAGAAGACACTCAGCACCATGCGGCGAAGCGCATCCTCCCCAAGATCCGCGTCCTCGAGTATCAGGCCAGCGTCGTTGCCACCCAGCTCCAAAGTCACGTGCTTCAACGTCGGCGCCACCGAAGCCATGACGTGCCGCCCGGTCTCGATACCACCGGTAAAGTTCACTTTGCGAACCAACGGGTGAACCAGTAAAGCTTGCCCCACCTCACCCCCTGACCCAGTCACCAGGTTGATCACCCCGGGAGGCAATACGCGCGCCATTCGTTCGATCGTTTGTGCCGGTGCCAGCGACGCCGAACGGGCCAACTTGATGACCACCGTGTTGCCGGCCATCAATGCCTGCGGAAGCTTTGCGCCGAGAATCGAGAGCGGCCAATTCCACGGCGTAATCAGTGCGGCAACGCCGCGCGGTTGGCGGGTGATGATGGTGTCGAAAGGCGGTCCGGCAAGGTGTTCTTCCTCTGCCAAGCGTTCTGCCATCGAAGCGCACAACCGAAAGCGGTCTCCCAGTCGAGCCACCTCCAGGTGGGCTTCTTTGAGAACCTTCCCGTGCTCCCGAGTAAATAGCCGAGACCGCGTCGCTACTTCCTGTGGATCATTCGCTAAGTGATCGGCTACTTGGACCAAGTAGCCAGCTCGTTCTTGGAAAGTGAGCGCGGCCCAAGCTGGAAACGCTCGATCGGCTGCCTCGACCGCCGCGTCAACGTCTTGTTGGCTCCCTGCGGCAGCACGGCCTACCGTTTCGCTAGGTCGCGCTGGATTGCAAACCGAGTAGTAGTTTCCCAACTTAGGCGGACGCCATTCCCCATCAATAATCAACTGTGTTTCGACCGAAGCCTCGGACTGTATGGTCACTGCCTATCTCCTTGTTCGCTCGCGATTCGACTTTGTGATTCCAGTACATCGGGTTGCCGACAGGCAAAGTTTTCCGCTTGATCAATACTGCCCACGCCTAGATAACGTGCAACCATCGGATAAGCACAGACAAGTCTCGTCCGAGTCACCTCCGCTCCCTCCGAGGTAGCAGACATTCCACCCGGGCCGCGGCCTACTCCGAATGCTTCTCCGGCCAACTTGCTCGCCACAAGCTGAGTGGGAGCGATGTCCGCTTCAACCCATTGTTCGAGTGCAGATAGATCGTCGAATCGATCGGGGCCAGGGCCTCCGCTGCAGTGGTACATCCCCGGAACCATGAATAGCCGAATCACGTCGTTCGCTATTTCGTGTCCCATGGTTTCATGCACGCGATCAAAGTATTTGATCGTACGTAGCGGGTTGAGACCGACATCGGCCCAACCATGCCACATTAAGATCTTGCCACCGTGCTGATGCAATCCGGTCAAATCAGCATCGTCAGCGTTCATCAGTTCGGTCATCAAGGTGAAGTCGGGCACCGATTCAAAATCAAAGTCAACCAGCACATCAAACTCCGGACGATCTTCTTCAAAAGCTAGGTACTGAAAGAAGCTGCGCGCGTTTCTCAGTTGCACCGGCTCAAAGTCATTGCCACCGTAGGCATCTTCTCCATCACTTGTAGAACCTGCATGCAAAGAGTGGGAGCCGATGAAGTATATGTCCCAACCGCCGGTGAAACCCGAGCTTGCGTTGTCCATCCACTCCCCTCCCACGACATGCCCCGGGTACCGTTCTGGCCCCGGCCCCGCATAGATCTTGGCGATAGCGGCTATCTGTGCGGTGCTGAAGCAGTCGTTCTGGTCTCCCTCGCTACACACCGTGAGGTCTCTCTGTGGATCAAAATCACAACGACGCGGATCGTCAATGAGACCGTCTTCAAATCCGTCGCGACCATCACAGTTACGATAGACAGCCGCACCCAACGCCTTCAGTTTTTCTCGTGGCAGATAGCTCTCCGGTTGAGCAAATAGCGCCTGCGACACCCAAGCTGCGCTATAAACCTGTTTCTCAGTGTAGTCATAGATCGGGGCGCCGATGCTGAGTCCGTCAAAATCTTCGGGGTATCTTTGCGCCTCGATCAAGCCCTGCCGACCGCCAGTCGAACAACCTCGAAAATAGGATTTCCTCGGTGCCAGTCCGTAGTGTTTCTCGATCATCTGTTTTGTTGCCTGCGCCGAAACATGCACCGCACGATAGGCAAAGTCGATCTCAGCCTGTCGGTTGTTGAAAGCAAAGGTCGGCGAAGGCCCCCGATGCCCAGTGTCGGTTGAGGCCGTCGCGTAACCACGCTTTAAGCCGTTCGACTGATCGAAAAACGCACCTTGGTACCCTCCGTTCCCGACCATGTAGAACTTGCCATTCCACTGGGTCGGCAAACGTAGCTCGAAACCCACTGTTGACCCCACCCGCCCTTCGATTTGGCAGTGTTGCGGCAGTTCGCCTGTCATAGCGACCAACTCCGCACTCAGAACTGAAACCGTTTCGTGGTCCCATGCCAGCCATTGAACACACTTCTGTTTTGGGTTCGGATCTGCGATGACAACTTGAGTAGCGGCGAGAACCGCAAGGACACAAATACAAGCGGGCGCCCATCCGATTCGAGCCGGAGGATCTTGTTTCGACTTCGAGTACTGCAGAGTTCGTCTTTGAATCAAGACATTCGTGGTTCGCCACGCCCGATAGAAAATGCGGGATGCCATTTCGAGCCAGCTCCCCAAAAACGATCTTGGATGTGAACATCGAGTACATATGGGTGGCCGGAATCAACGATCTGTAAGCAACGTTCCATCGCCTGGTTCAATCTTGCCGGATCTTGGACCATCTCGCCGTCGACTCCGTACCCTTGAGCAATCTTGATGTTGTCGATTTCCGGCTCCCCGAGATAACTGCCGATGTACTTCCCGGTCTCGGCGGCTCGCCCACCGTATTTGTGTAACGCAAGGCGGTTCGCTTGATACCCGTGATTGTTAAAAATGACGACTGCGATCGGCACTTGATAGCGGGCGGCACTCCACAGAGCCTGTACCCCGAACTGAAAACTTCCATCGCCAAGCAACAGCGCCACCTGACGGTCGGGATAGCCGATTTTGCTACCGATCGCGGCGCCGATCCCCCAACCCAAAACCCCCCCAGCAGACGTCACGTGAAGACGGCCACCGCCCGACTGATCGAAGTCCAAGTAATTCCACAGGTTGAAATCGGAGGTCGCAAGTTCGCTGACAACTACCGCCTCAGGATCCAACTTACGATTCAGCTCGACGGTGAGTCGCTCCGGCGCTACAGGAGACTGATCCCAGACCTTGCTCGCGGCATCTGTCAGCCGTTGGCGACGCTGGTGATGATGGGCTACGACAGCCTCGCGCCGCGCATCAATTTTGTCGGTCGGCAGTGTCCGGCCGCGCAACTCCTCCAAAACACTCCGCAGAGTGGTACTCGCGTGCCCAGTAATCCCCAGGTCTACCGGATAATTGCGCGCTACTTGGTTGCCGTCAATACTGCTGTGAATGGTTATCGTTTGTCGATCAACAAGAGGTTGAGACGGAGGGTTGAAGAGCGTAAACATAGTGCCACCAACCGACCAATAGAGGTCTGTACGCTGAGGAAACTCCTTCTCAAGGGTAAATAGCCCTCCGTACTGCGGGTGTGTCGTCGGCAGGCTGACCGGTGCATGAACCGCAGGTACATCCCCCATCAGGGGAGCCCCTAGTAACTCTGCGATCTGCACCAATTCGGGTACTCCACCGTGCAAACTCAGCTCGCGCCCGGCAACCAGTAACGGAGATTCTGATTTCACCAGCAAATCGACCAAAGCACTAACCGTCGCGGAATCAGGTTTCCATTCAACGTCAACTTGTGACCTGGAAACCGGCAAGATCTCCGCTTCCGCTATTTCTTGTTCGACCAGGTCTTTAGAAATACTTAAGAAAGTAGGGCCGCCTGGCGGAACTTGCGATACCAAGAATGCGCGTCGCAAAGCTTCAGCGATCTTGTCTGCCCGCAATAAATCCCAGCTCCAGCGAGTGTAATCGGCGGGCAGGTCGTGGAGACGCGGCGCTTCAAGAAACGCATTGCGCCCCCGGATTTGTGTACTCTGCCGACCCACGGTGACCACCAACGGGATGCGATCTTTGAACGCATTAACCATTGATCCGAGCGCATAGGCGGTACCAGCCAGCGAGTGGATGTTGACAAAAGCGGGCTTCCCTTGGCTGCGGGCATAGCCGTCCGCCATAGCCACAACGGACCCCTCGTGGATGCCGAACACGTACTGTAAATCGGTTCGATCTACCAACGCGTCGAGGAAACCCACCTCTTCCGAGCCACCCAGACCAAAGACGTAGGAGATCTCCCAATCTCTAAGAAACTCCGCCATCACCTCACCACCCGTGAGATTGCGAACGGTTCTACCCCGAGCAGGTTGACTCTGCAACGCCGGCGCCTCGACGCTACCCAAAAGAGACAGCGCCGCGGGAGCGGTCAAACCACTAGCGACGGCCTGAGAGATAAAGCTGCGACGCGAGATCTCACCTTCGAGGAGCGCTCGAACCGATTCCCGGGTGGTCATCACGCGACTCGAATGTATTTCTGCTTCTGCATCAAACTCCCTCAACCTTTCTAGCCTCGGTAGCTTCCGTCGGACGCAACTGCTCTACCTACGCAAACCACGTCGGCGCGGCCCAGACTCCGGCCCTTTAGAAATTCTTCACCAGCGTAACCCCAAAGGTCCGCGGTGGGAGGTAGCTTCCAAGCAATAATTCCTGCCTTCCCGGTCCGGGGCGTAGTCCGACTACCTGCGGTGGTGTCAGGAGATTGTTAGGGGTTGTGAACTGCGCACCCAGAATGTCGTCGTCTTCGAGGTTGTTCACCCACGCCTCGATGCTCCAATTCTTGGCGCTCAAGTAGGTGAGTCGCAAATCGGTTCGGGTGTAGCTGTCCTGTAAGTTCTGTGGATTGTTGAACGGCAATAAGTAGTAATCATCTTCCCAATGAAAGTTGACTCGTGGAGTCAAACTAGCCCCGTTGTCGAAATACCACGCGTAGGCATCTAGGCCAACGTTGATCGAAAACTCCGGCGCTTTTGGCAATTTATTACCTGCCAAATCTCGGGGCTGCTGGCCAGGAGATTGGGGATCGTCAACATCGGCAAACTGGTCGTACTCTGCGTTCAAGACAGCCAGCGTAAGGTCTAGCCTGGTGCGATTGTTCGGCAACCAATTGGTCACCAATTCCGCACCCTGGATAGTAGATTTTCCAGCATTTAGCGTAATGATTTGAGCACTGACAACCTGACTCACCTGCTGATCGGTAAAGTCATAAAGAAAGACACTGAAGTCGGTCTGCAACCTGCGGTTTTCACTGATCCCCTTGGCCCCGAATTCGTAAGACAGCAGCTCTTCTGGATCGTAAGTGTTGGCGTCATTAAAGCCACCTGCTCGATATCCCGTACCGGCTGATCCGTAGACCAGCCAACGGTTATTTGGCCGCCAATCTAATCCAAATTTCCAGGTAGTTTTGTTCCAACTATCCGCTTGGTTGCGAGCTTGGCAACGATAAATGGTAATCGCGCCGCCGATACATACCGGAGCCACCCCGGGTGCAACACCGGTCGGACCACTATCTACGGCTCTCGGCGCAGTCAACGGAGCCAACGTAAATCCTACGTAAGAGCCGTTGCCGTCGTCTTTCTCATCATCGGTAAAGCGCACCCCAGCAGTGACACTGAACTGATCCGTTGATCCAAAGGCCAAAGTGCCCTGCCCGAAGAAAGCTTTGGATTCCTGAGTCTGGTCGTCAAAGCGGTTGACTCGCACCGCCGGCTGACCACCCAAGAGTGGCGGCGGGGCGCCTAGCAGAGGAGCGATAAAGCCGGTACCGGACAGCCCCTCGACAAAGGCATCGAATTCAGTATCTTGTTCTTCTTTAAAATAGTAGGCGCCGGCAATCCAGTTGAACAAGCTGGCACCGCTAGACGCCAGCCGGGTTTCAAAAGACACCGACTTGGAATCCACATCGGTCACCGCGAAGTTGCCGACTGTGGGATTTGCGCGAGCGATACAACCTGCGGTGAACGGTCCGCTGAAGCGGCATAAGTCTTCGGCACGAGGCACCACCGAAGTACCATCCCGATCAACGACTCCAGCCCTTTGATTACTTCTAAAACCTAGAATCGACGTCCATGTCGTGGTGCCCAAATCCCATTCGACCTCGGCTTTAATGCCGCTGTCATTGTTGTCGGTCTCGGCATTGGTGTTCAGCGGAAAATTTTGCGGATCTATAGAAAATGGATACCGAAATGGGGTCGGATCGTCGGGTCTGCCAAACGGAATTGCTGCCATTACGGTGCCATTGGGAGTCTGCTCAAAATAGTCTGCTACCAGGGAAACGGTCACCTTTTCACTAGCATTCCAAAGCAAAGACCCTCGGGCAGCTAGCTCATCTCGATCGTCGCCGTCCGCAGCCGGACCGTTGTTTCGCAATCCATCTCTCTGAGCATAGAAAAAGGCAAACCGGCCCGCCAGCCGTTCATCGGCTAGAACGCCGTTGGTGACGCCTCGAAGTTCGAAAAGGCCCTCGCTGCCTGCACGAACCTCGACGCTATTTTTCTTTTCAAAAAGCGGCAGTTGCGGGACCACGCTAATGGCTCCCGAAGTGGTATTACGACCCCACAGTGTCCCTTGCGGACCCCGCAGCACTTCGACACGAGCCAAGTCATACAGCAACGCGTTACCACTGCTGATCCGTGGCAGGTAGACACCTCCCTGATAAACCGCAATCGACGGGTCACCATCATTGGTGATGGCGTCATTGGAGATTCCTCGGATGGTGAACTGAGCACCACCAAAACCCAAGTTGAGATCGCCGAACTTGAAATTGGGGACCGCAGAAACCAGATCCTCTGCTTTCTGGATGCCGTTTCTGTCCAAAGCATGCTGGTCAAATGCGGAAACCGCCAACGGAGTCTCTAACACCGTTGATTCCCGCTTCTCGGCAGTCACCGTAATCTCCTCGATGATCGTGCCTCCCTCCGGTTCGACTTTCTCGGCGGACTCAGCTGCCTCCCCATCGCCAGCCTCCTGTGCCATGACCCCACCTGGCAAGATCAACCACATCATGGCGCAAGCAGCAAAAAAGAACCGAAAACAACGACGGCAAAAGCAGATGGTCATCGAGACCCTCCTTGGCGTTTGGGGATTTCTTTCAAATACGCCGACACATCGCCGAGCGCATAGCTTCGTTTGAGTATCAACCAACCATATTTCTTCTTGAGGCTGGGAGCGTTGCAATTGGAATACATCGAGTGACTAGGGCAAATGGATTCGGGTCGGATACGCGTCTCGCAGCGCTGCGTGCAAGAAACAAGTCTGTTCGCCCATAAAGGCAATCTGTTGCGCGACCTCGTCCGATTCATCCAAGGTTAGGTAGAGAGAGGTGTCAACCGGATCTGCAGCGGCCTGGCCGCCAGGTTCGGCTCTGGTGAAGTTGTTGTCTTGCACTATTCTGTAGGTATCGAGTGCACGTTTGGTAATTTGGGCGTAGCGGCCGATCTGGGTCATGAAACAAAAACCGATACCAGCCGACAGGTAACCTAGAGCAGGTGGAGCTTGCTGTTCGCCGCCGTCTTCACACAGCAAGCGAAAGCTACTGCCGATTGGTTGCAATAAGCGAACTTGAATCTCTTTGAGGGTCGACGTCAGCATCCTGGCCTCACCCCGTACATGCAAGTCCCTTTTCTGCACCGCCTGCAGACTGGACCCCGCACCACCGGCCACCCCTTCGAGTACTTCGGCCTCAGACAACTTAGCAATGATGCCATCGGCAAATTCACCGTTTGCCGGTTGAAGACTGTCAAAGCTAGTAGCGGAACCGTCGATTGGCTGTGGTGACGACCGAAGGGTTTGCAATGCCAACGCCTGACCGTTTGCAGCCACCGAAAAGGTGTTCTCAATACGATCACGCATGTAGGCCTCAGCCGGAGAGGCCGCAAGGCCCAAGTCGAGGATCTGAGCGATCTGCTCCCTGGCTGCATCCGCTTCGATCGCCACTGTCAGGTCGATCGACTTCGCACCCCCGACCATATTGCCGCGTAGCGCTGAACCTTGCATCGTGTAGTAGTGATCTGAGCTGACAGCGAAATCTCCAACCTCAGTGCCCTGAGCTGCCGCATGCGCCAACACTTCGGTCATGAACGAAAAAACCACTCCCGCCGTGTAAAACGCAAGCGGAAATGGCGCTAGATCAGTACCGTTGAGATAGGGACCCTCATCGCTCACCATGCGCCAGGTCGAGCCATCGGGACCGTGGTGCACCAAAGCCTCCTTCTGCATGCCCTCCAAGGCTCGGACCTCTGAGCGCACATGCAAGCGACCCGGAGACTCCATCTTTGGTAATCCACGGTGATCCCTTAACTTGAAAGAGAGCGGACCACCAATGCTCTCAATGGAAGGCACGATTTGGTCACCAGTTCTACTACCTGTCATTATCCCTTCTCTTTCAGCTCAATACGTTCGTCCAAAAGGTAAGGATCGCTCTCGTTGTATCGACCCCCGGCGATCTCCCGCTGAAGTTCCATGACCGAATTGGGAAATAGCCAAAACAGAAACATAGATCCAGCAGGGATACCGAACCACGCCGACGACGCTTGTCCGTCAGAACCAAGCTCGACTCTAGGAATGACAAATAGACTGAGGGGGAAACCTAGTGACTTGAGGCATCGAAGACAAACCGCCAATTTCGTGAATACAACCACGAAACCACGCCGAACTACTTCAGGAGCCATCAAATTACCTACTTCCCCATGACTATCTAGGTTGAGGTCGTTTCTTGATTTTGGTGGTCAAAGACATAATATTTTTGGCAGCATACTCGCTGCTAATCGAAGGTGTCAAAACAGCCTGCCTTGAAAACCGGAGCCGTGACTTGAACCGGGGTCAGCCGCATTGAGCCAATAGATGACAATTATTCTGCTCCTTGCCAGCGTTCGAATAGATCCTTGTCGAGCTTGATATCCAATAAGTCCAAGACTCGATTTACCGTTTGATCGACGATTGCCTCGATATTCTTCGGGCGATGGTAGAACGCGGGAGTCGGTGGGACAATCGTGGCTCCCAGCTCCGCCGCTTGCGCCATTAGACGCAGGTGCCCCAAATGAAGCGGCGTTTCACGAACCACTAGAACCAAGTTGCGCTTCTCCTTGAGGGTCACGTCAGCCGCTCGAACCAAGAGGTTCTGCGAGAAACTGTTGGCGATTCCCGATAGGGTCTTGACTGTGCACGGAATCACCACCATACCTAAGGTCTTAAACGAACCCGATGAAATCGAAGCGGCGATATCGCTAGGAGCGTGCGAGTAGTCAGCTAGAGCGGCGACTTCCTCCACTTTTCGATCCGTCTCCAACAAAATCGTACGCTTCGCCGAGGGGCTGATCACCAAGTGCGTCTCTATTTCGCCAACCTTCCCCAACACTTCCAGTAGCCGAATACCATAGATCGCTCCAGTCGCTCCAGAGATGCCGACGACAAGTCTCCTCAAGGCTGCACCCCATTTCCTTTCCGAACTTGCCGGCTCGGCATTCTCAAATCTATACTTCGCAATTAACCAATCTCATAGTCCTGACTTGCAACCAATACATGATGGCTGTATTCAGCGAACAAGTTGGGCCACCATCTCATCCCCTGCTCCAGGAACCAACGCCGAATCGGTCCCCCAGCCAAGGGATTCTTGAGTGCAGCCCGGGTTTCGACCAACGTGAGCATTGGCGCCTCGGACTCCACCAAAGAAGAAAAATCCCTTGAATAGTCAAAGAAGCGAATGTGGAGTCCTTCCCCATCGTTAGTATGCAGCAGGTCTTTGCTTAGTCGCCCGCGTAGAAACGCCCATCGAAATTGCGCTTGAACCGCGTTGGGAAGGGTCACCAGCACTTTGCCGTTCGGCTTCAGCACTCGAGCCGCTTCACGCAAGGCATGTCCAGGATCAAAGATGTGCTCAAGGCAACAGAGCATCGTCACCGCCTCTACGCTCGATTCTGCCAACGGAAACCGGTCTTTTGAAATATCGCAAGGGTGTACTTCTAAACCTTTCTCCGCTGCCCTCTGACGCGCACGATCTGAAACATCCAACCCCACAACCTGGCAACCCAAGTCGCGCACCAGCATCTCACCAAAAACGCCATCGCCACAGGCAGCGTCAAGAATGTGGCTCTCGGGAGTGATGTGGCCGGAAGCAAACGTCCATCGACTCCGCCAGCGCGATCGAAGAGTGGCGTACTGGGGCAACAACAGCTTCTGCTCCCAAACGCGATCGTAGTACTGCTCAATCATCATTTACGTCTTTCGTTAGATGGCGTAGCCAGATCGAGCGCGCGCGACCGAGATCATCATCAGAAAACCCTGCAACCTTGGGAAAAGGTTGTCCATAAGGTCGACAAGCATCGATCAAGAGGCGCGAGTTCAAACCACCGCTGTCCGGTCCAACAGCAGGGTCCAACGGCCCTCCCCACGTGCCACGCACAATGTCGACATCCTTTTGCGGATCGGATCGTGTGGCCATCGCCCACAACACGGATTCCAGATCGGTAGCGTCGATATCTTCATCCACCGCGACCAGGTAGCGCCCCATATACGCACCTGCTGGCAGTGATGCGGCAGCCATGAGAACTTGTCGTGCGTGACCAGGATGGGTTTGGCGCACCGACACTACGATAAACAAACGCGTGCCCCCAGCTGGATGGCACCAGACTCCGTGGATCTCGCCAATCCCAGCGTCCTCGAGTTGTTGCCACAATTGAGCCGAGCGAGAGACAGCCCAAAAGGTGGTCAACTCTGAAGGCGGCCGCGACGTTGCAATAGCGAGGATGATGGGATTGTCGCGATGATAGATCGCCTGTACTTCGATTAGCGGCTCCTCGCGAGCGGTACGACTGTAATAGCCGCTCCACTCACCGAACGGACCCTCCTCGGCCATACGGTTGGTCAGAACTTCCCCTTCGATCACCAATTCAGAGTGCGAGGGAACTGGCAGGCCATGAATCGGAGTCGCGATGGTCTCCAACTGCTGGTTCATCATGCCACCCCAAACATCGTACTCGCAGACACCGTAGGGAACGTTGAGCCCGCTGACCATCACCAGCGATGGGTCGTGACCAAATGACATCGCAATCGGCAACCTCTGAGTGTCGGCCTCGGCCTCGGCGAAATGACGACGTGAGTCTTTGCCGGCTGAAACCCGATAGAAGACATGTTTCTCATCATGCACCATGACACGAAAAGTACCCACGTTGACGGATCCATCTTTCGGAGAACGAGTGACACCCAGTGTGGCTGTTCCCAGATAGCGTCCGCCGTCGCCAGAGCGCCACTGCGGAGCAGGAAACGCCACCACGTTGACATGCTCACCATTAATCCTATTGTCCAAAACCGGCCCCGACTCAACGACTGTGTATTCACGAGGTGGAATCTCACCTTGGCGCTGTTTCCACGCTCGCACCGTGTCCAACCCGTCGAGGCCTGGGGGAAGCCCTGCGCTGCGGGCAACACGGGTCGCTGAAGCAAGGCTGTTCACCAGTACCCGATGTCCCGCCGGGTAACCTGGAATATCGTCAAACAGCAATGCTGGCGGATGCGTTTTCCGACCCGCGATCTCCGCAACAGCACCCATTTCGACTTGCCACTGGACGCCGCGGAGCGTTTCCAATTCTCCGTCAGCGTCGGTATCTCTCAGCCACCGACGCAAGTCTTGTTTCATCGCCGGATCAGGGGTCAACTGGCAAGATTCAAAGACTGCCAGAGGGCGTCGACCCGGGCTTCAACCGCGTCATCTTTGGTCACCCGCCTCATCACCTTCAGACCCAGTGGAACCGTGCAATCGACACCCATGAAAGGCCGGACATTGATCGGCAACTCCGCAGCCCCGTCGTAGACCCCAAGCTTGCTAGTCGCTCCCATCTTCCCTTGAGCCAAAGGATCAATCGTCATACCCAACACGTTGGGAATCACCGTAAGGTCACGATCTCCCATGAAACGATGAGCCAACGCCCAGTCGCGCTCGTGGGGATTGTGAATATCAATGTCATCGTCGTAGACAAACACATGCTTGCAGAACCCGCCCAGAGCGGTGTAGGCGCGCATCATTGCCAGCTTGGGCTCACCCACCCGACCCTTCTTCATCGAAACATGAACCGTGAAACCGCAGCCCGCTGCCGGATCTGCAAACACGTCATGAACGTTCGGCAGAACCGCCTTGAGATCGAGAAAAACTTTCACCGAACGAAAAAACGCCGCGATGGTGTTGCACTCATTGAGCGGATGGCCGATATGCACGTGTTGGTAGATTGGGTTATTGCGCATAGTAATTGCGGTGACATCGAAAATCGGCCTGCGCCGAGGCTCATCGTAAAAACCGTTAAACGATGCGAAACGTCCCTGCGCCCCCCAATTGAAGGGTTTGAACACTCCTTCAACAACGATCTCTGAACTCGCCGGAACATCCACGTCTATGGTCTCGCACTTCACCATCTCCACCGGCTCACCGTGAATTCCACCAACAAAGGCAAAGTCATCCGAGTCGTGAGGCAAGCCAGGGTTGGCTCCAGCCAACAAGAACGCTGGAGTCACACCCAATACATAGGCCATTGGAAACGCTTCCCCATTCTCCTTGTCCCATGTCGATGGGTCGTCTTCCGGGGTGGAACCCCAAGAATCCGCGATACTTCGTGCATCTCCTGTCAGTCGGAAAACCCATACCGGACCGCTGTTGGGGCTCTGTACTTCAAACCGGTGATAGGAAAGATTGTGCCCATGCTGCGAGGGCTTCGAACACGCCAAACTGCTGATGAACCGACCATCTAACGACACTTTGGAGCCGCCGTCTTCTGGGTTGAGGCGCGGAATGGGCAGCTTAGTAAGGTCGACATCGTCACCGCTGAGAATGATTTCTTTACAAGGTGCTTTGTCTGAATCAACCCGCACCGGCGCAATGCCCTTGGTTTGCATCACTTGCGCCATTTTCGCGGCGACTTCGGGCACTGCGTTGTTTTCCGATACGCCGAACGTCTGAGCGATCCGGGAGTGACTCGCACCCAAGGTGTTGGCCAAGACCGGGATATCGAATCCCTTGGGATTCTCAAACAACAAGGCCTTGTGCAAGCCTTGATAGTCAGCGCGCGCGATCATCGCTCCCATGTCATCAAGTGTGTCTACCTCTTGCTCGATCCTGAGCAATTGGCCACTCGCTTCCAGATGTTCCAAATAGGACCGCAGGTCGTTCTTGCTCATAGACCGATATTACTCCTGAGTTATTTTGCCCTTAGATCGACGCACTGACTCTCTTAAAACGCTGCGCCTTGAGTTCGTAACGAGGCAAACTGCCCGGCTCCGCTTGCGCCACCGCTACCCGAATATTGATCTGGCTGCGAAAGGCTTGGTGAAGCGCCGACTCGACCTGAGAAAATTCGCTGCCCGGGGCAGTCTCCACCTTCACCAACAGTTCATCAAGAGATCGTTGGCTCCGTATCTCAACCTCATACTCCACGATCGCCGGAAGGCTGCGGATCAAATTGTCGATGGCCGCAGGATATATATTGACGCCCCGAACCGTCAGCATGTCATCGGCGCGACCGAGCACGCCCCCCTCGATGCGAGACAGGTTCCGCCCACAGCCACACGGATCGTCGCTACGCACAACCAAGTCACCGGTTCGGTAGCGAACCACCGGCATCCCCAGGCGACCGAGAGTGGTGATCACCAGCTCTCCCCGAGAGCCGTTTACCACCGGCTCCTCACCCGTGGGGTCTAGCACTTCAAAAAGGAACTCCAGTTCGTTCAGATGAACTGACAAGTTATTCATCGTGCAACCGAACCCCCAGGCACCGATCTCCGTCGCCCCCGCGTGGTCATAAGCCTGAGCTCCCCACAACTCTTCGATTCGACGTTTGACGTTGGGCACGCTGGCCCCTGGCTCTCCCGCATGGATTGTGGTGCGCACCGAACAGCCCGGCAAGTCGATACCCTCCGCGTCCGCAACCTCCGCAAGATACAACGCATAAGTGGGAGTCGACACCATCACCGTGACCTGATGGTCCAGAATCCTCTGCAGACGTTGTCCCGAGCTGAGACCACCGCCGGCGATGCCGAGGGCACCGATGGATCGAGCGCCCGCCAAGGAAGACCAGTGGGCGACGAACGGACCAAACGAGAACGCCAACAAGACAACGTCGTCCGAGGTCACCCCCGCGCCCCGAAATACATGCCCCCAGCAGCGAACCCAGGTGGCCCAATCGTCCTCAGTATCCAACCACAACAAGGGGCTGCCGCTGGTACCCGAAGTTTGGTGCAGGCACCGATACTGTGACCGGGGGTAGCTCAGCATCTTGCCGTAGGGAGGATCGAGGCGCTGCGATGCGACCAATTCCCCTTTGGTTGTGAAGGGCACATTCGCCAAGTCCTCTAACTGGCGAACTGACAACGGATCAATGCCAGCCTTGGAAAATTTCTCGCTGTAGAAAGGATTCTCCACTAGCACCCGCATCAGCTCTCGTAGCTTCCCCAATTGCAGATGCCCAAGATCTGCCCTCGGCAAGGTTTCTAGATGTTCGTTGTAATAACCCATGTTCAACGCCAGAGGGTATGCGACAGAGCAACCGATTGCCAAATGTAAGATCTCGCACCTTTGATAAACAAAGGACTGCCGCGACAGCATCGCAACTCGGAGCGGCCTGTACAATGCGGACCGCAGCGTCGATTTGAATGGGGCCGCGTGCCTCTTAGGGACTGTCATGAACGCAACACCACCCGCCCGGAAAGTATGGCTCGGCCTTGTTAGCGCTTTGACTCTTGGGGCGCTCTTGCTGGCGATGCCTCGTCCAGCGGGCCTTGAGGAAGCTCCGTGGAGACTCTTGGTTTTGTTCTTCGTTGCGATTCTCTTGTGGGCGACGGAAGCATTACCTGTGGCAATCACCGCGCTGCTCGTGATCTTGCTCCAGCCGATGCTTGGAGTCGCCTCAATGCATCACGCAATCGAAGCATCCGCCAGTCCGGTGTTCTTCTTTGTACTCGCCATGTTCTGCCTGGCGGCCGCCATTCGTCAGACAGATTTGGACCAGCGGTTGGCTGACGCTGTTCTCGCTCGAGCGGGCACCAATAGCCGACGAGTGGTTGTCGGTTTAATGATCGGCACTGCGTTGTTATCGGCAATCATCTCCGACGTCCCAGCCTGCGCTTTGTTCATGGCGATCGCATGGGATCTGTTGCGTCGTCTTGACTTGCGTCCTGGCGAGTCCAACTTTGGCAAGGCGACCATGATCGGCATTCCAATGGCGGCCTTGATCGGCGGCGTCGCGACCCCGGCCGGCAGTTCAGTCAACATGCTCGGCATTCACTTCATCGAACAAACTGGAGGGGTTCGTATTCCTTTCCTGCATTGGATGATCATCGGTGTGCCCATGACCTTAATCTTGATTCCCGCAGCTTGCTGGTTGGTCCTAAAGTCCTTCCCGCCCGAATTCGCGTACCTGCCCGAGGACCTATTCAAGAACCGAGATCAAGCACAGCCGCTGAGTCCAGCGGGCAAGAGAACTCTAGCGATCCTTGGAACGCTCCTCGTGCTGTGGATCCTCGGCACCTGGGTACCCATCTTCTCGACACTGACCGTCGCCCTCGCTGGCACCGTCGTTCTATTTCTCCCAATTGTTGGCGTCCTCACTTGGCAGCAGGCGCAAAAGGTCATTGGCTGGGACATCATGATGATGATCGCCGGGGTTACCTCACTTGGTGCCGCTTCGGTTGATACCGGCTTGGCCCAATGGCTGGTCGACTCGGCACTCGGCGGACTAGCCGGTACTTCCGTACCGATGCTGCTCGCCATCCTGGGACTGTTTACCGTTGCCATTCACCTTGCCCTGCCGATGGGGCCGGTTATCAACGTAGTACTCATTCCCCCGGTGGTGCTGTTGGCGCAGAAGGCCGGAGTCCATCCAGCCCTCTACGGGCTCCCTGTTGCGTTTACAGCCTCCGCTGCCTTTCTCTTGCCGATTGATCCGGTGTGTTTGCTCACTTACTCAAAAGGCTACTACCGGATGCTCGACATGGCACGGCCGGGAATCTGGCTGTCTCTGCTTTGGGTGGCTGTGCTAACTGGCCTGCTATTGGTGTTTACTCCGCTGCTGGGATTTCAATAAGTAGGTTCGCCGGGCTAGACGTTGAACTGAAAATGCACGACATCCCCTTCGGCGACCCAAAAGGGGGCGAGGCCCGATTCGGTTTCGGGCGAACCTCTACCGCAACGGCGGCATCGAACATCTGGCTCTGACTCCATACGCGATTCTTACCGCTATCCCTAGACTCAGGATCAGCCGCACCCAACTGTCGATGGGCGTTCTGGAAGGATCCGTCCCGATTGTTGTGGAAATTGAGAAAGGCGTAACCTCCGGTAGTCAAAAACCGTCGCCGAGTAGGCGAAAGGAGGCTACGCCATGGACAAGAGTACCAATCAGAGACCGGAATCATCTCGTTTCCACCAAGATATTCAGTCAAAGCTTCAGCACCGTATCCGGGAAGCAATCGAAATAGTTCTAGAAGAAGAGCTTGCTGACGCATTGGGTTGTGTTGCGTACGAGCGCTCAGATGAGCGCTCGGGCTATCGCAACGGCAAACAAGAGCGGACGATCACGACCCGATACGGATCCCGGCAACTGCGAATTCCTCGTGGTCGGGTAGTAGGCCAAGATGGATCCACTGAGGAGTTTCAAAGCCAGCTTGTTGAGCGCTACCAGCGGCGCACCCGAGAGGTGGATGAAGCGATTCTCGGCTGCTACCTAGCAGGGGCCAACAGCCGTCGGATCAAGAAGGCCTTGACTCCACTGCTGGGCAGGGAGCATCTATCCAAGAGCGCTGTGTCTCGGGTGGTATCTCGTTTGAAAGAGCACTTTGCCCGTTGGAGTGAACGAGGCCTGTCTGAGGAAAGCTACCCGATCTTGTTTCTTGATGGCTTTCACTTGAAAGTGCGGCTTGCTCGGCGAGTGGTGTCAGCTCCGGTGCTGGCTGCTCTGGGGGTAAGAGAAGATGGCACCAAAGTCCTGGTAGCTCTACGGTTAGCAGCCAGTGAGGCAGGCAGTCACTGGAAGTGGTTGATTGAAGATCTTAAACGCAGGGGCTTGAAAGCACCGCATCTCTTGGTCTCAGACGGCCACAAGGGTTTGGCGGTGGGAGTCAGGGCTTGGCCAGAGGCCAAAGTCCAGCGTTGTATCCAGCACAAGTGGGAAAACCTGAAGAAGCACTGCCCTAAGCATGCTCATGGTGAGCTCAAGCGAGACTGGGATCAAGTGGTGCGAGCCCAAGATGCCCTGGAGGCCCGAGAGAGCTATTCAATCTTTGCTGCCAAGTGGTCCAAGCTGGTGCCCGCAGTAGCCAGGAGTCTTCAAGAGGCTGGGATGGAACTGATCACTTTCTACGATCTACCGAGATCGTTGTGGCGATCCACAAGGACCACCAACGCGCTGGAGAATCTCAACCGTGAGTTTCGGCGCCGTACCAAGACCCAAGGCTCATTCTCGACTGAGGCAGCGGGTGTTACCTTGCTCTGGGGACTCGTCGCTTTCGGTCAGATCAGGATGCACCGCATCAACGGCTACCAAGACTTGCACCGGATGCTTGACCGTCAAGCAGCCGCGTAGCACTAGAATCAACTAAACCTGACCGCGGGAGACGCTACGCCAAATACCAATTTCCACAAGATTCGGGACACATCCCAAAATCCCCAACCCATGTTCACCCTCCTCCACAACGCCCACCTCTACTCCCCCACTGACCACGGCACCGTCGATGTCCTGATCTCCAACGGGCGGATCGTCAAGATCGATTCGCCCCTAGACGGGCTGCCTCCCTGGCTGGAAGTCGAGGAGATCGACCTGGCCGGACGGACGGTGATCCCCGCCTTGGTGGACGGGCATGTACACGTGACCGGAGGTGGCGGCGAGGCCGGGTTTGGCAGTCGGATTGCTCCGCCGCCAGCGTCGGCGTATCGAGCGGGAGGCGTAGGGACGATGGTTGGGGTGTTGGGCACTGATGACCTGACCCGCACGCCGCAATCGCTGGTCGCCTGGACGCGCGAGTTGGCGGCTCAGGGTCTGAACGCTTGGTGCCACACCGGGGGCTATCACCTGCCGCCAGCGACGCTAACCGGAAGTGTGCGCGGTGACATTGTCTGGATCGATCGGATGATCGGGATCGGCGAGGTGGCGATCAGCGACCATCGCTCGAGCCAGCCGACGCCGCAAGCGTTGCGCGAGCTGGCGGCTGAGGCACATGTAGCGGGATTGATGACCGGCAAAGCGGGGCTGCTACATCTGCACGTGGGCGATGGCGATGCTGGGTTGGAGCCGATTCGCTCGGCGATGCACGGCAGCGAGCTTCCGGCGCGGGTTTTCAACCCCACCCATTTGAATCGACGCAAGCGGTTGATGGACGACACCCTAGATCTGGCCGCCCGTGGATGCACCATCGACTTCACCGCATTTCCGGTCGAAGACAGCGAAGACGCCTACTCTGCAACACAAGCGTTGCAACTGTTTCTAGAGCGTGGGGGCGAGCCGAGCCGGGTAACCATCAGCTCCGACGGTGGAGGTTGTCTGCCGGTCTTTCGGGAAGATGGATCGGTGCAGCACTTCGAGGTGACAAAAGCTGACGCGATGCTCGAAACTCTGCAAGAATTGGTGGGTTCCGGCATGGCGTTAGCCGACGCTCTGCCGGCTTTCACATCCAACCCGGCCCGTTTGCTACGACTTGGCACCGGCGTTCTCGCCGAGGGGAGTCGTGCCGATCTGCTGGTGCTGGATCAGACCGAATCCGGCGGGCCGGATCTGCTGGCTGGGATGTTTGCCGGCAAGTGGTTTGATCGACAAGGCAACGAAGCTCATGCCCCACTCCAAGAACAATAGAGCGATCAAAGAGGAATGAACCGTGGCAGCTGATATTAAGACCGTAGATTTCACTCCGGCAAACTCGTCCGAAGCCGGGTACTTGATCCCGATTGGCGGTGCCGAGCGCAAGCGCCGCAATCCCGAAGTGCTGAAAAAATTCGTTGAACTCTCCGGGGGATCCGACGCCAATATCGTCATCATTCCTACTGCATCCCGGGTGCGCAGTACTGGAGAGCGCTACGAGCGCGTGTTCTTATCTCTGGGAGCGGATGTCGCCAAGTCGTTGCTGTTTAAGAACCGCAAAGATTGTTCCCGGGAGGATTGGCTCGATATTTTGGAAGACGCAACAGGAATCTTCCTGACCGGGGGCTCGCAATTGCGGTTGTCCAGTACTTTGGGTGGCACGCCGGTGGCCGACACCATCCGGCGGCTGCACGCCGCAGGCACCAACATAGCTGGCACCTCGGCTGGCGCCAGCTATCTCTCGGAACACATGATCGCCTTTGGCGACAGTGGCGCTTCCCCATCGACGCACAAGGTTGCACTGGTACCCGGCATCGGCCTGACCCGGGATTTCATCATTGACCAACATTTTCGTGAGCGCGATCGTCTGGGCCGCCTGTTAACCGCGCTGGCCTACAACCCGCGCGTACTAGGGCTCGGCCTAGATGAAGACACCGCAGCGTTTATCGGCCCTGATAGCTCGCTGGAGGTGGTGGGCTCGGGCACCTGCACCATCCTCGACGGTTCGGAAGTTGGACATTCCTCGATGGGACATGACCTAGGCGATCCGGTCTCTCTACACGGAGTCCGGCTGCACGTCTTGACCGCGGGATCACGCTACTTCATCGACTCGCGGCAGCCGCTTGCCCCGGATGAAGCCTTTTTAGACGAGGCCGATCCGACTCCAACTCCGGCCCAAGGTCAGCGATGAAGATTCTCGATTCCAGGGTCTACATAGGGCCCAATCTGTACGCACACTTTCCGGTCATCTATCTGCTGCTGGATTTGGGAGAGTTGGAAGAGTGGCCGACCGGTCGCTTAGGTGAGCCGTTTATCGAGGGCCTATTGGAAGCGCTACCTGGACTGCACGAGCACGGTTGCTCCTATCGGGAACCCGGCGGGTTTGTCCGTCGGTTGCGCGAGGACGACGGTACTTGGCTGGGGCATGTGTTGGAACACGTGGCGTTGGAAATCCAAAACGCTGCCGGCAATCGGGCGACTTTTGGCAAGACGCGTTCCACCGACACGCCTGGCGTCTACACCGTGGTCTATCAGTACGTACAACGCGACGTCGGTAAAGCAGCAGGAAATCTTGCCCTCGACCTGCTCCACAGTTTGCTGCCCGAAGAGCTGATACCCGAAGAAGTGGGACCTGAAGGGTCGGTCGCTGAAGACTGGAACTTCACCGAGGAGTACGAAAAATTGGTGCGCTGGGCGCAACGCAAAGCGCTGGGGCCAAGCACCGCGTCTTTGGTCAGCGCCGCAGAAGAGCGCGACATCCCCTGGCTGCGGCTTAACGACTACAGCTTGGTGCAGTTCGGTCACGGCTGCCACCAGCGCCGGATTCAGGCCACCATCACTTCCGAGACCCGTCATATTGCGGTCGACATCTCTTCCGACAAGGAGGAGACCAACGTGCTTTTGAGCTCGCTCGGCTTGCCGGTGCCCCAGCAACGGCTGGTACGCAGTCAATCGGATGCGGTACGTGCTGCGGAGCGCATCGGCTACCCGGTGGTGGTTAAGCCCTACAACGCAAACCACGGACGCGGCGTATCGATCAATCTGGGAGACGCCGACCAAGTGCGAGCCGCATTCGAGCGAGCTACACAACACAGTCGTAGCGTCTTGGTAGAAAGCTTCATTGAAGGACTCGATCACCGCATGCTGGTGGTCAACGGTGAACTGGTAGCTGTCGCCAAACGCATACCTGCCCACGTGGTGGGCGACGGCCAGCACACCATCGCCGAACTGGTGGATACGGTCAACGAAGACCCACGACGCGGGATCGGGCACGAGAAGGTGCTGACGCGAATCGAGTTTAATCATCAGTCCGACCGCATTTTGGAGCGCCACGGCTATACCCAAAAATCGATGCCCGCAGACGGTGAGGTCGTCTACCTAGCGGCAACCGCCAACCTATCGACCGGTGGCACGGCGGTCGACGTGACCGACCTAGTGCATCCCGACAATCGAGAAATGGCGGTCCGGACTGCCAAGGCAATCGGCCTTGATGTCGCAGGTGTCGATTTCTTGACCAACGACATCTCTGCTTCTTATCGCGACGCCGGAGGAGCGATCTGTGAGGTCAATGCAGCGCCGGGATTTCGCATGCACGTCGCGCCATCCGAAGGCCAACCACGCGATGTCGCCGGCAAAGTCCTGGACATGCTGTTTCCGCCGGACGCACCGACGCGGGTCCCAGTTGCTGTCGTCACTGGGACTAACGGCAAAACCACGACCTCGAGAATGATCGCTCACATCATGAAGCTGGCTGGGCATCGGGTCGGCTTAACCACCACCGACGGCGTCTACAGTGACGGCCAGCTCACCGTCAAAGGGGACATGACCGGCCCGACCGCGGCGCGCATGGTGCTGCGTGACCCGAGCATCGACGCTGCGGTTTTGGAAACCGCGCGGGGCGGTCTACTCAGGGCTGGGCTCGGCTTTCGCAAGTGCGACGTCGCCTGCTGCTTGAATGTCGCCGAGGATCACCTTGGGCTGCGCGGTATCGACACTTTGGAACAGCTCGCAGAGGTCAAGCGAATTCCGATCGAGATAGCCCAGGACGCGGTGGTGCTCAACGCCGACGACGCGCACTGTTTACGGATGGCCGCGCACAGCCAAGCGAAGTCGATCTGCTACGCGACGATGGCCAAGGAGCATCCCCTGGTTCAGGAGCATGTGCGCTCCGGCGGTCGCGCTATCGCGCTTGAGGAGGGCGTCGCAGGGCACATGATCACCCTCTACGACAACAACTCACATATGCCATTGCTGTGGACCCACTTGATTCCCGCAACTCTGGAAGGAAAGGCACTGCACAACGTGCAAAATGCCATGTTCGCTGCAGCGATGGCGTACAGCATGGGCATCAGCCTGGACAACATTCGTCAAGGCTTGCGCACCTTCGACACCACCTTTTTCCAAGCCCCAGGTCGGATGAACATTTTCGACGAGCACCCGTTCAAAGTGATCGTCGACTACGGACACAACCCAGCTGCGGTGGAAGTGATGTCATCTCTGATCTCACGCTTGGACTGCCGCGGAAAACGCGTCTGCGTACTCGCGGCACCGGGCGATCGGCGTGACGAGGATATCCGCAAGATGGCTGAAGCCGCTGCCCCCCACTTCGATCGCTTTATCTGCCGAAGGGACGACCAACTGAGAGGTCGCGAGGCCGACGAAGTGCCCGCAATGCTGGCCGACGAACTCAAAAACTGTGGGGTTTCGGAAGACGCAATCGAAACCATTTCCTCAGAGCGCGAGGCGGTGGCGCAAGCCTTGGCAACCGCCCAAGAGGGAGATCTGCTTCTGGTGTTTGCCGACGACCTGGCTCGCACCTGGGGTCAGGTCACCCAACATGCCCCCGATTCATCCGCCCGAGACGAGGATGTCGAGGTCGACGTTGCGGCCCCGCCAGCCGACCTCTCCGAACTCCCCTCAGCGTTGTACGGCGAAGATGAAATCGTTCGCGACGAGCGCGGCGTTTTGCTCGCCGCTCCGGTCGAAGAATCCGACTAGTGACTCAGGACGACCGTGAAACTCACCAACTCGCGGCGACTCACCGGCCCTAGCCTGTTCTTGGATGGCCCTGGGGCGGCTATCGACATCCGTAGCTCCCAGGCCGGAGCTACGGAAGATGTCCAAGAGGCAGCCCAACGGTGGCAAGTCTCAGCCCGTAGTCTCCTGGATCAGCTGGGTTGGAACGACTCAGAGCTGGTGGCCTGGCCTTATGCTGGCGGTGCAACCTTAGTTTTTTCCGCACCCGAAGACGCCCTCTACACTAGTTGCGAAGTCAACGAAGCTGCCTGGGAAGCGGCTGAGAGAGATGGCATTGTAGACCCGGAGATCGTCGGGCGTCTGCGGCAGGAGATCGCCCAGGAACAAGCCCCACAGCGAAGAGCCCTGGCCCGAGCGGCTAAGGAACATGGCGTGCGGTTTCTCGCTGACGATGAGCAACTATCACTCGGCAGTGGCAAAGGGTGCCAGGTGTGGCCGATTGACCGCTTACCCGACCTCGGGCAAGTAGCCTGGGAGCAGATCAGCGACATCCCGGTCGCCCTGATCACCGGCACCAACGGCAAGACCACCACCGCCAGGATGCTCTCGGCGATTGCTATGGCGGCCGGGATGACTCCCGGAAACACCTCTACTGACGGCGTGCAGATCAGCGGCAAGACCGTGCTCGAAGGTGACTACACCGGCGGCGAGGGTGCCCGCGCAGTGCTCCAGAATCAGAACGTTGACATCGCCTTTCTGGAAAACGCGCGAGGAGGCATGCTGCGACGGGGTCTGCCCATCGACAGTGCCGAAGCAGCTTATGTGACCAATATCGGCACCGATCATCTCGGCGAGTACGGCATCAATGACTTGCAAGGATTGGCCGAGGTCAAATTGCTGGTGACCAAGGCAGTGGCAAATCGTGGGACATTCGTTGCCAATCTTGACGACCAGTACCTTGCGACAGCACGAGGCGCAGAGACCGTGTTCGTCTCCCACTCCACAGATCAGGCTCCAGATGACTCCCTGAAACGAGGCTTCATCCGCCGCTTCGGTCGTCTTGGCGAACTCACTGAATGTGGATTCATCCCATGGCTAGAAACCGCCGAGATACCCGCCACCCTGGGTGGCGCCGCGGAGCACAATGTCGCCAACGCCTTGGGTGCGATGGCGATAGCCGATGCGCTAGGAATCAACCGTCGCGCCATCGTCGAAGGGCTTTCTACCTTCGCCAGCGACTCCAAGAGTAATCCCGGACGCGCAAACCTGTTCGACTTCGGGGGCTTGAAGGCGGTGGTCGACTTCGCTCACAACCCCGAAGGTCTAGAAGCCGCACTCAAAATGGCCAAGAAAATGAACCCAAAACGAGTCTTAATGCTGCTCGGCCAGGCGGGAGACCGCGATGACGCTTCAGTCGTTAAACTCTGCCAAGTGTGCGCCAGCTACAGCCCCGACCGCATCATCGTCAAAGAAATGAGGTGCTACTTGCGGGGGCGCAAGCCCGGCGAAATGGTCGAGCTGATCGTTCGATCATTGGAAGACTCTGGACTGCCAGTGGATCGCATTGGTGTCGCAGACGATGAGGTCACCGCAGTACGCCAGGCACTGGAATGGGGGCGATCAGGGGATCTGCTGTTGCTATTGATCCTGGCGGAACGGAAGGTGACGATAGGGTTGCTCGATCAACTTAGCGCCGATGGATGGCAACCTGGAACACCGTTGCCGCAGATTGAAACGATCTCGCCCTAAGCTGAGATTCTCCGGGGACGTAATACAAGTATTGTGTCCCCGCTACTGCTCCCTTACCAAAGACTTCGCTGGAAATACAGTGCTGCGTTTTTCTCGCCTACGACGGCTTTTTGTTTTTGGGGTGCTTTCGATCAACAAATGCGGCAAGCGATATTGTTATGCGTTCCGATACCTGAATCAATATGGCACAATCTGTGCGTTCGGTAAGTCAAAGGAGGAAACAATTATGGGCGAGCTCCAACGCCCAGAGCACAGCGACCAGCCATACGAGCCGCAATGGACCGGCGAGGTATACGCCGAACTTCTGGTGATTGCCCGACGAGTCGCACGTCGTTCGCGAGCCAGCCACACCCTCTCGCCAGAGAACCTACTTTCCGAGGCATGGATTCGAGTCACCGGCAAACAAGCAGTCTTTTGCGATCGTGACCACTTCTTTGCCACCATCGCACGCACCATTTACCACATCTTGATCGACTACGAGCGAGGACGAAACGCCGACAAACGCGGCGGGCAATATCGCCGTACAGAGAAAGAAATTGAGTTCCGCGAACATTGGACGACACCGTTGCAAGTAAATGCTGCTATCGCGAAACTGCGCGACTTAGATCCGGCTCTAGCCAAGTTAGTAGACCTGCGATTTTCCTGTGGATACTCGGTCAAGGAAGTGGCGGCGGTGACAAAGCATTCGGAACGTACGATCGCCCGCCAGTGGGCATTGGCGAAATCACTCTTAGCAAAGGAGCTAGAAGATGCTCGGTAACTGGGAGCAGGCCAAGGACATCGTTCTCTCGGCGCTCGAGCTGTCCGGTCACACAAGAGACGAATTCATCAATGACAACTGTCGGGAAAATGACACTCTTTTTGCCCAAGTGAAGACGCTCCTGCGCCTCGCGGACGGCACCCCTACGGACAGCTTGTTTGGCACTGGGGGGCGGGCGCAAGCAGAACAACGCCTTGGTGAGAAAGTCGGTCCGTACACGCTGGTGAGCATTCTGGGTCAGGGTGGTATGGGAAGTGTCTACCTGGCAGAGCAAAAGACCGATCTTTTCGCCCGGACAGTGGCTCTCAAGATCATCCCGGAGTCTCTTGGCCTCGCGATCAATGTGGAGCCGGAAATTCATTCCCAATTGGAGCACCCATCGATTATTCGAATGTACGACAGTCGGAGAACCAGTACCGGCGAGGTGTTTATCGCCATGGAATGGGTCGACGGTCTTAGGGTCGACGAGTATTGTGCCCATGCAGATTCGTTGGCAGAGACTATTGCGGTGTTCGCCAAAGTGTGTGACGCGGTGGCTTACGCGCATCGCAATTCGATTGCCCACGGCGACCTGAAACCAGAAAATATCTTGGTCACCGCTGATGGGGTCCCACACTTGTTGGACTTCAGCGCTTCGTCGACCGGCGGCTTCAAGCGGGCGGGTCCGCTAACGCCAGCCTACGCTAGTCCAGAGCAACAGAAAACCGGGCAGGCTTCAACCCTTTCTGATGTCTTTTCGCTAGGAATCATCCTGAAGAACTTGTTGCAACAAGCTGAAGTACTAAGGCAACAAAGGGCTGAGTCACCCAGTTACGAGAACGTCCGAGCCAACAAAGAACTCAGAGCTGTTGCTAGTCAAGCAAGCCACATTGACTCAAATCTCAGATATCCGTCTGTCAATCAGCTGCGCAAAGATCTAGATCGGTGGGCCCATGGACTCCCCGTTCAATCGATCGCCAGCTCTACCACTCGAACGATCGGTATGTTTCTAGCGCGAAATCGCAATCGGATTGTAGCAACAGTGGTGATTCTGGTTGCCGTGGTATTGGTGGTCGCCATAGTGGATCGTTCAGGGCGTACCCAGCGTGAGGAAAGCGATGTAAGAGCTGAAAAATTGGCCAGCTTCATGGCCAATGCGGTACGCGTGGATGGTGCCATGGATGGCGGTGAGCGCATCAAGGAATTGCTTACCGAAGGCCAATCGCAAATCCTCGATCTTTTTGAGAGTGATCCGCTGCGACAGGGCGAGCTGCTTACCGCTCTCGGCGAGGGCTATCTGAACCTGGGGCTTCACGACCAAGGCCTATCCGTCCTTAAGCAGGCTACCCGCGCACTGGCGGCTGGCAACGCCAAACCAGGAGTCCAAGCTGGGGCCCAGGCACTCGTTGCGCGTGCGCAAAGTAGGCTCGGGCAATACGAGGAGGCGAAAGAAACCATCAGCCAAACCCTTGCGCTGGCAGAGAACCTCTCGAACCCTATCGGCCAAGAGCTTCAACTTGCATTGAGAATCGAAGATGCCTCTTTTGACTGGTTAACAACATCACCTGAGAATTCGACAGCCAAACTCAACGAGCTAGACCGTTGGGCGAACCAAATCTGGGGCCCTAACTCTCTCGCCTCAGCGCGCGTCGCCGTGATCAGGGGATACGCGCTCGCCCAACTCGGGCAGAACGAGGCCAAATACATCCTGGAACGGCCAGTGACCGATTTTGAGAGCGAACTCATAACAACGCTTTGGGGGCGGCGTGGGGTGTCAACCTACGCTGCGTTTCTCAGACGGCAAGGGGATTTCGAGGAAGCGGATAGAATTATCCAGAACCTTCTGTCGACTGTTCTAACCGCATACGGACCCAACCACGAAGAGCTGGTGGAGTACTACCGTGACCTAGCGCGTAGCGCGATAAACCGAGGATTCGTGGAAGAAGCAGACGCATTGCTTCGCAAAGCGCTCTCTGTGGCGGCCAAGATCGAGCCCTTCACATTGGTCACAACCAAGCAAGACTATGCACTGGTGCTGGCTACATTGGGGAAGTCTGAACCAGCAACAACAATCGTGATGGAAACCCTGCACGAATCTGAGCAGCTTCTAGGCAAAAATCAGTTCGGGTGGTCCTTTGCCCTTCGCTACGTCGGGCTTGTTGAGCTCACGCTGCAAAGGCCCGAGCACGCAGCGCCGTACCTTGAACAAGCGATTGCCATTCAAGCAGCCGTGTTTCCCCCTGTAAACAAAAACCTAATCTTGGAACGCCTAGCACTGGGGCGCGCCTACATAATGATGGGTAGAGTCGAGGATGCTCAAAAACAGATCGATAGTGCATGTGGTGTACCTGAAGAGGCACTAGCGGTCTATGGGCTGTGGGACCAGACTCTCAAGCAAGAGTGCGTTGATGCAGCGTCTATGTTGCAAGGCTCTGCGAGCTAGCCGTTTAATAGCTTCACCAAGAGATCACGATTTGGGAGAGTAACCCTCCATCAGGCGGTAAGAAAGTGATTGGACGAATCGTCCCAGCAGTTAGTTCAATCCGCGCTGGCAAGGATAAGTAATGGGCTTGGCGGGCGAGTCAAGATAGTCACCTTGTCCCCCGCTTGCTAGCATCGCGCGATGCGTACCTCGAGCCGATTGATGACCTACTTGCGTCCGTACGCAGGGCGCATTTTTCTGGCGGTGTTTTTGGTGTTTCTGGCGGGAGCGTTGGCGGCGGTAGCGATTTCTGCGGTCAAGCCTTTGGTCAACGATGTGCTGGGTGTGGGAAGTACCGAGGCTGGGGTCGAGGATGGCTTCAATGTCCTGAATTGGATTACCGCTCGAATTCCAGCCGGTTTGGCGGCACAGGCGACCGCTAGGCCGTATCTCGCGGTACCCGCGATCATTGGCCTTTCGTTCCTGATCCGCGCGCTCTTCCTGTTCTTTGGCAACTACATCTTGGCTGCGACCGGTGCCGCGCTGACTCGCGATCTACGCACCGATTTGTTTGAAAGCATCCTTTACCAATCACAGAGCTTTTTCGGGCGGTACCACAGTGGTGGATTGTTGACTCGATTGCTGACCGACATCCAGAAAATCCAAAAGGTTGTCGCCAGCGACATTCCCAATGCCATCCGGGTGTTGGGAACCATCCCGTTCATGTTCATCGTCATCTTGTGGCACGACTGGCGCATGTCGTTGTTGACGGTGCTGGTCTTGGGCTCAATGATCATTCCCTTCATTGCCTTGAGCAAGCGCCTGCGGCGGGTCTCTCGTTCTAGTCAGAATGCGACTGCCGAGGCTTCCCATTTGGCCAGCGAGGCGATCCACGGCATCAATGTGGTGCAAGCCTTCGGCATGGAAACCTTTGAGTTGGATCGCTTCCGTGGTGCGCTCAAATCCCTGTTCAAGATCGACCTCAAAGCGGCTCGCGCGGCAGCACTGGCCCCGTCGATGCTCGAAGTGGTCGGGGCCTTGGCTGGCTCAGCGCTGTTTCTGTTCGCCGGGTGGGGGGTTTCTCGCGGCGAGGTCGACCCGGGGGATTTTGGAGTGGTGGTTGGCGCTCTGGGGATGTTGTTTGCCTCCTTTCGGGTTCTGACCCGCGCCAACACCGAACTGCAGACCGCTCTGGCCTCGGGAGATAGGGTGTTTGAGGTCTTGGAAATCAAGCCCGAGGTCAGCGATCGACCAGACGCTGCAACCGTGGACCGCTTCCACAACGCACTGCATTTTCGCGATGTTTCTTTCTCCTATCCGGACGAGGACAACAATGCAAAGCCGGTGCTCACAGGCATCGACCTGGAGGTTCGCAAGGGAGAGGTGATCGCCTTGGTGGGCCGCTCTGGAGCCGGAAAAACCACTTTGATGAGCATGGTTCCACGGTTCTTTGATCCGGTAGACGGTCAAGTGACCTTGGATGGAACCGATCTCCGCGACCTCAGCCTCAAGTCACTCCGCTCCTTGATCGCCATCGTTACCCAAGAAACCGTTCTGTTTGACGCCAGCGTCGAACAAAACATCGCCTACGGCAAGGCTCACGACCCTGCACGCATCGAAGCTGCATCGATTGCCGCCCATGCGCACGGATTCATCCAAGAGCTCTCGAACGGTTATGCCACAGTGCTCGGTGAGGGCGGTTCGCGGCTTTCCGCGGGCCAACGACAGCGGATCGCGATCGCCCGCGCAATTCTCAAGGATCCTGAGATCTTGCTGCTCGACGAACCGACCTCAGCCCTCGATGCGGAATCAGAAGCCAAGGTCCAGGAGGCATTGGATCGGCTGATGGAGGGTCGCACCTGTCTAGTGATCGCCCATCGATTGTCGACAGTCAAGCGTGCGGACCGGATCTTGGTCCTGGAACAAGGGCAAGTGGTCGAACAAGGAACTCACGATCAACTCTTGGCGCAATCTGGTGCCTATGCGCGGCTGCACAAACTCCAGTTTGCCCTCAAAGACGAAGCATGGAGCCCCTGAGATCCGCCCCAAAGCAGACTTGCACCACCAACAGCTAGACAGCCGGTTCAAACCAGCAGAGAAAACCACCGGCGAGGCGGCCTCCAGGGTAGACTTCGCGGCGTGATGACCGTCGACACCACTTCTCCAAGTTCAGCCACTCCCACGCCTTCTTCCAAGGAGCGAGGACGTCGCTGGGCGCACCTGCGAGACAGCTTGCGTCAGACCCTCGGATTGGTGATGGTTGGGGTGTGGACCGCGCTGGGCACTCCGAAGCCTGTTTGGTGGCACGTCGGTGCGGTGTTGGCGGTGATCGGCATCCTGATTCGTCTCTGGGCCTCCGGGCACATTAGGAAGAACAAAGCACTAGCCACCGATGGCCCCTATGGCCACGTGCGTCATCCGCTTTACCTCGGCAACTTTCTGATTGCCGTCGGTTTCGCCTCGGCCAGCGGCCTATGGTGGGCGTGGTTGATGCTGGTGATCTTCTGGCTGATTTTCTATCCCAACGCCATCTCGGACGAAGACAGCAAGCTGGAGCGCCTGTTTGCCGGCCCCTGGCGCAGCTGGGCCGCGCAAACCAAGGCCTTGATTCCCCGACTGTCTGCCTATCGTGCGGACGGCCAAGGTGAAGCGGCAGTAGGATCTTCTTGGTCCCTCGCGCAAAGCCTACGCAGCAATGGCGAACCGGTGATCGTGGTTCTGTTGTTTGGTTGCCTATACCTACTGCACCGGTGGTTAGCCTAGATTCTGCGGGGCCTGAATTGCCGCCTGAATTGGGCCCTGAGCCGTGCCTCGACCCACTGTCCTCCTTCCCCACTGACGAGAAATTGCGGACTTGGATTGGTGCTCGCTTGGCCGATGGTAGGTCGCGCGTCACCGGGGCGCGTGCTTACAGCAGCGCGGTCTTTCGCTATGACTATGACGAGGGTGCTTTGGCGATCAAGACCCCGGTTGGAGGTTTCTGGCAGCGCCAGTTACTGCGCCGCGAACTGCGCGCCTACCAAGCCTTGCAGGGGATCGATGGATTGGTTCGCTGTCACCAACTCCTCGACGGGCAGTGGCTGATCCTGGACTGGCAAGAAGCCACGCCATTTCGCTTTGCAGAAATTGGTGATCACGAGCTTTTCTTCCAACGTCTACGCACCATCCTCGATGAAATGCACCGACGTGGGGTCGCCCACGGCGATCTCAAGAAGAAAGAGAATTTGTTGGTCGCCCCTGGAGATCAACCGATCGTCTTGGACCTGGGCACTGCCGTTCTTCGTGGACGCGGCTTGGGTCTTCTGGTGTTCGGATGGCTCAAACGGGTCGATAACAACGCCTGGCTGAAACTTAAGTATCAGGGAGACTTCAGTAGCCTCAGTAAACAGGATCGGCGCTACTTTCGGCCCACGCTTCTAGAACGGCTGGGCCGTCGCCTGAGAACTCCCGATCAATTGCCCGAAGGCCGCGATCGAGAGCACCCCCAGGTGTCTCAAGGAGCTGGGCCGACCGGTACCGAGACTTCCAGCCGATTTCGCCGCACCAATGGGTCAGAGAGTTTGCCGGGAGATGATTAATTTGTCTGACTACCAAAAACAGGAACGGACTCTGCGTGAGCTACGCGACAGCATTTCTGCCGACATGGCGAGGGTGGACGACGACCGATTCAACCGCATCCCAGAGGATGGCGGGTGGTCTGCTGCACAAACTCTGTCGCACGTGATCGGCGCCGAACGCAAGAGCTTGGCCTACCTGCAGAAGAAGATTCAAAAACCGGAAGCGATTCAAGAGGCAGGACTAATCGCCGCGATCAAGAGTGGTCTATTAACGCTTGCCATGGCCTGTCCCGTCAAGATCAAGGCACCGCCGGGGAGCCCTGAGATCGTCCAGCAGGCTTCGTCCGCTGAGCTGGATGCTGAGTGGACCGCAGTACGCGATAACTGGCACCAATTCCTCATCGCCTATCCACGAGAGTACGCCGACAAAGCGATCTATCGCCATCCGATCATGGGTCGTTTGACGCTCGATCAAATGCTGACCTTTCTCGCCAATCATCTACGGCGCCACAGTGGTCAGATTCGACGGGCGCTGGAGTAAGACCGATTGGCCGTTGGGGTAGCGTTGGATTGAGCCGTGCAGATCCCGGCCCCCCACCCTCACACCCGCCGGGATGACGTATGTCTGTACCGCGCGGATGACGTAGGTGGTCTAGCGGGGATGACGGCGGATGGCGGAGGCGGTATTCCAAGTACTAAGGCGGACCACCGCGATGATGCAACTATCGTCATCCCCGAAGGTCGGGGGTCCTGGGGGTCGGGGATCTTTCAAACGTAGCGATCACCCTGGATAATGGAACGGACAGCTCCCTGGGCCTCCGAGCTCATCACCGCCTCGCAGGATTCTCTACTGGGGCCGGGCTAGATCTCCCGGAGCAAACATTCTGTAGGCTACAAAGCAGCCAGGACCCGATCCAATCGCTCGGTGGCTTCTTGGGCCACCGCTGCCATCTCGTCGCTGCCGGTCAACTCGACCATGATCGCCGGATCGATGATCGAGACCACCGCTCCCTCTCCTTCTTCATAGACGATCACGTTACAGGGCAGCAACAAGCCGATATTCAACTCGCTGTTCAACGCTCGGTTGGCGAGATGCGGGTTACAGGCGCCCAGAATGATGTAGCGGCGAAAGTCGGCGTCGATCTTTTTCTTCAAGGTTGCCTTGACGTCAATTTCGGTGAGAACACCAAAGCCCTCATCCGCGAGCGCGGCGGTCACTTTCTCCACCGCGTCGTCATAGGACTCAATGAGCGGCTTACTGCTGCCATACGGTTTCATCCTGGGACTCCATCTCGGTTAATTGGTTGTTGCCATAGCACTCGTTATCCCTGGCGAGAGTAATCAAGCGACCGGCCCAAGATGCGCGTCGCCTCCCGCGGTGGGTGGCCGGAGGAGATTTCCACATTGTGGCTCTCCACCCGCTTAAACCAAGTCAGCGTCGGTGATCACTTCCACCAAAGCGGGGCCAGGATGGGCCAGCGCGTCCTGCAACGCATCATCCAGCTGGTCCCGTTCAGTAACCCGAACCCCCTTGGCTCCGCACAGCTCGGCGTAGTCCGCGAAGTTGGGATTGTGCAATTCGGTCTGCCAGACGTCCCAATTCCCCGACCGCTGCTCTTTGGAAATTTTGCCCAATTCACCGTTGTTGAGCAGCAGGTGGGTGATGTTCATCCGGTATTTGACCGCCGTGGTCAACTCCGCCAAATACTGACCAAACCCGCCGTCCCCAGAGATCGAGACCACCGGGCGACCGGTGAACGGCGTGTCTGGCTCCTGGGTCGCAGCCCAAGCGCCCATCGCCGCAGGAAACCCGAAGCCGATCGAGCCCAAGTATCCCGACATCAGCACCGCTTGCTGGTGGCATTCAAAGTAGCGACCAAAGGAATAAGTGTTATTGCCAACGTCGACGGCAATGATCGCATCGGCTGGCGCTACCCTATTCATCGCGTCAAAAACCGCTGACGAGGAAATCCCTTTCCCGCGCTCCTCCCCCAGGCGCCGCTCTTTCTCGCGGCGCCAAATCGCCCAGCGCTCGGTAACTTCAGGGGTTTGATCAACGGTTGCAACCGGGTTGGCCTGGACGCGGTCGGTCAAGGCTCTGGCAGTCACGCCGATCTCTCCCCATAGCGGCACCGCGACCGGATGGAATTTGCCCAAGATCATAGGATCGCGATCGACTTGCACGATCGGTCGTTTGGCGGTGATACCCGTGTGATTGGAGAAGCTGGCACCAAATACCAACAACGCATCCGACTCGTTCATGAACCAACTAGCGATCGGCGTGCCGCTGCGCCCCAACACACCACAACCCAATGGATGATGATCCGAGATCAGTCCCTTGCCCTTGAAGGTGGTTAAGACCGGGCATCTAAGTTCGGTTGCCAACGCAATCACCGAATCCATCTCGAAACGAGCGCCATGGCCCACCACGATCACCGGACGCTTGGCGCTGCGGATCAACTCCATTGCCTGTTCGAGGGCGGCCTCAGGCGGCGCGATGGTTTGATTCGGCAGTCGGCCTTCCGGGCCCCCTGGCTCCTTCTTGTCCCCAACCACCACGTTCTGCACTTCATCCGGAAACACCAAGTGCGAAACACCGCGGTTGAGAATCGCACTCTTGGTGGCCAAGTTGACCAACTCCGCGTGCCTTGACGTCGACAACACGGTCTGGCCCCACTGAGCGACCTTGCCGAATGCCGCCATCAGATCTACCTCTTGGAAGGCGCCTGGCCCCAGCACTTGGGTGTCCACTTGGCCAGTCAGCGCCAAGACCGGCGAACGGTCGACGTTGGCGTCCCACAGCCCGGTCAACAGGTTGGTCGCCCCCGGTCCGGCAATCGAAAAACAGGCTGCGGGTCGTCCCGTCAACTTGCCGTAGGCGGATGCCGCAAACGCCGCCGCCCCCTCATGCCGAATCCCATAGAAAGCCAGATCTCCCGCTTGCTCCTGACGGCGTAGCGCGTCGGATAGACCCAAATTTGAATGCCCAACCATTCCCCAGACATGGCGAATACCCCAGGCGACCATGGTTTCCACCATCAGATCACTCACCGTGCGCGCGTGCTGTGCTTCCGCGGGCAACCCGACGTAGACCCCATCCTCGCGTTCTTCCACCGCAAAGGTCTCAACGCCATCGTCAAATCCAGGCGCCTTGCCGGTAATCGGGTGGTAATCCCAGCCGTGCCAGGGACAACGCAACAAACCGTTTTCGATCGACCCCTCACCCAAAGGACCCCCTTGGTGAGGACAGCGGTTGTCCAATGCGCCATATGCATCCCCAACTCGCGTCATGCATAGGGTTCGATGACCGCAAGTCACCGCCTTGACGCGACCTTCGGCCAACTCGCTGGAGTCGAGAACGCGGTGCCATTGAGTGCTCGATTGATTATTGCTCATGGAATCTCCGTTTAATTGCCGTTCTCTACTGTCTGTCGATAGTCGCTCGGAGAAGCCCCGTAGCGCGCGCTGAATGCCTTGGAAAAATGGCTGCGACTGGAAAATCCCAACCGTGTCGCCAACTGCTGCACCCCCAGATCGCCGTGTTGCAAGATCCGCTGCGCTTGATGCATCCGGACGCTATTGACGAAGCGCTTGGGCGACTCACCGAAGCTCTCTACGAATGCCTTGGCAAATGCCGATCGGCTCATCGCCGCAACTTCAGCCAGCGATTCCACCGTGTGCGGTCTACCGGGATCATCGAGAATGTGATCGAGGACTCGTGCAAGCCGAGTGTCCTCAAGCGCTGCTAACCACGGAAAAGGACACTCTTCACCCTCGCACAGACGGCGAAAAAAGAGTACCAGACCTTGAAACATCAGCGCATCGACCAAAGCGTGATGCCCCGGACCGCGATCCGCTTGCTGGCGCAAGATCTCTTCAAAAATCGTCGCCGCCTGGGCTGAATCGGACAGATCAACCATTAACGGAGTACGCAGCCCGCGAAACAGATCCAAAGAGTCGCCGTAACCAGCTAGCATCTGACCACATGCCACCACCACCACGGTATCCTTTTCGTCGCCAGCAACCAAGCTGACCACTTCCGAAGTCGTCGCTCCGGCGCCAATCCGCAGCTCTTGGTTTGGTGCGTTGTCGGCCTGCAAAGCGTGAGAGACCCCAGTGGGCACCACCACCATGGTGCGTCGAACAAACGACTCGACCGTCGATTCGCCCAGTGTCACCATTTGCCCGTCACCCTCGAGCACGAAATGAACCAGGGCGCCATCTTCCGGACCCGGCAAACTCAGACGCCATCCAGGGCTTAGTTTGCACAGCGCGAAGTTCTTGATTCGCACATCTAAGCCGTTGAGCAGTTTCTCCAAGAGCATGTCGGTTGACTATATCCTGCGGGCTGGACGAAATCGCACCGATGCCGGACCAACCCAACTTCCAAAGTGGCAACAATCAACCTGTTAACTAGGAAGTCACTCGGGAAACCCTCGAGTGGCTCCACAACAAGGAGTCTTGATCATGAAACTCTCTCGCCTTGCATTGTTCACCTTGGCTTTAGTCGCCCTGGCTGGGGTCGCCTTTCCTGGCGTAGTCTTGGCCCAACTGCCCAATCCCGGCCTAATCATTGAACCAGGGCGCACCGCCCTAGTGATCACCGATCCCCAGAACGACTTTCTAAGTCCCGAGGGAGTCACTTGGGGCGTGGTCGGCGCAAGCGTCGAGGCCAACAATACCGTCGCCAATATCCAGGCTCTGCTGGATACCGCCCAAGCGACCGACACACCGATCTTCGTCTCACCGCACTACTACTACCCCACCGATCACGGGTGGAAATTTGGCGGCGCGGTCGAAACCATGATGCACGCGATCAACATGTTTGATCGAGAAGGAGCTCTAACCACGGCCGGATTTGAAGGCTCCGGCGCCGATTGGCTGCAACAATACAAGCCAATCCTTAACCACCCCTCCACCGTGATCGCCAGCCCGCACAAGGTTTACGGACCGGAGACCAACGACTTAGTGCTGCAACTGCGCAAACGCGGCATCGAGAAGATTGTCCTGGCTGGTATGTCGGCCAACCTCTGTACTGAGTCACACATGCGTGAACTGATGGAACAAGGATTTCAAGTGGCAGTCGTGACTGACGCCACAGCCGCGGCACAAGTCCCAGGCCTCGATGGCTACGCTGCCGCCCTGGCCAACTTTCGCTTCATCGCCAACACCGTCTGGACCACCGAAGAAGCGGTCGCCAAGTTGAAGGGAGAGGAACTTCCTGCCGTAGAGGTCGTGGAGAGCACCGAATCCTAAGAATCCACTGTTTCAGCCGAACGCGATGAAGGTCCACCAACGGCGGTGGGCCTTCATTCGCTTGAACCTGTACTGAAGCCGAGCCCGCATACGGGTCACTTCCTGACACGCCCGCACCAATCCGAGGTCGCACGCATTCTGCATGACCTCACCAATGCTGTCCTGATACCGCCCGAGCAGCCATTCGGCGCCTGCTCGCTCAACGGGCGAGAGGCCGCTCAATGAACCCATCCCATATCTACAACCTCCGCGAACCGGTGCTCCGCATCTAGTTATCATTCCGACCCCATCGGTGCATCAGAGTCTCGGTCATCGGGCGTGAGTTGTAGAGCAACCTTGAAAAACTCCCCGGCACGTTCATGCTCTCCCGATTTGCTCGCTTCCTGTCCTTGATACCGAAGCATGTCCGTGGTCCACTTGACCCGCTGGGCAATCCACGGGTCGATCGGATCGAGCTGGCGTGCCAGCTCGATATCCCTTCCGGCATTGATGTAGTCCTCGGTCTGGGTCAGTGACCAGTGCCGCTCCTTAAGGCAATCTAGACCCTGCGGAGCCAGACTGAGAGCGCTATCGAGGAATAGGATTGCTTCATCGAAGCGCTCCTCGCGATTCAGTAGATTGGCCTTCTCGCAAAGGAAATAGGGGTGATTTCCGAGCTGCAAAGCCGAATCGTAGAGCTGGTGAGCTCGGTGATACTCCTCATCCTCTCGGTAGTACCAGCCAGCGTCCATGAACCCATAGCCTTCCAAAAGCGCTAGCTTAGGGTTTCGCAGGGACAACTCGTCTAGTCCCGCTGCATAAGACTCCATTTGTCCGAATGATCCGCCCCAGCGTGGTCGCAGTGACCGCATGTATGTCGTACGGATCCCGAAGCACAGCTCACAGTGTTGGAGTGCGCGTTCCAGCCGCTCTCGGGCGGAAGGGTCTCCGGCACCGTTGGTTACCATAAGGTGCAACATATTGGCGTGAACTGCGACTGCAGAGGAACGGAGCGACAGAGCTCTTTCAAAATCTGCCGCTGCCTGGCGATGGTAGGCAACCATTCTGTCGATTCGGTTCTGCGAGGTATCTTTGCCGTACTGATTGCCTCGGTAGTACCAACCAAGTTCGTAGAAATATGAGCCACGTGCCGCAACAGCTGCAAACGAGTCCGGATATCTCTCCACCCATTCTTCCAATAGCGGACTCAGCGAAGGGTCAGCTACCGCGAAGGCGGCGAACGCGGTCGAGGGCCAGAATTCCTTGCGAAAGTCGGTATCCATCTCATCCTGGTAGTAGGTGACGAAGCTTTCCAGGCGGTCGAAGTGCTCCAGACGTAAGAGATCCAAGATTGTGTCCTAGATCAGTACCTTTGAGACAGTCGGCGGGAGCACGACCCCTGGGTCGAGCTTTAGAAGGTACCTTGCCGGGGGTTTTCTTTTCAAGCTCTTGTGCGGCCTGTAGGTGTTGTAGAGGTCCTGGAATCTCTGGATGTAAGGTCTCAAAGCCGAGACAGTATCGGGTAGCTCATACATTTCATAAAACTCTCCTCTCCAGGTTTCCTGCATTCGTTCGACGGTGCCGTTGAGCTTCGGACTCTTTGGCGGCAGCACATAGAGGGTGATGCCTCTATCTCGGCAGGCTTTCTCAAATTCATCCATAAATTCACTACCACCGTCCACTTGGATCGAGGTGATGTCAAACGGACACTCGGCAATGACTTTGTCTAGAAAGCGTGCTGCACAGCGAGAAGTGGCACGTTGATAGATCTCTCCCACTGTCCACCGGCTGACCGGACAGGAGGCTGAAAAGTGTTTGAGCCACTTGCCTGGAGCAGGGACCAGATGCAGCGTGTCGATCTGCAGTCGCTCGCCAGGGCGCGTTGGTCGGGGACACCATTTCGGCAGTCGCTGAGCGTGGAGCCGGCGCATACGCCGGGAGTTTTTGTACTTCTGGCGCCGGTAGCGTACCCGGTGGATTACCCCTCGATCCATCAATTTGCGCAAGATACGCCCGACAGTGGCTTCTGATACCTCAAAGCCCTCGCCCTGGATCAGCGGCGCTAGGGTTTCCTTGCCCCAGGCAGGAAAGTCTCGACGGAGACTTTCGACTCTCTGTACCAATTCAGGTGACCAGTCAGCCTTACGCACCCGCTTGGGTCGGCTTGATATCGGTTCTAGATGTCGGGGGCCACGCTCAAGGCGTTTGCGCCAGCGGTAAAGGGTAGCTCGACTCTTGCCCAAGATCTGAGCTGCTTCTTCACCCGAGATCCCCTTGTCGCGTAGTTGCTCGAAGCTCGCAACCAAGCGCAGCCGATCACGAGCCTGAGAGCTTAAGACAACGATGTCTTCACGGTAGTACTTGTAGAAACTTGGATCGAGTGCGACGATTTGCATCTGGGGGCCTCCCTTCGTTTTGGGTTATTCGATAGACCCGAAGGATCTTGGCCCCCTTTTTACTTGTCAAGGCTGTGGATGATGATGGGCTGGTGCAAAGCCAGCTACGCTTGCCTTCCCACAGCCCTTGGAAATCTCTCACGAGATTCCCACATCCCCCACAGCCTCGGCGACTAACGGCGCTGTCTCACAGGTGTTTGATCTAGGTCAGGTCGTGGCGCTGTAACTAATCCTCTTCTAGGTAGCCGACATTCCTCCAGCATTGGTTGGCGCGCCAGCCCCAACACTGGATTGATTGGGACAGCGATTGAACCCGAGCAATAGAGTCGAGATCGTTGAAGTCCGACTGACAGTTGCTAGCGGCTAGCCAGCGAATCTGCTTTGGATTGGAAGACTGGTGCCGGAGGCGGGACTCGAACCCGCAAGCCTTGCGGCGGAGGATTTTAAGTCCTCTGCGTATGCCATTCCGCCACTCCGGCAGCAGCACAATCTTAACCCTGGCGATGGTATTGACAAGACCGGATCAGCGAGTGTTTTTGTTAAAGTCTTGGTATGCGCGTTCGACTTTTTGGGCGATGGCCTTGATTGCCATCGCGACGAGTAGTGTTTTCGTTCCTTTGGCCGCCCAAGACGTGACCTTCGAACGGGTCCTAACCGACATCCACCAGCCGCTGGGGATCACCCGCGCCGGCGACGAATCACAGCGCTTGTTCATCATCGAGCATCGGAGGACAATACGCGTGGTGCAAAACCAGCAGCTCGTGGCCGGGCTCTTCTTGGATATCCGCGATCGAGTACTGTCGGCCGGCGGGGCAGGGCCTGTTGGGTGCAGACCTGAAACCGTCATCAAAAACGTCGAGACGGACCCGAGTCTCCAGCGCTGGTTCCCAGTGATGGCGACTCGTCGCGACTCGGACCACGAAGTGGTCGGCGCCGATGGGACCCAAGGTAGCTGGGTTGCGGTTTGCGCAAAGAATGGCCATTTTTCGAGCCTCTCCGAATACCCCGACATTGCGACCCTGGCCGCTGCATTTCCGGCAGCATCGGTGATCGCCATCGATATTCCTCTGTCGTTTGCGGTAGGGGGTCAGCCTCGCGAGGCTGACATCGCTGCGCGACGTAGGCTCAAGAAGAGGTCCTCTTCCGTCTTTCCAATCCCGGCACGCGAGGTCATGGAAGCCCCCGAATATGCACAAGCCAACCTTCTTGTCGCGAGAAATCACCGGCAAAGGGATTTCCAAACAGTCCTACTCCCTCAGGAAGAAGATGATGGAAGTCACCGCGTTCATGAAACAGACTCAAGACGCGCGTATTCGCGAGGTCCATCCCGAGCTTTCTTTTCAGGAGCTGGCCAGGCAACAGAATCGAACGATCACTGCGTCAAAGAAGACCTGGAACGGTATTGTCGAACGCTGGAGGCTTCTTCAAACTGTTGGCCTAGCCGCCACTCTCAAGCCCTCGACCGCGCTTCGCACGGCTGCGTTCGATGACGTGTTGGACGCCGCCGTGGGATCTTGGACTGCTCACCGCATTGCCTCCGGGCAGGCACTCTCGATTCCAGAGAGCGGGGTAGCAGATCGGCCACCTGCAGAAGTGCTTTGGATCTAGACGCCGCGGAGCTCCTCATTTCCGGCCTGCTGCTTTATTTTCCCACTGACTCGACTGGCTCAGTGAAATCGCTACGCTGCCGGAGTGGCGGAATTGGTATACGCAGAGGACTTAAAATCCTCCGCCTTCGGGATTGCGGGTTCGAGTCCCGCCTCCGGCACCACAAATGGCTACCAGGGATTTTGACTTCTAGCCAAGTTCAAGCACTCGGTCAGAATTCGCGATCTTTCTTTTTTCTTTCCCTTTTTGGTTAGCGCGTGCGCCAAGCCCTGCTGCCATATTATCGGCACCTTTCTTAAGCTCGACAACATACAATCCAGAATATGGATTTGATTTCTCAGGAGATACTTCGGTCCGCGACGCCGTTCAGCGCTTTGCCTGATGCTGATCGTCAACATCTTGCGGCGGTTGCCGAGGTTAAGACATTCCGGGCAGGCGACCTCGTTCTTCGCGAAGGCGAACCGTCGCACTATTTCTACACCATCGTCTCAGGGCGGGTGAAGGTGTTCAAAACAACTCCATCGGGAAAGGACATCATCTGGGGGATCTTCGGCTCGGGAGATCCCGTGGGCAGCGTGGCGGCGTTTAAGGAAACTCCCTATCCAGCAACCGCGGCAGCGCTCGAAGAGACTGTTTGCATCCAAATCTCCCGATCCGATCTCTACTCTTTGATGGATGATCACCCTTCGATTGCCAGGGGGCTTCTCCTTGGTCTGACCCAGCGCCTAGTTGAACTGGTCAACCGCGTGGGAGAACTGACTGGTGCCCGCGTTGAGCCTCGATTGGCGAGGCTCTTTCTTCGGCTCGCCCACGAAATGGGGCACCACGACCGTGCCGGTATCTTCATCCCGATGGCGCTCAGTCGGCAGGAACTCTCCGACATGACCGGCACTACGATCGAGACCTGTATTCGTGTGATGAGTAAATGGCAGAAGGACGACACCGTGCATACCGAAAAAGATGGCTTTGTCGTTTTGGACCGGGCGGTCCTGACAGCCCTCGCCAACCACTGATCAACGTCTGGCATGGGCAGACCGCAGATGATGTCCGTCATACACATTCAGGTTTGACTTTGTAAGCATAGGTTGGTGGAGTCCTCCAGTCTGAACGTTAGGATTGCCGAATTGGCCAACGCCAATCGGTTGCTGATTTCCCAAGCGCAACAGACCGACTGCCAATGCCCTTCTGCGGTATTGAATCTGGGCGCCTCGATTACCTCCCTCTCAACTCTGGCTTCTTGTCTTTACGAACACAATCGCTTTCTCGACGAAGCGGTCCTCGATGAGCTATTACTTGAGCGTCGGAGTTTGGCCGATGCCCTCGACCTGCTGAAAACGTTGAGTGAGGCCAACTCAGAATCGCACGACATTGAGCCTCTCGCCAGCGCGCTGGTGGGGCGCATCGAAGAGTTCCTCGAGCGCGAAGATCGCGCTTTCTACCAACCGCTACTCCGTTCCGCGAGTAGCGATAGCAGGAAGGCGCATAGGTAGTGCCTTTTCCCGTCAATTCAGCAAGGCCGTGTCCCCAAATTTCTGCCATAGGAGGTCCCCAATGAATCTGAAACGGCGAAGCCAACCAGCCCGCAAATTGATCTGGTTCCTCAGCATCAGCCCTGTTGCTGCCTTGCTCTTTCTTGGGTCGTGCTCCGACGGGGGGGGCAACAGCAGCTCGAACCTGGCAGCAGCGAAAGCGGATAAGCCAGTTCTTTCGTGGACCCACCTAAACGTTCCTGAACCACCCAACTTTACGCCAGAGCTAGCAAGTAGGGGGGAGCAGGTGTTCAAAGACAACTGTGCGAGCTGTCATGGAGAGAGCGGCGCAGCTGACGGCACCTGTGCTGCCTTTTTATCCCCCCAACCAAGGAATTTCACCACCGGTATCTACCGCTTTAAGACCACACCTGGGGCGGAAATGCCAACCGACCAAGATCTCTTCCGTACCGTCTCGCTGGGAGTCCACAGTACCGGTATGCCCCCTTGGCAGTACTTGCTTTCTGAGGAGGACCGCTGGGCGGTGGTGGCTCACTTGAAGACTTTCTCGGACAAGTTCGAGAGCCGAGGGGCAGGGACCCCAGTGGATCTAGGAGACGAGCCGGCAACCATAAGCGAAGAGATGGTTACCCGTGGCCGAGAGGCGTACGTTAAGGGCCAATGCGGGAAATGCCACGGCGAAGGAGGCTATGGAGACGGTCCGTCTTCGCTCACCCTTGAAGATGCCTTCGGCAACGCAATTCCACCGAGGAATTATCATAAAGCGGCAGATTTCAAGCGTGGGCACACCCTGCGCGACATCGCGCTGACGATTAACACCGGAAATAACGGCACACCAATGCCAGCCTTCAACGAGGCCTTCAGCGAACAAGAGGTCTGGGATCTGGCTGCGTACATTCACAGCCTTGCAGAGTTACGCTTTGCCGGCGGCGGCACTCCCGCCGCTGCGGTTATGGGAACGGAGCTTGGTGAGCCCGACGTAGTCATTGAGCTGACCGAGCGGCATTGGCAGTTCATCCCCAACGAAATTCGTGTCCGTCAGGGACAGGTTGTGCGAGTCGACTTTCAGCCTACCGACAACGGCTTGGGCGTCGGCCACGGTTTTGCCATCGACGGCTACGATAAAGCCGTTTTCATGAATGGTGTGTTGGTTCAGCGACCGAAGTCGGTTTCTTTCCTGGCGGCGAAAGCGGGAACCTTCACCTTCTACTGCGCCACCCAGTGCAGCACCGGTCCGCTTCACCCAAAGATGAATGGCAAACTCATCGTCGAGCCGGCCGAGAGCTAAGGAGATCTACATGAGCAAGCGAAGAAACCAGTTTTGGATCCCGACCATAGTCCTTGTCGCGAGTCTGGTGTTGGTTGCCACCTGCCGTGCACCCAGCAGGACAGCACAAGGAGAAAGCAGCACAGCCAATCTCAGCAGCCGGACCTATGTTCCGGTCGGTCAATGGGATAAATACTACGCTTTCCTGTCTGGAGGCCAAAGTGGAGCCGTCTACGTCTACGGTTTGCCTTCGGGCAGGTACATTCGCAGTATTCCGGTCTACGAGCCTCGCGCTGGCTACGGTTACGCCAACGTCCCGGGAACGGAAAGTTACGAGAGACTGGCTGCGTCAGGGCCAATGTGGGGCGATACCCACCATCCAATCCTCTCCGAAAAGGGCGGGGACTACGACGGAAAGTCTCTGTGGATCAATGACAAAGCCAATAGCCGCATCGCCAGAGTCGATCTGTCGACCTTCGAGACCAAGGCGATAGCCAAAATCCCAAACCTGCAGGCGACCCACGGAATTGCGGTCATCTCCCCCGACACCAGCTATATCGTTGCCAACGGCGAGTTCCGTGCAGAGGTCCCGCCTGGACGCATTGACGTCGATAACTACGGCTCCATCATGGCCTTTCTTGACCCGACGACTCTGGAGCCCCAGTTTGAGGTTCTTATGCCCGGCAATTGCGATATCAACGACTCGAGCAAGGATGGGCGCTGGGCCTTCACGACAATCTACAATCTTGAGGGGGCCGTGACCGTTGAGGGGATGATTCAGCGCGAAGAGGATGCCATCGGTGCGGTCGACATCCACGCCGCTGAGGCTGCGATTGAACGAGGTGAGTTCAAAGTTGTCAACGGCGTCAAGGTGATTGACCCCGAGGCAACCACCGAGAAGGTTGTCTATGTGATCCCGGTGCCAAAGAACCCTCACGGGTGCGACGTAACGCCGGATGGCAAGTACGTCATGGGTACCGGGAAGCTGTCACCGACGGTCACAGTAATCGATATCAGCAAGATCGACCAGGTCGAGAATCCCCGCGATGCGATTGCTGGTCAACCCGACGTCGGCCTCGGGCCGCTGCACACGACTTTTGATGGTCGCGGCAACGCCTACACTTCGCTCTTTGTCGACTCACAGATCGTCAAATGGAACATCGAAAAGGCTATCGCCGGAGACCCTACCTACATTGTCGATCGGGTGGACGTACACTATAACGTTGGCCATACCCAGGCCACGCTTGCCGAGACAATGCACCCTACCGGGGAATACCTGGTGTCGCTCAACAAACTCTCAAAGGATCAGTACCTGCCTGTTGGCCCAACGATGCCGGAGGCGCAGGAACTGATCGATATTTCGGGCGAGAAGATGACACTGCTGTCGTCATTCCCAGCCGAGCCCGAGCCGCACGACGCAGTATTCATGTTGGCTGAAGACCTGATCCCCAACGTTATCCAGACAGAAGAGCTCACCGCAGATGCAGTGCCAGAAGGGGGCAGTCGTGTAGAAAGGGTTGGACCCAACGAAGTCCACGTTTACATGACTGCGATCCGCTCCAAGTACGGTCTTAACGATTTCACCGTTAAGCAAGGAGACAAGGTTACGATCACTCTCACCAACATCGAGACGATTCGCGACATGAGCCACGGTTTCGCAATCGAAGACTATGGCGTCAATCTGGCTTTGGACCCGGGACAGACGCGTGAAGTGACCTTCGTCGCCGAACATCCGGGTACCCACTGGTACTACTGCACCTGGTTCTGTTCGGCGCTTCATCTTGAAATGAGAGGGAGGATGCTGGTCGAAGAGAATGGGTAGACCTGTGTTCGTCACGGTGGCGATGCTACTCGTCGCCACCTTGGCGCTGCCCCTGTGGTCGACTCGGATGGAGGCGCCACAGTACAAAGGTGACGAAGCGCTAGAGGTCGAGGTTTACGCTGGCCGCGTTCAGGGAGACATCGACGAGATCGAACTGCTAAACCAATACGTCGGAGTCCACCTGCCTCTTGGCACTCCAGAACTTGTCGCTGCGCCCTGGGTCTTGGGCTCCTTCTTGTTGATCGCCCTGATTGCTGTGGCGCTCCCCCTCACGCAACGCCGACGTGTTGCGGTTGTTCTTAGCATCGTGATGCTCGGAGTGATACTGGGCGGCGCTACTGTATTGCAGTACCGTCTATATCAAATGGGGCACCAACGCAGTCCAACAATCATGAATGGTGTTGATGACTTTACTCCTCCCATTTTGGGCTCGAAAAAGATCGCCAACTTCACCGTCTACATGAATCTCGGAATCGGTGCCTGGGCCTATCTAGCTGCGCTACTCCTGCTCGCTTGGTCTCTATGGCGGTGGTCGCCCAAAGGCGACCCCGAACTCTGGCGGAGAAATCGGTCAGCGAACAGCAATCGAATTCAAAGGTGTCTCAACCGATTTCCTCGAAACTTCCCGTCACCCGATAATCAGGCATGATCACCAAAACGAGTCCAGGTCAGATCCATCCACCGGCTGGCCACCCGGGATGGGGCATTGCGGCAGCTCTAGCGAGTGCGGTAATGCTCCTGGCCCTGCTGGTCGGTGGAATGGTGCTGATTCCCCGTTACCGCGCAGCTAACCCAGCGAGTGACCTTCAACTGAGCGATGCTGATCGGGTGTCAATCGACGATCTCTACCTAGACCTGACGATCGTCACTCCAAAGTTCCTCGCCAGCCGGAACCTTGAACGCTTCTTGGGTGGACACGAGGCGGATACCGTTCTGCCTTTGATTGTTGGGGTAAACGCTCACAAAGGCTCCATCGAACACATGCATCACCTAGACGGCGATGTGCATCTCCTTGACACCGATGGAGCGCGCTACCCGGCCCTCACCGAACCGATCGTGCTGACCGAACATCACAACGCCTACATGCTGCTATTCCCGCCACGGGATAACCACGGGAGTCCCTTCTTGCACGCCGAGGAGGGGAGTATCGTCGTTGAAGTTACTGGGATGGGGGCGGTTCCTGTTCGTAGATTCGAGTGGCAACTACCGCTCGACGAAAGTACCGAATCTGGGGTGCTAGGCGTTCTGATGCTGTTGGTAGCGCTCACCGGAGCTCTGCTGGTTGTGCTTTCGCCGTGTGCTCTCGAGCTAACTCTTTACTACACAGCGATTATCTCGGCGACGATTGATGAAAGTGAAAAAGAAGTCGTGGCGAAGGGAGGCCTCGCTGCCGCTGACGGAGTTCGCCGACGAGTCCTGATCAACCTTGGGAGTTTCGTCGCTGGCTTTACCCTCCTCTACTCCGCTGCCGGAGCGACAGTAGGCCTGATTGGGCAGGGAGTGCGCCAACCGCTTGGCGAGTACGGCGTTCTGATCCAAATTGCGGGAGGTGGCCTGATTCTCTTCTTTGCTCTTAAAGTCCTTGGACTCAATCAGTGGATTGGTCGCCGATTGGGATCCTCAGATCTCCGAATCCCCGTACTCGGTCGGTGGTACCCCGCTCTAACGGGCGGGCTAAGACGCGCTTTGACTCGGCTCCGCTTTCGCGGTGAGAGCCGCGCAACAGAGCACGGGACGATGCGAGCCACTGACTCGTTTCTGGTTGGCATGGGGCTGTCATCAGCTTGCCTTGGCTGTATGGGGGGCGCGGTCCTCTACCCTCTTCTGGTTTACGCTGGAATCACCTCATGGTACTCAGGGCTCATTACCTTGGCCCTTTTCTCGCTGGCTATTGCTTTGCCAATGGTCACAATTGCCCTCGGGTTCTCGCGAATTCGACTCACGCTTGGCACTAGACCTGGAGTTACTCACACGCTGAAGTACGCCAGCGGTGTTCTGCTTGCCGGAATAGGCCTTCTGATCATTACCGGCCGCGAACGGCTGATCACCGACGTGGCGTTCAAGTTCCTCGCCAATGTCACCCAGTGGTTCGCCTGATCCCTGTTCTCAGCTGTCTTGCGACCTTCGCTATTCCTGCGCAGGCCGCTCAGATTGTTGTCGATCCCGGTGAACTGAAAGCCGCCCTTCTAGATGCGGCTCCAGGCGACACCCTCAGGCTGCTGCCGGGGGTTCATTCCGGCCCAATCACCATCGACCTTCCGCTCCGACTGGAAGGCGCACCAGGGGCGGTTCTCGAAGGACCAGGAGTCGGTACCGTACTGACTCTGACAGCCGATGGGATCACTATCACGGGCCTCACGGTGCGCGGCTCCGGTAGCGATCTCTCACGGGACGAAGCGGTGATTCTGATAAAGCAAGCACAGGGCATAACGATTGAAAACTGCCTTGTGGAGGCGAAAGCTTTCGGTATCTATCTGGAGTCCGGAAGGGGGCACCGCATTCGGCGCAATCAGGTACTAGGGGACACGTCATTGCAGGTGGCTCGAAGAGGCAACGGCATTCACCTGTGGCAGACCGAAGACAACGAGATTCTAGATAATCGCCTAGTCGACGTGCGAGACGGAATCTACTTGTCGTTCGCCCACGACAATGTGATCCGCGGAAACCGGGGACAAGGACTGCGCTACGGTATTCACTACATGTATTCGGAACGAAATACCCTGTCTGAGAACCATTTCAGCAACGGTATCGGTGGAATCGCTCTGATGTTTTCGATGCGCAATCGAATTGAGAACAACGACACTTTCAACAACCGTGACTTCGGCATCTTGTGCCAGCAGATAGAGAACTCGCAGATTGAGGGTAACCGCGCGTTCGGAAACGGCCGTGGTTTCTACCTTGAGAACTCCGCCATCAATCGGTTCGTGGGCAACCGGTTGAAAGCCAATGGCGTAGGTGTCTATCTCACCGCCGGCTCAGAGCAGAACGTGTTTACCCACAATCACTTTGTCGGTAACTTGGTTCAGGTGTTCGAAGACCATCCAGGTATCAACACCTTTTTCGATCAACAGCAGGGTAACTTCTGGGGCGACTACGCTGGTTTTGACTGGAACGGCGACGGAATCGGTGAAACCCCATACCGCTTGAACACCGCGGCTTCCGCGTTGATGGCGCGAAAGCCGATAGCTCGTTGGTTTTGGATGAGCCCGGCACTGGCCCTTCTGGAATGGTGGGATACCCGCATAGCAAAAGCCAAAGTCCAGAGCTTTGATCCATTCCCGCTGATTGGCTCTAACGTCGAAGCACAGCAGGTGTTGCAGTGATGACAGGTGTCCAATTCGTCAAAGCCGGACGTCGCTTTGGTCGCCACCTGGCACTTCACAACCTGGATCTCGACTGCCCACGAGGGGTCTTGACTTGCCTTGTGGGTCCCAATGGCGCTGGCAAATCAACCGCGTTAGCACTGGCAGCAGGCCTTCTGGCACCAACGACGGGGGCAGTTGTCAACGGTGGCCGCCCGGTGCGCCTATCCGGGCCACTAGAGGACACAGGCTATCTCCCTCAGCGAAGTGCTTTTCACCCTTCGTTCACCGTCAGCGAAGTCCTAGATTTCACAGTCGCAGCTCGCGGCAACAGCAACCTTGTGAGGTGCCAAGCACTGACCGTCACCGGACTGGATTCAGTACTTGATCGTTCTGTCGGCGAGCTCTCGGGCGGTTGGATCCGACGCCTCGGCCTGCTTTCGGCATTGCTGGGGTCACCCGCCGTGCTACTCCTCGACGAACCCTTCGTCGGGCTCGACCCTGAAACCCACGATCGCTTGCTGGCACACCTCGCGTCGCGTCTACAGTCCGGTGCAACCATCCTCATGGCCAGCCACGAATTCGAAGCTGCAGACCCATTGCATCCTAAAGTGGCAGTCCTCGAAGAGGGTCGTCTGCTCCTCACCGCTCAAGTGTCGGGCGACACGCCGAATGGCAACTCCTCCAGCCGCTCTTTCTACCGTCGAGCTCTACAGAAGGGTTCGATTCCCACCCAACAAGAGAAGGAATGATGATCCCTCTGCGCGCGCTGATGCTGGTAGCCCTGAGAGAGGTGCGGCTATTGCGCCGCAGCCGGGCAACACTCGGCGCCGTCGCCTTGCTCGCTTCCGTGGCTTGGATGGCGGCAGTCCTGCAACCACTGCGCCGCGGTTCTTTGGGAGTCGCTTCGTTTACTGAGATGCAGCCTCTCCAGATTGCCCTGGGTGCAGTGATCTTGCCATTGCTTGCTCTGTTGGCAGGAGCTGAACTGTTTGCTGGCGAACTGGCGGAAGGGTCCCTGGTACCGCTCTTGACTCTGCCGATTTCACGCCGAGCTTGCTTTGTCGGCAAGTGCCTCGGCCGTGGCATGACTCTTGGCATTCTCTATATCGTCGCGTTTGCGAGCGTCGGCGTCACCGTAGCAGTGGCACGGGGTGGGGCTGGTTGGAGGGACTGGATCGTGGTCACCGGCGCCGGCCTGCTGCTAGCGTTTTCGACCGGCTGCGTCGGTACGGCTCTCGGCGCCACAGGCAAAGGTCGTGTGCGGGCGTTTGGCGCGGCACTATTTACCTGGGTCATTCTTGTCTTCGCTCTCGACGCCTTACTACTCACCTTAGTGATTGCGCTCGCTCCGCCTCCGCCAGATGGCATTGGTACGCATGGACATGGAGAAATCGCCGCTCCCCAAGGAACAATGCCAAGCCACGACCCACACGCCCGCGAGTCAGAGCCAGAGTCACCGAGAGCTGGAGGGCTATCCAAGCGACTTATGGCCCTGAGCCCTGTCAGTCTCTTTCGTTTGACCTGCCTGGCGGCAAGCAAGAGCTTGAAGCCTCGGCTCACCTTGGCACTGCCAGGCGACAGCCCGGCCGAACTCTGGACAACGCTATCCATCGGGTGGTTGATTTGGATAATGGCTCCGCTTGCTTTCGGGTTACGTCGATTCCTTCGCGCCAGCCTGAGTTAAGCCTAAGAATTTTCTCTCGCGACTGGACGCAACAGCGTCCCCTGTTGCTCGCCGAACAACGAAATCATAGGTGGCAAAATTGTTGGGATGCCGAGCTTGAAAACATATTCCAGCTTCGTCGGTCAACCTGTCGTTGTAATTGTGGAATCCGCAGTTAGCATCTGGGGTGACGTCACCCTTGACTGGAAAGACCTCTGCTGAGCAGCGATTGTTGTCAACCCGCAGCACCATCTTGAACCCCGATGCGTTCAGTGCGGCTGAAATCAACTCGTGGCTCAAGCTATGTTGTTTCCCAATACGCTGCATCGGAAATCGCATAGCGGCAACGTTGCCGCAGCGATCAACCGACGACAAGCTAAACAAAGAGCTGTTCAGAGGCATCTCTAACCCAATGAGAACCACCGCATCTCGGCGACGTCGCTTTGAGCACTGGGTCGAGAGGCGATAAAAGGAGAAATGACTATGTGGGTTGGAGCGATTCGCCTGACCGTGGAAACTGCCGATCAACCCTACGCTGGAACCGATAGCCTGATCCGAGCATCGTTTCGACGTAACGGCTCTGAAATGCGGCTACTCAACTTGGACTACCCCACTCTGGACGACCACGAGCGCGGAGCTATTCGCAACTACGATTACATCGGGGCTACCAAGTTGCCGCGCAGAAACGACAAAACCCCAGAGTTGCCTCCAGGCATCGGCCAGATTCCCATGCCCTACCCTGGATACGGCATCGAGTTCTCAGATGGCATGAACGGCCACCTCTCCATCCGGCTAAAGATCCATGGTGATGACATGTGGATCAAAGACAAGGTGGATTTATACGTTCAGCAGATCCGCCAAGTTGCCACGAGCTTCGACACCCTTGCCTGGATTCGCGATAGCCACTGGACCTACGTCGCGAGTTGGACCCAGGACGTTGCGCTAAGCACTGACTCTGGTGAAGGGGTTACTGTCTGGACTCTGGTGTTGAATTAGCGCCTTCGCCCCGCGTTCTCATAGCTGACCGGGTCCTACCGTGAGCCCGTCTGAACGACTTCGCCAGGGAGCAGGCCACTCGCTAGAATCAAGCAGTGGATCCATTTTCCAATAATTCTGGTCACAAACAGCGGTCTCTGAAGAAGAAAATCCTCGAAAAGTTTGATTCGTTGTTTGGCTCGGCAGTCGACATCACTTTGATCGCAATCGCAGTGATCGTTCTCGCTTTCTGGATTTGGTTGATCTTTCGATTGGACCTTCTCGCTCTAGGTCGCCCGTCGTAGTACTGCGGTGTCCCGCGACCGGGCAGGCGTAGAGGTCAGCCAAAGCGTCCTTTCGGTCGGTCATCCCGGCGTCGCCCACACCACAGCCTAGCCCCAAATAGAGCAAGAGCGCCGATCGGGATGGAACCGACCGACTCTCTGCAAGCCCCCGGTACGACCCTGACTAGAAGCCAGAGTCGTTGACGATTGGTTTGCGTTAGCTGTACCAGCTATCCGGCATTCACGATACCGATCCACTCCCGCATCTCGCCGAGGCTGCAACCGAACTTAGTGTGCCCGGCCCCCAGCTCTTGGGCTTCGATGATCTGCTCGCAAGAACAGCCACCGGTATCCTCGATGGTGAAACTAGCGTTAGGACCCTTGGGTGAGTGGCCACCGTTGTCGAACTGGTTGCCACCCGGAGAGACCGTGTCGAAGATTCCATCCCCGTCCACTAGAGCAAAGCGATTGGTGCCCAGATGGTCGGTCGGAACGCCTTCTGGAATGACGGTATCGGGACACAAATCAAATGCGTCCAACACCCCATCACCGTCGGAGTCGACCGACTCAATCACCGTTAGCGTAGCGCTTGCCGGATCGGCCGCTACCGCCGGCCCCTGGCGCAGCGCACTGGTGGTGTTGGGGTAATCGCCCGACGTAGCCCCAGCGGGAACTTGTACCTCCACGCTGAAGGTACACGAACCGCCAGGCAGCAGGTTACCGTCGGCAAGACTGATCAACGACGTCCCGGAGAGCGCCGAGCCCAGTCCGCAAACATCCGCAGTCGGCAGGCCGAGAGCAGACGCCCCAGACAGCATCGCGTCAAGGTCGTCGGTGAAAGCGAGACCGGTCGAACTGGTGGTGGTGCTCAGGTTCTCGATGGTAAACGTCAGAACCACTATGTCGCCCGGTTCGGCGGTGCCGTCGAACGACTTACTGAACGAAACCAGGGAAATCTGCAACTCATCAGAAGCTGGGTCACCACTGACAGAACCACTGTCGGTTGAACCACTCACGCCGCTGGTTGTATTGATGAAGCCAGTCCCCACGCCGACCTCGTTCGGCACCTGCAAGCTGACATCGAAAACGCACGAACTACTGGGTGCCAAGTTGCCACCGATGAAGCTCAAGACGCCAGCACCGGAGATTTGCGAGCCGAGACCACAGATGTCGTTTAGCGTGCCGCTAGTCGAAACCAAACCACTCAGTACGGCATCGAGGTCATCAGTAAACGCAATGCTATTGACGGTGTCGGTGGTGCTGGAGTTGTTGATGCTAAACCGCAGTGTAGCCGTACCACCCGGAGGTACCGGATCGTCGATGAACTCCTTGCTAAGAGTCAAGAAGTTAGAAGATACAACCAGTTGGTCGATCGCGCCGTCGAACACCACGTTGGGCGTGCCGTCCATGGTGGCGGTAACTACATTGACCGAATTGACGTAAATGTCAGAAGCGGCCCCTGCTGGAACCTGCAAAGTGACGTCAAAAGTACAACTAGCACCAGACACTAGGTTGCCAGCTTGAAACGTCAAGTTATTGGTACCACTGATCTGCGACCCGGTGCCACAGATGTCGTTGGCGGGTAGCCCAACCGCAACCAGACCACTTATGACTGCGTTCAGATTGTCGCTGAACACGATGGCGGTAGCATCTTCACCGACACTGTCGTTGGTCAGAGTGAACCGCAGGTTCACGGTGTCACCGGCAACCACTGGGTCGTCGGTGAACTCCTTAGTAAGCATCAAACCAGCAACCCGAAGGTCGTCACTGGCGCTGTTACCACTGGTGGCAACACCTCCGACGGTGGCAACCACGTTCGAAGTAGTGTTCGGGTAGTTGCCAGACGGTGTACCCGCGGGAACAACCAAGTCGACCGAGAATTGACAGCTAAAGATGGGGTTGCCCGCACCTGGATCCAGGAACCCATCCATTAACGTCAAGACACCGGAACTAAAGTCGAGCGAAGAACCGGCGCCACAAGGATCGGTTGGCAATACGCCAGCCGGTGCTAGCCCAGCCGCTACTGCCTCGAGATTGTCGGTGAAGGTGATCCCGTCAGCCGCATGGCTGACATCGAGATCGATCACGCCGTCGCCATCAAGGTCATAGGTGACCGTGAACTGCAACGTTACCGTTCCGCCCGCTGCGACCGGGTCGTCGATGAACTCTTTGATCACCACCGGAGGAGCGACTACGTCTAACTCATCTGAGGCTGGATCGCCCGCCACCGCTTCGCCATTGATCACTCCGGAAATGTCGCTAGTGGTATTTAGGTAGGTCCCTGCGGGAGCCAACCCGTCGAGATCGAGGGTCAGGCTGAAGGTACAGCTAGCTCCCGCGGCCAACTCAGCTCCAGTTACCACCAGCTTCGCTGGGGTGGTGCTGGTGGACACGATCAAAGGCGTGTAGCTAGCGACCGAACCGGCACCGCAAAATCCGTTGGCCGGAACCACCGAAGCGGTGGGCAGCACATCGTCAAAGACATCCTCAAAGGTGATGTCGGTCGCGGTCTCCGTGGAATGTGGGTTGGTAATCGTGAATTCGAGCTCAACGGTTTCACCACTGCCCACAGGGTTGTCGAGGAAAGTCTTGGTCAAAGTCAGAGTTGGCGCGATAAACAACAAGTCGGTTGCGGCCGCACCCACAGTTGGGTTGCCGTCCACGGTCGCTGAGATTGCGCTGGTGGTATTGGTGTAAGTTCCTGGAGCTGCACCTGCTGGAACCGCAAGCGTGGCGCTGAATACACAGGTGCCGCCGGCGGGCAATTCTCCAGCAGTGAGACTCACAACCCCAGTGCCACTGAATTGAGAGCCAGCACCGCAAATACCGTTGACGGGCAAGCCGGTGGCTTCAAGGCCAAATAATGCGGCCCCGAGGTCGTCGGTAAAAGCAATGTCGGTAGCAGTCGAGCCACGACTCAGGTTACGCACTTCGAACTCGAGCGTCACCGTTCCACCAGGAGCAGTGGGATCGTCGGTAAAGGTTTTGGTCAAAGCAATCAGGTTTGAGGCCACTTGGACCTGATCCGTAGCGAATCCGCTATTTAGGATGGGTTGGGATCCTGGGGCAAGCAGTGAAGTTAGATCACCGCTGACGTTGTTGAGAACGCCAGATGCGTTGGCGGTCACGTCGACGACGACGGTACAGCTCGCCCCGGCAGCCACAGTAGCGTCCCCTTGAAATGCGGGACTGTAAGTGATGACCGAAGTCCCGGCGGCCGCCGTGAGCACCCCACCACCACAAGTCGACGACGCGTTAGCCGGGTTGGCAACCGTCATGTTGGGTGGCAAGTTGTCGGTGAAACTTAAGCTGACCGCACCGCCCGCATTGGCAGCGTTATCGATCAGAAAGGTGAGGGTACTGCGGGCACCAAAAGCAACAACATTGGGCGAAAAAGATTTACTAAAACCCGGCAGGTCTGAGGCGACAGTCAGATCAGCACTCGCTGTCCCGCTGTTACCTGCATCCGAGGTCAAATCCCCGGAAACGTTGCTGTGGGTTCCTGGCGTCGCAGAGGTTACGTTGAGCGAAACGCTACACGATCCGCCAGCGCCAACCTCGCCTCCGGTTAAAGAAATCGTCCCGCCCCCCGCTGGGGTAGAAACCGTTCCGCCACAAGAAGACAAAACGCTAGACGGATCGGCAATCGTCATCCCGGCTGGGAAAGTGTCGGAAAAAGCCAAAGACCTCACCCCAACTCCTGAACCGTTGGCAATCGAGAACTCCAACGAAGAAGTGCTTCCAATCCCGATGGTTGACGGAGTAAACGCCTTGGAAAACGTGGGTGGTTGAGCGAAAGCAATCGACGCAGTCGCGACGATCAGTAACGCAGTGATTAGGAAAAACTTTTTGTTCGCCATGAATTAGTTACTCCTGTTGCGGGTCCAATAGACCCGTGTTGGAACCGCCTTCACCAACAAACCCCCATAAAAAAAACACCGACGATTTTCTGTACCTTACATCACACCCTCGCGCCTCGTAAAGTTGTCGCGGTACTTGAAACCTGAGACTCCATTTAAGCCTGCAAATAAGAGAATCTGAACGATCTCTCTTGGTAATATTTGTCGCAACTTAGTAGCTCATGCATCAGCATTTCTGAAGGCAGACTGGATGGTTCCCGTGAATCGTATATCCAAATTTCCAATGGGATTTAAGTCTTGGCCACGCTCAATAGAGGCGACTTTCCGAGATCCACTACGGAGCACGTAGCAATATGCCAGTCCGAATAGTGGTGAATTCTGAGCACTGGGACCACCTATTTGGCAGGGCTCGAGCCGCAGAGCGGCCCCAACCGATGCATACTCAGGGTCGAGTTCCAAGGCTGTTGTCTTTGTCGGGGTCAAATCTGCTGATGAAAGAAAATCATTTCACTACCCAGGGCGAATATTCGAGTGAGTGGCACCTTTCTCGAATTCTTACCCGATCAAACTAATCCTATCCACTGCGGTAACCTCTCCGCTGTGCAACGTTCGAGGTTGACCCTGGCAACTGCGGCCGTCCTCCTTGGATTGGCCGCTGGCGTTGTGTGGCTAGTAAGGCCAAGGCACGGCCCGATCCAAGACCTGACCTCGTGGACTTGGAAAGGCGCCCCCACAACGACGGAGCCACTCCAGGGTGGATCAAGTGAAGATTGCTCCTTGGCACAGAGCTTCGTCCTTCGAAAGCTAGGCCGAGTATCCGTCCATCAGGCCGCGGGAATCCCAGGGAGTTGCATGTACCTGTTGCAGCTCAACGGTTGGCCGGAGGGAGAAGATGAGTGCATCTTGGAGTTTCCTGTTGAGATGATCCGTGGACTTGAGATCACAACAGCGACTGCTTGGCTCGCAACACGCTATTACCAACACAGGCAAGGCGGAATTATGGTTTTTTCAGGCCCTGAGCCTGGCCGAAGATACATTTCACTGGACTCTCGTTGGTGCAAGTTCGAGGGCGTTGTAAACGGAATTCGCGCTATTTCGTAGCCCCAGGGCTGTCTGGTTGGATCAAATATTTCGAATAGTCGGCTGGCATCTACTAACTCAGATCCACTGAGGAGTTTCAAAGCCATCTTGTTGAGCGCTACCAGCGGCGCACCCGAGAGGTGGATGAAGCGATTCTCGGCTGCTACCTAGCAGGGGCCAACAGCCGTCGGATCAAGAAGGCCTTGACTCCACTGCTGGGCAGGGAGCATCTATCCAAGAGCGCTGTGTCTCGGGTGGTATCTCGTTTGAAAGAGCACTTTGCCCGTTGGAGTGAACGAGGCCTGTCTGAGGAAAGCTACCCGATCTTGTTTCTTGATGGCTTTCACTTGAAAGTGCGGCTTGCTCGGCGCGTAGTGTCAGCTCCGGTGCTGGCTGCTCTGGGGGTAAGAGAAGATGGCACCAAAGTCCTGGTAGCTCTACGGTTAGCAGCCAGTGAGGCAGGCAGTCACTGGAAGTGGTTGATTGAAGATCTTAAACGCAGGGGCTTGAAAGCACCGCATCTCCTGGTCTCAGACGGCCACAAGGGCTTGGCGGTGGGAGTCAGAGCTTGGCCAGAGGCCAAAGTCCAGCGTTGTATCCAGCACAAGTGGGAAAACCTGAAGAAGCACTGCCCTAAGCATGCTCATGGTGAGCTCAAGCGAGACTGGGATCAAGTGGTGCGAGCCCAAGATGCCCTGGCGGCCCGAGAGAGTTATTCAATCTTTGTTACCAAGTGGTCCAAGCTGGTGCCCGCAGTAGCCAGGAGCTTCCAAGAGGCTGGGATGGAACTGATCACTTTCGACGATTTACCGAGATCATTGTGGCGATCCACAAGGACCACCAACGCGCTGGAGAATCTCAACCGTGAGTTTCGGCGCCGTACCAAGACCCAAGGCTCATTCTCGACTGAGGCAGCGGGTGTCACTTTGCTCTGGGGGCTCGTTGCTTTTGGACAGATCAGGATGCACCGCATCAACGGCTACCAAGATTTGCACCGGATGCTTGACCGTCAAGCAGCCGCGTAGCACTAGAATCAACCAAACCTGACCGCGGGAGACGTTACGCCAAATACCAATTTCCACAAGATTCGGGACACATCCAAAGGATTCCGCCGGATATTCTCTCGCTTCGACAAATTGGACGTCATCTTCACTTTCTTCATATACTTCGCGCTCATCGTAGATGCCATTCGTTAGTGTTAACACGCCCTAATTCAGTTCGCGGACAAGAGGTTCTTTTGTGTGAGTTCAGAAGTGCTGGACAGGTTCAAAGAGCCAATTGACACGAACGCTTTCCAAGCCTATGCCGAGATCTTCTCTCGAACGATCAACGAGCATCGCAGCTTACGAGGACGGCCCGAGTATGGTGAGGCCCCCAACGGGCCGAAATATTCGGCTGGCACTTTTCTCGGCTTCATCTCATCCTGACTTTGTCTAACCACACCGACAACTAGTCAACACGATAGATTTCGTCGCCTGAAATCTTAAGGACATAGGCATAGGTTTCTGGAAGGTTGTTCATTTGACGTGTGCCAATCGAGTAATCGGCGCTGTATGCTTTTGGCTGCGTATAGTAAACGCTACCACCGGTCAGACGAGCGTAAAGCAACATACTGAGAGAGATTGGCTTGGGACCATACGGGGCGTAGATGGAGCCATTCTTTGACCCAGAGGCAAACGCGTGTATATGTGAGAATATCTCTGAAACATCCTTCCAATCCACCCACTGCATGTTAGGCGTTCGCTCCCCAAGGTCTCTGTCGAAAGCTTGGAGAAACTCCCACACGCGGTGATGTTCTGGCGTAAGTCCCGGAACGGGAACGAGCAAATGAAACTCCGCATGTTCGTATTGCTGATCTCCAAGAGGTGGAAGATTCAACGCTTGGAAACCAACGGAAATGACTACATTTTCGATCCGTTCCGGTGGGTAGTTTGGGCCAAACATAGGAAGATGAGCCCATGGCTCAGGATCTTCGGCTAGTGCTCCGCTCCCATACCTCTCTGCTAGCGTATAGGTGACAATTAGGTTCTTGACGTTATCTGCGTCGAGAAGCATTTTGACCGTTGGAAAAAAGAAGCGCTTCGGCATAGTCGAAATGTCCACGATCACGTCTCCTTGCGGTGCACAATCGGTAACAAATCGATTCACCCGATCAGCGATCTCTTGGGTACTCGCGAACAGTTGAATGTCCTCAACTGCGCTGGCTAGACCCCCTAGGGCACACAGCCGTTGTACCGTTTCGCTTGTCCTCTGCTGCACCTCATCAGTGAACCGTGACGGCGGATCCTTGATAGAGAAGAATAAGCAAGGAGTGCATGATTCTGTCTTAGTCAGCACTTCCCAACAAGCGAGACACCTAGACTCTGGTCCCACGCTCCCAACAAAGCCCCACCGGCTCACATCCATTCGCTCAGCAATCCAAGAGAGTGGGCCCCACGGGCGCCATTTACCCTTCTCAAGTTCTTTCATTTAGAAGAGTTCGAGCTGGTCGGAGCGGCCGTCTTGCGGCTTCGTCCTCCGCACCTCCTGAGCCTCGCGATTCCCCTTGGCAGCCTCCATCCACGAGAGCGCCTCCGAAACCTTGACGTAGAGAGGTTCCTTGGCATGCTTTGCTGGTATTTGAAACCGCGGGGAAAGGATGGGTGCCAAATACCACTTATTTCGGGGGCGTTTGTCCTCCCTATTGGTGGTGTGACGTGCATCGAACAAATGCCCGTAGTCGACTGCTTGTTTTAAGAACTTGTCGAGCTCCACGTATTCTCCTAGTTCGTCTTCATCCAGTGAGAATCCGTTGTGTCCCGGGTATGCCATCCCTTTGTCTGCAAGCAACCTCTTGCGAAATGACCTGCCAAGGAACGAAACAAAACGTCGATACGTATGACCATTTGGCTGCTCCATAATTTTTTGATACCAGTACTCGCTTGCCTGAAATATACCAACCGTCTGTTCCTTGGTATCAATCGGGAACCGTACGCGTTTGTTGTTCACAATTGGATGTTTGCTCTCATATCGTGACCAGGTGGAAAAGATTTCTCTAGCTAGACTGATAAACACCAGTATGTTTCCACCACTTAAGACACGTAGGTCGTCCTCACCAGACCACCTTAATCGCTGCTGACGCCTTGCAGCCATCTGCAGCAGTGCTTGGTGGACTCGCTCCTTTCTCCACCAACTCTTTGATTTCCATGAGAGTCCGTTCGCGGGTGGCTCTTGCTCAAGCATACGTGAACCCTTCTGCTGGCGGAGCATAGCTGCCCCCAAATTGGCGGATAGTGGGCTAGTCTCGCTCAGTTCGCGCAAATATACCTTCCAACCTTCGGGCCATTGCTCTACCAAGTCCAGGGAACGCTCAGCGTCGCTCCCCGCATAGACCTTGGCCTCATTCTCTGGCGAAGGTGTTTTGCCAAATACCTGTCGGGACAACGTTTCGCCACCTCCCTCAAGCTCGTAACCAGCGAATTCCAGGCGTCGTTTCAGTACATCATCAGAGAAATCTGGGAAGATCCAAGTGCGGCGGTTTTCCTTCCTCCGCAATAGGTCATCCAGGTCAATCACGCGGTAGTTTCTCTCGTGTTCGAGGTTCGCTTCTGAACCGAAAATCCTCAAGTCCTCTCGCCAGGCGTATCGGCGAGCGCCAATTCGATAGGACACCTTAGGATCCCGCGTCGCGAGGGCCTTGTTAATTAGTCGACGAAACTTGGGCTCTACCCGGTGAGCGTGAACATCACTAGCGAACCTCCCAACTTCCTCGTATTGGTCAACTCGAACAAACACTGGCATTTCCTTCGGAATTATTCCTATCTCTCTAAGCCCCTTGGCCGTTTGAGAAATCGGTTCACCGACCGGCGTCTTGGTGGTTGCGATCTCCGTAGGAAGGCGTTCCATATTGAAGTTCAGGAACGAGCGATACAGAGTCAGTCTTTTTCTCAGCCGTTTCCGTAGCTCTTCACAGTTCCGTATTCCATCCAAGAATCCTAACCAACAGTCTTGCGCTGCTAACCATTGAGCGAATTCATCAAGACGACCACCGTGGGTATTGATGTTCCAAGATCTTGCCAACTTACCTTCGCATGCGTCGTCGAGCTTCGAAACTGACTCAAGAATATCTTCAACTACCCAGTAGTTAAGGAAATCACCAAAATAGACAGCCGAAACGGCGCCCAGGTCCGGCCCATTTTCCTCCTGGAGTCGGCGTTGGCCGAAATCTGTGGCCGCACTCCTCGCGAGGTTAATCCCCGCTCCAATGAATCTGGCGTCATCTTGGGGGAGCGGAAACTGCACACCAGCCGTGAAATAAGCAATCTGAATCTCTGGCTTAAGTAGGCTGAGAAGCATACTCTTACCGCTACCCTGAACTCCCTTCACTACGACATTGCCCACTTGGAACAATTCCTGAGCATGCTCTACAAGAAAAGGGCTAAACAGGGTCACAAAATCCTCTGGGGCAATGGTTTCGGAAACATAGAGCTCGTGAAATGGATTGCTGATCCGCGGCATGACTACCACCTCGCCGATCGTGGAAACAGTGGACTCCAATCGCTTGACGAGTGGTGCACAATTGGGACGGTGTTATCTGGAGTATTCGTGAATAAAACTACTGTTCCGCCGGTCCTACGATATCCAAATGGTGTGTAGGGTTTGTCTTTCTCCGACAAGGGCGGATTGGCACCGCAGACTTGAGCAAAGCTGACCTCCAAGAGAGCACGCAACTCGCCGAAGACTGCAGGCTCCGATTCCGAGGGCTGCGGTGATACAAACATATGTTTTTCCAGAGCTAGAACCGGTTCGAACTCTAGATTGGCATGTCTATTCGCAAGAGCCCTGCCTTTTGCAATGCCCGCCGGGCAAATAATAAGAGGGGTCAGCAGGACTCGTACGTTCTCCGAAAGTGAAGCAACAAAATCAACAGGATCTGCCATCTGACTCCCGCTGCCCACGAAATCCTCAAGCAGTACTATGTGCTGTATGTCTCTCTTTTTAAGATACTCAAGGATCTTAGTTTTTGACCCGAGCTTGTGCAGGGTCATCCAAACAGGCCTGTACCACCGGCCTTCAATTTGGTTTACATGATAAAAATTCGCAATATCCATACTGTCAGTGATCGAGCAGAACCAAGTCTTGTCTATGACATTTGCCAGTGTTTGGTCTACGGCTTCGCGGTCAAAACTCGCACCTCGGTCAAGATCACGCAGTGCATGACGCGCGAACGGACCGTTAAATGCAGCGCGACACAAACCGTTGAGGTGTTCTTTAGTTATGTAAAGCAGGAACGGAACGAGCTTAAACAACACCCTTTGCTGCTCCTCAGATTCAACGTTACTCAACCAGTCGCGGAGTCTCACCGGAAACTCCGGGAACGGCCCAGCAGTCGGAACGTAGTCTCCAAATGCATGTTTCGAGACATATTCGATCACGTCGAACATCGTCAGGTAGTTTGCTCCCGAAGCAACGTTTCCAACATCCAGGGAATCAAAACTCTCCTCTAGAGTCCACTTCTCCAATTGCTCTACGAAACTACGTGTGTTCGGCCAACTCACTGGAGAAGGCTCCGACGCACACTTCGGGCTATCCAGGCAGCGGCCGGTGGAGGTACCGCGTTTCCGATCTGCCGATACTGATCCTGCCGCCTTCCGGAGAACTCATAGTCATCTGGAAACCCCTGCAGACGAGCGGCCTCACGAACGGAAAAACCGCGTGTTTCAGCCGGGTGGAGAAAATAGCGAGGATCTCCAAATCTGGTGTGCACGGTAGGAGCAGGCTCGTTCCACTGCAGTCGTTTGTATTTTCCGTTAAACGTCCGCGTCAGATCCCAATTGTCACCTACTTTCCGGATATACCCTTTTCCTAGGAGAGAGCGTGCTATATCAAGATACGCACTCCCCCATTTGCTCTGCAGCCGGTCAGGCGGTACTGGATCAGCATCGCCCCAGTTACGCCTTCGATTACGTCTCCTCTCTCGAAGTAAGAACGTAAGCAAAGCTCTTTCCTCGGCCGTTGTCCTTCCAAAGACCGAAGGGATTTCCCAGGTGTGAACAGCGTTCGGGCCAGCTCTTACATTGGAGAGTTTCTGGCCCGGACCTATGTGAGCTGCGATGGCCGTAACAACGCTATCAGCAGGTGGCCGGACTGGATAGTGGTCTGGTAGCGATTCAACATCTTTGAGCGCGTCGGCCAAAGACGACGCCTTTTCACCAAGGTGCTCCATGTAGAACTCCGCGTCCGTCCGCCATGCAATCAGCAACAGCCGCTTGCGGACTTGCGGAAGTCCAGATCTATCTGCATGACATACAAACTCTCGCGTACGAAATCCGCCTGATGAAAGACATTCATGAGCAGCCTGCCAGTACTTTCCATGTCCCCCGGTACGTGCTGCGGGGACGTTCTCAAGGACAAACACTTTTGGTCTGAGAAGGGTGGCCAGTTCTGCGGCGAGAGGCACGAAGTGATTTCGTGGATCATCCACTCTTCTTTTTCCAGCCGTGGAAAACCCTTGACAAGGTGGCCCGGCGAGTAACACATCCACGTTGTAAGCTCTCGACGGAAACTCTGCAGGAGTCGAAAGGTCGCGGACCTCGCTTACTTTAGCGATGTTGTGTTCGTAGCTCGACAACGCGGCGGCATCAACGTCGAAAGCAGCAACCGGGCGAAAGCCGCTGTGAAGAAACCCTAAGTCAAACCCGCCGCAACCCGAAAAGAGACTTGCGAACCGAGGGGTGTCTTGAATCGCCGATAGCACTTGCCCATTATAGAAGCACGTGAGGAACGCCAAACTAATTGCGTGATTGATGGAGGCGACGGTCGGAATCGAACCGACGAATGAGGGTTTTGCAGACCCTTGCCTTACCACTTGGCTACGTCGCCTTGAGAGAACGGGGCGCCGGAGAATCGGAACCTCGAAAAGGCACAAGGATAAGAAATGGAGCGGGAAACGGGATTTGAACCCGCGACCCCAACCTTGGCAAGGTTGTGCTCTACCACTGAGCTATTCCCGCCCGGGCATCGAAGGATAGAAAGCGGGGGGCGGGGTGTCAAGGAAAAGGGAGATTTTGGTGGCTTTTGCGCCGATAAGTTGGGTTGAGGAGGTTGTGGCGTCGAGATCCTTCGACTCCGGCCTACGGCCTGCGCTCAGGATGACAAGAAGTGGAAAAAGGGGGGCAACTCGTCGAAGAAAAGGGGAGGGGATAAACCCTTTCCTCAGGATGACAAGAAGTGTGGCGTGGGGTGCAACTCATAGAAGACAAACGCGAGGGGGGTTATCCCTCTCCTATACAGAGTTCATCAGCTGAGGGTGCGCAGGCAGGCAATCGACAGATCCCGGCCCCGCGCCCACTCCCCCGCCGGGATGACGGGGTGACGGGGTGACGGGATGATGGTGTGAGTGAGCCGTTTGACCTGGCAGTGGATTGTAGGGTCGCAATAGCCAAAGGGACGCCTACCTAGTCGAGCTTGTGCTATTAGCGATTCTCGAAAGCGTCGGTGATGTGTTGGATCTTCCACTTGCCGCCAACGCGATCCATGGCCAGGACATCGAAGCGGCAAGGGCCGGTGTGTGGATTGGTGATCAGGTAGATGTGGGCGGCGCGGAGGATGCGCTGAATCTGTGCCGGGCTGACCGATTCAAGGGAGCCGAAATAGGCGTTGCCTGCGCGGGCTTTGACTTCGATGAAACATAGGGTGTTGCCCGTGCGAGCGATGAGGTCGATTTCCCCACCACGAATGCGGTAGTTGCGTTGCAGGATGCGGTAGCCGCGTAGCCGGAGCCACCAGGTGGCGCGTTGTTCGGCGTTGCGTCCACGCAGAACAGGGAGAAGGCCCCCGGTGGTCATGACGGAGACGGGAGGGGGTAAACCCCTCCCCTACGAAGAAGAGAACGCGGATGGATGGACAGATCCCGGCCCCACGCCTGCTCCCCCGCCGGGATGACGGGTCCAGGTGATGGTGTTACGGCGCCGAGTAGCGGGAGGTGAGGCCATCGCCTACCAAAGGTTATGGCGAGGCGACGAGAGGTGAGGCAGGAAATCTCTTGGTAGGGGAGCCGTTTCCGGGCTCCCGCGATTCGACGCAAGCGAAACGTTCTTCCTAGTCCTGGTAACGCAGGTGAGATGGGACCAAAGAACGGGAGCGGATAAACCCCTTCCCTACGAAGATGGAAACGCGCATAGGCGGACAGATCCCGGCCCCCCTGCCTCCCGCCCGCCGGGATGACGGCAGGCAGAACGGAGCTTGCCCTATGAAGTCCTTTTCCAGCGAGGGCCAGTGGGGGTGTCTTCGATGACGATCCCGGCTTCGGCGAGTTGGTCGCGGATACGGTCTGATTCAGCGAAGTCTTTGGCGGCGCGGGCTTGTTGACGAGATTGGAGTAAGGCGTCGATCGCAGCGTCGTCGAGGGCTCCCTGGTCGGCGACGTTGTCATTCCAAGCGGAGGGATCGAGGGTGCCAAAGACCGCATCTATCTCGGCCAGCCAGTCGAGCACAGCGGCTCGCTCTCCGGGAGCCAAGGGGCCGACTTCGATGCGCGAGTTGATCGCTTTGACCAAGCCGAATACCGCTGCCAGGGCGCCGGAGGCGTTGAGGTCTGAGGCCAATGCTTGATCGAACGCGGTGCGCGCTTTTTCGACCTCTGACGGGAGGCTAGAGTCAGCGCAATCCTCCTCTTCAGCATGGTTCAAGCGAAAACGCATTTCGTCGATGCGCTGCAGGGCGGCTTCGGCCTGGGTTACCGCGGCGTCGGTGAAGTTGAGTTTTTGCCGATAGTTCACCGAGAGCAAAAGATGTCGCAGAATCCGGGGCTGGTTGCCACGCTCGATGAGGTCGCTCAAGGTGAACTGGTTGCCCAGCGACTTGGACATCTTGGTCTCGTCGAGAACCAGATGTTCGCTGTGCAGCCAAGTGTGGACGAAGGGCTTGCCGGTGGCTGACTCGGACTGGGCGATCTCGTTTTCGTGATGCGGAAAGATGTTGTCGACACCGCCACAATGGATGTCGAAGCTCTCCCCCAGATACTGCATGCTCATTACCGAACATTCCAAATGCCACCCTGGCCGACCGGAGCCCCAGGGAGAATCCCAAGAGGGTTCGCCGGCCTTGGCCTCTTTCCATAAGACGAAATCGCGCGCGTCTTCCTTGCTGTAATCGTCAGAAGCGACCCTTTCGCCTTGACGTTGGGCGTCACTGGGGATGCGCGAGAGCTTGCCGTAATCTTCATCCGCCTCGATGCGAAAGAACACTGAGCCCTGCCTTTGGTAGGCAAAGCCCTTCTCCACCAGGGTCTCGACCAGTTCGATCATTCCGGCGATGTGATCTGTAGCCTTGGGATAGGCCTCTGCTGGTTCGACCTGCAACAGGCTCAGGTCGCGATGAAAGGCGTCGATATAAGGCTGGGTATATTCCGCCAGTCCAACCCCCGCCTCGACCGCACCGCGAATCGTCTTGTCATCAATGTCGGTCAGGTTCATCACCTGGACCACGTCGAAGCCAAAGTGCTTGAGGCTACGGCGCAACAAGTCCTCAAACAAAAAGGTCCGCAGATTGCCGATATGAGCGTGGTTGTAGACCGTCGGGCCACAGGTGTACATGCGCACCTTGTTGCCGTCCAAAGGAGCAAAGGGTTCAACCCCGCGCGTCAGAGTGTTGTAGAAGGCAAGAGCCACGGTTCTCGATTCGATTCCGGGCTAGAGAGTGACTGTGACACTGCCGCCCAACCAGGTGACAGCGGTGGGCGTATTGAATTCGCGAAAGGCCTCTTCATTGTCGAACTCGATTTCCCCGGAACCCGCCGCCACCGAAGTAAAGCGGAAGGTAATCACCAATCCCGAACCGGAAACGATGGCCCGATTACTGCCCAGCTTATTGACCCCGACGATGATCGTTCCAGTCTGCCTTTCGCTAACTAGCAACTCAACGTTGCCGCCGAGGAACCCACCCAGGGTTGCCTCTTGGAAGGTCAGCAAGTTGGTGGGGTATTCCAGGTCGAAAGCGAATCCACGCACGTGATCCATTTCGTTGGCGCGAAACTCCAACTGCAACGTTGTCGGACTGCCGGAGGCGGCGTCGGTCAGAAACGCGGTGTTGGCACCGGCCGAACTACTCTCAGAGAAGGTAATGCCTGCCGATGGAACAACCGGACCACCGCCCCCCCCACCCCCGCCTCCGCCACCACCACTGCAGGCAGAAACCAAGACGATCAGCAGCAAGCCACAGAGAGTTCTATTCATAGCAACAGCGGTATCGGAAGCGGAACTAAGATTCAGTACTTTCGAGTAGTCGTTTCAGTTTGCGTCGAACTCTCTCGCGCCTGAGGCCGCGGAGCCGATCGATGAAAAGTATACCGTCGAGATGGTCAATTTCATGCTGAATTGCCCGTGCCGCCAAACCCTCGGCTTCAACCTCAAACGTCGCACCGGTTCGATCTTGCGAGCGCACCCGGATCGCTGTCGCCCGATCCACCTTGTCGGTAATCTCAGGAATCGACAAACAGCCCTCGACGTCAGCTTCGTTGCCCTCTGAATGTTCAATCACCGGATTGACTAAAACTAGCAGAGCCTCCGGGTCCTCCCCCACCGTGATGTCGACGACCGCCACCCGTTTGGAGACCCCAATCTGCGGTGCGGCGAGACCAATCCCGGGCGCTGCATGCATGGTCTCGATCATGTCCTCGACCAGCGTTTCGAGCTCGGTATCAAAGGTTTCCACTCCAGTCGCTTCTTGCTGCAAAACCGGGTCCGGGACCAGGCGAATATCGAGAACTGTCATGGCAATCAGACGCTCAGATGACGGGCCGCGCGGGCAATTTCAAGATCGTGGTGTTGGCCGCCGATTCGATCGGTCAGAGAACGAGTAATCGGCGCGTCGTTGTGTGGCACTTTCAGCGCCTGCTGATCAAGCACCAAGAGAGTCGCGCCACCGGGAGAGACGTAGTCCGCAGGCCATTCCTTGTTCTCAAACAAAGCCCATTCTCCGATCACATCTCCCACGCGAAAGCTGCGCAGCGTGGCGTCGGTCTTGCCACCCGTGCGTGCCTCCAAGCTTCCCAAGACCAAAACGTAGACCTGGGGATCTGAGTCCCCCCGATGCACCAGCGTCTCGCCCCGCTTGAGGGTACCGGTGCTGCTAGCTTCAAACCACCAAACCACTTCCGGGGCGGAAAATCGATCGGCAAAACTGGAGCGGACCACGCTGTCCCAAATCTTGACGAACTCGATCGCCTCGCTGCCCTTGCCGCCAGAATGACGGGTGCGCAAATAGGCCTCTCGGCCCTTGCCGCGCACCACCTCCAAACGCTGGGCACGCTCCAATTGTGCCAGCAAATCGGTGATCTTGTCGTCATCGGGAAAGTATCGACCAACCTTAGCGAGTACTGCCACCGCACGATCATAGAAGCCGTCCCGACCATAGGCTTGGCAAACATGCAGGTACTGCTCTCGGGCTTGGTTCAAGTTCTTCAATCGCAGGTAGACGTCAGCCAAGCGCAGTTGCGAATGCAGATCTCCCGGCCGCTTGCTGAGGATTGCCAGCAAACGATCTCGAGCCTGATCGTAGTGTTCGAGGGTGATTAAGTCCTCGACCGTCAGCCCAGCCGTCTCGTCCTTTTTCTTAAAAGACTTAAAAACCATGTGTGCTCAATTGAGGACAGATCTAGGTGGCATTCAATAGATGTGCGTGACGCGTGCCTGCTCCGATGACACATTGTAGCTGCAAATTCACGGTTTCTATGGTGCAATGATGACCTGGCCTAGTCCTTGCTTTTATCCATTAGTCATGCGAGCCATGAGGAGGCCGTCATGAGACAACAACCCCAAACATCCATTGACCGAACCGTACGCCCTGTCATTGCACGGCAGAAGCAATCGTCGACCCTAGCAACGCTGCCCTCCCTGGTGGCTATTGCAGTGCTCGCGGTTGGTTCTCTCGCCGGAGCCACAGCGGCTCAAGCCAGCGACGACAATTACGGTTTCTATCGCATCCTGGACGGCGAGGCGGTTCGCTACGGCGGCGCTGAAGATCAACGTGAGGTGACCGAGAACGAACCCTTGTTGGAAGGAGATCGGGTCTCTGTGGAGCGCGGCAGCCGTCTGGAGGTAGTCCTCCCGGATTTCTCTCGTGTTCGTCTAGATGAACTGACCCAGGTCGACTTTGAGCGTTTGCGAGTCAAAGATGAGCGAGCGGATACCTTTCGCCTACGATTGTTTGAGGGCGAGTTGCAGATTTCGGTCGACCAATCACCCGAAGAGTTTCTCTTAGAACTGGATACCGCCAGTGTCTACTTACTCGACGCCGGTAACTATCGGATCTCCGGTGGCCTTGACTACGCACGTATTTTGGTACGCGAGGGCTTTGCGGAGATTCTTACCGAGCGTGGATCGACAATCGCTCGTACCGGCGAAGAAGTGATCATCGAAGGGAGCAGTGACCCGCAGGTGTGGGTGCAAGACGCGGGGGTCGCAGACTCCCTAGAACGTTGGGCGGACGACAACGAACGAGACTCACGTCGAGATGACCGCTACGTCGACGACCGGCTGAGCTATGCAGCTACGGACCTAGATCAAGATGGCGAATGGATCGACGCTGGCGGTAGCTACGCTTGGCGGCCCTACCAGCGCAACGGCTGGGAGCGTCCCTACCATTCTGGCTACTGGTATGACACGCCCTACGGCGTCAACTGGGTCTCTCAATATCGCTGGGGCTGGTTGACCAGCCACTATGGATACTGGGATTTCGATCGCCTGCACGGCTGGATGTGGTACCCCGGCGTGGCGTACTCACCCGCCTGGGTACACTGGTACTGGGGTCCTAGCTATGTCGGATGGGTGCCCTCGGGCTACTACTATCGCCACTATGGGCGCTACGGATATGACTACTTTGGCTACGCCGGACGCGGCTGGCGCGGCTATGACAACTGGACCTTTTGCCAACGCGACCGCTTCGGCAATCGCCGACAACGGGTGTACTACGACGGTGTACAAGTGGTTCAGCGACACGGTGGCGCGCTCAATGGTGGCATCGTCACCACCAGCACACGCGGCCTGCGACGCGAGGCCTGGGGCGACTTTGAGGACGGCAACCGGATCTTGCTGGGCAACGCCTCGCGGACCCGGGGTGGGCTGACCTATCGTCATCCTGAGGATCTGCCCGATGCGGTGGGTTACGTAACCTTGAATGCTGAAGCCCTACCCACCGCGGTGATGGATCGCAATCCGGCATTGGGTCGGCCCAACAGCAACGGCAGACCCAGCAGCAGTACGGTGACCAATCGCGGAGATCAAGACGCTCGAGTGGCCGATGGTTTGGTAATACCAAGAGCAGGCGTGGTCGGTGATCGATCCGAGATACGACAAGGCAGACCAACCTCGGTGGCAGATGGCGTCGGCACGACGCGCACCGGAGTCGATCAACGCACGCGCTCCCAATCAGCGCGCGAACGAGCGGCTGTTGAGCGAGATCGCCAGCGAGTGCTTCTTCCCGGTGCCCCGGTGGCGCAGCCTCGTGGCAAGTCTCTGCCCTCTGGGGATAGCCAGCCAACTGGTGACCGGCCCGTGCGTCGCGATCCAGCGCCAACGCGGACCGAAGGCAGTCGCCCTGCTGCCCCCAACGCTGGCCCCAGCGCTGGCACTAGAACTGGCGCTGGTACTAAGACTGGCACCGGTACCTGGAGCATCGACCGCAGAGAGATTCCTCGAAGTGACACCACGCGGCCTGAGGCCCGCCCTGCGCCCAGCCGCGAGGCCAGCCGTGAAGCTAGACCTTCGGCAGATCGACCCACTCGTTCAGAGCGTCCTTCGGCGACCTACGGCCGCGGCCAGAGCCGCCCCAGAAGCTCGACCAGCCCTTCGTCAACCCCGAGACCTCGATCAACCCCTCAGGCAAAGCCCAGGTCTACCCCTCAGCGGCGCTATGACCGACCGTCCTCAAAGGCGAAGTCTTCGAAAGCCAAAGCTAAGTCTTCAGGTCGTAGAAAACCGCGTTCCACTTCTAGCGGCGGCTCAGGCAGCTCTTCCAGTGGCGGGTCTTCCAGTGGCTCGGGGAGCAGCTCTGGGAGTTCCTCGCGGAGTGGATCGGGCTCAGCGTCGAGCAGTCGATCGGGCGGCGGCAGCTAGCCATCATTTTTCGAGATCACTGGCGACTTGCGGCTCTAACACCTCAGCCCGGAGTCTGCGCCTCAGAATCTTCTGAGCAGCGGAGGTCTCGGGGAGAAAGTCCAGCAGCCAGATTCAACACTGCGTAGAATCCGCGGGTGAGTGATTCTGCGTTTCGCTTTCTCTACATTCTCTACTGCCTAGAAGGCGGGTTGGTGTTACTCCTAGCCCCGTGGCGACCTATCTGGGATCGAGTCCTGGTTCCTTCTGGTGTCTTGTGGATTTTTTGGACCTCCCATTGGACCCGTGCTTTAGCTTCGGGGATCGGCGCTCTGCTGTTGTTGAGCGCGATTTATGAAATCGTCGAATGGAGGCGCTCTCGTGCCGCATGATCTGCCTCGCGCCATGGCGATCTCTTCCCCATCGCTGGAATCTGGGGTCGATGGCGACAACTTTCTCGACCACTGGCAGGATTGGCTGCAAGCGTTGGAGAGCCAGGCTCTAGAGATCCAGTCTCGAACCATCGTTCAGATCCGCGCCAAGACTCTTTCGCCCAAAGTCTTGAACCAGGTGGTGGGTGTCGCCAAAGGCATCGTGCGCCGCAACCTACTGGTACTCAATGCCCGGGTCGACCTCGCTCTGGCTCTAGAAGTCGATGGAGTTCAGCTTCCAGAAGACGGACTTCCGGTTCGAGCGGTGCGCGCACTCGCCGGTCCTGATTTTTGGATTGGCCGCTCGGTGCATGATCTGGCGGGTGTTCGGGCCGCGGCTTCCCAGGGCGCCGATTGGGTGACTTTGGCGCCGATCTTTGATCCCATCAGTAAACGTTCCTCCAGCGCTCCATTGGGGGTTGAGATCTTGGCCGAGGCTGCCGAGTATGGAATCCCCGTTTTTGCTCTGGGCGGGGTGACCGTTGACAATGCCAGCGTCTGCCGCGAGTCCGGTGCCTACGGAGTGGCAGGAATCTCTCTGTATAGCGCGGTCACCAGAGCCCTGGACATCGAACCGCCGAAGTCTGACATCATCGACGCGGTGTCTAACGCGCAAGACAGTGCCAATCAACAAGACAGTGCCAATCAACAAGACAGTGCCAATCAACAAGACAGTGCCGATGAACAAGCCAGGGCTCATGAACAAGACAGATCGATCGCTTGAAGACGTCATCGCCGGATCGACTGGGCAAACAACAGCAAGTGAACACAGCATCACAGGATAGATAGGGCGGAATGATTTTGGGAGTTGGTACCGACATCGTCGCGATCGAACGCATTGAAAAGCTGGTCGAGGAGTATGGCGAGCGCTTCACCGCTAAGGTCTATACCGAACGTGAGCTGGTCAACGCGGAAGGCAAGGGGCCTCGCAGGGTGCAGCATCTCGCGGGCTTGTTTGCCGCCAAGGAAGCGGTTCTCAAAGCGCTGGGCACGGGTCAGTCACAGGGCGCGCGGCTGCAGGATGTTGAGTTGACCCCTCAGGACTCCGGAGCGCCCGAAGTCACCCTGCACGGAGCGGTTCGCGATCGATTCGAAAGTGACAAAGGGTCGGCGGTGCATGTATCGATCAGCCATGACGGCGGAATGGCGGTGGCATTGGCAATTATTGAGACGGACGAGCCAAAGGGAGACGGATGAGCGCTTGGCGAGGAATCCGCGGAACCGCCTTGTTGCTAGCGCTCGGCATCCTAGCGATCGATCAATGGTCGAAAGCCTGGATCGAGAAAGTGATCCCGATCGGTGGTCGGCGCGAGATCATTGCTGGATTCTTCAACCTCACCCACACCCGCAATGACGGAGTCGCCTTCGGACTGTTTGCTGGCAGTGACGGCAGGTGGAAAGTGTGGCTGCTGGCTGGGTTGGCCCTGCTGGCAATTGGCGTCGTCCTGTCCCTGCTGCGCAGCACTCCAACAGAAAACCGGGTGTCGATCATTGCCTTGGGGTTGGTACTGGGCGGCGCGCTCGGCAATTTGATGGACCGGGTCGCCAGCGGCGCAGTCACCGATTTCTTGGACTTCTACCGGGGCGGGTATCACTGGCACACGTTCAATGTCGCAGACTCAGCAATCAGTGTTGGCGTCACCTTACTGCTACTGGATTCCTTGCTGCTCTCACGACGCAAGAAACTAACTTAGGATCAAACGCGATGGAGAGTACGCATCGTTGGCTGGTGCCCGAAGCGGTACACGGCCAGCGGCTTGACGTTCACGTTGCCGAGCACCTGGCGGAGCCGCGCAACCAAGTGCAACAGTGGATTCGTTCCGGCGCACTGCAAATTGACGGCGACTCGGGAAAACCTTCGACCACTTTGCTTGGCGGCGAGGAAATTGCCGTCACCCCTCCCCAACGCACCGACACCCGGGTCACCGCGGAGTCCGGCGAACTGGACATCGTCTACCAAGATAATGTCTTGATTGTGATCAATAAACCTTCCGGCTTAGCAGTACATCCGGGCGCAGGACGAACCACTGGCACCTTGGTTCATCGGCTTCTGCACCACTTCCCCGAGATAGAAGGCGTCGGTGGCGAGGGTCGTCCCGGAATCGTCCACCGACTCGATCTGGGCACCACCGGAGTGATGCTGGTGGCCCGCACCCAGTCTGCCTACCAAGTCCTCAGCAGCGCGTTTCAAGAGCGAAAGGTGCGCAAGATCTACCTCGGAGTCTGCGAAGGCCGCCCGAAGTCCGAAGCTGGGACCATGGAGTGGTCGATTGGCCGCCACCCACACAAGAGAAAGCAAATGTGGGCTACTGATCGCGGCAAATCCGCGCGCACCGACTACAAGGTACTGGGAATCGCCAGGAGGTCGGCATTACTGGAGTTGGACATCCACACCGGGCGCACGCACCAGATCCGAGTTCATCTCAAGACTCTGGGCCATCCGCTGCTGGGCGACGCGCTCTACGGTCGTGAGCTACCGCGCAACTGGGGCCAAGACTTACAAGCGGCGATCCGGGTATTTGACCGACCCGCGTTGCACGCCTGGAAGCTACAACTCGCCCACCCGGTCTCGGGCGAAGAGATACTGTTCATGGCGCCAATCCCAGAGGACTTTCAGAGGCTATGGCAAGGACTCGGTGGGCCAACGCTCAGTGCAGTGCCTGATCTGTCGGTCAGCGCCCCGCATACTTCCTAGAAGAACCTGAACTGCCTTTCTAGGAGTGGCCTCAATTGCGGAGTTCGCCACCACCGCTCGCCTCGACCCACACCGCTACTCGACGGGTTCTAGATCCTCTTCCAGTTGGATCGTCTCCAGGTAGAGCACCAGCTCCTGGATTTTGCGCGCGGCCCGTTTCTCGCCATCGACCGGCTCCGCCCCTGGAACAGGACGCAACTCAGTCTGCAGCACTTCGCCCACACCGGCATCTCTCTTGCCCCATGCGCCTGGACAAATCTGCGACCATCGATGAACTCAGCAACCCGCTTGGCAGGAAACTCTCCTTCATTTTCTGGGCTTAGAAAACGCAAATCCGACGGTTCGACCTTGAGCATCGTCGCCAACATTCCGTTGCCGTCCGCGGCTTTGCCGTGGCAACTCGCGCAATAACGTTTGAACGTCACCCTACCACTGGCTGCGTACAGAGTCGGTTCCTCCTTTTGCTCCTGGCTTATCGCCGGAGTGAGCCCCAAAACCACAGCAAAGGCAAGCGTTAAAGCGACCCCAACAAACGATTTATTCATGATGTACCCTCCGATGTTGTACACCGCAATTCCAGCAGTTTGGTCAGAGGGTTTGAGGTGTCTAAGCACCCTAGAACTGAGTCACAACTGGAGAAAAATCAGCAAGCACTCAAGCCAACAGATCGGCGAGATCCCGGTGCTCGCGATCCTGTGATTCCGCCACCGGACCACAGGTGATCTCTCCGGCGTAGGTGTTGACCCCAGCAGCCAGATGGGGATCTCTGCGGGTGGCTTCTTCAGCTCCCAAGTCGGCCAAAGACAGCAAATGGGGCATGGTGGCGTTGTTCAGCGCGTAGGTCGACGTGCGAGGTACTGCACCCGGCATGTTGGTCACCCCGTAATGCACCACGCCGTCCACTTCATAGGTTGGCTCGGAATGGGTGGTCGCCTTGGTGGTCTCAAAACAGCCCCCTTGATCGACCGCGACGTCGACGATCACCGAACCCGGTTTCATCTCCGCCAATAGATCTCGATTCACCAATTTGGGAGCCGAATAGCCAGGAACCAGAACCGCTCCGATCACCAGATCTGCGCGACTCAGGCCAGCAACGATGTTGTGCCGGTTGCTGGCCAAGGTGGTGAGCTGCCCGTGGAAGATCTCATCCAGATAGCGAGCCCGATCCAAATTGTTTTCCACAATCGTAACCCGTGCGCCCAGACCCAGAGCAATCCGCGCCGCGTTCAAGCCCACCACTCCCCCACCAATAATCACCACGTCACCCGGGGGAACCCCAGGCACACCACCCAACAAGGTGCCGCGTCCGCCGAGACGACGCTGCATGAAGTAGGCCCCAACCAAGGTCGACATCCGCCCGGCAACCTCCGACATCGGCGTCAACAGCGGCAAGCGTCCGTTGCGGTCGGTAATGGTTTCGTAGGCAACGCCAGTGATCTTCTTCGCCAACAGGACGTTGGTCAGTTCCGGCAAGGGCGCCAAGTGCAAATATGTGTAGAGGGTCTGCCCCTCGCGCAGAAGGTCGTACTCACAAGCAACTGGCTCCTTAACCTTGACCACCATCTCCGATTCGCCATACACCGCCGCCGCATCCGGCACAATCTTGGCCCCAGCGTCGACAAACTCTTGGTTGGTAATGCCACTGCCCTCACCGGCCCCATCCTGGACTAGGACCTCATGGCCCCGTTCAGACAACTCGTGAGCCGCCGCCGGGATCATGCCGATGCGGTATTCGTGGTCTTTTACTTCGCTTGGAACGCCAACTCTCATATCGCTACCGGTCCTTTCGCACGCGGCTGAATGCCGAACGTTCGCTGTGGATCATTTGTCTCACTGCTGGCAACACCCCATTCGGTTCTTCGAGTCGCTCATCAATCAAGAGCGAAATGGAGCGGGCAACGGGACTCGAACCCGCGACATCAAGCTTGGGAAGCTTGCACTCTACCAGCTGAGTTATGCCCGCTAAATGCCTTAACAGCTATGATTTAAGGTTCGCTACTGAATCTCTTTGATAGTCGAAGTTACCTGCGAGTTACCGCGCAGTGACTTTGACCCCTCAAGCCAGGGGGCAGCATAGCACCGCAAAACGCGACCTCATAGATCCGGTCTCTTGCTGGAGCGGGACGCGACAAATCCGCGAAACTCGCTCATAGTGGGTACGCTTGGGATGTAGTCAGGCAGATTGGGGAAGCAAGACACCAACAGATTCACGTCTCATTAGCTATGCGGTTCATCAAATAGCGGCGCAACCGAAGCCCCAGGGAGAGTTAACTGGCCAAATCTCTCTTTCGCGATCTTGGGTGCTATCTTGAATGTTGTGTCATAAGACTGCGAAGGCCTATCTAAACTTGCCCCATGCAGCATTTCTTCAACTGTGACGAGCTGTATTCGCGAATGCGAACTGCCTAGAGGCGATTCGTAAAACCCTGCAGATGCCGCCTCCGTCCGCATAGGTTTAGTTGGATTTCGGAGCGATAGCAACACCCCTATGGCAGCGCCTTCACGCTCGATCACACCGCGTAAGTCTCTGACGTGCGCCACGCTCGTCTTACCACCCTTAACTGAGAAGATGATCTGTTTCGTATCTCCGCTGGTGTCGTCGTGGAAATAGAGTCGCCCGTCGATTCCCTTGTCAGCGCCCTTCGCGCCAGAATCTGCCTTTCGAGCGTCAGCTAGACCAAGCGCCCAAGCCTGAAATTGGAACGGATCGTCCTTGGCCAGCTGTCTGGCACCGTCAACTGCGGTTGGCTCACCCACCACTGGCCTGTGCCAGTCAACCTCCTCGCCAAAATGGCCTCGCAAACGACTCTTGATTTGGTTGATTGCCAGGTGGGTTACATCGATCCCGATCCAAGTACGGCCCAACGCCTGGGAAGATGCCAATGCTGTTCCACATCCACAAAACGGGTCAAGAACCACATCGCCTTTGTTGCTACTTGCTGCGATTATGCGTTCCAGCAACTTCAGCGGTTTCTGCGTCGGGTAGCCCAGCCGTTCAGCTTTTCCCGGAGGCCCAATGTCAGTCCAAACGTCCTGAAGCGGAACACCTGACATCTCGTCCAGATATCGTTTGTAGCGAGGCATGCCGCTCTTTGCGTGATACAGGCGGCGATCATGGACAAACGACTCCATATTGGATTTTGAATACGCCCAGTATCGCCCTTTGTACGGTGGTACACCATTGTATTCCCACCCAGGCTTCGGGTTCTTCCAGTCCCCATCCAGATCAGGGGCCCATCCCCCCCCCTCACGCTTCTTCACGCGCCACAAATACTCTGTGTCGCCTCCAGGCTTTGCGGCAGTCAAATTATCGAGTTGATATCTCCTACCGGTGCCAAGTTCCTTGTGTGCGTACGAAGACTTGATGTACTCCTCATTATAGGGAGTAAAAACCGGGTTCCAGGTCCATACTTGAGATTTCGTGTAGAAGAGAATGATGTCGTGGATATGGCCATGTCGTTTCCGTCCCTGTTTTGTATCGCTGTGTGCAGACGTACGCTTCCACACAAGTTCAGATTTGAATCTTTTTGCCCCAAAAACAGCATCGAGCAAGATCTTCAAGTAGTGGCTCGCCGTTGGATCGCAATGCAGATACATGGAACCTATTGGTTTGAGAACCCGGTGAAGCTCAACCAGCCTGGGGGCCATCATTGCTAGATAGGCAAGCATGTCAGACTCCCCTACGAGGCCGCGAAATGCTTGCAGCGCTCGGGAAACAGGACCACCGCTCTCTACAGTCTCGTGGTACGCACGTGCGGCGCCTTCGTCCCAGCGCCAAGTATCGTCAAACGCTTCAATTTGGGCTTCAGAACGTGTTCCATCCTGCTGCTTAAACAGTACGTTGTAGCTCTTGTTGGAGTTAAAAGGCGGGTCAAGGTACACCAGATCGACCGACTCGTCTTGGACATAACGACGCAGGATGTCTAGATTGTCACCGTAGAACAATTGGTTTCCGTTTTCAGCCATGCCACGAAGGCTATCAGTTCGCTTCACGTGCCAATATATCCAACTGGCTTATGCGATTTCAATGTTGGAATCTTGAATCGACACCCTCAGAAACATGAGAGTGAACCATGCACCGGTCCAAAGACGGACCCAAGAGAGTGCGAATAGAAGCTCGTCCTGAGGTTAGATCCGAATCTAAAGAACGCATGACCGATGGAAAGAAAACCCTTGACTGGACCGCCCGACTCATAGAAGCCGAATATTCGTAAGTGCTTGACCGCTACGCCACGATGGTGGGATGTTCCTTTGATGCGTTTACGGCAACTTCGGCTGCGGAAGAGCTCAACAGGATTACTAGCGGTGATCATTTACGTGGCGATCACAGCTCTTCCTCTGCTGACGGGATCATCGCTGCACGGGTTGGCTTCCATCGTCTTTCTTCTGACGCCTTGGATCTGGTTGATCCCGAGCGGTGGGTACCTTGCTTTGGGGACACATAGCTTCTGGATTATCTGCATCGGCGCCGCCTCGTTAAACGCGACCATCGTTTACTTGATGTTCGGTGGGCTGAGGGAGCGCGAAACTGGAGTTGGCCCCTTCTACCTTAGATAGGTAGATTAAGAACAGGCGGCGACCCTGGGTCTGGCCGGATCCCCGAGATGGGAAACCTTGGACCAAGCTAGCTCAGCGATCTCCCATCAACACATCACCCAGGCCACCAAGAATCGACCCCTCTCCTTTGTGTTTGCCTCCACCCTGTGGGGCTGCAGCGAAGATGCGGCTTGCCAGGCGGCTGAACGGTAGCGACTGGACCCAGATCTTGCCGGGGCCGGTGAGGGCGGCAAAGAACAGCCCTTCTCCGCCGAATAACGCGGTCTTGATTCCCGGCACCATTTGGATGTCGTAGGCGACGGTGGACTCCAGTGCCACCAAGCACCCGGTATCTAGCCGCAAGGTCTCTCCGACGGCCAAGTCGCGTTCCAAGATGGTGCCACCGGCGTGGACGAAGGCCATTCCGTCCCCTTCCAGCTTCTGCAGGATGAAGCCTTCACCGCCAAAGAAACCGGCGCCCAGTCTGCGGTTGAAAGCGATGCCCACCGAAACACCCTTGGCGGCACACAGGAATGCGTCCTTCTGGCAGATCAATTGGCCGTTGTGCGAGGGCAGATCGATGGGAATGATGCTACAGGTGCCAGCCGAATATCCGGTTCGCTGGCAGTACAGCTTCGTCAATGTAGTCGAGACCCACAGCCGATGCTGAGGGTCGATTGAGATCTCCTGGATTCTCCCCTCGACCACAATCTCTGGGCGAAGATCCGCCTGACTTTCCTGAGCCTCGACTTTCAAGCAACCGAACAGTGGAATTAGCAATGAAAGGGCCCATCTTCCTGCCAGGTTGCCTGATCGTCTTCCTAGGTTTCCCATACTCCCCTCCTGTGACCTGATCTGGGCGGATTAGTTCCGAATCTTCCTAATAGCCGCTCTTGCATGATCATCAATCTGTCATGAGTACCAGCTGAATATCCGGATCGGTTTGCGCTGGAGATTCCGGCCCAAGCGGTGGCAGAAACTAAGGAAATATTCCTAGAAAAACTAATTAGGCACTTCCTCTACTCAAACAGGCTCACAGCGGCGAACCAAGCAGCAGCAGCTCCAATCGCGACGATCATTCCATACGACAAAAAGGAAACCAATGCAGCGAGCGTCACCACAACGGCGGCCATGATCACAATCCCTCGCCTGCCATATCGATGGCCAACAAGGGCCACGGCAAGAACTCCAACTGTTACAGGTGCCAGATCAACCGTGTTACAGGTGCCAGCCGAATATCCGTGGATCTATCCTAGTGCGGAAGACGAGGAATCTTTCCACGGCCATGGCTGATACCGTTGGACTTATGAGGAAGCTCCATAGTCCTAATAGGTGCTAGCCGAATGTTCGGCTGGGACTAGTAATTCGGACTGCCAATTTGTGGGATGGGGTGTGTTGAGATTTTTGGAGGCCGGACAATGCGCGATGAACAAGAGATACGAGATCTATTCAACAATTGGATAACATCAACAACCGAAGGAAATTTGGAATTAGCTCGTCAATGCATTGCCGATGACGCCGTGTTTCTTGTTCCCGGTGTTGGCGAGATGAATAAGGAAACGTTTGCTCAGGCTGCTGCGGGAGAATCACCTGAAGAATCCTCGATTGATTTTGCTCTCGATAGCAAGCTTCGTGAACTAAAGGTGTTTGGTGATCAAGCCTATCTTTGGATTGAATCGACCCTTGTATGTACTCCTAAGAATGGGGATCCGGCCACACGAATGGCGGGGCACTCCCTTTCGATATTAGAAAAGCGTGATGGCCGCTGGCAAATAATTCGAGACGCAAATACGATGACGGCGGTCCCGGAATAGGTATTTCTGAATGTGCAACGTAACAAATCGCTCTGTTTATAGTTGCTGCCGCTGCTCAGGTACCAGGCGAATACTCGGCCTGCACACAAAACTCCGCTCGCTTTCTCCACCCGCGAGTGACACCCGGTAGGAAGAAAACCTCAGTGCGAGTAATCCCTTATCCCATAGAGCGAGACCCGACCAAGAACTGGGCTCTTGGACCGGTGGCGAGCTGCGTTTCATTCATGGCTACCGAGATCGCGATGGCTGGTGTGATTATTCGGAGCCTGGAGCTGATGCCGTTGATGCCTCCCTTGATGACCCTTGCTGCTCAGGTGGTTGCGCTAAAGAAAGGACCTGAAGATCTAGAGCCGTTTGAGCGTTTTCTTTCCGAAGATATGGGGTTTTCGGGTATGTCGGAAGAGCTGGTTCGTGACGATTTCGCTCTGCCAAACTCTCACACCTTAGTAGCGCTGTGGAGTGCCATTGAGACCTGCCTTGAGGACACGATCGTCCTTACTTTGATGAACGATGAGCGCGCTGCGACTTCCATCAGCGCAGAGGTTTCTATACCCAGCTATGACGAGGGACTACTTGACGAGCGTCAGGCGAGAGCTACGTTTCGTCGCCTTGAGAGCAAGGCCCGGCAAAGTCATGGGGTCATGGAGTCCGCCGACTGGATGCTAGGACTTATTGAAATGGCCCGAGAGCCAAGTTCAGACGCCTCGGAGGTGATGAGTGAGGTGAACGCACTACGAAACTCAATCATGCACAACGGTGGAGTATTGGACCAACGATCACTGAAGGCGGCACCAAGTCTGCGTTTCGTCGTTGGTGAGGAGATCAAAATCAAACGAGACGAGTTACGCTCCTACAACGACTCACTCAGTACTTTTGTTCAGGAACTGCTTTCTGGAGTGCTCGCGAGCCGCTATATGAGATCGAAGGAAGAACTTCAGCAATCTTGAAGCTCAGAGAACGCCCTTTTGTAGGTGCCAGTCGAGTATGCGGCCCTAGGTGCTGCCGCTGCTCAGGCCAGGCGAATATTCGCACAATAGTTCGAACGACACCTCCAAAGACTGCTCAGCGATCCCCCATCAAGACATCCCCCAGGCCACCAAGAATCGACCCTTCTCCTTTGTGTTTACCTCCACCCTGTGGGGCTGCGGCGAAGATGCGGCTTGCCAGGCGGCTGAACGGTAGCGACTGGACCCAGACCTTGCCGGGTCCGGTAAGCGCGGCAAAGAACAGTCCTTCTCCGCCAAACAGCGCGGTCTTGATCCCGGGCACCATTTGGATGTCGTAGGCGACGGTGGACTCTAATGCCACCAAGCAACCGGTATCTAGCCGCAGGGTTTCCCCAGCAGCCAGGTCGCGTTCCAAGATGGTGCCGCCAGCGTGGACGAAGGCCATTCCATCTCCTTCCAGTTTCTGCAGGATGAAGCCTTCTCCACCAAAGAAACCGGCGCCCAAGCGTCGATTGAAGGCGATGCCCACCGAAACTCCCTTGGCGGCGCACAGAAAGGCATCCTTCTGGCAGATCAGTTGGCCGTTGTGCGAGGGCAAATCGATGGGAATGATGCGCCCTGGATAGGGTGCGGCAAAAGCGACCTTCTGCTGCGTTTGATGGGTGTTGCCGAAAACCGTCATGAACAAGCTCTCCCCGGTGATCACGCGTTTCCCGGCGCTGAGGACCTTGTCCAGGAATCCGCCTTCTTGATCCTTGTGCGAACCGTCGCCGAAGATGGTCTCCATCTCTATCCCAGGGTCCATGTACATGAACGACCCGGCCTCAGCAATGCAGGACTCCCGGTGATCGAGGGTCACTTCCACGAACTGCATCTCCTCGCCAAAGATTTGGTAGTCGATCTCGTCTGCGGAGCGATTCACAGGCACCGGGGGTGGCGCCTGCTCGGAAAATGCTTGGGCAAAGTCCTCGTGGTCGCCAGCCACCACCCAGTTGTCCATCCCCTTGCGAAAGATGTAGGCGTTGCGGGGCAGGGCGCCACTATGAATCCTCTCCTCGACCTGGGCGATCTCCATCGGCCCTTCTTGTTTGCCATTGACTGCGGTAAACCAAACTGCTTGTGAATCACTCATCTAGCTGTCCTTTTGTTGTTGAAATTGATGCTGCTAATACGCGTTGTTGTGAGACTCGCCGTTTCCGGAACCGTTGCTTTCGGAGCCACCGCTTTGAGAGGCACTGCTTTCGGAACCACTGAAGCGCACTTCAAACATCTTCGGCCAGTACTTACCGGTGAGAAAAAACGTGCCTCTCTGCGGATGATATGCGATGCCATTGAGGACCTCGGCTCGCCCAGGATTGGGCTGCAGCCGAGGGCGCAAGGCCGAAGAGTCAATGTGTGCCACCACCTTGCCGACACTGGGATCGATCACCAGGATTTCATCCACGGTGTAGAGGTTGGCATAGATCAGTCCGTCGACGCATTCCAACTCGTTGAGCAGACGCACCGGAAAGCCTGGGTCAGGCACCGACATCGACCCTTGGTAGCTGAACTCCTCGACGCTGAAGGTCTGCAAGATTCGGGTGCCGTTGCTCATCCAAAGGCGCTGCCCGTCGCTGCACAGTCCCCACCCTTCACCGCGGTAACTCATGGTTGCCGTATTCTCCAACTCTAGATTCCAGTGCAACGCCCGTCCCGCTAGATAGGTGAGCTGCCAAAAGCCTCCCGGAACGGCTGCCAGCCCCTCGCCAAATAAACTCGACGAAAGCTCGTTCTGCTCCAGTACTTCGCCGGTTTGAAAATTGGTGCGACGCAGGGTCGAGGCTCCGCGTAGGCCGGTGCTTTCCCACAGATCGTCGCCGACAAACACCAGTCCCTGGGTATACGCCAAGGGGTCATGGGGATACTCGGCAAGGATTTCGAGGCTCCACTCTTCGACCGGCGTTGGATCTACTGCCGCCTGATCTATGAGACCTGCATTTACTGCCTCTGGATTATCCTCAGCGAGCTGCTCAACCGGCTCCACTGCAGTCGCAGCAGATCCCATTGATTGTTCAACAGACGGCGATTGTTGTGGGGTGCTTTGCGCTCGGCAAGCGCCGATAGTCAAGACCGCTAGAGCCAGGATTGCCAGCGCCAGTAGCGAGCAGATCAAGACCAATCTCGAATGGACACCAGCCCACGGTGCGCAGCGTGAGGTCTTTGACAACGGAGGCATCGCTGCGATCTAGGCGCGGCGTTTACGCACGCGGTAGGCGAACCAACCAATCAAGGCGGCAAACACAAACGCACTCAACCACGGTCCTGCGGCTCCAGCCCACTCTTCGCCGATGCTCCAGGGGGTGGCCCCCCGAGCGGCAGCAATACCGGCTGCCGCGGCGATGCCGACGCCAAGCAATCCTTCCCCGCCGACAAATCCCGAGGCCAGTAAGATGCCGCGCTCGCGACGATCATCGGCCTCCGTTTCATTGGCCGCACTACGCGTCATCCACCAGCGCAACAGGCCACCCAGAAATACCGGAACCATGGTGGCAACCGGCAGGTAGACGCCGACCGCGAAGGCCAAGCTGGGCAGTCGGAACAGCTCGGTGATCAGGGCGATCCCGGCGCCGATGGCGACCAAGCCCCAAGGCAATTCACTCTGCAGCACCCCGTCAATCACCAGTTTCATCAGCGTAGCTTGGGGCGCCGGCAGCTCGGCACTACCGAAGCCGTAGGCATTGTTGAGAATCAACACCGTGGCGCAAACAAACACCGCCGAGGTCATGACACCGACCAGTTCTCCAATCTGTTGCCGGCGAGGCGTGGCGCCCAGCAGAAAGCCGGTCTTCAAGTCCTGCGAGGTATCGCCAGCAATCGACGCCGCGATTGCAACCACACAACCGACGGTGAGCGCTGCGATCTTTCCTTGCAGGTCAGTCCACCCGAGAAACAGGAACACTCCAGAGGTCGCCAGCAACGTGGCGATGGTCATGCCGCTGGTTGGGTTGGAGGTCACGCCGACTAAGCCGACGATCCTGGAAGACACGGTGACGAAGAAAAACGCTGCGATCACTACCAGCACCGCCGCGAGGATCCTTCCGCCGATTCCTGGCAATGACGAAAAGGCGATCGGAAACAAACCGAGAACGGCTGCGATCACCGCCACACCGATCAGTGTCACTCTAAGATTCAGGTCCGATTCGGTGCGTTTGACCTCGGCCGCGACATGCCCGGCACGCGCCTGGAGCTGTTTGGCGCCGACTCGAAAACTCTCAATCATGGTTGGGATCGACCGAATCAGGGTGACGATACCAGCGGTCGCCACCGCCCCCGCGCCGATGTAACGCACGTAGCGGGTCCAGATCAGTCCCGGAGACATCTCGGCAATCGTCTTGACGGTCTCGGGATAGAGCGGCTCGACACGACCGGTACCCCAATAGGCGATCGCCGGAATGATCACCAGGGACGACAACAGCCCACCTCCCACCATCACCGACGCCACTCGGGGGCCGAGGATGTAGCCAACGCCAAACAGCGCTGCGGAGACCTCGCTAGCCAGTTCGCCCTTCTTCAAGAAGGGAATCTTGATGTGGAGTGCGTCGGGCAGCATCCTCGCCCAACCGACGATCAACTTAACCAGGGCTCCCACACCCAGGCCCCAGAAGACGCTGGTGGCCCCGCTGCCGCCGACCTCGCTCGCCACCAGGACTCCGGCGCAGGCGGTCCCTTCAGGATAGGGCAGCTTTCCGTGCTCACCGGCAATCAAGTAACTGCGCAGCGGGATCATGAACAGCACCCCGATGAGGCCCCCACTCATCGCCAACAAGGTCATCTGCACTAGCGACGGCGGAGCCCCCCAGAGGAACAAAGCCGGCAAAGTGAAGATCACCCCACTGGCCACCGAACTGGAAGCAGAGCCTACGGTTTGCGACAAGTTCGCCTCGAGAATAGTGCCGTCAGAGCCGAATCGCTTGAGCAGCCGAAAGGCCGCCACGGTAATCACCGCAACCGGGATCGAGGTCGAAATGGTTAGCCCAGCGCGCAGCCCCAAGTAGGCGTTGGCGGCGCCGAACAAGATGCCAAAGACAATGCCCGCCAACACCGCGCGCAGCGTGAATTCCGCCGGACTGGTGTTAGATGCTACATAGGGCTCATAGGTCTGCCCCTCGGGCAAGGGTTCAAAGGCTTGCTTGGGCAAACCGCGCGGTTGTGTGGGTTCAGGTGTCGTCATCCAGCTCTCCTTTGCTGCCGCGGCATGCTACTGGACCGATGGACAACGTGTCGATTGGGCCCATTCAGATCGCACGCTGGCGAGGAATCTGGACCCTCACTCGCAGCCCACCGCCCTGGCGTCGGTGCGCCTCAATCGAACCACCATGCGCCTGGACGATCCTTCGGCTAATCGGCAGGCCCAAGCCAGTACCCGTGGCATGGGTCGAGAAATAGGGCTCAAAAATCCGGTCCAGGTCACCTTCCGGTACGCCAGGCCCCCGGTCAGCCACTTCCATCACCAGAAAATTGTCGACACTTTCGTTGAGACGAATCTCCACCGGCTGTCCCTGAGCCACCCGCAGCGCGTTCTCAATCAGGTTGCGCAGCATGCGGGTCAATTGGCGTTGATCGGCGTGCAGTTGGGAGTCCAGATCCGAGCCAAACTGGATAGTGATCGGCTCAAAGTCAGCCTCAACAGAATCAACCGGCTGATAGCTGGCTGCGATCTCCTGCACCCAGTCCTTGGCGTTGAACCACGCCGCCTCGACTTCTGGAACGCGACTGTAATCCGAGAACTCATCGGCGATCACCCGCAGATCTTCAACCTGTTCCAAGATGTTGCTGGTGCAACGATCCACCAGAGGAAAGGCGCGCGGGTCTTCCTTTTCGCGAAATACCTCGCGAAGATGCTCTGCCGACAGGCGTATTGGGGTTAGCGGATTCTTGATTTCATGCGCCACGATACGCGCCATCTCGGCCCACGCCGCCAGGCGCTCCCCGCGCACCACCTCGGTGACATCTTCGACCACCCACAACTGAGCGCCGCCCTGGTGGCGCTCAACCGGGAAACGAGCCAGATTCCAGACCCGGGATTCGCCATCTCGATTGATGGTGATGGTCTCGGCCCAAGCAACGGAGCTGTCACCCAGTTGCACGGTAAACACCGACAGATCGCGCAGATCCTCAGCCAGGTCTTCTGGAAACCGACCTTCAGCGCGCAGCGACAGCAACGATTCGGCACTTGGGTTGGTGCGGCTGATGGTTCCGTCGTCGCGCACCAAGGTGATCGCCGTGGTGACATTGGCCAGAATTTGTTCCACCAATTCTCGTTCAACGCGCTCCCGCTTTTGGGAGGCAGAAACGTCACCGGCCATGCGATCAATCGCTGCGGCAAGCCGACCCAGATCCTGTTCCTGTGGAATCTCGATGCCCAGAGATTCGGCGCCGGCGGCAATCCTTTCCGTGCCCTCGATCATCTGCAAGATCGGTCGACTGAAACCGCGCGCTGCGCGGGCGGTAGCCCACAAGCCAAACAGCAAGATGCCAAAGCCGATCAACAGGGTGCGCGAGCGCAGTACCCTGGCGGTGTCCGACAACGCGGCCACCTGCGAAGTCACCGGCACCGCCAGCGTCAGCCGCGGCCCACTGTCGCCAGTCAGTCGTTTCCATGGCGCGTAGACTGCGGCCTCCCCTCCTTCGCTACTGGCGTCAAAACTGAACTCGGAAGCGCCGCGCAGAGCCAAGGCTCGGTAGACCGGCGCCGGCAGCCGAGAACTGAGCTCGCCGGAAGCGAAACGATTGCGTCGACTGGTTGCATAGACGCCACTATCCCAAAATAGATCCACATCCCGCCCGACTAGGCTGGCGACGCCGCTGAACAGCTCGTCGTCAAACTGGGTGATACCAGCGAAGTTGGAAGGCAACGAAGCCACGTAACTGTCCAACGCGCGCCGAGCCGAACTCAAAGCAGCCTCTTCCAGGCGCTCTCGTTCTCGGCCCAGACCCCGTTCATGAAGCGTCAACAGAGACAGATTGACCAACAGCAAAGGAAGCAAGATCAGAGCGCCCAGCGTCAACGCCAACCGGCGCGGGTAAGAATGCTGCCAAGTCCGCAACTGCTGGCCAAGCCGAGAGGGCGCCAGACCTCTAGATCCGATCCACAGCAGCAGACCGGCGCAGATCAAACAAAAGGCAACTCTGCCGGCCACCCGCTCGAGCGCCAACAGCGGCCCCAAAGCGGCCAACGAGAGCTGGTAGGTACCGTCAGCCGACAGCACCGAGAACCTGTTATTCCACCAAGTTGGTCCTTTGGCTTCGAACGGCCCGACGGCAACAGCGATCATCCCCGGAGCGATCCGGTCCATGGCCCGTGCTGAAACAGTCGTGGTGTTGCCAAGCCATCCGCCCGGGCCGTGCATAGGACCGTCTTCAAAGCCACCTTCAACGCCCAAGCTACGGTGCAAGTGATAGCTGACGGTCGGCTGCCAAGCGAACTCAAGATCGGCGAAGTATTCGCCAGCAAAGAGCAAGGTTCCGCGACCGCTGTGAATCGCCGCAACAGCAGGGTCAGCACTGATCATCTCACTGGTCGTATCACTGGTCCTTCCACCGGTTGACCCCAGGGATCCGTCTTGAGCGGGTGCTTGGATGTCGGAAAACCGCAGACCGGACTCATAGAGCGAAAGGGTTTGCCCCTCGCTGGTCACCGCCAAGACCGACCGCAGTCCCGCCTGATTGATTTCCGAACTGCGCCACAGCCCGAACGCCAAATCCTCCACCGATCCCAGAGCTGTCTGCCCTAGAGTCAGGGACAGGACCTCGCGATCATGCAGCGAATCGGTGATGACCGCGCCCAGGGTCTCTCCCTCAGCACCGGACAGAGCATGGAGCTGGGTGCGATAACCGTGGATTCTGTGGGTCTGCGCAACCCTCTCAGCGGCGCTCCACACCAAAACTAACCACCCCGCGAGAATCAACAAACCGGCAAGCCGTGGAACTCGGAGTACCGTGCGCCGCGACCAAAGCATCATTATCAGCGCAATCACTGCGACCACCAGTGGCCGATCTAAAGACACTGCACCCACGACCAAGGCCACCGGGAACAGCAACAGTTCTAAGCCCCCAGGGCGTTGCTTTTGGGTGCGCTTATTTCGGGGGCGCCGCTGGGAAGAGGCATTTTTCGCCTCGCGCAGCAAGATCCAGCCAGCCAAACTGGTCAACCCGATCAGCACCCAAGTACCCGAAGCGACAGAGCCGAACCCAGGCACCTCGACCGTCTGTCGATCCACCAAACCCCCAGATATCCATCCACCGGCGACCGCCAAAGCAGCCAAGAGAATCCATCTCCAGAGTCTGGACCCTTGATGACCGGCAAACACTCGCCGAGAAAGCATGCCAAGAAGGGTCAACCCAGCCCAGGCGACAAGCACCCACCAAAAACTATTCACCACCGCCATCCCGACCAGAGCAAGGCTCATCGCGGCGCCCCACCGCGCATCCGATGTCGCATCGTTGGCTGCGAGTTCACTGAGCAGCGCGAGGCAAAGCATCACGGCTGCCAGCAATAGAGCCAGGGAGGAACCCGAAGAGGGCCCACCAACCGGACCGGTGTTGACCCATAGGTCGGGCCATTCTCCGCCAGGGATCACCAGTGCCCCTTCCGGAGGTGAGCCACTTTGAGCGACCGACCAATTCGAATGAATTTCTGGGCCTGAGGTGACTGCGGCCCAGGGCAGTGCTGTCGAAGCAAACGAGCGGCCCGCAGTCACCATCCATCCCAGCCAGGGCCCATCCAGCGCCTTGCTCACAGTCAGCGTCACCGACGCTGGACGGACAAACGCCAGCGCTCCACCGTGACTAGGCAAGGTCGCTGCGAACGCACCGCCCTCCCTTCCAGGGTCGACCGGGAGTCCGGGGCCGGCCCAGGCGACCACTTGACCAGCACTGCGAATCAACGCCAAAGAACCTATCGAAGTGCGTTCCAAGCTGGCAAAAATTCGTTCCAGTTCGGCGTCATGCTGAGCTGAGGCGCCAGAAAATTCGTCGCTGGGAGGGCTCAAGTTGTCGACAACCTCAGCCGCCCGACGAGCATCGATATCCAGTTGATTCCAGAGTGCGGCGTACCCCTTTTGATTCGCCCGCGTCCATCGCGGGGAACCGACAGCTCCCGTTTGCCCGATCAGACTCATGAGGGCCGCAAGCGCGACCCCAACCGGAATAATCCAACGCCAAACACCGCCTCTGGCCGCTGACCAAACGACCAATGCCGCCGTTGTCAGCAATAGAAACAGCACACTCCACGGCGTGACGTTACTGGCCGCGACTCCCATCGCAGCGACCAGTAGCGCCCAAGACCCTCTATCGGGCCATTCTGTTTCTTTCGACAAGGGCTGGGCAGAAGTCATGGTTTCGCTTACCGCAGCCCTCCAATGCAAGGATGCAGCCGATCGGCAGGACCACGAGCCCGATCAACCAAGGCCACTGTCGTCATCACGCCGCGTTGGCGTCATCGGCAGATCGACCCCTCGTTCTGTGGCAACCTGGATGGCTTTGCCATAGCCGGCGTCAGCGTGGCGCACCACGCCCATTCCCGGGTCTCCGGTCAATACTCGCTCGATACGTTGTTCAGCTTCGCCTGAACCGTCGCAGACCACCACCATGCCGGCGTGCAGGCTGTAGCCGATGCCAACTCCTCCGCCGTGATGAATCGACACCCAAGTGGCACCGTTGACCGCGTTGAGCATGGCGTTGAGCAGAGGCCAGTCAGCGATCGCATCCGAGCCATCGATCATCCCTTCGGTCTCCCGGTTGGGCGAGGCCACCGAGCCGCAGTCCAAATGGTCCCGGCCGATGACGATCGGCGCCTTGACCCGACCGCTAGCGACTAACTGGTTGAATCGCTTGCCGGCTCGGGCGCGTTCTCCGTATCCCAGCCAACAGATCCGCGCTGGAAGTCCCTGGAAGGCGACCCGTTCACGCGCCAGATGAATCCAGCGAGCCAAAGCCTCGTCCTCTTGGAATTCGTCCAATATCGCCTCGTCGGTTGCCGCCAAATCCTCCGGATCTCCAGAAAGAACCACCCAGCGAAACGGACCCTTTCCTTCGCAAAACAGAGGGCGAACAAACAGCGGCACGAATCCCTGGAAGTCAAAAGCGTTGCTCACTCCCTGTTCCAAGGCCTGGCCGCGTAAGTTGTTACCATAGTCAAAGGTTACCGATCCCCGTTGTTGCAGTTGCAACATCGCTCGAACGTGATCGGCGATGGTCGCCAGAGAGCGTTGCAAATAGGCCTCTGTGTCTCGCTCTCGCAACTCGCCTGCCTGCTCAAAGGACAACCCCTGCGGCACATAGCCGCGCAAAGGATCATGAGCCGAGGTTTGGTCGGTCAAGACGTCTGGAGTGATCCCTTGTTCCAAAAGCGCTTGCAGCAGGTCAACGGCATTGGCGACCACGGCGATCGACACTGCTTCCCGGTTCTTCTTGGCTTCCAGCGCACGCTCAATCGCGGTCGCAAGATCAGGGGCCTGTTGGTCCAAATAGCGGGTTTCCAAACGCCGCGCAATGCGGCTGGGGTCAACTTCCGCAATCAAAGCAGTGCCGCCGTTCATCGTCACCGCCAGCGGCTGGGCACCGCCCATCCCTCCCAGTCCAGCGGTCACGGTCAGCGTCCCGGCCAAGCTGCCATCAAAGTGCTGGCGAGCGCACTCGGCCAAGGTCTCGTAGGTGCCCTGCAGGATTCCCTGGGTGCCAATGTAGATCCACGAGCCTGCGGTCATCTGTCCGTACATCGTCAGACCCAACTCTTCCAGGCGTCGGAACTCATCGAGATGAGCCCAATGCGCCACCAGGTTCGAGTTCGCGATCAGAACCCTGGGGGCATTACTGTGGGTACGAAAGACGCCAACCGGCTTCCCAGACTGCACTATGAGGGTCTCGTCATTCTCTAGTCGCCTGAGGGTGGCGACAATCGCCTCGAAGGCTTCCCAATTACGAGCCGCCTTGCCGGAACCGCCGTAAACAATCAGCTCTTCTGGATGCTCGGCCACCGCCGGATCCAGATTGTTCATCAGCATTCTCAAAGCGGCTTCCTGCTGCCAACCTTTGCAGGAGATCTCGGTGCCCCGGGGAGCTCGGACAATACGGGATTTCGACATGGTCTCTACCTCTAGTTGGCTACACTCTGGCGACTAGGTTGAGCTTGGTGCTTACTTCGGAGTTTGTTGGCGGTATTGTTGGTGAGATCGGTTTCCAGTCACAAATCTACATTTCAGACGATGTTTCGACCTTACTCCAAGGATGCGGTGAGGTCTGTCAGATTGTGCAAGACAGTCTTCGCGATCTCTAGATCAGGGGACATCTGCCGATCCCGGTCCCAGCGGGGCACCTGCTCGCGCACGCGGGCGTAGCTCGCTTCGAGGGGCGGCGTCGACCGCAAGGGCCGCAGAAATTCAAATCCTTGGGCCGCAGCTAACAATTCAATCGCCACAATCTGTTCAACATTCTCCAACACCGTCAGGCACTTCAGGGCGGCGTGCATGCCCATGGAAACGTGGTCTTCCATGTCCGCCGAAGTGGGGATCGAATCGACACTGGCTGGATGAGCCAGCACCTTGTTTTCGCTCGCCAATGCGGCGCTGGTGACGTGGGCAATCATGAAGCCCGAGTCGACACCGGCGTTCTCGACCAAAAATGGAGGCAACATCGAGAAAGTCGCATTGGTCAGTTTTTCGATGCGCCGCTCAGAGATCGCACCCAACTCAGCGATTGCAATGGTCAGGCAGTCGGCAGCGATCGCCATCGGTTCCCCGTGAAAGTTGCCCCCGGACAATACTTGTTGGTCTTCAGCAAACACCAATGGATTGTCGGTGACCGAATTAAATTCTCGCTCGAGTTTGGCAATGGTATCGGTCAAGACATCACGCACGGCACCGTGTACCTGCGGCGCACAACGGATGCAGTAAGGATCCTGTACCCGGTCATCGTCTTCCAGATGCGACTGGCGAATTTCCGAGCCTTGGAGCAAGGAAAACAAATTCTTGGCCGACGCCACCTGACCCGGATGGGGACGTAAACGGTGAATTCGAGGATCAAACGCGGTGTCGGTACCACGCACCGCCTCGGTGGTCATGGCAGCGACCAAATCCACCGCCTTGACCAATGCCGCGGCACGCAAACAGGCGTTGCCAAGAATTGAAGTCATTGCCTGGGTGCCGTTGATCAGCGCCAGACCCTCTTTGGGCTGCAAGGTCAGTGGCTTCAGGCCGCACTCCTGCAATGCTTGGGCAGCCTCGGCCGGTTCACCACACAGGGTCACCTGCCCTTCCCCGATCAAAGGCAACGCCAAATGCGCCAACGGAGCCAGGTCACCGCTGGCACCCACCGAGCCTCGGCTGGGTACCACCGGCAGCAGATCTTGGTTGAGCAGATCGAGCAACCGCTGCAGCAGCTCCACCCGCACCCCAGAATGTCCGGCTGCCATGGTGTTGGCGCGCAACAGCAACATCCCTCGCACCACTTCCGGCGGCAAGGGATCTCCGATTCCTGCCGCGTGCGAACGGATCAAGGAGCGCTGCAGCTCCAACAGGTCGTCCTCAGCAATCCGCACCTTGGCCAACTTGCCAAAACCGGTATTAACTCCGTAGATCACCTGGCCATCAGCCAACAGCTGCTCCAACACTTGCCGGGCCAATCCGACTTGATTCCGCGCAGAAGACTTCAGCTCCACCGGCTCAGAGCCTGAGATAACCGCGCCGAATGTTTCTAAAGTAATACTGCTGCCGTCGATGGTAATCACCGCCGAATCCTACCGCGGGATTGGGGCTCGACAGGCGCTCAATCCGCTGGCTCTAGATTCGCACTGAAATAGAATGGGGGTACCGCGAGGAGATCACCGACTACCTTGAGAAGGGCGTCAGCAAGCGCACTGCGATGTAGCTACGTAGCTTCGTAGCTACAGAAGACGAGGGGATCCCGCTCGGAATACTGCCTAGACTTGGAATAAAGAATTACACCGTTGTGGCTTGTGTCCCTATTTGCTCGGTTGGTCCCAAAAACGGCGGCGGGCGATTGTAGCCCTCAGCGTGAATGGAAGAATCCGTCAAGCCACGTGCCACAGACTCCAGGACGGTCAACACACGTCGCGTGAGACTCAGCAGGAAAAGTGTTCCCGCACCTATCCCGCTTGCCGGTCTTTCTTACATCCCCCAGGGATTCAATACCAAGTTCCTGAAAATCCAATAGTTCGTTGAGCTCAATCCTGCCATCGCCACTAAGATCAGTCCATACAAAAAGCGAAGAGCCGCACTCAGTGAAATCGACTTCCTGGTTGCCTTCGGCATCTTGGCCACAGTAAGCGGCTAGAGCCTCGAAGCCATGCGCAAAAGGCAAATCCCCGTCTGGACCCTTGGTGACATTCCCGAAGAAATGACGCCAGGGCTCGGCACGGACGAAAGCCCGATGCGGTTACACGCATCTTTCATTACAACCGTTAACACACTGTGTTCCCCACCAAATTGGAAAGGCAGCCGACACACCAGTATGAGCGACCGCGGCTCCGGCTTCGCAGGCTTTCAATAAGTCCGTCGCGCGCGAAAAGTTCGCGTTTGGGAAGGTCAGGATGGTCGCCCCAGTAACACAGAGAGCTGTCAGATCGCCCAGAAATTTCAAATCACAGGTCCTTTTCCAAGAGCTTCCGAGATAAGGGCCGCCGCAAGAGTTGCGTTTCCGTCAACAGCTGTCGTGGCGGTCACAGGCCCCTTGTAGCAAGCTATCCAGAGCATTCTCGACATTGGACATCGGCACAAGGCAAACGGCGAAAGCTCTCATCGATCAGCCCTCCAACCTAATTTGGAATGCACTGTAGCCATCTAGTTACCTGATCGTCAAGACCCCGAAGTGGATTTTTCTTTCCCTTCCCGGTGGCCGAGCAAACCATCTCCAGGGTGCCCATTACCGCCAAATCGAGATCCGGTGGAAGACTAAGCAAACCATCCCAAAAAATCTCTACGTGCTCCCCTGGCGCGCCGAACGAGAGTGAAAGAAGTGGCCTGTCTGCTTCCCAGTTGTCGTCGCCCAAATATGGATCCTTCATTATCTGAATAAACCGGCGTGACCTTTGACTGGTCCGATCGAGAAAAGGTTGCCAATAGCGCGAGACCCTAGCAAGCTCTTCTTCGTCAACCGTTAGGCACCGCTCGGGCCAGAGATCCAAGGCCGATACGGTCATGCCACCATTCGCGTCGATTCGTATTATCTTCCCGTTTTCGAACCACCCTCCTGGCCAAGGCATCGCTTGGTCCTTTCTCCTCAAAAGTCGCCCTTCCACCGGCGCCGAACATACGGTGATCGTTACGAAGTGTTTGTTCCTTCGCGTCGAAGCGCCTCTTTTCCGATCAAGACACGGTATAGATGTCATGCAGGAAGCTGCGAAGAACACAGCTACGAACAAGAAAACCAATCTCGCGTTGAAAAACATTACTTATGCACCCTACCGACCAACCAAGCGCCAAGCCAACTATTCAATTCTCCGGAAGAAAGTCATTGACTGCTTTATGACGAAGAAATACTTCCTATGGAACCCTGGATAGACGACCTCGGCAATCGTCAACAGTGGAATGCTCCAGGCGGTGGCTGGTGCTGGCTGTGGTGGGATGCTGAAGCCAATGTGTACCACGCACAGTGGGTCGAAGGCGGCGAAACCGCGTCCGGATCTACGAAAGGCGAAGCCCCCCAGGTGCTCGCTGGCGCCTACAACTGCCAGAAGAACCACCGCAGGAATTGGGGAAGCACTCACGTCTCTATCTTTGTGTTGGCACGAGCGCTAGGCGCAACTCCCTGGGGAATCGATGCACGGCCGGTTGAGGTCGAGGCGGATGTGCGCACCGGGGTTCCGGCGTTTCGCATTGTCGGGTTGCCAGACGCGGCAGTACGCGAGAGTCAGGAGCGGGTGGCGTCGGCGGTTCGAAACTCGGGCTTCGAGGTTCCGCCGCGAGTGTTCACCATCAATTTGGCCCCGGCGGATATCCGTAAAGAGGGGAATTACCTAGATCTACCGATTGCTTTGGCTCTGCTGTCGGCGCTGGGATACCTGAGTCCGCAATCACTCGCCAGTCGTCTCTTCTGTGGCGAGCTTGGCCTCGACGGAGGTTTGCGCGCGATTCGCGGCGGCTTGGCGGTGGCCGATTTGGCCGCGCGAACCGGGATTTCGGAGGTGGTGTTGCCGCTTGCCTCTGCCCCAGAAGCTGCTGCCTTACAAGCGGTTCCAGTTATTGCCGCGTCGGGCTTGGCGCAACTGGTCCAGCATTTGCGTGGAGTCAGCCTGATCGAACCGACCGCCGATGGAGATTTCTCCTCGGCGCTGCGCCCTTCGGAGGATCTAGCGCAGGTTCGGGGGCAGGCGACCGCCAAGAGAGCGCTGGAGATCGCCGCAGCGGGTGGCCACAATTTGTTGTTCACTGGGCCGCCGGGATGCGGCAAGACGCTCCTGGCTGGCTGTCTGCCGGGCATTCTGCCGCCCTTGACGCGTCTGGAGTCGCTGACCGTGACCAAAATTCATTCCATGGTGAGCGACGCTCCGCTCTCAGGATTGGTCACGCGACGACCGCTGCGATCGCCTCATTCTTCGATTTCTACCGCCGGACTGCTTGGCGGTGGGACCGTGCCCCGTCCTGGTGAAGTCTCCTTGGCTCATCACGGCGTACTGTTTTTGGATGAGTTGCCGGAGTTCAAACGGCAAGCCTTGGAGGGACTGAGGCAACCCCTGGAGGCTGGTCGGGTCACCATCTCCCGAGTTCAAGGCCGGTACACCTTCCCGGCACGAGTACAACTGTTGGCGGCGCGAAACCCTTGTCCCTGCGGCCATCTGGGACATCCGAGCCAGGAATGCACTTGCAGCCAATCGATGATCGAGCGCTACCGGTCGCGGATCTCCGGTCCGTTACTCGATCGGATCGATCTGCAGGTCGAAGTTGGCGCGGTGACGTGGAGCGAGGTGCGGGACACCACTGCGGAAAATTCCAAGTCGGTGGCAGCGCGGATCTCGGTGGCGCGGCAGCAGCAAAGGGACCGCAACGGAGAGCAGATCCTCAATCGCCAACTCAACACGCGGCAGATAGAACGTTGGTGCGCGGTGGACGCCACGACCAGTGCTCTTCTCAACACCGCCTATGAACGTCTTAGCTTGTCGGTGCGGGCGCTGCACAAGGTGCAAAAGGTCGCTCGTACCATTGCCGACCTGGCCAAGGAGGCAGAGATCGGCACGGCACACATCGCCGAAGCTCTGCAGTATCGAGGGAGCTCCAAGGTCGTTCGCTAGCCTAGGCCGACAATTTCACCGTCTGCAGCGACATCCCGTTCCTAATCAGGAAACGGAGTCGGGTCGATGCCGGGGATCACCGCCAAGGCGTTCTTGTAGTACAGCTTCTTCAGCACCTCGTCGGGAAGATCGAGTCCGTAGAGTCTCCAGAAAGCGTGGCGCCGCCGGTAGTACTTGATGTAGTCGTCGTCAGTCTCCAGAACTCGGAAGTAGGCGTAGTACTCCTCTACGTTCCAACTGTCTTTGCCGAACATCACCCGGTCCTGGTAGTCGACCAAGAACTGCCGAGCAAAACGTGGTTGACGCCCGAGTTCGGCCAAGACCGCGCCAATCTCGGTATAGACGTTGGGCATTTCGTCCAGCAGCCGTGCCATCCGCCCCAAGTCATTGCCAAACCACCCCAAGTGGGCGTTGATGAACTTGGTGTCTGGGTGGCGTCGGAAGACATCGTGTTGTTGTTCGACTAACTGCTCAAAGCTGGGCTCAAAATCTGGTCCCCGGTAACGACCTGGGCGTTCGATCAGTTCATACAACCGTTCATTGTGGACATCTTTGGATTGCCAAAACGGGGCCGGATCGGCGACGTGGATCAGTACCGGAATCCCCAGTTCGCCGCACGCCGCCCATACCGGATCGAGTTTGGGATGATTGGCCGGAATCAGATTGCCTTCAGCGTCTTGATTCATCATCCCCAAACTCTTGTAGATCTTGAGCCCCTGTGCTCCGGCGGCAACATCGCGCTCCAGATCGGCGACGGTCTTTTCTACCCAATCGGGTGCATCCCAATTCGTGAAACTGATGTTGGTGAAGTTCACCACTCGACCTGGAGCCTGCTCGTGGACCCGGCGAATCGCATTCTCCAGGTACTCACTGCTATCAATATCAAACGAGAACGTGCCGTCTTCGTTCTCAGTCCGCTGAAATCCCCGGCCACTCAGATTCACCATCACTTGCAGGTTGATCGAGTCCATACCGGCGATTAACTCGGCGATATCTTGATCCGCGCCGAGCTGAAATTGGTGGTTGTGGACGTCGATAAACGGATACTTAGCCTGGCTGACAAGGGTCTCTGGAACCACCAGCGTCGAGGGTGGGTCGTAGGACATAAAGGAAGTCGAAGCCATCGGATCATCGAATTGTGGTTCTTCCTGCCCGTGGATCGGCCCAAATAGCGCCAACATGCCGACGAGGCTGAGGATTACTGCGGTGTGCTTGGTTCGATTCATGGTGTCCTTTCGATTACTGTTTCTTCTGTCGGTCGCTTCTCTAGCAAACAATCCAGGTGAAACTTCTGTTATCTCGGTTCCGTACCCCAATAGTGAGGAGCGTCAACGAATGAAAATGCTAATTCTGTGGTTGATTCTTTTGGCGGTCTCAGCGCCCTTGGCTTTACTAGTCCTGGTGTTGTTTCCCTTTTTGTGGCTGCTTCTGTTGCCGTTTCGCTTGCTCGGTTACGCGGTAGAGGGCGTCTTAGGTTTTCTCCGAGGGATACTGACTTTACCGGCACGCCTGCTGGGCGCAACGAAAAGAGCAACCTGCTAACAAACTTCCTTAGCCCCACTCTGCCTTTTTGCTAGCCTGCTCTTCTCCAACTAATGGTCGTGGCCGGCAAATTGCGGTCGCAAGATAAATAAACCTTCGCCGATCGAGCTGACCAAAATATTGCCGCTGGGCAAGAACGGATAGACGCTCCAAGCTCCTTCAAAGCCCGGTGCGTCGTTCGCCGGATAGGTGTCAAAAAAAGCGACTTCTTCCAGGTGCCCCTGGTCTATGTCGTGCAAAGACAGGACCCGAAGACCGCTGGTGTAGTTGGCCTCATAGACGTACTCGCCTTTGACATAAAGGTTGTGGTCAGTGGAGCTGGTGTGTGAGGTGTAGGAGCCAGTCAACCTGGGAGCGGCTAAGTTTGAGACGTCGAAAATCCTGGTGCGGGTTCCATGACCGCTTCTCAGTTCATCGAGTTCGTCGTTGACCAGTAGATACTGGTGGTTTTCGGTCAACCAGGCTTGATGGGTATAGGCGCTTCCAGAGTACGCGGTGCGAGAAATCATCCGCGGTTGTGCTTTGTCACTGACATTGACAATGGTCACGGTGTCTTCATTGGCTGCGAAGCAAACCTCAGCCCCGACTTGATCGGCGTCCGGGCCACGATAGATCACACACTGCACATCGTGGCTATATCCGTCTTCGGAGAAACAGCCAGCGTATCGAGGCTGGAGTGGTTGTCGCATATCCACCATGTGCAAGCCGCCGGCACAGGTATTGGTGCCGACGATGTAGGCAAAGCCGCTTTCTTGGTTGACCCCAACGTTGTGGCTGCTGCCGAGTAGTTCTCCCTGGTTAAATCCGAGCCCGAGACCAAAGTAGTCCGCCGTGGGTGCAAAGACCTGGCCCGGAGAAGCACCTTGCAGTTGGTGCAGATCGAAAATCTGCATCCCATGCCCCGGCGAACCATCAGCCACCACTACCACATAGTGGTCGATTGTTTTCAGATCTCGCCAGGACGATGGAAAGGTCCGCGTCGGCAACACCCCCACCATGACCGGCTTGGTCGGATCGGTGACGTCAACAAAAGACACTCCGGCGGCACGACCCACCAGCGCGTACTCACGACCGGTACGTTCATCGACCCAACCCCACAGGTCATTGACAATTTCGCTATCACCAGCGCCCAACACGGAGCGCGGCACGAGTGCCAACAGGTTCATATCGTGGCAGGGAAATCCAGACGCCTGCCCTGCAGAACATGGAACGCCTGCCGCCGCGGGAGGTTCCCCTTCGGGCGGCGGCGGATCATCTTCATGCAGGTGCTCGGGTTGGCCGCTGGTCTGTGGATTCATGGCCCCAGTCGATACCTCCACCGCGGTTTCTGTCGCGACCGGTTTCATGCTGGCACTTCGGGTTCGCGCCGCACCTCGGGTTGGACTGGCCCCCCAGGCGTCGTTGACACCGAGAAACAACAGCAAGCTCAGGGTGGCGATCCAAATCGTCCCAGCTCTCCTGGAGTAAAGTTCGTTCGTGATTAGCTCAAACATTCGACACCTCCAACCAGTACGCGCAGTGGCTATTGTCTCGCTATCGAGCCTCTGCAGCAAACAATCACCCCAAACTCCGTAAACTAAGCACTCTTCGATAGCCAGAAACAATGTTGCCCCAACTCTTCCTTCTCAAGCTCGCCGCTGCGCTAGCGATCCTATTGGTGGCCGCCGTTGGGGTTCGCTGGGCGGTACACTTCTCTGGTAAGAAGTCGATCGGCAAGCGACAAGGCTGGGCCAACGCATTGGCGGCAGGGATCTTTCTCGGCACCGGTTTACTCCATTTTGGAGCCAATGCCCACCGGGGTTGGATCGCGCGAGGAAGTGATTATCCCTGGGCTTCTCTGTTGATCTTGGGGGCGTTTCTGGTTCTACTGTTTGTCGAACACGTCGCATTCTCGGATGCGGCACACACCGTCGCCCACTCCCACACTGGCGGGCACGGCCATCATCACCACGAGATATCTGGGCAACCGTCTGCAGGTGGCCGCGGCACCTTCGGCATCCTGTTAGCCCTCAGCTTGCATTCGCTGTTGGCTGGCCTAGCCTTGGGCATCGCCCACGACAGCGCGACCACGACCCTGACCGCCGCCGCGATCTTGGCGCACAAACTCACCGAGGGCTTTGCCTTGGGCACGGTGCTCAGCCACACCGCCACCCGCTCCTGGCTGCATCCGTCTGCCTGGTTGTTCGTGCTGGCGACACCGCTCGGCATTCTGGTCGGCACAGTCGCCCAACGTAGCCTCAGTAACCCCACCGGGAGCACGCTGGACTTGATTGTCACCTCTTTCGCAGCAGGCACTTTTCTTTATATCGGGGCTTTTGACCTATTGCAGGATGAGTTCATTGAACCCGAGGGACGGGTCGCCAAATGGATGTTCGCGGCATTGGGAGTCGGGCTGACGGCTCTTCTGGCAACGGTTTCTTGAGAATAGACCCCGTGGAGTGCTTGGAGGCAAAAACATAGAGCGCACTGCCTGGAGGTCTATAAGCCATCTACCAAGGCATCGAACAGTCCGTTGCACCGCAGTGCTGACAATGCTGTGGGTGGCGTCGCCTCTGCTGGCCCAGCCTCCCCAGAACATGCACCACCAAGAACACCCGCAAGAGTCTCCGATTCTGGCTGCCTACGACTTCGAAAGCCCTTCTCCGGGTGGTCTCATTCGGTCATCGCAACAGTTCAGCCAATTTTTCGGTCGGTTTCATCCATCCGAGCGTTTTTCGAGGTCGATCATTAAGCATATGAGCAACATGGTCGAGATGGCCCTGGCTGTGGACCTCGAGGTCGGTTCCCTTTGGGAAGTACTGGCGCAGTAACCCGTTGGTATTCTCGTTGCTTCCTCGCTGCCATGGGCTATGTGGATCACAGAAGTAGACTTGGACTCCCGTGTCGATGGTGAACTTGAGATGGGCAGCAAGCTCTTTCCCGCGATCCCAGGTCAAGGAGACTGCGAGATGTCTAGGCAGCGTCTTGATCTTCTTTGCTAGCAACGAACAGACATGTTGGCTGGTCCTATTTCGGCCGACAGAGAGCAACATGACATATCTAGTTTGACGTTCGACCAGGGTGGCAATCGCCGATTGCCCAAGCGCTCCAATAATGAGATCGCCTTCCCAATGCCCAGGAACAGCGCGATCTTCGATCTCAGCAGGGCGGTCTGAAATGAGGACCATGCCCTTGATGTACCCGCCAGGATCTTTGCGTCCATGAGGTTTGCGGCGGGTGCGTTTCGAACGGAGGCAAGCCGAGAGTTCTTTTCGCAACGCTCCCCGCGATTGAACAAACAGAGACTGGTAGATCGTTTCATGTGACACGCGTAGCTCGGAGTCGTTTGGGTTCTCGACCATTAGTCTCGCACTGATCTGCTCAGGAGACCAAAGCTTGTTCAGCATCGCTTCAACTTGAACACGGAGCCCTGGACATCGTCTCAGCTTCGAGATCTTAGGTCTCCTGGCTCTCCTGTAGGCCGCCTCGTCAGCCCGAACAGCCCGATAACGTCGGCGACCTCCATTGGCATTGACCTCACGTGAGATCGTCGACGGCGCTCGCTTGAGATGGCGGGCGATCACTCGATACGAAGCGCCTCCACTTAGATGGCGAGAGATCTCCTCGCGTTCGGCTAACGACAACCGTAGCTCTGAGCGACTTGTCTCTCGCGCTGGTAGGCCTCCTGATGAATTCAACAGCCTCTGGACGGTCTTTGTTGAGCATCTGGCTGTGGCAGCAGCTTCTTCGAAGCTGCTGCCCTTGCCCACTAGGGACCGTACCTCCAATCGCTCTCCACGGGTAAGCCGCATGCCTCGGATTCGTCTCTTTACCATCCCAACACCTCCTGAGAATCTCTATCAAACAATTCTCCAAGTGTTGCGATGATCGTTTGAGACCACCCCGTCGGGGCCGGACACCTTCTGGGTGCGACAGAGCGGTGACGGAGAGGTGGCGCTCAGCAATGCCTTCCGAGTCGCAGGTTCACGGTCGCTGCACATTTCAGAAGTCCCCGACAACCGCGACTTCGCCAAGTTATTGGCATATTTCTGTGAGGCGGACGAAGGCACAGTCTTTGTTCAGTACTACATCCTGCTCACCGAGCCCCGGCAACACTTCAACTTTGCCCTCGCCGGTCCGGGTTGGTTTCTCAACATGAACAAAGGTACCCATGCGATCTAGTTGCAAACTGCCAACGGTAGTTTGCAACACTTGGTCGGCGGCGCAGACAGAGGTTGGCAATAACTCTTCGCTCCTCGGCCTTTCGCTTGGTACTTCATCGACTTGTCTACCACGTGGATTCTGGAACCTACGACCTTGCAATCTACGAAGAAGGGTTTCGAGACGCCGGTGGTTGACCTGAGGGGCGTCACCAACGTCAATGGGCAGCCCGGCTCCTCGCGATGTTTACCAATTCGTCAATCAAATCGGCCTCACCGTATACACCCCGCAGGGGTGCCTCCTTATCGTTGTCCGCTATTGAGTGACCTAGATCAAACACCTGTGAGACAGCGCCGTTAGTCGCCGAGGCTGTGGGGGATGTGGGAATCTCGTGAGAGATTTCCAAGGGCTGTGGGAAGGCAAGCGTAGCTGGCTTTGCACCAGCCCATCATCATCCACAGCCGTGACAAGTAAAAAGGGGGCCAAGATCCTTCGGGTCTATCGAATAACCCAAAACGAAGGGAGGCCCCCAGATGCAAATCGTCGCACTCGATCGCAGTATCTACAAGTACTACCGTGAAGACATCGTTGTCTTAAGCTCTCAGGCTCGTGATCGGCTGCGCTTGGTTGCGAGCTTCGAGCAACTACGCGACAAGGGGATCTCGGGTGAAGAAGCAGCTCAGATCTTGGGCAAGAGTCGAGCTACCCTTTACCGCTGGCGCAAACGCCTTGAGCGTGGCCCCCGACATCTAGAACCGATATCAAGCCGACCCAAGCGGGTGCGTAAGGCTGACTGGTCACCTGAATTGGTACAGAGAGTCGAAAGTCTCCGTCGAGACTTTCCTGCCTGGGGCAAGGAAACCCTAGCGCCGCTGATCCAGGGCGAGGGCTTTGAGGTATCAGAAGCCACTGTCGGGCGTATCTTGCGCAAACTAATGGATCGAGGGGTAATCCACCGGGTACGCTACCGGCGCCAGAAGTACAAAAACTCCCGGCGTATGCGCCGGCTCCACGCTCAGCGACTGCCGAAATGGTGTCCCCGACCAACGCGCCCTGGCGAGCGACTGCAGATCGACACGCTGCATCTGGTCCCTGCTCCAGGCAAGTGGCTCAAACACTTTTCAGCCTCCTGTCCGGTCAGCCGGTGGACAGTGGGAGAGATCTATCAACGTGCCACTTCTCGCTGTGCAGCACGCTTTTTAGACAAAGTCATTGCCGAGTGTCCGTTTGACATCACCTCGATCCAAGTGGACGGTGGTAGTGAATTTATGGATGAATTTGAGAAAGCCTGCCGAGATAGAGGTATCACCCTCTATGTGCTGCCGCCAAAGAGTCCGAAGCTCAACGGCACCGTCGAACGAATGCAGGAAACCTGGAGAGGAGAGTTTTATGAAATGTATGAGCTACCCGATACTGTCTCGGCTTTGAGACCTTACATCCAGAGATTCCAGGACCTCTACAACACCTACAGGCCGCACAAGAGCTTGAAAAGAAAACCCCCGGCAAGGTACCTTCTAAAGCTCGACCCAGGGGTCGTGCTCCCGCCGACTGTCTCAAAGGTACTGATCTAGGACATTGAGTTGACATTTCCTACCCCAATCCACCAAAATTCACCAGCACGGTGAAAACGCCACAACAATAAGTATTAAAAGTCTAGGTAACGAACGCACGGGGCCATTCCGATGGGGCTGAATCATACGCTCAAGTTTGAGCTTCGCTCAGGGGTCGAGAGGTACTTCCACTTCTCCACCCGGCAGGCGCTGACCATCAGCGCGATTGTCACTGGATGTTGCCTTATCGCACTCACGGTAGGTTCGCTCTACATGACCAAGAACGCCGCCGCGTTTGAGGTCAGCAAGTTGCAACAGGAAAACGTTCTACTCCGTCAGGAGAACAACGGCCTAGAAGGCACAGTCCGTCAGTTGGTGCAACGGGTCGATGAATTCGAGGACCGCACCGAACAACTGGCTTTGATCGCGGGCATTGATCCCCAGGATCAGGCGCTCTCCTTTGGCGTTGGTGGCGCCGATGCAGAGAGCTTGGACTTACAAGCCACGGAACTCCAGTCTCGTTTTGATGAGGTCGAAGACGCATTGCGCAAGCGTCGACAACGCCTTGCCTCGACCCCCAGCTTGCGCCCGGTAATCGGCCTGATCACCAGCAGTTACGGGGGCCGACGTGATCCGATCACCGGTGCTCCAGCCATCCACCCAGGAGTTGATATTGGCGCGCGACCGGGTCGCCCAGTGGTCGCCACCGCTGATGGCGTGGTCACCCGCGCCGGACGGAATGGCGGTCTGGGTAAAGCCGTCTACATTTCGCACGGATACGGCATGACCACTCGCTACGGTCATTTGTCTAAGTTTGTGGTCGAGCCCGGCCAGAAAGTGCGCCGAGGAGAAACCATCGGCTATGTAGGTCGAACCGGTAGAGCTACCGGCTACCACTTGCACTACGAAGTCCGTCGTCATGGTCAGTCGACCAACCCGCTTGACTACATGCTCACGGACTACGAGTCCGCCTCATAACCGTCCCCCCTAGAATTCAATTTCGGCCTGACAGACGCTTGATTGCGATCTGTATTGGTCCTGTCTTTGCTAGTATTTTTTCTCCTAGCGATAACTGCCCCAAGAAATCTACCCAGTCAACTCAGTCCGCACCTAACCAAGAGAATTCCGCTGATGTTTAACCGCGCCCTCACCAAAGTTTTCGGTAGTCAACATGAACGCGACCTCAAGAAGATGCAGCCGGGCGTCGACGCGATCAACGCCCTGGAAGCCGACATTCGTGCCTTAAGCGACGCTGAGCTGCGTTCCAAGACCGGTGAATTTCGCCAACGTGTGGACCGCGGACAGCGGCTGGATGACCTACTGCCAGAAGCCTTTGCGGTGGTGCGCGAAGCGGCATGGCGCAGTGTGCAAATGCGGCCCTATGACGTGCAACTGATTGGTGGCATGGTACTTCACGAAGGGCGCATTGCCGAGATGAAGACCGGTGAGGGAAAGACCTTGGTGGCGACGTTGCCGGTCTACCTCAACGCCCTATCCGGTCGCGGGGTTCACGTAGTTACGGTCAACGATTACCTAGCTCGCCGCGATGCTGAGTGGATGGGACAGGTTTACCGTTTTCTTGGGATGGATGTTGGAGTTATCCAACACGGATTGACCGACGAAGAACGCCGCCAGGCCTACGCTGCCGACATCACCTACGCCACCAACAATGAGCTGGGCTTCGACTACTTGCGCGACAACATGAAGCTGGACGTAAGCTCGATGGTGCAACGAGATCATCACTACGCGATCGTCGATGAAGTCGACTCGATCCTGATCGACGAAGCACGGACACCGTTGATCATTTCCGGACCTTCGGAAGAGTCGATCGACAAGTACTACCAACTGGACCGCATCATTCCTCGTTTCGACCGAGGGGAGGAAATCGAAGAAGGCGATCGCAAATACACCACCGGGGACTTTCTGGTGGATGAAAAGGCACAGACCATCACTTTGACTGAGGAGGGAGTGGCCAAGGTTGAGAAGTTGCTGTCAATTGAAAACCTCTACGACATCGAGAACATGGAGATTCTGCACGGGGTCAACCAGGGTCTCCGCGCGCACCATCTGTTCAAGCGCGACGTCGGCTACTTGGTCAAAGATGGCCAAGTGGTGATTGTCGATGAGTTCACCGGCCGCATGATGCCAGGCCGTCGCTGGTCGGATGGGCTACATCAGGCAATCGAAGCCAAAGAAGGGGTGCGGATAGAAAAAGAGAACCAGACCCTGGCCACTATCACCTTCCAAAACTATTTCCGCATGTACCAGAAGCTCGGCGGTATGACCGGTACCGCGGAAACAGAGGCCACTGAATTTGGCGAGATCTACGACCTGGACGTAACCGTGATTCCCACTAATCAACCGATGGTGCGCCAGGATCAGCCGGACTTGATCTATCGCACCGCAGCCGAGAAGTGGGATGCGGTGGCCGAAGACATTGCCGAAAAGAGCAAACTGGGGCAGCCGACCCTAGTCGGCACGGTTTCCATTGAGACCAGTGAGTCGCTGGCCAAGAAGCTCAAACGCAAAGGCGTTCCGCATGTAGTGCTCAACGCCAAATACCACGAGCGAGAAGCTCCGATTGTCGCCCAAGCAGGTCGCAAAGGTTCGGTCACCATTGCCACCAACATGGCTGGACGCGGTACTGACATCGTCTTGGGAGGCAACCCTGAAGGACTCGCGCGCTCGGAGTTCAACCCAGAAGAGGACAGCGAAGGCTACGCCGCTGCTTTGGCTCGTTACGAGGAGACCTGCCAACGAGAACGTCAGGAAGTTCTAGATGTCGGCGGCTTGTACATCCTGGGCACCGAGCGCCACGAATCCAGGCGCGTGGACAACCAACTGCGAGGCCGTTCCGGACGCCAGGGCGACCCAGGAGAATCCCGTTTTTACCTGTCTCTAGAGGACGACTTGATGCGCATCTTCGCCTCCGATCGGGTGCAGGCGTTTATGGGCAAGATCGGCATGCAGGAGGGCGAGGCGATCGAAGCGAGCATGGTCACCCGTGCTATTGAGCGCGCTCAGACCCAAGTGGAAGGGCGTAACTTCGAGATCAGAAAGCACCTCCTTGAGTATGACGATGTGATGAACAAGCAGCGGGAAGCGATCTACCTGTTGCGGCGAGAAATCCTTGAGGGCAAGGAAGGACGCGACTACGTGGATCGAGTCTCGCAGGATGTCATCGACTACATGATCGAGACCCACTGCTCGGCGGACCAGCCAGCCAGCGAGTGGAATCTTGCCGACTTGGCGACCGACTACCTGTCTTACTTTGACCTTTCCCTGCGCGAACTCAGGGATGACTGGCGCACTTTGGATGTCGCAGAGTTGCAGCAGCAACTACTCCAGTTTGCCACCAAAAAGTACGACGGCAAAGAAGACAAGCAGGGCCCCGAGGCGATGAGAGCGTTGGAGCGTCGCTTCATGCTGACCGTGGTCGATCGCTCCTGGAAAGATCATTTGTTCGCGCTCGATCATCTCAAGGAAGGCATCAACCTGCGCGCGCACGGCCAGCGCAATCCGCTTCAGGAGTACAAGAAAGAAAGCTTCGAGATGTTTCAAGCGCTGAAAGAGCGTCTAGAAGACGAGATCGTCAAGGGCGTCTATCGTGCTGAACCGATCAGCCCCGAAGAAATGGCCGAGAGAATGCGCCAGGTACAGCGTCAGCGCAACTTACGCTTCTCCACTCCCCACGCCGCCGGACCGACGCTGCCCCGAACCGTGGTGCGCGACGGTAAGAAGGTCGGACGCAACGATCCGTGTCCCTGTGGGTCCGGCAAGAAGTATAAGAAGTGCCACGGATCTACCAATTCATAACAGATCATTCTTAATAGGCCATTCCTAATAGGCCAGCCCTAGCAGATCCATTCGTAAACGGCCCAGAACGGGTTGATCGCTAACGTACTTCGCTTCGCACCGGCTTAGGTATCATCCCGCAATCGGCATCCAGTGTCTCGCGGCAAGGATCTGGAGCCATATCTTGGCCTCTGATAATCTGCCTACCCACGCGACCTGAGTTCATCCGGCTTGAACCGTCGCATTTTCCTCCGGAGATTTGACCATGACCGGTTCCAGTGACAGTCAAATTTTAGCCCCAGCATTGACCTTTGACGATGTCCTCATCGAACCTGCTTTTTCTCGCATTCACCCGAGTCAAGTAGATCTGGGCAGCCAGCTATCGCGCAACATTCGGCTGGCGACGCCATTGGTGTCTGCGGCGATGGACACCGTGACCGAGTCCCAACTGGCAATCGCACTGGCTCAGGAAGGCGGCATGGGCATCGTGCATAAGAACCTTTCGATTGAGGACCAGGCGCGGGAAATTGATCGAGTGAAGCGCTCTGAAGCCGGCATGATCGTTGACCCGGTGACCTTGAAGCCGGACGAGTCTTTGCGCACCGCCCACGAACTCATGAGCCGCTACAAGATCTCTGGACTGCCGATCACCGACAATGACGGGCAGTTGGTCGGTATCTTGACCAATCGCGACCTCCGGTTTGAGGAGAATCTCGATAGCAAAGTCTCAGATCTGATGACCAAGGACCATCTGGTCACAGTTCCGGAAGGGACCACGTTGGAAGAGGCCAAGCGCGAGCTGCACAAGCACCGCATTGAAAAGCTGCTAGTGGTGGACGACAGCGGCACTCTTAAAGGCTTGATCACGGTCAAAGATATTCAGAAGGCGATGCAGTTTCCCAATGCCTCTAAGGACGACCTGGGTCGATTGAGGGTTGGGGCCGCAGTGGGCGCTTCGGGAGATTCTCTGGAGCGCGCGAAGGCTCTGGTCGCGGCTGGAGTAGACGTCCTGGTGGTGGATTCCTCGCACGCCCACTCAGAGGGCGTTTTTGCCGCCGTCGAACAGTTGCGAAAAGCGTTTCCAGATATCGATCTGATCGCCGGCAACGTGGCAACGGCGGAAGGTGCCCAAGGATTGGCCGAACGAGGCGTTGACGCGATCAAGGTCGGCATCGGTCCAGGCTCGATCTGCACCACGCGGGTCGTTACCGGGGCTGGTATGCCGCAGATCACAGCGATCAGCGAAACCGCTGCTGCTGCCGGCGAGATCCCGATCATCGCCGATGGCGGCGTCAAATTCTCCGGGGACCTGACCAAGGCATTGGCTGCCGGCGCTTCGACGGTGATGATCGGCTCGCTGTTTGCGGGAACCGAAGAGAGCCCAGGTGAGACCATTCTTTACCAAGGAAGAACCTATAAGGCTTATCGAGGGATGGGCTCGCTCTCAGCGATGGCTCAAGGGGCCGCCGATCGCTACTTCCAGGACTCTGGTAAAGAATTGTCGAAGCTGGTGCCCGAAGGTATTGAGGGCATGGTCCCCTTTAAGGGCAGCGTACACCGCATGCTGGCTCAAATGACCGGTGGCTTGCGCTCGGGCATGGGCCTAGCAGGCTGCGCAACCGTTGAAGAACTACGGACTCAAGTCCGCTTTCGTAAGGTGACCGCAGCGGGGCTTAAAGAGAGTCACGCTCACGATGTGGTGATCACCAAAGAGGCACCCAACTATTGGGTCGAACGCTAGAGGACGCTCTAGTCTTTCAGTATTCCACTAATCGCCTCGTTGCATCTTTGCGCGAAATGGCATCGCCAACCCTCGACCGGGCACGCGGGTCGCATTCGCGAGTTGCTCAGTGACCTCTATCGCTTTGAGTTGCGCAGCGCCCGACGCCAACATCGGGAGCTGGTGGAGTTCTTTAGTGAGCAGCCGCTTGAGCCGCTACGCGAAGAAGTCTCACGCCTGCGTGATAAGTACTGGATGCTGTCGGTCCGACGTCGCCAGTGGGACTGGAAACCCAGCGGCGTTAGATCAACCGGACCGTTCGACTCGCACCAAGCTAACTAATTGTAGGCTCCGAGCGACAGCAATCTATCGCCGCCACCCGAGCCCAAAGCCGGTAACTTCGATGTCGCGTTTGAGTGGGCGTAAGTGCGCGGTTTCAAATTTCTCGGTCAGCGGGTCGACCTTCTTTCGCATCGCTTCTAGATCTTCCTGCAACGTCGATTCCAGCTCTTTGAGGTCGGCTTCAAGCTTGTCTAGCGACTCCTCTGCCCGCTGTACGTCTTTCGACTCTTTGCGCGAGCGTCCGGCGTGGCGGACGGCGGAATGGGTTCTAGACACGGTGGTGGCAGAGAGCCGCTTGCGCCCCAATACCGCGCCGAGTATCGCAGTGCCAAACGAGACCACAGCAGAGAGCTTCTCGTTTCGCGCCTGGTCCTCCTGCTTCTCCAGCTCTTCGGTGGCGCTCCGAATGCGCTTTTCAAGTGCCTCTTGTTTCTTGGCGTACTTTTCTCGCAGTTCCTCGGTGCGGCGATCCCGCTCGGCCCGAGCGAGTTGCCCCAGACGAATACGAAAGTCTCGCTCGTCCTCACCCGGAGAAGACTGCTGATCCAACTCCGCGCTGCGAAACACCGCCACCCGGCGCGAGCGATAGAGGTGATCAACGAAGTGGCGCTTCCACGACGAGTAGGAACGGGGAGACGCAGCGTCAGCCGCCAAACTGGCGAAAGCTGCCGGCGCGTGCGGTTCCCCGCGGAGGTCATCAAGATGAGCGTCGAGTAGCTCGGATTCGGTCCAGTCGACATCCACTTGGGAGCCTTCCAAAGGCAACCAAAAAACCACCTCTTCATGATGCTCAAGGGTCTTGCCTCGATTGGTGTAAAACAGGCGGGCAGCGCCGACTAGGCCGGGCAGATAGACCTCAGTGCCTCGCCCGCTACCAGCGGGAACATAGAACTGATCAATCTCAGGATCAACCATCGGTGGCCTACTGACCGCAGGGGTTGGAGCCTTGCTGTCGTCCTCGCCGAGGTTGCTGTTTTGGTCAACGGAAGTCGCTTCGCCGCTGACAGCGGAACGAAAGGGGTCCATCAAGCGACGGATCTCACCGCGGGCCAGCGGACCACGTAGGTACGACATCGCCCAACGGGTGTGGAACAAGACCGGCGCTGGTTCATGCACGTTGTGCAACAAGAACACTCTCTTGCCCAACTGCGAGAGGATCTGATCCAACTCTTTGCGCCCCAACGAACCGGCCAACGACTCCAGCCCCTCGAGCACCCGTTCCTTGTCTCTCTCGGTCTGCAGGCGACCGAGGAACCAAGTTCCGGCGTTGGATAGGCCTTTGTAGTCCAAGTCGACTGGATTCTGGGTCGACAACACCACCCCAAGACCGTGAGCGCGGGCCTGCTTGAGCAATGTCAACATTGGCTTTTTCGACGGCGGTTCGCCGATCGGTGGCATATAGCCAAACACTTCATCCATGTACAGCAGAGCCCGAAGGTTGGAAGTTCCTGGCTGGCTGCGCACCCATCCAACCACCTGATTAAGCAACAGAGCGACAAAGAACATCCGCTCTTTTTCGGAGAGATGGGCAATGCTGAAGATCGCGATCTGCGGTTTGCCGTTCGGGTCATAGAGCATCTTGCCAATGTCGAGCGGGGCTCCGCTGAGCCACAGATCAAATCCCGGCGACGCCAACAGCGCGTTCATTTTCATCGCCAACTTAAAACGCTCTTTTGCTGGGTAGAACGACTCCAGTTCCAACACCCCAATCCGGGTCACCGGTGGCTCCTGAATCAGGCGGATCAACCCGCCGAGATCAACGTCTTCACCCAACTTCCATTGATGGTCGATCAAGGTTGACAACAAGAGATGTTCTTTGCTCTGGACCGGATCTGCCTCTAGACCTAAGAGGGAGAGCAGGCTGGTTACCGTGGTCTCAATGCGGTCGCCATACAGGTCGCGATCCGAGGACACCCCTGCTCTCGGTGCTTCCAGTGAGGCCAGGATGGAAACAGGAAGCCCAGCTTCGCTGCCGGGGGTGTAGATGCGGCAATCGCAGGCTTGGCGCAAGCGCTCGATACGCTCTCCGTCTTGATCCCAATCAGACAGCCCTTTTTTCCAGAAACCAGCTTGATCGCTGGCGTAGTCGGCAACTGACTTATCTTTACGTCGGGCGTCGTCACCTTGAACCCAAGGCTCAAATTCGGCACCACTGAGGTTGGGAAACGTGAGCATCAAGTTGCCCATATCTCCCTTGGGATCGATGACGATCGCCGGGATGCCGTCGATCGCCGCCTCCTCCAAGAGCGATACACACAGCCCGGTCTTTCCACTGCCGGTCATACCGACGCAGACCGCGTGGGTGGTCAAGTCCGCCGCGTCGTAGAGCAGCGGCGCCGCTTCAATGGTCTTTTTCTCGAGATCGTAAGGACGCCCGAGATAAAAGGCCCCTAACTTTTCGTACGCTTTCATGGACTCCTCCCGATCAAATTCAGCCAAAGTTGTTGAACCCGGCCGGACCGCTAGATGCTACCCCACCTGATCAACGCGCCGACGCTGCCGAGCCAACCGCAGAATGAGCGCTAAGCCCAAGATCCAGGATCAAGATGGTACGGCAGTGGGGTCAAGTTCTCGCAACGCTCCTGGCCAACGACCAGCATGTCCTCCAAGCGAATCCCCCACCCTGCCTCGGGGTCGTAGAGCCCCGGCTCGATGGTGATGACATCACCTTCTTTGAGCCGCCCTTTGCTTCCCGATCGTAGATTCGGAAGTTCATGCAACTGATAGCCCAGGCCGTGTCCCAGGGAATGCACCATGCCGCGCCGGGTACGGCGGTCGATGCGCTGAGTCAGATAGCCAGCGTCTTCAATCGGATCCAGCGCTCGATCAACAACAGTGTTGATCGAAGCATCAATCGTTGCCTCTTCGGTCGACCCTTGTAGCGCCTGCAGGACCATGGAGTGCGCCCGGATGACGGCCTCTGGTATTGGTGGCAAGCAAAAAGTACGGCTGCAGTCGGCGTATTGGGTGCCGCGAGGAAACAGATCCACCACCATGGTTTCTCCTGGACGGATCCGGTCCTGGTTGTTTCCCGTGGTGTGTGGCACCGCCGACGCGCTCCCAACTGCGACGATACTACCGTGCGGCTGATCGACACCGTGATCGGCAAAATGATGAGCAATGGTGCGCCGAAGATCCCCCACGGTAAGTTCTGTACTGTCCGACTCCACCGAGGTCAGTTGCTGCGCCAGCTTATGGAAAGCTCCCGCGACAATGCCGCCCATGCGACGCGCTTCCTTCACTTCATCTGTGGTCTTGGCCCGTCGCCAAGAGCGCAACGTCTGGGTCGCACTCGCGAGTTGCCATCCGCGGGCAGCCAAGACGCGCACTAGATCCAGAATGCCGCCGGCATCCAGTGCCCCGCCCAGGCCAATTGTGCCAGGGGGTATCTGCAGTTTTCGCAGCAGTCGAACCGCCGCCCGACCCAACAGCTCACCCTGAGAGCGAGTCTCTCGTCGCAGAGAGTTGAGATCGAGTTCTTGTGGACCCCAGTTCGAGACCCCGGTAGCGGCCGCCTCTTCGCGCTCCATGTCGGTGAAGTAAACCAGGTTGGGTTTTCCCTCTTGGTCAAGCAACCCGAGAACCAAACCCAAATGATGGCCTTGCGTCAGTCGACAGAGATCCGGATGATCGCCGCTCTCACCGACCAACAAGATTCCGCCCCAGCCCAGATCTTGAATCAAGGCTCTGAGCCGGCTGTCGGTCATCTCCGGCAAGGTCAGTTCCGAGAGGGAAAAACGCTAGACGTGGTTGCCCAGGAATTTCTGGATCGCATTCTTTGGCATCGCGCCCAAGACACGATCAGCCACCTCGCCGCCCTTGAACAAGATCATGGTGGGGATGCTCGAGACTTGGTACTGAAATGCCAATTCGCGGTTTTCGTCGACATTGACCTTGGCGATCTGCACCTGACCGTCCATCTCTTCAGCAACTTCGTCAAGCACCGGTGCCACCATCCGGCAAGGACCACACCACTCTGCCCAAAAATCCACCAGCACGGGGGTTTCGGACTCAAGTACTTCGGTCTGAAAAGTGTCGTTGGTTACTTGCTTTACTTTTTCGCTAGCCATTTTTGCTGAAAACTCCTTGATTACCTCAGCAACTTTGTGTGCCGATTCTATCCTTTCGAAACCGTACTAATATTTCAGTACGATCAATCTCTACTATGGGAACACGCGACAAGCGGTTTGTATTCTCGCGCCCGCCGAGCATCAATTTCAATTTGCTCTTGCAGTCTTTCCAAGGAATCAAACCGCACTTCATCGCGCAACCGATGTTGCACACAAATCTCAGCCCGGACCCCGTAGACGTCCTCATCGAAGTCCAAGATATGCGCTTCAGCCAGGGTCGGCCCGTCCGCCTCCACGGTCGGTCGGTTACCGATATTGGCTACCGCACGGTAGACCTCTCCCTGGAGTGAAACCTCGCCGACATAGACCCCGTTCTTGGGTACCAACTCCTGATCGCAGGCCAGGTTGATGGTGGGAAACCCGAGCGTTCTCCCACGCTGAGCTCCGCGCACCACAATTCCGGTCAGGGCGTAAGGCCGCCCCAACATCGCGGCGGCTTTCTCCGGCTCCCCTTGCAACAGCGCCCGACGGATGCGGGTGCTGGAAACTGGGCGCCCCTCATGCATCACTTCTTCAACCCCCACCGCGCGGAAACCGAAATCTCGACCCATGCTGTGCAGCAACGACATGTCGCCCTCGCGACCGTGGCCGAAGACAAAGCCTGCGCCGACATAGATTTCGCGTATTCCCAAGCGCTCAAGGAGAAAGTCGCGCACGAAACGACGCGCCGGGATACGCGAAAAATCGGGAGTAAAAAAGACTTCGTAGAGGGCATCCAGGCCGCACGAGGCGAGCAGGTCTTCCTTCTGCTCGTCGCTGGTCAATCGAAGCGGGGCCCGCGCCGGATCGAGAAGCTTGAGCGGATGTGGGTCAAAGGTGACCGCCACCGCAGGGACTCCCAACGTTTGCCCACGATCTCGGACCGCTTCTAAGAGCTCTCTTTGGCCACGGTGTACCCCGTCGAAGTTGCCGATCGCGCCGACCATGCCGCGTTCAAACTCCCCCTCTTGCCAAGCGTTACGGTAAATCTTCATCCCGTCACCAACTCCATTGTTTTCATCGGGTTGACTGGCAACACCACTGCGCTGTCTACGATGTGGCCGACGACGTCATCGGCATGGGCTTCGGTTATCTCCACTTGAGACAACGAACCGGCGGGAGCGAAACCATCATTGATCAGCACTCTTCCGTCGATACCGGGGGCCAAGCCCCGGTGGCGCCCTTGCAACAGCAGGTCGGTTTCGTCGCACGCCCCCTCTACCAATACTTCAATGGTCTCCCCAACCAATCGCTTGCGACGCGCCAGCGAGATCGGTCGTTGCAGCTCCTTCAATTGATCCGCCCGACGTTGGGCGACCATCCTCGGCACCCGGTCCGCCAACTCTGCAGACGGAGTGCCGTCTTCGGGGCTGTACTGGAACACCCCCAGATGGTCGAAGCGGGCTTGTTCGACAAACTCCGTGAGGTTGTCAAACTCTTCCTCGGTCTCCCCAGGAAAGCCGACAATAAAGGTGGTGCGCAGCCAGATGTCAGGCGCCAATTTACGAGCACTCTGGACTAGGTCCAGATAGCGGGCGGCTGAACCCGCACGTTTCATGCGCTTGAGAGCGCGGCGATCGGCGTGCTGCAAAGGAATATCCAAGTAGGAGCAAAATCGCTCTTCGCCTCCCATCAACGCCAGCAGGCCACGATCCAGGGTTGCCGGATAGGCGTAGAGAAAGCGAATCCAAGGAACTGTAGTCTTCTCCAACAGGGCTTCCATCAGGCTGCGCAGACCCTCTCGACCGAGTCCCAGGTCTTCTCCGTAGCGGGTGGTGTCTTGCGCCACCAAACACAGTTCTTGAATGCCCTGCTGTTCCAATTGCTGCGCTTCGGCAACCAAGCTATCGACCGTTCGACTGCGGAATCGTCCCCGCCACTGAGGGATGGCGCAGAAGGTACAAGGATTGTCACAGCCTTCAGCGACTTTGAGATATGCGCTAGTCGCCGAGGTCAAGACCCTGGGTGAAGTGTGGTCAAAGATCGCTTGAGATGCGCTCACCTGCGGCTGATCGGAACCCAGTTGTACCACCTCGCCCACCGAGGCCAAGCCGTCCAAGTCGATAAAGCCATCGACCTCCGGCAATGCGTCGGAAAGCTCCTTACCGTGCTTGTTCACCATGCAGCCAGCCACCAACACCCGACTAGGACCGCCGTTCTTTTTTAGCTCGGTCATCTCCAGAATGGTGTCGATCGACTCTTCCCGAGCTTCGCCAATGAAGCCACAGGTATTGACGATCACGGTGTCAGCACTCGCCGCATCGGCGGTAATCTCATAGCCATCGCGGGTTAGGTGACCCAACATCACTTCACTGTCAACGAGATTTTTGGCGCAGCCAAGGCTGACAATTCCCACGCGTCTTTTTGTCCGTTCAGCTGCCATGGAAGAATGCTAACAAAGCGGGAGCACAACCGCTTACGGGTTGGAGTTTCTTCACAATAACCATTGGAGTCCACGCATGAACAACAACACAGGTCTGCTCACCCTTACCCTGACTCTCGGCTTCCTCACAGCTAGCTTGGGGTGCGTTGCGCCAAGCACTGAGTCCGATCAAACAGAAAACATCCAAGGAGAGACCGCTGTGCCTCAAGACCCCCATAGCTACGCCCACCCGGAGCAGGTCGCGGTGTCACACATTGCTCTGGATCTAGCGGTGGACTTCGATGCCAAGACGCTGAGCGGATCGGCCACTCTGGACCTCGATCGTCATGATCTGCAGGCTCCGTTGTTGTTGGATACCCGAGACCTGACAATCACCGCAGTCACCGACGAGTCCGGGCAAGCCCTGGACTACGCGGTTGGCGACAGTGATCCATGGTTGGGGTCGCCACTGGAAATCAACCTGGGCTCCGACACCCAACAAGTGCAGGTCTCCTACCAAACCTCACCCACCGCGGGAGCCTTGCAGTGGCTTGACCCCAGCCAAACTGCTGGCGAGCTGCCATTCTTGTTCAGCCAATCTCAGGCCATCTTGGCCAGGACTTGGGTACCTTGCCAGGACACCCCAGCGGTGCGTTTCACCTACAGCGCCACGATCGAAGCACCTCCCGGTTTTCTCGCCTTGATGAGTGCGGTGAACCCCCAAGAGATGTCCGAAGACGGTCAGTACTCCTTTCAAATGGAGCAACCGATCCCGTCCTATCTATTGGCGTTGGCGGTCGGCGACCTGCGTTTCGCAGCGATCGGTGAGCACACTGGGGTCTACGCGGAACCGGCGACGGTTGAGGCCGCCGCCTGGGAGTTTGTCGAGGTGGATCAGATGCTGGAAGCAGCGGAACGGCTTTATGGAAAGTACGCCTGGGGTCGCTATGACCTGTTGGTTCTGCCCCCCAGTTTTCCCTTTGGTGGAATGGAGAATCCCCGCTTGACCTTTGCTACCCCAACGATTCTGGCCGGAGATCGATCGCTGGTGTCTTTGGTGGCCCACGAGTTGGCACACTCCTGGTCCGGCAATCTGGCGACCAACGCCAACTGGAACGACTTTTGGCTCAACGAGGGATTCACCACCTACATCGAGCTACGATTGATGGAGGAAGTCTACGGCCCTGAGTATGCACAAATGCTGAGCGCCTTGTCGTACCAGGACTTGGTCGCCGACGTCGAGGAAAAGGGAGCCACATCCGTCGCTACCCACCTGCGCCTGGATCTGGCCGGGCAAGACCCCGATGAGGGCATGACCGCGATTGCCTATGACAAGGGCGCCCTACTGCTGCGCACCTTGGAGCAAGAACTTGGGCGCGCTGAACTCGACGGCTTTCTGATGTCCTGGTTTGACCAGAACGCCTTCCAACCGGTGACCACCGGACAACTGATGGCGGCACTGCGTTCGACTTTCCCGGATCGCGGAGAGTTGTGGCAACAGGTCGAACAAAATTGGATCGATGGACCGGGTATTCCGCAGCCCCACGCCTCTGTCAACGCCGCCGGATTCCAAGCAGTGGATCAAGCGTTAACCGCTTGGAGCAGTGCGGCACAGTTGCCCGACTGGCAGACCTGGAACACTCATCAACGATTGCATTTCTTACGCAACCTGCCGAGCGATCTCTCGCTGAATCAGTTAACAGCTCTCGATGACGCTCTGGGCCTAACAACAGCAGGCAACGCCGAGATCGCGGCGCGCTGGTTCCAGGTGGCCATCGAAGCTGGCTATCAGCCCGCCTACGGCCGGCTGGAGGAGTTTCTGCTCCGCGTCGGTCGCCGAAAGTTTCTCAAGCCGCTCTACGAAGCCTTGGCCAAGACGGAAGAGGGGACAACTTGGGCGCGGGAGGTCTACGCTCGAGCACGACCTGGATACCACGCGGTCTCGCAGGGAACTCTTGACGAGATCTTGGGGTGGTCTGAGGGCTAGGCACTGGCCCACCTATGGCGGTATCGGGACGCTATCAAAGCCGTGCGGGAGGGTGTCTGTCTGCGAGGCTGTTTTCGGCGAGCAGTATCTGTTCTGGAGTAGTTCCCGGCCCCCCGCCTTCACGCCCGCCGGGATGACGGGCAAGAGAGCCCATTCGCCCGCACGACGAGCAATGGGTAGCACCACCGGGCCGACGGGCCGCGAATGAGGCCTCTAGCTGGCGGTCGCGGTGTCTACCGAAGCTGCCACCGGATGCTCAACCGGAGGAGCGACCTCGCGCACCGAATCCTCGGCCGGAGCGGACGGTGATTCCGGCTTGGAGTCGGTGCCACGATCGCCTTCCAAAAACAGATGCTCGCCCTCGAGCACGTCCACCGCATAACGGTAGTTCTTGGCATCGTCGTTGTGCCACAGATCGTGGAACAAGCGATCGACTTCGCGTCGGGTATTGATACAAAAAATATCGGCCGATTGCAGCGCTGACTTGGCTCCCTCATGCCCGATCTTCTTTATCGCCGTGGCGCGGGAGGCAGCGGCCGCCATGGCGAATAACTCATCGGCGATGTCCACCAGACGAAAAAGGAATCCCTGCTTGTTCTGCAGACCACCCTGGTGAACCAGCATGCCGTGAAATACCTGACGTGCGAGTTTGCGCGACTTGCGATCGACAAAACGCATGTGGGGCGCCAAGTCACCAAACTCAGCATAGCGAGGCCATCTACCCCAACCCAGCCAGCGGGTGGGATACCAGACGCCGTAGAACGCTGCGCTGCGTAGTAGGGCACCCATCTTGGCACCCAAACCCTGTTTTGGATCGATCAAGGCACCGGCGACCTGTAAGTGTTTATCGACCGCTTCCCGAGCCATGAACAGATGCATGATCTCGCTAGATCCTTCAAAGATGCGGTTAATTCTGAAATCGCGCATCATGCGCTCAATCCCGATTCCCTTGACTCCACGACTTTGCAGCGATTCTTCAGTTTCGTATCCAATGCCGCCACATACCTGCATGGTGTCGTCGATTAAGTCCCAGCCGACTTCGGTGTTCCACAACTTGCAGGCCGCAGCCTCCAAGCGAATATCGTAGTTACCCGCGTCAGCCATGGCGGTGGTGGTACGCACCATAGACTCCATGGCGAAGGTCTTAGCAGCCATGTTGGCGATCAGTTGGGCAACTGCCTCGTGTTTGCCCACCGGTCGACCCCACTGCACTCGCTGCGAGGCGAATTCACGGCAGGCTTCGACGCATTCCTTGGCTGCGCCTACCGCGCCGTTGGGAATCGATAGACGACCGTCATTGAGCGTGGTGAGCGCGATCTTCAGTCCTCTCCCCTCTTTGCCGATCAGATTTTCGACCGGCACTCGGACATTGTGAAAACTAACCACCGCGTTGGCCAAAGCACGCAAACCCATGAAATGGCACCGGTGATCCACTACCACGCCCTGCCAGTCAGCCTCGACCACAAAGGCGCTGATCTTGCCGCTATCGGCATGCCGGGCCATCACCACAAACAGCTTGGCGATGGTGCCATTGGTGCACCACAACTTGACGCCATTCATGATGTAGCTCTTGCCGTCTTCGGAGAGTTCGACCGAGGTCGCCAACCGTGCCGGGTCAGAGCCCACGTCGGGTTCGGTCAAGGCAAAGGCTGAGATCTCCCCAGCGGCACAACGCGGCAAGTACTCCTGCTTGAGATCGTCACTTCCGAACAACTTGAGTGGATTGGGGACGCCGATCGACTGATGGGCGGAAAGCAGCGCCGATACGTTGCCATCGACCCGCCCCACGTACTCCATAACCGTTTGGTACTCGGTATTGGAGAAACCAAGACCACCGTACTTCTTGGGGATCTTCATGCCGAAAGCGCCGATCTCGCGCAGGCCATCGATCAGTTCCGGTGGATACTCACCAGTGCGATCAATGGCAACCGAATCCGTGCGATCTAAAAGCGCTATGAACTTGGCGTAGAATTCCGAAAACTCACTGGTGGGACGCTCTCGTAAAGGGAACGGATGCACCAGTTCCAAGTGAAAATTGCCGAGAAACAACTCTTTTAGAAAGCTGGGCTGCTTCCATTCCTTCTGCCGCGAAGCTTCCGCCAGTTCGCGGGCCTCGCTCTCGGTTGCATGCCTTACTTTGTTGGGTTCACTCATGCCTGGCCTCCGGTGTCAATACGCTTCATCTGCCAGTGCGGACTGCCAATGCCGCGATGTGGCATAAATCTTACCGCGCTGCGGCATTGATCCTAGCAAACCGTCGTCAACAAGCCAAATCGGTCTCCATACGATGCCAACCCGCTCAGCCAATTCCTTCCATCACGGACTTGGTCGCGCCAAAAAAATAGGCACCACTGCCACGACAATTAGGGATAAATCCTGGTCAAGGTCCTGGGGTAGGGAATGGTCTCGCGGATATGGTGGATGCCACACATCCAACCTACGAACCGCTCTAAGCCCATGCCGAAACCGCTGTGCGGAAAGGTACCGTGCCGACGCACGTCCAAGTACCACTGAAACGCATCTTCGGGCAGGTCGTGTTGGCGAATCCGCTCGAGTAGCAGGTCGTAGTCATGGATGCGCTGGCTGCCGCCAATAATCTCGCCGTAGCCTTCGGGGGCCAATACATCCAAAGCCAGGGCAAGTTTCGGGTCTTCTGGTGCTGGCTGCATGTAAAACGCTTTGATCTCGGTCGGGTACTTCTGCACCATCACCGGTTTAGCGAAGTGGTTGGCCAACGCGCTCTCCTCTTCGGCGCCGAAGTCGTCACCCCAGGTCACTGCAAAGCCCTGCTCTACCAACATTTTCACCGCTTCGGTGTAGGAGATCCTGGGAAACGGACCACACACCGCCTGCAACGGTTCCAAGTCCCGTTCCAGCACCTTGAGCGGCTCGGAGCAACGATCGAGAACCCGACTGACCACTTGACAGAGAAAGTCCTCGGCCAGATCACAAAGGCCGTCAAATTCAAGACCGGCCACCTCTGGCTCGACCATCCAAAACTCGGTGAGATGGCGACGGGTTTTCGATTTTTCCGCGCGAAACGTCGGTCCGAAGCAGTAGACCTTACCCAGCGCCGCGGCTGCAGGTTCTAAATAGAGTTGCCCCGACTGGCTGAGATAGGCCTCTTCACCAAAATAGTCGGTGGAAAATAATGTCGAAGTGCCCTCGCAAGCCGCCGGTGTCAAAATCGGCGAGTCAATCAGCACAAAATCTCGATTGTAAAAGTAGTCGCGAATCGCCTGCACCACCTCGTTGCGTACCTGCAAAATCGCCCGAGGGCGACTGGAACGCAGCCATAGGTGCCGGTGGTCCATTAGGAAGGCGGTACCGTGCTCTTTGGGCGAGATCGGAAATTCGTTGCCTGCGGCGTGGCGGATTACCTGCGCGGCGTGAATCTCGACACCCCCAGGAGCCCGTTGATCCTCGCTCACGTTGCCGACAATCGAGACAAAGTCCTCTTGCGTTAAGGTCGAGGCGATCTCCCAACTGGCGTCGTTCAAGTCACTCTTGGAGCACACCACTTGCACCGCGTCGGTGCCCAGCCGAACCGTGGCAAAAGCAATCTTTCCCGAGGATCGAGATTGCATAATCCAGCCGTCGAACTTCACGGTCTCGCCCGCTTGGGCGCGTAGTTGTTGCAAAGTAGATACAGAGGTCATCAATATTCTCCAGGCGGGGCTTTCCAGATACGGTTTTCTAGAAGTGAGTCTCCAGATGCAGTGCCCACCAAATTACCCAGCCGTGATCATAGCAACGCCTACCACGCTTCACAGTACCTTCCAGGGCCTTTCTCGTGCCTCCCCGAAACTGGAAACGCTTGTGCTCTAACCGTCGATCTCCAGCTTGGTACTCGCGTGTTCAGCCGCCACTTGCTCGGCTTGCTTCTTGGTCGGACCGACCCCGAGCCCCACCACCTCATCTTCCAGCAAACATTCGACGGTGAAGGTCTTCTCGTGATCCGGGCCAGTGCTATCTCTCAAACGATAACTCGGCAGCGACATTGAGCGTGCCTGTAGCCACTCCTGAAGTCGCCCCTTGTGATCCGCCGCCGGGATTGGGCCAGAAAACAGAGGTTCCAGGAGTTTCTCGGCTGCCCAAAGTCCCGAATCCAAATAGGCGGCGCCTACGATCGCCTCCATAGCATCGGCCAGCACTCCCTCTTTCTCGGCTCCCCCACTCGCGCTCTCCCCGCGCCCAAGACGGAGAAATTCTCCGATCCCGTAGCGCCGTGCCAGAGAAGCAAGCGCCGGGCGACTCACTAGTCGACTCTTTAGTTGAGACAGGACCCCTTCCTGTTCCTCAGGGTTTGCGCGAAACAGCCCTTCGACCACCACCAACTCAACGACCGCATCCCCCAAAAGTTCCAGGCGCTCGTTGTCTGGGCAGTTCTGTTCTGAGGCAAACGAGCGATGGGTCAAGGCGCGGTCGAGTAGTTCGCGATCTTCAAACGTCAATCCCAGCCCTTGTTCCACGGGGCTCAGCTCACTCATCGGCGGTGAAACTGTTTTTCCAGGTCAAGATCGGACATCCGTAGCATCACCGGGCGTCCGTGAGGGCAGGCGTAGGGGTTGTCCGCGGCAAACAACTCGGAGATCAAATCCTCCGTTTCTTGGGGGTTCAAGACATCGTGCATCTTGACTGCGCGTCGGCACGAGAGTCCGGCGGCCAAGACCTCTTCAAAGCGAGCGACCAGCTGATCGACCGGCAGATCGGCGGCAGCCACTTCCCGGAGAAATGTTTCGACCTGGGTATGCGACAACATTGCCGGGAGCGCGGAAATCGCCACCGTTCCCCCCGACAGCACCTCAATATCAAACCCCGCCTTGCTGGCGAATTCCTGAGCATCTGCCAGCCGCTCGCTTTCGTCGCTTGAAACTTCAACCATCAGGGGCGTCAACAACGTCTGTTGTTCAATCGGAGATCCGGTACTGGCCTTCAAAATCCGCTCGAATAACACGCGCTCATGAGCCACATGCTGATCGATTAAGTAGAGCGCATCCGGCCCTTCGGCGAGGATCAACGAGGCCTTGTACTGCCCGAGGATGCGAAACGGTCGCTCGCGCCCATCCCTACCGCTCAACGGAATCACTCTCTCGGACGGTTCCGGGGCCGGACTGGGTTCCGAGATTCGGTCGCGGATTACGCTTGCGCTGAACCCCTCCGCCCCGGCACCAGCCTCAGCTACATCGCCCGGCTGATCGCCGGCGGTGAGGTTCCAAGTCTCGGTCGGTTGCGATGCTCGGCCCAACCCTTGCCAAGCACCTGGGCTGCTCAGCGGCAGATCGAAGACGGTATCGACCGGGGCTTGTTCGTGACCGCGCGCCAACGCCAGACCGTGGCGCAAACGTCGATAGACCCGCGAGTTGAGGCTGGCGTCGCGAAACCGCACTTCGTGCTTTTGCGGGTGCACGTTGACGTCGACCTGATCCGGCGAAAGTTGCAGAAACAGGAACAAAGACGGAAATTCTCCACCACCCCACTCATCGCGCGCTGCGCGATAGAACAAGGCCATCAGCGCCCGATCTCTGAGCAGCCTGCCGTTGACAAAAACAAAGGCTTTTCGACCTCGCACCGTCTGCTTATCGCCGACCATGCCCCAAATCGATTCTTCGCTCTCTGGAGAGTCGCCAAAGGGAACTAGGTGTTCGGCAAGGCGGCGACCAAAAAGCTGATCCACACGGGTCCGCAACCCGCTATAGGCATCGGGATCGACCAACTTCGGCGCCTCAATCAACGCTCCAGCTTGGCTATCCAGGCTAAAGCCAATGTCACGATGAACCAAAGCGTAGGCGCTGACCACCTCCACGCACCGGCGCTGTTCGGTGGCTGCTTGCTTGAGGAACTTGCGCCTCGCCGGTACATTGTAAAAAAGCGAAGAAACCTCGATACCGGTACCGATGGGATAGGGAATCGGCTCCGCCACCGTCTGCTCTCCACCCTCAACCCGCACGTGAAAACCACCTCCGGCTTGATCGGTGGTACGTAAATCGACTTGACTCACCGCGGCGATGGCTGCCAGCGCTTCACCACGAAACCCCAAAGTTGCAATCGCCTCCAAGTCCGCCAGTTGCTCCAATTTGCTGGTTGCGTGACGCTGGAACGCGAGCACAGCATCTTGGGCGTCCATCCCCTGGCCGTCGTCACGAACGCTCAAATACTCGCGTCCGCCGCCGCCCAACTCAATCTTGATCTGCGAAGAGTTGGCGTCTAAGGAATTCTCCAGCAACTCTTTGACCACCGACGCCGGCCGCTCCACCACTTCGCCGGCAGCGATCTGAGTGATCAGGCGATCGGCAAGCGGCTTGATCCTGCTCAAAATCCCGCTCCGTGCCAACCCTGTACATCCCGGCTCGAAGAAACCAAACCGTGTGTGGACAGGAACCGATAGGCCAAAGCCACTGGGAAAGCGGCCAGCAGTAAGCCCAACAAGGTCACCGGCAGTGCTGAGACCCGTGCGCCTCGCTGCAACCAAAAGGCGATCGCGGTTGCCAAACCAGTGGCTACCAAAAAGCTCGCCGCATCCCCCACCAAAGAGCGTCCTAGAGTCCTCCTCTGCAACAGCCACCCCGCCACCCACGCCCCTGCGGCCGCGGCCAGCGCTCGCGCACCGACCTGCCAAACCACATACCTAGCTCCACCCTGGCCAAGAATCAAAGGCAGTTCAAACAAAGTACCCATCAAGATAATCAACACCGCGCTGCCCGCTCTCCAGCCGCCCCACAGGCCACCAGCCAACGCCGCCACCCAAAGAAACAAGAACAATCCGGCCCACAACCCAGGCACAAGGATCGGCAACGCCGCGGCTGTCAGCAGGGCCGCCAAACTGAACCCAAGCAATTTCAGAGTGCGAAGAATCGTCCTGAGATCCCCAGGAGAGTCGTAGGCCGGGTCATGACCGAGTGCCGGTCGAGAAGCTGTCATCGGAAAATTCCTTGGGTTGGGGTCTGGTTCATGGGGTTCAAGAGCGTTTGCTGCAACTTCGTGTCAACTGGTTGTCGGGTTTGACTCTACTGTGATCGATGACTCAGGGAGCTGTGCACTCAGCACACGCAAGGCATTCTCTCCCATCACCCCGCGAACGGTTTCCGCAGAGAGCCCAACTCTCAGAAGCTCTTGCGTCAACACCGAAAGTTGGGCGGCGTCAAACGGCACCGAAGTCGCCCCGTCAAAATCCGAACCCAAGGCCACCGACTTCGACCCGGCAATCGCCACCGCGTGTTGAATCGCCCTGGCAATCGCTGGGACATCGTCGCCACAGGTCGCCCCCCGCCAGAAGCCGATGCCAATCAAACCACCGGTCGCGGCAATGCGACGGATCTGACCATCGGACAAATTTCTCGGACCGGGACAAGTGCCCCGAACTCCGGTGTGGGAGACCAGCACCGGATGGGTCGCAACCCGCAGCACATCCTCGATCAACGCGGGCGAGGCATGGGCGAGGTCGACGATCCCGTTCCGTTGCTCAATCGCCATGACCATCTGGCGACCAAACGCAGTAAGGCCCCCTTGTTTCATCCCGTGCGCTGAGCCTCCCAAACGATTGTCAAAGAAATGTGCCAAACCGAAGATTCGATAACCCAAGGTAAACAACCGATCAAGATTCTCGGCACGACCTTCCAAGGCCTGCATCCCCTCGATCGCCAACAGACCTCCGATCTGTGTGCTCTCTTCATTCTGCAGAAGCTGACGCAAGTCGCGCTGGTTCTCGATCAACGTCAAGCTTTTGCCCTGCGCACGGCGCAGGCGTTTTGCCTGAAACTTCGCCCGTTGGAAATCACTCCACCACGATCTCAGTGGCCAACCCTGAGCGATCACCAAGGGTAGCATCGCGTCGCTCGGTGTATTGTGTTGGTAGTTCTGACCTCTTGGAGTGCGAATCACAGCGCTGAAAACCTGCAGTCGCACGTTGCCAGCCTGCAGCCGCGGCAGGTCCGAATGACCCCGCTGGGAACGGCGCCGCAAGTTTCGCGACCACAGCAGAAAATCGTTGTGCAGATCCACTGTCCTCAAGGATTGATGGAACTCGCTGGCTTGGGCTTCAACCTTGGGTATCGTGGCCCCGGTCAGCGTGTTCATCCTGCCATCGACAACGCCGGGGACGATGGCGGTGAACACGATCAAGACGATCGCTGCCAGCAGCATCACACCGATCAGTATTCGCTTAGCCCAGGACACTATTTCTCTACTCGTGGTTCGTTGGCTGTGGCTCGTTAGCAACATCGCATTGGGTCGAACTGGTTCTCTCGTGGTTCAACCTGTGGGGTTCGCTACCCAGTGCCACTACCCAAGTGCCTTGCGTAGCCGAAAGAAGAAATCCTGCCTACGAATCAAGATGGATCGCTTTGGCGGCGGCCAGCCGAGCCAGCGGCACGCGAAACGGCGAGCAAGAGACATAGTCCAGCCCACAGGTCTCGACGAACGCGATCGAGGCCGGATCTCCCCCGTGCTCCCCGCAGATGCCGAGCTTAAGGTCAGCCCGGGACTCTCGGCCTGAGACTGCTGCCATGCGCACCAACTGTCCAACGCCTTCGATGTCCAGTTCGGTGAACGGATCGACCGAGAGGACGCCGCGCTCCAAGTACTCGCTGAGAAACTGGCTGACGTCATCGCGGGAGTAGCCCCAGGTCATCTGGGTCAGGTCGTTGGTGCCAAAGGAAAAGAAATCGGCGAACTCAGCGATCTTTCCGGCCACCAGCGCGGCGCGCGGAACCTCAATCATGGTGCCGATCGGTATCTCGAGCACCACTCCGGACTCACTGGCCACCCGGTCCAAGACGGCCTCGATCGCGCTACGCAGCGAACGCATTTCTTCTACCGTCCCAACCAACGGCACCATAATCTCCGGTCGTGGCGAAGCCCCTTCCTGGAGCAGTCGAACGGTTGCCCGAGCAATCGCCTCTACCTGCATGGCGTAGATCTCCGGGCTGGTGATCCCCAAACGGCATCCGCGATGACCCAGCATCGGGTTCACTTCACGGATCTCTTCGATACGTCCTTCAATCGCCGACGCCTCGACCCCCAATTCTGCGGCCAGTTGATCGATCGTTTCCCGCTCCTGCGGCAGGAATTCATGCAGCGGTGGATCCAGGAGACGAATGGTGACTGGTCGACTTGCCATCGCCCGAAAGATTCCCTCGAAGTCCCCTTGCTGTGCTGGCAGGAGCTGAGCCAAGGCGTCGGTGCGGCGTGCGGAATCGGTGTCGATAATCACGCGCCGGACCAACTGAATCCGCTCTTCACTAAAGAACATGTGCTCGGTGCGGCACAGTCCAATTCCTTCGGCTCCCAGTGCTACTGCCGCTGCGGCGTCTTCCGGAGTGTCAGCATTGGCTCGTACTCGCATTCGGCGAACTTGATCGGCCCAGCTCAACACCTGGACAAAGGCGTCCACCAGCGGATCTTCCCTGCCCTCGCCTTCGCCAGAGAGCAGCGCGCGCACCACTCGTGAAGGTCTTGTTTCCATGCGTCCGGCGATCACCTCTCCGGTACTGCCGTCGATCGAAACCCATTCTCCTTCCTCAAGTTGGCGCTCACCCGCCTTCAAGCCGGATGGCTCGATGCGCAGTTCTCCGGCTCCGACGACACAAGGTTTGCCCAGTCCTCGGGCCACCACCGCAGCGTGCGAAGTCATACCGCCCCGCGCGGTAAGAATGCCACTGGAGGCGTGCATTCCAACGATGTCCTCGGGCGACGTTTCGTCGCGCACCAGGATCACCGGTCCGTCGGCGGCCATCTCAGCAGCCCGCTCCGCGGTCAGAGCGATCCGGCCACTCCCGGCACCGGGCCCAGCCGGTAGACCGCGGGCCAGTCCGCGACCATCGGCCAAAGACCGGCTCTTTTCTTGAGGATCGAAACCCGGCGCCAGCACTTGTGCCAAGTGATCCGGTTCGACCCGCGCCAACCCCAGAGTGGGATCAAGCTTGCCCTCAGCCACCATCTCCGCTGCAATACGGATCGCTGCTGGGCCGCTGCGTTTCCCGTCACGGGTCTGCAGCATATAGAGCACACCGTCCTCAACGGTGAACTCGACGTCTTGCATATCGCGACGCTCATCTTCTAGTAATTGACAGACCTGCTCCAGTTGGACGAAGCACTCGGGGAACGCTGACTTCAGATCCTCTTCTCCGGAGTCCGAGACAATCGGCAGCGGGGTGCGGATGCCGGCAACCACGTCTTCTCCCTGCGCGTTGATCAAAAACTCGCCGTAGATCTTGGCCTCTCCGGTGGAAGGGTTGCGGGTAAAGGCTACTCCGGTGGCGCAGTTCGGCCCCCGATTGCCGAACACCATGGTCTGGACGTTGACCGCGGTGCCCAGGTCGTCAGGAATTCCGTGCAGCCGGCGATACTGCCGCGCACGGCGAATATTCCAGCTATCGAAGACCGCACCCACCGCAGCCCATAGCTGCTCGCGCGGATCGAACGGAAAGGTCTTTTCGTGCTTTGTTGCGTAGCGTAAGAACTGTTGACAGACGCCTTCTACTTGCACAGCCGACAGCTCTGCATCTGAACCCACCGAGGCAGCCGCGCGGCTATCGCTGAGGATGGTTTCAAAACCGGCGTGGGGTACACCCAGCACCACATCGCAGTACATGGAAATCAGTCGGCGGTAGCAGTCCCAGGCGAATCGAGCGTCCCAGCCCTGTGAAATTTGCGCCCTGACGATCTCCTCGTTGAGCCCCAGGTTGAGAATGGTGTCCATCATCCCGGGCATCGAGTATTTGGCGCCCGAGCGAACAGAGAGCAGCAGCGGGCGCTCCAACGAACCGAAGGACTTACCGCTGAGGCCCTCCAAGGTAGCCAATGCGCCGTCGAACTGCTCCGCCAAGCCCTCGGGGAACTCCCCGTCTCGCTGATGGTAAGCACGGCAGGCTTCTGTAGTGATGGTGAAGCCAGGAGGAACCGGGATTCCCAATTGGCTCATCTCCGCCAAACCAGCCCCCTTACCACCGAGTAGCTCCTTCTGATCCTTGGTGCCTTCGGTCAGACCGCGACCGGAAGCACCAGCAGCGAAGGAATAGGCGAATTTCTGCATGGATCCTCTGCTATTAGGAATCGGCGGTGTCGATCGCCCGTCGATCCACCGCCATCTGAGAAAGGTCGCCAACTTGGCCGAACAGTGCATCCACCTGCGCCAGCAAACCCAGGCGGTTGTTGCGAATGGTGCTGTCCGGGTCCATCACCAGAACTTGGTCGAAGAATCTCTCCAAGATCGGTGCGTAGCCAGCCACATGGGCCAAAGCGCCCTCGTAATCTCGTCGTTGAATGGTTGCCTCTACAACTTCTCGGTCAACACGAATCGCTTGCCACAAGTCTTTTTCAGCACTGTGTTGAAAGTGCTTTTCATCGACCGTCGACCCTGTATCTTGGCCACTCAAAATATTACGGATCCGCTTGGCGGCATCGGCAACAGTGACAAAACCACTGCCAGCTCTCGCTCGATGTAGCGCGGTGGTGCGCGCCAACGCCGCATTCGGCAGATCATCCACCGCCACCGCAGCAGCCACCTCGTCGTAGGCAAATCCACGACGCCCCAGAAGGCTGCGCACCCGGTCTTGCAGAAAGGCGGTCAGCGCTTCCATCGACTCCGCTGGGTCACCCTTGAGTTGTTCGCGGTGGAGCTCGATCGCTTCGCTAGCCAGCTGCCGTAGATCCAGTTCCAAACCGGAACCGATTAAGATCTCCACCGCCCCTTGGGCTGCACGGCGCAGCGCAAACGGATCCTTGCTGCCACTCGGGATCAGCCCCAAAGCAAAGAACCCTCCTAGCGTCACCATGCGGTCCGCGATCCCCAACAACTGTGCCACCTCCCCCTGGGGGATTGGCTCCTCACTTGAGGCTGGCTGATACTGCTGATAGATGGCCGCCGCGACCTCTTCTGGATAATCCTGTTCGCGGGCATAGACGCCACCAATCACGCCCTGCAAACTGGTGAATTCCTTGACCACTTCACAAGTCAGATCGACTTTGGCCAAGGAAGCGGCGGTCGCCAGAAACGGTTGCAAATCACCGCGATTGAGGCTGCGGCACAAGAAATCTCCGTAGCTGGCGATGCGAACGGTTTTGTCCTGATAGGAGCCGAGGGCGCGGTGAAAAGTCAGTCGCGCCAAGTCGGCACGGCGCTCATTGAGGCCCCGCTTGCGGTCTTCCGCGACAAAGAATCGGGCATCTTCCAGCCGGGCGGCGACCACCCATTCATTGCCCTGTCGCACCAGTCCTTGTGGATCATCCGGGCGGTCCATCACCGTGAGAAACGCTGGCAATGCCTTTCCTTGTGCTTGCACGCTGAACGCACTTTGATGGTCGCGCAGGCTAGCTTGCAGGACTTCCGCCGGGATCCCCTCAGGATCGCAGCTCCCCACCACCACTCCTGGGATCTCGCAGACCGCCGCGAGTCGATCGAGTAGCTCATCGTCAGTCGGTACCTCTCCCCCTAGTTCGGCAGCAGCAGTGGCAAATCCCTCGGCTAGAATCTCTCGGCGACGAGCGCCACGAATCTCGATCCCCTGCTCGGCCAATGCTTGGCTGTAGTCTTGCCAGCCATGCACCGTGATCGGCTGCGGAAGCAAGATAGGGTGCGCGATCGTCTCCCGTCCGCTGTTGACGCCAAACAGTTCAAACGGAACCACCTCGCCATCCAGCAGGGCAACAATGCCCTTGACTGGCCGAACCCAAGGACCCAACGAGGCTCCCCAACGCATCGACTTGGGCCACTCGATATCGACGATCATCTTGGGAGCCAACGCCGCCAGGATTTCCGCCATCGGTTGGCCGGCAATCTGCTGGATCACCGCCGCGTACTCCCCTTTGGGCGTCTGGCGACGTTCTACCTGATCGACTTCGACCCCACAGCGCTGAGCAAATCCGAGCAACGCCTTGGTTGGCGTCCCATCGTCGACAAAAGCAACGCTGACTGGGGGTCCCAGGACTTCTTCCTGGCGATCCGGCTCGCGGTCGACCAACCCCTGAAGACAAACCACCAAGCGGCGCAACGTGTAGTGACTCTCCACGACTTCAGGCGGAAGCCCACGGGTCACCAAGTTTTCAAACAACGAAGCGGCCAACCTGCGACTGGCACTCTCCAGCAGACGAGCCGGAATCTCCTCGGTGCGGACTTCCAAGAGGAACTCAGCCATGCGTCGCACCCTCCTGAATTTCGTCCTGCTCAACGTCGACGCCCTTGCTTACATAAACCTGTGCGCAAGCCACCGAAAGATTGCGCACGCGCTTGATCACCGCCACCCGTTCGGTCGCTGAAATCGCTCCCCTAGCGTCCAGAACGTTGAATAGATGCGAACAACGCAAGGCGCACTCGTAGGCTGGCAAGACCTGACCGTGCTCTAGACAACGCATCGATTCTTTCTCGCAGCCATCGAACTGCTGCTGCAAGAAGTCGACGTCGGCGATCTCAAAGTAATAATGCGAAGACTCCACCTCATCTTGGTGGCGCACCTGCCCGTAACTGGTTCCGGCCACCCACTCGACGTCGTAAACACTACGATGACGACCGAGAAACATCGCGATTCGTTCAAGTCCGTAGGTGATCTCAGCAGAGATCGGATTCAGTTCTAGACCGCCAACTTGCTGAAAGTAGGTGAACTGGGTGATTTCCATACCGTCCAGCATCACCTGCCAGCCGAGGCCCCAGGCTCCCAGCGTCGGCGCCTCCCAGTTGTCTTCTTCAAAGCGCAGATCATGCACGCCAAGATCAATTCCGATCGCTTCTAAGCTCTGGACATACACCTGCTGCACATCGGTGGGTGCCGGCTTGAGGATCACTTGCAGTTGGTGATGCTTGCCCAAACGAAAGGGATTGTCTCCGTAGCGGGCATCGGCGGGTCGACGCGAAGGCTGCACGAAGGCCACCCGCCAAGGCTCGCTGCCCAACACCCGAAGAAAGGTATCTGGGTGCATCGTCCCAGCTCCGACTTCGGTGTCGTAGGCCTGCTGAATGACACAACCCTGATCTGCCCAATAGGCAGTCAGCCGTTGGATTAATTCCTGGAAATTCAGCATTAAGGTGTCTCGTGAAGAATGTCTTGCAGAACTCGATAACTACGCAATTCGGTGTCGAGGAACCGCCTGCGAATTGTCGCACAAATCGAGTCGACCTCGGATAGCACGTCCGGTGGCCAATCGAGGGATGCTAAGTCTTCTGGAGAACGGCGTCGACTCAGGGCGATGAATCCCAACGATTCTCTGGCAATCGCACCGTCTTTCCCCAAACACTGGGAGCAAACAAAGCCTTGCTCGCGCAGGCTCGCGGTCTCGGTCAACGCGCGTCCACAAGAAGCGCAGGCGCTTGGTTCAACCATAACTCCGGCCAAACGCAATACCCATAACTCGAAGTATCGAACCACCGCCTCCCGACTCGCGCCTTCGAGCAAACTGGTCACCACCCGTTCCAGCAGACGGTATAGCTCCGGCGAACTGTCGCGCTCTTGAGCAAAGGTCTCGGTTTGGTCCGCCAAGTAGGCAGCGTAGAGGATGTCTTCCAATTGTTGATGCAACCCCTCCGCGGGCCGCACTAAGTCGAGTTCCGAGAAGCGCACCAGATCACTGCTGTCTTTTTCCATCCAACTGGCTTGTACCTTGGCCAGTGGATGTAAGGGCGCGGCGAAGCGACTAAACTTTCGTTTCGAGCCTTTGGCGACGCCTCGGACTTTGCCGTGTTCCACGGTGAGTATCGAGACGATTCGATCGGTCTCCTGGAGATCCCGGATCGACAGCACCTGGGCCTCTGCGGTCACCAAGCGCACCGAGGAGCTACCCCACCAGATAGTGAAGAAAAACGGACGACAGCCCCATGAAGACCAAGATTCCGGTGACGTCATTGATGGTGGTGACCATCGGACCAGCCGCAACCGCCGGATCCACGCCCAGCCGTTCAAAGAGCAACGGCAATGCCGAGCCGCTCAAGGATGCGATCATTACCGCCGACATCAACGACAAACCCACCACCAAGCCGTAGTAGGGATTGCGCTCCAGAAGCACAGCGCCGCCGGCAACCAGCAAAGCACAGACGATCCCGATCGCGGCTCCGACCTTGACCTGTTGCCAGAGAAACGCGCGCCGACCCTCGCGCGCCTGGACTCGCCCAGTAGCCAGTCCACGCACAGTAATCGTCGAAGCCTGGGTACCGATATTGCCCGCCATCCCCATCACCACTGGGACAAACCAGATCAGCATCATGCGCTCGCCCATCGAAAGCTGAAACTTCTCCCACAGCAGTCCGGCAATGGTCAAACCGACCAAATTCACCAGCAGCCAAGGCAGTCGAATTCTGGCCACCTGCCAACTGCGATCTTGATAGAGAAGTTCGTTGTCGGACGAACCCATCATCTTGAGTAGGTCCTCGTCCGCTTCTTCTTGCAGTACGTCGACCACATCGTCCACCGTGACAATCCCTTCCAGCCGACTCTTGACGTCCACCACTGGAATCGCCAGCAAGTCGTAGCGGGCAACCAGACGCGCCAGCTCCTCCTGGTCGGTGTTGACGTTGGCGGTGATCACCGATCGCGTCATGATGTCGGCCAGAGTCTGCTCCGGTCTCGCCAAAAGCAATTGGCGCAACGAAACCACACCCAGCAGATGTTGATCTTCGTCAACCACGTAGACGTAGAAAATCATCTCTGTGCTGGTGGCCTCGCGCACCGCCTCGACCGCTTGAGCGACGCTTTGCTCTGCCGCCAGAGCGAAGAACTCAGCGTCCATGATCCGCCCGGCCGAGTCTTCGGCGTAGTCGAGTTGCTCCTGGACCTCGCTCAACTCGCCGATCGATCCACTCTCCAGAATCTCCTCACGCAGAGCGTCAGGCAAATCTTCAACCACCGCGACAGCGTCATTGACCGCCATCGACCCCAAGATCGCCGCCACACTCTCTCTCGGCAGGTCCTCAAGCAGCGACAACCTTTCCGAGGGATCCAGAGTGGTCACGAACTCGCCAATGCTGTCGGGATAATCGGTGCGCAGAACCTGAAATACAAAGTCCTGCTCTGCAGGCGGCAGGCCTGCCAGCGCCAAGGCTGCGTCTTCCGGACGAACCTTGTCCAGTAGCCGGGACAAGAGCGCCCGCGCCCGACGTCTGGCTAAACGTCGAACTCGGTCTCTAACGACGCTTGAGCGAGTTTGTGGGGTCGCTACCATCGGCCGATGGTAGCACAAAGCCCTTTGAAAGCCACTCGCAAACAGCGACCTAAGTTGCTGACCGTAAAGGATTTATATAGAGTCTACCTGACACCCGGAAGATCCGGCTCTAGAGAGGAAAGGATGCTCTCCTTTTCCCGCCATCCCGGTTCCACTCTGACGTGTAGGTCCAAGTAGACCTTGGTATCGAGCAGTTTTTCCAACTCGATGCGTGCCGCGGTGCCGATCTCTCGAACCATTGACCCCCCCTTGCCGATCAAGATCTTTCGATGGTTATCGCGCTCGGCGAGAATGGTGGCCATGATTCGGGTCAGGTTCCCGTCCCGTTCGACCTGCTCGATGCGCACCGCGGTGGTGAAAGCCAACTCATCGCGGGTATTAGCGAGCATTTGTTCTCGGATCCGTTCGGCGATTTCATAGTGCAGCTTGAGCTCCGGCTCGCTGTCGGCCGAAAACGCCGGAGGTGCCACCGGCAGGTGGCTGAACAGAATCTCTTTGAGTTTCCCCACACCATCGCCGGTCAGCGCACTGAGCGGAATTACATCGCTGACACCCTCAGCGGCAGCGTAGCGCTCGATACGCGGTAGTAGCCCCGGTTTTGCCGCTCGGTCGACCTTGTTGAGGATTACGATCTTGGGATTGGCGGTCTTGGCCACAGCTTCCAGCAAGTAAGAGTCGCCGCCGCCAAACGCCACCGCGGCATCGACCACCAACGCCACCAGATCCGCTCGGCGCAGAGTGTCCTCGGCGATGCGCATCATCTGTCGGTTCATCCGATGCAGCGGACGGTGAAAGCCTGGGGTATCAAACAACAGTGCTTGTTGTTGTCCCTCGGTTAACACTCCACGCAACAGATGGCGCGTGGTCTGCGGTTTGTCGGAGACAATCGCCGCCTTGCGGCCCAACAAAGCGTTGAGCAGCGTCGACTTGCCAGCGTTGGGACGTCCGACCAAGGCGACGCTGCCAAACCGAGGTTCAACTGGGTCGGTCACCGGACGTCCTCCCAGATTGGATAAGCCAACGATCCCGCAAGGACAATTCAAGACGGTTCATTTCTCCGTCATCACTGTCATGGTCGTGACCAAGGCAATGGATCAGCCCGTGCAGGATCAGGTACTTCAACTCGGTGTGTAACGAATGTTCTTGTTCTTGGGCCTGCCGTGCGGCGGTATCCAGCGAGATTGCAATGTCTCCCAGAACGGACTCCGGTGCGGTTGGATCTCCAGGAAAGGACAGTACATCGGTTGCGGTGTCACAACCGCGAAACTGACGATTGAGATCGGCAACTTCGGTGTCCGCAAGCAAGGCAATGGCAACCGGACCGCCATCTTGAAATTCAGCGGCCAGCAGGGTTGCTAGCCAGACCGCCAAAGCCTCGGGGCCAACGTCTGAGCGGTAGCCGAGCACAGCCTGAGAAATCCGAATATCCCCGCCCGCGAACGAAAGCTCACTCTGGAGATCTTCTGCGGTGAGATCCCAATCCAAAGAATCAGCGCTGCTGCACACGGTTTTGGTTTGGCGGGCACCCGTTGAACGAGCGACGATCACCGCTGCCCTAAATCGGTGTTGCCGTGAGCTGACAGATCGTCGAGCACTGTCTCTGAGCCTCGATTGCCAGATTGGTCACGCTCGAACTTGAAGCCTGGATACTCCACCCTTCGGTGAAAAATATTCGACAGTAGATAGAAGAACGCGTCACGTACCTGACTCAAGTCGGCCAGGGTCAATTGGGTTTCATCCAACTGTCCGTCCTGAACCGCGTCATCGGTGATTCGATCAACCACCGAACGCAGAGTGTCCAAAGACGGGTCCTGCAAACTGCGGCTGGCTGCCTCAATCCCGTCTGCCAGCATCAGAACCCCCATCACCCGGCTCCTCGGACGGGGGCCCGGATAGCGAAAGTCAGCTTCCGCCACTTCTCCACCTTGTTCCTGTGCTTTGCGGTAGAAGAAGTTGATCCGACGGGTACCGTGATGCTGTTCGATGCCGTCGATCAACGGCTGCGGCAAACGATGTTGTCGACCCAGTTTGACGCCGTCTTTGACGTGACTAATGAGAATCAAGGCACTCATGTTGGGCGACAATTGATCATGACGATTGCGCTCGCCGGCTTGATTCTCGATGAAGTACTCGGGCCGGTAGGACTTGCCGATGTCGTGGTAAAGGCCGGCGGTATGAGCCAACACGGCATCAGCACCGATCGCCTCGCAACCCGCCTTGGCCAGATTTGCCACCATCATCGAGTGCTGAAAGGTACCCGGTGCGTCGAACGCCAAGCGGCGAAGCACCGGCAAGTTAGTGTTGGAGAGTTCCACCAGACGCAAGTCGGTGGTGATCCCCAACAACGGCTCCAAGATCGGCATGACAAAGCTCGCCGAAGCACCGGCCAAAAGCCCAGAAGCCAAAGCACAAGTGGCAAACCAGGCCAACTCAGCGAGCGAAGTCTGCTTGTCGGACAAGGTAAACAGCATCAACACCACCGCCACCTGGGCTGCAGCGATAATCAGCCCCAAGCGCAGCAAGGTGCCCCGGTGCTTGAGTGCAGTCCGTTCGACGGCGAAGGTCGCGGTAAACGATCCAGCAGCGGCGTAGACCAAGACTTCGAGTCCAGAATTGGTCACCGAAACACCCAGAATTAAGGCGTACACCAACCCCAGTAATCCGCCAATTTCCCGCCGATACAAAAGAGATGCTGTTAACGCCAAGCTGGCAACCGGCACACCAAAGGTATAGGCCAGCGAGGAGTTGAACGGAGCGTTAGAACCTCGCATCGCCAAGGCTTCCGCCAAAACTAAACCCAAGCGGGTCAGCATCAAGGCCACGGACAAAAGCAACGCCGCTTCACAAAACAGCCGGCGACGCGACTTGGTGGGAAACTCCATGCGTTCCAGGGCCACCCAAAGCAACCACATCACCAGACTGATCAGCAGAATCCGTCCCAGCAAGATCTTGCCCATCGCCCAGCTCCAGCCACTGGGAGCCAGTTGACCCAAGGCTTCCGCCGCGGTTGTGCCGATCCGGTCGCCGCGACGCACGATGACTTGTCCGGTGGCAATCTGGCGATAGACCTCAGCCACTTCCTCAGCCGCCTCCTGTTGGCGTCTCTGGGTTTCGGCTCGGTTAGGAATCCAATTGGGAGAAAGATTCCGCATCATCCAGGCGGTCAGGACAGAGCGATTTTGCGAGCTGAGGCCGGGCCAAGAACGCTCTCGACCGCGCACGAACTCGGCGACCTCATCCGGGTACTCCCGGACGTCAAACAGGTCGACTACGTGCTGTTCTTGATCGTCCGAGACGTTGCGTAACTCCACTCCTGTCGACCGGAGTTCCAACAACGAGGCCTTGTTGGCAACCACGCCAGTGGAAAACACATCGCTCGCCAAGCCGCGGATCCGGTCCTCCAACTCAGGCGAAAACTCGCGCTCAAAAAATAAATCGATCGCCGCATCGTCACTCTGTAATTGGGCGGCTTGCACCAGTGCCTGGCGGGCTTCTTCGGTATCTTCAGAACCACTCTCGATAATCCCCCGACCGGCCTCAAAGAGCCGTGCCAGCGAGGCATCCAAATCGCGCTCCAGCGCAAGATCTCGATCGTAGACCGGGAGCACTTCATCGCGCGCTTGGCGCCGCCGCGCCGAAGTCGTCTCGCTATCCAGCAGCAGCAGATCCCGGGTCGCCACATAGTCGCGCGTGGCAATCTCCTCCGCTCCTTGCGCTCTGCGAGCCAGCCCGGTGGCCAATCGAGGATCACTCACAAGCCCGGCAACCAGGACCACCAGCCCCCAAAGCGCCGGTTGGCGCAACAACTGAGCCCAAATCCGGCCTTGATGCTCCGACAGCTTGGCCAACCAGCCAGAGGTGCCCCCTGTGACCACGCGCACCGTTTGTTTTCTCTGTTCGGACTTCTTCTGCTCAGCCATTGTCATGCGCCTCGTAGGCGTTGATAATCCGCTGCACCAGTCGATGACGCACCACGTCCTGTGGTTCAAAATAGAGGAATTCGACCCCTTGGATACCACTCAAGACTCTCTCAGCGTCGCGAAGACCAGAGCGATCAGGCCGCGGTAGATCCACTTGGGTGATATCGCCGTTGACCACTGCCCTTGAGCCAAACCCGATTCGGGTGAGAAACATCTTCATCTGTTCTGGCGTGGTGTTTTGCGCTTCATCCAAAATTACAAAGCTGTCATTCAAGGTGCGACCGCGCATGAAGGCAATCGGTGCCACCTCGATTACACCGCGTTCAATCATCTTACTGACTTGATCGAAGCCGATGATGTCGTAGAGCGCGTCGTAGAGTGGACGCAGATAAGGGTTGACCTTCTCCACCAGATCTCCGGGCAAGAAACCCAACTTCTCCCCCGCCTCAACCGCGGGGCGAGCCAACACCAGTCGAGAAATCTGCTTCTCCCTAAGCAAGGCCGCGGCCATCGCCACCGCTAGGTAGGTCTTACCAGTACCCGCTGGTCCGATCGAGACCACCAAGTCGTTCTCCGCCATCGCTTGCAGGTAGCGGTGTTGGTTAACCGTCCGCGGTCGCACATAACGCCGCGCCGCGTGTACCAAACCGTCACCGAGAAAAACCGACTGCAGAGACAATCCAGGTTGTTGTTGATGGGTGCTCAACGCGGTAGTGATGTCTTCGTCACGAAATTCGAAACCGGCGGACAAAAGCTGACCCACGCTGGAAAAGAATTCCACCGCACTGGCCACCGCATCAGCGTTGCCGCCCAGATGCAAGACGCTGCCACGAGCGTTGAGTTCTACCTCCAACTTCTCCTCCAAGAGACGTAAGTTACGATCCTTGGGACCGTACAGCGACTCAAGTCCACGGTTGCCGAGATCGACCTCAGCCTGCACCGTGCTGACGGCGGTGGTCATCGAGCTTGCCGGTATGCCGAGAAAGCGGTCATCAGAGCTTAACGTTGGTAATCATAAAAGCCTCGACCGCTTTTACGCCCCAGACGTCCGGCGGCCACCATCTGCTTGAGCAAGGGAGGCGGAGCAAACCGCTTCTCGCGATATTCCTCAAACATAATGTTGCCAATGTACAGGGTGGTATCGAGACCGACAAAGTCGAGCAGGGTGAATGGCCCCATGGGATAGCCGCAACCCAATTGCATTCCTTTGTCTATGTCTTCGACCGACCCCACGCCCTCTTCCAAAGCACGAATTGCATCGAGCAAGTAAGGCACCAAGAGTCGATTGACGATGAACCCCGAGTTGTCTTTGCAAGCCACCGGCTGCTTGCCAATCGCCTCGGCGAAGGCATGCGCTGACTCGACGACCTGGTCCGAGGTCAGGATGGTCTGCACCACTTCGACCAGCTTCATCACCGGAACCGGATTGAAAAAGTGCAGTCCGACAAAGCGCTCCGGCCGCTGGGTCGACATCGCCAATTGCGTAATGGTCAGCGAAGAAGTATTGGACGCGTAGATCGCGTCCTCTTTGATCACCTGGTCGACGGCAGCAAAGATTTTCGCCTTTTCGTCAACGTTCTCGATGATCGCTTCGATCACCAAATCACAATCGGCGAGATCCGCAACCTCGGTGGTGCCCTGAAGTCGGGCCAGCGTCGCGTCGCGGTCCTCCTCGGAGAGTTTGCCCTTGCCCACAGCACGCTCCAGCGAGCCGCTCAGTTTGGCCATACCCTTGTCGAGAAACTCCTGGTTCACTTCGCGAACCGTGGTGTCCAGTCCCGCCCGAGCGCAAACTTCGGCGATTCCCGATCCCATCAGCCCACAACCCAATACACCGACCTTGCTAATTTCCATCTCTGCTCCTTTTACCCACCGTGCTGTCAATCTCAGTGGCGGTCTGAGCCGCCGTTTGTCCCACTCTCAGCCTTGATCAGACATCAGTACTGCCCGGTGGTCTTGTTCGTTCAATTTTGATCTCGCGCTGATCGGCTGCCACCTGTGTGATGCGCACGATCCAAGCATCTTCTGGTTGCCAGCCCAGTCGATCAGCCCATTCCACGATTTTTATCGCCGGACCAGCCAGTAGCTCATCCATCCCCAGCAACTCTATCTCTTCAGCGTCCAAGCGGTATAGGTCGATGTGAATGACCGTTGGCACTCCCTGCCGATCGACACGGTATTCGTGGATTAAGGTGTAAGTTGGAGACTGCACCTCCGACCCTGGTACACCATGCGCTTCGGCGAGCCCTTGAGCAAACACTGTCTTCCCAGAACCCAACTCGCCGTAGAGCAACACCACATCGCCATCGATCAACTGGTTGCCTAGAGTACGGGCGATCTCCAGCGTTCGATCGAGACTGGGAGAGACCATCGTTTCGGCTAGAGACTCCGCCATCAGTTCTCGAACCGTTGCCAAACCCGACTCAAAGCGTCAACCAGATCGCCGGCGATCAACCTGCCTCAGAACGAAGATCGGCAGCCTCGGCACCTGCCACCGCGTGCACCCAAACCGCGACCCGAGCGGCATCCAAGGCCGATAATCCCTGAGCTAGCAGAGAACCGACGATCCCGGTCAGGACATCGCCACTTCCAGCGGTTGCCATCCCCGAGTTACCGGCGCGCACGATTTGCAGACTCGACCCGGGAGCTCCGATCACCGTGCCAGCCCCTTTCAACACCACAACCTGACCACAAAGCTGTACCGCCTCTCGAGTACAGTCGAGAGGATCGACCAGCACCTGCTCCAGATCACAGTCCAAGAGTCGGGCAAGCTCGCCCGGATGCGGGGTCAATACGGTCGCCCCTTGGCGATCGCTGAGCTCCTGCAAACGTCCAGCAAAAGCATTCAGGCCATCGGCATCCAATACCAACGGCAACTCGCTACCCAGGACCAGCTGTCGCGCCACTTCTCGGGCAACCCCAGCGGCTCCCAAGCCCGGACCTAGGGCCAACGCCTCAAACGTCTCGATTCGCTCCAAGATCTCGTCGATCGCATCAATGGCGAAGTTCTCCGAACAATCACAGGCCAAACTCAGCGTCGTCGCTTCCGGCACCATGATGTCGATGCGATCCGCCAGCGGTCCCGGCGCCGCCACCGTCACCATGCCGACGCCAGAACGCAACCCAGCTCGGGCGGTCAGGCTCGGAGCGCCACTCATACCCCGACTGCCGCCAACCACCATGAGATGACCAAAGGTCCCCTTGTGAGCCCCTGGCGATCGAGTGGGGACAAGGTCGACAATCTGATCCTCGGTGAGGCGCTCTACTGTTGGCACGCCCAAAACCTCCGTCGGGTCGACACCGATCTCGGCTGGGGTGACCGCTCCACAAGATTCGGCATTGGGCGACAACAAGCAAGCCGGCTTCTCCGCGACAAAAGTAATCGTTGCGTCGGCAAGGACTTGAGGTGCGGGAGAAATCGCCCGATCGGCACGGGTACCACTGGGTAAATCGATAGCCAGCACGCCACGGATCCTCCCCTCCACTTGGTTGCCCGCAATCTCTGCCACCCAAGTGCTCCAAGGCGGTTGCAACGGCCGACTTAGACCGGTGCCAAACATCGCGTCCACCACCCAAGTTTTCTCGTCCGTTGCTATCCAAGAAGACAGTTCCAATTCCGGGCTGATGCGTGGCGTGAGCCCGTGCTCCAAGCAGCGTTGATACTGAGTCTTGGCGTCCCCGCTCCCGGGAGCTTGCCCAAGAGCCACTACCAGTTCGCGCCCAGCGACATGCAAGCGCCGCGCAATACCCAAGCCATCGCCCCCGTTGTTTCCCGGCCCGCAGAGAATCAGCAACGGCCCTGAGGGCGCCACTTGCTGAACCCACTCGCTGGCAACACCGCAGGCGTTTTCCATCAGCACTAGTCCGCTAACCCCGAGCGCTTGCACTTCCGAGTCGTAGCGACGAGCCTCTTCTATTGTGATCACTCGCATCGCCATCTCAAGCCATGGTCTGTGACCGTGCGGCTCCACGCGGAACGAGTCGCCCCATCGCTTCCAGAGCCGCTCTAGTCGCCGGACATCGTTGCAGATCGTCTTTCAGGCGGAAAACCAAACGCTGCAAATCTCCCGGCGTATCGACATCCGAGAGTTTCTCGATCAATCGAGTGTCGAGTCGACGGTGCTGTGCCGATGCCACCACCGTGCTCAGCACGCTTTCTTCGCTCCAGCGGACACCCTCCAACAAACCATCGACTATCGTCTCTCGGCGCGTCGCGATCAAATAGAACCCTCCGTCGGTGGCCGGGCCTAAGACCAAATCTGCGCCGTTTTTCAGTTGGTCGAACGCCAGCCCGATCTGCCGGCGTTCGAGTTCTGGATGGTCGCTGCCGACGATCGCGACCCGCTGCCAATGCCGCTGACCGGCACACAGCGCGTTCTCCAACCGCTTGCCAAGATCCTCGCCCGATTGGGTCAACGAGGGTAGTTTCAAATCAGGATCCCCGCCACCGCCCGGGTCCCAACCGATCAACGTCCGCCATTGCGCGCTGGCAGTTTCGGACAAAACATCCGATCTCATCGCGGCGTGCAGAGTTTGGCGCTCATTCAGCGTAAGAGCGGCAGCTAGGCGCGTCTTAACCTGCTTAACGGTTGCCGGTTTGGTAAATAAGATCAGACCCTGCTCACAAGCGTCTTGTTGGCTACTTTGTGGGAGGCTGTTCACATCTCGGCCCATGATCAAATATTACCGTGCTGGAGGTGGTAGCTGGGCTGGCAACAAGACTGCTGGCTTGCCTGGTATCTTGATGCCATCGTCAAAACGGCCTGAGCCCAGGACCGATCACGAAACCGTGACGCACCCGATCATCACTCTTACTACCGACTTCGGCACCGACAATGAGTACGTGGCGGCGATCAAAGGTGTATTACTTTCTCGCCTGGCCTCCGTGCAGATCATCGATATCTCACACCGGGTCTCGCCAGGAAACGTACAGCAGGCAAGCTATTTGCTCGCCGGGGCGGTGCCTTACTATCCTGGCCACACGGTCCACACCGTAGTGGTCGACCCGGGGGTCGGAAGCGAACGACAGATCCTGGCGCTGGAGCACTCCCAGGGTCGGTTTCTGGGCCCCGACAACGGAGTGCTAACCCCCTACCTTGGCGGCCTGACCGTGATCGCCGTCAACCGGCCCGACCTCTATCTGGATCACGCCAGAGCCACTTTTCATGGACGCGACCGTTTCGCCCGCTGGCAGCCGCCATCGCTCAAGGCTTAGAAGTGGACTCCCTCGGTGCGCCAGCGAGGCAGCCGGTGACCCTAGACCCAGTCCGCCTCGCACGTTCCGACACTTGGATCGAGGGCACAGTGATGCACATCGATCGATTCGGCAATGCCACCACCAACATTCCCGATTCCTGGCTGAACACTCTGCCTAGCAAGATCTGCACTTGGGTAGACGATCGCCCGATCTGTCGTCGAGTGGACCACTACCAGGAACTCCCGGACGGGCGACCGGGTTTTCTGCGCGGATCGCGGGGCACCTTGGAACTGGCACTCAACGGCGCCTCGCTGGCGGAGCGATGGCAGCTTTCGCTAGGGGCCGTAGTGCGGGTCCAAGCCGGTGGGCGACCGCAGAGCCATGAAACTCAGAAGTACGGGTAAGCCTCGGTTCAAAGCAACCTGAAGGCATCCAGCACTCGATAGTTCGAGATCAGGATCTATCGTTCAACACCAATCTCGTAGTGCCTATCCCACGCACTGTTCTGCTGGCTCTCTGGCTCCAGCTAAACGGTTCAAATAGAATGACCTGGACCGTTGTTCGCCATACTGCTATCGACGGCAAGGAGTGTGTGTGATGACTCAATGGGAGTACAAAATCATCAACATCCGTAGTGAAAACTACCGACTCGACCCGGAAGCGGCCCGCGAGTTGAATGTCTTGGGTGAAGAAGGCTGGGAACTAATCTCGATCACCTCGGTCAACTTCAAGAGCGGCGCCACCGACAACATCGCGATGGTGTTCAAGCGTCCTCGTCCCTGAAGCGTCCGTCAGATCACCGAGGCCGCGCGCCTTGCGAGCGGTGACAAAACCGACCGCGAGTGCCACCGCTAGCCCGGTCCAAGCCCCGGTCTTCCAGAGCACGCCAGAATCATGGTCGAGTGTTTGTCGCAAGGAGTCGAGAGCCTCTTCAAAGCGACCCCGCACCTCGACCAGAGAGTTATTCTTCGAGTCGCGGCGCCTCATCTTTGCCCAGTTGCTTACGCATCCAACTGCGATGCTCAGTCCAACGACGCTTGACCAAGGTTTTGGGAGTCTCCACGTTCTTGAGCCGCCTACGACCGACCCAGATCAGGAGCACCGCCAGAACTGCAAACCCAACCCCCACTCCCAGGAAAGAAGCCCATCTTGGGAGGATGGAAAAAATCAGCTCCACCGCTGCGAGCATGAAGGCGCTCAACGCGACCACCAGAAACGCAAATCCAGCCGCAATAGTCAGGATCGCTCCGACACTGACCTTGGCCGAATGGCGCATCTCACTGCGCACTTCTTGCCACTCACCAGCGATCACCTGAGCGAACGAGGCACCTAGCTTGCCCACTGCGGACCACGCTCCGAGTCTCACCAGTCCACTCCTTGCTCAGCTCGATGCGTTTCGGAGACGATCACGGGAAACTCCGAACAATTAAGTCTTGAGCCAGGTAGCTACTCTTCGCTCCTAGCTCGTCCCGGATGCCGACCGCGACTCGATGTGCGCCCGGTCGCATTCTCATTTCCAAGCGATAGGGATAGTCCAACTCCAGCAATCGATTGATTTCTTCGCTCGGCAACTCCACCGGGACGTCCAGATCGGCGACGTCACTCACCCCACCCTCTTCGTCGAGGGCGGAAACGTAGACCGTCAAGCGTCCTCGATGGGTATCCTCGGTGGGAATCAGAGTCATCTTGGAGACCGGAATCTGCAGCCAAACCACCACATCGAAAAGCCCATCGTCGCGCAGCCGCATTTCTTCAAAGGCCAACTTTGCGCCAAACGGGTTGTCCTGAAGCCCAAAGCGAAGAGTTGCCAAGGTTTCGTCCTCGACTCGCTCGGCCACCGTCTGTTCCCGGTAGCTCTCGCGGTGGCGGATCACCAGTTTCTTGCGCTCAGGGATCTCCACCTTGATCCGATGCCCGCGCCCTGACACCGCACCAGCAGGTGTATACCCCAGCGAGTAATAGTTATCGAAATCTTGCCGCACCCGCGCAAGCCCAGGGCCAACGTTGTTGGTGTTGAGGATTGCAAAACCACCGGTCTGGTCCGCCAAGAAACGTAACGGCTGCTGATGATTCATAATGTAGATGCTATCGACAAAGCCCCCCAGTCCTGCCTGCCCGCCAGTTCTGGTCTGGACGCTGGCGCCAGCGTAGGGTCGTAACCCGGCGGCGTCGATGGTGTAAAAAGTGACTCCGTTTGCCGAAGCGTTAGCAGCCAAAGCACGGAACTCACGGGTGGCGTCGAAATCCATTGCCCGCAATTGCACCGGACTGGCACTGTACTTCTGCTGTAGAGCGTAGAAAGCTGATTCCGCTGCCCGCATCGGTATGCCATCGCTGACGTGCAAGATCGCTCTGCGACCCCGCACTCCTGCGAGCTGACTGACAAAGTCGTTGAGTGCCCGGATACTGAAGCGCAAGTCACTGAACGTCGACTCAGCATAGGTTTGGACCGAAATCGTCGCCTGGCTTTCGCTCTGCGCTTCTTCGATATCACGCATCACCTGCCGACGATCGGAATCGGCGGTCACCGCGTGTCCGGTGTAACGCTCCAATTCCAAGAGTTTGGCGAACAGCAGATCTCGATCGGTACTAAACGGCGACTGCACATGCAGCGTCCGGTCATAGGAAACCAGCATGACAATGTCGTCGTCCCGCAACTGGGTCTGCAAAAATTCGCGTAACTTTCGAAAGACCCGATTCCGGTTGTAGGGTCGAATATTGAAGTTGTCAACGTAAACCACCAGATTGAGGGGTAGGTCCAGTTTTTCGCCCGGTTGAGCCTCGACCGTCGGATCAGCAGCGACAATGTCAGTATTGGATTGCTTCAAGCCAGCTTCCACGGCAAAGAAATTGGTCACTTGAACTGGCCGGTTGTCTTCAAACAAACGAAAGTCGTCTCGAGTCAGACCGAGGATCCGCTTGCCGTCCTTATCGGTCACCCGCACGTCGACATTAACCACTGTGACGTCGACGCTCTCTGAAAATTGACTGGTGTCGTCAAGCTCAGATTCCCCGGTGGCTGCCTCAGTTACCTCGGATTCTTCTGCATCCAGAGGCGCGAGCACCTCCACGGAATCAGCAGCCACCACAGCCTGCGTGGAATCTTGACTAGCTTCCGAATCCTGCGACCATCCCTGCGGCGCCAACGCAGCGACCGCAAGCAAAGCGAGGACCCCTGATCGGAGGGTTGGGGTCATGGGTGTTCTTCGTTTCCAAAAGACGACCAACTACAAAACCGAACGTCCGTAGCGGCCCTTCAAAAGTAGATGATTCTTAAGGTCTAAGGAGTGATCTCCGCAGAACCAGAAATCATCGTACCACTGGTTGGATCATAGACCGCCACCACCACTTCGTGTCGTTGGCGGCGCATTTCCAAGCTGGTTTCGTAGATGAACTTGTCTTCCTCTGTGGGAGTTCCGCGGCCCTTCAATTCAATTGGAATGACAGGGATGTCGGCCTGATTACCACCCTGGTCAATCACCGCAATACGCAACTCCAAATTAGCAGCAAGTTCATCACCTTGACCGGTCGGCAAAAAAGCTACACGGCTCATCGGAATCGACACCTCTAAAGGTACATGGACCTTGCCCCGTCCGGCGCGCTCGGGTACACCAAAATCAAGATCAAGGCGGGCCCCCGGCAACGGAACGCCAAACATCAGGGCACCTTCCACCGCCATCGTCGTTTCCGCCTTGCGCGACAAGTCAAGATAGTCCTTGCGCATGCGCACCGACAAGCCCGGTCGCGAGACCGTCACCCGAACATCGCGTACCGTGTCATCTCCCTTCCAGGTGGGAGAAAAACCGAGCCAATAATACGAACGCGTATCGGCAAAAATTCGTTCTAGAGCTAAGCGGCGTTGAGAATTGAAGTACGCCTCGCCACCGGTCTCACTGGCAATAAAAGCGAGAGAACTATGGACCTCACGTTCGCGCAAGAACGAAGATCTCTGCCCGCGAGCCGCTACGAAAGACGACCGCTGACTTGCATCGGGTAAACTCTGCGAGAGCCCCTCAACATCGACCGGATAGATGGTATAGCCGAGTCGATTGGCGGTATCCGTCAAGTCACGGAACAGATCTCCCGGCGATCCGGAACGCCCCCAGTCGTAGACCAAACGATTGCTGTCGGCGACCGCAAACTGGCCAGGCAAAAACGGCCAACCGCCCATCAACAACACCATAACCTTGCGGCCGGGTGGAGTTGCAAAGCTTCTCAAGGTAGATGCGGCGGCCCTAACCGAGCGTTCAACATGTCCTGCTAGCAGAGACGCATAGAAGCGCTCCTCGGGGGTCATATCGGAGAGAAAACCGGAAAGCCCAAACACCCCTCGATTGCTGCCTCCACCAACACCAATCGACTCTGCATTCAGCTCGAATCCGCCCTCTCGGAAGCGCTGGCTCTCCAAGAGGAAACCATCAAAATCAAATCGTTTCTTCTCTGCCAACCGCTGCAGCCCCATCGCTTGAAGCTCCTTGGCCTGCCCCAAGGCGGCTTGAATCTCCGTTTGAGATTGACTCCACGAAGAGATCATTTCCGGTGTTCGTCCGTTCCAAGAAACCACCGCGACCCGGTCCTCGGGAGCGAGCAAGCCAAGGTCCTCGGCAAGAGCGTCAATCACCGTATCCCGATCCCGCGGCAGAGTGAAGAAACTGTCGACAAAAACCAGATAACTGGTGCCAACTGGATGCCCCGGGGCCACGCCTGGAACTGAAGATCCTGAATCCTCTTTGTCGATCGCGATGCCAGCTCGGACCTCATTAAAAAATTCGATCGGATACTGCTCGCCGTCGATCTCTAGGCGAAAATCCTCCACGGGTAAGTCCGGTACTCGGTTGCCGTCTTCATCGATCACCACCACTTCCAGATTCACCACCCGGACATCAATCACATCGCCAAACACCCCGGGAAGGCTGTCCTGGGCGGCGAGCGGCGCCAGGCTCAGTGCTATTGCTGTCGTTAGTGCGAGGGAACTCTTGAGAGGTTGTAAACGCATGGTTTTCTTCTCCGTCACCTGTTGGTGGTCATTTGCGTGTCTCACCCTGAGCCTACATAGCAAGGTGCGTACCGGATTAGCGATCGAGTTTGCCAGCCACCTGTTGCGCGATACGCACCGCGTGTTCTCTGGAGTTTTCGATGAAGATTCGATTGGTATCCAATCCTGCCCGCAAAGAACCAGCAATGTACAAGCCTGGAACATTGCTTTCACAAGTCCCTGAATCAACCGTTGGAACCAGGGTCTCCTCGTCGATTATTACCCCAACGTCAGAAAAAAGGTCCATCTTTGGCTGATATCCGACCAGTACGTAGGCAGCATCCGCTTTCAGATCTCGAACCCCATTCGGAGTCTCGAGTTGCACCCAACCACCGTCCTCAAACGAACACACCCTACTTTGGTAAAGAGCGGTCACGGAACCTTCTTCGACGCGATTATCGAAGTCGGGTTTCAACCAATACTTGACCGTCGGCTTAATCGAAGGACCGCGATGAACCAGCGTCACTTCTGCACCCGCGCGCCACAGATCGAGCGCGGTTTCCGCAGCTGAATTCCCTCCGCCGACCACCAAGACCCGCTCGCCGAAATGACGATAGGGCTCCAAGTAACGGCTGTGGACCCAAGGAAGGTCTTCTCCCGGCACCCCAAGGCTACGCGGAAACTCGAAATAGCCCATCGCCACCGCGACGTAGGGGGCGTTGAACACCTCCTCCCCTGCATCGGTGGTCGCCCGAACACGAAACTGGTGCTCGTCTACCTTTTCAATCGAGGTAACCCGACGGTGGCTGGCGATCGGCAGTTGATATTGACGGATTACCGAGTGGTAGTAGGTGACGGCCTGCCGCCGATCGGGTTTGGCTTCGGGGATCGAGAACGGCACCCCGGCAATCTCCAAGAGATCAGTAGTGGTGAAAAACTGCATATTGGTGGGAAACGCCAAGACACTGGCTAGCGCTGGACCACTATCGATCAGCAGCGGCGACACTCCACGGCGTCGCGCCTCTGCGCCAATCGCAATCCCCGTGGGGCCCGCGCCGATCACCAGAAGTTCCGGACTAGTCATAGGTTTCTTACCTACAAGCACAGATTTTGGATCCCAGTCATTCACCACAGCCTCGCTCCTCCAGATCCGATCGACCTAACTTCAGAAAGTCGCCCTGCAAGCCAGTCTCCGCTGCCGCGGATCGAGTCCAAGGGTGAACTTCCTCGGGCTAGCTGCGCGGCAATCGCTGAACCCATCGCACAGCCGGTTCCGCGCACCCAGCCAGCCTTCACTCGCGGACGCTCAATGGGCAACGCGTCAGCGCCGTCGGAGGCCCAATCGACGACCACCTCATCGGTCGACGAATCACCCCCGGTAACCACGCACCAACCGGACTCCGGCGCCAAAGTTACCGCCAACTGTGCAGCGGAGGTGTCGCTCCCGGCAAGCGCCTTCGCCTCGCCGTAGTTCGGAGTCGAGATCGAGGCTATCGCCAACAGACGCCGCAGCCCATCCCAATCGGCTTCGGGAACCAACAAGGTGCCATCGCCACTCCACAATACGGGATCGACCACCAGGTCGACGTCTGCCACCGCAGCCATTTCGAGAATCAAGTTCGCGATCTCCAGGTTAGGAACGACACCGACCTTCCAGACTGCAAAAGGAATATCCTCGGTCACCATCTGCAACTGCTGTAGGACATCTCGACGGTCTAGGGCGACGACTCGATGTACTTGCAGCGAGTCTTGGATCACGATCGAAGTGATCACCCCGGAAGCTGGGACATCCCACTCGCGGGCGGTCAACAGATCTCGGGCAACCCCCGCTGAACCGGTGGGATCCCATCCCCCTATGGCAAGAACGCCGCCATCCAGGGCATCGCTAGAGTTAGGAACGATCTGGTTGATCAATAGAATTCGATGCCATCTGCTTCCACAAGAACAGCAAGAAAACGATCACAATCAAGCTGATGATCTGGGCCAAGGTCAGTCCGCCAAAAAAGCGATCGTCTTTGGCACGCAGAAACTCCACCAAGAAACGCTCGATCGCGAGCAACAAGAAAACCGCGATGGCGGTCAAACCCGGGCGCCATGAGACAAACTTTCGGCGGCCCCAAAACCAAATCGCTCCAGCGCTCAGGGTTTCGTACAACTGCGTCGGGTGAACCCGAATTAGATCAGACGCAGCCCCTTCAATCGGCAGGTTAAATGCCTGCCTCAATGCTCCGGCGGTAGTCGGAGGTAGACCCACCGGAAAAGAAACGCCCCAGGGCAGCGAAGTGGGTACACCGTAGTCATCGCCGACCAGAAAGCAGCCGATGCGACCCACCGCATAGCCCAGAGCTAGACCAAGCGCCGCGCTATCTGCAACGTGAGCGGTACCCAGCTTGCGGCGTCGGGCGGTAAGCCACACTGCCAACGCTCCGAGCAGAAAGCCTCCGTACCAAACCAAGCCGGCTCTACTGAGCAGCAGCGCCGGGTCTCCGTAAAGGATCGCGTAGTAGATCTTGGCGCCCAGAATACCGCCAACTCCGGCGGCCAAGAGCAACGCACTGGCGTCCTCTTCGTTCCCCTGTCCGCGCGACTTCAAGCCCCTACTGAGCTGCCAATATGCCGCCAAGAAAGCCAGCATCATCATGATGCCGAAGGGGCTGATACTCAGTCGGCCGATGTGGAATAGTTCTTCAATCACCTAGATCTCCTTGTCGCGGCGATGGTACCAATCTCGGCGTTCGATGACACGGTCGAATCCCGTACAATTCATCGGTGTCAACGACTCGAACAGAGACCATTCACTTTCTTGACTCACTCGCGTCGCTGGTTTCGGCGACTCGTAGACGCCGAGGTCCGCATCGCTGGCTGATTCTGACCCACGATAACCCGGACCCCGACGCCATCGCGACCGCGGCGGCGATGCAATCCCTGCTGCGTGCTAGCCACGGAGTTCGCGCCACCGTTGGCTACGGCGGCATTATCGGCCGCGCCGAAAACCAAGAGATGGTTCGAGTGCTGCGCATGCGCATGAGTCGAGTTCGCCACCTCAACTGGAATCACTACGCACGAATCATCCTGGTGGATGCCCAACCCGGAGCTGGCAACGCAATGCTGCCGGGCTCGCGATCGCCAGACGTGGTGGTCGATCATCACCCGCTCCGGCGAACGACCAAAGCGGTTCACACCGTCGACGTACGGCCAGACTACGGTGCCTCAGCGACCATCGCCGCAGAGTATCTAGAAGCTGCCGAAGTACCCGTTAGCCGCCACCTGGCGACCGCTCTTGTCTACGCGATCCGCTCCGAAACCCGAGAGCTGGGCCGCGAAGCGAGTGATGCCGATCGCGAGCTCTATCGAAGCCTGCTCCCGGTGGTCAACAGTGCTGCGTTGGGACAAATACAACACCCTCGACTGCCGATCAGCTATTTCCGCACCCTGCATCGAGCGATGGACGATTTGCGAGGGGTGAAAACTCTGATCGCCACTCATCTCGACTGGGTACCACAACCGGACATTGTTCCAGAGGTGGCTGACTTACTGGTGCGTATGGAGGGACGAACTTGGGCGCTGACGACCGGTGCCTATGAAGGTCGCCTCTACGTGTCTTTGCGAACCACCAACCGCAGAGCAGACGCGGGCCGCGTAATGCAGCAGATCATCGGCAGAAAGGGAAAAGGCGGCGGTCACGGCATGATGGCAGGTGGCTGGCTACCGATCGCGGAAGACCAAGATCCGGCAGCCTTGTCCAATTCTCTGTTGAACAAACTGGCCAAGCGCTTGAATCACGACCCCAAGAAGCTGTCGCCGGTGGTCATGCAATAACCGGGTTGCTCGGTCGCTAGGCCAGCCAACCAACATCGAACCGACCATCAACCATCAGCCCTCACTTGGTCTGAGTGAACCGGAATCGGCCTACCGAGGCACGGTCCACCCGTCAGGGCAGAAGTACGTCGAACCAAGTCAAACTCGACGGCGCAAGACCAGCCTTTTCAGCGCACCTGGTTCCAGCCGAATCTTGACCACCGGAATTCCATCGCGCAGTAGCACCGGAACCACGTCGCTAAAACGACGTTGCAACTCTGGATCTTGATCGATGTCGATGATCGTATATTCGAGACCAAATTCAGCCCCTTCTCGATCCAGGGCCTGCACCATCTGATCGCACAAGTGACATGCGGACCGCGAAATGACGACCCAAGAGTTCTGAGGGGGTGCTTCTGGAGTCTGGGTCACCGGCCTGCGATCGTGCCTATTCCCATTCGATCGTCCCCGGGGGCTTGTTGGTGATGTCGTAGACTACTCGATTGATCCCCTGAACCTCGTTGACGATGCGCGCCGACACCCGGTCGAGAAAGTCGTAGGGCAAACGGGTCCAGTTGGCAGTCATGAAGTCCTGGGTATCCACCGCACGCAGGGCGGCAACGTTTTCGTAGGTACGAAAATCGCCCATAACTCCGACGCTGCGTACCGGCAGCAACACAACAAACGCTTGCTGGGTCCGTGCCTCCCACCTTGATTCGGCTAACTCTTGGCGAAAGATTGCGTCAGCTTTGCGCAAAATATCCAATCGCTCCTGATCCACCGCCCCCAACACCCGAACTGCCAACCCCGGCCCAGGAAAGGGGTGACGCGCAATCCAGTCCTCTGGGACTCCCAGTTGCCGCCCTAGCTCCCGCACTTCATCCTTAAAAAGCATACGCAACGGCTCGACCAGTTCAAAGTTGAGCCGCTCGGGCAATCCGCCAACATTGTGGTGACTCTTGATCACCACGGCGGGCCCGGTAACCGCGGTGGACTCGATTACATCCGGGTAGAGAGTTCCTTGCGCCAGATAGCGCACCCCTTCGATCTCCGAAGCCTCTGCCTCGAACACATCAATAAAGGTCTTGCCGATAATCTTGCGTTTGGTTTCCGGGTCATCGACCCCGGCGAGCTGGGACAGAAAGCGCTCGCTGGCATCTACTGCGCGCAAGGGAATCCCCAATCCATCCCCCAGACGCTCCACCACCTCGCTTGCTTCATCCAGGCGCAGTAGGCCGTTGTCAACGAAGACAGCCACCGTGCGATCGCCCAACGCCCGCGCCAACAGAGCAGCGGTCACGGTGGAATCCACGCCGCCAGAGAGAGCGCACAGAACTTTGCCGTCGGTTACTTGCTCGCGCAGTTGCGAAACCGCGTGTTCCAAGTAACTGCCCATACTCCAGGTGTACTCGGCTTCACATAGGCTCAGAAAGGCCGCCAAGATCTCCGCGCCATTTTCTGTATGCAACACCTCCGGGTGAAACTGAAGACCCCAATGCCGGCGTTCTGGGTTGTCCACCGCCGCGAAAGGAATGTCCGTAGAGGTCGCAATCGCGGTAAATCCCGAAGGCAACCCAGTCACACGATCTCCGTGACTCATCCAAACCGTCGACGAACCGCCCAAGTCCAAATTGACAAACGAATTCTCTCCCCATTGGACCTCGGTCTTACCGTATTCCCGGGTGGTGGATGCTTCCACCACTCCGCCCAAGGCATGCACCATCAGTTGCATGCCATAGCAAATACCCAGAAGCGGCAAATCCAAATCCCACAGGCGCGCATCCGGCAGCGGTGCGTTTTCCTGATAAACGCTTTGTGGCCCGCCAGACAGAATGACTCCCACCGGATTCATCGCCCGAATCGACTCGGCATCCAAGTCGTAACGATGGATCTCGCTGTAGACCCCGGCTTCGCGAATCCGACGGGCGATCAATTGGGTGTATTGCGAGCCAAAATCCAGAATCACGATTCCGCGGCGCGATTCGAGTCCCTGCACTGTTGCCAACTCCTGACTTGCCATGAGATGCCCTAGAGATCCTCTTCCGATTTGGTAACCCGTCCCATCAGTGCTTCCACGGCATCGCGAATCGGACGCTGCTCGTAAATCACCGCCTCGACTTGATCAACGATCGGCATTTCTACGCCTCTCTGCTTCGCCAACCGCGACACCGAAAGCGCGTTCCTAACCCCTTCGGCGACCATCAGTCCGCCGGTCGCATTGCCTGGCTCCTGCCCTTCGGCTAGCCGCACCCCAACCCGCCGATTTCTCGATAACTCTCCGGTGCAAGTCAACACCAAGTCTCCCAACCCTGCCAAACCAGCCACGGTACGCGGGTCGCCACCGCAAGCAACACTCAAGCGGGTAATCTCATGCAAGCCGCGCGTGATCAGTGCCGCCAGGGCGTTGTGCCCCAAGCCAACGCCAAACACGATCCCGGCCGCAATCGCGATCACGTTCTTTGCCGTACCTCCGACTTCGACCCCGGCCACGTCGGTTGACGAATACAACCGCAAATTATCGACTGACCACTGATCGCGCAGCGACTCCGCAAAGTCGCGGTCCTGCGAGGCGATCACTGCCGCGCTAGGCGAGCCGGCGACCAGCTCGGCGGCAAAGGTCGGACCCGACAGCACTCCAAACCGGGCTTCAACTCCGTGTTTTTCCGCTTCTACCGCAGTCACTTCACTCATCCGGGCTAGCGAGTCGGTCTCGATCCCCTTGGTTGCAGAGACCACGTCAAGTGTCGTGCCTGGTTCTTGGAGCGACAAGAACCCAGCTAGTGCTTGGCGAAATCCATGGGAAGGGACGACCATCAACAACACATCTGTCTCGCCAACCGAGCTCAGCTCAGACTCGACACGAAGCTCTGGAGGAAGCTCCACCCCAGGTAGATAGGCAGCATTGACACGGTCGTCATGGAGCTTTGCTGCCAATTGGGAATTGCGCACCCAAAGTGCAGCCTGCTGTCCGCCACGAGCCAGTTGTACAGCTAGCGCGGTCCCCCATGAGCCGCCTCCTAAGATCGTCACCCGCATCTAGTGAGCGACCTTATGAGAGTCGCATCGGTTTGCAAAGGTGTTCCGACCTGTTGCCGGTCGAATCACAGCATTCCGATGGCTGGAGTCGTTGATTCTCACACGCAAGTCACGGTAGACGCCGCCGGATGCCGTCCAACGCCCATTGGGTAGCAAAAGACCGCACATAGTCCCGATCTCCTGGGAACCGCCTCCGGCCGCTATCGACCCCCTCTGAAAAGCTCCAGGCAAACCACACAGTGCCGACCGGCTTTTTCTCAGTGCCTCCGGTGGGACCGGCAATTCCGGTCACCGCGACGCCGATGTCCGCTGCAAAACGTGCCCTGACCCCCTCCGCCAACTCCACCGCTACTTGTTCACTGACCGCTCCGTGCTCCCGCAGGGAACGCTGTGAAACACCGACTTGCTGATTCTTGATTCGATTGTCATAGGCCACTACCCCACCCAAAACCACCGCACTGGCGCCGGGGACCGAGGTCAACCGGGCACACAGTTGCCCTCCGGTACAGGACTCAGCGACCGCCAACTTCAATCCCCGATGGGCGCACTCGTCCACCACCACCTGTTCCAGTGGCGCTCCCTGGGAATAGACCGCCTCCCCGAGCAAGCTTGTGATCAATGCCAGATCAACCGGGGCTTGGGAATCCGGAGCTTCGCGTACCTCGATGCGGATGTCCCCAGGGCTCGACAACACCGTCACCTGCTCTTTGCCGATCCTCCGATACAGCGCTGCCAGACGCTCCTCCACTGTCGATTCCGGCAAGCAAGCGACGCGAAAACGGCTAATCTGATTGGGCGTAGTCTGGGTATTCTCCGCTACCCAGGGAAACAGATCGCTCTCGGCGAGTCCCTTCATCTCCCGAGGCACACCGGGCAGCAGGACAATCGCAACCCCTTGAGCATCTATCCAAAGTCCAGGAGCAGTGCCGCGTGGATTGTGCAGCACCTTGACACCTTGAGGAACCATCGCTTGGCGCAGATTGACCTGCGCCATCGGCACCCCGAGTTCGGTGAAACGACTCTCGATGGATTCCGCCACCGCTTCGCTGTGCTGCAACTCCAGCCCCAGCGCGCCGGCCACCGCCTCGCGGGTTAAATCATCTGAGGTAGGCCCCAGGCCGCCAGTGACCACAACTAGATCAGCCTGTTGAATGGCAAAAGCAAGGCTCTGCTGCAGAGTCTCCATGTCGTCCCCGACCACTGCCTTGCCCACCAAAGGCACCCCAAACTTCGCCAGCTTTCCCGCCAGCCAAAGAGAATTGGTGTCACTGCGACCGCTGCCCAGAAGTTCGCTGCCCACTGCTAGTACGTACCCGCGCATCGGCCAATCATAGGAAACCCGAGAGATTTCTGCTGCCAACCCCAAATACCCCGTTGACACTCCGAGTGACCCTGCCTAGGATCTTTGTTTCATGCTTAAGTTTTTGCCATCCCTCCGTCTGTTCGCGCTAGGGGCCGGTCTCGTTCTGGCCTTCGGATCGGATTTGGCAGCAGCGGAGATCGGCTTTCGCCAAGCCGCTCAGTCCAAAACACCACTCACCATGTTGGCGGTCGACCACGGAGTTGAGATCCAAAACGACTCCCAAACCCTGCGCATTCCCTTGTCTTCGAGTACTTGGATGCAAGCGATCGAGCGGCTGGGTTCAACAGCTTCATCCGCCCAAGATGACTCGGGGTGGATTGCCACCGGAACTACCGAATACGCGCGGGGACGCCGCATCACGCTCAAAGCATCGACCGGAGGCGGAACGCAAACTCTCCCCTCGCCGCCCAGTGTTAACGGCTCGATCGCATGGTGGCCGCTGCCCATCGTGCACCACGCGCAGTTGGTCGGGCTCGCCTGGTTGGAGGGCGACCGCCTGGACCGTCTAGCAGTGGTCGCGGCTAGCTGGAACCAAGGACAGTGGTCCCAACCGGTGGTGGTCTCTCCCACCGGTATCGGCAGTCAAGCTGGATTAGCGGCCACGGTGTTGGACAACGGCACCTGGATCTTGGCCTGGACGCGCTTCGACGGCCAAGACGACGAAGTGGTCTGGGCCAGCGGCGACGGCTTCAAATTCCGCCGTCCCACTCCCTTGCACCGAGGCAATGGAGTGGCTGACATTCTGCCGAGCTTGGCGGCCAACGGCAACCAAGCGACCGCCGCTTGGAGTCGCGAAGACGGGGACCGCTACATCCTGGAAATGACCCACTTTGATGGCCAACGTTGGAGCAAAGTCAATCTCGATCCGGTAACCGCCGTTGGACCGCAGCTGCATCAAAAAGATGACCAACTCTTGATCAGCCTGTGGACTCAACGCGGAGGTCATTCGACTTGGGCTCTAGCCAAGCTCACCCAACGAAAATTGACGATCCTGGATTCAACCGACGCCAGCCAGGCACGACCTGCGGTGCTCGGCAAGTCGGGCACCTTCGCGCGGGTACCGAGCGAGACCAGAGGCGACTCGTGACCAAAATTTTTCCAGGTAGCTCAGTCGGATCTCGCTATCTCTCCATAGTGGTACTTGGCGTACTGTTGGTCGGAGGCCCAGCCCACGCGATCGGCCGGGTGGTCGCGTTCGGTGACAGCATCACCGACGGGCGCGGTGACGAAGAAGGATTGGGTGGCTACCCACCTCGTCTGCAGAAGCATTTGCGCGACAACGGCCATCCAGATGCTGTGGTTGTGGCTTCGGGCGTGCGCGGAGAAACCACTCCAGAAGGCTTATCTCGCATTGGCTCGGCAATTGGTAGCGCTGAGATCGTGGTCATCCTCGAAGGTGCCAACGACATATTTCAGGGGATTTCGGTCGAGACTTCGGCCAAGAACGTCCTCAAGATGGCTTCGCTTGTTCGAAGCAAGAACGCCAAACCGGTGATCTCGACCTTGACGCCATTCTGGTTTAGGGCCTCGGTGAACCGCGGTAACGCACTGACCATTGAGCACTCCAATGTCCTGCGCGAGGGAGCCTTTGCGGCAGGGGACGACCTAGCAGACGTTTTTGACGCTTACTGGAGAACCCCCGACCGTAATTTCGACCTCTACGACGACCGTTTCGTAGATCGACTCGGGCACCCCAATGCCGCAGGGCACTCACTGATCGCTCAAGTCATCGGCGACCAGTTGGCAGACATCGACAGTGCTCCCCCGGTGGTCGGAACCACGATACCGCGAGATGGCGCGAGCAAGGTCGTCCCGGGCAAGAAACTCAACATCAAACTCTACGACTTTGGAACCGGAGTGGATGCCGCCGAGAGCACTATCTTGGTCAACGGCGAACCGGTGCAGACCTTCCGCTCAGATAAGAAAACCCGCGTTGAATTGGGGCACACTCCGGCAACTCCTTGGACCGGAGTGATCAAAGTCGAGGTGATCACGCAGGATCTCGCTTCGCCTGCGAACTCGATCGAACGTTTTGCCACCTTGTTTTCCATTGATGGAACCAGTTTCTTTCGCGGCGACATTAACTTCGACGGTCGCGTTGATGGTCATGATCTCGCTCAGTTGTCGTTTAGCTTTGGCACCACCAGCGCGGACACTGACTACCGCCTCGAAGCCGACATCAACAGCGACGGTAGTGTCGATGGCGAAGATTTGGCAATCCTCGCCAACAACTTCGGTCAGATTTCGGGATAACCCTTTTTTCGTGGAGTTCCCAGCGATATCCGCTGTCTTCTAACAGGCCCGCTTTCGCGGTCCTTGAGATAAGCGCGGTCTATCGAATCAGCAGCGGAGCAGTGCCTTCTTCGCGAATCTGCCAGCAACTCTCCAGTTCATCGAGCCACTGCCGGTCTTCGTTGCGCAGATGGGCAATCGCTATCACCTCCCCTACAGTCACTGGATCCCCCAAACGCAGCAGGCGTCGGATGGCAACACCAGCGTCCAACCCGGACTCCAAACCATCCCCCGAAAAGGCCTTACTCTGCAGCAGTAGGCCCAGTTTGCGTAGATCGACCCCGGCCAGAACTCCCGATTGTTTAGCCCGAAGGCGAAACTCCTGCTCGGCCAGCCCCCGCGGAGCGTCCTGTGACCTTGCATCAGTTGCCTCAGCCTGGGCTACCCAATCTTTCGTGGCGCCCTGGTGGCGTGCCCAATGACAAAAGGTCTCCAAGGCTTTCCCCGAGCGCAGTTGATCCGCCAGATCGTCGTAGCTGACCTCGGCTCCGATGACCCGACAGGCTTCAGCGGACAAGGTCAATGTCACTTCGAGCAAGTCGTCGGCGCCACCGCCAGCCAGCACCGTCAGCGATTCCTCGACCTCCGCAGTATGTCCCGCCCAGTCTCCCAGGGGTTGCGACATGTCGGTGACAAAGCCCGAGCTCTTGACCCCCGCCTGTTGGGTCGCAGCAATCAAGTCCTTGAGTAGGCCTTGGCTGTCGGCCAACTCGGGGAAAATCGCACCGGGTCCGGTCTTGACATCGTAAATCACCGCGGCAGATCCCAACGCGACTTTCTTGGAAACAATGCTTGAGGTCACCAAGGGCCTGGAGGCGACGGTCCCGGTGCGATCTCTCAGTGCATAGAAGATGCGGTCTGCAGGAGCGATCCCTGGGGTCGCCAGCCCAATCGCCACACCGGTTTGGTGCAAAGCATCCAACATTTGCTGTCGATCCAGGTCTAGGCGTAGTCCTGGAATGGTCTCGAGCTTGTCCGCTGTACCTCCAGTGTGCCCCAGAGCGCGCCCGGTGAGCATCGCCACCGGCACCCCCACCGAGGCCAACAAGGGTGCCAAAATTAACGACACCTTGTCGCCGACTCCGCCGGTGGAATGCTTATCCACTAGATTGGGAAGCTCGTCGCGAAGACGCCAAGTTTCGCCAGAAGCAACCATGGCACCCACCAGCGCCTGGGTCTCGGCTTCATTCAGGCCGTGGATCGCCGTCGCCATCAAAAACGCGGCCGCTTCTCCCTCGCCCCAAGAGCCGCTGACCACGCCATCGACGATCGACTGAATCTCATCTGGAGTCAGCGCCTCGCCGCGCCGCTTTCGATCTAGGAGCTGGTAAGGGAGTTCTGGGGGATTCTGGGGTTCACTCAAACGGCTACCCGTCAGTCCGATTCCAGAAGATTGCTCACTTCAGCGGTCAACGGGGAATTGGGGAACTGATCAGCCAGTTCGACAATCGTCGACTGCAAATCCTCACTGAGGCCAGCTGCCTGCTGAGTTAGAGCTGCCTCATAGAGCCGGAGATCTTCGGGAAGCGAGCCCCCTTGCAAAATCGCCAGAGCCTCCTCGTACTGTTCGGTCGCGCGCAATTGATGAACCCGGTTGGTGGTCGCGACCACGGAGATCGCATCTACGCCAGAGCCTTCGGCCTGCTGCCAAAGCTCGGCCTGTTCGGCATCGGCTAGGGTAGCCTGATAAAGGCGCGCCATGCGGCCCGTAGCACCGCCGTACTGATCGACCACCGCGTCCAGTGAACTGCCGTCGACAGAGCCGCCATCGGTAGCATCCAAACCGCTCACCGCCTGGTGTAGAGCATAGGCGCCACGCTCGGCGCGCGCTTGACGCTGCTGCATCCAAAATGCGACCGCCAGCACCACCAAAGCCAGCATACCTGCGCCGATCAAAATTCGTTTCCAGTTATCCGCTACGTACTGAACCCCGCGTTCCAACGCTTCTCCAACCTCGTCGTGGCGAAGCTCTTCACGGGTGAGATGGTCTGACATTCCTTAATTTCCTCTCTTGATGGATCGTAGTTACTGCATGCAGTGCGAGCTTAAGTATATTTCTTCACGCTTAACTTAGGGATGGTGCGGCTGGAGGGAGTCGAACCCCCGACCTAGAGCTTAGGAGGCTCCATCTTATTGTACGTAAGTGTTTTAAATTCAGTTAATTAGATGGGGTCTTTCTATTCGTGTATCGGTAGTGTATCTGCCTAGTCCAGCTGTGGTTTATAGAGGTTCTGAAGGTCCTCCATCACACTCACAATGAACCGCTCTACGAACCTCTCCACTACTTCAGACGTCAGATCGCTAGGGGCCACTCTTTCGTCGAAGAACTGCTTGCTTGCCGCAGCCCCCACGATTCTTATGGTCTTGGTCGTCGCTTCTGCCTGAAGTACTAGCTTGTACTCCTTTGCTATCTGATCGCCATCGGTATTGCCATCAGGGGTCATCACGAGGTCTAGGGTTGCACTCTGCTGACTATCTATGAATATTTGGCATTGGCTTACGTACTCGCCGTTCGAGCGAATACCCTCTGCCGCAACGTTGAAGACGTACTGCGCCTTTCGCATCCAGTTGGAGCTACCTGCCATGTACAGGTCGCGGGCCTCCTCGTACCCAGGAATGCCGTCCTTAACTATCTGTGCAACTCGCTCTGGAAAACTCATGAGCGAACTATACAACCAAGTTGGCTACTCGATCAGCCGATTCCAAGATCCGCCGTAGCTTCGGATGGATCTCCACGGCAATGCCCACCTTGTCTTCAAATATGGTCGCAATCGCATCCTGCAGTAGTTCATAACTACCCCAGACCAATCCCACAGACTCGTGAAAGCTGCCTAGCAGTTCCTTCGTGATGGACTTTAGTGATCCTGTGATGTCTTGGTCCACATATTTGGCAGCCTTGGCTTTTTGAGCCTCACCGGTGAGATCACCTTCAAGGGTCCTTAGGTTAGCTGCGTACTGCGGCTGAAACCCCTCTTTATGAATGCTCGCGCGTGTCTCAAGTACATAGGCAAGGTGGTCAAACGCCCATTGACCATTCCGCAAAACGTTGAGTACCTCTGCAGTCTCACCTCGAAGAAGAAACGCAAGCGCCTTTAAGTCCAAGGGTGGAGGAATCGACGGAACTACCGCAGCGGGCATTTGAAACCATGCGTCTGGGTTGGCCTGCCACTTCTCAATATCCAAGCCTCCGTCAATACTAGTAAGCCAATTCAGCTGCCCAACCAAAGAAAACACCGCCAACTGACTGGCTGCGAAGTCCTCTTTTTCCTTGTGGCGTGACTCCCGCCGCTCCTGGTAGCGGAAGGCAGCAAACGCGCCCGCCCACGCTGCACCAAAAGCAATAGTGCCAGTCACCAGCCATCCCCCCACCACCATAAGAATGCGAAGGCTGTCTCCCCCGCCGCCATCGGCCCCCATCAACTCAGGAAGAAAATTCATCGTCTTGCGCTTCGATCCATTCAGTTACCGCACTGTATCTGTTGTAGAGGTTTGGCCGTAGCCGGGTTACTTGGCCATTTTGGTGAGTTTCTTCCTCAGACCTTCTTTTGGGGCGGCAAACTCGCTGTCCAATCGACAGGCTCTCGCTCCTGCCCTTCCCCTTGTTGTTGATCAGGCTCAGCTAACCACGGGAACTCGATCTCACGCAATGCCTTGGTTTGTGCCTCCGTGGGTTCTGGCTGGGCGCCCATCCTCAGGTAGTCGTTGAATGTACGGGCCATGGTGGAAACATATTACAACCGCCCCTCAAACAATACTCATCGCCAGTACTGACGTTATGCTTTTTCACAAAACACGGTCCAGGCTGGACCTTGATTTCCTACGTCCCCCACACGCCAGCTGAACGGGGTAGTAGAAGAAGCTCCTTCACAATCCCCTCGGCGAGGTGTCTGAGGAACTCGTTTTCGACGGCCTTTTTGAGCTTATCCTTGTCAACACCGTGCTTTTTCACCTCGTCTTGAATGAGCGTCTCTAGTTGCGTTCTTGACATTGGTTAGTCCTCCTTTTCTCAGTTGGTATTTGTGTGGCCGCTTCGACCTTACATCAGGGCGAACCATATCTGACGGCGACCGTCGTCGCCTCAGACGCAGCGACTACGGGAGAGAACAACCCTCGAACGCTGATCGGTTGGGTTGGACTCGATGGTTACAATGCGGTGGCTTCAGCGTATGGCTGACGTGTTGAACTCATCTTCTGGGATTCGAGCTACGGCGGTGGCTTGCTTCTGTTGGTCTGCGCTCATTCCAGCTTCTGCGGCAATATCGCGCTTACTCCTAAAAGGTGGGGTATCCCCCTTTTTAGTACTCGGAAGATTCCTTCCATCCCTTCCATCAAACTCACGCATCAACTCCCCAGCACGGCGGATTGCTCTTTCGTAACCGCCACGGATATTTCGCACCCGCTGGCAAGCGAGCACACCTTCAACAACCGTGACGATGGAACGGTCTCGATATTTCACCGTTACCACTCCGTCGGCCGCCTACGGCCAAGCAAGCGACGACAAACAGGACAACGGATATCTTCAATCATCGTTAGTTGGCAGGTTGCACCACAAAGGAGAAAGGTGCTGCGGCGCCTGCCGTCGCCGGACGGAGGCACGCCTCAAATTTGGGCGAGCGAGCGCTCTGCCTTTTCTTCCGCTTTCTTGAGCTGACGCTCAACCTCGGCAATCTGAGGCTCAAGGAAGCAAAGTGGCCTCGCTCGCGACGCAACAGGGCCTAGCTCAGCCTCAAGCTCGGCTGGCATTCGTGGGGCAACCAGCGGGGAGATGTGTTCTGGCCAGCCGCTTTCGATCCATTCCAGGGACAGCTCGATTCCGCTGTAGTCGTGGCCGGTTGCAGACGGTAGGCGCTCTTTCAATACTTTTTTTGCATCCAAAAGGGCAGTCCTCGTTTCGCGCAAGGGCACTAGCTCAGCCTCAGCTCGCTCCAAGGCTTGGAGCGCACTCCCCAGCGAGCCACTAACGGCTCGCATCAAGAATAGCTCCTCTGTCAGCTCGCGGCGCTTTCTTGGAATCGCTTCGCCGTCGATCACATCGGGCAAAACGGCGATTGCTTCCCTGCTGCGAGTGTGCGCTTCACGCAGCTGGTCTGTTAATGCAGTCATACGTGCAGCCCGTAGGTGTCTGGGCCTTGCCCTGGAGCCGTTTTCGCCTTTTTGGCCAGATGTTTTTTCTCGTCGGTTTTTTCGTGCAGGCCGTATGTGTCCAAGGGGAGGACCTCAGCCCTTGCAATGGTAAGCCGCTGCTTACGGATGGGGGATGTCGTCGGCATGTCGGTCAAGCCGTATGGGTTGAACCACGTGACTGCCGGTCGCAAGGCCCGTGACTGCTTTGCAGCGGACGGCCCCAAGGCGGCCAGCAGCGCAATGAACTGGTCTCGTTCGCGCTCCAGCACCTTGATTTTCGCCGCGTGTGGGCACGGCGAGTTTGAGTGTTCACTTCTTGGCATTTTGATATTCCTCCGTCGATTTCTGTTCTGATTCAAAACCTCTAGTGAAGCAAATTCTTCACTTGTAGGTCGGTAATAATTTGGCCAGCGAAAGCTCGTCGCGATCGCATGATTTCGCTTTGTCGTTCTGGACTGAGACCAGGATTTTCCATCCGAGCTGGCGGACCAAGGCCGCTACTACCCCAAGTTCCTGCAATTCGTTCAGGCTCCCGCCCGGCAAGCGTCAGCGCGCCAGCAGCCGCATTGACCAAATCGTCATGCCCGCTCGACGCATGGTCGATAACATCCCGCCCACCTCGTGAAGTTCGGCGCTCCAAGCCCACAAGCTGTGCTTGCAATCTCTCGTGCTCCAGAAGTTCTACGCGACCCGAGTTGAGCAGCGGCAGCAGTTCTGAGTAAATCGCCGTCTTCACCTTCGCGGAAGGCTCAAGAGTGATTCCGTGTTTTCCCATCGCCTCAGTTGCAAAGTCAGCGGCGAAACGGTCCGCCGTCGCGTCAGTCAATCGATACCGCTTCAGCGCCGCAGCAAACTGGCTGCACACCTCGGCTGGGGAAAACGGCGGTCTTACCTCCCGTACTAGGTCCAGAATCGAAACCTCCTGCCCATCCCGGTCCTCGACGTGAGCAATTGCCAACGTCGCGGAGTCCGCGCCTGAGCCGCCCGCAAAGTCAAGGAATCCAGCGTAAGAGACGTCATGAATCGGCCCAAGCTCCAATCGCCCCGGCACAGTTGCGCGCTCAACAATCTCCAGCGGCACGAAATTCTCGATGTCACTTCGAAACTGAGCCAACCACTCCGCCCGTGCCGATGACTCGTCATCAGCCAGCGCACGGTCAACTTCAGACTGTGGAACTGTCGGATTCAGCGCCCGAGTCGGTGCCTGCACTACTAGCACGTCGCCAGACTTGCCATAGTGCCGCTTGTGCGCCCGCCAAAGCTCACCTTTGCGCGCATATGGAGAAGACAGGCACAGCAGCATCGAACCCGGTACCGTCGCCATAGCTGGCCGCAGCGCGTTCAAAATCTCCCGGTCAGGTTGCGCCGATGAGTCAACCGGCCAAAATGCAATTTCATCGGCGGCCACACCGATGATGCTGTAACCGCGAACACTGCGAAAGGATGCCGTGTGAATTTCGATTATCAGCCCGTTGGTCAAACGAATCTCGGTCTTGGTTTCCGATTCCACCAACTGCGACAGAACCGGAGTCGATGCCAGCAGCCCCGACACATACCGCCGAATAACTCTGGCTTGTCGACGGTCAGCGGCGATCACCATGAACGTTCCAACCTCACCCGGCGACAGCGAATACTCTCGGCAGGTAGTCAGGAACACGGCCACCACAGCCGCAATCAAAGACTTGCCGCCACGACGTCCAACTATCGCCCAAAGCTCTCTAGCTTGAGACTGTGGCGCCTCACTTCGGTCCGTCAATTCTTCGAACGTCGCCAGCTCGCCAGCATCCAACGCCAGACCAAACAACGCCTTGAGAATCACCCGCCAGCCAGCCCAAGAGTCACCCTCAAACTGCCCTGGCAAGACTCGATCAAGAAACTCAATGATCGTGCGCTCAGCCATTAAGCACCTCATCTAATGTTGGTGCTAGCTTCGGCTCACGTTTCAGCCCGACCAAACGCAAATGGCGCTCCACTCGATCACATGCTTGGACCCAGACAACTAGTGCCCGGCGAGTACGTCCAGCACTCGTCAGTGGACCACCAGATTCTGAGACACGGGAAAACGCTGAATCACGAATTGTCACAGCTTGAGCCAACCCGCTAGCAGCCTGTTTAAGCGCCTCGGGTGCTGATTCCCGACTGTGGCCAGCATCGCTTAGAACCGCGTCCTCAAGCTCCCTCAGCGCCGCAGCTTGAGCCTTCCAAAACGCTGCGCTGCGATGACCAGCAACAAGTGCAGTTTGATTCCCCGGCAGCACGTGACCACGTTCGCATCGGTCGCTCTTTTCGAGGTGCGGACCAGCTCCACAAGTGCAAGCCGTCAACGGTCCGTTCTCCATTCCGACTACGCCAGACGGAGCTTGGGCTGCTACACGGTCGCTACACAGCCTGTTATTAGTTGGCTTATCTAGTTGATTCATCAATAGTTAGCTCATATCCGTTTGTAGCTTCATTGGCTCTAGGTCGGCTAGGTTTCTTGGCCCTGCACATCGGGTTCTGCTTCTTGAGTTGGTTCGTTGATGGTGTTTGCGAGCACGGCAGGTTCGCAGTCGCAGGGATCTCCGGCGAAGATGCCGCAGTCTTCGTCGTGTTCTACGTTGACTTCAACGACGTCACCGGGGCGAAGCTGTTCGGCAATGACTTCTAGCGCTGGGTAGTAGTTCGGTCGCTTCATCCTGCTCCCTTCGCTTTCGGGTGATCCGGACTACCGTGTCCCGTGCGAGACTTATGTCTCGCAATTCGGGAAACGCTGTGTGTCCCCGACCGTTTCCCGGATCGAGAATCTTCAATTTCCCGTTGGTCGGACACGGTGGAAACGCTCGCGTCTGAAACCGTTTCCCGAACCGTGTCCCGCGTGTTAGGCCGGGAAACGCTTTTCGGTGCCGAATATCGACGTCTGGCAGGGCTTCCGCCTTCGGTGATCCTGCCGTCGGCGATCAGGTTTGTAAGTGCTTGCCGGACGGTTGCGGCGCGACTGGAAACAGCGTCGAGGATCGAGCGCTGGGAGCAACCATCGTTCGCGCTCACGTGAGAAACGATGTCGCCAGAGATTTCGTCGGTTCCGCGTTCGTCCGAGTCCAGCTCGAACCGGTTGCCCACCAGCCTCACAGTGAACTCTCCGCGTCCGTAGCGGCCTCGATACTCGATCTTGCGCCGAGTACCCGATCCAGCTCGCATAGTTGCGATCACGTCGACTGCGGCTTCGATTTCACCACTGTCGCGGCTTGTGCCGTCTGATTTTCTGGCGTGATGAAGAATTAACAGCGCCGCGCCGGTTTCGCGCGCGAGCCTCACGAGCGGGCGAACCACTCGCGACCACTGGGTCGAACTTCCGCTCTCTGGGGCAATGTGCTGGGCAACATCCGCCAGACTGTCCACAATGATAAGAATCGGGTCGGTATCCGCAGCAGCGGCGCGAATTTCTGCGGTTGGGTCACTCCTCCATTGGAGGACCGAAACAACCTCAAGGTCTGCGTTCATGTCGCGCAGCCGTCTTGCCAAGTCGGCGGGGTATTCCTCGCTCGCGATCAGGACCGGGCCTCTCTTTGCGACGGAACCGAGGAATTCACTGCTGGTCGAAACGCAAGCGGCCCCGTAAGTGGAGAGAGTCGATTTCCCGAGCTTTGCCGGGGCAACTAACAGTGTCACCCTCCCCGGCCATGCGAGCTTGTTCAGTACCGGGCTCGGTAGGTCAACGCCTTCCGTGACGATCTCCGCAGCCGTTCGAGCAAGGCTTATCGCCTCGCATGGCGTGGCAAGTACCTCTTCCAGCTCAGCGCGCGCGCGTTCGTCGTCAGGATCCTCAACGAGCTTCTGAGCCGCAGTTGTGACCTTCCGCTTTTGCGCTGCCCGACGAACTGCGACCACGTAGTCGCCTACGCGCTCGACATCCGGCAGCGAGGTTTCCAGCCCTGCCAACTCGGCGATGGTGACATTCGAGCCGGCGGCTTCCAACTCAGCACCTACTGTGCGCAAATCGGGCACCGCATCGGTGCCGACTACTCTCGCAATGGCGTCGCGGATCTCTCCGCAGCGAGCGCTTGCGAAATCCTCGGCGGCAAGCTCCAGGACGACATCTGCTGAGGATGGGTCAACCAGCACAGCACCGATAGCTGCGCGCTCCGCTTCGTGTAGGTGCGGGTTCACGCCCGACCCCGGTCGCTAGTGCTCGTCATTAACCGGGACTCAACGAAGCGCTCAAGGTCGCTGGGGCGATACCTGACGGCCTTCGGCGATAGGCGCACGAACCGAGGGCCACCGCCCCGTAGTCGAAAACTTTCGAGTGTTCGTGGAGACAAGCCGAGCCGGTCGGCGGCTTGACGAGTGTTCAAGAGTCTTCCGATAGTTGACGTCGTACTCATCGCGTCCACCATCGTATGCAGCCGTAGCTGCTCCAGCTCACGGTTAACTTCCGAGTTAGTCGGGAGGGGCGGTAGTCGCGTGTAGGTAAAACATCGTCGCAAGCTCTTCGGCTGCACGACCATCGACAGCACTAATCGGTCGCTTGTCGGCACCAAGGTTGATTTCCAATCCTCGCCGGTACTCCCTCCGCGCTACCTCAATCTGAGAAACCGAGCAATTCAGGATCTGTCCGGCTGCAGAATCCGCATGGCGACGACGACCTTTCGCGTGCACTACGTCGGCCCGGAGAGTGTCTCCAGCCAGGTCCAGCGGAAACGTTCCGGCGTAGATACCCTCAGCCACGATAGCTCTGCGTAGTCGGCGCATGACCCGCTCCATTGGCGGGTCTGCCGGGCGATTCGCAGGGCGTGCAGCTAGAGACTCCATTTCCGCTGCAACCCTGTTTGGGTCACGACCGTTTCGCAGCTCTCCCGCCAGGCGTAGTGCGTCTTTTTTTTGGATCATCGTTCGCCTCTGAACTCCAGCACCTTCGCCTCTCTACAATCCAGCGCCTGAGCGATCCTCGCCGTAACCCGGTCAGCGATCTCCCTCAACTGAGCGTTGTCGACATGAATATAGGAATTGAGTACCGGGTCTTTGACAGCGGCTCTACCAGTTAGGGCACCGGCAAAGGCTGGACCTTCCTGAAAGGCAATCGACTCGAATGTATGACGTAGGGAATGGAGGTCACAGCCATCGATCCCAGCAGCTTGGTAGATCCACCTACGCGGCTTATCGATCCCGACTAATGGAGCTGTTGGGTTCAATGGTGACCTAACAACTGGCGCCCCGTCTACACCCTCCGGCTTCACCTTGCTCAACAACTCCACCGCCGTAGCACCCAATGGAAGGGTCCGAGGTTGGCCGCCTTTCCCGCCACTACCGCCCCCGTGAGCTTCCAATTTGTACGAACCAACCTCTAGGTCAACATCACCCCAACGTAGCCCTTCACGTGGCCCCCTGTAGGCCAGAGTCATGTGCCCAAGTAATTCGCTTCTCCGCATGCCAGTTAGAGCAAAGGTGCGTATCGCTAGAGCAACGTTGGGGTGAATTGTCTTGGACTTGTCCCCGATCTTGATCGACTCCCCCGCTTCAACCTTGCGCAGCACTTCCCCAAGCCGCCCTAGCTCCTCAGTGGTCAATGCTCGACGTGGATTCTTTGGTGGCGCGTTGAACTTCTTAACCCGTGATGCTGGGTTGGTGTCGATCAGTCCTTCTGTAGCGGCATGCTCCAGGACGGCGTGTAACACCATCCTCAAGTGGTCTGCAGTGGTGGGTGTGTCGGATAGCTTGCGGTGCATCCGTCTCACGTCATCGACGGTCACATCCTGGATACGTCTTTTCTTCATCGCTGGCGGGACGTGCCTTCTCCATACCCCTTTGGCGAACGTGAGGCTTGACAATCGACCACGGCGAGCACCAGCCTCCGCCCTCGCTTTGAGATCTTCAAAGTAGCGACTGGCAACATCGTCAAACGCCTCACCCTCCCTGGCCCGTCTCCGTTGCTCCATCGGATCTACACCCGTGGCCGCACCATACAAATGCTTCTTAGCCAGTTTGCGGCCCTCGTCCACAGTCAATTGACCAAAGTTCCCGACAGTCATTCTCCGACGCCTAGATCCATCCCGGTATTCAACAAAAAATGCCTTGGCCCCACCCGCGGTAACCCGCAATCCGAACCCCTTCAACTCTGTATCGCGGTAGAGGGTCTGATTCGATGCCCCAGCGTGCTGGGCAGCATCGCAAACAGTCTTGGTCAGTTTCTTCGCTGGCATCTATGCACCTCCATTCCCCGACCTAGAGCTTGTGGATCCGTTGATCCGGCGACAACTTACAAGCGACCTACAGTTTGATAATCCGTTGGTCGAAATGGTTCTCGTGTATCGCCTGTGTAGCACTTTCGGCCCGTTCCATGACGTAGACCAGCGTACCACGTGCGGCGAGCACATGCCAAGTTTACCTGTTATTTATTGACGTTCTTCGAAGAAAGTGGTGGTGCGGCTGGAGGGAGTCGAACCCCCGACCTAGAGCTTAGGAGGCTCTCGCTCTATCCAGCTGAGCTACAGCCGCGTCTTGGCGACCAGGATTCTACCGATCTTCCATTTTCTAGTACTGCAATAAAGCCTCGAGACGATAGCCCTCGAGCGCTGCGCGTCCCTCGAGCCCGACCAACTCAATCAAAACTTCAACCGCCACGACATCTCCACCTAGGCCGGATATCAGGTCAGCGGTGGCGCGGGCAGTGCCTCCGGTGGCGATCAGGTCGTCCAGGATCAAGACCTTATCCCCTTCTTGGATCGCGTCAGCGTGGACTTCAACAGTGTCGGAGCCGTATTCCAGGTCGTAGCTTTGGCTGCGGGTTTCGGCGGGCAGTTTGCCAACTTTGCGCACAGGAACAAACCCGACATTCAGCTCGTAGGCGACCACCGGGCCGAGAATGAACCCTCGCGACTCGATACCGACAATCTTGTCGATCTTGGTATCTTCGACCAATTCCATTAAGCCGTGTATCGCTTTGCGGAGGCCCAACGGATCGATTAGCAGCGTGGTGATGTCATAAAAAAGAATCCCCGGTTTGGGGAAATCTGGGATTTCACGAATATAGCTCTTGAGTTCATGTGACATAGGAAGTCCTAGTGAGATTAGTCGGCGACCGGCGGCTCTGGATCCGCCACCGGTGATTCGGGATCGGTGCGTCCGATCCTGCCGGCGCCCCTGCCGAGCAACCAGAACCCACCGATCAGCAGGATAACAAAGGCAATGGTGAGGACACCGAGGTAGTTTTCAATAAACGCCTGAATGGGAGTGCCGAACAGACGGATCAACCCGGCAACCAGAAAAAACCGAGCGGATCGGGAGAGTATCGAGGCGATGACAAAAATGCGGAAATTGACGGCGAAGACTCCCCCGGCGATGGTGAAGACTTTGTAGGGAATCGGGGTCAGGCCGGCGATACCGGTCGCCCAAGCGTTGTAGCGATCATAGAGTTCTTCGACTTTCTGAATCCGGTCACTGCCACCAAACATTTTTTGCAGAATCGGCCGACCGCCTTTGATGCCGATACCGTAGCCGGCGATGCCGCCGAGGACTGAGCCCAGGCTGCAGATAAAGGCAAACCACACCCAGCGAGTGGGGTCGCCCAAAACCAAGGCGATCAGCAATACGTCTGCGGCTATCGGGAAGAAGCTACTCTCCATAAAGGCGAGGGCGAACAGCGCCCATGAGCCGTGCGGAGAGCCGGCCCAACTCTCCACCCAACGCAGCAAGTCGTGGAGCATGGTTTCAAATCGATGCCACATTATGAGCCCGGATGATCCAAGATGTTGTGACGCTCATGAATCATTCGGGCTATCCTCCCAGCCGTGACGGCCGATCAAGGGGACAAACGCCACCGGTTCGCCCGCCTGGCGCGCCACTCCTTCGTGGGTTTTGTCGTAAACCGTCAGCCGCTGCATTTCTCGATTACCCTCTGGCACCACCAAGCGTCCACCTTCGGCCAACTGGGTGAGTAAGGCAGAAGGCACTTTTGGCGCTCCTGCGGTAACCATGATGCGATCGAAAGGAGCCATCTCGCTCCAGCCAACCGTACCGTCAAAGACATGAACCTTGACGTTGTCGACTCCCAGACTACGCAAACGGGCAACCGCATCTCGCCCCAAGTCGGGAATCCGCTCCAGGCTAAATACCCGTCGGGCGAGCCGCGCCAAGATCGCGGTCTGATATCCCGAGCCAGTACCGATCTCTAACACTGAATCCTCGTCTCCAACCCGCAGCAATTCGGTCATTCGGGCGACCACATAGGGTTGCGAAATGGTCTGGTCATTGCCGATCGGTAGCGCTGCATCCCGATAGGCCTGGGTCTCCAAGTGTGACGGGACGAAGACTTCCCTGGGCACGGCGGCCATTGCTTCCAAAACCCGTTGGTTGGCGATTCCTTTGCACTCCAGCAAGCGAATCATGCGGTCGCGGCGAAGATTCCTGGGAGCGTTATTCACGGCCCTCTCCCTGGGTTTCTCGATCTTCTCCACTCTGGCCCAGCTTCGCCGTCAACTCGCTCAAGCGCGGGTCTCCGGCAAGCCTTCGGTAGTCCGTCAGGTCCAAATGAAGCGGAGTGATCGAAACCTCGCCAGCCAAGATCGCCGCGTGGTCGGTGCCCTCTTCGTCTTGCCACTCTGGAGTGCCGGAAATCCAGAAATAGCGCCGGCCTCGCGGATCCGATTTCTCCGAAATCACCTGCTCGTAGGTGCGCGTGCCCAATCGCGTGAGCGACGCTTCTGTGAAGTCGCGCGCTGGAAAATTAACGTTGAGCAGTACTTTCGGCGCCACCTCTTGGCATAAGACCTCTTGCACCAGACGTCGAGCGAAGCGCGCAGCTCGACCTCGATCGGCCTCTTGATCCCGCTGAGAGAAGGCAATCGAAGGAATTCCCAGCAACGAGCCTTCAAAGGTGGCACTGACGGTCCCGGAGTAGGTAACGTCATCACCCAGGTTCAACCCATGATTGATGCCCGAAAGCACCAAATCCGGTGGGTTGTCTTTCATCAACCACAACACCGCGAGGTTGACGCAATCGGTGGGAGTACCGTCGACGCTGTAGACACCCTCCTCCAGCATCTCCAAACGCAGCGGTCGGTGCAGTGTCAAAGCGTGCCCGGAGGCGCTCTGCTCGCGATCTGGAGCAACCACCGTCACTTCGGCAATCTGTTCCATCTCCTTGGCCAGCTCGCGCAAGCCTGGAGCCAGAACCCCATCGTCGTTGGTCAGCAGTAGTCGCGGTCGCGTCGTCACGCTGTCGAATCCTTCTGGTCGCCCGCTCTAGTCAGCCAGGTAAGGGGCGAGCAAGGGCCGCAACGCTTCGATCGTGCTATCGGGCACCAAAGACAAGTCGGTGACCAACGATTGGCCCAAGACTCCCTGGTAAGGACTGGCCTGATCTTCGGCAATCCGCGCCAGAATTTCGGCCAACGAGCACTGAGCCGTTTTGACATTTTCTTGGATCACTTCCATCACCGCGACGCCGCTGACGTCATCTTCTTCCTCGTGCCAGCAGTCGTAGTCGGTGACCATCGCCAAGGTGGCGTAGCTCATCTCCGCTTCGCGAGCCAGCTTGGCCTCTTGGAGGTTGGTCATGCCGATGATGTCCATACCCCACGAGCGATAGACGTTCGATTCAGCGCGAGTGGAAAACTGCGGGCCTTCCATGTTGACGTAGGTTCCGCCCTCGTGCACCGTTGCTCCTGCAGCCCGCGCACCTTCGACCAATACCGACGCCAGCGTCGGGCAGACCGGCTCGGCGATCGAGACATGGGCAACCAGGCCGTCACCAAAAAAGGTATCCACACGGTGACGGGTGCGGTCATAGAACTGGTGTGGCACCACGATTTCCGTTGGTTTGTACTCCATTTGTAGCGATCCGACCGCGGACACCGAAACAATCCACTCCACTCCTAGGCTCTTGAGGCCCCAAATGTTGGCGCGAAAGTTCAATTCCGACGGCAAGATGCGATGGCCACGGCCATGTCGTGGCAGGAAAGCCACATCGCGTCCGCCAATTCGCCCAATAACGTAGGCATCCGAGGCATCTCCAAATGGAGTCTCAATCTGCCGTTCTTCCAAGACCTCGATCCCATCCATCTCATAGAGCCCGCTGCCACCAATCACACCAATCCTGATTTCTTCACTCATCTAACTTCCTCAATGGTTCGTTTTATTTCTTAGTTATTCTAGGTACGCGAAGCGATGGTCGCACTGATCGCCTCAGCGGTCTGCAATGCCACCAGCCCCTGCGCGCCGTTGACCTGCCGCGCGTTTTGACCACTGCAAGCGCCGACAAAAGCCTCGAGTTCATCGGCCAGCGGATTGGCACCCTCTTGGGTCACCACAGTTTCCACGATCTCTGGCTCCGCACCCTCTTTCTTGATGACCTCAAATTGATTCATCGTCATGCTTTCGAAGTCGAGGGCACAATAGAGTTGCGGGAAAAAGGCGCGAAGCCGTCGTTCTTTGCGCAGACTAACGCGGGAAGCGGTCAAGTTGGCGACCATTCCCGAACCGAACTCCAGTCTGACATTGGCGATGTCGACCTTGTCCGACAACGCCGCAGTACCCACCGCACGGATTTCCACCACCGGCGTGTCGTCCAATTCGTGTAGCAACTGCAAATCGTGGATCATCACATCGGCGATAACGTCGATGTCCAGGCTGCGCTTGGTGAATCCCGAACGGCGTTGGACCTCTACGTATCCAGGTGCTCGATTGAGGTTGAGCAAAGCCTGAGTTGCAGGGTTATAAAACTCTACGTGCCCCACCGCAACAATGCGATCGCCCGCAGCATCGAGCATCTTCTGAGCTTGTTTTGCGGTGCTGGCAATCGGTTTTTCGACCAACACATGGCAGTCATGGGCGAACGCGGTCTCGGCTATCTCCAGATGTTGCTGGGTCGGAGCGGCGATCACCAAGGCTTGACAATCTCGGGCCAACTCCTCGACGCTTGAAAACGAAGCCACTCCGTGCTCTGCGACGATGGTCCCGGCGACCGATGGATCTGCATCGAACACCCCCACCAAATGGGCACTTTCCAAGCCCTTGAGCAACCGCACATGGTGACGCCCCATGGAACCGGTACCGACGACGCCGATGGCTAGTGCTTCAGGCACCACGTTGCCCACTACGATCACTGTCCGGCAACTTACGGATCACGCCCTTCTTGCTGTTGGTTATAAAGCCGACCCAATTCTTGGCGTCCTCATCTTCGGATAACTAGCCACAATCTTTTCTACCGCTTGGCTGGTGTTGAGACCACTTCTGACCAGGATACGAAACAGATCATCTAGCACCTTTATCCGCTCGCGGGCAAACCCTTTGCGCCGCAGACCCACCCGGTTGATGCCATAGACCTTGGGGGTTCCGCCCACCGTTTTGACAAACGGCAAGGCGTCCCGTGTGACCACGGTAAAGCCACCCAGGTAGGCGTGCTGCCCGACACGGCAAAACTGATGCACCGCGCTAAACGCACCGATCGTCACGTGATCGGCAATTTCCACATGACCGGCAAGCGTCGCATTGTTGATAAACACCGTCGAATCGCCAATGTGGCAATCGTGAGCGATATGGGAATAGACCATAAACAAGTTGTCGCTGCCGATGGTGGTCAACCCCCCTCCAGCGCCGGTACCACGGTGCACGGTACAAAATTCGCGAAACACGTTGCGGTCGCCGACTTCCAGCCGTACCTCTTCGGTACCAAACTTCAAGTCTTGGGGCTCAAAGCCAATCGCTGCATGCGGGTAGATGCGGTTTTCAACCCCGAGAACCGTCGGACCGCGCAACTGAGCACCGGCGCCGATCTCGCAATCTTGACCAATGACGACCTGCGGTCCAATCACCGCGAAAGGGCCAACAGAAACACCGTTAGCGATCTGCGCGCGCGGATCCACCACCGCGGTTTCATGAATCAATCCGCTCATCGTGCTCCCTATCGCGGGACCATCGCAGAGGTAATCGTGGCTTCGGCAGCGAGTTCTCCGTCGACTTTGGCAAGCGCGTGCAATTTGCAGTAGTCGCGGCGCAAACGGAGAACGTCCACTTCGTAAACCAACCGGTCGCCAGGAAGAACCGGACGCCGGAAACGAGCCTTGTCAATCCCCGCGAAGTAAACCAACTGCTGGTCGCGATCCTCTCGATTGGAAAGAAGCAGGACACCGCCGGTCTGCGCTAGGCCCTCAATGATCAACACTCCCGGCATCACCGGAGCCCCGGGAAAATGACCGTTGAAGAAATCTTCATTGATGGTCACATTCTTGTAGGCAACGATCCGTTTGTCTTCTTCCAGCTCGACTACCCGATCGACCAGAAGCATCGGGTAACGATGCGGAAGCACTTCAAGAATCCAGGAAATATCCCACTCTGGCTGGTCAGTCATCTTCCGTTTGCGTTTCATCGTCCTGTTCTCGATTCATCAACTCTTCCAAGTCTCGCACCCTTCGTTCCAATTCGCCAAGACGACGCAACCGGACCGACTGTCGCTTCCACTCCATCAATGGAATACCCGGAACGCCACCCCACTTGGTCCCCGGTGCGGCGTCATCGTACAACGCACATTTGGAGGCGATCTGGACATCATCACCGACCTTAAGGTGGCCGGAAACGCCAGCGTGTCCACCCATCACCACGCGGTCGCCCAGGGTCGCACTACCGGCGATCGCCGAACCAGCGACAATCATGTTGGCGCGCCCAACTTGGGCATTGTGCCCCACCTGAACCAAGTTGTCGATCTTGGTCCCGGCGCCGATCACAGTATCTTCAAGAAGCGCACGATCAACCGTGGTGTTGGCCCCGATCTCGACATCGTCCTGCACTACAACCCGCCCCAAGTGCCTGATTTTCTGATGCCCTGAAGCATCGGACACATAACCGAACCCGTCTGCCCCAATCACCACCCCCGAATGAAGCTGTACTCGGTCCCCGATCCAACATTGATCATAGACACTGACCATGGGAAACAACGTTGATTCAGCGCCAACCGTCACGTTCGCACCGATCGCGACCTGGCCAACCAGGCGACTACCTGGACCGATTCGTGCTCCATCGCCGATCACACACAGCGGTCCGATCATCGCCGTGGGGTCGATCAGCGCACTGTCAGCCACCACCGCACTCGGATCGACCCCAGGTTGCCAACTATCGGCAGGAGCGAGTCGCTCGAGAATCGTTGCCAGGGCGCGATGAGGATCGTCCACCACCACCTGATGCCAACTGGCCGCAGACTGCGCCGAGTCGATTTGCTTTGCCAACAGCAAAGCCCCCGCCCCGCTCACCTCCGCTTCTACCCGATAACGAGGATGGGCCAAGAAGGCCAGATCATGCGGCCCCGCAGCCACCAAGGACCGCACCCGCTCGATCTCATACGAAGTATCCCCGATGACCTGACCGCCAACCCAAGAAGCGATGTCGCCGAGCGAGTAAGACAAACTACCCCTCGGCGGGGGCCGTCGTCTCAGAGGCTTTCTGATTGTTGTAGCGCTCTACCACCAAGCCAGTGATATTGACCTGCTCGTGGGAGTAGACAACACCTCCATCGGTGATGCTGAGGATCGCGGCAAACTGGTTCTCTTGTCCGATTTGGCGAATCAAAGGAACAATTTCCCGCTCGATGGTGCCAAAGCTTCTGGCCTGTGCCGTCTGTAGCTCTTGCTCCGCATCCTGAACGCTACGCCGATACGCGGTTGTGCCATCTTCTAGCTGTCTGTTGAGTTCATTCAAACGCTCCTGAGAGAGCGACAGACGGCCTTCGGTAATCTGCGTCTGGAGTTGCTCCAGAGCTACACTTGCGGCTTCCAATGCGGCCGTCTTGGCCTCCTTCAAGGCTTCCATCTCTTGCATCGCTTGCTGACCAACGTTGGAGTCGCTAATCAAGCGGCGAACGTCAATCACGCCGATTTTGGTCGGCACCGCCGTCGCTTGCACTGCGGCGGTTTCTACTGCGTCCACGGGGGCAGTCGCCGATTCGGCGGTTGTCTCCTGTGCGGCTCCCGCTCCAGCGCCTACCCCACTCAACAAGAATACAGCCAGGACACTGACCTGGGTCAGGCCTGCATGCAAAAATTTCATCATTCGATTTCTCATCAACAATCTTCTCCTAAAACGTTGTGCTAATGGTGAACTGAAAGTCATCAAAACGGTCACCCGGTATCAGGATCCCGGTTCCGGCTTCATTAAGTACTGTTTCAATCGGGTCTAAGTTCCGCGCCCAGATAAAACGTAGCGGCGCACCAAACAAGGGCACCGTCAAACGGAATTCCAAACCAGCGGAGTAACGTAGGTTACTGAAGTCCCAATCTTGGTCATCGAAAAAGACGTTGCCACCGTCGGCGAACAGCAACACCCGAAACGACTCGTTGGGCACAAAATGGTATTCCAAATTGGCGAAAAATCTCTTGTCTCCACCGAGAAAAAGAGTGGTGAAGTCGTCAGTGAAAGCGCTGTTGTCTTCCTGGCGTGGGTAGAGCGAACGGCTACGAAAGCCTCGGATCGTGGTCTCGCCTCCGGTATAGAAACGATCAAATATAAACAGGCTCGACGCGCCAAAAGGATCGATCTGGGCCGCCTCAACATTGACCGCAAGCACCGTGGTCAGCGCTTTCTGGGTCACCGGCTTATAAAGAGTCCCCTTGACGATGGTACGCAGATAGTCAGAATCGCCGCCGAGCGCTCCACCCGCATAGTCAAGAACGGTCGAAAAGCGCGGGCCACGGGTCGGATTCAAACGACTGTTTCGCTTATCCCACTGGTAGGTAAGCCGCAGAGAGGAAAGACTGCGGTCAAACGAGCGAGGGATTTCTTCACCGGTGAAGCGGTTGGTAACTACGCTGTTGTCAATCGTCGAAAACAACGAATAGGTAGTCCCCAAACTGCTGAACAAGGACAGATTCCGCGAATAGCTCACCGAGCCGCCTTGCTGTTCCTGCAAGATCCGTTGGCCTTGAATCAAGTCGAAATCGGTGTTGCGAACGAACAGGTTGATTCCCAAGTTCTGCGGTCGGTCCAAGAACCAAGGGATGCCATAGGAGAATTCATAGCGATCTCCGAATCGTCCGTTTTGTAGATTCATGGTCAGGGTCTCACCGCGGCCCAAGAAGTTGCGGGTGGTGAACATGAACTGACCGAAGAATCCCTCAAACTCGGAGAACCCGGCACCAAACTGCAATTCCGTTCGATCACCCTCTTGACCGTGGACCACCAAGTCAACGACCTTCTCTTCGGTATCGGTTTCAATATCGACCGGATTTTCCTCGTCGATCTTAAAGAACTCCAGCTGGCGCAAACGCAACAAACTGTTACGCAAAGCCCCGGCATTCATTACGTAGCCTTCTTGCACCGCCAGTTCACGCCGCAACACCTTGTCGCGGGTACTGACATTGCCTTCGATCTCTAGGCTACGCACCCGGTACTGGTCGCCTTCGTCGATATGAAAGATCAAGTCGGCAATGTACTCCTGTTCATCGCGTTCTCGCACCTCTGGGCTGATGGTTGAGAACAAGAAGCCGGTGTTGCTATACACCTCTTCAATCCCTTCTTTGCCTTCGTCGATCACCTTGGAACGCAACCAACCACCCCGAGGCTCGGGAACCAAACTGAGTAGGAACTCGGTGGTAAATGTGTCGTTGCCCTCGACCTCAACGTTGCCCAGGCTCCAGCGGCCCCCTTCTTGCACTGGGACTGTCAGGAAAAGTCGTCGTTTACCCTCTTCTCCGCCCCCCTGTGCGCGAATCTCGTCCTCTGGTTCGCCCAACACAACGTCCTTGTAGCCCCGCTCTCGGTAGGCGTCGCCAACCGACTTGAGGTCTTCAGCCAAAGTCGCCTCGCCATAGACGTCACGCTTGCGCAACTTGGTCCAAAAGTTACTCTTCTTGGTTTTCTTCATCGATCCGCGCAACGCACGATCCCCAAGGATGGTGTTGCCATCGAAGGTCACTCCGCCGATGCGCACCTTGTCCCCTTCATCGATGGTGAATACAACCTTCTGTTCTCCGTTCTCGGTCGCGAACAGTTCATAACTCACGTCCGCCAAGCGAAAGCCCTTCTCCGAATAAAGACCCTCAATCGCTGCCCCGAGACGATAGAGCTCACCCAGGTCGAGAGTGTCGCCCTCTTGTAGGCGAATCCGCTTGCGCGCGATCAGGTCCAAAATATCCGAGCTGGTGACCCGCTTGAGTCCGTCGTATTCCAATTCGGAGATCAACGGCCGCTCCTGGATTGAAAAGGTCACACTGACGCCACCGGCAACCGCTTCTGCGCGAACGGAAATATCGTCGATCAACCCCCGTTCCCACAGCTTGTGCATCTGATCGTTGATGCCCTGGGTGCTGTAGGGGCTCCCAACCTCAAGCTCCAAATAGAACAACATGGTCGATTCCGGCAGTGCACGCAGGCCTTCGAAGTGCACCTCCTGAATCGGCAGTCCTTCCAGGTTGACGGGTTGCAATAGGGGCTGAGCAACAATTGGCACCGCCGCCAAGCCCAGAACTACCCAAGTGATTAAAACGGACCCAAACAGGATCTTTGCCATTGCTCGCATAGTTTTTCGATGGTTGGAGATTCGTTGAAAAATTGTTTTTCGATTGGTGGCCTATCCGAGCCACCGACCCAGAATGAGGTCTGTCGTCGAGCGCCCAATCAACCGAAGGACACCCGATGCAAAAACCGTGCTGATCTAGGTTTCAGCCCCCACCGTTTGCTCTAGCGGGCGCACGGCAAGGCGATCTTCCGCCATATCAACCTCAATCCGCCTCACTTCTTCGCCACGATGTTCGATCAAATATTCAGACACCGCGTCCTGTATGTAACGCTGCACCGTGCGACGAAGCGGACGCGCTCCGGTTGACGGGTCGATGCCCGCTTTGTCGAGCAACCACATCTTTGCCGGTTCGGTGACCTCAATTGTTAGGCGTCGGTCGGCCAGATCGGCATTGACCTCATCCAGCAAGATATCGACAATCGCTCGCAGCTGCTCACTACCCAAAGGTTTAAACACCACAACTTCGTCAACCCGGTTGACGAACTCAGGCCGGAATCGACGATTCAGTTCGCCCATGATCTCTTCGCGCAGGCGGCGAAAGTCCTGACTGACTGTGGCATCACCGAATCCCATGCGGCCACCACGCAGCACCAACTGACTGCCAACATTCGAGGTCATCAACAGCAAGGTGTTGGTGAAGTCTACGGTGTTGCCATAGGCGTCTGTCAGGTGGCCGTCTTCCAGAATCTGCAACAACAGATTGGTGACGTCTGGATGAGCCTTTTCAATCTCATCAAACAGGATCAAGGAATAGGGCTGTCGCCGCACTCGCTCGGTCAGCTGTCCACCTTCGTCGTGGCCCACGTAGCCAGGTGGAGATCCGATCATCCGCGACACGGTGTGCTTCTCCATGTACTCGCTCATGTCAAAACGCACCAACGCCTGCTGGCTGCCGAACAAGAACTCGGCAAGCTGTCGGGCGACTTCGGTCTTGCCAACCCCTGACGGGCCCAGAAAGATAAAAGACCCGACCGGTCGCCGTGGATTCCCCACCCCCAAACGGGCACGGCGAATCGCACGACTCAACGCGGCGATCGCTCGATCCTGACCAACCACCCTCTTGCCGAGCACTTCTTCCATGATCAACAGGCGTTCGGCTTCGTCATCCTGCAAGGTAGTGACCGGTACTCCGGTCCAAGCCGAGATCACTTCCTCGATGTCGTCTCGGGTCACCGTCTGCTGCTCAGCCGCCTGGGGCTCCTGCACCAGATCCATCTCTTCGCGCAGTTCGATCTCTCGTTCCCGGAGCTGCACCGCTTGTTCAAAGTCTTTGGCCGAGACCGCGTCCTTCATTTCCCGGACCACGTCGCGCATTTGCTTTTCAAGCTTCAACAACTCGGTCGAACCCCGCACCCGGCGCAACTTGACCTTGGCGCCAGCTTCATCCAAAACGTCAATTGCCTTATCCGGTTGACGCCGATCCGGAATGTAGCGAGACGACTGAGCGATCGCGGCGCGCAGTGCCCGGTCGGTGTAGAGCACGTTGTGGAATTGCTCGTAGCGCCCCTTGATCCCCTCAAGGATGCGCAGCGTTTCTTCCGCCGAAGGTGGCTCGATGCGCACCGATTGAAAACGTCGCAGCAGAGAGCGGTCCTTTTCAATGTACTTACGATATTCCTTGAGGGTGGTGGCACCGATACAGGAAATTTCCCCCCGCGATAGAGCCGGTTTGAGGATATTCGCCGCGTCCAAAGATCCCTCCGCCGACCCAGCTCCCACCAGAGCATGGATCTCGTCAATGAAGACGATGAAATCCCGATTGGCGAGCAACTCACCCAAGATGCCCTTGAGGCGTTCTTCAAACTGGCCGCGGTACTTGGTACCAGCCACAATGAGAGACAGATCGAGAGCGATAATTTTCCGTCGCTGGAGAAAACTCGGAACCAGCCCGTCGGTAATCCTCTGCGCCAAGCCTTCCACGATCGCCGTCTTACCGACGCCCGGTTCGCCCAGCAAAATCGGGTTGTTTTTGGTGCGCCGGGAGAGCACCTCAACAATTCGTTCTAGCTCTGGCTCGCGGCCAATCAAAGGGTCAAAGTCCCCTTGAGCGGCGAGTTCGGTCAAGTCGCGGCCAAATTCGGTTAGAAATGGAAGATCGCGGTCGCGGTCCGCATCTTGCTGTTCCTTGGTGATCTTGTTCAGTTCCTCTCGAGCCGCGGTCAGTTCGACCCCAGTTTCCCTTAAGACCCCAGCGGCAAACGACTCGTCCACTCGCAGCAGCCCGACGAGCAGATGCTCGGACCCCACCGTTTCCGCCCCGGTGCTTTCCGCCTCGTGACCGGCAAACGCCAAGACTTTCTTTGATTCCTCCGACAGAGGGAGCTCGGCGGTGGCCGAAATACGCTCGACAAAAACTCGATCGCCCTCGACCCTTCGCCGAATATCACTGGGGCGAACCCCAACCCGCCGCAACAGATCCACCACGGTCTCTTCGCCTTCACGCAAAATTCCGAGCAAAATATGCTCGGTCTCGATCACTCGGCTGCCGAGTTTGCTGGCCTCATAGCGGGCGAAAAAAAGTGCCCGTCGGGCTTTCTCGTTGTACTTCTCAAACATCGACACAGCAGGTGTTCCAGATCGCCAAAAAACGCAATGAGATCAGGCTAAACGACCATCTCTCAAGGTCAAGACCCTACCACAGCGAGTGGCTATTTCTGGGTTGTGGGTGACCAAAATCAGGGTTGTTCCGTGCTCCCGTTGCAGGCCCAAAAGCAGCTCAATAACGGCTTCTCCTTGCTCTTCGTCCAAGCTTCCCGTGGGTTCGTCCGCCAGAATCAGCGAAGGGTTGTTGATCAACGCTCGACATAGTCCAACACGCTGCCGTTCGCCACCCGACAACTGGGCCGGAAAACGATCACCCAAGCCCGCCAATCCGACCGCCTCCAGCGCAATCAAGGCGAGCCTTTCGGCTTCTGGCCCTGCAACGCCCGAGATCCGGGCCGGAACCGCGACGTTCTCCACTGCGGTGAAATCGGGCAATAATTCCTGAAACTGAAAAACAAACCCAACTTTGCGGTTGCGAAATTGAGCCAACTCCCGCGACGTAAGGTGCCCCAGATCCCGCCCAGCGATTTCGACCGTTCCTTGGTCATAGTGATCCAAAGCCCCGATCACATGGAGCAAAGTCGACTTGCCGGATCCGGAGGGCCCGACGATGGCCACCGACTCCCCAGGTTCGACCGCAAGATCGACACCTTGGAGGACCTCGGTGCGGACTTCGCCATCCTGATAACTCTTCGACACCTCCGCCAAGTAGACCAACGGCCTGATCGCCTCTGAACCCAGAGCGGCACTCATCGTCGCAACGCCTCGACCGGAGAAGCCTCGGCTGAACCCCGCGTGGCGACCCAGCACACTGCCCACGCCAAAACCAACGAGCTGACCGCGATCAAGCCGACGTCCAGGGGCCGTACGACAAACGGAATGTGGTCCAAGGTATAACCGTCGCTGGGAAGACGAATCCAGCCGGTCCGGTCGAGAACCCATGCCAACAGCAAGCCGACCACCAAACCACCCATCGCTCCTCCAGCGGCGATCGCCAAGCCGAATCGTTGAAACGCGCGCCGGATTTCCTTCTGGGGAGCTCCCAGTGCCTGCAAGATGCCAATCTCCCGGCGGCGATCCGTCACCAACATATAGAGATCTGCAACCAGGGCTAGAACCGCCACCAAGACGATCAAGAAAACCGCAAAGAACACCAGCACCTTCTCCAGACGCAAGGCGAACCACAGTCCTGGTTGCAAAGATTCCCAGCCATACACCGTGACACCAGGTATCTCTTCGAGGGCCGAGCGAATACGCCCCGGCAATCGATGGTCTTCGATGGTACTCGCGGCAACTGCCAGCTCGACGCCTTCAGATCGACCGAGAAGTCGCTGAGCGTTCTCCAAGTTGAGATAAACCGTCGCTTCGGAGAGAACCGCCGTTGTCCCCTCGACACGCATCCGAGCGATCATTGGCTCCGGCCCCAGCGGGCCGATTCGAGATCGCGAAGTTGCCAATTCCAGCACCTCACCGACTTCGCCCAAGACGCCGTTGGGACGACTCACGCGCACTAATCCAAGCGCTGGGGGGGCTCCGTCGTTCCCCACTGCCGCAGCGCGAGGCAGCCAGCCCGAATAACCGACGATCTTCACCGGTCTCAATGAGGGGCCTGAGATCAGCCAACCGTTCCCTTCCACGACCCTGGCGATGCTGTTATCTCCGACCAACGGTTGCAACGCCTGACGGACCTCTGCCTCTCGCTCAAGATTCCGGATCTCAATACGGGCCGAATCCGCGTCTTGAAGTGCCTCTTGCCGGATCGCGTCCTGCAGCCCGGTCATCGCCGACAGCGCCAAGATCAAAGCAGCAACGCCGAGCGCGATCCCCAAACCTGCAGCCCAGGAAAGAAAGCGGACAAATGAATCCCTGCGCCCAGTGCGCAGATAGCGACCGGCGATCCAGGACGGCCAATTCGATGTTTTCAACATCTTAGGAGTTCAACCATCCCGATTAGCTACCTCGCGAAGCCGTCGATCGAGTGGTAGCCAGTTCGGTCACGAATCTTCGGACTCACCTTCTGCCTGGGGTTTGAGCAGCGGAAACAAAATTACATCGCGAATCGATTGGGCGTCCAGCAACAACATCACCAAACGATCGATGCCAATCCCTTCTCCACCGGCAGGGGGCATCCCGTACTCGAGAGCTTGAACGTAGTCGCCATCAAAACGGTGCGCCTCGTCGTCACCCAGTTCACGAGCAGCCAGTTGCGCACGAAATCGCTCCGCTTGCACCTCGGGATCGTTTAATTCGGAAAACGCATTGGCGATTTCCATGCCACCTATGTAGAGCTCAAAACGCTCGGTCAAACGAGGGTCATCGGCCCTCTGTTTAGCAAATGGTGAAACTTCGATCGGATGGTCCAGGATGAAGGTTGGTTCGATCAACGAATCTTCCGCTAGCTCTTCAAATAGATGCAACAACCAGTGGCCGTAACTGACGCCACCGCGCGGAGACTCGATGCCACGATCTTGGGCAAGACCCTGCAACGCTTCCAGGCTGTTCAAGTTGTCGACCTCCAGGTCTGCCGCCTTTGCCAGCGCCTCGGTCATCGTCCAGCGACGCCACGGTCGCGAACAATCGATAATCTCGCCCTTCCAACTCAGAGTATTGCCCCCGGTCAGTTTCTTAACCGCACCACCAATTAGCTCTTCGGAGAAATCCATCAACTGACGATAGTCGATGTAGGCCCAGTAGAACTCAAGCATGGTGAATTCAGGGTTGTGCTTGGTCGAGATCCCCTCGTTGCGAAAATTCCGGTTGATCTCGTACACCCGGTGCATGCCTCCGACCAAGAGCCGCTTTAGATAGAGCTCCGGAGCGATACGCATGTAGAGATCGATCCCCAGTGCTTGATGGTGGGTACGAAATGGCCGCGCTGCAGCTCCCCCCGGCATCGCTTGCATCATCGGTGTTTCCACCTCCAAGAAATTTCGATCATCCAATTGGCGGCGCAGATAGCTCACCAAGCGACTGCGTGTTTCAAAACGCTGGCGTGACTCCGGGTTGACCACCAAGTCGAGGTAACGCTGGCGATAGCAAGACTCAACGTCGGTCAATCCATGCCATTTCTCGGGCCACGGGCGCAGGGACTTGGCCAGCAAAGTCAGTTCACTAACCAACAAAGTGAGTTCCCCGGTCCGGGTTCGGATCAATGTGCCCCGAGCACCCACGTAGTCGCCAAGATCGATGTGCGAGAAGACCATCGCCGAGGTTTCATCCAGCACCTTGAGCCGCACCATCAATTGCAGCTTTCCTCGCCCGTCGACGATGTCCAAGAACGCCGTCTTGCCGTGTTGCCGCAAGCTGCGCACCCGACCCGGAATCCGAAGTGCAACCGCTGCCGCTTCCAGCCCTTCAGTATCCAGATCAGCGTACTTGTCGTGGACCCCGGTTGGTTCCAAGTCGTAGTCAAACCGATGGGGATACGGATCAACCCCCTTGGCGATCAACTCGCTGAGGTTTTGTCGTCGGTTTTCAATCTGGTTTTCTAGTTCTGACATCGGTCTTCGCGCTCTCTTTGCTGGGGGTGAACTGTAACGGATTTTGAAGGCGTCGAGTGATTTTGCGATCGATTCGACTCACCCCTGCCAATGTTACGATTCGCAGCCATGCGAGGAATCTCTGACATCGACCAACAACAGCTGCAGACGGCCGCGGAAAAGTGGCTCGCACTGGGCCTCCCCCAGCCGAAGGTCTGGCTAGTCGCCGGTTCCGGCCTTTCAGGCGACCTCGGAGTCGGTACCCCAGACGCCGAGCTCAAACTGCAGCAGCTCCTCCCTTTTGCAGTGCGGGCGGTGGTCGGGCACCCCCACTCGGTGAGCGTGTTTGCCGACTCGGTCAACGGGCCGGTGGCCTACCAACAAGGACGCCTCCATCTCTATCAAGGCTACTCGGCAGCCGAGGTCGCCTTCACCGTGCGTTTGGCCGCGACCCTGGGCGCTAAGACCCTGATCATGAGCAATGCCGCAGGTTCATTGCGACCCGAGATTGGGCCCGGCAGTTTGGCGGTGATCACCGACCACTTGAATCTCACCGGGCAGAATCCGCTGGTCGGTTCAGTGCCACCCGGGTGGGGGCCACAGTTCCCCGATATGACCACCGCCTATGACCCCGCTTTAGTCGTGCTGGCTAAGTCGCTGGCCAAAGAACAGGGGCTGAGTCTGCCTTCGGGTACCTATGCCGGCCTTTTGGGGCCAACCTACGAGACCCCGGCGGAAGTGCGTATGGTCGGCACCATCGGCGGGGACTTGGTGGGGATGTCGACGGTCACCGAAGTTATCGCGGCGCACCACATGGGCTTGCGTTGCCTATGCTTTTCCATGGTCTCCAACCTGGGAGCTGGGATGACGGACAACCCTCTGCACCACGACGAAGTGCTCGAAGCAGCAGCTGAAACAACGGTACATTTCGCCACCCTACTGCGTGCCATACTGGCCAATCCGGCACTCACAGCGAGCACGCCTTAGAGTCTGTTATCGTCCCGGTTTTGAACCTCGACAAATTCTTCTATGAGCCAATACCTACCTCCGAAAGCGCTGATTACCGAGCAACAGATTGAGGAACGTATCCTCGATTTGGCCAAGGAAATAGAGAGCGATTACCGCGACTCCGGCGAATCCTTGATCTGTCTCGGCATTCTCAAGGGTTCGGTGTTTTTCCTGGTGGACTTGCTCAAAAGGGTTGACCTTCCGGTAACCGTCGACTTCTTCCGAGTCTCTAGCTACGAGGGCACCAGTTCCGGCGAGGTGCGCCTACTCAAAGATGTCGATCTGCCGCTCAAGGGGCAAAACGTATTGATCATCGAGGACATCGTCGACACCGGAAATACCCTCAAGGTGATCCTCGACCTGATGAAATTTCGTGGCGCCAAGAGCGTCAAGCTTTGCTCGCTGTTGGACAAGCCGTCGCGACGGCAAGTGGAAGTACCGATTGATTACTGTGGCTTCCAGATCGAAGACCACTTTGTCGTCGGCTATGGACTCGACTACAACGAGCGTTATCGCAACCTTCCTTACGTAGGTATTTTGGAATTGGAAGACTAACTGGAGGCTTCATGCAACCCGTCTCTACAGATCAAGCACCTGCGGCCATCGGGCCTTACTCGCAAGCAATCATCGTCAACGGCCTTCTTTTCACTTCTGGACAAATCCCACTCAACCCCGAGACCGAACAGCTGGTTTTGGGCGACTTTGACGCTCAGGCCAAGCAGGTCCTAGCCAATCTTCGACAAGTGCTAGCGGCCGCTGATTGTAGCTATGCTGACGTCGTCAAGGCAACCGTCTACGTGACCAACCTGAGTAACTTCCCAACGCTCAACGAGTTGTACGGTGAGGCGATGGGTGACCACCGACCGGCCCGGTCTACGGTTGAGGTCTCAGCACTGCCCAAGGGCGCCCTAGTCGAGATCGACTTGGTTGCCCGGATCCCCGGCTAGCAGGCGTTCACTCAGGAGTTACAACCCCGTCCAGGTACTGGCGGCGGATGGTGGTCAAAAGCGATGGGTCTCCGCTAGCGGCGAGTTCTTCTAGCACCTGTCCCGCTTCCCCGTTCAATTCCGGAACCACCGCCAAGTGCCCATCACGGACCAGGACGCTTAAGTCCCAAGGGGATCTTTCCAACCACCGAGCCGCTCGGAGAAATCTCTGGCCACGTTCTTCTTCATCCAATCGCAGCAGCAGATCCCCCAGCCAGCTCAAAACCGTGCAGGCTCGGGCGTGCAGTTCGCTCTCGCTGGCATGGCGCGGGCGCGGCGGCTGGAATCTAATTCCTTCCTGATCGACCACTTTCACTGCCGCAGCGACCTCAGGGCTTGCGCTGTGGTGCAGGGCTTCGAAGACCGCAGGTCCATACTGGTCCACCAACTTCCGTTTGACCGAAGCAGACAAATGCGCCACCACCGGGAGCACCCCCGACACCTCAGCGACCGATTCCCGAGCAACAAACTGCGCGAGAGCGGCGCCGTCACTGACGCCAGCGATCAGAGGCCATACCACCCAAGCACTCAGCGGAGGGTCCGGGAGCTTATGTACCTGACCACCAACCAGGTGTGCCGTCGGATCCCAAACGACCAGGCCGTCGCTCGGTCCGGCTATCGAGTCGCCGGCTAAGACATGGTCGACAATTCGCGCCCCTTGTGCGCGCCAAGTCGTGAGAATTTGCTCGCGTTGCTCCCGGTCGGCCACCGGCACCGGTGGCGCGTAGACCACCTCGTCCGGGGCTTTCTGAAAATCCATTGAGCCCGCCCGTCCACGATCCACCACTTGATGACTGGTGAGATCGGTCCATAGTTCTGGTCGTGGCCATTTGGTCGGAACCGTGCCGATCCAAAACGAATCGCAACTGCTGGGATGGAGTCGCCAACCGCTCACAGGACCTCGGCCACGGATATCGATTCAACCGACCGTTCTAAGTCATAGCCGAGAAACTGCTCAGCAAACTGTCGAGGATTGAAGGGCACCAGATCTTCTGCGGTTTCCCCGACTCCGAGAAAGCCAACCGCTACCTGCAGTTGGTGCGCCACCGCGATCGCCATTCCACCTTTGGCAGTGCCGTCCATCTTCGCCAAGATCAACCCCTGAGCCTGCACCAGTTGTTGAAACTCACGCGCCTGAACCAGGGCATTTTGGCCGGTGGTTGCGTCGAGCACCAACCAGGTAGTCAGGACCCGATCCGACGCTTGGTTCTCCACCACCCGTCGGACTTTCGCCAGTTCTTCCATCAACGGCGTTCTGTTATGCAATCGGCCTGCGGTATCGACAATCACCCGGTCACATCCACGATGACTGGCCACTTCCAGCCCTTGATAGACCACCGCAGCCGCGTCTGCCCCGCGCTCGCGCGCCAACACTGGGATCTCTAGCCGCTCACCCCAAATCTGTACTTGTTCAATCGCCGCCGCCCGAAAGGTATCGCCGGCAACCAGCAACACTTTCTCTCCTTGATTCTTGGCGCGTTGGGCAAATTTGGCCAGAGTCGTGGTCTTGCCGGCCCCGTTGACGCCAACCAGAAGGTCCACGCGCGGCAGGCAGTCGGGATCCACTTGCGGTAGATCATGCAGCAGCAGAGCGATCTCCTGCACCAAACGAGCGCGAAGCGCCAACACATCCACCCCTTGTCCGGGCAAAGGGTCGCGGCGCAATCGCTCCACTAAGGTCAATGAGGTTTCGACCCCAACGTCCGACGAGATCAAAGCCTCTTCGATCGCTTCTAGGACTTCTTCATCGACACTCTGACGACCGCTGAGCGCAGCGTCGAGCCGATCTCCCAGGCGATCGCGGCTGCGGGTCAGGCCGGAACGCAAACGCTGAACCCAACCGGGGCGGCGTTCTTGCCTCAGAACACTGTCCTGGTTCACAACGCCGTCTGGATTGGCCATACGATTTTCGCTCACCCTTCCCCCCAAGGATTCGGCAGGAATTTCTCCAGTTCTCGCCTGACTAGGCCCGACTCAACTCCGTTGTGGAAACAATAGTTTCCGACTCCGTTGGGCAACACCCAGATCACGCCCTCGGCGGTAACCTTCTTGTCCTTGGCCATCGCAGCTAGTAAGTCGTCCACATCCAATTCCGGTAGATTGGTTAGATCCAGATCACGCAATAAGCTGGCAACCCGATTCTGACTCTGACGCTGCAGCGCTGTTGCATTTCCTTGCGCATCATCGGTGCCCAGTGCGTTGGCCAACTGAAATGCGAACAAGATGCCGTAGGCGACCGCTTCTCCGTGCAGCAAAGTCTGGCCACGATCGATCGCTTCCAATCCATGCCCTAGGGTGTGTCCAAAATTCAGAACCCGACGCAGACTCCGCTCCTCCAGGTCTTGCTCAACCACCCGCAGCTTGGTCTCCACAGCTCGCGCAATCACCGTTTGCAAAGCATCCGCATCGCCGGTCAACAAGTCCTGCCAGCGACCCTCGACCAATTCAAACAACTTCCGGTCGTAGACCACGCCCAATTTCAGCGCCTCGACCAGACCCGCCTGGCGTTGGCGTCGATCCTCGGTGGCGAGAACTTGCGAATCGGCAAGCACCCAGGCGGGCGCCGCCACCGCCCCAACCACGTTCTTAATTCCACCCAAGTTGACGCCGTTCTTGCCTCCCACCGCCGCGTCAACCTGCGCCAAAGTGGTCGTCGGCAGCAGGGCGAATTCGACCCCACGCAGATAACTGGCAGCGACAAAACCGGCCAGGTCGGTGGTCGCGCCGCCGCCCAACGCCAAGATCACGCACTCGCGAGTGGCGCCGCCCTGCGCCAAACGACGCCACGTGCCTTCTGCCTCTGACAGCGATTTGGCCGATTCGCCATCGGCAATCTCCAACACAGCCCAAGCACTCGCTTTAGTCCGTAGCGCATCGAGCCGCTCTAGATGGAGCGAAGCAACACTCGACGCCGTCAGCAAAAAGGCCTGCCGCCCTTCCAGCCAATCTAGAAAGCCCTCGGGAGGGTGCGTTAAGCAGCCCGCCTCGACCACATGACGCGTCACGCCTTCGCGACGCCACCGACTGGAATAGTTCATTCCGCTTGATCTGACTCCGTGGGCACCATGGCAATACCAAGCTCAGCCAACTGAGCAGAATCCACCGGGGTCGGCGCTTCGGTCATCAAGCACGCCGCTGAAGTGGTCTTGGGAAACGCGATCACATCCCGCAAAGACTTGGCCCCGGTCATCAACATGACGATGCGGTCCAAACCCAAGGCAATGCCACCGTGGGGCGGAGCGCCGTAGCGCAGGGCTTCCAAAAAGAATCCAAATCTCTCTTCGGCTTCCTGCGGATCGATGCCGAGCTTGTCAAACACCCGACGCTGCAATTCGGGATCGTGAATCCGTAGCGACCCGCCACCCAGTTCAAATCCGTTGAGTACCACGTCATAGGCGCGGGAACGCACCGCCCCAGGATCCATTTCCCCTTTCTCCATCGCCTGCCATTGTTCCAAGTTGGGCATGGTAAAAGGATGGTGTACTGAAAGCCAACGCTGATCATCTTGGCTGTACTCGAACATCGGAAAATCCACCACCCATAGGAAGCGCCACAGACTTGTGTCGATCACCTCCTGGGCTCTGGCGATCTCGGCCCGCAACGCCCCCAATGCGGTGCAGGAGACACTCCAATCACCCGCCACAATCAAGCCAAGGTCGCCCTCTTCTAAGCCCAACTCATCTGCGGCGGCGTTCGCCTCCGCATCGCTCAGCGCCGTCTTGACCTGGAAGCTGACGCCCTCGGCGGTACGTTTCAGCCACAGCACGCCAACCGCTCCGTGCTTGCGCGCCAGATCACCCCAAGCGTCGAGTTCCCGGCGCGTGGCGTTAGCTGCTCCCGGCACCCGCAGTGCCTTGATCACGCCGCCACCCTCCACCGCCGCTTGGAAACCGCGAAAACCGCTGGTCCCCAGAGTCGTTGACAGATCGGCGAGCTGCCAATCAAAACGCAGGTCAGGACGGTCGGAACCAAATCGATTCATCGCCTCGCGGTAGTCGAGCCTTGGAAAGGGAGCCTCGATCGCAATGCCGATCGAAGCGAACAGACGCACGAACAGGTTCTCAATCAATTGGTAGATGTCCTCTTCTTCGATGAAGGACATCTCCAGGTCTACCTGAGTGAACTCCGGCTGGCGATCCGCGCGCAGGTCTTCATCGCGAAAACAGCGAGCGATCTGGGCATAGCGCTCCATCCCGGCCACCATCAGAATTTGCTTGAACAACTGTGGTGACTGCGGCAACGCATAGAACGAGCCCGAGGAAACACGACTCGGAACCAAGTAGTCACGAGCCCCTTCCGGGGTCGATCGGGTCAAGATCGGAGTCTCCACTTGCACGAACTCCTGTTCGTCCAAATACTTGCGCACCTCCAGATCCAGCCTGGACCGCAGAATCAAGTTGTTCTGCAGTTCTGGTCGCCTGAGCTCCAGATATCGATAGCGCAAGCGCGTTTCTTCACTGGCGTCCACCTTACCTTCCGGGCTCACCGGCAATGCGTCGGACTTAGCCACCACGCCACCACTCTGCGCCTCGACTTCAATCTCTCCGGTCGGCAAATCCGGATTCACCGCCCCGGCATCACGAGCCACCACCTGCCCGACGATCTCGATCACCCACTCCAAGCGAGCTTCGCCGAGCCGAGTGGCCAATCCGTTATCCACATCGCCATCCGGGTCGCTGCTAACCACCACCTGAACAATCCCGCTGCGGTCGCGGACATCGAAAAAGGTCAAGCCACCGTGTACCCTACGACGCTGAACCCAGCCAACAACGCGCACCTCACGACCAATATCTTGGCGGCCTAGGTCGCCACCCCACACTCTTGCCAGACCAGTCATTCTTCGGTTTCCTTGTTTGTCATGATGCTAACCAGTTGTTCGAGGCTGGCGACCGTCTGTTGCTCCCCGCTGGTCAAATTCTTAGCCGTCCAGCTTCCAGCCGCGATCTCCTCTTCCCCTACCAGCACAACCCAGCCAGCCCCTCGCCGGTCTGCCGCCCTAAGTGCTTTGCCGATACCCCTATCTGCAGTGCCCAGGTCCGCTTGTAGGCCAGCGGCACGCAGAGTTGCAGCAGCCTCAAGTCCAGGTGTCACCGCTTCCTCGTCCAACGGCAACACCACCACTCGCAGACTAGCTTGATCGTCTTGCGACTTGGGCATCGCCTCACACACCCGGTCCAATCCGATGGCAAAGCCAATCGCCGGAGTTGCCGGACCACCCAGCTCGGCAACTAGGTTGTCGTAGCGCCCACCACCAACCAACGCATCCTGTGCCCCCAAAGCGGAGCTAGCAATCTCAAAGACCAGTCCGGTGTAGTAATCCAGCCCGCGCACCAAAGAAGGCTCGACTCGGTAGGCGATATTCAAAACCTCTAATAGCTCACGAACCCGCTCAAAGTGGCTGCGCGCTTCCGGGCTGAGATAGGACTCCATACGCGGAGCGTCGGCAACGATCTCGCGATCAACGGGAGACTTCGAATCCAGAATCCGCAGCGGGTTGGTATCCAAACGGGCTTGGCTATCCTCGGACAACTGCGCTCGGTATGGCTCCAGGTAGTCGACCAAGGCCGCTCCATAGTCCGCTCGACTTTGGTCATCGCCCAGAGTCTGCAGCGCAACCTCCAAGCCAGAGAACCCGCAACCGGCGAGAAACTCCACCAGCATCTGAATCACTTCGACGTCGGCTTCGGGGCGTGGATCGCCGATCAATTCGGCTCCGATCTGAAAAAACTGCCGATACCGACCCTTCTGTGGACGCTCGTAGCGGAAGTACGGACCTAGATAAAACAACTTCAACGGCAAAGGGGTACCGCGCAGCCCGCGCTCAACAACCGCGCGCACTACCGGGGCCGTACCTTCGGGACGCAGCGTTAGGCTCCGTCCGCCCCGATCTTCGAAGGTGTACATCTCCTTGCCGACGATGTCGGTAGACTCGCCCACCGAGCGAACAAAGAGCTCGGTGCGTTCCGCCAACGGGGTCCGAATCTCTCGGTAGCCGTAGGAGGAAAAAACCTGCTGTGCTCGGGCTTCAACCGCCTGAAACACCGCACTCAACTCCTCGTCGAGCACGCGCATTCCTTTGACGCTGGGGATTTGGTTGGCCATGGTTCGTTCTAGTCGGTTTTCGTCCTGGGCAGTGAGTTACCGATGGAATCCTGCAGCCCGATCCAATCGAGCGCAAAAAAACCGTAGCAAATGCCGTTTCCAGCACCCCCTCGGATCAAAGCCGATGATAGCGAACAATCGAACCAATGCCGCAGCCAATTCGGCAACCGGCAAAACAACCACAACGACCTACCAACCGCCCGATAGGATGCTCCATCTACCGCTCGCCGCCCACTCATGATCACTGATCTCATCATTCCAGCCCTCAACGAGGAAAAGGCGATCGCCGCCGTGTTGCAAGCGGTACCGCGATCCAGCGTGCGCCACATGATTGTGGTCGACAACGGCTCGACCGACAGTACCGCCGAAGTCGCCCGTGCGGCGGGGGCAACCGTGGTGCCAGCCGATCACAAAGGCTACGGATCGGCCTGCCTCGCCGGCATCGCCCACCTCGCTGAGTTTGCTGGCACCGCTCAGGGCCTACCCGAGGTTGTTGCGTTTCTGGATGGTGATTTCTCAGATTATCCCGAAGAACTGCCAACCGTCCTGGCACCGATTGAGTCCGATCACGCCGACCTAGTGATCGGCTCACGCACCCGCGGCAACCTGGCCAAGGGAGCCTTAACCCCCCAACAACGGGTGGGCAACGCGGTAGCCTGTGGCCTGATTCGTCTGCTCTACGGTTTTCACTACACCGATCTGGGTCCGTTTCGCGCCATTCGTTGGACTGCGCTGCAGACACTCTCAATGCGCGACCCCAACTTTGGCTGGACCGCGGAAATGCAGGTTAAGGCGGTGCGCGCCGATTTGCGCGTTCGAGAAGTGCCGGTGAGCTATCGGCCGCGGATTGGTGAATCCAAGATTTCCGGTACCCTGCAAGGCTCGGTGATGGCCGGATGGAAGATTCTTAGCACCGTCTTGCGTTACAGTTTCGCGTCATGGCCACCCCAGAGACCATAGTCACCACCACCGAGGTTGAGGTGCGCTATGCCGAGACCGATCAAATGGGCGTGGTTCACCACGCCAACTATCTGGTGTGGTTCGAGTTGGCGCGTACTCACCATTGCCGCGCCCAAGGTATTGAGTACGCCGAGATCGAACGCCGAGGTTTTCTCTTGATGGTGGTCGGGGCCCAACTGCGCTACCGACGCTCGGCACACTACGGGGATCACATCCGCATCGAGTGTTCTACTGGACGGGTCGGCAGTCGTGGCGTCACGTTTGTCTACCGCGTGCTCAACGGCGATCAACTCTTGGCAACCGGCAGTACCAACCACATCTGGGTCTCCCGAGAAACCCGCAAACCGACCCGGATTCCGGATTTCGCACGACATCACTTCTTTCCCGAAGAGGCGCAATCTGACCCTGGGTCACAAGAGCCTAGAAACCGAGACGAAACTTGACCATGCAACAACTTCGATTACTCACCGCAGGGGAGAGTCACGGTCCGGGGATGACCGCGATTCTGGAGGGGATTCCTTCCGGCGTCTCGATCGATCGTCAGGCCATCGAACATCAATTGGCGAGACGACAACACGGCTACGGTCGTGGTGCCCGGATGAAGATTGAAAATGATCAGTTCGAGATCCACGGCGGGATTCGCGGCGGCTTGACCCTGGGATCACCCGTTTGTCTGTGGATCGCCAATCGGGATTTCGACAACTGGCGCCCGATGATGGACCCCGAACAGGTCGACCCCCAGCGCGCCGAGCAACGCAGGGTTCACTCCCCCCGCCCAGGACACGCGGATCTGGCTGGTGGTTTCAAGCACCTCAGCGGCGATCTACGCAACGTACTGGAACGCGCCTCTGCTCGGGAAACCGTGGCCCGGGTCGCGGCTGGAGCCATCGCGCGCGGACTGTTGTCCGACCTGGGAGTCGAGATCGCCAGCGGTGTGGTGTCATTGGGTCCGATCGGCAACCAGCGCTCGATCCCCTCTTGGCAAACCCTGCAATCGATGGACGACTCTTCTCCACTGCGCGCCGCCTACCCAGAAGACGAAGCGGCGATGATCGAAACGGTCGACCAGGCCCAAGCAGACGGTGACACCCTGGGAGGCAGAGCGACCGTGTTGGTGCACAACCTGCCTCCCGGTTTGGGCAGCTACGCCCACTGGGACCGCAAGCTCGACGCCCTGCTCGCCCAAGCCTTGATGTCGATTCCGGCAGTCAAGGCCGTGTCCCTGGGAGACGGAGTCGAGGTCGCTGGCTTGCCGGGCAGTCAGAGCCACGACCCCATCGAGCGAGTCGCAGACGGCGGGGTGCAAAGAAGCAGCAATCGTGCTGGCGGCCTGGAAGGTGGTGTCACCAACGGCTCGGATCTGTCTGCCACCATCCACATGAAACCGATATCGACTCTGCGGCAGGGCATGCCCTCGGTAGACCTCGACACTGGCAAGCCGCATACCTCGCAATACGAGCGCAGCGACGTCACAGCGTTGCCTGCCGCGGGGGTCATCGCTGAAGCCATGGTGGCCCTGGTCTTGGCCGACGCCATGCTGGTCAAACTTGGCGGCGATTCGCTGGCCGAACTCCGCTCCCACCTGGAAGCCAGCCGACAACTACAGCGACAGTGGACCGAGCCACGAGATTCCTAGCAATCCAGTCCGCCCCAGTCTGAATCCCAGTCTGGATTGCACCGCAGTGAGATCCCGGCTCCCCACACAGCGCCCGCCGGATGGCGAAGAGAGCGCCCCCAACCGGATAACAAGGACGAGAATTCGGTGTTCAAGAATCGGTTGCCGCTACCTGCCCCTGCCTCCAAGGTGGCGAAGCTGGACGCAACCAAGACCAAGGAGCACTGAACCATGACCTCAGCAACCCCCTATCGAGTCGTCGCCATCCCCACCTCGGTCGCCGACAGCGTGCGCACCACCCGTCAGTCTCCCTTCGCCGGGCACCCGACACACGTCGAAATCGCACAAGGTCATGGGCCCTGTCGACACTGCTTGCAGGAATTCCGAGTCGGAGAAGAACGGCGCATTCTATTCACTCTAGATGAATTTTCCGGGCTCGAGCCTTACCCGCAACCCGGACCGGTGTTCATCCACGAGCAGCCCTGCGACCGCTACGCCGAGTGCGCCGAAATGCCCGAAGCACTGAAAGCGCATCCTCTCACTTTGGTGGCCTATGCCCGGGGTCGCGTCCTCCGCCAACAGGAACGGGTAGAGACTGGAGACTTTGACGAAGCACTCGAACGTCTCCTGCAAAGAGAAGATGTCGACTACATCCACGTCCGGGATACCAGTGCTGGGTGTTTCGATCTGCGTATTGAGAAAACCGCGACCTCTAGCAGCGACAGCGAATCAGAAGCTACCTGCTGTTAAACCCCAGTTTCGACCGGTCGCGCTGAGTTAAGAAGCCAACGCAGCCGAGCAATCAAACTTATTCACCTGGCGCCTCTGTGGCTCTAGATCCCAGTGTCAAAATTGGTGCTGGAGAAATTGAGATCCTATATCTGATTTCCAACTGAGGGCTATACTCTGATCTCCCTGTAGGGGTGGACCGGCTGGGCGATCTCGCTCGGCCAACTCGAGGAGACAGGATGAAACGTGCGTTGTTGCTCTGCGTGGTTAGCGTCGTAGCCGTCTTTCTTGCCAGTAGTGGACCTCTGGTGCTAGCGGATGAACCTGAACCGGTTCCCGGGTGGGAGGATTTTGTCCAACCGGTCCTGGACCAAGAGTCAGAAGGGGGCCTCGCCTTCTTTCCCGCAACTCACTCCGGCGGCAAAGTATCTGAGGTGCAAGATCCAGATGGTTATTTCGTCCATTTAGCTCCGGTTGCCGAACGAGGAAAGGAGCTCGTCTTTCCTGCCGGCGTGCCGTTCAAACCTCCCTCAGGACGCGTCAATATTTGGCTGGAGTCTGAGTGGAACATGACGCCACGCCCGGACTTGGTCGTGATCGGTGGTCGTTGGCCAGCGGAACATAAAGCATCGGCCAGGACCATACAACACGCCCCCGCTGGACGCATCGATGTTGCCGTAGACAGAGAAGTCGGCGCCGACCTCGACCTGTGGCTGCTGTATACGGGAGCGACACTCGAGAAAGTTGAGCTGTCGCGATGGAGTGAAGTCAACAAGCTGGATGGCGGCCTTCTCATGCCTCCTGGGCTGGTAGTAGCAGGGCTGTGGAACCGTCGGGAAGAGAGTTGGACAGCTCTGAGTCAGCCGTTTCAAGTAGCTGCCGAGAAGACCATTTCGGCGCCGCTGAAACTCCCCAATCTCGAAGAATCCTGGCTCAAGGTGTACCTCAAGCGGTCCGGACGCGAGTCACTAGACGGGCTGACCCTGAGCCTGTCGCAAAACGACGTCGAGCACGCGCCCGACTTCATGCACATGACCACGTGGGGCGTCCACGCCATCTGGAATGGCCTTGAGCCTGGGGCCTCCACCCTCATTGCTGGCAACTCGGAGGTTTACCATGCACCCCAAGCGATCGAGCTAAGCGGAGCGGCGATCGAGCACTTCGACGGAACGCTGGTGAAAAGACCCCGGTTGCGGGCCAACTTGAGGCTCCCCTCTTCAGTCCGAGAAGAACCACTTGAGCCTAAAGTTCTTCTAGGGCGTGTTAACACTATGGGTAACATCTACGATGAGTGCGAAGTATATGAAGAATGTGAAGATTACGTCCTAAAGTTCTTCTAAGGTTCCACCCGATTTCTGCGAGGTCATGCGGCGCCCAACCGTGGCGTCCCTCAAACACCTCGAATCGATGAGCAGAGCCGACTTGGTGCAGGTGCTGCTCTAACGCCATCATCTCCTGGTAGTTGAAGTCAGCGTCACCGGTAATTCCGTAATAGGCAAAAGGCACGGTATCTTCCGGCGGCCCGTGGCTGCTGACCTGGACCCCGCCAGCACAGGCAATCACCGCGGCCAGTCGACCCTCCAAGGCTTGACCAAACATCCAACTGGTGTGCGCAGTGCCAGTGCCAGATGAGATGAGTCGGTCGGTCTCCAAGCTGGGACAATGTGCCAGTTTGGATCAACCAAAGAAATCGGCATCTAGCCGAGAAAGGAGACCGACCATGGAGTATCTTGGCATTGACGTTCACTCAAAGTACAGCGAGGTATGTGGGATATCTCAGGAGGGTGAGGTGACGGTTCGTCGTCGGATTTCGACGACGGAGACGTCGATCCGTGGGTTCTTCGGTTCTCGTGAGCGTGCACAAGTGACGCTGGAGAGCGGTCCGGTGACGCCGTGGGTATATCGGTTGCTGTGTGATCTAGGTCATGCGGTAACGGTAGTCAATCCCCGGCGAGTGCGTTTGATTGCCGAATCGACACTAAAGACCGACGGCATTGATGCCGAGGTTTTAGCTCGGCTGAGCCGATTAGACCTGGGGTTTCTGCGTCCGGTGTATCAGCGAAGCCCTGAGGCCCAGGAGCTTCGCACTCGTTTACGGGTGCGATCGGCTCTGGTTAAGTCTCGGACTTCGTTGATCAACGCGGTACGTGGGACTCTGCGTGCTCAGGGCTACCGGATGCCTTCGTGTGCAGCCAAGATTTTCATGGTGCGTTACGAATCGATGGGATTCGATTCGGGAGTATCAGAGGCCCTGGCTCCCTTGGTATCGACGATCGGTGAGCTGTCGGATCGGATCTGTGAGCTAGAGAATGACCTGAAAGCTCAAGCAAGTACCGATGAGCTTCTCGTTCGTCTGCAGACAGTGCCCGGGGTAGGGCCTCTGGTGAGCTTGGCTTTTGCCGGCTGGGTAGACAATCCAGATCGGTTTCAAAAGAGTCGAGATGTTGGAGCATGCCTGGGCTTGAGGCCCTCGCTTCGCAGCTCAGGAGGGCATGAGATCCGTGGCCGGATCACTCGGGAGGGGGATAGCGAGATGCGCCGACTCCTGGTCCAGGCTGCGCATGCATCTTTACAGTGTCACAAGGACTCAGCGCTCAAGCGCTGGGGTGAGGGTTTGGTGGCAAGGCTAGGTAAGAGCAAAGCAGTGGTAGCGCTGGCTAGAAAGATCGGAGTCCTACTGCATAGGTTGTGGGTCACAAACGAGAATTTCCAGCCGTTTCCACAAGCCACATAAGCGAGGATTCGAAGTAAGAAAGCAAGAGAAATCAGTCATGAGTTTCAAAGGACGGATGAAAAGTTTCGATGACTCCGATAAATGGGTTGGAGGCTGGGACTCCGCGTGCCAGATGGGAGCATCGAATTTCCTCAACAGACGGAAAACCCTATCTGCCAACGTAGCTGAGACACTTGGCCCCCTGATAATTAGAGGGCGGAAGGACTTCTGCCGCTCGTTTTTCCGCTGGTACAACACCCAGCACCGTCACGCCGGCATCGCCATGCTGACACCCGAAGATGTCCACTACGGCAAGGCCGACCACAAGCTCAAGATCCGTCAACTGGCCCTCGATAAAGCCTGGCGAAACAACCCGCAGCGCTTTGTCCGAGGAAGACCGACCATTCAGCTATTACCGAGGGCCGTCTGGATCAACCCACCCAAACATCAGCGCACCAAGGAGGTTGTCCCGATTCACTAATTAATTCTGCCAACTGTCTCAAAGTTGTTGACAGGTTCCGGGTTTCGCCGAAGCGCGCACTCATCTGTGGGATCGACACACGGGAAATCATCGTCTGCAAGGAGAGACCGCCGACGGCCAGAGCTACCTGGTGCTGCATAGTCTTGCCGACCAAGGCCAGGGCGCGGGCCAGGTGTTCATCGACGGCTCGCCCGAAGAAGCTGAGGACGTCAAAGCTAAGTTCTTGACTAGAGCCTACGGTGCTTGGGTCAACGACACCTACTGGTTATTGATGCCCTACAAACTGCTTGACCCCGGCGTCGAATTGCAAGACCTCGGCACGGTCACCCTCGACGGCCACCACTACACCAAACTCGGTCTCAGTTTCGGCAGTGTAGGACTCACTCCAGGAGACCGCTACTGGGCATATGTCGATCAAACCAGCAACTTGGTCACCCGGTGGCAGTACATCCTTGAAAACCAAGATCCAGACTCAGCGCCCACCACTTGGACTTGGGGCAACTGGCAACGCCACGGCCAGGTGTTGCTCTCCGACACTCGCACAGAACTCAGCGGCGACGGTGCAGGTCGCGTGCTGAGTCTGGCTCCGATCCAGGTTCTAGACACTGTTGACCCTTCGCTCTTTGAGGCCCCCTAAGAGCAACCGAGGTTGATCGAGCACCTCTCGACCGGCTCATCGGTCAAACTACTTCGGTCTGTCTGCCGTAGGTTCTTGCGGGAGGAGGTGCAGCGACCCGGCCCATGAAGGAAAACTCGATGAAAAAATATCTGTACATCGCCATCGCAGCCTTGTCGATCTTGACCGTGTCCTCTAGTGCGGGGTCAGGCCCGCACTATGCGAGCCCTGAGACCCAAGAGATTATCGACGCCATGGTCGCCGCCCACGGCGGTCTCGACGCATGGAACTCTGCCTCGGTCATCAGCTTCGACAACACCATGTTCAACCCGTTTGCCGGGGATGGCGACAATCCCTGGTGGTACACCCACGAGACCATCGAACAGGGCAGCCGCAAAGCGGTTCAAGATTGGCCACTCAACAACGCCACCCTGGTCTATGACGGTGAAGCCACCTGGACCACCGGCTGGAACATGAGCAACCCACCCAAGTTCATGGTCCACTTCTTCTACTACTTTGTCGGCCTGCCTTGGTTGACCCAAGACAGCAATACCCAGCTCGGCGCTCCCGAACCGGGCAGACTTCCCGGAGTTGACCAGGATTTGGTGACCATCACCATGACCTTCTCTGAAGCCCCGAGCGTCGGCAAAACCGCCCTCGATTCGTTCAAGCTCTACATCGACCCCGACAGTCACCTCTTGCGCGGCTACGAGTACTCCATTGGCTATGGCGCCATGCTCGACCTTTTCGGCGTTCCCGAGGGTCAAGTCTTCGGCCCGATGTTGCGGGTACACGACGACTTTGCCGAGGTCGACGGCCTAACGGTGCCGATTCGATTCCACACCATGGCGGCTGACGGTTCGGCCACTTACGGCTATCACATCCTGACCAACTACTCGTTTAGCGACTCCTTTGATCAGGATCGCCTGCATCGTCCAGCCGACGCGATCGTCGATCAGTCTTCAGCAGAGCGAGCAGCAACAGGCTAGTTCTATATCCTTCGACGACCTGCTTGCGCGGGACGAACAAACGGAGAGCACACCATGCCAGAAATTGACGCGTCGACCAACGTTCGTTCCGCCAGCAGCCTCTCGGTCGATGTCGAGCAGGCAACTCGAGATCGCTACGCTCAGGCTTCATCTCAGGTTGAGACCGAGCTGTGTTGTGCAAACGACGGTTATCCGGCGGAACTTCTCGACAACGTCCCCGCAGCAATCCGCCAGATCGACTACGGCTGTGGTGACCCGACTCGTTGGGCGCAACCGGGCGACAGAGTACTCGACCTGGGCTCGGGCTCGGGCAAGCACTGCTACCTGCTGGCTCAATTGGTTGGTTCCGAGGGCAAGGTGGTCGGCGTCGACTTCAACCCGCCAATGTTGCAACTTGCTCGCTCTGGCCTCGATGAATTCACAGCCACCACCGGGCTCTCTAATGTTGAATTTGTTAAAGGTCGTATCCAAGACCTGGCGTTGAACCTCGAATCCGTCGACACTTGGCTAGCCGACAATCCGGTCGCAGATACCGTTTCCATGGCCACCCTGGAGGCCGAACTTGATCGACTGCGTTGCACCACTCCCTTGATCGCCACCGACTCGATCGATTTGATCGTCTCCAATTGCGTTCTCAACCTAGCTCGGGATCAAGAAAAGCCAGCGCTCTTTGCCGAAATGTTCCGCGTCCTGCGGCGAGGTGGGCGCTGTGTGATTAGCGACATCGTGAGTGACGAAGAGGTCCCGGAAAACCTCAAGAACGACTCGCAACTCTGGAGTGGCTGCATATCCGGCGCGATGACGGAGACCGGATTTCTCCGGGCCTTCGAGCGTGCTGGATTTCACGGCATCGAGATCTTTGAACGGAACGAACAACCGTGGCAAACCGTTGAAGGGATCGAATTCCGTTCAGTGACGGTGCGCGCATTCCAAGGCAAGCAGGGCCCGTGCATCGAAAAGAATCAAGCCGTGATCTACCGAGGCCCGTGGAAGCAAGTCCACGACGACGACGGTCACGTCTACCCTCGTGGCGAGCGAGTCGCGGTATGTGAAAAAACCTTGGGCATCCTCACCGGTGAGACCTACCGCGACCACATATTTGCGGTGGAACCGCTACAGCCGGTAGATGACCAGCAAACTCAACCCTTCGACTGCTCGCGAACCATCCTTCGCCACCCACGCGAAACAAAGGGCCTCGACTACCAGGTCACCACGGATCCTTGCGCCACCTGCGGCCCAGGATCAGACTGCTGTTGACCCAAGTAAACATCTTTGGTGCGTTTTCGAAGTGAAGGACTATTTCTTTCTGTTCAGATGCGCTCGCACCCATTCCATAGCGTCCTCACGAGTCGCTAAATCACCTTGTCGACTGCGTTCTTGAATCTCCTTCATTAGCCGACCAAGCTCCGGTCCGGGTGGGATCCCCAGTTCGATCAGGTCGTTGCCGGTGATCAGCGGAGCCGGATCGGGTGGTTGCCTGCGCAATTCTCCCAGCAAACGGACTGCATCTTTGACTTCCTTCAAGTTACCGCTGGCGGCAAGACGGTCGCAGATGTTCAGAACCAACAGCCGATCAGCATCAGCGGATTGCACCAGAGTTCTTGCGGTCTCCGCACGCATTTCTGGAAACGACTGCAGCCGCATGTGGTGGGCGATCAACCAAACGACGCTGTCCACGATGCTGGTCTTGTACTTCAGTCTACGCAGGTCCTCGCGGGCGATATCGGCGCTCACCAATTCATGTCCGTAAAAGGTGATTTTGCCGTCGCGCACCGCCTTGGTTGACGCTTTTCCGGTGTCGTGCAGCAAGATCGCCAGTAGGGTCTCAAGGTCTTGAACCCCCAACGCATCAGCATGGCTCATCGCCATCACTGTGTGGGTCCAAACGTCCCCTTCTGGATGAAACTCGGCGCCTTGCTCGACTTCGCTCAAGCCCTCGAGCGAAGGAAGCACCGCGTCCAAGATCCCCAATCTCTTCATCAGGTCACAACCATAGGACGCCCGGCCACTGATCAAGATCTTGGTGAGTTCGGCAGAAATGCGTTCGCCAGGTTCGTCCGCCAATTTGCTGGCGTTGGCCGCAATCGCCGAGGCGGTTGGCGAATCGAGGTGAAAGCCCAGCTGGCTGGCGAAACGGACGCCCCTGAGCATGCGAATATGATCTTCAGTAAATCTCTCGTGCGGATCGCCGACGGTGCGAACGAGCTTTCTGCGCAGGTCCTCGCGGCCCCCTTGGGGGTCAAGAAGTTCACCACCCTCACTCTCATAGATCGCGTTGATGGTGAAGTCACGGCGTTTGGAGTCTTCCACTGCCGAATCCGCATACTCGATCTCGCTCGGATGACGGCCGTCTCGATACGCGGACTCAGTGCGAAAAGTCGCGACCTCAACCGGTGTGCCGAAGTCTTTGACCAAACACACGCCAAACGCCTTGCCGATGTCGATGACGTGGTCGAAAACCTCTCGGATCTGATCCGGAGTTGCCGAAGTGGCTATGTCAATCTCCCCAGGCTCGCGACCCAACAACGCATCGCGAACCGCACCGCCGACAAAATAGGTGTCGTACAAGCGGAGTCGATCACGGATTTCGGTTGCTGCTTTCAACATTACCGTTCTCTAGGAGTCTGCGTCTTCACCCTCCAATAGTGACACGCAACCAAGCGATTCACCCCGACAGCAGGTGCAAAGGTTATTAGATCTTGATCACGAGGTTCCGTCTGTAGAGTAGCGCCATTGCCCCCCACCACAACCCCAGGTAGCACAGCGCATAGGCGAGGGAGGCATTGACGGGTGACAGCCACCCAGCAAAAAAACTCTGGTAGAGCCACGATTGAGCATTGCCGCTCGCGAACTCGGTGCGCAGCAGGTTCGCCAACAAGCTGGAGAAAACATAAGCCGCCAGTGGATTGACACCAAAGACGATCGCTGGCTTCGCCCACCGAGGCAGACCACGAACGTCGATTAACCAATAGCAAACGGCCAGAACTATCAGAGCCACTCCCGCAGTGAACAACACATAGGAACTGGTCCATAAGTTCTTGTTGATCGGAAAAACGGCTCCCCACGCCATACCCAGAACCGTCGCCACCACCCCAGCACCCAACATCCCGGTTGCTATTTGCGACCGTTCTCGCCCGGAACGAATCCAGTCGCCAGTAAACACGCCCAGCAAGGTGGTTGCCACTGCTGGAAAGGTACTGACCAAGCCTTCTGGATCCCACGTGCCTCGGTGCATCGCTCCCAACACCAAGAAACGATCCAACCAAGAGGCAAAATTGCCCTCTGGCGTCAGGACACCAGGACCTACGTTGGGCACCGGAACCCACTTCATCAGCGCCCAATAGCCAAGAAGCAATCCGGCGGTGATCCATATTTGGGTTCGCTTGGTGGTCCTGAGCAAGATTAACGAGACCACCAGATAGACGATCGCGATCCGCTGCAAGACTCCGACGATTCGCAGATGGGCGAAATCGAACTTTGGAAACAGGGCCAGCAGCAACCCAAGAGCAAAGATCACTGCGGCGCGCCGTAGGATCTTGCGGTAGAGAGCTGTGTTCGTCGCTGCCGGTACTGCTGCCGTTCCTACTCCTCTCGATTGAGGTGAGTCCCTATATCGAGCCAGTGAAAACGTCATCGCCACCCCAACGATGAACAAGAAGAATGGAAAAACCAGATCGGTTGGCGTCCATCCATGCCACGTCGCGTGCAGCAATGGCGCATACACATGATTCCAACTGCCGGGGTTGTTGACCAGAATCATCCCGGCAATGGTCAGCCCTCGAAAAGCGTCGAGAGAAGCCAAACGGTCGGTGGAGCTCGATTTCATAACTTGGTGCAAGCGATTCGTCTACGGTACGTGGCGCACGCTACAACACCAAGAGTTCGTAAATTGGTAGTGCCTTTACCCCCTCCTCCCCTTGCCCTAAAATCTCATCCCCGCGGAACCCTCCGCACCGGAGACCTCCCCCGGGCCGACGTAGCTCAGTTGGTAGAGCAATTGATTCGTAATCAATAGGTCAGCGGTTCAAATCCGCTCGTCGGCTCCAACCTTTTCTCTTCAACTCAAACTTGCAGCATCGTGTCCGATAGCTGCAGATCTACTCTCAAGTTCATGGGCCACCATGTGGGTGGAGTTGACTCCCAATTTAGTGGACACCCAGTTTAGCTCTCATTAAGCGAGAGTGGTTTGTTTGCCAACCGCTGCAGAATCAGCAAGTCGGGATTCATAGGCGACAGGACTGGAGCTGGAGGAGGCTTCACTTAGCGCCCGTCAGCTCCGCGCCGCTCGGCGTACACCTCACAGTGGCCGCACCGTAGCGGTCATTGCGAAATCGTCTAACGCCATGAAGTAGGCGCGTCAAACGGCCCAATTTGAACCTATCCAAGGGCCGCCAATTGTCTGGGATCTTGAAGCCACCGTCAGGTGGCCATGTGCGTTGCTGTAGTGTGCCCCTGGAACTATGGAGAAGTATTCGATCCCGTAGATAGCACCATCAATCCGCGCCGAGGTCCTTATCGACCGGTCGGTTTGCGCCTGGTCGTCTTTGTGCTCCGAGTTTTCTTTTTGGCGGTGCTGGGCTTTCTCGTGGTGGATTTTCGCGCCGCAGATTTCGCCGTTTTGGTTGACCGGCTCTTCGCGCTGGTTTTGGAGCTAGCGCTAGTCTTCGACGTAGCCTTGGTCTTGGGCGCGGTTTTTTTCTTCGTCTTGGCCTGTGCTTTGGGCTTAGTCTTTGATTTGGCCTTGGTCTTAGATTTTGCGGAGGGGCTACTAGTTGTCGCCAACGCCGGTATTCTCTCCGATCCACCAAAGCCATCAACGATGAGATAGTCGAAGTAGTCCAGTTCGCAGTTCATCCGCCCGGCGAATTTCTGCCATTCCGCGCTCGAAACAGATTGGGGCTTCCGCGGTTCGTCTTCGTCGGTTTGAAAAATACGGCCCTGGGTTTTCTCTTCCAGCGCAGTTCGTATCGACGGCAAGGGGTGGCGCCAGGGAGGGGTGTTCTTAGTCATGGCCCATTCGTTAACCGCGGGTACCATGGCAGTGAATTCTGAAGCGTACTGGTCTTGCCCCATCCAAGACAGATTGGCGTAGTCATCGTCTGGGGTCCCATTTAAAGTCGCGTTGTGGCTGCCATGGTGACCGACCTTGTAGAGCACGGTACGCCCGAGTAGGTCTCGTGTCTTGTCTTGGTCACCGTCTTTCCACGGACAGTCGCTCCACGAGATCCAGTTACCACGCTGAGCGTCACCAACAAACAGCAGCACCTTGTTGGACTTCGGAAGTTCAAAGGCTAGGACCAAACTGGTGTTATTGATTCCTCTATTGAGCTTCAGTGCCAGGCTTTCGGCGGAGTAAAGCCACTCATCATCGATACGGCGCCAAGACACTCCGTCTGCCACCTCTTCGCTCTGCAACTCACCACTCTCCAACTCATCGGGATCAGCAACAGCACTCTCCGAACCGTAGTAGCGCGCGAAGAATTCATCTTGCAGTCCCCCCCCAGGCGGGAGCTGAAATGGGCGACCAAACGGGGACCTTGGCAGAGTCTGATTCTCGGTCTCTTTGACTGCGGCCGAAAACGACAGGCCGTGGGAATCGGTATCGGAGAATCCTTCGTCTCCTACCGGGTCTTCGTCGGTTAAGAGGTCTTCACTTTTGGGCGGCCCTAAGACATAGGCCTTGATGCCTTCGGTCCCTCGTACTTTTTCAATTCTCCCCGGTTCCAAATACTCGACCCCTTGGTTCAGGGACGCCTTATCTTTGACCAGTTTGATCGCTTGCTTGTTGGTCGACTTGCTCGGTTCCGTGGCGGCGAGAATCATTTCAGCCTGATCGAAGCCATCACTCTCGCCCCCGAGTTCAAGATTCAGTAGGCTGTCGAGCCGACCTATCTCCGGCGTGTCAGCGCCCACTACGTTAGCGAGTTGAAGACGGGCGTTGATCAGCCCGAGTAGCTGGTCGCGATGGCGGATGCGCAGCTCAATGGCGAGCTGGTCGGTCGGACTCTCAGTCCACGCCAGCCACGCCTGCTCGATGACAAAGTCTTTGAAATAAGGGTCGTTTTTCTTCCAGATGCCGTTTACATGGTCTTGGTGTTCGTGGGTAATGACCATCAAATCCAATCGAAATCCAGTCGCTTCGCCGATGTGATTGACGATCTCTTGGATCTTGGTTCCGTGGACGAAGTTCTGCGAGCCGGGTTTGAGGCCACAATCAATCAAAACGTACACCGGTTTTCCACCGCCCTGGCGGGGAAAGGCGAGTAAGAAACAATCGCCGTGACCCTGTCGATACATGCGAACGGTCACTCCGTTCTCAACCGCTTCAAGCCTGGGCATCGCTACACCTCCTCCAGGTCATGCAGCAAAGCAAACGGCTCGCTTCTCATACCGTGCCGCTGAACGCCAAAGCGATCAGCTACTCCAGCATCAAATGCGTTGGCCGTGGCATTCCCTTCGCCTAAGCGAAATCGCCGAACCCGTTCTAGCTGCTTGTCATCAGCGACATCACCGACCGTTCTCATCACTCGACGAACCTGTTGGCTGGAAGGGTCGATGAGAAGGGTACACCCCGCTCGATACTTAAAGTCAGGTTTGTCGTTTTCAAGTGGAATCTCACCACCATCAATGGCTCGTTGCTTCTTACGATCAAAATACCCCCGCCGCCGCTGGGTGATCTCAACCACCAAGTGGGTTCTTGGACCCCCGTAAGCGGTACGGCGAATTGCCGGTCGTACCGAATGCACTTCAATCGTTGGCTCCAGGCCGCCGCCGTAGTCCTTCGAATAGACGGTCGGGGGAACGCCGCCAGGGTGATCCGCACCTACCAAACCAAAAGCCTTCGAATATGCACGTCCATAACTGTCTCCGCCCTCGCGCAACCATCGCCATAGGGCTGCTGAGACCTTGTCCATCCGCTGCCAGACCTCGAACCGATTGCTTCCCCGTGTCCAGTCCAAGCCTTCCTGCGACAAAAATCCTTTCCTAAATGACGACTTGCCGCGCTGGAGATGCTTAGTGAGGTCTGCTTCGGTGGTTGTTCGTTGATGTTCAAGCGCCGCCATACGCTCGTCACCAGTAGGCCAAGCCAACGCGTCCTGCCCCATGCAAGTCACGCCTCGAGGATGTATCCCCCACTCGCGAAAACTTTCAATAAAAACCACTCGGTAGCCATGTTGATCTGCTGGGTCAGAGTCCAAATCTGCAGTCACGATCCCTCTCAAGAAATCACCGAAGGTGATATCGACCGGGGGGCAATAGTCGATCGCTCGAATACACATCTGTAATACACGGTCGGCAGATTCGGCCCCCTCAATCGCGAGACGACGGATCAGATCTGGGTGGAGATCGCCTTCTGGGAGTACTCCGGTACCGTTGGTGGCAATGCGGAATAGATCAGCGGTACGAGCTCGATAGATCAGAAGAAAGGCGCTAAAAACTGCTGCAACCAGAACCGCCCCGCGAGCATGGGGGCCACGGGTTCTCTCAAGCTTGTGGGGGTCTGGGGTAGCAGGCTGCCAAACACCAGTTTGCTTGTCTTCAGCTCCCAACGCGTCGCGCAGCGCCGAGCCCCGACCGGTGGCGCGGCCAAACTGCTGCGCCAACTGGCTGAGGAGGTTTTCGCTGTCGAGATCTCCCTGAGTCCGGCGGATCTGACTCTCCAGTACGCTCGGATAGGAGAAATGCTGAAACAAAGCGACAATATCGGCAAACGCCTCATGGAAAGCATGTACGTCTGGATTGGTTGGCTCGTTAAAACGTGGATGGACACCATCGAGCAAAGCGTGGGTCACCTCGTGGGCAATGATGTCGTGCGAAAGACAGGTGAATACCAAAGTCCCTGGGGTGTTGTACTTATCCTTGGTGGCCACCGGGAAGTAGCCGAATAGAAGTGCCTTCTTGCTCGGGCTGTAGTAGGCGTTGCGATCCCGCAATGCGTGGGGATAGATCCTAAGCCGCCTGACAAATTGAACGACATATCCTTGTTCCTTAGTCCAGGTCCAATGGTCTGCCCAAAACGCGACCCGGCCCAAAGCACGCTCAAACTGCTGGATGGTCCGCATCGCCACTGCGTACACCATCTGCTGATGAAACTGCGGATTGGACTCCGAAGGAGTCAGGCCGTCCTGGGCCAAGAGATGACCATCATTGAGGTCAACCGGGTGATAGAAAACTCCGCTAGCGGGATCGTGATCAACCACCTCGAGGTACTCGCCCACCGGGCCAGGCTGAAGCCCTGGTTCCCACGGCATCTCGAGCGTAATCTGGTTGAATTCGCAAGTATCCAATCGGGTTGCAAGGCTCGGATCGAAAGAAAACGATCGCAAGCGCCTCGATACTGGGGGTACCACTGGAGGCTGCATGGTTTGTTTAGCCCCTGGTCTTTCAGTCGATAGCATCACTCTTGGACCTCCCTGACCAGCCACTCAACGTGCAGCGGCAATTGCATCCCTGACACTCTTCGGCAAATCAAAACCTTCTGGTAAGCCCTCTATTCCCTGAAGATATTGGTCGAAATCGCTCACCGAGGCTAAGTACCGAAGAAGGTTTTTCGGGCGGTAAGGAACGAACTTAGCGTCAGATTCACCCCATTGAGGTGATTCCGCCGCAAGTCGCACTAAGACAGACGGATGTATCGCAAGCCCAGCCGGTTCGGATTCGGAGAGCTTGCGCACCCCCTTTCCGTTGCGCAAGGTCAGCGTTTGAATCACTCGCCAATGTAATTTGTCGGACTTGTAGAGCCGACCATACGGATTCGGGTCGTAATGTTTGAGATACTCCCAGTCAATTCCCAGTCCCTGACCTCGCGCTTCCGTCAACAACCATCTGAGCGCCGTATTGGCTAAACCATCATTAACATAGCCGCCACCGACATTGGTGTGGACTCCTGCAAACCATCTTTGCTTCAGGGTCTGGCGACCATTAGCGGACGAGCGTTTCTGCCAGATTCGCGGGCAAAAATCTGCCCTGCGTTCATCAATCGCCAAGGCCTGGCGGGCATTTCTTACCCCGGCAGGGACTTCGACTCCGACGTGCACCCGCTCACGACGTTTGCCAATCGACAACACCGTGTCCCATAGGCCTAAGAAGTCCACCGGAGCCGGATTTATGTCGCCCACAATTTCGAGAGCCTGTTGCTTCGCCTTGTCTGGAGATTTCCCTTCCTTCAAGCGGCGGGCTATGCGTTCATCCAATATATTTTTCCGCGCTTTTCCACCGCTTATCTTGCCGTTTAAGAATTCATCGAAGTAGCGAGGAATCCAATAGGAATCCTCGGCAGGCAGCACTCCACCCATCCAATCAATGAATCGCGCCAAACCTCTTGCCGAACTTGCCCCGCGGCTGAATTCAAACAAATAAATCTCGTCGCCGGGCCGGAAATTGAGAGACAGAAAGGTATACGCATCCTCAACGTTGCCCTCAAACCCTGCGCCCGCGGCACCGCCAAATAACTTGTCAATCGTCCGGTGAACTCGGTTTGAAAATCCGGGGAACTTACGCAATGCGCCGACCCCGATGTCGTAGTAAGCAATTTGAGGTATTCCACGACTCGGATCAAGACCGCGTTGTCGGTAAACGCCTGCGATCTGCTGCTTGTCAACCCAGAATCCCGACTCCAGAACATCTGCGACAACCGGCAAGCGGCCTATTCCCTGAGGGGTGACGAAAATTTCCATAGCCCGCTGATCGCCGCCAACTGCTCGCGCTCGTACCGTGGGATGCGGGGTCGTACTCGCGGCATAGTGGTTCTTACTCGGACCTTCGGTGTTGATCGCCTGACGAAGGTTCTTGAGCGTCCGCACCATCTCTTCACCCGGGTCGTCTGAGGGATTTGGTGAGGCGATTTGAACATGCCCATCAACATCCGTGAGCTGCTCTTGAAAAGTGAAGACCTTGCCGTCAATAGTCACCGTCTCCCCAACTTGCGGTTGCCCGGTAAGAACAAGGGTGGCCGTGGTGTCATCCAGCTCCTTGACCGCTCGACAGGCTTTCAGCACATTACTTGGTTTGAGCACCAAGTCGCCGTCATCCCGCTCCTTCTGCTTGGCCGGATTGCTCCAAGTTCCATCCATACAAATAACGATGTGCTTAGGACTCGTCGGTGCTACGTCTGGGTCGGGCTGGGCGGACACTGGATTGGATTCGGTCATCATAATCAGGCCTCCGATGAGCAAGCAAAATAGCGCTCGATGGGTTTCTGCATATGTTCTCAAGCTCACTTCGGCCTACACCCCCGCGGCCTTCACCGCCTCGATAAAGAGCCTAGCCACCTTCTTCGCCCCACTCGCGCCTGGGTGAATCTCGTCTTTCCAGTCACGGGGTTCCAAAGTATTTCTGGTTTCAACACGAACCAATCTACCAACGCCGCGGGGCTCAGCAGCCACCACATCGATCGCATCGACCAAGCATCGATCAAGAAGCGAATTACCTCTTGTTGTATCGCTTGGGGAATACTGCGTTGTTTGAAATATGGGGCCATCCAAGGGCCCGCAACCTTGACCCCAAGCAATTTGACCGGCTTGTTGGAAGGAATCGCGTAATCATACGAATTGGCGAAGACCTTCGCTTGCTGGCCGGCGTCAGACATCATGTCCAACAATTCCCGGTAGCAATCTTGAATCTGGCGCACGCGGCGCTCGTAGCGCGAAAACGCGACCACATCTTGGGGGCTCATTCCCCATTGGAAAGGTCTCAGCAGCGGTAACAGATCTGGACCAACGATGTCGTTGCCTCCTGCAGAGAAGAGCAAAGCATCCAATTTCCAACGCAATAACCGCTTGCGCAGCTTGCTTCGTTGCCCGCCGGACATGATCGTCATGATCTCGTCTCCAGCCTTTTCAAGACGTAGCAGCGACCATGCCCGCTGGGAACCTCCAACTTGATCCAACTTCCCGATTACATTGGCATAGGAGAACCAGGAATCACCTTCGCTATGAACCACCGGCCAACTTGGATGATCCTTCCGGCAGCGCTCAAAATCGCCAATGTAGTGTCTCTTGTACGCCACTCTGTACTCCTTTCAAAAAACCATCCCTTTATTGTCTTGCTCAGTCCGCCGCGATAAGACTCGGTAACGGCTAAACCGTGACATCCACCTCTCCTCGGTGAAAGCGGATCGAGGTGTCGACCATCAGCGGGTCTGCGAGCAGTGCCAACATCAGAAACTTGGCGTCCACCGGCTTGGTTGATAAGGCACCTGCCGTAGCCCTTATCGTGCGGGCCATATCTCGTAGCTCCTTACTCACATCTTTCACCGAGCTACCATCCAATAGCGCCTTGCGAGCGCTCTTAAACGCCTGGATGAACAGGTATCCCTCGCGAAGGTAAACCCAAACGAAACGGTGAGCACCGGCTTCCAGCCGCACCCCCGGTGGTGCGCTAGCCCAAAAAGTCTTGAACCCATCAGGCCTGCCACGTTCCACCTGCTCGATCGCATCCCAGGTGACCAGATTGGAAAGCGAGGTGTTGGACTGGCCAACGTCCATATCCAAGTAACGCAATGCCAGTTTGAAGGTGCTCCACAACCTGGTGCGCAGCTCGTCTTTGGTCAACCGTTCGTCAGCCAGAAATGCCTTTCTTAACGCGTGCTGGGAGAAACCAATCCGCAAGTCGTAGGAATAGTCCCCAGGTTGATTGAGCAGCGCCTTCTCCAGAGCGTCACGGTCGACCTCAGTAAGCCTCCCAAGTGCTTCGGCACCTCCGAGGTGCAGCGGCATCATCCTGCCAATGGCCTTGTGCTTCAGGCTTGCACTCCTGGTGATCGTCGCCTTACGTCCTTCGAGTCGATCCACCGGCGTAGCATGGCTTGAGTCCACCACGGCTCCAGCGATCTCAAACACAGCCATCGCGTTTCTAACCTGACCTTTGTAGGTCGAAAACAATTTCGCCCCGGACTCTCCAACCAACCAAGTGGTGCCAGCAACCAGATCCGACTCGACTTTAGTCTGTTTCCAACTAGTCATTTCCCGAGTGACTTTGAAGCCAAACAGATTCAGTTCCAAGCCGAAAGAACGCTCCGCACGGGCCAGTTTCTTCAGCGTTCCGCCAATAATCTCCACCCCGGTATTGCCGTTTTTTGCGGCGGCCTTTTCCAGCGCCGGGGCGAAGTTACCGCGCACCGCCGCGAGGTAAGCATCTTGCGTGCGGTTGAGATCAAAGACCAAATCCAGCAGTGCGTCTTGCTGTTGGGTGCGGTTGATCTCCGCTGAGAACTCAGCTGTGAGACCTTCTTTGACTCGACTGGTAACAGACTCGGAAACTTGTCTGCGGATCTTGCTGTAAGCATCGAGCCAACCATCAATCGCGTCATCGATCGCATCCAACTGACCGATGTCGGCTAAATCGGCAATTCCCTGCTCCAGCCGCTCCTGGATCCCAGTCACAGAACCGAGGAGTGACTCCGCCTTGTCGATCAACGCACCAACTTCTTGCCCATGGGCAGGAGACAACCCACCCACCGCTTGGGAGATTGCCTGCAAGTCCGACAGTTCCATAGCCCTAACAGCCTTTCCAGCCGCTTTGGCTAAGGCGCTTTTCGCCCCAGCCGATAACTTGCCAAGATCACTACGCAGATCAGAGAGTTCTTTTTTCACGCCTTCGATCTGAGCCACCGCACCGTCCGGTAGCCGAAGCATTTTCTGGAGGCTAGCGGTGACAAATTCTTCAGGGTTGCCGATGTCGAGTTCTGCTCTTAGATCGAGGCCAGCACTCACAAATGAGCTCTTCGCCTTGTGCAGCCGGACGCGCACCAGATTGCTCGACGGCTCTGTTTCAGTCGGTCGACTTACAACCACCCGGAGAACCCCTCGCAGATCGGCCAGAAAGGTAACTCCCAGGGTCACACCAGCGTCAACCGTGACCGGTGCTTCTACTTGAAGGCTGTCAAATGCCTTTCCCGATAGTTCGCGGGTCATTCCGTACTGCCAGGCACCATGGGCGCGCAGAATTGCGTTTCCATCGAACTCAAATTGCAAGATGTCAGTATCTGCCAGGGATCGCACTCGGTCCAAATCGCTCGGGAACGTCAGATCACCGACCAAGCCGACGACAGCGTTCACCCCTTTCTGAGCCTGGCTAACTTGTCGATGATGAGCTAACCGAATTTGCACCCCTCCCGTGGCTCCAGCCGAGATCTCTCCACCCTGAATCGCCTCGCTAGCGTTGAAGCCAGCCACCGCTCCTCCCTGGATCAAGATCGTCGCGAAAGCAACACTCTTCTCGGCCGGATCACCTGAAAATTCAAGATCGAGGGGTGGCACTGCCGCCTTGGTTATGTGAGCACTCACCTCCGCCGCTCCAGTGAGCCGCCCGACACCTAGATCGGTCAATAGCCCATCCGCACTCTTTCGCCACGACAGCTTCTTTTTCCACGCTGATTTTTGGAAAGTTCGAATCGGGGCCTGCAGTGACTGCAGCGCCTGGAGCGCTTTTTTCGATTTTGCAATAAATCCGTTCTTATCCATCACCCTGTTCTCCGTATGATGCAGTTCATAGATTCCGCCACAAGATGACGCCGCCACCTCCACGTAGGCGACCACCGATCTCGGCGTCTCTCGCCACCGCAGTCGTGATAAAAAAACGGGTAGATGCTCTACTCGACAATCGAGCAACGTTTTGTTCTTGACAAGCCATAGTCAATCTACCTGCTTGGGAAAGTCGAGCCCACACCAAACAAAGGCTTTTCCTTCCAATGCAGTCTTCCGGGACCAGGAAACCCATCCCCAGTAAGACCTACTGTCCAAAAGCTGGTTGATAATACCACGAGACCCGTTCGTCGCAGCTCGCGACCTCCTTGCTCTCTTCGATGACAAGCCGATGAACCAGCGTCGATCACGCTGACGCCTACCGCCGCATCCAACAATTTCAAGGTCAGCGTCACCACACACTGTCAGCCCCGAAAACGGCCGCCAAGGGCGGCCTGCCTCTTCGATGGGTAAACTTCGCTCAGAGTCTGCGCGGTGCCATTGGAAAATTCGTGAGCCGGGTACGGTGCCACCATCAAACGTTCCCCAACTCAGACCCAATTCCAGGACGCGGTACTTTGGAAGAGACTTCCAAGATAGGTACTTGCGCAGCCTGCACCCGGCAAGCCGCGAATTATTGTCCACTATTCCTCTTCTGTCTCAAGTCCCTCGGCGTCCTTTTCACCTTGATCCCGAAGCCCCGCTGACTCCTCAATCATTTCCACACCACGGACGTCGAGCACATCTGCCGCAACCGCCTGTGCCAGAAGGAAACTTTCGACAGCGCGCCCAACGTCTGTTGAGAAGTAGGATGAAACAATAGTCGAAGGTGGCGGCATTAAGAATCGGGAACCCGCTCTCCTCGCTCACGAATCTCATCCTCAAACACACCTAATGGCAGCTCGATGATGGTCTCCAAACGATCTTGGCCTTTGAGAGCGCTCATAGTCTCAGAGTTGATAACAGAGACAGGGGTTCCTGGCAGGATCCGATGAAGACGGAAGACAGTGTCTGCCAAGTCGGAGCTCTCAAGGGCGATCCCAGGGAGTTTGATCTTGACCACGGCGGACGCCTGGCTCTCAACGTGATGCGAGGCATCATCCTCGGGTGGCCCTCCAAAACTCCTTGCCTCGAACAACCCGTAAATCGCCTCGACACTCAAGATCTGGTCGCCGCGAGATACTTCCAACAGGTGATCACCTTTCGGCGCGTCGGAAACCAACGCTGGGCCCGCCAACTCACTGGCGCTGATCAACTCAACATTTCCGTCGTTTGTAACCTGCAACACCAACTGGAGATGGACCTCAGCCCCTCGAATCTCCACGTCGTCGGTTCTCTCGACTACATTCGAGGTTGGTTCAACGCCACCGACGCACGCGAGGGGAATCACAAACAACAGTGAGGCAATGAGCAAGGATTGAACTGGCATAACTGGTTGATTGACACCCCCCTATCGTGTGGAGGACACGAGACCAATTCAGTGGTCGACTCGGACTCCCTTTTCGCGAACGTACCTAGCTATCTCCACGCCAGAAACTGAGGTTACCAACTCAAGACGACGCTCACTTCGAAGATTCTCCAGCGCAGACGCGCTGAAAGACTCTACCTCTGGACCCGACCTGAGTTGGTAAAGGTCAAGTTTCAGCGACCCAAGTTCACTATCTAGTGAGCGATTAGGGACACGCACGCTGACGGTCGCCTCGTCCAGTTCGATGAAGTGGTGCCCTTCGGTACTATCGGCACTTCCACCGAAACTGTGACCTTCAAACGGGTTACCTGGCAAGGCCTGTGTTCCTAGGACTGCTCCATCGTCACTCACTGCAAAGACAAAGTCACTCAAGGCCTGATCGGATTCCCCAGGAACACCGACTATCTCGGTCGCACTGAGGACCTCAGACTGGCCATCTTTCGAGATTCTAAGAAGCAATGTCAGATAAGGCTCGCCAGAGGTAGCCTCAGCGAATAGCTCTTGAGAATCGTCAAAGTCCTCTCGCGGTACCTGGTCAGCGCCTGATTCCTGCCCAGCCCCCAGTACCTGCTCAACTGGCATCTGGTCGTCGACTTCTTCTGAAGTCGACGCCGCAGCTCTCTCCATTGGTGACTCCGTCGCAGCCTCACGTTCCTGGTAGTCATCGCCCCTTACTTCGGGCTCGGAACCGCTACCTGGCATCGCTTGACCAGTGATTTCCTGCACTAATTCTTTCCCTTGACTCTTGCCATCTTTCGAGTGTTCACCTTGAGGCTTTCCGGCTCCAGAGTCCTGCGCCGATAGCAGGCCTACCGCGAGCGCTAGTAGACCTAGAGCAATCAGCGAAATAAGAGATGCTCGGGCTCCTGTCTTCAATCTAGTTGTTGGAACAAAATTCATTGTTAGTCTCCTTATTGAGTAGTTCATCATCATCACCGTTCTTACGGCATACCCAACTGCCACGGCTTGCTGTCGTGCAAAGGACTGTAGATCCATCGGTGGTAGTGGCGATCCATACGAAAACCGCTCGCAGAGCGTCGGATCATCCCAAACCAATACTTGTTGCGAATAAAGATGTCCGCTTTGCCAGCTCCGCCCTCATAGTTGGCAGCGAGGATCTTGTCGCCAATACCAAGGTTCCAACCACCGGCACCTGGAATTCCGGTCACCCAGTCCTTCGACCAACTCCCGCTCAGCGCGGCACCTCCAGATGTCAGCGTGCCGAGGTACTCAGTGCTCCAGTTGACCTTTGGGTTGTACACGAACAGGTCTTCTCTGCCATCTTTGTTAGCGTCTGCGACAAAGTGTCGGTCTCCTTTCTTCATGTTCCAACCTGGAATATTAGGCGCCCAACCGGTCCCAGGATCGTCGTCATACCGCTTCGCGTAGTTCAGCGCGGTGCCCGTGGAACGCGTCAACTCCAGATACGCTCGAGACCAATCCAGACCATTGAATACGTAGAGGTCGTCCCGGCCATCACCATTGATGTCTGCTGGAAAGTGTCGGTCATTCTTGCCCATGTTCCATCCTGAAGCCAAAGTGTTGTGGTACAGCCGCACTCGACTCAACGCTGCACCCGACGACCTGAGCATGCCAAGATACTTGTGCGTCCCCCAGTTCACCGCGTTAAACACATAAAGATCTTCTTTACCGTTACCATCAAAGTCGGCGACGTAGTACTTGTCGGCCTTACCCATCATCCAACCGGGAAACGAATCGTCATGGCGCTTCACCCCGGTTACCGAAGTCCCACCGGACCTGAGCAACCCCATATATTCCTTGTTCCAACTAGAGCCGCTATACAAGTACAAATCGTCCTTACCGTCGCCGTCGAAGTCAGCGGGGAACAGCTGATCCTGTCCTCCGATATAGCCGTAACCCGGCAAAGTGGTCTTGTACCTGCGGACCGTTTCAAGTCCACTGCCCGTAGACCGCCACATGCCGACCCAACGATTGATCCAACTCGTAGTGTTGAGAACGTAAACATCGTCTTTGCCATCACCGTTGAAATCCGCAACGTGCAGTTTGTCGCCCCAAGAAAGGTGCCAACTTCCGGTTCGAATCCCAGCAGCTCGTGGCACTACATTGTTTGCCGTCCAAATACGATCAAGCCGTCTGGGACCAGTACCGGTCTGATAGAGCGCCAGATCTGGACCGTTTTGCACCAAGACATCATCGCGACCATCGCCCGTGAAGTCTCCAATCACGGCATCATCGAAATCGTGCCCCAAGTTCGCGTACAGGTCCTGGCGCATGAGTGTTTGGCATACCGGGCCAAAGTTGGGCGTATTGCCTCTCATCCTGCAGTTGTGCACTGGACGATATATGCCGGTAGTCTTGTACTTGCAACCGGCGAATTCTCCCACCGTACGGTTAGGATCGATACTAGGAGCAAGCGTAGTCGGAACCGGCGTTGCTGGACTGATAAAACGATTCCAAAATACCGTGTTTCGATTCAAGACGCTGGAACAATTACGATTGTTGATGACCGCACCAGTGTAGGCACCGGGCCTAGTGTATTCGTCGAACAATCCACCGATACCGTGCCCCGCTTCATGCCCAACAACCTGCCAACTGACGCTCTTGGTTTGAACGATATCTCTCGGGCCACGATTGCAGCCGCCAAATCCGGCGTTGTTCAAGATCACGATGATGTAGTCCGCGTGCGAAAGACTGTTCGCCGCTAAAACGGCATTCTTCAGCGTATTGGTAGTGCTGCCGGTATGCTCCAGCCAGCAATGGGACCAAGCACCGTTGAAGAGATACTTGAGCGCAGTGTTCTTGGCGTTGGTGCTAACAAGGACATCGTCACTCGAATCGTTCGGCGTACCATTGAGATTCCAAGTGCGAGTCCCAACACCGGACTCTGTGGACACCAAGTTCAAGCGATAGACATTAAATGCGTTTTGCATCTCAAGAAAAAAGTCGTTGCCAAAAATACCGTTGGTGACCATGTTTGCAACTTGCGTGTTGTATGCCGATTGCTCCCCGGCCGTGTAGCCATCACCCATCACTACCACTACCTTCTTACCGGCATCAGAGCCGTTGTTGATGATCTTGGTACAGGTTGGTGCAGTGCAGGCGCCCCATGCTTGGCTGGCCGGGAACCCGACCGCCACTAGGACAACTAGCCATACTCGCCAGAACATAAATATCTTCATCAGTCTTTCCTCCTTGGGCTTGGATCTGCGCTGGTACCTTGCGGAAAAGCCAGCGAAAATCCGTGCTAATGGGTCACGCATAGTAGAGATGCGTTTCTTCGCGGAGTTGTTTAGTCATATTTCCACTGTCACATCGTTCAGGCGCAATCATCGTGATTTCTTGAACTAGATACATCCCACACTTCACACCCGCCTCAGCTTTGGCACTGCGTCCAATGACCTTCGATCTCTTCGATCAACGGCGACGACCGTATTCGGACCGTTGAATCGGTAGGCTCGTCCTGAAATCGGTCCATAGGTGAGCAAGCTGGAGTCGCCGACATATCGGAAGTAGACAGACTCGATCTCCTGACGCGGTGAGTTCTCGCGATGGCGCCGTCGGGTTTGAGTGGACCACTCACCAACCACTGCTCCACCCGTCCTTGTTCCCCGACCACAACAACTCATCTTTCGATCTCTCCTTCTTGGAAGTAGGCAACGGGCGCCAACGGTTCGTGGGGCTTCGTCAAGCGTTCGGCCAGGATCGCGCCGGCGGACAGAGCCAGCCACAGCATCACTCCGCGTTGTAATTTGGCTTCAAGTAGCCAAGCGACCGGTGCCGCGAGCCAAAGGCTGAGGCAGTAGAAACAGTCAACTAGACCAGCTAGGCCGATGCGAGACAACAGTTTGCGCAAACGTACCAGGATCTTCCACGGTCCATCTTCCGCATTGAGCAAATGGGTAACACGCCAAACGACCAGCGATCCCAAGATCAACAGATAGATATCTCTCATCGGCCTGTCATGGGTTTGTCACTCTTGGCCTTCTTGTGTCTACGCCGGAGGCAACCTGCGAAGAATGGGGCGTTCGCGCCATCGCGGACACCCCATCGAATTCGTCTACTCGGGTTCTACCACGCAGAACCCGACAAAGTCGCTGGCCGAGTGACCGGATCTGCAACTAGCGATCGTGCGGTCACGCACCAATAGGCGAACGGTGTAGCCACAGGCTGGCAGGCTGCTGGTGTCCAGCTGCCAGCTACCTGCTTCTCCACTGCCAAGCACTCCATGATTGTAGTAACTGCGGAAACTCGGAGTGGGTATTACGCCATGCACGTTGCCATTGATCTTGGCAGGCTGGAGTTGCAGGTGCAGTTCCTTGAAGTGATCGTCTGGGGCATCAGTTGCGGTGTAATTGCCGTGGATGACATCGCCGATCTGGAAAGTAGAACAATCCACTGCCGGCTGAATCTTTCCACCTTTGCTCGAAAACCCTGTGATTTCCAGCTCAGCAAACGGCAGAGTCTGATCCAGCTTCACTTTGACGTTCTGCCTCGTGCTGCTATCCGCCACGCACTTCGTGACCCCTGCCAGATAGTAGTTGTTCAGCGAATCCTTAGCGCGAATCATGATCTCCCACAGTCCGCTGCCATAGGAGGTTGAATTCCATTGAGCAAGCTGACGATTGGGCGAGATCACCCGCCGCCACTTGCCAGGAGACGTTCCATACTCACGGTAGGTGTAGTAGCCGTCAGCCGTATCCACTTTTTGGATAAATGGGTAACTGATCGGGGTGCTCCCACCAGTGCTCTCTTGAATGGTGACCTTAAAGTCGTTGGCCAGAGCCTGGTACGACCCTTTAGGCGTGCCGTTGTTGTTGAGCGGACGCACCCAAATCTTGTACTTGAGGGTGTCGGCCGCGTTGAGCGCCGGAGCGGCGGGGATCTCACCTTGAATGTTGATCCCACCGCCGTAGGGTCGATCTAGGTTATCCAATCCGCTTCCCTGGTTGATCGAGCAAACATCCTGATTGCACAAGCTGTAGAGAAATGGGGTGTAGTCGCCATCCTCGATCGCGTTGCCAGCCCGGATTTGCACCAACGTTTGCTCCCGGTTACCCCAGGTGGGCACGTAGTTCGGGTTGTTGCAAGGGGGTGCTGATTGCCAGGAAAGAATGGCTCGAATCGGCACCAGCCGCGGCCCCTCCTCGCAGTTTCGGCGATAGGGGTTCAAGTTAACCGGCACCTGCAAAGAGTATTCGAGGCCCTCATCGGGGATTCTGTCGATGTCGTAGACCTTCACCTGGGCAGTGCCAAGACAGGTCTCAAAGGTGCCGTTGTTGTCGAAATCTCCCCAGAACGTGACGTACTCAGTACTACCGTCGGTACATGGATCTCCCGAATAGCCCGCAGGCTTCTTGACCCTGATGATCGCCACCAGTTCGTCCCGTTCGTTGTCTAATCCAACGCATTCGAGTTCTTCATATCTGGTGTTGCCGTCTGAAGATGGCAGGTTAACCAGCAGGTCCGAGATATCGATGTCCAGGTCCTGGAAGATGCTGGTCGATTCCGCCGTGACAAGCTTTTCCAGTAGTCCAGGCGTATCCAGCATCTTTTGCACATGCGCAAAACCGAAGCGGCGCGGTTCCACCCTGCCCTGATACAACTTGGCGAGGTCTGCCAAGGCGAGTTGCTTCGGCTTAGCCAGCGTCAGGGTCTGCGATGAATCCACCAACGGGGCAAACGTTGAGTCCAACGTGAACTCGCTCTCGTCCAATAACTCACCAACCGTAATGTCCGCCTTGAAGGGATCGACCAGGATGTGGGTGTTGTGCACCTCGCCCCACACCGGCTGAAAGTTGGGTTGGTCTGCCGGTGGCTCGAAGTTCCACGACAGAATCGCCCGTGCCAAAATCGTGTTCTCGACATGACACCAACGTTTGCGCGGTGCGACTTCGATTGCTACCGCGTACTCAAGCCGTTTTCGCCCTTCTGTTTCCTGTGGAATGTTGTAGGCGGTGAAATTGGTTACCCCTTGATCTTTCCAGGTGACGCCTCCGTCAAACGACAGATAGAAGCGAACGTACTCGGGCGTTCCTGCAGTACAAATATCGCCGCCATATCCTGACGGTTGGTTGACGAAAACCACCGCTTCGAGCCGATTGAGCTGAGGCTGAAAACCGACACATCCGATCTCTTCGTAGCTGGTGTTGCCGCTGATCTCAGCTTCTGCACTGAGCTCGCTGGCCTCCAGATTACCGAAGTAGTTGGGGTTCTTCAGGAGTAACTTTTTGAAACCCCGGCGGAACTTGAGGGTCTTTCCCGATACTTCGACGCCGTCGTGCGAGTCGTCTTGTTTCTTAGTTGCCATGATTCGTTCCTTCTCTAGTTTCGTTGCACGGATTGGCAGACCGACCGATTTATCCGAAAGCCAACCAATGCAGGGTTATTTCGCACTTCATCTCCTAGATAGTGGGCGGCGAGACCAAGGTCTAGCGACTTCTTTGTTCTGCGAGGCTGATCACCGCCCACTCTTGGGGTCACGCCTAGTAATGGTCCGATCAGCGAGGGGTTTGTTTACCTTGTTGCTCAAATAGGTGAGAGCAACTTCGCCGGGACTGTCCAAGACAATCGACATAGGTAGGCCCTCACGGGCTTTCCCTGTCACACCACCGTGCGTACGGGTCCGTACACGGCGGTTCGGTGAGGTTGAGCTTTAGTGACGAGGATCAAGTCGAAGGAGTCCAAGGGAATCAAAAGTGGCATTGGGCAACGCGAAACTCAGCGCCGGGCTGCAGCTGATCCGCCAAGGACCACGAAGACTCCCGGCTGTCTTTGCAGCCAGATCGTGCCCCACGTCCAGGCGGCGCAGCTGTGCAAACCGACGGCGCCCATTTCGCCATTGTTTCCAGACACAACAGCGCAAGCGCCGCCGCATCCACGAGTCGAGGTGTCCTAATACCGAAGGTGTCTCGCAGAAACCGTAGTACTGAATCCACCCTCTCAGGTAGCGATTCAGCACCACGATCCTGTGCTCAAGACTCACGCTCCGGTTGCGGCGCGTCAGATCCCGGACTTTCCTTTTAAAGCGCGAGCGAGCCGACGGCGATATTCGCCGTCTTGGCTCATCTCCGTAGGTAAAGCTAAAACCCAGAAACGATCGCTTCGATGGCCGAGCCACTGCACTCTTCGCTTTATTAATCTTAAGCTTGAGCTTCTTCTCGATGAAGCGCCTAATACTCTCCATCACACGGTGACCTGCTCGTTCGCTCTTTACGTAGACGTTACAGTCATCCGCATAGCGCACGAAGCGGTGTCCCCGATGCTCCAACTCTCGATCCAAAACGTCGAGCACAAGATTCGACAATAGAGGCGACAATGGGCCGCCTTGCGGCGTCCCTTCACGCGTCACAACAACCAGCCCGTTCTCCATCACTCCGGCGTTCAGGTATGACCGCAGGAGCTTGAGCAAGCGTTTGTCCATCACCCGGTCCGCCACACGCGCCATCAGTTGATCGTGGTTCACTCGATCGAAGAACTTCTCCACATCGAGATCCACCACCCACTCGTAACCCGCCGCAACATACTGCTGCGCTTGGGCCACCGCCTGATGCGCCGAGCGACCCGGACGAAAACCAAAACTGTGCTCGGAAAACGTCGGATCCCAGAGTGGCTGCAAAACCTGGAGGATCGCCTGTTGAATCAGGCGGTCCAGCACGGTCGGTACCCCGAGCTTTCTCACCCCGCCACCCGGCTTGGGGATTTCCACCCTTTTGACCGGTTGCGGACGATATTCGCCCGAGAGAAGCTGCTCTCGAATCCTTGACCAATGATCCCGCAGGTAATCAGAAAGCTCCGAGACTCTCATCCCGTCGACTCCTGGACCACCGCGGTTTCTACCGACTCGTTGCAATGCTCTCTTCAAATTCTCGCCTGAGACCACCTCCTCCATCAATCCCTTGCCACCCGCCGGACTTTCGTTTCCTCGATTCGCCGTAGATACTTCGGTCCCTTCCGAGGACGCGCTCGGGGCTTCACCCCCAACACCGTCTTCAAAGGCCAGCTCTAGCTGGATCTTCTGCCGCTTGCTATCCATGAAAATCAAAGCCTATTCATCCTGACTCACCGTTCGGGCCTTCGGTCTCCTGAAAAAAAACCTACTATGCCCTCTGCTGACTTCTGCGATGCGGTCAAAGCACCTCACGGTGCTCCCAGTCCCCTTTGCAAAGAGACACATCGCAGACCTCCCGAGGTAAGTTCAACCACCTTCACCGCACACACGCCGGATTTACAGCCCAGACGCTTGATGGGTATGGACTTCGTGACCTCTTGCTCACTCGTCCCACCTGGACTGCCTCGTATCCGATTCCTGTTCGTCGTGTCGCGGTTTTGCTCCACACTGCCTTCAGACCAGACCTCACGATCTCGCCCTTGTGCTTCGCTAGCACTTCACCTCCATCTGGTTGTGCAGGGACTCGCACCCATAAGTTGTTGAACATGCTCGGCACACAAAAAAGAGCGCTGCAACTCGCAGCACCATGGGAAATCAGACTTGTACCGCCACGCTATTCGGCGGAACCACAATTTCGGTCTATTCTGTTATCAACGTTGCCCAACCATTATCATCCACGACCCCGAAACTGCCAGGTGATCCGTCCGACTTCTTCTCCTCGATAGAGCTGGCGAATGGCCAAACTATGGCTGTCAGCGATCTCCTCTCCGGAGATCCGAAATCGACACTTAGACCGAGCCCCGGCAAGTTTCGAAGTGGTGCGTGCCACATCATGGGTTAATCACGCCAGCAGTTCTGCGACATCCGGCGCAAACACCGAACCTATGAAGATGGGGGGCTTATCAATCGCTTGCCAGGGTCTAGCAAACCCCCACCCTAATTGAGTCTCAGAGAAGATTGAGAAACCAGTGTCGACTACTGCCTCAGGTACCCAACTCACGGTGCACTGCGAGATGCTCAGCAACCCGTCCTGGAAGGAATCCAAGTTTCCTCGACCAGAGTTGGTGACGTTTGAGCGCATCATAAGCTTCCGACCAAGCATGAGCACTGCTGGAGGCTGCACAAGAAAAGGGCGCTGCCAGCGCAGCGCCCAAAGCTTTCCTACCAAACCATGGGATTCACGAATCCTATATTGATCATCGACTAAACCGCCAAGTAATCCGGCCGACTTCTTCGCCCCGATAGAGCTGCCGAATGGCGAGGCTATGCCCAACTCGAAGGCCATCGGTGTTGCGTAGCTTGAAGTGGCAGCGAAAATCGATAGCAGCCGGCAGAGGCGTGCTGCCAAGAGAAAGATTCGGTTGTTTGCCCAGGTGAATAGTGGCCAGGTCAGCCCCGCCGACAATTGCCTTTTGTAACCGCCCGCGTGAGAATTTATAAGCCAACGGCAAAGGTGCTTCGAACTCCACCTGGGTCTCCCAAGGCAGCTTCTGGATCACTTCAAATTCAAACAAACGCGGGGCGTCCGGGGTGCCATTGATGTCGAAAGTGAGATCGACGGGTTCCTGATTGACGTCGCTTGGAACCTCAACCCCATAGACATTGCGCACGGAGACATTTCGTTGGCGACGCATCATGCGTAAGTAGCGACCCCAATGGAAGTTCAACTTATGACACGGAACCGGTCCCTCCTCGCCACCCTTGTACTGCGCCACCGCTACCAAGCACTTGCGCTCGTTGATGTCAAAAGGGACCGAGTCGCTGAGCGAAAAGACATCTCCTTGCGGCACATTGGAAATCGAAAGGCTAGACGCGTCGGGTGTTGAGGCAGTGGGAGGAAACTGGCGCCACCGATCCGGGGTCACTAAGGTTGACACCGGCGCCTGGTAAATCTCGCACGACACCTCGGTCGCTTCTCGCAAACCACGGTTACAGACGCGGACTTGAATATTCTTCGTCCCCGGTGACTCGAGTCCAACCTCAAAAACGTCCTGATTACTGAAAATACCGCGGCCAATAAAATCGTTCGACTCATCGCCATCTGCTCGCAGCAAGATGTCCGGCGAGCAGAATTTCCTCCTGCTCGACTGGCCGTCGTCACCCAAATGATCTCTAAGATAGACCTGTGGCACGATACCCAACGATCGTTCTACAACTAAGCGCAGGTTGGGCATCACTCCGATCCAGCCACGCCTTCCTCTGCCTTGACGGGTTCCCGTTCGGGGCTCTGACAGCAGGGAACGCATCTGGGTTGGCGACAGTCTCTTCCACTTCTCCTCGCCGGTCGCGGGTGACGCGTTCTGAGCATAGAGGCTCTGTACCAAGGCGGCGGCGCCAGCAATCATCGGCGCAGCGCTGCTGGTCCCCGAAAAGGTATCGGTATAGGAACTGGTGTCTATTCCGTCGGAAAAATTTCCGTAACCGGCGGCCACCACACTGTCTCCCCAGCCGAAGCAATCCACCCGTCCACCGTAATTGGAATACCAGGAACGGTTGTGAGGCACCGCTGATCGAGCTGCTCCAACCAGGATCGCCCCCGAATCAACAAAATATGGGCTTCGTCGATTCAGCGAGCGACCATCTACGGTTTCCAAGCGATCAAGGTTGAGCCAGCCATTACCGGCGGCTTCCACCACGATGATGCCGTGGGCGACCGCCAGGCGGATAGCGTCAAAAGTCAACGGGTTGACCTCTTCTGGTTGACCCGCACGTTGCACTTCGAGCAGCAATACGTCTCCCGGTTTCAGCACCGGAGTGTCTCCGGTGATCAACGCCGCGATCGCGTCCGCCACGCGTCCGCTGGAAGCTGAGGCGTCGCCGTCACCCTTCTTGTAGTGAGACGCCAGCGAAAGAGTGGCAACCCCGGAGGCAATTCCAATAACTCCGAGCTGATTATCGTGATTGCCAACCAATTGACTGGTGACGGCGGTGCCATGATCTCCCAGGTAAAGATCGGGCTCAAGGTGGCGATTATCGCCATGCTTAAGTAACGGATTGGGCAGGTCCTCATGACCCGGAATCCAACCCTGCTCAATGTCGGCGAGGCCGATTCTCACCGCGTTGGAGGCCAGATGAGCTCGGGCCCAACGCACCCCCAAACCTAATGGAGCTTCATCTAAGTACAACTGGAAATCGGACAGCTCTTCAGCAGAAGGCTCTTCGCCAGCTCCAGAGCCAGGTAGGTGGTCGGGGTCAGAGGCCTCGAACTCGCGGTACGCCAGATCCACGACACTCAAAGCGTTTAGCTGCTCAACTAGATGATCTGCGACGGCGTCACTCGAATGCGGTAACCCGTGTTCAGGAAGCACTTCATTACCGTTCGCTTCAATCGGCGGCAGGTTGCGTGCGTTGAGCCGCCAATAGGACCACAGACTGTGGCGAGGCGGAAAATTACTGCTAATCGCCTTGCGCTCCAGTTCATTGAGAGATCCCCCCAACTCCGAACCACAAGCCGCATCATCGAGATCGGCGCCCGGACCACCAGCTCGATCAGTCGTAATCGCTCGCCCAAAATCTGGCTGACCAAATCGTTCTAGAACGGTTTCCAGCTCGGCCAAAGCGAGCAAGGTTGCGCTTTCCGAGGTTGGAATCAGGGGTGAGAGACGGACGATGACATCGCCACTGTAGCGTTGCTCCAAAACTGGAATGCCTGTGTTCTCGGTTCCGATCGGTTTGGGAGGGCCTAGTTGCGCAATGCGGAGGGCCTGCGTGTGCCCCTGACAATGAGCGTCATCAAAATCGGGGTCATCAGGGGGGAGATCACGATCAGGGTCTGGCGGTCGTGGATCGTCGGGCGGGAGATCACGCTCGGGATCTGGAGGACTTGGATCGTCAGGTGGGAGATCACGCTCAGGATCTGGAGACCTTGGATCGTCAGGTGGGAGATCACGCTCAGGGTCTGGAGGACTTGGATCATCAGGTTCGATATTCCTGCCAAGAAGCCCGAACCTCGCGCCTTGCTGTTTACTCATGATTCTCCTCCTTCTAGGTTGATACTTGCTCCGACGTACCAATAGATCCCTAACGCAATCGGCAGGTTTACTCGCTGGCCGGAAACATTGCTAGATACTCACCTTGCAAGACCAAGCCGGCCCAGTAGTAGGGCGCCCGTTGCTCGCGCCACAAGGAGATCTGCGCCGCCCGTAGCGCCGCAGAAGGCGAAGAACCAACCACAAACAGCTCTCGATAGAACCGCTCCATCAGCTCGGCCGTGCTCCGGTCTTCGACACTCCAGAGGCCTGCGACCACACGCTGGGCGCCTGCGTATGTCAATGCCCGGGTCATCCCCACCAAGCCTTCGCCTTTGACCTCTTTTCCCAACGCGGTGCGGCAGCCACTCAAGACAACCAGATCCGCCGACAGACGCAGATTGTAGAGTTCGTGAGCGCGCAGAAAACCATCCTGGTCTGCACCGCTACGGTCGACCAGGGAAAAGACGATGCCAGAGAGGCCAGGGCGGTTGGAGTCAAGGACCGCGTGGGTCGCTAGGTGGATGATTCGATAGTCGGCTAGCACACCATCCAAGACCAGTTTCTTGGTGGCCTCGAAATCGAATGCTTGAAAAGACGATCCTCTCGGCGCGATAGCCAAAATGGAGTTCGCCTCCCGACGCGAAAAAGGTAGCCGCTGGTATTCACCGGCACCGCTAACCTCGATCGGTCTGGTGCCTTGTGTCCGACTACGAGGGGCAGTTGCAGCTGAGACTCCATCCAGCCGTCGATCCGCCTGCGAAAAGACCGGATCAGCTATCACAGCGACGACTCCCTTAGGACGCGGCCGTCCTTCGGTCTCTTTGCGCTGGAGGGCGAGGGTCGACGCCGATGGTAGATAAGTTGTTTGGTTGGCCAGCAACAGAGGCCGGGCTGCCCAACACTGTCCGAGATCCCTCGGGTCGGCCAGGGCGCCAAACGGCAGATACTGGAGGGCGCCGTGGGCGACGATCACCAGTTGATTGTCTTTGAGGCGGTCGGCGATTGGCTGGACCAGGATCCGACTCAAGTCGCAGAGGGCATCCTGTACGGCTCGTCGAGCTTCCGGACGATGGCTGGTCGCCAGCAACCGATGGGTGCGCATTACCTTCCGTTCCAGTTCCTCCCTGCCGGGCAATTCGAAGCTGGAAAGAGAGTGCGGCGACACGAGAAAGAGGAAGCTGCGTTCAACGCCTAGCCAGTACTCGAGCAGGAGAGTCTCTTTGCCCAGGACCGATCCCCTTATTTCGTCAAGGGCGAGGGTCTGCGGTTGTGTTAGCGCGGCATAGTGGGGGCTTTTACGTCGTATCTTGGCTCGCAACTGGCCAAGCTCGTCGAGTAGCCGCCGTACTTCCCTTGTGGCCCCGGCGCGCTCTTCGTCACTCCGCCTTCGATCCTGATAGAGATTCAGGCGATATCGCTCGGCGACATTGACCGCGTTCTGCAACTCCAGTTCGTGTTCGACCAAGCCGGGATCTACACCCGCGCGGACCTCCGCCCCAGACTCATCGAGCAGATCCAACAGCCCACGCGCTCGAGCACGCTCGCTCGCCGCCAATGCTTTTGCATCGTGGCCAGCCGACGGCATCAGCCGGTGCAAATCCATCTGCAAGTCAATGTAGAACTCAAAGTAGGGCTGCGCTCGGGCGAAGAAGGAGTGGCTCAGATCATCGCTAAAGCTCCTGGGCCGGACTGACTCCATGAGCTCAATAGCCGCCTCAACGGCCGTGACCGCCCCGGACAGCTCTCCGCGGCGCCTCTCGGACCCTGCCAATCCCAACAAACTCTCAGCTTCGCCAGTGAGATCCCCAACCTGCCGACAGAGCTTGAGTGACTGCGTGTACAACGAGAACGCTTCGTCGGGGTTGGTGAGGGCGCCTAAATTGCGCAGCAGGCGCGACTCCGCCACCGGCGACCAAGTGGCCCCTAAACGTAAGAGTTCGAGGGCTTTCCGGTACAAGTCCGCCGCCTCGCCCTGCTCGCCCAAAGCCTGTCGTAGCTCGCCTAGGCTGGTCAGGATCGCTACTTGCCCGCTGCTATGCCCGGTCTCGCGCCGTAACTCAAGCGCATCGTTGAAGTCCCGTTCCGCAGTTCCTAGATTGCCGAGTACGAGAAACAGCCGGCCCCGCTGGTGGATCGAAGCTGCGCGGCCGTTGCTGTTGCCCAGTTTCGCCCAGGTTGCTTCCGCTTCGTTGAAGTGATCCAAGGCCGAATTGGTTTTCCCCATGGTCCTATAGAGCAGACCCATCTGGTGGAGGGTTCGTGCGCTGGCGGCGGGATTAGCACCGCTCTGCAACAGCCGCCGCGCTTCGCTGTATTGTTCCAACGCGGCAGTAACTTGGTCGAGCGCTTGATACGTCTGAGCCAAGTTGACTAAAGTTGTTTCGCGCCAAGCACTTCGGTCTTCAGAAAGGAGTCCCAGCTGGCGCTGGAAAACTTCCAACGCTCCGCGCGCATCGCCAACCAGATAAAGAGACGTTCCCAATCCCTTGAGCGCGAGCCATTGCCCAGGAGTGTCACCCGCTTCCCGAAAGCATAGGTCACTTTCACGGTATTTTTCTATGGCTTCACGCCACCTGCCTAACCTCTTGGCGACGAAGCCAATGCGTTCCAGCGTCTCAGCCCGCCAAAAAACATCGTCCACTTCCCGCCATATTCCAAGCGCCCAGCGATAGCTTTCCTCGGCAGCATCGTAGTCACCTACTAGACTTAGTTCTTCGCCCCGCTCAACTGCCTTCGCCGCGTCAACCCGGGCCCGGTCTGAAGCCGTCGCTTTCCGCAAGTCGGCTACATTCACTTGGTAGATACCCTTACCTGGATTCTCGTTGAAGCTTCGCACTTCGATTTGATAAATGCCTTGCTGCACCACGAGTCCAAGCAGTGGCTCATACCCGTGACCTCCAATCGGACGGTCGATACTCCTCGCTACCGCCTCACCTCGTGGATCAAACAAAGTGGTGACCACGTCGATACCGCGCTGGTCAACGACCACCTCAATGAAGTGATCGGCCCTCAAGTCGAGAGCGTAGAAATGGACCTCCCCGGGAGCGATTTCGCGCTCGATCGGCTGACCCATCTCCAGAACTGAAACCAACGAGCCCTCCGGACTGTCGGAACCGGACTCCGGGTCAGGATCTTCAACCGGCTGGCAGGACAGTGTGTAACAAGCTAGGAGGACGATTGCCGCTAGTGCATGCTTAGTTCCGCCAATAAATCTCTGTGGAATGATCATTTCCGTCCAGTTGTGCAATCGTCTTTCGCCTGCAGCCGCAGATCTAACTCTCTTGTTGCTCCTTCTCCCAACACTAAACCGAATTGTCAGCTCCTTGTCAACAGACCCGGCACCCATCCGTTTGCGAACCATATTGCGATGCGGTGCATTGCCGGAGACAGACTCAGGGCTGGTGAGAAGGTGGCTTCGCTTTTCGACCCCAACGATCCGAAATGGATCCGTCCCAAAGTCAACCTCCCACCCAATGATCCATAGAAGTAGGCATCAGCTGAAGAGTAGCCACTAATTCATAGACAGAGGAGACAGCATGAAGTAAGAACTGATCTTAGAGCCGGCGAGGGGGACGAGCGATTTCTCGAACCCGACGACCGTTAGACGAAGTCGCATCCAAGCGCCTATTTTGCAAGTTCCTAAGATGTCGCTCTCTTTTCTTGGGAACTACCTATCAAGGATCTGCAGTGAGGTTTCGATAATGGTTTCTTTGCCGCCATCAACGGTTCCTTCGATCCGCACGCTGTAGTCCCCTGGTGGTAGTAGCTCTCGCGGCAGCCGCATTCTGAGTGTCGCTTCTTCGCTTAGTCCGAGGCCACTGGCACGCCACACTGCGCCTCTCTTTCTAGACGTCACCGTCGCGGAAAAATTGGAGAAAGTATCCGGTGTACTTGGGATCGCAATCAAAAGAACAAAGGGTTGATCGGCGGAAAGTTCAGCGGTGACCCCGGACGGTTCACTCCGGGTGACCTCATCCAGATAAATAATCGGCGGGTTGACCTGTGGTTGAGTCAGATCTGCCACCTGCTGCCGCAGATTCGAAGTCGTTTGTCGCAACTGGCTCACGGAAAACAACAAACCCACAGTCGCCACCAGCAACGAAGCCGCGATCGCCTCACGCCAGCCAAAGCTCCGCACCGGCACCGCAGGTTCGGAGGCAGTCAGCCTGGCTTGGAAATCGCGCCAAGCCGCCTCTAACATAAAATCAGCTAGCTCGCCGGATGCCTCATCCGGGAACACCAAACACTCTAGATCGAGCACCTTCTGGGCGCATTCTTTGCAGCCAGCCAAATGATCTTGCACCAAGCCGTCGGCTTCCGAGCTGAGTTCGCTCGCTAGGTATTCGACCAGAGTGTCAGCCTCTGGATGCTCTCCGGCTCGGCCGGTGGCGTCCTCTACCAGAAGGCGGCGAAAGGCTTCGGTGTCAGTGCTGTGATGAGTTGACATACAGTTCCTCAAATTCAGTCCGGCAGATCCACGGAGTACGGCCCAAGGCTCTCTTGGAGTCTAGCTTTCGCCTGCGATAGGTGTGCTTTTACCGTGCCTATCTTGAGTTTCATGACGGTCGCAATCTCTTGATAGCTAAGGTCGTGATAGATACGAAGCGTCAGACACCGGCGCATTTGGTCCGGCAATTCTTGAATGGCATCTCGCATGGTCTGCTTTCGTTCGTCTCTCAGGACATCATCCAGTTGGTCGGCAGGTACTTGCGTCGCCTCGTAGGCAAATCCGAGTTCATCGTGTGGTACTTCCTGGCCAGTTCTTTTCGCCGTAGACCCGGTTCTCAATCTCTTCAAGTAAGTGGTCGTTGCGATTTGATAGAGCCAAGATTCGAATCGATCCTCATTGCGGAGCCCCCTTAACCCCTTATAGATCCCAAGAAAGGTCTCTTGGGTTAGGTCCATCGCGTCGGTTGTATTAAACCCCTTGCGAGCAAAAAACCGCTGTAACGGCCGATAGTAGATCTCGAACAGAGCCCTAAATGGGTCGTCAGGGTTGTCGCCGGTGCGTAGTTGTCGTACCAGTGTTGTCGCGTGCTTCCTGCGTGCGGCGGTAGCAGCCCCAGCTCCCCCTGAATCCCTACTACTGCTTGAATCAGACTCCGTCCACTTCACCGGATTCCTCTCCCAACACTCGTGTTGCGTGTGCCTCTGTCCGCAGCGGTTATACCACACAGGCTCCAAACTCGCAGTTGTGCGGAAAACACTCTGGACATCACCAAATGACGACTTCGATACCAGATTCAATTCGGCCGAACGTCATCACTTGGCAACCTCGCTCAACCCCAATCGCGCTGAAGGCCTCAATAACTAGGCTATCCGGGCAGTATTGGCTGCCGGTATACTTCGGTCGCTCAGGAACCCTCTCCCATGAATAGCACTACCCGATTGGTTCTCTGCTCCCTCAGTCTGGTGTTAGTGCTGTTTCCGCTCACCGCGGCCCAGCCTGGGCAGCCCCCGACCCTGAAAGCCGACGAACCGGCTTATTTCTTGATGTCTTTGAGTCTTGCTGAAGACGGAGATTTGGTGGCCGACTCCGACGATATCCGCCGTGCGTTTGACCATTACCCATATCTTCCGGTCGCCAACCTAATCCTTATGTCTCCCGACCGCTGGGAAACCACATACTTTGGTAAGCCATATATCTATTCTTTTTTTGCCACTCCGTTCGCTGCTCTATTTGGCAGTAACGGTTTCAAGTCTTTCAACATGTTGATGCTGGTCGCCATGGTGTGGATGGGCACATCGTATCTACGAAAGTACAACTCGGACGGGGTTGCAGCGCTCTACTCGACTCTATTTTTCGTTCTCAGCCCGGCGTTCGCCTACGTGTTTTGGATCCACCCCGAGATCTTCAACATGTTCTCGATCGCCGCGTGCTTGTACTTGGCATTTCACCAACCGGAGACCTCGGAAACACCAAACCGCTTAAGCCTTCCAAGGCGCCTGTGGGGAACTGTCACCGGCGCCAGTGCACGACCGTGGTGGTCCGGGGCAGCCCTAGCCCTGGCGACCTACAACAAGCCGATGCTAGGACTGATGGGGGTCCCGGCTCTGTTCTACGTGTTTCGCAAGCGCGGCTGGAAGTCCGCGACCGGTTGGATTGCCGGGGCGGCTCTAGCCATGACTTTGATCGCTGGCATCTCGGTGGCCTACACCGGCAAGCCGAGCGCCTACCTAGGGGTTGCTCGCGGTGGTATCAACATTCTCAAACCGGAAGACTACGAGACCTCGATCCGCAACGTACGCCTGGCCACCGCCGCCCACAGAGACGAAAAAGCCCCCAATTCCTGGCACTGGATGTTTCGAGTGCCCGATGTCAAAGCCAACAAATTTCTCACCGATGTCCGCTACTTTCTGTTTGGAAGGCACACCGGCCTAGTGCCCTACATGCCTTTTGCCGTGCTCTCGGTCCTGTTTTTCCTATTTCAAGGGCGTGGATCGCGCGCCCGTTGGTTGACGCTAGGGTCCTTGGCCCTGGTAGCCCTAGTTTTTCTACTATGGATACCGTTCAATTGGCACGGTGGTGGCGGCTTCGTCGGTAATCGCTACTACGTCAACGTCTACCCGGCATTCTTGTTCTTAGTGACCGCGATACGCCCTCTGTCTCTTTCCCTCGTTGGTACCGGCTTCGCCACCCTGCTTCTGGGTTCGATTTTGTTCAACCCTTGGGGTCTCCCCGTTCCCCACCCAACCCTGCAGTCCCATACCCGTGGCGGCCTATTTCGTTATTTTCCGCTCGAACTTTCGCTCCACAGCCGAATTTCCGGCTATTCCGTATTTGGCAGTAATGAAGTGGGCATTATCGGTCGCAAGGACGTCTTCAAACAGGTTGACGAACTGGAAGGGGTATTTTGGACCCGAGGCGGAGCGACCGCCGAAGTTTGGGTTTTCGCCAATGACCCATTGGGAAAACTGTATTTTGACGTACAGAGCTGGGCCCCCACCAACCGCATCATCCTCAAACTGGGGCGTTCTAAGGAAGTACTCGACTTTGTCGACATGGAGCGCAATTCGGAGCACGTACGCACCGTAGGTCTGACGCCATCACGACCGGTGGTCGTCACCAGTGCCAACGGCAAGAAAAAACACTATTACTACAAACTCCTGGTGACTTCGGATACCGGAATTCACGAAGGCGGCAACATGGTCTTGGCGAAAGTCGACCCGTTGTTCTATGTCGGTGCATCGCTGACATACCTGGGCGCAGAAGAACCAGGACCACGCGACCAAGACTTCAGGGTCAGTTGGCAAAAATGCGAGATCCCGAAGCGCCTCGCCACCGGGTCTCGCAGCCGAATCGACATTCGTGCCACCAACGTTGGCAAGCGCACTTGGCAAGCTCTGGGCGAGACCCCAGTGCGTCTTACCTACCATTGGCTTGATGGTGATGGGAATCCTGTCCGCATGCCGGACCAACCGCGACCCAAACTGCGGCGCAATGTGCCCCCTGGCGGTGTCGTGCTGAAAACGCTGACCGTCTACGCTCCGGAGAAACCCGGACGTCATACTTTGGTATTTGAGGGTGCTCGTAGACACCTCGGATGGTTTCCACGCCACGAAGGAGGTTCCTGTGCGAGCGATGTGGTGGTCTACCGAGATCCCGGCGGCAAGTCAGCTACTCAATAGATCAATATGAACTCCTCGCTCCGGCTTGACTACGTTTCGCCACTACCTCCGGTGCGCTCCGGAATTGCCGACTACAGCCTAGATTTGCTGCCAGAGCTAGCCTCACTCTGCGATCTACGGGTGATTTGCCTCGACAACCAATCATTGCCTCAGCAACTGCAGGAAACGTGCGATTCCGCTCCGGCTGCCGATTTGGCGACCGGCGACCGCACGCCGCTCTACCATATGGGCAACAACCACCACCACGTGCAGATTTGGCATTTGGCTCACCAGATTCCGGGGATTCTCACCCTGCACGATTTGGTTCTGCATCATCTCTTGGTCGAAGTGACCTTGGGCGAGAACGACTTTGAAAGCTACGCAGAGCGATTGCAAAAAGACCATGGGTGGCTCGGCGAGTCGGTGGCCCACGCTCGGCAATGGCACGAACTGGGAAACTCTGCGATGTTTGGCGTTTCTGGGCACCGCACTTTGCTACGACGCCAACGTGGCGTGTTGGTACACAGTGAATGGGCAGCGCGGACCCTGCGAGAAGAAGATGACGAGTTAAGCGTAAGAGTCGTGCCGATGGGGATTCCACTACCGGATCTGGTAGAGCCAAAAAACGCGGCGGCTTGGAGGGAAGAAAAGGGCATCCCTCCCGCGGTACCCCTCTTGGGCACATTTGGTTTTCAGACTCCTATCAAGCGTACCGATCGCGCAATCGCCGCGCTCAGTCATCCGCGTTTACAAGATGCGCATCTAGCGATCGGCGGAGAGATCTCAGGCAAATTGGATCTCAAGCGCCAAGCTCGAGGGGCTGGGGTGCTTGATCGGGTGCATTTTCTCGGCTTCCTGGACTTTGACGAGTTTCAAACTGCCATCGCCGCCTGCGATCTGTGTCTCAATTTGCGCTATCCGAGCGCCGGAGAAACCTCGGCCTCGTTACTTCGAGAGCTGGCCCTGGGGCGCCCGGTTGTGGTTTCCGACTACGCCCAGTTCGCCGATTTCCCGGACACGGTAGCTCTCAAGGTGCCGCTCGGTGACGGCGAGGAGGGGCACCTTGGCTCAGCCATCGGCGAAGTGTTGCGTGATACCGACCGGATAGACGAAATGGCAGCAGCTGCGCGCAGATATATCGAAAGAGAACATGACCCCAAGCGCGCGGCAGAGTCGGCAGTGAGCGCCTGCCTCGAACTTGTCGACCTAGAGCCGCCAGGGGACAAACCTCCGCCGAAAATCGTTCCCACGAGTTTTCTCTGGCGCAAGCTACACGGCGAGATCCAAGTCCGAGGGGTGGACGAAGCGTGGCCGATCGGCGAACAACGGAAACTGACGATTCACTTGGCCAACAACAGCCTAGCGCGCTGGTTGGCGGCCGAACATGACGTTGGTGGAGTGATGGTTGGAGTGCACTGGCGCCAGGAACCCAAGGATGCCCCGAACGAACAGCAGTGGCTTCCTCTTCCCCACCCTCTCGATCCAGGGGAATCCATCGAACTCCAACTGGAGATCCGACGACCACCTGAAAACTCAAGATTCTTGGTGGTTGAACCACACCTTCGTGAGATCTGCGGCTTCAATGCGGTCGAGGGACCAACCTGGGAGATGGAGCTATCGTGAGCAATGAATTTCCTCGGGTCGATGACGCGGATCTCCCCAAGTGGCGGGAGGTCTGGGACGGCAATCAGCCCCTGCCCTTACCGCGTCGGCCGGGCCTGACCGGAAAGCTAGTTGCGCTTTTTCGTCGCTTGCTTCGCCCTCTAGTGACCATGGTCCAAGCGGACCTATGGGAACGACAGCGAATTTACAATCAATTGATTCAACACCACCTAGAAGCGCGGTATGACCTGGCTGAATCAGTGGCCAAAGCTCAGGACAGCCTATGGGCAGCTCTTGAGCAGCAGCAAACCAGCCTCGAAGAGGTTAATGACAAGCGTGAGTCCGACACCAAGGCGGTGTACCAAGAACTCCTGAGCTACTCCGATGCGCAGCAGAAACGGATCCACCGCGTCGAGGACATTCAAAACCAGGGGCTCGATCATATTCGCGAACACCATGACGCTGCCTTCGCGATCATCGATCACAAATTGGATAAGTATCGTCGCAGGGCTGAAGAGCACCATGAAGCCACACTCGGGCACCACGACGCGATCTACTCGTTGATGGATCACAAACTGGAGCGCTATCGCAGTGCCGATAGGCGCTTGCAATCCGAGCTAGCTAATCTTCTCAAGGTTGCTGAGGCCGCGTCTTCGCAGTCTGGAACTCGCGCCAACCTCGTTCGCACGCTCGACGAACAGGCCTACCTGGAACTGGAGCGTCGCCACCGAGGTACCGAACAAGAGATCGCCGAACGGGTCGAGCCTTACCTCCCGTTCCTGGCCAAGGCTCACAAACAACACGCAGAAGCTGAGGAAGGCGCAGGCATCATTCTGGACCTCGGGTGTGGTCGGGGTGAAGCGCTGGAAGTCTTTCAACAGCGTGACTGGACCGGTCTGGGCGTCGATTCCAACGCTCAGATGATCGAACAGTGCAAAAAAAAAGGACTTGATGCAGTCGTTGGTGATCTATTCGAGGTCCTCGTTAGCACTCCAGCTGGTTCTCTCACTGGGGTCGTTTCCTTTCACGTTATTGAGCATCTTCCAAACGATGCGCTGCAGCAACTCATCAACCTCAGTTGGAAAGCGCTCAAACCAGGCGGAGTGCTGGTGGTGGAAACCCCGAGCCCTCTTTCTGTCATCGTCGGAGCTCGCAATTTCTGGCTTGATCCCACCCACCAGCGACCGGTGCATCCCCAAAGTCTCAAACTCGCCTTTGAACTGGCCGGGTTTGGAGACGTTGAACGCATCGATCGCCAACCCTTTGCTGACGAGCAGCGCCTGCCACAGGTCGAGACCACAGAACTTTCCGGAGAGCTCCTCGATATGGCCCATCAGGTCAACTTGCTCCGTGACCAACTCGACAACTTGCTCTACGGATTCCAAGACTTTGGCATGGTCGGGTGTAAACCCCGTCTGGAATGAATCAACTCAATCAGCGTTTCCGAATGCTGATCGCGTCTACTTGGGACGGACATGACATTGATCCCGGCGAGCAAGCCCAAATCGTGCTGCACTGGGATCAAGATTCTCTCTATATTCAAGTCGACGCCCCCTTCCACAATGACCCTTCCCCTCCCGGACCTGCTCGATCTACTGATCGACTTTGGGATTTCGAAGTCGTGGAAACCTTCATTGCCAACGCCTTGGAGGCAACTCGACCGCTCCATGCAGAGATCCGGTATACAGAGATCGAGCTTTCTCCCCATGGTCATTTCTTGATTCTGAAGATGAATGGCATTCGCCATCCAGTGGAAACTGTCGTCGAGGTCGATTATCGCGCGACTATCGATGGTAACCGCTGGCAGGGAAAGCTTTCACTGCCGCGACATGATCTGCCAGATCCTCCTTATGTGGCCAACGCCTATGCGATCCATGGCACTGGTGATGCCCGAACTTACTTGGCGGCAACACCGGTCCCGGGAGACCAAGCAGACTTCCACCAGCCGCACTTGTTTTTGCCCCTTGGAGGCTAAACGGGCGAGCGCCACAAACCATCGACCGGTATTCGCACCAGTTAGACTTGTCCCGACTCACCCCCGAGGTGAAGCGGGTTCTGATCCTGGTGGATGGAACGGCTCACCACAAACTCATCGGAATCGTGAGAGGACCGAGAGCTGTCAACCGTAATTGACAGCCATCCCTGACTTCTACTCCGCTCTCACCCTCTGGTAAATGAACTGGGCCTCCTGTGCCTCTTCCCCATCTTCACCACCAATCAGCACCCACACATGCAGTTCGTCCTCAGTCACCCGCTCAAAGGTCATTCCGGCGAAATAGGCGGCGTTCTCGGCCAGCTCGACTAGAGGGAAATCCACCGTCTCGTCCTTTTCTTCCCAGCCCTTCAAATCACCGTGGAAGTGCTTGAGCTGCAGCACCAAGCTTTCCTCCACCTCCCGAATCACCTCGATCTCATAGAACTGCACCACCCCTTCGGCGACTAACTTAAACGACGCCATCATGCTGTCGCCCAACGGTGGCGTCCACACCTCTTCAGTCACTCCGCCGAACGCCTCCCCACTCCAACTGCCGGCAATCCATGCAATGTCTTCAATCGCCGCGGGCGGTGACGAAGCTCCTTCCGCCAACTGTTTGGTGTGCGCATTGTCGGCCATAACGGCGCTAGCAGTGAGTGCAACAACCAGCAATATCAGTACTCTAAGTCTCATCTTTGTCTCCTATCGAAGTCTCATTTCTTCACTGCGAACCCACCTGAATACGTCGCTGCGAGCGACACGTCAAGCGGACATGTCGCAATTTCTCAATTCTTGCGACACCTTTCAATCCGAGGATTCGTAGGTTATAAGGGCTCAGTTCCTTCACCTAGAAGCCTCAGATACTCCTTGTACACGTAAATTCGACGCCAGTTTCGTCCACTAACCTCCTCGACGATGTCGAGGCCCACTAGGCGGTCAATAGCGCGCTTCACCGTCGGTTGAGATAGCCCAGTAGTCGCAGAAACACTACCAACTGTCGATACAGGCCTTGCGCAATAACTATCCAAGACAGCTAGTGTTGAACCTTGCGCCTGTCCAGCCACGGATCTGGTGCAACCCCGGTCGTGTTCAAACATCGTGGTTAACTCGCGTGCAGTCACTACTGCCTGTTCGGCGGTTTCGGCAACTCCATCCGCAAAGAACCTCAGCCAACCTTCCCAGTCACCCGACTCGCGCGTGAAGCTAAGTAGCTCGTAGTAGCGCGATCGGTTCTTCTTTAAATAGAGGCTTAGATAGAGCAACGGCTCGTGAAGTACGCCTTCGGCACTCAGTATCAACGCAATCAGCAGACGCCCGACCCGGCCGTTGCCATCCAGAAACGGGTGGATCGTCTCGAATTGCAGATGAGCAAGCGCCGCTTTGATGAGGGCTGAAGTTCTCTCCGGCTGATCGTGAATGAAGGATTCAAGATCAGCCATACAATTGCCAATCCGATCTGCAGGCGGTGGCACAAACACCGCATTCCCCGGCCTAGACCCGCCAATCCAGTTCTGAGATTTACGAAACTCCCCCGGCTGCTGGTGACTGCCCCTCCCGCTGGCTAGAAGACGCTCATGCATCTCGCAAATCAAGCGATTGGAGATTGGGAAGCCGCCACGGATTCGCTCCAAACCGTGGTCCAGTGCGGCGACGTAGTTGGATACCTCGGTGACATCATCGATTGGTACCCCTGGAGCCTCATCCATCTCGAACAGGAGCAGCTGCGAAAAGGAACTCTGGGTCCCCTCAATCTGAGAAGACAGCACCGCCTCCTTGCGAACATAGCTGTAGATAAAAAGGTGCGGCTCGGGGAGGATTGTCGAAACAGCGTCCAATCGTCCCAGCGCAGTAAGAGCATGATCGAGCGCATCGCGCAACTCGCTGCTGAACTCAAGCGGTGGACGAGGCGGCAACGGGCTCGGTACAAACGCCTCGAACGGCTCGGGTCCCACGTGCGTCACCGTAACGTAGGCGCCCTGACTAGTACGGCGCATAATAAAGAGAAATTAACACATGCGGCCTTTTTCGTTAGAAGCTCGAATCACTTTTAACACCCCTCCGCGCCACCACCACCTCGTCATCCCGGCGCGCGGGGGTCTAGGGGGGTCGGGATCTTTAGCAATCGCGCGACTCGGCTATGCCATCCCTACAGCTTTCTGCCGCTTCTCCCAACTCTCCCACTTCCGACCCAGAAGGTCGTCCTGAGCGAGCCCGAGCAGCGCCGAGGTGGAGCCGAAGGATCTCAACGGGCCGTTAGGGCTTCCTACGCTAGGCCCGCCGCACGCTGACGCTTCGCCCATGTCGCTTTCGCCTTCGCCCTCTCCTCTTCGCGATCCTTGCTCGGAGCAGTGGTCACCAAGCCATCAATCAATCGCCTCGACGCCACCGCCACCTCTTCCACCGCCCGCTCGAACACCGATTCATTCACCTGCGACGGCGCCCGCATACCGGACAGCTTGCGTACAAACTGCAACGCAGCATCGCTCAGCTCTTCGTCAGTCGCTGGTGGATCAAAGTTAAACAGGGGTTTGATATTTCTACACATAATTCCTTTCCGCGTTTCCGTCGAACCTATCGACCGATATGAATCGTGGCCTCGGACTCACCCAGTTTCAGGGTGAAGTTCTTGAGTGGCTGCACCACAAAGCGATGCTCCCCAGGGCTGAAGTAGCTGGCAAAGAGGACCCCACCCAGCGCCCCACGGCGATGATCGACCGTCTCCGTCACCCCAGCCGAGCCAGGTACCCACTCTCGCGCATGGACCTGCAACATCTCAGGTGCCGCGTCCGCCAGGAACTGATCTCGCCCCTCGAACCACTGTTCAGCGTCCATCCCCTGCAACGCCTGGTACAGCTCCTGGTCATAAACGATCAGGAAGTCCACCGCCACCGGGTGGTTCCCATTCATCTGCCCATCGACCTCTACTTCGAAATCGATCTTGCCGCCGAACGCCCGGCCCGAACCCAGACTGCTGCAACCACCTAGAATCAAACAGGCCATCAGCAGGCATCCGGCGAGTCTCTTGGTGTTGTGCAACGACATCTCCTTTTCAGCTTCCGGATCGATTCTACGAAAAACTAATCGAACTCCACCCCTACTACCAACCCTGATGAACAAGAGGACCCCATTCGACCTATCCCGGTGGGGCTCACTCTTTCCTTGAGCCTGCCCCGCGTGCGACGGCCCTTGGGGGGCGGGAGCCATCCCGGCGGCGCCCCTTCTTCCTTCCTGTGATTTCTGGCGGGCTCTTCCCACTCTCGTCATCCCGGCGTGCGGGGGTCTTGGGGGGCCGGGATCTATCCCAATCCCTTCCACCTAGACCAATAACTACCCGCCACCAACCAACGGAACCCGGTTCAACTCATCCCGCTGCACCCGCCAATCCGGTAAGAACTGATCCAGCAACCCCCAAAACCGAGCGTTGTGGTGTCTCTCCAACAAATGCGCCAGCTCATGCACCACCACGTACTCTAGACACTCCGGCGGCTTCTTCACCAACTCGGTATTCAAACGAATGGTCCGAGCCCGGATATTGCAACTCCCCCACCGAGTATTCATCCGCCGTACGTAGAATCCTTCCGTCCGTACGCCCATCTTTGGCTGCCATGTTTCCAATAGTAGGGGAATCGCCAACTTCAGTTGCTCCCGGGACCACGCCTCCACCACTGGCTGACGCTTGGCTCGGTTCGCACCGGGCCTTACCGACAGCTCCAAAACCTCATGGTTGAGCCTCACCTCCGGAGTTTGATCGCGCTCGACCACCGCCAGCCGATAGCTCCTCCCCCACACCCAGTGCCTCTCGCCATCCACATACTCGGGTCGAGCCACCCTCCCCCGCGCCCGGATCTTTGTCTGTTGTCGCACGATCCAATCCAACCTAGATAGCGCAAACGCCCGAATCGCCCGCAACGGCATCCGCTTGGGAGCGGAAAGCCACACCCGCCCATCTGGAGCAGTCACGTGTAGGTGGAGGTTCTTGATGTTCTTGCGAACGAGCTCAATGGGTATCTCACCCGCGACAAAGTGCGATCTCGATTGCTCGTTCTGTCGGTTCATCATGATCGCGGTCACCCGGACCTCTATCCTTAAGCATTTGGCATTCTTCTCCAAGGAAAAACTCTCAGGGATCGTTTCCAAATGGAACTGGAACGATGACTCTTAACGCGCCACTTAAAGTTGTTTTAGTGGCGCGGACCCTTGATTTTCGAACTTAGTGGCGCGATAATACGAATCGCGCCACTTTGGAGTGCCTAATGCCCCGGAAAATTCCTGAAACAGAACTGGACGCCCTAGCCAACGCCGCAGCAGAGTCCGCTGAGGGCCTCGGAGTCTCTGAGCTGCAGCAAGCCTTCCCGGAGATGCCGCGCCGCTCGATGCAACGCCGCCTGGCCCTACTGGTCGCGAAAGGCCGAATCAAAAAGACTGGAAAGGGTAGAGCAACTCGATACCAAGCGCCGAGGCAGAGCTCGGCAGACGCCGTCGAAGTCCACGAGCCAAGCAACGCTCCCGAATTACCAGGACTATCGCGCGAAGCACTAGCGGTGCGTCAGCTGGTCCACCGCCCCATCGCTGCTCGCACTCCTGTGGGATACCAACGAGCGTTTCTGGGTGAGTATCAACCGAATCAGACTCGCTACCTGCCGGATGAGCTGCGTGAACAGCTACACGTGCAGGGTCGTTCACCTGTGGGAGGCCGACCCGCCGGCACCTATGCCCTTCAGATTTTGGATCGATTGCTGATCGACCTTTCGTGGGCGTCCAGTCGTCTGGAAGGCAACACCTACACCCGCCTCGACACCCATAACCTGATCGCCTTTGGCAAGGCTGCTGAAGGCAAAGACAGTGTCGAGACCCAGATGGTCCTCAACCACAAGCAGGCGATCGAGATGCTGGTCGAGGGAGCTGAAGTCATCGAATTCGATCGCTTCACCTTCCAGAATCTCCACGCGCTGCTGGCCGAGAATCTACTCTCCGAATCAGGTGCTGCCGGCCGCCTGCGCGAGATCGAGGTTGGCATCAGTGGCACTGTCTACCAACCGTTGGCAATCCCAGCGCAGATCGACGAACTCTTCGGCGAGATCTTGGAGAAGGCCGACGCGATCGACGATCCCTTTGAACAGGCGTTCTTCATCATGGTGCATTTGCCCTACCTGCAGCCATTCGAAGACGTAAACAAGAGGGTCTCGCGACTAGGCGCGAACATTCCACTCATCCAGCACAACCTCGCCCCACTGTCTTTTGTCGACGTACCGCGGGAGGAGTACATCAGCGCCACCCTGGGCGTCTACGAGTTGAACCGCGTCGAACTCCTGCGCGACGTCTTCGTCTGGGCATACCGCCGATCGTGTCAGCGCTACACCGCCATCAAAGATAGCTTGCCCCAACCCAACCCGCTACGCTTGCGCAACCGCGACGCTCTAACCGAGGTGGTCAGTGCCATGGTCCGCGACATGGCCAAGATCGATACCCACGTTATCCGCGAGCTCGCTACGTCGCAGGTAGCAACGGCGGACATCAACGACTTTGTCGCGCTGGCCATGAACGAACTCTTCCAATTGCATCAGGGGAATCTGGCGCGTTTCCGGCTACGACCCTCTGAATTTGAACGCTGGCTTGTCGTGCGTGAGGGTCAAAGGAACGAACCCAAACACAGTTAGCTAGTACCAAATCGCCATCCTCAACCCCTTCGCATCCACCTCAGGATCTTCAGGCAGGGTCTTGGCTGTTCCTCGATAGATCCGCTCAGCACTCCACACGGCGATGTGGGCATCGATCAGGTCGTCCAGCGCGACCTCCTTTCGCAAGTACTTGCCATCGGCCTCATCATTCCACCACTGCCACCATCGCTCCCCCAGCAGCCTACGCAACAAAGCCAACCGTACCTCTCGTCCCGCCCGAGACTTCTTCTTCTCGACAATCGCACGATCGGCATTGGCAGCCCAGAATGAAACTTCGGGGTGCACTTCCTTGACCACGGACTGCAGCTCCGACGTCATCACTGCATCGACTTCTCGCAGCTTTGGAAATATTGCCAGAATCTGCAGGGTGAGCCCCACGGGCCGGGTTGCATTCTTTGGCTTTCTTCTCCGATTTTGCCCAGATCGCTGAGCGGCAAGGTCTGGAGAACACACTGGTCATGCGCGGCCAGCCAAGCACCGCTCTCGCCGCCCGATCCACCGATGCCCCACCCTTCTGGGCTGCCTCAGGGAGCGCAATCGGAACATCCACCGCCACAACTTCTGGAGAACCTGGTAAATGCAAGAGATCCTCGAACCGCGGCACCCTCTGCAAGGCCCACTCTCCGCTGTCTAGATTCTTTGAAACGGCAATCCAGCCTGACGGGCAACCGTCGACACCAGTTACCCAAAGCCCCACTAGCCGGCCTCCACGCTCAGACCTGCCTTGATCTCGGCCAGCTTGCCAAAGATTCCATCGATCACATTCTTTTTGTCGGCAAACAAAGCATCAGGGCCGCCGTCGTGCAGGTTGCTGAAGGGAGATTCGTAGAGAGCCGAAGCCTCCATGACCCCGCGAGCGGTTAGCTGATCGATCACCATCTCGACGAAACGGATCTGCTGGGGTGTCAGGCTGCGGTCGGCCAGGAAGCCGGAGAATGCGGCCTGAGCCGCGGAACGGTCCAGCCCCACCAGGTGGCGAACAAAGTGGACTAGCGAAGGTGCCTCGTTGCGAGCCAGTAAGCCTGAAAGCAGCGTCTGGCCATCCTCCTCACCGATCTCGGCCAGCGTGTCTTCCAACCCCTGCAAATCGGCCACAGTGAGAGGCTGGTTGGTCCGAAGGCGGCGGATAACGATGTGGTCGAGGTGATTTCGCAGATACTCCCTGACCTTCTTCTCGTACTGCGCACCGGTCATCTTGGGCATGTACACAACTTCGTTTTCGCGCACCCCCATCACCTGGTCTTGGAAGTCGGTGTAAACGATCTTGCGCTTTTTCTTGTCTAGGAAAGGTACCAATTCACGCAACCGTAGGCGTAGATCCTCAAGGCTCTTCAGATCGATCCCTTGCCAAAAACTGCTCTCCTGCATCGCAGTCAAGTAGGCCAATTGAGCCTTAACCGCTGGAATGGTGTTCTTCTCTTCCAGCAGCATGGCGATCTCGACCATCCGCTGACGCTGGCTCTCTAAAACCGCCGCGGCACCTTCCGCTAGAGCGAGTTGCATGCGCAATGCGGTGAGATCGAACATGCGCGACTCCAGCTCATCGCTCTCAACTTCAGTCGGTAGCCGCGCGATCTCACCCTGCAACTTCTCACGGTCGTCATCACTGAGTTGTTCCCAAGCCTTGCGCTCTCGGAAGCGATTCACCGGCTCCAGATGCATGCGCACGATGAAGTTGTCCCGGTTCATGGCCGCCACTTCCCCGTGTAATCCGCTGGCAAGCGATGCCCTGAGTGCAGAATCCGGGTCCAACTCCGGCATCGCCTGAATATGGGACAGCAACTGCACTCGAGAGCGGAACAGCCGAGTGCCCAACGGTACGCCGCTACTAGCCTCGATGCCGGGCGGGTGCTCATTGAAGAAATCGAAATTGAAGCAAAAGTCGAAGACTCGGAAGTCCTGCTTGTCTTCATCCGGCCCAAATAAATCGGGGCACAAGCGTGTACCGCGCCCGATCATCTGCCAGAACTTGATCTTCGAGTAGACCGGTTTAAAGAACACCAGATTTGCCACCTCTGGCACATCGATGCCGGTGTCGAGCATGTCGACTGAAATTGCGATGTGCGGAGCCTTTTCTTTCTGAGAAAAATCGTCAAGCAGGCTCTGCGGATACTTAGCGTAGTGGTCGATGATGCGGGCAAAGTGGCCCTTGTACTGCGGGTAGTGGTGGTTGAACCGCTGCTCGATGAACTTGGCGTGCTCGTGGTTACGGGCAAACAGAATCGTCTTGGCCAGCCGATCGCCGCCTTCGACCTTATGCCCGTGTTCCATCAGGTGCTGTAGCACCTTGTCTACGGTGTCCTTGTTGAACAGCCAACTGTTGATGGCGGCAGCGTTCACTCGCTCCGGTACGCCGTGCTCATCCGCATCGTCGCCCCAGTCGAGGCCTTCCCACTGCTCCTTCTCCTCGTCGCTCAGCGAGTCGTAATCGATGCCTTCATGAGGAAACTTCAAATCCACCTGCTGCACTCGCGGCGGCACCAAGAAGCCATCCGCCACCGCAGTCTCCAACTCATAGGCGTCGGTCGGCACCCCTGGCTCCAGATCAAACAGGGTGTAGGTGTTTTTTTCCACCTGCTCCCTTGGCGTTGCCGTCAAGCCCACCAGCAACGAGTCAAAGTAGCTGAAGATCGCACCATATCTCTGGTACACCGAACGATGAGCCTCGTCGATAATCACCAGGTCGAAATGTCCTACGCTGAAGCGGGCCTCATCGCTTCCTCGATGGGAAATGGTTTCGTCGATCAGCCCCATCATGGTCGGATAGGTAGATATATAGACCCGGCCCGTCTGATCCTTCTCGGTCACCAAGTTCACCGGGCTCGACTCCGGTAGATGGGTCTTGAAGGCGCTTACCGCTTGATTCACCAGAGCCACCCGATCGGCCAAAAACAACGCCCGCTTCACCCAACCCGCCCGCTGCAGAACGTCCACTAGCGCAACCGAGGTACGGGTCTTGCCGGTACCGGTGGCCATCACCAACAGTGCCTTGCGCCGTGCTTGGGCGAACTGGCCCCCAATGCTGCCGATAGCCCGTTTCTGATAGTAGCGATCGACGATCTCGTCCTTAACCTGGCCCACATCCAGCGGCTTCCGCTGGGTTCGGCGCAGGATCACAGCTGCCAGCTCACCTTTCTTATAGAACCCGGCAGCGGTGCGGGGCGGGTAGAGCAGGTCATCCCAGATCCAAGTCTGATAGCCGTTGGTGTAAAAAATCACTGGACGTTGACCGTGCATCGCCTCCAGGCAATCGGCGTAGAGCTTGGCCTGCTGCTGCCCCACCTGCGGGTCGACGGTGGTCTTCTTGGCCTCCACCACCGCCAGTGGCTTACCGTCGTCACCCCACAGGACGTAGTCGGCATACCCGATGCCCGAGTCGTTCGGCATGCCCTTGACCTCGTATTCGCGGTCATACGGCTTATCGAGCGGCCAGCCGGCTCGCTTCAGGGCGAGGTCGATAATGAGCTCGCGAGTCTTGTCCTCGTTCCAATCGTGAGTGTCGGGGACCGCCTGGTTCTCCGCCTTGAACGCCGCTAGCCGTTCGCGCAGCGCCTCCAACTCGCTCTCAACTTCCTTGCGCGCCTCTTCCGCCACATCCAGCTTCTTCTTGAGCGCGTCCAGTGCCTCGACGCTGGCGGGCTTAGCTTGCAGCTCCGTTTTCGGCACCAATGCTTCGTCGAAGGTCTTCCCTTGCAGGCTCACCGCTCCTTGGCGTAGATAGGAGCGCCCCGCCCAATAGCTGACGTGGTACAGCTCCCGCACAATCTCAAGTGCCTTCTCGGCCGTGGGCATTTTCTTGCCGTGCACCGCCACGTTGCCCGCCTGTCGGATGTACTCGGCCTTCTGCCACACCACCTCCGGCACCAGCTCCTGGAAGGCGGGTTCCTGGAGGTAACCATCCAAGTTGGTAACCCTCGGCGGGCTCAGTGTGCTGTCAACCCGGTAGATCCGGGCCAACAAGCGTTCCAGCGCGTGCCGGGAATGGAAGCACGAGGCCCGCGGGTCGCCGTATACCTGCCGCTCGGCGTAACTCGCGCTCTCCGCCGCGTGCGGGAACTCCTGCTTCAGAAAGGCGAAGTTCGACGTTGAGTCGATACCGGTCACACCCGCACCAGCTCCATCAATGGCTCGAATCGATAGACCGCCGAGCGCCGTCCGGATGCCTCCCGCACTGTGTGCAGCAAGCCCTCTTGCAGCAGCCCGCGGGTAAACCGGCCCGCGGTCGCGACGGGTATCCCGGCCTCGCTGGTGAACCGGCTGTTACTAAACACCGGCCAGGTGAACAGATAGTCCAACGCCGCGATGGAATGCTTGGAGGCCAACAGATCCGCAAAGCGAGCCTTCATCTCCTGGTAGCAAGCGCGAATCTCCTGAGCGACTTTCAGGTTGTGGACTGCTTGCTCCTCCACAGCGGTCAGAAAGAAGCTACACCACTCCTGCCAGTCGCCGCGCTCCGACACCCGGCGCAAACGGTCAATGTAGTCATCCTTGTGGTCCTCGAAGTATCGGCTGATATAGAAATGCGGTGCGGAAATCGCTCCACCGTTCCACAGCATTAACGTGATCAACATCCTCCCAAGCCGGCCATTGCCGTCCTTGAAAGGGTGCAGCGCCTCGAACTCGGCGTGCGCCAGGGCAGTCCGCATCAAGATTGGGACACTGTCATCTCCAATCAACCGAAACAAAGCCTGCATTCCAGCTTCTAGGTGCTCCGGGGCAATGGGTACGAAGCTGGCCTCGCGACCACCTCGGGCACCAATGTAGTTCTGCTCCTCCTTGTAGGCGCCCGGCGACTTGCTCGCACCGCGGCCGAACGAAAGGAGGTGCTGGTGGATGCTCTTGATAAGGGACTCCGACAGCGGACGGCCTTCTTCGAGTTGCTTGTGGGCTGCACTCAAAGCTCGCCGGTATAGCGCTGTTTCGAGGACCTCGGAGCGGAAACCCCTCGCCGCACCCTCCCCATCGTCGCCGTACTCCGCCTCCAGTTGAAGGATTTCGTCCATCGTGCTGACGGTGCCTTCCATGCGCGAAGAGACCACGGCCTCCTGGCTGCGCATCGGGGCCAGAAAGAATTCGCTGTTGTGCATCCCTTGGAGCATTTGGTCGTAGCGAGCCAACGCCTCAGTGGCGGCCAGTAAGCCCGGCAGCAAGCGCCCAGGATCGAGCTCAGAGGGTGGAAACTGTCCAATGTGGTAGTGCACTGCGTTGCTGATATCAATAGTCACGGGACCGGCTCCTCACCGAATTTTACTTTGTTGATCATTTTAGTCGAAATTTGATCAACAAAACAACTGGACCTGCACGGATGAACAACAACGTGACTTGTTGCTCACGAACTCGACGATTTGATCAACAACGGACTTTGTTCGCCTCAGACGAGCGACAACCCCGCACCCTCACCGTTGCCAGCGTAAACACCGCGATCATCGACAGGACAGGCCATAGGCTGACACAACAGAAATTCTTCGCCGTGACCACTCCGCCGCCCACCGGCGAAAACTAGAGCTCGCCCTGAAAGGCGCTGGATTGCAGCGAGGCAAAGAGCGTGTCGAGTTCGGCGAGGTGGGCGCGTTGGCTGGTCTTCTGTTGCTCGATGGAGTCGACGATATCGGCGAAGCGACGTTGGCGTTCTAGCGGGGGCAGAGGGATCGGGAGCTTTCGCAGATCTCGTACATTGAGGTGCTTTGATGTGGAACCCGTCATCAACCGACCTAGACGTTCCGGCGCTAGGTCGTGAACCAGAAGGCGCAGCAGGAATTTTGGATGCAACTTCGACTCGATCGTCCGAAGCTGGACGAGCCGCTGCCCCATGCATACGCGCATGCCTTCGGCCACCAGAGCTAGGACACCGACTGTGCCTTCACGACTGAGGACGATGTCATCTGGGAGGATCTCGCTCCGCTTCGTGCGCTCCCTATAGTCGTCCTCCGTAACGAACCGAGTGTCGGTCCAGATCCACTCTCCCTTACCGAGATTCGACGTCCGCAGACAGATCACCCCCGCGTCGCTCCAGCGCGGAGTCGAGTGGGGGCAGTCGACCACCTTCTCGCAGACTTCCTCCAGACAGGGCTTCTCCCACCCCATCGGATTGGTGACAGGGTCGCCGAACAAGTCGAGGAAGGTGGATTGGAGCAGGGTGTCGAGCTGGGCGAGGGACTCGCGGCGCTTGGCCCGCAATCTGTCAGCCTGATCCAGAATCCCCGCAATCCGCTTCTGCTCGGCGAGGGGCGGGAGGGGGATTGCTGACGCCTTGACTTTGGCATCAGACACAGCCGGATAGTTCGCTCCAGTCGCCACGTCGACCATTCGCTGCACGAAGACGCCAGTCCTGACCCAGTGAAACAGGTACATCGAGTCGAGTTCGTCGTCCTTGGGTCGAAGGACGCAGTAGCCCGTCGATGCGGTCATTCCACGCTGGGCACCATTGACGAGAGCGACACCGTTGAGGTTCGGGCGAACAGTCGCAACAAGAACGTCGCCTGTCTCTACGAGCTGCCTTGCTCTACTGGGCGCCTTGGAACACTCGTAACATTGGATAGTCACGATGGCCTTGGCGTCCTTGTCCACCGAACTCAGATCTATGTAGTCGAAGCTGCCGGAGCCAGTAGTCCGTGGATTCCAGGTATTGCACTTGTCGACGAGGTCGCCGATGGGCTGCTCTTGCCACATCATCCCAGCATCCCCTCCAACTCCTCACGCCCCTTCGCGATCTCCTCCTCCAGTTCCGCCAGCCGCTCAGCATTCCGATTTCTGCCTTCCATGCTCACCCCTGCAACCGGCTCGCTTTCCGTCTGAAATCGGCTCAATTCAATGCTGCTCGCTTCAAGAAATCGCCTTCTATGGGCGCCGACTCGATTGGTAACCGACACAGAATCAGCAAGTTCTGCCAGCGGTCGCCCTAGGATCGTCGGCATCGGCTCACGGTTGACGAATCGGATCATAATCGGCTCAAAACGGCTCGGTGAGCCGATAATGAGTGGATCTTCCCGCACCTACTTTGGTCAAGGTTCCCTCCTCAACCAGGCCAGCCAGCAGACGCTTGGCCGTGGCACTAGCCATGCCCAGGCGCTGGACGCAAACCTTGGTGGAAATCGTTCCAACAGCCCGGACCTCCGCCAGAACCGCTTCCCTGGGAGGGAGTTGGTGTTCTTCGCCAACGGCGGAGGCCCCACTTCGCTTCTTGGGCGATGCTTTCTTATCAGTCGCTGAGGGGCGGAGTTCAACCACCAGGCAGTCGTGATCGATGCTGAAGATGGGTTTGGGGTGACCGAACTGTTCCAGCAAGCGGACCATACGCGGGATGCCGCTGCCGCGCTCGTCCATCAACTCAAACCAGGACAGGCCCTGCACCAAAAGAGGATTTCGGGCACGCGATCGGGCTTGCCCGCGAGCCAAGCGCTCGAGCGACTGCCCCCCGGGGGGATGGCCGGGACTGCTGACCAGAAGGCGGTCAGCAAATAGTTCAATGCCGATTTTGGCACCCGCGTCCCCGTAGTCGCGATGGGCCACGGCATTGACCACTACCTCGCGCAAGACCTCCTGGGGATAGGTCTCGGTATTGACCCGCTTCAAGCCTTTGACGATCAGTGGCTTCGCGGAGTTGCGCCTGATGAACGCCACGGCGCTCTCGATTACCTGTGGCAGCGGAAGGCTCAGAATCTCTGAATCCAGGGCATCCCGGTGGCGATCGATTCCGGGAAAAGCATCCATCTGCACCCGCGCCTGAGGCAAGACGACGCCTGGGTTGCGGGCCAGCAGTAAAGCACCGGCTGTGGTGGGGCGTAGAGTGTCCCCGTCTTTCCACAAGTAACTGCGCGATAGCAGCAGCCGGTCAAGTTCACCCGGATCGATCTGATCTTGGTCTTGGTCTTCGGCACTGGCCATCATCTCTAAAGCTAGCCCCGTGTCCAACTGGTCATAACTGAGAAGATGCAGAGGCTCCTTTTCAAACGGAGCGGCGGAACGTCGATTCCGGTCCGCCTGTTCAAGCTGCGCGCGCCGAGGCTCAATGGAAAAAGTCTGCTCGATGTGTTCGCGGAGTCGTTTGCCAATCGCTTCGAGCAAACTCTCTCCATCGTCGAAACGACTGTAAGTGTGACCGTGGTTTTTGATTTCCTCAAAGAACTGGCGCGCCTTCTTCTCTCGATCCGCATCTTTCCCTTTGACGCAAACCAGCGTGGGCATCTGCAGTTCCTGGGCGAGACGATACTCTTCGTGGGTAGCGGACAGTCCGTCACCAGCGTCCGACCCATACTTTTCGCCGAGGATCAGGAGATAGAGCTGGCATCGGCGAAGCAGGTGAAGGTAAGCCTTCGGGTTCGGGCGCAAGGGCGACGGATAGTCCTCGAAGATTCTGGGCGCAGTGCAATCGCGCAGAAAATCTTCGGTCGAAAGGAAGCTCCCGGTGGCGATCCGTTCCGAGCGTAGCTCTTTTTGCACCGAGCTGATAAATACCTTGAGGCGAATCACTCCAGCATCTCCGCCAGGTTCTCACGCTCTTTCGCGATCTCTTTCTCCAACTCCGCTAGCCGTTCCAGGATCAGCTTCGGCGGGTCGTATTCCACCGCCTCGTAAACCACTTCTTTATAACGGTTGATGGAAAGGTCATAGTCGTTGTCCGCGATCTCGGCTTTGGGTACCAGGAAGCTCTGGTCTGTCCGCTCGCGATCAGCCTCGCCGTCACGGTTCTGCCAACGAACGAGAATGTCCGCAAGGTCACTCTTGTCCGGCTGCGGGGTGCGCTTGTCGTCAAGAGAATAGCCGTCAGCTTGCATCTCGTAGAACCAGACGTCGTCGGTTCCGCCCCCTCGGGGATGGTCTAGGGGACTGGTCTTAGTGAACAGCAGGATGGCGGTGGAAACTCCGGCGTAAGGCTTAAAGACGCCTGAGGGCATGGAGATAATGGCGTCGAGCTTCTGGTCCTCGACCAGAATCTTGCGGAGGGTCTTGTGCGCCTTGCTGGACCCAAACAGCACCCCGTCGGGCACGATGACGGCGGCGCGGCCGCCGGTTTGGAGTTGGCGCAGAAACAAGGCGAGAAAGAGCAGTTCGGTTTTCTTGGTTTTGACGATCTGTTGCAAGTCTTTGGCGGTGGATTCGTAGTCGAGGCTGCCAGCGAAGGGCGGATTGGCGAGGACCAGCGAGTAGTTTTCCCGATCATCGTCTTCTGCTTGAGCCAGGGAGTCCCGGTAACGGATGTCCGGATTCTCCACCCCGTGCAGCAACATATTCATGCTGCCGATGCGCAGCATGGTGTTGTCGAAGTCGTAGCCGTGGAACGTGCCCGCGTTGAAGCGACGGCGGGCCTTTGCGTCTTTGTAGATCGTGTCGCTGTGGTGCTCGCGCAGGTATTCCGAGGCGGCCACCAGGAAGCCGGCCGTGCCGCAGGCCGGGTCGCAGATCACGTCCTTGGGTGTGGGCGCGGTCATCTCCACCATCAGCTTAATAATGTGGCGCGGGGTGCGGAACTGCCCGTTCTGTCCGGCCGTGGCGATCTTGCCGAGCATGTACTCATAGAGGTCGCCCTTGGTGTCGCTGTCAGACATGTCGATGCTGTCGAGCTGGTCGACCACGTTGGCGAGCACCCGGGCCGTCGGCATCATGAAGAGGGCGTCCTTCATGTGGTGCGTGTAGGTCGAGTCTTCCTTGCCGTCTCCGTTGTTCCCCAGTGACTTCATGAACGGGAATACCTGGTCGCGCACGGTCTCAAACATCGGCTCCGGGGCCTCCTCTTTGAAACGCGACCAGCGCAAAGGCTCCTGATCCTCTGAGAACAACGGATCCTCGATCGGCTTGCCGGTTCGTGCCGCCTTGTCTTCCTTGCGCGTATGCAGCTCGTCCAGCCGCTTGATGAAGAGTAGGTAGGTCAACTGCTCAATCACCGACAGCGGGTTGGAGATGCCGCCGGACCACATCGTGTCCCAGATTCGGTCGACTTTGGATTTCAGTTCACCGGTGATCATTAGTTGTTCCTTGTGGTCTCGGTGGCAGATTTAGGTACTTCGGTGATCGGTTGTGCTCTTCGTCCTCGTTCACGAAAACCCGGGACTCACTCTTCCGCTTCGCGTTGCTGATGCTCCTTGAGCGACATACCCTCCGCGTCCTTCCATTCGGTACGGCCATTCGCGTTACGTCCAAGGACCATGCAAGCCGCCAATGATGGCGAGGAGAATTCATGATCAGCGGTGAAGCGCAACGTATCACCCTCCAGCACCATCACGCGGTCTTCTATCAACCGCTCGCGGACGTTATAGAGCCCCGGTGAATGTTCCTTGAAGGATGGCACGGTTGTTGGTCGTGCCTTGCTACCCGCGAAGACGACGAAGCCTGAGGCGGTCTCGGCTCCCTTACCATCCCATTGTTTTCCCTTGAGAAAGTAGGAGCGCTTACCGGGTATGGTCTCTCCAGAACGTTCAAATGCGTTGACACCTAGCACCGGTAGCAGCGGGAGCATCTCAGCCAAGTAGCCTTCGACCTGAGCTTCGTCCGGTTCCGAGAGTCCTGGCCTTTGCGGCCTATTGGCATTATCCAATCGGCAACGTTTGGCCTCCGTCGCCAACTCCACCAGCCGAGCTTCCAGGTATTGCACCTCCGCCTTGTTCAGCGGATCCCCCTTGGTAGTGAAGGCGACTGCAAGTTGCCAGAAGTCTTTGTTGGCGTGGTGGCTATCGAGTCGGGTGCGTAGAGTCTCAGCTTCGCCGACGTAGATAGTGGGTCGTTGCTCATCGCCCTCGTGCCCCATGAGGATGTAGACGCCACTGTTCTGGAACTCAGGTCGCTTCTTCACCTCAGGATAGCGGCCCCGGGGGCAAACAATCCCCTGCCCCACCCAATTTGATTTCTCGACGAACCGTAACCCGTCGGGGATGCCCTCGGCGACAAAGATGCGGATGTTAAAGGGTCGAGGGTTGCTCATGGGTTACTCCCGAACGAAGTGCCGTTGTCAAGAGCGGGTATCTTCTCAAGCGTCTATTGCGAGCCGACGAGACCCTCTGCGAGCGCCTGTTCACAGTCCATTTCGGGTCGTTTGGATTCTATACCGTAAACTGGCGATGGCGCTGATGACAGCACCTCCGTGACTTGGAGCTCTGCGGAGTAGTAAGGTTCATCACGTTGTGAAACATCGCTCCGTCATTGTCTGCAGGGGGATATGGCCACTTGTCGCCTGGATCCGCGGGTACTGAACAAGGCGAGCCTATTGCCTTCCACGCTAACTTGGCTTGACTACTCCGAACGCGATCGACGTCGCGCGCTAGACGTTATTGATCTGTTCCGCGAGAGTGGCACGGTCGACGAACAACTTCGACTTGACCACGGGCTTTGGAAATCCACGCCGTAAAGTTCGATGCAGGCCCGTCACTGGTCATTCTTGTGCCAGTGGTTCTTCATAGAGCGCCTGGGCGACATAGTTGATCAGCGAAATAGCTTTGAGACTGTTCGTCCTGGTGTCATAGTCTAGTGATCGGCCGTGCAATACAAGGTGCCGATTCAAAGAGCCGCACTCATCACTAGAATCGTGCACGGACCTGTTGATAGGTAAGACTTCACAAAACGGACTGAGGATTGCTGTGCGCATTGTTCCTACAACTTCCTTGTTCACATATTCGGCTGTCTTGAGCTTTCCGTTCTCTTTGCTGAAAATCGACAAACCCGTGACATCTATGCAAATCCCCTCGGTTTGTATGAGTAGGACGGGTATTGAGAGTGCGAACTCAGCCATCCTGTGCGCTTTGAACGCCGCCGTGATGAAGCGAGACCTGGAGCGAAAATCCACGGACAATGACTGTTCAATCGCTTCGGACTGTTTTTCAAAGTACTCGCTCAGGACCATCTCTGCGGTAGGCGCGTCGCCCTGGGTTAACTCAGCCGCGACTCTAAACAAGGCATTCATAGGCATTTGGTGGTCCAAGTACCACCCATGCTCACCTAGTACAAGAAGTGCATCCCTAACCTGTGGCGGGAGCTCCTGCTGCCAGCTGGCCGCCAAACACGCGATTTGATCGCTAACGGATTGAAGTTTCTGACGGCTGGGCTCGACGGATCGCCCGATAGCTCGCAGTTGTGTTTGCACGCTTGCAGCAATCGTCTGCATTTCGCGCGAGTGCTTCTCTAGACAGCTCTTGATCGCTTCAGCTACGAGCTGAGTATCTCTGGTGCTGGTCATAATGACTGCCCCAAAACCTACCACGAAGGTCGACAATTCCGATTTACGGCGCATTCCCTGCGTAAGCGCGAGCCGGAAGCCAACTCGATCAAAAGCCACCCCAACTTGAGGTCACAGTCTGTGATCTCAAGTCATTGAATTCTTGCTTGCTCAGCTGGAACATGAAGTCGTTTGGAAAACGTTCCTTGTTCCGGTTGACGGCCTGCACCAGCAGCCTGGTCTCAACGCCATAGAGCACCGCTAAGTCGGCATCCAGCATCACCTTCACCCGGCGAAAGAGGATGATCGCGCGAGTGATTTGCTCCGTCGAAACTAGGCTGACGCTCTCAGCCATCAAACCCAACCCCCATGGGTTGTTGGCTACAACTCGACATCCAACACAACTTCCTCCGTCTCCCCACCTGCCTCGATTTCAAACCGGTTGATGCCTTTGGTGAAGTGTTCGCCGATTTCTTTCAAATTAACGACAGCTCTGGAGGTTAGGCAGTCGCCTTCTTCAGTGACCGCACCTAGGGCAACATCGATCGTGGGGATCTTCTTTTCGTTGATGGTGACCACGGACGCGCTTTCGAGAGCGTCGCCGTCGCACAGGGTCATCTGGATTGGCAGATCTGGGGACTTACCTTCTTCGTCCATCTCGTCGTAGAGGGGTTCGAGGTCGAGGCTTGTCCCAAAGCCGCCAAGTCGGACTTTGACCGGTGATTGGGAATCGTCGCCAATTGCGAACTCGGTATCTGCCTGGATAACGCCGTCAAATACGGTTCCCGTTTCGAGCACGGCTTGTTTGCCCTTGATGAAGATCAGCGGCCAGGCGACCAATGCGAATAGGGTGACCGACAGGGCTTTGCGCCCCTTGCCTGACTTGTCGTAGCCACCGTCCAGAAGGATCTCCGCGCCGTCGATAGTCCGGGTGGATACGGCTTCGAGCTCCAACTTCCCTTTGCGACCGGCGATCTTGGAGGGCTGGGCCACGGAGACCTTGAGCAGCATAGGCTCGCCCGCCTTGATCACGGTCTTGCCATCGACCACGACATTCCTCCAGACCCGGGCGCGGACGATGTCGCCAACCGTAGTTTCTTTCTTCTTCGAAGAGACGGTTTCATCCAGCTCTCCGTAGATTGAGGTCCCGGACGGAATAGTCATCGTTTGTCCTACCAACATCTGTGCGGGCAAAAGCAGAAGGGCCAGAACCAATGCGATTGTTTGCTTCATACGTTTTCCTCCCTCTGAAATGTAAACTTCACAAACGACAACACGCGATGCTTGGCCGTGGCCCAGCTGTGCGAGCAAATCGGATCGGACGATTGTATACCGATAGACAGGTGGGTTTCGGCCTCGCCGTTTCTGGTTCACCGTTCGCTTGCGGGACGCAAGTGCATCGGGTTATCCTACCGGAGTCATACCATGGTCATACTCTAGTCACATCCGAGCAAACCACCATGCCCAAGACCGCAAAAATCTCAATCAGCCTACCCGACGATGTTCTGAGCCGCGCAGATCGCAACCGAAGTGAGCGTGGGGAGAGTCGAAGCGAGTTTTTCCGCCGGGCCCTGGAGGCACTGTTTCGCGAAGAGGAGCGACGGGCGGCGGTGGATCGCTATGTCGCTGGCTATGTTGCTGAGTCCGAGAGTGAGTACGAAATCGACACCGCCAACGCAGCCGCGGCTGAAGCTTGGGGGGCGCAGGAGTGGGATGAGGGTAATGACGGCCAGGATGCTCCGGAGTCGACGGAGACCGAGCCAAGTAACGCTCGGGAGACTCAGGGTTGAGACGGGGCGAGATTTGGTGGGCAGAGCTTCCTGCACCCGCTGGCCGCCGCCCGGTGCTGTTGCTGTCGCGGGATGAGGCCTACGCGGTGCGCAGCCTGGTGACGGTCGCGCCGATCACGACTCGCATTCGAAATATTCCTGTCGAGGTAGAGCTCGGGCCGGGCGACGGCCTGCCGAAGCGGTGCGTTGCCAATCTGGATTCGATCGTGACGATTCCCCAAGCGCGGCTCAGGCACCGAATCGGCCCCATCTCCAGGGAGAAGAGTCAGGCCGTTGAAAGTTCGATTCGGTTCGCGTTGGGGATGGATTAAAAGGCGGTGGTCCTAGGAATCAACTTCCCTGCTCGGCGGACAGAGCTGCCTCAAGGTCTTTTGTACTCGCCACCCATCCCCTATTCGAAGGTCGCCACATCCAGAACGGCTGTCCCACTCGCATGACGACAGAGCCAGCCATAAAGTCGTGGATGGCGCGGCGTTTGTCGTTCGTCAGCATGGTGCCGATCTCCAACCAACTCCAAACAATCAGTCCTGTGAAAACCGCGGAAGGATCCAAGGCAGTAAAAGAGAGCGCGATCCATAACAATGGCACTAGCCCGTCACGGACAAAGGCGCGAGATAGACCGAGGGTGCTGTGGTCAGTGTTCTTGACCACCCTGACACCCATCAACCACTTGCCAATAGTGCCAGAGAAGAGGCCGTGACCGATCACAGGATAAGCAAGAATCAGAAGGAATAGACCATCCGAGATCCAACCCAAGGTTGGCGACTCCTCGATAAATACTTTCCGGAGTACGAATCCGACTGGCATCAAAGCTATTTCAATCACCAGAATGTCTAGCCAGTGTGCGAGGAATCGGGGCAACGCTGTTGCGTAGACGGTGTCGCGGATGCGGTCGTCTTCGGTTGGGTGGTAGATCTTGGTGCTCATATTTGGCCTCTGGGTTCCATCCGTTGGTTCAAGGTGAGAAAAAGGATGTCAGACCTAACAAGCGTTGAGATCCTTCGACTTCGGGCTGTGCCCTCCGCTCAGGATGACAAAGAAGCGTTGTGGGGGATGTCGTTTCAAGCGTCACTGAGAAGGCTGTTTCCGGGAAGCGAGAACCAAACTGGGCAGCTCCCGGCTCCCCGCCCTCGCCCCGCCGGGATGACGAGTGATGGAAGTCGACCCGCCAGGATGACGAGTGGTGGAAGTCGACCCGCCAGGATGACGAGTGGTGAGGGTCGACCCGCGGGATGATCCCAGGCCACGCATTCGGGAGCAGGCAACGGGAAGGTCCCCACCCTCTGAGGTCACGACCCGCAGGGCAGGCTCAGCGTCCCTCAATCGCCCGCGCAAACTGAAAATCCAATTCCGTGAGCTTCCCCCCAACACTGTGGGTGGAAAGCGTCAACGTGACCTTGCGGTAACGAATGTCGATATCCGGGTGGTGGTCGATGGATTCGGCGATTTCACCAGCGAATTGAACAAAGGCGAGGGCGGCGCGAAAGGAGGGGAAAGTGAAGGTCCGTTGGATGGCACTGCGACGATCTTTGCCGGTCCAGCCCGCAATGGTGGCGAGTTCAGCGGTGATTTCCGTCGGTTTTAGCGCTGGATTGGACGTGGTGACGCGATCAGTTTTGGCGGTTGGTCTTTTCTTGGCCATGAGAATCCCCCTGAATCACTGCGACTGAAGCAATGCGGCGCTCTTCTCTTTGCCGCAACCTCTTAAATAACTATGTGATGCTAGCAGATACTGTGCTCTGTTCTGAATCTAGTGTCGCGCAAGCAGTTCCTGCGACCTGGAGCAGGCTGCATATGTCGCTGACTCGGCGGTCTTGATTTCTAGAACAGTCGAGCAACCCTTCTGGTTCTGAGGTGACGAGCAGAGCATCTATCCCCTCTCTTCACCTCTGGAGCGGGACAACCAGCGCTGGCTACGGGGCTCTTTGGCGCAGGTTCAGCAGGACCTGCTGTGCTTGTTTATCTTCAGGGTGCTTCTCGATCCAACGTTCGAGAATTGCAAGACCATCTTCTGTCTGCCCCACATCAAAGAGCGCTTCAGCCAGGCTCTCGTTGGGCACGTACTTGTCAGCAAACAATTCGGCATTGCGGTGAAACAGTGCCAGTGCATCTTGTTGGCGGTCTTTGCGAAAGAACGCCCAGCCGATGTTGTCGAGTACGGTCCAATGGATGGTGCCTTCGGGCTCGCTGGAGCGAGCGTTTTCAAGCATTTCGAGCGTCGTTTCGACGCCATGGTCTGACAACTCCTGCTCTAGTTTGAGCATCAAGGTTTTGCGCCGAATGTCGAGGTCTTCCGGGTGAAACTCTTGGTTCGCCTGCGACAGGGCCACTGCATCCTGGTATTTACCCCGCGAAGCCAGTTCCAGGGCATATCGAAATAGCGTCGATGGCCGAAAGTCGTAGGCGTCGGAGCCGTAGTAACGCTCGCGAGTATCGCGATGCACTGTGATCGCCGCATCGATTCCATCTGCACGATAGGCCTCGTCCATCAGGTCGGTAAGAGAACGCGGGTCGGTACGACCTTTGTGGCAGGTGTAGCAGGTGACTTCTAGCTCTGGAGCAACACGCCCTTCAAGCGTAGCCAGACGCTGATTGATCTCGGCGGTCATGGCGATCATCTCTCGAGCTTTGCGCTTCTCCACTTTCTCGTCGGAGGCGAAATCCCAGGCATCACGGGGCCCGTCCATCGAACCGACATGGCAAAAGAGACAGCCTTTGCCTCCACGGCGAGGCAGACCCAGACCGCGCAGGTTGTTGATCATGACCTGGCCCAAATCGTCATTGCTGATGTCGGTGGGGAGCACTTGAAGGTTGGTGTACACGCGGTCCTGAGCAGTGGCGAAATCGGTGTTGAGGGCCCATAGTGGGACCAGCAGGAGCAGCAGTCGCGGAACAGAGGCCGAAGATTTGGCAATCGAGGTAGTCATGACCGTTGTACGGGTTGTTGGGGAATCGGGTTCTGGCGCGGTGAGGATCTGGTCTTGGTGATTCTGGGTGGAGATCCCGACCCCAGCCCCAGTGTCATTGAAGAGTTCCGCGCCGGGATGACTATCCAACCGCGGGCTGGGGGTCTTGGGGGCGAAAATCTGTTGGACGAACGGGGGCCGGTCCTTGGTGGCTATGCATTGGAGATCCCAGGCCGCCGCCCTCTCCACCGCTGGGATGACGCCATCAGGAATAACTTGTTTGAAAAATGGTCCTCCCTCTCCTCCCACCCTCCGCGGAAGGGCGAAGGGTGGGAGGCCTCGTCGTGTGATGACGAGGGAGGATAAGGGTGGTTTTGGTGGCGAGGAGACCCTGGCTCCTCGAGCTGGATCAGGGTTCTCCGCCGCAAAGGCAGGAGGCCCGATACCGGCTCTCTTACTTTACACCCGCTGGCTTGGTTTGCCAGTGATTTTTGGTCTGCTCCTATGCTGGCGCTTTGACTGGCTGTCTGATTGGCTCTCTGATTGGCTCTCTGATTGGCTCTCTAGTTGGCAGTTAGCTTTCTAGCCTTCCGCTTTCTCAACGGCAGGGGGCACCAGGGTGAAGCCGAGTTGCTGGTTGAGCTCAAGGTCGTCCCAGCAGACGATTTCTTCAACCGGCTTGCGATCTTGGTAGCGCATTATCGTTAGGCTGGAGACCTTGGCGCTCTTGCCGGTTGTAGGAAGATCGCCCAAGGGCCTGTCGTTGGTGCCGTTGAAGGTCCAGTGGTGAAACGAGACCCCGTCTGCGAAGTAGCTCTCATCGTTGGTGACCACGGCATCGGAGTAGGCAGCGCGTAGTCCGGTCATGACGGGTTTGAGTTCATCCATCCCGGTGGCGTCCCCCGCTTGGCCACGAGCTGCGCGGCTGAAATTGGGCGAAAACAAGACGTCAAAGTAAGCGTCGACGGCTGGGCTGTACATGGCTGCGTAGTCGGGTGCGAGTTGTGCCGCCGGCTGGCAGCCCAGAGCTAGCAGGGCCAGGACTGCGGTGAGCACCATGGCTCCGCTGAGACCAGGGTTCGGGTGAGCCAGGGTTCGGGTGAGCCAGGGTTCGGGTTGGTTTCATGCGTTAACCTCCTTGGGTATGTCAGGGCTATCCCAGCGCTGTTCGCTGCCCGCGCCCGGGTATTCGCGAAGGTCGGGGGACGAGCACGAAAGCTGGATGTGACGATAGTCACACAGGTAGGAATTGGCGAATTGGAGTGGGGCGATCCTTGGTGATTCTGCGTTGGAGATCCAGACCCCCGCCCAGTGGCATTGAAGAGTGCCCCGCCAGGATGACGAGGTGGGGGTAGGCAAAGGGGGGCACCCACCGGGATGACCCGTTGCGGCATCCGCCGAGGTGGCTCGGTGGAGATCGGAGGTGGAAGTGTCGGGGATCGGTTCCGACGACGGATGTTGTAGCAGGGACAGAGGTTGCGGCTGGAGTAGCCTTCGAAACTGGGTCAAGGACACAACATATTGGGCTCTCAGCTTGACGCGACGCCACCCGTAGTAGAGGATCGGAAGTCCCTGAAACTTGCTCTGAAGCGACCGCTTGAGCCGGGGTAACCGTCTTGTTTGAGATCCATCGCGGAGTGTCATGACCACTGAAAGCCGAGCTATTCCCACCGAGGCCAACGAGGCCAAACTGTCGATTCCTAAGGCTGTTACACCGCTTCCTGAACCAACTCGACGTGGAAGCTCGGCTCAGAGCCAGGGCAAGCCCGAGGCCAAGCCCAACGCAAAGCAAGGACTGCGTTTTGAGCACCTCTTCTCCACTCCAGATACCGATCCGTTCGACCTGGTTAGCTGGGAGAAGCGCGATGCGGTGATCAGCGGTGAGGCTGGCCAAGTGGTGTTTGAGCAAAGGGGCGTTGAGATTCCGACATTTTGGTCGCAGACGGCAACCAACGTGGTGACCAACAAGTATTTTCGCGGCCAGATGGACACACCCGAGCGTGAATCGAGCGTGCGCCAACTGATTGGCCGGGTGGTCGACACCATTCATGGCTGGGGCAAGAAGGACGGCTATTTCGCTAGCAATGAAGATGGCAACACCTTCGCCGCCGAACTCAAGCACCTGTTGTTGCACCAGATGGCTTGTTTTAACTCTCCGGTGTGGTTCAACGTCGGCACCGAGCCCCATCCACAGTGCTCAGCCTGTTTTATCAATTCTGTGAATGACGATCTGGAATCGATCTTTGGCCTGGCCAAGACCGAGGGCATGCTTTTCAAGTACGGCTCGGGGGCGGGATCGAACTTGTCCTCGCTGCGTTCTTCCAAAGAACCTCTGTCGGGAGGCGGTACTTCCTCAGGGCCGGTGTCTTTCATGCGCGGCTACGACGCTTTTGCCGGGGTGGTCAAGAGCGGTGGCAAAACCCGACGCGCAGCCAAGATGGTGATCCTGAACGCCGATCATCCGGATGTTGAAGAGTTCATCACTTGTAAAGAGATCGAAGAAAAGAAAGCCCAGGCTTTGATTGACGCCGGCTATGACGGCGGCTTTAACGTGCCGGGAGGTGCCTACGATTCGGTCGCCTACCAAAACGCCAACCACTCGGTACGCGCTCAGGACAGCTTCATGGAGGCAGTTGAGAACGATCAACCGTGGACCACTCACGCGGTCACCGACGGAGGCACTATCGAAGAACTGTCAGCCAAAGAGTTGATGGACAAGATCGCCCAGGGGACCTGGGTCTGTGGTGACCCGGGCTTGCAGTTTGATACCACCATCAACGACTGGCATACCTGCCCTGAATCGGCTCCGATCAACGCCAGTAACCCGTGTTCCGAGTACATGTTCGTTGATGATTCAGCCTGCAATTTGGCATCGATGAATCTGTTGCGTTTCTGGGACGACAAAAACGGATTCGATGCCACTGGATTTCGCCACGCCTGCGAGGTAGTGATCACCGCGCAGGAAATTCTGGTTGACAACGCCAGTTACCCGACCCCGGCGATCGCAGAAAACTCAAGGGCCTTCCGACCGCTGGGAATCGGCTACGCCAACCTCGGCGCGCTGTTGATGGCTAACGGCCTGCCCTACGACTCGGATATCGGTCGCAACTACTCGGCGACCCTGACCGCGCTGCAGTCAGGGGCTTGCTACACTCAGTCGGCGCGAATCGCAGAAACCCGCGGTGCCTTTGAAGCGTTCGAGATCAACCGTGAACCGATGCTGCGTGTGATTGGCAAACACGCTGCGGCGGTCGAAGACATCGACGCCCAAGACCTGCCGTCTGACTTGGTGCAAGCCGCCCGTTCTAGCTGGAGTGACGCGCTGCAACTCGGCGCTGCGTCGGGTTTCCGTAACAGTCAAATTTCCGCCATTGCCCCCACCGGCACCATCGCCTTCATGATGGACTGCGATACCACCGGTATCGAACCGGATATCGCCTTGGTCAAATACAAGAAGCTGGTAGGTGGCGGACTGATCAAGATCGTCAACCAAACGGTGCCGCAAGCTCTCTCTCGCCTGGGTTACGACGAACCGCAGCGCGAGCAGATCCTGCAGTGGGTCGAAGAACACGACACCATCGAGGGCGCACCACACTTGGCTGACGAGCACCTGGCGGTGTTTGATTGCGCTTTCAAGGCCACCAACGGCAGCCGCAGCATTCACTACTCGGGTCACCTCAAAATGATGGCTGCCGCGCAACCGTTCATTTCGGGTGCCATCAGCAAGACCATCAACATGCCCGAAGAGGCAACGGTGGAAGAGATCCGCGAGGCCTACATGGAGAGCTGGCGGCTGGGGCTCAAGTCAGTGGCGATCTATCGTGACGGCTCCAAGCGCACGCAACCGCTGTCGACCTCGCTCGACCAAGAATCGGAAGAGACCGCGGTTGCCAACGGCCCCGCCCGGCGCAAACTGCCCGACGAGCGACAGGCGATCACCCATAAATTTGCAGTGGCTGGCCACGAGGGGTACATCACGGTAGGGCTCTACGACGACGGTAAACCGGGAGAATTGTTCCTGGTGATGGCCAAGGAAGGGTCAACCATTTCCGGCCTGATGGACGGACTGGCGACCTCAGTGTCGATTGCTCTGCAGTACGGAGTGCCGCTGGAGACCCTGATTCGCAAGTTCTCGCACACTCGTTTTGAGCCCTCAGGATTCACCGGTAACCGCGAGATTCCGATGGCTAAGTCGATTACCGACTATGTCTTTCGCTGGTTGGGGTCGAAGTTTCTGCCACGCGAGGAACAACAAGCTTTGGGCATTATCTTGCGCGATGAAGCGGGCAACCCCGAGTTGGTGGCACCAACTATTTTGCTGGCGTCGGCCAGCGACCAACAACCGAACTCGACAGCGGCGAAGGCTTCCGGCTATTCCGTTTTCGTCAACCAGCAAGACGCACCAAGTTGTGCAGACTGCGGATCGATCATGGTGCGCAACGGTGCTTGCTACCAATGTTCCAATTGCGGAGCTTCCAGCGGCTGCGGTTGAATCGGTCACAGAACAAGACACCCGAGAAACTGCGGGCACAAGTCTTGCTCGACAACAGACTCAACGAGTGGCATCTTGACGCCATCGATCAACCCAAGGAGACCAGAACGATGAAAACGCGCCTTGCTTTGCAGCTGTTGACCATCGCTTTGCTGGCTGGAGTTACCCTCTCCGGCTGTGCCTCAACCCGTCCTATCAGCGACCAGTTTGAAGACGGAACGATCACCACCAAGGTGAAGTCCAAATTGGCGGGCGACCCAGATATCAATCCGTTCAACATTGACGTCGACACGTTAGACGGGGTGGTCACTTTGCGTGGCGAAGTAGAAAAGGAACGGGCTCGGGATGAGGCGCAACACCACGCAGAAAATACTCGCGGGGTAAAACAGGTGATCAACGAAATTCGTGTGGTGTCGGCCGCCTATGAAGACGACGAACGCTACTCGGATGTTTGGATCACCACCAAGATCACCACTAAGTACACCGCCGATCCGCAATTGAATCCTTTCAATATCGATGTCGACACGCAGGATGGTCACGTCACTTTGTCGGGTCGAGTGAAGACCGAGAACGCTCGCAACGAGGCCGAGAAACTGGCCAACGACACCGCCGGTGTGATGAGTGTCTCAAATCAACTGGAAGTCGAGGCACCGTAGCCTAAGCACCCTCGTTTTGCTACTCCAGATCCGCAACTTGGTTCGCTCACGAGTCCGCCACTGGCGCACCGGGGTGTCGAGGATCGAACAGTCGCGCGGTGAAGAGATCGCCAACAGCATCAGCCACGGCGTCGGCCTGGTGGCAGCGCTAGTCGGTACCGGCTTCTTGATCGCTGCCGCGGTACGACAGGGCCATCCGATGACCATCGCGGCGCTGGCCGTGTTTGCCACCGCGATGATCTTGGTTTACCTGACCTCAACCGTGTACCACGCCTTACCCCGCAATCGAGCCAAGGAAGTATTTCGGGTGCTGGATCACCTGGCGATCTATTTGTTGATCGCCGGCACCTATACCCCGTTTACTCTTCTCGTGATGCGTGGCACCTGGGGTTGGACCTTGCTGGGCTTGGCTTGGGGATTCGCCTTGGTCGGCGTCTTGTTCAAGCTCAGCGCGCGGTTTCGCTTTCCCATTCTTTCGACGGTGATCTATCTGGTGATGGGTTGGATGTCGGTGATCGCGATCCAACCACTGTGGGAAGTTATGTCGGCATGGGGTCTGTTCTGGTTGGCTGCCGGAGGCTTGGCGTACACCTTAGGCATTCCGTTTTTCGCCGCCAGTCGTCTTCGCTACGCCCATTTTGTCTGGCATTTATTCGTGCTGGTGGGCACCGGCTGTCACTTCGTGGCAGTCTGGCAGTCGGTTATCTAACTCGATAGAACGCCGAGCCAGCTAGGCGTTGGCTTCTCCGTTCATACAGCCTTTGGTGGGGGCCGCCCCTTTAGTCTAGGCAGTTAGTCTGGCCATGCAGGCTGGCCATGCAGGCTGGCCGTGCAAACTGGCCGAATATCTAGTCGCCGATCACTTCGGCGACCGGATGAGCCACGGTCTCGCGCCCAAGGGCGGATAGGATCGATCCGGCAACCACTAGCAGAGCACCCAGCCAAGCGATCGGTCCCAATTTCGACCCCAGCTCGGCTTGGGGCCAAAAGAAGATTGCGGCGTAGACCACACCAACCGTGACTAGCGGGGTCAGGGAAATCACCGCGCTGACTCTCGAAACCTCCCAATGATCCAACGCTTCGGCAAAACAGCCATAGGCGGCCAAAGTATTGAACACACCGAAGGCCAAGAGTCCCCAGCCGAATCGATCCAGAGCTAAGACGCTGGAGACCTTAACCATCGGCAACAACAGGAGGCCTGACAGGGTGTAGATCAAAAGCAGAATGTTTTCAGAAGGCAGAACTTCCAATAACTTTTTTTGCGCCAGGGCATATGCCGCCCAGCAGATCGCCGCGACAACGAGTATCGCCACCCCTTTACCTTCGTTGCCGGACAGTGTCAGTAGCGCGGGAATGCGTTGATTGAAAAACAGCAGCAAGCCGACAACTAGCAGAGCAAACCCAACCCACTGCAGCACCGCGAACTTCTCGTGAAAAATCATCAGCCCACCGACCAAGAACAGCAGCGGTGCCAACTGAATCACCAACTGGGCGGTCGCCGGTGGAACATAGTTGAGAGCGGTGATGAAGATGACGTAGTTCCCCAGAAGGCCAAAGAGAGCGACCACAAACAATCCCCATTCGCGACCACTTAAGCTAGTCAAAGACGGAAGCTGTCCCCTCCACGCCTGATACCCACCCAGCAACAACGCGGCCCCCGCCATGCGGAACCAGGTTACGGTGTACGGGTCCAAGCGGCGCAATAACAAAGTCAGTGCGACGGCGAGAAATCCCCAAAGCACAGCGGTGCACAAGGCCAGCCCGAAGCCCAGACGCGGATTACCAAGATGTGTGGCAGACATCGACATCCGGTGACTTTACGGCAAGTCGCCAGATGCCGATAGTGACAGGAGTTGCCAGAATCAGGTTGCCCCTCAAGCAGCGTTACCGTCGCCCCAGTGTGCGCGTGACTCCCAGGTGTATTCCGATATCAGGACTGTTGTCGAAATTTGCTACGTTCTCCGTAACCCCAATGAAAAGGACCTGAGAACCTAGGACGTGCTTGAACCCCAAAGTTACTTGTGTCGAAATCGCCGCCAGTTCTTCCAGCTTCAAGTCTGCAAATGGGCTCTGCAACAGGGTGGCCTGAATCAGTACCGTACTCTTATCTCCCACAACTCGCTCAAAACCAATCATCCCTGAAGTTCGCACTTGATCATTCAGGCCGAGTTGCTCCATCTCGCCAAGCATCAATGCACCTATAGACAGGTGTAAGCATGACTTTCGGAAGTACTGCGTGGCCAAGAATTCCACACCGAAATCGAGCGATCCGGAACTGGTAAACGCACTCGACTCCCCGGTAGGCAGTTTGATTTTGCCGCCAATCGCCAACTCCAACGACTTCGACCTTCGGCGCGGGAACAAATCCGTTTTCACGCCCAGGATAATGTCCCCTAGGGAAAGCGCCGGATCATCGCCGACAAAAAGCTCCTGTTCACCGGATTGAACAAATACCACGAACCCATCTTGGTTGGCGCCCAATCGACCAGCTTGCCCAAGGCTGAAGAGCTCGTGAAACCCCTCGATCGTCGAGTCGAGGAAGCCACCTTGAAAGCTGATGGTATGAACCAATATCTCGACCTGGGTGCCATGACCAATTCCACGGCGTAGCGCTAGTGCAGCGCGATAATGCTCCCCGTCGACCAGAAATAGACCGCCACCAGGATTTTCAGACTCGACTGCGCGCAGCCAGCTTTCACTAGGGCGTGTTAACACTAGATATAGCATCGACAATGAGTGCGAAGTGTATAAAGAATGTGAAGATTATGTCCAATTTGTCGAAGCGTGAGAATATCCGACGAAACCCCTTCAAGCGACGAAACAAGCGCTCGACTTCATTGCGCTTCTTGTACATTTCTCGGTCGTATTGCCAAGGTTGTAATCGATTGCTTTTCGGCGCCACAACAGGTGTAAGACCAAGATCGAGCACGAGTTGGCGTGTTTCATTACCTTCATACGCTCGGTCCATAATCATGTATTTGGCCGATAGGGTTGTTTCTCTCAATAGTTTACGCCCCTCTGGCGCGTCAGCAGCATTGCCAGGAGACAGAGAAAAATTCACTGCGGTCCGAGCATCTGCGGCAACCATATGAATCTTTGTAGTCCATCCTCCCCGCGACTTGCCGATCGCCTGTGGACCGTTTTTTTTAGAGCGCCCGTTCCATCAGGGTGTACCTTAACCGCTGTGCTATCGAGTGAAACCGCCTCAACACGGACCTGAATGACTTGCTGGCGTTGCAGTTCACTAAACACTCGATCCAGCACGCCTTTCTTTGCCCAACGGTTCATACGCGTATAGACGGTATGCCAATTACCAAAACGCTTCGGCAGCCCGCGCCACTTACAGCCATGTTCTGCAACGTAAAGTATCGCGTTGAGCACCTGGAGGTTATCTAACGATACATTGCCACGCTGTCGTGGAAGGAAAGGCTCGATTCGGGCAAATTGTTCTATTGTTATTTTCATCCACCGAGTATACATCAACTAGTGTGAACACGCCCTAGTTTCTGTTCGCCTTCGTTACCGGTGTCTTTGTTCGCCGCAGCGGCATCAACCGCCTGCTGAAATTCGGCAAATGAGAGCGCATTGCTAGCGTGATAGATGTGCGCCTGCCCAAGCTTAGGGCGACTTCGATTACAATTCGAGCCTGATTTGCAGCAACGCACAAGAGGAGTACCCCATGCGATTCAAGATTATCAGCGCAGCCATATTGATTCTCACCCTCGGATTTGTTGGTGAGACTCTAGTCGCTCAAGACCTTCATCCCTCCCGGCGGCCAAGCCCCATGGGGATGTCTCGAATCACCGTCGGCGACACCTACATCCGCGTGGTCTACAGCCGTCCGTACAAGCGCGACCGCGACAATATCTTTGGCACCACCGAGTCCGAGGCCTTGGTGCCCTACGGCGAAGTCTGGCGCACAGGCGCCAACGAGGCCACTGAGATCACGGTGACCAACGACGTGACGATCGGCGACCAGATCTTGGCAGCAGGAACCTATTCGATCTTCACCACTCCTAACGAGGAGAGCTGGACGGTTCATTTCAACAGCGCCCTCGGCTTGACCGGTGCTGGTACCTTCGACCCTGAGAACGGCTTTACCCCGGTCGAACTGGGTTCAACTGAAGCGCTGGTCGTCACCGCCTCAGTCGGTACTCTGGAAGAAGAAGTCGATCAGCTGACCATCGCCATGGACGCTACCGATTCCGGTGCCGATATGTGCCTGCGGTGGATCATCACCGAAGTTTGCGTCCCGTTCACCGTCGCTAACGAGTAGTCGTCCACCCTAGGTTGGCACTGTCGCGGCGAAGCCCCTGGGTTTCGCCGCGCAAGGTCGGACCTTGCTGGTCTGCACATGCTGTGCTTGGCACATGCTGGCCCGGCATATAATTCGCAATGAGGTAGTCGGGGTTGGTTGCAGTCGAGGAAGGAGATGGAATTTCTTCCATCTGAACAGCCAGCGGGAAACTGGGCTCGCGATGACCGACTCTTACGATCGTTTGCGCTTCTCGATGAAGCGTCCCACTTCACCGAATCTAGCTATTCGACAATCAACTTGCGAGACAACGTGCGCCAATCATTGAACGCCCATCCAACGGCAAACGGTAGCCGACTAGCCCCGATTCCACGCCAAACTTCTGGAGTCGATCGATCTCGCTCTGGGCAACGGAATACGCCGGTATGGGTCGCACTGACCTTGGTGATCGGGGTGTTGACAATCGGAGCGTCGCTACCGCTTCGCGGTCAGGAAGCGTTGGGAAATGAGGCCGACGAAACCGTTTTTATCGAGACCACAAACGTCCGTGTGGTTAATGTGGATGTTTATGCAACAACTAGGGATGGTAGCCCGGTTACCGATCTCGAAGCAGAAGACTTCCACCTTGAGGAAGACGGTCGACCTGTCGCGTTGACCAACTTCTACAAAGTCGTGGACGGCATTCCGGTCAACCAGTTCATCGAAACCCCGACGGGCACGCAATCAGAAAACGTGCCCGCGATCCCCGAATCGCCTGGCCCTCCCACCGGCCAGCCGCCAGCACAGCAACCGGAAGTTCCAGAGACCCAACGTCTTTGGTTGGTTGTCTATTTGGACAACCACAACATGAATCCAATCCATCGTACCCGCGTCCTGGCACAGCTCAATGAGTTCATTGACGCCAGTGTGCGCGGCGGCGATTACGGAATGTTGGTCAGTTACAACCAAACGCTCAAAGTACACCAACCGTTTACCGACAACTCGTCAGCGTTAATTCGAGCGGTGGGAGACTTGGAGAAAGCGTCTGGGCGCCCCACATCTTTCGCCCGCGAGCGAATAGACCTTCTGCGCGATATCGAAGAAGCCGAAGTCCAGGGGGTTCTAGCTGGCCGGATTCGACAGTACGCGCAGTCTGTTGAGGTCGATCTGCGATTCACCTTGGAGTCGATGACCGATATGGTCCGTTCCTTGGCAGGGTTGCCTGGGCGCAAGGCAATGCTCCATGTCTCTGACGGCATGCCGATGACGCCAGGCAAGGATCTCTACTACGCACTGCGGAATAGATTTCAGGACGCTCCAGCGTTCGCTGGCGCCTCGGAATTCGACATGACTCGGCGACTTCGGCATTTGGAGCAATTGGCCAATTCGAACCGGGTGTCCTTTTTCACTCTCGATGCAACTGGACTGCAAATGCCTTCCGGTTTCTCTGCGGAGAATCGGGGCGGCACCTTCGCCAATGACATGCGTAGTTCGGTCGACTCCTTGCATCAGGGCAACTACCAAGACTCGATTCGCAGGATCGCGGTGCGCACCGGTGGTGTTCCGATTCTCAATACCAACAATGCAGCACCAGCCTTGCGTAAAGTCAGCAAGAGTCTACGCAGCTACTATTCCCTCGGATACGCGCCCCTTCAGCAGGAGGACGGGCGTTACCATCACATCGAGCTCAAAGTTGACCGGCCTGGGGTGCAGATTCGTTACCGTGAGGGTTACCGTAGCAAAGACACAGCAACCCTGGTTGGCGAATCGCTACAGGCAGGAATGCGTTATGGCATTCAAACCAATCCACTCGCCGTTCGCGTCGAGATTGGAGAACCAGAGCCCTACGCGGACGGTTACCTGCTACTGCCGATGACCCTTCGCATTCCGATTGGCAAACTCCTTTTGGTACCACAAGGAGCGAAATATCGGGCTCAAGTGGATCTATTCTTCTCGGCGTTGTCTGACGAAGGAAAGGCAGCCGACCTGGTTCGGGACACCATCAACCTGGAGATCCCTCCGGAAGATCTCCAGGTCGCTCAGAACCAGATTTATCGCTTCGATACCAAACTGCAAATCAAGCCCGGCCCCCAAAGGGTTGGCATCGCAGTGCGCGATATCCTGGCCGACAAGACGTCGAAAATCGTCTACCCGCTTCACTAATCCTGTGACTCATTTCTCCAGTCTGCAAGGGCTGCGTTCCTCTCTTTTCTTGAGTCTCGTCGGCCTCTCGTGCGCGTTGACTGGGGGAACCGATCAACTATCCGCCCAGACACCGCCACAGACACCGACCGTGCAGCCGCCTTTCGTTGATGTCAGTGAGCGCGCCGAACTCGATTTCGTCCACTTCAACGGGATGACCGGTGAGTACTACTATGCCGAAATCGTCGGTCCCGGAGTGGGGTTGTTTGACTACGACCGCGACGGCGACCTGGATATTTTTCTTCCGCAGGGGAAGTTATTGGGCGCTGAAAAGACAATCGACGATGCAGCATTTCAACCTGCAAAGAGATTTCAACAAGGCGGTCGTTTGTACCGCAATGAACTAGTTCCCTCTGGCGATCTCAGATTCACCGATCAGACCGCGGAGAGTGGAATTAGGGCGAACGGATATGGCATGGGTGTGGCAGTGGGAGACTACGACGGCGACGGATGGCTCGATCTATACCTAACCAATCTCGACGACAATCAATTGTTGCGCAATGAAGGCAACGGAAGGTTCACCGATCAAACCAAATCGGCAGGAGTCGAAGAGGCTCGCTGGAGCGTTAGCGCGACGTTCTTTGACTACGACGGCGACTCCGACGAGGACCTGTTCGTAGTCAACTACGTCGACTTCTCCATCAGTGAGCACAAACCGTGTTTTCGCAAATCGAGCGCTCGGGACTACTGCGGACCGCAGTCTTACAATCCGTGGCCAGACCGCTTGTTCAGCAACCAAGGAGACGGCACCTTTCGCGACGCGGGGACCGCCAGCGGAATTGCGCAATTGCCCGGAGCAGGGCTCGGCGTCGTGGTGTTTGATGCCAATGGCGACACCAAGCCGGATCTTTACGTGGCAAACGACGGCATGCAGAACTTCCTCTGGACCAATCAGGGGGACGGCACTCTCAGCAATCAGGCGCTCATGGCCGGGGTCGCCGTCAACATGAGCGGTGCTGCCGAGGCGAGCATGGGCGTCGATGTCGGCGATTTTGACAACGACGGCGACGACGACATTTTTATCAGTCATTTGAGTCGTGAGACCAACACTCTTTACGTCAATGACGGCAGCGGTGGGTTTTCTGATCGCACGGTGCTGCAGGGACTGGGCCCTGGGAGCATCGCCTTCACGTCCTTTGGAACCGGGTGGTTCGATTTCGACAACGACGGTCTGTTGGACGTATTCCTCGCCAACGGTGAAGTCAAAGTCATTGAAGAGCTGGCACGCCAGAAAGACCCCCTGCCGATTCATCAACGCAACCAGTTGTTTCGCAACCATGGAGAGCGATTTCAACAGGTGCAGCCGTTCGCCAACGCGACCGGGGACCTTTCTGAAGTCAGTCGTGGTGCCGCGTTTGGTGACATCGACAACGATGGGGATACCGACATCGTGGTCGCAAACAACGCTGGCCCAGTCAGGCTGTTAGAAAACCTGCTGGGCAACCAAAACTCGTGGATCGGTTTCGAACTCGTTGATCCAAGAAGTGCTTCCGGTGCAGTCAATGCGAGGGTAGTCACCCAGCTCCCATCCGGAAGATCGCTGTCGAGACGCTCTCGCCGGGACGGCAGTTATGCCTCCGCCAACGATCCGCGGATTGTAGTTGGCCTGCTGGACACCCAAAAGCCGGTCACCGCAGTCGTTCACTGGGCGGATGGATCGAGTCAAACGTTTGCCAACTTAGCGGTCAATCAGTACCACCGGTTGAAGAAAAGTGCTTCGAAATAGATTTCGCCAATCGTTCTCCCAGGGACAATGACCGCAGTGCGACGCGTTTCCCGACTCCTTTCATCCGCTACTCTGGCAGCGCTGGCAGCGCTGGCAGCGTTGGTGGTAGCTCAATCAGCAAGTGCACAATCAACCCGTGTCGAACAGAGCTCGGAGGAAACACGGAAATGGGGCTCCAGCCTTTTGGCAATGATCCCGAAACCCAACACCGAAGGTCTGGAACCAAGGGTCACCGCGCTGCTAGAGAGCAGCTATATGAGTTTGGTAGATGTTTTTGACCCTTCCTCCGAGGAGAGCGCTCTTGAGCAAGCCGAGACGTTGGGGATGGCGGGGGAAGTGTTCCACGCCCACGCCGCATTGGGATCAGCGATCGCTAGCTATCGTTTGGCGCACGAACGTGACCCTCAGAACGCACGCTGGCCCTACCTGCTGGGCGTAATTGCCAAAGGACAAGGAGCCTTAGAGGAGAGCCTGACACTGCTCGGCCGTGGCCACGAGCTGAGGCCAGACCCATTCACCATGTTTCGTATCGCTCAGATTTATCTGGAGCAGGGACGTATCGAAGAGGCTGTCTCGGTCCTTGAACCCTTGCGGGAAATCGAAGGACTACAGGCGGCGACGCTGGCTGAAATGGGCAAAGCGGCGCTACTCATCGGCGATTTCTCCATTGCAGTCTCCCATTTCACCGACGCACTAGAACAACAACCGGAGGCGGTCAGCCTTCACTTCCCCCTCTCGCAAGCCCATCGTGGTAGTGGCGATCTCGACTTAGCTCAGCACCACGCAGAGCTGGGGGGGCAGCGAAAGGTACGGGCGCTTGATCCGATCCTTCAACAAGTCGGCGAGCGTTCGGTGAGTTCAGAAACCTACGTCACCATGGGAGCGCAAGCGCTGAGAACCGGACAGGCGGAGATTGCCGGCGCTGCCTACAGCAAGGCGGTGGAACTCAACCCAGAAAACTATCGCGCTTGGATGAACCTTGGCGTTCTGGCGATGGAGGCAGAGAACTATGCCAACGCTGAAGATCTGTTTCGCAAGGCCCTGGAACTAGACCCTGAATATGGTTTCGCCCATTTCAATCTGGCCGAGGTGCTGGTCAAAATAGATCGCCCGGGCGACGCTCTGGAGCATTTGCGCCAAGCGGTGGTGGTGAACCCCAGCAACGTGGAATTCGGCATGGCCTACGCCGACCAGTTGATGCACGCCGAGAACTGGACCGAGGCAGCCGCTCAATACCAACAGGTGGCGAAGGAGGCTCCAGACTTCGCCCGACCACGTCATCTGCAGGCTTTGGCCTTGGTCGCGCTTGACGACTTCGACGCCGCCTTTGGCTCGATCCGCGAGGCGTGGAAGATTGACCCGACTAACGTCTCTGTCGCCAGTGCGTTGATACGTCTGGCCTCAACCTCAGGCTCGGACGAGACAGCGAGAGCCGAAGCCTTGCAAGTCGCGAAAGAGCTCTTCCAACACGAACAGTCGGTGGAAAACGGAGAGCAGCTGGCAATGGCGTTTGCCGCAACCGAGCATTTTGCCTTGGCGGTACAGATTCAGGAATCAATTACGCAAGTAATGCAAGACAGTGCTGCACCCACCAAAATCCTCTCATTTGCGCTGGAGAATCTGCGGCGATACAAGAACCAAACAACCGCGCTCGCCCCCTGGCCCGCAGGCTCTTTCTAAGGCCTCAAGTCGGGTAAGGATTCGGGCAGAAATTCACTGTTCCAGGTCAGATAAAACCTGGTGTAAGCGGGGTTGATCCGAATTCAGCGCCAGGGAGATCTCCAGCGCTTCCCTCGCTGCACCAATGTCTCCGGCGCAGGCGGCTCCGAGACCGTAAAAGGCATGGACCGGTGCGCTGGCTGGGAACCGACTCGACGCGGCGGCTCCAACTTCAGCGGCGCGCTTACATTCTTCCAAGCGAATCAACACAACCATGTAGTGCACATGGAGCGGCTCGTGCCCGGGAAATCTTTGCAACGCACCGGTGAGAATGGTTGCCGAGCGCTCCGGTAAATCCAAGATGTCGTAGTCGGCTGCTGCCTGATCTAGGCTGCGCTCGGACGACCTCAGCCCTTTGTCCACAGAGATCCACAGCTCTCGGTCGGCGTCATCGTGCCGCCCCATTTCTATGTACATGCGCCGCAAGTTGTAATGCGGCGAGGGGTATTCCGGGCTGAGCTCAATGGCTTCTCTGAGAAGAGCTTCAGCTTCCTCATATTCTTTCTCGTTGATCTTGAGCACCGCAAGGTTGTTCAACTCACCACGGGTACGGACTCCGCTGGCGGGCGACGCCGGAGTCGATTCTGGGGTTACTGGAGCTGAACTCTGCGAAGAGCCCACAGACTCCACAGTGGAATCTCCTCCGAGGTAGCCCAATGCCTGCAACTTGGCGATGAATTCTGGATCCTGGGCCAACGCGACTTCGGCGCCAAACTGCTCTCGTGGCAACACTGTCAATCCAGAATAGTCGACCGCCGGAAGCGCCGCTGGAGTCGGAGATCCTGGGAGTGGTTTACCAGTCCAAGATTCGTCGGCGGGAATTCCCAGGGCTGCGGCAATGGTTGGAGCCACGTCGTAGACTGAAGCCTCATCGCTAACCTGGCCCAAGCGCCGTGTGCCGACCCCGGCGACCGCAAAGGATGCATCGGTGGCATGCCACAACGGGGCGGTGCGCCCGGAGAATCCACCCAGTCCTCGAGGTCTTTCGTCGCCCCATTTGAAGCCATGGTCCGAAACCAAAATCCAAGTACACTCAGAGAGTGGGCACTCTTGGAGGTAGCGACCGATCCAGCGATCTGCGGCCTGGTAGTAACGAGGAATCGCCTCAGAGTAGCGCGATGCCTCCTCAACACTGACATCAGCGTCAACCGGTGGTGATTGGTATCTCGCTAGCAAGTGGCCGACCGTATCGGTACCCTCAAGGTAAGCCATCAACAGATCGGGTTTATCTTGTGCCACCAATAATCCAGACCCCATGTAGGTTCGCGTCGAGGCAACAATCCGCCGAAATCCATCGATCGGATCTTCCATTCCCGCGTCCGCGGCAACCGCCTCGGCGTATTCATCTGCCGGCACCGCCATGAATGGATTCACGACCTGCCAATTGGTCTCTTCCACAGCGCGGTTTCGTAAAGAGGTAAATTCCTCAGTTCGCGAAGCAGGATAAACCAAGTGTTCAGGATCGCGGCTAAACACGCTCTTGTCGATCCCCTGCGTCAGAGTGTAGTAAAGGCGATCCGAGACCAAGGTGCCATTCAGCTCGGTCGCAGGCCAAGAAGCCCACCACCCGATAACTCCAACACGCTTACCCAGAACCGACGCCATTTCCCAAATCGTGGGTGACTTGCGACTGCGAGCACTGACTGGCACCACCTGACCGGTCTCTGGATCGCGTTCGACAAAATCCAAAATGCCGTGCTGGTCAGGGCTAACACCCGTCGCCACACTGGTCCAAATCAGCGGGGACAAGATGGGCACCAGTGTTTCCATGGTTCCCCAAGTCCCGGCCTGCAAGAGATTGGTCAGGTTGGGCATCCGACCCGACCTTGACAACGGTTGAACGAAATCCCAATCCAAACCATCGACCGCCATCACCACCACCCGAGCCGATCGCGACGGCAAGGTCGCCCGAATGCCACGCGCAAGATACCGCTTCATCGACTGGGCGGAACTGGTGAATTCGACCCCCAGTCGAGATCCCGCGAGATCTTTATCTTGCTGGAATCCGGACCCCGTTAAGGCTGCGGCGACCTGTTGCGCCAACTCACTAGCAGGGTTTGGCGGACAATCGGGCTCCGCCAATGCGGCAAAAAAGCAACCGAAGGAGATTTTCTCAGACCACGTCCGGAGGGAATCTTCCACCACTTGTTTAAACGCTGTAGCGGGGTAGTCCGCAGCAACTAGCTGTACCAGAGTCCCTTTGGGCGGTGTCCAACGCAAACCAGCTTGAACGGTCTCCCCGCTGGCGGTCGGAAGTTCTATTGCAGCGGAGAGGGGAACTCCTCCACTCGACTGCCAGCGCCAACGCGGGCTGGGGGAAAAGAACGAAGATGCTTTGATCTCGCCCGTGCCCGGATTCCAAAGCAGTTCCCCGGATCTTGTCCAACGGAACGCAAACAGCAGAGTTAGCGGTAGGACGATCGCCACGCCTATGATCAGTTTTCGCACCAGCAGAGGCTATCGATCAGGAGGTTGATTAGCAAAGAGTAGACAAAAAGAAAGGGGGGCTGATGCCCCCCTTTCGTACACGCTGTTAAGAGCGGACTTAGAAGCTAAAGCGAACACCCAAACGAATCGACCGCGGACGCTGCCATGCGTTCGTTGTGTTGAACGCTGTGTTGGTCGGCGGACGCGCGCTATCGCCAGGTTGGATCGGTGCATAGTGCTCACCGGTCACCCAGTCGAGAACTCCATAGTCCTCTTGAGGGGGCGTGTAGCGATTACTGCGCAAAGTCTCACCCTGCAGGTCGAGTAGATTGAATATGTCTACCAGCAGGTTGATCTCAGTACCGTTGCTGAGTGAAATCGGGTAACCCACATGGAGGTCAGCCTCATACTCAGTATCTGTGCTACCGAAAGCTCCGCGCTCGGAGAGGTAGTACTCCCAGTTGGAGTAGCCTTGTGAATACCCCATTGCCGTAACCGGCGTACCGTCGCGCATGTAAGCGGAGGCACCCAAGACAACGCCATTCTCAAAGCTGTAGGAACCATCCCACTTGGCCTGGAACGGACGATCATTCGACAATTTACCGGTGTTATTGACCGAGAAATCGAAGTAGTCGAACGCCGAGTTCAGGTTGGGATCGAGTTGACCGGTAGAGGCCTGGAACAATCCGTCATAGGTACCTTCAAGATCTGAGAAGAGCAAGGAGGCGATGAACTGGAAGTTCTTGGTTGGGCGCTTGGTTAAGGTCACCTCAAAACCAGTAAACGAACGGGTCGGAACCGGTAGGGTGTGCAAGGTCTCGTTATAGCCAAAGGCATAGCCCAGGTCATAGGTACCTTGCATGTCACCGCGGCCAGGGTTGCCGATGAAGTAATCACCGTCAGCAGCTAGCGCGTCTTCCATGATGTTTTCCAACTCACGGTCGATGTACTTGATGCCCAAACCGAGTCCCTGTGTGAGCTCGTACTCAGCACCCAGAACGATCTCTTCGATGTGTTGGCTCTCAGTCGCAGGATCGACACGAGAAAATCCACCACCCAAGGTACGAGAAGGCCTGATACTGCTGTCGTTGGCGATGTTGTTCGGGTCATCAGTCAAGTTGTATGCAAAGACTGAAATCTCACCGCCGTAGGAGCGAATCACGATATCCATTGGGATGGTCTCGTAAAACGTGCCGTAGTGACCATAGATCTTGGAACGCCCGTTCTTGAGCGGATCCCAGATGATACCAATGCGAGGTGCAGTGGCGTCATCCAGCTCTTGGTGAGCAACACCGTCCCCGTTGAACAGAGTCTGGGTATCGTGACGCACACCCAAGTTCAGGGTGAGATTGTCGGCCACGCGCCAGGAATCCTGCACGAAGAATGCGTCATCTTCCGCTTTGGTCTTGACCGTCAACGGATGTTGCAGATCAGCCAGGGTAGCGAAATTCGGATCGATCTTTGAACTCACATAGTAGCGATGACGATAGTAGTAGTCCTGGTCACAACGACTGCCGCAGTTGAAGCGATAGATCCGCTGACCTCCTGAATTGGTGTTGGCGTTGTCCACCGAGATCTCCTCGGTCTCAGCACCAAACTTGAACTCATGGTCACCACCGAAATCGTTGGCAAAGTAGGTCAGGTCAACACGAACTTGGTCGCGGCCAAACTTTTGATTCTGGTGAAAACCGAAACCGGAAGCCGAAGGCGCACCAGGCCAACCCCAAACAGTGGTGCCGTCGCCCAGAGGATTACTGCTATCGATGAAGCCGATCAAATCAGCACCGGCTCCAGCCAATGACGACTCTTCTTGATGCTCGGAAATTCGGCCTGAGACCAAGACGTTGTCAGTAAAGACGCCGTCGTAGTTCAAAGCATAGTCAGGAGCACCAGTGTTGAGGACACCGGTGAAATGAGTCGGAGGGGCTGCCAAGGAATAGCCAGCCAGCAGTCCATTTTCACTACCAGAATCGTCAAAGTAGGAACCCGCCAACGTGTGGGTTGGAGTCATTTTCCAGGTCAACTTGGCAGCAGCCAAATCACGCTCGGTGGTAGTGGTAAACGCATCGCCGAGACCAGGTGCACCCGCCACAAATGGGGCGAAGTTTTCCAACGATTCTTTGTCGTCTTGATTGTCGACACGGTCATAGGCCACGAAATACCAGAGCTTGTCCTTCGAAAACGCACCGCCAATGTCGAAGCCAAGGTCTGAGCGATTACGGCCAACCGTCTTGGTCGAACCGGACACCGCACCAGCGGCCGCCTCGGAAACAAGGCTGGACTCGAGGGAATCGTCATCCCAGTAACCGAAAATGTCACCGGTCAACTCGTTGCCACCCGACTTGGTCACCACTTCAATGATGCCACCCGTGTTGCGGCCATACTCGGCGCCGTAGCTACCGGTCTTGACCTGCACCTCTTGGATGAACTCAAAGTTGAGCGATTTACCCTGTTGCCCGAGCTCTACGCCGGTGGTGTTCACACCGTCGATGTAGTACGCATTCTCGGCACCAGTGGAACCATAAAAGGTGGTTCCGGAGGCGTCGGTCTGTGCACCAGGCGCCACTTGTGCGGCACCAATATAGTTGCGACCAGCAGGGTTGTTCTCAAAATAGTCAGAACCCAACGTGATACCACCTTCGGTACTCGAAGTGTTGATCAAGGGGCGGTCGCTACCGGTCACCACAACGGTGTCGGTGAAGCTGGAGTTCATCGTCACAGCCAAGGGGGTATTCCCCGAAAGAGTAACTCGAACATCCTCTTGGACCACGTCCTGAAAGCCTTCAATGCTGAAGGTCACACTGTAGCTGCCCGGGGGCAGTGGGACCAAACGGAATGATCCGTTGGTGCCGCTAACCACAATCTTCTCACCCTGCAAAGCGGGCGAAGCAGCGGTAGCGGTGACGCCCGGAAGCGTCGCGCCGTTCTCGTCGACCACGCGGCCCGAAATCGCGCCAGTGCTGGACTGAGCAAAGGTGACAGACGGGACCAACAACAAAGCCACTGCAAGCAGGGCTAAGCCTAATGTCCTTTTGTCGTACATAAAACGATCCTCCTTTGGGGATTAATGGGGTGATCGAATATCCGCGACCAAGGTTTTGGGCGAGTGATTTCGACCGCTTCTTAACATTATCTTTTGTTATGTAGTAGTACTGCACGCAGTACCTTCGTTGGGAAAAGTTGCAATCCCTGTACCATAGGACGTAGCAAGGCAGAACTCAACCCCTAGGGCGCCAAGAGCAGCCTAAGTGTCTCTATTTATGCGACTAACGGTCCCATCTGACGACAGACCGAAAGTCCATTCTGGGTTCTCGGTCTCTCTGGGAATTCAATGAATTGAAGTGTGATCCGGATGGTTGGAATTTATTTCCGAGTGTTACTCTAGGTAAGTCATCATTTCTGCGGCAGTGGCCGCATCTTCAGTCCCAGGAGCAAGCTCGACGACCCGCTCAAAATGATGTCTTGCCTGGTCACTGTCCCTAGCATTCACGTAGCACAGTCCGAGTTGAAAATGAGCGGCAGGCAAGTCGGGGTTGAGTGCCAAGGCGTGGTTCAGGGAACTCTGCGCAGCATCCATGTCACCGGCGTTGAAATGCGACAACCCCACCTCGGCGTGTCCGGCGGCAGCCTTGATAGGAGACACCTCCTCCAGCTCCACCAACATCGGCATCAGCTCTTCCACCGAAGCACCATTGTGCTTAAACGCCATATAGCGGAGTTCGATCCCTTTGACATTGGAAGGGTCAAGCTCGACTGCCCTAGTAGCCAGCTCGCTGGATTGTGCATAACTACCCTGTTCCAAACGGATGGCACTCAACGCGACCAACGCAGGCACCACCGAGTCGTCCAACGACAAGACCTCTTCAAAGGCAGCGGATGCACTGTCGTAGTCGCCCTGGCGGGCTGCTTCGAATGCCCGGTCATAAGGCTTCACCGCGTCGGGGTGCATGGCATAGCTACCATCAGCCATGGCTCCACCCTTGACAGATGCTAGCGACGGCAGGGTCATGTTGTACTCGTCGTTCGCCTTGACTGCAACCGACAACTGTTGAGCCAACGGAACATATCCCTCCTTGCTCAGCCGATAGAGATAGCTCACCGTCGCGTCATTGATCAGCAGCGAATAGGCCCCCTCAGCATCGCTGACCGTCTCAGCAACCACTTCACCGGTATCCGGTGACTCAGCCGTAATCGCCACCTCAGCAAGCGGAACCCCATCCTGATCCGAAATCACCCCCCACACCCGCGCCTGCTTCCGCTGGGCCATGGCCGGGCTCGCCAAAACCAACACTGTGATGGCAGTCGCTACCACTCCTAGCCACGTTCGACTCTTCTTGCTATAGATCATTTGTCATGACTCCTCGTCCTCCTGGTAACTGCTGAAAGAAGCAATTCAACCTCGGTTCTCCATTTTATCGTCGCCCGGCTAGGTTGCCCAAGCTCGACGCGACAGCGTCATTGACACAGCGCAAACTCCGTACCAACTACCCATCTGTGGATCAATCCATCCGAATTGCACAGCCACTTGATATCGTTGGCCGATGATGCTCAAGCGACTCCTGATACTGACAATCACCGTAGCAGTTCTCTCACCCACGCTCCTCGCCTCTCAAGCCAACGACCTTGACCCTTCCAGAATCCGCATGGCCGAGTCGGCAACCGACAAGGGCAACGCATTTCTCAAGAAAGAGAAGTATGAGCGCGCAGAAGGGGAATTCCGTCGGGCGATCGAGCACGAAAAACGATATCCGTCGGCGCATCTCGGCTTGGGTGCCACTCTGGTAGCCACGGCACGCTTTGACGAGGCCGTGACCGCCTTGCAAGATGCGGAACAACAATTCGCAGACTGGTTGGCGATGAATCAAGTTGCCGGACTGCAAAATCGCCAGGCGTTCGCGGCCAGAGAGCGGAAAGCGCTGGACGCTGCTCGCCAGAGCGGGGCCTCGAACACTGGCAGTGGCAACGTTAATACCGGGGCCGTAATGCGGGAAGTCGAGATGGAGCGCCACATGGCCGACCGCATTCGCCCAGAAGATGTGGCGGGCATCCCAGCTCAGGTGTTCTACCTCAAGGGGCTGGCGCTGCTGCGCATCGGCAGTCGCGACCAAGGAATCGAATCGCTGTTGACATGCCTGTATATCGACCGCAAACACGCCCTCTCTCACTACAACCTTTCGGTCGCTTTCTTCACCGGAGGGGAGTTGCAGTCAGCCAAGCAGCATCTGGATGCTGCAATCGAGAATGGAGCCAGTCCGCACCCGCAGTTTGTTGCAGACCTTGATGCGGCGCTGAATCGGCAGGCTCCATCATAGGAGTGATTGAGTAGGTGGCGCTGGCGGTCCAATCTGCTACCCTCGCTGAAACTATGGACTTGCGTCGGCCCCTCACGTTCGCAGCCTGCTTCGTTTTCGCCAGCTCGATAAACGCTGGGCCAAGTCGTGACATCAACCCTGCGCGTCTCAAGATGGCGCGCTCTCTGACCGATCAAGGAGACGTCTTTCTGCGCCGAGGCGATTACGAGCGCGCCGAAGAGGCCTTTGTTCACGCCACTGAGCAGGAACCGAGATACGCAGCAGCCTATCTCGGACTGGGAGCTACCCTGGTCGCCACCCAACGCTTTGAGGCTGCGATAACCGTTCTGCAGGAAGCTGAACGCAGGTTCGCCGAATGGCAACAAATGCATCAGGTGGCGGGACTGGTTGATCGCCAACACAACGCCGACCGGTCTCGAGAGATCCGAGACTTCGCAGCACAATTGAGGCAACGCACCCCCGCGAGCGCTGGCCCCACCGTCGAGCAAAACCTGCGGCGAGAAATCGACACCGCGGATCGTGGGCGGTTTGTTGCCGATCGTTTGCGTCCCGATCTTGTCGATGGAATCCCCGCTCAGGTGTTCTATCTGGAGGGGTTGGCGCTGCTACGCATTGGTCGAGCCGCGGACGGAATTGAGGCGCTCCGAACTGCTCTACTGCTGGACTCGAAGCATGCGCTGTCGCACTACAATTTAGCCGTAGCGTTGTATGTCCGAGGGGAGCTAGAACCGGCCAAGCTCCACCTCGACACAGCCGTCGACGAGGGCGCCCAGCCCCATCCCCAATTTGTTGCCGATCTCAACCAAGCGCTAGACGCAGCTTTGAACTAGTCGAGCTGCTCTTGCGCTTCTTGATCCTCTGCGACGAGGGCCGCCGCAGAAGGTAGAGTTTCGAGCTGCCGCAACAAGCTGCCTGCCCAGCGACCCACCTCAGACGCCAGCTGTTGTGACGCTTCAGCCGTAGGTTTTCGCTTCAAGGCCCGGTCGCGGTTGGCACCAACGATTCCGCCGCGATCACCTGCCATTTCCCGCTCGGCCAAATAGCAGGACACGACCGAGGCCAGCTCATAGTGATGTTCACGGTGAAGAGGGCTATAGAAAGTAGATCTATCGGCTGCAAACACCGGCTCAAGATCCAATTCCAACCGCTGTGCCGACTCACGCGTGCGGGCGAAGACCGCTCTGGTACCGGTATGCGTAACAGAAGTCTGTTGCTCGCTAAACCCCGCCCGGTGATAGACCAGCACCGGACTGAAGGTCGTCGACCCTTCAAGAGTTCCTTGATCGCTCAACAAGCCAAAACAACCTGCGACACCTTCCTCAAGCCAAACTGGGAGATGATCTCCGAGCGCCACCCGGTTGAGCAGGTGAACAGCCTCATGGGTCACCGCCTTTTCGGTTGCTGACCATGAGTCGCCAACCAGCACTGCCGCCACCCGGCCAGCAGCCAATGCTGAATGGTCGCTTCCCTCGCCACTCTGGTATCGCTGCCAAAACTGCTGATACTCGCGCGGTTCGACCATGATCGCGATCCAGGACACCGCGCGATCCAGTTCGAACTCGCCATACCGCTGGCGGTAGCGACCCGGCAACTGTTCTAGCAGGCCCTGGTAAGTGGCCACTTCGTCTCCATCAGGAAGATCAGTCAGCAACCACACCCATCCCAAGTTGCGGCACCACAGCCCACTCGCTGGATCCACATCGGCACAGGGCGAGGACAAAACTTGCTGCGGAAGATGAGAACCGTAGTCGGGCTTTTCCAGCCAGCCTGACCGACCCAAGTAAACGACTCGGACCCACCCCGCGACACCCTCGCTCACCCTCAGTTCGACCAGGGTTTGAACGCGCGCCACTTCCTGCCCGTGTGGCCCAGGACGATTCCATAGAACGCTACCGCTATCGGCCCAAACCGTTGTCGGCTGCTGCTGGGCGTGAGCAACCCCCGGCGTCGCCAGCGCGCAGCAGAGCAGGAATCCGTTGAACGTCGTCGCTGAAACTCTGGCCACGCTAGTGAACACTGTCACCAATACTGCGTTTGGGTTCGACCAAGATTTCCTGCGGCAGATGAAGACCAGAAATCCATGCGACCCGCTGATCGTCAACGATCGTCCGCAGGCGGGAGATCGCGCGTTCAACCGAACGCGGCGACCACAAATGCTGCACCTCGCCCCAACGACTGGGGCCATCTTCTCCTACCGCCCACACCAGCAACGGCACCCGCAACTCGGCCAGAAAGGACCTCGCCTCCGCAGCCGTGAAGCGATCGCCAGTGGGCGCCGTGAGGTCGCCAGGTGACTGCACCTCGGTGACCAGCACTACCCCCCGGCGCCGACTGCGTGATGCCGCCAAAAGACCCGCCACAGCCACCGCATCTGCCAGTCGTACGTCAGAGGGGTGGATCGCGTGAGGAGGACTGGTGCGGCGCAGGATCTCCACTAAGCTGCCGTCTCTACGAGTCAGATCACGGGAGTAATCAAAGAGCTGGGTGCTCTGAGCATTTGGATGACCATCGGAAGCCATCGGCCAAACAAAACGAACCCAGTCTTGATCTTCTAATACCGAGATCTCTTCAGCAAAAGCGGCTCCCCTGCCGGCCCTGCGCTCTCGGCGCTTGAGGGTTGCCACATCGAGGCGCTCACCAAACTCGCCTATGACGGCCGGATCGACCACCATGATGATCTGTGCCGGCCCGCGCTCCACAGCCAGCAATCGCGGTGATCGGCCATCAACCGACACCCCTCGAAACGATGCCCCAACTCGGTCTGCACTGTCGTGACGAATCGGAATGGCGGTCAATTCAACGTCTTCACGAATGAGCTCTCCACCTCGCAACACGACGTCGGCGGTAGCAACCGAGAAGTCAGGAAACTCGACTTCCAAACGAACGAGTTCGATCTCCTGATCACCGGTCGGCAATGCTACCCAAGCCGGATCTTCGATTTCGACACCCACGCCACCCACTGTAAGGCGTAGCTCTCGAGGTTGGTGGCCGAGAACATGTGCCCAACGCAGCCGCAACGCGGCCTGGTCAGAGTCCGCCTTGACGAGTTCGATTCCCGCCTTGGCTGGCCCGCTTGGCAAGTTGATCCACTGTTCACTCTCGGCGGTTACCGTTCCTGCGCGATCCATCGCCTGTGCAACGAGAAGATGGGGACTAAGGCCTTCGCCGAAGTCGACATCAGCCTGCCACGGAGATCCCTTCAGTTCTGCCACTGGCTGATGGTCCAGGAACAGGCGAACCAGTGCGGTTGCTGCGGGCGGCTGAAGCTCCACAGTTGTTGGCCCCACGACTAGGCCTAGAAAGATGGTGACAAAGATGTTCAACGACGCCTATTACCCTCCGGTAAATAGAAGTAGCCAGGTCTCGCCACCACCTTCAAATTGGGATTGGCAACCTCCACTTCCACCTCGCGGAATCCTTCGTCTTGAGGCGTGTGTTGCACTTGATAGCTGACCATGTAGTAGGCAACATTGCTCACCGCGATGTCTTCCATACGCGCTGCGAATCGCTCCACATAGGGGGCAAAGTCACCGCCAGTGTCACTGGCGATCTGCTGCAAAGTCGCGCTTTGTGAATGCTTTATTCCGGTGGGCGTGGTGTCGACTGGAAATACCGACACGTTGTTGTCATCCAACTTGGCGATCAGTTCGTCATAGCGTCGGCGGTCTGGCCACGCCATCCCTTGGCTCGTATTGTCCAAATCTCCAAAACCGGGGGAGTAGAGCACTAGGATCTTACGACCGACGATACGGCCGGAAGCGTCTGCCAATAGCCCCAGAGCGTCATAGATGTTGGTTGAGGCTCGGATCAGCTCGCGATCACGGGGCAGCTCGGCAGATAGTTCCCATGGTGATCCGTCACCCTGTCGCCAAGGTCCAGACTTGGCGCGTTTTCCGCGCCCGGCGTTCTCGATACCAGTACGCAACGCCTCTCGATCTTGGGTGAAATCCTGCAGAATACTCAGCGAGGTCTGATAGGAAACAACCGCGATCCAATCACTCGGCCCTGGGCCGGACTCCAACCACTCCGAGAGATCGCGGCTCATCTGCAACCTACGGCGGATTGCACCGGTGCGCTCGAACTCGGTACCCAATGGAGTGTGAACCACCAGCATGATAAAGCGGCTGTCGGGGTTGCGATCGGCACTCCCGGTGTTGCGGGTCGAGTATCCGTTGACTCCGACCACATTCATCGGAACCCCGTTCTCGGTGACGGAGAAATCGCTCGGTGCCAGCCCGAGCACCGCATTGCCGAACCGATCGGTTACCCGTACGTCGATCGACACCTCAGTGACGTCGATTTCATCTCCAAACTCGGGTACGTTCTTGTCGGCGGCCTCTTGAGCGACTGAAACTGCACTGACGGCTAACACCGACAACAGCCAGATCGTGAGGCTAAGAATTGAACGGTTGGTTCTTATTGTCATCGCGTCACCATTTTTACGAAACTAGAGTGAATGGGGATTGGCAGCATCAAGCCTTCGGATTCGGTAGATCTCCCGACCAGGAAGAGGGTTAGTGAGACTACTTGCCTACAGTCCTATTGTAACCACTTGTTGGGCGGAACCCTGGGTGCTCGATGACTCGGTGGCCAATCCCGGGGCGCCCTTGTTCTTCGTCAGGTGGCCGTCCAGCGTTCATCGCAGTTTCAACGTCACAAGTTTCTTTTGCACTAGCAACTGACGGTTGGTGCTCGCTCGCCCTTGAGATAGCGCACCACGTCGGAGATATCGATCAGTAAGGAAACAACATTCAGCACCAGCACAGAGACGATCCACCAACGAATCAAGGGAGAGCTCGCGGCGGGGTCGGGATACCGCAGATACAGCCACGGCAACATCACTAACCAACCGAAGTGCCCGAGCCCTAGGAAACGGACAAATCCCAGGCGGCTAAAGAGCAACATCTGAGCTACCGCACCGAGAAGGAAAAAGCCGAGGACGACGACCGCTTCAACTTGCGATTCCCCAGATCGAAGCAACAAAACCAGCGGCAGAATCAAATTGGCGAGCACCAACCCGCCGACCCAGATCACCCAATGTGTCGGCATGCGCAGGAGGCAGCGGATGAATAGGAACATGGACCGCATCTAATCTCCGTTAGGTTCGCTTGATGTTCGACACGCGGCACCGAGGTTCATCAAACGCGCCATTTCTTTCGCGCCAAGAGCCATCTCCCGGTAGGATAGAATCTTTGGAACACTGGGCACTTGAGATGTCATCATTTCTAATTAAATCGTACCGGACATGTCTTCTATTTACGACGCTAGCCTTTGTTTGGCTCACCCCAATCGTCGTTGCGCAGCCGATCGCAGATAACACTCATATCCCGAGACTGGCGGGCGGTCGTAGTCAGTTTGTTCAGCAGGGTCAGATACTTCATATTCCGAGCCCCGGAAGCGCAGCCCAGGAAGTGCTCTTATTGCCACAAATGCGGGTAAACACAGTCGCTCAGCAAGGCACGGAGACTTGGATCAGCGGACGCTCCAATGCTCAAGACCTCAATGGCCTGTTTGTCGCGTCGATTGGCGCGAACGGCCAAATTATCGTGCTTCCGACTCCTCCAGACCGCGAACAACCCAGGGGAGCTCCAACTTTTCTTGTGGACCAGGGCAAGGTAACAGGATTGGTATGGCTTGAAGGCGAGCGTCAGGAGACTCTTAGTATCCGGGCTTCGCGATGGAACGGGACGGCTTGGAGCCCGGTGGAGGTAATTTCGCCCAGCCGCGGAAAGGAGCAAACCGGCTTGACAGCTACCGTCTTGACAGACGGCTCATGGCTTGTGGTTTGGGCGGCGGTCGACACCGACGATGATCTTTGGTGGAGCCGAAGAACGCGCCAAGGATGGAGTGAGCCGCAACGACTGCATTCGGACAATGACGTCCCAGACATCACTCCGGCCCTCATTTCGGTGCCGGGTGGAGCCCTAGCAGCGTGGAGTCAGTACGATGGTAACGACTACCGCATCAGACTAGCCAAGCTACAACGTAGTCGATGGACGACACTTCCGCTGCGTACCGGCAAGGGCGCGGTAGAGCCCAAGTTTCTGTCTTTGGGCGACGCCATCGGGATTCTTTACAGTGAAGTCATTCCAGAGGCCTGGACCCTGGTACGCCTGAACCCTGACGGAAGTTCAGTTGGCCGCCGTTCGATCGAAACCACCCGTAGCGACAGACCTCTTATCGTCGAGACGCAGAACCGGTTCACTGCTCGTTGGCTGGAAGAGCAAAGCGAAATGCAAACCACAGCCGACCCAGAGCCATGACTTTTCGCCGTGCATTGGCTCCGAACTCGGTCGCTTTCGCAATCGGCCTGGCCTATTTGCTGTGCCAAACACCTACCATCGGCCAGACATTCAACTACCTAGCGTTTGGCGACAGCATCACCTGCGGACGTGGGGACAGCGTTGAATGCAACTACACCAGCCCCAACCCGCTCAACCCACAGACCGGTTACCCTGGACACCTGCGAACCAAACTCGGCTGCAATGGAACCAACTGTGAGGTTTACAACTGGGGAAAACCCGGAGAGCGAACGGCACAAGCCAAATCTCGGCTTCCCGGCATCCTGTCTGGCGGAAACTACGACGTGATGTTACTGATGGACGGAACCAATGATGTATTCGCCAACATCTCCAACACCACGATCCAGACAAACCTGGGTTTGCTCGACGACATGGCGAGAAACTCCGGGGTCGACACAGTCCATGCATCGATCGTTCACTTTGATCCCGATAGTAGTTCCGGCAATAGCCAAGACGCAGATGTCGCTAATCTCCGAACCAAAGTTATCGCGTTAGCCAGTAGCCGCAACCGTTACTTTGCCGATCCATGGACCCCGCTGTGTGGCAGCCAAGCTTGTTTCGACGCTCATTACGTAAACCCAGCCGGAGCAGTCGGCCACCCGGACAACTCTGGGTATGCATTGCTTGCAACTGCGTTCGAGAGCGTGATCGAGCAGAATCCGGTTCCTGTAGCCCCTACCGCGCAATCGCCCAACGGAGACACTGCGTCAACAACGACCACCTGGGATAGCGTTGCCAACGCGACCTGGTATCAGGTGCAGTGGGACGGTTCTCCCAGCAAATGGCGAGAGAGCGATGCGGCCTGCGGCGGCGGCTCCTGCAGCTACACCATTTCAGGATTAGCTCCAGGTGCCCACACCTGGAGAGTGCGCGCTCGCAACCCACTTGGGCGTAGCGGCTGGAGTGCCACCAAGAACTTCAACCTGTTCACCTCATCGCCTAACGTACCCACGCCCATTAGCCCACAGGGAGACTTCTACACCAATCCTCCGACCGAATTCCGCTGGAGCGACGAAGCCACCGACACCAATGGCGCCTCTGGGTATCGTCTAAAGATTCTGTTTGAAGGCAATCCACTCTACGAGCAAGATGTAACTCCAGCCTGCGCCGCCAACGAATGTAGTTTCGATCCCGGCATCAGCTGGAATGAGGGGGATTACTCCTGGCAGGTACGCTCCTTCAACTTAGCAGGATCGAGCGCCTGGTCAGCAAATACTCTTTTTTCCTTTATTAACACCGTCCCCGGCGAGCCGCTACTGGTCTATCCAACGATGGATACCTTCGACACCACTCCACCCTTCCAGTGGATGGATTCGCTAGACGCTGACCAGTACCGTATCCAGGTATTTAACAACTCTGCCGTCCTGGTGATCAATGAACTTCTAACCGCCTCCACTGTTTGCACTGGAGCTACCTGCATCTACTCGCCAGCGGTGGCCTTGGCAACCGAGGCTCACACTTGGAGGGTGCGCGGGATCAATCCGGTCGGCGCAGGAGCCTTTTCGGCGACCAAGGCCTTCACCGTCCTTGCCTGTTCAAACCCCGTCGATCGCACGATCAGCAACACCACGGTCAGCGGCAGCACTTCAGAGTCCGCCTGTGAAACGCTCACCGCCGAAACCGCTTACGTTGTGGCTGGGCCAAACGGCGACTTAGAACTGCACGCAGGAATCGCAGTTATTCTGGGCAATGGATTTACGGTTGAAACAGGGGGCAGCTTAACTTGCCGCACCGACCCCTAAGTCAAATCCCTTATTAACACCTCGATCCCCTCTCAAACAGTCATATCATCCGCTGCGGAGAAATCGTGACGGTCAATCTCAGGGATATTCAGCACGCACGTACGCGCATTCGCGAGCACATTCGGGAAACGCCCTGCTTGCACTCCCCTATCCTCTCTGAGGAACTGAGCTCGGAGATCTACCTCAAACTGGAGAGCCACCAACTCACCGGCTCGTTCAAGACCCGCGGTGCATTCAATCGCTTGCTGACGCTGGCTGCGGACGAAACAGCGCACGGTGTGATCGCCGCGTCGGCGGGTAACCACGCCCAAGGGATCGCCTACGCGGCAGCGCAGACCGGAAGGCAAGCACACATTGTGATGCCCGAAGCGACACCTCAGATCAAGGTCAAGAGAACCAGATCCTACGGTGCACAAGTCGAGCTATTCGGGGCTAGCTTCGACGACGCGGTGGAACGGGCCAGCGCCATAAGTGAAGAAACAGGGGGGCTAGTGGTTTCGGCGTTCGACGATGCAGGAGTGATCGCCGGACAAGGAAGCCTGGGTTTGGAACTACTGGAGCAAGTGGCCGATCTCGAAGCAGTGGTTTTCCCGGTCGGCGGCGGCGGTTTGAGTGGAGGCAGCGCAATCGCGCTCAAGGAATCCAACCCGGCAATCAAGATTTACGGAGTGCAGACCGAGGCTTTTCCGGCAATGCACGCAAGTTTTCACCAGGGGGAATTGGTTTCTTTTCCGGGGAAACCATCGATCGCCGATGGCATTGCAGTCAAACGCCCTGGCAAACTGACCTTCCCCATCCTCAAGCAGTATTTGGATGGCATGGTCCTGGTCTCGGAGTCGGAGATCGAGCACGCCGTCTTTGACCTCCTGGAGAGTGGAAAGGTGGTCGCCGAAGGAGCCGGGGCTGCCGCCTTCGCCGCCCTATGTACTGGCAAGATTCCACAACTGGTCGGTAAGAGAGTCGCAGTGGTGATTTCTGGAGGCAATATCGACCTCAACTTGCTTACCCGGATCATCGACCGCTCTTCGGTCCGTTTGGGCCGCATGGTGCGCATCGATGTCTCAATCTCCGACCGACCGGGCTCGCTGGCTCGTCTGCTCAACGTGGTCGGCAGCGCCGAAGCCAGCGTGCTCAAAATCCGTCATCGGCGCGCCTTTGCCGAGACTGGCAGTTGGGGCACCGAGGTCGAGTTGACCCTCGAAATGCGGGGACCCGATCACGTCGAAGCGCTGATGGAGCAGCTCACTGATGCGGGCTTTGATCGAGTGCGTCGGGCGGGGGTGGCGCTGGCGTCGGGAGCGGCGGCTCCGGACTAACAAGCAAACCTCGGCCTGCTTTTTCGGAAATTAGGCCCCATCCAGACCCTTCGGCTCGCAGGACTCGCTCAGGGTGATGATCTTCGCGCTAGAATGCGCCCGAAGATCACCATGTTTACCCGCGAACCAGCAACCCTGCAACGAGACACGGCGGCGATCCAGATTCCCGACGGCACCTGGATCAACTTGCCCAAAGATTCGGAAGTCGTGATCACCCAACAACTGGGGGGCAGCTACACGGTCATGACCCAGTACGGAGCTCTCTACCGCATCGACCCGGAAAACGCCGACGCCTTGGGCAAAGAGGCGCCGAAGAAAGACCAGCAGCGAGACGACCCCAGCATTCCTTTGACCGAACGGGTTTGGGCGCAAATGGCCAAGTGTTATGACCCAGAGATCCCTGTCAATATTGTCGAACTAGGACTGGTCTACGATGTCTGGGTGGAAGACGAGAGCGATGCCGAGAAGCGAGTTGGGGTGAAGATGACCTTGACCGCACCGGGTTGCGGCATGGGGCCAGTCTTGGCTCAAGATGTCCGTCGCCGGGTCGAAGAAATCCCTGAGGTCACCCACGCCGACGTCGAGATCGTCCTGGATCCACCATGGAATCAGAACATGATGAGCGAAGCCGCACGGCTGCAACTCGGGTTTCTGTAGAGATTCTCTTTCCGAAAAAAAAGGGTTAACGCCCGGTTGAAATAGGATCAAGGATCGGCGGGTAGTCCTCCGGTGCGAAATCCCGTACCAAGTTGTAGATCGCCAGCAGGATGTCTTCGCGGTTCGGCTTGGAGAAATAGTCGCCGTCGGTTCCGTAGGCCGGTCGGTGGGAAGAAGCGGAAATCGTCTTGGGCGGCGAATCCAACCACTGAAAAGCCTGCTGACGTTCCACCACCTGCTGCATCATGTAAGCGCTAGCGCCACCGGGAACATCTTCATCGACAAATACCACCCGATTGGTGCGCTCCACCGACTTGCCGATCACCCGGTGTAGATCAAAGGGAAGCAATGTGCGTACATCAATGACCTCAGCCTCGACCCCCATGGCAGCGAGATGCTCTGCGGCATCCAGCACGATCGGGCAGCAGGCACCATAGGTAACCACCGTTACGTCGGACCCCGACCGGAGAATTTCGGGAACCCCCAGGGGCACCGTGGCTTCGCTCAGGTTGTTCGGTATTCTTTCTTTGTTGCGATAGGCGTTGAGAACCTCTACCACCAGCGCCGGGTCGTCCCCCTGGAGCAAGGTGTTGTACATCCCAGCGGCCTGGGTCATGTTGCGCGGCACGCACACCACCATGCCACGCAGGAAGTGGACCAAGCCACCCATTGGCGAACCGGAATGCCAAATTCCCTCCAGGCGATGACCGCGGGTACGAACGATCACCGGCGCCATTTGTTTGCCGCGGGTGCGCCAGCGCAAGGTCGCTAGGTCGTCGGACATGATCTGCAGCGCGTAGAGCACGTAGTCGAGATACTGAACTTCGGCAATCGGACGCAGCCCGCGCATCGCCAAGCCGATCGCTTGGCCAAGGATGGTCGCCTCGCGAATCCCGACATCGCTGACCCGGCCTACGCCGTACTTCTCCTGCAGCCCCGCCATCCCCTGGTTGACATCTCCTAGCTTGCCAACGTCTTCGCCAAAGGCCAAGACTCGGGGGTCACGCTCCAGCACTGCGTCAAAAAAACCGCTGAGTACCTCGAAACCCTTCACCAGCGGACTGTCGGCGTCGTAGGTGGGTTCGACCACCGGCACCCGCAGCGGCGAGGACTCCGATTCGCAGTACAAATGATCTGCATAGCGGGCTAGATTTTCGTCGTGGTGCCGCTCTCGCCAGCTAAGCAATGCTTGCCGAGCCACTAGAACCTCTTCACCTCCTGAGGTCACAGAATCGGTTCCGCTACTTGCGGTAAGAGCCAATGCCGACACAGCGGCCTGCGCCAGATCCTTGCGAATCACCACCTGCTTGCGCTCCAAACCGGCGATCAGATCTTGGATTGGCTGGTTCGGCTGGGGGACGACAAGACCGGCAAGCAGTGGAAGCAACTCGCTCCGCTCTCGATCCAGCTCGCCCTGGAATGACTCCCAGGCCGCCCGTTGAGCGCTGCGCACCGCGTCGCGGTCTTCTTCCTCCATCCGCTGTAACTCACCATCGGTGACCAGACCCCGATCCAGAATCAAACGACGCAAATGGGGCAGACAGTCGGCTTGGTGCTCCCACTCCAAGCGCTCCGCTGACTTGTAGCGCTCATGACTACCGGAAGTGGAATGGCCTTGCGGCTGAGTTAGCTCCACCACATGCACCAACGCCGGGACATGCCCTACTCGCGCATCATGAACCGCTTCTCCATAGACCTCGAGTAGGCGATCGTAGTCCCATCCGGGAACGCGAAATATGTTGTAGCCAGATCCTTTTTCGCCCTTGGCAAATCCGGCAATGATTTCGGACAGGTTGGACTTGGTGAGTTGATATTCGTTGGGCACCGAAATGCCGTAACCATCGTCCCAGATCGAGATCACTGCCGGGACTTCCAAAACCCCTATGGCATTGACCGATTCCCAAAATACACCTTCAGCACAACTCGCGTTGCCGATACTGCCAAACGCGACTTCGTTGCCAAAACGAGAAAACTTCCCTTCCGGGTCCAGATTGGGAAACTCGCGGTAGACCTTGGATGCTTGTGCCAGACCCACTAAGCGAGGCATTTGGCTGCCGGTCGGCGATTGGTCTGCTGACGAATTAAATCGATCGGTCTGGCGCACAAACTCACCGTGCTGATCCACTAACTCGGTGGCGAAGTGAGCGGTCATTTGGCGCCCGCCGGACCAAGGTTCTCTTACTGGGTCTGAATCTGCGTAAAGTTGCGCGAAAAACTGCTGCAGGGTGATCGCCCCGAGCGCCAGCATCCAGGTTTGATCCCGGTAGTATCCGGAGCGAAAGTCTCCTGGCCTCACCTGCTTGGCCAGAGCAATCTGCGCCAGCTCCTTGCCGTCGCCGAAGATTCCGAACTTGGCTTTGCCGGTCAAGACCTCGCGCCGCCCCAAGAGACTCGCTTCCCGGCTGCGCACAGCAAGTCGGTAGTCTTCGACCAAACTGTCAAGCCGCGATGGATGAAACGATCTTGTCAATTCTTGGCTGCTCTCATTCATGCTCTAGTTCGGCTCCGCGATCGTGCCGTTCCCAGCCGCAACCGAGAACGGATTATCGCCCGATGCAGACAGCAACTCTCTCAGCAGCGCGATGTTCATCCGATGGCCAGACCGTTCTGCGGTGACCTTGCCACGCACCGGGTAGCCCAGCAGGTAGAGGTCACCAATGATGTCCAGCACTTTGTGGCGGGCAAATTCATTTTCAAATCGGAGCTCGGTATTGAGCACTCCTTCGTCGCCGACCAGGATGCAGTTGTTCAACCGTCCACCAACCGCCAAACCCAGCTCCGCCATCATCGCCAAGTCACTCATGAAACCAAAAGTCCGGGCCGAGGCAATCTGATCGGTGTAGTGATCCGCACCGTCGAGTTCAAATGCACAAGTTTGGTCGCCCACCGGCGGCGGGTAACTCAATTGATACCCGACCGAGAATCCGTCGTAGGGTTCGATGCGCAGGCGGCGATCTCCATCTTCGATTTGGTAGGCCCGGTCAATTACGACTTCGCGACGACCGACTGGCTGATCCACCACCTCAGCCTTGCGGATCGCCTGACAAAACTCGGCGGCAGAACCGTCCAACACCGGGATCTCGCCGTTAACCCGAACCATCAGGTTGGTAATGCCAAATGCATGCAACGCCGACAGCAGATGCTCGACCGTCTTGATGTGCTCGCCGCCGCCAGAAACCGTGGTCGCGTAATTGGTATTGGCGACGCTGCTGACGTGCGAAGGGATCACGCTGCGCCCTGGGATGGTCATGAAATGAATGCCGGTATCGGGCGGCAAAGGGTGCATCGTCATTGCCGTGTCTTGTCCGGAGTGCAGGCCAATCCCCGAGAGTACGGTTGACCCCGATAAGGTGCGCTGAGGGCGATCACTACGCTCTATCAAGGAAAACACCGGTGGTGAGCGAAATTTTTCAACCGCACCAATCTTCATGGCTCGTTGTTCCAAGGAACGGCGCAAACTATCGTCGGCAGAAACCTGGAGGGCGAAGCCAAATCCCTGATTGAGTCGTTCAACAACGCTGTGGAGCGAGAGGGGCTTCTCCAAGTAGTCTAAGGCACCCATCTTGATTGCCGAGGCAGCGGTCGAGGTCGTCCCGTGCCCTGACATGACGATCACTGCGACCGCGGAATCGATCTCCAGAAGCTCTTGCAAGGTCTCCAGGCCGTCTCGATCCGGCAGCCAAACATCCAGGAAGGCAACCCGCGGGCGGTGCTCTCGATACAGGGCAAGCGCTTCTTCGCTGCTTCCGGCACACAGCGGCTCGCATCCTTCGTCGCGCACAATTTGCGCCAAGGTACTACGAATGCCCGGTTCGTCATCAACGATCAAAACATGGTTGCTCATGCTGGTTACGATCCTTCTTAGCGCACTTCTTGAGTAGACCCACGGAAGGCTGATTGCACCTCCACCACCTCCGTGGCATTGTAGCCCTAGTGGCCTATCCCAGTCCCAATATCCTCGTCCCTAAACCGCGGGACATCCGTGTTGGCAATGCGTTCCCAACCCCGCAGTCGGTGGCCCTGCGAGGCCCCTGGTCCGAAGACCTGGCCCATTCCTTCGATGCCGACGCCAACACTGGGTGGTCGATCGAAATCCAGATCGACGCAGAGATACCGAGTCAGCACTATCGATTGAATCTCACTAGCTCGGGTGCGGTCCTCCAGACCTCGGACCGCTCTGGGGCATGGAATGGGCTGCAAACCACTCGCCAATGGTTGCAGGCACACCAAGCGCTCCCTCAAATATCAGCGCTGTCAGTGGTCGATGGCCCGGATTTCGTGCGCCGAGGAATCACACTCGATATCAGCCGTTGCCGAGTGCCGCAAATGAGCCAGCTCTACGCCCTGGTCGATAGCCTGGCGGGATGGAAGATCAATCAACTCCAGCTCTATACCGAACACACCTTCGCCTACGCTGGCCACAAGCAGGCGTGGAACGGCTGCTCTCCGATAACCGCGGAGGAAATTCATGCCTTAAGTACTTATTGTGCCCAGCGCGAGGTTCGACTGGTGCCCAATCAAAACAGCCTGGGTCATTTTCATCGCTGGTTGAAACACGCCGCGTACCGTCCACTTGCCGAATGCCCACAGGGAATCGAACACCCTTTTAGCTCGGCAGTCGAGCCTTACGGACTGTGTGCCACCGATCCGCGGGTGTTCGATCTGCTCAGCGACCTCTACGGTCAACTGCTGCCCCAGATCGACGGCGACCGAGTACACGTCGGCTGCGATGAGACCATCGACCTAGGACGGTGTCGCTCGAAGTCCGAGGCTGCCGCACGGGGAGTTCCGGCCCTGTTCACTGACTACGTGCTGCGCCTGCGCCAACTGGCGGCCCGCTGGGATCGCAAGCTGGAGATCTGGGCGGATACCCCGTTGGCGAATCCAGAGATGGTCGACCAACTCCCGGACGACGTACGCCTTCAGGTCTGGGGTTACGAGGCCGAGCACCCCTTTGACCAACAATTGAGTCTATTGCACGGTAGAGACATCGACATCTGTCCGGGTACCAGCAGTTGGTGCAGCTTGGCGGGGCGGTCCAACAATGCTCTGGCCAACCTCAGTGCGGCTGCTCAAGCCGGAGTCGGCCATGCGGCGGGTTATGTAATCACCGATTGGGGTGATTACGGACATCCGCAGCCGCCTTCGGTGAGCACACTTGGTTATCTCGCAGGTTCGGACCTGGCTTGGAACGCGGTTGGCCGAGCCAGTGACCAGTACCGGGTTCTGCTCCAGCAGCATCTGGGGGATGGCATTGGTGCAGCCCTGTTTGACCTGGGCACGGCTCACGAAGCGTTGGCCACCCCTTGTTTCAACGGCACTCCCCTGTTTCATCTGTTGTTTCATTGGCAAGATTCGCTGTCCCATGGTCGCTATCGGGGCCTGGGAGCGAGCGATCTCAAAACCGCCAAGAGTGCGATCGACCGGGTTGCTGATCCAGGGAGTCACTCGCTCAAGAACGACATCCTGTGGCTTCGCAAAGGCCTGCAACTGTCGTGTGACTTAGGCCTCGCCCGCCTCGAACACCACGACCGGATCGACCAACTACCACCCAGGGTTCGCGCCGATCTCGCCGATCGGCTGGCTACTTGGAGGTCGGACTACGCCGAACTGTGGCTGTCGACGTCGAGAACCGGTGGATTTGACGAATCGGTGGCACCGCTTGAGTCGCTGGGGGCAGCGCTTTCCACCGGCTGACGCTGATCGGCATCGGTCACCTTGCGCGCTCCCAAGTAGAATGCCAGCACCCCGAACATACCGATCACGTGATAGAGATCATTGTGATTGAAGTTGCGGTGCAAGGTGAAGCCTGAGCGTTGGATGATCGAGGCGAGGGCAGTGATGCCGATCGCAGTCAGCCACCAGCGCATACTCGCTTGCTGGTGTCCGCGCACCAAGGTGGTTGCCGCTAGCAAGCCGACCACCACCAAAGCAAATCCATAGCCAGCGACCACGAACTTAAAATCACTGTGCCGTGCCATCCAGGTCGCATAGACCAGGAAATGTGCTCCTGCCAACAACATCACAACTGTGCGCAGCGGATTGCGGGCGCTGGCGTAGGCAGTGCCCACCATCATCGAATAACTCGCCAGCCCCATGGCAAAAAAGACCGTACGCCACAAACCACTGTCCAACCAGCTAGGCGACTGCACCGCAAACGCGTGTGCGACGCCACCGGCGAAAGCGGCGACCGCCAAAGCGATTAAGGCGACAGCCCAATACCAGCGGGCGCTGGAACGGGCGCCCAGTTGCGAAGTGGAATTCTCCTTCCACAGGCGTCGAGCGCACAGCACCGCAACTAAGGCGACCAACAAATCGGTGAAAAACGTCATCGGTTCAGAAATCGGCACGCGGCTATCATTGCGGCACGACCCGCTGCGGTCAATAGCAGTCCATCATGCCCTCCCTCACTCCCCCACAACCCCCTGCATCCTCGACCGTGATCCAAGCATCGGGAACCCTGGCTTGCCAGGACCTGTTGTTCGACCGTCTGGATTCCTTGCTCGAGAATTACCAGACCCAGCCGGACTTTCGCTCGCAGATCTGGCTGGTGGTACCAACTCGCGTCCTGCTTCGCCACCTACAACACCGCACAGTAGAAAGGTTGGGCGCCACACTCGGCCTGCGCTTCTGGACTCTCGGCGCTCTGGTGCGATCCCTGATTGCCAACGATCGGCACCACTCCGAAGCCAACAAGGATCGTTCGTCGAACGATGAGGACCCGACCGGCGACGATCTGCTGTTCGAGATCCTCGCCACGCGCCACCTAGCGGAACTGCGCGACACCAGCTTTGAACGCGCTCGAGGTCCAGGCGGCGCGCTGCGAGATCTGGTCGATGCGGGGCTGGAGATTGAGCACCTCGGTAGCGTCATCGAACAGCTTGGCGACGCTGAGGTGTCCGGCGAGGACATCCAACGAGCCGAACAACTGTTAATCGCTTGTGGAAAAACACTACAAGCTGCCGAGCAAGCGGGCATCTTCCCCGCTCGGCTGCGCTATGCAAGAGCCACCCAAACCTTGGACCAAGCAAACCAATACCCGAACTCCAGCGGCAACCCAAGCTCACTGTTGGTCTATGGCTTCGCCGACCTCACCGGCACCGGAGCTGATTTTCTACAAACCCTGGTCAACCGGTTCCATGGAACGGTGATCCTGAATCGACCTCCCGAGCCAGACGCCGCGACCCCGATTCCCGCGATCGATCGATATTTGCAGCGTTGGCAATCTCGACTCGCTCCACCGATCCTCGATTCCAGATCCGCTGCGTCACCAACAGTCACAGTGTTTCGCGCCGCCAAGCCCGCCGAAGAAATGCGCGGAATTGGCACTCGCATTCGAACACTGCTGGAGCAAGGGATTACGCCGTCGTCGATTGGCGTGGTGCTTCGCCAACCGCTGGTCTATGCGCTGCCAGCGCTCAACGAACTGAGCCGACTGGAGATTCCCTGTTCAGCGCCGGGGCTGCCTGGGTTCCTGCTGCCCAGCGGGCGGCGTATTCGCGCTCTGTGCGACCTCCTCGATCACGGCGAGGCGGCACCCCTGGACCGCTGGCTCGACGCCCGTTGGGAGGCTGGGTCTTGGGAGGCCAGTGCTTTGGAGACCTACCCATGCGATGACCCAGACAGCGGAATTCCAACCTTCGAGATTCGCCGCCGGTTGGCACTCACCGGACTGCGGACTCTGGGGCATCTAGCGCGCCTAGAAGTGGACAACGAAAGCGACTCCTCCACCGAGGGCGGCAGGCAAGCGAAGTGGTGCGACGAAGCGAGCCAGATTCTCTCACTGCTGCACAGCTGGCGTTCCGGAGCGGGCGTTGACCATGCCCATCAACTGGCCCAGCTGATCAAGCTTCTGCGCTGGCCCGAAGAGGAAATCTCGGCGATCGATATCGACTCACGGCTTCAGCCTCTGGAGTTGGAGCTTTCGTTCGATGAGTTTCGCTACTGGCTGAAACGTTCTACCGAAGACGACGGACGAACCGACTCAGATCCATGGACGCTCGGCGGGGTCCGCATCCTGAGAATTCAAGACGCTCGGGACGTGACCTTTTCCCACCTGTTCATTCCGGGGATGAGCCGGGGGCTCTTTCCACGCGCCATTCAAGGCGACGCCGAGTTGCGTGAGGAATTACGCGAGTTGCTGGCCGGCGGATTGGTACCCGATCTGCCCTTGGCAAGTCGCTTCCACGACGAGGAAAGATATTTGTTTGCGCAACTATTGAGCGCTGCCCCCACAGTGACTCTCAGCCATTCGGAACGCAATCTCGACGAACGTTTAATGCCCCGGTCTTCTCTGCTGAGTCTGCTTCCGGCGGAAACCACGACTCAGATACCTCGTGGGGTCCCCGGTCCACAGGAGCCAGAGTTCGCACAATCTTGGAGCACTCTCAGCCCCTTTCAACGCCGGATTCAAGCAGGCCTTTGGAGTCGTAACCTGCAAGGGGAGGAGTTGTCCGCGGCGTCCATCGCGGTACTTGACGAGTACAACCGTGACGGACCCAGTCCCTACTTGGGTTGGATCGGTCCTTCCGAAGACGCTGGTGATCGACGCAACCGAACCGTCTACGTGACTCGTCTGGAAGGCTACGCTCGGTGCCCTTGGCAAACCTACCTGCGGAACTTCCTCAAGCTACGCCAACGCCAAGATCCCGATCTGGTCGCCCCAGATCTGCCACCGTTGGCCGTCGGTGCGGTGGTTCACGATCTACTTAAGGACATCGCCATAGCCGACGGCGTCCCCAGTGGCCCTTGGCGACGAGTGGCCGAGAACCAGCCGCAGGCCATGACTTGGCCCGACCAGGATGTATTGCAAGAAATGGTAGTCCAGGCGGCTCACAATTACACCAATCGTCAGGGAGTACGATTGCCCGGCTATGCCGAGACCCTGGCTCACGCGGTCGCCGCAACGCTTCAGCGGGCTCAAGCGGCAGACCTTCAGACCAAGACCCAAGTTGTGGCAGTGGAAAGCGAGGGAGTAGCCCAGTTCGATCGGCAAACGGTCGCTTTCCGCGTCGACCGACTGGAGATGCGCGACGGTGCCTTGCTAGCCACCGATTTTAAGACCGGAAGCCGCGCCCAGACCGGACGTCCCGCCACTCAGATTGGTAAGGCCCAATGGCTACAACTCCCCACCTACCTCTTGGGCGGTGCGGAGCAAGCACAGTTGTTGTTCATTGGCGACCGTGATCACCCCCAAGGCTTGGAAGTTGGTCTGGGTCTCGACGACACCAAGGCGGTGGAAACATTTCGCGAACTGGCGGCGACTTTGTCCCAAGGATGGAGACAAGGGCGTTTCTTTCCTCGAGTCCTTACCCACTCCGGAAGTCGACCGCGAACCTGCACCTGGTGCGAATTTGCTGAAGCCTGCTCCGAACGGGATCCCTTCGCCCGCAACCGAGTCAAGGAGGCGGTCGAGGCCGACGGCCCGGCAAATGGTGTCTGGAAGGTGGGGGTCGGATGAGCAAACAACTCGATCTATTTCCCAACGGCTCCGGTCCTCCGGAGGCAGACACTGCAACGACTGCGACTTCAAAGGGCGATGACTCAGCGGCCTCCACGTCGGAGAACACGGCTTCGGAGAACACGGCTTCGGTGAACACTGCCTCAGAGAACACTGCTTCGGTGAGCACTGCCTCGGGGAACACTGCCTCAGAGAACACTGCCTCGACAACCACCGACTCCACCGCGCGGCAACGCGCCGCCTGTACCTTTGATCGCCCGGTCACCGTCGAAGCCGGGGCTGGTACCGGAAAAACCACTCTGCTGATCCACCGTCTACTGGTGTGGACTCTCGACGCTGGGTGGAAACACGCTGCCCGCCGAAAGAGAAACCAAGGCGCACCGTCGCAAGAGATTGCCTCCGAGCGCACCGCAGGGCAGATCCTGGATCGGATCGTCGCCATCACCTTCACCGAAGCCGCGGCAACCGAATTGGCGGACCGCTTTATCACCGCAATCACTAACGCAGCCCACTTGGAATTTCCACCCGGCTTTGACCGTGACTGGATCGAAACGGATGACGCCACCGTGCAACAACGCACCCGATGGCTGATGCCGCAGTTGGACCGTGCTCACATCTCAACCATCCACGCATGGTGTTTCGAGGTGTTGCGCCGCCACCCCTACGTCGCCGAGGTTCAGTCCGACCTGGAAATCCTGGCCGACGCCCAACAGATCGAGGCTGTGGCCCGACAAGTAGTGGAAAAGCACTACGCCCTGGCCTATCAGCAGGGCTATGACGCCGACTTGGTCCGCCTGGGGGAAGAAAAGATCGGCCCCAGGGATCTGATCGAAATTGCCCGCACCTGGATCACTGCCGACTGGAACTTGGATCACCAACTCCCCGAAGACGACGGACTGTCCACTGCGCTCGAAGTGATCTGCAGCAGCGCCCACGCCTTGGCTGACGCCGCTACACCCAGCCTGGGCACCTTGGGTGGCAAGAATCTGGCTCCTCTAGTGGTCGAAGCGGCCCAGGCAACATCCCAACTCGATGGCAGCGACCCCGCTGAGGCATTGCAGCAACTCAACAGCCTGTGGTCAGACAAGCTGCGGAAGCGGGCGGTCTCGTGGGCCGAACGAGACTTCAATGCCACCGAGGCGAGGGCGATCCGTTCTACCTCGACAGGCCAAGAGAACATCGGCCAAGCCGCGACCGGACTGGCACTGTACCTTCCGATTCTGCGCTTCTTGGACCCAATACGCTGGGGACGACGGAGACGAGTTCTAGTCGCCATCCTGAACGACCTCCAAGTGGCCCTCAACGAGGCGTCAGCGATCACCTTCGGTGGCCTACTGCGCCGTACCGCGGAGCTGCTCAACAACCACCCGGAAGTTGCTAGGAGCGAGCGCAACCGGATCGATCTGTTATTGGTCGATGAATTCCAAGATACCGATTCTCAGCAGGCGTCCTTGGTGACTTCGTTGTCGTTACATCAGGAATCCGGCCCCTGCCTGATCGTGGTCGGTGATCCCAAGCAATCGATCTATGGCTGGCGTAGCGCGGACTTGGAAACCTATGAACAAGTGCAAACGGCGGTACGCAAACGCAAGGGACTGGAATTGGTGCTGACCCAGAATTTCCGCAGTACCGGCGAGATTCTGGCTGCGACCGACCACATTGTTGGCTCGCAGATGGTCCTGAATCCGGGAATTCAGCCGCTCTACCATCCACTAGAACTAGGAGCCTCGCACGCCACGGAACCCGGCCAAGCGGTGGAGCTTTGGCGCACCCCACCAGCACTCAAGGCCGCAGAGGCCACCCATCTGGAGGCTGAGTGGTTAGCCCATGACTTACAGCAGAGACACAGCGCAGGAGGTCTCCAGTGGCACCAAGTGGGCATCTTGATGCGCGGCAAGACGCATGTACGAACCCTGCTCCGGGCTCTGCGCCGCCGGGGCGTTCCCTACGTGCTCAGCTCCGACGCTGGTTTTCACCAACGCAGCGAAGTGATCGACGGCGCCGCCTGGGTGCGCTTGGTGGCGGATCCCACCGACGAAGTCGCGCTACTCAAAGTCTGCCGCTCTCCGGTGGTCGGCATCCCCGACGGCGCCCTTCTGCCCTTGTGGACCGGAGACTTCGTGCAATTGATGGCGGGTTTTGACAAACCGAACAGCGAAACCGAAATCCTACTGCGAAATCAACTTACGGAAGCAGCGGCCAGCCTAGGTGAGATTCCCGGCCTGGAGCGAATCGAGGGATGGGTCGAACTGGCGAGCTCTAGCCTGGGCCACATCGGCGCTCTGCGCCAGACCCTGCGGCAACACTCGTTCGTCGAGTTCATCAACCGTTTGCGCGAAGTGACCGCGATTGAAACGATCGAAGCGCGACGTCCCGAAGGAGAAGCGCGAACCGCAAACCTGGAAAAACTCTTTGACCAACTAGTGCAGCAAGTGGAAGAGTCGGGTGGCGACACCCACGCGGTGTTGCGAGTGTTGCGACGCGGCATCTTCTTTGAGCTGCCAGCCGAAGAAGCGCTATCCCTAACTCCGGCCGACGGCGCGGTGCAAGTGGCGACCGTCCATGCTGCCAAGGGCCTAGAGTTCGATCACGTCTACCTGATTCAAACCGGCTCCGGTGGAGGTCACGATGACACCACCTTGCAAGTGGAACCGACACGACCGGGCGCCACCTTGATTCGCTCGGTCGCCCATCCGCAATGGGCCCACGGCAGGTTGCGCCGTAGACAAGTGACCGAGGCCGAGGCCTTGCGGCTACTCTACGTCGCTCTGACCCGAGCTCGGCGACGCTTGGTCATTAGCCTGCCGGGGAAACCTAGAGCCAACACTTTGGCCAAGCTGATTGATTCGACAATTGCCAGCAGCCCCAATGTGTGGCTTGAACGCGAACTCACCGACTCTCCGGATGAGCACATCGACCCCAACCTCGACGCCAATCGTCACCAACCGCTGCCCAATCCGCCTTGGACCTCCCTGGCTTCTCCGCTAGCACTGCATCAGACGCCGACCAGTCTTCCAGATCACTGGGCCACAGATCAGGGAGTCCCAGATCATCGGACTCCAGATCAGCGGGCTTCTAGCAACTCCGCAGCGTCTGCCAGCGACCCCTTGGGCGAAGCACACCACCGTCGCCGCGGAGAGGTCATTCATCGCCTGTTGGCGGAGATTGACCTCAGCGACACTGAACCACAGCCACCCTCCTCAGTCGCCAGTCAGAAAGATGCAGTCGACTTCTGGCAACGATTTCGCACTTCTAGCAGCGGACAGAGACTGCTCAAACTGGGATCTGTATCACCTGAAGGAGGTCGCCTACGCGGGCGCGAAGTCGATGTCTTAGGTGACGCCGCCTTGCTGGGCAACACGAGCAACGCTGTCTACGCTACCGGCCGCCTCGACCTGCTGTACCAAGATTCCGCAGGCACCTGGGTCATTGCCGATTTCAAGACCGGCGCCCCGAGCGACCTCAGCGCTGCGGTCGAGCAATATCGCCCCCAGCTCAGCTTCTATGGTCGGGCTCTACAACAGGCTCTCGCCCTGGATCAGATGCCGCGGCTAGAACTTTGGTTTGTCGACCTGGATCGAATTGAAGAAATTGCTTCCTAGGGGGACACAAAGAGATTTGTGTCCCCTCTCTACAAGAAAATTTGTGTCCCCTAGTCCAGGTAACCAAGCGCCCTCAACTGCTCAAGATCCTCCGCTTCCAGACTCGGCGGCGGTAGCTCATCGGACAGCGCCAAGCCCTGTTGCACCTGCCGTACCCAACGCGCCAAGTCGTCCCCCGGAGAACTCTTGGGGGCGACCAAGTTAATTTCCTCTTGCGGATCATCGGTCAGGTCATAGAGGCGGTGGACATCTGAGGGCAAACGCACAATCTCCTTACGCCCGCCTTCGATCCTCGCCAACTCCAGCAAGCCGTTCTGACGCACTCGCTCACGGTTCTCGTCGTTCTTCACCGCACCGCGATGCGACTGAAAGTAGGTCACTCGGTCAGACGCACTGGGCGCAGCTTGGCCAAGCAGCTCGGGGGCCCAGTTCCAGCCGCCAAACAGCTCCGCCCCATCGACCTTCAGCAAGCTCAGCAAAGTTGCGGGCAAGTCGATATTGAGCGATGGATCAGCGATCACTCCGGGCTTGATCTTGCCGTCCCAAGTAATCGCCATCGGCACCCTGAGTGTGGCGTCATAGACGTGCCGACCGTGCCCGGTGTAGCCGTGCTCGCCCAAGCTCTCGCCGTGATCGGCGACAAACACGATCAACAACTCTCGGTCTTGCCCCAGCGCCCGAATCCAATTCACCATCGCCCCGATGCGATCGTCGGCAAAGGCAATCTCTGTGTCATAGCGGTTGCCCTTCGAACGAGCATCGTCCCCTTCAATCCCCATGCGCGCAGCAAACTGCGGCCAATACTGATAGGGACCATGCGGTTCTACGTAGTGCAGCCACAAGAAATAGGGTCGTGCTGAGTCCTCTGCCTGATAAGCCCGCAGCCATCGTTTGCCCGCTTGATTGACATCGTCGGCGTTGGATTCCGAGGCAAACACCAGCCAACGCTTGCGCTCCAACACCGGGAAGTAGTCCTCGAAGTGCTCCCCTAGTCCTGAAATCTTGTCGCGCAAAGTCCAATTGGCGACAAAAGCAGCGGTGCGGTAGCCGCGTCGTTTGAGCAGCTTGGGCAACGATGGCAGATCTTTGCGCATCGCCACTCCGTTTCTGGTGGCACCGTGTTCATGGGGGTGCAACCCAGTGAGCATCGAGGTCAATGCCGGAGCGGTTAACGGCTCCACCGTTCGAGCATCAGAAAAACGCACGCCTTCATCCATTAATTGATCAATAAATGGACTGGTGATGCGCGAGTAGCCGTAAGATGCCAAACGGTCCGCGCGCAAGGTATCGACGGAAATCAACAGTACGTTGGGAGCGCGCTCGGCCGCGGCGAGCGGTGGCGAAACACCCAGTGCAACGATCTGCAATAGCAGTAGCACGACAACCCCGAAGTACAGCCCGATCCCTCTTTGATCCCTATCCATCAACCGAAACCTCCAAGACTTGATCGGCGGCGCGCTGCGCAGCCGATCCAAACAAAGAATTGCCTCGACCACCAACCAGACGGCCGCGACGAGCGGCATTCAAGCCAACCAGGGATAACACCGTCCGCTTTCATGCCCTTGACCCCAATGGCCTATCGTCGAGCTGAAAGCCCTCGGTCGAAAGCAATCGAAAGTAGACTCGATAGCCGAGCGCGTAAGTCAGTAGACGGGCTGCTGTATCCAGAATAACCATGACTTGTAATTTTGGAATTCAGGCCCATCGCGGCCAAAGCCCTAGCAGCCAAGGATAGCGAGCCTGGGCGCTGGATCAAAGACTCTGCCTCTGGCTCGCCTGGCCAAGCTATCCGCCGATGTAGGACATCTCCACCCGCGGCTCCCTGGTCGTTGACTCTGAAGGCCCGATACCAATCAACTCAGCGCGTTGTTCGGAGTAGCGATCCACCCGCTGACGCCAGACGGTATCGATTAGATCCCTTAGCTCTTGATCCGACACCCCAGTTCGTAGCGGAGCTCGTAAGTCAATCCCTGCGCTGGCAAACAGACAGGTGTAAAGCACCCCGTTGGCCGCCAGCCGAGCGCGCGTACAGTCTTGGCAAAACGGCTCGGTCACCGACGCAATGACTCCGATCTCGCCCCCGCCTTCCAGCCGGTAGCGACTGGCGACCTCCCCAGGCCGCGTCGCCGGCAACCGCTCCAGCGCGTATCTCAACTCAATGTACTGGCGCATCTCGGCTGCCGAAACCACCATCTCCGGTTGCCAGCCGTTAGTTGATCCCACGTCCATGAATTCGATCAACCGGACAATCACTCCCTCGCCGGCCAGTCGATTGATGATCGGCACAATTTGCTGGTCGTTGACCCCGCGCACCACGGTCACGTTGACCTTCACCGGGGTCAACCCCTCGGTCACCGCCCGCTCAATGCCCAAAAGCAGCCGATCAATGTCCACCTTGGTGTCAGCCGCCGACACGGCGATCTCTGGGTCGAGAGCGTCCAAGCTCACAGTCACTCGATCCAAGCCTGCTGCAGCAAGTTCCTGCGCCGCCTCAGCCAACAGCACGCCGTTGGTGGTCAACGCCAGATCCAGATCGGGATGATTGCGGCGCAGCGCGGTGATCAAATGAGGTAAGTCCCGGCGCAACAGCGGCTCGCCGCCGGTAATCCGCACTTTGTCGACTCCGAGCGAGACGAACAGGTTCACTACCGCGCTGATCTCCTCGTAACTGAGAATCTCCGAGCGCCTGAGAAACATCGCCTCGTCGCCGTAGACCTCGCGCGGCATGCAATACGGGCAGCGCAAGTTACATCGATCGGTGACCGACACCCGAAGATCCGTCAATCGGCGACCGAGCCGGTCGCGCGCTGGGGTATTCATCGTAATAGGAGTCGAGCTAGAGGAGCTGCTTGTCCGCTCTAGCTTGGTTGCGACGGGTCGGGGCTCGCCAGCACCGCCTCTTTCTGGGATTGGCGATAATCGACAATATTGGCGGCTAAGACGTCCGAAGAACTCGCCAGAATCTGCACCGCGAAGATCGCCGCGTTGATCGCACCCGCTTTGCCGATGGCAAAGGTGGCGACCGGCACGCCTTTGGGCATCTGTACCATCGATAGCAGCGAGTCCAGCCCGTCCAACGACCAGGCCTGAATCGGCACGCCCAAGACCGGCCGTGGAGTCAGAGCCGCGACCGCCCCAGGAAGCGCAGCCGCACCGCCTGCACCGGCAATGAACACTTGGCAACCGCTGGCTTCCTGTTGTCGAATGAAGTCTGCCAGCTCGTCGGGAGTCCGGTGTGCCGACAGCACTCGAACCTCGGCGTCGACGCCGAGACTGCGTAGGGTTTCGCGGCAATGTTCCATGGTGCTCCAATCGGAGCTAGAACCCATGACAATGGTGACGGGTGCGCTCATAGCGTCAAATCTAGCACGAGCGTGAGCTCAGCCAGTTGGGCTTTCGGAGTCGAACGACTCGCGGGTAATCACCTTGGCGAGAAGAATTAGACCGACCAGATTGGGCAGCGCCATCAGTCCATTCATCAGATCAGAAAGCGTCCAGACGAACCCCAACGAACGCACCGTGCCGACGAAAATCGCGACCACAAAGAGCATGCGATAGGGAGTCACGGCGCGTCCTCCAAGCAAATATTCGAGGCACTTCTCACCGTAGTAGCTCCAGCCGAGAATGGTTGAAAAGGCAAACATGGATAGCGACACCGCGACCACCACGCCACCGATTCCACCCATGCCAGCGGTAAACGCCTCTTGGGTCATCGCAACACCCTCGGCTCCTCCACTCCAGGCGCCCGTAACCAACAAAGCGAGCCCGGTCAGAGTGCAGACCACCAAGGTGTCGATGAAGGTCTGAGTCATGGAGACCAGAGCCTGAGTTTTTGGCGTTCGAGTCTGGGCAGCAGCAGCGGCGATCCCGGCCGAACCGAGGCCGGACTCATTGGAGAAAATCCCGCGGGCGACCCCATAGCGAAGTGCCGACCCGGCCGCACCGCCTACCGCTGCGGACCCGGTGAAAGCGCTGGAAAACACCAACGACAGGGCTTCTGGAATGCGCTCGGCAAAGGCGACGAGTACCCAAAGACAACCCGCCATGTAGAGCAAGATCATCACCGGAACCAAGACTCCGGTAACCCGGCCAATCGAACGAATGCCACCAAACAAGACCGCTCCGGCGATCACCGCCAACACCACTCCGGTGATCCATGGCTTGACGCCAAACGCGCCATCAATCGCCGAAGCCACCGAGTTGGATTGAACCATGTTGCCGATACCAAAAGCGGCAATCGCACCAAAGATCGCGAACGCTACAGCCAGGACCTTGCCGAAGGATCCGCCGACACCGCGCTCCAGGTAATACATCGGGCCACCGGATTGCTCACCGTCCTCATCCGTCTTGCGGTACTTCACCGACAGCAGCGCCTCCGAGTACTTGGTCGCCATGCCAAACAAACCAGTCATCCACATCCAAAACAGGGCCCCAGGACCGCCCAGGGAAATCGCGGTGGCGACGCCGACGATATTGCCGGTTCCGACGGTCGCAGCCAACGCCGTCATCAGCGCCTGAAAATGGGAGATGTCTCCCTCAGCTCCTTCTTCCCGGCGAACGATCAACCCTAGGTAAAGAGCCTTCCCCAATTGGGTGAACTGGATGCCATGCAGCCGTAGAGTCAGGAAGACTCCTGTGGCCAGTAACAACGGAATCAACAAATACGGGCCCCAGACAAAAGACGAGGCACTGCCAATCCAACGTTCAAACAGCTCAATCATGGTTTTTGCCTTTCGTTGCTACGGGTGTTAACAGGCGTCAGGAAAACGCATTTCTAAAAATTGAACAACTCGTCAAAGGCCGACTTGGTATCGGTACCACGTTTGGATTCACTCTCTGACTCAATGGCTTGCCGAGCCTCAAACGAGCTGCATTGGTTGGCCTTGGCTTTATTGGCCACCGGCTCGACTGCCTCTACCCGACATTCGTTGACCGCGGCCGTATCAAAATGTCGACAATGAGTGCAGGTGTGCAGATCGGTTCCGCAGCCGTCGCACACCGCGGTGTTGTCTCCAGTCTTGACCTCAGCGTGCGCGCCACAGTCTCGGCAGCGGAAAACACTGCTTCCGGGAGCTCCCAACCCGCGTCCCCGGGGCGCCTCGCCTCGTTCTCGACGCACCCCAGGCTCACGGCGGCTCTCACCAGCATCGTCATCTTGGTAACCCGGTTGTCGGTATTTTTGACTCATCGCACTGTGATTCTACTTACTGCCATTCTATTTAGTGGGATTCTACGCACAACTCGCTCGCGCCACCGTCGATCGGTTCCGCTTAGGCTGAAAGAGTCAAGGTGGAGCATTCGAAAACCCGTTCTGCCGGAAGCCGCGATTCGAGCTGAAAACGGCACCACTGCAACATCTCGGTTTCCAGACTCCGGTCGAAACCGAGCCCGTCGTCATGGGCCGAGAATTCCTGAGCAAGAAACGGATCGTCGGGATAGAGCTTTTCCAGATTGCGCAGAAAGGGTTTCGGCATGCGAAAGCTACCGAAGGAAACCGAATGGATCGATTCTCCCGAGAGCGTGGCGAACACCTGATCAAACAAGGCCGCGTAGTGCTTCTGGTAGTCAACAGTCCAAATCAGGGGATCAAATCGCAGCCCAAGCGGCCAGCCACGCTCCGCCAATCCGGCCAGGGTCGTCAGCCGCTTTTCGACAGTCGGGACCCCCGGCTCCAAAGCGTCGGAGTCGGGCTGCGGGGTAAAACTCATCGCCACCACGCAGTTGGCGATCGCTTCTCGTTCCATCAGCGCCTGTAGCTGCACACTCTTGGTCCGCAGCTCAAGAAACGCTTGGGGTCGTGCCGAAAAAAAATCCAGTGCATCATCGACGAACCCAGTCAAACGATCCAGCGCCAGGCTGTCGCAGTCGTAGCCGGAGAAGAAACATACTGAGTCCTGTCCCTGGCAAGCGGCATCAATTTCTGTGGTGAACTCATCCCAATTGACGAACAGCACGTAGTGAGCGGATCGAAACATGCCCTGCAGGAAACAGTAGCGACAGTCGTAGAGACAGTTCAGTAGATGGGAAAAGTAAAAATTACGCTGGTGACCAATAGCGTAGATCGGCGGCGCGGGCAGCACCTTGCGGCCAAATTTGCGCGCCAGAATCAGCGCAGGTTGTTGTTTCTGCAACCGAAAATCTTGACGCTTGCGGTTGAGAATCTCGCCATATCGGTCGATCGAAATCACCCGGGCGCGGGGTAGCTTGGCTAAGATTCTCCGGGTGCGCGGATACTCGGCAACCTCGCGCTCCAGGTAGATGGTCTCAATCATCCAGCCGACTCCGAATCACCATCTCGACTCAGTGCCTCACGAAGTTGCGCCAAGGCTGCGCGGGCTGAATCTGCATTCAATTCCTCGGGCTGCGGGGTCTCGATTTCCAGAGCGCGGATCCGTTCTAGAGCCCTTTGCAATTGGACTTGCTGGCTCGCGGTAAAGCGCCAGCGATCCTGAAAGGCTGCGACCAACGACCGATCCGGTCGGCGAGAACGCACCGACTTCGCCACCTCGGCGAGCCTCTCGACCCACTCAACCAGGAACGAGGTGTGCTCGGCCATGGCCCGCTCGATGACCCCGGCGTCCAATTGATCGATCCCTTGCTCCGGCCCATCAACTCGCACTTTGATTACCTGCACCCGTTCCAACGAAACAAGCTTGAGTGCTTCTGGATAAAACCCCGCCGCCTCCATGTCATAGAGCACCGGTTCCGGATAGCGTGTCTCGGGCTGGGCAACGGTCCTGACCTCGCCGGTCGCTTGATCCACCGGAAACGGAAACTGGGGAAACCAAGAATCGCCTTCGTCCGTGCTCACTCGATGGGCGACGACTAATTCACCGATCTCGCCGATACCACCAGCACAGCCGACGTTGAGCCAACAGGTCGCGCGATCTGCCTGCGCCGACAGCCGCCTCACCGCGGATTGAGCGTTGATCATCCCAACTCCGCTGATCGCGAGCGCAACCCCATCTTTGGCGAAGACCCGCTCCCCGCTGGACTCCAGCCCCAGTTGCTGAATCAAGGGACGCCCTTCGCAGCGCAAGGCACACACCACGCCGACATCAAGAAACTCGTTCAACTGCTTGCCACCCTTTGGTCAACCCAGCCTCCTAGCGAGCTGTCAAAAAACAAGACCCAGTGACGCTCCAAGCCCAGCAGGTGTGTGTAGTGCTGCAGCTTACGGCGGTAGACCTTAGCTACTGCCAGGCCACGCTTCTGAGCTCCCGGAGACAGCACTTCCAGCTTCTCCACTAGGGTCTCCAAGGTTGCCACTCGATCCCCAGCGCTCAGCGCAGAAATTCGATATGCGTGTTCTAACGCCATCACTCGGTATTGGTCCAAAGCTTCCGTGGTTCGTGACAGTTGGTCGTCGTGCCCACCGTACTTAACCACCAACGGTTGATCGACAAAGCACACCGGAAGCTGACAGCAGATACGCAGCCACAAGTCGTAATCCTCGCATGCTGGCAGCGACTCGTTAAACCCACCGACTTCCTCGAACAGAGACCTCTCCAAGATTACGGCCGACGGAGAAATGCAGCACAACGGCAGACAATGCCGGTAGATGAAACCGCCCCACTTCTTGTGCCGGTCGCGCGGATTTACCCGGCGGCCATTGCGAATCCAGGTTTCCTCACAATGGCCGATTCGATAGCCCGACTGGTGCATCGCCTGCAGTTGTACTTCCAGTTTCTCGGGCTGCCATTGGTCGTCGGAGTCGAGAAACGCCAGCCAGTGCGAAGTGGTTGAATCCACTCCGTGGTTGCGTGCCCGCGATACCCCCCCGTGCTCGATCGCCCCTACACGAACCTCGGGGAATTCTTGTTGAACCGCCTCTGCGGTGTCGTCGGTCGAACCATCGTCGACCACCACAATCTCATTTGGGGCCCTAGTTTGAGCGACGACTGACTCGACCGCGCGCAGGGTCCAATCACGACGGTTATAGGTCGGAATAATGACCGCGACAGTCGGCTCAGTCATCGTCACAAAGTCGAGAGAAAAGAGACACTCTAGAGAGAAATCGAACCCTTGCGAAAGTCGCTGGCGGCTAGCCGGACGTTGACCAACACCGCCTCGCCCTGGGCCGCCCAAGCTTTGGCCTGGAGCAACGCTGGGACCAATTCTTCCAAGGTGTTTACCGCCAGCCCTCTGCCACCATAGCCCTCTGCCACTCGGTGATAGTCAGTGTGGCGCAGGGCGGTGGCCAAATCGTCACCCAAGATTTCTACTTGCTCGCGGGCAATCTGCGCCCAACTGGCGTCGTTCCCGACTACCGCGATCACCCCCAGGCCATGACGACGATAGCTATCGAACTCAGAAAGGCTGAAGGCGCTCGACCCATCCCCCCAGATCAACCAGACTTCCGACTCCGGTCGCACTAATTTGGCACCCAAGGAAAACCCACCGCCGACGCCCAAGGTGCCAAAGGCCCCGGGATCTAGCCAGCTCAAGGGTCCGCGCGGACGCAGGGTATAGGAAGCGGTGCCGACAAAATCGCCACCGTCGGCCACCACTACGCTGTCGAGGTCGAGGAGTGGATCGAGAGCGCGGAACAAGGCCAGCGGAGTGATCCCTGCGCTGCCAGTTGTCTCATTGGCCGTCTCATTGGTCGTCTCACTGGCCTGTTGATCGATTTGCTGCTCCCGTTCGCTCTCCCTCTCACGCAGCACATCGACCCAGGCGTTGCCTTCGCCAGTTGCCCCGGGCCACTGCACCTGTTGCGACAGATCGCACACCGTACGACCGGGGTCCGCTTCAATCAAGATTTGTGGCGAGCGGTTCTTGCGCCCAGTTTCTGCACTGCGGTGGATCGACACCAGGGTCGCCTTGGCAGCGATCTGGCGCCCGTAGTTGAGTCGAAAATCGCAAACCACACCAGCCAGAATTACCAGATCTGCTCGCTTCAAGGCTTCACTGCGTCGATGGCGAAACAAGCGCAAATCGGCTGGCCCCAGAAGACCCCGCGCCATCCCAGAGCAATAGCTAGGCACTCCCAGGGTCCGAACCGCCGCCGCAAGATCATGCGCATGTTCGGCCTCGGCCATCGCTCCGCTGCCGATCAACAACACGGGTCGTTGGGCTTTGCGCACCTTGCGCGCCACCGCCTGCAGTTGTCTCGTGGAGGCCTTGGCCATTCTTGGCAACTCGCAGAGGCCATTTCGCTGCGGGTCTACACCAGCGAATAGACGTCGCCGGTGCCAGGCGAGATAACCTCGGGTAGCCCGAGCGGACAAAGAGCTTCCTTTGATGGAAGAGGCGAACAACCTAGCAACTGTCTCTTCGCCATAGAGCAAGTCCACCGGACACTCGACAAACACCGGGCCAGGGACACCGTGCGCCGATCGCCACATTGCTTCCTCCACCGCCGGTGCCAAATCGCGCACCCGAGATACCGAGGTTTGCCATTTGACGTGCGGCGCCATCAGGGCCAGTTGGTCGATGTCCTGCAACGACCCACGCCCCTTGAGGACGGTGGCTGTAGCCCCACCGAGAATCACCACCGGCGATTCCGCCATCTGGGCGTTCTTGACCGCGGTGATGCTGTTAGTCAGACCCGGACCTGCGGTTACTGCCGCCACCCCTGGAATACCCGTGAGCCGCGCCACCGCGTCTGCGGCAAACACTGCGTTGCGTTCATCCCGAACGTCGATGACCCGGACCCCATGACGCTCAGCTTCCACCAGAATCGGAGAAATGTGACCGCCGCAAAGAGTGAACAGAAACGGTACGCCGAAACGCTCGAGAACCTCGGCCACTTGAACTCCCCCGAGCGGCCTCGATTCCGCGGCACTGGATTTTTCAGACCCAAATTCCGCAGGCTCAGGTTCCGACACACTCTTTCCCAGCGATCCGTCACTCATGAGCCCACTCCCGCCAGCACGTGGCGTTCTAGAACCGCACAACGCATGACGAAACGGGCGACCACCTGGCCCTCACTTTCCACTTCGACCTCCACCTGAGGTCGCCGAGGGTCCCGGTCACTGGTGGCGCGGGCAATTAACGATTCGCCGACTCTTGTGGGTTTCAGGAAATGGCTATCGGCACCAGCCAGCACCACCCAGGGGTGATTAACTGCCACCATCGCCGCGTGATCGGCCAGGCCAAAGACAAACCCACCGTGTACCAATTGTTGCTCGTCAACTGCCATCGCTGCGGTGGTTTTTAACACCACCACGGCGGTTCCGCCGCCGATCTCGGTCACTCGACCACACAGTTCCTCGGAGATCGCGCGATGGGTGGCTAGGTCCATAGAGCCTAAGCCATATGGGGATAACGAAAATCCGTCGGGGGAACTAGGGTCTCTTTCATCGCCCGTTGCGAAGTCCAACGCATCAGATTAGCCGCCGACCCAGCCTTGTCATTGGTTCCAGAAGCTCGGGACCCGCCGAAGGGCTGCTGCCCAACCACCGCACCGGTGGGCTTGTCATTGATATAGAAATTGCCCGCGGCGTGCCTCAGCTTAGTGGACATCTCGACAATCACCCGCCGATCTCGGGCAAAGATTGCTCCGGTCAGCGCGTAAGGACTGGTGGTGTTGCAGACCTCCAGCGTCTCATTCAGCTGATCGTCGGCGTAGACATGCACCGTCAGAACCGGAGCGAAAATCTCTTCACACATCAGCCGTGATTTTGGATCTTCGCTCACCACTACCGTCGGCGGCACGAAATAGCCAATTTCGTCGTCTCCTTTGCCGCCGGTCAAGAACTCCATGTCGTTGCAGTTTCGCACCGAAGCAAAGTAGCCCTCAACATTGTCGAACGAGGACTGGTCAATGACCGCAGCCATAAAGTTGCTGAAATCGATGGGTGAGCCGATCGTGATCTCCCCAACCATCGCCTGCAAACGCTCGCGCATCTCAGGCCACAAGCTCTGAGGGATGTAGGCCCGCGAAGCCGCCGAACACTTCTGCCCTTGGTACTCGAAAGCTCCGCGCACCAGGGCCACGGTCAGCGCTTGCGGGTCGGCACTCGGATGGGCAAAGACAAAATCCTTACCCCCGGTTTCGCCGACAATTCTAGGGTAGGTCTTGTAGCGGTCAATATTGCCACCAATGGTCTTCCACATCCCCTGAAAGACGGCGGTGGAACCGGTGAAATGCACCCCCGCCAGGTCTGCGCTGGCGAGCACCGGGTCGCCGATTCTGCGTCCTGATCCGGGCACGAAGTTGATCACCCCAGGAGGCAATCCCGCCTCCTTCAGAATCTGCATGATGACGTAGGCCGAAAGCACCGCGGTGGAGGCTGGCTTCCACACGACAACGTTTCCCATCAGGGCCGGAGCGGTCGGAAGATTGCCGCCAATGGAGGTGAAATTAAAAGGCGTCGCGGCGAAGACAAAGCCTTCCAGCGCTCGGTACTCAACCCGATTCCACATTCCCAGTGCCGAAGATGGTTGTTCTTCCATCATCTGGCGTTGAAAATGAACGTTGAAGCGCCAGAAATCGATCAACTCACAGGCGGCGTCGACCTCAGCCTGAAATACCGTCTTCGACTGATTCAGCATGGTCGCCGCATTCAAGGTGTCGCGCCACGGTCCTGCGAGCAAGTCAGCAGCCTTGAGAAAAACTGCCGCGCGGTCTTCCCAGGCCAGCTCCGACCACTGATTCCACGCAGCCATCCCGTTATTGATGGCTTGCTCGACTTCCCCATCAGCTCCCTGATGGAACTGACCCAAGGAGCGCTGGTGATCGTGGGGACAAAGCATTCCACCGGTGTTGCCGGTTCTAGTTTCCTCGCCACCAATGATCAAGGGAATGTCGTAGGACTCCTGGAGCATGGTTTCGATTCTGCTCTGCAGCGAAGTTCGCTCAGCGGACCCTGGGGCGTAGCCGCGAATCGGTTCATTGATCGGAGTCGGGACCGAAAAAACTGCGTGTGACATGACTCAACTACTCCATTTACTTGTCTTGTTATTGTGCTTTAGGCATCCTAAGGGGACTGCTATCGAGAGTCGACTAAGCCGCACCGCGCCAGATCTTCCAGGCAGCCAGACCAAGTCCGACAATCATCGACGCGCCACCGATCGGCGCGATCGCTCCGAGCCAACGCGGACCGCCCAGGGCCAGGCCACCAACCGCAGCCGCAAAGATCAAACCGCCGCAAGCCACCCATCCAGCACTGGCTCCGGTGACCACTCCACGCTGGTTGGCCAAACCCAATATCGCAACAGCAAAGGAAGCGATCATCCAATAGCGGACCGCGGTCAACCATTGCTCCATCGCCACCACGTCGAGGCGATCGCGCAGACCGTGGGCTCCGAAAGCTCCGGCAGCCACACCGAGGGCACAGCCGAAAAAACCGAGCGCCAGCCAATTCACTGGGTCTCCAATTTTGAGGTCTCCAATCTTGCGGGCTCCGTCCCCTGCGACTCTGAATCCGGGCGCTCTCCCAGAGGCCACTGGCCGGCAACGTCAGCCCACCGAATCAACACACGGCCATGTTTCGGCCAAACGCCGAAACGATCGGCGCGATCGAGATATTCGGCTCTCGACATCTCATCGCTGGTGCGGTGAATGTCGGCGTCGAGCAAAATGACCTCAGTCTCGTTCTCGTCATCGCAACGACCGACGATGGCATCCCCTTGGAGAGTCTCGATCACTAGGGTGATTCCATGCAGCGGAGATTTATCTTGATGAAAGGTACCCATAACTCTGTCGCTTCAGCTTTCGAGCCCTACCGAAAAATACCGCTCAAAGGCTGCCTCAAGATCGGCGGCGACCTCAGTCGCCTGTCGGTTCTCGATCCGATGTCGGGGTACAAAGTAGACCAATTCGCCATTATTCAACAACGCCATCGACGGACTACTCGGCGGCACGTCGGCAAAATAGCTCCTCATCTTTTGCGTCGCTTCCAGATCCTGGCCGGCGAACACGGTCACCAAATGGGGCGGGCGTTTGTCGCTATCCGCGGCCATCCGCGCACCGGGACGTGCCTGTCCTGTGGCGCAGCCACAAACCGAGTTGATCACCACCCAGGCTCCCTCGTTCGCTTGATTGTCCATGAACTCTTCCACCTGTTCGGCGGTGGTCAGCTCGAGAAAGCCGATCTCCGTCATTTCATCGCGCATCGGTCGCACCAACAGTGGGCTATATCGCATGTCTTAAGACTCCCTATCGAGTGAATATCAACTGAGCGGTAACAAGTACCGATAGTATTTCGTTTTCCGGTCGATCTGGGCTGCGAAACTCAGGTCAATCGTTGTGCCATTCTACTCTGGAGACCGCATGACCAACAGCCTTGCCACACGGGCACTTCTCGGGGTTCTACTCAGCCTGGTTTGTATCCAATGTTCGTCCACCGGACTGGCCGGGCAACAACCTTCCGCGTCAACCACTCGACCTGGGTCACGACCGCTGCTCGACAGCTGGATCAACGCCGGGTTTCTCCTATTGGAGGGGACCTACGGCACCGAACTGGTTGCTCCCTGGGACGTGTTTGACCATGTCCAGTACCACGCTGAGGGTGGTATTCGGGTGTTCACGGTGGCACCATCAAAAGACCCGGTAGCGACCGCGGAGGGATTGCGCATCGTTCCGGACTTCACCTTCGACAACCATCCCGACATCGACTTACTGGTGGTTCCCAGCGCCGAGAATTCTCGCGGCAGTGATCTACAAAAGACTGGTGTGGTCGAATGGGTGAGACGGACCGGAACCGATGCAGATCATGTGATGTCTCTGTGTTGGGGAGCATTCGTACTCGCCGAAGCCAACCTTCTGGACGGCCTCTCTTGCACAACTTTCCCCACCGACTACGAAAATCTCGCCCAGCGCTACCCGGATCTGGATGTACGGGTGAATGCGTCGTTCGTCCACGATGGACCGGCGATCACCTCACAAGGTGGTCGCAAGAGCTATGACGCGGCGCTCTACGTCGTCGAGTCGCTCTACGGACGTAAAACTGCCCAAGGAATCGCCGGCGGACTGTTGGTGCCCTGGCCGCCGCAGACTCAGCCACGACCGACCTTTGTCAGCGACGGTCCCCCGGTGCCCTCAGAAGAACCAGCACCCTAGGAAGAAAGTGCCAGCAAATAGTGCGCAGATCAGCCGCATTCTGGTCCCGCTAGCTGCCGGTGTCGGAGCGATCGTCAGACCACTCCGGCTCCAAGTCCACTCCGGTACCTTCGGCGATCCGGTTGTAATAGTTGAACAAACTGGTGACCTGCACAATGTCATGCAACATCGTCGGATCGACCCCGGCCTCGGTGACCACCTCAACCCGTGAAGCGTCGATCTTGACCGGATCGAGCGTCAAATCGACCGCAAAATCGCAGATCACACGATCCAATAAACTCAAGTCGGCTTGTCTGTAGTCCTCTTGCAGGGCACGGGTCCGACGATCCACTTCTTCGTCCGCGACACCCAGTTTCTTGACTTCACCCCGGAAGTCATCGCCATGGGCGCGCAGTCAGTAGTAGCAATGATTTGTAGTTGAAACGACAGTGGCAATCATCTCGCGCTGAGCACGCGTGAGCGAGCTTTCACCGTACATCACTTCCATATAGAGTCGCGTTGAAGCCTGCAGAACTCTCGGCCGCGAACTCTGCACTCGGTTAATTTGAAAGACCTTACCGGCCCTTCGAATAGCCGCGTCGTAGAGCCGACGCAACAACCCATCGGACTGTTCTGGGGGAAGTGTCGGAACAAATGCCATCGCTGTTGGCAACTATCCTATAATCCCGGCAGGGTGCTGGATAGCACGTAAACCCATCGGGGGGGCGGCGAGGCAGTGCAATTCCCCCTCCTATCACCACGCCGGAGGCAAAAGTGAGTTCCACAGTTCGACTTGCAGATAGTCCCAATCTCAGCGAAATTGACCTTCTTTCTTCTTTGCCAGCCCCTATTCGGGCCGACTATGAGAACGCATGCAAGGTCGAAAAATTTCGAGCGGGTGATGAAATCATCGCCAGCCACGACGACTCTGATGAAGTGATTTTTGTTCTCACCGGCCAGGTGCGGATCGTAGACATGTCGGCAGCCGGGCGAGATATCAGCTTTGAAATCCTCGACCCGGGAAGCGTGGTTGGGGAATTGGCGGCGATCGATGGACGAGGACGTTCAGCGGCAGTCAAGGCCGAAACCGATGTTTCCGTGGCCTTGATCCCCGGCTCGCGTTTCTTGGAACTGGTGACGCACCAACCCAGCGTTTCCGAGGCCATGCTCCACCGGCTGGCCACCATGCTGCGTCGCTCAACCAAAAGAATCATGGAGTTATCCAGTTTGGGAGCACGCAATCGGGTACACGCGGAGCTGCTGCGGTTGGCAATCGTCTCAGAAGACCGGCAATCTGCGATCGTCGATCCGATGCCGGTCCACGCGGACATCGCCAGTCGGGTCAGCACCACCCGAGAGTCGGTAGCTCGTACCATGGGTGGATTGCTACGACTGAATATCGTCAGCAAAACCGACCAGGGCCTGCTGATCAACGACTACCCAGCACTGCAGCAAATGGTCCGCGACCTGCTGCCCTAGAGTCAGCTACTTAAGCTCTCAAAAAAGAAGGCGGCGGAAGGCCCGCCGCCCAGATAGAGGCTATGCAAAGAGTATAGATGTAATTCGAGCATTTGTCACGTACCTGTATGCGTCCATGACATTTGTCACTATTCTGTAAATAACACGGACTTTTCCTGTGACCAACAGTGGCTTTACGTCTAAATCCCTAGAGAACGAGCGTGTCGGCGTCCATGCCACCACAGCCATTGTCATGGAAGGCTCGCGAACAACCACCGGAATAACAAGAATCACCGCTGAAGCCATCCGGGTTGATGAACTCGATCCACTCCTCGATAGCAACCTGCACCTGTTCGGCGCTCGCTCCCTGCTCGGCAATCAGGTAATGGGTCAGCCCCCACCAGCTCTTAGCCATGTTGCAAGGACAGCAACAGGTGTAGGCGGTGTTGTTGGAACAGCAGGGTGCGGGAATCGCGGTCAGGGCTTCTTCTTTGACCGCTTCTTGCTCCGCAGTCAACTCAATGGTGTCGTAGTACTCGATGTAGAGCCGCGTTCGATTTTCCACTTCCTGACTGTGGGTCGCCTCGTCAGGATTGGCCCCTGCAGCTCCCGACAGCGTCATCAAGGCCACGGCCAACATGGCAGCGAACCCGCGCAACGGTTGTGGTCTGATAAAATTCAATAAATTCTGTGTTCTGGTCATCGTAACTCCTTAGAAATTACACGTTGGAGAATCCTTGAGCGTCGGTTGCAAATCCTAACCCGAGGTCTTAGACCTAGGCAGTCCTCGTGAACGCCAGATGAAATAGATCGCTGGGAAGACTATCAACTCGGCGAGAAAAGAAGTGACAATTCCACCCACCATGGGCGCCGCGATCCGGCGCATCACGTCGGCTCCAGCTCCGGTGGCCCAGAGGATCGGGATCAAGGAAAACAACACCGTCAGCACGGTCATCATTTTCGGACGAATTCTTTGCACCGCTCCATGGTCAACCGCTTGGCGTAAATCTGCGTAGGAAGTCATCTGTCCTTGGTCGCGCCAACGTTGATAGGCCAAGTCCAAGTACAGCAACATCACCACGCCGGTCTCAGCCGCCAAACCCGCCAGGGCGATCACCCCGACCCAGACGGCGATCGACCAGTTGTAGTCGAGTAGCCACAGCAGCCAGACCGACCCAACCAGGGAAAACGGAATCGCCGAGAGCACCATCGCGGTTTTCACCAGCGATTTGGTGTGAAAGTAGAGAATCAGACAGATCAATGCCAGCGTCAGCGGCACGATCAGCAACAGCCGTGCCCTCGCCCGCTGCATGTACTCGTATTGACCAGACCACAGAATGGTAGTGCCCGGCGGCAACTGCACCTGTTCGGCGACCTCCTGCTGCGCTCGCTTGACCCAGGAGCCGATGTCGATACCGCGCAAATCAACATAGACCCACGCGTTGGGCCGAGCATTCTCTGACTTGATCGCCGGGGGTCCTTCGCGAAACTCGACGCTGGCAATTTTGCCCAAAGGAATCTGGGCCCCGCTGGGCGTTGCCACCAGAATTTCACGCAGGCTGGCTGGATCCGACCGCAACTCGCGCGGGTAGCGTACGTTGATCGGATAACGCTCCAAACCCTCAACTGTGGTGGAAACACTCATGCCGCCGATCGCCGACTGCACAACCTCTTGGACATCGGCGACCGCCAGTCCGTAGCGAGCAGCGGCTTCGCGGTCGATCTCGACGTCCAGGTAGTTGCCGCCCATCACCCGCTCAGCATAGGCCGACAGGGTTCCGGGCAGAGGTTTGACCACCGCTTCGACCTGCTCGGCGATGCGCTCCAATTGGCGTAGGTCGGGCCCGGCGATCTTGATGCCAACCGGGGTCTTGATGCCGGTCGACAGCATGTCGATGCGGGTCTTGATCGGCATGGTCCAAGAATTGGTGACTCCAGGAAACTGGATCGCCGCATCCATTTCTGCAATCAAGTCGTCCTTGCTCAGCCCGGTGCGCCACTGCGACTGATCTTTCAGAACGATGGTGGTCTCGATCATCGACAAGGGCGCCGGGTCGGTCGCGGTATCCGCCCGCCCGACTTTGCCAAACACCGTCTCGACCTCGGGAAAGGTAACCAAGATTTTGTCGGTCTGTTGCAGAATCTCTTTGGCCTTGGTGATCGAAATCCCAGGCAATGTGGTCGGCATGTAGAGCAAATCGCCCTCCCACAGCGGCGGCATGAACTCCGATCCGATCCCTTGCAGCGGAACCAGGGTGACCAACAAGACAACCACCGCGGCCCCCACAACCAGCCAACGCCAGCGCAACGCCCAGCGAACCACCGGTCGATAGAGCCAGCGCATGAATCGCGACACCGGATTCTGGTCCTCGGAGCGTATCCGCCCGCGCACGAACCAATACATCAACACCGGTACCACGGTGACCGCCAACAGCGCGGACAAACCCATGGCATAGGTCTTGGTGAACGCCAAAGGCTTAAACAGCCTTCCCTCCTGCGCCTCCAGAGTGAAGATCGGGATGAACGAAACGGTGATCACCAACAGGGTGAAAAATAGTGTCGGTCCGACCTCTTGTGCGGAGCGCAAAATGATCTCGAAATGGCTTCGTTCGCCACGCCACTGTTCGTAGTGCTTGTGGGCGTTCTCGACCATGATGATCGAAGCATCGACCAGCACTCCAATCGAGATTGCGATGCCCCCCAACGACATGATGTTGGCCCCCAACCCCTGGAAGTGCATCACCACAAACGCGAGCAGAATTGACACCGGGATCGAGATGATCGCCACCAGCGCGGAGCGAACATGAAACAAGAACAACAGACAAATCAGCGCCACCACCACCGACTCTTCGATCAAGGTATGGGTCAGGGTCTCAACCGAGCGTTCAATCAGTCCAGTACGGTCGTAGGCGATCGAGATCTCCACGTCCTCCGGCAAACCTTTCTTGAGTTCTGCCAGTCGTTCGCGAACCCTCGTGATAGTGCTGCGAGTGTCGGCACCCGAGCGCACCACGACGATCCCGCCCACCGTTTCGCCCTCGCCGTTCCACTCCGCCAAACCACGCCGCACCTCGGGACCGATCGACACCGTGGCAACATCGCTGAGCAACACCGGGGTACCCCCTGGGCTACTGGCGAGCACAGCGTTTTCCAAGTCTCGAACTTCGCGGATGTAGCCGCGACCGCGCACCATGAACTCGCTCTCCGCGATTTCGATCAACCCACCTCCGACCTCGACGTTGGAACGTTGGATCGCGCTGCGCACTTTATTGAGCGACAGGTTGTAAGCCCGCAGTCGAACCGGGTCGACCTCCACCTGATATTGGCGGACAAAGCCGCCCACCGACGCCACCTCGGAGACTCCGTCAACCGCCGACAAACCAAACTTCAAGTACCAGTCTTGCAAACTACGCAGCTCCGCCAGGGTCCGCTGCGGGGAGTTCAAGGTATACATGAAGGCCCAACCGACTCCGGTGGCGTCGGGCCCCAACTGAGGTGTGACTCCGGTGGGCAAATCACCCGCTAACGACGACAGGTACTCCAGCACCCGGCTACGCGCCCAATAGAGATCGGTACCGTCTTCAAAAATTACATAAACGAAAGAGAAGCCAAAAAACGAATAGCCCCGGACCACTTTGGCGAACGGCACCGACAGCATCTTGGTGGTCAGCGGATAGGTCACCTGGTCTTCCACCACCTGCGGTGACTGACCGGGGAACTCAGAATAGACAATGACTTGTACGTCGGACAGGTCGGGAATCGCGTCCACGCGGGTTACAGACAGCGCCCAGATGCCGGCCAGCACCGCCAACACCACCCCAACCGCAACCAACAAGCGATTGTGCAAGGACCAAGCAATGACCCGATTGAGCATCAGTTGCCTCCGCCATTGGTCGCGCCGTCCTTCAAATCATCCATTCCAGCGTCAGGATCTTCTGCGGATCCCTCCACAGCATCGCCATTTTCGGGTTCATCCCCAACCGACGCTCTGGGTGAGTCCATATTCGACATTTCAAGCTCACTGTGATCCGTTGTCGAATCGTCACTTCTGCTCTCAGCGGCAGCCGCAGAATCCACTGGATCTTCCGCCGTCATCTGCCGAATGACCGCTTGGATATTCGCTTCTGAATCGATCAGAAACTGCGATGACACCACCACCTGCTCTCCTGCCTCAAGGCCCGAGGCAATCTCGGAATAGCCCCGGCCGGAGCGACCCAACACCACTTCCCGGGCATCAAACCGCCCACCACCCAAGGCGACGATGACGACATTTCTGCGGCCGGTGCGCAGCACCGATTGCGCCGGGACCGTCACTACCGGAGCTCCCGCTGTCGGCGACAACACGACACTGGCAAACATCCCGGGCCGCAGTCGTCCGTCACGGTTGTCGATCTCGACTTTGGCCTTCAATGTCCGGGTTTGCTCCGACAGTGAGGGCTCAAGAAACCGCACCACGCCGTAGAAGCTCTCACCGGGTAAGTAGTCCAAAGTCACTTTCGCTTCGGTCCCCAGACCGACCACCGCCAAATGCTCCTCGAATAAATCCACCGACAACCAAAGCGACGACAAATTGGCTATGTGGTATATCTCCATACCCGGCTGCACCGCCATTCCTTCGAGTCCTGGCATGCGTTTCATCACCACTCCACTGGTCGGCGAAACCACGATCAGGGTTCGAGCGATCTCCCCGTCCTGTTCCAGCTTGGCGATCTGCCGGGGGGAAATATCCCAGTACGAGAGCCGGGTCCGGGCCGCGTCGACCAAAGCATGGGCTCGGCGTTTGGCGTCCGGCGTGTTGTCCTCGAACCTGGCGGCGTAGCGGACTGCCGAGAGCAGCTCTTGCTCGGTTTGCACCAGTTCCGGCGAGTAAATCTCGAACAGTGCCTGGCCGCGCCGCACCGGCTCGCCCACGTAATTGACGTAGACCTTCTCCACCCATCCCGAGTACTTGGGCGTCACCGTCGTCATACGTTCTGGGTCAAAACCCAGCGAACCCACGGTGCGAATTTCTTCCACCAAATTGCGCAGCTCGACAACCTCGGTGCGCACGTTGATGTTCTGCACCACTCCAGAATCGATGGTTACCGTACTGGCGCTGCTCGGCCCAGCATCAGCAGCGCTGGCATAAACCGGAACGTAGTCCATACCCATATCGTCTTGGGTGGGCACCGGCGAAGTGATGGTGGGATCCATCGGGTTGCGGTAAAACAACACGGCGTCTTCCGGCGCTGCTATTTGCTCCCCAGTCCCTATAGGCGAAGGCTTGAACCAATCGTCCAGCGGGTGGAAATCCAATGGATCCAAGGCCAGTAGATAGAATCCAGCAAAGCCGACAGTCATCCACAAGATTGCTCCCAACCACTTGGGCATGGATCGCTCTCTGTCTTGATTTTGGTCATTCACGAGGCACACTCCTGGGCAACATTAAAATCCGCCGCAGTCACCCTGGACAACGAAGTACCTAGGGAGCCTTCCAAGCGCGCCAGATCAATTTCATAGTCTGCGCGGGCGCGGACAATCGCACTGTGAGCTTCAAAAAGAACGTGTTCAGCGTGCAGCAAGTCGAGCACGGAAGATCGCCCCACAACGTAGCTCGCCCGCGCCGATGCCAATGATTCTTGCGATTGGACGAGGAGTAGATCCTCAGCAACCCGCAGCCGTCGCCACGCCAAGGGGATGCTAGCCAGCAACTCTTCTACCTCAGCCTGAATTGCAGCCTCGACCACTTCCCTGTCCGTAACGGCGACCACGCGCTGCTGCTCTGTCGCCGCAATGCGGGCAGCACTTTGTCGTCGACGTACCGGAAGTTGTACTCGGCCTAGGAACGCCACAATGTCATCGCCGTTGTCTTCTGGTGGGAAGAGCTGACCAGCTCGGTCATCTCGATCTCCAACCACGGTATAGCCAAGCCCCAGAGACAGCTCTAACTGTTCGGCCTTCTCAGCCAATTCGACGGAGGCTGTTGCCGCTTCAATACTGGCATCCACCACCTGTAGTTCAGGGCGGCACAAGCGAGCAACCTGAAGCCATTGATCTGCCTGGCTGGGGTCGATCTCCAAGCTGCCTTCAATTGGACGGTCGGAAGGCTCGTCGACCCCGAGCATGCCGACTGCCAGTGGTTTACGTTCAACTCGAACGCTCCCCCTTCGCCGCCGAAGCTGATTCACTCGCGTCGATAGCGACGACTCTCGAGCCTTGAGCAAGAGCAGCTGGTTCTCAACCTCAGATATCTCCGCATGCAGCTTGAGTACATCCTGGCCTCGGCCGACCCCGGTGGAATAGCGCGCACGGGCCAGCTCTTCGTGCTGATCCAAGTGCTCCTGTTTGTGCATCAATATCTTCTGTTGATGGTCAACAAAGAGCAGCTCGTAGTAAAGCTCCCGAGCACGAGTGATCAATTGCAACGCCGTCATTTCCCGGCGATAACGCGACCCCAAGGACTTTGCAGCAGCGACTCTTCGTTCCAAAGCACGCGTTCCGCGCCGGGGCAGCGTTTGCATCACTGAGATATTGCCGATCTGAGGTCCAGTTCTGGTTTCAGGACTGGATACAAAGAGCGACCAATCAATGATCGGATCGTCGAAAAGTGCCACGGTCAATGCCAACTTCTCGTTCAGCCTAATCTCCGCCGTAGCAAATTCTAGGTGTGGATTGGCCGCCACAACTTCGCGCAGCAGATTCCGCAATAGCGAATCCTCGACCGCGTTGACCACCATCACCGCCCGGGACCTGGTGCCCTCCAGAGGCCCAGTGCTACCTTGAGATGGCGTGCCCTCTCGTTCGTCTCCCAGAGCAGCTATTGCCCCCAACTGGGAGATCAAGATTAATCCTGCAGCAACGACAGCAAATTTGCCCATGATGCCTCCGTACCGGTTGGTTCACCCACAGAGCGTGGGTAAACGGACTCCAACCGAAGAGGAATCAGAGCAGCAAACTGGAATACAGGTGGGGGTGATTGATGCTAGGAATCAGCGAAACGTCAGTGTTCGCCAACAAGCGGTTGGGGCGATTCGGCTGAGCCATCGGCAGTTCTGCCTGCGGCGAGCTGGTGGCCACTGGGTCAGCGAGAGAGGCCACCACGATCGGACCTTCGCTCGGGTCGATGTCACAACAATCCATCGACTGCTTGGCCATCCCGTGGCAGTCGGTGGTCGGCATCGCCTCCGCAACACCCAAACCCGAGTGGCTCATCTGCGAAACCGCGGAACTCATCGGGCAGCCCTGCATCATCGTGGTTCCCATACACAGGGGTATCGCCAAGCCTGCGATCATGATCACCATGGCAGTAACCACAACAATCCCGCTAACTGTGCCGTGTCTCAACAAACTCATCAGCAATCAGTATTCATTCTCAAGCATTTCAGGTCAAGAGCAACCGTCTTCGCTGGGAGATACGAAGTTCAGCCACCGCTAGCCCTACCGAGCGCTCCCGTCGAATACCATTGCACCCATGCCAGCGATGCTGAAGAATCACTTCTTCGCCGCAACTTCAATCCCTTGGCCTTCGCAATGCTCCAACCAAGATCCCTACCAACCCGAATTGAACACAACGGAGTCCTTGGCAAATGAGGTTGGCTGTTCTGTCCCGCGCACCGCGCTGTTACAGCACGCGCCGCCTGGCGCAAACCGCGGTGAATCGTGGCCATCAAGTGGATGTACTCGACATTCTCAGCATGTCCATTTCCCTGGAACAAGGGATCCCCGATCTTTTCTACCGCGGATTACCGCTGCCCGAGTACGATGCGGTGATTCCACGCATCGGCGCTTCGATGACCTTCTACGGCACTGCTGTGGTGCGGCAATTTGAGCAAATGGGGGTCTTTTGCGCCAACTCTGCGACTGCGATTTCCGACTCCCGGGACAAACTGCGTTCTCTGCAGATCCTCAGTCGTCATGACATCGGCATTCCGCTCACCGAGTTTGTTCGTCGGCGCAGCGACGTGCTCCCAGCCATCGAACGGGTGGGGGGAGCTCCGGTGGTGATCAAACTGCTGGAGGGGACCCAAGGGGTGGGCGTGATTCTCGCCGACACGGTCGATGTCGCCAGTGCAGTCATTGAGACCTTGCACAGCGCTCGTCAACACGTTTTGATCCAGAAGTTCGTCGCCGAGAGCAAGGGACGCGACATCCGCGCCTTTGTGGTTGGTGATCGGGTAGTTGCCGCCGAACGCCGGATTGCCCAAGGGGGCGAATTTCGTAGCAACATCCACCGCGGCGGCAAAGCGGAACCAGTCTATCTCGATGAGCAATACGAAAAGACCGCGGTCAGCTCAGCCCAGATCCTGGGACTGCGCGTGGCCGGCGTCGACATGCTGGAGACCTCGACCGGGCCCCAAGTCATGGAGGTCAACTCTTCGCCAGGCCTGGAAGGAATCGAGAAAGCCACGCGGATTGACGTTGCGCGAGCGATCGTTGAGTACATCCAGGAGCACGTCGCGATCCCAGAACTAGATCTACGCCAGCGCTTGACCGTCAGCCGCGGCTACGGCGTAGTCGAATTTCCGGTCGGGCAAATGTCAGGGCTCGAAGGCAAGACCATCGACCAGTGCGGCTTGCGCGGTCGGGACGGACGGGTCTTGACTCTGCACCGTGAGGGCAAAGTGATCCCCAACCCTCTTGGGTCCCGCGTTCTGGAGCACAACGACCGGCTGCTTTGCTTCGGCAAGTTGGAGTTCCTCAAAAGCTTCCTACCCGACGTCAAACCGTCGCGCATTCGCAAGCTACCGACAACGCCCGAAAACGCCACAGACCCTGAAAGATCCTAATTTGCGCAAGAAAAAGAAAATCGAACTCGCCGGAATAGGCATTGTTCCCGGTACAACCCACGATCTGTCGATCACCATTTCCCAGAGCTACGCCGGCGCCGATACCTCGCTGCCCTTTCGCGTCGTTCGCGGCAAGAAATCTGGACCGGTGGTGCTGCTGACAGCGGCGATTCACGGCGATGAGCTCAACGGAACTGGGATCATCCGGGAGTTGCTACTCAATCCTCCGTTTGTGGTTGAAGCGGGAACCCTAGTTCTGGTGCCGGTGGTCAATATTCCCGGCTTGGAGCGAAAAACCCGCTATATGCCCGACCGACGGGATCTCAACCGCAACTTTCCGGGCACCGCATCCGGCAGCTATACCCGCCGCGTCGCCCACACCGTTTTCCAACAATTGGTGTCCAAAGCCGACTACTGCATCGACTTCCACACTGCCGCGGTACAACGAACCAACTTTCCCAATGTTCGCGGCGATCTGGACAACCCCAAGGTCGATCGCTTGGCGATCGCGTTTGGTAGTAACTTGGTCGTACAGAGCCACGGGATCCCCGGTACCTTGCGACGCAGCGCCACCGAGGCTGGACACGCGACCATCCTGGTCGAGGCCGGCGAGGTATGGAAGATCGAACCGGCGGTGGTCGAGTTCGGAGTGCGCGGTGTGTACAACGTCTTGGTGAAGCTAGGGATGGTCGCAGGGAAGCGCCAGGTACCAGCCTACCAAGCACGGGTCGAGGCCACCAAGTGGTTGCGTTCGGATGTTGGCGGTCTACTCCAATTCCACACCTCGTTGGGAGACGTGGTCGAAGAAGGCCAACCGATCGCCACCTGCTCTACCCTGTTGGGTGTAGAACGCGGTCGAGTGGTCGCACCCAAAGACGGTGTCATCCTCTCCCTGACCACTCTACCGACCGTCAAACCTGGCGATCCGGTGTGTAACTTCGCCTTGCCCGCCAAGGGCATTGGGCGGATCCGAAACAGACTCCAAAAACTCCCGGAAGACAGCCTTCATGGCCGACTTCGCGACGACCTAGGAAGCAGCATTGCGGTTGCCCAGCCAGCAGCACCCGGCGGCGATCGCGATGGGTAGCGGCCCCCTGATCAGCGAACCAGCAAGCAACCCGGCGCCGACGCAATTAGGGCGCGAATCAAGCTGACTGGCTTCGTCTGCCTGTTTGCACTGATCGCCCTGTTGCCGATCTCCCCGCGCTACCTGCATCTCCAGACACGAGATTGGACCGACCTAACCCTGGTGGTCCACTCCACGCCACCAATCATCAGATTGCCTGGCAGGTTTTCAATCACACGGTTCTGATCTTGGTTACCTGCTATTACGTTGGCAAGAATCTCATCTCTGATCCAACCCGATGGAGAGGTATGGCCATCACCATTGTCGGAATCTGCCCCGAACGATTCGAGAAACTCACCCGCTGGACGGCAGCGGCACGCCTGATCCACGAAGCCCTACATACCGCTGGTATGACCGAACAGCCTCCGACCCAAACGCGTTGACCTCGCGTCAGCCCATCGCCAGCCGCCAATCCTGTACCCTCGGGCAATGCTCAACAGCTCACCACAAAGACGCTTCCGCGTCGCTTTCGCAGTCACCACGGTCTCAGTAATCGTTGGATGCGCGCAACAAGAAACGAAGAATCGCGAACGACCCACGTCGGAAATAGCCGTGGTCGAAGCCACCATCGCAGAACTACAAACGGCGATGCGCGAGGGCGATCTCTCCTGCCGCCAGATTGTTCAGAGCTATCTCGACAGGATCGATACTTACGACCAATCCACTGGCCTCAACGCCATCTCGATGCTCAACCCACACGCACTGGAACGTGCCAACGAGATCGACACTCTACTCGCTGCGGGAGGCTCGTTGGGGCCGCTGTTTTGCGCACCGATCCTGGTCAAAGACAACTTTGACACGCACGATCTACCAACCACCGGCGGCTCGATCGTGCTCGCCGACAGCCTGCCGCCCGACGACGCTTTCATGGTGCGCAAGTTGCGGGAAGCTGACGCAATCGTGCTGGCCAAGACCAACATGGCCGAGTGGGCCTTCAGCCCACGCCGTACCGAGAGTTCCACCCGAGGCATTACCGCTAACGCCTATGCATTGGATCGCGTTCCGGCTGGTTCCAGTGGCGGCACGGCATCCGGGGTGGCAGCCAGCCTCGGCGTCGCCGGCATGGGCAGCGACACCGGCAATTCCATCCGCGGCCCCTCCTCACACCTAGCTTTGTTTGGCATTCGTTCGACCATCGGCCTCACCAGCCGCGACGGCGTTATTCCTTTGGCATTCGACCGCGACATCGCCGGCCCGATGACCCGTACTGTGGAGGACGGTGTGCGGATCTTTGACGTGATCGCCGGACACGACCCCAACGATCCGGCAACCGAGCCGGACAAACGAGAAAACGACTATCTAGTCTTTCTCAACGCCGATGGCTTGAAGGGCGCTCGCCTGGGGGTCTTGCGTGCTTTGGCAGATCCAGATGACAGCGATTCCGAAGTCCTAGCCTTGTTCGACAAGGCGATTCAGGACCTGGCCACCGCCGGTGCCAAGATCGTCGACCCGATCACCATTCCCAACCTCGACGCGCATTTCGAGGCTGACCCCTACTGCCCGCGCTTTCGCTACGACGTCCACCAGTACTTGAAGTCCTTGGGTGATCAGGCACCTTTGCTGGACGTGATGCAGGCGCATGAGAGCGGCCGCGCTTCGGCCTACACGCAGCCGGCCTTTGAGTTCTACGGCACCGGTTCGTTTGACGTCGCACCCGAAGATTGGCCGGAACCCTGTGCGTTCTACCTCGATCACCCCGCTCGACGCGCGTTCCACGATGACGTCCTGGTGGCGATGGACGCTGCCGAGGTCGATGCCCTGCTCTACCCCACTTGGACCCACCCACCGGCCGATCTGGACCAGCCTATCGAGGGCTACAAAGGCGACAACAGCCAACTGATCGCCCCTGCCACCGGTATGCCCGCAGTCACCGTGCCGATGGGAGCCAGCTACGGCGCCTTACCGGCGGGACTACAGATCCTCGGGCGCCGCTACGCTGAGGGTACGCTGATCGAAATCGCCTACGGTTTTGAGCAGGCGACTCATCACCGCCGCCCCCCCGATCTCTTCCCGCCATTGACGCCTTGACTGCAACGACAGTTTTCCAGGAGCTAGGGTAAACCTCAGAGCTGTCTTCAAGGTTAATATCCCCGTTAGCGACCTGACGCGAGGTTGGGTCTGGACTGCCAGCTCTTAAGTGACGAAATCTCAGCGAACCAGACAGAAGCTCAGGATGCGCGCAATCCGTCGCGCGGTCGTCGCCGTTGTGACGATCCTCATCGGACTGTTGTATCTGCAATGCGCCCCCGCCAACTACAACCTCGCCGAGCCTTTGGATCTCACTGACAAGCCTACCTTCGTTACCGAATGGAAGCTGCAGTTCGCCAACACCGACCAATGCTACGCGGCTCTGCAGAATGCAGGTGTTGAGATCGAGCGTTTACCGGATGAAGTCAAGGGTCCAGGCTGCGAATTCGAAGGCGTTGGCCGACTCGATCAATCCCTCGCCACTTGGGGCAAAGACGTTACTTTGACTTGTCCGATGCTCGCCGGGGTTGCTCTGTGGGAGCGGCACGCGCTGCAGCCTTTGGCTCAAGAGATGCTCGGCTCTAGGGTCGCTCAAGTCCGCCACTACGGTACTTACTCCTGCCGCAACATCAACAACGAGCGCAACGGGCGACGCAGCGAGCACGCCACTGCCAACGCCTTCGACATCGCCGGTTTCGTTCTCGCCAACGGCGAGGAAGTTAGCGTCCTCAGAGACTGGGGCAAGAGGTCACCCAAAGGTCGTTTTCTAGATCGTATTCACGACCGAGCTTGCGATCATTTCAACGCCGTTCTCGGCCCCGACTACAACACCCTCCATAGGGATCATTTCCATTTCGATCAGGGGAGCTACGAAACCTGCAGTTGATTTGATTTTCGACCATGGGATCGCAGCTCAAACCGTCGCCCAGCGCTCCGATCCGTCCCTGCGAGTAGTTGGCGAAAACGCTCAGTACCCCGAATCTGGTCGTAAGCCGAGTCGCCCAGAAAAAGATGGTACGGACTAAAGCTTTCTTCAAAAGCCCGCTCGAACCAACCCAGAGCTTCTTCGCTCTCACCCAAGCCAAGATGAACCCAGGCATAGCACAAGAAGGAAACGTACTCGGTCTCGGGCTTCTGCCGTAACTCATCCAGGATGTCGAGAGTCTCCACGCGATTTCCATCAAGCGCATGGACGTGTGCCAAGTGTCTCAGCTACGTTGGCAGATAGGGGAGGCCGAGGACGATCAGAGCTGCCGTCCACCACGGAGACCGGGCACTCACAGAACGTCTCGCAACTTCATTTCACCAGCGAATCGGCGAAGCTCGCCTATCCGATTGGACAGATAGGGGCGCCCGGAAAAGTACTCGCTTAGTTGTGTCATCGGATCCTCCAGGGCTGCTTCAGCCCTCTTCAAGTACTTCTCGACATCAAGTTCTTGTCCCCAGAAATGAACCTTCACAAGAGCGCTGACTGCCGCTTCTAGGCTTCTACACGCCAGCAACCCCGCACGGTCGGCCGTGTATTCAGCCTTCAATGTTGTTCGCTCGGTTTATCACAAGCGAGAGAAGTGTACTCAGGAAACACCTACCTAACAAGAAAGTGTATGCGTCCATGACATTTGGCACTGATCGGTATGTTCAGCTACGTATTGTAGCGGTGGTCTTTGTCCGTGGCTCCAGTGGGGCCTTTCGGCGTTAAACCAGAGCATCCAGTCGAAGAGTTTTTGGTTGAAAGCTTGGAGGTCAGTGAAGAGCAAGTCTTCGTTGTAGTCAACGAATTTCTCTTGGATGGTTCGATTGAATCTCTCGGCTTGGGCGTTCATCTTCGGGCACCTGGGGTAGGTGTACCAGCGTTTGATTCCAGCCTCAGCAGCTTTCTTGTCGAAGGCTCCTTGAAACTCACTACCGTTGTCTGAGAGCACCGTAGTAACAGCAAATGGCAAGACATCAAGGCTCAGGTCCAGAAAGCGCGCTGCCGTGCTCGAGGTGTGGGAGTTGGTGGCTATTGCCAGACTCATGCTGCTGGCGGCATCGGTCAGAGTGATCAAGTACCGGCGTTGGCCATCACAGAATCGCTCGATGGTATCTACTGCCACCCACTGGCCAGGCGAGCATGCCTTGGTTCCTTTAGGTTTGCGAGGCTTACGCTTTCGTTTTGCTTTCACTCGACCCAGGCGATCAATCCTTTGAGGCACCAAGCGCATCTTGTCGGGAGCATCGCCAATGATGCGGCCGATGGTGCTCACCGAGGGGCAGGTAATTCCCCTTACTTCACACCAGGGTTTCAACAGCGGATAGATCTTGTCCTTGCCAAGATTGGGCTCTTTGACCCGCAATCGACCGATCTCAGAGACCACCTCAGCTGGCCACTTGCGCCGTCTTCTTTTCTTCGGAGCTGTTGATTGAGGGTTTAGAGAGGTTAGCTCTCCTTTGCACCTACCAAGACGAGACTTCCAGCGGTACAGAGTCCTCCGGCTGACCGAAAATGCATCGATCGCTGCATCGATCCCATGCTCCTGCCAGAATCTCAATGCGCGGATACGTTTCTCAGCGCTATCTTGGGTCATGACCCAAGATACCCCTAGATGACGAAGAGAGTCAATCCCATTCCTAGTTGAAACAATTCACGGCTCCGGTTGATTTAGGCCGCTCTTGCGGCCACTTCCTTGTTTTCGATCTTCAGTTTCCTCATCAAGGCTTCTCGTAGTTGCGGCAAGTGACGGTAGCCCATCACTCGTCTCAGCCGCGGTTCGATATCCAGCAGTGCGGTGGCCAGCCAGCGTTGCCGTTGGTTGGAATTTTTCCAGTAGTCGATCTTGGCGCAGCGGGCCTCGACAGCTGCATTGATCGACTCAAGACAATTGGTAGTTTTAAACGAGCGACCCAGGACCCCGTAGAGTCCTAGTTGATGCAGCGTCAAGGTCTCTTCCAGCCCTTCTCTCAGGCTGGCCGCCGCTGACTGGTTGCGATCTTCCAGCTCGTGGCGGAGCTCCTCAAGCGCAGTCTTAGCCTCCTCGTATTCTGGTCGGTTGTAAGCTCGCTGCAACCTCTGGCGCCACAGCGCCTGTTCTCCCTTGGGTAAATAGCTGACCACGTTCTCACGCTTGTGCCACTGGCAGCGTTGCACCAGGGCTCGACCCTTAAACGCCTTGGCAACGGCCGAGCGTAATCCCTTGCCACCATCAATGATCACCAGCAAGCCCTGGGAAATGTCGAGACCTCGCTCGATGAGTGAGCGCAGAAAGGGCGTCAACACCTTCTCGTTCTCGGTACCCGTCTCGACAAAGCCCAGGAAGCGTTTATCTCCGCTGGCCGTGATGCCCAAAGCCACTACCATCGTGGTGTCAGCAAACGTCTTACCGTCCAAGAACAGAGCAACCACATCCTCTCCACCGAGGTCGCGTTGCTGAAACTCTTTGAGCTTGGCTGCGCTGGCCTCAATGAAGCCACGCGAGACCGTCGAGCTAGACAGCCCGATGGCACCTGGAATCGACTCCGCTGCCGCTTCGTAGTCACGGCATGAGATTCCGTAGAGCACCCGCCTTAGGAGTAGATCGTTGGCCTCCCGGTCGTTGCCCAGGGCTTCGTAGCTCGAGAGTGGAATCTCTCCCCCTGAAACACTGCGGACCCGAGGCACTTGGATCGGCACTCGTTGGCCAGCAAGGCCCACCGTGCCGGGGTTACTCCCGTGACGCCGACCTTGTGTTGATGACTCTTTGCGCGCGTATCGCTCCCCTGCTAGAGACGTCACTTCCTGGTTCAGCAACTCATGGATGTGCATCAAACCTATTGGCACCAAAGAGCGAATTAGATCCACTTTGGTGTCCAGTTCAAGAGCAGCGTAGTGGCTGTGGCTCACGACTTCGACCTCACCCAGCTTGCGATTCTTCTTGCGTTTCTTGACTCTATGTAAAACACTCATCTATCGGCTCCTTTTCTCGTTGTGGCTTGATGGCCTCTTGGAAATTCCATCAAATCACGGGTTGAGGAGCCGTTTCAAATTTCAACTAACTTTAGGACACACTCGACGAAGATGTCCCAGGCCTTGGAAACGCCCTCTGATCAACCTCATGCTCATCGACACTCCTCATTGAACGAGTGCCATTTGTTTCTGAACTTATGCAGAAAGAAAGCTCCATCCAGGTCAGCCTTGCCAACTAGGGGGCTGGTGGCTCGACAGCTACGGTCAAGCCGGATCCAGTGGCAGACCTCGGGATCCGGCGGATTTCTAGCTCAAACCACCCAACACTGCACGAATCGCCTCAAAGTCAGGTAAGTCTGCCGCTGTAGCACCCACCTCGGCGTGTTGCACAACCCCCTGCTTGTCAACGACAAACGCCGACCGCTTGGGGACATTCTTCATCCAGGCCAATTCTTCGAAGAGAGAGTCGTACTGAGGGGCCACCTCGTGGTTGAAATCCGACAGCAGCGGAAATGGGAAGCCTTCCGCGGCGACCCAAGCTTTGAGAGTGGGCACACTGTCGCCAGTGATCCCCAGAATCTGGGCGTTGAGGTCTTGATATTGACCATGGTTGTCGCGCAGCGAACACAGTTCCTCAGTGCAAATCCCACTGAATGCCAAGGGGAAAAACAGAATTAGCACGTTCTGTTCTCCACGGTAGTCCGACAGGGTGGTCACTTCACCATTCGAGTTGTGCAACGAAAAATCCGGCGCTGGTGCGCCCACAGAAATATTCATATCTTGTCTCCCGCCACCGATCTTCGGCGGCCTCAAACGGAACGGGAAGAAGATTCACTCTTGCCCCAGGGCTCCAACCACTCCACCATTCCGTCCCCTAGAAAGTTGAGTCCCATTACGGTGACCAGAATCGCCACGCCTGGGAAAATTGTTAGGTGGGGAGCGTCCAAAAGATGGCCTCGACCGGCACTAATCATAGCACCCCAAGAAGCGGTTGGCGGCTGGATCCCCAGCCCCAAGAACGACAAGCTGGCCTCCGAAAGAATCGCCGAAGCAAGTCCCAGACTGGCCTGCACCACCAGCAAGGGAATGACGTTGGGAAACACGTGGCGCAGCAAGATCCAAGCCCCGTTGGTGCCCGCCGCCTTAGCCGCCAAGACAAATTCTTCCTCGCGAAATTTGAGGACCTGACCACGCACCAGTCGGGCGTAGCCCACCCAACCGATCACCACCAAAGCCAGGATCAAGTGTTCCAGGGCTGGACCCAAGACTGCCACCAAGGCGATCGCCAGCAAGATTCCGGGAAAGGCTAGGAAGACGTCGCTGATGCGCATCAATACCGCATCCACACGGCCTCCGACATAGCCGGCGATGCCGCCGACCAAACAGCCGATCAACGACGCCAGGACCACCACCGAAACTCCGACAATCATCGACACCCGAGCGCCATAAACCAGACGGGAGAAAACATCTCGCCCCAGTTCATCGCGGCCCAACGGGTTGCTTAAACTGGGTTCATCCAGGCGACTGCCCAGTTCCTGGTGAAATGGGTCTTCGGGCGCAATCCAGGGAGCCAACAGTGCCGCGGCAAACACCATCAGGACCACCACCGCGGCGATCCACAGTGGCGCCGAAACCTTGGCTCGATGGTGCTTACTCGCCATAGCGAATCCTTGGGTCGAGCAGCGCGTAGAGCAAATCGGTGATCAGGTTGACCGCCAGGTAAGTAATCGCCATCAGCAGGACCCCACCTTGCACCACCGGGTAATCGCGCAGGCGAATCGCCTGGATCAGCAAGCGGCCCAGGCCAGGCCACGAAAAGATGGTTTCGGTGATAATCGCTCCGGTGAGTAGGGCGCCGGTTTGCAGACCGATCACCGTAACCACCGGAATTAGGGCGTTGGCAAAGGCGTGACGCCAAACCGCCACCGAGTGGGCGACCCCTTTGGCGCGCGCGGTGATCATGTAGGGCTTGGGAAGTTCCTGCGCCACCGCAGTGCGCACCATCCGGGCCAACAGGCCGGCCAACGCGGTTCCCAGGGTGATCGAAGGCAGCACCAAATGAGCCAGTCCGCCGCGACCGGAGACCGGGAACCAACCGGCGCGAATCGAAAACAGCAAGATCAAGATCGGGCCGAGCCAAAAATTGGGGGTCGAGACTCCGAGCAGAGAGATCACGCGGGCCAAGTGATCGACCCAGCGACCCCGATAGATCGCCGCGACAATCCCCAGAGGCACCGCCAGAAACACCGCCACCAACAGACTCCCAAGAGCCAGTTCCAGGGTCGCCGGATAATGCTCCCAGAGCAGACTGGAGACCGAACGTTGGTAGTGAAACGACTGCCCAAGATCGCCGCGAACCAGCCCCTTGAGAAAAGACAGGTACTGCACGCCCAAGGGTTGATCCAAGCCCAAGTCGGCGCGCATCGCCTCGACATCCGCCGCCCGGGCACTCTCCCCCAGCATCATCGCCACCGGATCTCCCGGAATCAAATGGATCAACGAGAACACCGCCGTGGCCACCAACAGTGCCAGCGGAACGACCTGCAGAAGTCGACGCAGAGCGTAGCGAGCCATCAGACCCTGATCCCTAGCTTGCGAATCCAATAGGAGAGACCCTGGCGGGTCAACCCCACCGATCTGGCAGCTTCCGCCTGATTGCCGCCTGTGCGCTTGAGGGCGTCTTCGATCAACTTCCTGCGAAACCGATCGACTTCCACTTGAAAGTCGGTGCGCGGTGGCGCATCGGGCTGGGAAAACTCCAGATCGTCAGCGGCGATGCGGCCGTCGTCACTTAAAGCCGTGGCCAAGCGCAACACATTCTCCAGTTCTCGGACATTGCCCGGCCAAGGATGGCGTAGCAACTTGGTCACCGCCTCGCTCTCGAGATGAAACGCCCGATCTTCACGACTCCATTGAGCTAAGAAATGGCGCGCGATCAAGATCACATCTTGCCCCCGCTCTCGAAGCGGTGGCAACTCAACCCGGCCGACGTGCAAACGGTAGAAGAGGTCCTGACGAAAGGTTGCGTCGTCAAGCATGCGGGTCAAGTCACGGTGAGTCGCCGCCACCACCCGGGTATCCACTTTTCGAACTCGGCTCTCCCCCAAACGCATGACTTCCGATTCTTGCAGCAAGCGGAGAAATCGTCCCTGTGCGTCGAACGGAAGATCCCCAACCTCGTCCAAAAACACTGTTCCACGATTGGCACTCTCGAAGTGTCCAGCGCGGTCCTTCTCGGCGCCGGTAAACGCTCCTTTGACGTGACCAAACAAATCCGACAGCAGCAGAGACTCCGAGACTGCGGCGCAATTGACCGGCACGAACGGACCTTGGGCGCGTTGGCTGCGTTGATGCACCCACTTAGCCACCAGTTCCTTTCCGGTACCGGTTTCGCCCAAGATCAAAATTGGCAAATCAGAGCGAGCCAGCCGATCCACTCGATCGAGCGCCGCCAACAATGCCGGACTCTCGCCAACAATGCCACCGTGATCTCCGGCGACCCGAGAGACCGTAGCCTGCCGCAGCGAGGTTTCGCGAACGACCAAGCCCATCAAAGCTCTGAGCGGCGCGTCAACGTGATCGGCGTCCAAGATCAACCGTCCTGCACCCGCGTCCAAGGTCTGACGCTCTCGGCCTCCCTGTCCTTCGACCAAGACCCCGGCGTCTGGACCATCCCATTCCAAACGCACATCCCCGTATCCAGTCCCGGAAAAAAGCGCCGCGATATCTCCGCCGGTCTCGGGATCGAGATACTCCGCGACCGCAGACCAAGCATCGCCGGTATTCCCTTCGACAAATCGAGCCCACAGTTCCAAACCCAATTGGCGAAAACTACGGATCGCCGACAAGCGCTGGCGTCGCGGCACGTATCCGGGGCTCATCAGTTCCAGATCGCGAATCAACCGAGCAGCTCGAAATCCTCCCAGGCTCCCGATCCGCGCCCAGGACTCAGTACTAAGCGGAACCCCGGCCAGCGCGCCACTCCACAATTCAAAAGTCTCCCCATCGATCGCTTGTTGGGCTCGATGCCGCTCTCCAGCCAGCGCCCAAACGGCAGGGATCTCCTCCAGATCGAAGGTCGTGAGTCCCTCTTCTCCGCCGTCACGCAAGCGCTGGGCAGCGTCTTCCGGCCTCCCCATCAGCCCCAGAGCGCGCGCCGCCCAGGCTTGCAGCACTGGGCGCCGCCATTCGAACGTCTCTTGAACCAAGAACTCGTCAACCACTCGGAGCGCTCGATCAGAACGACCCCGCGTCAGGTGATAGCGCGCCAGCAATTCGACATCGTGGACCACTGCCCGAAGATTCCCCGCCAACTGATCGGCCTTGGCCGCGGCGTCCACCAGTTCGCGGACTCCCTCCACCTTGCCCTGTTTGAGTAGAACCTCCACCAAGTTATAGAGATGTACTGAGGTGGTCAGCGGACCTTCGAAGCCCATTGCCAACCGGTAGGCGTTCCTGGCGGCCCGCTCCGCCCGCACAGTATCTCCACGGAGCTCAGCTGCCGAGACCAGGTTGGCCCACATGAGGCTGGCTCGCACCGGGGTCATTTGCCGCCGGAATTGAACCAGGGCACAACCGAACGCCTGTTCGGCCTGCCCCCCTTGGCCAGCGCTCAAAGCTCTCAACCCCTCCGCGTTGTACCACTTCCAACCGTGCTGTGGATGGTCTCGCAAAGCAGCACCGGCGGAGACTAGATGTGCTGCACTCTCAGTATCGCCGAAGTCGTAGGCCGAACTTGCCAAAGAGGCCGTCGCCAGCATGTTCCAAGGCGAACGATCCATTTTTGCCAGCTTGGAGCGCCAACGGTCGACACCCTTCAAATCTCCCAGGTTGAACAGCATACGCAGTGCAACATCTCCGACTTTGGTCTGTTGCTGGTCGTTGAGAGTTCGCTTTTCCAACTTGGCCAGTTGCTTTCGCGCCGCTCCCAGACGCTGCAATCGGACCAAACAGAGCAACCGAACTACCTCAGCCTCGATCCTCGACACTCGCTGGACAACTTCCACAGCCTGCTCAAACTTCCCGGTCGCCAAAAGACACTGGGCAAACAGAACCCGCTGTTCGTCTCCGCGGAATCCACCTACCCGAAACGCGGACACAGCGGCGGCCCACCGGCTATTGCGCGCAAGCTCGGTTGGGTCCCCGGCACCAGCCCCCGACCAGTCGCGTCGGAGCTCTCCCGCCGCGATCAATGATCGAGGGGTCTCTCCGCCATCCAAATGTCGTTCGACCTGAAGTTGAAAGGCCATCGGTCCGACGACCCTGGTTTCCCCGCTACCTGCCTCTTCCGCGAATAGCGCGTGGCGGGCGTAGTCGAAATCTGACTTCCACAGGAATGGCGAGAAGTTGAAGATCTGGCGCAAAATCTCAGTGATCGTCAGCGGCGCCAGTGACTGTTCCCAGGCAACCGCCAAACGCCGAGCACTCCGACGCGCTTCTCCTCGTCCAGAAATTTCGGACTCGCAGCGAAATAGGGCCAACAGAAAATCACGCAATCGACGATGGGCTGGGAGCGAGTCTCGGCCTGGCTGAGCGACGAGTCCAGCCAATGCCCCGGTGGAGACAACGTGTCCTTCTTCCAATCCACCGACCAATTTCCACCCAGCCGCATCCAAGTGCGCCAGCAATCCAGCGGCCTGCAACACTACGGCGAGCTTGGCGCGATCGGTCAACTCCGCTTCAACGACTCGATCCCCCACCAATTCCCGGAGGCAAGGGTGTTCAAGTCTTGATATCGGGCTCACCGTTCTCCACCGAAAAGGACTAAGAAAACAAAGACTGCCAATGTTGCCAGAATTCGCGATAGGACTTGGCCACGACCTCGGGCTGGCGCATGCGGATGCCCGGTCGCTTGGCTGCCAGCACCGCCATCGCCATAGCGATGCGGTGATCTTCTTGGGGGTCGACCGCGACCTCAAATTGGGGTACCTCGCCCCGGCTCCAACTGCCTTCGATCCGCAACCCGTCTTCCCGCTGCTCCACCTGAGCGCCAACCTGGGTCAGTTCTCGAGTTAGTACTTGTAGACGATCACTCTCTTTGTGGCGCAGGTGGGCCGCCCCGCGAATCACGGTAGTACCGCTAGCAAAGGGTGCCAAGCAAGCCAGGGTGGGCACTTGATCGGGCATATTGCCCAGATCGACATCAAGCGCCTGCAGGGCACCGAAACCGCGTACCTTGACCCCACCCTCGGTCCACTCGATTTTGGCTCCCATGCGTTGCAGTAGTTCCAAAAAACCCAGGTCTCCTTGGCTGCTGGCTCGCTCAACGCCTACCAATTCGACAGTACCACCGGTGAGCGCCGCCGCGGCAGCGGGATAGGCGGCCGAGGACCAATCAGCTTCGATCGCGGCTTGTTGAGGGGCGTCCAGTCCTGGACGAACAAGATATTCACGCTGGGATGAATCACCATCAGTGTGCTCAAGGCGGGCTCCAAAAAGCCGCATCCAAGCCACGGTCAAGTCAACATAGGGCTCGGAAACCAGGTTGTCGACCCGGATCGTGGTCGGTGTCGAGGCCCGGGTTGAGGCCCGGGTTGAGGCACAGGTCGCTGCCATCAGCAGCGCCGACAAATATTGACTCGAAGTACGGGCGTCGACTTGCAACCCAGACTCCTGCCACGGCCCGCCTTCGATCTCGATCGGCAGACTCGACGACGCTGACGCTGGACGTATCCGGCAGCCAACGCGGCTCAGTGAGTCGATCAGCTCTTGAATCGGCCGGGCGCCCAGTTGCGCTGATCCGTGCACAGTCCAGCGGCCCGGGAGGGTGGTCAGCGAAGCCACCAGGAATCGAAATCCAGTGCCTGAAGAACCGCAATCCAAGCTGGCTTGCTCGGGGTAGCGACGCGGAGGAGTCAGCATCCAGTCTTGGGTCTCGTTCTCTTCTACCGTCCATTCCAGACCGTTTAGGACACTCAAGAAAGCGAGGCTGTCCTGGTCGTTGGGTGGGCTGGTGATGGTGATCGGAGAGCCAGCCAGCAAGGTAAGATTGAAGATTCTCTGCGCCACACTTTTGGAACCAGGAACCTCCACCCGACCGAAGACCCTGCCACTGGGCAACACGCCCCGGGGGCCGCTGACCCCAGTGCCGACCCCAGTGCCGGCCCCAGGCTTGCCCCCAGACGCGGTCCCAGAGACTGCCATCAGGCCAACCACTCCACCTTGCGGGAATGAAACCAAGCGTCGATCAGCCGCACTTCTCCACCGGCCACTTGTATCGTTGCCGGCTCATGAAAGTGCCCCATCACCACTAGGTCGATCCCTTCAGCGATTCGTTTCTCACCGAACTGCCGCAGAGCGTCCTCGGGGATCTCCAATCGGTACTTCTGGTTGGTCTTGGCGATCTCTCGTTCAGCGCTGTCAACCAACCAACGAGCCAGGCGATAGGGCAGGCCCCGCATCATCACACGAACCGGAGCGCTCTTGGAGAATCGACTCCAGAATATATGCCTCTTATCGGCGGTGTTGATCCGGTCTCCATGCACCGCCAGGACTCGCTGGCCACTGGTGGTGTCAAAGGTCAACTCCAGGGCGAATCGATCAAAAGCCTGGCGATAGGCACTGTCGTCGAGGAAAAAATCTCGGTTTCCTTCGACATAGTGAACTCGGATACCCGCAACACGGAGTTGGTTGGCTAGCTCGATGAAGTCGCGAATGTCTTGGCTTTCGTACTTGGGAGAGCCTACCCAGACGTGAAACAAGTCGCCCAGCAGAAGCAAATCGGTACACCCGGCATCGGGGAGTGCGCGCAGTTGCCCAAACAGCTCGGCGCCCGCTCCTCCGGGCCCTCCGATATGGGCATCAGCGACAACCGCGATTCGCGACATTACCAAGTCCTAGATGATGGAAACGACGGCGGTATTGTCGGCCATCGCTTCGGCGGTCACCCGTCCCGCGAGGGCGGCAAACGCCTGGGCGTGAACGCCGTCCGGTTCGGCTGCAACTACCGGTGTGCCTCGATCGCCGCCGATCATGATTGCTGGATCCAGAGGAATCGCACCCAGGTAAGCGCAGTCCAGCGTCTCAGCGGTGGTCTTGCCACCTCCGGAACCAAAAACCGGGGTCACCTCTCCACAGTGAGGACACGAGAACCCCGACATATTCTCGATAATCCCGAACACCGGAACCTCGACCTTGCGAAACATCGCCAGCCCTTTACGGGCATCGATCAGCGCCAGATCCTGTGGCGTGGTGACGATCACCGCACCAGAAACCGGCACTTTTTGCGACAAGGTCAGTTGCGCGTCGCCGGTCCCGGGCGGTAGATCGACAATCAGGTATTCAAGTGCGCCCCAGTTGACATCGCCCAACAACTGCTCAATCGCCCGCACGATCATCGGCCCGCGCCAAATCACCGGCGTATCGACGTCGAGAATGAAGCCCAACGACATCACCCTCACGCCAAATTTCTCAAACGGGAAGATCCGGTTGCCCTCAACCTTGGGCTTGTCGGTAATGCCAAACATCATCGGCAAAGAGGGGCCGTAAATATCAGCGTCCAAGATTCCAACACTGTGCCCCTGTTGAGCCAACGCGACGGCGAGATTCGCCGAAACGGTGGACTTGCCAACCCCGCCTTTGCCACTGGCGACCGCGATGACGTTCTTAACTTCCGGAATCAGGTCACTGCTGGTCGATACCGCCTGCTGCGCCGGGGCGGCGGGGACCGTGATCGCCAACGTCACTTCGGCGTCGATGCCGTCAGCCTCCAAGGCTCGCTCGACCTGCCGTTGGACCTCCTCGGCGCTGTCTCGATTGCGCGTTTGGATCGCCAAATTGACCTGTACTGTGTCGCCTTCCGCAACCACTCGGTCGACAAAGCCAAACGAAACGATACTGCGAGACATTCCCGGAAAAGTCACCGTCTCGAGGATTTTCCACACTCGATCCGTGAGTTGTTGATTCATCCATTCTCCTGGTCCTGAGACGCACCGATCAACCCGTTGATCTGGTCTCGAATTGCCACATTGAGCTGCTTGCGATTCTCGAAATCACTCGGTAGCAGCAGAGTCCCGTAGTGTACCGAGATTGTGCCGGGGTGGATGGTTCTACGGTTGCGCGGCTTCACCTCCAATGCCCCTCGAATTCCCACCGGTAGCACCGGCAGTCCACTCGAGATTGCCAACAGAGATCCACCCCCGCGAAAGGGCAGCAAACGACCATCGAGTGATCTGGTTTCTTCAGGAAAGATCGCCAGAGAACAACCTTCTCCAAGCTGGGCTTTAGCCGAACTAAAGGCACGCGCGCGGTTTTGCGTCTGACCACGGTCAACCGAAACGAATCCAGCCGCACGCATCGCCCCACCCAAAAAAGGGATGGCAAACAACTGTTTCTTGGCGAGAAATCGCACCTTGAACGGAAGCGCAAGAAACAGTACGGGGATGTCGTACAGGCTGCTGTGGTTGGCCATCACAATACATTGACCGATCTTTGAAAGATCGCCGGTTTCGGTCAGTTTCAAGTGCACTCCGCTGGCAAGCAGCACCACTCGCGCCCAGGTTCGCAGCAGCCAAGTAATCGCAGCATCCCAGCGGACTACGGTTGCCATCATCACCGAAACCGAACACAACAGGGTCGAGACCACCAGGACAGGAATCCCAACCACGGTGGCGAGAGCCGAGGCAACACCGCCAAACGCGTTACTATCTCGGCCCGGATCGCTCATCTCGACGGAGCCTTTGCCGGAGTCAAACGAATCATGAATTCTCCCACGGGTGTATCGATCGATCGAGGAATGCGGCTGTTACGGAGCGGCTTGTGGTGTGGGGCGTTGGGGAACTTGTTGTTGGGCCTAGTCCTCATCGTCTCGCCCGAAATTCTGCGTCTTCCGCCAGTAGCCCCATTCTACTCGGCGCTGATCGTGGTCTTGCTGACCATTTTAGCCGCCCTCGCTGTGACAGTCGCTTACGCGCCTCCCGGCAACCGACGATCGATCCGCTGGATTGCACTCGGACACCTCACGATCGGTTTACTGGCGGCAACTTTTGCCGCTAGCTACGCCTTCGACTTGACGCTGATCGCGGTACTTGAGTTGTTGATTGCTGGCGCGATCTACTTCGGGCTGAAGCTAGCGCGCCTATGATCGAAGGATTGCGCAAAGGCTTGGAAACCGCAGGCGCCCTGGCGGTGCTCGGGTGGCAAGGCCTGTGGGCAATCTTGACACCACCCTGGCGATTCAAGAATTGGGTCCGGCAGATGGAAAGCGTTGGGGTCCAGTCACTCTTGGTGGCAGCCATCACCACCGGCTTTACCGGCATGGTCCTGGCGCTGCAAACCGCCTACAGCCTGCCAACTCTGGGAGTGAAGTACTACATCGGCACTCTGGTTTCCAAGTCGCTGGTGCGCGAGTTGGGGCCGGTGTTGACCGCCCTGATCGTCGGCGGACGAATTGGTGCCGGCATGACCGCTGAACTCGGCACCATGAATGTCACCGAACAGATATCCGCGATGCGATCGATGGCGGCAAATCCGTTACGGGAATTGGTTGCCCCACGGATGGCGGCGACTCTGTTCATGCTCCCGGTGTTGACCATCCTCGGCGACGCCATGGGCATCCTCGGCGGGCTGGCGATTGCCGTCTTTCAACTCAATATTTCTGCTGGGTTTTATCTCAACGATGTTGCCGACGCTCTAACCCTGGCCGATATCGCCAGCGGGGTCGGAAAATCCTTCTTTTTCGCTTTCTTTGTAGCCACGGTGGCGTGCTACAATGGCCTCAACGCGACAGGCGGTGCGGACGGGGTCGGCAGAGCGACAACCCGCACTGTAGTGGTCTCAGCGATCCTGGTTCTGATTTCTGATTTTTTCCTCACCCAACTGTTTCACATCTTGTTCTGATGCCGACGGAGACCCTGATCTATTCGGTTCGTTCCGTAAGTAAATCGTACGGATCACAGACGGTATTGAACCAACTCAGTTTCGATCTTTCGGCCGGACAGTCGCTGGTCATCCTGGGCCGTTCTGGATCTGGCAAGAGCGTTACTTTGCGGCTGCTCAACGGCCTGGAAAAACCGAACTCAGGCGACATCTTGTTCGACGGTGAAAATATTGTCCCGCTGCCAGAGTCGGCGCTCTACCCGCTGCGTCGGCGCGTCAGTATGCTGTTTCAAGGCGGCGCTCTGTTTGACTCCATGACCGTCGCAGAGAACTTAGCTTTTCCCTTGAAACGGCATTCCGACCTAAACCCGGCGCAAATTAAACAACGCGTGGAAGCGGCTCTGGAACGAGTGGATCTAGCGGGACGCGGTTCCAGTCTGCCGTCCGCGCTCTCCGGCGGAATGAAAAAGCGAGCCGCGTTGGCACGATCGTTGATGCTAAAGCCCGAAGTTATGCTCTACGACGAACCAACCACCGGACTCGACCCGATGACTTCTGCCAACATCGCCCGACTGATTCGAGACACCCAAGCGACTCTGAAAGTCGCCTCGGTTGTGGTCACTCATGACATCGCCCTGGCTCGCAAGGTTGGCGATCGCGTGGCGTTCCTACAGAACGGCCAATTCAGTTTCCTCGGACCCTGGGATCAGGTCAGCCAATGCCAGAAACTGACCCAATTTCTCTCAGGAACGGAGGCACGCGATGCCGCGTGAGCTAAGAGTTGGCATCTTGATCCTGCTGGCTATCGGAATCCTGGCGGCGGGAGTGTTTCTGATTGGTGATCGCGACCACGTGTTCTCCACCAAAGACCGCTACACCGTTCTGTTTGAGCGCGTTGGCGGCCTCGCTCCCGGAGCCAACGTACAGCTTTCGGGCGTTGGCGTCGGCCAAGTGGAGCAGATCGACTTACCGCCCAACGCCCAGTCGTCGACCTTGACGGTAACCATCTCGATTGATCGACGCTACCGGGACCGGGTGCGGCAGGACTCGATCGCTCGGATCAAGACTGTCGGCCTGCTGGGCGATAAGTTCATAGATATCACCTCGGGCACGCCGACCACGGAAGTTATTGGCCCGGGAGGCATCATCCCGGCTGCCCCGCCGACTGACGTCGATCAACTGATTTCCTCTGGGGAAGACTTTGTCGACAACGTCCTGTCGATGTCGATCAGCATGCGCAGCATGATGGCGCGGATGGAGAGTGGCGAGGGTGTTCTCGGCCAGTTGACTTCGGACAGCGAAACCGCCGAAACCATGCATAAGACGCTGCAGGCGATGGAGAGCGTGCTGGCCAAAATCGACCGTGGTGAAGGGACTCTGGGCAAGTTCCTTCGAGATGACACGATCTTTCTACGTCTGGAACAAACCCTAGGCCGGATAGAGCACGCCCTCGGCACCGTCGAACAAGGCGAGGGAGCTTTGGGCTTACTCCTAACCGACCCAGCGACCCGCGAGCGACTAGAGCGGACTCTGACCAATTTCGACACCGCGTCCCAGTCGCTGGCACAATTGAGCACCACCCTGCAGGAGGGTGACGGCCTGATTCCGACCTTGCTCAACGACGCCGAGTACGGCAAACAAGTGGCGACCGATCTCAAGCAGATGACGGAAAATCTCAGATTGATCAGCGAGAGACTGGAATCCGGAGACGGAACTGTCGCGCAACTGATCAACGACCCCGACACCTACCAAGCACTCAACGACGTTCTGATCGGCGTGGAGCAAAACAAGTTTCTCCGTTGGATGATCCGCAGCCGACAAAAAAGAGGCATCAAGAAGCGCTATCAAGCTGCGGTGGAATCGGGCGAGTTGCAGCCGATCAACGAAGAGGATTTGCCATGAGTCGCGTTCTGCTCACCGGCGGTGCGGGATTTATTGGCTCGCACACCACCAAGGCCTTGCTCTCGCGAGGCGACCAAGTGGTGGTGCTCGATGACTTCAACGATTTCTACGACCCCCAGATCAAGCGTCGAAACGTCGCGCCCTTTCTCGATCATGCTGCCTATCAACTGGTCGAGGGCGATATTCGAGACCGAGATCTGGTGCGCGATCTCTATTGCCAGCATTCTTTTGATGCAACGATTCATCTGGCGGCGCGGGCCGGAGTCCGGCCGAGCCTGAAAGAACCGGTCCTCTACGAAGAGGTGAATTGCATCGCCACTTTGCATCTACTCGAAGCGGCAAGAGATTTCGAAGTCCCCAACTTCGTTTTCGGGTCCTCGTCATCGGTGTATGGCATCAACGAGAAAGTGCCGTTTTCTGAAGAGGACGAAATCAATCAACCGATCAGCCCCTACGCCACCACCAAGCGCACTGGCGAGTTGCTGTGCTTCAACTACCACCACCTCTACGGACTACGGATTTCGTGCCTGCGGTTTTTCACCGTTTATGGCCCGTCGCAGCGACCCGAGATGGCGATTCACTTGTTCACCCGCAAGCTAGCAGCCGGCGAACCGATCTCCATGTTCGGCGATGGCCGCAGTCGACGGGACTACACTTATGTCGATGACATCGTCAAAGGCATCCTCGCCGCCCACGACTTGGCGCCTAGCTTTGAGATCTTCAACCTAGGTGGTGCTGAAACCACCCAACTCACAGATCTGATTGCCTGGATCGCCGAAGATCTCGGGGTCGAAGCCCTGGTTGATCGGCAGCCCGACCAACCAGGGGATGTGCCGATTACCTACGCCGATGTCAGCAAAGCCCAGAACATGCTGGGATACAATCCACAGGTCCCGATTCGCGAGGGACTACGGCGTTTTGTGCGCTGGTTTCGCGAAGACGAAACCTCCTAAACAGAGGTTTCCTAAGCAACAACTCTGAGATCGTACTGCGTATGAATATTTGTGTCGTTGGTAGTGGATATGTGGGCTTAGTCACCGGTGCTTGCCTAGCTGATTTTGGCATGACGGTCACCGGGGTGGACAAAGATTTGGCCAAAGTCGAGTCTCTGCAGGCGGGCAAGATTCCGATCTATGAACCGGGCTTGGGCACCATCGTCAAAAGTAACATGGAGGCTGGACGGCTTCGGTTCACCGAACAACTCGGCCCGGCAATTGAAGACGCCTTGGTGATATTCATTGCGGTGGGCACGCCATCCAAGGCCGATGGCTCGGCGGACTTGACCTTCGTGCGTCAAGTGGCGGAGTCCATTGGACAGCATTTGAACGGTTACAAAGTGATTGTCACCAAGTCGACGGTACCGATTGGCACCGGCCGCATGATCGAAGAAACGGTGCGGGCGGCGAGTGAAGGGGCGCACGACTTCGCGGTGGTCAGCAACCCCGAATTTCTCCGCGAGGGATCAGCGATCGAAGACTTCATGCAACCCGATCGGGTGGTGATTGGCACCAGTGACCCGCGCGCCAGCGACCTGATGTTGCAGGTCTACTCCCCTTTGCGAGTAGCCGACGTTCCGTTCGTCTTGACCAACGTCGAGTCCGCAGAGCTGATCAAGTACGCCTCCAACGGCTTTCTCGCCGCTAAAATCTCCTTCATCAATGAGGTCGCGGAGCTTTGCGAGAGCTTGGGCGCAGACGTCGAGGTGGTGGCTCGCGGCATGGGCTTGGACCAACGCATTGGGCCAAAGTTCCTGCACCCGGGCCCAGGATATGGTGGCTCCTGCTTTCCCAAGGACTCCAGCGCCCTGGCGCAGATCGCTCGCGACCAAGGCTTGACGTTTCAGATCATGGAATCGGTGATCGACGTCAATGAGCGCACCAAACAGCGCATGGTCGACAAGGTTAGCCAGACCGCGGGCGATCTCTCTGGCAAGACGGTGGCCCTGCTGGGTTTGTCGTTCAAACCGGAAACCGACGACATCCGAGAGTCACCAGCGCTGACCTTGATCGACGGGTTACAAGAGTTGGGGGCCGAGATTCGTGCTTTCGATCCTGTTTCGATGGCAGCGACCAAGCTCCTCAAGCCTGATCTGACCTACGTCGAAGATGCCTACCAAGCGGTGACCGGCGCCGACGTCGCGGTGATCGTCACCGAGTGGAACCAGTTTCGCGCCTTGGACCTGGGCCGGGTGCGCGATCTGATGGCATCTCCGATCTTGGTCGATCTACGCAATATTTACCAACCGAGCCAAATCCGAGAGGCCGGATTTGTCTATGAATCGATTGGCCGTCCAGATCCCAAGGGGTCGGACCCGGAGGAGAAATCTTGACTGTTTCTGTAGTTACCGGAGCCGCCGGTTTTCTTGGCTCACACCTCACCGATCGTCTCCTGGCCGCTGGCCACCAGGTGATCGGCATCGACAATCTCATCACCGGCAACATGGCCAATTTGGCTCATCTGGAGGGCGACGATCGGTTCCGATTTATCGAGCATGACGTCAGCACCTTCATCAACGTCGAGGGCCCGGTCGACAACATCTTGCACTTCGCTTCACCAGCGAGTCCCATCGACTACTTGGAACTGCCGATTCAGACTCTAAAGGTGGGATCGCTGGGCACTCACAACTCGCTGGGATTAGCGCGAGCCAAGGGCGCCCGATTCTTGCTCGCGTCGACCTCAGAAGTGTATGGCGACCCGCTCGTTCACCCGCAGCCGGAAAGCTATTGGGGCAACGTCAACCCGGTAGGACCTCGCGGCGTCTACGACGAGGCCAAACGTTTCGGTGAAGCGATCACCATGGCTTACCATCGAGTGCACGGCGTGGAAGCACGAATCGTACGTATTTTCAACACCTACGGACCGCGCATGCGGCCCAATGACGGACGCGTGGTCCCCGCATTCGTGGATCAAGCACTCGACGGACAGCCGATCACGGTGTTCGGCGACGGCAGCCAAACTCGATCCTTCTGCTATGTCGCCGATTTGATTGAAGGCATCTTGCGACTGCTGCAGAGCGAGATCGCCAGCCCGGTCAACATTGGCAACCCCAGAGAAATGACGATTCTCGAGTTTGCCAATTCCATCGTCGACGCCATTGGTAGCGACAGTAGGATTGTTTTCAAGCCACTACCGATCGACGATCCGAAGGTCCGGCGTCCGGACATTTCCAAAGCACGGCGGAGGCTTGATTGGCAGCCCCAGGTCGACTTCGAGGACGGCATCGCCACCACCATTGACTACTTCCGTTCTCTACGAGCCTGAGAGTGACCGAGCAACCATGAGCACCTTTCATTGCCACCGCTGCGGCAGGCAGTCACCGCCGGCCAGCAACATCCTGCAACGGCCTGAACTCGCTTCTGAGATCGAAGCCAAAGTTTGCGCCGGTTGCTGGCACGAATGGGTCGGAGCTGAGGTCATGGTGATCAACGAACTGCAGCTCAACTTCATGGATCCCAAAGCGCCCGAAATCTTGGAGAAAAATCTCCGCGAGTTCCTGCGCCTGGACGAACAACCACCCGAAGTTCCGAGTTGAGCATTCAACAAGCTTAGAGAAGCCCTCGCGCCTTCAATTTCACCGACCAGCGATGCTAGCCTGCGAGCGATGACTGACCGCGACCGATCGAACAAAACCCCGTCAGAAAGATCGTCGAAGCGATGGTTGTTTTGCGGTTGCCTGCTGTTGGTCGCCAATACCGTCTACTTGTCCCTGGACGCCAACCCGCACCCGTTCTATTTTCTCAATTTAGTCGCCCACGTCGGGCTGGGTCTATTGCTGGTGGTACCGGCGGCGCTGTGGTGGCTGCGGCACCGCAATCGATGGACCGATTTGGCCACGGCAAGCCTGACCATTGCGCTGGTTTTGGGGCTGGCACTGGCGCAACTGGGAAACACCCAACCGCATCGGACCTTACTGATCGCCCACATCGTTTTGGCCGCCCTGGGATTAGTTTTTCTAGCCTTGGGCTTGCACCAATTGACCCCCCCGAGCAATCCGAGGACCCTGCGCTGGGCACAAATCAGCGCTCTGGTAGTGATCCTGGCGGCGATCCTTGCGCCCTGGATTAAGAGCGCATTCCCCGGTGGCGCCACCCAGATCGTCAACCCAAGCGAAGTTCCGTTGGCCATGGACCAAGAAGCCATGGGGGGTGCGGACGGGCCGTTCTTTCCTTCCTCGGTTCATACCAGCAACCGAGATACGGTCCCCAGCTCGGTCTACATGGGGTCCGAGTCCTGCTCGCGGTCGGGCTGTCATCCAGATGTGTTTGAACAGTGGCAGTCTTCGGCCCACCATTTCTCCAGCTTCAACAACCAGTGGTACCGCAAGTCGATCGAGTACCTGCAAGAAACTGCGGGCATTACTCCGACCAAGTGGTGCGGCGGCTGCCACGATCCGGCGCTGCTGCAGACCGGCTTGATGGACCGGCCGATTCACGAGGTGGTCGATACGCCCGAAGCGCAAGCGGGCCTCGGCTGCACCGCGTGCCACATGATTTCCAAAGTTCGCAGCACCAGCGGTCAGGGCGACTACGAAATCACTATTCCGCCGTTGCATGACCTGGCAACCAGCGAGCAACCGGTGCTGCGTTGGATGCACGATTTCATCTTGAAATTGGATCCAGAGCCGCACCGTCGCACCTTTCTCAAACCGATCCTGCACAACGAATTTTCGGCGGAATTCTGTTCTTCCTGTCACAAGGTGCATCTCGACGTTCCGGTCAACAACTACCGTTGGATTCGTGGATTCAACGAGTACGACAATTGGCAGGCGAGTGGCGTCTCAGGACAGGGTGCGCGTTCGTTCTACTACCCTCCTGAGCCCAAGATGTGTCGTGACTGCCACATGCCGTTGGTCTCCTCAACAGACGCCGGCAACGACGATGGCAAAGTGCGCTCTCACCGCTTCCCCGGCGCCAATACCGCGCTCCCGGTGGCCAATCAGGACCTCGAGCAGCTACAAACAGTTGAGAAATTCCTGAGCAGCAATCAAGTCACCATCGACATTTTTGCCATGACCGAAGGGTCACCGATCGTCGATCGCAATCCGAACGCCAAAGCGGCCCGAGAGGGCGGCGAGACCTCGAGCACTTTCGCAGTTGGTGAGGAACAAGCTTTCGCGGTGACCGCCGCGTCGACTGTTGGGCCGGTTGAAGCGATCCGTGCTCCCCTCGATCGGGTGCGGCCAACGTTGGTGCGAGGGGAATCGGTGCGCGTCGATGTGGTGGTGCGCACCCGCGGCGTCGGTCACTTCTTCCCTGGCGGAACGGTCGACGCCTATGACTGTTGGCTGGAACTGTCGGCAGTGGATGACCAGGGCAAAGTGGTGTTTTGGAGCGGACAGGCCGACCTTGAATCACCGGTCGAGTCCGGAGCTCATTTCTACCGCTCGCTGATGATTGACGAGCATGGCAACCCGATCAACAAGCGGAATGCACCGATGGCGCGGGCGGTGGTCTACGTTCGCCTAATTCCCCCTGGAGCGGCTGACACCGTACGCTTTCGACTCGACGTACCGCCGGAAGTCAGCGACCAAGTGACCTTCACCGCACGCCTCAACTACCGCAAGTTCTCCTGGTTCAATACCCACTGGGCCTACGCCGGCGAGCCGGACCCAGAATCCGTTGGCGACTTCTCCGCTGACTACGACGATCGTACCTTTCGCTTCACCGGAGACACGGCTGATGTCTCCGGAGCCTTGAAAGAGATTCCCACTTTACCGATCGTGGTGATGGCCGAAGACACGCTGTCGCTGCCAGTCGCCGACAGCGAACCTCCGAGTAACCCTGTCGCCACAGCCGAGATCGATCGCGAGCGTTGGAACGACTACGGCATTGGTCTACTGCGCCAAGGAGACTTGCGCGCGGCAGAAATGGCATTTCTAAAGGTCACGGAACTAGAACCGACCTACGTCGACGGTTGGGTCAACTTGGGCCGGGTGGCACTCGCCGAAGGAAACCTACCCCGGGGCTTGGAAGTCCTAGAACAAGCTCTTGAGCTAGAGCCCACGCTCGCCCGTGCTCACTACTTCAGCGGCCTGGCGACCAAGTCGCTGGGAGAGTACCCGCGAGCCCTCGACCATTTACGCACGGCTGCAGAACAATATCCGCGGGATCGAGTGGTACGCAACCAGATCGCACGAGTTCTTTTTCTTAGCCGCGACTACGCCGCAGTGATCCCCGAGGTGAACCAAGTTCTGGCCATCGCTCCAGAAGATCTGATGGCCCACTACACGGCGATGCTCGCCCACCGCGGCCTCGGAAACCAACAACAGTCTGAATATCACCAAGCGCGCTACGAGCGGTTCAAGGCCGATGAGTCGAGCCAAAGTCTCACCGGCGCTTACCGGGAACAACACCCCGAGGACAATAATGAACGTCTCCCGATTCATGAACACGGTTCGGTCGATCTCACCGCAATCAGTACACCAGTCGATCCACTGCCCCGCTAGGGTCTCCACCAAGCTGCGGTCGGCGTGGCTTCAAAGCTGCCGACAAGCCGCTTGGGGATTGCTGATCCTGGCGTCCGCCTGCGCCCCAGCATCGCAGGAATCTGCCGAGCCAGTGGTTGACTCGACAACGACCTCTTCAGATCTTCGCTTCACCCAGGTGGTCGCCGACACCGGCATCGAATTCGTCCACAACACCGGTGCGTTCGGAGAAAAGTGGCTACCGGAAACCATGGGATCCGGCGTCATCGTCTTCGACTACGACAATGATCAGCGACCCGACCTACTGTTTCTCAACGGTACCCGCTTTCCCGGCCGGCCGGGCAACACGGCCACGCCTAAGCTCTACCGCAATCGAGGTCCGTGGTCATTTGCTGACGTCACCATCGCGGCCGCGCTCGACTTGGACCGCTATTGCCTCGGCGGCGCCGCGGGAGATCTCGACAATGATGGCGACCAAGATCTCTACCTGACCTGTCTGGGCAACGACCTGTTGCTTGAGAATCAGGATGGTGTTTTCGCTGAGATTGGCGCCGACCACGGAATATCCCAAGACTATGAGTTCGGTTCTTCGGTCGCCCTCTTGGACGCCGACAACGACGGCCTACTCGATATCGTCGCCGCCCGCTACGTCACCTGGACCCCGGAAACCGACCTCTTCTGCACCTTGGACGGCGAGTCCAAGTCTTACTGCACTCCCGAGTCCTACCCCGGGGCCTCTCCTCGCTTCTATCGCGGCCTCGGCGAGATGCGTTTTGAGGATCAATCGAGCGCCTCCGGAATCGCTCACCCAGATGCCAAAGCTTTGGGCATCGCCACCGCCGATTTTGACCGAGATGGTGATCTGGACATTGCGGTCGCCAGTGACACCCAGCCCAATTTGCTCTATCTGAATCAAGGAGATGGAACCTTTAAGGAGGTAGGAGTCCCATCAGGGATGGCCTTTTCTGAAACCGGCATCGCCCGTGGGGGAATGGGTATCGACGCGGTTGACTTCGACCGCACTGGCCATCCCAGCTTGCTGATCGGCAACTTCGCCAACGAGATGGTCGGCCTGTTTCACAATGAGGGAAACTTGCTATTTGTCGATATCGCGCCGACCACCGACCTGGGGCGCAACACCCTGCTGTCGCTGACCTTTGGCGCCTTCTTCTTCGACTTTGATCTAGACGGATGGAGTGACGCGTTTTTTGCCAACGGACACCTTGAACCAGAGATTGAGAATGTCCAACCCAACGTCAAGTATCGGCAACCCCTGCAACTGTTTCGAAATCGCAACGGCGAGTTACAGCAAGCGCAAGACGCGGTCGCCGGAGACCTCACCAAAGCCCGGGTGGCGCGCGGAACCGCTTACGCCGATTTCGATCAGGATGGCGATCTCGACATTGTGGTTACTACCAACGGTGGCGCCCCGGCATTGTTCGAAAACCAAGGCACTGATCACGGTCATTGGCTGCGCATCGACCTGCAGGGAACTACCAGTAACCGGGACGGGGTCGGAGCTCAGATCGAAGTGACCACCGCAAATGGGACAGTGCTGCGCAAGACACGGCGCGTCGGTTCGAGCTATTTGTCGCAACCGGAATCCACCCTCACGTTTGGCCTAGGAGCCGCGCAAAAGGTCCAAGCGATTCGGGTGACCTGGCCTTCAGGCATCGAGCAAGAACTGCGAGAGGCCGAGGTAGACCAACAGTTGCTGCTGAGCGAACCGAGTTAGAGCTCGGGCGGGAAATCAACGACGCTGCGCTTTGATGCGGCTACGCCGCAAACTGCCGGAAACCAAACCGGTTGAGTCGCCTTGCCGGGTGAACAAGAACTGCTGCTTCGGTGGCCGACCATCCAGTCCCGGTTCCACACCGCGGCCATAGCTCCAAACCTCCAAAGTCGGCTCGTTGGGCTCCGCCGAGGTTTCGTACTCAATCGAAGTCGGATCTCCATAGAGGATATAGATAGCCCCGCGGTCGGTGCGCCGCCCCAACCGGGTCCCCTCGCTAAACCTTCGATCGGCTTCCTCCGATCGTTCTTCAAAAGTCTGGCGCACACCGCCAAATAGAACACTGGCGTTGGCGTCGCGGCTGCGCCAAAACTCCTCTTCAAAGTGCGCGGCGGCCTGGTCGTCTTCCAGGGCGAGATAGAGAACGATCTCCTCGGTCGTCGCCATCCAGGAGGTGGGGCCAACCAGCCATTGCGAGTACTTCAAACCCAGCCTGGGATTGATCCAGACATGACTGGAGGGCGGCGCCTTTTCGTCCCCACGATTGCGCTTTCCCCAGGCGACACCGTGCGGCGCCAGCAGCAGAACAGTCAGGACCATGGCGGTTCTTAGTTTCACCGTTTCTTTAACAAGTCCAAGAATTCTTCGCGCACCGGGCGGTGATGGAATAACCCGCGCAGCGCGGAGGTCACAGTCACCGCGCCGGGCTTCTTGACCCCACGCATTTCAACACACAGATGGCGAGCTTCAATAACGATCATCGCGCCCTTGGGTTTAAGGTGGGTCATCAAATACTCCACCACCTGCTCGGTCAGGCGCTCCTGCAACTGAGGGCGCCGCGCGTAAAACTCCAGAATCCGGGCAAACTTGGACAACCCGATGATCCGGTCACCCGGGATGTAGGCAATGTGGGCGTGTCCGTAAAAAGGAATCAAATGGTGCGAACACACTGAATAGAAGGGAATCTCCTTCTCCATCACCATGTGCTCGTAGCCCTCGTCGTTGGGGAAGGTCGTGACGCTCGGCTCCGCGTCGTGCTCCAGGCCCTGGAAGATCTCCAGGTACATCTTGGCCACCCGGCGATCGGTATCGATCAAGTTCGGCTCGTTGAGATCGAGATCAAACTGACCCAAAATCTCGCGCACGCTTTTGGCAATCGCGCCGATTCTAGGGTCTTCTGACTTGGGGGCCTCTGACATCGCGTCTCCTTGATTGTTCGCCATCTTGATTCCTTCCAATGCAATGACTACGCCTATCGCGACAAGATCTCCCGAAGGCTATACCAGCTAAATCGATCCACCTTCCCCTCGCCCTCAAGTTTATCCAACCACAAGGAATCGACCCCGGTGCAATCTCTGCTTCCCATTGATGTCGGCGGTTCGGGTCGAGCAAACAACTCATTGGTCGAAGAAAAAGCAAAGAACCATAGAAGCTACGGCTCGATAAAGTGCACGGATTCCAGAAGTAAGTTTTTCCTAGGCTGCTGGTAGTTCGCCCGTTTCACCTAATCGCGGTCGCCAGAGACTGCCAAAATCTGTTGACTCATGGTCTGGGGACGTCTAATCTAGTTTGGACAGTAGTCAGGATTCGGAGTGTAACCGTAAGGCACTGTGCCTTTCGGAAGATTCAAGGAGAAAAGCCTATGGTTAGCAGAATCTGGAGATTGTTCGGTTTTTCAGAGACCAGGAGCGTCAATAGTTGTCACGGCGTTTGCCCTCACTGCTCAACAGTCCATCACTGCACGTTGAATAGCGGCCACTATGGCGACCATAGATGTTCGCAAGGACATACTTGGTAGCAACTCCAACCACGACTGTTCCAAGCTCCTGACGCTGGGTGGCGGTCCCTGCTTGCAGCTTGAGTTTACTTTCATCTGAAGCACGGCTGTGCTCTCAGGGCGAGTTGAGTTAGCGACCAAAGCCTGGCAACTCGATACGAGAGTGAATCGGAGTCTTGTACAATGAGGTGGTAACAGCGAGGCCAATCGCACCGCAATCAAACGAACAGAATTGAGGGAATCGATGCCACACATCTCCATCCAATACTGCGTAGTCTGAAACTACCAACCTCGAGCCGCCGGTCTGGCGGCTGAAATTACTGACGACTTTGGCATTGAGCCCGAGTTGATCAAAGGTTCTGGAGGGGTGTTCGAGGTCAATCTCGACGACGAGCTGATCTACTCCAAGCGCACCCTGGGTCGGTTTCCGGAAGCGGGCGAGATCGCCACGATCCTCAAGCCCCGTCTCGATAGCTAGGCAAGCCACAGCGTAGCGGCCTCAGGCCTTGGTCCTGCCGAGGATCTGTATCTCTAGTTGTCTTCGCTGGTGTCGTCCAGGATGTCGCTACGCCGCGCCTGAACCACAATTTCGATGTGCCCGGTCTGCGGGAACAGGTCGAGGAAGGTGATCTCTTCGATCTCGTACTGTTTGAACGACGCCAGATCTCGTGCCAGCGCTGCCGGGTGACATGAGACATACGTCAGCCGCGGCACCACCGCCCGTTTGATCGCGCTACGGACATAGGGACTCAAGCCAGAACGCGGTGGATCGACCACCAAACGATCCACTGCGGGGGGTAAATCGCGCAACCAGGTCTGCACCGCTTGGTTGACCACAGTGACGTTGTCCAAGCCGTTCTTGCGCGCGTTGGTGCGCAAGTAACGACACGCAATGCGATCGCCTTCAACCGCCAACACTTTGCCGTAGCGCTGGGCCAACGGCAGGGTAAACAGACCCACCCCAGCGTAGAGCTCCACTGCCCGCTCCATCCGATCGTCAGAATTCTCTGCGCTTTCCGAGCCGATCACCGCGTCGACCAGGTCTGCCAACAGCCCGCGATGGGTTTGGAAAAAGCATCGGGCGTCAAATTCGTAGCTGTAGTCACCGACCTTGGCGGTTACCGGCCCACCAGTACCGCGAATCGTCGCCGGAGCAAAGGTCACGCGGCCTCTGTCGCCAACCGCCAGATCGATGCGTCGCCCGAGTTGCCCTTCCAGAGAGCCGGGCAAATGCTGCACCAAAGCCTCCAACTCGGGAACCAGAACCGGGCACTCGCGCACCGGCACCAAACGGTCGCTATGACGAGCCCAGTAACCGGATTGCATTGTCGGTTCGTTTGGCTCGCTGATCGTGCCGCTGACCGAGGCGCTAGCCGGGTCTTGCAACTGATCCATGGTCGGATCGGTCGACTCGACTGGCTGCTGGTGCAAAGTGGTCCGCAAGCGGTAGTTCCACGACTCACCCCGAACGATCCTCACCTCTTCGGGCAGCGATCTACCACCGATACGCCGCAGGGTCTCGACCGCAGCTTCGACCTTGGCCTGTACTTGAGCCCGATACTCGAGGTGCTGCAGGTCACAGCCACCACAGTCGTCGTAATGGGCGCAGCGCGGCCGGATTCGATCCGGCCCGGGCTTGATCACCCGCTGGATAGTGCCGCGCGCGTAGTCCTTCTTCTGCTCAGTGAGTACTACTTCAAGAACATCGCCGGGAGCGCTACGAGGAACAAAAATCGGTTTCCCCTCCAGGAAACCGAGCCCATCCCCGCCAGCCACCAATTTGGCGATCGCGACTTCCCGAATCTCGGCTTCCGCGGTCTCGACTTCCGCAGTCTGGGCGTCTACGGTATCCGCATCGGAGACATCAGCGTCTGAGATATCTGTATCTGGAGTATCTGTATCTGGGGTATCAGTATCCGGGGTATCCGTGCCCTGAGTACCAGCATCTTCAGGTTGGGTGTCAGAGGGTTCGCTGGCTGTGGACTGGTCGCCAGCAGCATCAACCTCGGCGGTCCCCTCGGTCTCTAGGCCTACATCTGGTCCCGATGCGGGAAGATCTTGTTTGGCCATTGTTATGCCCAGTCACCAGTCCGACAAAAGGTCGGCAGCTAGATCTCTTGGTATAGCCAGCGGGTCAACGGGGCCAGACGACGATCCACCGAATCGGGGTCGGGGTCGATCAGCCACATAGCGGCCGCCACCGAGGAGAGCAGCGAGTTGCCGTCCTGCGGGGTAAAACAGAAACCATAAACTTCACGCTTGCGACGCACCAGCAGGGTCGGTGCGACCACCACGGTCTGCGACAGGATGCGGCCATAGTAGCCATGGTCTCGTCCGAAGCTGAAGATCAGGTTGGCGTGCTGTTTGTCGGTGGTCGCGACCCGCGGATTCCCAGCCAGGCGCGAGATCACTTGATCCCGATCAACGTCGTGCGCCATGCGCAAGTTGAACCAGATCGAGTGCATGTACTGGGTATTGATCTTCACCGCACTGGAAAACAGGTTGAGATCCATACCCAAGGTTTCGAAAACGCGGTGGGCGTCGCGAGCATGATGAGTACCAAACTCGGGATCATCGTGCCGCCCAACATAAGGCGCCGGGATAAAGCTGGAGACTTGCGTGATGTCATTCGCCCGGCGCATGCAAACAAACTGCCCACCTTCGAGGCCGTAATCAGCGGCATCTGGGGCACCCACAGTCTTGATCAGGGTCGCAATATTGTGGGTATTGCAGGAGACGATCTGGATATAGCGATCCTCGCCGGGAATCAAAGTCTCGTCGTTGACTCCCCGGGCATAAGGCTTGCCAAAACCCGCCTCACTGCCCTGCGCGAGAAAGCCCTTGGGGCCACTTATGCGCTCATAGTGCTTCTCTTTGTTGGCGTTGCCGGCGGGCGTACAATCGATCACCACGGTGGCGCGAGCGATCGCCTCCTCGGACTCCAAGCTCACGGTATGACCCAAGGCTTCAAAGTCCGCTTTGCGGTCAGACTCGGTCGCCAGCAGCGCTCCGCGATCCTGCAGATGACGAATCCGCGAACGATCGGAGGCCAGCGGTGTTCGCTTATGAAAGGTCACCTCGTCAATACCTAGGTATTCACGAAAGTCGGTAAACAATCCGATTAAGGGCTCACCGATGGTGCCGGTTCCGACGATGTGTACGACCGTTTTCATACTTCTACTCCAGAAGCTAGTTGCGGGGTTTTCTTGGTGGATCTAGGCGCCCGAATCGCTGTCGGATGCAACTGCAGTTTATCACAAGGAAAGAGCACCAATAAACGCCAGGGTGAGCCTTTTCGAGCCGCTAACTAGCCTTCCCACTCAGGGTCTCGCTGAGCAAACTCATCCAACTGTTTGGGCACTTCGATAAGGGTTCGGGTGACGTTCGGGTCGCAGGTATCGTTCTCGCACTCATAGCTGTAAACGTTCGCTTCCTCTTGGAGCGCGTATCCGGACAAGGTTTGATAGGTGTTGCAGTTGCCACATTTGACGGAGACATTGCGGATGTTGATCATCGGTGGATTCTAGCCTCAAAAAAAATCGTTGATCACGGCGACCAGAGTGTCCATCGAGCAACAAGCGCTAGCTCAACTGCAACGCCGCCGCGATCTCTTTGCGCAGCGCCCCTTTCGAGGTCACTCCGAAACGCAGAAACTCGATATCCCCTTCTTTACCAACGATCATCAAGGTTGGCAAACCGATGATCTCCAAGGCATTGGCCAGCCTCTCACTTTGATCCAGCCACACTGGATAGCTGATTTCACTACGCTGCAGGAACTGCCCGACCTTTTCTGGGGATTCCCCCAAATCGACCGCGACAAACTCCACTGGCTGATCAGCGTATTCAGGCAGGAGCTCCTCGAGGATCTTCGACTGGGCGCGGCAGGGCGCACACCAAGTGGCCCAAAAGTCGACCAGCACCACCCTCCCGGAGAAATCGGTAAGCCGCACCTCTTCGCCTTCCAGGGTTGTCAAAGCGATCGACAGGGCATCCGCAGATGGGTACTCCTGGGGCGACACGGTTCCACCACAGCCGACAACCAACCCTGAGGTGATCACCACCAGCGCCAAATATGCCGATCGTGAGGTTGTCCAATTAAGTTGCTTGCTCAACCAACTTACTCCTTGCGCTGCATTCCCTAGCTAGCCCCGACAAAGGCAAATCCACGCTGACGGTGCCACGCATGGGGGTCTTCAAAATAACGATCAATTTCTTCTACCGTCCCGGTTTCGAGTAGACCGAGTTCAATTCCTGAGGCCAGAGCCGTCGCCCGACCGACCAACGGGTGGAGGGTCACACCACGCTCAACCAGAAGCTTGCCGCCACCTTGTTCTCGATCGAACAAAACCAGGACATCTTCGACCACTGTCTTGACCGAATGCAGTGCGTCAAGAAACGGTAACTTCGAACCACCATCGGTGATCAAGTCTTCGACCAACAACACCCGCCATCCTTCGGTCACCTTGCCTTCGACCTGCGAATCGGTGCCGTAGCCCTTGGACGACTTACGCACGTAGAGCAGGGGCCGGTTCAAGTCTACGGCCAAGTAGGAACCGTACGGGATGCCCGCGGTCGCCCCACCGGCTACCGCATCAAAGCGCACGCTAGCCAGCGCGGAGCGCGCGGCGGCGGTGAACAGTCGCATGAAGTTCGGCGAGGAAATGACGGTTCGGCAATTGATGTAGATCGGACTTCGGTTGCCCGAAGCCAGGGTGAACGGTTGGTCGACGTCGACCCGAATTGCTCCATGGCTCCACAACGCACGAGTCAATGCGGTCTCAATCGGTTCGCCATGGGCTAGAGCCTGACTGGAAATTGGATTCGAAGAGTCACTCATAGGTCCATTCTCGACAGCGTTCATTATCGACAGCGCATTATGGCATCGTGCAACACCAACCGGCCGAGGGATGTTGTCCTCTTCTCGGGCAGCTCTGCTAACGTCGTGCGGTGGCAACTTGGGTTATTGGCGACGTGCATGGCTGCTACAAGCCGCTCAAGAAACTGGTGCGTCGACTCGAACTGAAACCACACAAAGACACCCTGTGGATGACGGGAGATTTGGTCAACCGGGGCCCCAAGTCGGACCGAGTACTACGCTGGTCTATCCAGCGCGAACAGCAGTTAGGGGATCGATTTCAAGTGGTCTTAGGCAACCATGACCTGCACGCACTGGCGGTTCACTACGGGGTCCGACGCGCCAGACAGGGAGACACCCTAAAGGTGTTGATGAAGGCTGACGACCGCAAATCGCTGATGGATTGGCTTGTCCGTCGACCGTTTCTGGTTCGCCAGGGAAAACAAGTCCTGGTCCACGCCGGCTTGCTGCCGGAATGGACACCGAAAAAGGCGGAGCGGATCGCCAGCCAACTCAGCGGGCGGTTGATCGCCAACCCCAAGGCATTCCTCAAGGGCAATAAGCTCGGGGATCGCCAGAAAGACGCCCTGGCAGCGTTGACCCGCCTGCGGACTCTCAACAAAGCTGATCGACCCGGCCGCTACAGCGGACCTCTGGACAAGCTACCCAAGGGACTGACGCCATGGTTTCGCCATCCCGAACGAAGAAGCGCCAAAGCTCGTATCTTGTGCGGCCACTGGGCGGCCCTCGGGCTGCATCAAGAGGCAAATGTCAGCGCACTCGACACCGGTTGCGTCTGGGGTGGAACCCTGACTGCCATCAGGCTGTCGGACGGCAAGATCATCCAAGAGCCTCGCTAGCAACCGGCGGAGGTTGTCAAGGTATCGGAGGGCTTTCAGTCAGGCTGGCGCATGCTACCGTTTGGGTCATGAAAATCCGACTTGCAGTTCTCACCACCGTTCTTGTCTTGGGTTGCCGCACGGGGGCTCCGGTAGCCGACTCATCGGCGGACCACCCGGAGCAATCGCGGTTTGGCACTTTGCAGTTTGTCGGCGCGATAGCGCCTTCCAGCGCGCTGGAAAACGCCAAGATCGGTGGACTCTCGGGGATTGTGTGGGACGGCCAACGAAGTCTGCTACTGGCGATCTCCGACGATCCTGGCACCCATGGCGACCCGAGATTTATTGAGTTCGAGCTGCAATTGCCTTCGGACCAACAGGCTGGGTCTTGGACCGCAAGCCGCGCCGTGACGCTATCCACATCGGACGGCGAGTCTTTTGTCCACGACACGATTGACGCTGAGAGTATCGACTTGTTCGGTGAAGGGTTGGTCATTACCTCGGAAGGGGGCAAGCAGGGCCAACCCTTTGTCCGCACCTTCGACCTAGAAGGCAACCAGATCGAGGTTGTATCCATGCCCAGCTACATGCTGTATGGCGAAGACGTTGGCGCTAGACCCAATATGGCGATTGAATCCGTTAGCGCGTTGCCCAACGGAACTCTGTTCGCCGGGTTTGAGAACGCGCTAGTTCAAGACGGGCCAGCAGCTTCGGTCGATCAACCCAGCCCAGCAAGAATCTTGCGTTGGCAGGGTAAGGGTGCGGCTGAGTTTGTCTATCCGACCGACCCAGTGGTCGACGCCCCCCTGCAAGAGGGAGGGTTCCACACCAACGGACTGGTGGAGCTACTTGCCCTCGATGACCAACATTTGCTGGCGCTCGAGCGATCCTACACAGCCGGTTTTCTGGTTCACGTGCGTCTTTATTCGGTCGATCTTTCTCAGGCTACCGACGTCTCCGCCACCAGTTCCATCGGGGACTCGTATCAGCCGGCAGCAAAAACACTGCTCGCCGACTTAGACGACCTGGGCTTCAACGTTGACAATCTGGAGGGGCTTGCGTGGGGGCCGACGATGGCCGATGGCCGCAAGAGCCTGCTGATGGTGTCGGATGACAACTTCAGCCCGTTGCAACGCACCCACCTCTTGGTCTTCGCAGTGGGCGAAAAGACACCGACCATCAGCCAAATCCAAAGCGCAGGTCACAGGTCTCCCTTTGAAGACCAATGGCTGTTTGATGTTGCAGGCACCGTCACCCAGGCAGTCGAAATCGCGGAACGACCCGGGCTGGCGTGGATCCAAACCAGCGGAGACCAGGACCTGAATACCTCCGACGGCCTGCGCATCCGCTATGACTGGAGCGACGTTTCGCTGCGTCCCGGCGATTCGATCGTCGTCAGTGGCCAACTCAGAGAAGAAGGTCGAGAGGGCGAGCTCTCGGTGACCACCTTGACCGCCAACACAGTGATGGTCACTGGAACCGACGACATTCCTGCCGCAGTCTCTCTGGACCCACAAGTCGAGCTAGCCAGCGCCGCGACTAGACCGTTTGGTGATCTGCCCTTGGACGATGACGCAATGAACACGTTCAGCCCAGAGCAAAGCTCTGTCGACCTTCTAGAGTCGCTGGAAGGGATGCGGGTCACTATCTCGGAATCCACTTCGGTCTCTGGGACTTCTCGATTCGGAGAAATCGTACTGTCGCCCGGTGGGGCGAACGGGGTGCGATCGCAGGCTGGCGGTGTCGTCTTGACCCCAGAATCTTTTAACTCACAGCGACTGGTCGCGGTGAGCGTTGGTGCGACGCAGTCGCCGACGGTCAAAGTGGGAGATTACTTTGAGCGGCCGATCACCGGCGTGCTGGACTACAGCTTCGCCAACTTCCGGCTCCGAGTCGAAGACTGGCCCACACCAACATTAAGAGTGCTTTCCGAACCACAACCTCTGTGGGACATCTACGACGACGACTTCACTTTTGCCACCTACAACGTCCTCAACCTAGATCCTGAGGACGGCGAACAATTTGACCAAGTCGCTATTTCGATCGTCGATCAACTGTTGTCCCCGGACGTTTTGGCGCTGCAGGAAATCCAAGACGACAATGGGGCAAACGACGAAGGAGTCACCTCGGCCAATCTGACCCTGACGATGCTGATTGAGGCGATCCAGATTGCTGGAGGTCCCGACTACGCCTACGCCCAAATCGACCCGCTGCACAACGCCGAAGGTGGTCAGCCGTTCGGCAATATTCGCAACGTCTATCTCTATCAACCAGATCGGGTTCAGCTGATCAAGGACGGTCATGCTGACTCAGATACCTCTATTATGGTGGCACCCGACGGGGGATTCGACCCAAGCCCGGGACGGGTGGCGGTTGAAGATCCGGGATTTGCCGGAGATCTTAATCGGGGCTGGGAAGCCAATCGCCCCTGTTTGGCGGCAGAATTCTTGGTGTCGGGTGACCGATGGCAGTTCATCAACTGCCACCTCAAGTCGAAACGCGGTGACGATCGCCTATTTGGCTCCAACCAGCCACCAGTTTTTCATACCGAAGGTCAGCGCAGCGCGCAGACTCAATCACTGGCATCAGTCGCTGAGGAAGTGCTACTAGCCAACCCGGAGGCCAGACTGGTGGTATTGGGCGACACCAACGAGCACGATTTCCGCGCTCCGATTGCGGAACTCACTTCCGTTGGGTTGGAAAACCTAGTTGAGCGGATACCGCAGGCCGAGCGCTACAGCTACAACTTCAACGGCAACTCGCAGCTTCTGGATAATGTCCTGGTCAGCCCGGCGGTCGTCGAATGCTCGCCCGAAGTCGCCATAGCCCACATCAACGTCGACTTTCCCGACGCCGGACGAGCCAGCGACCATGACCCGATCGCAGTGCGTGTTCCGTCCTGTGATTAGGGTTTATCAGGGTCGGGGTGAGGCCACGCCAGCGTACTGAGGCCATAGACGGCGTCCGGCTCGCTCGGAACCAGGATCAAAAAGAGCCGACACTGCAATTTGCGCTAGAAGGGTTCAACCTCAACATACAAGCTAATTTGCACCTTACCGACGCGTGAAGGAGGCGGCTGATAACCACCTTCGACCGCGGTAGCTATGTTGGGTTGCTCTGGCCGGGGTGGCACGCCCGCAGTGTCACGCAGAGCTTCACATAAGATCTGCTTGCTTCTTGCCATTGTGTTTCGCCCTTATTTTTCCCGGGAGTGACAATGCTCCATGCTGCGATGATGGAACATTTAAAGGGAGCCTTGCCGTGGCTGTCAGCGCTGCTCAAGTTGTTTGGGTTGCTAGACGATGAGTGGGAGGTCGTCGGCTAGCGAGCGGCCGTCCTCGTCGGCGATGCGGTAGCAGGGCGGGAACGGCGAGTTTCGAACCTGGTGGGCCTGGCCGGAGTGGTAGACCTCCGAGAAGGTCTGCTCGCCGACGTTTCCCATCACCGTGTAGTCCTTGGCGATGTCGCACCCCAGGACGTTGAGCTTGGAGTCGATCTGTAGGTGCGATAGGCCCGCCGAGCAGGAGGCGCAGTCGAAGCTCGCCGTCTCCTCCATCGAGAATTCCGCCCTTGCGACGGCCTGCCCCCGCGACCTCAGTTGGACGCGCAAGGACGGCAGGAGCAAGTCCGGTGGAAAGCGCTTCGCGTACTCCCCCAGGTGGGTCCAGAAGTCGTCGGCGTCGTCCTCGTCGAGGAGCAGCTCCGGGTGAAGCAACGCCTGTTCAGTCCGTTGCACATTCAGAAAATGGAACCGCTTCACCCGCGGATAGAACGCGTCGATCATCAAGTGGACCTTCGACAGGTTCAGCTTGTGGACGACGCAGGCCAGTTGCAGGTCGATGCTCGATGCGGCAACGCGTTCGATGGTTGCCACGGCGCGGTCCGTCTCGCCCCGCACCACGTTGTTGACTTCGGGATCAGGCGAATCGAGCGAGATCTGCAACATGAAATTCGTCAAATCGGTGTTCTCTTCGAGGACGCGGATCATGTCCGGGTCGATGGCCACGCCGTTCGACAGGACACCGACCCGGATGCCTCGTCGAGTACCGTGGAGGATGAGTTCTAGGATGTCGGGATGGAGGAACGGCTCACCACCGGCCAGGGTGATGTTGAACACCCCGATGTCCGCCATCTCGTCGATCAGCTCCAGAGCGCGTCGGGTGCCGATGCGGCGCCCTGAAAAGGGCATGGCGTAGCAGTATTTGCAGGCCAGGTCACAGTAGTCGGTGATCCACATACACACCGTAAACGGTGCGCGCAGGGGTGACCGGGTCTCTGGGACTTTCATCATGCTCTCCTCAAGCGGCTGGTTGGAAATCGACGCTAGGTGCCTTCCGGGCTCAGCGTGGGCAAAATCGACTGCTCGTGCAGGTAGTCCACGAACCTCTTGACGTCCTTTGCGCGGAAGTCGGTCGACCTGAAGCTGCGAAGATCCTGCTTGCGATCTCGGTACGCAGCCCGCAAGTCATTAAACAGCCGGAAGCCGGATTCGTTTACTCTATATACCGTGTCTGACACGGTGTCGTACAGGATGCCTCCGAAGTCCTCTTCCCTGGTTTTGATGTTTTCGAACGGTTCGGCCAAACTGGCCGCGAGGACAGACTCTCACGTGCCGGTGTTCTGAGCCCACTGGGCCACCCAGCTGTTGTGCGCCCATTGGGCTCTCCATGGGAGGACGGAGGAGGAGGCCGATGGCACCTGGTCGAGGATGTCGGGGTCGAACTCGGCCAGTGGCACCTTCTTGGCGGCGAGTTGCTCGGTTCCCAGCGAGGCCAGGACTTTCTCCGTTGGAAACTCGCCACCGGTTAGGTGCGGCTGCTTCGTGACCCCCTCCGGTGGGAGGTCCGCGTCGGCGATCCGATTCCGGGAGAACACCTGCGTCTCCACCTCCCGGAAGGCGCAGACCCTGTTGCTCTTCAAGTCCACCCGTGCCTCCGAGCGTTTCTTGAGAAAAGTGGTATGTCCCTTGTCGACCGGAAATTCCTGGTTGAGGGAGTACATAAACAACTCGATGTGCGGGGATTCCTGTCCCTTCATAGCTCCGCCTCCTCTTGAAAGTGCGTTGTTGGTCACCTAATGGAATATCACACAAAAGAGGCCGATGTCAAATTCCTGTATGCGTCCATGACATTTGGCACTGATCGGTATGTTCAGCTACGTATTGTAACGGTGGTCTTTGTCCGTGGCTCCAGTGGGGCCTTTCGGCGTTAAACCAGAGCATCCAGTCGAAGAGTTTTTGGTTGAAAGCTTGGAGGTCAGTGAAGAGCAAGTCTTCGTTGTAGTCAACGAATTTCTCTTGGATGGTTCGATTGAATCTCTCGGCTTGGGCGTTCATCTTCGGGCATCTGGGGTAGGTGTACCAGCGTTTGATTCCAGCCTCAGCAGCTTTCTTGTCGAAGGCTCCTTGAAACTCACTACCGTTGTCTGAGAGCACGGTAGTAACAGCAAATGGCAAGACATCAAGGCTCAGGTCCAGAAAGCGCGCTGCCGTGCTCGAGGTGTGGGAGTTGGTGGCTATTGCAGCAGACTCATGCTGCTGGCGGCATCGGTCAGAGTGATCAAGTACCGGCGTTGGCCATCACAGAATCGCTCGATGGTATCTACTGCCACCCACTGGCTAGGCGAGCATGCCTTGGTTCCTTTAGGTTTGCGAGGCTTACGCTTTCGTTTTGCTTTCACTCGACCCAGGCGATCAATCCTTTGAGGCACCAAGCGCATCTTGTCGGGAGCATCGCCAATGATGCGGCCGATGGTGCTCACCGAGGGGCAGGTAATTCCCCTTACTTCACACCAGGGTTTCAACAGCGGATAGATCTTGTCCTTGCCAAGATTGGGCTCTTTGACTCGCAATCGACCGATCTCAGAGACCACCTCAGCTGGCCACTTGCGCCGTCTTCTTTTCTTCGGAGCTGTTGATTGAGGGTTTAGAGAGGTTAGCTCTCCTTTGCACCTACCAAGACAAGACTTCCAGCGGTACAGAGTCCTCCGGCTCACCGAAAATGCATCGATCGCTGCATCGATCCCATGCTCCTGCCAGAATCTCAATGCTCGGATACGTTTCTCAGCGCTATCTTGGGTCATGACCCAAGATACCCCTAGATGACGAAGATGTCCCAGGCCTTGGAAACGCCCTCTGATCAACCTCATGCTCAGCGACACTCCTCATTGAACGAGTGCCATTTGTTTCTGAACTTATGCAATTCCCGGCGCTAGGCGAACCCCCAAGAAACCTTAGAGCCTCGAGTTCGGGGACTGTTCTCTTACACAAGAACATACTGTGTTTTTGTGTTTGCCAAAGTAGTAGTTCTTGAAGCCTTTTGCCAGAATCATCTCTGGCTATGACTAAAGCTCACCGGAGGCGAGCAGTGATGGAGCTCTCCCTAGCCAAGCGCTTCGCTTTGGCACAGAGGAAGTCCGATCGCCGGGAGTTACAACTATCGTCCAATCAACAGCCATCCGAGTCTAGGTATCAGGCTCGGGCTTACCGTAGGGACGGTATCTGAGTTGGGTGCCGACCTAGCGCTCGTGACCGATGCGCCAAGTCAATCCGGTACTGATGCTGAAGTGGAACGAATCCTCATCAAACAACTCTGCGGAAATGGCGGACAGCTCGACCCGCGTTGCCATACGCTTGCGCCAACCAAAGAAGAACCGCGAGCCAATCGCGATCTGGTAGGCCGAGTTGTCGTCGCTGATCACCGTGTCAAACGCCTCGAAGTCGGCATTCATTTGGCCGATGCCAAGCAGCACATAGGGAACGGTCCCCTGATTGGGATGAAAGTTGAAGAGCCCGTTGATGAAGATCATGTCGAAGTCAGCGTCGATATCGCTGTCGCTGTTGAAGGCAACAATGTACTGACCCTCCAACTCCAAACTGTCGGTGAACATGTATCCACCGCGAGCATCAAGTCGAATGGCGTTTCCGCCGTCCAAGATCTCGTCACTCGAAACGTCCAAGAACATGGTGCCCAGGTTGAGGCCAAGCTCGCCGTTAGTCCTAGCCAAAGGCTCGGTTGCAAATGCGGCAGTTCCCAGCAGTCCGGCCAAAAGGCACAGCGTTACCGCTCGTAGAATCAGTCTTACTTTCATTGTTGTAGCCCCTAAGAATCGGCAATGGAGAACGCACCCAGTGCGCCCAAAACGATATTTTACGGTCTGATCAGCGCTTGACGCAAGCGGACTACCAGCTGCCGGACGATCCGCCGCCGCCAAAGCTCCCACCGCCACCGGAAAATCCGCCACCGCCACCGCTCCATCCGCTGGACGAAGACCAGCCGCCGCCAGACGTCCATCCTCCGCCACCGCGACCAATGCTGCCACCAATGCTGGAAAACAGAGCGCGCAGGATCGGGAAACCGATCACCCAAGCCAGCAGCAAGATCCACGACCAGGGCTGCCCTAGGGTTACCCATGGGACGACAAACCAAAACGGCATCATGAAGAAGTACGGGATCCAGCCCTTCGCGCCCCGAATGCGCAACAAGTTGAAGGAAAAGAAAGCCAAGAACCCCAGTAACGGCAGGGCACCGGTTCTCGCCGGGTTCGCAGTCCGGACCGCAGGCGCTGGTAGCTCTCCGCCTTCGGCTAAGGTCACCAACGCATCGACCCCGGCTTCAACCCCCCCGCCAAAATCACCATCGCGGAATCGCGAAGCCATGATGTTGTCCAAAATCCGCCGTGAGTGGGCGTCGGTAATGGTTGGCTCAAGACCGTAGCCAACTTCGATCCGCATGCGCCGGTCCTGGGAAGCGACAATCAAGATCACTCCGTCGTCCACACCCTCGCGGCCAATCTTCCAGGCATCAGCGACGCGAATTCCCAAATCTTCAATCGGCTCACCCTCAAGGCTGGGAATCGTCAGCACTACGATCTGGGTACCCCGCTCTCGCTCCAGGCGCTCAAGCCTCGACTCGATGCTCTGCTCTTCAGAAGGCGGAATGATCTGGGCAAGATCGTTGACCCGCCCGTTGAGAAACGGCACCTCGATCTGGGCAGCCGCGGCAATCGGCAACGCCAGCCAGACGCAGAAGATCAGGCGCCGAACCACCCGACGCCTAACGATCATAGATCCGTGGCTCATTGCTCAACTCGTCGATGTCATCGTCGCGTCGGGGAACTTTGTGCTGTGCCAAAATGCGACCCAGCTCTTCCACCGCCCGCTGGATCGTCTCCCCGCGTTTGCCGCTCTTGAGATCCCTGGTCAGGTTGTCGATCACTTGATCCCACACCGACTCTTCGACTCTTCGGCGAATCCCCTCGTCGACCAGTACTTGCACCCGATGTTCAAAAAGCGCGATAAACAACAACACCCCGGTGCGATCGACGGTGGCGAAGACTTCCTCTTCGACAAAGGCAACCGAAGCCCGCCTCGACACCCGCAAGGCCGCCAATTGCGGGTCGACTAGATAGCGCTCGAGAACCGGAATCAGTCGGGTTACGCACCAGCCCAAAACCAAACCAGCCAGAACGATGCCGATCATCCAAGCTGGCCCCCACGGAATCCACGCACCCCAGTTGATCATCCCCACCGCAGCCAGGGAGACTGCGGTCAACGCTCCTAGCGCGGCGCCACGCCACGCAGCCTCCGGGTAATCGTCGCAACGACGGACAATGACACACACCAACTCACCACCGGTGAGTTGCTCAGCCTGCTCGGTGGCGTCGCGAATCGCGGTGAGATCCGCGCGGGAGAAAAACGACCGAATGCGCACAGACGAGCTTAAAACTCGACCTTGGGTGGTTCATTGGCCCCAGGAGTCGACTCGAAATAGGGCCGTTGGTCGAAACCGAACATCTTGGCGAGGATCAGTGCAGGGAACTCCTTGATTGCAGTGTTGTAACTCCGCACAGAATCGTTGAAACGTCCACGTTCAACCGCAATTCGGTTCTCCGTGCCCTCCAGCTGCACCTGAAGGTCGCGAAACGCCTCGGTCGCTTTTAGTTCTGGGTAGCGCTCGACCACCACCAATAACCTCGACAGGGCACCGGATAGTCCGTCTTGCGCTTGCTGAAACTCGGCGAGCTTCGCCGCGTCCGGTGGCCCCTCAAGGTTGATCTGGCTGATCTTGGATCGAGCCTCGACAACTTGGATCAAGGTTTCCTGTTCAAAGTCAGCGGCGCCCTTCACCGTGCTAACCAGATTCGGAATCAAGTCAGCGCGCCGTTGATAGGCGTTCTCGACTTGACTCCAAGCTCCGTCCACCGACTCTCGAAGACCCACCAGTCGGTTGTAGTCGCAGCCCTGTAAGGACAATGCGAGTATCGAGACAGCCGCAATGCTAATAATTTGTGTGCGGTTGGATTGCATTTCTTTCCTCCTGGGACTCGTCGTAGCAATTTCCGCCCCGACGAAAAACTTATGTCAAGTATATCGAGGCCGATGAACAGGGCACGGATCGGTCGACCAATGCCCAAAAACGGTGATCGGGATCGGCTAAGCGACTCGACAACCCAACTCATCAAACTCATTCGCAGGGGAATGAAGCCCTTGTTCCCATATTGCGAGGCTGTATTAGGAGTCCTGGTCGCTTCGAAGACGTATCTCTTGTTGTGGGTAGGGGATCGAGATATCCGCCGCCTCGAACGCTTCTTTGATCGATTCGGTCAAGGCAAAACGAACATCCCAGTACTCTTCGGTCCGCGCCCAGGGCCGAACCACCAAGTCCACGCCGCTGTCCGCCAATTCTGCGACCGCGACCACCGGCTCGGGATTAGCCAAAACGCGCGGGTCCGCTTCCAAAACCGCGTGCAGGGTTTTTTTCACCAAAGCCAAATCCTCGGCGTAGTCCACCTGCACCATCAAGTCGATGCGACGGCGCTCGTGCGCGGTGTAGTTGACCATCGAATCCGCAGTGATCTTGCCGTTGGGGATCACCACCCTCTTGTTGTCGTGGGTGCGCACTTCGGTGGCAAACACGTCAATTTCCTCAACCGTTCCGGATATCGCCCCAATTTCGACCACGTCGCCAACCCGAAATGGACGAATCAAGATCAGGATTACCCCGGCAGCGAAGTTCGCCAGAGTGTCCTTGAACGCCAAGCCAATCGCCAGTCCCAATGCACCGACCACCGCCGCGAACGAGACCGACTCCATGCCCATCTTGCCAACCGCCGCCACCGCCACCAAGCCCATGAACAACAAGAACGCCGCACTGCCCAGGAACGACGCCAACGATCGATCGACCCCAGCCCGTCGCATCGCCATTCTGATCATCACCGTGAGCACCTTGGCGACCAGATAGCCGAGAACCGCTATTACGATCCCTGACACCACCCGCGGACCAACCTCCTGGAGAGTCGCGGTCAACCGATCAATGGAGAGTCCAAAAAGTTCCATAGGCTAGCCCACTGTGCGCTACTGCTGCGTCGCAGGAAAAGAACGGAATCACTCACGCGCAGTCGGCACGATCACCGTCTTGTGACGTTCACCGTCACGCTGATAAACCACCGCGACCTCTTCCCCAATCTTTACCGCATCCAAAGCGTAGGTGTAATCGTAAATGTTCTGGATTTCTTGACTGCCAAACTCGACGATAACGTCGCCCGCAGCCAATCCACCCGCCTCGGCGGGACCTCCCGCCATCACCCCGGACAGTCTCAATCCGACCACCCCGGAGGCGTAGTCGGGGATCGTCCCGGTGTAGGCGCGGACGCCGTCCCGAGTCCCTACATCATTCTGCTTTCGTTCTACCTGATTGAACTCTGGCGCAGTCTCCGTGGCGACCAATCGGCGCAAGACACCACTAGCCAGATTCACCACCGCTTCGATCCCCGGATAGTTCAAAGTCTTTGGTAGATCGGAAGGGCGATGGTAATCCTCATGACTGCCGGTGAAGAAACTCAAACTGGGAACCCCAGTGTGATGAAAAGAAGTACTGTCAGTCGGCAAATAGGGATCTTCTTGTAGCGTCAGACTCAATCCGACCGGAATGTTGGCGGACTCAATCCATCCGCTCCACGAAGGGCTGCTGCCCACCGCTTGCACCGTCAACTTGTCGTCGCGCAGGCGACCGACCATGTCGAAGTTGAGATAGCCGACCGGAGCTGCGTCCAGAAGCTCCTCGTCGGTAGCAAAGGCCTGGGAACCGAGGAGTCCGAGTTCCTCCCCGGACCAAAAAGTGAGAATCAAATCGCGAGAACGCTCGCGTTCCACCCAACGTCTACCGAGTTCCAACACCGCAGCAACTCCCGAAGCATTGTCATCCGCTCCCGTGTGTACCGCGTCTTTGTCTTCGGCAGAGGCCAGAGAGTTGCCATTCTCTCCCCGCCCCAGGTGATCAAAGTGAGCTCCGACCAAGACCGCTCCCGGCCATTTGGACGGTACCGTCGCGGGCAATACTCCGGCGACATTGTGACCCTGACTCTGAACCCGCTCGACCTGCGTAGTCAGGGTCACCGCGCCCCCGTCGAGAGCGAAACCGGCTACGTGCGGATTGCCGGAGTCCAGTTCGTCCTGCACTTCCTGAAGAGATCGTCCGCTGGAACTGAGCAACCAGTCGGCGACCGCTTCTGAGACCGTGGCAGCCACCACCCCGGAGCCTTGAAATGCAGCGTCGGTGGTCTTCTTGAGGGTCTGGCCAGCGTTTGGCGAATTGGGGCCGGCAATAACCAACAGGCCCACCGCCCCCGCTTCGCGCGCCTGCAGAGCCTTGTAGCGCAGCCCCGAGTACCGCGCCATGATCCTCTTGCTCTCTGGGTCTGCCTCCTCGGGGAAGTACCGCAGCGCCAACACGATCTTTCCTTCCACGTCTAGGCCAGTGTACGAATCATAGGGAAACTCTTGGCCCTCGGGAATCCGCAGTCCGTAACCGGCAAAGACCACTTCGGCGGTCGCAGAGGTAGAGTCCGAAAAGGCCAGTGCACTGACTTGATCGGGTCCACCAAAAGTCCGCTCGCCACGAGATACCGCCGATCCGAGGTCCTCAGACCCAGCGACAAAAGTAAACGGGATCAGGTATGAATCATCGCCTGAGATTGGTACCGCTCCCATTTGCTGCAATTGCTGTGCGACGTACTCCGCCGCAGCCAGTGCTCCCGCAGTTCCAGTCAGTCGACCCTCTAAATTTTCAGAAGCCAGGAACTCGACGTCGGCCCGAAGCCGATCGCTGGTCTGTTGGTCGGCGGCAAGCGGAGCAGCCACCGATGCTGAGACCAGAACCGCTGCCAACGCCAACCCACGTAAAGCGTTCGCTATCATTCACCTAACTCCTCGCTTCGTAGCGGACTTTGCGCCAAAGCATCCCGCGCGGCCTGGTCATTCCAATTGGCCCGGTAGAGTTGGCCACCCTCACCGTGGCGGCTACTGGTCCAGATCAGACTCTCTCCGTCAGGAGAAAACACCGGTAAGCCATCAAATCGATCGGTGGTCGTCACCCGAACCGGTTCGCGCAGTCCATCGATATCGATCAGGTAGAGCTCGAAGTTGGAAAACCCGAGCTTATTGGAAGCAAAGATGATGTGGTCGCCCGATGGATGGGTGTAAGGAGCCCAGCTCATGGCCCCAAACGTCGTCAGCTGTTTGGGCTCACTCCCGTCGGTGTAAGCGCTCCAGATTTCCGCGGTCAAGCCATCCTCGCTAAAGCGCCTCCAGACAACCCGACTTCCATCCGGGGTAAAGAATGGACCACCGTCATATCCTGGCACGTCGGTAATCTGTTCGACCTCAGATCCGTCTGCTCGCATGCGGTAGAGATCGGCAAAATAAGCCGAGTCCACTTCCAAGAGATTCGCTTCCTCGTCGGTGAGATCGCGCTGGTAGGCCGCTCGGTTGGAAGCAAAGATGATCCACTCGCCATCTGGGGAGTAACTTCCCTCGGCGTCATAACCGCGCTCATCGGTCAACCTGGTGAGCTCGGATTTCTCCAAGTCCGCCACATAGATGTCCATCTCGGGATCGTAGTCCCAGGCGTAGCGTCTTTCCTCTCCGCTCTCGCGAGCGGCAAATTCGTCGGCCGCCAGTTGGCCGGTCTGCGGATCGTGATGGGTGGAGGAAAACAGCGCTTGTTGGTGCCCCGGGCGCAGATACGCACAGGTGGTCTTGCCCATACCAGGTGAAACCCTGTGACTGTCGCCGGTTTCCAGGTCCAGCAAGTAGATTTGGTAGAACGGATTCTCGGACTCCCGCTCGCTCTGGAAAATTAATTTCTTACCATCAGCGGAAAAGTAGCCTTCTCCAGCGCGCACACCCTCAAAAGTCAGGCGGCGGACACGGGACAGGAACTGGGACTCGTCGGCTGACGGCTGCCCCAGATTCTCTGGGGTTTCATGACCTGGCGGTAGGGCTTGGATTTGCGGAATTTCTTGGCTTTCTTGCGAAGCGAGGGTTGCAATCGGCGCGACAAATCCTACTGCGATCAGACCCATCAAGGCCGGTCGCCACCACCGACCTTGATTCGGCCGGCGCCTTATCAGGGTCCAGAGAGGCACCGTCAGCGGATTACCAACTGGATTTGGTGACGCCGGGAAGTTTGCCTTGCAAGGCGAGATCCCGAAGAGCGATACGAGAGAGTCCGAACTTGCGATAGTAACCGCGGGGACGACCACTCAAATTGCAACGGTTGCGCACCCGCGTCGGACTGGCATCACGAGGAATTCGACGCAAGGTCGAATAGGCGGCGAGTTTCTCTTCTTGCGGTCGTTTGGGATCTTTGATGATCGCCAGCAGGCGCTCCCGCTTCTCTTTGTGCAGAGGGACGACTCTACGTCGGTGTTCGTTGCGAGCAATTTTTGCAGTCGTGGCCATATCTGATTCTCGGTCTTGAGTTTTCTAAGTTCCAGTGTTCTAGTTTCTAGTTCCGCCTACTGTTCTTGGGCAGTCTTTTCGCCACCAAACCGCTGACGGAACCTCTCGATACGGCCCGCGGTGTCGACGAAATGCTGTTTGCCAGTATAGAAGGGGTGCGAGGCAGAAGAGATCTCAAGACGAATCACGTAGTGATCCACTCCGTCAATCTTGCGCACCTCGTCACTGGTCTTCGTCGAACGACTGACGAACTCAAAATCGGCGCCAGTATCGACATAGACCACCGGGTGGTATTCAGGATGGATGTCTGACTTCATAGCTGTTTCCTTGCGCCAGCGCGTACTAACCCTGCACGCCGCTAGGGCGAAGTGCGAATTCTAGGCAATTACCGGCGCGATGGCAACCGGTTGTCTTAGACAATTCCGTCGGCGTTCAGAGAACACTCAACCCAGGCAGCGACTACTCAGCCGCAGCTTGCAGAGTGACCATCCTGGTGACTTCGTTGTATAGCCCCGGCACAACGTTTCCGGTCGAGTCCAGCAGACTCAGTTCAACGGTCACTTCGCCCATCGGTAGGCCTTCAATCAGGTACGGTTGCCACTGATCAATGAGGAATTCCTGGCCATTGATCAGCGCGCGGACGCGGTAGCCATCAGCGCTCAAAGAGACGTTGGCAAGATAGAAGTCGAGCATCAATTTCTCGGTGTCCGACCCGACGTAGGTACCTTTGGGCCGACTGTAGAACAGATGCGGCGCCCCAGTATCAAACGCTTCCCCGTCACTTCCCTCGCTCACCACCACCTCGGTCAATACCGCTGCGGTCGGCTCTTTGACGCTCTCATGGTACGACCGTGAGAGAAACGCCAACACGGTGTGTCGGCCCGGTGCAAGATCGATCTCGGCTTGATCAGTGTAGTGCGCCGAGTAGGGGCCGTTATCGACGATCAAGTGGATGTGCTGCCCTTTCCCAGAATTGGCCAAGCCGTTGGACCCGGCGTCAGCGGTCTGGGTGCCGAGTTCGTAGCCCGCGACGGCGAAGTCGAAGGTACCGTTCGCGGGGTCAAAGTCATTCAAAGTCAACGTGACACCCGGGTAATCGGGTGACCCTGACAAAGGACTCAGCCTGATGGACGACACTGGGACGGAAGACGCAACGGCAGCGGTCTCAGTAGAAGCCGCAGTCGATGCCTCTTCGCCTGCTTGGTCGGCTGGCGCGCAACCCATGCCCACCGCCAACAGGGTCATCCATGCAAGATTCCAAGAGTGGTGCTTTTTCATCGTCGTCTCCCTGTCGATTCCAGTTCTGACCTGTTGAGGCAATTCGCCGATGTTGACAAACGCTCTGCAGCTAGCCGCTGTCCTGACCGCCGCTACTTTCGGCGGCACCGATCGGTTCCGCTTGGCGCAATGTGGCAACGCCGGCTAGCACCTTATCGCAGGACTCAGACGATAGTCGCAGTGCTCCAGGGCGATTGTCCGCAGTGGCCAAACAGCCTTGCTCTGGCGGCGTCACAGAGTACAGTTCTAAGACCCGTTCCTGGTTCTCGGTGGTCAAAGTCACCGCCAAGCTGGGGTCGTCGGACAAGGAGGCCTCGATTTTCTCAAATGAATCTGCCCGGGCCTCGGACATCGCGTAAAGAACCTCGGTCGCTGCGGAGAAACTGATCGGCTCGCCGTCCCGCTGCCAATCTCCAGCGACCTTTGCAAGTTGAATCTCACCGTCAGCATCGACTAGCACCGCACCATCAACGTCGTAACCTTGAACCGGGGACCAGGTGGGAGATCGCCACTCGCCCGCGGCACGCGTCGCTGCTTTATACAAAGCAGTAGTATCGAGACGCACCCGCTCTCCGTCAACCACTGCCTGACTACCAGTCTGATTGGCAGTCTGATTGGCACCACCCCAGCTGACACTCCAGGTCTCGCCGTTTTCCAACTCCACCAATAAGCTGGTGCTGCTGGCTCCAGTCAGTGCTTCGGCTCCAGTCAGTGCTTCGGCTCCAGTCAGTGCTTCGGCTCCAGTCAGTGCTTCGCTGTCGCCAGAAGTCAACGGCTCTGGGGCCCCACCTGGCGAATCGTCGAGATAAGCCTCTGCGCGCAGACCCACAATGGTGGCGAGCAAGGAATCCACCAAACTGCGGTCCGCAAGGTCGTCCACTGGTGCCGTGAGGCGAAACCCCGTAGCTGTGTCCCTTTCCAGCGTCACAGTATTTTCTGAAGTCACAGGGTCTTCCAGGGCCACAGTGTCTTCCTGTGTCAACCGGTCGCCACCCGAGAAAGAAACCCGTTGGATCTGGCCTCGGGCCTGCCAAAACAAGCGCTTGCTACGCCACTCAATCGGCTCACTTTCCAGTTGATCGAGCCAGGTGTCCGGCACCAGATCGACCGCTGCATCGCCCAGGGATATCGCCACTTGCTCCAATCCCGGCAGACGATCACCCACCGCCAGGTCATAAGACCCTTCGTCGGTTGCAAGCTGGAGTCGCCACTGGGGATCTCCCAGTCCGTAGTCGGTCAGATCAACGTCATCCAAATGGCGACTGCGATCTAGATCGGCCAACGATTGCACAATGCGAGAGATCTTTGCCTCATCGGCGTGGGCTTTGATCGGTTGGCGTAGCCACCAACGCGCTTCATCGACCGGGTCGCCATCTTGATCCTCACTTTCATGAACATCAGTCGGTTCTCGCTCCAAGACTATTTCGCTGTCGCCTGAACTCAATACCAGACGCTGGACCCGGTCGGCCTCAATTTGAAAGATCCGATCCGCGCGCTCTCGACGCTGTGTGCTGCCGGGGCGATCGCGATCGACAAACCAAGCGAACAAGCCGAGCACAACCACCGCCAAAGCCAGCCAGAAAATCGATTTGGGCTTCATTGCAACCTTGCCACGACCGAGTTTGGTACAACGTCTAGCGGCGACGACGCCGATAGACCGCGAATCCCGCCACCAAGACCGTCAAGGGGACTAATACAACGGTCAACCAACGAGCTCCCGCCATCTGATTCTGGGTCAGGTTGAGCCGGGTCTGCTCTGGAGTGCGCGGAGGAATTGCCACCGCCGCGTCTCGCTCTGCCAGCCAATTGACCAGATTGGAGAACAGAAAGGCGTTTCCGGAGTTGCCGATCTGATTGTCGGTGGCAAACTCCGAATCGCCGATCACCACCATGCGCAAGGAATCTGTCCGATCAACGGCATCTGCAGTCGATTCCGCTGTGGAATCGGACAACTCTCCGGGAGCATCAAAACTCTCACCCCCGGCAGCCAGTTCCGATTCAGATTCCACCTCGACCGCGATCGCCAAGGCCACTGGCCCGAGACGATCCGACTCATCTCGCTGCACTTGGTCCAAGTGCTCCAAGTCGCGTTCTCCCCAACCATCGTCAGTGGTTTGAATCAAAGTCTCGGAGCGCAGACCTTCAACTTCGGTCGCCGCCACCGACTGCGCCAGCGGCAAGATCACGTTCAATGAAGCCTCTTCCAAAGTCCGGGTTGCCGGGTGGTCGCCAAAATTTCCGGCGAACAACGTCTCAGCACCAAAAAACGGTACCGCTCCCGACGGGTCGACCACGATGTCGGCACCCAGTTCGACGCCGTTGGCCGCCAGAACTTGCTCCAATCCGGTCGTCGCCGCTCCACCCAAAGGAGAAAACTGTGGGTCGATCATCGCCAATAGTCGTCCCCCGGAGTCTAGGTAGCTAGCAATGGCGTCCGCCTCTGGCGGCGTGAATGGGATCTTGGGCCCCGCGACCACCAGCAGTTCGGTTCCTGATGGTACCGAAGGATCGGCCAGCGATTCCCAGGCAACGACCTCAAAGTTGTCGCGCTCCAGTAGCGTCTTGACCGCGGTGAGCCCGGCACCACTGGGGTCATCGACATCGGCCTCGCCATGACCGCGGGTCAGCGCAACCACGCGACGACGGCCTTCCGCCAAACCCAAGATCGCCGCGGTGAATTCTTGCTCTCCCTTGAATCCCTTGATCGTCGGCCCCTCGCCGAATTGCATCCCGGAATAGTCGTATTCGATCAGGTCGTCGGTTTCCACCATGCGCTGAGCTTCGCCACTGTCGAAGATCACCACATTGACCGCACCCTGCTGCATCAGCTCCTGAGCCCGAGCCAGGTCGCGTGCCGGATCGACATCGACCACGCTGATTCGCGACGAGGCCGCCTCATAGCGGCTGAGCAACTCTTTGGCCTGTTGATAGCCAGCGGCTTCAGGATCGACAAACATCGTCACCGCAATGTCCTGATCGAGCTCAGCAAGGATGTTCTCGCTCTTCTCCGACAACGAATAGAGACTGCTTTGGGTCCAATCCCAGCGCGCGAAGTACTTCCACCCAAAGTAATTCACCAGTAGACACAGTGCCACGGCCAACAGAGCGGCGACCCCCAGGGTCGACTGACGCGTCAAAGTGCGTGTTCGTTGACTGTCGCTCACGTTAGATCCATCGCCTACTAGTTCCACTTCTTACTTTCCAAGACCCGTGCGGCCAAAAACACGAACAGAGCACTGGTGGTCACCAGGAATACCAACCGACGAGAATCGACAATGCCGCGGGCAAACTCATCCATGTGGACCCACAAGTTGGCGTAGGACAAGCTCTCCTTGAGCAGCGGCGCCTGCACCAGATTCTCCAGCAAAGCCGCAGCGAATATTCCGATCAAGATGGCGAAGGCGATCACCGCCGCCACGATCTGACTGCGAGCCCAGGCTGAAGCGAAGATCCCGACCGCCAAGAACAAGGCACCGATTAGAAATACTCCCAGGTAACCCGACGCCACCGGGCCCCAGTCGACTTCGCTATAGAGGTCCAAGATCAACGGATAGGCGATGGTCGGCGCCCAAACAAAGCAATAAAAGGTAAGCGCGGCCAAGTACTTGCCCAGCACCACCTGACCCTCGGTCACCGGTGCCGTCATCAATACCTCCAGGGTTCCCTGACGCCGTTCTTCGGCGACCAATTTCATGGTCAACACCGGGGCCAAGAACAGCAACACCAACCAGAACAGAAAGGTGCCGCCAAAGAACAACTGCAACGGGGCTACTTCTCCACCGCTACGCGGGTCGTTCAAGAAGGCTAAGAGAATCCAAAATACAAAACCGTTGACCAGCAGCACCATCGCCGCCACAACCCAGCCCAGCGGCGAATAGAAAAACGCCTTCAACTCGCGAAGGTACGTAGCCAGGAACGCCCTCATGAGACTGGATCCTGGTCGATCCGCTCTTCTTTCACTGCTGCCTCTTCGTCTCCGGATTCTGCGACAGCGCCTTCTGCAGCAGCGGCTTCGTCCACGGCGCTCTCGATATTCGGCGGTCCGTTCTCCAGCCCATCGCGAGTGGTCAAGCGGACAAAGATGTCCTCCAACGAAGCCTGTTCTCGGGTCATCTCCAAGATCGTCCACCCCTTGGCAACCGCCAAACTAAAAACCTCCGCTCGCAAGTCTTGATCTCCGGCAACCGCCAGCCGAAGCCGGAGATCTCCTGACTCCTGGCTCCGATCGCCGGTCACTACCGCCGCATCGACTCCATCAAGTTGTTGCAGAGAGTCAAGCGCGGACTCCGGTCTACCGAGTAACTCGAGCCGTAGGCCACTGGGGCCACTCCACTCGCGGCGCAGATTCTCGGGAGTGCCTTCGGCCACGATCTTTCCGCGATCGATAATCAGCACTCGCGAGCACAGCAACTCGACCTCGGGCAAAATATGCGTCGAAAGCAGAATCGTATGCTTGCGACCCAGCTCGCGAATCCGTTCGCGAATGGCAACGATCTGTTTCGGATCCAAACCCACCGTTGGTTCGTCCAACACCAGCACGTCGGGGCGATGCAAAATCGCCGCGGCCAAACCAATTCGCTGCCGGTAGCCCTTGGAAAGAGTGCCGACAATCTGTCGCCGGACATCGGTGATCAAACACGCGTCCATCGCCTCAGCGACTGTGCTACCGATCTCGCCCCGTGCCATTCCAACCAACTGCGCTCGATAGTTCAGATACTCCTCGACCCTCATCTCCGGGTAGACGGAAACATTCTCCGGTAGGTAGCCGATTTGCTGGCGCGCTTTGGCCGGCTCGTCGAACAGGTCGACGCCACTGACCGAGACCTGCCCGCCGCTCGGAGGTAGAAAGCCAGTGACCATCCGAATGGTGGTGGTTTTGCCCGCCCCGTTGGGTCCTAAGATACCGACGATCTCCCCTTCGTTGACGGTGAAAGACACGCCATCAACGGCAGTGAAGTCGCCGTAGCTACGCGAAAGATTGGTTGCTTCAATCATGGATGATACTTAACAGAACCAGAGTCCGTCCGGATATGCGCGAGTCTAGTCTTCAACCCCAACGCCACGGACCGGCTCCTGCTGACGGTGCATTCTAAGCAAACCTCAATCCAGCACCAAGTGGGGACCCTCGGCGACCGCGCTGCCCTTCTACTGACACTGCTACTAAGACTCTGAGAGTCAACGAGTTAAGCTAACTTCAACCAGTGCTTTGCCCGCCGTACTGCGTCGGTACTGCCGCAGATATAGACATCGTCGTTTGCAGCAAAGACAAAGGATGGCGCCAGATCGGCATGGACTTGGCCAGCGCGTTCGACCGCGACAACTGTGGTCCCAGTGTTTTCCCGCACTCCAGCTTGCTCCAAACTACGGCCAGCAAGCCGTACCGCCGAGAGACATAGAACCTTGAAACGCGGGTCGAGTGCGATCGCTTCTTCCTCGACCAGATGAGCCGCCAAAATACGTCCGGCGACTTGGTCCAAGGACACCGCATAGCTGGCTCCGGCGCGATGAATATTGTCCAAATTCCCAGCATCATTGACCCGCACCACCAGCGGCACGGAAGGCGCCAGGTCATGCACCACCAAGGTGGCAAACAGGGTGGCAGCGTCAGAGTCCAGAGCCAGAAGCACGGAACCTGCGTTGCGTACATCCGCCTGCACCAAGGTCTCGGGGTCGCGAAAATCAGCGACCAGATCGACCCCCGGATCTGCCCGGCGATCAATCACATAGACCTCTTCTCCCGCCTCGCGCAGAAGCTCGGTCGCCCTGCGTCCGACCTCGCCATAACCGCCGACCACGTGCCGTGAGCCGCGCTCTGCAGCGCTACCGATCGCCTCAACCCGCATGCGCTCGATCGCCTCTCTGCTGCCGGCCACCACCAGAGTCCCCTCGGGCTCAATAACCGTGGCGCCGGACAAGTCGGTGACTAGGTCCCCACCAACCCACTGTGCAACCACCGAGACTCCCCAGTTCTTGCCCAGCTTGGCGTCGTCCAATCTGCGCCCCGCGAGCGGACTACTCTCGACCATGCGCACCGACTCAAGCCGCAGCTTGCGGCCGTAGGAAAAGACGCCGGCGGTCGAAGCCACCTTGGGGCAAACTCGGTGCGCCAACGCCGCACCCAATTCGTACTTGGGGGTGACCACTTCGGACGCCCCAGCCAACTGAATGGCTCGGCGATGGGTCAATTCTGTCGCCACGGCGACGATGGTCCCAGTGAAGCCGCTCTGCCGCGCCGCCACCGATACCGCGGCATTTTCGTCGTCGCTACCGTTAGCGATCAACGCCGCCGCGGTTTCCAGGCTGGCTCCGGCCAATGACTCGTCGGTGATACCACCCAAAATCACCGGAACTCCGCTCAAGGCGGTGGCCCGCGCTGAGGAGATGTAGGGCTCCAACACCACCACCGATCGCTTGTCGCGCATTAAATCCTGGACCAGCCCGGCAACCGCGGCGCCATAGCGATAAATCACGATGTGGTCTTGGAGCCCTCCCATCTTGCGCGGAATCCGCGCTTCGAAGCGCTCCTCCATCAGCGGAATGAGATAGATCGGGAAGATCAAGAAGACCAGGAATACCCCGAGAAACTGAGTCAGGGTGACAAACACCACCATCGCCGGGTGATGCCACGAATGGTCCGCGCCATAGCCGGTGGTGGTGACGGTTTCTGCCGCCCAAGAGAGCGCCGCCCAAAACGACCGGGGCGATCCTTCCAACCAACGCATTCCAGCCGCGTAGAGTAACGCCAAGACCACCAGCGCTGCTGCCAATGCGGCGACCAACCATAAGAGTCTTTTCCATGCGCGCGACACCCAGGAATTCTACTCGCCATTAGCTCCCCTGACCGTACTTAGCAGACCGCAAGTTATTGCGCTCGCCGAACGATAGACTCTGGTCATGGCTTTGGAGAGTGAAGACCTCAAAGATCGATCGCCCCATGATCTCGCCACAGATCACCACATTGGCCAAGGGGTCCGATGAAAGAAAGTGCCCGATGAAAGTTCGTCTGGATAAATGGCTGCAGGTAGCTCGCGCCTTTCGCACCCGCACCAAAGCCACCGAAGCCTGCAAAAAAGGCAAGGTCCGCGTCGACGGAGCGACCGCTCGCCCGCATCAGCCGGTGGCTATCGCGCAAAAGATCGAAATCGATCAAGGTCAGGGATGGACGCGAATCTTGAAGGTGCGCCAACTCGCCAATCGCCCGCTGCCCAAGGCGCAAGCTGCCAGCCTCTTTGAGGATTTATCACCACCCCGGCCCCAAGCGGGGCCAAGCTTCGGCGTCTTCCGGGATCGCGGACTAGGTCGTCCCACGGGTCGAGATCGCCGCATTCTGGAACGCTTTCGTCGCGGTGAGTAGCGGTCCTCTAAGTTATTAGGAATCTTTAGAATCATGGCGCTCAAAGAGATCTACGGTCAGTCTTTGTCCCTACTGACCGACTTGTACCAATTGACCATGGCCTACGGCTATTGGAAGGCGGGCGTCGCTGAGCGCGAAAGTGTCTTTCAAATGGTGTTTCGCGCCAATCCGTTTCAAGGCGGCTACGCGGTCGCCGCAGGACTCGGGCCAGCCCTTGAGTTTCTGGACGGATTTGGCTTTAGTCCCAGCGACCTCGACTACCTAGCTGGGCTTCTTGGTAACGATGGTCAGCCATTGTTTGAACAGGACTTTCTCCGCTACCTCGAAGACATGAAACTCGAAGTTCAGGTAGACGGGGTGCGCGAGGGCGACGTGGTGTTTGCCCACGAACCGATGTTGCGGGTGCAAGGACCGATCGCTCAGTGCCAGATTCTTGAAACACCGCTTCTCAACCTACTCAATTTTCACACCTTAGTCGCCACCAAAGCCGCCCGCGTTTGTTCCGCGGCTGCGGGTCAACCGGTGATGGAGTTCGGATTGCGGCGCTCCCAAGGAGTCGACGGTGCCCTGACCGTAGCTCGTGCCGCTTACATTGGCGGCTGTTCCGGCACTTCCAACTTGCTCGCCGGCAAATTGTTCGGCATCCCGGTGCTTGGCACCCACGCACACAGTTGGGTGATGTTTTTTGAAGACGAGAGCGTCGCCTTCCAAGAATACGCAGCGGCCATGCCCAACAATTGCGTATTCTTGGTCGACACCTACGACACCCTGCGTGGAATCGACCGGGCGATTGAAGTCGGCGAATCGCTGCGCCAACGTGGTCATCGACTGGCAGGCATTCGTCTGGATTCTGGAGACCTCGCCCATCTTTCGATCGTTGCCCGCCACAAGCTTGACCAGGCTGGATTTGAAGATGCTGCGATCGTCGCCTCCAACGATCTGGACGAACACATCATCACCAGCCTTAAGGACCAAGGTGCGGCGATCGGCCTTTGGGGGGTGGGCACTCGGTTGGCGACCGCCTACGACCAGCCAGCGCTGGGGGGCGTTTACAAGCTGGTCGCGCTGCGCAATCCGGTCGGAGATTGGGACTATCGCATCAAACTCTCCGAGCAAACGATCAAGATCCCGACCCCCGGCGTGCTACAAGTACGTCGCTTCTATCGGAACGGGCAAATGGTCGGCGATGTCATTTTTGACTTGCACCGGGAGACACCGGCCAGTGGATCGATGTACTCGCCGACTAACCCGACGCGAAGCTGGCCGATCCCGGACCGCGACCAATATCGAGACTTGTTGGTACCGGTATTCGGCGAGGGTCGAATCTTGGATCAACCGCGCCCCTTGGACTTGGCGCGCAGCGCAGCGCAAGAAGAACTTGGTCGCCTCGACAGCCGCTCCAAGCGTCTACTCAACCCTGAGGAGTACCCAGTCGGCCTGGATCAGATCGTCAGCGAACGCAAGCTGCGGATGATCGCCGACGCGAAGATAGGACAAAATCCGAAAACAACCGTGACGCCGGTCGCCGGGTAAATCGTGCGACCGCTACACCTGGGCTGCGCCGCTCTCAACCAAACGCCGCTCGACTGGACTGGCAATCGACGACGAATCGAACAGGCCATCGAGGAAGCCCGACGCCGTGGGGTACGTGTTCTGTGCCTGCCGGAGTTGTCGATCTCCGGCTATGGCTGCGAGGATGCTTTCCTTTCGCGCCACGTTTCACAAACCGCGCTTGAGGTGCTCGGCGAGATATTGCCCCAGACCCAAGGCATGGTGGTGGCGCTGACCATTCCTTTTTTCCACCGCCGTGCTCTCTACAACACCGCCTGCCTGGCGGTCGACGGTCGCGCGGTCGGATTGGTGGGCAAACAAAATCTGGCGGGAGATGGCGTCCACTACGAGCCACGCTGGTTCAAGCCCTGGCAACGCGGCGAGGCGGTCGATGTAGACGCTGGGCCGCTCGGCACCTTGCCACTGGGAGATCTGGTCTTCAACTGCGACGGTATTCGCATCGGTTTTGAAATTTGCGAAGACGCTTGGGTCGCCGACCGGACTGGAAGGCACTTAGCTGGGGATGTCGACTTGCTGCTCAATCCCAGTGCCAGCCACTTCGCTTTCGGCAAACAAACCATCCGGCGGCGTCAGGCCACCGAGGGATCCCGTGCCTTTGGGGTGGCCTACGTTTTCGCCAATCTGTTGGGCAATGAAGCCGGGCGAGCGCTCTACGATGGCGGCCTGTTGATTGCCAGCGAAGGCAAGCGGGTCGCCGAAGCAAGTCGCTTCTCCTATCAGGAAGTGGTGCTCGAGGACGCGGTGGTCGACGTTGACGCCAACCGCATGGACATTGCTGAGCGCAGCCACCGCGAACAGGGCACAGGTGCCCGCTTGGTCTCGGTAGACACCACCCTTGTGGACGCCGACCCGGGAGCTCTGACCCCCCCACTACCGGCGGTGGGCGATGACGACCGCCACTGGGAGTTCGAGTCGGCGATTGCTTTGGGACTCTTCGACTACTTGCGCAAAAGCCACTCTCAGGGGTATGTGGTGTCGCTGTCGGGAGGTGCCGATTCCACCGCCGTTTCCCTGCTGGCAGCGGCCTCGATCACCAAAGCCCTGAATGAACTGGGCGGCGAGGAAGTCGCGAGTCGCCTCGGCTATTTGCCAAATCAACCCAAGAGCGAAGCACCCAAGGAGTGGGTGCGTCGTCTGCTCACCTGCGTCTACCAGGAAACGCGCAATAGTTCGCAGGCCACCGCCGACTCAGCGCGCATCATCGCTGAATCTCTGGGCGCGGTCTTTCATTCCTTCAACGTCGACACCGCAGTCGACTTCTACATGCAGCTCGGACAAGCAGCAGCCGGGCGAGACCTCACTTGGACCGACGATGACCTGGCACTGCAGAACATCCAAGCCCGTTCGCGAGGGCCCTCGGTTTGGCTTCTCGCCAACCTCAAATCGGCGCTACTGCTGGCGACCAGCAACCGTTCCGAGGCCGCGGTCGGCTACGCGACCATGGACGGCGATACCTGTGGCGGCTTGAGCCCGATTGGCGGCATCGACAAGGACTTCTTGCTCGATTGGCTGCGCGCCAAAGAATCTGAGATGCCGGAACTCGCAGCGGTGAATCGCCTCCAGCCGACTGCCGAGCTACGACCTCCCGGCTCAGGGCAAACCGACGAGTCAGACTTGATGCCGTATGCCATCCTGGAACAGATTGAGGACGCTGCGATTCGCGATCGTCTGAGTCCGCTGGAGGCGTTTCGCAGTTTGCGTTCCAAAACGGAGATCGATGACGCCAGCTTGGCCGAGTACCTGACCCGTTTTTTCCGCTTGTGGTCGAGAAACCAATGGAAGCGAGAGCGTTACGCACCGTCCTTCCACGTCGACGACAAAAACCTCGACCCCAAGACTTGGTGCCGTTTTCCAATTCTTTCGGGCGGCTACCAGCGCGAGTTGCAGCAGCTCGCGAGCTACTTGGAATCTTCAAATGACTTGGAGTCTTCAAATAACAGTGACATCTGAGGTGGCTCAGGGCGGTCCAGAGAGACCAGCCCAGAAGCGGTAACCCCGAGCAATCGCACGCCACGATCAGCAGCTTCGGAACGTTTGTAGAGCTGCCCGGTGGTCTCTGCGATCAGGTCGGCCGAAGCGGTCGGTGTCGACAGAGTCAGAGCGCGGGTGATGGTCTCAAAGTCTGGATAGCGCACCTTGATCGACAGGGTGCGCGCCGTCAGATCTCTTTTTTCCAAGCCCCTAGCGACTTTCTCAGCTAGGTTGGAAAGCTCCTCCAGCATGCCTTCGCGATCGTTCATGTCCTGACCGAAAGTCCGCTCACAGCTCAGACTTTTCCGCTTACGTTCTGTGGATACCAAACGATCATCTTCCCCGTTGGCGAATCGGTGTAAGACAGTACCGAACTTACCGAATCGCTGCTCCAAGGCTGTGCGTTCGGTTTTCCTCAGCTGGCCGACGGTATGGAATCCGAGATCAATAATGCGGGCCTCAGTCGCCGGACCCACTCCGCGCAACGCCCGTACCGGCAGCGGATCCAAGAAGTTCTGCACTTGTTCGGGCTTCACCACAGTCAAGCCATCGGGCTTATCGTGATCGGAAGCGATCTTGGCAATCAATTTGTTTGGCCCCACGCCCACGCTGACGGTGAGGTCGAGTTGCTGCTGCACTCTGCGTCGAATTTCTTGCGCTACCGCGGTCGCCGAACCCCAAGGCTCCAGATGATCGCTGACATCCAAATAAGCTTCGTCGATCGACACCACCTGCACCAAAGGGGTGAACTCGCGAAAAATCGAAGTCACCTCCGCAGAGACCTTGCGATAACGAACAAAATCACTGCGCAAGAAGATCAACTGCGGGCACAATCGTAGTGCCCGAGCCGAAGGCATAGCAGAACGGACGCCAAAGGCTCGGGCCTCATAGCTTGCGGATGCAACTACTCCACGCCCCCCGGGGTCACCCCCGATGGCCACCGGTTTGCCGCGTAACGAAGGGTCATCGCGCTGATGAACCGAAGCGTAGAAAGAATCCATATCGCAGTGCAGGATGCGACGTACTTGATCGCCTTTTTCCATCGCCTAACTCTACGGTAGATGTGTCATAGGTCACACTACCCGGCGGCCCGTTCAGCCGACAATCTCACAAAGAAAATCGCGGCCTGGATGGTGAGTTCAGTTGGCATCACAATTCCTTCCAGCATATTTGTCGAACTCAATCCGATCTATTACTCTGTCCCGATGTTCTTGAACGCAAAGGATCCCCGATAGGATAGATCCATGTCGAGTGAGATTCCGACGGACACCGCCGTGGAGCCGACACCGTGGTACAGAAGGCCACGTTTTCTGGGTATCCTCGCCATCGTTGCGGTCGCAATCATCGTCGGCTCGTATCTCCGCCAGCACCCTGGCACCGGGCGGATTCTGGCACAGGACATAGAAGTCGCCGCTGTTCACCGAGGTGAGTTCGTGAATGAACTCTCGACTTTATGTGATTTTCAACCGAACTCATCTTTCAAGCTCGATACGGCCGACGGAGGCCGCGTCGTAATACAGTATGTTGAAGCCAGCGCGGTGGTTGACAAAAACCAGTCGATCTTGCTGCTAGACAATCCTGAACTTGAATCCGAGCTAATGAGGCGCACCGCCGAACACCTGGAGCATTTGAGCGCCCTTGCCACGCTTCAGCTAGAGTTCGAGAGACTCGATCTGGAGATTAACGAGCGGCTCATCAGCCTTGAAGCTGCAGTCAGACAAAGAAGTGAGACACACAATAGGCTGACCAAACTCGTGGTAGCCGGACTCGTCGCGCAGTCCGACTTTGAAGAGTCTGAAAACGAAATCGCGCGACTGACACATTTGATAGAAACGGTCCAAATTTCGAAAAGGCGTACTCACCAAGTACGGGATCGCCAGCTCGAAAGTACTGAGCAGTCGGCCGAAGCGCTCAAAGGCCAACTTGAGAGAATTCAGCGGCGAATAGACGCGCTGCAGATTCGAGCGCCTGCACCGGGGCTCCTGGCATTGATCGATGTGCTGCCCGGGCAACAATTGCAGCCCGGGGCTGAAATTGGAGAGGTGTACACTGAGGGAGATTTTTCCATCCGCTGCGCTATCGATGAGAGGTACCTTCAGGATATTGAAGTCGCCACAACCAAAGCTGAGCTGGGTACGCCAGAACACTCATACCAGCTTGGAGTCACTAGCGTTTTTCCGACCGTGACCAACGGGCGTTTCGTGGCCGAGTTGGGGTTTCTTGGTGATCGGCCCGAAAAGATGAGCAAAGGACAATCCGCTCGCCTCCGCATCGCGCTGCGTTCAGCGGGTGAGCGCCTGCTACTGCCAGTTGGAGACTACCTCCGAGAATCTGGAGGAACCTGGGTTTTCGTCCAGCAAGGCGACCAGGGTACCGCAGTCAAGAGAGACGTACGCATGGGCAAGCGCAACAGTTCTTCGGTTGAGGTTCTTGGTGGGTTAGATGAGAAAGAGTTAGTCATCATCTCCAGTTACGCCAATCTGACGCAGTTTGAAACTCTAGAGATCGACTGACGCAAGGGAGCGGCTAATGATACAAACCGACCAGCTTACTCGGATCTATCACACAAAATATGTAGAGACCGCTGCCCTACAGCAAGTCAGTCTCGACATTAGTGAAGGAGAGTTCGTCTCACTAATGGGCCCATCTGGCTCAGGGAAATCAACTCTACTGCGCATTCTCGGGCTTCTCGATCAGGCTACCTCGGGAAGCTATCTGTTAGATGGCTCAGAGACGGTTGACCTTTCGCCAGCGTCAAGACACAAGATAAGGCTCGGCACAATTTCTTTCGTGTTTCAGGATTTCTGCCTGATTGATGATCTCACCATCGCGCAGAACGTTAGTCTTCCCTTGCGCTATCAAGGAGTGGCGCGGGAAGCGATTCGCGACAAGGTCGAAGCCACAATAAGCTCAGTCGGGATCTCGCACAGACAGCGACACTTTCCCTCTCAATTGTCTGGCGGCGAACAACAGCGAGCCGCGATTGCCCGCGCCTTGGTGACCGAACCCAAGCTACTTCTGGCCGATGAGCCTACCGGCAATCTAGATCAACAGACCGGCCTAACCGTACTCGAACTGCTTAGCGACCTAAACACCAGCGGTTGCACAGTCGCCATGGCAACCCATTCCCAAGAATGTGCCGCTTTTAGCTCGCGCGTAGTTACACTAAAAGACGGCCGTGTCGCGGCGGATACAGGTCAGAGTGAATAGGTTCGAACTCAACACCGCTCTGAAGAGCTTGGTCAGAAACTGGCCTTCTACCGTCTTGAGCATGGTCGTTCTCGGAGTATGTAGCGCAGCTTTCTTCCTCGTGGCGTTCTTCGCGATTCGTGAGTATTCATACGAACGATGGTTACCCGGCTACAGACAAATCTACCGAATCTGGCTTGAGCTAGAGGAACCCGGCGAACCGCTTCGAGTAGCTGTCACCCCAGTACCTCTCGGCCCAACCGTTGCGGAGCAAGCCCCGCAAGTAGAAAGCTACACTAGGCTTTTGAAATATCCTCGACGACCAGTACTCGTTGAAGCTGGCGGGCTCAGATTTTTTGAAGAAGAAAACTTCTTCACCACTGATCAGAGCTTCTTTGATGTCTTTCGAATCTCGCTTGTCCGCGGTGACACACCTACCGCGCTAACCGGTAGCGACTCCCTGGTGATTACTGATCGTGCAGCCTTCAAGTACTTTGGAACACTCGACTGCGTCGGGCGAACGATGCTGCTTAACAAAGAAGACCTCAAGACTGTTACGGGAGTGATGTCCTCGCGACAAGGACCCACCCATCTTGTTTACGACTTTCTGGCGAAGCATCCTCCGGACCCTGCGCCCAACTGGTACCAGTTCAAAGCACGCACCTATGTTCGGTTTGCTCAGGAAGACAATCGCGGCAGGGTGACGGACATTTTGCGCAGGATTGAACTCGACAAATACGGAGTCGACGCGTCCGACTACCACTACCATCTCCAGCCAATCGATGAGATCCATCTCAATTCCAATTTCTTGGGAGAATTCCCCGGAGCTGGATCTGCTGCGACAGTACGTACTGCGATCTGGGCAGCGTTGATATTCCTCGCCCTCGGAGCCACCAATTTCGCTGTCTTCGAGGCCGTACGCCAGAGTACTCGAGCCAAGGAAACGGTGATTCGAGTTGTTAACGGAGCCTCCAGTCGTCAAGTATTGGCTCAAGCTATCGTCGAAGGGCTAATCGTTGCATCGATTAGCGTACTAATCGGCCTGTTCGTTTATTGGGTGGGTGGATTTCGTCTGATCGGCCTGCCAGAAGCCAAGTTCCAGCTGCTTGCCAGCCAGGAAAGCTGGTGGATTCTCGGAGCTATTGGCTTGGTTATAGCAGTGGTCGTGTTGGCGGCCTCCATCTATCCAGCCTACGTGGCCCTTAAGGTCGATCTTTCCGGGGTGACCAAGGGGACCTGGAGAAAACGCTCGGGACGTCTATCGATTCGACGATTTCTAGTAGGCGTGCAATTACTGATCGCTTTTGTCCTCGTCTTTGCCAGCTTCAGATTAACCTCGCAGGCCCATCAGCTCTCTCAGCTCTCTGTCGGTTTCTCAACTGCAGGCCTGATGGAGGTAGAGCTTCCGCGCAGCACGCAGATCAGCACCCAAAACCTGCGCGACCTAGTGGGTCGAGACCCGCTCGTAACTAAAGCGTCTTTGGTCTCCCAAGCCCCGGGTAGTGCTCTCAGAAAAGCGTCATTCATACCGGAAGGCAACGGTGCCGAGCACGTTATGGCCAGCGTCCTTTGGGGTGACGAGTATCTGCCAATGGTCATGGAACTCAAGCAAGTGGCCGGCCAGAGTTTTGGTGTTGACTCCCAAGCAAATAGAGAGTCGGCATTCATCATCAATGAAAAAGCAGCATCTATTTTTGGCTGGGAGAATGCTGTTGGAAAGCGACTCACACTAGATTCTGATGAAGACACCCTGGAGGGATCGGTGGTTGGCACGGTGGCAGATTTTCATTTCGGCTCAGTTGTCGAAGTTATCGACCCGATCGTGATCATGTACGCACCTGACAAGGCACAGAAAATTTTGCTACGAACCAAGCCAAATACCAGTGATCCAAAAGCAGTACTCGAAGCGATATGGAGACAAGCGATCCCCGGCGAACCTCTGAGAGCAATCGACACGTCCGCCAAACTCGACAATCTCAATCAGTCCAATCACCAACTGGCGCGTGCAGGGAAACTTGTCGCCAGTAGCGCTAGCCTAGTTGCCGCACTCGGCCTCGTGGCGCTGATCGCGGTGTTGCTTACCGCCAAGACTCGTGAAATCTCTATACGCAGGCTATGCGGAGCCTCGCAGGAGCGCCTGATCGCAACCCTAGCTGGCAAACTGGGCCTCTTGGTCGCGATTGTCGGAGTTATTGCGATACCAATTGGCTCTCAACTAGTCTCACAAGTGAACGAAATCGTCGAATCCGAAGTGAAGGTCCTGATCGTTGGGTACTTTCTGGTAATTGGACTGTTCGAGGCACTGCTCGTTGCAACAACAGCCTTATTTCTATGGAGGCGGAGGGATCGTTCGATTGTTGACGGTTTCATGGATTAAGCACTACTACCAAGGTGTTACACCTTGATTTGGCGTTACAAATTGAAGGCTAACCCCATCCACCGGGCAATTATCGGAAGCGAAGCATACGAGAATTTGACTTGCGCTGGGAAAAAGCCTACATTTGAAGCGTTAGTTAACAGAGGGCGTTGGATTGAGTCGCCGAGTCGTCCTCGCAACGAAAGGAGAACGACCAATGCTCACACTTATCACGATGGTTCTTACCGCCGATCACGAGACTGCCGGATCCGACGCCAAGGGTGGTGTCGAACTCTAGGCGAGTACGGTTCGATTTTCTCTAGTTCCTGCGTCTAGGAACTCATCGGCTTGGCGCCACCGGAGACCTCTTTTGAGTTGTATCTCTGGAACCCCACCGTTTGGCGCTGATTTACCGCGAGAAATTTCTCCGCCAGCGATGGCCTCTACCTCCACGCCGATCTCGCCGACTTTGAGAAGCGACTCCAGCCCGCTTCCTTTGATCGGCTGTGGCTTCTGATTACAGTCCTGAGCAGGTCACATTCTGCGCCAGTCGTTCACAGACTACCAGTAGGATTTCAGGGGGATCCATTGGACAACTGCGCGAAGGATTACCGCGCGTACGTCTTGGCCGCGCCCATATTCTGGATTGGCCCTAAGCCATCCGACATCCTCAATGATCGAGTGAGCAGTACTGCAACCCCGCCCACAGATGACCGAGGATCAATACAGCTGAACCGAGAACTAAGATTGTTGTCATGGCTATAGTTTACGCCTTTTTTGCGCCCTCGTGCAACACCCTCCCTGTGGACTAGATATATTGTGTTTCACAGCCGCTTTTCGAAGAACTAGTTTTGCAATAGTTGGTTCTTTGACGATTGCATTCTGGGCTGAGCTCCTGGATGCTGCGGAGAACGCGCCGATCGATCAGACTAGTGCGCCGTCGTCGACCTCAAACGATAGTGAGTTCATTGAGGCCATCACGGTGCGTGAAACCTCAATCATTCTGCGCAAGTCGGTATCGCGAGAGGATCTGATAGTTAGCGTTGGAGGACGTGTTCTCACCCAAACCTCCACTTTGACGCTAAATTCGGGTGATCTTCCGGTCTCGATTTACGTCAACCACTGCAATACTGATTTAACTGGCGTTACCCGAGGTCTAGGGATGCTACAGGCGCTGGCGCCGCAGCTCTCCGCGTTCGGCCCGACGACCGTGTGGTCGGCAGGAGCATCTCTCGTTCAACTGGCTGCACCTGCTACGACTCCAGAACGAATCGTGTGGTTGATAAATGACCTCGTGGGTTTCACTCCGAAGCTCTGTTCGGCATCAGCAGGCGATTCAGCGATCCTGGCCAATGCAATCGATAAGTTGCCTTTGCAGGACCCGCACCGTCTTGTCTTCCTCTTGGGCTTCTTTGAGAACGAACTCTACAATCCTAGTTTGAAAGAGCTGAGCCAAACGATTTCCGCGCGAGGCTTGATCCCAGTGATAATCGCTCCGAGCGCCACTAGCCAGCCTTTAGAGAGTACGGACGTGCGACCCAGCATTATGGATCCGGACCCTAAACCGCCCGTGTTCAACTTAAACAATTTTCTGGTTTGGCTGTTTAGTCGTGAGAAAGACACCAGGCTCAAGAACGATCCGCGCATCTATGACCATGCCCTCGATCCCCGTTACCAAACAATGCGTGCCTTCATCGGCCCAACCGATGGCCGGATAGTTAACCATCACGAGCAATTGGAGAACTTCGTTGCCTCGCTTCAGCAGGCCACTGTGGTCCATTTCAGCCTTCCAGAAGGCCTACCCCTGGACACTCCACTGCCCTTGCGCGTTATCGACGCACGCCGGGGTCGGGATGTTTCGCGAAGAAAGTGGTTAGCCGTCTTACGATGACATTGGTATAGCACCTCGCGCTACCCTTCTCCGGTCTGACTCCAGGGATCCAGAGCCTCGCTGAGATCCTCCGGCGACATCACCTGCTGTTCCAAACACAGCGCGCGGATGGTCTTGCCGCTAGCGTAGGCCTCCTTGGCGATTGCCGCGGCGCGGTCGTAGCCGATCTTGGGTACCAGCGCGGTGACCATCGCCAGCGACTTTTCGACCATCTCGGTGGCGCGCTCTCGATCCGCTTTGAGATTGTCAACACAACGCTCGGCGAGCAACCGCGACGCACTGGCCAGAATTTCGACCGACTGCAGCAAGTTGTAGCCGATTACCGGCATCATCACGTTGAGTTCAAAGTTACCCGATAGACCGCCCAAAGCAATGGTGGCGTCATTGCCGATCACCTGCGCTGCGACCATCAACACCGACTCCGGGATCACCGGATTCACTTTGCCGGGCATGATTGAGGACCCCGGCTGCAAGCTGGGGAGGACCAACTCACCCAGTCCGCAACGCGGACCCGATCCCAACCAGCGTAGGTCGTTGGCGATCTTGGTCAGCGAAACAGCGATGCCGCGCAACGTTCCGGAGGCATCCACCGCCGCGTCCTTGGCGGCCAGTGCTTCGAATTTGTTCGGAGCCGGGACAAACGGATGCCCGGTGCGCCCCGCGATCCGTTCAATCGCCGCGTCGGCAAATCCAGCTGGGGCATTAAGACCGGTGCCAACCGCGGTTCCACCCAACGCCAATTCCGCCAACAGCCGCAGCGACTCCTCCAGACGGGTGATGCCGTTGCGAATCTGGCGCTCATAACCGGAGAACTCCTGCCCCAGACGAACCGGAACTGCATCTTGCAAGTGGGTGCGGCCGATCTTGACGATGCTGTCGAACTCGGTCGCCTTGGCAGCCAGAGAAGTCGCCAAGATCGACAACGACGGCAACAAGTCTTCAGCGATCGCTCCATAGGCAGAAACGTGAATCGCCGTGGGAATCGTGTCATTCGACGATTGGCCCCGATTAACATGATCGTTCGGGTGGACCGGGGTTTTGCTACCCACCACGCCACCGAGAATTTCGATCGCCCGATTGGCGATCACCTCATTGGTGTTCATGTTGGTCGAGGTCCCGGAGCCGGTCTGAAAAATATCCAGTGGAAAATGCTCGTCGAGCTTGCCTGCGATGACCTCCTCGGCAGCTTCAATAATTGCTTTGGCTAGGTCTGGCTCGAGATCACCGCGCTGCAGGTGAACTTCCGCTGCCGACACCTTAATGGTGCCCATAGCCGCGACAAAGCGGCGTGGAAAGCGCAGCCCGCTGACCGGGAAATTGAGCCTCGCTCGCTCCGTTTGGGCCCCGTAGTACTTATCAGAAGCGACTTCCATTTCACCCAGACTGTCTCTTTCGATTCTCGTATTACTCATGATGCGGCCCTCTCCTGTGGTCTTTCTTGTAGCGACCGAACCTGCCAGTCGCTGGTTTGTAGTGCCTCTATTGCTTCGGTTGCGACGTGCGCAGCAGCAATGGTGGTGAAACAGGGGACTGAATGACGCAACGCTGTGCGCCGAATCATGGTCCCATCTTGCTGCGCGGAATGGCCCGACGGAGTATTGATCACTAGATCAACCTCATGGTTACTCAAACAATCCACCACGTGGGGGCGACCTTTGGTCAGCTTAAAAACATGTTTCACCGGAATTCCCGCTGCCTCGATCGCCGCGGCGGTCCCTTCGGTCGACAACAACCGAAAACCCAGCCTTACCAAGTCCTGGGCGATCGGCAGCACCGCCTGCTTGTCGCCATCGCGAACCGAGATGAAGGCGGTGCCAGTGGTAGGCAGTGCATTACCAGCCGCAATCCAGGCTTTGGCAAAGGCGTGCCCGACATCGTCGGCGACGCCCATTACTTCGCCCGTGGCTTTCATCTCCGGGCCCAGCACCGGGTCTGCCTCGGGGAAACGGTTGAAGGGAAACACCGGCACCTTAAGAAACACCCCCGGTACCCCCGGCTCGTCTACCAGGCCCAGTTCCTCCAGGCTGGCGCCTGCCATCACCTGTGCCGCCACCTTGGCCAGCGGGATCCCCACTGCTTTGGCAATGAATGGAACCGTACGGGAGGCTCGTGGGTTGACCTCCAGCAGGTATAAGCGCCCCTCATGGACCGCTGCCTGGACGTTCATCAAGCCGACAACCCCAAGGTCCAACGCTAGCGATTTAGCCATCGAGCGCAGTTCACCCAGCAACTCTTGATCAACGCTATGGGGCGGCAGCACTGCCGCTGAATCCCCAGAGTGAACCCCGGCTTCTTCAATGTGTTGCAGAATTCCAAGCACCACCGCGCGTTGACCATCACAGATCAGGTCGAGGTCCAGTTCAATGGCGTTCTCGAGGTAGCGATCGATCAGGATCGGATGCCCAGCGGAGACCTCCGCCGCTTGCCGCAGGTAGCCCACCAAGGTTTCCGGCCGATAACAAACCGCCATCGCCCGTCCGCCCAACACATAACTGGGGCGCACCAAGACCGGGTAGCCGATGCTCTCAGCAACTTGAACCCCCTCTTCGATCGACCTAGCGGTGCCATTCTCCGGCTGCAAGATCCCGTGCTTGCGCAGCAAGTTGCCGAACTGTTCTCGATCCTCGGCAAGATCAATCGCTTCCGGCGAAGTGCCCCAGATCGGTACACCGGCGGCGGCTAGAGGGCCGGCCAGTTTGAGAGGCGTCTGACCGCCCAACTGGACGATCACCCCTTGTGGCTGCTCGCGAGCAACCACCGCCAGTACGTGCTCTTCGGTGAGCGGTTCAAAGTACAAACGGTCTGAGGTGTCGTAGTCGGTGGAAACGGTTTCAGGGTTGCAGTTAATCATCACCGTCTCGAAGCCTTGTTCGCGTAGCGCGTACGAGGCGTGGACACAGCAGTAGTCAAATTCGATGCCTTGGCCGATGCGATTGGGACCCGATCCGAGAATGATCACCTTGGGTCGATCGGTCGGCTCCGCCTCGTCCTCCGAGCCATAGGTCGAGTACAGATACGGCGTCAACGCAGGGAACTCGGCAGCACAGGTGTCAATGCGTTTGTAGACGCGGCGGATTCCCCCTTCGGCAAGCCGCGCCTCGACCTCGGCAGCCTCACAGCCAAGCAACTGAGCCATTCGCGAAAGCGAGACACCGCTGGCCGCCGCCTCTTCCAGGCGGTCGAGTGGAACACTGCCTAGATCCCAGAACCCGACCTCTGCCTCAGCCTCAACAATCCTCTGCATCTCACGCAAAAACCAGGGATCGAGGTGAGAGATCTCAGCCAGTTCGTCAACCGTCCAACCTTGGCGAAGCGCCGCAAAGACGGCAAACAGACGCTCCCAGTTGGGGTACGCCAGCCTGCCCCTCAGGCGCACCGGGTCGGCCATCCTACGGTCTCGCACCGACGAAGACTCCAGTTCCAATGAGGCGAGTGCTTTCATCAAGGCTTCACGAAATGTCCCGCCGATCGCCATCGCCTCCCCCACCGACTTCATAGAAGTTCCCAGCATCGGCGGAGCCGCTGGGAATTTCTCAAACGCCCAACGCGGAATCTTCACCACTGTGTAGTCCAGGGTTGGTTCAAAAGCAGCGTAGGTTTCGCCGGTGATGTCGTTGCGGATCTCGTCGAGGTGGTAGCCGACCGCCAGCAAGGCAGCAATCTTGGCAATCGGAAAACCGGTCGCCTTGGAGGCCAATGCAGAACTGCGCGACACCCGGGGATTCATCTCGATCACCAGTCGTTCGCCGGTTTCCGGGTTAACGGCAAATTGAATGTTGGAGCCGCCGGTGGCGACTCCTACCCGACGAATCACCCGGAAGGCGTCATCGCGCATCTCTTGGTATTCGTGATCCGAAAGGGTTTGCTGCGGAGCGACGGTGATCGAATCGCCGGTGTGAACCCCCATGGCATCAACGTTCTCGACCGAACAAACGACGATCGCATTGTCCGCCGAGTCGCGCATCACCTCCAGTTCAAACTCTTTCCAGCCGACCACCGACTGTTCCAGAAGAATCTTTCGCACCGGGCTGGCGTCCAGCGCCAGCTCCACGACCTCCCTCAGCTCGTCGAGGTTAAACGCCACCCCTCCGCCTTCGCCCCCCAGAGTAAAACTCGGGCGCACGATCGCCGGAAATCTGATCTCCGCGACAATGTCCGTCGCCTCAGCGACTGACCCTGCGTAGCCACTGGCGGGGACCGCTAGACCAATTTCCAACATTGCTTGCTTGAACTCCAATCGATCCTCGCCCAAGCGCAGTGCATCCACCGCAGCACCGAGCAGCTCAACTCGAAAGCGCTCCAGGACTCCCGCCTCGTCCAAAGCCAGCGTCAAGTTAATTCCGGTTTGACCTCCTACCGTGGGCAGGATCGCGTCCGGTCGCTCCCGTTCAATGATCTTTTCGACCACACTTGGGGTCAAGGGCTCGATATAGGTCCGATCAGCAAAGCCAGGGTCGGTCATGATGGTGGCGGGGTTCGAGTTCACCAGCACTACCCGATACCCCTCACTTTGCAAGACACGGCAGGCCTGGGTCCCCGAGTAGTCGAACTCGCAGGCTTGACCGATGACAATCGGACCCGATCCGAGGATCAAAATCGAACAGATATCGTCGCGCTTTGGCACTACTGTGAGTGTAGCTGGGAATCGTCCAGCCGGACACACCCTAGTACCGGATTCGGTCAAAGATCTGGTTCTCTATTGCCAATGCCACAGGATTTCCTTAGAATCCTTCTCTAGGACCACAGTGTCCACATTTCGGAGGTCACCTCGGCGCGTCCGCGTTGAGGATTTTGTACCTCCACCGCGGAGCCAAGACTCGTTCTTGGTTTCGTCACGTCTTTTTTCCTACCGGTTGTCCTAACAGGCAACTACTTCCAGCCGAATGTGAGGGCCGAATTTTTCGGCCCTCATCCTCTTTGGGGGAAAATATTTCTAGCCTCAACCGGAAGCACGACTTGAAAAGCGAAATCGGTTACTCGGCGCGCAGCGCTCGCGCAGGCTCCACCCGGGTCGCCCGTGCCGCTGGGATCGCCGAGGCGATCGCTCCAGAAGTAATCGCCAAGAGCGCCACCGACACTAAATCTCTCGACGTCACATGAAACGGAACGGCATTGAGAAAGTACACCGTCGCCAGATCATCACCCAGTCGTATCAGTTGTAAAACGTCGAGCGTCCACGCCAACAAAGCACCCAAGCCGAGGCCGAGTGCGGTACCCACCAAGGTCAACAATAATCCAGACTCGAACAACGTCCGTCCCAACGACCTTTGATCGAGCCCCAAGGCTGCCAGAACCCCGAGATCTCTACGCCGCTCCCGGATCAACACCACCAGCGCTGAAGCCACATTAGCGGTGGCTACCAAGACGATCAACCCCAACAACAAGAACAACAACACTTGTTGTCCGGCGAGCGCGGCAAACAACGCTTGATTGGCAACTCGGAAATCTCGGATCTCATAACCCAGGCCCACCAGCTCGGTAATCTGTTCGCGAATCGACTCGAGGTCCTGGTCAGCGGCGACGCCGACCTCAAACGAACCCGGAGCCGCGGTCGCTTGCCGCAGGAAAGCCCGATCCACCACCACCCACGAGCGATCAAACTCGTGGTAACCGGTTTCGATCACCTGATGGATTTGCACCGAACGGTAACGGAACTTAGGCCTGGGAGTGGAGACATCCATCAACATCAGGCGCACCGTATCGCCCGCTTCGACCCCCACCGTACGCGCCAGCTTGCTTCCCACCACCGCACTATCGGGTGTCGGTAGCTCGAAACTGCGATTCCAAAAAAGACTCCCGTACTCGACCCCTCGCAGGGTCACGGCGGTTGAGGTTCCTGAGGTGGAGTCGCTTGCCAACAAAGAACCCTGGGCGTAGGCAACCGGATCCACCGATTCCACTCCGGGCATCGCCTGCAACGTCTGGGCAACCCGGGCTTGTTCTTGATCGGTGATCGATGCGTACGGGTAGACGCCGAAGTCCGCACCGCCCACCAGCAACCGATCCTCAAGTTCGGTGCGATAGCCGGTCATCAGCGCCATCGCCACCACCATTGCCACCACGCCCAGCGCGGTCGAGATCAGTGCCACCCGGGCGGTGCGGTGCCCAAGCAGCCCTTTGCGACCGAATACGAACCGCGACGCTAGCCCCCAGGTGAGACTGCTACGGGAGCTTCCACCCAGCCTTGCCGTGCGCTTCATGATTGATTTCGTCGCTGTTCGGCGACCAGCGCCAGAAATTCGTCAAACATGCACCCAGCGTCATGCGGACCGGGAGCCGCTTCTGGGTGGTATTGGGTCGAAAAAATCGATTTCCCTTGCACCATGAAGCCCTCTGCCGTGCCGTCATTGAGATTTACCTGGTTGACCCGACAGCCGTCAGGAAGCGATTCAGGGTCAACCGCAAAACCATGATTTTGACTGGTGATCAAGACTTTGCCGGAGTCGCTGTCGAGAACCGGCTGATTGGCCCCATGATGGCCGAAGGGAAGTTTGAACGTGGTCCCGCCGAGAGCCAAACCGAGCAATTGATGTCCCAAACAAATGCCGAAAATCGGAATCTCACTGTTCACCAACTCGCCCACAATCTCAATCACCGAACTCAGCGCTGCTGGATCTCCTGGGCCATTCGACAGCAGCACGCCATCGACCTGTTTGGCCAACACGCTTTGTGCCGCCGTCTCGGCGGGTACCACCGTCAGCCGAGCACCCCGCATTGCCATCAACCGCAAGATGTTGCGCTTGACGCCAAAGTCGTAGACCGCGATATGGAACCGTTCTTCGCCCTCGGCAGGGATCTCCTCGATCTCCGATCGAGTCACCCGATCGACCAATCCAAGACCCTCCATCAACGGCAGGGCCCGAACCTGTTCCAAAATTCGATGCCGATCCTCAATTTCGCTGGTCAGCGCTCCGCGCATCGCCCCGGCGACTCGCAGTTTGCGCACCACGGCACGAGTATCCAGGCCCTCGAGGGCAGGGATCCCCCCGGTCTTCAGGTACTCGACCAACTCGCGCTCAGCAACATGACTCGAGGCTTTGGCGGTGAACTGCTTGGCGACGAACCCTTCGACCCAAGTCCGGTGTGACTCTGCTACCCGGGTCTCAATCCCATAGTTGCCGACGTGTGGAACCGTCATCACCACAATCTGACTGCAATACGAGGGGTCGGTGAGGATCTCCTGATATCCGGTCATCGAGGTATTGAACACCACCTCACCAAAACCAGTACCGGCGACCGGCATCCATCCGCGGTAGACCGAACCGTCTTCCAGGATCAGAAGTCCGGGCTGGCGTTGCTTGGTGGCTGGGTCGAAGAGTTGGGACACAACCTACGTTCGTTTGAGCTATGAAGCAGTGAAAGCGGAAACAGTGGGTTTCGGTGACCAGCTTTGAACGTCGTCCATCAATTCGACCAAAACCTCGGGGGCGATCGCCTGACGACCATCGGAAAGCGCCTCGTGGGGTCGATCGTGGACTTCGATCATTAATCCGTCTGCCCCCGCTGCCACCGCAGCGCGAGCCAAGTGAGGCACCTTGGCGTAGTCGCCAGCCGCGTGACTGGGGTCGACAATGATCGGCAAGTGGCTGACCTTCTTCACCGCCGGCAATATCGCCAAATCCAAGGTCGATCGAGAATGGTCGGACAAGGTCCGGATACCGCGCTCACAGAGGACAACTTGCGAATTCCCTTGTTCGAGAATGTACTCAGCAGCCAGCAGAAGCTCGGTCATGGTGGCGGCGAAAGACCGCTTCAACAAGATCGGTTTGCCACAACCTCCCGCCGCCTTGAGCAGCGAGAAGTTATACATGTTGCGGGCGCCGATTTGCACCATGTCAGCGACCTCGGCCACCCGCGGCAACACCGCAACGTCCATCGCCTCGGTCACCACCGGGAGTCCGACTTCCTGTCGTACCCGCCGCAAGATTTCCAATCCCTCGTCGCCAAGTCCTTGGAAACTGTAGGGGCTAGTGCGCGGCTTCCATGCGCCTGCCCGGAGCATTTGCCCACCGGCTCCCCGCACCGCCTCAGCGATGCGCGCCACTTGGTCATAACTTTCCACCGAGCACGGCCCGGCGATCCAGGCTAGGACTCCGCCACCGAATACCGCTTCACCCACCTGAACCACGGTATCTTCCGGCTTGATCTCCCGGGACACCAAGCGATACGGAGGCCCGACCGGGATCACTTCGTAGACACCTTCCAGAGTGGCGAAGCCGTTAACCTCAAGTGCAGTCATGTTGCCGGTCACCGCGACCGAGGTGCGTTGACTGCCTTCGATCGGTGTCGCCTGCAGAGCCCGCGACCGAACGCGTTGGATGACATCTTCCACTTGCTTCGGGGTGGCATCCATTCGCATAACGATAAGCATGAGGGTTCCAAGTGATCGGGATCGCGCCCGAGGGACTGTTATCATAGCAACGTGTTTGCGCGAAAAGGTGTCCCAATTGGCTCCGCTGTAGCGATCAAACGTTCTTGGCTCTGGTGTGGCTGCAAGCCCGTCAACCGACCCACGCGAGAGAGGGCTATGGGATGGGCCGCTCTGCTGGTGGCGGTTCTGGCCTCGCCGATCTTGGCGGCCGCCGACACCATCGTCTTGAGAGACGGTCGCCGAATCGAAACCCGCGAGCCGTACAAAATTGAGGGTGACCAGGCGGTGCTAGTTCTCACCAACGGCACCGTGACCACGCTCCCGCTATCCAGCATCGACGCTCGCAAGACCGAAGAAGCGAGTCGGCTTGGTGGCTCCGCCAAGGTGATTGATGGGCGGGAGTCGCGACCGATTCAACCCGGGCAGCAACCACGCCCGTCCAGCTCCTCTTTGAGTCAGGTCGCTGGCCAAAGGCGTTTGGCTGACCGCCGAACGCGGCAACCACGGCCATCGGACAACCCACCCACGATGGCTACGCAAAGGGTGCAACTTGCCGACGATGCCACCCGTGGCTTCCTGAGCAGCCTCTATGCTTCCCAGGGATTGTCGGCAGAGCTATTGGAAAGCACCGGCCCGGGCACCGCAACCGTGCGCCTGAGTACTGACTCAGAAGCCGAGGTATTTCGAGCCCTGGTGGCCACCGCAGTGGCCTTGCTGCAGTCAGCGGAAAAACTTGAGAATCCGCTCGCCGTGCTCGAACTGGAGATGAGGTCCTCGGATGGCGGCCAAGCGGGTGACTTCCGCATCACCCACGATCGAGCTGAGGCCCTGCGCACTCAGGCGATCTCGCCGCAGGAGTTCTACGTCCGTTTCGTCGAGTTCTGATCGAGCCCACCGCTTTGCCGCTGCGTTCTTTTGAGCCGCGATTCAGCTTATTCGCTGTCAATCTCGGAAAGGTAGAGATCCCCTCGCGAAGTGGAGAGCGAGTAGACAATCCCTTCCTGGGTCAGCGCCATGGTCGCCGCGTCTTCTAGCTCGCTTTTTGCTTCGGTCTCCGCCAGTTTGGCCAAGCCACAGGTCCAACACTTTCGCCTGCCCTCTCTGGTTCACCATCACGTTGGCGGGTTTGAAGTCACAGTGGATGATTCCCTTAGCGTGAGCTTCGGCCAGGGCGTCGGCGATGGGAATGGCAAGATCAAACAGCTTGCTGAGCCCAAGACCATCTGCAGGAACGTGCTGGTCAAGAGTCTCACCTTCCACCAGCTCCATAGTCAGGAAGTGAATCCCGTCGGTTTCTTCGACCGAGTGGATGGTGACGATATTGGGGTGGTTGAGCGCTGCCACCGTCTTGGCCTCGCGTTTGAAGCCCTCCAAACGATTGGGATCGCTGGCCAGCCGCTGGGGTAAAACCTTTAAGGCTACTGAAAACGGCTGAGCCCTCCGTGCCCGATACACCTCTCCCATTCCCCCCTCGCCGAGCTTGGAAAGGGATACGGTAGTGAGACAGCCTCTCTCCGATCACCAGTTTGTGTCCTTTCGAGATAGAGATCTTTCGCTCGGCTCAGGACTCAGCGCCGAGCGCCTCGGCTTGGCGGTGATCTGGTAGTGAGAGAGGGTGGTACCAATCACGCCAGCGGGTCCTCGACCGCTAGTCCCGGGATGGATTGGAAGTTGCGATCATGAGTCCAGATCACCGAGGCTCCGTTGTCAAACGCCGCCAAGGCGATCTGAAGGTCGAAGACCCGCACACCGCGGATGTCCCGGTCTGTAGCAACCTGCAGTAGCCGAGGGCCGAATTCCGGGCCAGGCCGCCAAAGACGGCCGCCGCCGTCTACCAATCCCTGCAAGAAAGCCTGTGCCTCGAGTGGCTCAGAGGGGCGACCGGTAGCGGTCGGATGGGTCACGATGCTCCAGAACTCGGCGATCGCAGGCGAGGCAACACCCCAACCACGACCACTGTCGGCAGCTCGTTGAATCGCTTCGCGCGCCGCGGCGTGCTCAGAAACCCCAGTGCGATGGGCGTAAACCAAAAGGTTGGTATCGATGGCGATCACGATACCGTTCGCAACCATTCACGCATCGCGGCGCGATCGGCGACGTCTATCCCCGCAGGTAGGCCTCCATTCACCGTCACGAACTCGAGTCGCTGAGTTCGATGCTCCGCGATCGGTCGATCGCTCTCCAGCTCGCGCCGCAGGCCACGGGTAAACAACTTGCGCAGAGTCGTCCTCTCTTCTGCGGCCTTTTTCTTGGCCGCGACCAGCAACTCTTCAGGTAGGTCAATGGTGGTTTTCATGAACCCATATTGCCATATTTATGGTTATACGGCACATCTCATCTTGGCCTCACTGCACTTTCGCGCGATAAACCTCTTTCATCCCACCTATGCCCAGCTTGGAAAGGATGCGGTAGTGAGACAGTCTCTCTCCGGTCATCAGTTCGCGTCCTTTTGAGATTGAGATCCTTCGCTCGGCTCAGGACTCAGCGCCGAGCGCCTTAGCTTGGCGCTTATCTGGTAGTGGGAAAGCGTGGTGCCGATCAGTTCCCCCCCGGTCCACAGGCACTATCACCTAGGGTTAGTCAGCGGCTTCTACCTCGTCCGGCGCTTGTGACAACTCCACCAACACTCCCCCTGCAGAGCGCGGATGGATGAACTGAACCCAGCAACCTCCCGCACCCAGGGTGGGCTGTGGACGGAGGACATCTGCGCCTGATTCTTCCAGTTTGAGTTGGTCAGCGTGGATGTCATCAGTGGCAAAGCAGATGTGGTGGACGCCTGGACCGCGCTTGTCGAGGAAGCGTCGTACGGGCGAGTCTTCAGTGGTGGGTTCGAGTAGCTCGATCCGGGTCTCACCGACTTCGATCATTGCCACCCGAACGCCCTCTTGGGGTACCTCTTCGATGTGATCGATAGTCAGTCCTAGGGTCTGGTAGAACTTGGCTGACTCCTCGATCGACTCGACGGCAATGCCAATGTGATCATATTTTGAACTGCCACGGTTGACCTGCAAGGCCCCTTACCGGTTATCCAGGAGTTGGCGCGCTATCACCAATCGCTGAATCTCACTGGTCCCTTCGCCGATCGTGCAAATCTTGCAGTCGCGGTAAAACTTCTCAGCACGGTAATCCTTGATGTAGCCATAGCCACCGTGGATCTGCACTCCGCGCTCAGCACAAAACACCGCAGCTTCTCCGGCGTAGAGCTTGGCTTCCGCGGCCAAGCGAGTCACCCGCTCTCCACGATTCATTTTTTCCGCCGCTGCCATAACCAGCGCTTCGGAGGCGGCAATGCGGGTCGCCATCTCGGCGAGATGAAACTGCACCGCTTGAAACTTGGCGATCGCCTTGCCGAACTGTTCCCGTTCCTTGGAGTAAGCCAGCGCCAGATCGAACGCGCCCCGAGCAGTCCCCAAGCCCAAAGCGGCGATCGAAATTCGTCCGCCGTCGAGAATCTTGAGCGACTGAATGAAGCCGTCGCCGCGCTCCCCCAACAGATGGTCATCGGGAACCAAGCAGTCCTCCAAAATCACCTCAGACGTGTCCGAAGCGCGGCTTCCCAGTTTGTCTTCCTTCTTACCGGCACGAAATCCCTCCATCCCCTTCTCAACCACAAACGCAGAAATATTATGGTGCCGGGGTGCATCTGGATCGGTAACCGCCAGGACCACGCAGACGTCGCCTACTTTGCCGTGGGTAATAAAGGTCTTGGAGCCATTCAGCAGCCACCCACCATCGACCTTCTCGGCCTTGGTCCGCGTCCCTGCAGCGTCTGAGCCCGCTCCTGGTTCGGTCAAGGCCCAAGCGCCGATCTTGCGCCCGGTGGCCAAATCTGGCATCCAACGCTGGCGTTGTTCTTGGTTGCCAAACTTATAGATGTGCTGGCTGCACAAAGAGTTATGGGCTGCGACCGAAAGCCCGATCGACGGGTCGATCCGGCTAATCTCATCCAAAATCAGGACGTACTCAATGTAGCCCAGGCCAGCGCCCTCGAACTCCTCTGGAACGACCACACCGAGAAAACCCAACTCGCCCATTTTGGCGAATAGTTCCCGCGGAAACTTCTGTGCTTCGTCGATTTCTTCAACGATCGGATCGATTTCTTGCAAGGCGAAGTCGCGTGCGGCCTCACGGATGGCGCGCTGCTCTTCAGTGAGTCCGAAATCAATCCCGGAATCGGTTTGCACTGGCGTCGTTGATGCTGTTGCTGTGGTCACTCTGGCATGCCCCCCTCAGCGGTCAAGGATATCTCTTGTCGGTCGTCATCGGAACCAGACCTCAGGAATGCAACCGCGATGGGGTCACAGGCAGGTGGATTGAGATAGATACCGGCCCTCCTCCCTAACCCCCGCCGGGATGACATAGAAGAGGCTTCTCCGCCGGGATGCCCCGAGGGGAGTCCCGACGATGGTCATACCGGTCTGAGGCACTTCAACGTGTCGTTCCACACTGAGACACTTCATCGTGTTGTCCCATCCTGAGACACTTAATCGTGTCGTCCCACACTGAGGCACTTCAGCGCGTCATCCCACGCCGTGGAACATCAACGCGTCGTCTCCTTCAGTACTTCCTCGTCATCCTCGTAGGGTGGGGGTTTTGGGGATCGAGGATCTCCAACAGCGTCAGCGACCCACAGCCAGTATCTGGACGGCCACCGAATCCCGTCCCCCCTCCCTAACCCCCGCCGGGATGACGATGGGTGGAATCTCCTCTGCCTCTTGTTCAGAGGCGGTCCTGCTGTTGTCTGGTGACGAAAAAAGTGTCCCCGCTGGAACGAAGGGGAGGAAGCTGAAGTTCGGCTGTTGTCTTATCGAGAGAACAAGACCCTAACCGCGGCAACCCTAAGTCAGATCAACCGAGTCAACAATCCCCACCACCATGGTGCGGATCGGTGCGGTGTCATCAAGCATAATCTGGCGAGAGGAGTTACCCTCGTCCAAGATCAGCACCACTTGATCGACGCCCGCGCCCACCGCGTCGATCGCCAAGGTGTAGTCGCCCTCGGGTTGCAAATTGGGGCTCAGCCACTGGCAGATCAACAAGCGCATACCATCGCGAACCGGATGATGGATGGTTGAGACCACGGTCCCGGTGACCCGAGCGATCTTCATGCCGTGCGATCCGGATGCTCGATCTGATCGACCAGGCCGACAATCGCGTGATCGACCGGCACGAACCAGGGGTCCATCGCCACCGCAGCTTCTCTGCTAGCAACGTAGTAAATCTCTTGACCGACGCCGGCTTGGCCGGTGGCGTCGGCGGCGACGATTGCCGACCCGTTCGGTGACCCATCCTCGGCCAGCGGGCTGACAAGTAGCAACCGCATTCCGTCCATGCTTGAGACGCGCATCGTTGCCACTACGCTGCCGGTTACCATCCCCAAATGCACTAGTCGGGGCTCCCAACCGAGTCGGTATTGATCCGAGAGTGAAACAACGGTGCCTGCTCTAGGTTGCGCCAAACGTCCTCGCCGAGCTGGGCGATCAGTCGCTGCTCCAACACCACTTCTGGGTGAGCCAGGGACCCGACTCCGGCCTCCATCGCCGCTTGAACCTCATGCAGAACGCCAGAGAACAGCAAGTAGCCCTTGCCTCCAAGGCCGTCGGCCATGCGTAGCGTCGCGATCGAGACCTCTGCCCCTTTGACGCCCGCATCGGCAACTTGCAGCAGGCCGGCGACGGTTTTTGTCTCGACGATCCCCAAAGCTTCACCCGAACGCTGATCGGTCTCCGTCAGAGCTTTCACCACCGCAGGATGAACGTCCGGCAATAATACGCAGTCCAAGGGTTGAGCTAGGCCGATGGCGGCACTGCGGGCCTCGTCAACCGGTCCTACCTCGCCAGCCGCCAGGATCAAGAATCGCCCGGGTTGGACTGTTCCCAGCCGCAAGTCTCCAAGTGGCGCTCGCTTGGCCATGGCGTCCGCGGCGGTGATGCCAACCGCGATCGATTGGTACTCCATCAGCAGGATGGCTGGATAATTTTGCGACATTAGACGATGCGCAGGCTGCCGACCACCGTCAGCCTACGGATGCGTGAGAAAGTGCGCGGTCGAGACAGGCCTTCCCCAGTTGGTGTGGCGATCGAGAACGAGGAGAAGCCCTCGCCCATTTGACCCAGGCCGGCGAAGTTGGAGCAGTTGGCGACGAAAATTGAGCAGTTCATGCGCCGCGCCATCTCGGTAATCACGTCGACGTTGCGTGAATAGACCGAGGCGGTGTGGCGAAACCCGTGTTCCGCGGTCACCGAGAGCTGAATGCCTTCCTCCACGTCTCTCACCCTTACCACCGGCAGCACCGGCATCATCTGTTCGGTCCAGACCAAAGAGTGCTCGCGCGGGACTTCTGCCACCACCAGCCGAATCTCATCGCCAGCACTAACGCCGATTTCAGCCAAAATCTTGGCCGCGTCTTGACCCACCCATTTGCGATTAATCCTGCCGGGCTTGCCGGCGGGGCCTAGCTCCTCAAAGATCGCCCGTTCCAGCTTGCGCAACTCGTGGTCGCGCAGCACTTGCGCTCCATTGGCGGCCATCGCCTTGACCAAATCGTCGGCCACCGCGTCGACCACAAAAACTTCCTTCTCGTCGGTGCAGACCATGTTGTTGTCAAAAGATGCGCCTTGAACGATCGAGCGCCCAGCGTGGGAAATGTCCGCGCTGTCGTCGACCAGCACCGGTGGATTTCCAGGGCCTGCGGTAATCGCTCGCTTGTCCGTCTTGAGTGCTTCCTTAACCACCCCTGGCCCTCCGGTGACCAGCAACAGGCGGATCTTGGGGTGCGACATCAGGTCTTGTGCTGACTCGATGGTCGGTTCGGCGATACAGGTCGCCAAAGTCTTGGGCCCTCCTGCCTCAGCGATCGCTTCATTGAGCATGCCGACGTTCTCGGCGGAAACTCGTTGCGCACCCGGGTGGGCATTGAACACCACCGAGTTGCCGGCGGCCACCATGGCAATGGTGTTGTTGATCACCGTCGAGGTTGGGTTGGTGGTTGGAGTGATCGATCCAATGACGCCAAAAGGGGCGTACTCGGTGAGCATCTGCCCGTGGTCCCCGGTGACCACCTGCGGTTCCAAGTCTTCCGGGCCGGGGGTCTTGGTGGTGACTAAGCGATTCTTAAGGATCTTGTCGGCAATGCGGCCCAAGCCGGTTTCAGCGTGGGCTGCGCGTGCCAGATACTCACCTTGCTCCAGCATCCGCGCCCGCATCGCCTCGACCACCCGAAACCTACGATCCAGGCCCATCGCGGCAAAGCTTTTCTGTGCCTCGAAGGCAGCGTCTACCGCTTCATCAACGGTGGCGAAAGCGCCGAGAGGATAGGCATCGCGCGATGAACGCCCAGCCTGGTTCTTGGGTTGGCTCTGGGCTTGGCCCTGGCGGGTAGGAGAAACCGGAGGTGCCACGCGAGGCGCACCAGCGGCGAACCGCTCCCGCACCCGGCTGATCACCGCCTGTACGTCACCGTCAGCGCGCGCCGCAGCCACTAGCTAGCTCCCCGAGCCCAAGCCGCAGACCCACCAAGTCGTGACCTGAATCGCGACCCGGCACCGGGTCTTGGACAGCTTGGCCCCATTAGCCGTCGCCCTTGCGGTAGACCTCACGCCCCTCGACGTCCCAACTGTCGACAATCGCCATAATCACCGCATCGCAGGGGCGATCTTGGGTGGCCACCGTCTGCCGCGCCGAGCTGCCAGTGGCATAGAGCACCACTTCGCCCTCGCCCGCACCCACCGCGTCCACCGCGACCACGTAGCCACCGGTAGTTTTGGCTCGGTCGTCGAGTTGTTCGACCACCATGAACTTGAATCCAGCCACTCCGGGGTCTTTCTGGCTTGCCACCAGATTACCGACCACCTTGCCAAGCAGCATCGACTAGCTCTTTTTGGGCGCGCGACCCAATGGCAACGCCGCGTCGACGTTGTTGTGCGGACGAGCGATCACATGAGTGGAGACCACTTCACCGACTTTTTCGGCTCCGCGTACCCCTGCCTCAACCGCTGCTTTCACCGCGGCAACGTCGCCCCGCACCACGGCAGTGACGTAGCCACCGCCGGTCTTTTCATAACCCACCAAGTCAACCTTGGCCGCCTTCACCATCGCGTCGGCGGCTTCGACCATGGCGGAAAAACCCCGCGTCTCGATCATTCCCAGTGCTTCAGCCATACTCTTCTCCTTCGCCCTCAGGCGATTGTCCATTTCTTGTTAATAGCTCTCTTTACAAACTGCATTGACTGCTTTGCTTCCACTTGGCCCTTCTAACTAGCCCTGCGTCTAGTCGACCTTGCGTCCGTCGATCCCATCCAGGGCCGCAACTGCTGCCCGCCAACCGACGTCAATATCTCTCTCTTCACCGCCCAGGTAGACCCGGCCGAAAGAACCGATCGAGCGAACCTCCAAGACGTTGATCCCGGATGCTTTCTCGGCCTCGTTGGCGGCCAGAGCAGCGTACGGAGCGGGTTCCACCTCCAGCACATATAGCGTCTGCCCTGGAATAATCATCTGCCCATGCCGCATGCGATTCACCAATTGCGCTTGGTGGTCGTCAATCGCCCGCACGATTTGGCTAGAAAGCACTTTGGGTTTGATTCGGTCACTCTCCTTCAAGCCAATGTCAGCCAAGATCGCCTCGCCCGCAGCGCGAGTCTCGGCTTGGTCCTCCGAATGGACTTCAAGTAACCCGTAGTAACGCTCGACGACCTGCATCCCCGGGCGAACCCGGGTTGACTTCAGCGCCACATCGGTCAGCCGATTAATTTCGATTCCCGGTGAAATTTCTACATATAACGAACAATCCCCGGCCAAAGGTAAGAACCCTTGTGCCACGGTGCCCATAAAAGCAGCGTATTGCGGCTGCAAGCTGTCCAAAAATACGTACGATCGAAGATCAATATCCGCCACTTGCCCCATCCTTTCGAGAAACAATGTCCTTTCCGGAGACAATCGAAATTCCTGCTGACGCGCCGATGCGGGTCGCGCCAACATTGATGAACTCGCGGACCTGTTCCGCGGTACTAATTCCACCCGACGCCTTGACCTCAAGGTCACCACCCACCGCTTCGTGCATCAACGCCACGTCATACAACTCTGCACCACCGTTGCCGAAACCGGTCGAAGTCTTGACGAAGTTGGCTTTCGCCGATTTGGCCAACCGCGACGCGACGACCTTTTCCTCATCGGTTAACAATCCGGTCTCCAAAATCACCTTGCAGGTGGCGCCAACTTCGCGACAGGCGTCGGCAACCTTAGCGATGTCCTGCTCGACCGCTTGGTAATCACCACTTTTCAGAGCGCCAATGTTGATCACCATGTCGATCTCACGTGCACCATCGCGCAACGCCTTGCGGGTTTCCATCGCTTTGATCTCGGTGCTGTGGGCACCCGAGGGAAACCCAACCACCGACGCCACCCGCACCGGAGAATTGCGCGTGCGCGAAGCCGCTCGGGCAACCCAAAACGGGTTGACACAGACCGCGGCAAAGCCGTAATGCTTAGCCTCATCACACAGTTGGTCGATATCGGCGGCTGTTGCACTGGGCTTCAACAGGGTGTGGTCGATGTATTGCGCCAAATCAGACGGTACCCGACCTCCCTCTCCGTTATAGGACACACGGCGCGCACCGGTGTGGACGATCGCTCGCACCTTGTCCGAACAACAGGCGGCACAACTGCCCTCGCAGTCACTGCATTCACCTTCACTGCATTCACCCCCACTGTCTGCGCCCAGCGCGGCTAGAACTTTTTCGGTGATCTGGTTGATCAATTGCTCTCGGTCACTCACGGTTTACCTCGCGCCATAGGTGCGCTCAAGTTCGTCAATCTTAGCGACTCGCAGTGCGTGGCGCCCAGGACCGTGCGGTGTCGCCAGCCAAGTGTCGACAATCTGCAAAGCCAGGCCCCTGCCGATCAGCCCGGCACCAAGGGTCAAGACGTTGGCGTGGTTGTGTTCGCGGCTGTTGCGCGCCGAAGAAATGTCATAACAGAGGGCCGCGCGCACACCGGGCACCTTGTTGGCGGCCATCGCTGATCCAATACCCGCACCGTCAACCACTATTCCAGCGGTTGCGGACCCGTTCGCCACTTTCTGCGCTACTGCGTGCGCCATATCTGGATAATCCACCGCTTCCGGCCCGTTGGTACCGCAATCGATCACCCGGTGTCCGGTGTCGGCTAGGTGCGCCGCAATGGTGTCTTTCAATTCGAATCCGCCATGGTCTGCCCCGACCGCGACCACCAAGTCACCCCCACCATTGACCTGCTGCGTTGTGGACACACCAGCAGCGGCCACGGAGGCGATCGGCCCGGTCTCTGAGGCGACTTCCGAGGCGATGCTCTCGGCTACTGCCTGAGCTACTAACTCTCGAATTCGATCTGGATCAGGTTTCAGCGTTGACTCCGTTCATTACAAGACTTATTTACCACAGGACCTATTTGCCACAGGACCTATTTGCCACAGGACCTATTTACCACACCCTTAACAATAATGTTTATCTAATATCCGCTGCGACTCCCGCAAAACCGTCATGAGAGGTCTGGAGCCGCGGTTCGAATCGCCCCCAATTGGTCAATCTGCTCCAGTTTCAACCCGCTGTAGTAGTGATCCAAAATCTCGGTAAAACCGGACCCGCGAAGCGCCATCCGGTAGGCACCCCGCTGACACATCCCCACCCCGTGCCCCCAACCGCGACCACTGAAAACCCAACCCGGCGCCTGTTGGCTGCCACTACTACGACGCACCCGAAACCAAGTCTCCGGGATATCCAAGAACCAGCGGATCGACAACCCTTTGAGCTCGCGGGTCTCTCCGCCGGTGCCATGCAACTTAAAGGTCTTCAAACGGCCGGAAACCCCCCGCTCGCCGAGCTCGAAAGAACGATAACCAAAACCCGGAAATTCGGCGCTGGCTCGACGCGCCAAATCGCTGTCACTGCGGTGCTCACTCCATACCTTGGTCCCCGGTGCCCGGCTGGCATTACGACTACTACGGGCTGGGATCAACGCCGCCACCGGATCACCCTCCACCAGCACCACGCGCACCGGATCCCCGGCCGCCAAGAGGCCATCGCCAGGGGCCTGCCAGTGCCACACCGTATCCCCAGGAAGGAGTAGATCTCCCTGCGCCGAACCCTGGGTTTGCACCTTGAAAGCAGCTTGGCTGCGAGCGACGAATTTGGTCGACTGCTCGACCACCAGTGCCACCTCTTGAGCGACTTGATAGAGGATTCGGCGCAGATCGGCCAACAGTACGTGCTTACTCCCCTTGGGCAAACGCCGCAGAGAACCCGCCAATGGCTGATGATCATCAGCCACGGTTGCCGAAAACCAAGCCGGATCGGCGACCAGGTCGAGTACCGAGCCAAGAAAGCGGCGCACCTCGGAACCGATAAAACTCTCTAGGCGATCTTCACCCGGGGTTAGACCCGCCTTCTTCATCAATCGGCGAAAGGATTCGCCCACCTCCCGTGGGCTCGATCCCAGATCGCCGATCAGCCTACGCATGACTCGGCTCTCGATCACCGTCCAATCGCCCCGCCGACCGATTGAAACTAGGCCCCCTTCAATGCAGGGCACCCCACGAAGATAAGAATGGTGCTTGGCCGGAAAGACGGTTGCGACATCCTCGGTGTGACCACCGCAGGTCGCGGTATACAGAGTGTCTGCGGGGCGCCGGTCGGCGGTCACCAGTACCAGTCCGGCGGTTTCGCTCACCGCCTGATTCGACAACGGCTGTTCCGCCCCTAAACCTCCAAACACCTGGCAACGCGGCGTCGCACAAACATCAAAGCCCTCAGCGGCAAACTCGCCCAAGTTGTGCAGTACATAGGATCGGGCGGCTACCGCCAACGCCTTGAGAGCATCCAGGTCGTTGTAGATTTTCGGCCCCATTTCCCGGGGCACCACGCCCCGCAGGTAATTCTCCAACTCGGTCACCAACACCACATTGATCGAGCCCCGGCGATTCAAGGTCAGTTGCAAACCGCCACGATAAGTGCCCCCGGCCCAAGCCATAGGCCCACCGTCGGACCGCCGGACCACAACGGTGGTACCCGCCTTTTGCGCTCGGGAACCGGTAATTTGTAGACCCGCGTTGGCGATCTCACCGATCTCTTCGACCACCCAAGCGTCACGACCGCGGGCGCTCAGACGAGCCTGAGCGGCGACCGCGTCCTGACGTTGGTGCCAAATCCCCAACCGAACCCGCGTTAGTCCGGTCTCAGCATCGAAAGCGAGATCCGACGATAGACCGGTGAAACGCTCCAAGTCCTCAGCAAGTCGTTGCGCTTGCGCGGGCTCACGCAGCGCCGCAATTTGCAATCGGTAGCTCCAAGCCCGGACTACATCTCCTGTTGGCCGTACCACCAAATGCGATCCTTGATCGACAACCTGACCTCCGGCGATCACTTCCATGGCGTGGCGACCGGCCAACACCACCTCCCGCACATCGGTCGCCAACCCCACCCGGAGTTGAAATTCTTGAGGCTCGCCTTCGAGCGCCGGCCAAAGCGGGCGCGAGACAACTAGGCCCAGGTAAGCCACAGCACAAACAACCGCGAAGCGAATCACGGGGCGGCGTTGGAAAAAGATTCTCAAGGCTTATTTTCGACTGCAGGACTGTTTGAGGTAACGGTTACTGTGCCTTGATTCACTGCGTCTCGATCTACTGTGTCTCTATTGACTGTGTCTTGATTTCCTGCATCTTGATTCACTGGGTCTTGATTCACTGGGTCTTGATCTCGTGCCAGAGCGATTGCCGCGCCCCATACCAACAGCACCACCGCACCCATAGCGAGCGCCTGGATCACTCCCGAAACAATTTGACCCACTACTACCGCCACCAGATTGGAGCCGGCGAACATCTGCACCGACCAGCTCAAGAGCAGCACCGGCACCGACGCCGCAAGCATGACGAGAAAGGCAATGCCGATCATCATCAACCACGCACCGCCACGGCGGATAAAACTGCGCGACCCACGGCGAATCGCCTGGCCTAGCGGCAAGAACGGGAGGTGCATCTCGACCACCCACCACCACAGCCAGAGCAGTAACAGCAAGGTCGACACGATCAAGACGGCCAAGCAGCCCGCAACTAGCGCCGTCCCGCGCATGCCTCCCATCAGCATTCCCATCAAGAAAAACGGCACCATCGAAACCAGCACCAAAGTGACAGCGACCGGCACCCGCCAAATCAACAGCCGCCACACAAGCTGTCCACCCCAGCCGAAGAACTCACCCCAGTTGAAGGTTTCAAACCAGTCTGCAGTCAAAGCTTGGGTCGCCGTCGCCTGCGAGGGCGCCTGACGATCGCCCGCGGCCAGTGTGCCCAAGACACCGCCGTCGAGGAAGGTCTGAATCAAGACTTGGATCAAGCCACCGAGCAACAACACCGCCACCGCCCAGGGGAGTTCGGCAGGCAAGTGCTGCAAAGACATCCACCGCGGCAACGCATCGACCAACCCCTCGGAATTCCCCGACATCATGTCCAGATACAAGTCCCCCAGCCCCAGGAGTTTCAGCGCCGGGATCAGGGTCGCCGCAATCACCGCCATCGATAACAGACTCTTGAGTAACACCGTCCAGAGGAGCCGGTGATTGCCGCGCAAGTTCAGTGCGCCTCGCTCAAAGCAGGAAATCGTGCCGCGTCGCATGCTCTATTTCAGGCTGTTCGCCGCTTTCTGTCCAGAAACCTCGCGCCGATAATCTTCCGACCAAACCTGAATCGGGCGCACCATCTCAAACATGCGGCTCAATAGCCGCTGCGGAATGCGAGCAGCCAAGTTGCTCTTGTTGAAATCTTGGTCCTGCGCTGATGGTTCGCGATCCAAGGATTCTTCGAACCCGGTCTGAGTATCCATCTGCTCCGGCTTGGGCATCGGATAGTTGGAAGTAAAGATGGTTGGCAGCCGTGCGTTGTAGCGCGTGTTGATCAGTAGGTCGAGTTGTTCCAAGGCCCAAGGACGAGGTGTCTGAGCACCAAGCTCGTCCAAGACCAGCAACTCTGCACGCAACGCCGGGTCCAAAATCTTGCCTCGATTGGGTCCACCATTGTTGCCAAAGGTTGCCTGAATACTGTGGATCAAAGAGGCGAAGTCGACGAAGTGAGCGCGCACCTGGTAGCGCTTAACCAACTCGTGAAGGATGGCCACCGCCAAATGGGTCTTGCCGGTGCCCGGAGGCCCCCAAAATAACAGGCCGGTATCGGTAAAGGTGCCATCCCTACGAATGAAACGTTCGACATAGCGCTCGGCCAAGGTTTTGGCCTCCAGCAAGCTCTTGTGGTGACCTGGCTTGTGATGATTGGGATCAAAATTCTCCAAGGTGCAGTTGCGGTGCCGAACCGGCACTCCCGACGCAGCCAGAGCGCCCGCCAAAAGCGACTTCTCCCGGCACTCACAAGGCTCCGCGGCCCCCGCTTCGCCGTCGTCTACCACCACCCAACCCAGACCGCCACACTTGAGGCAGTTCTCGGTCTCTACTGTTGAATCAACGCCTCCCTTTTGCACGGTTGGATGCTAACAGAGGAAAGATCCCATTCGCGCACTAGAATTCCCCGATGAGCAGACTTCAAAACCGGTGGTTGTGATTTCTCTTTTGGCGGTGACCTCCGGGTTGATCGGCCATCCACGACTCAAGCCCGATGAAGTCGACCTAACCCATAGCGCCACGCTCTTGGCCCGATCTATCGCTTACCACGACCCCGGCGGGCGCTGGGGCCAAACCCCGCTGGCACTCGGGTTTGAAGAGACCCGCCCCGATGGCTCGGCGCGCCACACCAGCGTGGTCCTTGACCCAGTCCATCAGCGCTTTGAGTGGAGTTCACAGCGCGGTGAAGATCTGTTGCAAGGGTCGCTGAACGAGGGCGAATGCACGGTCACTCTCAACGGCTCGGCTACGTTTTCTGCAGCCCAGCGTGACACCTACAGCCTCGACTGCGATCGCGTCACCCTCTATCGCGACTACTACAGCTACCTGTGGGGACTGCCGATGAAACTGCGCGACCCCGGTACTCGCCTGGATCCTGAGGTTCGAGACACCGAGTTCAACCGGCAACAGGTTAAGAGCATCCGCGTCACCTACGACCAGGAAGTCGGTAGTGACACCTGGTATTTCTACTTTGACCCGGAATCCGCCCGGTTAGTCGGATACCGCTTCTTCCACGATCAAGCGGCCAACGATGGTGAGTACATCTTTCTGCAGGGTGAACTCAAAGCCGAAGGACTACGCCTGCCGATGTCGAGAACTTGGTATACCAATGCCGAAGATCAGTTGCTGGGAACCGATACTTTGGTTGAGTTGGTTGCGGAAGCTGAGTGAATAGATTGTTCCTCCGCGTCGAGACCTGACAGCGCGCGGGAGCCCGCAAGGGGCTCCTACATTGACCTCGCACATCCTGAATTGCCGGAACGCAAGGAGCTGGAGATTCAGCCAACATCGAGATCCTTCGACTCGGGCTACGCCCTCGCTCAGGATGACAACGGAAGAGGTAGCTCCCCACGCCGCTATCCAGCATGCAACGAAATGCCTTCATCGGAGCGAGCTGTCCACGATCCCAATGAACTAACCCGGCCTGCTCTTCGTCGGGGAGGGGCAAGTTCAAACGGCCCTACACGCCGGGGTTATCCTGAGTGGCCGAAGCGTGCAGCTCTACCCCGTAGTCACCCTGAACGGACTATCCAAGGCCCCAAATGAACTAACCCGGCTGTTCTTCGTCGGAGAGGGGATTGCCCCCTCCCGCACCCTTTCACTGTGGTGGTCCAGAGCGACCGAAGCGTACAGCTCTACCCCGTAGTCACCCTGAACGGGCTATCCAAAGTCCCAAAATGAACTAACCCGGCGCTGTTCTTCGTCGGAGAGGGGATTGCCCCACCCGCACCATTCCACCGCAGTGGTCCAGAGCGACCGAAGCGTATTGCTCTACCCCGTCGTCATTCTGAGCGAACCAGTCATCCGCTCAGCACCCATTCCACCCGTGGTCATCCTGAGCGACCCCGAGTCCGCGAGGGAGAGTCGAAGGATCTCAACTTCACAGCGCACACTCTTTCTGCAGAGGGCAGCATTGTCGCGACCCGAACTGAGGAAGGCAAAAAACGGGAACCCCCAAGGGGATCCCCTACATCGTCTTCCAACGTCAGGTGAATCGCCGAAACGGAGAACCATTCGCCAGCATCGAGATTCTTCGACTCGGGCTACGCCCCTCGCTCAGGATGACAACGGAAGAGGTAGCTCGCCACCCCGGTACCCAGCATGCAACGAGTTGCCTTCATCGAAGCGAGCTGTCCACGATCCAAATGAACTAACCCGGGCTGTTTCTTCATAAGAGAGGGCTTGTCCCCTCTCACACCCCTCCACCGCGGTCGTCCCGATCGACCGAAGCGTACAGCTCTACTCCGTTGTCATCCTGAGCGACCCCGAGTCCGCGAGGGTGAAGTCGAAGGATCTCAACTGCACCGCGTACACTTCTTCTGGAGAAGGCAGCATTGTCGCGCCACTAACTCAAGAGGACAGAACGGGAACCTACGAGGGCGCCCCTACATTTCTTTTTCTTGGTGGCTTCGTAGGTGCGAGAACCGACTAACGCCGCACCAAAGGACCCGCGTCAATCTCCACCAACGCATGACGCCGATCGACGCCTGCCCTACGATCGCCCATCTCCTGACGGACAAACTCGGACATCCGTTCGACCTCGGCTTCTAGCTGGTCGATTCGCGCTTGGAGTTTGAGGATGACGTCGACGCCGGCTAGGTTGACGCCCATGTCACGGGTGAGGGTAAGGACGGTTTCTAAGCGCTTGAGAGTGTCGTCGTCGTAGAGGCGGGTGTTGCCGTCGCTGCGCGGTGGGTCGATCAAGCCTTCGCGCTCGTAGAGCCGCAAGGTTTGAGGGTGGATGTCGAAGCGTTCAGCGACGACGCTGATCATCACCGTTGTTTGTCGCTTTCTTTTCACCATGATGACGGCCTCGCTTTGTCCGGTTGTCCGATCGGTCTAGATGCCAGTCTAGCTTGCAGCTCCTGGGTCACCTGTTGCTCATGCCTGAAGCAAGAGAATCAAGAGGAGCGATTGTTAGCCAACCGCCCCTCGAATGATTCACTCCTGTTCGGGAAGCCTGCTCAGGAAGCCTAGTCAGCCAGCCCAATCGGCCAGTGCCAGTCGGCCAGCCTCACCGACCAGCGACCCGGTAATCGAGTTAGCTGGCCTTCTGCTGGTCTTCAGCAGCCTCGTCCTCAGCAGCCCCGTCCTCAACAGACCCGTCGTCAGCAGTTGAGTCCTCAACGACCTCGTCCGCCTCGTCTACAAACTCAGCATCGATGACTTCGTCCTCGTCGCTGGCCGCGTCGCCACCGGCATCCGGTGCCGCACTCTCTTCAGCAGCCTGCTGATACATCGCCTCGGCGAGTTTGTGCGACGCCTGCGACAAGTTGGCCATGGCTTCTTCCATGGTGGTGGCGTCATCGCTCTCTAGTGCGGTCTTGGCGGTCGCCAAAGCCTCATCCAAGGTTGCCTTGTCGGCGTCCGCGAGTTTGTCGCGGTGTTCACCCAAACTCTGCTCGGTCGAGTAGACCAAGCTGTCCAGCTGGTTGCGAACCTCGACGGTCTTACGACGCTCTTTGTCGGTATCGGCGTTGTCTTCCGCCTCACTGACCATGCGCGAAATCTCGTCGTCACTCAAACCACTGGAAGCGGTAATGGTGATGTTCTGCTCCTTGCCGGTGCCCTTGTCTTTGGCCGAGACGTTGACGATGCCATTGGCATCGATGTCGAACGCGACCTCAACCTGCGGGATGCCACGTGGCGCCGGCGGAATGCCTACCAGGTGGAAACGACCGAGAGTCCGGTTGTCCTTGGCCATCTCGCGCTCACCCTGGAGCACGTGAACCTCGACCGAAGTCTGGTTGTCCGCGGCAGTCGAGAACACCTCGCTCTTGTTAGTCGGAATGGTGGTGTTGCGCTCGATCAAGCGAGTGAACACACCGCCCAAGGTCTCGATACCCAGCGATAGCGGCGTAACGTCCAGCAGCAGAACGTCTTTGACGTCCCCGGCCAGCACACCACCCTGTACCGCGGCACCGATCGCCACCACTTCATCCGGGTTGACGCCCTTGTGTGGCTCCTTGCCGAAAAACTCCGCGACCTTCTTCTGGATCAACGGCATCCGGGTCTGGCCACCGACCAAGACCACTTCGTCGATGTCACTGGCTTTGACGCCAGCGTCTTTGAGCGCCTGAGCACAAGGCTTCAACGACCGCTCGACCAGGTCACCAACCATCTTCTCCAGCTGGCTGCGTTGGATCTTGACGTTGACGTGCTTGGGGCCGGAGGCATCGGCAGTGATAAACGGCAGATTGACCTCGGACTCGGAAGCAGTGGAAAGCTCAATCTTGGCCTTCTCCGCCGATTCCTTGAGCCGCTGCATCGCCATCGGATCGCCGGAGAGATCCAAGCCTTGGTCCTTCTTGAACTCAGTCAGCAACCACTCGATGATCACTTGGTCGACGTTGTCGCCACCCAAGTGGGTATCACCGTTGGTCGCCTTGACCTCGACCACCCCGTCGCCCACTTCCAGAATCGAAATATCAAAGGTACCGCCACCGAAGTCATAGACCGCGATCAGCTCGTCACCCTTCTTGTCCAAACCGTAGGCTAGTGCTGCCGCAGTCGGCTCGTTGACCAAACGCTCGACTTCCAGACCGGCAATCTTGCCCGCGTCCTTGGTCGCCTGGCGCTGCGCGTCATTGAAGTATGCCGGCACCGTGATCACTGCCTTGGTGACCTTCTCTCCCAGATAATCCTCGGCAGCCTGCTTCAGCTTGCGCAGAATCATCGCCGAAATCTCTGGTGGCGAATACTCCTTGCCACCAGCGACCACCCGCAACGCGCCGTCGTTGTCGTTGACCTTGTAGGGAACCATCTTCATCTCTTCCGAGACTTCGTCCCGGTTGCGGCCCATAAACCGCTTGATCGAAAACACCGTGTTCTCGGGGTTGGTCACCGATTGGCGCTTCGCCACCTGCCCCACCAGCCGCTCACCGCCCTCAGTGAATGCGACCACCGAAGGGGTGGTGCGGTTGCCTTCCGAATTGGCGATCACGGTCGGGTCTGAACCCTCCATCACCGCAACCACGCTGTTGGTTGTTCCTAAGTCAATACCAATAATTTTGCTCAAAGTTCATTCCTCCCGACCCAATCCAGTGAGTCGCAGTCAATTTGGAGATGCCCAGACTGGAGATCCGCTAGAGCTTTCTAGTCAGGTTTCCGCCGGGTGAATTGACAATATTCGCATGAGCGCGTCTTTGTCAAATTCGTCCTACACTTTATATGACAAGAATAAGCGCAGATTTATTCCCGGTGTCGGGCCGCCGCCAAACACAGCTGCGTAGTCAGCAGATCGAGTGCGTTTAACTCGCACCCTTCATTATGGAGACGCTCTAACGTCGCTGCGATATGCATTGTTTTCTTTGACTTCCGATTGGAGACCCCAAGCTCAACGGCAACCTCACCCCACGCCCGATCCCAGCAAGAATCGCCGATGTCACCTTTGATAGCCGCCTCTATGTCCCTCGGCCACAGTACGCAGTTGTCAAGAAACTGAGTAGTACGAGGGTGCTGTTCGTTCTGCTGCTGTCCTAGGACGCCCAGAATGGAATTATTGAGATCATTACTCCTCGTATCGCCCAAGGAATGCCCTTCTCTATGATCCCCGTCCACCACGGCGTACACAGGAATCCCCAATTGCACCAATATTGCGGCAAAGTCTTGTATCTTGTCCTTTCCACCACATTCAACAATGTGTCCACCGTAGCCTCGGAACTCATCCCAACGCCCAAACAGCCTTAGGCTGGTCGCGACATGTGCCACATCCTCCAACCCCTCAACCAATACCACAAATGATGCAAAGAACATTTCCGCTTGGCTAGGTCGAAGACACTGTTCGACCGCCATCATTTGACTGCTAGGAAGCCTTGGCGCGCCGCCACCGGCCTCAGCCAAAACTTCACACAACTTTTTGTAGCTTAGTCCGGTAACCAAAGCCTCTTGTCTCTGATTATGCCTTCGAACCAATCGTACTGATTCAAATCCACGACCAGACACAAATTGGGGACTATGACTTGTAACAACTATCTGCACGCCCACATCAGTCGCGAGTCGCTCAAGAACAGCGGCAAGATGTCGCGTTTGTGGTGGATGCTGAAAGAGTTCAGGCTCCTCGAAACCCAAGAGAAGAGTTCTCCCCTTATCGGACCTCGCATCCGCCAACTCTTCAAGCACTGCGGCGACATAAGCTCGCTGCAGCCCATGCCCCGTTCTTGAAAACGTCCCGACAAATTCATCGTCATCGCCGAGATGTACTTCGGCCTGAGGTCGAGCAACTTGAATCGACCGAGATGGTTCCGAAGCCCACTGCAGATTCAACGCAACTCTGGAATGGGACCAGGTGCGAAGTCTCTCTCTGAGGGCAGAACGCAGCGCATCAAGATCAACCTGCCTTCGGTCTATGATCCCCTGATAGTCAGACTCAGTGCGCTTTCGAAGGGCCTCGACCTCTTCATCAAGGGCAGTGTGCCCTTGGAGTGACAGACTTAGAAGTTCAGCCAGTGCACTATTCCGTGCATCTGTGGATTCATCAGAGGGGTCCTGCATGGCCGGAATCCTGATCCACTGGAGATGCCTTCCTAACTTGCTTCCTTGTTGCCAGCCGTAGAACTGGTCTCGGCTTTGTATCTCGACGCACTCACCGCGATGCTCTTCTTCATATGTTCGAAGAGCCAACTTCATGTTTGCCTTCACTCGTTCGTCGGGCAGGTCTGAAAATTCCTCCCGAAGTTTTGAATATATTCCTCTCAAATCGACCGCAGCCCCGCCACTTGAATCAACTTCGAAATAGGCAGCGAACCTTTCAATCCCGAGTCTTGATCCAAACTGAACAATTAGAGCTTGCTGTTTTTCAACATCCCACTCCGCGACAGCGCTTACCACCAATTCACCACTCCGGACGTAATCCTCTAGTTCGGCCAGCGCATCAACCGAGAGACTCGAAAACGTCAGGGTAATCCGAATTGGCGATGATGTATTTCGGCGATGAAAATCCTCTTCTTCTAACGACCCCCCCTTGCGAAAAAAGACATCCATTGCCTCCAAGACCGTAGATTTTCCTGCACCATTTGGGCCTACAAAGCAGACGTATTCATCGAAGTAGATGGTAATATCCTTAAAGCAGCGAAAATTTTCCACGCGGAGCTTAGTTAGCTGCATTGCTGGTCCTCAATTTGTAGCAGAGGCCGTTTCATTAAAGCACAAAAAAACCAACGCCATGAACAGAACTCCAGTTGACTCATCCAATATAGCCTCTGTTGGGTACGATTCAAAACGTCGGATTCTTGAGGTCCAGTTCAATAACGGAACAGTCTACGAGTACTATGAAGTACCCTCGACAACTCACAGCAGCTTGATGTCTGCGGGCTCTACTGGTAGCTACTTCAACGCCAATATTAGGGATCGATTCCGCTTTACTAAGATTCAATCTTAAGCGTACAGCGCAGCTGGCTGCATAAGAATTGGGCACAGATCTAAAGTATCCTCAGTAAAGAAGGGCACATTTTGATCGACGCGCCGATGGAGGAGAACCCTATCTGCCAACTGTCTCAAAGTTGTTGACAGGTTCCGAGAACGCGGCACAGATCCTCGCCAATGTCGCAGCCCTGGGATTTCGCGTCGAGGACATCGAGATCTTGTTGGCATCGCACGCCCATTTCGACCACACCGGGGGCATGGCGGAGGTCAAGGAACGAACGGGAGCCCATATTTCAGGAGGGCAGTTTTCGGAAGCCCCGTTTTCGAAAGCACTGCTGTGGCTGAGCGCGGCGGGCGCGGAGCTTGGCAGCACGGGAGGCAAGGGGAATTTTCACTTCGGCGATGCGCTTGCCTACCCTGCGGTCGCTGCCGACCACATCCTGGAGCACAGCGCCCCTACAGAAGAGCCCACGGTTGAGCTCGGTGGACACTCGCTGACCGCGCTGCTAACCCCAGAACATATTGCTCATTAGATATTGGGGGCTGCACCAGTTGGACGTTCGAGGTCATGGACGGTGACCGAAAGCTCAAGGCGCTCATCGCCTGTAGTCTCACTGCCCTACCTCTCGATCGAGGCAGGAGGTCGCCTTGTTCGTGAAGATTGTAAGTTGAATTGACAATTTTCACGAACAATCCTAGGATCCTCTCGTGCCTATTCGTCGCGATGTTGCCTCCCACATATCTGCATTATGTGAGTCCTTCCCGGTGGTCACCATTACCGGTCCCCGTCAGTCGGGCAAGACAACTCTTTGCCGGGATCTTTTTCCAGACAAACCGTATCTCTCTCTGGAATCGCTCGATCAACGCGAGTACGCGTCAGGCGATCCACGTGCCTTTCTTGATGAATACCGCGAAGGTGCAGTGATCGACGAGGTGCAGCGAGTCCCCGACTTGCTCTCGTACCTACAGACTGAGGTCGACCAAGACCCGAGGGCTGGGCGGTTCATCCTCACCGGTTCTGCGAATCTCGCCCTTTTGCAGTCGGTTTCACAATCACTCGCAGGCCGCACTGGGCTGGTCACATTGCTACCCTGCACGCGTCGAGAAATAGAGCGCTTTCCCGACTACCCCCCAGTCTCTTGGAAGCAGGACCTTTGGGAGCACATTTGGCGCGGTGGCTTTCCTGCAATTCCAGACCGCGGTATCGCCCCTGCAGACTGGTTTGAGGCCTACGTTGCAACCTACGTCGAACGCGATGTCCGCCAAATCACCAATGTCACCGATCTGTCGGCATTCCAAACCTTCCTGGGATTGATTGCTGGACGCACCGGGCAGTTGCTCAATCTTTCGCAGGTGGGCAACGACGCGGGCATAACCCACAACACCGCAAAGTCCTGGCTCTCGGTACTGGAAACGGGGTACCTCGCTTTCCGGCTGCGTCCGTTTCACGCCAACCTGCGCAAGCGTTTGGTCAAGTCTCCGAAGACCTATTTCTACGACACTGGGTTGGCCTGCTTTCTGATCGGCATTCGCTCACCCGATCAGTTGGCGACACACCCGCTGCGGGGAGCTCTGTTCGAGAACTACGTTGTCTGCGAGATACTGAAGTCGATCCTGAACAAGGGTCGACGTCCCCGGCTCTCTTTCTACCGCGACCACTACGGACACGAAGTCGATCTGTTGGTGGAGCGAGAGACCGACATCACCGCTGTTGAGATCAAATCGGGCGGTACGATTGCCAGCGACTTCTTCAAGGACTTGAAATGGTTGCGCGAGCAGGGCAAGGGAACTCTCAATGCGACCATGAATCCGATGTTGGTATACGGAGGAAGAGAAGCACAAGAGCGCAGCCACGCCAAGGTTGTCCCGTGGCCCGATATCGAAGATTTCAATTGGTAGTAAGTTCTTATTCGGAGGATCGATCACATGCAGCACGAGAGCATCGGAAACACCGCATTCTCGGCCTCATCCGTCTCCTACGGCGCCTGGCCGCTTTCCGACCCGTCCCCTCGCCCCACCGAAGCGGAGGCTATTCAGGTGGTCCACGCCGCGTTGGATGGTGGAGCGACGCTGATCGATACCGCGGATGCTTACTGCCTGGAGCAGAGCGAGGTGGGGCACAACGAGCGGTTAGTGGCCAAGGCGCTGAAGGCCTGGTCGGGGCCGCAATCTGGAGCCAAGCATGAGATCACGGTGGCAACCAAGGGCGGGTTCGTCCGGCCCGGCGGTCAGTGGGTGTCGAAGGCCGATCCAGAGCACTTACGCTCCGCTTGTGAGCATTCGCTGCGATGTCTCAACACCGACTGCATCGACCTGTATCAACTCCATGCCCCAGATCCCAAAGTGCCGCTGGAGGACAGCGTTGGAACGCTGGCCGCTCTGCAGCAGGAAGGCAAGATTGACAAGATCGGGCTTTCCAATGTCTCGGTGGCAGAGATCGAGATCGCCCGATCGATCGTTGAGATCGTCAGCGTGCAGAGCCGACTCAATCCGTTCTTCCGTGAGGCGCTGCGCGACGGCGTAGTCGATCATTGCGACCAGAATGGTCTGGTGTTCTTCGCCTACAGCCCGCTGGGCGGTGGCCGGCTCAACCGCAAGTTGCCCGAGATTCCCGAACTGCAGGCGATCGCCGAGAGCCACGGTGCCTCCAACCATGCGGTGGTCTTGGCCTGGGTGCTGGCGCAAGGGTCCAACGTGGTGGCGATCCCGGCTGCGCGTAGGATTGCACACGTGCTCGATAGCCAGTCGGCTGCCTCAATCGAACTCAGCGCCGAAGAACTGGCCTTGATCGACGCGGCGACCTTCTCCATCGCTTAGGACAGCGTGCCAACCTTCGCCCTTTTGTGTCTTCTGCGCCTCTTGGCGGTCGGGGCGGAAGACGACAATCGCCCTGCTGTCCCGGAGCTTCTGTACGGCAGCCAGACGCAATACCCGATCTGGGTTTCGCTGGATGCGATCAACCAGAACGGTGTCGACCCGAACTATCCGCACAATGAGGTGGTGTGGGACAACCGCCCCATCGCACTCATGCCCTCCGCCGAATGCGACGAAACGACCATGATCTACGATCATTTCGGATGGATCGAGCGCCGCCCGGAGAGTGTTGAAGAGCTGTTGACAAACGAGCAGCCGATACTCCGTTTTGAAATCGTGCATTCGACTCCTGGCTTCTATACCGGCATGCCGGCGTTCATGCTCCAATTGCGGACCGAGTGGATGAGCGAATCCGCGTTCCGAAAGTACGGCTGGCGGTCGTACTTCAATGCTGCATTGTTGGAAGGTTCATTCAGACAAGGGGATCAGTACCAATGCTGGAATCAATTAGGTGATGGAGAGCTTGCTCTCCAATCTCTCACTGTTGGATCAGACGTCCTGTACTTGCCATTGCACGAAGCATACGGTCACGAGGCTTTGGAGTTCGTATATGCGGAAGAAATCTTCGCGCGAGGCCAGGACGGCACCGAGTTGATCCCCGACGAGCTGAGCAAATCCAGCCCATCACCTTTGTCTTTTGAAGTGATTGAGAAGGTGGTCCGCAGTAGCTTACGCCAAGTGGTACAGCCGGAAGACTTCGACTAGAAACGCTCTAAGTACCCGCTCGTTCGCCGCAGACGGCGTGCGAGAACAGGCCGACTCAGGTGGGCCGGTCGATACAGATTCCCGCCCCTCGCTCCCCACCCGCTGGAATGACGGGCTGCTACTACCTTTTACCCCACCCGCGTCAGAATGGGAGGGGGCAACCCCCTCGATCCAACTCAGCGCCGAAGAACTGGCCTTGATCGAAGCCGCGACCTTCTCCATCGCCTAGCTATCAACGTATTCAAAACGACACACCCCCAACTCGTCATCCCGGCGGGGAAAGGATTGGGGGGCCGGGATCTACACATCTCAGCTGCGGAATCTGCACGCCCACCTTGGCAAAGATTCCCGCCCCACGCTCCCCTCCCGCGGGAATGACCGCCTGCTTTGCAGGGGCGGGTTTTACCCGCCCGCGTCAGAACGGGCGGGGACAAACCTCCCCCCTACTTCTCCATCGCCTAGCTATCTCCGCGCGCCCTTATGACCTACCCAAACTCGTCATCCCGGCGGGGGAAGGATTGGGGGGCCGGGATCTACGCATCCCAGCTGCGGAATCTGCACGCCCACCTTGGCAAAGATTCCCCCCCACGCTCCCCGCCCGCGGGAATGACGGGCTGCTTTGTAGGGTCGGGCTTTACGCCCGCCCGCGTCGGAAGGGAGGGGATAAACCCCTCCCCTACACCTAGCTGGCGTATGCGTACGAAGCGCGGCCCGAGCACTGCTACCATCACCGCATGATGTATCGCCGTCTTCTATTTGCTGCCGTTGGATCGGCCTTAGCTTTCGTCGCCACAGCCCTCGCTGCGCCCACCGACAAACCGGTACTCCACGCCCAGCATTGGCTGGCGATCACCGGTAAGCCTTTGGGAGCCAGCGCCGGAGCACAGATATTCACTCAAGGCGGCAACGCGGTGGACTCGGCTTGCGCGATGCTGGCTGCGACTTCCACCATGTGGGACACGTTGGGTTGGGGCGGGGAAACGCAGGCGTTGATCTATCACCCAGGCGAGAAACGGGTGATCGGCATCAATGGACTAGGGGTCGCTCCCAGCGGCGCCACGGTCGAGTTTTTCCGCGAACAAGGATTACTCTACCCACCTGAATTCGGTCCGCAAGCAGCGGTGACCCCAGGAACGCCGGGCGCGCTGATGACCATGCTGGCCGAGTACGGAACGATGTCGTTAGCCGAAGTGCTGGCCCCGGCGATGCAGATGGCTGAGGGCTATCCAGTTGAGGCGCAGCAGGCCAACAACATGGAGCGTCGGCGCGAGATTCTCGTCCAGTGGCCGAGTTCGAAAGAGGTTTTCCTACCCCACTGGGATACCTGCGCTGCGGCGAGCGAGGACGGAGTCCCTTCCGAAGACTGCCGTGTAGCCCCCTACCCAGGGGAGATCTTGCGCCAACCGGACCTGCACCGCACCTTAGCCAAACTGGTGGAGACCGAAGTCGAGGCTTTGGCTGCAGGCAAGTCGCGCAGCGAAGCAATCTACGCCGCCTATGACCGTTTCTATCGTGGAGACGTCGCGGAAGACTTGGTTGCCGCTACCCGCGAAGCGGGAGGACTGTTCACCGTCGAAGATCTGGACAACTGGCAGGTATATATCGAGGAGCCGGTGTCGGCGGACTACCGAGGCATTGAGGTCTACAAATTGACCCATTGGGTGCAAGGGCCGGTGATGCTGCAAGCTTTGAACATGCTCAAGAAACTCGACCTAGAGCCGATGGGCTACAACTCCGCGCTCTACATCCACTTGGTCAATCAGGTGATGAACCTGGCCTTCGCCGATCGAGATTTCTACTACGGCGACCCATATTTTCCGCCCGAGGAACCGATTGAAGGTCTGCTGTCGGATGACTATGCCGCTCACCGCTTGCTCCAGATCGACTGGAAGCAGAATGACGCGGACGCCAAGCCCGGTAATCCCTACCCGTTTCAGAACGGTGAGAATCCGTTCAGCGACCTCCTAGAGTCTTGGAGCAATATCCCGGCCACCGTGGACGCAGAAGGAAAGGAGAGCTGGCAGCAGACCTTGCTTCCTCCGAATGGAGCCACACCCCGCGGTTCGATGACCGCGGACGAGGCGTTCGTCGCCGGCACCACTTCGATCCAAGCCGCCGACGAGCAAGGATGGGTGGTCTCGATCACCCCGTCCGGCGGTTGGATTCCCGCGTTTATCGCCGGGGATACCGGCATCGGCTTATCGCAGCGGATGCAGAGCTTTGTTTTGGACGAACGGCTCAATCCCTACAACTTGTTGGAACCGGGAAAGCGGCCCCGCGCCACCCTCACTCCTGGCATGGCACTCAAAGACGGCAAGCCGTATCTCTCGTTTGCCGTCCAAGGTGGTGACACCCAGGATCAGAATCTGCTGCAGTGGTTCTTGAACGTGGTTGAGTTTGGCATGAACGCCCAGCAAGCCGCCGAGGCTGCCAACTTCAACTCCTACCAAATGCAGTCCAGCTTCGGCGCCCACAACGCCGAGCCGGGACGTTTGGTGGTGCGCGAGGACCTGCCGGTGTGGGTCACCGACAAGCTGAACGAAATGGGCTATTCGGTGGAAAAGAGAGCCAAGACCTCGGGACCGATTACTGCCATTGTCTTTGACCATGAAACCGGGACCATGTGGGGAGCGGCGAGTGACTTTGGGGAGGACTATGGGGTCGGGTGGTAAGAATGACGAGCACGGGCCATCATCAACGCCCCTTGGACGTCGGAGAATACGCGGACAGATCCCGGCTCCCCTCCCCCACCCCCGCCGGGATGACGGAGGCGGCGCTCCCCGAAATGACTCGGGTTGAGGCGCCCGCCGGAACGACATGAGCATGAGACGGGCTTGCCCTCGGTCGAGGGCGTCATTCCCGCGGGCGGGAGTGCCCGGACCGGAAAGCCGAGGGCGGGAATCTGGTGGACGATGAATATCCAATAGCTAATGAAGAGACCACCCCAAAGAGATCCGGTGATCAGCGGCGAGACCTCCATCGACCGGCTTCGCGCCCTCATCGAACATCTGCGCGGACCCGACGGCTGTGCCTGGGACCGAGAACAGACTGTGCAATCGGTGCGCGCCAATCTGCTGGAGGAAGCGCACGAAGTCGCCGCAGCAATCGACGGCGGTGACAACGACGAACTGCGGGAAGAGCTGGGCGATCTGCTGTTCCAAGTCGCGTTCTTGGCGCGCATGGCTGAGGAAGAAGGGATCTTCGATTTCGACCAAGTCGCCAATGAAGTAGTCGACAAGATGATCGCCCGGCATCCGCACGTATTCGGCGATGAGGTCGCCGAGACCGCCGCCGAAGTGCGTAAGCAGTGGGAGCACCGCAAACAGGCAGATCGAGAAGATAAGAGCGGAACCAGATCGGCGCTGGATGGCGTTCCCACCACCCTGCCGGCACTCACCGGCGCCTATCGCCTGTCACAGAAAGCAGCAGCGCTGGGCTTTGATTGGCCGGACATCGAAGGCGTCCTCGACAAACTCACGGAAGAATGTCGCGAACTGGCCGAAGCCGAGACTGCGGATGAAATCGCCGATGAATTTGGTGATGTGCTGTTCAGTTTGGTTAACCTAGCCCGACACCTGGGGCTGGAACCAGAGGGGGCCCTGGCGGCGGCCAACATTAAGTTCCGCACCCGCTTTGGGAAAATGGAAGAGATAGTCGCCAACGAAGGGGATCGAGTCTCGGATCTAACGTTAGATCAGCTTGAGGACCTCTGGCAGAGGGCCAAACAGAGCCTCGATTAAGACTCATGAACGGGAGGGGATGACCCCCTCCCCTGCCTTAAGAAAATAGTTTGTGGAGATAAACGGATCGCCTTTGCGTGTTTCTCGTAGGGAGAGGGCCGCGATCGCCTCCGACTCACTCGTCATCCCCGAAGGGCGGGGGTTTGGCGGTCAGGGTCTTACAAGCGAAAAGACTACCGACGGATTACGTGACTGGCTGAGATCCCGGCCCCCCGCCCTCACACCCGCCGGGATGACGAGGGCTACCCGCGGCCGGATGACGAAGGAAGTGCCTGCCGGGATGACAAGGGAAATGTACGCCGAGATGACGGAAGCGGTACCCGCCGGACGACTCATCTGTGTCATCCCCGAAGGGAGGTGGCTCCGGGGGGCGGGAATCTTTCAAGCGCAGGGTCACCGACGGATTACCTGGTTGGCTGAGATCCCGGCCCCCCGCCCTCACACCCGCCGGGATGACGAGGGCTACCCGCGGCCGGATGACGAAGGAAGTGCCTGCCGGGATGACAAGGGAAATGTACGCCGGGATGACGGAAGCGGTACCCGCCGGACGACTCATCTGTGTCATCCCCGAAGGGAGGTGGCTCCGGGGGGCGGGAATCTTTCAAGCGAAGGGTCACCGATGGATTACCTGGTTGGCTGAGATCCCGGCCCCCCGCCCTCACACCCGCCGGGATGACGAGGGGTACCCGCGGCCGGATGACGAAGGAAGTGCCTGCCGGGATGACAAGGGAAATGTACGCCGAGATGACGGAAGCGGTACCCGCCGGACGACTCATCTGTGTCATCCCCGAAGGGAGGTGGCTCCGGGGGTCGGGGATCTTTCAAGCGAAGGGTCACCGACGGATTACCTGGCTGAGATCCCGGCCCACCGCCCGCACACCCGCCGGGGTGACGAAGGAAGTGCCTGCTGGAATGACGGAAGAGGCGCAGGCGCCTGCTTTTCAAGCATCTACTTATCGACTACGCGAAATGCGCCTGCAGTGCTCCCAGCAATGCCTGATAGATCGGCATGCAAAATTCGTGGGTGTCTGCGTCACTGGCGGTTTGGTAGTTACTCTGCCACTCAACGAAGGTCCGCTCTCCGATCGTCACTGGCAAGACTCGGATACTGCCCACGTAGCGGACAATGTTCGCTGCCTCTAGGGGACCAGGGCCATCGTCGATGGTGTACTGCAGGGTTCGGTATTGGTCGTCGAGCCCGATCAAGGTCTCGTGGAACACGCCATTTAAAACCCGTTTGGCGCCAATTTGATCGGCGGCGGCTCCGCCGGTCGGCTCGTTACTCTCCAAGACTCCCGCTGCCCAATCGGTATTGTGAAAATTCCGTAGCGCAGCCCAGACATCGTCGACCGAAGCGTTGACTACACAACTGTTGTAACAGTGACCCATCTTCCCCCCTTCCGCGGTGTCGCGGAGATGTTGTGACCGGAGAGTACCCCGACTTTGATCATGCAGCCGCCGCTCGTCGGCGACCTAGTGAGGGCAATACGGGTTGCTGCGGTGACAAGATTTATGGAATGAGCATGCTGTGAAAAGGGATTAATCCCGCTCCGTCGTGGCTGCGGAGAAGCACCTGTGGAAAGAGGCTGTGCTTCTCGCCCAACTCGCGAGGTAGACGGCGCATCGAGATCCTTCGACTCCCCTCTAAGACTCGGGTCGCTGAGGATGACAATAATTAGCGACACCGAAACACCAACCTCTCAATTTTGCCGCCGACCGCGGGGTGGAATGTGTCCGCTTACCCCAGAGAAAGTGGTTCATCCTTGATCGCTGTAAAACAATTCCCGGTGATCGTGGGAGGGGATAAACCCCTCTCCACATAAGGATTGGTTCACGGTTGACAACGCCGACGATCCTCTTGTCGTGGCGGGGCCTGGATTCTCGGACCTGACGTTAGATCAACTTGCGGACTCCTGGCAGAGGGCGAAACAGAGCCTCGATCTTGACTGGTAAACGGGAAGGGATAACTCATCTGTGTCATCCCCGAAGGGCGGGGGTTTGGCGGTCGGGGATCTTATGAGCGAAGGGATCAGCGACCGATTACGTACTGGACTGAGATCCCGGCCCCCCGCCCTCACACCCGCCGGGATGACGAAAGCGGGCCAGCCGGGATTACGGAGACGGTACCAACGGGAATTACAAAGGTGTGCCCGCCGGAATGACTCATCTTCGTCATCCCCGAAGGGCGGGGGTTTGGCGGTCGGGGATCTTATGAGCGAAGGGATCAGCGACCGATTACGTACTGGACTGAGATCCCGGCCCCCCGCCCTCACACCCGCCGGGATGACGAAGGCGGGCCAGCCGGGATTACGGAGACGGTACCAACGGGGATTACAAAGGTGTGCCCGCCGGAATGACTCATCTTCGTCATCCCCGAAGGGCGGGGGTTTGGCGGTCGGGGATCTTATGAGCGAAGGGATCAGCGACCGATTACGTACTGGACTGAGATCCCGGCCCCCCGCCCTCACACCCGCCGGGATGACGAAGGCGGGCCAGCCGGGATTACGGAGACGGTACCAACGGGGATTACGAAGGTGTGCCCGCCGGAATGACTCATCTGTGTCATCCCCGTAGGGAGGGGGTTTCGGGGGGTCGGGGATCTTTCAAGCGAAAGGACTACCGACGGATTACGTGACTGACTGAGATCCCGGCCCCCCGCCCTCACACCCGCCGGGATGACGAAAGCGGGCCAGCCGGGATTACGGAGACGGTACCAACGGGAATTACAAAGGTGTGCCCGCCGGAATGACTCATCTTCGTCATCCCCGTAGGGAGGGGGTTTCGGGGGGTCGGGGATCTTTCAAGCGAAAGGACTACCGACGGATTACGTGACTGACTGAGATCCCGGCCCCCCGCCCTCACACCCGCCGGGATGACGAAGGCGGGCCAGCCGGGATTACGGAGACCGTACCAACGGGGATTACGAAGGTGTGCCCGCCGGGATGACGAAAGCGGGCCAGCCGGGATTACGGAGACGGTACCAACGGGAATTACAAAGGTGTGCCCGCCGGGATGACGAAGGGTGCGCCGGGGCAAGCTCTCACACCGCCGGGGTGACAAGCGCCCACCACCTGGCAAACAATGGCGCGATGCGTATCGATGCCCAAGCCAGTCGCATCGAAGTTTCGGTCGCGGATCTGATCGAGTCCGGTTCCAGGGGGAGTCTGGGGTTCGGTCAGCGCGGCGGCTATGAGCGGATGTGGATCGGCCAGGCGATCCACACTCGTTATCAAGAGCAACAGCATAACGACGACCCGAGTTATCAAAGCGAGCTCGGGATCAAATCCACGGTTGTCATTCGGGGCTGGGAGGTCACGGTGCGCGGTCGCATCGACGGCCTGCGGCAAGAACCTAATGGCACAGCCGTGGTGCAAGAGCTCAAGTCAGTGCGGCGAGACCGACCACCCTCCGAGGCAACCCTGAAGATGTATCGGGAACAGGCGGCAGTCTATGCCTGGATGCTGTCTCAGGAGCAGGCGCAAGAGCAGGCGGATTCTTCGGAAGAGGAATCCGACGACGCTCCAGAGACTTCAACAACTTCGGCCAAGGTCGATGCCGAGCTGGTGCTGATCGAGGTCGCCTCCTATGAGGCTTTGATTGAGCCGCTGGAATTGAACCTTTCCGAGGTCGACACTTGGGTTCGCAAGCGGCTACAGCGGATGGTGGGACAAGCGCAGCAAGCACAAGCAGAGAGAGACACTCGGGCCCGTGCCGGCCGCCACTTAGTTTTCCCCCATGACCAGACGCGACCTGGGCAGCAAGCAATCATCAAAGCCACCGAGCGGGCAATCGAGCAACAAGAGCATTTGTTGATCGAGGCGCCGACCGGGTTGGGTAAAACCGTAGCCGCGCTCTATCCAGCGGTCAAAGCGGCGTTAGAGGACGATTTAAAGGTTTATGTGCTGACCGCCAAGAATCTGCAGCAAGAAATGGCGCTCAAGGTGATGGAGATGCTCAACGTAGAGCAGAGCTTCTCCAGTCTGCAGGTACGGGCCAAAGCACGGATGTGCGCCAACGACGAAATCGTCTGTCACGAGGACTACTGCCGTTTTGCTCGCGATTACTTCGGCAAGCTGCACGCCAGCGGCTTAGTGGATCAATTGGCGGACGGATCGACAGTTCGGCCCGATACGGTGTTTGAGGCAGCCAGTCAGTTGGAAGTCTGCCCGTTTGAGGTCAGCCTGGAGTTGGCGCGTCGTTGCCATACTGTGATCGGCGACTACAACTATGCCTTTGATCCCTATGTCGCCCTGCGCGACTTCGGACCGGAAGGCAATCTCGAAAACTCGATTTTGATCATCGACGAGATCCACAATTTGGTGGAACGCGCCCGCGGTTATTGGAGCCCCGAGCTCTCCAGCAAGTCATTGCGCATAGCGGCGGGATTTGTCGCTGCGCAAGGGTCAACCGGGCCAGCCATAGCCCATCTCATCGGCCAACTTGCTTCGCGTATTGAGGAAGACGTCGACTTCGCCTTTGAGGACCACCCGCCACAGATCCAAGAAGTCCAAGGGGAGCTAGCCGCCGACGCCTTTGCCCTGCTGCGCCCCGATTTTGATGACGCTTTCTTGGATCACCTGGAGTCGATGCGGGCTTCTAAGGCAATGACCGCCGATGACCCGATCCGCGATCAGTACTACGGATTTCAGCGTTTCATGGACACCGCCCGGGAGGCCGATGACCAGACTTTTTCCACCGTGTTTCGCCGGGATGGTGAGGATCGACGCATCCAGATCTTCTGTTTGGACCCGAGCCGTTTTCTCAAACGCATCTTTGAGCGCAGCCGTGCGATCATCGGGCTCTCGGCCACCCTGTCCCCTCCTGAGTTCTATCGCGACCTACTTGGGCTGGATCAAGATCGCTGGACATTCGAGAAAGTCGAGAGTCCCTTTCCCGAGGAAAACCGAAGGGTGGTGATCGACGATGAGGTCTCAACCCTGTGGCGTGATCGCCCTGACAACTACGGATTGATCGCCGAACGCCTGGGAGATTTCGCCTCGGCAGTACCCGGCAATGTACTGGCACTGTTTCCGAGCTATCAGTTTCTGGCTGAAGTGGCGCCGCGGATGCACCTGGATGGCAAGCGCATCGCAGTCCAAGAACAGGCCAACAGCGCCAAAGATCGTGACCGGCTGCTGGACACCCTGCGAGATGGCACCGGGAACGTGCTGCTGCTGGCGGTCGCTGGAGGGGTGTTCGCCGAGGGCGTCGACTATCCGGGCGAGATGTTGAAAGCGGTGGCGGTGGTCGGTCCGGCACTACCGCCGGTATCGCTCGAGCGTGAACTGCTCAAACGCTATTACCAGGAGCAGTTTGAGCGCGGCTTTGAATACTCCTTCGTACTTCCCGGTATGACCCGGGTGGTGCAGGCTGCGGGACGATTGATCCGTTCCGACACCGACACTGGGGTGATCGCGCTGTTTGGTCATCGCTTCAAACGCGCCCCGTATCTGGATTACCTGCCGGAGGAGTGGTTTGTCGATGGGGACGTTGCAGCCAGCATCGGTACTCCATCGGTGGCCACAGCGAAATTTTTTGCTGGGCTTGAAGTCGAGGCGTAGAGACGGCGGGTCGGGTTCTTTTTGTCGCGCCCATCGAACCTTTTGTGCCCGGCGTTTAACAGCCGCGCGCACTGGCGCATTGAGATCCTTCGACTCCCTTCACTGCGCTCCGGTCGCTCAGGATGACAGGGAAAAGCGGGAGGATGCCCCCCTACAGATGGATCGTTGCTTGTCTTTCACGACTGGTTAGGTGACCAATTCGTCATCCCCGAAGGGAGGCCTTCTTGAGGGTCGAGAATCTTTCAAGTGAACGACTCAGCGACGGACTTGCGTACTTGAAGAAGATCCCGGCCCCCCACCCCCACACCCGCCGGGATGACGAGGGAGGGGGTCGGCGAGAGGACTCATCGATGTCATCCCCGAAGAGAGGGGGTTCTGCGGGTCGGGATCTTTTTGGCGAACGGATCTCCGACGGATCACGCACTTGGCGGAGATCCCGGCCCCCCGCCCCCCCGGCTCCACATCCCCGTCGCGCCGGGGCAGGCTCTCAGTCCGCCGGGATGACGAGGGAGGTGCTTTGGGATGGCGAAGGGAGGGCCGGCGAAATGACTCTTCGGTGTCATCCCCGAAGAGAGGGGGTTCTGCGGGTCGGGATCTTTTTGGCGAACGGATCTCCGACGGATCACGCACTTGGCGGAGATCCCGGCCCCCCGCCCCCCCGGCTCCACATCCCCGTCGCGCCGGGGCAGGCTCTCAGTCCGCCGGGATGACGAGGGAGGTGCTTTGGGATGGCGAAGGGAGGGCCGGCGAAATGACTCTTCGGTGTCATCCCCGAAGGGAGGGGGTTTCGGGGGTCGGGGATCTTTCAAGCGAAGGACTCAGCGACTTACCGCCTCCCGTCTTCGATCAACCCGGCGCGACGACGCGCAGGCCTTTGGGCACCACGCTGATCTCAACCGGATCTTGGCCGACCTCAAGCATCGACTCACCGTCGCCATAGATCGGCAGGGTATGGCTCAGAGAAAGCTTCACTTTGCTGCTGCGGACCATTTCCACCGCTGGATGGTCGACGTGCTTGCCGTCGTAAACCTTGAGCAGCAGTGGTATCAGTTTGGGTTTGAAGGTTCGTTTGATCCACACCAAGTCCAGCAAGCCATCGTCGACTTTGGCCTGGGGCGCGATCTTCATCCCGGCGCCGAAGCGCCAGCAGTTGGCGGTGATAAAAGACATGCCTTCGCCGTGCCAGACCCCGGCGTCGTGTTCGATGGTGTAAACCGGGGGCTTGAATCCGGCCAGGACCGCGACCGCTGCCAGCGGATACCCCAAGGCACCGCGAAACACTCGCTGGCGGTTGGCCAGACGAGCCGAGAGACTGTCGATGCCAACCCCACAGTGGACTGCAAAATATACTTGTCGGTCGTGCTTGTCGTCGACCCGTCCAAGGTCTACTCGTCGAGTTCGACTCTCGACCGCCAGACCCAACGCGATGTCCAAGTTTTCTGGAATTCCTACCGAAGTGGCGAAGTCATTGCCTCGACCCAACGGAATCGGCGCCAAAGCAGTTTCTGAGCCGGCCAGCTCCTGCACCGCGTAGTGAACCGACCCATCTCCTCCCACCACCACCACACGCTCTTGACCTCGATCGCGAGCGACAGCAACCGTCGCACGTAGATCGGCGGCACTGTTGGTGAGATGAAACTCCGCTCCTACCCGACGAGCACACTCTCTCAGGCTGGATAGACGCGCCGCCACCTTCCCCCGACCGGAGGTTGGATTGACGACGAATTGAATTTTGGACTGCACGAGACTCTGTTTCCACGAGACTATGTTCTCGATGGCAGTGTTCTCGCTGGCAGTATTCTCGTTAGCAGTGATCTCGTGGCGGCGCTCTTGACGGCGCTCCCGTTGACTAGCCGCTACCTATCGCGAGTAGTACTCGATGACCAACTGCACTTCGCAAATCACCGGCACTTCATCGCGCGGCGGCAGATGCTGCAGAGTGGTCTCGTAGCCGGATTCGGCGACGGAAAGATACGGCGGCAAGGTCACAGCGACGCGGTTCTCGTTGAACATGCGTAGCTTCTGGCTCTTTTCGCGGATCGACACGACATCGTTGGTACCCACCTGGTAGGAAGGAATATCGACCTTCTTGCCGTTGACCATGATGTGGCCATGACCCACGAACTGACGCGCTGCGTAAATCGTCGGGGCAAAGCCGGCGCGATGAACCACCGAATCCAGGCGAGTCTCCAGCAACATGATCAAGTTGTCGCCAACGACACCCTTCATCGAGCTGGCCTTCTTAAAGTAGTTGCCCATCTGGCGCTCGGAAACGTTGTACTGAAAGCGTACCCGTTGCTTCTCCAACAACTGCATTCCGTAGTTGGACATCCGGCGACGACGACGCATGCCGTGCTGCCCTGGCGGATAAGGCTTCCGTTCGCGATACTTTTCCGCTTTGGTGGTTAGCGCAATACCCAGTTTGCGCGACAGGCGGACTTTGGGGCCGTTATTCTTCACTCGATCCTCCGTGATCGGGGTGCAACCCGATCGTCTCCTACTTCTAGCCAGTTCCTCGCAACTCGTTCTTCTGATAGACGGGGTTTACGGACAGGCAACAAACGCGCTCGAAAATCGAGCGCGCAAGAACGGGGATTTTCCTTCGAATCGTGTTGGATTGTCAATCGGAAAGGTTGATTGGGAATTCATGCGACTGGCTGAGCCACAGCCTCACCACACAGCAACCCTCGCTCTCTTGGGTGGTGAGGCTGGACCCGTCCGTTTCTCCAACCAGATCCCGGCCCCCCAGCCCTCACACCCGCCGGGATGACGAAGGGTGCGCCCGCCGGGGTGATTCATCGGCGTCATCCCCGAAGGGAGGGGGTTCTGAGGGTCGGGGATCTCTCAAGCGAAGGGGGCACACCGACGGATTACGTACTTGACTGAGATCCCGACCCACAACCCACGCCGGGATGACGAAAATAATCGACTCGATGAATTCGCGATCCGTCCCTGGCGACGGCAGGTGTCGACACCTAGGCGACGACGTTTAATCGCGGCGACGCCAACCCTTGGTGCTCGGGGGTCAACGCGTGATGGTACTGCTCGGCCAACGGTGTGGTGTCGTCGCGAGTGACCATGCGTTCGTAGAGGTTGGTGCGCTGTTTGGGCTGATAGCCGGCGGCGCGGATCAGATGCTCCATTTCCTCTTGGCTCATTTGATAGGCGGTACCGGCCGCTGAAACGACATTTTCTTCAATCATGATCGAGCCCATGTCGTCGGCGCCAAACTGCAGGCCGAGCTGGCCAATCTTCTTGCCCTGGGTCACCCAACTGGCCTGAATGTGCTGGATGTTGTCGATGAACAAACGCGATACCGCCAAAGTACGCAGATACTCGTGGGCGTAGGTCTCCGGGATATCCTGCATGTCGGTGTGGTCGTGCTGGAAGGTCCAAGAAATGAAGGCGGTAAAGCCACCGGTCTCGTCCTGCAGATCGCGAATCCGCTGCATGTGCTCGACCCGCGATTCCACCGGCTCGCCCATGCCGTACATCATGGTCGCCGAGGTTCTGAGCCTGTTCTTGTGCGCCTGGCGCATGATGTCGATCCACTCCTCAGACGAGCACTTAGGGTAGGCCAAGGTCTCCTTGCGGATCTCGTCTTCAAGGATTTCGGCACCACCGCCGGGGATCGAATCCAGGCCAGCGTCTTTTAAAGCGGCCATCACGTCATAAAACGACATCCGTTCTTTCTTGGCAATGAACTTCACCTCAGGCGGTGAGAAGGCGTGCAGGTGAACCGCCGGATAGGCGTCGCGTAGACGGCTGAGCAGATCGGTGTAGTACGAAAGCGGCAGATCAGGATGCACCCCACCCTGCATCAAGATCCCGGTACCGTGCAGCGCCAACGTCTCCTCCACCTTCTTGGCAATCTCCTCGAACGGCAACAAGTACCCTTCGGGATCTCCCGGCTCACGATAGAAGGCGCAAAAACGACACTTGTAGACGCAAATGTTGGTGTAGTTGATGTTGCGATCGATGTTGTAGGTCGCAACCTCGGGGTCGTTTTGGTTGTTGCGAACCCCATTCGCCCGCATCCCGAGATCGATCAGATCGCCGGTTTGTAGCAGGTCAAGAGCTGTTTCTGGGGTCATGCGCATGTTGGCTCCAGCATCAAGACGCCTACTCTAGCGGTTCGTAGAAATTCAGTGAACCGCTGCTATGGCCTCTTCGACAAGGAAGCTCCATCCTGCCTGGCCGACCACCATGCTGAGAGGCCTTCGGAGTAGCGAAATACCATCCAACCCAAGACCACTCCGACAAGCACTTGAACGTAGTAGCTCCAATCCTCGGCGAACGTTTTGGCCAACAACGAACGGCGAGAACCTTCCAAGAGCCAAGAGATTCTTGCAGCCTCCACAACCAAAGTGGGCACAAAACGTAGCAGGAAAATGAGTCCAAGCACAGAAAACGCGATTGGCTGCAGTCGTGCCCAACCGATTTCCAGTTGTCTTTCAGCTAGATCCGAAAACATCACGCGATAGACCCACCCGGTACCGACCAGGAGAATTAGCCCAAGTGTCGCTCGTACAACAGGGCCGACGGTAAGCCAGCCGCCACCATCGATGCCTATCACCGCAATCTGCATCGCTTGTTCTATGCCAGTCAGCAGCCACACCATGCCGAGAATCCGTAGGACGACAAAGATGGCTTCTTTGGTGCTCATTGTTTCGTGTGACCCTCCAACATCCGTTTCAGAAAGGCAACGCTTGGTAGACCACTCCCGCCCGCAATCCTCCCCGTTCATCCAACGGCCCTCCGGCATTACTGTAGTTGACCGGGACCGCGTTGGCTTTGGCGAAGTTGCGGCTGCGAAAAACTTCGAAGTGCAGATGCGGGAAGCCGCCGGTATTGCCCGAGGCGCCGTTGGATCCGAGCATCTGTCCCTGACTGACCCTGTCGCCGACTGCCACCACCACCGACCCTTGCTGCAGATGGGTGTAGCGCACCACGCTGCCATCGTCGTGTTCGACGAAGACGTTGTTCTCATTGCCCTCGGTGTGGTCACTGTCGGAGAACTGGTCATTAGCGATGATCACCTCACCGGGACGAGAAGTGGTGATCGGTGAGCCCATCGGCAGAGCAAAATCATAGGCAAAGGTGCCCTGATGGCCGCCCGAAGGGTTGCAGTAGGACTGGGTCACTTCCCAGGCTTGGCCGACCGGATAGGGCAAGACGTAGGGAGAAGCTGCCGGATCGCCAAAGATCGCACGGACGAGGCAAGCTTGAAGATCGTTGGCGGGAGCGGTGGGGCTGGAAGATCCACTGCACCCGGCCAGGAAACCTAGCCCCGTTAGCGCGAGCCCCAATGCCAGTACCGTTGCCCGTACCGTTGCAAGCACCCTTGTCAGCGCCATCCCCAGAGCCATTGCCGGAGTCACAGTCTGCGCCACCCCCAAGACCGTCGAAGATTTCCGTTGCCTATTCCACATCGCAGGGACGTTACCGCACTGGGGCAGCCCGGTAGAGATTTTCACTTCCATGGAGCTGGTCGTTTGACCGGGGCCATCTGCATCTGCGCTGTCTGCATTAGGGGGGCTGTCTATCGATAGGATGAGGGGATGAAGCGTCCATGGTCAAGATTCTTCGTAACTGCTGCGTTGTTGTACGAACTCACCGCCGACGCAGCTCTGTTTTCGCAACAACCACCGGAACAGCCGTTGGGCATTGATGTCTCGCACCATTCGGGAGCGGTCGATTGGAAAGCGGTACATGCCGATGGCTACGATTTTGTCTACTTGAAAGCCACCGAAGGCGTGGACGCCGCGGACCCCACCTTCAGACAACGTTGGGCCGCACTCGGACAACTCGACCTAGCTCGAGGGGCTTATCATTTCTACGTCACCGAAGACGACCCAAAGCAACAAGCGGAGTTCTTTCTCTCCCAGGTCAACCACCAAGCAGGCGATCTGATCCCGGTGGTGGATATCGAAATGATCGGCCACGGCACCACCGGCGACCTAGTCAAAAAGCTGCATATTTTTCTCGACCTCGTGGAACAACAGATCGGCGTGAAACCGATTCTCTACACCAGTCCGGCCTTCTGGGATCAGCACCTGGACGACTCCTTCAGTGGCTACCCACTGTGGGTAGCCGAGTATCAAGTCGACAGCCCCAAGCTTCCCCAAGGATGGAGCACCTACCTGATGTGGCAATTCGCTGGAGATGCTGAGGTTGCTGGCGTCGAACACGAGGCTGACCTGAGCAAGCTCGGACCCCATATTCAGTTGGAGGATCTAAGGCTAACCAAACTGCCCCATCCCTCCACTTCTTAGCACTGTGCGAGTCCGCCACGCACGCTTCACGACGTAGTACAATTCCCATGTCAGGCGTTCATTTGAGTCCTCCCGAACGCCCGATAGCCACCAAGAATCGACTGTGAATTCGGCCACTCTCCCAGAACGCTCGCCAACAGCAACCGGTAGGGCCGGAGCAGCGGTGGCCGAGTCGATTTCGTCTCAGTCACCTTCAACCGAGCCGACTCTGCCACCGCGAGAATTGGGGCGCATCGTCGGTGATGCTCCCGGCCCGGTGTTGGTCTGCGTCGCTGGTTTGCACGGTAATGAACCCAGTGGAGTTGAGGCTCTCAAGATCATCTTCAACGAGTTTTCTGATGTCCGGCTCAAGCGCGGCACGATGCTCGGTTTGACCGGCAATCGGCGCGCAGCGGCAGAGAATGTTCGTTACATCCACGAAGACCTCAATCGCATCTGGACTCTGAGCCGTGTCCACGGGATCCGATCTGATAGCTGCACCCTGGAAGCAGAAGACTTCGAAATCGCCGGCCTCGATCGAGCCTTGCGTAAGGCCAGAGAGCAGAGCGTAGGCACGCCCTATGTCTTGGATCTACACAGTACCTCTGGCCCCGGCAAAGCGTTCACCACCCTCGACGACAGCTTGGTCAATCGCGATTTCGCGTTAGCGTTTCCAGTACCCCTGGTGGTCGGTTTGGAAGAGGAATTGGCCGGCACTCTACTCAACTTCTTGACCAGCGAAGGCTGGGTCAACGCTGGTTTTGAAGGCGGCCAGCACTTGGATCCAGAATCGGTGGACCGCTCCCGGGCAGCGATTTGGATCGCCATGGAGGCTGCGGGCTTGGTCGACCGAAAGGATCGTCCGGAGATACGCGCTGCCCACCAGGCTCTAGAAAATGAACATCGCTCCATGCCCAAGGTGGTTGAGGTTCGTTATCGGCACCACATCGGAATTGACGACCGCTACCGGACAGAACCTGGGTTTAGTTCCTTCCAACGAATCTCGGCAGGGGATCAACTCGGCACCGATCGCAACGGCTCGGTAACCTCTCCCGAAGACGGTATGCTCTTGATGCCTCTATACCAAAAGCAGGGCGAGGACGGTTTCTTTGTCACCCGACCGGTCAAGATGTTCTGGCTCCGGCTGTCGGCACGGCTCCGGCCATTGCACTTTGATCGATTGATGCGCTGGCTGCCCGGCGTGAGCCTCCATCCAGAAGTCCCCCGCACCTTGGTGGTCAATCGCCACTACGCCCGTTGGCGTGCCCTCGAGATCTTCCATTTACTGGGATTCCGGCGAGTTGGGGTTGAGGGTCAAGAATTGATTTTCGAGCGTCGATAACGGTCGCTATCTCCGGCACCAATACTGAAACCCTTGTTGCTGCAAAAACTCTTCGGCACCCTCGCCCTGAAGAATAGCTAGCGTGGCAATGGCCCCTGCCTCGAGGCAGGATGGGGCGGCCACGGTAACCGAACGCGGAGCGTCGACTACCGGCCAACCGCTGCTGGGGTCGAGCACGTGGCCGTAGCGCACACCGTCCTTTTGCAAGAACCTTCGGGCATCGCCGCTGGTCGCCAATCCACCCTGATAGAAACTGACAACAGTTGGTGTGGTGGCGGGAGGCACCGGTTCGATACCCACTTGCCAAGGACGATCACCGGCGCATGGACGCGAGACCCGGATGTCTCCTCCCAGATTAATCAACACTCCAGCGTCGACGGCTTCGGAAACCATCTGGGCGGCTCGATCCGCAGCGTATTCTTTACCGATGCCACCTAAGTCGAGCTCCATTCCCGGGGGCATTCGCAGTTCGGCGCCATCCCACGACACTCGATGCCAGCCAAGCAACGGTAGCAACGCTTCCACTTTCTTGCCTTCAGGTAAGTTGTCACTGCCATCAAATCTCCAAACTCGCCGAAGGACTCCGGAGGTCGGATCAAACTTGCCTTCGCTGAGTTCGTAGATCTGAGACGCAAAGTCCAACAGACCGCCAGTCTCGGCGTCCACGGAAACCGGCTCTCCATGACTACCGTTGATACGGGCAATGACGTTGTCATCGCGATAGCGACTGTACTTCTGCTCGATACGCTGAGACTCCTGATGTGCCACCCGCAGTGCTTCGATCGCCTGCTGTCGATCATCTCCTTCGACTAAGACCTCGCAGTCGCTGGCCATGGACGAAAAGCTCCCCACCCAGAATCCCTCTTCCCGACGAATTCGAGTCCCGGACCCCGACAGTCTCTCGCGAGGCCGTCTCGCCATCGCCGGTTACCAGGAGAAACCGTAGCCCAACTGTACGATCAAGGCATCCACATCGGGAAACAGGTCCAAGTCTTGTTGGACACCGAAGGCGCCCGCCGAGCCACCGTTCATCTGTTTGTAGTAGGCCGCCCGAACGCTCATCCGCCGACCCTGGCCGACTGGAAAACCATACTTGAGGCCCACGGTCACGGTGTCGAGGTCGCCCAAGCGGTAATCTGCTGTCGCGTGGTTCGGTAGAGATTCACCTTGAATCAAACTCGGGGTAAAGAAATCTGCACCGGTCTGAGTGTAGAAGCGCAACTGCGGTTCGATAAACCGCACCCCCGTGCCTATTCGATAGTGCAATTCAAGGGTATGCGAATCAATGCCCCAGTCGTCGGTCATGTAGCGATAAGAAGTATCCAAAATACTGTCCTTCAGATGATACTTTGCCTGACCAAACAGACTGTGCTTGGTCCGAGCGTCGGGTCGACTCTCAAATCGATAGAGAAATAATCCATCCGGTCCCGCAACCGGGTCGCCTCGGGTGGGCGCCACCACACTAACTATTTTGTAGGGGTCAGTCAGATAGCCGGAAGAGCTACTCAGGGAGTAGTTCAATTGGGTAACCAACTTGCGGCTAACGATCTGCGACCAACCGAGAACCAGGTCCGACACGGTCTTGCTTTCAGAACCGAGCTTGTTGCTCTGTCTATTGACGCCCAGCATCGGTGAGAGAGCGATCGGAGAACCACCGACTGGGTCGATGCTATCTGAGGCAAAGGCAAAGCCAGCCGAGAGCGTCGTGTTGTTCTGGTTGAAGTCGCGCGAATAACGACCATTGATTCCGGCGTGTAAGTAATCGTATTCAGTAGAGAACGACAGCCCCAAGTTGACCCGGTCATGGCGGCCGAGCAACCGCTCCCAATTGGCCGCCACCGCGAAGCGGGTATCCAAGAAAGTCGAATCCAGCGGCGTCTCTCCTGGCGCCGTGGTGTAAGAGCCCTCTCCGGAAGGATTGGTGAATGTCTGAGCAACGTTCGCCGGTAGAGCCCCACTTCCTGACGCCCCGCTCAAGGTGTCAACCGTCAGCTTGAGAGTTAGTTCGTTTTCCTCACGCAGCACCTTGCGAGCGAGTACGCTAACACTGGCGTCTGATACTCGATCCGTCTCCGCATAGTAGAGAAAACCAACGTCCAGCTTCCACGGGTCGGGAGCACTGTTGCTTTCGTCAGCACGGACATGGTTGCCCTGTGCCGAGCCCAACAGGGCGCAGGCTGCGGCAGCCAAAGGACCAGCGACCTTTCTCTTTAGTTGCACCCACAACCTCCACCGCCAAATCCGCGACCTCCACTCGAGGCTTCCTTACTGAAATAGATGTGGTCGTCGGTGGCCGCTTCGAGCGGATCACAAACCAGTTGCATCGACTGTTTGGCGTGCAGGTCCTTTTCCCAGGGTTGAACCGGGTTGCTGGCGCAACCCGCCAACAAGATAACGGAGCCCACGACAAGGGCTCCCCTATTGCGCCAGTAACTGTTGAATCTCAGCTTCATACTGCTCTGCCTCTTTACTCAAGAATCCAACGTGTCTAAATGCGATTTTCCCATCCCGTCCCAAGACAATCGCCTCAGGCATCCCGGCCACGTGATATTGCTTAGCTAGCCTGGCCTCAGGGTCAAGCACGATCTGAAAGTTGACCGGAGTATCAGCCAGAAACTCCGCTGCAGATTCTGCTTCGCGATCGAGGTTGATCCCCAGGACCACTAGTCCGTCGTCGCGATGTTGCTCTTGAAGTTCATCTAACCATGGAAAGGACTTGCGGCAAGGACCGCACCACGAAGCCCAGAAATCGAGGTAGACCACCTGTCCGTGATATTGATTGAGATCGAGGTCGTCAACCGAAATTGTCGATCTGCCGGAAGCAGAGAATGCCTGATCGCTAGACACTGACCATAGACTCATGATCATCAACGTTATATACCCGAGAATCGTAGTTGGTTTCAATTTGCTCCCCGCCAGAAAAATCAGCCAGAACCTTCCATGCCCCACTGCAAGCCATGGGCCAAGCCACTGATCGACTGGTGCGGTCGCAAGGCCACATGCCCTGGCTGCCGGGGGTAATCCTGCACCCCAACGCCCCTCGCACTCTGATCGTCAACCGCCGCTATGCCCGCTGGCGCACGCTGAAGATCTTTCACTCGCTGGGATCTAGAAGGGTCGAGACCGAGGAGCAACAGTTGATTTTCGGGCGTCGCTAGAGCGTCTCCTTGACCCACTCGGTCTCTCCGGGATCTGTACTCTCGCCCTTCTGGGCACACCGCGAAAACTGGTTGCGGGAATAGAGAGAGCTCTAGTTTTCTCAGTTCGACTTCTGGTCCTAAACCTGTTCAGGAGCCACAGGCAAGGGAAAAAGGCCCCGGACAAGTCCGGGGCCTTGGAAATCTAGGTGGTTGAGAATTGGGGATTAGCCGTCAGCTCCTGTATCCCCATCTTCGCTGTCGTCACTATCTCCATCGGCACTTGCGTCATCCTGCGGCACGCTCCAGGGTGGAACGATACCCATTGACCGCTCGTAAGCGATCGATTGGCCCAGATGCTCGTGCGCGTGATTCATCAAGATCATGATGAATGCAACGCTTTGGTCTGCGGTTTTGGACCGTATCTATTGGACGGCGATCTCGGTGACCGCCTGATTCTTCCGGAGAACGACCCATTCGTTCTCTTTGTTCAGCCAAGCTGGCCGATACCCTCCCAGATTCGATGGTTTTTTCTCAGTTGTGACGACCCAAACGGCTCCCGCCCTCCCCACTCCGATGTCCTGAGCGAAGTTCTCGCCTTGGTTTCCTACCGGTTCAGCTTTGCCATCTTGGCCAAAGGTCCAGACCGCGCCTTTGGAATCGACCGTATAGGCCTTGCCGTCCTGCCCCACCGCGATCCGCACTCCGGCGGCGGTGCCCCCTGCGGTGCCCCACGACTGGGTTTTCGCATCCTTCAACCACTTCGGTGCATAACCGCCCGGCCGCTCTTCGGTACTGATGACCCAGACCGTGCCGTCGGCACCGACTCCGATGTCTTTGGCGAACTCTTCCCCTTCGGGCGACAGTAGATCGCCGCCGCCCGCTTGAAGTAGCGTCCAGACCTTGCCTCCCGAGTTGACCGTGTACGCAATTCCGTCGGGCGCCACCGCAAGCCGCACCGCCGCCGCGTTCCCCCGAAGGGTTACCCAGGACTTAGACACCAGGTCTTTCAACCACATCGGCGCATAGCCGCCCGGCCGCTCCTCGTTGCCGATAATCCAAACTGTACCGTCAGCACCGACCCCTATGTCTTTCGCAAATTTCGCCTCAGGCGAATACTTCACCCCCCTTCCTTGCGCAAAGAGACTGTAAACATCGCCAAACGAGTTCACGGAAAACGCCGTGGAGGACTGTAGGAGGAGCGAGTTGATACTGCGAATCTTCTCGGCTGCCGGCCCGGGCACCTCGTCATACGCATACCGAAATACTTGCTCATCCCTGTACGTCGTCCAGAAGGGGCCGACGAAATAATCAGGATCGTGCTCTATCGATGCGGTGACGAAATACTCTCCAATGTCGTTCAAGAAGTCTGGTTGGTTTTCCCTGAAGGTCGCCTTGAAAAAAAAGTGCCGCTCCTTGGCCGCACTCGCGCTGCTGAGTGCCCTCCTCCAGTGTCCTGCTGCGGTTGCGTCATGTTTATGCCCCACACTGGTCCAGATGCCGATGTAGTCAACCGCCTCCGCCAGGTGCATAGCGTTGGTTCTGCCCCCAAAGTCGGGGTTCATCGCAGCCATGGTTGGCTTGCCAGGCGCGGCGCTTTGGATCTCTTTGGAGATCTTGTTGATCTTGGTCACGGTCTCCTTTTTTGCAAGCTGCAGCCAGATCTGGAATCCCCAGGCAGCATCCTTTGTCTCTTCGACCGCGTCCCTGGTATTCGTGCCCCATTGGTACCCATCCTTCTGCACATAATCCGAAAGGTCGGAGAGCCAATGCAGCCCGGCATCCTTCACCAAATCAATAAACGCAGGGTAGTTGTCGTGGAGCGCCGCCTTGTCAAACATGACGGCGTTGAAGTTGCAGTCGATCAGGTTTCTGAGTAGCTTCAGAAAATCGGCCTCCGTCGTTGGCCAAACGGCGCCTCCACCGTAGCCATTGCCCCCAAAGACTGTCAAATGGTCCTTTTTCTCTGTCATCTGCATTGCTCCTGTTCATGGTCGTGAAGGCTGTAGAGGACACGACGTGCTTCACTGAACGAGCCCAAGGCGCCGACCAGCAGAAACCCAAGCGCCTGCCCAGCTTCCAAACTGACTAACTGACTAACTGACAGTCAGTTTAGCCGCAGTCGGGGGGATAAGCACGATCAACTACCGTCAAAGAAAGAGGCCCCGGAACTCCGGGGCCTTCAATACTGTGAGAACTAGGGACCGAAACTAGGAGTCGCTATCGTCTCCACCATCTTCGTCGCCAGCGTAGTCGTCATCTTCGCTGTCGTCACTATCTCCATCGTCATCAGCCGCAGCATCCTGAGGAACGCTCCAAGGCGGAACAACACCGATCGAACGGGCATAGGCGATCGACTGACCCAAATGCTCGTGTGCATGACTCATCAAAATCAGCAGGTAGGCACGCTTAGTCTGCGGTTGCGGGCCAAACAGCTGAATCTCGGTATCTAGGTCGGTAATCGTCGGGACGGCTGCTTTGACGTACTCCAATGATTCTTTGAGCTTGGCGATCACCGCGTCCTTCTCGGTGAGTTCGGCTTCCCACTTGCCCAGCAAGGAGAACGGTCCTCCGTCTTCCTGCGATGGAAGTTCGAGACCCTCTGGCAACTCTGCCCCCATAAAAGACGGCAGTAGTAGGTTGACACCGGTAATGTGCGCGTAGACCTCACTCACGGTGCGGACATCAACGCTGGGATTCCAACCGTATTGGTCCGCTGGTACCGCTTCGGCGAGTTCGACGACTCGACCAACGGTGAACTCGAGGTTGGCGACGACGTCGGAGGCAAATCCCGACATCTCATCTTGTGCCTGAACGGTAGGCACCAGAGCGAACATACAAACCAGCGCCAGCGCGCTCACGATAATTTTCTTCATCTCAGTCTCAACTCCTTCTAGGTTGATTGAATATTGCCGCGCTAATGACCACGCGCTGATCAGTTTACGACGCTACCCCGCTTGTGGTTGCATCGGGAGAAGTGTATTGCCAACAAATTAGTCGCTAGGCCCAGCGTGGCGACGACCATTCAAACCACCAACTGTATCCTTCAGCCAGAAACAAACAGGGCGGAGACCAGCCCCGCCCTGGCGGAATCATGATCGCTGGAAGGCTACCAACCGCAGGTCATGCCCTCGTTCTGCTCGTCGAGCCACTCATGCAGCGGTGCGAAGTAGTCGAGAATCGCGGTGGCGTCCATCTCGCGCTGACCGGTGAGCACTTCAAGTGCATCCGGCCACGGCTGACTCTGCCCCATCTCCAACATCTCATTGAGCTTGGCTCCCGCCTCTTCGCTGCCATAGATGGTGCAACGATTGAGCGGCCCTTCATAACCAGCTAGGTCGCACAGGGCACGATGAAACTGAAACTGCAGGATGTGAGCGAGAAAGTAGCGGGTGTACGGCGTGTTGCCAGGAACATGGTATTTGGCGCCCGGATCGAAATCCGCTTCGCTGCGCTCGACCGGAGGCACGATTCCTTGGTACTTCTCGCGCAGATCCCACCAACCTTGATTGTACTCTCCTTCGCTGATTTCACCGGAAAAGACCTTCCAACGCCACTGATCGACCAGCAGACCGAACGGCAAGAACGCGACCTTGTCCAGGGCATCGCGCAGCAACAGTGCGATGTCCTTGGAAGCCGGAGGCTCTTCGTCGATCAAACCCAGTTGGACCAAATAGGCCGGGGTCACGGAGAGCGCGATGGCATCACCGATCGCTTCGTGGAAGCCATCATTGGCGCTACTGCGCAGGGTCAAAGGCTGCTGATTGTAGGCGCGCTGATAGAAGTTATGGCCCAGCTCGTGATGAATGGTGTTGAAGTCTTCGGAATCAACCTTGATGCACATCTTGATGCGCAGATCATCGAGGTTGTCGAGATCCCAGGCGCTGGCGTGGCAGACGACTTCGCGATCCTGCGGCTTGACGAATAGGGAACGGTCCCAGAAGGTGTCGGGCATGGGATCAAACCCCAAAGAGGTGAAGAAGGCCTCACCCTGCTCGACCATTTTGATTGCGTCGTACTCGTTGTCCACCAGCAACTGCGTCAGATCGTAACCCGGATCTGCATCGCTACCGGCGACCACGTCGAAGACATTGCCCCACTGCTGCGCCCAAATGTTGCCAAGCAAGTGCGCTGGAATCGGCTGATCCAGTCCAACCACATCTTCGCCGTAGTGCTCAGACAGTTGCGAGCGTACGTAGCAGTGCAGGGATTCATAGAGCGGGTTGACTTGGCCCCAAAGACGATCTAGCTCGGCGGCAAAATCATCGGGATCCATGTCGTAGTCGGAGCGCCACAGGGATCCGGTGTCCGAAAATCCAAGTTCTTCTGCACCTTGATTGGTCAGCTCTACAAAACGCTGGTAGTCGTCACGAATCGCAGGCGAAGTGGAACGCCACTGCACCCAGGCTTCCTCCAGCTCAGCGGCATCACGACTCTCAGCGAGAATCCGGGTGAAATCGACAATATCCCGGCAGCCCTCGTCTCCCGGCTCCGTTTCCTCAGGGCACCAGGATGCGCTGCCATAGTTGGATTCCATCCCGGCAGCGATCTGCGTCAATTCACGAGTCAGGTCCGGGTCGCCGGGGGCCGGCATCGAGAATCCTCGCTGCATGACCGCGATCTGGCGCGCCACGGTCGGGGTCATGTCTTCGATACCGTTGTAAGCGGCGGCCTCTTTGGCCAGTTCGACACTGCGAGCAATCGCGACCTCGTTGGCCTGCGCCGACAAGATCTCGGTATCCCCAGTGATGAAGTTCTGCTGTACCCACGCTGCGCGAGCTGCCCGATCGTAGAGGTCGGCCAGATCGGCGTTGGCCGCTTCGACAAAAGCCGCGGCGTCGTCAGCGGTCAGTACCACGGGTGCGGCGACTTCAGGAGCAGCCGCTGCCGGGGCTGATGCTTCAGAGGGCGCCGCAGGAGCCGCCGGAGTAGCCTCGTGAACATTGATGCCAAAGGCACATCCGCTCGCCAGCAACAGGATCGCCAACGATCCCCCCAATCCAATTGAATTCATCTTTATCTTCATCAGCAATTCTCCTTGATTCTTGTTCCAGCTTGTTCTCTTGGATTTCTTGAAATCGCCCCAATCGCACCTAGCCCGATCATCGACATCGGGACAAGTTCAGACTGGTTATGAGTCGGCTGTAACTAGCTCTCGAGCACGCTCCAGAAAGTCAGCCAAACCCATCTCCTCTTGCACTCCCAAGCGATAGTGCAAATGGCGCGACAGATAGGCGTGAGCGGTCGCAACATCCAACTCCAGTTCTTGGGCGGCGCGCGACTCGATCGCCGCTACTTCCGCGATCCCCAAATCTAGGCTTCGTTGCAGTAGAGCGACGACCTCGGGATCTTCAGCAAGTTCTTCCCGCGCCGCCCAAACAGCAAAAACAAATGGATGACCGGTCAGAGTCCTCCACTCCGCTGCCAGATCAAGAGAACGGTATCGGTTGCGGTCGATCTTGAGCGCCGGATCGCCAATCACCAAAGCGGCGTCGGCGTTTTCCAGCATGGTCTCAAGCTGCGGATCTGCGACCACCACTTCGGGTTCCACACCGTAGCGTTCTTTCAAAATGATCTTGACCAACACTACCGAGGTTCGACTATTGGCATCCAACGCCACCGAACGAATCTGGCTAATCTCGCCGGGACACACCAGCAAGACGCTACGGACCTCGTGCGCCGAAGCGACACAAAGACCGGGCAGCCGACGAATGCCGGGAATCCGCAATAGCTCAACCGAAGGTACCAATCCGACGTCAAGCGAGCCATCGGCCAATCCATCGGCCACCCCCGAGGGCGGCAGATAGACCGGTGTGTACAGAGTCGGATCGTAGCGCTCTGTCAGTAACGCCCAAGCCAACGGCCAGGCGTTCAGATAGTCGACGACTCCGATCTTGATCTTGTTCGAACTGTCCGCAGTCATCGTCTTATTTTGACATCGCGTTCAGGAAATCCTGATTGGTATCCATCTTCCTAAGTTTACTGAGCAACAACTCCAAGGACTCGACCGTGGAAAGGGGATTGAGCACCTTACGCAACACCCAGACACGGCGCAGTTCATCGGCTTCCATCAACAGTTCTTCCTTACGCGTCCCTGACTTGGTGATGTCGATCGCTGGGAATACCCGCTTGTCGACCAACTTACGATCGAGGTGGATCTCACAGTTACCGGTACCCTTAAACTCTTCAAAGATCACGTCGTCCATACGACTTCCAGTGTCAACCAAAGCGGTGGCGATGATGGTCAACGAACCGCCCTCTTCGACGTTTCGCGCGGCACCGAAGAAACGCTTCGGGCGATGCAGAGCGTTGGCGTCCAAACCACCGGAAAGGACCTTGCCGGATGGCGGCTGCACCGTGTTGTAGGCGCGCGCCAAGCGAGTGATCGAATCGAGCAAGATCACCACGTCTTTGCCGTGCTCGACCAAGCGCTTCGCCTTTTCGATCACCATGTCGGCGACCTGTACGTGGCGAGTTGCCGGCTCGTCAAAGGTCGAGGAAACCACCTCACCTTGCACCGAGCGCTGCATGTCAGTCACTTCTTCCGGACGCTCGTCGATCAGCAAGACAATCAAAATCGCCTCGGGATGGTTGGCCGCCACCGAGTGGGCGATCGACTGTAACAACATGGTTTTACCGGTACGCGGTGGCGCGACGATCAACGCACGCTGTCCTTTGCCCATCGGGGTAGTCAGATCCAGCACCCGCGAACTCATGTCCTTGGGTTGTTCGAGTCTGATCCGCTCCTCTGGATAGAGCGGGGTCAAGTTGTCAAAGAAGACCTTCTTACGCGAAATGTCAGGATGTTCGAAGTTGACCGCTTCGACTTTGATCAGCGCGAAGTAGCGCTCGCCATCTTTGGGTTGGCGCACCTGCCCGGAAACCGTGTCCCCGGTGCGCAAGTCGAAACGTCGGATCTGGCTCGGACTGACGTAAATGTCGTCCGGACCCGGAAGGTAGTTGTACTCAGGAGCCCGCAAGAAGCCGAAGCCATCGGGTAAGCATTCCAGCACGCCTTCGGCGAAGATCAGTCCGCTCTTTTCGGTCTGCGCCTGCAGCACTTTGAAAATCAACTCTTGCTTGCGCAAGCTGCCAATCCCCTCGACTTCCAGTTTCTCGGCGATCTCAGTGAGCTCGGGCAGTTTCATTTCCTTCAACGTGCGGATATCGAGCATCGGACCCCGCTCGCCCTTTCGACCACGACCCCCCTTGCGCCGGCCTCGACCATCGCCTTGGCCAGACTTGTTTCCCCCGTCGCGTGGGCGGCTCTTGGGCTGATCCTTGGACTGATCCTTGGACTCTTCCGCTACGGCCTCGTTTGAGGCATCGGTATTGTCAGAAGCCAATTTTTCGGCGGTGGGCTCCTCGGTAACTGTTTCTGAGGAAGCCGTAGCCTCTTCAGTCATGGTGAGTTCTTCTGTGGTTGATTCAGTCATATTGTTTCCTTTCGGACTATGTGCTTACGGCTACGTCGATCGCAGACCAGAGAGCGCGGAGCCCATCTCCTTTGACAGATGAGAACGGGAGAATCCCGTCGTCGCTGAGCTTGAGGCGGTTTCGGATCTCAGCCAACGCTCCGAATCGCTTAGGACGACCGATCTTGTCGATTTTGGTTGCCACCACCAGTGGCCTATACCCGTGTTCGGCCAAGTACTCGTATGCTTGGACGTCGAGCGAAGTTGCGCCGACTTTGGCATCGACCAACTGCACAACCAACAGGTCGTCAGGGCTTTGCTGAAAGTAAGCGTCGATGAGTTCGGCCCATCGCTGACGCTCCACCTTGCTCGCCTTGGCGTAACCAAATCCGGGTAGATCAACAAAATAGATCGTGGCATTGATTAAGTAGTAGTGAACGGCTCGTGTCCGCCCAGGCGTCGACCCAACGCGGGCCAACCCTTTTCTCCCCAGCAGCTTGTTGAGCAAGCTTGATTTCCCGACGTTGGACCGGCCTACAAAGCAGATCTGAGGTCGACCGTCGGCTGGGAATGAGCCGTTGCCGGAAACCACATGCTCAAGCTGAGCGCTCTTGACCTGCATTCTTGACGATCCAATTGTTTTTACTCGCAGTCTCCAAAGAATCAGTCTTGCCGACTATTCGTGCAGGAAATTTTGAGAAAAAACGGTTCGGAAGAACCCGGGCAGGAAACTGCCCTTAGTGGGCGACCGATCCGGACTCTACAGGGGATTTCGACGACGACTCTCGAAAATCACTTTTCGACGGGGTCATTGCGACCAAGTCACCATCGAGGGCATATCTTAGTACATCGTCCATGGTTTCGACTAGGTGGAACTGCAAAACGTCGCGCACCTCTTTCGGGAGCTCTTCCAGGTCTTTCTTGTTTTCCGCCGGCAAAATGATCTCGGTCACGCCATTGCGATAGGCGGCGAGAAGCTTGTGTTTGATACCGCCGACCGGCAACACCCGTCCTCGTAAGGTAATTTCCCCGGTCATCGCGACGTCCCTGCGCACCGCTACCTTGGCCACCGCGGATACCAGTGCCGTCGCCATGGTAATGCCCGCCGAAGGTCCATCCTTCGGGATCGCTCCTTCAGGCACGTGGAGGTGAATGTCGGTCTCGTCGAAAATTACCGGATCGATGCCCAACTCGGCACATCTGTGGCGAGTATAGGAAGCCGCGGCGCGCGCCGATTCCTGCATCACATCGCCGAGTTTGCCGGTCAAGGTGAGGTTTCCCTTGCCCTTGACCAAGCTGACTTCGGTTTCCAGCATTTCGCCGCCAAATTCGGTCCAAGCCAGCCCAATCGAAACTCCTATTTCAGGTTCGTTTTGCTGCTTCCAGGGACGGAACTTGATCGCGCCGAGGTACTCGTTGAGATCGTCAGCAGTGATCTTCACCTTGATCTCCTTGCGCTTTTTCTTGTCAGGAGTTTCTTCGACGATTTGTCGCGCCACCTTGCGGCAGACTCGGGCGATCTCGCGCTCAAAGTTACGTACCCCTGCCTCGCGGGTATAACTGTCAATCAATGCGTGCAGCGCATCGTCGTCAACTGTCACTTGATCGGCACCCAGGCCGTGGGCCTTCAACTGCTTGGGAAGAATGAATCCGCGAGCGATCTCCATCTTCTCGGCCAGGGTATAGCCGGTTAGCTGGATCACTTCCATACGATCTTTGAGCGCCGGCGGAATCGGGTGCGAAACATTGGCGGTGGCGATAAACATCACCTTGGAGAGGTCGTACTCGGTATCCAGGTAGTGATCGACAAAGGCATCGTTCTGCTCAGGATCCAAGACCTCGAGCAAAGCCGAAGACGGGTCGCCGCGAAAATCCATCGACATCTTGTCGACCTCGTCCAACAAGAACACTGGATTGACAGTGGTCGCCTTCTTCATCAGTTGAATGATCTGGCCTGGAAAGGCACCGATGTAGGTTCGTCGATGACCGCGAATCTCAGCCTCGTCGCGCACGCCACCCAACGAAAAACGGACAAATTTGCGGCCCATCGCCCGGGCAACCGACTTCGCTAGAGAGGATTTACCGACCCCAGGAGGTCCGACAAAACACAGGATCGAACTCTGTGTCTGCTGGGTCAACTGCCGGACAGCGAGAAATTCAAGCACCCGCTCTTTGATCTTGTCCAAACCGTAGTGGTCTTGGTCCAAAACGCTCTGAGCCCGTTTTAGGTCACGATTTTCCCGGCTCTGCTTCTTCCAGGGTACACCCACCAACCAGTCGATGTAGTTACGAGAAACCGTGGCTTCCGCCGAGACCGCAGGCATGGCGTCCAGGCGATTGAGCTCCTGGAGCGCCTTCTCCTGGGCCTCCTTGGGCATGCCGCAGGATTCCACCTCTTCGCGCAGGCGTTCAATTTCACCGCTGCGGTCATCTTTCTGACCCAGCTCTTCATGAATCGCCTTGACCTTCTCGTTGAGGTAGTACTCCTTCTGCGCCTTCTCCATCTGCTTTTTGACCTGAACGTTGATTCGTTTATCAATGTTGGCCTTTTCGATCTCAACGTCGAGTAGGTCATGTACCCGCTGCAAACGGTCGTAGGGGTTGAGAATCTCCAGCAAGGTTTGCTTCTCGGAAGTGGGCACCATTAGGAACGCCGCCAGGGCGTCAGCCAACTCGCCGGGACCCTCGGCTTCGATGGTCGAAGCCACGCCCTCTAGGGTTGCGTGCTGGGCAACCTTGGCGTACTGCTCAAAAGCCGCCAACACCTTGGCCATGTATTCGTCGATCTGCGCATCCTCTGGATAATCGATGTCAAAGGATTCGCCGACCGCGTAGTGGACTCCGTCGACCTCCGCGACTTCTCTCATCTCAGCGCGTTTCTTGGCCCGCACCATCACCTTGACATTGCCGTTGGGTAGCTTGACGTTCTGCACCACCTTGGCAATCACGCCGACTGTAAACATCTCGTCAAAAGTCGGTTCGTCAATCCGCGGGTCGCGCTGGGCGACCAAGAAGATCTGCTTCTTGTGCTCAGAGAAGCTCTTGCCCAGGGCCTCGACCGACGCTTCTCGACCGACGATGAACGGTCCCATCATCCGCGGAAAGACCACCATGTCGCGCAGCGGCAATAGCGGAAGGCGGAATTCCTTAGGGGTGACGAAAGTTCCGGTCCGTGAATTCTCGGTCGCGGGTGGTTTCTTCTCAGCCATGCTTGTTTATCCAGCCTTCTTGAGCAGTGCCAGTGAATGGTCCCGCTTGTTGACGATTTCTTCGGTAATCAGACATTCCTTGATGTCGGCCTGCGAGGGCAGGTCGTACATTAGGTCCAACAGCAGGTCTTCGAGAATAATGCGCAATCCTCGAGCCCCCACCTTGCGCTGGATCGCCTCGCGAGCAATCGCCGCCATCGCGTTGTCGGTGATCGTCAACTCGACGCCTTCCAGTTCAAACATCGCCTGGTATTGCTTGACCAAGCTGTTCTTGGGCTCGCGCAGAATCAGTACTAGGTCTTCCTCACTCAAGTCGTTGAGGGTCGCGGTGACCGGCAACCGACCGACGAATTCCGGGATCAGTCCGTACTTCACCAAATCTTCTGGCAAAGCATGGATCAGGATCTCTCCAACGCGCTGCTCTTTGCTCTCTTTGATGTCGGCACCGAAGCCCAACGACTTGGCGTTCAGGCGGTGCTTGATCTGCTCTTCCAGACCGACGAAAGCGCCACCACAAATGAACAAGATGTCGGTGGTGTCGATCTGTAAGAACTCCTGGTGCGGATGCTTTCGTCCACCCTGGGGCGGCACATTGCACTGGGTTCCTTCCAAAATCTTCAACAGCGCTTGTTGCACCCCTTCGCCCGAGACGTCTCGAGTGATCGACGGATTGTCGGTCTTGCGGGCAACCTTGTCGACCTCGTCAATATAGACGATGCCGCGCTGGGTCTTTTCTTTGTCGTTGCCCGACGCCTGATAGAGCTTCAGAATGATGTTCTCGACATCTTCGCCGACATAGCCGGCCTCGGTCAGCGTGGTCGCGTCGGCAATGGTGAACGGCACCTGGAGCACCCGCGCAAGTGTCTGCGCCAACAGCGTCTTACCGGTTCCGGTCGGGCCAATCAGCATGATGTTGGACTTCTGTAGCTCAACATCAGTGCGATTCTTTTCCGAGTGCTCTACCCGCCGGTAGTGGTTGTAAACCGCGACCGAAAGTTTCTTCTTAGCGTCTTCTTGGCCGATGACGTAGTCATCTAGCAGCGCTTTGACTTCGCGCGGTTTTGGCAGCTCAGTATCGAAACCGTCATCCACAGCCCGGTCTTCAGCAATGATGTCGAGGCAGATATCCACGCACTCGTCACAGATGAATACCGTCGGACCGGCGATGAGCTTCTCAACTTCACGTTGGCTCTTGTTGCAAAAAGAACAACGGAGAGTTTCGTCGCTGGTTTCTTTCTTGGCCATAATTCCTCCGCCCTCGGCGTTGCTTCTTAATGCGAAACAAACGCCAACGACCCATAATTCCGAGTCAGCAACAAAGTTATGACTCGGTACTCAAGCATCTTACCCGCCTGATTCTTTCAGATGCTAGACGGCTTCTGGTCCTTTCTCCCGTTTTTCCATCACGCGATCAGCCAAACCGTACTTCACCGCTTCATCAGCGGTCAGGATCTTGTCGCGCTCGGTATCTTCGTGAACTCTATCCTTTGGCTGGCCGGTGTGGAGCGCCATGATTTCATCCAATCGGTCCCGCAACGCCAACATGTCCTGGGCGTGTATTTCAATATCTGTCTGCTGGCCGCCCATACCCTGTATCAACGGCTGATGGATGAGGACTCTGCTGTTTGGCAGCACCGTGCGTTTCCCTGCGGCTCCAGCGGCGAGTAGCACTGCTGCCATCGAGGCCGCCTGGCCGACGCAATAGGTCGCAATATCCGGCTTGAGATATTGCATGGTGTCGTAGATCGCCAAACCAGCGCTAACCACCCCACCCGGGGAGTTGATGTAAAGCGAAATGTCCTTTTCTGGACTCTCCGCTTCCAGATAGAGCATTTGGGCGATGATGAGGCTGGACCCTTCGTCATCAATTTGCCGTCCCAAGAAAATGATGTTGTCTTTGAGCAAGCGCGAATAAATGTCGTACGCGCGTTCACCGCGGTTCGTCTGCTCCACTACCATCGGTACCAACATCGCTTATTCCTCCTCGCCAATCACAGATTCGCCGCCGTCCGTCCCACCAGTATCCGGATCAGCGCTCTCGTTCGGTTCTTGATCTTCCGCAACTTCGCCGAGCAATCGGGCGACCGCCGCCCGGCGTCGCAAGTGTCGACGCAGGCTTTCCAGCCTACCTGAATCCGCCAACGCCTTGCGCATGGCGACACTGGACACCTTGCGCTCAGTCGCCAATTGACCAATCGCGTTTTGTAGGTCTTCCGGGTCCGCCTCCAGCTCCAAATGATCCGAAACCGCATCCAGCAGTAGACGAGCGCGCACTCTGCCTTCACCCCGGGGGGTGAATTCCTGCGCGATTCGCTCCCACTCAATGTCGCCTTTCTCGACATCAACCCCTTGTTCCGACAACGCGGTTGCGTATTCAGTCAACATCTCTTGGACCTCGGCGTCCACTGCCCCCTGTGGAGCGTCAAATGGATGCCGCAGTGCCAGTTGATCAAGCATCGCCGCTTCGCGCTTCGCCATCCCTTCCCGTTGCTTGCCAACTCGCAATTGATCCGCAACCCGCGAGCGCAGCTCGGCAAGGTCGGTGAATTTGCCAACCTTCTGCGCCAAGGCGTCGTCAAGCTCTGGAAGAATTCTCTCTTTGACTTCTACCAGCTCCACGGAGTGCCGACGCACGATTTGGCCGCTCTCCGGATCGCCCGGCCGCGTGAACGGAGCGCTTTTGCCAGCCTCAAGACCGGCAAGAGCCTCACTGAGTTCCGGCCAAACGGTTTGCTCGCCAACTTCCAACATCACAGGACGGACTTCTTCGTCTCCATCTGTTTCGCGAATCTTGACTGTGACCAGGTCACCGTTAGCCGCTGGCCGCTCCACGGGTTTCCAGTCGCTCGCCTGACGTCGAATGTTTTCCAGCGCCTCATCAATCTCCTCGTCGGTGGGCTCGGCTTCTACCTCTGGCAGGTCGAACGACTCAAGGTCGCCAATGGTGATCTCCGGGCGAATCTCGACCGTCGCAGCAAATACAAATTTTTCATCGGTCCATTCGACTTCTCCGAGCTGCGGGGAGGTCAGCGGCTGCAGTTGACTCTCCGCCTCCGCCTGGCGCCAAAAGCGAGGCACGATCCGTTCTAGCGTCTCCTGGCGAATCTCCTCCATGTACCGCTTCTTCACCAAATCCAAAGGCATCTTGCCTTTGCGGAATCCGGGCGCTTTCGCGGTCTTGCGAATCGAGTGAGTAACTCGCTCCATTTCGGCATCCACCGCGGCCACCGGAACTTCGATCGACAGTTCCTTACGCCAGGGGCCAACGTCTTTAATTTCGCGCACTACGCTCATGATGGATTTCGTTCCTCAGGTCGGGGACACAATGACTCAGCTACAGGTTGCCCGCTACTCTTGTGTCTTTGACGTTTGTCGAATCTTGCTGATGCTGAAGGGCCCGGTTCCGATCCAAACTTCCAGTTTCCTGGTGCGAAAGGGGGGACTCGAACCCCCAACCCCGAAGGGACTAGATCCTAAGTCTAGCGCGTATGCCAATTCCGCCACTTTCGCACGACCCTGGCTCCCAGCTCGCCGAGAATCCAGACCAGGTCAAAACAGGGAAGTTATTGGTGAGCCGCCAGGGACTCGAACCCCGAACCCGCTGATTAAGAGTCAGCTGCTCTGCCAGTTGAGCTAGCGGCCCACCGGACCGCGAATAATACGGGAAGGGTCGCTGCCGAGCAAGGAATCCGGCGGCCCCGATAAGGTCAGCCGCCTTGGACGAAGCGGACGATTTCGAGACGGTCATTCGGGGCCAGCAACAGCCGATCAAATTCCGTGCGACGAACAATCTCGCGGTTGCGCTCCACCGCTACGGTTTCGGGTGCCAAATCAAGGCGTTGCAGTAACGACAATATGGTCAAACCGTCTACCCAAGGATAGGGATTTCCGTTCACCACCATCTCGGTTTCGCTGGACAAACTCTGCTGAACCGTTGACGCCTCGCTCATGGCGCAGATTCTACCTTTTGCAGAACGCTGGGTAGCTGTGTACTCGCACTAGATCAAGTAGCGAGCGGTGGCTTGGCGTCCGTCGGTCTCTGTACGCAGGACCAGCCCGGCTGGACGTCGCGGGCCGACTTCGCAGGAAATCGACAGGTTGCCGTTGGAATCGGTAATCAGAGATTTCAACCGGGTTGGCGGCCCAAACAAGTCGAAGCGCTCCACTTCCACGGTCGCCCCAGCAACCGCGCGCCCACCCGGGAATGTCAAGCGAGCCTCGACCGCCCCTGACCCGGTATCGCCAACGCGCCGCAAGGCGCCAACGTCGACCCAAAACTTGGGGGGATCTTGGCGTCGTCGCTTGTGGCTTCCGATAAGTTCTGCCAGGCGGGCAAACAAACCGGGTGCCGTATCGGGTTCCTCCGTCAGCGAGTCGGCCAGAGTCTCCACTTCAGTGTGTCCATCACCGACAAACAAGTCCAGCTCGCCGTGTTCCAGAACTCCGACGATTTCCTGGTGCTGGGCCGAAGCAGAGTCCTGCTCCGCCTGCTCACAACGGCGGGCAAAAACCACCTGGCCACCCATGTAGATCAAGGTCTCGACCCCACCCGGAGTCACCTGTGTCTGCACATGGTAGTGATCGCCGCCAACGCGGATGTCGCTATTGAATCCAGTCATTGCGTCCCAAGGGATACCATTGTCCGCATCCCTTGCGCATGAGACAATGACACAAGTCACACTGGAACAATCTGCACGATGTTCCGGTTGACTCTATTGGATGCAAGCGTCGAAAAATTCTTCGGCTTCAATAAATCAAACTCGGAGGTATCAAAACATGTCAAACCAGGATGTCCTGGTGGAATACGGCGTTCGCGACGGAGTCGCTTACCTGGTGCTCACTGACCCACCCGCAAACACCTACACCCACGAAATGATGCGTCAACTCGATGAGGCGATCCTCAAAGCACGGTTTGACGAGAACGTCCATGTCTTAGTGCTCACTGGACAGGGCACCAAGTTCTTCTGCGCTGGAGCCAACATTAGCATGCTTGAGGGGGCCGACCCGACCTTCAAATACTACTTTTGCCTGCACGCGAACGAGACCTTGAACCGTCTTGAGCAGACTCCTAAATTGGTAATCGCCGCGCTCAATGGACACACCGTGGGCGGTGGTCTTGAAATTGCTATGGCGGCGGACATGCGCATCGCCAAAAAAGACTCGGGAAGCGTCGGATTGCCAGAAGTCAACCTCGGTGTACTGCCGGGCACCGGTGGGACGCAGCGCCTAGTTCGCATCGTCGGCAAACAGCGTGCGATCGAATTGATGGTTTCCGGTCGGTTGACGTCCTACGAAGAAGCCAAAGATCTGGGCATCGTCTCCGATATTTATGACGGCGATGATTTTGAGGATCAGATCCACCAGTATGCGACCTCGTTCTGTCCTCCCAATAGTGCTTCCAAGGCGGTCGGGCGGATCAAACGCTCGGTGCAAAGTGGAGCTGAGGTTCCGTTCGAGAGCGCTCTGGCAATCGAGCGCGAATTGCAGCAGCAACTGTTCCAAGGCGATGACGCCAAAGAAGGGTTGGCTGCCTACATCGAGAAGCGTAAGCCGGAGTTTTCCGCTTCCTAGCGAGGACGAGGGCGTGGGCAAGTGCCCCGCCCACCGTCTGCTCTTTATGCCCAAGCAACCCGTTGTTCTGGCGGCTCCGGTTCGTACCCCTATCGGTAAGTTCGGCGGCGCTCTGGCTGAACTGTCCGCGGCCGACCTAGGCACGGCCGCGGCAACCGCATGCCTTTCCCGAGCTGAACTCGAGGGACGGCACATCGACCAAACAATTTTTGGCCATGCCCGCCAAGCTGGCGGTGGCCCCAATACTGCGCGCCAGATTTCCTATCGTTGCCAGGTTCCGATCGAGAGTCCGGCTTTCACCGTCAACCAAGCTTGTGGTTCAGGGCTGCAGGCAGTATTCGCTGCCGCCCGAGCGATTGCTCTGGGGGAAGCCGAAGTGGTGCTTGCCGGCGGCACCGAAAGCATGTCGAACACACCCTACATGCTGCCCAGAGCACGCTGGGGATACCGGCTGGGACACGCAGAATTGACCGACGGAATGTATCGAGACGGGTTTGTCGATCCGCTCTCTGGGCTGGTGATGGGCGAGACCGCCGAAGAACTGGCTGCTGAGATCGGCATCAGCCGCAAACAAGCGGATGCATGGGCAGTCCTCAGCCAGCAGCGATACCAAGTAGCCCGAGAGCGAGGCCGCTTTGAGCGAGAGCTGGTTGCCGTCGAGGCGCCACAGCGGCGAAAAACCGTCACCGTGGACCATGATGAACATCCGCGCGACCAGGTATCGATCGAGGGTTTGAGCAAACTCAAGACTGTGTTTCGCGAGGGCGGCACGGTGACCGCCGGCAACGCCTCCGGGATCACCGACGGTGCGGCAGCCTTGATCGTCGCCTCCCAGGATGCAGCACAGCGGATGGGGCTGGAGCCCGCCGCGATCTTGCACGACTGGGAAGTGGTTGGCGTCGAGCCGCGAATCATGGGGATTGGGCCGGTTCCCGCGGTCAGAAATTTGCTTGAGCGCAACCAGCGAACCCTGAGCGACATCGACCTGATCGAACTCAACGAAGCTTTCGCCAGCCAAGTCCTGGCCTGCAACCAAGAACTTGAACTGGACCCCGAGCGGGTCAACGTCGACGGCGGCGCGATTGCCCTGGGTCACCCGATTGGTTGTACTGGGGCACGGATCTTGGTGACCCTGATTCATGCCCTGGCCGATCGGGATCGGCGGCTGGGAATCGCCACCCTCTGTGTATCCGGGGGTCTTGGCCTGGCAGCGTTAGTCGAACGCCCTGGAGAAAGCCAGTGAAGAGTTCCGGCTTTACGCTAGATCGGGGTGAGCGCGTCGCCGCCATCCGGCTAGATATTCCTCCGCTCAACGTCTTGGACCTAACCACCATGGCGTCGCTGATTGAGGCGGTGGACGACTTGGCGCTCGATGAATCGATCGCCTGCCTGGTGTTGCGCGGTTCCCACAAAGCCTTCTCCGCAGGTGTGTCGGTCGCCGATCATACCCGCGACAAGATCGAGGGCATGCTGGACCGCTTCCACGGGTTGCTGCGTCGACTGGAGGAATTCCCTGCGCCGACCTTGTCCGCGATCGAAGGTCATTGCCTGGGTGGTGGAATGGAATTGGCCATGGCTTGCGATCTGCGGGTTGCCAGCAAGCGGGCCCGTTTCAGCCAACCAGAGATTCGACTTGCTTGTTTCCCACCCTACGCGGCGGTGCGCTATCCAGGCCAACTGGGAGCGGCCAACACTGCGGACTTGGTGCTTACCGGTAGAAATCTCAGTGCCGAGGAAGCGCTTAGCATGGGAGTCGTCAGCAGGCTGTTTCCCACCGAAGACTTTGATCAATATTTGGATCAAATGTTGGAGGAAATCCTAGCAGCCAGCACCCCGGTTTTGCGACTGTCCAAACAGGCGATGGCCAACGCCAAGGATCGCGGTGAAGACGCCGCGCTAGCCGACGCCGAACGCATCTATTGCCAACAACTAACGCAGCTACAAGACCTCGATGAAGGGCTGGCCGCGTTTGTCGAAAAACGATCGCCTACATGGCGACACCGATAATCAGGGGACACAATATCCATACGATGTTAGGTGCAGCACGGACCCTATTAGCTCGGGATTCGCAGTTCATCTGGGCACGACAATTCACTTTGTGTCCCCTTCACAATCTACAAACCAAAGGAGAACCGATGTCTGAAACCGTACTCATTGAACGCCAAGATCGCGTCGCAATTCTAACTTTCAACCGCCCCGACAAGCTCAACGCGCTATCCGAACAGGTCCGTAGTGAGACCATGGCCTACCTGGAAGAGATTGAGAAGGACGACTCGATCGGTGCGGTGATACTGACCGGCGCCGGAGAAAAGGCATTTGTCGCCGGCGCAGACATCGGCGAATTTGAAGGCCGTTCTCCTTTCGACCAGCGCAAAGCGATGGCCAGTCCGCGCATTTTTGACGTCATGGCCACGTTTCCGAAACCGGTAATCGCCATGATCAATGGTTTTTGCTTGGGCGGTGGCTGTGAGCTCTCGTTGTCGTGCGACATCCGCACTGCATCGTCCAATGCCCGTTTTGGTCAACCAGAGATCAACCTAGGCCTGATCCCAGGCGGCGGTGGCACCCAGCGTCTGACGCGTTTGGTCGGCCTCGGTCAGTCGATGCGGCTGATCCTCTCCGGTGGCATGATCTCCGCAGAAGAAGCCCTGCGTATCGGCCTGATCGACATGATGTTCGAGCCTGAAGAGTTGCGCGAACAGACTCTCAAGTTGGCCTCCCAGATCGCCTCCAAGAGTCCCCTCACGTTGCAGGTAGCCAAGCAGGCGGTACGCGCCAGCCAAACCATGTCGATCGATGCCGGAGTTGCTTACGAACGCGACCTATTCTGCCTCTGCTTCTCCTCAGAAGACAAAGCCGAAGGCGTCGATGCGTTTCTCAACAAACGCCCCGCGGAGTGGAAGGGTCGGTAACGTTTTCTAGCCTAGCCTGCCAAGCCGGTGGAGAGGGAGCTGGCTCAACTTCGGCTGCCTCCCTCAATCACGGCAAACCGGGACATTTGAGATCCTTCGACTCCCCTCGCGGGTCGGCTCAGGATGACAATCAAAGGAAAGCTGAGCGGAGAGTAAATCCCTGCCCTACGAAAGGGCACGTCGGACACGACTGGCACTAGTTCTCATAACTCTCTCGCTTCTCGTCTATTAAACAACCCAATCTGGGAAAGCGCCTTGCGTGCTCCCGTCCCCTGCCCGTCATCGCGGCAGGGGGACGGGCAGGGCGGCCGGGATCCAGTAGCACGCATAAACCGCGCAGCAGTATCGAGATGTCGAGATTCTTCGACTCCCCTCGCTGTCGCTCAGGGAGACATTTGCAAGAACAGTGGACGCTCACGATTCGCCACCGTCGTCATCCAAGCCACACCAGAAAACTAATCACCCTGCCAACTCGTAACAAACCCAGCCGCGAAGGAAGCCGCCGAAGCTGGGCTCCCTCGTTTCCGAAACGACATCAACCAGAAGGAATTGTGGATGAAAAATAGAATCACTTTGGTCGCAGTGGCCCTGCTTGCTTGGGCGGCAGTCGCCTCGGCGCAAAACATTACCGGGCTACCCCGAGTCAGCCCGCACGCAGAAGTCACGCAAAAGGTCGGTATTTCGACCGTCACTGTTGACTATCACCGGCCTTCGGTCAACGACCGCGAGGTATTCGGAACCTTGGTGCCCTTTGGTGCGGTGTGGCGCGCCGGGGCCAACGACAACACCACGATCACGTTCTCAGACGATCTCTCGGTCGAGGGTGAGTCGCTCGCTGCGGGCACCTACGGTCTACACATGCTCCCCGGCGAAGAGGCATGGGAGATCATCTTCAGCAACAACAGCACATCCTGGGGAAGCTTCTCCTATGACGAGACGGAAGATGCCCTTCGGGTTTCTGTAAATGCCGAAACTTCTGCGGTATTCAATGAACAGCTGAGTTACGGATTCGAAGCCGTGAGCGCCACCGAGGGCACTCTCGCCTTACATTGGGCGGACCTCAAAGTTCCGGTCAAGCTCTCTGTCGACACGCCAGCGCTGGCGATCAACAAAATCAAGAACGACCTACGCCACCTGCCGGGTTTCAATTGGCAGGGCTGGAATAGCGCTGCCAACTACTGTCTGCAAAACGGCGTTGATCTTGAGCAGGGGCTTGCCTGGTCGGAGCAGTCGATCAATCGGAATCCCAACGCGGTCAACCTATTTGTCAAAGCTGGCATTCTCACCGCGTTGGAACGCGTCGACGAGGGTAAGAGCACCGAACAAGAAGCGTTTGAGCTGGCCTCGGAAGCCCAGGTCAATGCCTTCGGCTACAACTACCTGTTTCAGCGCAACGACGTGGACCGAGCCCTGGAAATTTTCCAGTTCAACGTCGACAAGAACCCAGAGTCTTGGAACGCACACGACAGTTTGGCCGAAGCCTTGGCCACCAAAGGGGACACAGAGGCTGCGATCGCCAACTACCGCAAAGCGCTGGAGATGGCTCCGGAAGCGCAACACGCGCGCATCGAAGGAGTCTTGATCGGGCTTGAAGGCTAGTTGAGGGGACGCAATCTAGTTGAGGGGACACAATCTTTACATTGTGTCCCCGCAGGAGGCGGAGCCGGACGACCGGTTCCGCCTCTTTCTTGCTGGGAATCTCTTCAACGCCAGCCTGCGTAACAGCAGCACAACACGGGGCAAGCGCCCACAACGTTTCCAGAAAACTACAAGGAGCCATCTGATGTATAAAGGAATCACGCTCGCCGCACTGGCGATCTTCGCTTCGGCAAGTCTCTCCCACGCCCAGTCCGATGCCCAATCCGATGCCATACCGCCCCGGGTCAGCCCGCGGGCGCAGGTCAGCCAAACGATCGGCATCTCCACGGTTACCATCGACTACCACCGGCCCTCGGTCAAGGGCCGCAGTATCTGGGGATCTCTGGTGCCTTACGGTGCTGTCTGGCGTGCCGGGGCAAACGAAAACACGACCATCACGCTGTCCGACGACGCAACCATCGACGGACAAGCCCTTGCGGCAGGCACCTACGGTCTGCACATGATCCCAAGCAACTCGTCCTGGATCATCATTTTCAGCAACGACAGCGCCTCTTGGGGCAGTTTCTCCTACGATCAGTCCAAGGACGCACTGCGCATCGAAGTCACGCCGGTCGAGGCTCCTGCCAAGGAACAACTGGCTTACGAGTTTGATGCGGTCAACACCGAGGAGGCCACGCTATCTCTGCGCTGGGAGAAGCTCCGGGTTCCGGTCAAGATCCATTTCGATACTACGGCCTTGGCAGCCGCGGCTGGGATCGAAGGCTAGTTAGGGGAACACGTTTCTCTGGGGACACAATGTAGGGATTGTGTCCCCCTACTTCGCAGGCAGCGCAGGTCGCCAGCGGGTCACCAGTTCCGCTCCCCCGCCTTGACGATTGTTCGCTGCGACGCTACCCCCCAGACCCTCAACCACCGTGCGTACGATCGACAGCCCAAGACCGGTGTGGCGCTCCTGATCTGGTTCGGCAGTCGGTCGATAGGAAAAGAACCGATCGAAAATCCTCGCTCGGTGTTCCTCGTCGATCCCCGGGCCCTCATCCCATACCGTCATCACCGGCGCCTGATCAACGGTCTCTAGGCGGACACCCACCAAGCCATCGTCTGGGGTCAGGCTCACCGCGTTGTCGATTAAGTTCTCCAACACCTGGGTTACTCGCTCGGGCGGCGCTTCAATCCAGCGCGGAGCCTTGTCGGTGCCATCGGTCACGATCTCTCGACCGTGGCGAATCTTGGCGCCCTCCACGGTCTTGGCAACCACTTGGTTGAGATCGAGGACTTGCATCACTTCTTCGTCCATCCGCGCGTCGATCAGCGAAATCTCGCGCACCGCCGAAATCATGCTTCCCATCCGCGCCACCTCGCGCTGAATCAGATCCAACAGCCGTTGACGATCTTGATCATCTTCGACTTCGCCCAGAAGCTCACTGGCGTTGCGCACCGACGCTAGGGGATTCTTGAGTTCGTGGGCAACATCGGTGGCAAACGACTCGACAAAATCGACATGGTGCCGCAGCCGGACAGTCAGGGTTTCCAACGCTCGGCTCAGGTCGCCGATCTCGTCGCCTCTCTGCAAACCGACAAACTGCCCTTTGAATCTGCCTCGATGGTCAACCAGATCACGCGCCTGTTGGCGCAGCCGTTCCAAGGGACGAACCAGAGACGACGCCAAAGCGGCACTGACCGCAGCCGCAACTGCAAGCGACAATAGAAACACGCCAAACACCTCCAACCGCACTTGATACAGAGCCGACAAAATTCGCACTGTAGACTGCGAAGCGACCACTGCGCCAACGACTTCTCTCTGGCCATAGATCGGCAGCGCCGAGTACAGAGTCAACGACCGTTGACCACCAGCGGACGCCCGGGTTGCCGCTCCGTATCGACCTGCGAGTGCCTCGGAGACCTCCGGGGTACGCCAAGTCCCCGGTTCCGATCCCAACGCTGGTTCCGGGATCGTCTTGGGGCCAAATAGCGCCCTTTTGATCTCCACCGCCACCGTTCCTAGGCGATACAGTGGGCGGTCCCGAACGTCGGCATCGACCGAGTCCCCGTCGAGACCAGTCGTCTGCGGCGGGACCAAAGATGCGGTGTCCGCCACCACCTTGCCTTTTCCATCGACAACTCTGAGACGCGCCTCGACGCGCCCCCCGAGTCGCATCAAGAGAGCCTCGGCAACCTCCGCGTCCAAGATTTCTACTCCACCCAACGCGGCGGACGCCAACCGCGCTTGCTGCACCATCGATCGCTCCTGCAATTCCAAGAGGTACCTCTCGTAAGCCTCCAGCGATAGCGCACCGGCCAACGGGACGAACAACAACAGCGCGTTGAGCGCCAGTATCTTGCCCAGCAAGCGCCAGCCGCTACGCCCAGGAATCGACCTAATCATCTTGCTTCGAGTGAGCCAGCGTCATATCAGCAGTGGGCCTTTCAACACGTCGAACCTAGCTATGGGCGCGCCAAATTCGGCCCACCGGTAAGCCAGAAATGCACTAGAAATCTGGGATCGAACGGTGCTATCGACGAACCCACCCTAGGCTTCACGATATCGATATCCGAGTCCGTGAACCGTCTCGATCGCGTCAAAAGCCTGATCCACCGCAGCAAACTTGTGCCGAATCCGTTTTATGTGGCTGTCAATCGTCCGCTCGCTGACGTAGACATCGTACGGATAGCCCTCTCGCATCAGTTGTTCGCGACTCTTCACGTGGCCCGGTCGACGCGCCATCGCCAGAAGCATCAGGAACTCCGTCACGGTCAACGAAACCGACTGCTGGCACCAATGCACGGTGTAGCGATCCAAATCCAACGCCAGGTCATCGACCTCGACCATACGTTCTGGCTCGGCCGGTGTGTCCGCCAAGCTTAGGCGCCGAAACAGCACCCTCACCCGAGCTTCCAACTCGCGCATCGAGAACGGCTTAACCAAGTAATCGTCGGCTCCCAGCTCAAGGCCCAGAACCTTATCCAGCTCATCATCCTTCGAGGTCAGAAACAGAATTGGCAACCGATCCGACTTTTGGCGCAAACGGCGGCACAACTCCAAGCCATCCATACGCGGCATCAAGATGTCCAGAATCGCGACGTCCGGCAACTTGTGCTCAAACACCTCCCAGGCGTCTTGCCCATCGGTGTATGCGTTGACCGTGTAGCCGCTGCGTTTCAACGCCAAGCCAACCGTCTCTCGAATACTCGGTTCGTCGTCCACCAACGCGACCGTGCCGTGACTGAGTGTGCTCATGATCCTCCTTGCCTGCATATTTGAGACCGGACCACCGCGGTGGTCAAGGCTGCCGTCAAATTGCCACAACACGCTGCCAGTTTTTCTCCACCCAGTCACGTCGTTGACGCCCGCTGCTGTTGGAATGATTCCAACGAGCCGAATCCACCGTGTCTGCTCGACCCTTTCTCAATCGCCCCAACCCGATTTGGCCGAATCCCGTGTGGCCCTTCGGCCGGAATATTTTTGATCCTGCGGCGGTGGACACTCGTCCCTGGCGACGGGCGATCTACCTGTTGATCGTAACGGCCATATTGGCGGCTCCCTACGGGGCGGCAATGGGTTCGTGGCACAGTGGCCGCTTGGCCTTCTATTCTGCGATCAAGCTGCCAATGCTCTTAATCGCTACTTGGATGCTGGTCTTTCCCTTCGGATGGACCCTGAGCCGCATTGCAGGCTGGGTCGGTGGGACAGGGCCTCTTGCAGCCGCCTCGGCAGAAACGATTTTCGGAACTGGCCTCGCTCTCGCGGCTTTAACTCCCGTCAATCTTCTGTTTACTCATACTGGCCCACAGCGGGGGAACGTCGATCTGATTGAATACCACGCCCTCTATCTCACCCACCTATCCCTGGTTGCCATTTGCGGATTGATCGCCTCTGCGAGGCTTGGACGTCTTTTGATCGCCAGTACAGACAGTGGACGGTTGGTCTACTGCGGCTGGGTTCTAGTGTTTGCCTTCGTCGCTGGGCAAACGTCTTGGGTTCTAAGACCCTTTATCGGCAACCCACTAGGTCACGCGACCTTGTTTCGCAGGGATGCGTTCGATGGCAACGCCTACGAGATGATCTATTCGAGCGTACTTCCACGCCTGTTCTCGACCCATTAATCAGCCACTTGTCTAGGAGATGAAATGTCTAACACCGTCCATGAAAACAGCCTCTTTCAGCGCCCGCTAAGTGAAATCCTTCCCCTCAAGACCCTGTTCGGCTGGTGTTGCGGCTTTCTAGGATTCGGGTTCGCCTTGGGCACCTACGCCGGGATCGGCCATGCTTGGCTTGCAGCGATAGAACTGCCGCTGGTCGGCCTACTGTCGGTGGTCATCACGATTCCCACTTTGACGGTATTCACGGCACTTATCAGCGGAACCTACTCGCTACGCAGCACGGTATACCTGGCCCTTGTGACAACGGCGACAGTCGGCGCATTGCTTCTTGCCCTCGCGCCTGTCATGTGGCTGTTCGCGTCCTCCAGTTGGTTTCTCTCCTGGCCAGCCATGGTTGCAACGGCCCTCGGCTTAGCATCGCTGTTTGTCACGGGTTGGCGAATCTCTTCTCAACTCAGCGGAGGCAAATCCGCCTATCTTCTGTGGATCCTCTTGTTGGTTCCCGTGACACTGCAGATGGCGACCGCACTCCGCCCGATCGTGACCCCACAAGCCCCCTACGGTGAGGAACGGATCTTTTTCTTGGAACATTTTGGGCAACTCGCCCATTTTCGACTGCCAGCTTCTGCTTCAAGAAACTAGGAATTGGGATCTCCAGAGGAGATCCGTGGAGCACAACAGAACCTGCCTCCCGAGAAGGGCTCAGGCAGATCCTCGCCCGATCGCTAAGCGCCGGCTTCTTGGGTGACGTCGTCCGCGTCGCTCCACATACCTTCAAGCCGGTAGTAGTCGCGCGCTTCGGGGTCGAAGATGTGTACCAAGAAATAGCCGTAATCAATCAGGATCCAAGTTCCCTGTTGGTAACCTTCGACCGCTAGAGGCTTACGTTTAACCGAACGTAACCGGTCCAACACCTCATCAGAGAGCGCCTGGACCTGCCGCCGATTGGTGCCGCTGCAAACGACAAAATGGTTGGTGAAATCACTGACTCGGCTGAGATCTAGAACCTTTAGGCTCTCACCCTTCTTGTCCGCCAGCGCTGCTACCGCCAATCGAAGTTCTTGGGGTAACGACGGTTGTTCTGGCTGCGGCTTCATCGATAGAGGTTGTATTTGCTGGCGTACTCTAGCACCCGTGGGTGCAGACCGTGCGGGAATTCTCCGAGCTCTATTTGGCTACGGATTCGGGTCGATGACAGGGTATTGAGTGGGTTGGCAACCCAGCGAATGCGGTTCTCTCCGGCCGCACTGACCGGCTCAGGAATCGAGCCCGGTTCGGGGCAGCCGACACAGGGTCGGCAAAGCACCCCGATCTCAAACCGCAAGAGGTCCTGCCATCGGCGCCAAGTCGTCAATTGGGCCAGTGAGTCTCCGCCGATCAACAACACCCACTCGACTTCCGGCCTCGACTCCGCCAGGGACTCCATGGTGTCAATGGTATAGCTCGGTTGATCGAGTCGAAGCTCGCGCGGCGATGCCTGCGCCCAGTCCAAGTCGAGAAGGGCCAACTCTACCATCACGTAGCGTCGCCAAGCTGAGGCCATCCCCTCGGTCGCTTTGTGCGGTGGGACCGCGGTGGGTACAAACATCACTTGGTCCAGCGCGAGATGACGACGAGCAAACTCCACCGTTTCCACATGCCCGTTGTGGACCGGGTCAAAGGTGCCGCCCAGTACGCCAACTCTCATTGCTTCGGTATCTCGGTTGTCACTCGTCAGCCACCCGGTTGTCTTGCGTCTGCCTCAGAGTATCGGCAACCCAGGTCAACATGTGATCCAGTCCGTCCCCGGAAACCCCACTCACTTCCAAAACCGGAAGCTGACGCTGTTTGGCCGCCGTGGCCAATTCGCTACGACGTTGCGCGTCGGCAACGTCCAACTTACTACCCACTAACAACCTTGGCCGATAAATCAAGTCTGGGTCAAAGGCCTCTAGTTCCCCTTCGATCGCCTGCAGAGAATCTTCGACTGAGCTCTCCGAATCCGCCAACTCCACCAGGTGAATCAGAACTCGGCAGCGATCCACGTGGCGCAAGAATTGATGCCCCAACCCCGCTCCTTGGGCGGCTCCTGCAATTAGCCCAGGTAGGTCAGCAACCACGAATGGATCGTCGATCCCCTGCTCCACCACGCCCAACTGCGGCACCAGGGTGGTAAATGGATAGTCGGCGACTTTGGGCCGCGCGGCGGAAATCCTAGAAATCAAGGTCGACTTGCCAGCATTGGGCAAGCCCACCAATCCAGCGTCGGCCAGCAGCTTCAACTCCAGTCGAAGACTGCGTTCTACGCCTTCTGCCCCTGGAGTGGAAAATCGAGGCGTCTGCCTCGTCGAGCTGGAAAATCGAGCATTGCCCTTTCCCCCGTGCCCTCCTTTGGCGCTCACAATGCGTTCACCGCTGGTGAAGATCTCGCCCAACAACTCCCCCGAATCGCGATCGTAGATCAAGGTTCCCAACGGTATCGCCACCTCGATATCGTCCGCTGATTTTCCAGTTTTGTTTGATCCCTCGCCGGCGCCACCTTTCTTTGCCTGAAATCGAGTTTGATGGCGAAATGGGTACAGGGTGTTGAGGTTGTGGTCGCCAACCAAGACCACTGAGCCGCCATGCCCACCGTCACCTCCGGCCGGCCCGCCCTTGGGCACGAACTTCTCGCGCCGAAACGCAACACAACCGTCCCCACCTCGCCCACCGGCGACGTGAATCACGGCCTCATCAATGAAATGCAAGTGAAACTAAGAACTCGGAACGATGTTGACGATGGTGCGGGTGCGGTGTTTTCTGCCGAACTCGACCGTTCCGTCAACCATGGCAAACAACGTGTCATCTTTTCCTCGACCAACGTTGTCGCCCGGGAGAATACGAGTACCGCGTTGTCGCACTAGGATCGTTCCCCCGGTGACCTGCTGACCACCGTAGCGCTTCACGCCCAGGTTTTGTGGATTGGAATCGCGGCCATTGCGAGTGGATCCCTGACCTTTTTTGTGCGCCATACCTCTTACCTCTTAGGCTGTGATCGAGTCGATCTGGACTCGAAGAAGGTTCTGACGGTGTCCTTGCGTGCGGCGATAACCCTTACGACGCTTTTTCTTGAACACCTTAACTTTGGGTGCGCGCACCCGGTCGACCAAGGTCCCCGCGACCGAAGCACCCTCTACCACCGGAGTACCGACCGTAGTGGAGTCACCATCGGTGATCATCAAGACGCGGTCAAATTGAACCTTCTCAGTTTTTTTTCCGGTGGTCTGCGTCAGCTCAATGTCGAGTACATCACCCTTGGTAACGCGATATTGTTTTCCACCGGTTTCAATTACTGCGTACATAACAAACTTCTCCCAGGCGCAAGAAGCGCAAGAGGCGGAAATTTATCACTCTCCTGAGCGTCGGGTCAATCGCCGGATGGTCAATCTGCGGTACTGGCAAATCGCACTGCATCACCCGGGAAATGAACCGATACCGTAGCGCCTCGCTCACCTCGGGTATGCCCCCGGTCGCCGTCGTCAATCTGCACTTTCGCACCATGCGCGTCGGCAAAGCGTCGAACAATCGCCAGCCCCAATCCGGTGCCACCCCGTCGATTGGAGTAGAAAACCTCGAATACCTTTTCTCGATGGTCCTTCGGAATCCCAGGTCCCTGGTCACTGACCCCCAAAGCAAGTCCGTCGCCGGAAGGGCGAACCCACAACCGCACTATCGATGGTTCCGTCGTTTCGGACCCAGTGGCAAACTGCGCCGATACCTGCAGCGAGTTGTGCAACAGATTGTGAATCACCTGTTTGATCTGCGAAGAATCGACCCAAATCAGGGTTTCACTCCGGCCCTCCTCGACCTCCAAATCGACTCCAGCTTCGACAAAAGCGCTACTGGCCAGCTCATGGGCCTCTGCCAACAGCTCGCGCACCGATACCCATTCCCGCTCCAAAGGTCGAGGCTTGGCGTAGGCGAGGAAATCAGTCACCAGTCGTTCCAAGCGTCGGACTTCCGAGCGAGTAATGTCGAACAACCGGCCCCGGCTGTCTCCCGCACCCTCTTCCAGCATCTGCAGGTTGAGATTGACCGCGTTGAGGGGGTTGCGGATCTCGTGCGCCAGCCCGGACGCCAACGTGCCCAAATAGGCAAGCCGCTCCGCACTCTGCGCCTGTTCCTCCAGTGCGCGGCTGCGTCGATAGAGCCAGGTCACCACACCGTAGGCGCCCAGCAAAAGCGCGGTGGTCAAGGCGGCGACCACTCCGGCCAGTCTCAGTAGGTGCTCCCTCAATTCCTCTACTCGCTGTGACAGATGCTCGCGACTGAGCCCCACTACCAAGGTGCCCAGGCCGCGAATCGGCACTTCTAGATCTGATTCGGGGAGGAGGACTTGCAAATCTGCGATGGACCGCTCCTGTGCGCCCAACCTGGAAGAGTCTTCGTCATACCCTTGCGAATAAAGAAGTATTCCTTCAGCAGTGCGGACCATGATCGCCTCGATGTCCCTGCGCCGTGCGAGCGACTGCAATTCAGTGACGAAGTCGACTTGATCACTCAGACCGCCGAGATCTTCCAAATCGTCGGCTTGATCCCCGATCGATTCAGCAACAGCCTCAGCATCTTCCCTGGTTTCCAACAACACCCGCTCAAGTTCTCGCTGCGAAAGACTACGAAATAACAGCCAACCAAAGAGGCCGAAATCCAGCAACAGCAAGGCGGCAAACACCACCGTCAACAGCCGCGCACGGCGCGCGAATACCTCGGCGGCAATGGATCGATCATGTCCCATTAAATTCACAGCAAAACAGCGTACCACCGCGGAACTTGGGCGACGGCGTCATAGTCCTCGGTTGTCCGACCGGAGTGAGAGCGTTGTTGGCGCGGGCCGATCGGTCGTTCGTTGATGGCCTACGCAAGCGAAAGAATCTTGGTTTTTTGGAGCATCGCCGACGCCCTATCCGCGGTCACATCGGACCGTTGGCCAGCCGAGGCATTATCAGCCAAGTCAGCCCAACCAAAGTAGTCTACGACGCCGAAACCACGTCCAGCAGTAGCGGTGCCCTGTGCTCAATCTGCAAGGTCAAGTCGTGGCGATCATTGCTGCAATCATCCCCGCGTTCGTCGGTTCTAACCTCGGCGTCCCACGGCTTCCGCCGCGCTGTTGCTGGACTCAACTCGACTTGCTAGCGCACTTACGGATGGCGCCGCGTCCTGACCTGCACAAGACCTAACCCATTAGCTCGGCGGCAAGGTCAAGCTCCGTCGGTGGAGCGACCGATCCACTACCGCCTTCCCACCGTAGTGCTCATATGGAGTAGCAGTTGGCAAACAATATACAGCGCGTTCGGTCCAGAAGGAGATGTAACTATGCAACGCAAACTCGCAGTCGCGATTCTCGCACTCACCTTGGCCCTTGGCGTCGGCATCGCCGTAGCGGGCGATGAGGAGCACCAGGCTCAGCCATTGACCAAGGACATGAAGATGATGATGAAAAACGGTGCTATGAAAAATATGGATAAGTACATGGGCTCACCGGAAGCAATGATGAGCGTGCTACCCAAGGCCATGATGACCTCTCAGGCCAGCACTGCAGAGCACGGCAAAGCACTGTTTAATGACACTGCTCTCGGAACCAACGGACAGTCCTGTAACTCTTGTCATCCGGGCGGCGGCACCACTGGCGGAACGGTCAAGACACCGATGGCCAGCGAGGTAACCGGCAAACCCTATGAACTACCTGTCCCTTCCTTGGTGGGAGCTGCGGCAAGCTTTCCCAAGTTCAAGGTCCCCAATGATCGAGTCATCACCGTTCAGGAAATGTCCAACAACTGCATCATGATGTTCATGGCCGCCCAACCTCTTGACGTCAGCAGCTCAGAATCCGTCGCTTTGGGTTCGTACTTGACCCATCTATCTGAAGGTGAGGCCGTGGAGCCAGGCAAGATGCCCGAACGGATGAAGATGATGATGGAAAATATGGAGAAAATGGAAAACATGGACGACGCGGGCTAGCAGCTCTCGATCTGTTCGGTAATCAGGGTGGCCCAGGATTCTGAGCCACCCTGATTCTCATTTAGGCTGGACATTTAGGAATCCGATTTATGAAATCTCGGTGTGATATCACAGCTACGATAGCGCTTTCGATCGTGGCTATCTTGGGAGGGGGAGTGCCTTCCGAAACGCAAGAACTTGGCGAAGAATGGCGCGGAACGCCGCAGGAAGCCTTTTTGAAGGGGCCCATTGTCCAGAAGTATCAATGCGTGACCTGCCACACAATCGCAGATCAGGGTGGCACCGTAGGCCCGATCTTGAACATGGCCGGATTGCGCCGTTCGGCTGATTGGCTTGGCTCCTGGCTCGAAGACCCCAACGTGATAAAGCCAGGAACCAAGATGCCCAAGTTTCCTTTTACCGACCAAGAACGCAAATTGACGGTTGATTACCTTGCGGCGATGAAACGACCACTTCGCACCACGGAAATCTTGGCTCAAGATATAAACCAAGTCGAAAAGGGACGCCAACTATTCCAAGATTATGACTGTTTGGCCTGCCATCGTATCGGTGATGAAGGACGATTTGTTGGACCGGATCTAACTTGGGTTGGCTTACGTAAAAGGGAACCCTGGGAGCGTATATGGCTGACCGATCCACCCGGATTCAAACCTGACACCTTTATGCCTGACTTCCACATCCCCCAAGAGGGTGTGGAGAGCTTGGCTGCGTTCCTCCACACTTTGCAAGGGCAGGACAACGAAGCCGGTCGTCAATGGGAGTTCATGTTCAGTTTCATGGTCAACACTACCGCTGAAGTGCGCGGAGAGATGGTTTGGAAGCGACTCGGATGTTGGGCCTGCCATGGTGAGAACGGCCGCGGGGGTATCCGTAACCCAAACAGCGCAGAGGGCCATGAGGTGGTTCCAAATCTGAAGAAAACTCGAGATCAGTACGATCAAGAGGCGTTTCTGGAAAAAATCACGACCGGCACCCAGGTGTCGGCCACCGACCAGAATGCAGTACCACAGCCATACGCGTGCCCGGCATATCCGGCAGAAGCACTGAATCAATTAGGGCTCGATGATCTCTACGCCTACGTGTCAAGTTTCGCCCCGCCTAAGAGCAAATGGAAGATTAACTAGAACTGGAGCTTCACGATGAACTATTCACGGTTTCTTTGCCTCGCAACCCTCACTTTCGGCCTGTTTGCAGGAGCGCTGCAGGCTCAAGGCTATTCCGAGGTGTCGGTTGCCAACGGCGGTGTCGTGGTAGGGCGAGTATTTTTTGGTGCTGACTACCCGGAAGCCGAGACCCTCCAACCGGACCGCGACGCCGATACCTGCGGTGTTCGCATTCCTGTCGAGCAGTTCGTAGTCGATGCCGACACTAAGGGACTAGCAAACGCGGTCATCCGAATCGAGGGGGTAAGTAAGGGGAAACCGTTCGAAGACGCCAAGCCCCGGATCGAACAACTCAAGTGCCGTTATGACCCCCACGTCCTAGTGGTGCAACCGGGTCAGGAATTCGAAATCGTCAACCAAGACCCTGTTCTCCACAACGTGCATGCCTACAACGGAGACGACACCGCGTTTAATCTTGCACAGCCGTTTCAAGGCCAGGCCACTTCTCAGATCCTCAACGAAACCGGAACGGTACGAGTCGCCTGCGATGTTCATTCATGGATGCAAGCGTGGGTCTTGGTGATTGATTCACCTTATTTTGCTGTCACCGACGCTCAAGGCAACTTCTCAATTCCCGATGTACCCCCTGGTAGCTACCAGATCACCATGTGGCACGAACTACTCGGAATCGCGGAAAAGACCGTAACCGTGACTACCGACGGGTCATCAGACGTTCAGTTCGTCATCACCGGGTAGCTGTATGACCGCCAACGCTGCCACGATATCTTCAGCGACTCCAACTCGGTGATGCTCCGGAGCCAAGGAGCGCACTTGAATCTGCGTCATCAGCTATTAGGGCGTGTTAACACTAGATATAGCATCACAACGAGTGCGAAGTGTATAAAGAATGTGAAGATTATGTCCAATTTGTCGAAGCGTGAGAATATCCGACGAAACCCCTTCAAGCGACGAAACAAGCGCTCTACTTCATTGCGCTTCTTGTACATTTCTCGGTCGTATAGCCAAGGTTGTAATCGATTGCTTTTCGGCGGCACAACAGGTATGAGACCAAGATCGAGCACGAGTTGGCGTGTTTCATTACCTTCATACGCCCGGTCCATGATCATGTACTTGGCCGATAGAGTTGTCTTCCTCAACAGCTTACGACCCTCTGGCGCGTCAGCAGCATTGCCAGGAGACAGAGAAAAATTCACTGCGGTCCGAGCATCTGCGGCAACCATATGAATCTTTGTAGTCCATCCTCCCCGCGACTTGCCGATCGCCTGTGGACCGTTTTTTTTAGAGCGCCCGTTCCATCAGGGTGTACCTTAACCGCTGTGCTATCGAGTGAAACCGCCTCAACACGGACCTGAATGACTTGCTGGCGTTGCAGTTCACTAAACACTCGTCCAGCACGCCTTTTTTTGCCCAACGGTTCATACGCGTATAGACGGTACGCCAATTACCAAAACGCTTCGGCAGCCCGCGCCACTTACAGCCATGTTCTGCAACGTAAAGTATCGCGTTGAGCACCTGGAGGTTATCTAACGATACATTGCCACGCTGTCGTGGAAGGAAAGGCTCGATTCGGGCAAATTGTTCTATTGTTATTTCCATCCACCGAATATACATCAACTAGTGTGAACACGCCCTAGTTTGACCACGCGCTCCCGGGATCGCTAACATCAACCGCTAGATCTATCACTGATCTCTAGATCGCTAAGCTGTGAGCTGTCCCATTAACTTTCCGAAAACACCGTCGTCGGACAGGAACCTAGCTCACACCACCGCCCTTTACTTGACCATCGTCGGATTGGTGGCATGTCAGCCACCTTGGGATAAGTCCAACACCGCGGTTATCGCTCTGGAGTACGACATTGGTGGGTTCAATGAGTTGGTTTCTGCGGACAACTCGACAACCCAACAGGTCATCGAGCGGTTGTATCTCGACTTGTTCGAGGAAGATCCTGACTCCTCGCAAAGACCGCCACAGTTCGGCCCACGCCTAGCTTTGTCGCACCAAGCCTCTGACAACGGCAAGGCCGTCACCTTGCACTTGCGCCCTGATGCCGTGTGGAGCGACGGAACGCCGATCAGCGCCGAGGACGTACGCTGGACCTGGCAGGTACAGACCGATCCTGCTGTGGCGTGGGAATACGCAGATATCAAAGCGGCAATCGAAGAGGTCGAAGTGGTCGACCCGCAAACCGTGCGCTTTCATTTCACCCATAGCTACGCCAATCAACTCGCAGACATCAATGAAGGGGTGATCCTTCCACGGCACGCGTGGTCGCAATTACCTCTCGACCGGTGGCGCGAGGGGGAGGATTGGTTTCGCAAACACCTAGTGGTTAGCGGCCCCTATCAAGTCGAGCACTACGCTCCGGGGTCGGAATTGGTGCTGGTCGCCAATGATCGTTACTTCGAAGCCGACCTGCCGACCATCCCACGCCTGTTGTTTCAGGTGGTACCGGATTCGACCTCCCGGGTACGCAGTCTGCTGGCTGGCGAGCTCGATTTCATTCCCAAACTACGAGCCCACGAAGCGACACAAATTGAAGCCAGCGACGCCGCCCAGGTGATCGCCTATCCGCATCGCCAGTACGACTACATCGCCTGGAATCTAAACGACGAATTGTTCCGTTCGACAGCGGTACGTTTGGGGCTGCTGCTCGCCATCGACCGCCAACAGATCATCGACACGCTACTCTCGGGCTACGCAACAATCGCCAACTCGCCGATCGTCTCGAACGTCTGGGCGCACACCGAACTGGAGCCTTGGCCGCACGCTCCGCAAGCAGCGGTCAACAGCTTTGCGCAAGCCGGTTGGCAGCAAGACAACGAGGGGATCTTGCGCGACGAAGACGGCCAACCGTTCGCATTCGAGCTCGCCTTCAATGCCTCCAATACCTTTCGTCGCGATGCTGCGGCAATGATCCAAGAACAACTTCGGGCGATTGGAGCGCAGGTCACTCTGCGGCCCGAGGAGTTCAATGTGCTCTCAGACAAGTTAGAAAATGGACAACATCAGGCGTACCTGGGCGCCTTCAACATGGACACCACACTCGACCTCACGGTGATCTTCCACAGCTCCGCGGTTGAAGACGGATACAACTTCTCGCGCTACGCAAACCATGAATTGGATCGCTTAATCGAACGCGTCAAGACCTATCCCAACATCCAGGACGCCAAATCGGACCTAGCACGAATTCAAGAAATCCTGCACCATGATCAGCCGATGGCCTTCCTGTGGGAGCCAATGCGGCTCAACGCACACTCCAACCGCCTGCAAAATGTGGTGCCCAATCTCATCGACACCTACGCTAACTTGCGGCATTGGTCTTTGGCTTCGACATCCCCGACACCGTAGCGATAGGCTGGTGGACAGATGATCCGTTTTGTCGGCCAGCGACTCGCGGCGGCTGTGTTGCTTGCTTTCCTGGTTGCCTCTCTCACTTTTCTGGTCTCACGGTTGTTGCCCGGAAGCCCGGTCGCTAACCACAAAGACCCCCGCATCTCGGCCGGTCAACGAGCCGAACTGGAGCGACTCTATGGGCTTGATCGGCCTCTGGTGGCTCAGTACGCTTCGTGGGTCTCCGCCACCCTGCAGGGGGATCTAGGCACTTCCTGGAGCCATCGACGCCCGGTGTGGTCGGTACTCCGACAACACTTGCCGGTAACCCTAGCCCTGGGTGGCTTGGCGCTGTTGGTGCAGTTTGGCGTCGGTACGGCTCTGGGTATTTGGGCCGCCAGTCGTGCTGCCACTGATACTGGCGCGCGTCCAGGCAGTCGGGTGGACGGCGGCATCCGCGTCGTCTCGCTATTGCTCTACGCGCTTCCGTCCTTTGTCGCTGCTCTACTGGCAATCGAACTGTTCGCGGTGCGCCTTCCGTGGTTTCCCGCTGGGCAACTGCATAACCCAGGGTGGAGATCTTGGCCAGCAATCGTCCAGATGTGGGACGGCTTGCAACACCTTTTCTTACCTGCTGCGGTCCTTGGACTCAGTACCTGTGGTGCAGTGATGCGTTTCACCCGCAACGGGTTGTTGCATGAGTTCTCCGCCGGATACGTGCAAACCGCACGTGCCGCTGGTCTACCGGAATCGCGTATCCGTCGAGTACATGCCTTGCGCAACGCTGCCGGCCCGTTAGTTCAACTACTGGGTGCGTCCTTGCCGATCTTGATTTCCGGGTCGGTAGTGATCGAAGTGATCTTTTCCCTGCCCGGCCTCGGTCGAGTCGCATATGACGCGGTGCGCACGCTGGACTACCCGCTGACCGTCGGCGCGGTGATTCTCACCACCACCATTGTGGTGTTGGGCAACCTAGTTGCCGATCTGGTGCATGCCTGGCTCGACCCGCGCGCCCGCACTCCACGGGCTCCTTCATCGGCGGCTTCCTCGTCGGAGACCGCATAGCTGATGCGTTGGTCCGCAGGCATTCTGGTACTGGTGATCCTCGCTGCGATACTAGCGCCGGTACTCGCGCCAACCGACCCGCTGCGCCAGTTTGACCCCGCACGGTTGGCCCACAGCCCGCCGACAGTTGAAATCTCAGCGCAGGTCGATGCTCCAACGCGCTTTCTGTTGGGCTCGGATTCGTTGGGTCGCGATGTTTTGTCACGCCTCCTCTATGGTGCGCGCACTTCGCTAACCGTCGCCGTCTTGACCTTGTTGCTGGCCCTCACCCTGGGATTGGCCGTGGGATCGGTGGCCGGCCTTGCCGGTGGTTGGGTGGATCGAATCTTGATGCGAGGCGTGGATGCCGTGACCGCCTTTCCGCGTTTGTTCTTGGTTCTATTGGTCGCCGTGGTCACTCCACCCAACCCTTGGCTGGTAATCTTAGTTCTCGGCACCACCGGCTGGATGTTCGCCGCTCGTTTGGTTCGCGCCGAAGTTCTCAAACTGCGCAGTCGTGAGTACGTGGACGCCGCCCGCGCCATCGGTGTCAGCCCTTGGCGCCTTTGGAGCCGCCACATCCTGCCTGGCGTCGTCGCCACCTTGGGCATCGACGCCTCGCTACGCATCGGCGAAATCATCCTTTTGGAATCGACCCTGTCGTACCTGGGGCTAGGCGTGCCACCGCCGACCCCCAGTTGGGGGGCGATGATCGCCGACGCCGCACCCCACCTGCACACCGCTTGGTGGCCCTTGGTCTTCCCCGCTCTAGCGATCGCCCTCACGGTGGCTGCTCTGAGTTTCCTCGGCGATGGGCTGGAAGAGCAGTTTGATCCCCGCCGCCGGAGAGCAATCACCGAGTCCGGATAGATCACGGCCCCCTTCCGATACCCGCCGGGATGACAAGAGAGATAGGTTTGTCCGCAGGGAGCGGTTCCCTTACCGCACCATGCCCCACAAGGGGCTCCCCTACAAACACGCGCCCCATCAAGTCGATTTTTCTTAGCGAAGGGTGGGGTTCATCCCTTCCTGACCCCTTTTTTTTCTTTCACAACCTACCCGGCCAGCTACCGGCGGCGTGTGGCGTCAACTCCAATATGTCCGACATAGTTGCGCTTTGAAGCGCAGCGAAGCTGAGGCGAGCGATCACCTCGTAGAGTCCGAGAGGCGCGAGCCGACCCAGGACGGCGGGGCACCAACCTCTTGCCCCCTCCCCGCTTCCTTGTCATCCTGAGCGAAGCCGCGAAGACGCGCAGTCGAAGGATCTCAAAGTCCCAATCCACCATGCTCACCTCCGATTTCGACTTCCATCTCCCCGACCATCTGATCGCCTCAGAGGCTGTCCCCAGAGGCACCAGCCGGATGTTGGTAGTCCAGGGTTCCGCCTTGGTCAACGATTCGGTCAGCAACCTAGCCAAGCACCTTCGCCCCGGCGACGCTTTGGTGGTCAACGACACCCGCGTGATTCCGGCCCGTCTGTTTGCTGCCCGAGAGGTAGACCGTGCAAAACAAGACGATGAAAGCCAATCCCAGCTTGAACTTCTACTGGTCGAAAAGCTCGACGACACCACCTGGACGACATTGGTCAAACCGGGTCGCCGGGCCAAGCTCGGCAGCCGATGGCAAGTGCTTGACCGCCACCAGAATCCGGTCACCGGACTGGAGGTGGTTGGGCGCCCTGATACCTACACCGAGCAACGCGGGATATTCACCGTTCGTTTCGATCAACCGATCGATCCTGACCTGGAAGCGGTCGGCCACGTCCCTTTGCCTCCGTATATTCAAAGACCCGACACCCCGGATGACCGGGACCGTTACCAGACCGTCTACGCTGCTCACGACGGCGCCATCGCCGCCCCCACCGCCGGACTGCACTTCAACGATGAGCTGCTCGGCAGCATTCAGAATCATGGCGTCCACTTGGCCCGGGTGACCTTGCATGTGGGCATCGGCACCTTCCAACCGGTGACTGCAACCCTGGCCCACGAGCATCAAATGGAACCCGAACGCTACCTAGTATCAACGGAGACCGCCAAATTGCTCAACCGAACCCGGCAAGACGGGGGGCGAATCGTCGCGGTTGGCACCACCGCTGTTCGCACCCTGGAGTCTGTGGTCGATGATCAGGGAGTTCTTCATCCAGGTGAAGGAAAGACCAATTTGTTCATCTTGCCGGGCTATCGATTCCGCGCGATCGAAGCCCTGCTCACCAACTTCCACCTTCCCAAGTCAACTCTGTTGATGCTGGTTTCCGCGTTCGCCGGCAAGAATCGCGTACTCAACGCGTACCGCCATGCGGTCGAAGCCAAATACCGGTTCTACTCGTACGGCGACTGTATGTTCATAAACCCTTCGGCGTAGAGAGGCACGGATGTCAGACGCACCCACCCATCGCGTGGTCATTGTCGGAGGTGGGGTTGGCGGGTTGAGTGCCGCCCAAGCTCTAGCGGAGGCACCCTTCGACATAGCGTTGGTTGATCGCCGTAACTTCCACTTGTTCCAACCGCTGCTCTACCAAGTCGCGACCGGCGGCCTCTCTCCAGCGAACATCGCGGCACCGCTGCGACGCATTTTCAGCCGCCAGAGCAACGTCGACGTGGTTCTCGGGGAGGTAGAAGGGTTCGATCTGGCCGTCCAGCGTGTTCACCTCGCCGACCACGATCTCCGTTTCGACACCCTCATTGTCGCCGCAGGGTCGCGGCACGGCTACTTCGGCAACGATCACTGGGAACCGCTGGCGCCCGGACTCAAAACCGTCGAAGACGCGCCCGAGATTCGTCGACGCTTGCTGATGGCCTTTGAAGCCTCCGAAACTAGCGAGGATAGTGACCAACGGCGCGCTTGGATGACCTTCGTGATCGTCGGCGCCGGCCCTACCGGCGTGGAACTGGCAGGGGCCTTGGCCGAGTTGGCGCACTACACCCTGCGGAACGAGTTTCGCCATATTGACCCAGCCGAGGCCAACATCATCCTGGTCGACGCCGGTGACCGTATCCTCCCCGCCTACAGCGAAGATCTTTCGCATAAAGCCCTGCGATCTCTGCAACGCTTCGGCGTCAGAGTTCATACCGGATCGCCAATCGTCGATGTTCAACCCGAGCATGTCCTCATCGCAATAAACGGCGGTCGAGAAACCGTTCCCGCGCGCACCGTATTGTGGGCGGCTGGGGTACGGGCCTCGCCTCTCGCTCGCTGGCTGGCTGAAGCGACTGGAGCCGACCTGGACCGGGCCGGACGCATCGCGGTCAGCCCCGACCTCACCTTGCCCGGCCAGCCAAACGTCTTTGTCATTGGTGACATGGCCGCAGCCCAAGCTGCTGACGGCGGCCTGCTGCCCGGAGTCGCTCCGGTTGCTCAACAGCAAGGACGCTACGTAGCGAAAATGCTTGCGGAGCGGCTGGACAGGGAGCCCGGATCCGCCAGTCCCGTGGCTCTTTTTCACAACCGCAATCGCGACGCTGCTCCTTTTCGATACCGCAATCGCGGCACCATGGCCACCATCGGTCGTTCCGCCGCGGTCGCCATGATTGGGCGGTGGCGTTTTTCTGGGCTACCCGCCTGGCTGATGTGGCTGTTTATTCACCTGATGCAGCTGGTGCGCTTCGAGAACCGCGTTCTGGTCGCCTGGCAGTGGGCGTGGAGCTATCTCACCTGGAATCGATCAGCCCGCCTGATTACCGGGCCCAGGGCACTGCTACGCAACCCCGCGGATGCTCGAACTGATGACTCGCAAGCGACCGGAGACGACGCAGACGAATAGGTGGGCACTGTGGTGATCTGGCAGCGAGGAATCAAACAACAACCCGAGCGCCTAGATCAACCCTTGGTCTGGGAGCCGCTCACCCGACCACGACCCAGCACCATCGCATAGCGAAAACTAGACGGGGCATGGCTGGAGATCACCGACACCAAGACCAGTAACCCCAGTACCCACGGCTGCCACGACCCCAGCTTGGGCCAGATCACCAGCGTCCCAATCTTGATCAACACCACCAAGCCACGCACTTGCAGCATCATTGCTGCACTCTCATACAGATCCAGCAGTAACAACAGCACTCCGGACAACACCGCCGCCAGCCACCAAGGCTGAACCGCGGCAGGGCCAACGCCGAACACCGTGCCACCCAGCAACACTGCCACCAGCAGTACATGCGCGGCGCGCAGCACGATCTTCACCGTGCGTCGGGCGTCAAAGGATCTGGGGCGTTCAGGGAACAGCAGTGCAGTGAGGCGGCTCATGAGGGGATGATGGCATGCTCAGTTTTCTCAGTGTTCTCTGGATCACGGCTGCCCATCAGACCAATCGTATTCCACCGTCCAGCACACCAATTACTCAATACGTTGAGTAATTTTACTCAGTGCATTGAGTAATTCGACAGGCTACAGAGCTATTGAACCTCGTCAAACGCCAACACTTGATACACCGGCTCAACCAACGCCCAGTTGGCATCCCAGTCCTCAGCGGGTGATTCAAATATCACCAAGTACACGGTTCCGGTGTTCGGATTAGACAGCCACAGATAGTAGATGCGCACGTCAACCCCGTCAGGAAGGTGATCCACGACTTCCAGTCGGGTGGCGATAAACGGCGTCCCTTTCTTGGTTCCCTCTTTGAGGACCTCACGACTGCCACCAGCAGCAGACAAATGCTGCGCCATCTCCGCGGCAAACTGCTGCGGTGGAATGCCCCGCTTACCGGGAATATCCTTCAACTGGTTGATGGTGATCCCGGTATCAAATCCGTCGTTCGGAAGGATTTCTTCTTTGCTGATGAAACACGCCGCAGTGCCGCCTTGCTCCGCAGCCAGAAAGTGCCAGCCTGGAGGCACCAGAAACTGAGCCTTCATCAACTCACAGGGATGCCAGGTGTAGCCCTCCGGCACCTCCAGTTGGACCGGAGATTGCGGAGCTGTTGGCTGCTGCGCCTCAACCTGGGCGTGAACAACGGAGACGCCCAGCAACAAGATCGCCGCAAGCAATCTCGCGACGACAATCGCTTGATCCATTCGTCCTTGCTTCGAACTATCTAGAGCGACCAATTTCAATCCCCTCTCGAATTCTGACTCTCCACACCTCGGGACTAGGATCGGCAATCGCCACCCACTCGGAAAACACCCGCTTCGCCGGGGCGAAAGGAAAGCTTTCTCCGCTCTCCACTAGTGCCGCGACTCGGGACTTGTCGAGCTTGACGATCGGGTTGTCGGTCTTGCGCTCTATTGCGGCGAGAAATTCACCACCGACCCGCAGGCAATCAAACCCGATCAAAGTGCCCTTCTCAAAATCACCCTCGGCGAGGAACTCCTCCGCCAGCTGCCAAAACTGGTCTTCCGCTTCGCTACTCACTCTTATCCTCCAACTGATCTTCTGATTGTTCCTCTGGCTGTCCTTTCGACTGTTCTTCTATCTGTCCCTCAGATTCGGCCTTGCGGGTCCACTCCCTGCCGATGGCAAACCCCAGCGCCACCCCGGCACCAATGCCGACCGCGATATTGCCGGTCGCCACCCCGATCCCGACTCCAATCGCGATTCCAGCGGCGATTCCACGTCCCATCAGTGTTTGATCCTTGGACTTACCCATCAACTTTTTCCCTCGCTGCTCATTCTCCCCTATCTCGCGCTCGTGCACAGATGCGGTGACAGGATACTTATTTCCCGCTACCCATTCTTTACAACTAGTATCCTGTCACCGTATTTCTCTTCGACAGCCCCAAGGCGATGCCTCCGGCAATCCCCAGAGCAAGGTTGCCGATCACTACGCCGAGAGTGGCACCGATTGCCACGCCGACGGCAATCCCACGACCCGCGTGGATGGTCTTGTTCAATTTTCCGCTCTCCTAGTGGAGCAAATGAGGTGACAGGATACCTATTCCCCGCCGCTCTACTCCTGATATGCGTATCCGGTCACCGTATACATACATTGCTCCACCATCATGCTTCGGGCCTTCATAGCCGCCGGAGCTAACTATCTCAATGAGCGGCCGCTTACGCTATTGCTCTCCTACGTCTTTCGGTGCACTGCCTTCGTTGGCGCGAGTCTTCAGCACCCCGCGTCCAACAAGTTCTTCACAAAATCTCGCACCGACCGCAATCACGGTTCGACAAAACCCCCGCAGATAGTGAACTGGCAAAGGCTGATCTCCTACAGTCACGCCGGGGTTACGAGCGACAGCGAAGTCCTCAGTGTGTTCCCAGTCTTCGTGGCTCGCACCAAATTGCTGAGCCCAGGACGCAATGAACTTCGATCTCGTGAAGATCGCTCTTTCTCCACTCGGAGTGTGTTGCATGAAACACACCTCTGCCAAGTAATCCTCTAAAGATACCGCCTTCGGACCGACAGGGCGGTCGAGAGTAACCTTAACCGTGGACTCATACTTGACCATTAAGTCGAGAAGTAGTGGCTTATTTGTACGCGTGCGAACGACAAGAACCCGTAGCTTGCCCGCTATTTCGCCATAGTAGCGATCATCTCCTTCACCGAACGCGCGTTGCGCAAAATCTTCCAACAATGACAGATGCCTAATAAGAGTGTGGAGGAGGTCTTCATCCGGCCTTGCAATACGCTTCTTTCTCATAGCTAACGGCGACAAGCTTACTCAAATCACCTCCTAATCTCATCGTCTCGGCTTTCGCCAACCCCAAACACGAATATGCTTCAACCCAAATGAGACAAAAACAACCCCGCACCCCGGCGATGATCTTCATCTTCATCACCATCTTCATCGACATCCTCGGGATCGGGATCATTATTCCTGTGTTGCCGGAGTTGGTGAAGGGGTTTGTCGGCGGGGAAACGGCGGTGGCGAGTCGCTATTACGGCGCGATTGCTGCGGTGTATGCCTTGATGCAGTTTTTCTTTGCCCCGGTATTGGGGTCGCTGTCGGATCGATTCGGACGACGACCGGTGTTGTTGGGTTCGTTATTCGGTTTGGGATTGGACTATGTGGTGATGGGGTTTTCGACCTCGATCTGGTGGTTGTTCGCGGGGCGTACTCTGTCGGGGATATTGGGGGCGAGCTACACCACCGCGAATGCCTACATCGCCGATATCTCGTCGGCGGAGAACCGGGCGCGCAACTTCGGTTTGGTGGGGGTGGCGTTTGGTCTGGGGTTTGTCTTCGGCCCCGCGCTGGGCGGGATTCTGGGTGGAATTGATCTCCGACTACCGTTTTTCGTTTCCGCTGGACTGGCTCTGGTCAACTGGCTCTACGGCTACTTCGTGGTGCCGGAGTCGCTGGCACCGGAGAATCGCAGCAAGTTCACCTGGAGGATGGCCAACCCGTTGGGCAGCCTGCGCATCTTGCGTGCCTATCCTTTGGTGGCCGGGCTGGCGGTGGCGTTCGTGCTGATGGTGCTGGCCCAGCGCGGCCTGGAAACCACCTGGGTGCTTTACACCGGCCATCGCTATGGCTGGGACCAACGCACCAACGGCCTGGCCCTGGGGTTGGTCGGGGTGATGGCAGTGATCGTTCAGGGAGTACTGGTGAAACCGGTGATCTCTCGTCTCGGCGAACGGCGTACCATCTTGCTAGGCATGCTGGTGGCGGTCGGCGCCTTTCTCGGCTACGGACTGTCCACCGAAGGCTGGATGATCCCCGTGGTGATCATTCTGGGTTCGCTGGGCGGCCTCGCTGGCCCCGCCTTGCAGGGATTGGTCGCCGGCACCGTCGGCCCCTCCGATCAAGGCAAAGTGCAAAGCGCCTTGACCTCATTGATGAGCCTGACCGCGATCGCCGCGCCCTTGATCTTTGTCGCTGGGATCTTCAGCTATTTCACTTCGGAAGCGGCCCCGTTTCAACTGCCGGGAGCACCGTTCTTGCTCGGATCGTTGTTGTCGGTTGCAGCGTTGGTAGTGCTGGTGCGGTTGTTTCGCAGACTTCCAGAATCATCCGCTCTTTCGTCTGAAAAGCGCTGACCCCGCAGATGGAACCAACTCGCTGACCAGTCAACTCGCATCGGCCTCAGTTCTAGTGCGGAATTTGTCACTCTCCTTCCTGCGATTTGGGCTCCCAAGGTAGAGCGAGCAAATCGCCGTTCTGCATACCGACGAACAACGCTGAACTGGAGCTACCAAGGCCTCGCGGGAGCCCTCTCATCGGTCGCTCCCAACGAAGGCTGCCATCGCTTAGGGCCACAGCGGCTAACTGATCTCGAACACCAACGATGACTTGGTCACCAACGACGAGAGGCTCGAAGGTGCCAAACCCACCGACAATGTTGGTTGTGTGGCGCCACAGCTCATGAGAAAGATCTGGAACAACGCAGCTCAATGCATGGTCGGACGCACTCAAGCCTTGAGGTGATGCGACCAGCGCCAGAACACAGTTTTCGGTCGCCACCAATTCCCCATAAATCATCCCACCGATAGAGAGCTCGGACACGATCGTGCCGTCGGCGCGATGGACGCGAACCATTCCACCTTCGAGCGTGCCGACCACAAGGTCAACGCCGATCGCTACCGCCGAGCTATTGGGAGGACTGGCAAGCTCAAGGCGCCATATCAAATCACCTGTTACCACGTCATACGCGTCGAGATGACCCGCATTCCAAGGCACATAGTAGCGGCCATCGGCCAACAGTGGATCAAAGGGAAAAGCCCCTGAAGCGAGGGCAAACGCGTTTTCCACCCGCCAGCGCGCATCGCCCGTGTCCAGGTCAAACGCAGCCACCTCGCCATTCATCGCTGCCACCAAGACTGTATCGCCAAACCGCTTCAGGTCGACGGCAACGCCTAACGGAAAGGTGCGCTTCCATCGAGCGGCGCCATCTTTTCGCTCGAAGGCATAGATATGGCCAACAGGACGGGCGTCGGAGCCGACGATAACCAGATCGTCAGTTACTAGAACATCGCCGTGGAACTGGGCTGCGGTTCCGTTGGTCGCAGTGTCGTACTGCCACAATACTGTGCCCGTTTCCGCTTCAAAGGCATAGAAGACGCCTGAGCACGATCCAACATAGACAGCTTCATCCGCGACCGCGGGTGCGATGAACACTCACCCCTTGGTGTTGAAAGTCCAAGTCGCTTCGGCAGCCAAGCGATCGGCTCGGGCATCCTCCGCACCCAACTGAGCAACGCCCAAGAGAAAAACGGCACAGGTAAATCGGAACACTGAGGTTAACTCAGTCATGTCGAGAAGATTATCACCATTGCCCATCCTCACGAATGGAAAATACGGGGACAGGATACTCATTTCTCCCTAATTGCTAGTCAGATCACTATCCTGTCCCCGTGTTTGCAGTCACCTCACGCCCGCGACAAGACCTAACGGGATTGATGTTTGAGAACGCACGCCTTTCTAACTGATCGGGCCGGACTCGTAGTTCCAGAGAATCCATCTTCCTGGAGTCCACAACAAATCCAGATAGTTTTCAGACCCACCAAACGTAAACTTGTTGTAGAACAGACTGACACGAGCCGAGACGGGGTTGGATCGCAGGAAAGTAACCTCCAGGCGATCGCAACTCTCCCACCGCAGAGAAGCTCTCCTTGTTGGTTCGACAAAACCAATCGAGCAGATTCTTGTCGTTGGGTCCAAGATGCCTAGTTCTTCAGCTTCGGTTTGTAACAGTACATCTCCATTGTTGCTCTCAATCCATTTCTTGTACGCAGTCAAGTTTCCCTTAAATCGACTCCTAGTCGATTCGTCCAGCACAACGACAAACGGTGCCCGAACCACGTTGTCGTAGCGGTTTCCCTTAGCCATCTCCTGCACCAGGAACCTTGAGCGGGCCTCTTCCAGAAGGCGAGGCAGATCACGCGCAAGCGCTTTGTCTCTGTCAAGGCGTAGGAAAGCGGTGCCAGGATACTCCTTCTAGCCGGTACAGCCACCCTCTTTGACCACTCGTTTGGGAGATATAACCGAAAGTTGTGTATGAGAGTTTGAAGGCGGCGTATCCTGAGCCCGGTTTTTGTCTGGGTTCAATCATCCAAAAAAGGAGGATACGCCGTTGAGCAAGAGTAACGTAATTTCAATCGATCAGTCAGAGCGTCCTGAGGACGCTCTGAGCGAGGTCCTTCGCCTGGGTTCACGGCTGCTTCTTTGCGAAGCAATCGAGGCCGAGGTGGCGAGTTTTTTGGCCGAGTACCAAGATCAACGTACAGCGGCGGGTCACCGCCGTTTGGTGAGAAACGGCTACATGCCGGAGCGGGAGATCCAGACCGGTATAGGTGGAGTTTCAGTCAAGGTGCCACGGGTGCGGGATCGCCAGGGTGAGCTTCAGTTTCGCTCCAATCTAGTGCCACCGTACCTGCGCCGGTCCAAGAGCGTCGAGGATCTCTTGCCCTGGCTGTACTTGCGGGGGATATCGACCGGAGACTTCAGCGATGCTCTCGAGGCCCTGGTGGGTCCTGATGCACCTGGGCTTTCAGCTTCGACGGTGAGCCGGCTCAAACGCGTCTGGGGCCAGGAGTACAGCGAATGGCGGCAGCGCGATCTTTCTTCCAAGCGCTACGTCTACGTATGGGCTGACGGCATCTACTGCAAGGCTCGTCTGGATAACGCCAAGCTCTGCTTGCTGGTGTTAATTGGGGCCACAGCGGATGGCAACAAGGAGCTGATCGCTGTTGAAGACGGTTACCGGGAGAGTGAGGCGTCATGGCTGGAGCTGCTGCGAGGCTTGGAGAGAAGAGGCCTTACATTCGAGCCTAAGATCGCAATCGGTGATGGCAACCTGGGTTTCTGGAAGGCTCTGGCTCAGGTGTGGGGCAATACCAAGACCCAGCGCTGCTGGGTCCACAAGACGGCCAACATCTTGAATAAGCTCCCCAAGGTGATCCAACCCAAGGCCAAGCAGGCGATCCATCAGATCTGGATGGCCGAGACCAGGAAAGATGCCGAGAGGGCTTTTGATGCATTCCAGGCAATCTACCAAGCCAAATATCCGAAAGCGGTCCAGTGCTTGGTCAAAGATCGCGACCAGCTACTCGCTTTCTACGATTTCCCGGCTGAGCACTGGCTGCACTTGAGGACCACTAACCCAATCGAATCAACCTTTGCCACCGTGCGCTTGAGAACCGCCAAGACCCGGGGCTGTCTGTCGAGAGAAACCATGCTCTCGATGGTCTTCAAGCTCTGTCAGAGTGCTGAGAAACGATGGCGAAGGCTACAGGGCTACAAGCGCATTGCCCAAGTCGTTGAAGGGGTCCATTTCGTCGACGGAGAAAAACAAAATCGGATCGCCGCCTGATGACCCGATACACAACTTTTGACAATAACTCCTCGTTTGGTCGATGCAGGGTATTTTTCAAGAAGCTCAACCGGTCGCGTCGGACGCGCTACGAAGCTGCCACCGCAATTGGGGCAAACACCCTTCAGTACGTTGTCAACACAATCGCGGCAGAAGGTGCACTCGAAAGAACAGATCATCGCCTGCTCAGAGTCCGGCAGCAGATCCTTGCCACAGCATTCACAACTGGGTCTGAGTTCTAGCACTTCGTTCTCCCAATGGTTTAAGAATGCTAGCCCCTGCGTCCGGTCAAGCGTACGATGTACCAGAACATCATGCCGATCGAGGCAAACAGGCTCAGCGCCGCACCAACGTGGTTGCCATAGTGGCCGCGGTTAAGGATCTTGCCGGTGTCATAGAGCACCGAGGCGCCGGCCCAGGCGATCATCGCGACGCTAAACCAAGTACCCAAACGCAAACCAACGAAATATGCGGCAATGATCAGAATGATCGCGACGATGCTCCCCCAATAGATGTAAGGGCGCCAAGAGGAGAAATCTTTGCGCGACAGGTAGGCCACCGCGGTTAGGCCGAGGGTGCCGAGGATCGTCACCTGCGCCGCTTGGCCGATGACGCCGGGTACTTGCGCGTTGGCGTGAAATAGCAGCGGCACAATGATGATCCCTTTGGCAAGGATGTAAAGGCCGAGACCGGCGTACTGCAATGCCCGAGTCTTGAGTCGATAAGCCATCCGGGTAGCCAGCCAAGCGACCAACAAAAACGCCCCCAAGATCATCGGCCAGGGCACCGGACGCATCAGCGCCGCCAGCCGCTCGGCATTGCCGGTGCGAAACAGCCACACTTCAAAAGCAACAAACACCAAGATCGCCGCCAATACGTGGCTGTAGGTGCGGGTGATGAAGCTGGCGCGGGCGCTGATCGCTCCCGGAATGACGGGCCGGGCTGCGGAGTGGCTGGGCATGGGCAAACTATACCGGGCGTCTACTCGACGCGACCCACCAACATCGGTAGGTCCCAGGTCACCCGTCGCCGTTCGCCCCAGCGTGATTGCAACAATTCTGCAAACGGAGCCACTGGATCTTCGGCATTTTCTTGACGATAGCGGTTGACCGCCGACCAAGTACCAAAATAACCAACGACGTCTTCCAGGGTCCAATCTACCGACATAGAAAACTTCGGTGCGTCGAACCGGGGGAAGGGAAACGGCAAGTCACGGTAGCGAGAATCGACGTATCGACGTTCAGCAGGCCAGTAAGGCCCAACGGTTTGATCGGCGAAGTGAGTGATTCGCGAATCAACGTCGGTACCCGCGGAGAAGAACGGGTAGGTCCACGCGGCGAGAATGCCTCCCGGTTTGGCAACCCGGCGCACCTCGGCGTAGAAGCGGTCGAAATCAAACCAATGCAGAGCTTGACCGACGGTGACTAGGTCGACGCTCGCCGGTTTCAGGGGCGCGCCTTCGGCGCTGGCTGTGAGAGGGTGAAAGTCCACGGGTCGTTCCGCTCTCGCCATCTGACGCAGGCTGGCATCGGTAGCGACGACTCGCGCGAAGTGCGGCGCGAGGCGCTTAGCCGCTTGCCCGCTGCCGGTAGCGCAATCCCAAGCGGTTTCAGTCGCCGGAACTAGGCCGGCCAGAAAGGCAAATAGCTCGGCGGGATAAGAAGGGCGGTGCGCCGCGTACCCGTCAGCGGATGAGAAGTGGTCTTTGAAGTGCGGTGACAGGATATTGATCTCTCAGTTCTTGGTAACTAAGTATCCTGTCACCGTATTCGAGCGATCAAATATCACCGACGTGGCAGCCAGCGATTCACCAAAGCTTTGTATTCGCGGTAACTGCCGCCGAACCGCCGTTGCAGGTTCGGCTCCTCGTAGAAAATGACAAACAGATGAGTCAGCAAGAGGAAAAATACCGTGACCAAAAGAGTGGAGATTGAGCTAAGCATCAGGCCAGCGCCAGCAATGACGGTCGCCGCACCCAGGTACATCGGGTTGCGCACCCAGCGATACGGTCCAACCGCGACAAAGTTTTTCGGCGGGTCAAACGGAGCTGGTGTTCCCCGTCCTGCGAAGGCAAAAGTAGCGATACAACTCACTGTGACAACTGCGCCGACAACGGCAACCGCGAGCCCTGGAATCCTGAGCCAAACTGGAAGCGAAACGGCGAGCCGATCATCCAGGGGTCGTACAGTAACCACAACCACCACCAAACGGCGACAAATCCAGTGGCGTAGACCAGACTGCGAACGGCGTCAAAGATTCGTTGATACACCTGGAGGACAAGCTACTCTGCCGCTTCTTCCTCCATCTCCATCTCCATCTCCATGTCTGAGTCCATTTCCATATCTTCTCCACCACCCATTCCCATATCCATATCGATGTACCAGCGCCCGTCGATACGGACAAATTCACCGGGCTCGTCGCCAACCGAAGCCGTCGCACGATCTCCGTCGATCACCAGATCCTCAAGCACCAAACCGCCCTCCGGAATCGAGAACATCTCGCCAGGGCCACTGTCGTCGCCATCGCTGGGCAACATCTGCATGAACTGCATCAGGTCGGAGAACAACTCAGGGGAACTGAATGCCTCGGGCATCTCGGCATCCTCGGCGTCTGGATCACCCATCGACTCTTCATCGATTCCATAGCGCGCCAGCAGGGCTTCGAACTCCGCCATCAAGCCACCCACTTCTTCGGGTGCCGCCTCTACCTCTGCTTCCTCCGCCTCCCCTTCCTCACCGAAGGCTCCGGCCATTTCCTCCGCCATGCCTTCACCCATCTCGGAAAATGCGACCATCATTCCACCCATGGCGACAAACATAGCGTTCATCGTCTGCAGACCTTCGGGCGCCATGCAGGCGGCGAGTTCGTTCCAATCGCTGGCTTCCGCAGCCGCGGAAAAACGGTCGAAAACTGCTTGCGGGCTATCACCGCCCGGTTTAGGGGCAGCCATGGACGATGGTGCCAGCCACAAAACGGCGAGCGCAACCATGGCTACAGCCAGTGTGGATCGTGTGATTCGGCGATGCATTTGAGACCTCCTTGGGGCTGCCCCGATATCGCTGTCGGCCCGTCCGATGCTGGTCGTGCCTGAGTGATCACGGCAGCGAAAGATTGCTGGGCATCATACCGCTTTGAGATTCGAGGCTTGGCTGGACAAAAGTGTGCGCCTCACGACCGTGGGGCTCTCTTGGCTAAGAAACTCAACCGCCTGGGCGACCACTTGTGGCTGGTGCAAGATCCGGTTGTGTCCCAGTCCAGGGTGTACTTTGAGTGCCGCCCCGGGCCATCGGCTGACCCAAGCCTTCGCTTCCTCAAGCGGCACTTCGCGGTCATTGTCAGCGTGAATTGCCAGCATCTTTTCGCTTCGGGTGGGAGCGTTGAGTGCCAATTGATAATCGCTGAAATGGGTCTTGAAGCGAGCCTCGGCAATCCTTTGAAACCGACCGTAGAGCTGGTCGGCAAAGCCAAATTCCTGGATCGCGCGCCGGGTGGAGCGAATCACGTCATCGCTGACCCCAAGGTAGACCAGACGCTCGACCGGTCCGGCATCAGCCAGCGCAGCAGTCGCCACCGCCCCACCCATCGAGTGCGCCAGGATTCCGTGTGCTGGGGTGTTACGACGCAGCAAATCCTCAATCACCCAACGGGACTCCGGCAAGGAAGATCGATTGCCAGAAGATTCACCGTGTCCCGGCAGGTCGAACCCCACCACCCGAAATCCTCGGTCAACCAGGGGCCCAACGAAGGCGCCGAGTTGCGAGCCGCGTCCTGCCCAACCATGGACCATCAGAATAGTTGGACCTTGACCCAGAGACCAGCCGACAATCTCGCGACCCTTGACCACCCAACGTTTCGGCACAACCGACTCCATCCAAACGGTTTCCCGTGCTGGGGTCGGATGCCGCGGAGGCCGCAAAAACATCTCGAAAAATAGCCGGCTGCCAAGTCTCGGCGATAGGCGAAACAGCGCATTGGTGATGCGTGGAATCCATACGGGAATCATGGGACGAACGTTCGTGCGTTTTTGTGGATCCATTGCGTCTTAATCCTTGTCTGGCTAATCGTCTGATTGGGTCGTTGTTAGGTGGAGGCTACTGGGCGAGCGTCTCGCAGTAGGCGCTCGAAAGCCGCCTGAGCTCGATCGCCAGAACGCGGATCGCGCATCAGTCGCCAGGCGTGGTGATAGGCAAGAATGATCGAGTAGAACTCGTAGGCGAACTGCTCGGGGTCTAGGTCTGAGCGAAAATGACGCTCCTCCACGGCAATCGATGCCGCACGAGCCAGCCCATCCAACCAAGTCTGTTGATAGGCCACCAAACGATCGCGCAGCGGACCTTCTCGGTCGTCGAGCTCGTTGGCCGCAGCAATAAATATGCAACCCCCAGCTCCATAGGTACCCCCCGCCCAATCTAGCCAATTGTCAAAAAAGGCACGTACCCGCGGTTCGCCGCGAGGTACCTTGAGAGCCACGGCGAGCACCTGATCGGTGTAGCGCACCACGGCGGCTTCCAACACCTCTAACTGTAGGTTTTCTTTCGACCGAAAGTGGCCAAACAATCCACTCTTCGACATCCCCAAGTCCACCGCTAAACTGCCAATGGTGACCCCTTCAAAGCCCAACGCACTCACCAGATCCACCGCTCGGCTAATAATGGCTTCTCGGGTCGCTGCGCCTTTCTCGGACATTGGATGCGTATCCTATCCGAACGTTCGTGCTTTTATAAAAAAAACACCCCGCTGTTCCAATCTCGTGTCTCAGCCAGAACGCAAGCTCAAAGTTGCAACCCCCTTCTGGTAATTCCCACATCCTCCCTTCCAGTAGGTCAACGCCAAGTCAATTGGTATTTTTCCAATTGGATTGATTTCGGATTGCGCCCGACCAGTGGAATTCGAAACATCCGCCTTCAAACTGTCTCCCTCCCAAAAAAGACGACATACCGAGATCCCGTACGCGCGCCAAACGACAGTCTCTTCAACACCCCTCCGAACCACTATTTCCCAATCATCGTGGTTCATGAAATGGGTGGATGGGTAAATAACGGCAACAGCTTTGACGTCTCCCCCAGGACTGACCACAGAGAAGACGTCATGAGCTCTCTGGGCCACGGCGGAATATGCGCGCACCGAGAACAGGCCAACCGCCAGAAACCAACCACAAGGTAGAAATAGACCATCGTCGCTGCGATGTACTTGCCATATCGATTGACCGTTCTCCAAGACATTCCACAACGCTACGACCTCGTTCCAGAGCCCCAACGTTGGCCCTGAAATAGCAGTGAAAAAACTGACGAAACAAAATTTGGGCTTGATGTCTGCTGGTAGACGCAACCCCTTGCATAGTTAAAGGGTGGTCCTCTGTAGAAACAATGCAGCCTCATCCAGTGAACCCTTGCTAGGATCCTGGCCATGAGCAATAACCAACCAAAGCCATACGCACTTCCCCTCGCCGCACTGTCCCTCACCGTACTGGCCCTGATTTGCACCGGGCTGCTAGCCAACCCGGCCGCAGCACAAGAGCCAGAGCAGCGCAGCGTCAACAACGGCAACGTCGTCCTCGACGGTGTTCCGGAGCTGGACCTAGAGCTAGGAGCGAAACTCGATCGTTTCTTGAATACTCGAAGCAGCTCGTTTCGCGGCTGGACGCCCGAGGGTGGAATGTATGTAGCGACTCGATTTGGCAACACCACCCAGCTCCACCGGGTCGATCACCCAGGAGGGGCGCGTCATCAGCTGACCTTTTTTGACGAGCCGATCGGAGCTGTGAGATCGAGACCGAATGGGACCGATTTGATTTTCTCCATGGACGCGGGTGGCAGCGAGTTCTCGCAGTTGTTTCTCCTCGACCCCAAGACTGGCGACTCGACCATGGTCACCGACGGCGAGTCGAGAAATGGCGTTGCGTTGTGGAGCGAGGATGGCAAATCGCTGGCATTTCAGAGCACCCGGCGCAACGGTAGCTCGAATGACGTTTGGATCGTGGAACCGGAAGATCCAGATTCCGCACGGTTGGTGCTTGAGTCCCCCGACGGTGCTTGGTGGGGCCCCGCCGATTTCAGCGCCGATGGTGGTGAGCTCCTGGTCATGCAATATGTGAGCGTCAACGACTCTCGCGTCTATCTGCTCGATTTGGAGACCAAGGACCAGTACTTGATCGCCGGAGACCCCGACGATCCTTCGAGCTGGCTGGGGATTGCCCCGCAGTTTGACCACGCTGGGACCGGGGTGTTCCTCTCGACCGACAAACTGAGCGACTTCACCCAACTGGCCCATCTAGATCTTGCATCCGGTGAGATTCAGGTGATCACAGAAGACATCCCTTGGAACATCGAAGCATTCACCCTCAACGAAGATCGAACCCGGGCCGCTTTTGCCGCCAATATCGATGGGCAGTCTCAGATCTACCTATTGGATCCGGCCTCCCGAGAGTATCGAGCGGCGGAGAATCTACCTCCTGGACTGGCGTTCAACCTGAAATTTGCCCCCGACGACAAGACGCTCACCGTCGGCCTGAATACAGCCAGCACTCCGAGCGACGTATTCACCCTGGCCTTGGCTGAATCAGCACTGGACGCTGGGGAGCTCACACGGTGGACCTACAGCGAAGTAGGCGGGCTCGACACCACGTCGTTGGTACAACCTGAACTGATCCACTACCCCACTTTCGACCAAATAGACGGTGAACCGAGAATGATTCCAGCGTTCGTCTACGAACCCCAAGGCGACGGCCCGCATCCAGTGATCATCGACATTCATGGCGGTCCTGAAAGCCAGTATCGACCCTCATTTAGCAGTACCTATCAAAGCTGGATCTCAACCCTGGATGCCGCGGTCATCGCGCCCAACGTCCGAGGCTCGTCGGGCTATGGCAAGGCCTATGTCAAGCTGGACAATGGTTTCTTGCGCGAAGACTCGGTCAAGGACATCGGTGCGCTGCTCGATTGGATCGCCCAAGAACCGACTCTCGACGAAACTCGGGTGATGGTGGTGGGCGGTAGCTACGGCGGTTACATGGTTTTGGCCAGCATGGTCCACTACGGTGATCGTCTGCAAGGTGGGATCGACGTGGTCGGCATCAGCAACTTCGTCACCTTCTTGGAAAATACCCAGGATTACCGCCGCGATCTACGTCGGGCTGAGTATGGTGACGAGCGCGAGCCGGCGATGCGCGAGCATCTGGAGGAAATCAGCCCGAGCAACAGCGCGGACAAGATCACGGCGCCTCTATTCGTCGCGCAGGGAGCCAACGATCCACGGGTACCCATCACTGAGGCCGAACAGATTGTCGAGGCGGTACGCGCCTCTGGCTACGACGTCTGGTATATGAACGCGCTCAATGAGGGCCACGGATTTGGCAAGAAAGAAAACTCGGATCTCTACCTCCAGTTGGCGGGGATGTTTCTCCAGCGTCACTTGGCGCAGCCAGAAACGGAGAACGAGTAGCGTCATTGACCTGTCAGCCTGAGCGCTCTGCCATCAGTCGGATGGATCGTCTGGTATACCCTAGCCGCACTTGTGATACCCATTCGATCTTTAGAACGCGGTATCCGTCTGCAAGCATGCCTAACTCCGCTCTTGCAACGTCAGCGATGACACCAAGACTTGGGCATGCCAGCAATTCGCCCCTCTGGGAGAGGTAAGGGAACCACAATGGCACGCTCAGGAAAGACTGCGTCCTCTTGGAGGGCTTGGGGCCGTCTCCTGCTTTCTTCCAAGATCGACGCGGCGACCTCCTACAACCTGCGCGGTGACGTGGCCCTGGTCGGCGGCCAAACCATACCCATAGCAAACATGGGTTACTGGGACCAGCGCGACCCCAAGGATCCAAACGCGATTGAGGGCGCGGTGTGCGCCTTGTTCGACATGGTGTGCTCCGGTGCCGAGATCACGACCGAGGACCATGTGCTGGACGCTGGGTGCGGATTCGGCACCAATGCGGTGCGCTGCCTTCAGACCTTCCAGCCCCGTCGGGTTACCGGCATAAACCTATCGTCGGTTCAGTTGAAAATCGCCCAGCAGCATGCCGCCAAGTCCGGTTTTGCCGATCGAATCGCTCTAATCGAAAGCGACGCAACTAAGCTACCCCTGCACCAGCGTTGCATCGACAAGATCGTCTCCGTGGAGGCCGCATTTCACTTCGATACCCGCAAGGACTTCTTTGAGGAAGCGTTTCGCGTACTGCGCCCAGGCGGCATCATCTCCCTGGTCGACTTGCTACCCCTGCCGGCCCGCAATTGGTCTCAACGGTTGATGCTAAAGATTCTCAGGCGGACCCACGCAATCCCGAGCTCCAATGTCTATGGAGTCAAGAAGTACCTCGACCAAGCCACCGCCGCGGGGTTTGAAATCTTGGAAGCCGAGTCGATCCTTGAACGCGTCTACACACCTTTTCGCAAATGGGTCCTAGGGAAGCCGTTTCGTCAGATCGCGGCATACCACCCGCTTTTCACCCTCACTTCCACCGCGTTCCTGGCTTATCCCTGGGACTACATACGGTTGCGTGCTCGCAAACCGTAACCCAATCCCGCAACCCATAAACCCGGTGACCGGGTAAGCGTCGCTTAGCGACGGATAAGTCGGCGGCGGCCAGTGTCGCGGCAGTCAGTGTCCCGTTCCCGCAGCCCAGATGCCCTGTCGAGCACTCTTAGTGCAGACCACAGCCGTATGAAAATTCACAATAGTTCAGTGGCAAACGTTTACATAGTCCACTTGATGTCCGAGGGAGAGGGGCGACGTGCCGTCGATTTATTGACGCATTCGTCAACTGCCGAACCCGGCGGAGGTCAGAAGTTGACTGAGAGTGACGCGTCACAGGACTACCACCGCCGGATGCAACCCAACCACGGGCAAACCCAGTTCTGGGAAACCCGGCACTGGGAAACTCAGTGCTGGGAAACCCAGTGCTGGGAAACCTAGCGCAGGAAAACCGAGTGCCTCGGAATCCTGGCAGCACGAGTTTGAAGAGCTATGGAAAGCGCAATCCCGTTATCTGTTTCGCTGTTGTCTACTGTGGAACTCGGGCCGCCACGAGCATGCCGAAGAGGCGTTTTCCCGCGCAGCTCTGCGAGCATTTGAGAAGTATCCCAAATATCGCGGCAAGCTCGATAATCCCCGTTACTGGCTACGGCGACTAACTTTTAATACCTGCATGGACCTCCACCGGGACGAGAGTCGCCGTCGTTCTCATCTTGAAAACGCCACCGATGTCGAGACGCTGGCCTCGCCGCACTCTCGCTCGCCCGCGGGGGACTATCTGATGGCCGAGCGCTGGGTGCATCTGCGGGCCGCGTTGGCCGAACTGCCAAACCGTCTGCGGACCCCCATGGAGCTCCACTTTCTGCAAGACATGAGCTATTCCGAAGTTGCCACCGCATTGGCCATCTCCCAAGTGAACTTGAGGAAACGCATCCAGCAGGCCAGAGCGCTGCTGCGCGAGAATCTAGAACTCTATGAAGCAGGAAACGTGGTCATCCGCGAACTCAAATCGAACTCGCCAGTGACCATTCCCGCGACACCCAAAACAAGAGTTCTTCCTACTGCCGCGACTGTCTGTCCGGCGATCGTCCGCTCATTCAAAGGCGAGCGGCGACCAGGCGAGTTGCTGCTGGACGAGCCGTTGACACCACGCTACCGACGCAAGGTCGAGATTCTGGAGAACTATATTCGGCGGCACCCAAGTGGCTGGAAAAAACGCTTCGAACTGGGCAAACTGCTGCGAGCCAATGGCCACTTCGACGACGCCCAGCGACACTTCCAGGTGGTGGCAAGCCGCCAACGCCAGCACCTTCCGGCTTCGGTCTACTTGGCGGAAATATTTGCTTTGTTGGATCGTGGTCACGAAGCCACCTTGCTGTACCAGCGACTTGCCGAGTCGACGCAAACACCGGCAACCCAACTACATCTTCGTGCCCAAGCTCAAGCCTGTGCCGGGCACTTTTCATCGGCCGCGCAAACCTTTAAATCTGCGATTGATTTGGAGTCCCACAACGCCACCCATTGGATTCATCTGGGACGTCTGCGTCGAGATCAGGGACGACTTGAGTCCAGCTTGAAGGCGTTCGACCAAGCTCTTGCCCTCGACCCGCTAAACGTCGCAACTCTGATCTTGAGCCACCAGCCACTCGTATCGATCGGCCAAGGCGCTGAGGCTCGGCGCCGTGCTGAAAAAGCCCTGGCGCTCGAACCCACCAACATCTTGGCCAAACAGGCCTGCAACCGCGGCTGACGGACGGTCGGCCAGCCGCGGCGATGGCGTGCGATTACTCGCCAAAGGTGATGGCGACCTTGTTCACCCAGCCTTGGAACTCAGCGAATGTGACCCAATCTCGCTGACCACCACCTCCTGGAGGCCACGGGTCCAGCACATGGAGCCGAAAATCGTCACCGGCTCCGTCGTAGCCGATGACCACGTAGTAATGGATCGAGTTGCCAATGACCAGTACTCGATCCACATCGATTTCCGCGCGCACGATTCCCTCGGTCAGCAGTCCGACGATGGCGCCGCCGGTGGCATCTTGGTTGAAGACACCGTATTCGCTGCGAACCAACTGCACCACTGCGCTATTGAGGTTCGCGCCACCCTCCTCCAATTCGGGGGGCTCAGCAGTTGCGTCCATCAAGACGGCGGTCTGCCACTCGACGCCCAACTCAGCTTCCACCAACGCCCTGGCGCTGGTAAAAGCTCGGGCGATCTCGTACTGGGTCCGCTCCTCCAGCTCATAGTAGGCACGAACGATCTGTTCCGCGGCAGCAAAGCACCAAGCTCCCGTTTCCTGTGCGATCAAAGACGGTGGATTTGGGACATCAGGCATAACAAGACTCTCCTTTTGAGAAAAAGCCGACCGAAGTCAGCGGGTTGACCTATGTCCTCCTGACGCCGACACCCGCTGAAATGTGAAAGTTCTCTGCCAATTGAACCTGATCTCCCTAGCAAACCTCCCAGCAAAGCGGCGCAGAAAATGTCACGCAGTGACACCCGAGGGCGTCCTAGCGATGTAGACCCTCTACTGACAACCAAGAAAGGAGTCCTTCATGCTGATCTCGAAAGACCATAGAGTCGCCTCAAGCTTCGCGGCGATCTCCACCGTGGTAATCATGGTGTTTCTCGTCGTTGGTCTGGCGTCGTGTCAATCCGCCGGCTACCACGCCCCAGAAACAAGCGCCCCAACAACCGGTGTTCTAGAAACCAACTATTGCCAGAAGAGTCCTAGCGTCGTTGACGGCGCGATTGTTATCCGCGGTGGTTCGGTCAACACCAAGACCTTGACCGACGGCGGAGACGTTGATGGAGCCGGCTATATGACCGACTTATCGGTCAACTGTTCCGGCGCAACCGCAGCGGCCAACACCGCGGCAAACCGCGCCCTCTACATTGCTGGAATTCCCAACCCCAACTACGGAGTTACTTCGGCCAAGAAAATCTGCCAACAAGGCGGATACATCAAGCCAACCCCCTATCCAGGGCACCCGTACCACTGCACGGTCTGGCATCTAAAGCCAAAAACGGCGGCGAGTCTTTTCACCCAATATTAGGGTGATCTTTCCCTTAGCTAGTACTGGGACGGTCGACCTGGCCGTCCCAGTACAGCTCTGTGTCGTTCGCAAATGATCGTATTCGGCTCATCGACACGGTCCCACCAAAAAACAATGACGACCACGAACCCAGTATCTCTAGCTCGGTTCGGTCGGAACGAGAGAATTGCCAAAATCGAGGCAACTATGAAGGCCGACTCACTTCGAACCGCCAGCGGCCAACTTCTATCGGTGTCCAAATGGCGGTGGATACCAATGAACTGGCGACCGCACTTTGATGATGTAGTTGACGTATAGGTTCTTGGCCCGGGTTTCGCTACTCACCCGGGCATCCCCCGGTGGAGCCGTCTTATTGGTTGCCGCTCCCTCAGTGTCGGTCACCATCGGTGCCCCAGGGATTGCGGATGCTTCCTTCCCGCCAGAGGCGGCGGAACTCTGCGGAGGTATGTAGCTGTGTTTGTGGTCTTGAAACGCGTCGCACTGAAACGATCCAACCCCAGACGACTCTCCCCCAGGCGCAGCGGTTCGCAACGCTACATCCGGGTCCATCCCCGCACCGTGGTCGACCCCACGCAGAAATAGGCCGCGACAATCAGGGATCGCGAAGCTGCCGTCGCTGCCTCCGTATAGATAGCCCAAAGCCCCAAAGAGATCTGGATACTTGGCGACTTCCAACTCCCGACCATCGCACAGCATCCAGCCCATGACCTCGATCTTGGCGACCGGTGGCGCTCCAGCCGCTTCTGTAGTCATACCGGTGGGAGTTCCGCACGGAGTTGAGGTCCAAAGCTGGTTCGGCGAGGTGTCCACCGGCTCGAGCTGGCCGGCGTAGGCACAGACGGCCCCTACCGGTGCTTGATCTAACCAAGGTTGATGCATGGCAGCTCGGAGCTTTCCTGGAGCTTGACCATCGCGGTCGGCACCCGGACCTTCCAGGGAGTGCCAATCACTCGCGACCGATGGTCAGACTCAACGGCCAGTTTCCAGTCGTTGATCAGGGGGATCGATTGGTTGTTGGCTGGAGTCAGCACATCCTCGCCATCCCAGATAACTCCAGCTGCTAGAAAATAGAGCAAACGATAGACAAACGCAGGGTGGACTGGCACCAGGACCCGAGCATCCGTGGCCTGAAGAAAGGCGGTAAAAACACTGTCCGCTCCGGAAAACAGGCTCTTCAGTCGGCGCCCTCGATTGCCGGAAGGTTGTTCACCGTAGACGGCGAACGAATAACTCATCTCCTGCCACTCAAGCGCTTGATGCAAGAACTGATAATAGCGGGGTTGGTTCACCTCAAATGCGGGCGGGCCCTCCGACATCTGAGCTTCCGCCTGGACTTCAGCCTGACCTTCTGCCTGAGCCGCATTCTGGTCACCATTTTGGGGATCAGGCTCGCCTTGGAGATTTAGCGCCCGTTGCAAGAGTCGAAGCACCACGTCGTTTCGTAAGGTCTTGTTTTCCGCCTCCCGACTGGCCAGCGGATTGCGGCTGGCTGTCCGCGTCGGAGTCGCCCCGGCGGCTTCAAAGTACTCGGCGCGCCTGCGGTCAGAGGCCTCAACAATCGCAACATAGGTCTTCGTCTGCCACTGCTCGAACAGGCGCTCTCCACGAATCGTCACGACTTCCACAGTGGCCAGAAAGGAGGTGCTGGGCGCACCATCCTCTTGATTGGCTCCGGACTCCGCGGCCACCGGAATGGAACCGGTTTCTCCCGCCATCTCGAGTTGGATTCGCTTGGGGTCCTCTCCTTCACCGGGGAGAGAGAACGCTTTATTGCCGACGACACCAAAAAAACTGGGGCTTTCCGTCTCAGCAGGCCAGTTTCCAACGATCACCGCTTTGACCGCACGATACCCCGCCGGTACCTCCAACACATCGGTTCCCAATGGCGCCCCAGCCTGGAGTGTGATCGCCACCGTCAGTTCATCGGCTGGCGGCGGTTCGATCTGGTCGGCTCCATACCTGGAAGCAAGCGAGGCGTAGTATTGACGGCTCTTGGGTTCGGCAGATATGTCGGTGTAGTTGCGCACACCCAGTTCATTGAGCGGCTTCGGCTCTTGCAAAGAGACTCCTTGCAGCGCGAGCTCACTTTGGATGTACGCCTCAGCAGGATTGGGAATCAGAAATTCCAAGATCAGCCGGTGACCGTAGTTAACCACCTCCATTGAGTAAACCTTGTTCACCCATCGGTAGATGCCGGCCATGTTTTCGGCTCGATCGGAGGCGTCGAAGCGGTGCACCACGGTTTCTTCATTTTCTCGCAAACTCGAAGATGCGCGGCGCTTGACCACCGAACGAGAGACCCGATTGGCCGCCTGCGCGGTGATGGTCTTGGCGAAATCTTCCGCGTAGGGTGCGGCACCGTTTTCTCCGGCCAGGTGTGTCAATTCTTGAGAGAAATCGCCGGTGACCTCGGCGTCGGTGGGTGGCCCGTAGACCGAAGAGTAGGTACCAGAGAGGCTCAGAGTGCCTTGGAGGACCTTGTGCACCTCATTTTGCAAGTCTTCGTTGAGTGCCTCGGTGGTTTCTTCCTGGGAAGTCGATTCTTCACGGACTTCTTCGTCTCTCTGGAGGTTTCGTTGTCTGGTTTCCTTTTTTGAACCACGCAATACGTTTTCAATTGCACTCACTTCGCCCAACTCGTAACCCACCAACCTCTGCCGAACCAATTCCAGGTCGCCGATCGCATAGGGTTCGATCCAACCGGATTTCGCCGATGCTGCGAGTCGTAAGAGACTATCCGGTTTGGGGTCAGGACTCGGAGGTACCTGGCCAAAGGCTGGCAATGGAAAGACGCTGACCGGCAGGACCACGGTTGCTCTCGCTCCCTGCAAGATGCGCCGGGATGGCCAGGATGGAACAAGCCTCTCGACCTCCGGATCGAGCGCGGAGACAGTTGGTTCTGAGACAGCGTCGTCGGAGGCTAGCTCGTCGATTGCAATTGCATCTGGGGCGGCGCCATCTGCGGCAGCGGCGACAGCGCCATCCGCGGCAGCGGCGATAAGGCCGGAGTTCTCGGTGGCAGGGACATAAGCCAGCACCGGCATTTCGGCCGTTTCGTCGTTCTCCTCGGACACTGGCTCGGACTCGTCCGGCTCCAACCATGTCACCAGCTCGTCCTCTGTCGTTCTTTCCAGCAGATTCGCCATCACCAAGATCAAGATCAGGTGCTCAAGCAATCGGGTCCGGTATCCAAGAGTAATCGACAAAGCAAAAAAACTCTGCCAGACCCGGCTGAGTTGGCCTTGCACCTGGGAATCTCGAATCCAGATCGCGACCTCTTGCCAACGCGGCTCGATCCCCTGCCCCAGCCACGGAAGATCGAGTGCTTCAATGACCTCAAGCTGAAACTCGCGGAAGGTGATGTGGCCGCGATTGCGGATGCGCCGGTCCAGCGGCGCCAACCGGCGCAAACGCTGGGGTAGGCTCGCCATCGAATCAACGAAGATTCCAGCGTAGGAGCCGTCGAGATAAGACGCCGCACCCTCGATGAAATTCACCGCTTCGGTCTCACTCACGGACCGAACTTCCTCGCCCTCAGCTCCCCGAATCGCCACCAAGTTGCAATAGAGGTTGTCTGGGTCAGCGGTCGGATCGGAACAGTCGCCGAGAAACTCAACAAAATGGTTTTCAAGCGCCTCCGAACTGATCTCTGGTCCCGGGCGCAAATAGACATAAGGGAACAGATCGCAATGCCCAGCTGCATCAATGATCGTAGTATCGGGTTCACTGCCCGGGTCAGGATGCGGCGGTGGGGGCGGAGGGGGTGGCGGCGGACTCGGAGGGGCAAGCTGGTCACCAACCACCTCGCCACCTGGATACTTCAAATCCAGTGTCAAGATCGCAATGCCACGGCTACCGCGAGAGTACGCCAGTCGACCAACCACCTCCTGGTCAGAGCGCTCATCCTCCGGTCGCACGCTAAACGAAACCTGAGGGCGCGTTTCGCTCAAGGTGGCCTCCAAGAACAGACTCTCGCCCCACGCCCCGGCCACGTCGAACCCCAGTCTATTGGACAGTGGGCGCCAGAAGATCTCGACCGGGCCGAAGCTTTGGCACGATCCAGAGCTTCGCCGACTCGAGGCCGACGACGAGGGTGTCATCTCGGACTACTTGCCTTTTCCAGCGGCGGATTGGCGCGTTGATCTCTTTTTTGCTGATCGTCTCTTGCTGGCGCTCTTGGGCGTGGGCTCCGCTGGTTTCTTCCCCGCGATCACCACAACGCTCTCCTGACACCGCTCCAAAACATGATCATTGAGCGGAACTCTGCCGTAGGTTAGTTCCTCTACCTTGAGCTCGTACCAATCATCGGGGGAATCGCTGACGATGTACAGCAGCGTTCCCGAAGTCAAGGGTTGGTGGTTCTCATCTCGCAAACTAAAAGATAGCCTCGGCACTGTCAGATCCTCGTCTTTCAGTTCGTCAACGCCAAGTTCATGTTCCAGAAACTCCTGACCAGCGTAAAACGCTTTGACCCGGAAACTCTTGCTTACGGTTGCTACATCCCATTTGAAGACCAGCTCCGGCCCCCTCTTCGGACTCCACTCACCCATGGTCATACTCCTTTCTTGTCGTACTCATCAGACCTGATGGCCTTGATTCCGGCGCGCCACGGAGAGCGCGCCGGAATCAAGGCCAAATCCTCTATGCCTCGGCGATCGCGAAGCCGGTCCATTTCGAACCGGTCACTAGTGCGGTCATTCCCTCCAGAACCCTGGTCTGGGTCAGACTGATCTCTTCTTCGACCAAGCGCGCGCCGTCAAAGACGAACTCGTCGATAATCGCCAGATACAACGGCGAACGAACGTCCTCCATCAGCACCCGACCAGGGGAAACCACCTGCGGGGCGTAGATGTCTTGGTTGTCCTTGAGCACGTGGCCCCAAACGCCGAACCCACCTTGGTTGTCGATCCGGACCTCATTGAGCACCAGATCTTGGAAAGACTGGCTGATGTCCGCCACCTGCTGCTGACCGTCGGTGGTCGAATCGGAGTCAACAACAAAGCGCGTGGTCTGCTCATCGAAGTCGATGATCTTGGTGCGGCTGCCCAGATTCGGATTCTCGCGCTCAACCGGATCATCCGAGTAGCTGGCGAAGACCTGATAGTTGCTCGGAATCTGGACCAAGGTTTGGCCTCCCTCCGGCGGCGGGGCAACCGTCTTCCAGGCGATCGTCTGGAGCGTCGGTTGGATGTACGGCTTTTTGAAAATAGCGACACGAATGAACTCGTCGGTGCCGTTTACGATAGTGATGCTGGACATTTTCGGGGACCCCTTTTTTTTGGCCGAGCATGGTTGCTTTTGGGGTCCACCAAGCGCGCTCAGCCGTTCAAACTCTTGGGGACCGGGCCGCCCCTGTTGGGGCGGTGACAAGTTGGTTGTCCCCTTCACAACGCTTGCGCGCCTCGCGGTGTGATTATTTCTATCGGCGCCCCGATGGTAGGGCGAAGCGCCCCTCCGGCGACCTGGCGTACGGTTACAGAAAACTCACTAGTTCTCAGCTACGAGCTCAGGACACAGATGTACTTCCCCTCGGGTACGAGGCACATACCAACGGTGAATTTCCTGTCTCGCTATTTCTCGACCAACCTTTGGCCAGATTCGGCAAATCAGCTGGCGCAATCGAGGATATGCGGCCTGGAAGAAGCCGAAGCAACGGTTAAACCGTGAGCAAGATCAGGGAGTACAACCCTGCATCGCACGCGCTAGGACGATGACCGCCAACCTACTCCTGCGGCCCAAACAGAGCCACCAGAATCGGTACCGCGAAGAACACCGCCATGATGCCAATCGCCAACAGTGGCGCGATCGGCAGTTGTGTCTGGAGCCATCTCGGGGAAAGTGCAAACAGCAAGAGCACCAGACTTGGAGTACCGCCGAGGTAGAGAGCCAGTAACGACTTGTAGGGGCGCGGGTTGGGGTAAGGGCGCAACCGTATCCGATAATAATTGCCAGCTATCCAGCCGAGTCCGCCGGCGACGGCGTAGTAAGCCCGCAAGCCGATCTGTACTCGATCCTGCAGATCGATCCAGCCGAATGCGGCCAGTGAGGCGAGGATCCACGCCGCGACGAAGATTCCTAGAATCGCTGCGTCAAGCCGCTTCACACCGATTCGACTTCGCCCTGCTCGGAAGGACGCCAACGCAACACCGGATGCCGGGCGGCCTGCGCTTCGTCGCAACGGCGCACCGGACTGGAATGCGGTGCCTCATGCAAAATATCGGGGTCGGTCTTGGCCTCCTCGGCGATCTGCAGCATGGCGTCAATGAACGAGTCGAGATCCTCTTTGGATTCGGTCTCGGTGGGTTCAATCATCAAGGCGCCAGAGACAATCAACGGGAAGTACACGGTTGGTGGATGAAAGCCAAAGTCAATCAAGCGTTTGGCAATGTCCATGGTCGAAACACCGTACTGGTGCTGCTTGTGGTCGCTAAACACCACTTCGTGCAAGCTGGGGGCGGTGTACGGCAGATCGTACTCCGGCTCCAGGCGGCTGCGTATGTAGTTGGCGTTCAACACCGCCAGTTCGGCAACCCCTGCCAGGCCCTCTCCGCCGAGGGCGTAGATGTAGGTCAGGGCACGCAGCAGAATGCCGAATTGCCCGTGGAAGGAACGGGTACGCCCCATCGCCTGGGGCCGATCGCTGTCCAAGTAGTAGCGACCCTGGTCGTCGCGCTCTACCATCGGTGCCGGCAGAAAAGCCTTCAAGGAATCGGCAGCCGCCACCGGACCAGCACCCGGACCGCCACCGCCGTGCGGTGTCGAAAAGGTCTTGTGCAGGTTGAGATGGAGCACGTCGACGCCCATGTCGCCAGGCGTCGCCTTGCCGACGAAGGCGTTGAAGTTGGCCCCGTCGCCATAGACGTAGCCGCCTTTGCTGTGAACGATGTCGGCAATCTCGACGATCCGTTCTTCGAACACGCCCAAGGTGTTGGGGACCGTCAGCATCAGCCCGGCTACGTCTTCGGTCATATGGCGGGCCAGGTCTTCGATGTCTAACCGACCCGAGTCGTTGGACAGTAGTTCCTTGACCTCAAATCCGGCCAAGTGAGCCGACGCCGGGTTGGTGCCGTGCGCCGAATCGGGGATCAAGATCGTTGAGCGCTGTTCCTCGCGTGCTTCAAGCGCCGAGAGAATCATCTGCACGCCAGCAAACTCGCCCTGAGCTCCGGCTGCGGGCTGCAGGCTGACACGCGACATCCCGGTCAGGGCGATCAGCGCCTGCTCCAGTTGCCACATCACCGCCAAACAGCCTTGGATGCTATCGATCGGTTGTAGCGGATGTGCCTCAGCAAACCCCGGGATGCGCGCTACTCCCTCATTGATCCGCGGGTTGTACTTCATGGTGCAGGAACCCAGCGGATAGGTGGCCAAATCGACCGCAGTATTGCGCCGTGACAAGCGAGTGAAATGACGCACCACGTCCACTTCCGAGGTCTCAGGGAAGTCGGTGAGATCTTCGCGACAAACCGATGCGGGCAGACAGTCTTCCAAGGCCGGACTACCTTCGGCGGAAGGAAGAATGACGCCGACCCGACCCTCGCGGCTACGCTCAAAGATCGGTGGCTCATTGCGCCAGCTAATCAGCGAACGACTGTCTTGAGAACTCGATGCCTGAGGTCCAGATTCCTGAGAACCCGACTCTTGGCAGCTCATGACGCCACCTCCTTGGCTACGTCCAGCCATCGGTCGACGTCTTCTGCGGTATGGATTTCGGTCGCCGCAGTCAGAAAGCAATCCTCCATCCCCGGCTGATCCGCCAGCGGATGCCCGGCGATCAGACCGGCGTCACGAAAACCCGCCAAGACTTGATCCACTGGCTTGGCGGTGGCGCGGATCGCCATTTCATTGAACACCGGGGTGTCAAACGCTGGCTCCAACCCATCGATCGAAGTCAGCCCTTGGCGCAGTTGCCCCAGACGCCGGACGTTGAGTTGCGCCAGCTCGCGCAGCCCGGTGCGTCCATGCAACGACAGATAGATGGTGGCGGCCAGGGCACACAACGATTGGTTAGTGCAAATATTGGAGGTCGCCTTCTCACGACGAATGTGCTGCTCGCGGGTGGCCAAGGTCAAGACGTAGGCGCGACGCCCATCGACGTCCACCGTCTCGCCCACCAAACGACCCGGGATCGCCCGTTTCATCTTGTCGGTCGCCGCCAGGAAACCCAGCGAAGGCCCTCCAAACGACATGGAATTGCCAAATGACTGCGCCTCGCCGACGGCAATCTGGCAACCGCACTCGCCCGGCGATTTCAAAAGCCCCATGCTCAGCGCCTCGGTGACCACGCCGATGCTGTGGGCACCGTGGGCGTCAGCGGCGTTAGAAATCGCCTGCCAATCTTCAATGCCACCGAAGTAGTTCGGCGACTGGGAAACGACGCAAGCCGTCTCGTCGTCCAACGCGTTTTCAAGATCTGCCAAGTCAACCCGTCCGTCAGCGCCCGACCCGACGTCCACCAACTGCAAGCAGAGTTTGCGGGTGTAGGTGGCCAAGGTTTCGCGGTAGTGGGGATGAATCGCCCCAGCCAGGATCACCCGGCGGCGCTTTCGCTGTACCCGTAGCGACATCAGCACCGCTTCGGCACAGGCCGACGCGCCGTCGTAGAGCGAAGCATTGGCCACAGGCAATCCGGTCAAGATCGAAATAAAGGTCTGGTATTCAAAAATCGCCTGCAGGGTGCCCTGGGAAGTCTCGGGTTGGTAGGGCGTGTAGACGGTGAAGAACTCGGCGCGGTGTAGCAAATGATCGACCGCCGCCGGGATAGTGTGCTGGTAGGCCCCAGCACCCAAGAAGCTCTTGCCGCGATCGACTTGATTGAGCGCGGCCAAACCGCCGAAATGCCGTCGCAGGTCCTCATCGCCCATCGGGCCGGTAACCTCAGGCGGCTGGCTAAGACGAACTTCCTGTGGAATGGTCGCGAATAGGTCATCGACTTGATCGACGCCAATCGCGGCCAACATCTCACGGCGATCGGTTTCGCCCGCGGGTAGGTAGCGGTGTCCTTTGGCAGCCATGGGTGCAGCTAATCTAGGAGCCAGAGATAAACGCCTGGTATGCCGGGGCGTCCATCAAGCCTTCCAAGTCAACACCCTCGGCGGGCTCGATCTCCACCAACCAGCCATCACCGTGCGGATCCTCGTTGAGCAGCTCCGGTTGATCGAGCAAGGTCTCATTAATCGCCACCACTGTGCCGGGGATCGGGGTGTAGATCTCGGCGACCGCCTTGACCGACTCAATCGACCCTATCTCGTCATCGGCATCGAACTCAGTACCGATTTCCGGCAGCTCAGCGTAGACCACTTCGCCTAATTCCTCTTGCGCGAAATCGGTAATGCCTAGCCGGTAGTTCTGGCCGTCAGCGGCCAGCCATTCATGTTCCTCTGAGTAGCGGTAATCCTCGGGATACATCGTCTTCTCCTCGATCAAAAAGTGTTGACAGTCGGTCTCTTCGATAGCGGTCGGGTTGATCTATTTGCTTTCCCTAGTCTCGAATGACTCAGTCCCTGAACTCCTAAGTGTTCGCTTCCGGGCGCCGGTAGAACGGTGTCGGGCAGACCTTGGCTTCAACGCTGCGGCCGCGTATCTCAACCTCCAGTTCCTGTCCTTTCTCCGCCAGGTCGGTACGCACATAGGCCAGGGCGATCGCCTTATCCAAAGTCGGGCTCATGGTGCCACTGGTGACCTCGCCAACCTGCGCACCGTCCAAGGTTACCGGGTAGTCGTGGCGGGCAATCCCTCGCCCGAGCATCTGCAATCCCACCAATTTGCGAGAGATGCCTTCCTTGCGTTGTTTCTCCAGCGCATCTCGGCCGATGAAATCTCCGGCCTTCCACTTCACCACCCAGCCCAGATCGGCCTCCAAGGGAGTGATGGTGTCGTTGAGGTCGTTGCCGTAGAGCGCCATTGCGGCTTCCAGCCGCAGCGTGTCACGGGCTCCGAGTCCACAAGGCAAGAGCTCGACGGATTGTCCTGCAGCGCGAATTTGACGCCAAATCTCGTCGGCGTCTTGCGCTGCAACGTACAGTTCAAATCCGTCTTCGCCGGTGTAACCGGTGCGAGAAATCAGTGCGCCGAATCGACCGACCTTGCCGTGAGCAAATCCGTAGTAGCGGATCGCCGAGAGATCAGTGTCGGTGAGCGATTGCAGGATTTCCGCCGACCGCGGACCCTGCAAAGCCATCAAGGCGGTGTTCAAACTGTGGTCTTCCACATGGACGCCATTGGCGTGGTTTTCGATCCACTCTAGAGCGCGAATCCGGTTGGATGCGTTGACCACCAACATCCACTCACGTTCGTCGATTCGATAGACCAGGAAGTCGTCGATGTAGGTTCCCTGTTCGGTGAGCAGACCACTGTAGTGCGCCCGGCCAGGGACCAGCGAAAGAACGTTGTTGGGGGTCAACCGCTGAACCAGTTCGGTAGATCCGGGTCCGGTCACTGCGACCTGCCCCATGTGGGAGACATCGAACAATCCCGCTCGCTCGCGCACCGCTTCGTGCTCATCTCGCAACGAGCCATAACGCACCGGCATTTCCCAACCGGCAAAGTCGACAAACCGAGCGCCCTCTTCCTGGTTCACTTGGTAGAGGGGGGTGCGGCGTGGTTGGGATTCGCTCATTAGGTAGATGTCCAAGAGAAACGCTGGACGGGGCGAAAATACCACAATCAGTCGGATCGACTGATGCTCCCGCCCGGCCTCGATCTACGGTCTATTCGGGGCTCGTTTCACGTCCGCTGGACAGCCCGGGCCGAAAGCCGATCGCATAGTCATAAGTGACACAGAATCAATGCCTTAAGGGTCCGGTCCTAGGGATTTGTGGAAAAACACCTGAGCGGCTGCTTTAGGGCCAACCGCCACCAACGGACACGCTACCTTTAAATTGTTGAACTGATTGATTTTAACCGTCAATGCACAAACCTTTGGGCATTTTGTATAAGCTCTGTCATTGACCCATTCCTCGGCCCGAAAACCCCGGATATCCACAGCGTTTTCCACAGCTCCTGTGGATTGCCGAAGTCGCACCTCATTCGTTGTTCCACGGCGATTGCTAACGACTTTTTCACCAGTGACTTAGGTCAGAACTAGCCTCGAGCATGGCGTGCCCAAGACGACTCCAAATCAGCAACGAACCGTGCCGAGTCAGGGTCGAAGCGAAAGCGCTGCAACGCGAGCCGACCCTCATTCAAGCGAATGCGAAAACACGAGCATTGGCCCTTCTCGCGACCCCGGCCTCGGGTCGAACTGGCGGTCCCGGCGTGGATCAAAGGCAGGTCATGGCTCAAGTGCCGGTAGTAGTCGCGCAGCCACACTTGATAGCTAATGTGCAGGTGACCGGAGAGCACCAGATCAACTCGATGCTCCGCCAAAACATCAGCCAAAGCCGCAGCACCGGAGAGCGTCTTGCGTGCCGAAGCATCAGGACCGGGAACCAGTTCGTGATGCACCACCACCACTTTCCATCGATCTCCGGCGGACTGCAGTCTCTCCGCCAATTTTTGCCGTTGCCGACGCGTGACCCGACCATCTTTGATGGTGGAACGAATCGCCGAATTGACCCCCACCACGACCACCCTTTCATCTTGATAAATCGGCTCCAGATCACTATCAAAGTGGTTGCGATAGGCATTCAGAGGAGCCAGCCATCGCTCCCACACCCGATACTGGGGCACGTCGTGATTTCCAGGAACCGCGAGCACCGGCACCGCGAGCTGATCGAGAAATTGCCGTGCCTGGGCAAATTGCTCCGGCTTCGCGCGCTGGGTTAGATCCCCCGAAACGACAACCAGATCCGGAGGGGCGTCGCGCACCCACTGGGCAATCGACTCACTGGCTTCCGCGCGATGCGGAGGCCCGAAATGAATGTCGGAGAGGTGAAGAATCTCTGGCAATGGCTCGGCCTGGATTTCGGTCAGAAGGGCAGTTGGGTCAGAAGGGCGGTTGGAGTTGCCGGTCCGTCGCCAACCACCACTCCGATGGCGTTAGACCTCGACCAACCGATCCAGACCTCAACCCTAGGGTCAATCGTTGCCTAGATAGGCATTCACGCCTTGGGTAACCCCGTCGGCGGCCATGTCGGCCAGGTCCTCCATCAGCTGGCTGCCACGGCGGCTGCCGAGCAAGAATCCAACGCCAGCGGCTACCGACAGGGCAAACCAGGGGTGCTGACGCACCACGCTTTGCCACTCCAAGTCCTCCGGGAGCAACTGGTCGACCCAGTAGTCAGAAGCTGGCTCTGGTTCTGGCTCAGCTTGCTTGGACTTGGCCCAAGCCATCAGCGACGGCCACCGCGCATCAGCAGCCCAACTAGAAATCCAACACCAGCGGCGATCAAGACCGAGCGGCCCGGGTTGTCGTTGACGTATGCGTTAACCTCGCGGTTGAGCCCTTCGAGATCTTTCTTGACCCGGTCGGCGCCGGCCTTCAAATTATCGACCGCGACCTCGCGAGCGACCTCCGATCGTTCGCCCGCTGACCGAGCTGCATCGGACACCTTGCGTCCAACCCGACCGCCAACCTCAGAAAGGCGTTGCCGTGCCTGATCTGCCCGACCTGGGCTTTCCATACCGCCATCAACCGAATCGTTTGCTGTGTCTTCCATGGGTGCCTCCAGACCGCCAACTATAGCAGCGGCGGCTCCGGTTTCATTTGATCCCAAGCCATCAAAATGGCACAATCGCCCGCCCGTCAAGGGGCACGATTTCCCTGGGGAACAATTTCCCCAAGGGAGGGTGTGGGGCAGTAGCTCAGCTGGGAGAGCACCACGTTCGCAACGTGGGGGTCGAGGGTTCAAGTCCCTTCTGCTCCACCATTCCTCCGTTTCACTCCAGAATTAGGAGCAGAAAGGACTTTAGGCAGCAGGACGACGCGATGCGTCGCCTGGTGGCAAGTCCTCAGTCTTCTACTCGCACCATTTCTCCACTACATTTCGGATTTAGGATCAGATGGAGCTCTAGACAGCAGGACGACGCGATGCGTCGCCTGGTGGCAAGTCCCCAGCCTTCTACTCGCACCATCCCTCCACTGCGTTTCGGAACTTAGGATCAGATGGAATTTTAGGCAGCAGGACGACGCGATGCGTCGCCTGGTGGCAAGTCCCTTGCCTTCTACTCGCACCATTCCTACGGTTCACTCTAAGTTGCAAGCCGTATAGCTTGTAGTCTCTCGAAGACATCCGAAACCCGTCCGATAGGAGGACAAGATTATGACGACGTGCTCAACGTGCAACGGAACTGGTAATTGCTACCCGTGCGATGAATCCGGCGACAACGGATCCGGCCCTGGGAGCTGCGGAGCGTGCCATGGAACCGGCAACTGCAGTTCTTGCGGGGGTAAGGGACGAAAAGCCTAGCCATCGGACAAAGATTTCGGATCCTGCGCTCCCAGGAACCTCGGCATCTGGACGTGGCCCGGTGCGTATCTCTCAAGACAGTGCTGGCCCCCAATTGCCCCCGGTGTGTGTGGCGCTTCGCAATGTCATCGCCGGGCTGCATTCCGATTTCGTCGAAGTAGTCTGGCTCAAGCAAGAGATCGCGAGCCATGGGACAGGGCCGAGGAAGATATCGAGCACCACGCCTACATCGGCATCCACGCCAAACATGTCAATTTGGACTTCTACCGCGGCGCTGCGCTGGCTGTCACAGATCTGACCGATCCCCAGGAGCTTCTGCAGGGAATCGGAAAGCGGCTTCGCCACATCAAGATTGTCAGGGTTGAAGTTGCTAAGAGCGCTGCAGTCAAGAGCCTTCTAGTCGCTGCGACCACGGATCGACAGAGCGCTTGAATATGAGATCCTCTCATTTGATTGGGATTGAGGTCTCTGAACAACAGACCCTAGACCCGTCCAAACGACGCACAACGAATCGAATCTGGGGGAAGTCTCATGAATGTCACATCGCGCATCTTGGCTGTCTGTCTTGCACTCTCAGTTCCCGTCCAAGCCGAGCACAGCAATTCGGAAAGTGTCAGTCCGGACGCTTTCAAAGCCCGGCGGCAGAAGCTGATGGAGTCGTTAGACGGGGCGGTAGCGGTGCTCTATGGAGGCACCGAAAACCGCGGTGGCGCTGGCGGCGATCCCTTTGTCCAAGACTCCGCCTTTTATTATTTAACGGGAGTGTCCGATCCCGGCGCGGCGTTGATCTTGGCTCCCGGAGAGCATCGCTTCAAAGAAACTCTCTACCTTCAGCCGCGCAATCCTGAGGTCGAGGACTGGAATGGTCGACGACCATCGCTGGGGGAGGCTCTGGAACAAGACCTCGGTTTTGAAGAAGTGCAGCGCATCGACCGCTTGGGCCGGGATCTCTCGGCCATGGTACAGCGCAGCAAGAAAGCGGCATTCCTGGGTCCGATCGTCAGTGCGACTGCCAACAAGCCTCAGGCTCTGGTAATTTTGGAAGAGGTCAAGAAGCGGGTACCGGGCACCACTCTGGAGAACATGGCGCATCTGATTCCAGAAATGCGCCGGATCAAGGAACCGCAGGAGATCGAGTCGATTCAGAAAGCGGTTGACGTAACCGGCAAGGGAATCGTCGCGGCAATGCAGGCGGTGGAACCGGGGATGCTCGAGTTCCAACTGCAGTCCACCGTGGAACACGCCTATGAGATGGAGGGCGCGCAGTTTCTGGGTTTTTCGACGATTTCGGCCTGGGGTCCAAACGCGACCGTGTTGCACTACCAACGCAACGACCAGGCCATCCAAGACCATGGGCTGTTCCTGCTCGACACCGGAGCAGCGTGGCAGCACTACAGCGCCGACGTCACACGCACCTTCCCAGTAGACGGAACATTTTCTGATCGCGAGAAAGAACTCTACCAACTGGTATTGAAAGCGGCGGATACCGCAACCCAGCAGGTCCAGGTGGGAGCCGACTACTACAACGACGTCCACCTGACCGCCAAAGGGGTTTTGGACCAGGCAGGCTACGGCAAGTACTTCATCCACGGCACCGGTCACTTTGTCGGCCTCGATGTCCACGACGCCGGCAACTACGACCTACCGTTGAAAGCGGGGGTCGTGATCACGGTGGAGCCGGGGATCTACATCCCGGAAGAAGGGATCGGCATCCGTATCGAAGATGTTGTCTTGGTCACCGAAGAAGGTCCAGTGGTGTTGTCGCGGCACATTCCGCGCACGGTTGCAGAAATCGAAGCCACCATGGCTGACTAAACCAGCAGGGCTTTTCGCTTCGCAAGATCTCTCCGACAAACAACCGAGGAAATAATGACTGACCACCACACAATACTGGGTGCCGCAATGATCGCTCTCGCACTGACCGCGGGATGCGCGACCTCGATCGCTCCAAGCGAAACCACAGCAGAGGCTGCCGTTGACGATAGCGAAGCATCTGAAGCCACCCCCTATCGCAGCATGCAAGAAGTGCTGGAGGACTCCACCGACAACGATTGGAGACCTCTCGACCCAGAGAACACGCTCTACATGGAACTTAAATCTGGACGGGTGATCATCGAACTGGCGACTGCGTTTGCCCCGGAGCACACCGCCAACATGAAGACCTTGGCGCGGGCCGAATTCTGGAACGGCCTGTCGATCTACCGTAGCCAAGACAACTTCGTGGTGCAATGGGGCGATCCTGCCGCCGACGAAGAAAACAGTCGCTCTCTCGCTCCGGCCCTAGAGCACCTTCCCGCTGAGTTTGACCGCCCGCTGGAAGGTGTCACTTTCACCGCCCTACCTGATTCTGATGGGTGGTCCGATCAGGCTGGCTTCACCAACGGCTTTCCGTCAGCAACCGACAGCGAACGGGTGTGGCTTGCCCACTGCTACGGCGCAGTCGGAGCAGGGCGCGCCGCAGAACCGGACAGCAGCACCGGCGCCGAGCTTTACGCGATCATCGGCCAGTCGCCGCGCCAACTAGATCGCAATATCACCTTGGTTGGCCGGGTGGTGCGGGGCATGGAACTGCTCTCGATTCTTCCCCGCGGACCCGAGCCGATGGGCATTTACGACAGCGCCGAGAAATACACGCCGATCATCTCGGTCCGGGTGGCTTCAGATGTAGCCGAAACAGACCAGGAACCGCTCGAGATTCTCAGGACCGACACTCAAACCTTTGCTGACCTGGTCGAAGCGCGGCGCAACCGAGGTGGGTGGTACATCACCCCAGCGGGGCACATCGACCTGTGCAACGTGCCGTTACCGACCCGCGTTTCAATCGAAGAGTAGGGCGCAAGGAAACTTTGTTTCTGGAGTTCTTGCTGGCTTAGGTTTCCGGAATCAACTCAAGAATCGCCACGTAGTCCGACTCTCTGGCCTCTTTACCAGACTGAGGGTACGGATTCACACTCACCAAACTAATTCGATATCCGAGCGCCAGCGGCGGTTTTTCGCCAGCGGGAACCGGGCTACTCAAGCTAACGACCTCGGCCTCACTAGTGGATCCTGACACCTCCACTTCCACAGTAACTCTGCCCGCCCAGACACACTGGACCCCGGTTGGGCATCGAGAGTCGTTGACCGACAGCCAGTGGACTGTCAGATCGTCGACCATGGCCTTCCGATGCAGACCTAGCTGCACTTGCAGTGTCTCATCGCCGCTTTCCGTCCGCGCTTCGTCTGTGACCTCATCTTTCGACCGAGTTTCCCCAGGACTTGATTCCTCTTGCGAGATTCCAGCGCCAGCGCAGCCACTGACCAGAGCCAGCGTCATCACCCCGATAACCAGAAAAAGAGGCGTCCAAGATCGAACCGTTGGGAAGAGGGCGGTCGTCGAAGAAGTAGTGGTCATGATGGAGAGGAGTATAAGCCGACCCTGAAAGTGCCGACCCTGAAAGTGCCAGCCAAATATTTACCCCAGCTTCCAGCCCGCGGCAGCTCTATGGAACGAATGGTTAACTTTTCATCGGACGCACTGCGTGTGAACCCACGGCAAACCGGCCCTGAAAGTGCCAGCCAAATATTTGCCCGATCTCCTTCGGCACCAGCTCCTCATTGGGGTCGTGCTCTATCAGCCTCGATCTCGTCCAACAGGTTGCTCAAGTGAGCAACGATCTCATTCCTGGCCTTCAAATAATCCACACTCAACGCTGACACGTCACTCCAGTCCATCCTCGACGCCCCCGCACTCTCAGGCACTTCATTCCCAAACGAAACCACGTAGTCAGCGTCGGCGAGGTCATCGGTGCCGAGGGTTTGGGGTTGATAGCTCTCCACCCCGAACCCGTCGCCGCTCAGGGCCGCCGCGAGCGGTCCCGGCACACTATCGTTAGGCGTGATTCCACGGGCGATCGCGCGAACGGGTATCCCCCTGTCTTTTGCCATACGTTCGAAGTGCCGACTAGATACAAGGCTCTTTGCATAGCCGTACTGGCACACGAATACAACGTCTGTCGGTTCCTCGTGTAACGACACTCCACTTGCCGAAGCGTCGAGCGCCTCACCGTCGGAGTCGGCGGCGATACCCCGATTCTGTCCTTGGCAACCAGCTAGCGCCATAAGCAGAAAGAGTAAGCCGGAGAGTCGAGCGATCATGATCTTCATGGCTTGATGATAGCGCCACCTTTAGGCATAGTTGGGCTGGGCTGCACCTTTAGGTTCGGGGTTTAGCGGCTTCGCCTACGAGTTAGTAAAAATGTCCTTGGGCAAGTGCATCGTTACCAGCATGTGCGGGATGTCGACGGTCTCAGCGATCTTAAGGTCACCGGCGAGCGAGCAAAGCATGTAAGCCTCGCTGCGACTGAGACCGTGGGTCTCGGTTAGATAGTCGATCATGTAGCGGGTCGCCTTGCGCGCAGCCTCATCGATCGTGGTCGCAAAGCCGGTGGTCGCGTAATAGTCGTCAGTCTCGTATTGCGGCTCAGCAATCGATCGACCGCCCTTAATCACACTGACCCGGTAGACGATCCGCATAGGGGTTTCAATCGCAGTACCGGAGACCTCACCCATACCTTGGACGCCATGGGTGTCGCCAATTGAGAACAAGGCACCGTCCACGAACACTGGAAAATAGACCGTCGTGCCAGCAACTAGATGTGGATCATCCATGTTGCCGCCATTGGCGCGCGGTGGAATCGTGTTGAGCATCTCGTCAGTATCGGGCGCTACCCCCATGACCCCAGCAAACGGGCGGAGCGGGATGCGAATCTCATCAGTGAACTGCAAAACATTGTTTGCTTTATCGAGTGGGAAAGTCTTGAATACCGATTCGTTAAACTCCTCCGCGAGAAAGCCAAAACCGGGAAAGATCCCCATCCATCCCCAGTCGCCGACTTCGAGCTCAAGCAGCTCAACCGCGAGTACGTCGCCTGGCGCAGCGCCTTCGACATAAACCGGCCCGGTCAGCGTGTGGATCTTGTTTGTGTCGAGCGCCTCCATCGTTTCTACGGTTGATTCAATGTTGAACTGGCTACCAGTCGCCTCCTGAGTAAAGGCCTCAATCACGCTACCCGAGGGCACGGTAAGGGCGGGACGGATGGTACGGCTGAATTTGTCGTGGGTTTGATCGGCGGTCAAGACAAAGTCCGGTTCCGGAATCGTTACAGCCGGCGAATTCGCCAACTCCGACGAAGCTGGCGGTGCACTCTCACTACACGCCGTAAAGCCCACCGTACAAGCGACCAACAGAACGACGGACCGGAATTTCTCTTTCATCGATTAGCCCTCTCAAAGAACCACGTGGCACCCACGGTGCCAATTTGATGTACCTGAGTAAGTTGCACGACAGGACTCGTTCTCACGCGAGGTGTTTCCTACCGCGCCTATTTCTATACCTAAACTTTCTCTGATACTCGCGCCGCTGCTTAGTAACTTCATATAGAACGATCCCCGACGTTGTGCCCAAATTCAGGCTTTCGATCATGCCGAGCATCGGTATGTTCACACACAACTCGCTGCGAGCGACCGCAAGGTCACTAATCCCCCTGGATTCACTGCCAAACCACACCGCTAGCTTGTGATGCTGGGTGTAGTCACCTTCATCCAGCATCACATTTTTGTGGCCTTTTTGATGAGGCGACGTAACGATAGACACGTACTTGTTCTTCTCCAAGTGCTGGAGACAAGCTTCTGTGCTATCAAACCTTCTTACAAAGCTCCACTTAATCGCGGAAACGGATGTCGTCGACAATGATCTACTTTCCCTCATGTCCTGCCAATCATCGGGCAGGGCTCCGTTTGGGTCCACGACATACGCCTTTTCCACACCCAAGGCGTTTACGTTTCTGATTACCGTGCCGATATTCTTAATGTTATGGGGGTCTTCAATAACAGCAATTAAGTACTTGCATCTATACGGCTTGACCTTGTCCGCACGTTGGCGCTTGCTACTCTTCTCTGCTGGTTCTTGCACTGGTTTCTCTCCGTCGTTCTAATCCTGTCTAGCTCACGGTACCCCGCCCTGGCAAATGGGGAACGGCAGTGCCAACAACATTCGCCTGGTACCTCTAGCGGAAAACAGAATTTGTCGTGGGTTTGATCGGCATGAAGAACGAAATCGACCTCGGGGCCTGCTACAGCCAAAGGAGGTGAAGTGGACTGCTCTGAGGAATCAGTCGGCGCGCCCATCTGACACGCAACAAAACCTAGAGTGCAACCGACCGACAGGAGTGAGAGCACGAGTTTTTTCTTCATTAATTTACCTTGGTCCAGCAATTGTTCAATCTTAGTAACACCAAGAAATAGTACTCCACACGAGCACTGTCCAGGCTAGCGACGCACCGTCTCTCTTCAAAAAGAGTGCGGCACCTACTTCCCTTCTACATCTCTGGCACGCGCAATCCCAGTTAATCGCATCGCGCCCTACCTTGGGGCAGCTACCGCCTCTCTGCTATTAGCCAAGTCTTATTGGATCCGGCCCGCTGCTAGGCGTCAGAAGGGTACTTTAAGCACCACGAGCGATACAGCTCACGCAAAAGGGACGGGTACACAACCCACCGACGAAACGGTTCGATCAGAAACATGTAGAAAGCGGTGAGCCGCCCAACCGGTTTCACGTAGATGGCCCACAACAACCGAAACCCGTCTTTACGTCGAATTAATACCCATACGAGCGCGGCGTGCACTGTCGAGTTACGGATCTCACTCATCGCTTCATTGGGATGAACATATAACACGGTGAACGGTCCGTCCTTCGAACCGGTGGCCACTGTGGAATGGGCGCGATCCGCTTCCGTGATGCGAAGTTGAAACAACCCCTCCTCGCCTACAGGCTCCCGCTCCCATCCGAATAGCCGACCCAACAACCATCGAATCTCGAACAACAGTCGGACCAAACCGGGCGGCCGGATCGCCAAGACCAGAGAACGGATGTTGGCAATCGTGCGCCCGTCACCGCCACCCGGCAAGTCCAGCTGCCACACGTCATGGAGTGGCACACCGTCGAGAACGGTATGGGCACGCAAGTCTTGACTGAGGTACTCCGATGCGTCGGTAAGAGCCCATGGAGGCATGGCATTGATCCTTAGTTGCTACCGCCTAACGTCTCGCGATTTCTGCCGTGCCGCCACTCTGCAGGTTGGGCCTGCCCTCAAAAGAGGCACCCGAACGTGATCAGAGCTCCCTAAAAGTGCCAGCCGAATATTAGCAAGAACGCAGCAACGATTCTCGTCCCTCTCACCATGAGCAGGAGACTTCGATTCATACCGCCCGGAGGCGCCTTGGTGGAGGTCACATGCCGTACCATCCAAGGTCGCTTTCTTCTCAAGCCCTCACCCCTAGCCAACGACATCATTCGAGGTGTCCTAGGGCGAGCACAGAGGAAGTATCCGGTGGAAATCCACGCGTTTGTCTTTATGTCCAATCACTACCACCTGTTGATCTCGGTAGCTGATTCCGAGATATAACCGAAAGTTGTGTATGAGAGTTTGAAGGCGGCGTATCCTGAGCCCGGTTTTCAAAGCTGGGTTCAATCATCCCAAAAGGAGGATACGCCGTTGAGCAAGAGTAACGTAGTTTCAATCGCCGCCAAGGCCATTTGTTCCCGTATTGCAACGGCTCCGTCCAGATTGACTTTCCACTTCCATCCCAGAAATGAAACATAGCCGCGCCCCAACATCGGAAAACAAGAAAAATCCAGCAGAAAGAACGCGACCTAACCCCACTTGGCCTGCGATTCAACCTGGAGAACGACGCGATCTCGCTCAAAAACACCAAACGAAAGTGTTGACATAGATCAAACGACGTCACGCACCATCCCCTCGAAACAAGGGTGGCACTGGAATTGACGAGTTGACGAGTTGACAGTTGACGGCCCGCACCGTCTCCTCAAAAAGAGGGTGGTACCTATGTCCGCACCCATGTCCCCTATGCCCGAATTGCGCCAACGTCGCCGACCTACCGCCTCTTAATCTTTGGCCATGAAGATCCCGGCCAATCCACCAATCCCTGCTCCGAGAGCGCCCCAGAGTGCGTCGGCAACTTCCTTATCGAAGACAGGAAGCAAGACCGCCCCAATTGCCAACAACAGAGTCACCGCTCCAAGAAAAAGGATAGCGGTGTTGTAAGTCTTGGATGGCAACTTATCAACGATCGCCTGGCTGGCAGCGTCCAGTTGCGCATCTGGAACACCATGGTCTTTCAATGTACTTCTAACTGTGCTGATATTCATACGAATCTCCATTTGTTGCGTTTAGAGGTTGGAAGAATTCGGGACTCTTGGTAATGCAATCCTGGATGTACCGCTTCTCCTCGCTGCGAGACAGTCGAGCGCTGTGCGGCGCATCGCCTCGTTGAGGGCTTGCGCGCCATCTCGACGCTACTCACGCCAACCACCACACCTCACAATTCAGTCGTCCAACCGCTAACAAAAAAGAACACAGCGATTGTACACCGACAAGTGTGCGGAGCGAGCTAAAAGTGCCAGCCAAATATTTGGCTCCTTAAGCGCTTCAATCCTCGCGTCTAGCCCCTTGATACCTGAAGCGCTATTGACCTCGACGCCGAACATGGAAGGACCTACCAAGACGAGCGTCACTATTGATAATCGAATAGCGCTTTTTGACGGCATTGTCCTTCCTTTTGTCAACATAGCGGAGTTTGAGCTCACCGGCGACACCCGAAACACCAAAGGCCCTTGGCTGCACCAACCAGAATACACCTTGCGGAAGGTTGCCGGCCCCCCAGCAGTTGAGTAGCGATGAAGGCCGCCAACGCGAAGAGTGGGGGAGCGGTTACGACACCTGGGAAATAGCTTCCTCGAAGAACAGCCATGGTGGGATGAACGATTCCGTTTCCGAGTTCGATCAACACCCACGGCCACATCCAATTCGACGCTGATGGATGACCTGGTCGTACGCGGGCCAGATAGCACCAAGCTCCGAGGGCAATAAGAACACCGTTGAGAATCGCGAAACCCAACGCAAGGTCAGTGCTGACGAGGCCGCTCGCGAAGCGTGCAGGCGCGAACACTTCGTAGAGCTTGAAAACGTACTCCTCGATCGAATGAGCGCCCTGCGTGAGGACCAGAGCGAGGAAAGCGTTTCTAGTGCGCAGATCGATCGGACTCACGCAACCGCCTAACATCCAATGGACAGAAACATTGTTGTACAACACACCGATGAGCGTACTACGTTAATAACAACGAGCGATCCTGGTGAACTTGCACGGATGGTCTCTAGAAAGTGCCAGCCAAATATTTGCAAGGACACAGCAACGATTCTCGTCCCTCTCACCATGAGCAGACGACTTCGATTCATCCCGCCCGGAGGCGCCTTGGTGGAGGTCACATGCCGTACCATCCAAGGTCGCTTTCTCCTCAAGCCTTCGCCCCTGGCCAACGACATCATTCGAGGTGTCCTAGGGCGAGCACAAAGGAAGTATCCGGTGGAAATCCACGCGTTTGCCTTCATGTCCAATCACTACCACCTGTTGATCTCGGTGGCTGACTCCGAGCAAATGGCCAAGTTCATGAACCATCTCAACGGAAACTTGGCCCGCGAACTCGGCAGACTGCACAATTGGACGGACAAATTTTGGTCTAGGAGATACCAAGCCATCGTCATCAGTGAAGAACAAGCAGCGCAAGAAGAGCGAATGAAATACATACTCAGCCAGGGCGTCAAAGAAAGGCTGGTTGCCCATCCAGTTGATTGGCCTGGAGTTCAGAGCGTAGAGACGTTGCTGCGCCGCAAGTCGACCGTCGAAGGCCACTGGAGAGACAGGACCCGAGAGTTTCATGCTCGCGGGTTGGACAGTGGCTTGGTCTTTCGTACCAGGGAACGAGTCTTCCTAACTCCCCTTCCCTGCTGGGCCGATCGCAATCCAAAGTGGATTGCTCAACGAATACAGGAGCTGATCCAGATTGTGCAACAGGACAATCCGTTCATAGAGCGTTCAGAGATTCCCGACCTGGACCCTACATACCGACCGAGCAAGCTCAAGCGCCGACCAGCACCCATGTTTCACTGCGCCAGCAAGGCGATGCGCAGGATCCTCTATGAAGCCTACTCGTGGTTCGTCCTGGCATATCGTGAAGCCTGCGCTCGGTTGAAAGCTGGCAACCTCACCGCCGCCTTCCCTCCTGGGTCCTTCCCACCACCCAGGCCATTTGTGCCCGTATAGCAACGGCTCCGTCCAGATTGGCTTTCCACTTCCATCCCGGAAGTGAAACATAGCCGCGCCCCAACATCGAAAAACAAGAAAAATCCAGCAGAAAGAACGCGACCTACCCCACTTGGCCTGCGATTCAACCTAGAGAACGACGCGATCTCGCTCAAAAACACCAAACGAAAGTGTTGACACACATCAAACGACGTCATGCACCGTCCCCTCGAAACAAGGGTGGTACCTAGCGGCGCCCGTGCCCGTATAGCCCGGTTACGCCACATGAGTCCGCGCACCGAGGACTCGTACTTGGGTTGGGTCAAGAGATAAATCAGGTTTCATGATCTGAAGTTCAAAAAAAAGAAAAAAGAGGGTGGTACCTATGTCCTCGTCCATCAAACTTCGGATCCGCCGCAACGGATGAGACCGAGGAATTCGCCGTTCCAGGTCAACGTAGCTGAACATTGATCCCTCACCTTGATCCGATCCACGCATCAAAACCTCCTATTCCCAATTATAGAATCGTTATGGTCAGGTGGTGGGGTTTTTCAGCAAGCTCTTAGAGGTTGGATTTACGATCTTACCGATCATTTCGAAGTACGAGAAGACAATCGCGATGAGCCCATAGGCAGCATGACACCAAATGTCTTGCTTCCCCTCCCGATCATCCTCCATCTCCTTTAGCACCTGCACGGCAACACCAAGCTGCCAGACTTCCACTCTACATTCGAAGATTTCGATCTTGTCCGTGAGAGTCCACGGCTTCTGCTTTTGTTGAATGAACTGCATTGGTGGCAAGAACACATCCCCGGAGTTGAAGTCCAGGAACTTACTGCTACGGAACACCCCGTTCATACGTTACCCACTACGAATCTCCTTTCTCCTTGATAAAGGCCTGACTGACCACGCCAGCGAACATCTCTCCTCGAAAAAGAGGGTTCTATGAGTCGGGCGGTCCAGTCAAGGGTTTTCTTTCCATCGATCATGCGTTCTTTAGATTCGGATCTAACCTCAGGACGAGCTTCTATTCGCACTCTCTTGGGTCCGTCTTTGGACCGGTGCATGGTGAGTTTTCCGTCTGTTGAGGAAATTCGATGCTCCCATCTGGCACGCGGAGTCCCAGCCTCCAACCCATTTATCGGAGTCATCGAAACTTTTCATCCGTCCTTTGAAACTCATGACTGATTTCTCTTGCTTTCTTACTTCGAATCCTCGCTTATGTGGCTTGTGGAAACGGCTGGAAATTCTCGTTTGTGACCCACAACCTATGCAGTAGGACTCCGATCTTTCTAGCCAGCGCTACCACTGCTTTGCTCTTACCTAGCCTTGCCACCAAACCCTCACCCCAGCGCTTGAGCGCTGAGTCCTTGTGACACTGTAAAGATGCATGCGCAGCCTGGACCAGGAGTCGGCGCATCTCGCTATCCCCCTCCCGAGTGATCCGGCCACGGATCTCATGCCCTCCTGAGCTGCGAAGCGAGGGCCTCAAGCCCAGGCATGCTCCAACATCTCGACTCTTTTGAAACCGATCTGGATTGTCTACCCAGCCGGCAAAAGCCAAGCTCACCAGAGGCCCTACCCCGGGCACTGTCTGCAGACGAACGAGAAGCTCATCGGTACTTGCTTGAGCTTTCAGGTCATTCTCTAGCTCACAGATCCGATCCGACAGCTCACCGATCGTCGATACCAAGGGAGCCAGGGCCTCTGATACTCCCGAATCGAATCCCATCGATTCGTAACGCACCATGAAAATCTTGGCCGCACACGAAGGCATCCGGTAGCCCTGAGCACGCAGAGTCCCACGTACCGCGTTGATCAACGAAGTCCGAGACTTAACCAGAGCCGATCGCACCCGTAAACGAGTGCGAAGCTCCTGGGCCTCAGGGCTTCGCTGATACACCGGACGCAGAAACCCCAGGTCTAATCGGCTCAGCCGAGCTAAAACCTCGGCATCAATGCCGTCGGTCTTTAGTGTCGATTCGGCAATCAAACGCACTCGCCGGGGATTGACTACCGTTACCGCATGACCTAGATCACACAGCAACCGATATACCCACGGCGTCACCGGACCGCTCTCCAGCGTCACTTGTGCACGCTCACGAGAACCGAAGAACCCACGGATCGACGTCTCCGTCGTCGAAATCCGACGACGAACCGTCACCTCACCCTCCTGAGATATCCCACATACCTCGCTGTACTTTGAGTGAACGTCAATGCCAAGATACTCCATGGTCGGTCTCCTTTCTCGGCTAGATGCCGATTTCTTTGGTTGATCCAAACTGGCACATTGTCCCAGCTTGGAGACCGACCGACTCATCTCATCTGGCACCTCTGTCTGCGTCAATATGGGGCACGATACTGCCTGGGGTACCGAGGACTGATAACTCGACTGCCTAGATCCTGATGAGTGGCTGGAGCGTTATCGACTCCTACTTAATGAGACCCAAAAACTAGCGCTGCCTTTCTTTGATCACTCAATACCGGGACGCCCCCACCCGGAAAGAAAAGATGTACCCCTTGACATAACACCGCCTAATAAGTGGCACCTATGTCTGTTCTTTTGGCGCTGCCTTTCTTTGATCACTCAATACCGGGACGCCCCCCACCCGGAAAGAAAAGATGTACCCCTTGACATAACCCCGCCTAATAAGTGGCACCTATGTCTGGGAACCTAGCTGGCTCGTTGATGCGAAAACACGGAGAACGTCGTGACATTTCTTTCTTTGCCTTTTAGAACCTCATACGTCTGCAAGCCGAAGAATACTGCTGCACTTTGGGTAGTGATGGCCGCGACCGAGCGATCCTGAGAGGCGATCCAGGCTGCGTGGTAATTTGATTGAGGGGGTTCTGGTATTCGGGGGAGTACTCGCGCCCGCTTCTTCATGTAGTCATACACTTGCAGGTATGCGGAATCGACAGCTGCGACTTGCGACGGCCTCTCTCTCGGTGACGCACCGGCAAGAACAAACGACACGTCAAGCCTGATACTGCCACTTTGTATATAGTGATCTTTAAGCTTTTCAACAGCGCCAGAGGTCATTGTAGGCGGAGTGACTTCGTCTATCCGCGTATTCTCTACGGGTATGCAGATATGCTCTAGTGTGCCGCCCTCAAACAAGTGCATTGCCTTGTCAAGGCGTTCGAACGGTACAACCACGGGGGGGCGGTCGCGATTGCGCCTATCAGCACAATAGCGCTGAGCAGCCTCAAACGTAAAAGTGAACGGCATCAATGAACCCACAAATTCAAACCCTCGAATAGGGAGCCTTGAAACATCAAGACCATCCAAGAACTTGATAACGTCAAGCGCGAGCTTCCAATGGAAGTTCACTGCATATTTTCTGGGGTCCATGGTGGTCAGCAGTTCCTCTATTAGATCCACGATCTCTCGATGAGATAGGGCCGGCCCCTGACGCAACAAATGTTGGCGAAAGACGGACAAGCATTCGACCACGTCCGCATGTGGACCAATCGTGAACAATGAGTTCGCGCGACGGGCGACCCCTCGCTCTTTTGATGAGTAGTGTCGATTGGTGCGATGTAAATAGGTTTCATCTACGATCTGTAGTTGCAAGGTCAGGCCCTGGCTCTGTTGTACGCGTACCGGGTGCAAAGCAACTCGTCCGCGATATAACGGTAGCGCGGCGAATCGTTCCAGCAGCAGTAGCCAAACGAGACCATTTTCGGGTAGTTCTGCATCTAAGATGAGGATTCTGGTGTAATCGACACCACGGAGTATCGCCTCCGCCACTGCAGAGACATACTCGCGTGTACGCTGATCCACCCATTGCGACCCTCGGCCAATCACTTCGATGCGACACTCGGCCTTGCGATCTATGATGGCTGAGATCAGAGCTAGCCCTGCGGCGTCATCATCGGTCCTAGCCACTCGATGAGCAGTGTCGAAGAGCGATGAGAGACGTTCAGCAAGTAGTTCGTTGACCAAGCGCCGTGCGGCGCCCTGTACTCTGCGTCGCCTATGCCTCGCAACTGCAACCCCAAAAACAGCGAGTACGGCCGCAGCAACTAAACCCCCTATCGCTTCAGGCAGCGAGTCGGTCAATACATCTGTGAAGTCAGCAAACACCACCATCGACCACCAGTTCTACACACGATTGATCAGATGACAGTAACACACCACGCGTTTTGGGCAACGACACGCCAAACGACATTACTGCCTCGATCAGTGTTTCACTTTTCGAATGCACCACTACAGAGCACTCATGCGTGGGCTGGATCAAGTCGTCCATCAAAACCCCGATCTGAAGCGCGCTTTCGACCGCGATCAGGCACTAGTGATCTGCACACTGTTTCCGCTTCGACCAAAGATCATTTCCGTGCATATGAGGTCCACCAAATCAAACAAGTAAGTTCCAATCCCCCCCAATCCATGCTCAACTAGGCTCATGACCGAATGGATGGAGTTCTGGCCGGCGTTCTTGATCGCATCCGCCATTGGCTTGGTGATCGGTCTGTTGATCGGGCTAATGATGGGCCAAGCTCGAACTCGCAAACTGGAGATTGAGCGCGCCAAGGAGGCAACTCGCTCCGAAGAAAGGCTGCGGGGCCAGGTTGATCTGGCGGAGCAACAAGAGGCGGTGTTTCGCGCCGCTGCGTCGGAGGCGCTGCAAGCCAATAACGATCAATTCCTCAAACTCGCTGAGCAACGATTGACCCAAGCCCGCTCGGAGGCGACTTCCGATTTGGAAGCGCGCAAGGTGGCGATCACGCATCTAGTAAAGCCGATGAAAGAAACCTTGGACCGGCTCACCGCCCAAACGGTGGACCTGGAGCGCCAGCGATCGAAGGCCTACGGCAAATTGGAGCAACACCTTGGCCTGCTGGTCACCCAGACCCAAGATTTGAGCCAGAACACAGCGTCGTTATCGACTGCGCTGCGCGGATCGACCGCCGGGGGCCGGTGGGGTGAGATTGCGCTGCGCAATTTGGTGGAGATAGCGGGGATGAATGAGCACGTCGACTTTCAGGATCAAGGCAGTCTCCCAGGGGGTGGACGTCCTGACCTGACCATCACGCTGCCGGGCAACCGCTTTATTGCGGTGGACGCCAAGGCGCCGACGTCCGCCTATTTGGACATTCTCGAAACCGAGGACGCCGACACGGCTAAGCAACGCAGGGCCTCACTGGCTAAGGTGATTCGCGGCCACGTACAGCAGTTGTCCAGTCGGGAGTACGCCGACCAACTGGAAGGCGACGTCGATTACGTGGTGCTGTTCTTGCCCGCCGACGCAATCCTCGCGGAGGCCTTCAAAGCGGACCGTGATCTACAGCTAGACGCGTTTCGCAAGCGGGTTTTGGTGGCAACACCGACGATACTGGTGGCCTTGCTACGCACCGTGGCTTTTGACTGGCAACGCAATGCGCTAGAGACCAACGCTCACGCAATTGGCGAGCTAGCGGAGACCTTGATCGATCGAGTGTCGCTTTTTGCTCAGAACTTGGGAGAGCTTGGTTCCAGCCTTGATCGAGCTGTGGGTTCGTACAATCGCGCAGCCAATTCTTTCCGCATGCGGATACGCCCGCTAAAACAAAAACTGGCGGATTTATCGGGGGGCGAAGGTGCCGAGCGCAAAGATCCAGAGCAGATCACCCAGCGAGTGACCGACCCAGATGTTGGGATCGATGATCGGAGTTCGAACTAGGGTTGACTAGCGGCGGGACGGCGGCGCCAAGAGCGGGTTTTCCGTCATTGGCATTTCGGTCATCGGATCGACGCGCACGATATCGACGCGTCGTTTGCGTATTCCTTTTTCGGTCTTGGTGACCACCAAAAGATCCTGCAGATAGCCACCCACCGGAATCACCAGCTTGCCACCGACCTTGAGTTGGTCGATCAGCGCCTCGGGAATGCTGCGTGGAGCCGCGGAGACCAAAATGCGGTCAAAGGGTGCCTTCTCCGGCCAGCCTTGATAGCCATCGCCGGTCTTGACTTCGACGTTGTCAAAGCCCAGCCGAGACAACAAACTGCGCGCTTGATCGGCCAATTCTGGCACGATCTCAATGCTGTAGACCTCACCCGCGAGGGAAGCCAGAATCGCCGCCTGGTATCCAGAGCCGGTGCCAATTTCCAGCACTCTCTGGTCCCGGTCGAGATCCATCAACGAGGCGGTCAAGGCCACCAAGTAAGGCTGCGGAATACTTTGATCTTGACCGATTGGTAGCGCCACATCTTCATAGGCGCGGGCATTGAACTCGCCTGGAAGAAATGCGTGGCGAGGGATATCTTGCATGGCACCGAGAACGCCGGAATCGACAATTCCACGCGCTTTCAACTGAGAATCCACCATTTGCCGCCGTTCGGCAGTGCGCTGCTCAAAATCGGCAAAGACATCGCTCGCCTGGGCCCAGTGCGGCACCGCGACCAGGAGCATGGCCAGCGCCAAGCCCCGATGGGATCTGCCGCCAGTTGCTGTCTGAGTTTGCTGTTCGCGAATGGGGCGCATGGTTGCGGATTGTCTTTTGCTTTTCAATTCAAGCCCTGGAAAATAGAACCTGGACTGTGGAATCATCCCACGGTTTGGGAAAATTCTCGTCTTCATTAGGCGGACAGTGCAAGGCTTGCGCCAGAACTACGCAGAATCTCCGTCAAGTAGTTTCAGTCAGGCTGGGCCAGAGCGAGACGTCCACGAACACCCACAAAGCAGCGACCCTATGACCTGCTTTGCCAAACTGCTGCGGCCAGCGGTAGATACAAAGGCCGCAGGCTGATCGTAGAATGGGCCCGATGCGTGTTCATCTGTCCAACTTGGGTTGCAAACTCAACCAAGCCGAAATCGAGGCGTTGGGGCGGCAGTTCACCGCCCTCGGTCATCAGATCGTGCCGTCAATCGATGCCGCGGAAGTTCACGTGATCAACAGTTGTACCGTCACCCACGTTGCCGATCGCAGCTCGCGCAAACTGGCGCGCAGGGGTGCTCGTGTCCAACCGGGAATCAAGACCGTGCTCACCGGCTGCTATGCAACCAGCTCAGCCGAGGAAGCTGCACGGTTGGCCGGGGTCGACCTGGTGGTCGACAACCAACAGAAGGACGATTTGGTTGACATGGTGCTGACCGCGTTTCCTGAGTTTGCCGGAGCGGAGATAGTTCCTGAATTGCCCTACGGCCAGTCAGCAATCGCTGCTGGCCGTTCCCGCGCCGCGGTGAAGATCGAAGATGGATGCAACATGCGTTGCTCCTTTTGCATTATTCCGTTTACCCGGGGAGCGCAAACCAGCCGTTCGCCGCAAGAGATCAAGCAAGAGGTGGCGTCGTTGGTGGCTGATGGCCTACAGGAGATCGTGCTGACTGGAGTGCAGATTTCGTCCTATGAATGGGGCGATCTGCGGCTCTACGACTTGGTCGAACAAGTGTTGGAGGTGGTCTCGCCAGCGCGCTTGCGCCTGACCTCGATCGCTCCTTGGAACTTTGACTCCCGCCTGTTGGAGCTGCTGGCAGATAGCTCGGTGTGCCCTCACGTTCATCTCTCGCTGCAGAGCGGTGCTGATGCCACACTGGAGCGCATGCGACGCCCTTACTCAACGGCTGAATACCAGGAGTTGGTTGCGGCGATTCGGCAAGCCCAACCGACCGTAGGAATAACCACCGACGTGATTGTCGGTTTCCCGGGAGAGTCCGAGCAGGAATTCGCGGAATCGTTAGAGACGGTGTCTGGAATCCAGTTTGCCAAGATTCACGCTTTCCCCTATTCACGGCGGCCAGGAACCAGCGCTGACTTGCTGGATCAGCATCTGGATCCCAGCGTCATTCGCCAACGGATGCAGCAGATGCTGCAGGTGGCCGAGGTTGCTGAACGGAAATTTTACGATCGGCAGTTCGGGCGTCAATTGCAGGTCTTGTGGGAAAGTTGGGATAACCACACCGCGATCGGGACCAGTGACAACTACGTCAAAGTCTCCGGCCACACCAAGCCAGAGCGTATGGGATCGCTGCGACGAGAGACCATTCGCGCGGGAGAAAACGGACAATTATGGGCAGCATGAGCAACCAACCTTCTCGGGATACGACACCGGACCCCGTTCAGCCGAAACCAACGTTCGAGGAAGTCTTGGATCGCCTCAACAAGGCGCTGCGCCGCTCCTGCGCAGATGAAACGGAGTTGACGTGGATCCACAGCCAACGGTTGTCGATGGGCAGCCATGGTCGTTCGACCAAGGTACACACATTGGGCGACTCGACGATTCTGGTGAGAACGCTAGACAACAAACGGCTCGGGTCTCACCGAGCGGTGTTGAGCCCAGAACTGTCAATCGAGGACACGGTGCGCCAATCGGTCGCCCACTCTAGGAGCCGCTCGGCAAGTCCGCTCAAGTCCTTTGCCCCGCGCAGCGAGTCGATGCCGATCGATCTCAAGAGTCACGTTGACCCGGCGATCGATCAGCTGTCGGTGAGCGGTGCCAAGAAACTCCTGGGCAGCCTGGGAAAACGACGAGAGCGTCATGCCATGCGCTGGGGAGGCACCGACATTGCGATCGTCAACAGCCGCGGCTTGGAGACTGGGACACGAGTCTCTGGGCTGGCGTTGGAAGTCTGGAGCGGCCGCAGGATGGGCGCGGGAAGGGCCGCTAGATCGTGGCGCAAGCTCGACAAGAGTGGGTTGGCAACGGTCTACCAAACCGCGCGCGACCGCGACGCCTCTGGAGACATCGCCGACCTGCCCGAGGGCGGAGTTCCAATCGCCTTGGGGCCCGAGGCAACCGCGCGCATCTGGGGGTTGATCCACGACGCAGGATTTTCGGCGTCGGCCTATCGACCGCAGGAATCGTTTCTGCGCAAATACTCTGGAACCCAGGTATTTGATTCTCGAATCTCTCTGATCGACGACGGAACCGACCCCAAAGGCCTAGCGCTGCCGATCGACTTTGAAGGCTGCCGCAAGCGACGTGTCTCGCTGATTAAAAAGGGTGTTCCGCAAGGTCCAGCATTGGATCTTCGCCAAGCGGCGATCTTTGGCCTCAAGGCAACCGGGCACTCGGTGGCTGGCAATGATTCGCGCGCCAGCCACTTGTTCTTGAGTTCAGGAGAGTTGGACGACGACCAGGTCTTGCATTCGGCAAACGGAGGCCTGTGGATCGGCTGGATTAGCCATATTGAGTGCTTTGACAGCCAACGGATGCTGTTTCGCGCTCATGCTTCCAATGTGCGTCGCATCGTCGACGGAAAACGCGAAGCGCCGGTATTCGACCTCATCTGGGAGGACAGTCTGCTGCGGGTCGGGGCGGCGATCTCCGGTCTCGGTACGACCACCGCAACTTGGTCGCCAGAGAGCTTACTCGGCAGTTGGAGCGGGCCGTCGATGGTGGTTTCGGGAGTCGATAATCTGCGCGTTCGGCCAGGATTGGCTTAGTGGCAACAACCTGGCGCAGTAACGACCTGTGCGGTAATCAACTAGTGCACGCGCTTGGCAACCAATAGCGTCTCATCGTCGGCTTGCGGCGCGCCGCGCGAAAATGATTCCACCGCCAAACGAATCCGGTCGACGATCACCGCTACCGGCTGGTCTTTGGAATCGGTGAGAACGGTCTTGAGTCGATCGAGGCCGAACTCCGCTCCCTCGGTAGAAGCCGCCTCGGTGATGCCGTCGGAGTAGATGCACAAGATATCTCCCACCGCCATCGCCGCAGTTGCGGTTCGGTAGGGCGCCCCGGCGATCATTCCCAGCGGCATCCCCCCCGAACCCAGCTCCCGAGTGGCCCCGTCTGAGGACACTATTAGTGCTGGATTGTGCCCGGCATTGCCATACAGCAACTCGGCACCGTTGGGACCCACTTCAGCGATGAAGAAGGTTACGAACTTGTTGGCCGCACTGTAGGCCGCAATGTGGTTATTGAGACGGCTGAGTAGCTCCTGGCTGACGCCGAATTGGTCCAGCGAGAGTCGCAACGCCGAGTGAATGGTCGACACCAACAACGCAGCCGGAACCCCCTTGCCAGAGACGTCACCAACGAGCAATGCCGCCCGCTCTCCGGGCAGCAGGATGAGGTCGTGATAATCGCCGCCCACGTGCCGCGCCGACTGACTCCAAGCGGCAAACTGATAGCCATCCAGGGTTGGTAGTTCCCGCGGCAGCAAGCGATCTTGGATTTCCGAAGCCAGCTCCATCTCGCGCTCCAGACGCTCCTTGTCCAAGGCTTCACGATGCAATCGAGCGTTCTCCAAGGCGATCGCAGCCTGGCTGGCGAACAGACCTAGGGTGGGGGCATCGGCTGAGGAAAAAGGACCCACGCCACTGCGGCTCTCTTTGTCTCCGGCCACCAACAGACCCAGTTGTCGGCAGTCGGCCTCGATCGGCCGAGCCAAGACGTGAGAGGCACCGGGCAACAAACCCAAACTCTCCACTTTGTCGCTCAGGCCTTCGAATTGTTCGGGCGTCGCTTCGATACGGTCTAGGGCATCTCCGCCGACCGTTCCGGCCAGCTTCGCCTCGCCATCTTCAAACAGGTACAAGGCACCGCGGCGGGCGTCCAAGAGTGCCACCGTACGCAACAAGATTTCCTCAATCAATTGACTGCGGTCCAAGGTCGAGGCAATCGCCAAACCAACGTCGTAGAGCGACTGCAGGCGCACGTCATCCAGCCCCGACTGGAAACGTCGATGTTTGATTTCGCGCTCCAGGTGTTGGCCGCGCAGCAGCGCCGAGACCAGCGTCACGGATGGGGGTCGTTGTTCTCGAGATTCAGCATCGGCGGAAAAGGCGATCAATCCGCCATCGACTTGGATCGCGGGTCCATCGTCGTCGCTGGTCCATCGTTCCGGGGTCCCGTCTCCCACTCCCACCCAGCGCACGTAGTCGCCGTGGTCGGAAGGTACATAGGCGGCAGCCCCGGTTGCCGAATAGCACAGCAGCAGGTCTTCGAGCGCTGCCCGGACGTCTGCAGTTGGAGATTGGGTTTGCAACGACCCCAGGCTAGCTGCGGTGGGCACCCTCATCAAAGTCTCTATTCAGCTGGGTCGGTTGCCGCAGCCAGCGATTCGACCGCACTCGCTTCATCCTGGTAGATGCCGGCATACTGGGCTAAGCCCATAATGTGGAAGGTCTTCTCGATGGTCGGTGTTAGATCACAAAAGGCAAGGCGCCCCTCACGCTCGATCATGTTTTCCAGCACTTCGATCAAGATAGAAATGCCAATCGAGTTGACGATCTTGGTGCGCGCCAAATTGAGCAACAAGGTGCGCTCACCGCTGGCCATTAATTCCGAGGCGTGCTTGGCGATTTCCTCGCCGCCCTGGTTGTTGATGTAACCATCGGTGTAAATCACCGCGAGGCCGTCACGCCGTTCTACAAGTATTTTTAGCTGGTCGGTCATCGTCTTTGTTCCTAGCGCATTTTCCTCATGATGACGGTGGTTCCAGCCTCACCAGACTGGAACTCTACCTCGTCCATCAGGCCGCGGATAATCTGCATCCCCCAACCCCGTTTCCGCGTGGCGTGGATTTTATCTTCGATCTTGGAATCGGCAACCGATCCAGGGTCAAAACCAACGCCGCGGTCCTTCACCTCTACCTGCAGAAACTCCGGCTTGACCCGGAACCGCAGATAGACATGGCGATCCTCAGCCGCGCTGTGTTCGATGACATTGATGCAAGCTTCGACGACGGCGATCCGAACCTCGTCAGCCTTGTCTGCATCAAGGCCCATAAAACTAGCCACCGCGCTCGCGGTCTGGCTTGCCGAAACCTCCATGTCCGCTTCCATGGGAAGCGTCAGCTCGACATCTTGTTCTTCTGGACGGGGCATGAGGAGCGCCTATTCTCCGCTATCGAAGGCAGAACTCCAACTCTCGATCCGCGGCACCATCGACCGATCGAGGCTTTGACCTTGATTGAGACTCTTGCTTTGACTTTTGAAAACGGGACTCATGGACGGCAACCGACCTAGACGCCGAAGCACTCTAAAACGCCAAGAACAGCTGCAACAGGATCAGTGCGACTGGGCTAAGCGCGTCCGAAACCAGAAGTAAGCCAAACACTGCGATTACCGCGGGAACCCACGCGCGCAACACAGCAACCGGTCGTAAACGACCGCCAACCTCGGAGTAGGTAGATTCTGCTGTGCGCAGGTGCAGGGTATCCAACATCGCCTGACAGCATCGCAAGGCCCCTGCCAGCCTACCTCAGCCTTCCCTAATGGTTCTCTAAGTGCTTTAAATTCCGCACTTAAGAATCCTGGAGTTTATCCCTCTCAGAACACACCGAGAAACTACATGCGGCATAATGTCTCTCTCCTGGGAAAATCTAAAAACAATTCGTAACAATCGGCCCAGATTGCCTCACGAAATGATCAATAGGGGCAATTTGCCACACAAGGGGCGAAACGCCGCTAAAATCCGCGGCGCTGCAGTGTTCTGCGGTCGATCCCGAGAAGGCGCGCCGCACGAGACTTGTTTCCGCCGGCGACTGCCAGCACGCGCTTGATGTGGCGCTTTTCGACTGTCTGAAGATCCAAGGGGGTTGGACCCAACAGATCAGAAGCTGAACCCAGCAGGGAGCGCACCATTTCGGCGCCCACTTCTGCTTCGCTAGCGAGCGACAGCGCGGCCTCGACCAGATTCTTTAACTCACGAACATTGCCCGGATAATCGTGGGCAACCAGTAGTGCGACTGCCTCTGGGGAAAACGTTGACGGTTGCATGTTTTCGCGCTCGCCAAAATTCTTGGCGAAGTGGCGGACCAAGTAGGGGATGTCCTCACGGCGCTCACGCAACGGAGGGACTCGCACTTCAACCCCTTTTAGGCGGTAGTACAAGTCCTCACGAAACGACCCGTCGACCAGCTTGGCTTCCAAGTCTTGGTGGGTTGCCGAGACCACCCGAACATCCACCTTGATTGGCCGCATGCCACCCACTCGGGTGATCGTTCCCTCCTCCAAGGCGCGCAACAGCTTTACCTGTAGTGCTGGCTCCAAGTCGCCAATTTCATCCAGGAACAGCGTTCCTCTGTCGGCCAACTCAAACTGACCTCGGCGTTCGCGAACTCCGGTAGCCACCCCGCGCTCGATTCCGAACAACTCGCTCTCCAGCAAGGATTCGGGGAGCGCCGCGCAATTGATCGCCACCAACGGACCCGACCGACCAGAGAGACCGTGAACCACCCGTGCCATCAGCTCCTTACCGGTTCCGCTTTCGCCACGGACCAAAACACTGATTACCCGAGGGGCGACCCGGCCGAGGATTTCCATTGCCTCCGCAAGTGGCCGAGCATGGGCTACCACTTGAGTGCCGATGTCCACTTCGGTCCAAGCTGAGCGCAAGGCACGATTTTCTTCTTCCAGGGACTGATTGCGCGCCGACAGGGCATTGACCCGCCTCACCCCTGCCACCGCTCGAGCCATCAACACCGCCACCGACTCCAAAAATCGACGATCTTCGTCAGAGAAACGAGTGACCCCGCCAGCGCGATCTTCTTTGTCGATCACCGCCAGCATTCCCAAACAATCACCGCCCTGCATCACCGGCGCCGCGAGCAGATTCTGATGCTCCAATCCAGCCAATTGACCTCGATCCAGTTGTTGGGTCAACCCTTGAGAAAGCGCCCCTTGCCACAAATCGGAAGCCAGCACAGAGGACAAATCCGGCTGCTTGATTCCCCAGCCAACGTGGGCCAGCGCCCCCGGCACGCCATCGACAATGCCATCCACGCTTGGCTTCGGTGTGGTCCAAGCAACCGCCGCCGACGGATCCAACACTGAACAAACACGCTCAAGAACCCCTTCTACCAACTCGGGCTCTGGACCGGAGACGTGCAGAGCGAGGTCGTAGAGAGTCTCCAATTGCAGCGTGCGCCGCTTGTCGCTAAAGGTGACTCCGAACGGACTCATTAATTTCTTGACGCTCCAAACGCCTCTATCAAATTAGCTTATCGCGCCGTTGCCAGGATCGCGAATGCTGCGCCAGATTTGCAACATGGACGGTGCCCCAGGGTCTTAACCGCGATCTAGCTCAGCATTTGCCGCAGATAAGCTGAGGTGTAGCCCTTGCGGCTCGCAGCGATCTGCTCCGGCGTACCTTCAGCAATCACCATCCCGCCACCGTCCCCGCCCTCAGGCCCTAGATCGAGAATCCAGTCGGCGGTCTTGATGACGTCTAGATTGTGCTCGATCACCACCACCGTATTGCCGCGATCGACCAGTCGATGCAGCAAAGCCAGGAGCTTGGCGATGTCGTCGAAATGAAGCCCTGTGGTGGGTTCATCCAGAATGTAAAGCGTCTGCCCCGTGGCACGCTTGCACAGCTCGCGCGCCAACTTAGTGCGCTGGGCTTCCCCGCCGGACAAGGTGGTCGCCGGTTGCCCCAGGCGCAGGTATCCCAGACCGACGTCGTCCAGAGTGCCGACGATCCGTTCGATCGCAGGAATGTGAGCGAAAAAGACCCTGGCCTCTTCGACTGTGAGATCTAGAATCTCAGCTATATTGCGATCCTTGTAGGTCACCGCCAACGTTTCCCGGTCATAGCGGCTTCCGCCACAGATGTCGCAGGTGACGTAGACGTCGGGCAGGAAGTGCATCTCGATCTTAAGTTGTCCATCCCCGCTGCACGCCTCGCACCGACCGCCTTTGACATTGAAGCTAAAGCGACCCGGTTTGTAACCGCGCGCTCGAGCTTCCGGAGTTTGAGCCATCAGGTTGCGAATCGCTCCAAAAACATTGGTATAGGTCGCCGGGTTGGATCGTGGCGTGCGCCCAATCGGGCTCTGGTCGATGCCAATCACTTTGTCCAACTGGTCCAGTCCGTCAATCTGATCGTGATCGCCGGGGCGTTCGTTGGACCTATACAGAGCTTGCGCCAGAGCTGGGTAGAGGATTTCGTTAACCAGGCTCGACTTGCCGGACCCAGAGACGCCAGTGACTGCGATCAGCATGCCCAAAGGGAATCGCCCATCGATCTCTTTCAGGTTGTTGTGGCGGGCTCCGCGCACCACAACCTCACCGCCCGACCCAGGACGTCGCTGTTCGGGAATGGGAATCACTTTCTCGCGCCGCAGATACTGGGCGGTCAACGAGTCCGAGGTCTTCTCGATTTCGCCCGGCAGCCCTTGAGAAACCACTTCTCCCCCGTGGACCCCGGCGCCAGGTCCCAAATCAATCACCCAATCCGCAGCACGAATGGTGGCCTCATCGTGCTCAACAACCAATACTGAGTTGCCCAGATCGCGCATCCCTTGGAGAGTGCGGATTAGTCGATCGTTGTCGCGCTGATGTAGCCCAATCGACGGCTCGTCTAAGACATAGAGAACCCCCATCAACTTGGAGCCAATTTGCGTCGCCAAACGAATTCTTTGACTCTCGCCTCCCGACAGCGTGCCCGAGGATCGTTCTAGGGTCAGATAGCCAACCCCGACGTCGTCTAGGAACCGCAGCCGGTCCATTACCTCTTTCATAATCTTGCCCGCGATCTCCTGCTCGCGAGATTGCAGCTTGAGTTGATCCAACTCCTTGCGCAGCGCCGCAACCGACATCCTGGACCAGTCGGAGACCGAAGCGCCATGGACCTTGATCGCCAGCGCCTCTGGCTTCAGGCGATGCCCGTCACAGGAAGGGCAAACCTGAATCGACATGTAGCGTTCAATTTCAGCACGGACCATTGCCGAGTCGGTGTCGTGATAGCGACGGGTCAAAAGCGGAACAATCCCTTCGTAGCTACCTTCCCAGGCATAATTGGACTTCTTCCCCTGAATCTCAAAGGTCAGCTCGATGTCGCCACTGCCCAACAAGATGGTCTCTTTCACCTTGGCGGGGAGCCGATTCCACGGAGTATCGAGATCGAAGCCAAGATGCGCGGCCAGGGTTTCGATCATGCGCATCCGCCAAGACTTGGAACCCGCAGGCCACGGTGCGATCGCCCCTGCGGAAATCCCTCGTTCAGGGTCGGCGATCACCTTGTCCGGGTCCACCCGCATCAAGGTGCCGAGGCCGTTGCACTCCTGACAGGCGCCGTGAGGGCTGTTAAACGAGAACAACCGCGGAGTCACTTCGGCCAGACCGCTGCCACAGTTGGAGCACGCGTAGTTTCGCGACAGTAGCTCCTCGTCGTACCCCTCGGCAGCCACCGCCAACAGCCCAGAGGAGACCTTGAGCGCGGTTTCGATGGAATCGGCGGCGCGCTGTTCGACCTCTGGCTTGATCACCAATCGATCGATCACGACGTCGATGTCGTGTCTACGCTTTTTGTCCAACTTGGGTGGGTCGCCCGAGAGTTCCACCAGCTCACCGTCGACCCGCGCACGGATGAAGCCTTCCTTGGCCATCCTTTCCAACTGCCGGCGGTACTCTCCCTTTTTCCCGCGCACGTAGGGGGCGTACAGCACCACCCGTGTGCCCTCGGGAAAACTCATCACCCGATCGACCATCTGCTGCACCGTCTGGGGTTGCACCACCAATCCACATTTGGGGCAATGAGGTATACCGATCGAAGAAAACAGCAAGCGGAGATAGTCGTGAATCTCGGTCACCGTACCGACCGTTGAGCGCGGATTTCTCGACACCGACTTCTGTTCGATCGAAATCGCCGGCGACAGCCCCTCGATCGCGTCGACATCCGGTTTTTCTGTCTGCTGGAGAAACTGGCGGGCATAGGACGAAAGAGATTCGACGTAGCGTCGTTGGCCCTCGGCAAACAAAGTGTCGAAAGCCAGGGATGACTTGCCGGAACCCGATACCCCGGTGATCACCACCAACTGATTGCGCGGAATCTCCAGGTTGATGTTCTTGAGGTTGTGTTCGCGCGCTCCGCGGATACCGATGTACTCCGTCACTTCTGCCTCCGCGCCATCGCCTCTTCTGCTTCTCGATCCATGATTCGTTTCTTTGCAGCCGCGCGTTTGTCGTGCAACTGCTTGCCACGCGCGACCCCGATCTCAATTTTCACCAAGTGCCCCTTGAGATAGACCGACAGGGGCACCACGGTTTGCCCTTTGCGTTGAATCGCACCTGCTAGGCGGTCAATCTCACGCCGACTCAAGAGCAACTTGCGAACCCGCTCTGGATCGTGATTGGCATCGGTGCCATGCGAATAGGGAGAGATATGGGCTCCCACCAACCACGGCTCGTCGCTGCGGATCTCGACGTAGGCGTCGCGCAACTGGACGCGCCCAGCGCGGATCGACTTCACTTCGGTTCCGGCCAGAACCACCCCCGCTTCGAGTGTTTCGTCGATATGGTATTCGTGGCGTGCACGGCGATTAGCGGCGAGAACTTTGTGACTCATGAGGAATTCGGGTTGAACGGGAACTCCAGTTGGGGCCCGAACCGCGCAGTCTACCTTCTTCTTCGCGTGCTAGAGTCCCGCCGGATGAGCGCCCCGAGCGCCCTTAAGGCCTCAGCCCTAGCGGGTCTCATCGTCCTCGTCCTCCTTGCTCCTGCGACCGTGGCGGCGGACGACGGCGACGACCCAGCGATCTCGCAACTTTCTGCAGTTGTCCGAGAAGGGCGTTTGTACGTCGACCTGCTTGCCACCCAGGTCCTCGACCCCAACAGTTTGAGCCGCCTTGAGTCCGGACTTCCGATCAATCTTGAGTTTGAGGTCGAGGTGCGTAACGAGCGGCCTGGATGGTTCAACAAGTCATTGGCTTCCGCCCAGGTAGAACTGCAGACGGTCTACGACGCGGTCACCCGAGAGTACACGGTCACCCGACGCATCGACGGCGAACTGATTGACGTCTCGGCAGCTCGAAGCGTCGAAGAGTTGGAGCCGATGGTCTCGCAATTGGCTGAGTTCGTGGTCCTACAGGTGGCCGACCTCAGTCTGGGTTCGTCGCCGATCGTGCGCGCTCGACTGGTCACCCGGCGTCGAACTTGGCTGTGGGTGTTCCCGGCTGTGGCCGCGAGTGCGTGGCAAACGACGCCCTTGACCCTGGACTCTGTCCTCGAACGGCCGGCCCTCGAACAGCCCGAACCAGAGTCATGATCGCTCGCTCGCCACGCACTCAAAGATGAGCCCTGATCAGCGACCGCCGCGTTCCTTGGACGGCAGGTTGATTGCCCTCGGCGTGATCGTCATCCTGATCGCGTTGCCGCTGCTGATCGATTTCTTTCAAAGAAAGGCTGACCCCTTCAGTGGTCGCGGGCTGGAAGGAAATTCGCTTTGGATCTTGCTGGCGATCACGCTGGTCGCAGCCTTGATCCTGTTCGCCGCGGTGCTGCGAGCCGGGGCTCGGCTGTGGATGCGGCGGCGCCATTTTCGCCATGGGGTATTCGGCTCGCTGTGGCTGACGATTTACCTCGCCTCGATGATCTCTCTGTTGTTATGGATGGGTGTCGGAGTCTTGATGATCAAAGGCGTAGAACGGGTGTGGTCAGACCCAACCATGCAGTCGGTGCTAACCCAGGGGCACTCCCTGGCCCAGGCGTTTGCCGAACAGGTGGAAAGTACAACCCAACGCGACGCTCGCCTGGTCGCCGCTGCCTCCGAGGCAAACGTTGCCTCGCTCTCCCCGGACCGCTTGGGACGTCACCTGCGCGGCCTGCTGGAGCGCTTCGACATCGACTATTTGGCGGTCTATGAAGGCAACGCGTTCGTCCACGCAGTGCTCGACCCCGACGCCGGATTGGGCGATCTACCCGAGCCAGGCAGCGCATTTCTGGCCAACGTAATAGCCGACGGCGAAGCGGTTCGCATGCCGCCGCGCCAGCGGGGTCGGCTGGTGATCGCCGGCCAACGACTCGCCGACACCGACCCAGCGACGGTGATTTTGGTAGGGAACGTGTTGGAACCACGTGTGGTGGACCAAAGGAGAACTTTGGTCGAGGCCTATCAAGGCCTACGCAGAATCGAACTCGACAAGAAAAAGTGGACGATCCTGGGATACAGCCTGTTGGCGATCTTGGGGCTAGTTGGTCCGGCACTCACCTTCGTCATCGCCAGATCGGTCGGCGAACATTTCGACCGCTCGGTTGGGGCTTTAGAAAAAGCCACCGAACGGCTAGCGCGGGGCGACCTCGAACACCGGATCGACGCCGAGTCGGGGGATGAACTCGGCCTGCTGACCGCGCGCTTCAACGCGATGGCAGACGAGCTAGAGACTCGTGACCAAGCCGTGGAAACCGCCCACCGCGAAACCCAGGCAGAACGCGCCTTGGCCCAAGCAGTCAACGAGGGTGTTGCCGCCGGAGTGATCGCCATCGATGATCAATCGCGAATCACAGTGCTCAACCGGGTCGCACGGGAGTTGTTGGCTTTGGGTTCTGGACCGATACTCGGCCACCCAATCGCCGAAGTGCTGACCGACCTAGGCCTGGACTCCCTAGCCGAGATCGCGACCGGGCCGATCGAGCAACGGCGCAGTGAGATCCGGGCAACCGTGGGCGGACGACTCAAAGTCTTTGACGTCAAGCTGCGAGAACTGCGTGACACCGAGGGTCACCACACCGGGCGCGTCATGGTTCTCGAAGATCTCACCAACCTGATTCAAGCCAAAGAAAGTGGCGCCTGGAGGGATGCGGCGCGCAAAGTAGCCCATGAAATTCGCAACCCGCTCACCCCGATCCAACTCTCTGCAGAGAGGCTGAAGAAAAAGTCACTGGCAAACGATGTCGACCTGCCACTCGCGGTCACCGACGCGGCGGACACCATCGTTGCAGAAGTGCAGACCATGAAACGGATGGTGGATGAATTTTCCCAATACGCACGCCTGGCTCCGCCGAGCCCCAAACCTACCGACATTGTCGACCTGATCGACTCCACCGCTCGCTTCTACCAGGACGTCATGCCTGGGGTCAGTGTCACCGCCATCGGTGACCGTGAGATTGGCAGCGCAGTCGTGGATCGCGATCAGATTCGGCGGGTGCTCAATAACCTGGTCGAGAACGCTGTGGACGCTGCCGCCGACGCAGAAAATCAAGGCATTGTCACTCTGTCGGCCACCACCGACGGCGACGCGCTAGTCCTGGAAGTGGCCGACAATGGCATTGGCCTCTCCGACGAACAAAAGAGCAAGATGTTCCTTCCCCACTTTTCCACCAAGCGCCGCGGATCAGGGTTAGGGCTGGCGATCGCCGAACGCATCATCAGCGAACACCAGGGGGCGATCGAGGTACGCGACAACCAGCCGCGTGGCACCGTTGTTTCGCTGCGGCTCCCCAGAAGAATCTAATCCAGTCGAACACCTGGTCTGGGGCCTAATCGGCTGACCCCGGCCATTCGGTGAACCTCACTGATTCCCAACCACCCTATAATCGACCCATGCCGACTACCCAAGAATCTCTCCAAGCGGACCTGCATCGTGCGATGAAAGAGCGTGACCGAATTCGGTCTTCGACGCTACGATTGCTGCTCACCGATGTTAAGAATCAAACGATCGCCAACGGTGGCGAACTGTCCGACCAAGACTTCGCGACCTTGGTGCGGCGCGGACTCAAACGTCGTACGGAAGCCGCCGAGCAGTACCAGGCCGGCGAACGCCACGAGCTAGCGCAACAAGAAAGGGCCGAAGCGGCGATTCTGGAAGAATATCTACCAGCTCAGGTCGATGAAGCAACTTTGTGCTCTGCGATCGATGCTTTGATCACTGAGCAGGATCTGTCCGGACCACGCGCCCTAGGCCAGGTGATGAAAGAGATCATGGCGCGCTACGCCGGGCAAACCGATGGCGGTACCGTCAGCCGCCTGGCTCGCGAAGCTCTCGGTGACTAGCCGATCCTGCGCACCAGCGTGATCCACCTCGGAAGGTTGAGTACTGGAGCCGACCTGTTTTGAACAAGATCATCATCGGCACCGCCGGTCACGTCGACCATGGCAAAACCAGCTTGATCAAAGCCCTAACCGGCATTGACTGCGATCGCTGGGCTGAAGAAAAAACCAGAGGCATCACTCTCGATCTTGGGTTCGCTCATCTCACCGAAGGATCCACCCAGCTCAGTTTTGTTGACGTCCCAGGGCATGAGCGATTTCTGCACAACGCATTGGCGGGACTGGGCGGCATTCGCACTTTGCTGCTGGTGATCGACGTTCAGGAAGGAGTCAGACCGCAAACTATTGAACACTTGGAGATAGCGCGCTTGCTGGGGATCGAACAGATCATCATCGCGGCGTCCAAAATAGACAGCGCGGATGCTGAGTGGGTGGACTTAGTCAGTGCTGAAATCCGGGAATTCATCTCAAAGCATGGCTATCTCGACGCCCCTATCCATCGGGTTTCAGCGGTCACCGGAGAGGGCCTGGAAGACCTCAAGGCAGACTTGCTGCGGGCCGGCGAACAAACACAAGCCGATCACCGGCCCGTTCGCTTGCCGGTGGATCGAGCCTTCCAGGTACTCGGTCGTGGCAGCGTGGTCACCGCTTCTCCCGCTGCTGGTCAAGTCGCCGAGGGGGCCGAGTTGTCGATCAACGGTAGCGCTTCCAAGGTCAAAGTGCGACAAATCGAAGTTCATGGCCAACCGCGTCCGACCGCTTCCGTGGGCGAGCGGATAGCGCTGCAAATTTCCGGAGCGCACCCTGACCAAGTACCGCGAGGAACCCAGCTGGTAGAGCCCGACGGCTACCTCACCAGCAAAGTGATCGCGGGGCAGTTGACCTTGCTTTCAGACGCTCCCGACCTTGAGTCAACGCGTGACGTCCGGCTGCACCTGTTCTCCGCCGACTTGGCGGCCAGGGTGCGCCCTTTGGCCGGCACAATCCACGCCGGGGAAACTGGCTGGGTCGAACTGATCATCGGCCAACGCACGGCTATCGCGGTGGGTGATCGGGCCATTCTCCGCCGCCCTTCCCCCGCCTCGACTCTGGGAGGTCTGGTGGTTGTGGACCCTGCTTGGCGTCGACCCAGAGGCCAAAGAATGGCAACCGCACTGGCACTCTTGAAAAGCGGCGACGATGGCCTGATGCGCTGGTGGGCAGCCGACAAGCGAAGCTCCGGCGTTTCTACCCAAGAAGTAGCACGCAGACTTGGACAACCTGCCGAGCTGGCAACGGTGAGCCTCAAACGACTCACCGCCGACGGTCATCTGATCGAACTCCATGGCGAACAATGGGCCGCGCCACAGGTGATCAAAGAACTTTCCAAATCCGCCGCCACGCAACTCGACGAGTTTCATCGAGCCCAGCCCCTGGAACCAGGCATGCCCAAGGCCGAGTTCATCCGACGACTTCTCCCGAGCACAGCAAGCCCACAAGCCCACCTGGACCTTCTAGCCTCGATGCAGTTGATCGAGATCAGCGGCCAGTACGTCCGTCGACCGCAGTCCGGATCAAGTCTCAACACAGCCCAAAAGACCCTGGCAAATCGCCTCGCCCAGGAACTCGATGACCTCGGCTTCACGGTTCCATCCCCGGCAGAGTTGGCGCGCAAGCTGGACGCCAAACCCCAAGTCATTGAAGGGCTGCTGCACTACCTCATGAGGCAAGGGACGGCGGTCAAACTGCCGAGTGGACTTTGGCTCTCGGCCAGCACCATCCAGCGGACCCTCAGCGACCTTCAGGGCAGCGGCTGGCAGAGCTTCACCGTGGGTGAGTTCAAAGGCCGCTACGGCCTCTCCCGCAAGTGGGCGATTCCGTTGTTGGAGCATTTCGACTCCATGGGTGCCACTGCGCGCCAGGGCGATGGCCGAATCTTGACAACTACTAAACAGTCTTGAAAGAGAGAAAACGCCGCCGTTCGCCAGACTGAAGTGGATCAACAACATCGACCCAGAGCCTCTACCCGAGACCTCGGATCGTAGGGTCGGGGAAGTGCTGAGCGGGTTACAATCACCGCCGTGCGAACCACCGACCTTGCTCTATTCGTCCTTCGCGTCGGCACCGGCGCCTCGATGCTCTTTGGCCACGGAATTCCCAAGCTGGTGAAATTTGCCGAGTTATCTGCCGCGTTCCCCGATCCGCTGGGGATCGGCTCCACCGCTAGCCTCAGCCTGGCGATCTTGGGCGAAGTGGTCGCAGCGTTGGCCCTAATTCTCGGTTTCTACAGTCGCTGGGCGGCTGTAGTGATGGCAACCACGATGGGGGTAGCCCTTTTCATACACTTGGCGGGCGCTCAGTTTGCCGAACGGGAACTGGCGATCCTCTACCTCGTGCCCTTGATCACGATCATGATCGCAGGGCCTGGGCGCTGGTCGGTGACCAAACCGCGCAAGACCAGCCTTTAAGTCGCAGTCCACTACTTCGGTTTGGGAAGCGGGCACAACAACGCCCCCTCGTGGACTAGCAACCATTCCTTGATCGCCAGTCCCCCACCGTAGCCGACTAAAGATCCATCCGAACCGATTACCCGATGGCAGGGAATGATGATCGGGATGGGGTTTTGACCATTGGCGTGGCCAACTGCCCGAGAAGCACCCGAGTCGCCCAACTTATCGGCGACTTGACCATAGCTCCAGGTAACACCATAGGGGATACTAGTTAGAGCCTGCCACACCGACTGTTCAAAAGAGCCACCTCGCAAATCTAGCGGCAAATCAAAGTCATTCCGTTGATGATCGAAATACTGCTGTAGTTGACGGCGAATTGTTTCGGTCGCTCGATCGTCATGGACCGGTTCCAAGTCCAACGCCGCCAAGTGGTCGGTCCAATGTGGAATCGACGACTCCACCGCCAGAAAGTCGATTCGCATCAGCACGCCGCTCGAACCAACGACCAAGCCCAGATCACCAACCGGCGTTTGCATGATCGAGTAACTAACAGCTTCCATGAATAGCTCCCAATGCAAACCATCATACCTATAGCAGAAGGCATCGATGACCCTAATCAGCGCTGGTGGCGCGGCATCCGTCTTGCAAACGCCAGCCCAGGGGACAGAAGTTCAAAATCATTCAAAAAGGCGAGCTTGGGGATCATCCCGCCGCGTGTTTCAGACCTCCAAAGACTACTAATAAAATGTACAAGAACAACCGTTCGTACCGTGTCGCACTGACCGCCTTGCTGTGGCTCGCAACCCATAGTGCGGCAGCGCTCAGCCAAGAGAATGCTGCCGCTCAAGACGACGGCGCTCTTTACCTCTATGTCGACGCCTCACTGGCCCAGAGTTCGGAGATCCTTTCGCTATCGACCGCGCTGGCCGACCGATCCGATCAATTGGCAGAGATCGGCGAGGTGACTGTGGTGGTCGCTGACCCCGAGCCGCGGATTCACTTTCGTAGCAGCGACGCGCTGCAAATTCGGCAGGGGCTTTCCACCCTTGGTCTCAGAACCTTTGGTGATGGAACCATCCATCGACAACGCAAAGAGTTCGCCGAAGCTGGAGCAGCCGAAACCAGCTCCCTGCAACTTCGGCAAGCCGCTGCTGAAGCCGAAACGGAACTGCTTAGATCACGACTAGAGACCTTGGTGTTGTGGATGTCCGACAACCCGCAGGCTGCAAACCGTGGCACCTTGCTGCTGCTGGAACCGGCAATCGGATTGTCGACGGAGAGTTTTTTTCAAGCTCGACCGCGAACGCTGACGGTCAACCCCGAACAGATCGCTGCGGTGGCCCAACTGCACGGATGGGTCGTGGCACCTGTGGTTCCCTATTCCGACCCCAGACGAACCGTTGCCCCGATCGGTCCCTCCGCGGTCGGCGTGCGCGTCGGGATCCCTTGGCAGGGAACAGACACCAGCTTCGACCCAGAATTGATGTTGGCACCCGACCTCGAAGCGGTTCAAAGTTTGGCGACCTCGCCCGATTTTGTGATTACTTCGGAGGCGGAACTGCAACGAGTCCTGAACCAGGTCGCTCGGCCGTCCAACCTTGAAGCTTTGCCCTCACAATTTCTGAGTGAATCCCTGGCCTTGGCCCGCGAAACGATTGTCCGCGCCCGGGCAAGGACCTTCCTTTTCGGTATCGACGAAGGCGAGATACTCCTAGAAGCGACCCTCGAACGTGTGGAAAATGGTTTCGGTATCCAGGTCGCTATTGACCCTGAAGCCTTGTTCGACGCGAGCACAAGCCACTCGGTGCATATCCTCGCCTATGACGAAAACGAGACAGCACAAATTCAAAGCTACCCGTGGCAACCCGGAGCGGAATCCTGGACTTCTCCCGACCCGGTGCCCATGAGCGCAGAGCAAATCGTCGTTTTCGTCGGCGCCGATGACTCCTCCATTTGGGGGATGACCTTCGCCGCCGAACGTACCGCCGAACCGGTGCCGATTGCCAAGTCGGCCTCCTTGCTGTCCATCCCCGACCTCCCTGCGGCTGGTTTGACCGGTCGCCGCCAATTCGCCGTCAACGCAGCGACTGAGATTGATCGAATCGAGGTGTTGTTGGACGGCAAGAAGGTCGACAGCGACGGACGACGCCCATTCAACGCTTCGATCAATTTGGGGGCCGCAGCCATCGAGCACTCTCTGGTGGTCATCGGTTATGACGCCGACCGCAGCGAAGTGGCTCGCGACGGACGTACGCTCAATTCCGCAGCGCGCTTTAACGTCAACATCGTTTCGCCGCACAAACTGATCGCTGGCCCGACGGACGTGGTCGCGGAAGTCAAAACACCGGGCGACCGAGCACTGCGTTCGGTCGATTTCTACTGGCAAACCCGCTACTTGGGCAGCAGCCATCAGGCTCCGCACCGCTATCGGGTTCTGGTCCCGCTAAACAGCGAAGAGAACGGCTACGTGCGAGTGGTGGCGACCCTGGAAGACGGGCGCATCGCTGAAGACATCTTGCTCGCTGGACGGCAAAATTTCTCTTCTCAGGTGACCGTCGAGTTGATGGAACTGTACGTTGTAGTTACCGGCAAAGATGAGCGACCGGTGCGCAACCTCGGTGAAGGTGCTTTTGAAATTACCGAGAACGATCAGGCACAGGAAATCGAACATTTCCGCGTCGCTGGGGATCTGCCGCTCACTGTCGGGCTGGCGATTGATTCATCTTTGTCTCTATTTCGCAAGTTGCCAGACGTGCAAAAAGCAGCGAAGGGGTTCGTTCGCAATCTGGTCTCCAACCGCGATCGGGCGTTCCTGGTCGGCTTCGGCAACCATCCGCGCCTGGAACATCCCCCGACCTGGAATCTGGATGGTGTGATTGGCGGCATCGATCGCCTGGAGCCGTCCGGCAACACCGCAGTCTGGGAGGCGGTGAATCTTTCGCTCGATCAACTCCGTTCGGTAAGTGGTCGCCGCGCTTTGGTGGTTTTCTATGACGGCGATGATGAAGACCTTTCCTTCCCTTATTCGGAGACTTTGGAGAAGGCTCGCGACAGCCAACTGCCGATCTATCTGGTGGTGCTCAACGATGAAGCCGCACGCACTCAGGGCAAAGGCTTCGCGGTGCGCTCGCGCATCGGTCGTTTGGAGCGGTTGGCGGCCGCCGGCGGCGGCAAAGTTTTCTACGTCCGCACCGACCAAGACCTAGAAGGCGTGTTTCAGCAGATCGGCGACGAACTGCGTTCCCATTACTTGCTCGCCTACTACCCCGAAGACCCCTCTCTCGAACCCGAATGGCGACCGGTGAGAGTGCAGGTCAAAGAATCGGGACTCAAGGCGCGCACCGTAGAAGGCTACGTCCGTTGAGTCGATTGATCCGCGCCACCACCGGCCTCTTAGCGATCTGGTTGATCGCAGGTATAGCTCCCTCCAGCACCCGCGCGCAGGACGACCCACTCGCAAGTTCCAGAGAGCTGGCGATCGAGGCGATGTCGATGGGATCCGAGGGTCCGCTGGAAATCACCGTCGCTCTATCTTCGGTAGAACCAGAGGCGGTTGAGGTTCAACTGCGCGTTAATGGGCTTCCGGATCAGCATCGGCGTTTGACGCTGACCGCCTGCTTTGCCTTCCTCGATATCGGCGATCGTTGCCTGAAGCCAATCCACGCCGCCAGCGACCGTTCGACCTGGGAAGCTCAATTGATCACCGACTTGCCGGATGAACCGGTGGCGGTCGGAGTACATATTGCTCTCGATCCCGGCACTGACTCCAATGCCGATCCCAATGCAAGCCCCAGCGCCAATTCCGAACAGAGCCTCTCAGGATCCGGAGCTAGTGATGCCCAGTCGGACTTATTGCTAACCCTGCATCGTCCAGAAATCTTTGACTCGCGACCTCCCCCTCCGGGCTCTCTTAGCCGAGACCCCAACCGATCGGCACGGGTCATCCGCGTGGTCTCGCCTCCCAATAGTGGGCTCAAGGGGACACAGCGATTCCGCATCCTGGTGAGTGATCCCAGGGTCACCAAGGTCGCATTCCAGTTGGATGGAGAACAAGTTTCGAGCGACGGAGCACCTCCTTTCTCCGCCCGCATCAACCTGGGTAATCAAGTCAATCCTCACTCGGTGGAGGCGATCGCCTACGATCTCCACGACAATGAGATCGGTCGCGATCAAGTGGAAGTCAATCGACGACGAATTCGCAATCGGGTACGCCTTTCGGGAACAGAGCTTAGCCCCGGCTCGCTGAGGGTCGATGCCGAGATCACCGTCAGGCCCGACGTTTCCATCGATCGGGTGCAGATCATTTTTCGTGGTCAGACCGTGGCTGATCGCAACCAACCCCCGTACAGCGCGCTGATCGACGCTAGCGATCCAGATCCCACTGACTACGTGCAGGTGATCGCAACGCTGAGTAACGGAACCACGATCGAAGACGTCTTGCTCCTGGGCGATGGAACCATGGGTGAGCAAATCGAGGTTCATTTAACCGAACTATTTGCCGTCGCAACCGACACAGACGGGAAGATCATTGAAGACCTTGCCGTTGACTCCCTACGGCTGTCGGTGAACGGGAACTCACAAGCGATCCAGCGCTTCGCTCGGGCCGAGGAATTACCCCTCACGGTGGGGCTGGTGATCGATACCTCAGGCAGTATGTATGCCCTGATCCCAGACACACAGCAAGCCGCCGGTCGCTTCTTGAGCGGTGTTTTACGCCCCAAAGACCGGGCATTTATTGTCGACTTCGACACCCGACCACGCCTTGCCCACGAGGCCAGCGAAGATCGCCGCAGTTTGATCAATCGCCTGGCAGTGCTACGCGCTGAGGGATTCACCGCCCTTTTTGACTCCATCATCTATTCGACGTTGGAGTTTCCGATAGACGGTCGCCGCCGAGCCCTAGTGGTGCTAACCGACGGCGACGACTACAAATCGAAACTCGGTCCCGACAATGCGATCGAACACGCTTTAGCGGCCGGAGCGCCGGTCTACATCATCTCCCTGGCTGGCATTCACCAGGCTCAACAAGCGCCGAATATCCCAGCCAAGAAAATCAAAGTCGCCGAGAAACCAGACATCGAAAGGGTCGCAGAATTTACCGGTGGGCGGGTTTCTTACCTAACCAACAAGGATCAACTCCAGGCGACCTACGACCAGATCCTCCGGGAACTTACGCATCAATACCTAGTCACCTTCACCACCCCACAAGAACTCACCGAACAAGAGCGGGACTCGATCCAATTGAACCCCACCACCAACGACGTAAAACTGCGCTTCACCGTCGGTCGCCCGGCGGAAGATGGCTAGCCGTCGCTGCCTGGGTACGAAGTTTCCAAGGTTGCGTGTTGGGGTTCTTCGGGTAGCAAGAACCGATCGATTTTTCGCAAGTATTGCTTCTTGTCCTCACTAATCAACAGAACATAGGAACCTGAGTGGACCGTGATCGAAGCGTCATTCCACTCTGTGCCCAATAGCCAGCGATCGCGCTCACCGGTAGCCGGATCAATGCGGTCTAGGTAGACGTGATCCTCTGGTCCCGACGCCACCACAACTAGGCGCGACTCCTGCGCATCCCACGCCATCGAATAAATCGCCCCCTTGAAACCGAAAACAAACACAGAACTAGCGTTCGCCTCGGTTCCCTCGCCAACTTCGTCAACCGGAGCGGTCAAATCTTAGCCACGGGTCTCTAGAAACTCACCTATGTCCTCTTGCATCGCTTCTGCGAACGCCTCCCGCGGATTGCTAATGCTCTCCAAGTCGTCTTTTGACTTGCCGGAAGCAGCGAGCATCTTTTTCAGGATCACTTCCTCTGACTCCGGCTCGTCCGGAACCGCAGCATCGGTAATCGACGCGGTCGCTCTCAGGTCTCGGTTGAGCACCGAAATTCGATATCCGCTACCGGCAGCTGCATATCTGAGCCGATCATTCTGGCTCGCCAAGACCAAGTTGTCGCCCTGGAGAATTCGAGGGCCCTCTGCTTCAACTTCCTCAGTTGCTTCAACGTCGAGGCCGGCTGCCCCAATTTCTCCTTCTTTGTCCAAACGCAAAATTCGACTGCACGGATAGTCATCATTCTCGTTCATCGGATGATCGTCCCCACAGAACACCGGACTACGGCCAAGGATCCAATCGCCTCCCGCAGCCGCTAACTCCTGCGTGATCATCGGAGTCCTGAAAGACCCGGTTCTCGCATCGCCGGCGAGATCAAAAACTTAGACCTCGAACAAAACAAGGACGCCGATCTCCCGCTCGTTGACCGCAAATGCAGAAGCACTTCGATGCCACGATTCGGCAAAACCAAACTGCATCTTGTCTTTCTTCTCAGCCTGATCCGACACGATCTCCGCGTCAGCTAAGGGCAGTGTTTCCCCGGCTTTCTTACCGTTCTGTTCATAGAACGAAACCACGGACGAGTCGCGATCGAAAAGGGCAAACCCCCCATCCGGAGTACTCGACAGAAGTAAGCGTCCGTGCTCGCCATCCATCCATTCGCCGACATCAGTTTCGGTAAGTTTCGCCAACTCGATCAGTGGTTGCGCAGCAACAGAAACGCCCGTAAGCCACGTCAAGACTATTGCAAGCTGTGCAATCCAACGCATTGTGGAATTCCTCCGACTTCTACCGTACTTCAGCCTATCTAGCTCAAGTTCCTAGCGCTTTCCACCAGGATGGTAGCACCCCCATTTTGGCAAACTCAAACAAGCGGATAGGATTTCGCCCATGACTACCTACAACCGCCGCTACCGCACCATAGCCACCAACGCCATCCACGCTGGACGACCTGAACCACCGATTTCTGACGCGGTGATCACGCCGGTTTTTCAATCAGCCAATTACCTGATGGCAGATGAGACCGAGTACGAGACGGTACGCTATATCCGTCTCAACAACTCACCCAACCATCACTCGTTGCACGCACGGTTGCAGCATTGGCTTGCTCGAATGAACGGCGTCAATATCCATAGGACCCTTCTATGCGTTCGGTAGCCATTCTTGGCGCAGGTGTTCAGGGCATTTGTGCTGCCCTCGCATTGCAAGCGAAGGGCTGGAACGTCTCACTGGTCGAACAGGATCCAGAAGCGATGCTGCGCGCCAGCCTGAGAAACGAGGGCAAGATCCACTTGGGCTTTACTTACGCAAAAGATCCGAGTTTTCGCACTAGTCAGTTGATGTTGGAATCCGGGTTGACTTTCGCGCCCTTGATCGATCAGTGGGTGCCACAATCAGTGGATTGGGCCGGTCTTCGATCACGGCCGTTCACCTACCTGGTGATGCAAGACTCCGATGTTGATGCCATCAGCCTGTTTCAGCACTACGAACGAATAGATCGGGTCTTTCACGAAATCGACCAGCCTTGGCATCACTACCTTGGCACCAAGCCAGACCACCTTTGGTGTCAAACAGATCCGCTCCGAGAAGTCGCATCAGAAGCTGTACAAGCCACCGTAAAAACCGCCGAAGCGGCACTTAACCTCGCCAAGTTTCGGAGAGTGTTAATCCAAGCAATTGACGAGTCCGAACACATCTCCTGCGTTTTCAACCACCGGGTTGAATCAGTCGTGCGTCAATCCCAAGGGTTTTCTGTCGGCGGGACCAACGGTGATGGGCAAAGTTGGCAACTTCACACTGACGCTGTGGTCAATTGTCTATGGGAAAACCGATTGAAATTTGACAATGGCTTAGGGATTAAGCCAAGCCGACCATGGGTCTATCGATTGAAATACCGCGTCTTGGGCAAGCTACCAAAGACTCTCAAGGATCTACCCTCTCTGTCTCTTGTACTGGGTTCTTATGGAGACATCGTGCCGATGCCAGACGCGTCCTATATCTCGTGGTACCCAGCCTGTCGACGTGGCTGGGCCGAGGACCTCACTGTTCCCCAGGAGTGGCTGCAGCCCTGTCGCGGTCAAGTCGAAGCGAAGACGGCAAGTGAAATCACTTCTCAAACATATCGAGAGCTCAATAAGATCATCCCGGGAATCGCCGCTACGCGGACTACTGCGGTCGATGCGGGCGTCATCTTTTCTTGGGGGAATACCGATATCGACCACGCAAAGAGCGAGCTCCACAATCGGCATGCAATCGGAATTACGGAAAGTGACGGTTACTTCTCGATCGACACCGGAAAACTGACCTGCGCTCCTTTGTTCGCAGCCCAACTAGCAGCGCGGATCTAGTTGTGCAGGAGAACCAATATCCACTCGTCTCGATTGGCATCCCTTTGTACCGTGCTCGCCCGTTCGTCGTCCGGATTCTCGATAACATCAAAGGTATTGACTACCCCAACGTTGAATACTTGATCGCCGATCAACATTGCCTCGACGACGCGATCCAATTGTTGCGCGGGCAACTGCCCTCCAGCTCCCGAGTTCGCTTTTTCGAGACCGCCGATCAACTCCCATGGTTCGACAACTACAGCTTCCTACTTCGAAACGCAGTTGGCCGATACTTTCGACTGCTGGCACAAGACGACTCAATGCCACCAAACTCCATCGCTCATGCGGTACGAGCGTTGGAGAGAGATCCGAGCGCGGTCGTCGCGTATGGCCCGGTACAAGTCGTTGATATCGATGGTGCGCTCATCGCTGACGATCGGCGCGCTTACGACAAGAACAAGCCTTGGTCACGTTGGCAATCTTTGGTGGTATTCGCCGGAACACGCTACGGTGGCGCTACCCACGGGATCATTCGTCGCCGCGCCTATGCGGAAAACGACCTCTTCTTGCCACCAACTCACGCTCACACCGGACTCTCATTTCGCGTTTTGTTTTTCGCTTTGTCACTGCGAGGGCGATTTTACTACGTGTCTCAATACATCACTGAGAGATGTGTTCACCCAGACAGCTTTACCTCAATATTTTGGAACTACCCACTCAAAGACCAAGTCTTAAAACTCTTGAGTTATTACCGCGTTGCCCTGAAATTCTGGCGCCGGTCTACCGATTCGTGGTTCGAGCGGTGGATCGCAGGACCTGTTCTGCTCTCTGCTGCAACTATAACGATCCCCTGTCTACGCTTCATAAGTCGCCTGTCCTCCACTCGCTATACCATTGTCAATGCGAGAAAGGCTGGAAGAAACTGAGCGCTGACTTCTCCGTCGTCGAACCCTCACCAACGGTAACCGGCTTAGCTACTACCGATACTATTTGGTGATGACTACCTACAACCGCCGCTACCGCACCATAGCCACCAACGCCATCCACGCGGGACGACCTGAACCACCGATTTCTGATGCGGTGATCACCCCAATTTTCCAATCCGCCAATTATTTGATGGCGGATGAGGCTGAGTACGAGGCAGTGCGGTATATACGGCTCAACAACTCGCCCAACCACCACTCGTTGCACGCGCGGTTGGCCGCGCTGGAAAACGGCGAGGCGGCATTGGTCACAGCCAGTGGCATGGCGGCGATCTCGGCGGCGGTTCTTTCCATCGTCAGCCAAGGCGACCACATCCTGGCGCAGTCGACCCTCTACGGCGGCACCCAAACCTTTTTTGATCATGACCTGCCTCGCTGGGGAGTGACCTCAACCCAAGTTGACCTAACCCGACCAGAGACCTGGGAAGCCGCGGTCTCGTCAAGCACCAAGATCTTCTACCTGGAGTCGATCTCCAACCCGTTGATGGAAGTCGGCGACTTAGAGGCTGCGGTCGCGTTCGCCAAGGAACATGGGCTCATCACGGTCATCGATAACACCTTTGCCACCCCCGTCAATTTTCGACCGATCGAGATTGGCATCGACTTAGTGATACACAGCGCCACCAAGTACTTGAACGGTCACAGCGACATCGTTGCTGGTGCGGTCATTGGCAGTCAGGAAGCCGTCACTCGGGTCAACTCGTCGTTGGTCCACCTCGGGGGTACCTTGGACCCGCACGCCGCCTTCTTGCTTGAGCGCGGCATCAAGACCTTAGCTCTGCGCGTGCCGCAGCAGAGTTCCAACGCTCTGCAGTTGGCGGAATTTCTAGATCAACATTCAGCCGTGGAGAGGGTCCGTTACCCCGGTCTTGCGAGCGATCCCGGCCACCGGACAGCCTCTCAACTGTTTGACGGCTACGGCGGCATGCTGGGCTTCTACACAACCGACGCAGCCCGGGCGGAATCGTTTCTCGACAAGGTCAAGATCCCAATCCACGCAGCTAGCCTGGGCGGCATTGAGTCTTTGGTGGTACGCCCCTCGCGCAGTTCGCACTTGGGCATGGACCCTGATGATCGCGAGCGACTCGGCATCACCGATGCGCTGATTCGGGTCTCGGTGGGGATCGAGGATATTGGCGAGTTGATCGAGGATTTCGATCGAGCGTTGGGAGATTAATACAACTGGGATCCTAACAATAAACCGATCCAGATCAGGAATGTGGCGACAGTCCAAGTCACTAAAAACTTTTCTTCGCCCAGGGATTTCATCCGTCGACGAACCGCCCACGCCCCGACACACCAACTCACAACGGCAAGGGTCCAGACCTGAGCGCTTGAACTTGCAGATTGCGCCGCAACCCTGGCACCAGTAAGTAGGATCATCCACGCTACGAGCCCCGCTAGGGCCCCGATCGATAGCCCAACCGCAAGTTGGTCACCCACCGCCACAACCCTCTTTACCGGAGATAGAAAAACAGAGGGCACTACCCACATCACAATGAGTCCGAGCACGATCGGACCGATGCCCAGACGCAAAAGAAGTAACCCCATTATCGCCATCGGTACGATCACCACAAGAAACGCTGCAAGCCGTTCGGAGGGTGTTGGCTCAGGATCACAATCGCACTGAATACCACCCTGCACCGGGGAGAACATCCTCCGATTCGCGGCAAAGACTCGATACGCCAGCCCAGCCAGGTGCGAGATCCCCGGAACTCCCAACAGCCAAGCAGTTATCTTCTTGCCACTCGCAACTTGCATTTCATGAATCGCTTCCATACCGCCCACAGTACGACCGCTAATCGGGTCGTGTAGCAGCATCTGTTTTTCGATTCCGGCAGCCTGCATCGTTTCAGCTTGCTCGGGCGGAAGATCTTGGAACGCGATCACTCGATGTGGGCTCGTCCATTTCCGACCCCGCAGTCGATCCGCCGCTCGGCTACAAACCGAGCAGTTTCCGTCGTAAACGATTAGTCGTTGGGAGCTCTCGGTCATGATCTTGCTGCTATCGAGACACCATTCATCGCCGTAGATCCGCGTCTACTCCGCAGTTAGCAGCGTGAGCACCCGAGCCGGGTGATCTGCCGCCTTACCCACGCGCTTCCAGTGTTTCTTGACCACGCCGTCGGGTCCGATCCAGGTGGTCGAGCGGTTGACGCCAATCTTCAGCTTGCCGTACATCATCTTTTCGCCCCAGGCTCCGTACTCGGCCATAACCTTCCTATCCGGATCAGAAAGCAGCGTGAACGGCAGCTTGTGGTTGCCGATGAATTTCTGGTGCGCGTCGCCCCCATCTGGGGACACACCCACAACTTCAGCACCCACAGCGCGAATCTCGTCCCACAGGTCGCGGAATGCGCAGGCCTCCTTAGTACAACCGGGCGTCTCATCACGAGGGTAGAAGTAGAGGATCAAATCCTTGCCGCGAAAATCGGCCAGAGAGACATCCGACCCCTCTTGATCCTGGAGCGTCCAGTCGGGGGCGGGAGTTCCTTCGGTGATTGGCATTGCACTTTCCTCTTTAGATAGGGGCCTACGAAGTGCAACTCTACGGCATCACTTGAGCCCGTGCGACGCCCTGGTTACAGAGAGGGACTCAACAACGATTTCAAGCGTACAAGGAGTTGACCGTAATACGGTCTATATCAACCGGATTACGGTTGCTATGGACCGCAAAGCGGTCTATCCTGGTATCAAGTACCCGTTGCCAGTACCATGAGACACCTCACCCTCGACGCCGTTTTCGGCAATACCTCTGCTACCAGGGTTCTGTTATTTCTTCAGAACTACGATGAGGCTTATGCCACCCGCATTGCCCGAACCTACGAAGACATGGCCGTCAGTCGGGCGAAGGAACAACTGGATAAGTTCGAGACCGCAGGTTTGCTGGTCAGCCGAATGATTGGTCGTTCCCGCGTCTACTACTGGAACCAGAGGAACCCCACGGTCGCACCGCTTCGAGACTTCCTGCAAGCGACCCTAGACTCCTTACCCGTGGAAACCCAACAGCTTTATTACCGCCAGCGTCAGAGGCCACGACGAGGAGGCAAGCCTCTGCGGTGAGTCCACCTCTTTCCATGATCACCGCTAAGACTTCACTGCTAGAAGTTGCCGCGTTTGTTTCTCAGGCGCTCATAGACGCAGGGATCAAAGCGGTCCTATCAGGGGGTGGGGCAGTCTCAACGTACACCCACAATCGATACGAGTCTGCGGATCTCGACTTCGTGTGCTCCGCCGAAACAAAACGCATCGAGAAAGCGATCGCCCATCTTGGCTTCAAGAGAGGCGACAAGTGGCATACGCGATATTTTGAACACCCGGAAGCTCGATGGTTGCTGGAGTTCCCACCGGGACCTGTCAGTTTTGGGGGAACCCGGGTGGACTCCGATCAGGACTTCGAACGTATTGACACCCAGCGAGGCACCCTCATCATCATCACTCCAACCCAGTGCGTCATGGATCGGCTCGCCGCGTACATTCATTGGAGCGATCAACAGTCCTTTGACCAAGCCATCCTAGTGGCTCGAAATCATCCAGTCGAATGGCATCTGCTTGAGAAATGGGCCGTTGAGGAGGGTATTACACCTAAGCGATTCGAGTACTTCCGCGCCCAAGTCCACCGACAGTAGAAAGCAAGATCGCTCCAAAATATCCATAGCATGTGTGATGGCACGCCATCAATTCCTTCACTCTCAACCAGTCCGGTTTCGAAGAAGAGGACCTACCCCTTCGCGTCGTACCAAGTCTTGCCACTGCCCAAGTCCACCACTAACGGAACTTTCAACTCCTCCACTCCGCTCATCTCCTCGACCACCAATTGAGAGACTTCTTCGACCTGGCCCTCGGGGCACTCGACCACCAGTTCGTCATGCACCGTCAGCAACAGACTGGCGTCGGGGAACTGGTCTCGCAGCTTATGGTCGACGGCGATCATCGCCAGTTTGAGGATGTCGGCGGCGGTGCCTTGAATGCGGGCGTTGATTGCCATGCGTCGAGCGTTTTCGCGCACCGCTCGGTTACGGTTGTTGAGCTCGGGTAGCCAGCGAGGACGACCGTGCAAGGTTTCGACTTTGCCCTCAGCTTCAGCGTCGGCAATGGTCGAGTCGATGTAGACCTGGACCTTGGGGTAGCGCGCCAAATAGGTATCGATGAACGATTGGGCGTCTTTGGGCGGGATCTTCAGGTTCTGGGCCAATCCCCAGGCACTCATGCCATAGAGGATGCCGAAGTTGATCACCTTGGCAGCGCGCCGTTGTTCTGCGGTGATGAACTCTCGCGCCAGTCCCAGCACCTTGGAGGCGGTCGACAGGTGGATGTCCTCTCCAGCGGCGAAGGCGGCCAGCATTTCCTCTTCCTCGGCGATGTGTGCCAATAAACGCAATTCGATCTGACTATAGTCAGCCACTACCAACTGATAGCCGTCGCGGGCGAGAAAGGCCTTGCGGATCTCTTGTCCGCGTTTGGTGCGAATCGGAATATTCTGCAAGTTGGGGTTGGAGGAGGACAAGCGGCCGGTCGCCGCGCCCACTTGATTGTAGCGGGTATGCAAGCGGCCGTCGTCACCCACGATCAACGGCAAGGCGTCGATATAGGTCGATAGCAATTTGGACAGCTCACGGTGTTCCAAAATCAAGGTCGGGAGCGGTAGCCCTTGATCGGCCAACGCCTGCAGAGTTGCCGCCGAGGTCGAATAACTCTTGGTCTTCTTGGTCTTTTTCAACACTGGGTAGCCGAGCTTCTCGAACAAAATCACGCCCATCTGCTTAGGCGACTGGAGGTTGAACTCCTCTCCGGCTAGGTCAAAAATCTTGCTCTGCAACTGTTCCAACTCAGCGGTCACCCCCACCGACAGCTCAGCGAGAAAATCGCTATCCAACTCGATGCCGGTCTGTTCCATCGCCAGCAACACCGGAATCAAGGGTTCTTCAATTTCTCGATAGATCTTCGCGATCTCTGGGTCTTGCTCGGGCTTGAGCAATTCCGCCAACCGGCTGACCAGGCTCGCCCGCTCTCCAGCCCACATCGCCAACTCGGTCGCACCCAGCATTGGCACCTGCCCTTTCTCCCAACCGACCTCCGTGGCGGTCAACATCGGGTGCTGAAAGCGCTCAAAAACCGTTTCGGCCAAAGCTAAGCCCCGGTTCCCTGGCGGAATCAGTTGGCTCAGAATCATGGTGTCTACCAAACGGCAGGCGGGGCTGGGCAACCCGAGGCGGGCCAGGTCTGACTTGAGGTCGTGCCCGGCAAGCACATGGGCAGAGTCCGCGACCCATTCAGAGAGACCATCGGTGATCATGTCGCCCAGTTCAGAGTTCCGCAGATCGACAAAGAAGCTCTCACCGGCGTCGTCGGCAGAACCCGCTCCCTCGGGAACAAAGACCACCCCCTCCACTCCGTCCTGTTCCCAGGAGTTGAGTACGCAGCTCTCGCCCAGCGAGGACAGCCGAGCTTTGAGTTCGTCCAGCTCGGTGACCTCGACCGATGGGTCGATCGACACCCCGGAACCAATCGTCACTCCCTCATTGCGAATCTCTTCCAGCAAGGAAAAGAACTCCAGCTCGCGCAGAACCTCTCCCAACGCCTCCGGATCTGGCGGGTCCACCGTGTAGTTTCTGAGGTTGAACTCAATCGGCAGGTCACGGTGGATGGTGACCAACTCCTTGGACATCTCAGCATCGTCGCGATGTTGCTCCAACCCTTCTCGGTAGGCCTTGCGCGGTACTTCAGCGGCTCGATCCAACAGCGACTCCAACGAGCCGAACTCACGAATCAAGCTGACCGCCCCTTTGGCACCGATGCCCTTGACCCCAGGCACGTTGTCCACCGCGTCGCCTTGCAACGCCAGCACATCGACCACCTGTTCGGGAGGTACTCCGAAGTCCTGCTCGACTAGTTCCGGCCGGTAGAGCTTGTCGCGACCGGTGTGCAACAGCGATACGTGAGGCCCGACCAACTGCATCAGATCTTTGTCGGCGCTCACCAGCACCACGTCGACGCCTTCGGCTTCTGCCTTGGCGGCCAAGGTCCCCAGTACGTCATCCGCCTCGTACTTCTCCAGATCAACCACCGGAATATTGAATGCCTCGATCACCCGGCGTACCCACGGAATCTGCACCTTGAGGTCGTCGGGAGTCGGTCGTCGATTCGCTTTGTATTCAGAAAACGTGTCGTCTCGAACCGTTGGACCGGCGAGATCGAACGCAACCCCTATGTATTCTGGATTCTCATCCTTGAGCAGCTTGCGCAGGGTCTTGATAAAGCCGTAGGTGGCATTGGTCGGGAGGCCTGCGGAGTTGGTCAACGAGCGGATCGCGTAGAACGATCGGAAGATGTTCGAGTAACCGTCGATGAGAAAGAGTCTTGGTCGTGACATTTCAGAATTCATACCATGGATTGACACAACAACCAGGGCTAACTACTCCGGAGCACTACTTACGGTACGAGTCAGCGCTAAGATAACGGCTCCGTGTCAAAGCGAACCAGCCATATCTTAGTTGGATTGATCCTCATTCTGGCGGTATGCACCTGGGTCTGGTCGTCGCTGGCGGAACCAACTTCGCACCGTGAATGGGATGAAAGTCACTCCATGAAGAATGTGGCCAGAATCGTCGAGACCGGCAGTTGGGTTCCACATCATGCCTGGTACCCCGCGCTGTCACACATTCCACTCGCGGCACTCCTCCGGGCCACTCAGTGGTTCCACCGTACGACGGGGTTGGAGTCCCTTCGCGTTCAACACGAAACCGCCGGTTGGATGTTGCCGATCGCGTACTACCTTGGGCGCTGGTTGAGCGTACTGTATGCCTCACTCACGGCGTTACTCACCTACGCGGTCGCCAGAACCAGCTTTGCCAGGGGGACTGCGACTCTCGCAGTTTTTCTTCTCATCGCGGCACCGATGTTTTCCTGGTCAGCCGCGATATTCAAACCAGACCTCCTCGCTGTATTGTGGACACTTGTAGCGTTCCTGCTGGCTCTTGGTGCCGGAGAGAAACCAGTTGTTGGGCGCTACATTCTGGCTGGAGTGGCAATTGGGCTAGCTGCTTCGGCAAAACAGATCGGAGCCTTTGCTGCACTACCCCTAGTATTCGCGACAATCTGGGTTGGGCCAAGAATCAGAGCCTGGCTCGGCTTGGCCGCCGCCGCCGCCACCTCAGCCTTAGTCTTTTTGTCGTTCCATCCTAGCCTCCATCTGGTACGCCTGTACCTCAGCATGACCGAGCGCTACGACGGTTGGGCTATGCATCAACCCGAGGCACCAATTCCTGCTGCCCTCTACATGCCGTTTCTCGCCGTCACAGACACATGGCACGGGCCGGTCATCGGGATCGCATCCATCCTTGGGATGGTTGGACTGACTTTCGCTCTGTTCAAGTCGCGAGGCCGAGAGAGTTCAGACCTACCAAAGTTTCTAATCTTGACCTTTGTCGTTTCGTTTCCGATCGGGTACACGATTGTTAGTAGCCACCCAAAAGACAATATCTTTCTCAGCACCTCCCTTTTACCGCCATCGCCGCGTCTTGGTTCATCAATCTGGTAACGAAATGGGTCGTTGCCAAAGTTCCCGGAGGCTTTGGAGGCCTCATTGGCTCAGCCTTGATTGCCACTATTGTTCTTACTGCTGGAGTCCCTTTCGTCAAGTATCTCTATCGAGCAGCCGTACCGACCACTACGGAGAAGATCGCTTTGGACCTCATGTCTAGGTGGGGAGGATTTGGACCTCACCGTACAGTGATCTCAGAAGGTGCGAGTTTCCAATGGTCTCGTCGAATTCTCGCCACGGAAGCCAATCTTCCTTGGATCAAGAAGCGCGAAAAAATCCCTTCACCTCAGCCAACCCGACAGCAAGATTTGGCTGACTTCGAAGTGTTTCCGTTTGCCCGCTTGGGAATCGAAGACAGCCCTTACAGCGCTCGAACGCATCGCCTCAAACCTACTAGTGTACGCATCGTCCATCCAACACTGTTCAAGGTTCGTGGGGATCCCTTGGTTGTTCTGCTGCATCCGTGGAAGCACAAGAGGACACTTGACCTGAACTGGACAATTGCTCAAGACAAACGGTCTATGCATGTGCGTCTTTCGACCGTGCTTAGAGCACGAAGAGTCATCTCTTTTCGGGTGGCGACAAGCGAAGACCTGTCCCGAACTTGCCGAATTACTCTTGGTCGAAGACAGCTGCCACTATTTCAGTACCGGCGCTCTGAGGGCGGGCAACGATTTCTCATGACAGAGAGGGCTATTGTGCCCGGTCGCCCCGCCACTACGATTTTTTCCTGTAGCCAGCAACTGACGGATGATCAAACAAAGATTTCAGTTATCGAATGGCGCCTCCCCAAGAGACACGTAATTGATCTTGAGGGCGGGACAGGGTGAAGCAAACCCTATCCGAGCAACCGTCATGATTCTGTGTCCTGGAGTAAGCCTGCTTGGAGTTGTGACAGCGCTTGCGCTTAAGATTGATCAGCTGCCCTCTTCCATTCGGATTGGGGTTCGCCTGTAAGATCAACCCTTAAACTTCGGCCAATCCGAAGAGGTACTTCAATGACTGGTTTATTCGTTTGGCTCGTGATCGGCTGTTTGGTGGGGGCGCTGCACCGTTGGCTTCCCGGCAATCGACCGAGTTGGTCGACAGCACTCGCTGGAGGTGCATTAGGAGCACTTCTCGGGGGTCTGCTGGCAACCGTCCTGGGAATCGGTGGACTGGCAGTTTTCGATCCCCGTAGCGCGATCGTCGCCTTTCTTGCCGCGCTGATCATTCTTAACGGCCAGCGATTTTTTCTGGCCCGACGTCGATGAAGTTGCCGCTGGCATTGACTCGACCCAGTTTGATCGTCGGAATCACGCTGTTGCCGACACTGGTCACGGCCTTCGCTGGTATCGGTTGCCGGAGCGAGACAGATCCCACCGAGTCAGCCATTCTCGCCCGCTCGGGCTACGCACAGTTGGAGAACGAAGAGCCTGCAGCCGCTGCAGAAACATTCGCCGAGTTGGTCGAACTCTTGCCTGCGGACCCTCTACCTCACGGTAATTTGGCACTCAGCTTGTTGCGCTCGGAACGTCCCGAAGAAGCACTGGCGGCGATTCAAGTCGGTCTCAAACGATTTCCCGAGCACCCCAAATTGCTGGCGATTCTGGCCACGGTTCAACAATGGCTGGGCGAGTCGGACGCCGCCCTGGCAGCATCAGCCCAAGCGGCAAACCTTGCGCCAGAGAGCCCGGAGATTCAATTCTCGCTGTATCGCATAGCCGATCAATTGAGCGCCGAGCCCCAGCGCTCTCAGGCGCTCGATCGATTGGTGCAACTGCGACCCGAGAATCTGGTGGTGCTTCTCAGTCTGGGAAAGACCGCGCTCGCCCAAGCGGACGGCTCGGGAGACGCTCGCGCCCAAGCAACCCGCGCCTATCTGAGGACACGAGAACTCGCCTGGGACAACCCCGACGCGACAACCGTCTTGGAACGCCTACTCCAAGCACTGAGCGACAACGACCTAGACGCGGCCCGAACCCCATCGATCCAACTGGAAAACCTGCTCAAAATCACTCCTGCCTATAGACAGAGTCTGCGCGAACTCGACACCGGCATCCAGGGCATCCCGATTCGCAATCTGGACCTTGCCACCGATCCTTTGCCGGCTGCCCCTCCTCTAGCTCTTTCTTTCGATACCCAACCGCTGCTTAGCGATCCTCAGTCTGGGGTCGCTGCGAGTTTTTTTTCAGGTGATACCCCCGATTGGGTCGCGCTCTCGCCGACCGGAGACCTCGCAACCATCCAAAACGAAGCCACACGCGCAGGAGAGAGTGGAAGTGGAGCTACGCTGTCTTTGGTCGACGTCAACAACGACGGCTTTGCCGACGCGATCGTTTCAGGATCGACGGGAGTTCAGATTTCCCTAGGAGATGGGAAAGGGCAGTTCGACGAGTGGTCCGCCTTCGGAATCGAAGTTGAGCAAGGTTCTGAAGTGGCGGCAATCGACTTCGACATTGAGGGAGATCTCGACTTGGCGGTAGCGACTGCCAGCGGAGTCCGGCTGTTTCAGAACACACTGACCGGACCTCTGGCTGAGATTACCGAGCATTCCAAGGGACTCGATGACGGGGTACCGGTGGGACGACTGCTTTCTGTGGATCTCGACAGCGACGGTGACCTTGACCTGGTTGGTTCTCAGCCGGGGAGAGTCGTTTGGTGGTCCAATCTGCGACAAGGTGAATTCCGTCTTGAGATCATCGCCCCCTTGGAGGCGACCGCGTTGGCAGTGGGAGACCTCGATAACGACCATCAATTCGAGCTGGTTGTTGCCGGTCCGGACACCATCGAAATCTTCAGCCACAGCGATCAGGGCTTCTTCTCGTCAGCGACAATGCCGGCTTCTGGGATTCGCGATCTGGCGATCGGCGATCTCGACGCGGACGGTCGATTTGACCTAGTGGCAGCCGGAGCAAATGGCGTCCAGTTGTGGCAAAACACCGACTCCGACTTTCTCGCTCCGATGTCCATATTCAGTGACCCCGCTTCAGCGCTGCTCTTGGTTGACGACGACCGCGACTGCGACCTCGACATCTTGGTCGCCGGAAAAACCGGTCTCAACCGCTTGGAGACCCAGACCGAGACCCAGTACCACTGCCTGCGCGTGCGATTGCGTGGACTCACCGAAGGCAGTTCCAAGAACAATGTGCTGGGCCTCGGCACCTTGGTCGAAGTTTCGGTCGGCGACCGTACCCTGACCGCAGAAGCCGCCGCTGAGGAAACCTTCTTCGGTCTGGGGGAAGGCTCGACGGCCGATTTGCTGCGTGTGGTTTGGACCAACGGGGTGCCGCAAAACCGGTTTCAACTCGCTGCGGATGCCACCGTAGTAGAAGAACAGTTGCTCAAAGGAAGTTGCCCATTTCTTTACGCTTGGGATGGCAGCCAATTCAGCTTCGTCACCGACCTGTTGTGGGGATCACCGATGGGATTACCTGTTGCGCCCGGCATGTGGGCGGAGGCCGATCCCAGCGAACTGGTTCACATTCCAGGAGCGGTGCCGGTGGATGGCACGCTCGACCTGCGCATCACCGAAGAGCTTTGGGAAGCAGCGTTCTTCGACCACCTGCGGTTATGGGTGGTCGAAGTCGAAGACGATCTTGAAGTAACCACCAGCCTCAAGATTCTGCCCGGCCAATCGACCCCAGAGCTAGTACACGCCACCCGTCAAGTACGACCAGTGGTCGCCGCGACCGACGCCCAAGGAAGAGACGTTACGGCACAGCTCAGGAGCCGCGATCAGGTCTACGCCGACGGCTGGACCAAGAGCCCCTATCAAGGTGTGCCGGCCGAGCCGTGGACGATGGAGTTCGATCTTGGCGAACTTGGTGTCGAGGCGACCTCCGCTCCGTCGATTCGTTTACTCCTCGACGGTTGGATCTTCCCCTCGGACGCTAGCCTGAATCTGGCGGTCGGCCAACGCACCGATCTCAGCGTTCACGGACCGCGCCTGGAAATCCTCCATCAAGGTCAGTGGCAGCTTTTGGTTGACCAGGTTGGCTTCCCCGCAGGCAAGACCAAAACCATGGTGGTCGATCTACCTCCGCTGCCAGCGGGCGCTCACCGCCTACGCTTAGTCGCGGCCCAGTGGCTGTCTTTCGACCGGATCGCTTGGAGCAGCCAAACCGCCGACGACGAGGTGAAAGTCGTTCGACGCGCAACTCCCAATTCAGCCCAGCTTCGTTCGCGGGGCTTCTCGCGTTTGGTACGCCAAGCCCCCAACGCACCTCATACCTATGACTATCAAGTGGTCGAGTCCCGCGCCCCCTGGATCCCGTTCCCCGGGCGCTACACCTCTTACGGCGAGGTCTCCGAACTATTGGAGCACGCCGACGACCAATCCGTGATCCTCGCTGCCGGTGACGAAATGAGAGTTCTGTTCGATCTCACCGACCTACCAGAGCCCGCCCACGGTTATCGCTACCAATACTTCCTCGAAAGCCACGGCTGGGACAAAGACGCCGATCGCAACACCTATCAAGCAGCCCAGGTGGAACCGCTACCCTTCCGCGCAATGTCCGGCTACCCCTTCGCGCCTGGAGAAGAATTCCCCGACACTGCTGAGATGCGGGACTATCGGAAGCGCTGGCTGACGCGCGAGCTCGCGCGTTGATCTCGGTCACATAGTCAAACCCACATCGTCTCCGACCCGATGAGCTTCTTGTTGCGTCCACCCTCTTGAGAGTCCACGTTGTGGCTTCTCTCTCAGGGGAAGGGCTTGCCCCCTCCCGCTGCCTTTTCTTCGTTGAACACGATGCCTCGAAATCGCCACACTGTTGGGCACGAGCATTGCAATAGATAGTTTCCGCCTCAACTACCTCCTTCTGGGGCAGGGGTGGTCGGCCCGCCAGCTGGCCACCCCAAGCTTTTTTCTGCCAACCAACAGAGCCCCGAAGATTCGAGCGGAATCAAGCCGTTGTGACCTAGACTGCGTATTCAGCAGCGGTCTGCCCAAGCTTGGGTAACACTTTGGAGGTCACTATGTCGGCTAAGTTCCACCGAAGTCTGTTTCAGTTCTTGAAGGAGCTAGAAGCCAACAACAATCGGGACTGGTTTAACCAGAACAAATCCAGATATGAAGATGTGTTGGTGGATCCATCGCTCTCTTTCATCTCAGCGTTTGGTCCCCAGCTGAAGAAAATCAGCCCGCACTTTGACGCCATTCCCAAGAAAACCGGTGGCTCACTATTTCGCATCTATCGCGATACCCGATTCGGTAAAGACAAGACCCCGTACAAGACCCACGTTGGCATCCACTTCCGGCACAAGCGAGCCAAGGACGCCCACGCACCTGGGTTCTATCTTCATCTTCATCCAACCGGGAGTTTCATCGGTGCCGGGATCTGGCGTCCAGATGGGCCGTCTTTGAGAAAGATTCGAGAGGCAATCGACGCTGACCCTACAGGGTGGCGTCGCGCCACCGGCAAGCGATTCCACGAGTCTCTTAGTTTGGCGGGCGACTCGCTGGTCCGGCCACCCAAGGGGTACGACCCCGACCATCCGTTGATCGACGACCTCAAGCGCAAGGATTTCATCGCCACCCGCAATATTCCCCAAAAGATGGTCTTAGCCGATGATTTGGTCAGCCAGTTCGCCGCCCAATGTCGAGAAGCCAAAAATTTGGTCAAGTTTCTGTGTGGTGCTTTGGACGTCGAGTTCTAGGGATACGAAGACGGACAGAGCGGCTTAAGCCGCGGAAGATCCCGGCTCCCCTCCCTCTCCACCGCCGGGATGACGAGGTGTTTGAGCTGCCTCCGCCGAGATCACGAAGAACGAAGAACTTCCGACCCCGACCAAGTCATTCCCGTAGGGCAGGGGTTTGGTGGTCGGGAATCTTTCTGATCTAGGTAACAGATCCCGGCCCCCCTCCCTCCCCACCGCCGGGATGACGAGTTGGCGTCAAGATAACCATCCCTACATCATCCCGCCAACCTCTAGGCATCCTGAGTGAGGGTGAAGCCCGAATCGAAGGATCTCGATGGTGGGGAGGTTGAGATCCTTCGACTCCGCTGCAATGCAGCTCCGCTCAGGATGACCGAGAAAGGAATCGCTTATTCACCGATCAACTGCGCGAATTCTTCCTCAGTGAGAATGATGACCCCCAACTTCTCAGCCTTCTTGGCTTTGGACCCAGGGCTCTCCCCGACCACGACGTAGTCAGTAGAACCACTGACCGTCGAGATGACGCTGGCACCAGCAGCTTCGGCACGAGCCTTTGCCTCGGTGCGAGAGCCGGATTGCAAGGCACCGGTAAACACCACCTTCTTTCCCGCCAACGGACCGTCACTGGAACTCTCGACCACTTCGGTATCTTGGGGTTGGAGGTACTCCAACAGGTGATCGAGCGCAGTGCTCAAAGTAGGCTCTGTAAAGAAGCTTTGGATCGCCTCGGTCATCCGCGGACCAATACCCGGGATCGCAGCCAAGGTGTCGTCATCTGCGGTTCGCACTGCCTCGAACCGGAGCAGGTGGTTGGCCAAGTCTCGAGCTACAGTAACGCCAACTTCCGGGATGCCCAGGGCGTGGAGAAATCGATGCAACGGCGGCCGACGGGAGGCTTCCAGCGCGGCGACTAGAGCGGTGGCAGATTTCTCAGCGAACCCTTCCAGCGGCAGCAACTGCTCGCCTTCCAGTCGATACAAGTCGACCAACTCGCGTACCAATTCCTCTTCCACCAACAGCTTGGCGGTCTCATCGCCCAACCCAGCGATATCCAAGGCATTCCGCGAGCCATAGTGGACGATGCGCCCGGTCAGTTGCGCCGAGCAGGCAAAGGCGTTGGGACAAACGGTGTAGGGACCACGACCGATCAACTCAGTATCGCAGGACGGACACCGATCGGGCATGGCAAACGGATCACTGCGCTGGTGGTCGGCCTCTTCCACCCGTTCGATCACTTGCGGAATGACATCGCCCGCCCGACGCACTCGAACCAAATCGCCAGAGCGAATGTCCTTGCGTGCGATGTCCTCGCGGTTGTGCAAGTTGGCCCGAGCTACTGTAACTCCCCCAATGTTGACCGGCTCCAGGATCGCCACCGGAGTCACCACCCCGGTACGACCGACATTCGCTTGAATTTCGTGCAGCCGAGTGACTTCCTGACGCGCCGGGAACTTGAGCGCGAACGCCCAACGGGGGTGGTGTGAGGTGGCCCCCAGCAGCTCACGATGGCGGAAACTGTCTACCTTGACCACGACCCCGTCAATTTCATACCCCAACTGTTCACGGTCTTCGCCAATCTGCCGGTGATAGGCCAATACCGGGTCCGCGCCTTGCACCGCAATCTCGCGATCATTGACCCGAAAACCCCAGTCCCTCAGTGCTTGCAACGCCTCGACCTGGGAGTCCACTCCTTGCAACCCCTCAGCAAACAAGATGTCGTAGCAAAAGGCCTGCAGAGGTCGTTGCGCGGTCAACGAAGAATCCAGTTGGCGCAGGGCCCCCGCCGCGGCGTTGCGCGGGTTAGCGTACGGCTCTCGACCCGCAGCGATCATCTCCTGGTTGGCTGCGTCGAAGTCTTCTTGGTGGATGATCACTTCACCGCGCACTGATAACACTGCGGGTGCGACTCGCGGCTCCTCCCGAAGACGTAAAGGAATCGACGGAATGGTTCGGGCGTTCTCCAGGATTCCCTCGCCGCGCACTCCATCGCCTCGGGTCGCAGCATGGGTCAAGACACCCTGCTCATAGACCAGCTCGATCGAAGCGCCGTCGAACTTGGGATCCACCACATAGGCCACCGACTCGATCTCCAAGCGATCTCGCAACCGTTGGTCGAAGCGGACGAATGCCTCGATCTCCTCATCGGAGTCCAAGGACAGCATCGGCGCCCGATGGTCCACTTCCTGGAATCCCTCCAGGACTACGCCACCCACTCTCTGGGTGGGTGAGTCGGCGCTGGCAAATTGAGGATTCTCCGCCTCCAACGTCCGTAACTTGCGAAACAGTTGGTCGTACTCGTGGTCCGAAATCCCCGGCGTGTCGAGCGCATAGTAGAGATATTCGTGTTGCCGCAGTGCTACCCGCAGTTGCTCAATCTGTTCTCGGATCTTGGTAGTTGTGGAGTCGGTCACGGCTGGATTGTGCTCCCTCGAATGAACTGACGCAATGATACGGTAATGTCATGTCACTCAAACCAGAACAGCTCCCGGCAATCCAAGAAGCCCTCCAACAGCAGGACCTGGATGGCTGGTTCCTCTCCTGCTTTCAGCACAATGACCCCGTCAGCCTCGACCTGTTGGGGCTAGCTGACAAAGACCTGGTGTCCCGTCGCTGTTATTACTTGATCCCGGCGCACAGTGAGCCCAGACGGTTGTGTCATGGCCTGGAGCCAGCAATGTTGGATCAGATGCCTGGATCGATCCATTTCTACACCACCTGGCGTCAGCACGAAGACGCCCTGACCGAGTTGCTTTCCGGAATGAAGCGAGTTGCCGCGCACTACAGCCCGGAGAACCAAATCCCGACCATCTCCCGCCTCGACGCCGGCACCGCCGAGTTTCTGACCAACCGAGGCATCGAGTTGGTGTCCGCCGCCGACTTGGCACAACAATTTGTCGCGGTGTGGAGCATGGAGCAGTTACAGAGCCATCGCCGCGCAGCCACGCATCTGCACCAAATCGTGTTGTTGGCCTTCGATCAGATCTCCCAAGCTCTCCGTAGCGAGCAGGCAATCGATGAGTACGCGGTGCAGAGATTTATTCTCGACCAATTCGCCAATCGAGGCCTAATTAACGAGGCCGACCCCATCGTTGGCGTCAATCGTCACGCCGCCGATCCCCACTACCAACCCGGCCCAGATCACAGCTCTCCGATCACCCCCGGAGACTTTGTCTTGATCGATCTTTGGGCCAAGGAAGCAGCGCCGGGATCAATCTATGGTGACATCACCTGGTGCGGCGTCGCTGCGGCCACGCCCACCGACCGCCACCAAGAAATCTTCACCATCGTGCGCGATGCGCGCGACGCAGGAGCGGCACTGGTTCAGTCCCGCTACCCGCATACCCCGGTCGCCGGCTATGAAGTTGATGACGCAACCAGAAAGGTCATCGACAACGCTGGATACGGTGACTACTTCATCCACCGCACCGGTCACTCAATCGGCGTCACCGACCACGGCCCGGGAGCCAACATCGACAACTTTGAAACCCACGACACCCGGCTGCTGTTGCCGATGACCGGCTTCTCTATCGAGCCCGGAATCTACCTACCCGAAGAATTCGGCGTGCGCTTGGAAATCGGCATTGCCTTGACGCCAGAGGGGGCGGAGATCACCGGGGGTGAACCACAGCGGGAATTGATCCGGCTAGTTTGACGGGATGCTTGATCGGCGAGAACCCTTACTACCAGGCCGATCGCATGCAAAATCACGCCTAGAGCTGAAGGCTCATGCGACGAAACTGGCGAGTGCGCCACCCTGTAGTGCTACTGCCAGCTTCGACCTGCAGAAAGGACTGTCGAGCTAGCTTTTGACCTTTGCCTCCAGTAACAACCGCCGGAATTCCGGCTCATCACGGAGGTTCGCCAAGTCAGAGTCATTCTCGGCATGGTGGATACCGTCGTAACCTGAGGCGAGAGCCCGTTTCAGCCAGTTGAGGGCTTGGTCGCTCTCTCCCAACATCGCGTAACCGCAGGCAATATTGTAAGCAGAGGTTCCCGGCCGGTATCCAAGATCGTGAGCCTTCTTAAATGATATAATCGCGTCCGCGAATTGTCGGGAATGGTGCTGACTCCACGCGAGGTTATTCCAACCACGACCGCTTTCCGGCTGGCGAGCGACCCAATCACTGTAGTACTCCACCGCGGGCGCCCACATTTCAGGTGAGTATTCGAGGTTATCGTTCTTCTCTTTCTTGTGATTCTCCCTCCACCGTCGCTGGCGAAAGCGATCGAGGTCGAGAGCATCAGCTAGCTCGGCAATCGGCTGAAAAGCAGGAGAACCCCGGAGGTTCGCGAGATCGGGATCCTGCCGCATGTGCTGAGGATTACTGAAGCCAGTCTCGACCGCTTGTCGGAGCGTGCTTGCCGCTTGGCTGATGTCCCCAGCCAGCGAGTAGGTGCAAGCCAGATTGTAGAGCGCAGAATCGCTATCTTCGCCCGAGGTGCGTGCGGCCTGGGTGAGCGCGTACTCAGCATCATCGAGAAGCCGTAGGCTCAAGAGATCAGAACCGACTTCGTACCAAGCGTCGCCGTCCGAAGAACTGTTCTCTCGCAGAACCTCGAAGTTCTCCACCGTACTTCTCAGCCGATAGTCCTTGAGCGGCCGCCGATGCTTGTCGCTCTCTAAGAAGTTCTCATCGACCAGCTTCTGAAATCGGTTGTCACTGCGAATAGGGTCGAAATCACTGTCATGGGCAAGATGACGAGGATCATCCCAACCGGAGTCCAACGACCGTCGAAGTAGCTCTAGAGCAAGATCAGTATTGCCCGCCAACGAAGCACTGCAAGCCCCGTTGTAGTAGGAGGCCGTTGGCCGGTAGCCCGCTTCTGCAGATCCTCGATAGGCCTGGGCTGCCTCGGCAAACCGATTGTCTTCGTAGAATTCCTGGCCTTGCTGGTATCCCTCATCAGAGGATTTGTAGGCTTGGTGACCGGCTTTCTCGCCGAGCCGTTTCTTCTGTTGGCGACGCTGGCTCTCTGTTTGCCGCGTGGGCGCCTTGCGGCCTCCAGGTGTGCTCGGAAGCGCTGAGTCGAGTCCGCCGAATACCAAACTGGCTCCGCCAAAGAAACTCGGCTCAAAGGATCGATCCACCTCAGCTTGAGACGGCGTCGACAATTGAACTCCAGCAAAAGATGCAACCAGCACCACACTGACGACAGCCAAGAGGGCTATTGCAACGCGCCGAACCGGCGAGCGACGTTGGTTGGAGTCGAGGATGGCGACGAGACGAGACTTTAGATTTGATGGATTAAGCATAGCGAGAGACACCTCCGGTGATTCGTAGGGGTGGAACCCCTGGGCAAGAGTCAGCAGTTCTTTGGCGTAAGCAGAAGGTGCCTCGCCTGCGAGTAGCACGGTGTTGTCAGCAGCCCTCTCCGCTTCGCGGCGGGCCCAAAAATGAAGCCCCCAAACAAGGGGATGAAACCAGAAAACAACTGTCGCCAAGTGACCGACAAGAGTAGTCCAACCATCCCTGCGATGAAGGTGCGCGACCTCGTGCAACAGCACTCGGCGCAGCCGCGTCTCAGACCACGACCCACGATCAACCGGGAGCAAGACAAATTCATTGCCAAAGGTAGAAGCAAGAGGAATCGAAATCCTCTCGCTCTCCCTTAAACCGGGACGTTTGCGGTAACCGACCTGACGGCAAGCGCACTCAAGTACGCTCTGGGGCCGCGATTCAAGGATCTCCCGGCTGGTCCGGTACAGCGTGTGGAGCGCACCAAATTTGCGCCCTAGACGGACAAGAAGCAGCGCACTGACAACCACCCATGAAACCAGAATGATCGTGCCAAGGGGCGCATCCCACCGCACTGAGCCGCGGCCTTCCGGCGATGAGCGAACTGCGGAGCCGGGCTCTGTCCCCACTTCGAGGCTCTTCGTCGGCACAACTCGATCGCGGTGCTTCGCAGCTCCACTAGTCGCAACAGTCGCCTTCGCCAAAGTCGGCCTGGCGGTGGAACTAAGGACAGCTCTGGCGCTGGAATTCGTTTTCGGAGGGAGCAGATTTGGACCATCAAACGATGGAACCCACAAGGTCAACAGCGGCAGAACCAAAACGCCAGCCAGCGTCAGGGCCAACACTAAATGCCTCTGTGCTGCGGAACATCGCCGTAACAAAGACCATAAGAGAAAAGGGCAACAACACCAGACAGTAACCTTCAGGAGAAGCACTGTGATGTCGAAAGGAAAGTCAGTGAAAGACATCAACGACCCTCTTTCCTTGCCCTCTCGATCAGCCCGGTGATTTCGTCAAGCTCCTCACGGGTCAGATCATCGGCGTTATCTCGGATAAGCGAACTGACGATCTGCGCCGGAGAAGCGTCGAAGAACGTCTTCAGAAGATGGTCCAGCGCTTTGGCGCGGGCTCGCCTTGGTTCGACGGTTGGCTGATAAGTGTAGCGGTTCCCGTCAAATTCATGGGTCAAATGACCCTTCGACTCAAGAATTGACAGGGTACTGCGAACGGCGGAATAGCTGGGAGGATCCGGTAATTCCGCAAGCACCTCCGAAACGGTGGCCACTCCTTTGCGATAGATAATGTCCATAACCTCCCGCTCTCGGCGGCTGTACGGTTTATTGTCGTTCGCCATTGGCAGGAGCTCGTAGCGTAGTCACGCGGAAGTGCTGATATTTCAGCATCTGTAGAAAAAATAGCACTCCCTTGGGCCACAGTCAAGAGATGACTCGCATTCCGATCTCCCTCTGCCCACATTCATCATGGGTTGCCATGCAGCCTTCATTCGTTAAGAGGCCTTGAGCGTCATCGACTCACGATTGACGAGTCTCTGCACCCTGACTAGTTGCGCCACCTGGCACCGACTAGGAGCCACAGCCGCATGAGAATGCCTAGTCCAACCGTATCTTTGGAAGTTCCGCGATCGAGTCGTTGATTTGCATCGTAGATGTAGCCAACGAACCTACTCCATGGCTTACTGACTGGCACCAGGTCGACAACTGCAGCGGGTCGAGCAGCCTTCCCAAATCTCCAATCCTCAGCCCTGGCCAGGACTAGCGACAATGCATGCGCCAGACCGTTCGTCAGCCGCTGCTCCCCGGTTTCTGAATCAACTACCTCGGCCATTGCCCTAGCGATCGAATCCATCCTCGCCCGGTCAAGGCTGGACCTGATCGCCACGGCGCGCACCCGATCAAAGAACCCATCCCAGGCCTCGCGGTTCCAAGGCTTTCGCTCCTCTTCACTAGCAATTAGCAGGTAGGCCGGCTGTCCGCGGGGGTTGCGGTCTAGAGCTTCTTCCAGCTCGAACTGCAGGCGATTGAGCGCTGCCATGCGTTCGCCTTCGACTCCAGGCTGGAGTGCAAAGTCGATGCAGGTCCGGGTCAGGGTTAGGGCCGCTTGCAAGCGTCGCCGGGGTGCCGCGCCCACCAGCAGCAAAGCCGGAGCGAAGTCCCCCAGCCAAGCTCGGGTGACCTCGGCGCATAATCGCTCTGCTTGCTCCAGTGATAGATCATCTTCGGGCGCCTCGATGTGGTCGGCGAGACGCGCGTGACGACTCCCCAGCAAGCCACGATCACCCTCCCTCGGCGGTCGGTCGTCACACACGTCCGGTCCGGGGTGGCTGGCTAGTTTCCTGGCCCCTTTGAGTAGATTTTCGCGCATGGTCGAGCGATTCTCCCACGGCCCGTGACTGTTTCCCCGCCATTCTGACCCGGCACGCTGCACGAAACTTCATTCACGCTGGCAAGAGCTCTGGCGGGAATTTCGTTTCGCTTCTAGCGAGTCTGAAGTCGATGCTCGGCGACTTCAATACATTGCTTGTTTTTGCCGAGCGACTCGATCTTGAGAGCAGGCGAGGAGTCTCAGGAGGCGTTGAGTTGACTCTCCACCGGAGGGTCGCAGGATAGGTCCCGGCTCCCTTGCCCGGCTCCCGCCGGCTCGAGACGGGCACGCGCACCGCGGCGCCAATCCCCAGCTATCAGGCCACTTCATTTGTCGAGGACTCCCTTTGCCAACCACGACCTTGATAGGGTGGGGAAGGAGTCGGAGTGGCAGCACTACCGGCCAATCACCAGCCAAAAGAAAAAGGAAACTGCACCGTGTCGAGTACCAACGATTCTCGCGGATCTCTCTTACTCTGGGGAGTCATTCCCCTTGCTTTGCTCGGGCTGCTCCTAGCCTGGATTGTCACAACCAACCCGCTCGCCAATTTAGCTGGAACTGAAACGGGCGCAGGTGCCCGTCTGACACCGGCTTTTCTCTGGGGGTTTGGACTCATCGGTCTCTACGTCGGCGTCTTGCCGGTGATGCTGGGTTTGGTGTGGCGACCCTTCCTAATGCGCCTGGGACGCGCCGGACGCGACTTCGTGCTCGCACTGACGATTGGACTTCTGATCTACCTGGGCATAGACACCGTCGAGGATGGGATCGAGACCATGGAAGAAGCGTTGTCCATGGTGACGACTCTGGGATTGTTCTTTGGCCTCGCGATTGCCGCCTATTTTGCCGTCGAAGCGTTCTCGCGCTGGGTGGCGCGACGCAGCGGCGGCGGAGCCGATTGGACCACAGCAATGCTGATCGCCCTGGGGATTGGACTGCACAACTTCGGCGAAGGTCTGGCGATTGGCGCCGCCTACGCACTCGGCGAAATGGCCTTGGGAGCGATCCTGGTGGTGGGCTTTACCCTGCACAACACCACCGAAGGGCTGGCGATTGTCGCACCACTTTCCAAAGAAACCGAAGTCGGAATCGGCAAACTGTTGCTCCTGGGATTGATCGCCGGAGGACCCACCATCCTCGGAGCCTGGCTCGGCGGCATGGTGGTCTCGCCAGTAACCGGCGGCATCGCCTTGGCACTGGGCGCCGGCGCCATCGCCCAAGTGGTGATCCAACTCCTTGGCTCGGTGTCGAAAGATCGTTCGTTGAAGAGCTTTCTGTCTTCGCCTGCAGTGATCGTCGGATTGGTCGTCGGCGCCGCGCTGATGTTCGTCACCGGAAAAATCGCCGGTTAAAGTAGCAAGCTAGTCGCCACCAAGCCATTATCTAGAGCCGGAGAGGTACCTCCCCCTCCCCTACAAAAGAGCTGGCGCAGACCCAACGTCTGCCGGTTGGCAGAGTCGATTCTCGACCCATCACAGATTGAGATCCTTCGACTGCGCTGCTACGCAGCTTCGCTCAGGATGACAACTGGAAGGCCTTGACGTAAGAGTGGGAGGGGGAAACTCCGCCCCCACAAGAGCAAAGGCCGTTCCGCGATCCTTGTCCTCGTAGGGCAGGCCTTTATGGCCTCCCGCTCTTGCCGATCCCTCTCCCCCGCCGGGATGACGAAGTGCTGATATGCCACCGCCATTACCAACTTCATCCCCGAAGGGTGGGGGTTTGGTGGTCGGGGATCTATCACCGTCGAGATGGCGATCGGTTAGGCCTCGAATACCTCTCCAGGCTGCAAGGTCACGACCTCACAGTTCATTTCTCGCGCCACAACTTGCCGGGTGAATTCTTCAGGAGTCCCGGTAAGCAGTGGGAAGGTGCCCCAGTGAATCGGTACGACCTGACCAACCCCGAGCAAACGGCAAGCCTTGGCCGCCTGAACCGGATCCATGGTGAAGACGTCGCCGATCGGCAGGAATGCCAATTGGGGTCGATACAGCTCACGAATCAACTGCATGTCTGAAAATAGTGCCGTGTCCCCGGCGTGGTAGAAGTCAATGCCGTCTGGGTTACGGATTGCGTAGCCCATCGCTGGGCCACCGTGAATAAAATGGCCACCGTCCAAAACACCAGAAGAATGAACCGCCTGGGTCATCGAGACCTTGAGGCCCAGCACCTCCAGTGTGCCCCCCAAGTTGCCGTGCATGCAATTCTCCACTCCCTGCTTCTCCAACCAATGGCTGAGTTCCAACGAAGCGACAACCACCGACGGTCGGTATTTCTTGGCGATCGCCACCGCATCATCGATGTGGTCGAAATGTCCATGAGTGATCAGCATCGCGTCGACCTTTTCGATTGCGCGCAACTTCTCGGGACAAGCGGGGTTGTTGTCCACCCAGGGATCGATCAACAGCGAGCGTCCGTCCGCTAATTCAACGCCGATCGTCGCGTGGCCGTAATAGGTAAATTTGGTTGTCAACTTTTCTCCTTATTGTTGTGATCAAAAGCCTAGCGTGAATCGACAGGAAGTTGAACTCGGCGTCGGTGAAACTTACCGACGCGTCGATGCGTAGTGAAATCCGAGCAAAGACATGAGGAAAAGCACCATGAACCCCACCAGAAGGTGCGCTTTTCTGTTACTCTTTTTCCATGCGACGGGCCCTCTCCCATCGACCCCGTAGCCGGAAGCTAAATCCCATCGTTTGGGGTCTTGTTCGTCTTTCGGCTTTGGTGTTAGTGGGATTCCACGTCCTGCTTCTTGGACGTCGTATCGCCGATCTGACCATCGCCGACCCTTGGGTTATTGTTCGCTGGTTGGCCACCGTTGCGCTGTTGTTCGTTGGTTGGCGCTATGTACGAAAAGGCGGCTCTCTGGTCGCCGGCCGCGGCGCACTGGCGTTTTGGATCGCGGTATTCCTGCTGCACGCGTTTGCCCTTCAGCCAGCGCCGGTACCTTTGGCAGAAAGCACGGTCAACGTTTGGAGTGTAGGGCTACTGCTGGTGCTTTCCTGGGTGGTTCTCAACGCCCTGCAGACTTCAGTCGAAGCACGTAGATACCATCAAACGGAAGACTTCTTCCTGCTGTTTCATACCGATCAGCTAATCCATTACTCGGGTCGTCCGCCTCCGATCTCCTTCTCCGCATAGACGCGGAACCCCCACCCCAATCAGACGAAGGTGTCACCCTCGCGGTGACTGACCGAACGATACTCTTTGGAAGGAGATCAACATGCAGGGCACAACGCCTGCTCTCGACAACGTTTCCCAGTCCTCAATGCAGTCCCCACTGTTGGAAGCAGTGATGCATCTACCGATTCTCACTACGGTTGTTGCGACCGTATTTTGTCTGGTGTTGTTTCGCCGCTATCGCCAGCGCGGTGGCCTCCACTTGCTGTGGTGGGCGATCGGCATGGCCACCTACGGCCTTGGTACCCTGACCGAGTCGGCGACCACCCTGTTTGGCTGGAACTCCGACGTCTTCAAGCTCTGGTATGTCTTCGGCGCCTTTCTCGGTGGCTATCCACTGGCACAAGGAAGCCTTTACTTGCTGGCTAGGAAACGCCGATTGGCCCATCTGTCCGCCATCGTCTGCACCACCGCCATCATCATCGGCGCCATCGCCGTGGCGCTATCCCCTGTCACATTTCCAGGAGTTGACGCACGGCTGTCTGGATCCGCTCTGAACTGGCAATGGATTCGCGCTATGACCCCATTTATCAATATCTACTCGGCAATCGTCCTCATTGGAGGTGCTCTGGTGTCCGCTTTTCGTTTTCGTACCACTCCCGACTTGCGCGGCCGTTACCTCGGCAACATCTTGATCGCTATCGGCGCTTTACTGCCCGGGATCGGCGGCACCATGACTCGCATGGGTCATGTAGAAGTGCTCTACGTAACCGAGCTGTTGGGTCTGTTGTTTATCTTTGCCGGCTATCGCAAATGCGTCGCCGCACCTCAGCCCGCGACCGAACCCAAGTCGGCGATAGCGTCAGTTACCGCTGTGCTACTTCTACTGATGAGTCTCGCGAGTCCGCAACTGCTGAGTGCGCAAACTAACGATACGGCTCCTCAAGGAGAAGGAACTCAGGAAACCGTCGACCAGGACCCTAGGTCGGATAGCGGCGACAACGTCTATTACGGAACCGTGACGGTGACCGCGACCGGCAACGAGTCCGATACCCATCAGGTCGCTCAACCGGTCACCGTGCTCAAAGATATCGACCTGCGGCTGGCCAACAACGCCGCCGACCTGCTGCGCTGGGAACCCGGAGTCGATGTTGACGGAGTGGGGGCAGTGCAGGTGCGTCCGGTCATTCGTGGCTTGCGCGGCCTGCGCGTGCTGTTCTTGGAGGACGGCCTGCGGATGAACAACTCGCGTCGCCAAACTGATTTCGGCGAGATCAGTGGTTTGGTGCCCAATGAGTTGGTCGACCGAATCGAAGTGGTGCGCGGCGCGGCTTCAGTGCTGTACGGTACCGACGCCATTGGTGGCGTAGTCAACATGATCACCCACCGGCCCAGTGTTGGCTCCGGCTGGGCCGGCAATCTAAGGGTTACCGGTGGCAGCGTCGACGACTCGACCAAGGTCACTGCGAGCTTAGCGAAACGAAGCGAGCAGTCATCTTGGTCTAGCACCTTTGGCGTGCGTGATGTTTCGGACTACGAGGCGCCCGCCGGAACCTTTGGCGATATCAAACTGTTGGAAGACACCTCGGTGCTCGACACCGGGGTCGAGGACAACTTCTTCAAAACCATCTACTCCAGAGACTTGAACAGCTCCCACAGCTTGATCCTTTCAGCGCGCGGCTACTCGGGAGAAAACAGCGGATTCGGCTTGGTCGAGCCGTCGCTTTTGGGAGACGACAGCTTTCGCATTCGCATCCTCTATCCGGAGCAAGATTTTCAAAAGTTCGTCGCCACCCACCTAGGAACAGATCTCGGTTGGGCCGACACGCTGGAAACCAAGCTCTATAGCCAAAGCAACGAGCGCATCCTGGTCAACGACATCGGCATCAATATCGGGCCGATCTTTCCCGGCGCTCCCAACTCCTCTGTCGACGCGGACACCGTAAACAACACCGATATGGATACCTGGGGCGTCCGCTCTGAAGCCGCCAAAGCAGCGGCCGGAGGGCTCTGGACCTACGGCGTCGAAGCATTCTTCGATGATTCCTTTAACACCGATTCGTCTGTGACTACGACCACCATTCGTGTCCCCTTTCCGCCTTTCGCGTTTGTCAGCCAAAGCACCGACAACATCGCCAATGCCCCCAACGCCACTAACTCTTCAATCGGTGCTTTCGCCCAGTACGAGCGATTGATCGGGGACCGCGCCCATGTCAGTCTTGGCACTCGCTATCAGCAGGTCACGACCCAAGCAGAACCGACACCAGATCTGGATGTCACCGGACTGGACTTCGACGATTCCCGTTGGGTCGGCGCTGCGACCCTGCGCTATCAGCTCCAGGACAACCTGCAATTGGTCGGTTCGCTGGGAAGTTCCTTCCGCATGCCGAGCATCATCGAGCGCCTGTTCAACGGCCCGACCCCCGAAGGAGCTGGCTTTCAACTTCTAAACCCAAACCTCAAGTCGGAAACCGGTATCAACTACGACATCGGTCTCAAGTATCGGGGTCGGCGCACCTTTGCCGAGGTCACCTATTTCGAGAATCGCCTGTCCGACGGTATCTCCCAGCACTTCCTCAGCCCAGCCGACGTTGACGCCTTAGCGCAAGACTTGAAAACCGAAATTGCGCTACTGGGACCCAACGTATTTGTGGTTCAGCAACGCAATATTGAAGAACTGACCTACACTGGGTTCGAGCTGGCGGGTGGAATCAACCTGGAAAGTGGAGTGACAGTGGGTGGCAACTTCTCGCTGCTCGACGCCGATCGCACCGACTCCGCCAACCCACCGACCGGCGAAAGCTACGGCAACAAGACCAACCTGTTCCTCCGCTACGCCCCAGCCAGCAAGCCGTACTATCTAGAATGGCGTATCCGTCACTCGCCGGAAGATGACTTCCCGCTGGCACCCAACCAAGCCCTGCCCCCAGCAGGCCTCAGACTGCCGTCTTTGACTGTGCAACAACTGGCCGCCGGTTGGACCTTCAGCGGTGAAGGTCGTCTCGGTCATCAACTCAACCTAGTGGTCGACAACCTGAGCGACGATCTCTATTCCGAGTCCTCCAACGCCTCCTTCTTCCGACCACAGCCAGGGAGAGGGGCGCGGGTGAGTTATGGGCTGAGGTTCTAAGACGAATCGATGGCGGGCTGCTTGTCAACTTAGCCTAAACAGGCGAGCGGCCCGCCGTCGACCGCTCCCAAACTTCGAGCTCATTGAACTTTCTGCGCCGAGTCTAGAACCTGGGTTTGGTCGAGATAGCAATCTGGGTCGTCAGGGGTTTTTTCGCAAAATTCAGCCACCGCCTGGGACAAGTCAGATGACGCAATACGCTCTTTGTCTTTGAAGACAGACAGCTTTGCAACCTCGCGGTTGAACGGGAGAATGATTGTCGTCTCGGCACTCTCCTCTATATCAACGAAGTCGCGATCTTCTTCGTCACTCCAAACCAATGTCCAACGAGGGTCCCAAAGTGGAATCGAAACGAGGCTAACTCCCTGAACGTCTACTAGTTGTGCCGTGAGCATGGCGGGGTTCCCAATGTGATTGGGCGCCTCCCCGTAAAGAACCCTCGGGTTCGTGAGCGTTACAAGACCCTCGGCGGCTACGCGCATGTCAACGACCACCACTTTGGCAAAAGCCGTGGACGCAACCGCACTGGGGTCTTTGGGGCCAACACTCAAAGTGCCGCCATCAATCTGCTGCACAATTGCCGACTCCTGCGGCTGCTGCGCCACGATCCTGCTCTGATCACCCTCCTCAGTATCAGAGCAGCCCAAAAGCACCAGCATGGGAATCCAAAGCCCGAATCGATTACACGCTTTCATTGTTCTAACACCTCTCCAGTTTGCTGAACATCTGCTATACCTACTCGTCACGGTAGGGCGTCTATGACCGCCTGAATCCTGCGCTCGTCGGCAGCGCGCGGCACACGATTGTCAACCATGCGGTCGTTTTCGACATCTGCTGCCCCCGGCGCTGGCGCGTGATCAAGGCGAAAGAACTGACTCCCGCTACTGACACGCGTTGACGTAAACCCCAAGCACGAACTGCGAAGACCACCGAGCGCGTCAGCCTGGCAAGCAGTCTGTGCTGCTGAACTACCAGCAGCTTGGGGACCATACAGATTCGGGTTGGTGCCGGTCTGAAAGTAGCCGCCATCGCAACAATATTCGTCCGCCAATCCGAACGGGCTGTGCCCGGTCTCATGCCGCACGGTATTTGTCGCCCCTGGTTCAGTACTGAAAATACCTCCACTGGCACAGTCACGCAAATTATCTGTGTGCAGCAACACTCCACTGTCCGAAAACGTGTAGTCGGTACTCCAGTTCGAAGGCGCAGTATGGCAGGGCGACCCGGCGGTAAAGCCATGCGCATCGCCTCGGTCCTGCGCGATCCAGAAGTTGAACCGCCCCTGATTACGCAGAAACAACTCATCTGACAAGAATGCCGTCTGGACCACGTCATGCACGTCGTCCGTGAAAGCCGTCACATTGGCGCTGCTGTAGTTGTCACTGTCAGGGATGAAAACTAAGTCCATTGCTTCGGCGGTTGCGCGGTGCCGCAACACCGGCACTGCCCGGCCGCGTGCAGGCGGTCCAATGATCGAACTACGGCTACCGGTGGTGGCGGATACACCTCGTTCTTCTGCATTGCACTGGTAACTAAAAGTCCCGTTGCTCGAAGCGTGAAGACGGATTTCGCAAGTCGTCGCATCGGTGCAGCTCTGAACATTGCCAGTACCACCCGCCGGCTGACGTAGCTCAATACGGTCGGCAACGACCGGGCGCATATTCGCATCGAGGGCATCAGCGGTGAATGTCACCGTGTCACCAGCTTGCGGCCAAATCGGCGAATGCAGGCAACGCACGTAGAGGCGCGGACGATTATGGATCCGAATGCGCACCTGCATACGAGCCCTATCACTTTGATTGCCACTCACATCAATGCGTGAGCCTACATCGAGGATGTCGCCACACCTCCCAGTTGCCTCTCCAGTGATGTTGCAGGTGCTCGGATTCAGATCAAGTTGCAGTACCCGCCCAGCTCCTGGTTGCACGTCGACTGTGTCGTCGGGATTAAGAAAGCCGTCAGAATCCATGATTCGAATGTCGATCGGAATTGTTCTGCGACTCAGGTTCACCCAACGAGTAAAACGCCAGTAAGCAGCGACATCATCTTGGTTGCCAAACTGTGTGCTTTCGCCGCGCGACTCGTTGGATTGCTCGGTACCGTCGATACCGATTCGTCCATAAAAGTCAGCTGACGATCCACACCACCAAAAGGTGTCATCGACGCACTCGAGCGTGGTCAGCCGTTCGACCACGACCTCGACTTCACCGAGTCGTGCTGGGGTGACGTCAATTCGAAACCGTATTCTCGCTCGGTCGTCGCTCGTACCGCTCGACGTCAAAGTCGCTCCACACGCACCAGAGGCCCCGCCGCTTATCGTGCAGCCGCCCAAATTCACACTCAGGTCCAGGTTCCTTCCACTACCGGAAGTGATGTCAACGTGGTCATCCCCGAACCGCAGCCCTCCGTCGGAATCCCATATTTCAATGCGGACGTTGATGTTGCTGGAAGACACCGCGCGTCGGAATGTCCAGTTCGGTGAAATATCCGCGCTATCGTCAATCGAACCACTCGAAAAAGACACACCGTCGATAACAACCTTCGAGTAGAAGTCCCCGGCCGAACCACACCACCACAGAGTTTCGTCAACACACTCGAGCTCTTCGACACGTTGAATGGTCACTGTGACTTCGTCGTCGGCTGCCGCCATGGACGGAAAAGCTAACCCCCACAGGACAAGTGCCGTCCAAGCACGGTACCAAAGAACTCTTCTCAAGGCGCAAGACGGAAGTGGTTCTTTGCTCACTGCTTCATCCCTCAAAATCAACGCGGCTCACACTAACGGTGAACGAGCCACCGTGTTCCTGCACCGCCACTAGTTTGCTTATCCAATACCGGCGAGCCAGTAATCGTTCGGTCAAGACTGTCCGGTCAAATGACATCAATTGGTTCAGATCCGAAACCCAGCGGAAGGTTTAGTCGCACATCGTCAACGTCGACGATCTTCAGGAGGCCGAGATGCGACGAACGGTTCTACTGAGTGGCCCGCTTATGATCAAGGCTCAAACGTCAGACTAGCGGTGAGCCACCATGGTGACTGTGCTTTCAAACGAAATGAAGTGTCCGGTCAACACTTTCTAGGTCGCGCCTCGCGGAATGACCACGACATGCAGCAATGGCCCGTCACGACACGATCTGGGGGTCCGCGAGCCGATAGCTGGTACTCCTACCACCGCCGGAGTTCTTCGCCAAGATTCCCCGCTCCAACAACTCTCTAATATCGCGGAGCGCGGAGTCGGTCGAACACTTGGCGAGCTTGGCGTATTTCGACGTCGTGAGATGACCCTCGAAATCGTCGAGCATTCGGTTGATGATGCTTCGTTGGCGCTGGTTGACCGGGTTGCGATTGATCTGTTGCCAAAGTTTCGCTTTGTGGAGCACTGAGCCCAGCGCCTTTTCTGCGTTTTCAATCGCGCGATCGAGGCACCGCAGAAACCAGGCGATCCAAGCCGTAATGTCGAGGCTGCCGCGCTGCGCCGATTCGAGCTGGAAATAGTATTCCTTGCGCTGTTCGGCGATCGCGGACGACATACTGTAGAAGCGATCTTTTGTACCATCCGCTTGCGACAGCGCCATCTCGGCAATCGCCCGAGCGATACGTCCGTTGCCATCCTCAAAGGGATGGATAGTTACGAACCAAAAGTGTCCAACGGCAGCCTTGAGCACTGGATCGATGGTTGATCGCCCCGCAAACCACTCGAGAAAGTGTTTCATCTCACTTTCAAGGCGCTCCGCATCCGGTGCTTGAAAATGCACCATCTCCTTGCCAACCGACCCGGAGACCACCTGCATCGGACCCGTTTCTCCGGTGCGCCAGGCACCAACCGCTACGCGATGCATACCGCTGTGTCCGGCTGGGAAAAGTGTCGCGTTCCAAGCGAACAAACGCTCCGCCGTAAGCGGTTTATCGAAATCACGGGTCGCATCGATCGTCAGATCAACGACACCATCGACTTCCCGCCGGGACTCGACCAAACCTGCAACATTCAGCCCCAACTGGCGAGCGATCGACGAACGAACCTCATCGGAGTTCAGGTTCTCCCCCTCGATCGCCGAAGAAGTGACGACCTCTTCGGTAAGCGCAATCAGGATCGCTTCTTCCTGCAGATCAAATCCCAGAGCCTCCATCTTTCCCAGGTGCTTTCCTTGCCTATGACGCACCGCCGCCAAGGCTCCAGAGAGCGCTTCGCTATCCCATATCAGCTGCGGCCATTGAGGCCGTTGGTGGATGTAGGACATATTCGCGGCACCTGGTGCGGTGATTTTATCTTCAGACGCCCATCTTGCGCGACATTCACCGCAACGAAAACAGTGAATACTCTACATCCTCACCGCAAAGTGGGCGCCGGGCCTCGCCTCGGAAGAGATGATAAACCCACCAAAAACCAACGTCAGTTGTATTCGCTTTCCAACCTTCCTTCCGTCACTTCGGTTTACCGTTGTGCTGATCGTCTTGTAACTCAGGCCGGGTTGCATTTTCATCTGAATCAGCGATGCCACCCGACACTCCACGTCTCAAGAAAAGTGCCTTCAGTTCCGGTACGAGAGTTGCTCCGACCCCATCCTGCATGCCCCGAAAATCGTCGTGGTAGTTGTCCTCGTCGGCTCTCGGCACCCTCAAGTCCACCCGATGACCGTCTCCTGCCGGTACTAGTGGGACTCGCTCCTCAGATCCGTCAGTTTCGACTCCACCATTGGCTATGACGTCGTACAGCGGTCGATTCAAGTCCATCTGTACCTTGCCTTCCCCCCATTGCAACCGAGTAGGTATATTTGTTAGCAGCGTCGGAAACAGCAATGAGGCCAGAGCCGACGGGCGAGGGAAAAAACTTGTTGCGCCAGCCCACAAGACTCCGCACACGTATCCCTCGGCATTTACTACCGGGCCACCGCTAAACCCGGGGCCAACGTCGCTGTCAAATGAGAAGCAAGGACCTTCCGCGAATCCCTTGGCGAATCGTTGAGTGAATATCTCCCGGACCTGCCCCTCCACAATGTTCAACCGCTGCTCATATCTCTCGCTCCATTCACCCGACTCCAGCTCTGCCAGCGTAAGACCGCCGGGTGGCGCCTTGATCCCCGGATATCCAACGCAGCTCACCATCGAGCCAACGCGAGGGGGATCGAAAGTGATCGGAAGATTGAGAATCGGTAGCGGTTCTTGTCCTATGTGCCAAACTGGCGAGCAAAAAGCAATGTCCGTCGGGGAAGCACCGGTGCTCCGATCAAAAGGCCACAGAGCGGCTCGTCGTCGCCGAGGCACCGCGTCATAGGTGTGCAACACGGCTAGCCCAGCAACCCTCAGATTCAAGTTATCTATTGGATGCACACCACCCCGATGCCTTTCTCCGCCCGGCTCCTTCTTAAGAACTTCATCGAGATTATGCGTTGCCGTCACGATATGGCCGTATCGAGTCACGAAAAACGCTGTACCAATGGGTTCAAACCGATCCGATCTGGTTGCGAAAAGCGGTAGGACGCCCGCGTTGATCGGGTGACCCCACGGTGGTAGTTCCAGACAACCCTGATCGTTACGGCGCGCGCTTGACAGCACATTCACCAATATCTCCGCGCGCATCAGTTCGCCCATGTCCTCAAGAACGACATGTTCAAGGCCTTCACAGCACTCGCTACTCGCGGCATCTGTCAGCTACGCTACCGGACACAATGACTCAGTGCGAGCTATCTTGCACCTATTGTGGTGCTCCGAACCCGGCAGGGAGAGACCATATCCCCCCAAAGAATCTATTCAGCAAGCCACGACCTTCCAATTTGATAACTGTGCCCTGTTGCCGAACATGCAACCAACAAGCCTCGAAGGACGACGAATACTTCCGGCTCGCCGTTGTGCCCCGCGAAGATGTCTATGATCACCCCGGCGCCTCGAAGGTCTGGCAAGCTGCTATGAGGTCGCTGCAGAAACCAACAAAGCAGGTTTCTCCAAAGCTTTCATGCAAACCGTGAAAGAGGTGAATCTATATTCACCAACTGGTATCTATTGCGGCCAAGGTAGCACATACGAAGTTGATATCCTTCGTCTTGATGCAGTAGTTCGACGAACAGTCAAAGGGCTTTTCTACCATCACCAGCAATATCGACTCCCGGACAGCTATGAGACCGACTGCTGGCTACTCGAACAAGTCGATCCTAACGCTACGGATGTGATGGCTAATGTCGAATCCATCGTCGGAGCCTTGGTGAATAACACGCCAATCGTAATTGGCAACAATACCTTCGCCTACACATACTGTCTTATTAACGAACTGTCACACTCAAGCGCTTGGATACTGAACTTCTACGGACGGGTTGCGTGGCTCGGGATAACTACACCAATCGACCGTTACTCCGATCTACCCGACAGAAAGGGCAGGTGATCCAAGTCGAGATTCCCGCCGGAGAGGATGACCCCGACTCGTTGGAGGTCCTTCGGCAGAAGCCCTTCCAACACCGCCGCGACCGCGACCGCGGCGGAGGGCTCGATCAGTTGTTTGGTACGTTCCCAGATGACCCGCATCGCGGCGACAATTTGTTCTTCAGTGACGGTGAAGATTTGCACTTTCTCGCGCTGGAGAATTTCAAAGTTGATTTCGCCCAGGCCGCTGCGCAGGCCATCGGCGATGGTGTTGGGGTTGTCTTCGGGCAGGAGCTGGCCTGAAGCCAAAGATCTGGCCGCGTCGTCTGCACCCAGAGGTTCGGCGCCGAAGACCTGACAGTTGGGCAGCAAACCACGAGCAGCGATGGTGGTTCCAGAGATCAGCCCCCCGCCGCCGACCGGGGCGACGATGGCGTCCAACTCGCCTACCTGTAGCTCAGCAACCTGCTCGATCAATTCCAGTGCAGCCGTGCCTTGACCGGCGACGATGTCGGGATGGTCATAAGGGGGTATGAAGACACCCCCAGTCTCGGCGAGCACTTGCTCAGATACCGCACGGCGGGAAGCCTCATTGGGTTCACAAAGAACGATTCGTCCACCGTAGCCCTCGACCGCTTTGAGTTTGACCGCGGATGAGCTCGCCGGCATCACCAGGTGAGCTTGGGCACCGATAGAAGCGGCTGCGATCGCCACCGCTTGGGCGTGGTTGCCGGAACTGTGGGCAACGATGTGTTGGGGCCAAGGCTTGGGCAGCCGCGCGACAAAATGGCTGGCGCCGCGAATTTTAAAAGCGCCACCCCGTTGCAGGTGCTCGGCTTTGAGAAACAACCGACAACCGCACATCTCATCGAGTGATCGGCTGGTGAGTACCGGTGTGCGGTGGACCACACCAGCAATCAGCTCGGCTGCCTCTTGAACCATTGGGAAATCTACAGTTGTGGTCATCGCCTGATCCTTTGCCTACTCTGAACATGATGGAATGGTGCCTGCATGGCTTTGCAATGATGCACCAATCGATTCACATCCCGAAGTATCTTCTTGTTTTGGCTTTGGCCGTCGCTTGCGGTAGTCCACAAACATCGACTCGGAATGATCCGCCATCTGCTGACACCGGGCCCACCGACGCTCTGACGGATCTTCAAGGGCAAGACACTCGAGGGTCGGCCAATCAGAGTCCTGCCGCCCAAGGCCGACCGCCGGTAGCAACCGCCGCGACCCTGGAATCCCTAGGAGAAGGGTTCATCACTTGGGAGTCGAACCGCTCCGGCAACTGGCGACTCTGGACACAAACGCTTGCGGCCAAGAGTCCGGTACAACTCTCGCCCGACGAAAAGGCGAAAGTTCACTGTTGTGGCCATATTTCCCCGGACGGAAGTCAGGTCGCTTACCTGAGCCTCTCGGCTCCCAAGCACAAGTATCCAGACGGCGACACTAGCGGCGAACTTCGCCTGATCCATCCAGATGGAACCAACCAGCGGGTGATCGGCCCGGCCCGGATCTATGGCGAAAACCGAGCCGCGGTGTGGCGCAACGACCATCAATTGATCTACATCGACGATCGCGGTCGCACCCAGCAGTTGAACCTCGATACTGGCGAAAAAAAGCAACTACTGGAGCACGCCGCCGAAGCCCATGGTTGGCTGGTCAACGCGACTCTTACCGCGGCAACTGCCGGAAGCCCGACCTTCTCCAATCTTCAGGGCAACGTGATTCAGCGCTCCGAGGAGCTGCCAGGATGTCAGCCCTATTTCTCCCACGACGGTGCCTGGGGGTTTTGGACCGGTGGTGCCGGCGGACCGATTTATGGTCTACGCTTGGACGGCCGCAGCCGCAAGCCGATCCTACTCAAGGACGACCCGCGCTTACCGAAAGAGTGGCGCTATCTCTACTTTCCGATGATCTCGCGAGACGGCGCGTTTTTGACTTGGGGTGCTTCACGAGGTCGCCACGACCACTACAAGGCGGATTACGAGGTCTTCGTGGCGGAAATCGACCCGACCTCCTTGGACGTCATCGGCGATCCGATACGGGTCACCAACAACCCGGCCACCGATCGCTACGCCGATATCTTTGTCGCTACACGAGAGTTGGGGACCTTCCGCGGTGAAGCACCGCTGATTGTGGACTGGAAAGCTCCGGAATCTGGCGCGTGGTCGTGGAGTTCGAGCGACGGGATCATGGCTGCGGATACTTCCGCGTGGCAGCATACGTATGAAGAACCCGGCACCTACACTGTCACCGCAAAACTCGGCCAACGAGAGCCACTGCAGGGGCGCGTGGTCGTCCGGCCAGCAGCTCCTCCTGCGCTACTGGCAACCTCCATTCTTGGCAACCAACAGGTGCGCTTGGAGTTCGATGAGCCAGTGAGCACCGACTCATTCGGCATCGAAGGAGGGGCAGCGGTTGAATCCATCGAGGGACGAACGGTAGTCGTAAGTCTCAGTTCTCCGCTGGATGGATTCTTGGAACTGCGCCTCGCCGGAGTACGCGACCTCTTGGGCAATGAAAGCGGACCGATCGTCGTAGGACTCGACCCCACACTGTGGCCAGTTGAATACGAATCGACGGTAGCCATGTGGTCCGGGGTCGATGGCTTCAACGTTTTCCGTGACCCTGGGGTCGGCAATGACGAGGCGCTGGTGGTGACCCGCAAGGGTCTCGCAGTACCGGCAGCCAGCGGTGGCGTGCACCTCGACGGAGGTTGGCTGGAGGTCGACACCGAGCAATCGCATCGGCTAACGGAAATCTTGCAGGGCACCCACGAGTTCACTTTCGAACTATTGGTAAATCTTCCCCAAGATGCCTCTGGAGAGCTAGTCACCTGGGGACTTCCGGTTCCCGGCAACGCAGACCTCGGCTTGACTCTCGCAAACGGCACCTTGACCAGCTACCTGCGAGGAACTCCCAAGAGTCGACCAGGGATTTCGCCGCAACAGAGCGGACGCCTAGGCGAGGGGCTGCATCATCTCGCCGCAGTGTTTACCCTCGGTGAATTGACGATCTATTTGGACGGCAACGAGCTTTCCAGCCATGACAACTTCGCTGACGACCTATTTCACTGGCAAACCCGAGTACTGCGTATCGGCGGTCGCGACAACGCTCCCAATGCTGATCTCGCTGGTGAGCTCAACGGTTTCGCAATACACCGTCGGGCGCTGACTGCGGAAACGGTCGCCGACGTCGCGCGCCGCGCTCTACATGGGATCGCCACACCTGTCTCTCAATGGGATGTGGTCGGCGAACGCATCGGCAGCACAGCTGTCCCAACACTCGATGAAATCTCTCCCTACCGGGAGGCTCTGGTTACTCGACACTATCGATTGGAGAATCCGCCAACCGGGTTGTCGAGTGAAGTAGTTGTTGTTGAGTGGGGCATCCTCGACGGCGTCACCCTGCCTGATCCGCAGCGCAATCGCCAACTTGAACTTGAGCGGTTCTCAGACCAAGCCGCTCTGCAGGGCCTGTTCCTCGCCAATGACTTTAAGGGGGAGGAGTTGTACTACACATCACCTTCCCTGCCATCGCGCTAGCGCGGAGATCCTTGCCCTGCGTCCAGAAGATCCCCGACCACCAAAACCCCCACCCTACGGGGATGACGGAGTTGGGGCAGTGATCCCACCCGCGGGAATGACGAAGTTGGGGTGACCTGCCGCATCGTCATCCCGGAACGGCTCTCTCCTCCGTCATCCAGGCACGACTCTCTCCTCTTGTCATCCCGACGGAGACTTCTCCCCTTCCGTCATCCCGGCGGGGGTTTGGGGGCTTGGGGGGCCGGGATCTGATCGTCACACTCCTGTCGCGCTGACCTCCCTTCGCTTGAGAGATCCCCGACGACCAAACCTCCACCCTATGGGGATGACGGAATTGGGGCACTGACCCCACCCGCGGGAATGACGAGGTTAGATTAACTAACCTGCGAAGATGACGTTGGTAGGCACCGGCCAGAGCGATGTTGTTTTCACGCTCATCTATCATTCAGGCTAATCTCAAGAATCCAAGATGGTATTTAGCTCCCACTTCTTCCTCTACTACTTTCTGCCACTGGCGCTGTTGGCGTACTACGCCGCACCCAAAAAGCTGCGCCACCTGACGCTCACTGCGCTTTCCTATCTGTTCTACGGCTGGGCGAACCCGGCTTTTACCGTGTTGATGTTGGCGTCGACAGTGATCGACTATTTCTGCGGTCGGGTGTTGGTTGGCAATCAAGAACAACTTGCGGTTGACGAGCCCAGGACCCGCAGGCAACGCTTCGCAGTCACCATTTCAGTGGTCGCCAACCTGTCACTGCTGGGATTTTTCAAGTACTTCCACTTCGCGGTCGACTCCTACAACGGACTGGCAACCACCGTCGGTTTGCCAGCGGCGGCATTGGATAGCACGCTACGTGTGGTACTGCCGCTGGGCATCAGTTTCTACACCTTCCAATCGATGAGCTACACCATCGACCTATACCGCGGCCATGCGCGAGTGTTGCGCAATTTCATCGACTTCGCCTGTTTCGTCTCGATGTTTCCACAGTTGGTGGCGGGGCCGATTCTGCGTTTCTCCGAAGTCTCCGAACAGCTTCGAGCGCGCAGCCACACGGTCGCCAAGTTCGCCCGCGGTGCCGCAATCATCAGCCTGGGAATGGCCAAGAAGGTTTTGCTCGCCAACCCCTGCGGACGGATCGCCGACTTCGCCTTCGACGCCGGCTCGGTGGATACCTTGAGCGCTTGGTTGGGCTCGGTGGCTTACGCCTTCCAGATCTACTTCGATTTCTCCGGTTACTCGGACATGGCGATCGGGTTGGGGTTGATGCTCGGCTTCACCTTCCCCAAGAACTTTGATTCGCCCTATCACTCTCGGTCGATCACTGAATTTTGGCGCCGTTGGCACATGTCGCTATCCACCTGGTTGCGCGACTATCTGTACATCCCACTGGGAGGCAATCGCTTCGGTCCCTGGAAGACCTACCGCAATCTGGGCCTGGTGATGCTACTCGGTGGTCTGTGGCACGGGGCCGCCTGGACCTTCGTTGCCTGGGGTGCCTTTCACGGTTTCTTCCTTGCTCTTGAACGCTCACGGGGTGGCAACCCCCTGTGGCACCGGCTGCCAGCCCGCCTGCAAACGACTGCCACCTTTGTTCTGGTGTTGTTTTCCTGGGTGCTCTTTCGCTCGGATTCGATCGGTCGCGCGATCGGTTATCTAGGTCACATGGTTGGTATCGGCGAGACCGAAGCTCAGCACGCTCTGACGCAAACTCTCATGTTGCGGCCCTACTATTTGGTGATGCTGGTAATCGCCGGTTTGGTGGTCTGGCTGGGTCACCAGACCACCGATTGGACCCGCAAGTTAACCCCGCTACGAGCTGCGGTCGCCGGAATGCTGTTGATCGCGGCTGCGATCACTTTGGAAACACAGGACTACAATCCCTTCATCTATTTCATTTTCTAGTATGAGCCAGCCAGCCAGCCCACTTACCCCGCCACTGACCCCCAATCCCGGCCATCGCGACATTGGTCAAGGTCTGGTTTCGCAGCGTGTTGCTTGGGCAGGCACTGCGCTGTTCTTGCTATGGATCGCTTCGCAATCTCTGGTCACTGCGGTAGATGGATCACTGTTGCAATCCCTACAAGCCTGGACACGCTCGGTGAACCGAGCGATCACCACCGCCCTTATTCCTTCCAGCCCGGCCAACGGTTCCGCCAACAGTCACCCCAATCGTCAGGTCCACACCGCAGGAGAAACTCTAGAAGAAGACCTAACCAACGCCTCTTGGCTGCGTCGCAGCGTGCGCACTTGGGGTCAGTACGCACTCACCCACTGGGCTGGGGTCGGCAACACCCATGTGTATTTGGGCGACAAGACCGAGCAAGGCCATCGTTGGCTGTTTTTCACCCCCGCCACCGACCACGTTCTCGCTCCCGACTTTCTCGATCCGGGGGCCCAACGGCGCCGGGCCAAAGCGGCCAGTGCTTGGGACGATTTGCCGCAAACCGATCCTTGGCTGGCACTGAGGGAACTCAAGAGCTTCTTGCTGCAACAAGGTGTTGACTTGGTGGTGGTCCCGGCCCCGTCCAAGGCGATGCTGGCACCCCAATACTTGATGCCATCTCCTCCAGCTGGACCATTGCTCCACCCAGAGTACGATCAATTCTTGCAAGACCTCAACGCGATGGGAGTCACGGTGGTCGACCCAGTTGTTGTTCTCGATCAAATCGATCCTGATGTTCCTCGGTTCCTGACGCAAGACTCTCATTGGACGCCTGAGACAATGGATAGAGTGGCTCAGGCAACCGCCGATCAGGTCGGCCAACACCTTGGCGAAAGTGCCCCAACCCAGAACTATCGTCGCCGGACTTTGAGCGTTTCCCATGGCGGAGATCTGGTCGAAATCCTGGCACTGCCGCAGTCAAGATCGTTGCCCGAACAATCAGTGGCCATTCGCCCGGTGTTCGCCGGCAACCGCCCATGGCGACCCGATCCCCAGGCTCCCGTGCTGCTGCTGGGCGACAGTTTCTCCAACATCTACTCGCAAGAGTCCTTGGGTTGGGGAACCGGTGCCGGTTTCGCCGAGCAACTCTCGTACTACCTACACCGACCCGTCGACAAGATTGTGGTCAATGCCGGCGGTGCCCATGGATCACGCGAAGCTTGGGCACGCGACTTAGCCAGCGGAGACCGCTCGTTGGAGCATCTGGAGGTCGTGGTCTACGAGTTCGCGGCGCGCGAGTTGTCGTGGGGGGATTGGCAGATGGTTCGGTTTGCCCCTCTTGAGCAGAGCAACGACCAGCCTAGACAAGGCCCTTAGCAAGGCCAAGTTGCCAAGATCCTCACCCCACTCCCTCCCACCCGCCGGGATGATGGATTGGAATGGCCTACCCGAGGAGCCACGAGGTTGGAATGACCTATCCACGCTGTCTTCCCGGCGGGGTAGGGGCGGGGGGCCGGGATCTATCAGTTCTATTCAGGCGAGCTGGCTGGTAACGCCCTTGCCCAAGTGCGCGACCATTCCTGAAGCTCAGCTTTCAACCGCTTATTCTTGTTGGTGATCGGCTCCATCGAGATCACACCGCCGTCTTTGGCTGCAGCGCGCAGGATCTTTTTAGTTGCCAGTTTGCCCGCTGCGGTGCGTACTAACTTTGCCGCCCGGTAGAACTCGGCCTCCAAGCCCACCCACTCTTCGATCAGCATGCCTTCTTCGCCGTCATCGGGATTCGACAGGCGTCCCAGATCAGCGAACAAGCGCTCCACTTCCCTGACTCGCTGTGGCTCGCGCATAGCCAATACGTCCCAGGCGGCCAGATGAACCGCCAAGCGCATGGTCAATGGCGTGTTTGAACTCCAACCAGCTTGGCGCAACATCACCGCCGTCGCTTCCAACTGAAGAAACAAATCCGACACCGCCAACGCGTCGGCACCTTCCGGCGCACCGACCAAGGGGTATCCAGGAAGCCGTTTCGCCGGTCTACCCAGAAGTCGACGCCAAAAAGAGGCTAACTCGATGTCGCCCTCAGCCGCGATCGCCAACGAGTCACCTGTCACTTGACCAGGCACACCGTAGTAAGGGCCGGCGTTGGCTTCGCCCCAATCGGCCCGGGTCAACACGTAAACCGTCATGCCGTACGGGTGTTTGGTCCACTTGGTCAGGGTAGCGGCCAGAGCCTCCAACCGCTGTTGCACGTGGGCTGCGCGGTCGAGAGTACCTGCCGAATACATCACATGAACCGTATCTCCCGGGAGCCTGAAGAGTCTGACATCGGCAGAGGCCCCTGCCGGTAACAAAGCACGGCTCAAGAGCACAGCCACCAGCAGACCCCATTTTCGGCTAGCCGTTGATCTATCCACCATGGTCGGATCATACGGCACCACCCTCAGCTATTCTTGTAGCTCTTGCAGGGGAGGGGCTTGTCCCTCTCCCGTGATCCCCCACCTCGGACGCCAACCAGCGTCTCCTCGACTCACCTGACTGCCGATGCGCCTTGCTTTAGACTGTGGAATACGTGCCCATGCGGGGCCCGGCAACTACGCGGAGAAATCTATCTTGGACATCAACACCATTGCCGTTCTAGGCGCAGGCACCATGGGACGGGGTATTGCCCACGTCGCAGCCCAGGGCGGATACCGAACCTACCTTTTTGACACCCAAGCACTTGCCTTGGAGCAAGCGACCATTTCGATTCACCGCAACCTGGATAAGGGTGTCTCCTTGGGTAAACTCGAGGAAACGGTCGCCCAAGACGCCAAGCAAAACCTCAATACTTCCTCCGATCTGGCGATGGCAGTCGGTGACGCCGATTTGGTCATCGAAGCGATCCCCGAGTCGATGGAACTCAAGCTCCAGGTTTTCGCTCAGGTGGTTGAGGCGGCACCCAAGCACGCACTTCTAGCCTCCAACACCTCTGCCCTTTCAGTCACTGAAATGGCAGCCGGAACCGACCGACCGGAACGCTTTGCCGGCATGCATTTTTTCAACCCAGTGCACCTGATGCGCCTGGTCGAGCTGGTCAGCGGGCTGCAGACCTCAAAGGAAACCCTAGACGTCATGGCCAAAGTATCAAGGCGCATGGGCAAGAAAGTGGTGCGGGTCAACGAGTCCCCCGGCTTCATCACCTCACGCATCAACGTGTTGATCGGCAACGAAGCCTTCCGCATGCTGGAACAGGGCGTCGCGTCGCCAGAAGACATCGACACCGCCTTGAAACTCGGCCTCAACCACCCGATGGGTCCGTTTGAGATGGTCGACCTCGTCGGCCTCGACGTGCGCCTGTCGATTTTGAAATTCCTGCACCAGACCCTGGGCGACACCTACCGCCCGACCCCGCTGATGGAGCGTTACGTCAAAGCTGGGAGACTGGGCCGCAAGACCGGACAGGGCGTCTACACCTACGACGAAGGCGGCAAACGAATTGACTAGCTTGCTGAACTGAGATCCCGCACCGCTCGCTCCATCGACTCCACAGTGCGTTCGATGTCATCCTGGTGCATCGAACAGAAGGCGATACGCAAAAAGCGTGGGGCGATCGAGACCACGCCGACCGACTCGACGTCCAATAGGTGAAGGCGCACTTGCTCGGAGGTGAGCCCGAGCTGTTCAGGAATCTCGACCAGAGCGAAGCAACCGGCGTTGCATGCCAGTGGGCGCAAGACGGCACGATCCAAACCATCCAAAACGGGGCGCAGGCGTCGATAGCGCTCCGAGAGGGTGACTCGAATTTTCTCGATGTCGGCGGCGACATCGGCAGACTGAAGAACCTGGAGCAGGATCTCTTGCGCGATCGCCACCGGGGAACCCAACAATGCCCGAGACAGACACTTGAGCTTGCTCTCCAAGATCGCCGCGACCTCGCTATCGGGCTCATAGCCAAAAGTGATGAATCCAACGCGACCGCCGAACAAACCAAATTCTTTGGTGCCGCCGTCGACTTTGATCGGAATCAGGTTGGGATGGTTGGCGGCGACGGCGTCCCAGAACAACGACTTGGGATCACAGTCGTCTTGATAAACCAGTCCAGCGTAGGCGTCATCAAAAATCGCCACCAAAGGTCGACGATTGGCCGCCTGCAACAGGCTGTCGAGAAACGCTTGGCGCTCGTCGTGGTTGGGAAAGTAGCCCCCCGGGTTGGAGGGGAAATTGACAATGGTGACCGCCGGTTGGTCGCCCGGAAGTTGATCCAGCGCGGTCTGCCAGGCGGACGGATCGAAGCCGCCATCAGTGTTGTAGGCCGATCCACCGCTTAGGATCGCCCCTCGTCGCAACCCAAACATCTGCCGGTAGTTACCCCAAAACGGCGTCGGCACGACCAGCGGAGTCCCTGCTTCCGAGAAAACGTCGGCCAGCAGACTCAGGCTGTGGCTCAAGCCCACCGTGACCATCGGCAGGGTTGATGGCAGGTCTTCAGCGACGAATCGACGTTGCCAGGCGCGCCAAGAGTCGCGTAGCTCAGCGTTGCCTTGAATCGGTGAGTAGAGGAGCGCCCGATCTTTCTTTTCTACGCCTTTGAGCGCTGCCTCAACCGCGGGCAAGGCCAGCGCGTGACCCCGTCCGTCGGTGATTTGGCCAATGGTGGCGTTGATGTCTTTGCCGCGCGCTTGGGCCGCTTGTTCGGGAATATCAGGAGGAAAGGTGGCAGCTAGTCCGAGGCTAGACATCGAACGGGCCAGCGCCGGGTGATTGTTAAGGAAAAACTCAGCTTGACCGGTGGCGTCGCTAATCACCTTGGAAGACTCCTGATGAAATGGATTTCTGTGTGGCGGTGGCGGTGGTTACCAAACTTGCCAGTCGACCGAGGTTGCAACAGTTGATCGCTGAGCCGGATGCTGAGTTGAGGTGGCAACAGCCTCTCCTTTAGCTGCCTGCAACCCACCAATCGCCGACGTCAGTGCGCTCAGGGCATTGGCTCGCAACGAATAGACCCGTTGCCGGCCCTGGGTGGCAACTTCCACCACGCCGCCGCTGAGCAATACCTTGAGATGCCGGGAAATCGCCGGAGCACTGATCTTGAATCCGTCACCGAGCTCGGTCGCCGACAGGGGCCCACTCGCCAGCCGCTCAACGATCTGCCAACGAACCGTGTCCGCCAGCGCTTTGACTATCGAGACAACGTCGGTGGATTTTGCGCTGGGCTTGCTCATATGAGGTGAGTCTATTGCAGGTCCGATTTCTGTGCTTCTGAAACTGGATTCCTGAACTGGGCTCCTGAAATCGGGCTCACGAAATCGGGCTCACGAAAACTGGCCCAAGAAACTGAATCGCCCCGTCGATACTGCCGGCGGCGGGAAGCGGACCAATTTGAAACCTTGGAATTCATTCAAACGTATGTTTAAATCCGCGCCTCGCTCTAGCCATCGAGATGACCAAGACAACACTCAGCACCCGCGACCGCATTTTGGACACCGCCGAACAACTGTTCAGCGAACACGGCATCTCTGGGACTTCGCTGAGATCGGTCACCAGCGCTTCCGAGGTCAACCTCGCGGCGGTCCACTACCACTTTGGCTCCAAAGCGGAACTGGCGCGAGCGGTGGTCGCCCGGCGCATCGAGCCTTTGAATCAAGAGCGCCTACAACGCCTGCGGCGGGCACAGGAATCTGGGGTAGCGCAGGTGCGTGAAATCGCCGAGGCCTTTGTACGCCCAGCGATTCACATGGCAATCGATCATCCCGAGGGGCCGCGATTTGCCCGCATGGTAGCTCGGGCATTGGTTGATCCGCATCCTGATATCCGTGCCGTGCTTTTCGAACAATTCAAGGAAACAGGCCCAGCGTTTCGTACCGCTCTGGGGCAAGCACTCCCGGCATTGAGTGACGAGGAGCTGAGCTGGCGAATGCAGTTCATGGTTGGTGCTATGGCTCACACCGTCACCCGTTGTGCCTCCAACGAACAGCTCCCGATTCAGGTACCGGTGGAAAGTTCCGACGTCGTGGCGGATCGTTTGGTCGGTTTCTTGGTCGCGGGACTCTCCCAAGAGGAAGCATGAGATACGGCGTCCAGTTAACCGTTACGGTCTTTACGATGGCGCTCGCGGGTTGTTCATCAGTGGCCGTTGTACCCGAGATCGAGCTGCCCCAGATTCCGCACCAGTGGACCTCTTCGCTGGCGCCGGCGACCGATCAGAACGAGCCGTGGTGGTCGACGCTGTCTGCTCCTGGTCTTGCTGAGGCGGTCGAAATCGCCCTGGTCAAGAACCCCACTCTGGGGCAACGGCGGGCGCGGTTGGACGCGGCCTTGGCGCAAGCTCGGATCGCTGGCGCCAGCCTGAAGCCTCAGGTGGGCCTCGGCGTCAATGGTTCTCGCAGACAACAGAACTTTATTGGCCTGCCGATCCCTGGAGCCGATGGCGGTGTTTTGACCTCAACCAGCACCACAGTTGGTGTGTCTTTGGATACCGCCTGGGAGATCGACCTTTGGGGCCGCGGTCGAGCCAATCGTGCAGCGGCACGCTCGATGGTCGCGGCGAGCGAACTGGAGCTGACCGCAACAGGTCTATCGATCGCCGCCCAGACCGCCAAAGCCTGGACTGCTGTGGCCGAATCCGCAGCGCAATTGGAGCTCTCGCAACAGACTGTCAGCAACCGAGTGCGGGCTCGCGAACGGATTGAACGACGATTCGAATTGGGCATCGCCACCGCCTTGCAAGTCCGTTTGGCCCGCAGCGAGGAGCAGATTGCCAACGCCGATCTGCAGCAAAGCGATCTCAGCCACGACGCGATTCAGCGGCAATTCGAAGTACTGCTACGGCAGTACCCTACCGGGCAAGTCGCCGCGGGCTCGCTGCCCGATCTGCCAGCTATCTCCAGTGACTCATTGCCCACTGACCTGATCGCCCGACGTCCTGACCTGTTGGCTCTGGAAGCCAGGCTGGACGCCGCTGGCTACTCACTGTTGGAGGCCAAGCGTTCCCTCTACCCCCGGCTGTCGCTCAATGGTTCGGTGGGCCGCACCGGCCAAGAAATGGCCGATCTTTTAGAGAGTGATTTCGATGTTTGGAGTCTGGCGGGAGGGTTGCTGCAACCGTTGTTTCAAGGTGGACGATTGCGCGCTGCGGTAGACCTGTCGCGGGCCCAACGCGATGAACTAGTAGCGCTCTATGTCCAGACCCTGCTCGATGCCTACCGCGAGGTCGAAACCCGCTTGGCCGCGGAGGACCGCTTAGCTGCGCTAGAAGATGCGCTCGCTGCCGCCGAGCAAGAAAGCCGTTCTGCGGTTGACTTGGCGGAGCGTGAATACTCCCGCGGAATCAATGACTACCTGGTAGTGCTGCGAACGCAAACCGATCACCTCAACGCCGCACGACGACGCTTAAGTGTGCGGGCGCAGAGATTGAGCAATCGAATCGACTTGCATCTGGCGCTGGGCGATGGGCTGGACACCATCCGTGATCGACAACGCTCTCAGATGCCGAGTTCAAGTTCGCAGGGACATTCGCCGAGGGTCTCGAAACAAGAACCCCAATAGGAACCCCAGAAGGACTCGAACGATGCCTGAATCAAAGAAAAAGTGGTTGCTTCCCTTGGTGATCTTGGGCGGCGCGGTTCTCGCCGCCATGGCGATCGTCGCCCTGCGCCCTGAGCCCGCCACTGCCCAGCGTCCAGAGGTACTACCCATCGTCGAAGTGCTGACGGTGCAACCCACCGATGTGGTATTCGAAGTGTCGGCGCAGGGGACGGTACAAGCAAGTACCGAAACTACTTTGGTGGCCCAGGTAGCCGGTGAGATTCGCCAGGTCGGCCGGGGACTGGCAGACGGCGCCTTGGTGCGATCGGGCGACCTGCTGGCGGTGATCGACCCGCGTGACTACCAACTCGCGGTGACCCGATCCGAAGCCCAGTTGGCGCAAGCGCAGCTCGGACTCAACCTAGAGCAAGCTCGCTCTGAAATCGCGCGCGAGGAGTGGTCGGAACTGGGCAAAGGAGAGGCTTCGCCCTTGGCAGCCCGGGAACCGCAAATCGCCGAAGCCCAAGCGGCGGTAGCGGCCGCCCAAGCCAACCTACAACAGGCACAGCTCGCACTTTCGCGGACTACGATTCGCGCTCCTTATAACAGTCGAGTGCGCACCAAGCTCGCCGATCGCGGTCAGTACGTCGGCCCAGGAACGCCGGTGGCGCAACTGGTCAGTACCGATCGTGCCGAGATTCCCTTGGCGGTTGCCCAAGAAGAATTGCAATTTCTGAACGCGGATTTTGGCACTACCAAAGATCTAAACATCCCGGTTGATCTTACGCTGGACGGTAGCAACCACTGGCAAGCACAAGTGATCCGGGCGGCGGGAGAAATTGATCCTCGCTCGCGAATGATGACCCTAACCGCACGCATCGAAGATCCTTTGGCGCTGCAGCGTGAAGGAAAAGCTCTGCCCTTGGGATCGTTCGTGACCGCGTCGATTCGTGGTCTCCAGATGGAGGGTCTCTTTGTCTTACCCCGCTCCGCGCTACGCGGTCAGAATCGGGTGTTGATTCTGGAGGACGGCAGGTTGAATTTTCGCCCGGTTACCATCCTGCGCATTCAACCCGATCAAGTGTTGGTGCGCTCTGGTCTGCAGGCGGGTGATCAAGTTTGTACCTCGGCAATCGAAGCCCCGGTGGACGGAATGCGAGTGGTGTTGCAAGCGGTCGATAGCGAGAGCCAAGACGTAGAAGCCGAATCAGAGGTCCGGCCGTGAACAAGATCATCGCCTGGTTTGCCACCAATGGCGTTGCCGCCAATTTGGTGATGGTCTTCATTCTGGTGATCGGATTTCTTTCGCTGACCAACCTTACCAACGAGGTATTCCCCGAGTTTTCAGCCGACCAGGTGGCAATCCGGGTGGTCTACCCGGGCGCAGCCCCGGAAGAAGTCGAAGAAGCGATTGTCCAGCGCATCGAGGAGCGCATTCAGGACCTGGAGGGGATTGAAGAGATCAATTCCACCGCCTCAGAGAACGTCGGCAACGTGATGGTCAAGATCAAGAGCGGCACTTCGGTGCAGGAATTGGTCAACGACATCAAATCACGGATCGATGCCATAGATACTTTCCCCGAAGAAGCCGAAGAGCCGGTGATCGAAGAACTGGTGATTCGACGGCAAGTGATCGACGTCGCAGTCGCTGGCGAGGCAGAAGAAAGCACTCTGCGCAGTATCGCCGAACGGATTCGAGAGGATCTCTTGGCGCTGCCGCAGATTTCTCAGGTTGACACTGCTGCAGTACGCCCGTTCGAGATCTCGATTGAGATCTCCGAGAAAGCCCTGCGCCGCTATCAACTGAGTTTTGACCAAGTTGCAGCCGCGGTGCGGCGGGCCTCGTTGGACTTACCCGGAGGCTCAGTTGACACTTCAGGGGGTCAGGTCCTGCTGCGTACCGAGGGCCAAGCCTTGCGCGGCGCGGAGTTCGAGAGCCTGCCCTTGCTCACCCTGCCCGACGGCACCCGAATTCAATTACAGGACGTGGCGCAGGTGGTCGACGGGTTCGCCGAGACCGACCAATCAGCACGTTTTGATGGCAAACCCGCGGCTTTGGTGCAGGTCTATCGGGTCGGTGATCAAGATGCGATCGCCATCGCCAATGCGGTCAAGGACTACGTTCCCAATGCCAAACGTTGGGTGCCAGACGGAATCGAAATCACCACCTGGCAAGACGACACCAAGATTCTGCGCAGTCGACTGGACGTCTTGTTGCGCAACGGTCGCACCGGCTTGATCCTGGTGTTTTTGGTTCTGGCGCTGTTTCTCAGGCTACAGCTCGCAGGCTGGGTCGCACTTGGGATTCCGATCTCGTTTATGGGTGCGATCGCCATGATGCCGACCCTGGACGTCACCATTAATTTGATCTCGCTGTTCGCCTTCATTGTGGTGTTGGGAATCGTGGTGGACGACGCGATCATCGTCGGCGAGAATATCTACACCAAACTGCAATCCGGAGATCGCGGACTTCCAGCGGTGATTGCCGGAGCCCAAGAAGTGGCAACCCCAGTGATCTTTGCCGTCCTCACCACCGTCGCGGCATTCGCTCCGCTTCTCAATATCCCGGGCGCTACCGGAAAAATCATGCGGGTGATTCCGCTAATCGTGATTCCAACCCTGGTGTTCTCGCTGGTTGAATCGTTGTTGATCCTGCCCAACCATCTGCTCCACGTTTCCTTCGAAGAACCCAAGTCCTGGTTGATCGGTGGTTGGCGCAAAGTTCAGGTGAAAGTCAGCGCCGCTCTAACCAAGAATATCCAGAACGTTTACAAACCTACCTTGGAGCGAGCGATTCGTTGGCGTTACGTCACCGCAGCGTCGGCGGTAGCCGGGCTGATCATCACTGGCTCGCTGATCTCGGCTGGGCTGATCCGCTTCACCTTCTTTCCTCCGGTGGAAGCGGACAATGTGGTCTCGCTATTGACCATGCCCTTGGGAACGTCACCCAGCACCACCAGTGAAGCGATGCGCGGCATCGAACAGGCGGCGTTGGAACTGGAACGCGAACTGGAGGAACAGTACGACGAAGAGATCGTCACCCACGTCCTGACCTCGATCGGTGAACAGCCATTCCGGGCAGCGCAGAATCGTGGCACTGGCGACTCGATCACCGTCGACGCGCCGCATTTGGCCGAGGTCAATATCGAGTTGACACCCGCCGAGCAGCGGTCGATCACCAGCGGCGAGATCGCCGCCCTATGGCGAGAAAGGTCGGGGCAAATCGCCGGAGCGGTGGAGTTGTCGTTTGCTTCCTCGCTGTTTAGTACCGGCGACCCGATCGATGTGCGCCTCTCAGGGCCGGAGGTGGAGGGATTGGCGCGGGCCGCCACCGAACTCAAAGAACACCTAGCCAGCTACGCTGGGGTCCGCGACATCACTGATTCCTTCCGTGCCGGTAAACAAGAACTCCATCTCGACATCACTCCCGAAGCCGAAGCCGCCGGGCTGACTTTGGCGGACATCGCTCGCCAAACCCGACAAGCGTTCTATGGCGAAGAAGTACAGCGCATTCAGCGAGGGCGAGACGAGGTCAAGGTGATGGTGCGACTGCCGGAGGCAGATCGCCAGTCCCTGGGCAACCTGGAAAACCTGCGCTTTCGCAGCCCGAACGGAGTCGAGATCCCCTTCTCCACCGCGGTCAACGCGGATCTCACCCGAGGTCCGGCGACCATTCAACGTACCGATCGTCAACGGGTAATCCGGGTGTCCTCGGATCTAGATGTGGAGGTTGGCAACGCCAACCAGATCATCGGCGATCTATCCACCAACTACCTGCCCGGTCTGGCAGACCGCTATCCAGGTCTGCGCTATGCCTACGTCGGGCAACAGCAAGAACAGCGCGACACCATCGGCGGCTTGATCCGTGGCTTCAGTCTAGCGTTGATCATCATCTACTCTTTGCTGGCGATTCCCTTCAAGTCCTACATCCAGCCGGTGATCGTCATGTGCGCGATCCCCTTCGGCCTGATGGGGGCGGTCTGGGGCCATTTGGTGATGGGTTACGACCTGACCATTCTTTCTGGGTTTGGAGCCGTGGCTCTCACCGGGGTGGTGGTCAACGACAGCCTGGTGATGGTCGATTTCATCAACCGGGCTCGAAACGCCGGAGCCAGCATCTTCGACGCCATCCGCCAAGCGGGTGTCAAACGCTTCCGACCCATCTTACTGACCTCACTGACCACCTTCGCCGGCCTGACTCCGTTGCTACTCGAGCGCAGCATGCAGGCGCAATTCTTGATCCCGATGGCCCTGTCCTTGGCGTTCGGCATTCTGTTCGCCACCGCCATTGTGTTGATTCTGGTGCCGACGCTCTACGCGATCTTGGAGGACCTGCGGGGACGAGAGTTGGGGGTGATCGGTGGCGACCCGGAACCAACCGAAGACGATGACCTAGTTGTCGATCCCGATTGGGACGATTTGGATCCTGAGCCTGCAACCTAGCTCGGGAGTTGTTTTGTTTTCGGTGCCTCCTCGACACCTGCCTCCGTCGGTAGGGATTGGCAGATTGTTACTCGGTCCTATCAGCACAATCTACCCAGCGATCGGATAGACCCCGGCTCCCCTCCCCGACACCTGTCGGAATGACGAGGGCGACGAAGCCACGCGGAGGCTCCTAGCCGGGATCGTCAACCCCTGACGCGTGCGTTCTCAACGCTCGAGCAAACAGGTGCCTCTCAGTCATTCCCGCAAAGGTGAGCGGGGCGGGGATCTACTCGAACTTGGTTAGGGCCTTATCCACTTCTGCCACTGCCCGCACCGCATTAAGTACTTCGTTCGCCGGTGGGCGCTTGCGGTAATTCTCATCGGAAAACACAGCCCTGACTCTTTGCTCCTGATCCACCACCACCACGGTCGGATGGGGCACGGTCTTGTCGTGTCGCTCGTTGCGAATACCGTAGCGCTCGAACGTCTCACCGTCCGAGTCGTGGAGCATCTTGTAGGAGATCCCTTTCTTGTCACGGAAGGAGCGCATGCGCTCTGGGTCGTCAGCGCTGACTGCCCATACCTGAGCGCCGAAGGCGTCAAACTGTTTGATCTGTTCTTGCAGCTTCCCGAGCTGCGCTCTGCACCATGGTCACCAAACACCGCGGAAGAAAACCAGCACCACAGGTCCATCGGACACCGCTGCCGACAGTTTCGCATGATCACCATCGATAGACTCTAGGGAAAAATCAGGGGCTACGTCTCCACTGGCAACGAGTGTGGGCGACTCGGCCCCCTGTGGCCATGCACTGGTCGTTGCCACAGCCGCCAGAAACAAAAAGGTCGAAACGCGAAACCCTAGCCTTGTCATACCGCGAGTCTATTCCAAAGACGACTAGACCGTCGACGGCGGAGAATTCCAACCCGCAGCCTTAAAGTCGCTTCCCTCCCTATTTTCTTTCATCAGGTTTTCTTTCATCACGGTATTGACAAATAAACTTGACATCGGGGGTCCGATGGTGGGACACTTCGTTTTGTCAAGTTAATTTAACTTATAGACAAAGACATACGACATGAATAATCTCATCCTCCTACCTTCTGGGGTCTTCAATGCCAGATAGCGTCATCGAAGTTTCCAACCTGCGCAAAGCGTACGGTTCCACACTTGCGGTTAACGATGTTTCGTTCACCGTACAAGAGGGTGAGATCTTCGGACTGATCGGCCCCAACGGTGCCGGCAAGACCACCACCATGGAGTGCGTCGAAGGTATTAGGTCCAAAGACGCGGGAACGATCTCGGTGTTCGGACTGGATCCCATCAAGGACGAACGACGGCTGCAGAGTCGTATCGGCGTTCAACTCCAGCAGGCACAACTGCAAAAGCGCATCAAGGTTTGGGAAGCCTTGGACTTGTGGTCCTCGCTCTACCCAACAACAACCGTAGACGGCGACGACCTGATGGAGCAACTTGGTCTCAGCGACAAACGCGATGCTTGGTTTATGACCCTTTCAGGAGGCCAAAAACAACGTTTGTTTATCGCCTTGGCCTTGATCAACGACCCCGACGTCGTGTTTCTCGATGAATTGACCACCGGCCTCGACCCCCAAGCACGGCGAACCATCTGGGGACTGGTGCAGGGAATTCGAGAGCGAGGAAAGTCCGTGTTCTTGACCACCCATTTGATGGAAGAGGCAGAGCGGCTCTGCGACCGGGTGGCGATTATCGAGCACGGCAAAGTCATCGAGATCGACACTCCCAGCGCCCTTGTTCAGCGCCATTGTCCTCAGCGCAGCGTGGTCTTCTCCAGTCACATGGATAACGCGCAGCAGCAGTTGGCCACCATCCCTGGACTCAAGAGCGTTGACGCTGAGACAACTAACAAGACGCCGCGCTACACCGTGACTGGCGATGGTGATGCCTTCGTCAGCGATGCAATTCGATTTATTGCGACCCACGCAAACGACCTCAACGACCTACGCACGGTAACGCCGACTCTGGAAGATGTGTTCTTGAAGCTCACCGGACACACCATCCGCGACTAAAGGGAAAAATGATGCTACGCGGCCTCGGAAAACTGACCTGGTTGGAGATCAAGATCTTCTTGCGGGAACCCATGGGAGTGTTTGGCACCGTGCTGATTCCGGTGGCATTGTTCGTATTACTAACTCGGATGATCGGATCCCGAGCTACTCCCTCGGAAGACGCGCTGACTTTCGCTCGCGTTCGACTGCCGGTTCTGGTGATCATGTTCATTCTCTTGGGAGCAGTCACTTCACTGGTAGCGGTGATCTCGATTTACCGCGAAGGCGGCATCTTGAAACGCCTGAGAGCCACGCCGCTACGCCCCACCACGATTCTGGTCGCTCATGTGATCGTCAAACTGATCTTGAGTCTGGTGACCTTCGGCCTGTTGGCCTTGGTCGGTCGGAGGGTCTACCTCTTCGACCTCACGGTGCATCCGGTGAGTTTCATGCTGGCGCTACTGCTCTGTCTCGCCAGCATCGTCTCAATTGGATTCATCATTGCCAGCGCGGTCCCAACCGCGCGTTTCGCGCAGCCTCTGGCGAGTGCCGTTCTCTATCCAATGCTGGCGCTATCAGGATTGTTCGTTCCCATCTCGCGGCTGCCAGATCTGTGGCAAAAGATCGCCCAATCATTGCCCTTGACTCACGCAGCCCAGCTAATGCAGGGAATCTGGACCGGTGACCCCTGGGGAGCTCATTTCGCCAATGTCATCGCACTGTGTGTCTTTTTTGTCGTCTTTACCGTTATCGCTGCACGTTTCTTTCGATGGGAATAGCCGGCTTTTGAAAGAGCCCTTTACCAGCCAGGAAATTCCATGACCCAAGAACCCCTTGCCATAGCAAACAATTGCCACACAACCGAGAATAGTCGCCGCAACGAGTTGCGTACAGCGCTTTCGACCTTGATATGGGTCGGCTCTTGGCTACTGGTGCTCAAGGCAATCAAGAGCGAGATACTGACCCCCGGGCCGCTGGCCTACGCCGCTATTCTCGCCACCATCGCACTGGGCGTCATCACCGTCATTTCGTTCATCCATATGTTGCGAGAAGCCGACGAACTCCAGCGCAAGATCAATCTTGACGCGCTAGCTTTTTCCGTCGGTGTAGGCGTGGTGGGAGGCCTTACATCGCAGCTCCTGACCGTCGTTGGCCTGGTACCGGAAGATGCCTTCACCTACATCATCACCGCGATGATGGTCAGCTACAGCCTTGGCGTGATCATCGGCCATCGTCGCTACTCATGAAGAACCGGCTCAAGGTACTGCGCGCCGAACACGATTGGACCCAGGCTCATTTAGCCCAAGAACTCAAGGTCTCTCGACAGACGGTCAACGCTATTGAAACCGGCAAATTCGACCCCAGTTTGCCGCTGGCCTTTCGTATCGCCCGGCTGTTTGACATGGCGATCGAGGAAGTGTTCCAACCGAGACCGCAGGACTAGCACCTCCGTTGAGCTGGCTACTCGCGCCAGTACGCAACCTCTTCCAACAGTCGAGTCGCCACGTTCCGCTGGGGTCCGGGTTTGGAATCCACGATCAACGCTTGGAGAGTTTCGACAGCCCGATCCCACTCTTGGCTTTGATAGGCGACCACCGCCTGGCTGTAGCGCTCAGCGAACTGGTTGTAGGCCTTAACTTTACTTACACTGTCGATCCATTCGGTTGCTTTGGCCCGCAAGGCATCGCTGGTGGTACGCGCTTGTACTTCGCTGAGAACTCCCAACGCATCGCTTAGGCGGTCCGCTTTCATATGCTCCCGGGCTTCGCGCATCGACAACTGCAGCAATAGCTCTCGACCCCGCAGAACCAGGCTGGGCGCGGTACCCATCGCAGCCAGTCGAGTCAAATGCTCGCGTACATCAGCGGATTGCCCGCGTTTGGCTTTCATCAGTAGCAAGTTGTAGAGCAAGTCATCTCGCCCAGGTAGCTGCCGCACAATCTTTTCGCCCACTTCGATCCCCCGATCGGGGACTTTGGTTTGACCGGCATAGGCGAGCGCCAGCCGTTCCCAGCAGACCACGTTGCCAGGCTCTCGCGAAACACAGCCCTCCAGCTGCGCAACAGCTTCCTTACGCAGCAGCTCTGATTCAGCGTCTTTTCGGGCTCCAGCGGTCCTGACCAAGGCTTGACCTAGAAGCTGTGCCGCCCGACCGGTGCTCGACTCCAGCGCAACCGCCTTTCGAGCGGCATCGACCGCGTCGCCCCACCTCTCTTGGCGCACCCGGGTTTCCGCCAAGAGGGTCCAGGCATGAGCGTTCTCTGGATGCTGTTGGGTCACCGCCTCTATCTGCGCACCAACTCGATCCAGTTGGCTTCCCTCTTGATTAGGCAGGGTAAACAACTGCAACTCCAACAAGCTCAGGTGGGCTTGTTCGGGGGAGAGATTTCTTGACCTGAGTTGCGGAATTGTCAAATCGGAAACTGGAATCTTAAGATACAGAAATCGATCTCCCTTGATGTGCTCCAAAGCCCTCTTCTCAAGCTCCAACGGAGAAGTGCCAAACGCGGAGCGAAATGCACGGGAAGGTCGTTCCAGGTCTTCGATCAGGCGCATGTATTCGTTGAGCTGTTGGCCAAATTCTTCCTCTTGCAGAATCAAGTAGTGAACCAACGCCCAGCAACGTGCACTGTAGTCGGCGATCTCCACCGCTTGCCTCTCGTTTGCACTCAAGATGATTCCCAACGGCGGCCCTGAACCGTTCCCCAACTGCCACAAATGACTCTGAATAGGCAGCCCGATCGAGAAGTGCCCTTCGCCCATCTCAAACGAACTGTAGAACTCGGCTAGTCCGTAGCGGAACCACAGCGGCAGCCCAGGGAAATGGGTGGTCAAAATCTGATGTACCGCCTGACGATAGACCGCCTTCATTCCTCCTTGGTTTGCCGCCAAGAATGCTCCGTACGAACCGGATCGGTGAGGAACCAGATAACCCGCAACTCCAGGTCCACCCACCTCGTAAGAAGCGAACCCCTTGTGACTGGAGAAGGCAAACAGCGTCACCGGAATCGGATTGCTCAGGTCTCTGGGAGAAAGCTGGTTCGCCGCAGCGACTACCTGCTCAGCCGAGAAAGCAACTTGCTGCGCTTCGACCCAAGGCAGGTCGGTGTAGATGTGGAAGTTGTCGCTCTCGACCTTGATCCAACCCTCGCCATGAACCGGGATAACCGAGTTCAAGGCGACCAATATCGCCAGCGCCTGTGCCCATCGCAGCCAACGATTCCGGCTTGTCTGAGGACCGACTCCGGCCACACTTTCTAATCGCAACATAGGCTCCTCCTCCACGAGGCTTCTTATCCGAACGCAACGAGTATATGCGGAGAGCAAACGCAACAGAAGGAGATCAGGCCGCGTAGCCGAGTGGTAACGTCCTACCATGCCATTTCGATTCGACAGCGCAACCCAGATTCTCGAACGGACGCCAGATGTTCTTGAACGGTTGCTAGCCGACCTCAGCGATGACCCATGGATCTATGGCAATGAAGGTCCGGATACTTTCAGTCCCTTCGACGTGGTCGGCCACCTCATCCACGGCGAGAATACTGATTGGATTCCGCGTATGGAGATCATCCTCACCCAGGGCACTGGGCGGCCCTTCGATCGCTACGACCGCTTTGGCCAGGCGCGTGAAAGTCAGGGCAAGACGATGGCCCAGCTTCTGGACGAATTTCGCACCTTGCGAATGCTGAACCTAGAACGACTGGCATCCAAGAATTTAGGCTTGGATGAACTTGCGTTGACCGGGATGCACCCTGGCTTGGGCGAGGTCACCCTCCAGCAGTTGCTTGCAGCCTGGGTGGTCCACGACCTCGGCCATATCGCTCAGATCTCCAGAGTAATGGCCAAGCAACTCATCGAAGCGGTGGGCCCTTGGACCGAGTACATGGCCGTCCTTAGGGATCGACCTGTTCCCAACCCCTGAGCACCAACTCGACCTACAGATAACCCAGAGCGCGTAGGCTCTCTTCGGTTTCCTCGTCCAGTTCGCCAAGCTCTTCACCGGCTTCAATCCGAGTACCGACGTCAATCCAAGACATCAGTCGTTGCCACAACCAGTCGGCTTCCATGAGCGGTTCACCGGCCAAGTTGACCCTCTCTTCGGGATCGGATTCCAGATCAAAGACGTACTCGGCGTCGAATCCCCGACCGCGACCTTGTCCCATCCCCCAGCGACCACCGCCACGGCTTCCCTGCCGAGGCGCATAAACCACTTTGTAGCGCTTGGAACGCGCCATGAAGATGCCACCTTTGACCGAGGCCGCGGCGGCAAAGACAACATCCTTGTCCGGGGTTTCTGCGCGCCGACGACCGTCCATATAGGGCCACAGAGAATCTCCGGTCACAGGATTGTCGGGCTGACTTCCAGCTATCAACCCGGCTAGGGTACTCTGCAGATCCACGTTGTCGGTCAGCTCCTCTACGCGCCCTTTGGCCACGGTACCGGGCCACCATGCCACCAAGGGAATTCGCAGCATCTCGTCATAGAGGGTGTACCCGTGGAGAACACCGCCTCGCTCAAACAGCTCTTCACCGTGATCCGAAGTCAGAAAAAAGAGCACTTCTTTCTTGTCGTAGCGTTGCAGCACTTGGTCGATAAAGGTGTCTATATGCGCGTCGTTGTAGGCGACACTGGCGGTGTAGAGACCCTTCAACCGCTCCTTGTCGTCGTTATTAACCTTGACTCTGTGGGTCCGAATGCCCTTGAGGTTATCGGTCGAACCACTGATGGTTGATCCGTTCTCAGGAGCAAATTGACTCAAGAACGGCTCAGGTGGATCGTAGGGGTTGTGGGGGTGCACGGTTTGAATGTGGACAAACGCGCGATCGGTGGTCTCAAGCTGGTCGAGCCAGGCGAGCGTCTCTCGGTGGATCACTTCGGCATTGTTGTTGTAACCCGCTGCGCGGCGGCTCTTACTCCCCCGCCACAGCACCTTGCTGGAGTCGGTCTCAAACCCACGCGTCATACCCAACCAGGACGAAACGTTGCCGTTGCCAGAGAACAATCCAGTTCTATACCCTGCGTCGTGAAAACGCTCAGCGAGAGTAGGGCCACTGGCTCTGTCCAACTTATGGCCACCCTTAAGCAGGAACTTCTGGCCAGTCAAGATGCTCTTGGTCGAGGGCACGGTATTGGGAGCCACGCTGAAATGGTTGACGAAGGTGGTCCCTTGGTCCGCCAATCGATCGATAGTCGGAGAAACTCCCTCGGGTCCTCCCAAGTGGCCAAGATAGTCGCTACGCAAGGCGTCCATGATGTAGAGAACGATCAACTTCGGCGGTTCGGGTGCGGCCGGAAGCGGCGGCGGCCCCTCTTTACCAGCGCGGACCGTCAACCCACGCCACTCGGCAGCGGGTCCCGCACCCTGGGCAAAGAATTGAAACCGACCAAAGCCCGCTGGAACCGAGCTCGAGAACGAACTCACCCCGTCTACGTCTATTCCCTGTTGCCACTCAAAGATCTTCTTCTGCCCCTCGGAAGTTTCTAACTGCAACCAGAATCTCTGCCCGGCTTGCGCTCGCGTCGGCGAGCGAAAACTCCCACTCACCTCAGTCTTTTGGTCAAACTGGCGCACCAACTCGGCCAGGGAATAACCCGACTGCACGAGGTCGCCGGCATCGGTCACTTGGACCTCTCCCTTGTCCTTTCTCTTCAACTCGAGAGATTTGACGACCAGCTCATTGCCCTCTGGAAGGCGAAGATCCAGGTTCACCCGCCCCAGTTTCTGCTCCTGAGGAATCACCAGTTCCATCTTGCGCTTGAGTGGGATCGACTGCCATGGACGCCCGTCAACGCGGTACTCAACAGTGCCGTTCTCGTGGGGTCGGATCGCCGCTTTCAAGGTCAATTTGCGCGACCTCTGCTCGAGGTGAACAATTTGGATCCTAGCCTCGCCTCGTGGCTCCAGTTGGGGATCATTGCGCCGCGCGCGATCTCTCCATCCTTTGATGAAGCGATTCCCCTTTTTCGAAGCCGGCAACGAAATTCCACGGCCCTCGACCAAGATCACCGGCTCGTGCAGCGCATCAATCAGGCGAGTCTTCACCTTAGGGCCACCGCATGCCGCCAGACCCATCAACAGAATCGTAAGAACCAAGGGCCCGATGGGCTTGCAAGCTCCCGTTCGGTGAAAAGTGTTTCGCTTCAAATTGAAATTCCCGCGCATGGTCAATAGTGCTCCCTTGGCGGGGATTCTACAGACCACGGGCGAACTTGGCTGACCCGTCTTCCACCGCTGCCGAACCGACACCCCGGCGAAAATGCCCCCTGCGGTGAGTGCTAACCTTCATAGGTGCGCCAATACCTCGACCTTGTGCAGCACATCCTCGACCACGGGGTCGACAAAGGAGACCGTACTGGGATCGGGACACGCAGTGTATTTGGCCATCAGTTGCGGTTTCCGCTGGCGAATGGTTTTCCTCTGCTGACCACCAAGAAGCTGCACACTCGGTCGATTTTTCACGAGCTGTTGTGGTTCCTTTCCGGGGATTCCAATATCCGCTACTTGAAAGAAAACGGAGTGCGGATCTGGGATGAATGGGCGGATGCCGATGGCAATCTAGGGCCGGTATACGGAGTGCAGTGGCGATCGTGGCCAACCCCAGACGGTCGCACGGTGGACCAGATCAGCAACGTCCTTGCGGCCATCCGCAACAATCCCGACTCACGACGACACATTGTCAACGCTTGGAACGTGGCTGAAGTTGACAGCATGGCTCTGCCGCCGTGCCACACCTTGTTTCAGTTCTACATTGCCCAAGGCAAGCTTTCTTGCCAGCTCTACATGCGCAGCGCCGATGTTTTCCTCGGGGTGCCGTTCAACATCGCGTCGTATTCTCTGCTCACACACATGGTCGCCCAGGTGACGAATCTCGAAGTCGGCGATTTCGTGCTCAGTTTTGGCGATGTCCACCTCTACTCCAATCATTTCGAGCAGGCCCGCAAACAACTCGGCCGCCAGCCAAGGTCTTTGGCCCAATTGGCACTCAACCCTAAGGTCACGGATCTCTTCGCTTTCACCTTCAAAGACATTCAAGTCCTCAATTACGATCCTCACCCCAGCATTCCCGCCCCCATCGCGGTCTAGCTAACGTCTTCCCGCTCGCTTCGACTCCTTGGCTGAGAGTCGATCACCGTACGCCTGAGCTATGATCAGATCAACAGTGGTCAAACCCCACCGGGGAGACACAAGGAGGCGTTATGAATTGGTCGAAAGCTTTGATCGCAGGAGTGGTCGGTGGAATTGTGCTTTTCTTCGCGGACTTCGTGATGCACGGCATGATCATGGGCAGTACCTACGCTAAATACCCAGCGCTATTCGTTCAAGAAGAAGGCGGTATCCACTGGTTCTTGTTGATCTCCCTGTGCATCGGCATCGCCCTAGCGATTCTGTTCGCCAAAACCCGGCAGTGCTGGGCTGATGGGGCCAAGGGTGGCGCGACCTTTGGTTTCTGGGTCGGGCTAGTGGTTTTCTTCACTCCCTTTTACAGCACCCTGGTCATCATCGGCTTCCCCTACTACCTGGCGTGGTGTCAGGGCGGAATCGTGTTGATCGGTATGATGATCGTGGGCGCCGCAATGGGCATGATCTACAAGCGCGGCTAGCTCTTCGTCCTTTCCTGTGGAGGGTTGGGTGGTCGCTCAATCCTCCGCAAATGACTTTCTCTTGACCAGATATTCATCTTGATACTGGTTCAGGGAATTGTTTCGCCAAGTCGCAATCTCATGAAAAAATCCATCATCGTTGCCATCGCCTGGAACGGAGTCATCGGACACGACGGCGACTTGCCGTGGCGGCTACCCGCTGATCTCAAGTACTTTAAGAAGACCACCATGGGTCATCACCTGCTGATGGGTCGTAAGACCTACCAATCGATCGGAAAGCCGCTTCCGGGGCGCAAGATCATTGTCCTATCCACCAGTGGCTTTGATCCCGACCTGCCCGCAGAGACCGAGCCCGAGGCGGTTACAGTCGCCGCTAACCTTGAAGACGCCTTCACGTTGGCTTCAGATCGAGGCGAAGAGGAGTTGATGATCGCTGGCGGAGCGAAGATTTATCAACAGGTGATGGATCGAGTGGATCGGCTCTACGTCACGCGAGTGGACTCGTCGTTTGAGGGAGACGTGTCCTTTGCGTTTATCGACCCAGAAATATGGTCTCTGGCCGACGAGCGTTACCACCTGCCGGATGATCGAAACGAGTATCCGATGCGCTTTCAGGTGTGGGATCGAGAGGAGTAGGCGGGACTGGCCATCCCGTCATCCCCGTAGGGCGGAGGCCTTGGGGGTCGGGGATCTCTGTCATGGGGTACCAGATCCCGGCCCCCCACCCTTTCCACCGCCGGGATGACGCGTAGAGCTACACCGCAAACAACATGTTGGGGGTTCGCGAAGCGAGGGTACTCGGACTACGGCTACTTGATTACCGATCCTTACGCCGCTTCATCAAATCCCGCAGGCGCGGACGGCGACCTTCTTCCTCTTCTTCACCGTCCTCGCCTTGCATACCCTCAAGCTCCGCTAGGTCGGGCATCAACTCCACTTGCTGGTAGCCGGCAGGGATCTCAAAGGTCGAGTCGGCGACCGACTCCTCACGCAAGACGGTCACTTCGGTGGTTGAAGTTGAAGCTGTGGTTCTTCCTTTCTTGTCGGTCGTGGTCATGTGCATAACCGACTTAAGTGGCACACCGTCCACCTTGCTGAACTCGGTTTCCATCATCTCGTCGAGACCCTCGATCATTCCACCCATCCGCTTGTCCGGGCGCAACCAAACAGAAAAGGCACGGGTGTCAAAACCGCTGGTGGTCCACATTTCCTGATCCATCTCAATGCGCTGCTCCTGCTTCATTCCCATCACCGCCATACGCATGGTGTAGCCCGACTGGAAACGTAGGTGTTTGGTGCTGTAACCAAGAATCGACTCTCCTGGACTTTCTGAGATCTTCTCACTGTGAACATCAGTGAATTCGATTTTGAACATGCTTCCCATGCCCTCCATGACCTGGCCAGCCATGTTCATGATCTGTCCGAGGTCGAACTCAGAGTAGGTCTCGTCCTCAGTGTTGACTAGGTACATCAATTCCCCGGCGTCGCGGGTGACCATGTAGGTTCCAGGACCAAAAAAACCGGTCTCTTTACCTTCAGCAAACTCAATCTTGGTCGAGTCGCCTTCAACCCAGACCGAGACCGTCATTTGGCCATCGCCGCCCCGTTCATCGTCGGTGGCGGTAACCGCTTCGTAGTAGTGCCCAGCACTTGCCGCACTGGTTGCGAAAAGAAAGGTGCCCGCCACCACCAACGCTGTCTTTTTCTTAATCATGATTCGTCTCCCCAGGTTGCCAAGCCAGATCGGCTCTGAGTCGTCATCAGTAACAACAGCCAAAGCGTAACCTCAATATCGTTCCTCGCCAAGCGTCGAGCAACGCGCGCCCCCTGGATACAACGACGCCAGACAGGCGAACTCCCAACTCACTGACGCCACAGAAGCACGGCTACTCCGAGGGAGCGAGGGGAACGGTAATCCACGCCGACTCTCGGCCCGAGGCGGTCGCCTGGTCGCTCGATCCTGGCTCGCTTTCAAAGCCTTGGTTGCGGTCAGGGCTGAGCTCTCGGTCAAACAGCGAGCCAATTCGATTGCCCGCCAGATCCTCTATCCGGTGATGCACCCGCAAACGGACTTGCCCTGCCTCGGGCAACTGCCCAAGCAGCAGGTATTCGCCGGATGGAGCTACCTCAACTTGAGCTTCAACCGGTTCTCCCAGCTCTTTTTCGACCCGGACCGATCGTTCGACTAGATAGGGGTCTAAGGCTTCGCCAAAATCGACACGTAGCGATTGGTCTCCAAGACTCGTGGTGCTCCAGGTTGCAGGATTAACTTCGGCACGATCCGCATCGGTGGCCTGAAAGTGATGCTCGAAGCGTGCCCCTGACGGTGCTTCGACAACCAGGGTGTAGTCGTGACCCGAGGCCAAGGGAGGACCGAGGGCCCGATTGGGGCCGACCTCTCGTTTGATCCGGCCGGGATGGAAAATCAAGGTCAGCCGCCGTTGCTCGCCATCCCAGAGTCCCTGCGGAATCTCGACAAACGGAGTGTCGACCCATTTCTCAACGGTGTTGTCGCGCAACCGAATCCAGGTGTGGACATCTTTGGCAAAGACTGGACGCGAAAATTCAAGGTACAAGCGCAATGCGTTGGCAGGCAATACCGAAACGGACGGCATCACGCGGATCACCCTCAGATACTGGGCCGTGCGCTCACCGTTCCACGGCATTGTTAGAACCTCAGCATGAACGGCTTCAGCACTCGGCTCTTCGTGGCGGGAACGGAGAATCGCACAATAGTTGCCCTGGGGGTCCAACGGAAACTGCGGCACCATCTGAACTTCGTCTGTCCCAGTCTCTATTCGGGCCAAGATCGCCGGCGTCGTGGCAACTTGGTCGCAATCTCCAACGTGCAACGACAAAGCCTGTTGGTATTTGATAGCAGGCTCTTGGTTCGGTCGCCCGACGACCACCACCAATCCATATGCTGGATCCTCTTGCCACCTCAGAGGTTCCGATGGGACTGGCTGTACCAGAAAAACTACGCTAGCAACTCCGACCAGAGCCGCAAGCATGCAGTGCTTTGAAAACAAGCGTAGCAAAGGGACTAAACCTAGCGCAATGACTAAAGGCGACTGGTATGCAGGGCTACCAAATCCATGGTGCCAGCGTTGGTGCGCACCAACGCCACCACCGCATCGTCGCTCAGCACGTCCAATTGCTGGACACCGGAACCGGAGCGAATTTCGTACTCCAGACCTGCGGTGTAGCCTTCGACTCCCTCAGTAATCGAGCCTTCGTAAGTTGCTACCTCAGCCGGATCGACAATCATCAGTGGCAGGTTGCTGTTGGCGATGAGGATGCGCTCCTGACCATCTTTGCGGTAAACGATCATGTCGAGCGGATAGTTGCCGGAACCGAACTCGGCCAACGTTCGTCCGGTCACATGGGCGCCATCTTCCAGGTCATCGAGCGAAAAAGTCACGAAGGGAGTACACAAGTAGGCGGCGAGCATCTGGATGGAATCCTCAAATTCGTACGGGACAAAGGTTCGCACTGGGGAATGCGTTTCGTACTTGCCATGGGCACCGTGAAAAATCTCAAGAGTCGTGGTCTCGGCAGAGTCAGTAAACGGGTAAGGAATCTTCCACATCGCCGACGCAAACTCTTCATTCGAAAGCCCGGTGACGTAGACCGAACCATCGTAGTAGGCCATATCGGTGATGGTGTCAGAGCGGGTCGTGGCGTCTGGCTTCCAGGGATGTGGCTCGTCAGCAATCGGATTGGGCAGATGAACAGCTGTGACTTCCAGTTGACTCAACTCGACCACGCCAATTTCTCCGGCGGCGTTGACCGTCAGCAGGACTTTGGCGTCACCGAGATCGTTGGGTAGTTGCCATTTGGAAACCCAATTGGGCCGCGAGCGTGAAACGGCGAGATAGATCACTTTGTTGGTCGGATGCACCGCCAGATCGTGGACCACAATCTGCTCAGCCGTGGTTCCCAGCCGCGCAGCAACCTGGGTTTCAAAGTTCTGCACCACAGTCGTTCGGAACTCCGCAACCTCCCAGACCACTTGATCGCTAGCAGCCAAATCGACCGCGTAAATCGCCCCCGCCTTGCTATCTCCCATCAGCAGCGTCCCGTCCGGGTGGAAAGCCAGCGTCGAGATCGACTGCGGAGAAAATCCTTCTTCACTCTCTTGGGCAGTCGTCGGAGATAGAGGCAGAGCTATCGAAGCTGCAACAAACAGCAAAACACAAACGAACAATGATCGCATCATCGGTTGGGACTCCATCGGTTGACGCACCATAGTGCTTGGAAATAGTGGACGAGATCGACCACCTGCGTTCAGATACGCACAATCACGAACAATGGTTCACCTCTCGCCAGAATCTAGCGCTACACCAACCATTCCTGCCGCGCGAATTAGGACGAAACTCCTAACCGCCGATCTGCTCGATCCAGTCCTCCATGGTGCCCTGCGAGCAACCGAACTTGCGCTGACCATTGCCCAAGTCCAGCGCATCGATAATCTGATCGCAACTGCAACCGGCGGTGTCCTCGGTGGTGAAGGTCGACGAACCACCCAAGGTATCGAAGACGTTATCGCCGTCGGTCAATGCATAGTGATTGGGCTTGAGCCCCTGAGTGGGAACCGCTTCCGGATTCTCGGTATCGGGGCAAAGATCGTCGTCATTGCCAACTCCGTCACCGTCATCGTCGAGAAAGCTTTGCAGGTACAAGACCAGACCGTCGTGATCCGCAATGCGCAAGTTGGAGCCAAAATCCAAAAGCAGTCCGCCCGGCGCATCGACGTTGCCGCGCGCGTAGGCGACATCCACCACCCTCGGATGGGTGACTTCAGAGGTCAGCATGTGGTCGATCGCCTGCGAGCTACCTCGAAAGTTAAACGAATAGCGTTGCTCGGCCGGCAAAGAAAGAATCTCGTTGCGCAGATCCGGGTTGACCGCATCGTAGGTCGCCGCTTCATCTCCCAACGGATCGAGGTTGCCGCTGATCTGGCCAACCACATCAACATAGCCATCGGTGAACTCGAAAGCATTGAAATCACCGGTAACGATCAACGGAGTCAGCGAATCATTTGTCTGCCGTAGTTGGATGAATTCGGAGAGATCTCGCGCCTGCTCGAAGCGCTTCAAGCGCACGCGGGTCGCCTGGGATCCTTCGATGCCACCGAGCGAACGCTGGTGGACCCCGATGACGGTGAAGTCAAAGAAAGCCCCGTCGCCGATGTAGGTGGCCTCCAAAATCAGTGGTGGACGATCGTTGAGCAGGCTGTTGTCAAAGGTGAAGATGGTGTTTTCCCCGAACTGTGCGACATCGGAAACCAAGATCCGGTCGTTGCGGGTTAAGTAGCCAACATCGATCCCTCCGACATCGTTGCCTTCCAGCAGCCACGCGGTGTACACCAAGCCCGGCTGGTCGCTGGCGATACGCGCGGTCAAGTCGTCCAGGACTGCTAAACCTTCCACCTCTTGAACCACCAGGACATCTGGAGCGTTGAGAACTTCGCGAACCCAGGTTGAAATCTTGTCGAGACGGCCTTGATACTCCAACGTATCCACCACTTCATCATCGACGAGCGGATCATCGATATCGTCGAAGAAGCGCTGCAAATTCTGGGTGGCGATGGTCATTTCGCCTGCCGCCCGGTCTCTGGTGACCAACGGCAATACCGGAGGAGTCCCGAGTGCGTAACTAGTCGGCCACACCTGATAGTCACCGAACGAGAAACCCAAGGCACCTTCGGCGATTACCGATTGGCCACCAAAGACATCGGTATCGGCCAGTGTCAAACCATCTGGATCAAATTCGAAAATCTCTGGATTCCCATCCCATACCGGCAAACCGATTAACCCTGGATACTCAATTCCTGGTTCGCGGAACGCTCGGTTCGGCCCAGCCACCACTGCAACATCGCCGAAACGATCGCTGGGAGCGGTGGCGACTCCGTCAAAAATCACCAGCATGCCCTCAAAGCGCTCAAGCTCGGTGTCCGGCTGCGGTTGATTGGGCGAAGGATCGACAACCACCGGAGTGGGAAGCGCGGCGCCCGAACTGGTCACCACGACATTCACCGCGCCGGACAGCTCGGTGAAGTCGAAGAATTCCTGCACTGCACCGGTGACATCGACCAGGTCACCAACCGCAACTGCGGGGGCAACACTGGTGAAAACGAAGATTCCGTCCGAGGTGACCGGATCGCCATCTGTGCGGACTTCGGGCGTTTGCATAAAGAAACCATCCGGCGCGATTGCGGTCACAACATTCTGCATCGTCGACACCGGGGAATTCGCGACCGGGCTGGCCAGCCCAGAACCCTGAATCTCAAAGATCTCGAACGGCAGCGGTGGCCCGAGAACGCAGTTAGTGTCGCTGGAACTATTGGCCTCCCCAGGGGTGACACACTGCAGCGAAAAATCGGTGCTGTTGTCGTCGGTGTCGTTACCATCGGGCAGGCGAGATAGTCCGAGTAGCTGGGTACCGCTGGAATCAGCCGGAGCCCCGGTTCCTTCGGCGTAGGGAGCTGCGACTTCACCTTCGTAACTCACAGCGTCCAGGATCAGGCTGCCAAATGCCAGAGCCACCGCATCTGGAGAACCGTTTTGAATCAGGTTGGTATCCGGCGAAACGTCAAGGTCGCATTCGGGAGTATTCGCTGCATTGGCGCAAACTACGTAGTAGTCGCCAGCAGCAAGTTGGACGTCAGGAAGAGCGAAAGAGCGATATTCGGCTCCGGTGGAGCCATTTGCCATCACCAACTCGACCCCCAACAGACCCACCGAAGCCGCCGTCGGATTGTAGATCTCGACGAACTCGGCCGCGTCGGTGCTCGGTTGATCGTAGTCCACTTCGTTGATCACCAACTCGGGCGGACCCGCGCTAGCGCAGCCGGAAGTCGCGCTGCTGTTGGGTAGTCCGGGAGTTGCACAACGTTGGGAAAAGTCCACATTGTTGACATCGCTATCCACGGAGTCCGGGAAGCGAGAAATACCAGACAAGTCAATACTCGAAAAATCTTCCAGGCCAACGCCCGATCCTTCGGTGTAGGGAGCCCCGGTGTCTCCCTCATAGCTGACCGCATCCAAGATCAATCCGCCCGCGACCAATGCGGCTCCGTCGGGCGCACCGTTTTGGATCAAATTGGTGTTGGGAGAGGCATCCAGGTCGCACAGAGTGACCTGGGCTGCATCGCCGCAGACCACGAAGTAGCCGCCTGCGGGCAGATTCACCGCGGGTAGCGCGATGGTGTTGTAAACGGTTGCGCCACCGCCAGTACCGTTAACCAGTTCCAGATCGACGCCATCTAGGCTGACAGCCGAGGTACCAGTGTTGACGATCTCAACGAACTCGGCGGCATCGGTTCCCGCCTGATCGTAGTCGATCTCATTGATCACCAACGTTGGAGGCCCGGTAGCCGCACAGGCGGAGTTCGCGGCCACGTTCGCCGTTCCAGGTGTGGCACAGCGTAAAGACAGATCAACATTATTAACATCGGTATCGACGCCATCGGGAAAGCGCGAGATTCCAACCAGCTCGGTGGTCGATAAATCGGTGAGACCGGCGCCCGACCCTTCGGTGTATCCCCCGCCGGTGTCCCCTTCGTAGCTCACGCTGTCCACGACCGCTCCTCCGAACAGCAATGCCACAGCGTCTGGAGCACCGTTTTGAATCAGGTTGGTATTCGGAGAAACATCAAGATCGCAATTGTCGGTATTCGCTGCATTGGCACAGACGACAAAATAGTCACCGGCGGCAAGTGTCACATTTGGCAAAACAACCGTTTTGTAAACGACCGAACCGCCGCCAGAGCCATTCACCAATTCAAGGCTGTAGCCATCAAGACTCAGAGAACTCGCATCGATATTCTTGATCTCGATGAACTCCGAAGCGTCGGTACTTGGCTGATCGTAGTCAATTTCGTTGATCACCAAGTCCGCAGCCGCCGGAGAGGCGAACGCGGCCAGGACAACAAAAATCAAACTTGAAATCGCTACCCAGGATCGAATGCTACTTCTAGACATATTCCCCTACCTCCTAGTCAGTCCGTGATGGTGCTTCCGCCAGTTGAAGCACGACTATATAGCGAAGACCGAAGATGACGGTGTCACCGACGTCACAGTTCCCTTAGAGCCACTTCACAGGAATTCTTGCCAGAGTGCCTTTTCGCAGGTGCGCTGGTACTGGGCGCGGCGTTTCGCAACAGACCTGGCCGAAACGTACGACGCAAAGACTCCAACAGATCAGGCTTTTGTAACCAGCGGAAGGCCGCGGCAAGCTCGAACGAGCGACCGTTTGACTACGATTCAGACTGCGGGGGGTTGATCGCCTCAACCTCGGCTCTGGAGCCCTGCACCGCAGTGCGCTGCAGATAGTGGTCGAGACCTCGCAGACCACCGAGCTCTTCTCCACCGCCAGCGCGTCCTGGGCCACCGTGCATAGCCTGGGGCATCGCGGCACCGGAACCCATCGCAGCAGGGGCTGATGCAGCCGACCCCAAATATACTCTTCCGGTCGCGTGCCCTACCTCGCCAACCAACGCTCGCTGCCATTCGCCATCGTCAGAGTAGGCGGAGGTAACCAAGGTTCCGCCACCTAGAGCAACGACCTCAGCAGCCGATTCGGCCGTGCCATCGTAAGTCATCAGCGTCGCTGCCGGACCGAAGACTTCGCGTTGATGAACCACGGTGGCATCACCTGCCGCACCGCAACGCAACAACGTCGGGGCAACAAAGAAACCAGCTTCGGGAGCAGAACCTTGGTACACCACTTCGGCGTCCAGGGCTTCGATCCCCTCGAGGGCGTCTGCCTTTTGTCCGGCGGTGGCTAACGGTCCCATCTTGACGCCATCGTCCGCCGGATCTCCGGTGACGGTGCGCTCCAAGCGGCTAATCAAGTCTTCTTGCACCGTATCCACGCGATCCCCCGGGACCACAATGCGTCGGATGGCAGTACATTTTTGACCCGCTTTCTGGGTTATCTCTCGGCTCACCTCGCGGATAAACATCTGGTAGCTGTCCGAGCCTCGATCGACATCGGGAGCCAAGACCGCCGCATTGAGGCTATCGGCCTCAACGTTGACCCGGGCCGAAGAAGTGGTCAAATTGGGTAAAGTGCGCAGCTTCTCAGCGGTCGATGCCGAACCGGTGAAAGCGAACACGTCGTCGGCCCCCAGTCGGGCCAACAAGTCCCCAGTCGAACCACAGATGAACTGAAAGGCACCCTCGGGGAATACTCCGCTTTCCATCAAAATCTCAGCGACCCGCTCCGCCACCAGAGCGGTTGAGGTTGCCGGCTTCGAGATCGCCGGAACTCCGGCTAAGATTGAACAGGCGAGCTTCTCCAACGGCCCCCAGGCCGGGAAATTAAACGCATTGACGTGAACCGCCACGCCTCGGCGAGGCGTGAGCACGTGACTGGCCCAAAATTCCTCGGTCTTGGCCAATTGGGCGCCATCACCGTCACTCAGAACGTTGCCGTCGCCCAGCCGCTTGCCCAGCGATCCGTAGTAGGCCAAGGCAAAGCCGCCGCCGTCGACATCGAACGAGCCGTCGGAGGGCGTTGTGCCGTTGTTGATCCGAGACAGTTCCAACAGTTCATCGCGGTGTTCACGCAGCGCCGATGAAGCCGCCTTAAGCATCGCCGCACGACCGGAGAATCCCGCCGCTCGCAAAGCAGGGCCACCGACCGAGCGGGCGTATTTGTAGACCTTGGCGAAATCGACTCCGGCGCTGGAAACCTCAGCCACCACCTGTTCGGTCGACGGATTGTGAATCGCCACTCCCTCGGAAGGGCGGTACGTTTCTCCGTAGACGAAGCTCTTCAAGACCGGCACGGATTGCGTCATCAAAAACTCCCGTTTGCCCGATTCACTTCGGGCTCCTTCTGCGGCGAACTCGCGGCTATAGCCGCAGAGTCATCTTGGTCATATCGTGGGTGCCGCCTTCCGGATCGGTTCCGTAGTCGGGCGCGGTCTCAGCGTCGAATCCCAGTTCGGTCAAGGTCTCGATCGCGTCGCGCTCCAGATCAGAGACCAACATGCAGGACAGGTAGCGCAGCCCATTGTGGCGAGCGGTATCGATGAAGTGATTTACCAACAAAGTGCCCAGACCACCGCCGCGGTACTCCGGGTCGATCAACCACTTGATCCGTCCCACCAGGCGCAGAGGTCCATATTGCCTGCGATGCAAAGTGGCGTCGGCAACAATCTGGGAGCCAGAGAAAGCAAGCAAAGGGAACGTCTTGCCGTAGTCGATATTGGCCGCCCAGGAGTCAACTAGCGAACGCTGATCGATGCGATCCCAGGCGAAATCCCGTGTCTGTTCCGGAAGTCGCTGAAAAAACGCAAAGAGTGCATCCGAATCGGCTTCTTCAAAAGGTCGAATTAGAATCTTGCGACCATCACGAAGCACCGCTAGTTGAGGGTATCGACTGAGCATGTAGTGTCTCCTATGGTGTCCATCCGACGATTCAAACGTCGAGGTTGGAGGCCGAATATATCAGCGTCGAGAGTCAGCAAGGTGGTCTAATCTGTCGCCATGTCGGCAAACTACGAACGAGTTTTCGAAGTTGTCTCACTGGTGCCAAAAGGCAAGGTAGCTACCTACGGGGATATTGCCGCGCTCGCGGGTCGACCGGGAGCACCTCGCTGGGCTGGCCAAGCATTAGCCAACCTGGAGGCAGATCGTGATATTCCCTGGTTTCGCGTGATCAACGCCCAGGGCAAAGTTAGCCTTGACGGCACCCGCGGCGAGATACAACGCCAAATCCTAGCCACCGAGGGAATCCAGTTTTCTGCTAGCGGTCGGGTCAACCTGAAGCGCTATCGGTGGCGCCCAGAGATCCGAGTTCGTAAGACTCCAGAGTCCTGACGCCCGAGGTCTGGATTCCTCACCCACAGCCCACAGCCCACAGCCCACAGCCCACAGCCAGAGAGTTAACTGCGATGCAAAGAGTCGCGGATTTCGGTCAGCAGAGTGACCTCTTCGCTCGGGCCCTTGTCGACTTCCGCTTCTTCGGCCTGCCAGCGATTGATGGTGCGCACCATCATAAATACCGCGAAAGCAACCAGAACGAAAGTGATGATGGCGTTGATCAACACCCCGTAGCCGATCACCACGGCGCCCGACGCCCGCGCTGCGTCCAGAGTCGAGAGGTCCACTGCGTCGCCTCCTCGAAGTAATAGAAAGCGGTTGGTGAAGTCCGCACCACCGATCAACAGGCCCAAAACTGGCATCAACACTTCGTCGACCAAGCCCTTGACGATTGGCGTAAAGGCACCGCCCAGAACAATGCCGATCGCCATATCGAGGACGTTGCCTCGCATCGCAAACTCTTTGAATTCCTTGAACATCGTCGCCTCCTTACTTGGCTACCACCCTGCCTACGGTAATCGTCGATTTTGCGATTCACAAGTACGCTCAATTAAGTGTTTTGCAATTATGGCAAAAAATATGTGTCACAATCGTAGTTTGAATCAGCCTTAAGGCTGGGGCTTTGGCGTGGGGCCGTAGTTCCGGTTTTTGGGGCGTAAAGGAGGTAGTGAAATGAGTGGACAAAGTTTGTTGATTTTTCTTGTTATCGGTCTGATTGCGGGTTGGATTGCTGGACAGATCATGAAGGGTCGCGGATTCGGCCTAGTTGGCAACTTGGTGGTTGGCGTCATTGGTGCTTTGTTGGGTGGCTGGCTGTCCGGCGTCCTAGGTTTGTCACTGGGCGGAATGATCGGTGAAATCCTCACCGCAGTTGTCGGTGCACTGGTCCTCTTGTTCCTTGTCGGCTTGGTCAAGAAGTAGTTACTTCACGACCAGTGACACCAAAAGCAAGCCCTCCGGCGCCGGCCGGAGCGGCTCAGCTTTTCCGCCCCAGAATTTCCCCCCTTGAACCAGACGCCGCGTTGGCGCGTATTTGCCGCATAGAAGGAGGCTCGGATCGTTGATCGTCATCGCTCGGGCCGCGGGTAGCAGCCCGCAGTAACCATGACCCCATTCATTGGAACAATAAGGAGAGGTAATGAATCTCAGTACAATCGCTCGTTACGTAGTCGGTGCAATATTTCTAATTTTCGGCGCTAATAAGTTTATCGGCTTCATGCCCATGCCGCCGTTTGAAGGTGCTGCAGGCGAGTACATGGGTGGCCTGGGCGCTGCTCCCTATTTCTTTGGCGTGCTGGGTGCAGTCGAAGTGATCGGCGGTTTGATGCTTCTGGCTGGCAAGTACGCGCCCTTGGGGATTACGCTCTTGGCCGCCCCAATCGTACAGATCTTGCTTTTCCATACCATGCTGGCTCCAGATCCGATGATGACCAGTTTGGCGGTCGTGCTCACCGTTGGTGCCATTCTGATCGCGCGCGGTCATAAGGATCGGTTCGCCGGCGTTCTGGCCCGGTAGTTCGGTAAGGCCTGCTCTGTCCTGATTTGCAGTACCCAGCATCCACGCTTGGTTGCTGGGTACTGCTATGCCCTGACTGCTAAACTGCGGTCAATGAGCGATACAGAGAGCTTCACCCCTGATCGAAATGCAACGGACGAAGACGAACTAAATTGGACCTCGGTTGCCGAAGTTGGCAAGGAAGCGGAAGCAGCCGTCGTCGCCGGATTTCTCAAGTCGCAAGGGATACCAGCGGTGGTTGATTCAGAGAAATTTCATCAAGCTCCGGTCAATTTCGGCGACTTAGCTCAGATCTCGATCATGGTACCTGCCGGTCAAGAGCAGCGAGCTCTGGAGATACTGGCGTCGCAAACGGTCTCCGAAGAGTCCGACGCTACGGACGCTATCGACGAAACGGACGCTGCCAAAACACCCAGCAACCATGATGCCTGATCAGCACAACGATCGGCCCACCGATAAACCCATAGCAAGTTCAGACATTCTGGGCCTTGGCGAACGTCAGAGACGGACCATCGCCACTGCCTTGACCACCCTGGCGGTGGTGGTGATCGTGATCGCACTGGGTGCCCTGCTGTGGCTCGCGGCCGCTTTTCTGCGCAACTTTTCTTCTGTGCTACTGCCGGTGGCGGTGGGTGCGGTCGCTGCGATGGTGTTTCACCCCTACTTTGGCTGGCTACGCGGACTCCGGTTCCCTCGCGTCCTGGCACTTGCGGTGGTCATCCTGTCGATCGCCATCCCATTGGCGGCTTTTTTTTGGTTTTTTGGTTCCATGGTGGTGGACCAGATCGCGCAATTGGTAGACCAGTTCCCGAAAATGCGCGACCAGGCGATGCAGGACATCAACGAAAAGTGGCCCAAGGTGGTCGCCTTTTTTCAAACCAACCCGTGGGGAGTTCGCATTCGAACCGCGGTAGAAAGCCAACAGGCCGCGTTGCTCGACGGCCTGGGCCAGGTCGGTGGCGGTGCGCTAACCGTCGGTGGCCGCATCTGGAACTTCTTCACTTCTGCATTCGGCTGGGCCGTGGCGCCGATTTACTTTGGTTTCTTTCTGATGGCGCAGCCCGATCGGTTCCTCGAGATCGAAAAATTTCTTCCCTTCTTGAAGTCCGAAACCCGCAATGACGTCGGCTTTCTGACCCGTGAGTTTGTCGGCGCGATTGTCGCTTTTTTTCGCGGTCAGTTGATCGTCGCTTTTCTCCAAGGGCTGCTGTTCGCCATTGGTTTTTCCCTGGTTGGCCTACGCTACGGATTCGTACTCGGCTTGGCACTGGGATTTCTCAACATCATTCCCTACCTAGGGTCGATTGTCGGCCTGGGGGTGGCAATTCCGCTGGCCTTGGTCCAGCCAAACGGCGGTTGGACTTTGGTCGCTTGGGTTTTGGTGGTCTTTACCATCGTCCAAGCGATTGAGGGAAACTTGCTGACTCCTAAGATCATGGGTGATCGTACTGGGCTTCATCCGGTCGCAATCATCTTCGCGGTGTTTTTCTGGGGCACCGCCCTGGGCGGTATCTTGGGAATGATCCTGGCGATTCCTTTGACTGCTTTTCTGGTGGTTTTTTGGCGCTTGCTCCGGGAACGCTACATCGCCGAATTGGTCTGAGAAGCCGCGACCACACGACAGGAGCGATCATGGGCGAACGCGCAACAGGAACTTTCGAAGTCAATCTAAACCCCCTGGAGCTGGCTTTCGCCTCCGAGGACCCGCGATTCGGCAGGTTGTTGATCACCAAACAGTTCTTTGGCGATCTGGAGGCAACAAGTTCGGGCGAAATGTTGAGCCTGCGCAGCGCAGTCGAGGGGTCGGCGGGTTACGTCGCGATCGAATTCGTCACCGGTCGTCTCGGAGGCCACGAAGGGAGCTTCGTTCTGCAGCACTCCAGCACCATGGATCGAGGAACCCCCAAGCAAAAGATTCAGGTGATCCCTGACTCGGGAACTAAGCAACTGCAAGGCCTGACCGGCGAGTTGGCGATTGACATCGTCGACGGTCAGCACCACTACACGTTCGACTACGCATTGGCGGATTCGGATCACTGACCACCAACGACTAGTCCAACCAAGAGGGACCCACTATGTCCGATCAAAAGACCGCACAATCCTTTACCAATCACGCCAGGTTCGTCACCGGATATCACTTCGTACTGGCCGGAGTGTCCCTGATAACCCTAGGTGCAGCGATCTACTATTTGGTGACCCGCTGGGGGTCGGAGAATGCGTTGCTGTCCTGGATCTTGCTGGGGTTGACGTTAGCCCTAGCGATCAACGTCTACTACACCCGAACCTTCGCTCTCAAAGCACAAGACCGGGCAATTCGAGCCGAACAACACCTGCGTCATTTCGCGCTCACCGGCCGCCTACCAGACGGCAAACTGACCACCCGCCAGGCGATTGGGCTGCGCTTCGCCGATGATCAGGAATTCGTCGAATTGGTCAACCGTGCGATCGAGGAAGGGCTGTCTGAGAAGGCGATCAAGAAGTCGATCAAGGTTTGGCGCTCGGACGTCTACCGCGTCTGATGAAGTCGGATTCCCGATCGAGCCTGGGGCAAAAGGCCCTGCCCAGTCGGTATTTCGTCGACCGACAAGTTTTCGCGCGGGAAATTAAGCTACTGAGAAAAAGCTGGAGTGCGATTGCTCTGGTTGACGATCTGCGTTCTGCCGTTTCAGTGCAGCCAATACAAGTCTTGGGATCCAGTCTGATTGCGGTGCATAGTGAAGACGGCGGGTTCTCAGTATTTCACAACCTGTGTCGACATCGGGGCACCGAACTCTGCGATCAATCGAGCACTGGCGCGACGCGATTGGTCTGTCCTTATCATGGTTGGTCCTACGGCTTGGACGGGACCCTGATTTCGGCGCCGCAGATGGTCGAAGGGGATGGTTTTTCGACCGCCGATCACGGTTTGATCGAAGTTGAATCGGCCGTTTGGCAAGGCATCCTGTTTGTCCGCCTAGACAACACCATTGCAGAAGCCACTTTGGAGGACAGCTTGGCAGACAGTTTGGCGGCGCTGGGCCCCCAGGTTGCGCCCTGGCGTCCTGACTCCTTGGAGGTCGTCAACCGGACCCAGTATCAGGTCGCGGCCAACTGGAAGATCCTGTTTCAAAACTATTCCGAGTGCTACCACTGCCCGATCCTGCACCCAGCGCTCAACCGACTAACACCCTTTCGCGATACCGATAACGTCTTTGACGAGGGGCCAATCTTGGGCGGCCCGATGCGGCTCTCCAACCAGGAAGGCAGCATGACCACGACCGGAGACCGCTGTGGCCCGGTGCTTCCGGGTTTAAGCGCAGAGCACCAAGGGTTGGTGCATTACTTCACCGTCTTTCCCAATCTGTTCTTGAGTCTGCACCCGGACTACGTCCTGGTTCACCTGTTGCGACCCACGGCGGTAGATCAAACCACGGTCGATTGCCATTGGCTGGCACCGCCGGGCGCCAACCCACAAGACTTTGCTCCAGCGGTTGAGTTTTGGGATACCACCAACCAACAGGACTGGTGGGTTTGCAGCCAGATGCAGAAGGGTGTGTCGTCCGCGGACTACCTCCCTGGCCCCTACTCCAACCTGGAGAGTTTGTTAGCGGCTTTCGATCGAGATTATCTGAAGCGCATGGAGGCTAGTGGAGACTGACGCTGGCCTCGCCTCTCCTCAAAGTGCCTCCCTCTTTTTTCCCCTCTCTTCAAAGATCTCTCCACCTCAAGAAGATGGTGTCACCCGCCTTAGTCAGCGTCGGCAGCGCCCAAATCGTGGTTAAGTCACAATTGGAAGCCTGCGAACAGTCGCGACGTGCCGTTCGGCACCTTCTAACCCTCGTCCCCGAGCAGTGCCAGTCTCGTAGATGTCACACCTGCGGTATCGTTCAAGGAGTCGTAGAAGGCACCGTTGATCAGGTATTCACCCGGTGGCAATTCGACCTGTGCTGTCGCTTGCAGTCGCGCCTCCGGCCCGACATCGACTCCCGCCTGTATGTGAAATTCGGATGAGTTTAGCTGCAGGAATTCGACCAGCTCGCCTTCCAGATTGTGGACAGAGATGTATGGCTCCAGACGGGCTATTTGTTCCCCATCCTCCTCCACCATGCCGATCTGTCCGGCTGGCACCGCTATGGTTACAGTCACACTAACTGTCTCTCCCATCTCTCCTGTCTCGGTCCTAAGATATACCGGAAAGGAGCCGTACGAACCGGGAAGCATCGAAAGGCGCTGGAGTTGATTCATCAGCAGCTGCTTCTTGGAGAGATCGAGATAAGTTAGCGGATAGCGCAGGATAGCTAGCGGGTAACCCTGTTTGATCTTGACCTTGATGTCATGTTCCTTGCCGTCTCGCCCGTGCGGGACTAGGACCGCGATTTCATAGACGGTGTCCTTGAATGCTCGGTGAAAGATCCAAGACGGGTCATTGAGGCCCACCTTTTGCCCGCCTGTGTGGTTGGCGAGGGACTTTGCCATGGTTCCCAGTGAAAACGTGGACTCGAATTGCCGCGGCGAAACGGAGTTCATGTTCGACTCAGTGACCTCATCATTGCTGAACAACTCGAGTCCAGCGAGGCTAGATGCGTGAAAGATGACTCCCGCCGATGTCGCAATTGCGCCTAGGTCTGACAGCGACCGAACCGCCTTGAACACGTCGCCCTTGCTGCACCCTTCTTCTTGTTTGAAGTAGACGGAAGAATGCATCCAGACCACGCTCTTGCGACCCGGAATTGGGGCCAAGCTCTCAACCAAACGCCCCAGTGAGTCAATCTGGCTCATGATCCACCCCAGCTTGCCGGAGCAGCCCTGCCGCTTCAGCATGCGTTGACGGAGATCCTCGTCGCCCCCCGACGCTTGCCCCCCCTTGGCGTCCTGAACCCAGGATGCGTTTGCCGGAGACTCGATAAATCGCCAGATTCTCCCCTGAATCTTCCGCCTCTGGAGATCTCTCAGCTTCGCCTTCAGTTCGACTGGATCACTAGTGGGACCTCCGAGGAATCCAACCGTTCGATCAACAAAACCGACCATCCAAGTTCGCTCACCGACCTCTTGAGGGTGATCACTAACCCACGCCAGCAGCTTACCCATCGCGGCGACAAACCGTGGACGGATTGTCTGAAAATCCGTCAGGATGACGACCAACTCCGGCTCAGATTGCACCGTTGCTGCAGGCTCGGACAACGCCAGCGCGATCTGTCCCGGTGTGACCCCTGAACGCTCGGCCAAAGGCACGAATGGGTCGCCGTCTTGTACCAGTCTGAAATCAACCATCTCGACCGAGGCACCGTCTTCTGTAACGACGAAGTCTTCTACGGTCAAACCATCGACTGGCAGTCCCAGGCCGTTATCGACTCGCACGGACAGTTTCACTTCATGGACTTCTATCGATTCCTGGAACACAGGAACTTCGCTATCCTGCCCGAGTCCAGCTGGGGGACCGGCTAGTGCAACAACGGTTACACTCCAGATTCCTAGCCGCCTAAACACAAGGGCAGATCGTGTCTGACCTGTCTTGAGCTTGCGGACTGCTAGCCTTGGCAATAAACACCACCCGATAATGCGACGCAGTTGCCCCACAGATCAGGATGCGTGCAGCTGACGAAAGTATTGTTGACTCTGCATGTCACGCCGAAGTTGCCAGACGAGCATGTCTCACCATACTTGACACTCGTCGCGCCGCTTTGCGAACCGTCGATGATTCGCTGACCATTGCAACCGCGAAAGTACCAACCGATCTCATCCCCGCTGGCATCATAGTAGTGAATCTCCACTTCGTTCGGAGGAAGAGCTACTGCGGGTCGGGCGGCCCACAGCGCCACCACTGCAGCGACTGCAACTGCTAGCAACATGATTTGCTTCATAGTATCTCTCCAATTCCCGATTTTTGACCGATTCGTGGCCTGTTCAAGGCCGCTGAATTCAAGCACCCAGTCCGTTCGGCGTTCACCTTCAAGCGACCCTCCAGAACCAATCCTCGGTTCGGATTGTCAATCAAAAGACCCCCAAGAATCTGAGACTCATGTTCCACCAACGAATGTTTCATACATGAAAAACCACAAGAAAACTGTGACGCCAGTCACAGACAGGCTCTCACTCTCTCTCTGCCGCATCGAAGAAGCTGCGGCTCGTTGACAACTCCCAACGATCTGTTTTTGATCTATCTTCAAGCTTGCGGCCATCGCAGGCGCAAAAATCTCGGCGCTAGCCAGCAATCGAGCGACATACTCGACCGGTGCTAGACCTCCGAGCGAAGTGCCAGATGCAAAAGGACGTGTCGTCAGCCGACTACGTCCCTGGCCCCTACTCCAACCTGGAGAGTTTGTTAGCGGCTTTCGATCGAGATTATCTGAAGCGCATGGAGGCTAGTGGAGACTGACCCTGGCTTCGCTATCGGCCGATGCAAGCCGATCATCGGCGGCCCGCCTCATGGCCGTCAACAGGTCTTCAGCTGGCTGGGCTCCGGAGACGGCGTACCGGTGGTCGAGCACGAAAAACGGCACTCCTCTGATGTCGAGCCGGGCAGCCAGAGCCTGGTCTTCGCGCACCTTCTTGGCGTGGGCGCCACTCTCTAGAACCGCTGCGGCGGCCTCGGGGTCGAGGCCCACATCCTTAGCGAGTCCGGTCAGAATATCGTGCTCCGAGATAGCAAGTCCCTGGTACAGGTAGGCTGCGAACAGTCGCTCTTTGAGGTCTGTCTGGTGCCCGAACTGCGCGGCCCAGGCCAGCAGGCGGTGAGCGGCGAACGTTTTGGTCGGGCGCACACGGTCAAACCGTAGCTCGAGCCCGAGAGAGCGGCCTACTGCAACCATCCGGTCGATCATCGCCTGGGCTTCGTCGGGAGTAATTCGATACTTCGTGGCCAGTCGTTGGGCGTAGTCGACGCGGTCCGGTGCTTCTGTCAGAGCGTCCTGATCGAGTTCAAACGCCCGCCAGGTGAGAGTCACTTCACCCTCGAAAGCATCGATAGCGGCCTCAAGGCGCCGCTTGCCAATCCAGCACCAAGGGCAGGCGATATCGGACCAGATGTCGATCTCGAGTGTCGTCACGAGGCAAGCCTACCGTGACGAGTGTGAGAAGCAGAGTGCAGCCTCAGCCCCAACGGGTGGCCGGAACCTCAAGCCCTCGGCCAGAGCCCTCTGGCACATTTATCTCACCTTTACCTGGGCTGACCCTCACAACGGCCAGACGAGCAGGATCATCGGGATCCCGACGAACAGCACCAGAATCTCGAGCGGCAGGCCCATCCTCCAATAATCGCCGAATCGGTAACCCCCAGGGCCGAGGATGATGGTGTTGTTCTTGTGCCCGATCGGGGTCAGGAAAGCGCAAGAGGCCGCGACCGCGACGGCCATCAAGAAGGTGTCGGGGTTGGCGTTGAGGCGTTGGGCGATCTCGACCCCGATTGGCGCTGCAATGAGGGCCGTGGCAACGTTGTTGAGAACGTCGGAGAGAGTCATGGTGATGACCATCAGTAGCGCCACAACCGCTACCGTCGGCAGGCCTTCGGTCCAAGCCACCAGGTGATTGGCGATCAGTCCGGTGCCACCGCTCTCCTCGAGGGCGACGCTCAGCGGGATCATCGAGCCCAGAAGAACGATCACCGACCATTCGACCGATTCGTAGATCTCGCTCAACGGCACGATATTGAGAACAACGTAGAGGGCGACGACCGCCGCCAGCGCAACCGGCAGGTAGACCCAGCCCAAGCTAGCCACCACGATGGCGGCGACGAACGCACCGACGGCGACCCCGGCCTTCTGACGCTGCGACACTTCGAGACCCCGCTCAGCCAGGGGCAGACAGCCCAACCAGTGGGCAACGTCCGGCATATGCCCCTTGGGCCCCAGCAGCAACAGGATGTCACCAGATCGAATTGGGGCTTTGCGCACCCTTTCGCGAATACGACGGCCGCTTCGTGAGATCCCGAGCAGCGTCACACCCCGGCGAGCGAGCAGCCGCGCTTCCATTGCCGAGCGTCCGGCGATTCTTGCCCCGGCCGGTACAACAACCTCGACCATATCCAGTGAATCCGAGGCCACGCTGTCTTTCTTCCGCGATGCCGAGAGCTTGAGATCCGCAGAGCCCGCCAGCTCGTGAATTGCATCGGGAGCGCCGCCGAGAACAACAAAGTCACTCTTGCGCAGTTCTTCATCCAGTGCCAGGCCAGGCAGGCGTCTGCCGCGCCGCACGAGACCGAGAAGGTCGACCTCGTTCTCTTCGCTCAGCTCGAGCAAGTCTCGGAACCGCTTTCCGAGAAACGGTGACGACTCGTTGACTCCTACTTCTGCGACATACTCCTGGAGTTCCTCGAGCTCCCGTACCGCGTCGTGCCGGCTCCGATCCCTGGGGACCAACCGCCATCCAACCAGCGCCACGTAGATGACACCAACGACGGCCACCGCCGCTCCCACTGGGGCGAAGTCAAACATCCCGTACGGCTTCCCCAGGGCGTCCTCACGAAAGGTCGCGATCACGATATTCGGTGGCGTTCCGATCAGGGTCACCATGCCCCCCAGAATCGAGGCGAACGAGATCGGCATCAGCGATAGCGACGGACTGCGCTTCGCCTTGTGGGCCGCCTTGATATCGAGCGGCATCAGCAACGCGAGCGCCGCAACGTTGTTCATTGCAGTCGAGAGTATCGCCGCTAGGCTTGCCATGATGCCGATGTGTCCCGGAAGGCTTCGGGAAGAATCGAGCACCCTGAGAGCCAGTAAGTCGATCGCCCCCGAGCGCGAGAGCCCGCGGCTGACGATCAGGACAAGAGCGATGATGACTACCGCCGGATGCCCGAATCCGGAGAAGATCTGATTCTTGGGAACGAGCCCCAAAACGGCGGCGAGAATCAGGGCCCCGAAGGCCACGACGTCGTACCGAAACTTACCCCAAATCAGTAGGACGAAAACCGCGGAGACGATGGCAAATAGCACGATCTGGTCGAACGTCACGTAGACACTTTACCCGGAGTGACAGAAACTCTTCGGCTTCAACTGCTCGAAGGTCTGTTACCCGAGCATTGCCGCCCTTTTCTGCAACAGCACCTCTAGTCGGCAGGCCATGCCTGAGTACCTCCCGATCTTCACTTCGTTTCGTGAAGAAAGAAAAAAGGCCCGGAGCGATCATTCGCCCCGAGCCCGGATGGTTCGCGTTGGTAGCGTTGGGTCACTTCGACAGACCCGCAAGCAGCAAACGCTCTAAAAGGGTGTCTAGAAGCCAGCCACCTCCGTCGAACCGTGTTTACTACTAACCACTGGATCACCTCCTTTTTCGAGCGTACTTAAGGTGCGGCAGGACCCAAACCCGCCCGGGACGAACAGCCGCTCCCAAACCGCCCGACCCGCCGCCCGGTTGACCAGGACACCAACGATGACCTGCCGACCGCTACGGAACTCGCCGCGATATTGACGCAATTGCCGCTGCTACGTCAATTTCAAGGGTCAAGGCTAGCCGCGATACAATTTAAGGTTCATGGATTCGGAGGAGGATTCTCATGGCGAACTACAGAACCCCAGTTTTTGGTCGAGGGCAGCAGGTGCAGAGGCAACGCCGCGGTGGTTTTAACAAGGCTCGGCTACTTTTGGCCTTGGGGATCGCAGCCTTTTCTTTGCTGTCCTACTGCCGAACTCGTACCGAGAATCCGGTCACTGGCGAAACCCAATACGTAGATTTGTCCCCGGATCAAGAAATCGCCTTGGGACTCCAGGCAGCCCCAGAGATGGCCCAACAGCATGGCGGATTACATCCCGATCGCGCGGCTCAGGACCAAGTCGACCTGGTGGGCGGTGAGATTGTAAGCAAGTCGATGGCAAGTCAAACGCCCTACAACTTTGAATTTCATCTCCTCGCCGACCCCAACACGGTCAACGCCTTTGCTCTCCCAGGGGGCCAAGTGTTTATTACTGCAGCGCTCTACAACCGATTGGAATCAATTGGCCAACTGGCAGGAGTTCTAGGACATGAGGTCGCTCACGTGGTTGGGCGCCATGGTGCCGAGCACATGGCCAAAGCCAAGCTAACCCAAGGCCTGGCTGGCGCTGCGGTGCTGGCAACCTCTGATCCTTCGCAGAGATCCGCTGGTATCGCGCAGATGATCGGCCGCATGATCAACATGAAATATGGGCGGGCAGATGAACTGGAGTCCGACAAGTTTGGGATTTGGTTCATGTCTGACGCCGGTTATGACCCCAGATCGATGGAGCGGGTGATGGAGATTTTGGCAGAGGCCTCCCAGGGGCCGCGGCCCGCCGAGTTCTTCTCCACCCACCCCAACCCAGAGCAACGGGTAGAGCAAATCCGGGCCGAGATTCAGCGTCGATTCCCCAGCGGGGTACCGTCGACTCTCAAGCCTTAGCGGTTGGTTAGATCGCTTTTCTCTGGGGTCTGGATGGACACTGGGGATCAACCTATGAGTAGCTGCATCGCTCCCCACCAGATCGGCCAAAATACGGTGCCGATCAACTGCCACGCGACCACTAGGCCGACTAGTCTGAGCATCGGGTTGCGCATCCAGTCGCGGTAGGCGTCGGTCCACTTGTTGGGGAGAAACAGCGGTAGAACCGCGTGGCCATCCAAGGGTGGCACGGGAAACAGGTTAAACACCCCGAGCAGTAAGTTGAGAGAAAACAGGATCGACAGCAAGGCGGCGACCGCTTGCATCGCTCCACCACTGGTTGCCACCACCACCGCGTCGAAACCGGTGCCGGCTGGGCTCAGCCAACCGAGGGCAATCCCAATCCGGATGATCACACCGGCGATCGCCGCCACAAGGAAATTGGCAGCAGGCCCGGCAGCTGCCATCCATGCAGAGCGTTTCGGGTAACGCGCCGCCCACTGCGGGTTGTAGGGTGCACTGGCCCAACCCATCGCCCAGCCCATCAAGAGATATGACGCCACCGGCACCACCACGGTGCCAAAGGGTTCTCGTCGAATATGCGGAATTGGATTGAGGGTAACTTGGCCACCTAGGTAAGCGGTGGGATCGCCCAGTTTCCACGCTGACCAGGCATGGGCAGCTTCATGAACCGTAAGCGAGAGCAAGAAAGCTAGATACCAGATCAGTCCCAGGGCGAGGAATTGGCCGTTGAGGATTTCCATGCGCGGAAGGATACTCAATTGTTGACCAATCTGGACTGTCGCAGTGAATCTTCAAGTGGATTGTGGCGACACGTCGCCGGCCCGAATCATCCGTTTGGTCGATTGACTGGCCTTTGGACTGGGCTCTAGGAGCCTGCTGAAAAACGATTTTGAGGGTGCCGGAAAACCTGAGATGGCTCGTTCAGAAGACCAAAACAAAGGACTTACGCCGACGGTCGTGCAAGATTGATCCTCAAACCGCCAAATCTGCGACTTTTTCAGCAGGCTGCTAGAGGCTGAGGTTTTCGGTGTGAAGTCTTGGGTCTAGAGTTCTGGGTCTAGAGTTCTGGGTCTGGGCTCTCGGTCTCCTTCTTAGGTCTGGGCCTCTAGATGTGAGCCGCGAGTCGACCCTCTGCTCGACCGAGGCCTAAGAAGGCCGATCCATTCGGTTTTCGCAACACCATCCTTGACCTGAGTACTCTTGACATAAGTGATATCACTCCAATATCATATCGATATACAAACTTCCCCGAAGGGAAAGGAGAAATCCATGATGCAAGAAAAGAAAAAGCAAGCAATGCCGGGGTTCTTTATGGTTGCCATCCTGATCGCGGCTGCTGCTGCCCTGGCGTGGCCGTTTGTCAGCGCCCCGTTCGCCCGCTCGCCGATGGCGATTGCCACCGGAGTGCTGATCGGCTGCGTGATCCTGCTCTTCACCGCGGGGTTTTTCACCGTCCATCCCAACCGGCCTCAACTGCTGCAACTGTTTGGCTCCTATCGAGGTACCGCCCACGAGCCGGGATTGCGCTGGGCAAATCCGCTATTGACCAAACGAAAGGTGTCGGTCAGAACCCGCAACTTCGAGACCGGCAAGCTCAAGGTCAACGACCTCAACGGCAATCCGATCGAGACTGCAGCGGTGGTGGTTTGGCGCGTGGTGGACACTGCCGAAGCGATTTTCAACGTCGACGATTACCGCGACTTCGTCCACGTCCAGAGTGAAGCCGCGTTGCGTAATATGGCGACTGGTTACCCCTACGACGCCCACGAAGGGGAAGAGATTTCGCTGACCGGCAATACCGCCGAAATCTCAGAGCAGCTACGCAGAGAGGTTCAAGAACGACTGACGAAAGCCGGCATCGACGTCCTCGAAGCGCGCATCAGCCACCTCGCTTATGCTCCGGAAATCGCCGCGGCGATGTTGCAACGCCAACAGGCTTCCGCGGTGGTGGCGGCAAGACAGAAGATCGTCGAGGGCGCAGTGGGTATGGTCGAGAGCGCACTCGAGTTGCTTTCCGAAAAGAGTATCCTTGAACTCGACGAAGAACGAAAGGCGGCGATGGTTTCGAACTTGCTAGTCGTTTTGTGCAGCGATCGGCATACTCAGCCGGTGGTGAATACCGGAACATTGCACAACTAGAACCACGTACAAATAGTTGATCGTCAACCGTCATGGCCGCTCGCAAAGCATTCCCTCTTCGCATCAACCCTCGTTTGTACGAGGCTCTGCGTCGATGGTCGGATGACGAGCTGCGCAGCGTCAACGGCCAAATTGAGTATTTGCTGTTGGAGGCGGCCAAGCGCGCCGGCCGCTGGAAACCCCCAACCGACCAGACCCTCGAACCGGGACAAAAGCCGAACGCGGGTGGAGATTCTGCCGACTGATAGCAGCTACTATCTATTCCAGAGGCAATTGTCATGAGTGATCTTAGCCAGTGGTTTCTTGTTCAGCACCCGATCTTCCAGGCGTTCTTGGCGACGCTATTCACCTGGGGAGTAACCGCCCTGGGCGCCTCCTTGGTGTTCTTCTTCCGCACCGTCAACCGCAAGGTGCTCGACGGCATGCTGGGTTTTGCCGCTGGAGTGATGATCGCCGCCAGTTTTTGGTCTTTACTGGCGCCCGCCATTGAGATGTCCGAGAGCATGGGCCTCAGCTCCTGGCGCCCCGCCACCATCGGCTTCTTGCTGGGCGGGGTATTTTTGTGGTCGCTGGACAAGATACTCCCGCATCTCCATCTGGGCTTTCCTATTGAGGAAGCGGAAGGGATTCCCACTCGCTGGCGCCGTGCTGTGCTGTTGGTCTCCGCCATCACCCTGCACAACATTCCCGAGGGCCTGGCGGTCGGCGTGGCCTTCGGCGCCGTGGCCGCAGATCTCCCAGCCGCCACCATGGCTGGAGCCATCGCCCTGGCGATCGGCATCGGTATTCAAAATTTCCCCGAGGGGGCTGCAGTGTCAGTGCCTTTGCGTCGCGAGGGCATGTCGCGACGCAAGTCCTTTTGGTACGGGCAGCTTTCAGGGATGGTGGAACCAATTGCTGGGGTACTAGGCGCGGCGCTGGTTCTGGCGATGCGTCCGATCCTTCCCTACGCCTTGGCTTTCGCAGCGGGAGCGATGATCTATGTGGTGGTCGAAGAGCTGATCCCTGAATCGCAGTTGGAGAAGAACACAGACTTGGCGACGATCGGAGCAATGCTCGGATTCGCGGTCATGATGACTCTGGACGTGGCGTTGGGTTGATCATGGAATCGCTACGACAATTTCGAACCCTGTCCTTCGACTGCTACGGCACTCTGATCGACTGGGAGAGCGGGATCTGGTCCCAGTTGCAGCCGTGGTTAACAACAGTCGCACCGCGTCACCAGGCAGTCTCGCAATACGACCGAGAGTCCATCTTGGCGCAGTTCGGCGCCTTAGAATCCGCCGTCGAAGACAAATCCCCGGATGCCCTCTACCCACAGATCTTGACCGAAGTTCATCATCAGCTCGCCGACCGGCTGGAGATCGAACGAGACTCCGACGCCGCGCAGAAGTTTGCCGCCTCGGTGGGTGAGTGGCCGCCGTTTACCGATACCGCCAAGGCGCTCAAGCGGCTCTCCAGGCGGTATCGCTTGGTGATTCTTTCCAACATCGACCGCAATAGCTTCTCCCACTCTGCGCTCCAGATCGGCGTTGAATTCGATGCGGTTCACACCGCACAAGACATTGGCAGCTACAAGCCCGACCACAGGAACTTTGAATACTTGTTGCGTCGCGAAACTGAACTAGGGATTTTCCCTGAGCAGATCCTGCACGTGGCCCAGAGCCTCTACCATGACCACGTTCCCGCCCAAGCTTCCGGTTTGGCTACCTGCTGGATCGATCGTCGTGATGGTCAAATCGGCGGCGCGACGCCAACCCCCGAGCAACCGGTGCAGCCGCATTGGCGATTTTCCAGCATGAGCGATTTTGCCGCAGCAGTGGACAATGCATTCGACCTCCAGTCCTGAGCTTCCCGAGCTCAAGGCCGGCATCTTGATCGGCGGCCAGAGCAACCGCATGGGGCAGCCCAAACAGTTGCTTGAACTAGATGGAAGACCGCTGCTGGACTACGCGGTTCAGTCTCTTTGCCTATTCAAGGAGATTGCCTTGATCGGTCCGGGGCCAGTCCCCGAACAGCACAGCGCACTACGACCCATCGCCGACGCCGAGGGTTTTCGAGGGCCTTTGGCGGGAATCGGCGGCGCGTTGCAATCGCAGCCACTGTGTTCATGGTTGATAGTCGCCTGCGATCAGCCTTGGCTGTCTGAAGGCGCGATCGAATGGCTATTGCGACAAAGACGGCCCGGCGCGATCGCGGTCATTCCTCACAGCGCCTCTAGACCGCAACCATTTCCAGGGATCTATGAAGCCTGTTTCCTAGAAGTACTGACTAATGAATCATCAGCTCGAACTAGGCTCGCGGATCAAGGGCTTGGAATTTCCAGTTTTTCTGAACTACCCACTGTTCACTCGCCGACACTGCCGGACTCAGTGGTTGGTGCCTGGGGCAGCGTCAATACGCCCGACGATTTGCGCGACGCCTCCGTCGCGAAGACCCAGTTCTCGTTCACCTAGTCCGCAACGATCACCTCAGGACCCAATTTTTCGCGCAACCGATCATTGATCCATTTGCCATCCCACCACTCGGTCGGATTGACTTGTTCTCCGCCCACCAAAACCGTGTAGTGCAGGTGGTCGCCGCCCGCTAGACCGGTGGCTCCAGTACGACCCACAACATCTCCTCGCTCGATCTCTTGGCCTTGTTCAACATCGATCGACGAGAGATGCGCATAGAGAGTCATCAGGCCGAAACCATGGTCAACCACCACCGTGTTGCCGTAGATACCGAAATACTCGGCCATAGCCACCACTCCGCGGTTGGCTGAGGGAACCGGCGCGCGACGCACCGAGGCCAGGTCGTAGCCAAGATGAGTCTGCTGATCGACCGCTTGGCCGTCGTAAACGTAGGTTCGGCGGTCGGCGAAACTCGACATCACCTGCCCGTTGGGCAGAGGCAAGAAAGCGCCGCGCCACAGGAACTCAGCACGACTGAAATCCGCGAGATCGCGCAATGTCTGGGTGTTTTTCTGCCGCAGACCGCCGTTGATCGCCAGATAGTTTTCTAACAGCCCTCCGTGGTCTTCCAACTCCGGGGTCGCGGTCATAATCTCGGGCACCACCTTTTCCAAGAACGAGTCTGGCAGTTCAATGGTGTCGGTGGTCGGAGGGCTGGCCATCAAACGATCGACGAAGGTGCGGCGACTGGTCATGCCCGCGTCGTTCTCGGCCACCAACTGAACGTCATTGGGTTGGTCGACATCGTAGGGAACGGCAAACAAAGAAAACCACTCTCCATCTCGACCGGGAACCGGATGGCCAGGGAAGAACACTTCACCCACCTCGACACCGCTGCGCTCAGCGTGTTCCCCCACCCGATAAACCACCGCTTCGGCTCCACCTTGTCGCGGATAGTGATGGCTGGAAGCAACCGAGATTCTCGGTGCGGACCGGCGCACCGGAAAGGACACGGTAATCACTTGCGGAGCGGGTCGCCGAAGCCAGGTCGGCGCAGGCCAAGCCGACACTTCGACCGTGATTTCCTCTCCGCTCCAACCCTCCAACTGCTCGTGGGTAACCGGAAACGAGAGTTGGTCCTCTGCGGTTCCAGAACTCCAGAACTTCCACGACGGAGCCGGATCATACTGCTGGTCGCCGAGGTCCAATTGACGCTCCCCTTGGGTTAAACGGGTGGCGACACGATAGAGACCTCGCTTGGCGGAGGTGGCGGTGACTTGCACCTGGTTGTCGCCACCAAACGCCGGACGCTGGCTGTTGACCACAATCTCAGGTGCATCACCAGTTCGTAAACTAGCCCAAACCGTGAACACCAGGGCCACCAGCAAGACAAGCCACAGCCAAATGCGATGGTGTTTCGGTGAAGCTCCGTACTGCGGATGCGGATAGCCCGACCGTGGTTCTTTGTTTCTGTTAAACATGTCCTTCCCTCTCAAAAAGCATATTGGCCTACGGTGCCCTGGTCGATTGCCGACCTGACCCTGTTCTCCATCTGCAACTGCATTGCCAATGCGGCCACTCAAACTAACAGCCAAACTAGTAGCCAAATTGGCAGCTAACCCGCTCAGGCCCATCGAGCGCCCACGCGGAGCGCGGTTCTCACAGACCGACTACCCTAACCCAAGTCAGCAACAGTTCGTAGACGCAAGGGGCACAGGAAACGGGCAGACCCCATCCGGCCCCGCGCCAAGCCAAATGAAACGTGCCAAACTAGTCGAACCCGACATGGGGTCGGGCGACAACCGAAGGCGCTGAAACGTTGCAGAGGGGCTCCTCTGCTACAACCAAACCCTTCTCGGGGCAACATGGCACTGTTTCGCAAGCCGACGCTCACCAGCTTGGCAAAGACCTGCGGCTGAGCGGCTAAGTTGAGTCCGGTCGGACTCTCTGGCCTGCTCGAAACGCTTCCCGCGGTCTTGGACGAGAACCTGCTGGTGGGCGTTGAAACGCTGGACGACGCGGCGATCTATCGCTTGGATGACCAGACCGCGATCGTCGTCACCGCCGACGTGATTACTCCGCCGGTGGACGACCCTTTTGTGTTTGGACAAATCGGTGCGGCAAATGCTCTGTCCGATATCTACGCCATGGGAGCCCGCCCCTTGGTAGCACTGAATCTGATCGGTTTCCCCGACGACAAACTTCCCCCAGAGACATTGCACGCCATCGTCGCCGGAGCCAATGAACGGGTGATGGCGGCCGGGGCGGTGCTTGGTGGTGGCCACACAATGCGCGACGACGAACCCAAATTCGGCCTAGCGGTAACCGGTCAAGTACACCCGAATCAATACTGGGCGAACGCCGGTGCGCAACCCGGCGACGCTTTGATCCTGACCAAACCGATCGGCAGCGGGGTGCTATTCAACGCCATTCGTGCCAACAAGCTTCACCCCGACGACCTGGCGCCAGTGATCGATATCTTGATTGAACTCAACCGCCGAGCGGCAGAGGTTTTTCGCCGTTTCTCGGTGCATGCAGCGACCGACGTCACCGGCTTTGGCGTCGTCGGACACGCCACCGAGATGGCTGCCGCCTCAGCCGTCACCATGCATTTAGATTTCGACCAGATTCCAGTCTATCCAAGAGCTTTGGAGATGTACCTTGGAGGTATCACAACCGCCTCCAATCTAGCCAACGATTCGATGACGCGCTCGTCAACCCGCATCGACGTGACCCTGAGACCGGAGCAAAAGGAACTTCTCTACGACCCACAGACCAGTGGCGGCTTGCTGGTCGCGGTACCCGCAGAGCAGTCTGCCGCAGTGCTGAGCGCACTAGCCGACAACGATGTCGATCTTGCGGCCGTGGTCGGCGAAGTTGGGCCGCACCAAGAGTCGATTTCCGTCGTCGTGCGGTAGCGAACCGTCCAAAAATTTTCAACACCGTCCCTCACCCGTTGCCTCCAGCTACAGCAAGCCGGGGAAAATCGCTCTGCGTTGACGCGGATAGTCTGCAAATTTTTCTTGATACCACCGGTGATGCGCGAGCGAGCGCGGCACCAAGTTGGCGAAGGTCCAAACTGCAAACGCGGCCCCGGCCAGGGACCATCCGGTGATCGCCCAACCGATCCACTCGATTACCTCGCCCAGGTAGTTGGGGCAACTCACGAGGCGGTACAAAAACCCGCGCGGGATTTGGTACCCGCGGGCACCGGACTCTCTCCGGCGCTGCCCACTGAGGTGGCGCAAGATCGCGTCTGATCGATGGTTGATCCAAGCTCCGCAAACCGCCACCGCAATCCCTATCCACAACCTCGGGTCTGTCCACCACGACTCTGGATAGCCACCCCATGGTGCAACCAACCGACTGGCGATCAACCATCCGCTGACCAACTGAAAAGTAAACGCCATGGTCATGATGGTCACCGGGATTGGCTTGGCGTTGCTGCTCAGGCGAAACGGATAGACCAAGATTCGGTAGCCGTAGTGCAGAAACCACATCGTCGCGATGGCGATGGCTGGCCCTTGTAAGCGGCCGGCGACGAGAAATCCCACCCACCACAGCGCGGGCGACTCCATCATCACCCACGCCCAGCGTGCCGGTACTGCTGGACCCCAACCGGAGCGCAGGTGGCGGCCAAACGGTGCCGTGACCCAAAAGAGGGCGACAAAGGCCACCAGCGCAAGGCCAATCCAACTCCAGGCCACCGCTTGGTAGTTCGACTCCGACAACAATAGAGCGGTTCTGAACGTCGAGGCGCTAGTCACGAGGACCCCTAGTCTCGGGGGCCAAAGGTGCCAGAAGGCGCTGCGGGTGCGACGACCTCAACCGGCTCAGGCTCGGCAATCTTGGAAGGATCTTCCCCAGGATTCAGAAATCGATCTTCTTCGATCCGATGTTGCTTGGTGTAGAGCTCGCGATAACGACCATCGCGTTGCAGCAACTCGTGATGCTGTCCGCGTTCCACTACGCGACCACCTTCCACCACCAAAATTTGGTTGGCATCGCGAATCGTTGACAGACGGTGCGCGATGACAAACGTGGTACGCCCTGCGCGAAGTCGCCGCAGCCCTTCCTGAATCAACAGTTCACTTTCGCTGTCCAGGCTGGAGGTTGCCTCGTCCAAGATCAAGATTCTCGGATCGGCGAGCATCGCTCGCGCAATGGCGACGCGCTGTCGTTGTCCACCGGAAAGCTTGACCCCGCGTTCGCCGATCACCGTGTCGTAGCCCTCGGGAAAGCCCTCGACGAACTGCTGGCAGTGTGCGAGATGTCCGACCTCTTCCACCTCAGAGCGTGCAGCGTGGGGGCGACTGTAGGCGATGCTTTCTGCGATCGTGCCGTCGAACAAGAAATCGTCCTGCAAGACCGCAGCGAGATGTTCTCGATAGCCGCGCAAGTCGAGTTCGGTGACATCAACACCATCCACCAGAATGCGACCAGATTTGGCCGGGCGAAAGCCCATCACCAGGGAAATAACCGTGCTCTTACCAGCGCCCGATGACCCCACCAAGGCGGTGGTGGTCCCCGGCTCAGCAACGAAACTGATTCCTGACAACACCGTCTCACCTTCCACATACTCGAAGCTGACGTCATCAAATTCGATGCGCCCTTCGACTGTGGACAAAGTACGCAAGCCATCCACATCGGCACCTTCCGGCTCGGTCTCAAGGATCTCGCGCACCCGATCGAGACCGGCAAAAGCCTCCGTGATCTGGGTGCCGATCGAACTCATTTGAATCAAGGGCGTGACCATCATCGCGGTGTAGAGCACGAACATAGTGAGATCGCCACCGTCCATGTTTCCGTTGAGGATCTCGCGAGCTCCCAACAGGCCCATGGCAACCCCGAACAATCCAAACACCAGACTGGAGACGCTGGTAATGCTCGCCACCCCGACCATCGATTTGACGATATTGCGCAGCAACTTGTGGGCTGCGTGAGCAAATACCCGGTCCTCGCGACGCTCGGCGGTGTAAGCCTTCACCTGACGGATGCCGTTAAAGGTCTCGGTCAGCCGGCCACTCATTTCCGCGTGTAACTTGCCACGCTCACGAAACAGCGGCCTCAAACGACGAAAACCCAAGGTCATGGTCGCCGCGAATCCCAGCAACAGCACCAACGTGACCAGAGTCAAACGCCAGTTGAGCCACAACAAGATCGCTAACGACAAAGTCGAGGTCAAGAGTCCGCCCAGCAACTGAACGAAACCGGTGCCGATCAGGTTGCGCACCCCTTCGGCGTCGTGAATCACGCGAGTGGTCAACTCCCCCGCCTTGTGATTCTCAAAGTACTCCACCGGCAACCGTGTCACGTGCTGTTGCACCTTCAAGCGCAAATCGTTGATCGCCCTCTGGGCGGAGACCCCAAGCAGCACCGTCAGGGCGAACCCAGATACCGCCTGCAATACGATCGCCGCTCCCGCGACCGCAGCAATCTTGGGCAGCAAGTCCACTTGACCATCGCGGATAACGTCGTTGATCAGAAACCGTGAGGTCCCCGGAACCACCAGCCCCGCCAAGCGAGAGATCGTCAACAGCACCAGCCCCAACCCCAGTTTCTTGCGTTGCTGCCAGATCAAATCTTTGGCCGCACGCCAGGCGGTGGTTAGGGTCAGTTTCTTCTTGCCGCTCACCGCAGCATCCTACTCTGAGTGAGAAAGGCGGTGTGCGTTCACCCTAATTCGCTCAGGCTCTGTCTGCTATATTCTGTGCAATCGCAATCGGTTGTCGTGTCTGACAATGCGAATTGTTTCCTAATTAATCCTCTGAGGAGAAGAACTATGTCCGTAGCAAAAGTTTCCGAAATCACTTCCACTTCGTCAAAGAGTTTTGAAGATGCCATCAAAGTGGGCATCTCTCGCGCAGACAAAACCCTCGACAACATCACCGGCGCCTGGGTCAACGAAATGAAGGTTGTTGTCAAGGACGGCGAGGTCAGCGAGTACCGCGTCAATTTGAAGGTCACCTTTGTACTCAAGTAGGCGATAGACGATCACCAGCGGGGGCGCGCAAGCGCCCCGGTTTCGTTTTCTCAAGGGTGCCGAGTCGGCCAACCCACCCCACCAAGATTGTTGAATTGTGTCCACGCCCTCCCCACTGTGGACGCCGCCTCTCAACATCGCCCACCGTGGAGCCTCGAAGCAGGCTCCTGAAAATACCTTCGCCGCGTTCGAGGCCGCCATCGAGGCAGGTGCCAGTGCAGTAGAAATGGACCTGCGCTTCACGGCCGATCGACGGCTGGTGGTGCTCCACGACTCCACCGTGGACCGCACCAGCGATGGTTCTGGGGCCATCGCCCGCCTAACCTACGATCAAGCTCGCGACCTCGACGTCGGGTCCTGGTTTTCTCCCGCGTTTGCCGGGCAACGAATTCCCTTGCTCAGCGAAGTGGTCGACCGAGTCTTGCCGCGGATTCCCTGCGTGTTTCACATCAAAGCGGCCTCCGGTCTGGCCACCGAGGTGGTCGGCGCGATCGATCCCGAACAACGACAGAGGGCGACAATTTCATGCTCGCGGCTGGGATCCCTGGCAGTGCTTGCCGATCGCGGGGTGCATCTAACCTGGATCACCTATTGGCGACACTGGCCGGGTTGGACGGCTTGGATCACTCGATTAGCTCGTCGCAAAGGGACCGATCGAGTGGCGCCCAAAGGGTCAACCGTGACCCCCGCCATGGTGCAGCAGGTACACCGTGCGCAGTTGCTGGTACGCGCTTGGGGGGTCGGGGCTGACCTTGAGATGGCGCGACGGCTACTGTCTTGTGGTGTCGACGGCATGACCTTCAACGACCCGGTTGGACTCGGCAAGCTGCTGCAAAGAGTCTAGACTCCGGCACCATGGCTACCGGCGCCCCATCGATCGTCGCCTCGATGCACGATCCAGCCCGTTTTCGAGCGTTTGACACCATGCTCGAACAAACCTCTTTTTTTGAGCTTCTGGACAACGCCCGGGCTGAGGCTGGTAAGAGTCGTGCGGAATTCTTGATCGCGATCAAGCCCAACTTCATGATGGCGGTGCGCGTTGAAGAGCCGCCGCTGGTCTATACCGACCCCCAACTGGTGGAGCACTGGATCTCCCGTCTACGCGATCAGGGGTATACCAATCTACGGGTGGTCGAAGCGCAGAACGTCTACGCCCTGTGGTACCACAATCGCTCTGTGATCAGTGTCGCTCGCGCTCTCGGCTTTAGCGGCGAGGGATACGAAATTCGCGACCTCACCAACGAGCAATTCCGCTACGACTATGGAGGCACCCTGGGCGATCATTTCGTCGGTGCTTCCTGGCGCGACGCAGACTTTCGCATCTCATTTGCCAAGAACAAGACCCACGATGTTTCTCGCTGCACGCTAGTGATCAAAAACACCTACGGCTGCCTTCCAGCCAAAGACAAGTTCTCCGAATACCACCGCAAGCGCGAGGTCGACGTGGTCACCATTGAGGCGTTGCGCCATTTTCCAGTGCATTTTTGTGCGATCGATGCAAGTTGGAGTTTGGACGGCCCGCTGGGCTACAAGGAAGGTTTTGATGTCGTTCAGGACCAAGACGGCAACATCATTCGCGAGGGTAACATCCACAAAACTGACACCATCATTGGCGGACAGGATCTGGTTGCCGTGGAACAGGTCGGAATGCTCAAAATGGGCCTCGATCCGAAAAAAGACAAACGCTTCTACAAGCTCGCCACCCAAGCCTTCGGCGAACCCGAATTTGAATGGGTCGGTGACAAGTCGATCTATGAAGGATGGCTCAACGTCGGAGCCAGCACCGCCGACGCTCTAGATATCGGCGAAGAGATTCCGGTGATCTCCCACTTTCTCGGCCAATCGATGTCCCACGTCGACCACCGATTGTTTCCACCCAGAACCCGCGGCTGGCTGCGACGACTCGGACACTATTTCGGTCGCAAGGCGTTTATCAGCAAGGTGCGAAGTCGCAAAGGTGTTTGGGCGTCCAAAGATCGATTGTCGTAGGCCCAAACAATTTTGCTCAGAAAAGAGGAAAAGGCCCGCCGCGAACGCGACGGGCCTTTGGACTTACCAATGAAACAGCGGACTAGTCGTCGCCGAGGCGCCGGTTGAGAAACCGGCTCGCCTTGTCTCGCCCACCCAGCCCGAAAGCCAGGGCAAGAGCCAAAGCAACACCGCCCAGCACCGCAGATACCGCGACCTGGACGACTTCCTCTCCGACGCCCATCTGGGTTAGACCCATGCTGAACGCCAAGAAGACGATGAAGTAATTGGCGATCAACGAGACCAACTTGCCCTGCGGATGGTTGGACAAAAGATCGCCTACCAAGCGGCCAACGTAGGCGCCGACCGACAAGCCAGCAACGATAATTGCCAGACCAATCAGCAGATTCGGCAAATACGTCAGCAGGCTACCGACCATGCCGGAGAGCTCCTCCAGATGCAGGGTCGAGAGTGCTTGTTCCGCAGTCAGCAGAAGGATAACTCCCATAACCACCGCCCCCACAATCACTGAAAGTGAGGCGCGACCCTCTTTGGGATTGAGAAAACCGAGGCCGAGCTTCTCGGGCAGCGCGTCGAAGCCGACGCCTTCCAGGAAGCTCTGCACCACGCCACGGATCGCCTTGGCAATGTAGTAGCCGATGCCGATCACAATAATCGCGACAAACACCAAAGGCACCGCTGAAAGTAATTGTTCCAGCGTCGCCTTAACCGGCCCAGAGATCGCGTCGATCCCCAGATTGTCAACCGCGGCAATCAAAAACGGCACCAAGACGAAGAAGTAAACCACCGCGCCGACGATGTCGGACAGACGCTTACTACCCGCGCCGAAGCCCCACTGCTCCGCGAAGCGATCCAGGCCCGCTACAGCAAGCAGATTGGAGACCACTTCGCGCACAAAGGTCGCCGCCCATTTGGCAAAGAACACCAAGATAAGGGCGCCGATCACGTTCGGAACAAACGCGAATACCTTGCTGAACATTTCATTAATTGGCTGGACCAGAGACTCCTGGCCCAAGGCTTCGAGGAATAACGGAAGAGCCAATACCAGAATTAGATAAAAAAGCAGTCGCCCAACCTGAACGCTGGCACCAACTCGCTCACCCTCGACCACGCGCTCGGGAATGTAGCGACCAGCCCAAGAGTCGAATCCAACAGCACCCAGTCCGCGCGAACTCAAGAACCGAACCGCGCTAGCAATCAACCATGCAATCAACAAAACGATCAACGCTTGGAGCAGCGACAGAACTGCGGAGCCAATCTGCGTCAGTACATTTTCAATCGGTCCGGCAACCATCCCCAAGTCGAAATAGTTGAAGACAGCGACAAAACCACCGAGCAAGACAACCCATTTGACAATAGCTCCAGCAGTCCCTTCAATGTCCCCTTCAGAGACCTTCTCAATCCCGGTGTTGGCGGCAAGTCGATTGTCCCAATCCGTTGCCCGCAGAGCTTTGGTCACCAGTCCGCCGAGAAACGACGCCACGATCCAAAACACCAATAAAATCGCAAAGGCAATCAAGATCGGCCACAGCATCGGACCAATCCGCTTGACCGTTCTCACCACGCCTTCGGTCCACAAGGTCTTGCCTCCCTCAACTACACTGGCGCCACCTTCGGCGACCGCGTCACGGGTCACCTCGACTGCACGGCGACTCTCGTCAACGGTGTGATCGACGATTCCCTCGCTGGCGTCAGCAACTGCTTCTCCGGTCGCAACCGCGGCCTCATCGGCGCCCTCAGCGGCTTCGCCGACCGTCTCCGCGGCGACTTCTGCTCCATCTGCGGTCGCATCGACGGCATCATCGGTCGTGTCAACGACCGCGTGAGCGACCTCTTCGACGACTGATTCTTCGCTCACAGCTTCCTGAGCCACAAGCACTGTCGTGCCCAATGCCAAAAGCAGCGCTACCGTTCCAACTATGAAAGTTTTTTTCATACCCGATTTTCCTCCTTGAGTTGTCAGCCGGGAACGCGATTCCGGCCACCTCATACACGATCTATCCGAACCGCCGCGCACGCGACTCAGTATTGCTAGGCCATTCTACCCTGTAGACGTGACGCTTACAGGTTTTACTACTTTCGAGTATAAGTAAAATGTGTAATAATCAGGGGCACGGACACACCGTCAGGGAGTCCCCTTAATATCTTCCCCGGAGGGAAATGTTCTATGTCCTCGATTCTCGATTCACTTACTTCTCAAATCGGCGGTACCGAGCTGGGTCAACTGGCCAATATCCTGGGCGTCAATCAACACCAAACCCAATCTGCAGTCCCCGCGGCGGTCGGCGCTCTATTGGGAGCTTTGGGTGGCAACGCAGCACGCCGCGACGGCGCAGACTCCTTGCATCGAGCGTTGGGCAAAGACCACGACGGGAGTCTGCTGGATAATCTCGGCGGGTTTCTGGGCGGCGGGCAGACCGGGATCGGTGAAGCCATCCTCGGTCATGTGCTGGGGGGTCGCCAAGCCACGGTGGAGAATGAACTGAGCAAGTCAACTGGCTTGGACAGCCGTTCGATCGCCAAACTGCTGACCATGCTCGCACCGATGGTGCTGGCCTACCTGGGAAAACAGCAGCGTCAAAAGGGCCTGGACTCCGGTGGGCTCGCCGAGCTTCTCGGTCGTGAACGGCAGCAGTTGCGTCAACAGCCACCAGCAAACCTGGGGATTTTGGGCGCCCTACTCGACCAAGACGGTGACGGTGACGTCAAAGATGATTTAGCAAAAGCTGGCGTCGGTATTCTGGGCAAGTTGTTCAGCCGACGTTAATACCTAACCCCTATCCCTAACTAAACAGGAGGAGATCCATCATGGGATTAATTGATTTTGTAAAGAGTGCCGGTCAGAAGTTATTTGGCCTTGGCCCATCCGAAGAAGAGCAGGAAGCGTCGGTCGCCTCGAAACTCACCCAAGCAGTCGCTGACATGGGGTTTGCCGCCGAGAACCTCAACATCACATTTGACGACGGCCTCGCCACCGTGACTGGAACGGTTGAGTCTCAGGCAGTCCGCGAGAAAATCGTCTTGGTCGTGGGTAACACCGAAGGTGTCGCTCAAGTCGACGATCAGCTCGAAGTGGTCACCCCTGAGCCAGAAGCCACCTACTACACCGTGGTTTCCGGTGACTCCTTGTGGAAGATCGCCAGCGAGCACTACGGCAACGGTGCCAAGTACCACGCCATCTTTGAAGCCAACAAGCCGATGCTGAGTGACCCGGACAAGATTTATCCTGGCCAGGTGCTGCGTATTCCGCCCCTCGAAGGCTAATCGCACCAGCAAACTTTGTTTCGATGGCAGGCCGACTCGGAAACGAGTCGGCCTGTTTTGTTTTTCCCTTTTGCCTGCACACCCTCAAAGTAGGCATAATCCCGCCATGACCACCGTCGGCGAGCTCTTTCAACAAACCGCAACCCAGAGCGCCGAACGACCGGCGCTGATGGTTGATTCAGAATCTGGATGGCACGGGGATACTTGGTCTCAGTACTACCAGAAGGCAAGCACTGCAGCAATCGCGATGATCGAGATGGGCATCGCCACCGGAGACCGGGTAGCGATCTTGGGCAGCAATCGAGCTGAGTGGTTCATTGCCTGGCAAGGCGCGGTTCTCGCCGGAGCTGTCCCGGTGGGTCTGTACAGCTCAGCCAGTGCTGAACAATGCTCCTATATTGCCGACCACGCCGGCGTCAGCTTGGTGATCGTCGAAAACAGCCAAATGCTTGAGCCCCATCGCTCGTGGGTTAGAGACCAAGGGCTCCGGTTGATTGTCATGGAAGGTACCGACGAAGACGCTGAGCCCTGGAGCAGCTTGCAACACCCTGAGCCAGATCAGGAACAAATCCAAGCCCGGATCAGCGCGGTGTCCGAGGAGGACCTCTACTCTCTGATTTATACCTCCGGCACCACCGGACGTCCCAAAGCGGTGATGTTGACCCATCACAACGTCGTTTGGACCGCAGCCAAGACCGCAACCGAATACGACTTTACCGATCAACACCGGGTCTTGAGCTACCTCCCGCTATGCCATATCGCTGAGCAAATCATTTCCCTCAATGCTCCGATGGCGGTGGGAGCGTCCTCGTGGTTGGTGCCCAATATCACCGACCTTCCACAAGCTCTCAAGGCGGTTCGCCCGCATTTCTTTCTCGGAGTTCCGCGGGTCTGGGAAAAAATGCAGAGCGCGATCACGGATCAACTGGAAGCTGCCCCGGCGATACGCAGAAAGATCTTTCGCTGGGCGACCAGTGTCGGCCTAGAAGCCGGTTGCCGTTTACAACATCACGAAAAACCGCCGTTCGCCCTGCCCCTGGCGCGCAAACTCGTCTTGGCACCGCTCCGGCGAAAGCTCGGTTTTGACCACGCCAAAGTGTGCGCAACCTCGGCGGCGCCGATTGGTCGCTCTACCTTGGATTTCTTCTTGAGCCTTGGCATTCCGTTGTTGGAGATCTACGGCATGAGTGAGTGCAGTGGTCCAGCAACATTTTCCATGCCCGATAACTTTCGTATTGGAAAAGCGGGGCGTTGCTTACCCGGAGGCGACCTGAGGGTTGCCGATGATGGCGAAGTACAGATGCACGGCCCTCATGTATTTGCCGGGTACTACCGAGACCAAGACGCAACTCGCGAGGCCTTTACAGAGGACGGCTGGCTGCGCTCCGGTGATCTGGGTCATTTGGACGACGAGGGATTTCTAAAGATCACCGGCCGACGCAAGGAAATCATTATCACCGCAGGGGGTAAAAACGTATCTCCGACGGCGGTCGAAGAGCAAATACTGACCATCCCCGAGATCGCCCAAGCAGTGGTGGTCGGGGATCGCAGGAAATTCTTGGTTGGCTTGCTGACTCTCGACCCTCGACGAGCCTCGGCAAAGGCGCAGGAACTGGGCAGCACCGCCGCAGATACGACGCTGGTAGCTAAGTCCCCTGAGTTTCGGGCCTATCTGGAGCAGCGTATCGCCGAGGTCAACCAGCGACTTTCGCGCGTCGAATCGCTTAAGAATTTCGCGATATTGGATCGTGAGTTATCAATCGCCGGTGGCGAATTGACGCCCACCATGAAGCTCAAGCGCTCGGTGATCGAACAGAAGTACGCCGAGATCATCGACGGCCTCTACCGCGCCCCCAACACATCACCCGCTCAGGTCAGCTAAAGGTCGCCAACCCCGCGGTAACCGCGGTTCCAATAGATCAAGGGTTGTTCGCCCTCACGAGGCACCGAACTGGCCTCTACGTGGCCAACATAGATGGTGTGGGTGCCAACGCAATGACGCGCATAGATCGAGCAATCCAGCCAAGCCAGGGCGTCTTGGAGAATCGGTGCTCCAGTAGCCGCCGACCCCCAGTCCCCTTCAGCAAATCGATCGCCATCCTTCAAAAACGCAAAACGGTCAGACAAGGCTTGTTGATCGGCGGCAAGAATATTGACCGCGAAAACCGCATCGGATTTCTCCAAGAGTTGATGGGCTGAGTGTCCGCGATCAATCGCCACCGCGACCAACGGTGGATCCGGTGAGATCGAAACAAAAGCCGACACTGTCAGGCCGTGGACTTCACCGGCCGCACGCAGGGTCACCAGAGTGACCCCCGCGGGGAAATGACGCAGGGCGTCTCGATAGCTATCGGTGTCGATCGGCAAAGTTCGATAGGTAGGCTAGCCGTCTGGGTTCATCCGGCAGTTCTTGCAAACTCATTGGCCAAGGAATACCAGTCATCGCGCATCGCCCGGAATCGAGTTCGCAGTGCTTGCAAATCCTCGCTGCCTTTGTTGACCACGTCCCCAGTGGAGCTTCGAACGCGTTGCATCGCCATCCGGATTTCTAAGTGAGTCTTTTCTAGATGCTCTTCAATCTGACTCAGCTTTTGCCACAACGAAGCAGCTCGGGAACGCACGTCGCGCGACAACAACAGGCGCCGCACCTCCTGCAATCGAGCTAGTTCAATGGTTTCTTCGGGGGTGCGCCTTAGACGCCAGGCCCAACCAAACTTAGACAGCGTCCAAATGATCCACTTCCCAGGATCAAAGTGCCAGCCGCGGTATCCGTTGCGGTAGTCGGTCTGGAAGGTATGGTGAAAATTGTGGTACCCCTCGCCAAAGGTCAAGAATGCAACCAATCCGCTATCGCGCGAACTATCGCCAGAATTAAACGGCTGCCGCCCTAGGTAGTGGCAAAGCGAGTTGATGAAAAAGGTGCACTGGTGGATCACCGCGATGCGCAAAAAGCCACCGACAAAGATGCCACTCATCAGCCCTGCTAGCAAGGGACGACCGGTAGCCAAGGCATAGCCCAAACCGATCAGCGTCGGTAGACCCAGCCCGATGGAAAACATCACCGCTGGGATATTGCGGTCCTGCCATTTGAGAAACGGATCTCTTTCGAGGTCCGCAACATTGGCTCTCGACAACTCGGGATCCCGGTAATGCAGCAACCAACCCATGTGGGCGTGGAAAAAACCCTTGGTGGCGTTGTAGGGATCATAGGGATCCCCCTCCTGATCGGTGTATTTGTGGTGATATCGATGCTCCGAAGCCCAGCCAATAACCGAGCCTTCAAAGGTCGCGGCACCCAACAACGCTGTGACCACCTTGACCGGAGAAACCGCGTCAAACGAACGATGGGCGAATAGCCGGTGGTAGCCGACGGTAATGGCAAGGCCAGTGGCATAACAGGCGACAACGAAAAATATGGTGTCGAAGGTTGTCCAGCCGAACAGGCTTACGTAGACCCAAGTGCCCACAATACCCAGGACGATACAGCTCAGCAAGAAAATCGTGGTTATCCAGTTAATCGCTCCGGGTCGTTGCTCCATGCTGTCGCTCCTTGGTTTGCTTAACCGGAATGGTCATCGCTGCAGTGATGTGACGCTACCATACCGGCGTTTGGTCAAGAAGCGGTTAAACTCTGACATTCTGGGCTAGGTTCAGGAAGGGGGGTTTCTTGTGTCTTTGGTCGGTCGCAAACTCGATAAGTTCGAAATCATTGAAGTCATAGGCCGTGGTGGCTTTGGCGAGGTCTATCGAGCCCACGATCAGCAACTGCGCCGCGAAGTCGCGATCAAAGTTCTTCCCTCGCAATTTTCTTCTGACCAAGCTGCTCGCGAGCGCTTTTTGCGCGAGGCCAGAGCTGCATCGCGCCTGAATCACCCGAACATCTGTACCGTCTATCAAGTCGGCGAGGAGGGCAACACGACCTTCATCGTCATGGAGTTGATCGACGGCAAGAATCTTTACGACCACATCGATGGCGCCCCGCTGCTGCTCGACGACTTTTTCCACATCGCGATTCAGATCGCCAAAGGGCTCGCCGACGCGCACCGCCGGGGCCTCGCACACCGCGATATCAAGAGCACCAACATCATGGTGCAACAGAATGAAGTGGTGAAAATACTGGACTTCGGTCTTGCACGAATGGCTCATACCGAAACCAGCGACGGTACAACCCATATCACCCAGGAAGGTTCCGTCCTTGGCACCATCGGCTATATGGCACCTGAGATCCTGTTGGGTAAGGAATCCGACTCCCGCGTCGACATCTTCAGTTTTGGAGTTCTATGCTACGAGTTGTTAACCGGAGACCTCCCGTTCAAGGGCAAATCGGTCTACGAGACCGCCAATCAGATCTTGACCCAGGCCGATCGCGCGATTTCCAAGTTGCGCGAAGCGGCACCGAACGATCTCGCCAACTTGATCGCTGGCATGCTCGAACGAGACCCCGGCGATCGGGTACAAGAGATGGAGACCGCGCTAACGGTCCTGAAGCGGCTCGATGAAGAGAGACGATTGGTCGAGACTGCCGCTTATTCCGATCTCCGCGTTTTCGCCGAACAAATCGTCGCCAGTGGGCCGACCATGGCGGTACTGCCGTTTGGCAATCTGAGCCCTGACCCAGAAAATGAGTTCTTTGCCGATGGGCTCACCGAAGAACTCACCACCGTACTGGCCAAGATCGAAGGGTTGTCGGTGGCCTCTCGAACTTCTGCCTTTGCGTTCAAAAATCACGCTGGGGATGTACGCGAACTTGGCGAAACTCTGCACGTCGGTCACGTTTTGGAAGGAAGCGTGCGCCGGTTTGGCAACCGGGTGCGTATCTCTGCCCAATTGGTCAATACCGACAACGGCTATCAGAGTTGGTCTGGGGTGTTTGATCGCAAGATTGAAGACATCTTTGCTCTGCAGGATGAAATCGCCCGCACCATCGCCCGGCAACTCAAGATCGAACTGGTTGGCCGCGATGAAAAACTGGTTGAGGCCAAGACCGACGACATTGAGGCCTACAACTCGTATCTCAAGGGTCGCTATTTCTGGAATCGGCGCTATGAGGCAGGGATCAAGCGGGGCATCGAGTTTTTCAAGCACGCCCTGGAATTAGACCGCGACTACCCTCTCCCCTACGCTGGTTTGGCTGATTCGTACAACATGTTGGCTTTCTACAGCTATGTTGACCCACAGCAAGGATTTCCGGCTGCCGAGCAAGCAGCTCGCAAGGCGCTTGACCTAGATCCTTCGTTGGCTGAAGCCGAAGCTGCTCTCGGTTGGACAGCCTCTTTCTACCATCGGGACTGGCGGCAAGGCGCCAAGCACTTTCAGCGAGCAATCGAGCTCAACCCTGAGTATGGCAACGCCTACTTTTGGTACTCATTCCTACTGGTGATCCAGGGCCGGATGCGCGAAAGCTTGGAGCAAGTTAAGAAGGCCCGAGCTCTAGATCCACTCTCGGCGATCGTCATGACCGGGACCGGATACTTGCTTTATTTCCACCACCAATTTGACGTGGCGATTGAAGAGGTCAACGCAGGGCTAGAGCTAGACCCCTCGTTTCCAGTGGCCGATCTCTTCTACTGCTGGAACCACTTTGGCAAGAAAGACTACGAGCGTGCCATGGCCCACGGTCTCAAATCAGTGGAAACAGTCCCGCTATCGACGACGCGCTCCATGCTTGGTTGTTCGATGGTTGGTGCTGGCCAGGTCCAGGAAGCGGAAGAGTTACTACACCAAATGGAGAATGACGAGGAAGGCTACATCTCTCCCTATTTCCTCGCTGCCCTCAACTTCCATCTCGGCAACGCGGACCGAGGCAAAGAGCTGATCAATTTGGCCTTCGAAAACCGCGACAACCACCTCTGTTTCGTCGCTGTAGATCCGCTGTTTGACAACTACCACGGAGAAGACTGGTACCACGACATCACCAGCCGACTGAATCTTTCAGAAACCGACACCCGGATCGCGGTCGAATCCGGACTCAACTTGATCGACCCTTAGAGACCAACGGTCGATGATCCCTGGTCAATCGATCGTTGCAGCACCACCCGAAAGCTCTCCAGGGTTCCAGTGCGGTCCATCTGGTGGGCGCATCCCCATAAATAGAGTTGGAACAATCGAAAAACCCGTTCGCCAAATTTGGCCACTAGTTCTTCTTCCGCAGCTTCTAGATTCTTCGCCCAGGCGACCAGAGTCAGGTAATAACTGCGGCGGTCATTATGCACCGCCACCGGCTCAAATTTGGTTTGATTGGCAGCTTCCAGAAGATCCGGAAGGACCACTGGAGTGTGGTTTCCTGGGAACACGTAACGATAGGTGAAGGATCGAACCGAGTACTTCTTACGGTTAGCGGCGAAATCCATATAGACAAAGCCACCCGGTCGCACCAGACGCTCGAAGCACTTCAACAGGCGCTGGTAGTCGGGCAGGTGTTCCATCACTCCCAGTAACACCACCGCGTCAAATGGCCGGTCGGCTTGATATTCAAAAATGTCAGCATACTCCACCCGCAACTCACAGGGCATGTCGTGGCTGCTGGCGAAGTTTTGCAGGTGCTTATACTGCTCTTTGGAGAGGGTCAGCATGGTGGAATTGATGCCTTTACGACCCAAATACTTCTCCGCGGCACCCCATCCACCACCCACGTCCAAAACCCTTGACCCCGCGGACAGGCGACAACGATTGGTGATGTATTCCAGTTTGTTCACCACTGCCTGTTCGAGACTTTCGTCCTCGTGGCGATACAGAGCCTGCGAATAGAGCCCCACTTCCTTGTCAAGAAAAGTGAAGTAGAACTCATTGCCATAGTCGTAGTGTTGGGGAATCCAGTCCTTGTCGGCACTAACTTGACCCTTGAGCCAAGGAGTCAGGAATCTCCAGAAAGACCAGATCGGTTGGCGGTCGGTAAATATCGAGCGCAGCGCGAGCGCTTCCATCAGGTCACCCTCGATGTCGATCCGCCCGTCCAGGTAGGCCATCCCGATACTGCTCTCGTCCATCGAAGCGAAAGCAGCCAGTGCCTTGGCGTCACGAATGTGGACAGTGAAGCGCGGAGATTCTGCCTCAGAACCACCCACCGTCGCTCCCTGCCCATCCGGCCCGACAACCGCGAAACGTGGCACCGTTCGACCTGCTAACTTTCGATGCAGCGTGCGTTCAAGACGCACCGAGTCATTCGATTTAGATCGCTTAGAAGCGACGCCGCCTTTGCCCATCAAGAACCTCCCTCCGGGCGTCACTGCCTATCAACAACGGCGACTACCCTTCCAAGTTGGCTTGGTCGGAGTCTCCCATAGTTTGGCCCTGAGGGAAATACTCGCCCCAGCGTCGGTCGACCAACTGTTTGGTGTCGGGGTCAACGAACAGTTCCGCGGGGAAATTAGCTGGGGTTCTGGCGTCCAGAACGATAGGGCCGCTATAAGCGAGGTGATTGTCCTTCACCGTGGTCTTGGCCGCCGACAAGTCTTGGGCTGGATCTAGGCGGGTAAAAGTGGTCCAAAGAAAATTGACTCCTGCGACGGCGGCCCGGCGCGCATCGTCAGTGACCACCACCAGCGGCCAGTCTTCAAACGCCAGGTTGCGGGCGATCTCAGCGGCAGCAGATGGGTACTCAGCTTTGGATCCGGTTTCGACCACCAGACAACCGCGACAGAAGACCCGCACGTCGGTCACCTGGGAGGGAGGCAGTGCCGAAAACTTGTGGGGCAGATCTCGGATTGGGGCACCTAGGCCCATCCATACGCATTTCGAACCATGGTTGATCTTGGGCCCCGCGTAGTCGAGGGTATCCATCGAGGTGTTGGCCAACACGTAGAGGTCGGTTTCGGGGCGGGTTCGCTCTAGCACGGTTTCCAGAACCTCGGCAAAATTGCGCAGGTCGACCACAGCGTCGGTCACCAGCAAAAATTTGGTCAACGATAGTTGGCCCTCTCCCAAGATTCGGAACGCGCTGGCCAGGGCCTCCCGACGGTAGCGATCTCGCACCACCGCCGCTGCCAGCGAGTGATATCCGGTCTCACCATAGGACCAGAGAGAGCGCACCGCGGGCATCACTAGGGGGAACAACGGTGACAGGATCTCCTGCAGCAGATCGCCCAAATAGAAGTCCTCCTGGCGCGGCTTGCCGACCACGGTGGCCGGCAAGATTGCGTCGCGCCGGTGATACATACGATCCACCCGGAACACCGGAAAAGGATGCTCCAGAGAGTAGTAACCGTAGTGATCGCCAAACGGACCCTCGATGCGACTCTCAGCCGGGTCCACCGTACCCACCAGACAAAGGTCCGCCGAAGCGGGTAGCGAGTGCCCGCCGGGTGGCGTCCAGACCGGCAGCTTGCGACCCAAGATCAAAGAAGCGAGCATCATTTCTGGAACGTTTTCCGGCAATGGCGCAACCGCAGCCAAGATCATCGCTGGGGGACCGCCGAGAAACACCGTTACCGGCAACTTGACCCCTTGATCGGCGGCTTGAGCTAAATGAAATCCGCCGCCCTTGCCGATCTGCCAGTGCATTCCCGTGCTGGCGTCATCGTAAATCTGCATGCGATAGACGCCCAGGTTGGCGGCCCCACCATTGGGCGGTTTGGTCAACACATTGGGCCAAGTCAGAAATGGTCCGCCATCTTCGGCCCAGGTGGTCAGAGCCGGAAGACCGCCCAGCGTCGGAACGGCTGACACTTCTGATACCGGAGCGCGGCGCGCTGGCTTGTTGCCCAAACGTGTCAACTGGCGGAGCAACCCTCGTTTCGCCCAAAGTTCACCCACAGCGGGTGGCACCGGACCTTGCGCAAGCTCGACCACTTGTTCGATCCAGTGATGGGGGTTCTTGCCGAACGCCAATTCCATGCGCTTGACCGAGCCAAAAAGGTTGGTGACCACCGGGAACACCGACCCCTTAGGATTGCGGAAAAGAAGCGCCGGACCGTTGGCGGCAATCACCCGCCGGTGAATTTCAGCGAGTTCGAGTTTCGGGTCCACCGAAACTTCGACTTCAACCAATTCACCCTCTTTGCTTAAGACTTCCAAATACTGGTGCAGATCACCCGGTGGAGACATCATCGGTGAAGGATACAGCTAGACTTGCTCGGTGATCGATCGCCGCCACCCACGGACCAAAAACACTGTGCTAACAGCCGTTGCGCTCGCCATGTGCTGGCTGTCGATAACTTCCATATCTTTGGGATGTGGACGGCGCGATCCCAACGTGCTGCGCATCGCGGCGGCTACCAGTCTGCGCCAGGTGATGGTCGAGCTGGAGCAGAATCTGGAGCCCGAGATCGAGGTCGAAGTGGCGATCGCCGCTTCCGGAACGTTAGTGCGCCAGATCGAAGCCGGGGTCGATTTCGACCTGTTGATCGCTGCGGCGCGGTGGCCAATCGAGGAACTGGCATCCCAGCAGCTGACCACCGGACCCGCTCACACCTTGGCGACCAATCAGTTGGTGGTCGTCAGCTTGGACCCCGATCTTCGACTCAAAACCTGGGTCACTGGTTCCGGTCGTCTCGCCATCGGAGACCCACGCTACGTACCGGCTGGTCGCTACGCGCAAGAATGGCTAGAACAGCAACAACTCCTGGGCGCCTTGCGCACTCGACAAGTGTTCACTGCAGATGTCGCCGGAGTCGCCGCCCACATTGCCGCTGGCAGCGTAGATGCGGGCATCCTCTATCGGACCGAGGCCGTATTGTTTCCCCGGTTACACCCAGTTGAGGAACTGAACCTGGATCAGGCACCGGAAGTGGTTGCGGTGGCCCTGCAAAACGCTCGCACCGATCTCGCCGACCAAGCACTGCAATTTCTGCTTTCTAGCTCGGGAAGGGAAATCTTTGTCCGCCACGGGTTTGACCTCCCATGATCGACCTATTTCCCATCCGTCTCTCACTGGAAGTCGGTCTCGCCGCACTACTGGTGATCTTGCTACCCGGATGCTTGCTAGCTTGGCTGCAAGCGCACAAGAAATTGGTCTTTCCCCGCGTTATCGACGCACTCCTCCTGGTTCCTTTGGTGCTGCCACCCTCGGTAGTCGGATATCTACTGGTCCAACTGCTGAGCACCAGAGGACCTTTGTCCGGCCTATTCAGCGCGCTGGGCGTCGAGATCTTGCTAACTCCCGCCGCCGCGATCTGTGCCTCCAGCATCGCCGCCTTCCCGCTGCTGACCAAGACCTTGCAACCATCGTTCGCCTCGGTACCCGTTGAACTGGAGGAAGTCGGCGCCAGTTTGGGGCTGTCCCCGCTACGCGTGTTTCTCAAAGTCACGGTTCCCACCGCCTGGCGCGGATTGTTCGCCGGTTGTGCCTTGGCTTTCGCTCGGGCGGTTGGCGAATTTGGCGCCACCTTGATGGTCGCCGGCTACATACCAGGAAAAACCAACACCATCCCGCTGGAAATCTACGCCTCTTACCAAGCCGGAGATCATCGACGCGCGGCCTTCTATGTGACGATCATGCTGGTCTTCGCGCTGGTGGTTTCCTGGGTGACCTCGGCCTGGGGAGAACAGACCCTACGCACCGCAAGCCGCCGCTCTTCCCGGCAAGAAACCTAGTCGCGTGCTGCTGCGATGTTGAGAGCCGACTTCACTGCCACAACCCCCGACCGCGACCATCAAGTTGAGGTTCGCTTCCGGCTTGCTCAGGGAGTTCTGCTATTTCATGGGTCGTCCGGGGTTGGAAAGACGCTAGCTCTGCGCACTTTGGCAGGGCTCATTCGTCCGCACTCCGGAAGCGTATCCGTCGATCGAGAGGTCTGGGACGACGTTTCGGCTGGCCTGCATATCCCGATGCATCGAAGACGTTTGGGGTTGGTACCTCAGCACCCCAGTTTGTTCCCCTTTACTTCGGTGTTGGGCAATGTCGGCTTCGGAGTGCCCGGCTATCGGCAATCCGATCAAGTCCAGGCGCTGATGCGTCAGTTCGAGATCGAGCAACTGGCTCAAGCTGATCCCAATACGCTCTCCGGCGGCGAGCGCCAACGGGTTGCGATCGCTCGAGCTCTTGCTCCCAGCCCTCGTTTGTTATTGATGGATGAGCCGTTTTCCTCGCTGGACCGAGACTCACGCATTCGCTTGCTGCCGATTCTTCGAAACACTCTGGAGTCGTTGGGCGCCAGTGCCATCGTCGTCAGCCACAATCTTGAGGACGCCAAACACCTCGGTGCAAGGGTCCTGAGCTTCGAGTTGTCAAAACCCGGTGTCGGCCAAGGAATAGGCGATGAAGCAGAGGGCGAATTGCGAATGGACCGCTCCAGTCCTGAACCGACTCCTACGGTCTAAGCTGCTGCGACTTTGGTTCCGCGAATCGAATCGCCGGCCATGGCGGCGCTGAGTTCTCCGGAACGCAGCCCGTTGATTAGCCAGGATTCAACCCCGCGCTGCGCCAAGGACTGCACCGTCTGCCAGCGCAAAGCCATTCCGCCGGTGACGTCGGGGCCTTTCACCTCACCAATGAACAGCTCGTCGGTGTGCTGCAGCGCCGATACCGTCTGTCCGTCGGCATCGAGAATGCCGTCGGTCTCTCCGACCCAGATCACCCTGCCAATCGGCAGCTTCTGGGCCAAACAGCAAAACACTTCTTCGGTCGAGGCGATGCGGGCCCCGCCGTGTTGATCCCAGACCACGTCCCCCATCACTACCGGCACTGCACCGCTGGCCAGGGCACCCGTCATACCCGCCAAATCAGAAGCCCGCAGGGCATCCTTCTCCCAGGTGCACCAAGCGGCGGGAGGAAATGACGCCGGCGCAACCCCGGCCCGCTGCAAGCTAGCGACCACAATGCCGTGGAGGCGCCGCGCAGCACTCTGAATCTCAGTCGCTGCCGTGGCCTCAGAGCGGGTGAAACGACCGGAGGCGGCCCCGGCATCCACCGCCGCACGATGACCAAAAGATCCGCTGCCGTGCCCCAAGAGGATCGACGTGGTTCCTCCAGATGCCAGATCCCTAGACAGTGCCAATTCTCGAGACCGCGCCAGTTCTTGAGACAGTCGATCGATCACTGGTTGGCGAGCTTCTTCGCGCCCCGCCTTGTTGGTCAGGACGCTGCCGCCGAACTTAATGAAGGTGAGTTTGCTCATTGGCTAGCAGTTTGTAGTTCTTGAATTGATACTCAGATCGAGCTAGCGCAGCTCGACGCTACTCCGACTCGTCAAGAAATCGAGCACCGTGGCCGGTGCGATCTCGAATCACGTTCTGTACCAACCTCAAATCATCCACCGCAGCGGCCACCTGTGCTTCATACTCCGGCTCACACAGCACATGAACGTTGGGGCCGGCGTCGATGGTGAAACAACAGGGCACTCCGGCTTGGTTCAGTTCTCTCACCCGCGCCATGACTTCCAAAGTGCCTGGCTGCCAGTAGATCGTTCGCGGCCTGGTTGACATCGCGATCAAGTGCAACTCCATCGCTTCTTCCTCCACCACCTTGGCTAGGCGGGAAAAATCCCGCTGACGCACTGCACGCCGAACGATTTCGGTGCGGGCCGGCAGCAGCTCCAAACGCCGGGCAAAGTGCGGGCTGCTGGGTGCCAAACGATGCCCTTCAAGCGAAGAGACCTCTTTGGGATCGGCACTGACAATGGCGATGACGTCGCTCAAGATCCAGTGGTCTCGTGGCGCCACTACCTCGATCTTGTCGCGCAGATTGCGCGACGGCCACTGCACGTATCCGCCGGCCACCGACCGCGCCGCCGATCCTGAGCCACCCAACAGCACCATTCCCGGAGCCCCTCCGCCACTCACTTGGTGATCCAGAGCACCACACGTGGCGATCGCCAGGGCGGCAAATCCGGAAGCGGAAGACGCCAATCCGACGCTGGCGGGAAAAGTATTCTCGGTCCAAACGCGAAACCCACCGCGGGTGTTGCCCAATTTTTCTTGAATTTTTTCCAGGTGGGTGGAAACTCGCGCGGCGAAGCCGGTCGGCGCCAACTGCGGTCCGGACTCCTGAGAAAGCCAGACCTCAACCCCAGTCGCCGACGGGTCATACTCCACCGTGGTTCGAGTCCGAGCCTTCGACAGGGTCATTGAAATCGATGGGTTGTAGGGAACCAACAAGGACTCGTTACGCAGTCCCCAATACTTGATTAAGGCAATGTTGGAAGGGGCGATGGCTGTTGAGGTTCGCGTCACAGTGTTCATCAATTCAAGTTCATTAAATCGAGTTCTTCAACTTAAGTTCTACCATTCATAGTCCTACAGATTACGGTTCCAACTGTCGTAATTCTCAACGTCGCGACCCACTTGACCATCGGTCTCTTTGAACATGGCCTTTTGCAACCGTGGCCCGAAGCTAAACGCTCTCCACCTGCAAACCCGGAACCGAAATCGTAGCATCATGGCGACGCCAGGACGCGGGAACCACCGGATCGGCACCAGCAGAATACGCGAGAAGGCAGCCAGCTCGCTCCCCGCGCGCCGTGCCCGCTCCACTCAACTTGGCCGCGCCTGCTTGATCTTCCCAAGAGCTTACCCAGTCGGCAACCGGGTCGGGGACAACGCCGATCTGTTCCATCTCGCGATGATAGAGGCGAACCAGCGGGCCAACGTCGCCGCCGCTCTCCAGCAGCCGGCGAAACTCGGTGGTTGCCACAGCCATTCGGTCCCAGCCAGCATAGCTTGCTCCCCCGGTATTCTCGCGCACCGTCTCAACCACAGTACCAGTGCTCTGCTCAGGAACACCCGTGTCCAGAATTGTCGGCTGGATCTGCGAACCCTTGGTCAAAGACTCGACCTCGACGCGACCGTACTCGGCGCTCGGTTGAGCCCATAGGATTCCCCCTCGAAGCACCGCTTCATGGTCAATACCGGATGGAAATCCGTGCTGGCGCCGTTCCACCTCCAAGACCACAGACGAAATCCGTTCCAGATCCATCGGTTCGCCGACAAAACCCAGCCAAGCGCCGACGATCGCACTCGCTACCGACGCCGAGCTCCCCATTCCCGCGCCCAACGGCAGTTCAGAAGAGAGCGTCATTCGCAAACCGTTCGGCGCTGAACCGGTAGCCCTAACCGCTTCGCCCAGAGCCAACTGAACGAACCGCTCCGCTCCGCCGCCCGCCATCAAACGGTGTAAGCGCTGGGCGCTGGGTGCTGCGGCATAGGCATTCCACCGTCGCCGCGCCTGCTCGGCATGATCGATGATTTCCTGGCTACTCCAGTGAAAGACTTGGTTCAGGTCGACCAAGTCGGCGACCACTCCTTTGCCAGCGTCGCTCTCGAAAACTACCTCGGTCGTCAATCCAACCGTCGCGACCACCGCCGGGCGTCCATAGACCGCGGCGTGCTCACCCATCAAGATGATTTTGCCGGGACAGACGGCTCTAACCGGGGACACAGAGCGACTCAATCAACGATGGAGGAACGTCGGGCCAACCGTTCATGGGCTCCCGCCAGATCGGAAGAGGTTAGGGCGGCCAAGAGAGACAGCTCTCCACACAAGACCACCGCGCCGAGAATCTCGGCCAAACGCATCGCGGCAGTACCAGGACGCTCCGAATCCAGCGTCACACCCAGAATCTGCAAACACTCTTGCTGGGTCGCCAGAGCGGTCCCCCCGCCAATCGCCCCCAGGGGCACGTCTGGAAGATTGACCGCGATATGAATCCCGCCCTCGGCGCGATCGATGGTGGTAACTCCCATAGCCGCTTCGACCACCTGCGCCGGGTCTTGCCCGGTGGCGAGAAAAAATGCCGCTACGACGTTGGCAAAATGCGCGTTATAGGCAAAGGTCCCCGAAGCGATCGAGCCGACAAAGTTCTTGCGCCACTGCACTTCCAGCATCGCGTCCGCGTCGGTCTTGAGGCAGTGTGCTAAATCCTGATCCGAAATGATCGCTTCGGCGTGAATCCGCTTGCCACGACCTTCCAAGAAATTGAGCATCGAAGGTTTCTTGTCGACACAGTAATTCCCCGAAAGGGCCACGCACTCGATACCAGTTTCCGGACCGATCAGCTCACGGATCACGCGATCGCAAGCAATGGTCGCCATATTCATACCCATGGCATCGTCGGTCAGGAAGCGAAAACGCAGAAACACCGAAGTCCCCACCACGTGGGGGCGAACCTCTCTCAACGTCAGATGCCCACTGGTGGCTTCGGTAACTTCTTTGAGACGTTGGTGATTCTCGGTCACCCAATCGATGAACTGGTTCGCTTGCTTGCGGTTCTTGACGCGAAAAACAGGAGCCCGCGTGATCCCCACATCTTCGACAAAGACCTCTGCGCCGCCGGCCTCGGTGATCGCCCGACATCCCCGATTGACGCTGGCGACCAAAGCCCCCTCAGTGGTGGCAAGCGGAACCCAAAGCTCCTCCTGCAGCGCGACATGCTCACTGACAACTTTCAACGGGCCGACTACTCCCAACGGAATCTGCATCGCGCCGATCAGGTTTTCGCAATGCTGTGATCCGGCGCGCTCTGCGTCCAACGAATAACGACCCAAGTGGTCAAGATCGCTCTCGGTCCGGCTCGCTACCACCAGCCGACGGATCTCTGCCTTGTCCTGTTGGTTCAACGACTCCGGTAAGTCATGCACTCGCGCCTCTCCGGCGAGCACGCGACCAACCCATTCGCGAATCAGATCGCCGCCTTCGTGCGCAGGCATCAATGGCTCTGGCTTCATACCCCTTCAATCTCCAGTTGTGCCAATTGCTCCAAGCTTGCGGCGCCGCAACAAAACATCGCGATCCGCAGCTCCCGAATCCACCGACTGGCTTGCTCGGCAACCTTCTCTGGACTCTCCAGCGCAGGGCCAAGAAACGGCTGCGCCATCGCCACCCAACTGGCCCCGAGACTGATCGCTTTGGCTCCGTCCAAGCCATTGCGAATACCACCGCTGCCGATTACCTCGATCCCGGAAATTCCCTCCAGATTGCGAATCGCGATCGGCGAAGGGATCCCCCAATCGGCGAACACCTCACCCAGCGAGCGATCCCCGGCCCTAGATGCCTCGATACGGCCCCAGTCCGTCCCGCCGCTCCCCGCAGCATCGATCAGGGTCACTCCGACATCGCGCAAAGCCAAGGCACTTTGACGGTCAATCCCGTGGCCAATCTCCTTGACCATCACCGGAACCTCCAGGCTCCGGACGATCGGTTCGAGCTGGCGTAGAAGATCGGAGAAATTGCTTTGCCCCTCGGGCTGGATCGCCTCCTGAAGCGCGTTCAGATGAAACGCCAACCCATCGGCCTGCACCATTTCGACCGCTCGTTGGCATTGGTCAATTCCGTAGCCATAGTTGAGCTGCACCATCCCCAAATTGGCGATCACCGGGATCTCCGGTGCCACCTCGCGTACCGAATAGGTCGAAACCAAGGTCGGGTCTTCGATCGCCGCTCGCTGTGAGCCCAGACCGAACGCCAAGCCAATTTCCTGAGCCGCAGCAGCGAGGTTGCGATTGATCACCTCGGCCTGCGCGGTACCCCCGGTCATCGCGCCAATGATCAAAGGTGCGGAAATCGGCTTGCCGAGAAATTCGCCGCTGGTCGATATTGCCTCCAACGAGATCTCCGGCAAAGCCCGATGCGGCAACCGCAGCTGATCAAAGCTTCGATTCTGTCTGTGCATCCCAGGTCCCGCCATCCCGCTTCTCTGTATGCCAAGTCCCTGCATCTGGGGGTCTAGAGCAAGCTCAATGTGTTCACTCTTGCGGCTCTCAAAATCCTCGTCAGGGTCGCTCGGAATCGATGGAAGCGCGGGCGTGGACATGGGAATGATTGGGGCCGAATTTGCCACTCAGGTTGGTCAGCGATGATAGCACCGCCTCGACGTTGCCCAGGAGGCGACGCGCCCACTCCGAGGCCGAAGAACCCGATCTCTAGCCGTCGAGGTCCTCCTGCTGTGGCTGCTCTTGTCCTGGACGGGCAAAAGGAACCACCTTACCTGCCGGGGGCTCTACTTTCCCTGGGTCCGAACCCTGACTTGGCGCATCGATCTTTTCCACTTTTGCCTCAAAGCGTGAAGCTGGCTCTGAGGTTGATGGCGCTGCCGCAGGCGATCCGCCATTCTCCTCAGATCCTTCTTCCTGATCGTTATCCGTCGACGAGGAATCGGTCTCTGCTCCCTGTAACTGCAAACTGCCTTCATCAGTGGTCTCAAACCCGAACTGGGCCGTGGGGTCGGCAAATCCACACACTGCCAACCAAGGCACCAAAAGACGCTCGCGGACACCGCCGAACGCCAAGACCACGGAAAAATCGCTCTCAGCCAATTCCAGATCCCAAAATTGATGCTCCAACACGATCGTCATCTTCTGTGGATACCGCTCTTTGAGCGCGTCGCTGATTTCGACTTCTGGATGATCGGTCTTGAAACTGACATAGAGCGCGTGACCCTTGGGGATTCCCTGCTCCGAGACCACTTCGAGTACCTTAGGAATCACCGAAAGCATCCCTTCGACCAACCACTTTTGGTAGTCCAGGCCGCTCACGATGATCCACCTTCGCTGGCTTTGTCGTTTGCTTTCTGATCGGCCTCGACCTTCTCCTCGAAACCCATATGTTGCAAATGGGCCCACACCTGACGCTTTGCCAGCGGCTGCACAAACACCGGCAATTCTTCCTCGTAGGCGGCCTTGACCAAGCGAGACATCTTGCGTTCGCCGTTATCCCATGCCTCCTGAATCCGACTCTCCCGCCATTGCCGATGCTTCAACGCGCGCGTGAAATGCTGCCTTCCGTCGAGCAAGGCCGGGCCGTGGGCCGGCAATGCCAGAAAGTGGCTCATCTCCGCAAGACGCGCCAAGGATCGAAAGTAATCTCCCATGTTGCCATCTGGAGAATCGATAACAATCGTGCTCACACCGGAAATCATGTCACCCGCGATGAGCCAGCGGTCATGGTCACAAGAAAAACACAAATGGCCAGAAGCATGCCCGGGCGTATGCATAGCCGTGACTTGCAAATCTGGGCCCAAATCTGGATCTCCGATGAGCGTCATCTGCTGGCCGTCAGCAAGCGTGCGCTCGACTGCAATCTGTCCTTCAAGTCGTTGCGCGGTCTTGGCGTGAGCAGCAATCGGCACTCTCAAGGCACCGGCTAACGCTGCCACGCCGCCAACGTGGTCGGGATGGTGGTGGGTCAGCCAGATCTCCTTCACCGCAGCCAGCCCCCCGGGCAACGCAGACAGTGCTGCCAAGAATCGTTGCTGCTGCTCGGGAAACGGCGACCCCGGATCGACAACTACGCGTTCCCCATTGCCCAAGACAAAACAATTGGTGGTCGCTGCTGGAGGAAGAGTCGGCGTCACTAACGGAAACAACAACACCCCGGGCTGAAACTCAATGCGGCGAAACGCGCCGATATTCGCCTCGCTGGGAGTCACTAGGCGTTGCAAGGTCGAATCGTTGGCGGTCGGATCGCCTTCTGCCGTCTCCCCAGAACCAGCCCCAGAACCAACTCCTGAACCAATCCCAACCTCAGCCCCAATCTCAGCCCCAATCTCAGCCAAGGCTCGCAAGATGTACAACACCGGCGGCGCCGCCATCACCGCACCGTTTTGCCAACGCTCTATCCCCTCAATCGGTCGAATCCACTCAGCGGTTTCCACCTCGTGCTGCCACCGCTGCGGCTCAAGCCGGTCAGCATCCAGAAGAAAAAACCGGTTGTCAAAACGCATCGGGCCCAGCGGAGGGGTTAACCACCGTCCGGCATAGGTCAGTTTGCTGGCGTCAAAAGGTCCGTATTTATCCACCAGATCCACAATCGTGGCTTCTTGGCTTCGTAAACCATCGAGATCGTCATCCGCCACCTCAACCAACTTCTCCCCCACCCACCAACCCATCTCCTCCACCAACTCCCTGAGAGCCGTAGCCACCAGCCCCGGGATCATCAAATTCGCTAACTCAATCCCATCCGTCATCGCTGGAGGCAAAGCACCCCTCGGGTCTGTTCCCGGCGGAATCCGCACCTCCCCAACCACCTCCAACCCAGCATCTGCCGACGCCAGCCCGCCTCCGGGGAACGCGTACCACCCACCCATGAACCGCTGGCCCCGCGCTCGCCGCATCCACAACACCTCGGCGCGTCCCCCGCGCATCCGATAAGGGATCACCGCCGCCGAGGCACGAGGAGGCCGCGGTGCAACAACTGCTAGCCCCTGAGCGGCTTGGAGAACTTTTTCGTAAAGACCGGACATAGGGCCCAGTTTACCGATCCTTCCTAAGTGCCACCCGAATATTTGTATTTGAAGAACAGGAAGCATGAGCCCACGCCCATGGGTTGCCAAGAAGCTAGGCAGCCTGGGTTCACTAGGTAAATCTTTTGATGTGTTAACATCTGATGCGTACGCACCACCCTTAACCTCGCCGAAGATATCCTCCTAGCGATCAAAGAACGCGCCCGCCGCCAGGGTCGTAGCGCCGGGGAGGTACTCTCTGAATTGGCCCGCGAAGCCTTGACTCGCGATCGGGTCGCCGGCGAAGTCGCTGAAGATGGCGTTTTCTACGGTTTCGAGCCACTCCCCCGCCGCGGCCCTGCGATCTCCAACGAACTGATCGATCAACTGCTGGAGGACGAGCCAGATTGATGCGTGCGCTCCTCGACGTCAATGTGCTTCTCGCCCTGCTCGACGCCGACCATGTCGACCATCGGCTTGCTCGCGCATGGCTCAATCGCGACATCGGACACGGCTGGGCGTCCTGCGCGATCACCCAGAATGGTTTTGTCCGCGTCGTGACTCAGGAGCGCTACCCAAGCCCGGTGTCAACGAAGGAAGCGACTCAGAGGCTGCGGCGAGCGACTTCCACCGAGCATCACCAGTTCCTGCCCTGCGATGCCAGCATCCTCGATGAAGTTATCCTCGCCGACCGCATTCATGGATCGAGACAAGTGACTGATGTGTATCTGCTGGCTCTCGCCATCGCGCACGGCTGCCGCTTCGTAACCTTCGACCGCTCGGTCCCGCTGTCCGCCGTAGTGGGTGCGGACCCGGAACACCTGCTCACTTTGTAGGGTTCCGGCCCGTAGGTACAGAACCGGGTGCAGAACCGGCCGCCCGCCCTCGCATTATTCGGGTGGAACCTATTTGGGGCGGGGCGTCGGGCACGGAGATGAGTAAGTGGTAGTGGTTGGACATGAAGGCGAAGGCGTGGCAGTGCTCATATGTCATGGACGCATACAGGTTCCCCGAGGAAGCTCTCTACGCTTGCAGTTTGCGCCGGCTACCCGCTTACGGGAGTTTGTTTAGCCCGGCCGCCCGGTTTCAGTCTGGTAATGTCATTCTCAGGCGGACTCCAGTATGGCTATTAGATTCACCGAGGCGTTGGCCGCAGAGTATTCGGGGCGCTACGACTCCTGCGAAATCCGGACGGAGAGGTTTGCCGAGGTGGACCGCGTCGCAGACGCCGTCGTGGCGAGCAAGAGTCGCTACGAAGCGGCGGCCGGAGGCTTAGGCATCCCATGGTTTTTTGTCGGCGGTATCCACAATCTGGAGAGCAGTCTCCGCGTCGACCGCCATCTCCACAATGGTGATCCACTCACCGGTCGTACGGTCCACGTGCCTCCCGGCCGTCCCCCGACCGGCAATCCGCCCTTCACCTGGGAAGAGAGCGCCGCTGACGCGCTCACCTTCGAACGGCTGGATCGAGTCGATGACTGGTCACTTCCCCGTCTCCTCTACGAAGCCGAAAAATACAACGGTTGGGGCTATCGTCGCCACCACCCGGAAGTGCTGTCACCCTACCTGTGGAGCTTCACCAACCACTACGAAAAGGGCAAGTACGTGGCCGACGGTCGCTGGTCGGAAACCGCGGTGTCCAGACAATGCGGTTTCGCGGCCGTGATCAGAAGACTGGAGGAGCGCACCGAGATCCCGCCGCTCGCGGCTCATCCACCCTCCAGGACATTCTTCAGGTTTTCGCGAATCAGCGCGGAAAAAAGCCGTGTCGTAGACCTGCAGCGGTTCCTGAACACGTTCGACGGGATTCGCCTGCGAGTCGACGGCGCGCCGGGCCCCAAGACATCCGCCGCTGTAGAGAGGATCTTCGGTGCCTACTTGGAAGGCGACCCGCGCAATGAGGAGTAAGCCGGCGTTGGGAGTCAAGCGTTCGACACCCTTACTCTTGCTCGCCCTGGTCATTGGCGCCTGCAGTGGCCCGCCGTCGAATCAGGCCGTCAAGACTGAGGAAATGCCGCCGGATCAGGCGGCGTCGGTGACCACGGTCGTCGACGGCGACGGGGACGGCCTATGGGCCACGACCACCGACGGGCGTCAATTGCTTGCAGACGACGGCAAGTACTACGAAGCACGGGTGTCACCGGACGGACGCTTCATTGCCGCTGACATCGCCGTGTTCAGCAATCTGCAGGTAACGCGGCTTTACCGGCGCCCCTCGGGCTCAGAGCCCTGGCAGCCGGCAGCCAACGTTTCCGAGACCGCTTGGAAGGCTGCAGCGCAGGCCCAAGAGTTCACAATCGAAGACGTGATCAACCCCCGGACCCGGTTTGTAGCGTGGTCGGAAGACGGAACCGCCCTCGAACTGGAAGTTTCCGGAACGCTGCCCGACGGCTCCGAGCTGCGCCACACCCATTCTGTGCAGCTCGAAGCCGATTGAGGCCCTGCCGGAGTCCCGATCCCCTGCTACGACAATGAGGCGGCGCGAGCTCGTCACCTGACTGGCGCTTCTGTCTGGCGACCTAGCGCCGCTCCATTCAATGATCCCGGCGGTGACCGTATCCTTTTGCCCCCACGCTTCAGCGGGATCATCTCCACCTTTGACCGCGACAAAATGTCTTGTCGCTATCTTCCGAGCCTGAGTCGCAGTGAGTTCTCCGTGACTGCCTAGAACTTCTCCCGCCAACCGTGCATACGCCCAAGCTCTCGGGCGATATTGCTGTTGAGGTAGCCAACAAACTGCGCCATTCGCTGAGCGTCAGGCACAGAGATCAGCATGTGGTAGTGGTTGGACATGAAGGCGAAGGCGTGTATCTCCACCGGGTAGAGCCGCTGCGCCCTGCCCATGACACCAAGGATCGCGTCGTTGGCTGCTGGTGAGGGCTTTAAGAGATACCGCCCCTGGAAAGTCCGTGTCGTGACTTCAACCAGAGTGTTTTCGGTCGGAATGAAGCGAAGTCGTCGTCCCATGAAACCAGAGGCGTAAACCGACTCATTCACCTCGCATTATTCGGGTGGAACCTATTTGGAACCCATTTGGGTAGAGTATTTTCGGTCGGAATGAAGCGAAGTCGTCGTCCTATGAAAGGAGAGACGTAAACCGACTCGATCACCTCCCATTATTCGGGTGGAACCTATTTAGGCTCAGTGGACCCTCTCTTGCGTGATTGTCAAAATCGAGAATAATTGCACTCGTGTTGGATGGTATCTGCTTGATTTGGCTTAGTGTTCCACACGGGGGGCGATGATCGCGTTGCAAGCCCTGATTAGATTTTTTTTGGAGTAATGGAAACCCGTAATCAACGTCATCATGTCCTCCCGTCCCAGGAGACGCCTCGTGATCTCAGGTACTCCAATTCCTTGATCGCGAAGCCTCCCCACTTCTTCGCGTAAGTTTTCCAGAAATTCGAGCTTTCTCTGGATCGCACTGCGACCCGAATTGAGTACGCCCCGATGAGAACAGAAGACTGTTTCAAATTGCAGCTGGAGGATGTCGCGTAAGCTTTGGAGGTGAAGGCGAAGATCCTCGTCTTGTCGAAGGTATATGGTCTTGGACGATACGTAGAGGTCGCCGGAGAAAAGCCAACCCCGCTCGGGCTCCAAGTAACAAGTCATATCGCTGGAATGCCCGGGAGCTGATATAGGAACTAGACGGAACCCACCCGCGAGCTCCAACGCCTCAGGGAGTACTGAAGTCTTGGCGGACCGTGGGCGCCCCCAGACGATGTGCTGGTATGGGCGGAGAACAAATCCATGGGCGAGCCTACGCCGTGATGCTACAGGCGCGTAAGCTCTAGCTCCGGTAGCGTCTCCGATGGAGGCTAAATTGCCACTGTGATCCTCGTGGTGATGAGTGACAATCACTTTCGCAATGTCTCGCTCTTCTATAAAGCCCCTAACCACGGACCACTGGTTAGCCGGTCCGGTATCAATAATGGCGTCACCTAGACGGTAAAGGACGCAGGTGGTGTTTAGCCTGCCGGCAAATCGCCCGACGCGCAAACCCTCGACATCAGCGTGTTGAAATCGTGACATCCGTTTCGATTCTCTCGTACGCCGGAAACTTCTTTGGATCCGTTACCGGCCTTTGGCATCCATCGGACGTTGTTCGACCGGACCTAGTTGTCTTGCCTCAGCCCATGAACGTTCTCGTGTGTTAGCTGGAAAACCCGCTCCTGCCAGAGGATCCCTTGGGAAAGGTGGGACGGGTTCAACTCCTTCGGGATACCGCAGAGGATCGAAGACTTTCTCGATACGACGAGCGAAGTCGACATAGAACTCGCGATCAGCGAATAGATCCAGCAGAAGGTCTTCATCCAACACCCAATTACCGATCCCGTCTTCCACATACACTCCTTGAGGAACAAGCATCTCGTCCTCGATCTCTTGAAGGGCAAAGTAATACGGCTTCATGCCCTTCCAGACCTTGCGGTAGATTCTCCCGACAATCAGTTTCTGGGCTTCTCTCTTGCCACCAAAGCAAAAATCCTCGGCTGTCTCGAAGAGCGCCTTTTGAAGGACGCTGGGAAGCATTCGCTGTGGAAACGTCACTACGGAGTGGCCGTTCAGGAATCGCGCGGGATATCCTGGTATTCGACGATGGAGGAGTCGCTTCCAGTCTCGCGTTCTTGGTGTGATGCCCTGGCAGTAGAGCTGAATGGTGAAGCAGCCGACCTGCTCAGCGAACGTCGCGATCTCGCGAACCGACCGCTCAGTGTCATTGGCGTAACCGGCAATGAACGACGCAGAAAACCTAAAGTCAAAGCGGCGCAGTCGCTCCGCTGTATCGATGTAGACGGGCATGTCCGAGTCTTTACGCATATCCTCAAGCGTAGCGTTCTCAACCGACTCAAGACCCATGGAGATGTTCCAAATGCCCGCTTTGCGCATTAGCCGCAGGAACGAATCCGAAAAGCCCTCATTACCATGAGAAAACTGATCTGCCCGGCACAAAACGGTGAAAGTTGGCTTACGACTGCGATCCTCAAAATGACGAACGAGTGCTTCAAGAAGCTCCGTTGTTGCGTCGAGGTCAGCTCCGAAGAGGTTGTCCACAACCATGAAGCGGTCTACCCCGGTGTGCTCGAGTGCGTGACTTACGTCGTGAACAAAGTCCTCGACCGGACGCACGAAATAACCGGCTTTGCCAAACAAACTTGTCCACGAGCAGAAGGAGCAAAAGTATGTGCAGCCCCGGGAGGCTTGTACGGGCAACTGAGTGAGGGAGAGCCGCGATTTTACGTCTCGACTGCCGACAAATGTGGAAAAATCGTAACGGTAGTTAATCTCCGCACGGCTCTGGCGTCCGCTAGAAACTTGCCAATCCCCCATTTCGTCACGGTACCAGAGCCCGGGAATAGTGCTAAGCGCCCGATCTCGGGCAGAAGAATCTGCCAGCTCTAGAGCGTTGAGTAGAGGGATGACAGTGTTATCTCCCTCGTACAGAACAATGACATCAGCGTATCGTTGAGCTTCTTGCGGAAACATGGTGGCGTGCTCACCACCGATAACCAGATCGAACGGACACCGCGCACAAAGTCGCATCTGATTGACCAGGATTTCGTTTTCGGACCAGGATTTCGTTTTCGGCTGCGGTTGTCGTAAGTCCATTAAGCAACAAGAAACGGGGGTCGGCTTTGGCAAGCCGATCAGGGCTGATTGCCCCACAATATGGCTCAAAGAGCAAGAAACAGTCATAGTCGGTACGTTCACTAAGGATCGCCGCCATCGTCATCAAGCCCGAACGCGGCATGGTGATCGAGCTTCCCAGGTTGGGAATTGTTGGCATCATTTCGACCAGAAAAACTTTGTTACTACTCACAGCTATTCTCCTCAACCAATACCGCAAAAGTCCGCGAAACGGAACCGCGTCAGACAGCTACTCTCGACGAACTGTCGTGCTTCTACGATCACTTCTCCACCACACCGAACAACAGTGCATGATCCGAGTGCTTGTCGATCCACGCACGCTTTTGAGTCTTCGTATTCTTCTCTGGCCATCCACTCACTTCGACTTCGGCTCCTCCGGCTAAGCTCCGAATCTTCATCGCTTTGTCGGCAAACACATGGTCAAGCGTGCTTCCCGGAAAATAGTTGTCGCCCCCGTTCCACCAGGTCAAGTCCTGGCTTCGCTGCAGTGGGCGCATGTTGACTCGATTGAACCTCTTGATAAGTGAATCGATCTCTTCGTTACATGAAAGATCGCTCGTGTTGTTGAACGCCGCATTCAACCCCATAGTGTTGAGATCCCCTAAGCACAGGAAAAGAGACGTTTCGTTTGGCCCAGCAATCTTGTCGAGTACGCGCTTCAACTTCGCTACATGAGCGAACATGTCGTCTCGGAGTCCCCACGATCTTGGGTCCGGAAGTGACTTCTCCTTGGAGAAAGAGGATGGGGTAGTCCTTGCTGTCGATCCGCAATGTCGCAAGTGCCCCAGGTCGCAACGTTGGCACCTTGCTCTTGAACTCTTCGCGCTGGGTGACAAACGACTGGATACTTCTCCGGACACCAACCAGAATCTCCATTCCGCTCTTGGGGTTTTCGGTGATGGTGAACGCGTGCGAACTCATCTTGGTCATGAGCGTGATTGAACACGCTCTTACCCAAAACCTCGTAGAGCGCAAAGACGTCCGGATTCTTTGCCTCCAGCACATCAACGATGCATTGCACCCGAGTCGGATCGCAATGGAAGTGCTAAACATTCCAGGACGCAAATGAAAAAAGTTTGACCATTCCGTTCACCTTGACAAACACAAATGCGGCCCGTCTACAAGACCACCCCGCTGCTGGACCTCGGAGCACCCCGACCTCAAGGTCCGTGTTCGGCTGACTGCCCCTTATATCAAGGAATATGGCGTTTGTCAGCGTCGACGATCACATCGCAGTTCATTCTCTAGCCAATCCACCGGTGGGTGCCGGTGGGTGCCATGCGGGTATTGAGAACTCTTTGGAGAACAGATCGAAGCATCAATATCCGGATAGATTGGCCAGAAGCTAGCCATCCTTCGTTCCGTTTTAGTATTTCGTAGGCTCGACCTGCCCGCACACCAAGAAATTCCAACCCAAGCTTCCCCAGTACACACTCCAGCCATTGCGTCCGCCAAAGGAAGCCGATTTGTGGTCTCGTGATAAATGCTGTCGAGCCGCCTACGCGATAAACAGGCTAACAAACGGCCTGGGTGGTGGAAAAGATCCCGAGGGAAAAGCCGCGGTGAGGTTGCCATATCTCAGTTGTTCTGAAGCGTCGCGATATGCACTCAGGAAGTAATCGTAGGCTCGGTAAAGAGCGCGCCGCATCTTGCGGGTGGCGCAGTGAAACATCGGTGCTGGAGACCTCTTGAGGCGAGGCGGGCAGTAGGTTGCTGACAAGTCAGGCAATTCGCCCTCCAAGGACTCTGCCTTTGAACTCGAGCCTTCTGCGACCACTAGGTCGATGAGTTCGCGAACCCGTTGTACTTGCTCTTTGGGCGACCGGTGAGCCCAACAAGGAAGAGAACTGAGGTGGACCCTCTCCTGCGTGAACACCGCTGGGCTGTGGCCGCGTCGCACTCTCTCCCAGTATTCGTGGGTACGTTTGCGCCATCGTCCTGTGAGCGTACGTCTGCCCTCAGCCAGGGCATTTGCCGAGTGAACACCCGACCACTCTCTTGGGTCAGTAACCAGCCCTTCTTTAACTCCCTGCGACAGCAGATACTTCATTCGCCCCTCTTGCGCTGCCTCTTCCTCGCTGACCACAATCGCCTGATAGCGCCGACCCCAGAACTTCTCCCGCCAACCGTGCATACGCCCAAGTTCTCGGGCGATATTGCTGTTGAGGTAACCAACAAACTGCGCCATTCGCTGAGCGTCGGGCACGGAAATGAGCATGTGGTAGTGGTTGGACATGAAGGCGAAGGCGTGAATCTCCACCGGGTAGAGCCGCTGTGCCCTGCCCATGACACCAAGAATCGCGTCGTTGGCTGCTGGTGAGGGCTTTAGAAGATATCGCCCCTGGAAAGTCCGTGTCGTGACTTCAACCAGAGTGTTTTCGGCGGGAATGAAGCGAAGTCGTCGTCCCATGAAACCAGAGACGTAAACCGACTCAATCACCTTGCATTATTCGGGTGGAACTTATTTGGGCCCTCGGATCTAGGACAAAAGCTTGACCTAATTCAAGGCTAGCTCTAGTATCCAGGCAAAGCTTTAGCATTCCGAGCGTGAAATCGACGGCTATGTGGCTGTGGGTAGCACTTTTGGAGAAAAAGGAGTGCTCGAAAATGGAAAATAGATACGTTCCAAGGTTACTAATCTGCTCCATCCTGGCTGCAGTATCGCCAGCAACAACGCAGACCGCAAAGTGGTTCGAGGATCCAAAGCTCCTTCGAGAATTAGAAGCTGCCGCCGAGAACTGTGGTTCGGACCCAGCAGCGTCCAAAGATCTAAAGACCGCAGCGGAATTTCTCGAAGATGTTGCCAAAGACTACCGGGAGCAAAGGCTGTTCCAGGGCTCGGCTCAGGTCGCCTTGAGTTCCACTCGGCCGTCAGTCCGAGAATCTACAGATGACATTCGTAAGGATACTGACGGTGACGGTACCTCCGAAACAACGATTAATACACGGAGAGAAGGTCGGGAAACTATCAATACCAAGATAGAAATTGCGCGCGGACTCTATCCTGACCGGTTTGAGGCCTCATCAGCCATTGATGTTCGAGTGTCCGACGGAGACATCGTCGAAGACGTGAGCGATCTATCGGTCAGGTACGGTTTCCACACGAACCCGTGGCTTGAAGTTTTTGCTTCATTGAAGAGGACCAGCAACAACTTGATCAACATAGATCAGCGATACGAAGTTGGCGGTGGTATCACCCTAGTTTGGCATTCAAGACGTTTTACTTTGGACAAGGACGAACAAAGATGGAGATTGGAAAACCCCAAACCTCGGAAAAAATCTAAGAATCGGAGTTCAGACCCTAGAAGCCAGGAAGGACCTGAGAGCCGGAGTTATGTCGAGCACAAAGCGCTGTTTTTGAATCCAGATGTGAAGACAAAAAAAGGGGAAGAAGGTGGCTGGCGGGCGTTGCAACACATTGACCCCACCACATCACTAGAGACGTTCTTACCTCTCTTGCAGAAGTGTGCAATGAAAGCAGCAAATGAGAAAAGGAGCGGGCTCGAGCTGAGCCAAATCCGGCAGGAAGCGCACAAAGACTGGCAGAAACTTCAAGCAACAAAACGCCTACGGCACTCTAAACTCGGACTGGGATTCATTCTTGCGTACAATTACGAGGCTGAGCAGGCAACGCTTAAGAGGACGACGACTCGAAAACTAGGAGAAAACACCTCAAGAACCCTATCAGAATCTTATCCTGTTGACTTGTCTCACCCAAGCCTTGTAGTTGGTTGGTTCATCAAATGGAAGCCTTCTCCTCTTTGGGAATTCAATACGGAATGGCAACGCAAATATGGGCTTTTATTGGGCGGCGAGACATTTTTTCGAGAGACAGTAATTGTGGCTCGCAATGACAATTTTGAGCCGATCTTCGAAGAGGTTGCAAGCTACCGAGATAATATTGAATTGCTCGGAACCCTGAAACTTGCGGACTCGGTAGTTGGTCATGTTGGCAGTGTGAAGTTAGGGCTCACTGTCAAGTTTGATCTCGACAACGCACCGCCGACTTGGAGGCTTGGCCAAGACGGTATCAGTGCGCCGGATGCGCATTACAACGTAGATCTTAATTTGATCGTCGAATGGTAGGCCTGACTCTCGCAGAGGTGAACTCGGGTTTCGAACAGGTCGCAAAACACTGAGTCCAAACGGACAATCAGGTGGCCGAACTGTCGAACATGAACCCATCAACTAGCGCTCGTTCGGTCCCCGAGAAGTGCTCCATGCATGAGGTTTCTGCTGACTACCTGTGAGACTCGACTAAACAGGTCCCAGCCCCGGAGTGGAAAGCAACTAGCTTGCTATCAATTCAACCCATCGATGTGATAGCATCTGATGTATGCGCACCACTCTCAACCTCGCCGAAGACATCCTCCTAGCAGTCAAAGAGCGCGCCCGACGCCAGGGCCAAAGTGCAGGGAAGGTTCTCTCTGATCTTGCTCGGGAGGCGCTAACCCGTGATCAGGTCGCCGACGAAGTCGCTGAAGATGGTGCTTTTTACGGCTTCGAGCCGCTACCGCGCCGTGGACTGGCCATCTCCAACGACTTAATCGACCAGCTACGCGAAAATGACCCTGACTGATGCGCGCACTGCTCGACGTCAATGTACTTCTCGCCCTGCTGGATGCCGACCACGTCGACCATCGGGGCGCTCGCTCGTGGCTCAAGCGCGACATCGCTCTCGGTTGGGCGTCGTGCGCGATCACCCAAAACGGCTTCGTTCGTGTCGTGACTCAAGAGCGCTACCCCAGCCCAGTTTCGACCAAGGAAGCTACTCACAGGCTGCGGCGGGCGACTGACACAGAACATCACCAGTTCTTGCCCTCGGATATCAGTATTCTCGATGAGGTTGTTCGCGCCAATCGAATCCACGGATCAAGACAGGTCACCGATGTCTACTTGCTAGCTCTGGCAGTCGAGCATGGTTGCCGTTTTGTGACCTTTGATCGATCGGTCCCACTCTCCGCCGTCGTGGGCGCCAAAGCGAAACACCTGGTGACTCTCTAAAGCTCAGCCCGGTATAGCCGCGTTCTCCGAATAGACCGACACCAGATATGCCAGCCTCGGGGTCTCGCGACATTCAGCCGGTTCGATTACGATTCCCCCATGCCCCACTCCCCCAAGTTCGCCGCTGCTCTCGATGACGTAACAGGTTCGGTCTACACCACCCTCGCAAAAAAACTCGCCAGCCACCAAGGTGAGGTGTATTCGTTCCACGTTGGGGACACTTGGATGGAGCCGGCAGAGGGGTGTCGGATGGAGGATTTGCGGGTCGCGGAGAACCCTGGGATGCATCGATATACCGCGCCGCAGGGGCATCCGGAGTTGTTGTCGACGGTGCGGGCGGAGTTGGGACGGCGGCATGGTTGGGACTTGGCGCCGGATCAGCTGCTGATCGCGGCGGGAGCGACGGGGGCGCTGGGGGCGGTGGCCGGGGCGATTCTGGATCCGGGGGATGAGGTGTTGTTGGCTGCACCGTACTGGCCACTGATTGCTGGCATTGTGCGTTCGTTTCGCGGCGTGCCAGTCGATGTGCCGGTGTTTGTGCCGCAGCTTCACGGGGACGAGATCATCGCTGCCCTGGAGGCAGCCACCACAGACAGGACGGTTGCGGTGTACTGGAACACCCCTAACAACCCGTCAGGCTGCGCACTGACGGCGGACGAGGTGGCGGCGATCAGTGCCTGGGCGCGCGAGCGCAATTTGTGGATCTTGGCTGACGAGGTGTACGAGGCCTACCAGTTTGGGGCTGCATTGTCTGGAACGCCAGTCAGACCAGCTTATGGTTTCGCGCCGGAGCGCACCTTCTCGACGCACTCATTTTCCAAGACCTTCGGCATGGCGGGCAATCGCTGTGGCTATGTGGTGGGTCCGGGTGAGGCGATCGAGGCCGCGCGCAAGATCAGCACCCATACTTTCTACTCGACGCCAACCGCCTCCCAGCTCGCTGCAATTCGCACCCTGACTCTGCCAGCGGCCACCGAGTGGGTAGCTTCGGCGCGAGCAAAGTATCAAGAGGTCGGAACGCGCTGTGCCCAGCTGTTGGGTGTACCAGCACCGCAGGGGTCGACCTTCTTGTTTCTGGATGTCGCAGACTGCTTGGACGCTGGAAATGGCAATAGCCTCGAGAGGCTCCTGGAAGACTTGGCCGACTTCGGCCTGTTTCTGGCTCCGGGCCCGAGTTTCGGTCCCTACCCCAATCATGTGCGGATGTGCTTCACCGCCACGCCTCCCGAAGTTACATTGCGTGGCGCAGAGATCTTGGCTCGGGAGCTGGCTGGACGTCGCAATTAGGCGCCGTCGCTAGGATTTGATGGTTCGTCGGTGGGAAGCAACCGGCATCGCTCGCCGCACTTCCGCAACTTTCTCAAGATCGATCTCTGCGACCGCCCAACCGACTCCTTCGGGTATCTCGGCAACCACGGTTCCCCAAGGGTCCAAAATCATCGAGTGGCCATGGCTCTCACGTAGTCCGTCGTCGTCATGGTGACCGGTTTGCGCCGCTGCTAGCAACCAGCATTGGGTCTCGATGGCTCGGGCTCGCAGCAGCGTTCTCCAATGGGCTTGCCCGGTGGGGGCGGTAAAGGCTGAAGGCACTACAATGATCTCAGCTCCCTGATCCACCAGCGTGCGATACAGCTCTCCGAACCGCAAGTCGTAGCAGATCGAGAGTCCCACCACTCCGGTGTTGGTCTCGCAGATCACCGCCCGATTCCCCGGCGCTACGGTGTCTGACTCGACAAACCGTACTCGGGTATTCGCAGTGGCATTCGCAGTGGCATTCAGGTCGACATCGAACAGATGGATCTTGCGATAGCTGGCTTGTATTTCTCCGTCCGGGCCGAACAGGACCGAGGTGTTGTAGCAGTGCTCGGAGTCGGGTCCAACTTCATTGAACGAACCCAAGATCAAGGACACGCCCAGCTCGGCGGCCAATCCAGCGAACCGCTGGCAAGTGGGCCCGTCGAGCGGCTCGGCGGTGCGCACTTTCTCTGGATGGGGGCCCAAGAAGTTGGTGTTCTCTGGGGTAACGATGAATTGCGCACCCTCGCCAGCAGCTCCGCGGATGCATTTCTCAGCCGCTCGCCAGTTCTCCTCGACGTTGGAGGTCGAGTTCAACTGCACAATCCCTGCGGTAAATCGCAATGTTTCTCTCCTTGTCGCCGACGACGACGCCCATTCTTCCAACCGAGGATACACTGACCGCCGTGCTCGCCGACGCCTTACCTTCGACTGCCGAACGGCTGAAAATCGACCTGCAGTTGGGCCTCCACAGTGGAGGTCAATTGTCGATCCGAAGTCCTAATCTCAACCGCGATTGCGCCTTCGGTGAAGCTCGTCCGAACGAGGAAATGAAGCTCGATCACCGTCTCTTGTGGCTGTCCGGGTCCAAGCCGTTGACCGCGGTGGCGATCGCTCAGTTGTGGGAGCAAGGGTTGCTCGATTTCAAGGATCTGGTGACCAGGCACATTCCCGAGTTTGGCGTCGGCGGCAAGGAGGCGATCACGATTCGCCACCTGTTGACCCATACGTCGGGGATTCGCATGATCGCCACCGGTTGGCCGGAGCTAAGTTGGGATGAAGTAATCGCCAAGATTTGCGCGCGACGCATCGAACCCCGCTGGATTCCGGGCGAGAAGGCTGGGTATCACCTGACTTCGAGTTGGTTCATTCTGGGCGAGATCATCCAACGCTGCAGCGGCCTCAGCTTTTCTCACTACCTGCGCGACAAGGTACTGCAACCTGCCGGCATGGATGGCACCCTGTTGGGTATGGATCGGGAAATCTATCGGCGCGAGCAAGCCAGCTTTGCTCCGGTGTTGGACACCGAGCACGACGGCGACCCCCATCCATGGACCCAAAAGGCGTTCTTGGTGCAACCTTCGCCTGGTGCCAACGCGATCGGACCCGCCGCAGATCTGGCGCGGTTCTACTTGACCCTACTCAACGGCGGCCAAGGGTCGAACGGACAGATCTTGCAGCCACAGACCGTTCAACTGATCACCAGCCGCCATCGGCATAGTCTCTACGACCACACCTTCAAGGCAACGCTGGACTGGGGATTGGGATTCATCTTGAATCCATCCATCGACCGGTCCACCGACCATCCAACATCGAACATTCCCTATGCCTATGGACCGGGTGCTTCAGCAGCGACTTTTGGCCACAGCGGATATCGCTCGGTGGTTGCGTTTGCCGACCCACAGGCGTCGCTAGCGGTTGCCTTGATTTGGAACGGCACTGCGGATGAAGCCGCTCACCGCAGGCGGGTGTATCAGACGCTGAAAGCGCTGTACAGTGATCTCAACAAGCAGTGACCTCAATGAGCAGGGATCTTGACAAACAGTGACCTTGAATAGCCAGTGATCTCAGATCACTCGTTGTCTTGAATAACTGAAGGGTGGTGGTCAGCGCTCGCTGGACGGTGGAGGTCGTTGTTCCAAGAGACCTAGCTAACGGTGGATCAGGATGTGGGTGAACCAATAGCTTCCACCCTCTTTGGCAATTCCCACTCCCACCAACTCAAAGTCTGTTCCCAGGATCACATCTCGATGCGAGGGACTGGTCATCAACTGGCTATGGGCCGAGCCGACCGGGTCTCCGGCTCCAGTAATGCGAGCGATGGTTTCGCCGGCGAAACGGAACGAAACTCCAGCGTCTCGCAGACGATCACCCAGGTCGCGTCCTTGAGGATCGATGTGGTCGAAAAACCCTTGGTCGCGCATCGCCTCGCTGTAGGCCCTGGCCACCGCCTGAATAGGATCTTCGTGGCCAACTTGGCTGACGCTAGCTCGGGAACGCTCCTCATTGACCAAAGATTCAGACCCGGCTTCGAGCACCGAGAGATTTATGATTCCTGGGGCGGTTGGGCTACTGCTCCCGCCGCAGTTGGCCGAGATCATGGCAACTGCAAGCGAAAGCAACAAAACGAGAGACCGGTGAGTTCCGTGTTTATTCATCGACGCAATCTAGCCCGCCGGATAGCTCCAAGAGAACGTCTGCTGTCACATGACCGGCGTCACACGTTGCTCGATATCTAGCAGCTTTCGATATCCGGTTGAGGGATGGGTCGAGATTCTTCCTGCCGGGTCCGGCCTAATGGCCAACTCGATCGGCCGTTTGATGGGTCAACTTGAAGAGCCATGCTGGTTGCTCAGCCGGGCGCTGGCTATCCAGCGAGGCATCGGGCCTCCCTCCCAAGCCGTCCCACTAATCGAGCGTGAGGTCGCTACGAACCAGCACCGCGTCCAGCGCTTGATCCGCTCTGCCCCGGATCTCATCTAGGTCGAGATGGAGCAGCTGGCGATCTTCCACCAGCACCCGCCCATCAACGATGACGTGGCGCACGTCGGCACGCGAAACGGAGTAGGCGATCAAGTCGTGCGGATTGGCGTGCCGACTCCAGGTTTCTGGACGCGAGCGGTCGAGCACCAATACGTCGGCTGCGCGACCCACCGACAAAGTGCCGGTAGTGTCTGCCATCCCCAGCGCGCGGGCCCCCTCATTGGTGGCTAGGCGCAGCGCGTCAAGCCCGGAAAAACTCGCGGGGCCGTGCTTGAGGTGTTGCAGCATCGCGGCCAGTCGGATCTCGGTAAAAGCATCTAAATCATTACTACAGGCGGCACCATCGGCACCCACACCGACTGGCACCCCAGCAGCACGGATGCCCACCAAATCGGCGATGCCCGAGCCCAGCTTGAGGTTGGAACTTGGGCAATGGACAACGCTGAAGCGGGAAGCGTTCACCCGCTTGAGGTGTCCTTGCTGAAGCTGCACACCGTGCGCGATACACAGCCTTTGACCCAGGATTCCGGTTTCGTCGAAATACTCGACCTCGTCGCGCCCTCCCTTGAGCTGGCGCACAACCTCGGTCTCTTCGCGCTGCTCCAGGGCGTGGGTATGGATCGGCCAGCCACGCTGTTGGGAGAGGTCGCGCAAACCGGACCACAGCCCGTCGGAGCAACTGAGGATAAAGCGAGGATTGAGAACGTATTGCAAACGGCCCTGGTCTAGGCCGTGGAAGCGGTCCCCTAGCTCCGCAGTGTGGGCGAGCGTAGCGTCGGTGTCTTCGCGCAGAGCATCGGGCAACCCTTCTCCCGCGTCCATCAGGCACTTGCCGGCAACCGCGCGCAGGCCGGAGTCCTCCAGCGCGCGCAGCAGACCCGCCGCGCCAGGACCGAGTCCAATGTCCTGCACTGTGGTGGTGCCAGAGAGCAGGCACTCCGCGGCGCCCAGCAGAGAACACCAATAGGCACTCTCGTCGTCATGCCCCGCTTCCAGCGGCCAAATGCGCTCCCGGAGCCAGGGCAGGAGTCGACGCCTCTCGGCTAAGCCACGAAAAAGCGTCTGCCCTAAATGAACGTGACCTTGGATCAGTCCCGGCAAGATCCAGCAATCGCTGACGTCCAGTACTCGAGTGTCGGGCGGCGGTTCCATTGCGCTACCGATCTCTTGAATCTTGCCCTGGCTGAGCAAGACATCCGCTGATCGCGCACTCGCCTCAGGGTCGAGAGTGAGGACGGTGCCCCCCTTGAGCAGCAGGTCAGAACGCGGGTGTAACGCCAAGCGATCAGACATAGTGCTCCGATTGTAGCGGTGAACGCGGGCTTGTAGACTGACGACAATGTTTGAAAGGTGGTTTCAACTGAGCGCACGGGGTACTTCCGTGGCAGTGGAAGTGCGGGCGGGATTGGTGACTTTCCTCACCATGTCCTACATCCTGTTCGTCAATCCGGGAATTCTTGCCCAGGCGGGAATGCCCGCCGAAGACGTGGCGGTGGCCACCGCTTTGGCCGCCGCGATCGCAACTCTGGCGATGGGCTTGCTGGCCAATTACCCAATCGCTCTAGCACCCGGTATGGGGCTCAATGCTTATTTCACCTACGGCGTAGTGCTCGGCATGGGGGTCGAGTGGCAGGTAGCGCTGGCCGCAGTCTTCGTAGAAGGCGTTCTGTTCCTGCTGTTGGCGCTCGGTGGCGTCCGATCAGCCCTAGTGCGAGCGATTCCCCAGCCGCTCAAGCTGGCGACCATGGGTGGAATCGGCCTATTTCTGGCGATCATTGGTTTTGAGAACGCCGGTTGGGTGATCGATCATCCGGTAACCCTGGTGACTGCGGGGGATCTCTCTCAACCTCCCGCCTTGTTGGCTTTCGGCGGCCTGTTGTTGATCGCTGCGTTGATGGCGCGACGGGTAAGCGGTGCGATCTTGATCGGCATCGTCGCAGTCACAGTTGCGGCTTGGTTGCTCGGTGTTGCCAGCCCGCCCGAGAGTTTCTTGAGCATGCCTCGGCTGCCGCGCGAAACGCTGTTTGCCCTCGACTTTCGTGGACTGCTCGCGGGTAAGGCGGTGATGGTGATCGCGGCGTTTCTATTCGTCGACCTATTCGATACCGCGGGTACTTTGATTGGGGTGGGGAGACTGGCCGGGCTGGTCGACCAGGACGGTGAGCTACCGCGCGCCGACCGAGCCTTCGCCGCCGACGCCTTGGGTACCTCAGCGGGCGCCTTGCTCGGCACCAGTACCGTAACCAGTTACGTGGAATCGGCAACCGGGGTCGAGGAAGGGGGACGCACGGGGCTCACCGCGGTGGTGGTGAGTGGTCTGTTTCTTCTGTCTTTGTTCTTTACTCCCCTCCTGGTGGCGGTCCCGGCTGCGGCGACTGCACCGGCGCTGATTGCGGTCGGCGCCTTGATGTTCCGAGGCTCGAGTGAAATCGACTGGAAATCTCCCGATCAAGCGGTGCCGGCTTTTCTCACCATGGTCGGCATGCCGCTGACCTACTCGATCGCCAATGGAATCAGCCTGGGAATCGTTTCCTGGGTGGCGATCAAATTACTCAGTGGTCGACGCCGCGAACTGCATCCGATCTTGATTGCTGTGGCAGTGGCCCTGGTCGCTTTCTACGTGATCCGCTCAACCACCAGCACCTAAGAGGAAAGATGCGATCAATAGAGACAGTCCAAGGTCAACGGGTAGTCACGCCTGAGGGGGTGCGGCCAGCAACCGTGCGCATCGAAGCAGGGCGCATCGCCGCTGTCGAGAATTACCAAAGCCAACTCACGGGTCTCGGGGTGATCGACGCTGAGGATCGAGTGGTTTCACCGGGGTTGGTCGACAGCCATGTGCATATCAATCAACCTGGACGCACCGAATGGGAAGGATTTGAAACTGCGACCCGGGCAGCCGCGGCGGGTGGCGTCACCACACTGGTCGACATGCCGCTCAACGCAATCCCAGCGACCACCACGGTCGAAGCACTGCGCATCAAGCGCGATGCCGCGCAATCCAATTGCTGGGTCGATGTAGGTTTCTGGGCCGGGGTGGTCCCAGGAAACCTGGGCGAAATCAGCGCGCTGGCCGAAACGGGCGTCTGTGGCTTCAAAGCCTTCTTGGTGGATTCCGGGGTACCCGAGTTCGAAGCCATCGATCTGCAGGAGCTGCGGGTGGCTGCGGCCACCATCGCTAGCATCGGGCTGCCGCTGCTGGTACACAGCGAACATCTCGACGAGATCTTGGCCCCGGCAGACGATCTAGCCTTGGAAGATCGACGGCGCTATCTGCGCTACATGCAGAGTCGCCCAGCCATAGCCGAAGTTCAGGCGATCGAAGCGCTGATCGCGATCGCTGAAGCAACCGGAGTCCGCCTGCACATCGTTCACCTAGCAACCGGTAAAGCTTTGCCTACCATCAACGCAGCGCGTCAACGGGGCGTGGCAATCACTGTGGAGAGCTGCCCCCATTACTTGACCTTTGCCGCCGAGGAGATCGGCGACGGCCAGACGCTGTTCAAGTGCGCTCCGCCGATTCGCGAGGCTGGCGAACGGGAGCAACTGTGGCAAGGGCTGCTGAACCAGGAGATTGACCTGATCGCCACCGACCACTCCCCCAGTCCGCCAGAGCTCAAGGACATGGACGGTGGCGACTTTTTCAACGCTTGGGGTGGCATCTCGTCGCTGCAACTGTTGTTGCCCGCGGTTTGGACCGAAGCAAAACGACGCGGTGCCGACCTCAGCCACCTAGTTCAATGGCTATCGACAAAGCCAGCCAGCCTTGCGGGTTTGAGCCGGAGAAAAGGACAGTTCGCGGTTGGCTTCGACGCCGATTTGGTGGTCTGGGATGACGAAGCGTCGCAGGTGGTGGACCCGGCACAGCTTGAACATCGCCACAAGATCACACCCTACGCAGGACGAGAACTTTCAGGAGTCGTTGAGGCGACGGTGCTGCGCGGGCAGTTGGTCTACAGCGAGGGTCAGTTTCTCGAGGAACCACACGGCGCCCTGCTGACACCGTAGTCGCATTTGCCGACGCTTAAGCGAATTACTCGCTGGATTCTGGATGGTCTGTCGGAGTACTGGATGGGTGTTGGGAGCGATCGATGACCAGGTAGTCGATTGCCGCATCCGGCCACTCGATCACCATCCCACGACCGACTCCTTGAGCGACTTCTTCTCCGTAGAGCTGCTCAACCAGATACATCGCGACGTCGTAGCTGGTAGCTCCTCCTTGAGAAGTCAGCGCCTTGCCGTCGTGAACAAAACTGACGCCGCGGCGCACGTCGAGCTGGGGAAATTTCTCGATGTAGGCGTCGACATCCCCGGGGAAGGTGGTGCTCACCACTTGATCCAGCAAGCCGGCGGCCGCCAGGACGAAGGCGCCGTCGCACAGCGAGACCAGATAGTCGGCCTTGGACCCCACTTCCCGCAGCCAATTCATCATCGCTAAGTTGTCGAGGTCGCTGTCCATCGAGTGCTCGGCGCTCGGCACCACCAGAACGTCGATCTCCGGTGCGTTGTCGATTCCATAGTGAGCGGCAATTTCAAGTCCTTCAAAGGTCGTCACCGGATTGCCGTCCAGCGAAACGGTAAACAACTGCATCCCCGGCTGGGTATGAAACACCGTGTGGTGAAAGATGTCGTAGGGCGCGACTAATTCGCTGTTGAAAACCCCGTCGACGATCAGGAAACCGACCCGCATAGGCTCGGCGGCCTCTTGCGCTCGGGCCGCGCTGACCAATCCGAACAAGACTAATCCGCAGATGATTCTCTTCATTCTCTGACTCTATTACGGAAGTTTTCTTTCCAACCACCAAGTAGGCCACAATCCCTGAGCGGTCCAAAACAGGGATTCTGCCTGGCTGATTGGTTATGCTGAGGGCCGTCCACCCGGTCTAAGGACACCTCGCTCTCACCATGAATGACTTTCTCAAACTCCTCAACCTCACCAGCGAGCGCCTCGGTGCCGTGGTCCTAGCTGCCAACGATGACTTCTTCGCCGAGAAGGAAAACTTGATATGTGATGCCGAGGCGATTTGGGATGCTGATCGCTACACCGACCGCGGCAAGTGGATGGACGGTTGGGAGTCCCGCCGACGGCGTGAACCTGGCTATGACTGGTGTGTCGTACGGCTCGGCTTGCCCGGCATCGTCCGCGGAGTGGTGGTGGACACCGCTCATTTTCGCGGCAACTACCCTGAGAGCTGCTCTATCGAAGCTTGCAGCTTGCCAACCGAGAGCTCAGTGGAAGATCTGCTCAACCCAGATGTCGAGTGGCTTGAGATCCTCCCCCAAGTAACTCTCGAAGGAAATGCCAAGAACCCGTTCGAGGTTGATGCTCCATTTCGCTTCACCCACCTGCGACTCAATATCTACCCGGACGGTGGCGTCGCTCGTTTGCGAGTACACGGAGAAGTGGTACCTGATTCGGTCGCTCTGGCCGCGCCTGACTCCATCAATCTGTTAGCTCTGGAACTGGGAGCCCAAGTGCTGGGTGCCAGTGATCGATTCTTCAGTTCGCCGGAGAACTTGCTGCGCGCTGGAGATTCCACCGGCATGCACGATGGCTGGGAAACCAAACGCCGCAGGGGTCCGGGAAACGACTGGGCGACTTTTCGTCTGGCGGCACCCGGCACTGCACGTCAGATCGAAGTCGACACCACGCACTTCAAAGGTAACGCTCCAGGAAGCTGCTCGGTCGAGACCTTGAGCCTGCCTAAAGGGAACAACGAGGCCTCCGTCGCGAACGCCCCGTGGCAGACCTTGCTGGCCCAAACCGACCTGCAAGCCGATCACAACCACCGATTCGATCAGCTCGAGACGGTGGATCATCCGATCACCCACCTCAGGCTGCAAACCTATCCAGACGGTGGCGTGGCTCGCCTGCGCCTGTACGGCCAAATGGCAGAATCTGCCCATCCCACGCTGGCTCTACGCGAACTCAACTGCCTACCTCCGGCACAAGCCAAACTTCGACTCTTGGATTGTTGCGGTGCTAACGCTTGGGCAGAAGCGATGGCGTTACAGCGACCCTTTACCGATGTCGCCAGCCTACAAACCGCAGCGGCGTCGGCGGCGGACAGTTTGGGCGACGACCAGTGGCTGGAGGCATTCCGGGCTCATCCGGCGATCGGCGGCTCCGAGGCCGAACACCCGCGCGGAGAGACCGCGGCAAACTGGTCACATCAGGAACAAAGCGGCGTGGAGTCAGCGGAGGTCGGTACGCTGAAGGCGCTGGCCGCTACCAATCAACGCTACCGAGAGCGTTTTGGCTTCGGCTTCATCATCTGCGCCACCGGCAAGAGCGCCGAAGAGATCCTGACATCACTCCAAGAACGCCTCAACCATGATGTCCACCAAGAACTAGCCATCGCCACACAAGAGGAACGCAAGATCTTGCGACTGCGGCTGGCGAGACTGCTGCAAACAGAAGGTCGGTGAAACCATGAGCGCGATTACTACCCACATTCTTGACATCGCACGCGGGCAACCCGCCGTTGGCGTCGCGGTCCGCTTAGAAATCTTCGATGGAGAGAATTGGCGCGTCCTGGGCGAAGGAACTACCGACGAAGACGGTCGCGTCAGTGATCTGCTCGCAGACGATGTCGCTCTAAACGAAACCACCCACCGCCTGACCTTCGCGGTGGGCGATTACTTCGCCGAACTCGAAATCGACAGTTTCCATCCCCGGGCGACGATTGAGTTTGTCGTTCGGAGTACTACTCAGCACTACCACGTGCCGCTGTTGTTGAGTCCCTTTGGCTACTCGACCTATCGCGGGAGCTAGTGGTCAACCATGAGTCGCCGTCGTAACCGACCATTTGCTACCGAGACCATTTGCTGCGGTAATCAGTTGGCGATGATCTTCGTCAACCATCACAGCCACCCGAACTATCCCAAACATGGCAAGGCCCATCAATGAGTCCTACGCTGCACTCGATCCTGAATTGCCGCGCGCAGCTCACTAACAGGATCGTTAGTCGATCTGATTTCCTGGACAACACGTAGCGATCGGCGGAATCCATCGAGTTCAACCCTGACGTGAACTGTTGCTGAGGGACACAAAACCACACACCAACGTGTGCCACCAGAACCTTCCTTCATTTGGCGCTGTTCTGCCTCAAGTCTCGCGGCCTAGATACGAGAGCAAGGCATTCTGCAGTCGCTTGTTGTGGTGTGGCCGACTCTATGCACATCACCAAAGGGCCGCACATTTCCATCGCGACCAGTTATAGGTCCGCCTCTTCCCTTGAGGGTTACTACGGTCAGATCGCCGGAGTCGCCTGGGCAATAATTTTTGTTGCCGTTGACCTCACAGATTGCCATCCACTCACCTCGATCACCGCAAGCGACTTCCGCTTGAAGAGTAGAGGTTGGTGAGCTAGGTCAGGCACGTGCTCGACAGGAGTATGGTTGGTGTTATATTCTAGATTTGAAGGATTATGATCGTCTCTTCCGCCGGGTAATACCGGAAACGGAAGTAGAGCAGGGGTTAGAAACCAAAGGAGATTCTCAAATGATGAAGAAGGTTGTTACTGGACTGTTTTTTTCGGTCGCTTTGTTGGGGATTTTCGCTACACCTGTGGAAGCAGTTGATTTTTGTAGCTACAACCACAGTTGTTACAGGTTTTACTACGAGAGTCACGGTGATCATTTTCACGCGTACTACAAAACCGACTACAGCTGTTGTCACCAGTACGCTTAGGGGCTTTTCTTGCGCCTTGAGGTTCCTGCTGTCGTTTTTTGCTTCTGCCTGGCAACCAGCGGATCGCTGCCTGCTGCGCCGATCGTTCAGCCTGAGAAGCTAGCGGACGAGGACATTAATGCGTTTATGGCGAAGAAGCATGGTCGGCTCATCCTTGGGTCTGATTCAGACGACGACCATTTCGCCTTATTGGATGTTAATGCTGCGCGCATTTACTTGTTTGATGCGCAAGGCGGACTAAGGGAGCAGTCACCGCCTTTGGATAAGGCCGAAACCGATCAAGGGCCAACAAGCACCGTCCCGGCGGTGCTTGACTCAACCAAAATTGTCGATTTTCACGTTGGCGCCAGGGGCAAGGTCGGCCTCCTTGTCAAGCCATTTTTCATCTACGAATTTGAGGAGATGGGAAAGCGGATAGTGGCGTCTTTCCAGGGCCTTCCCTTGGTTAAGTCTATCGCCGAGGTGGACGACGGTTGGGCGGTAAGTGTCGTGCCAGTCCCCGGTCCCCCAGGCAGAAAACCCCAAAAAAGCAACAGGATTTTCATATATGGCGACTCCGGGCTACCCGAAGCTGCGTTCTTGGAGGTTGGGGAGATAGGCAGCCCGACAACTGGGGCAGCAGAGGTTCTCTTGGTGGTACACGACAAGAAAGTTAAGTATGCGGTGGAAAGAGGCTCGTATCGAATATACAAACTCGGTCGTGACCGAACAATAACGTCCATCGTTGAGGATTCATCGCTGCAGTTCGCAAAAACACAAAGTGACGAAGAGCGAATCGCAGAAATCATGGCGGAGGAGGGGTTTTTCAAGCCAAAAGATCTTCACCCAAGAGCCGTCCCGCCCATACCGCCGAAGGACCGCCGCGAAGAGTACGAAGAGGAGGGCACGATTGTTGCCCATACGGTGATTCTTATACCAAGGCGTATCGTTCAAGCGGGCGCCTGGGATAAGCACGAACAAAAGCTCATTCTTGTGACGACGGATAAGTCAGGACAGGTTTATCTGGACAGGTTCGATCCGGCGACAGGCGACCTGTTGCGCTGGCCCCTTGGCGGGGGCTGGAAGGCGTCCGGTATTAGCGTACAAGCCAACGGCTACGTTCTCTTAATCGAAGACAATGCCAACCAGAAAGTTAGAATCATAAAGCGCCTTACTTTAGAAGATGGCGAACCGGTCAAGAACAAGCGAATTGTACACGTAGGCTAGCAAAGAGGATCAAATATATATTCTTCTTAGAGTTCCAACCTGGGATGGGTGAACCCCCCGTCCTTAGGCCAACCGGGAATTCACTGAGATATTGCGTCACAGTTTTCTTGAGAAGATCGGGGGACAAGAACTTTCTTAGCTTTTCTATTCTTCGATTAACGCCTTCTTCAACAGCTTCGGATTCTGCCAGCTCGGCAACGCCTCTTTGCATCCGACTCTCAGCATTCTCAAGCTGCGATCGAAGGTTTCTGAGCTTTCGCTCCTCGAAAAACTTATGAACGCCACAACCCGCGAGAAACGCCCATAACAACAGCCCCAGAAGCGTGACCGTCGGGTTATCCTGAAGTGAACGCATAAGCGTTTCGGTCACACCCAAGGCGGAGTTTGAGTTCGCGGCCATATTGACTCTTAGTCTGTACGCCTATCGTTTTCGAAACCGACAATACTATTATTGCGTCCAGGCTCAACAATCTTCAAAAACGAACCTCCCCGTATCGCATCCAGGGATAAGCCGGTCCGCTCCACCGCATCGGTCTCACTAATCGCACCGCAGTTGACCGCCCGCAAGAAGTAATTGAGCAAGCCTTGACCGGTGGCAGCGTCGTCGAAGACGTCTCCTACCAGGGTTGCCTGAGCCGCTTTGCCGACGAAGTTGCTCAGGCGCTCGGCGGCAGCGTCCAGACCCTCGAAAAAAAAGCCGTAGACCGCAGCGTAGCGGGTTGGCAGCTGTGCCGGGTGGAGATCCCAGCCTTGGTAGTAGGCGCGCTCTAGAGAGTGCCGGACGTGATGGTAGTGCAGACGCCAGGCGTCGTGGACCGATTCTCGATTTTCGTTTTCTTCCACAGCAGACAGAGCGGGGCCGTCAGCGGTTGCGCGATGGGGCGCCACCGGCAGTACGTTGGTGGCACCGTCGCTGAGCCAGATCCCAGTGCTGCCCAAGGCCACTTGCATCACGTCACGGGCGAAATCGCAGGCCGGATGGGTCATGTGCTGGTAAGCCGCGGTGATGTCGCACGAAGCGGTGTAGTCATAGGTGCCGAAGTGGGTTGCGGTACAACGGCCTGCGCCAGCGGCAATCAGATCGGGAAGCGCAATGCGACCGCTGGCGTCAAAAATAGATTGGGTAGTTTCGATCATCATCTCGAAACGCAGCGGCTGGTTCAGAGAAAGCTTGGACTCCAGTCGGCCCAAGAGCCCGGCAAAGACTTCAACCTGGGCCGGGCTGGTGATCTTGGGCAGAGTAACGACGAATCGCTCCGGAAGATTGCCCCCGGTCGCCTGGGCCACGGTTGAGATAAAGAGGTCGAGGGTGCGCAGGCTTCGCGCCTTCAACTCTTCGCTCAACGGCTTGACCCGAATACCCAGGAACGGCGGCAAGGCTCCCTCTTGCATTCCGGCCACGGTTTCCAACGCGGTGCGTTCGGCATCCGCGTCCTCTTCTGCGTCGGGGCGGTTGCCGTAACCGTCCTCAAAATCGATGCGGAAATCTTCAACCGGTTCGCGGCTCAACTTGTCGCGGACCCGGTCGTAGACCGGCTCTGCCAGCTGCTCGTCCAACCCGATCGCATTAGCAAAGGTTGCCGCGTCGGGGCCATATTGATCGAGTGCGGCTCGTGCCAAAGATCCCAGCCTGGTAGCGGTGTTGCGCTTGAAGATCTGTGCCCCACCGTAGACCGTGTGTACCGGTTGGCGGCGACCGTCATCACCGGGATAGATGCGGGCGACCTCGGCGTTGGCCTTAGCCAGTTGTTCCAACAAGGGAGCGAGAACTTCGTCGGTCAAAGTTGGATTCATGAATTTCTCAGCTCTGTGGTGATCCCGGTTCAGCAGCTAACTCGAGGGTCAACCGGCGGACTACCCGTTGCAATGCGAAGCGGCGATATTCCGCGGTAGAGCGAACATCGTCGATCGGTTGCACGGCATCTGCCGCTAGACGACCGGCCAGATCGGCGGTCTCTGGTTCGGCAAGCAGGCCGGAAATACTCTGCTCGACCGAGGTCAGCCGCAGCGGCACCGCCGCGACACTGCCAGCGGCCAGGCGAAAGTCATGGAATCGACCCTGCTCGACCCTTGCCACGACGCACACCACCACTTTGCTGATCGCCTGCGCCGCGCGGGTACCCACCTTGCGGAAGGCTTGGCGAGTGCCGGGCGCGAGAATCGGCAAATGCAAGGCGACCAAGAGTTCCCCGGGCCGCAAGACAGTCTGTCGATAGCCGGTGGTGAAATCTGCGTAGGCCACTCGCCGTTCGCCGTTTGCTCCGGCGATCACAGCTTCTGCGTCCAGGGCCAGTAGGACCGGCAACGAGTCTCCGGCCGGGCTGGCGTTGACCACATTGCCACCCACGGTTGCGCGATTTTGAATCTGCCAACCACCGATCTCGGAGGCGGCTTGTGCTAGCGCTGGAAAGTACTCTTGCACGACCGGTGCGCGGCGAATCTGCGAGAAGGTGGTGGTGGCACCGAGGGTAACCCCCTCGGAAGACTCGCGGATGCCACGCAATTCAGGAAGCGCCAAAAGATCAAGCACCGCCGGCAAGTCGGCGCGCACCTCGGGCTCAGAGACCATCAAATCGGTGCAACCGGCAACCGGTCGCAATTCGGGGTCGGCGCGCAGTAAGTCGATCGCCTCAGCCAGTGAGGAGGGAGTCGCAACGCGAGTCACGCTCCATCCTCTTCTGTCGGGTCGTCCACCAAGGCACGAAAGATCCCCTCGTAGCCGGTGCAGCGGCACAGGTTGCCAGCCAGTGCTTCCTGGACTTCGGCCCGCGACGGTCGCTCTGACTCTTTGCGCATCGCCCAAGCGGTGACGATGATGCCCGGGGTGCAAGCACCACATTGCACGCCGCCGGTCTCGACAAAGCGATCGAGAAACTCTCCTGTTGGTCCCGCCGCCACTCCTTCGACTGTGGTGATCGATCGATCACGACACTGCATCAATGGAACCAAACAGGAGAGCACCGGCACGCCATCCATCAGAACCGTGCAGGCACCGCACTCTCCCTCGCCGCAGCCTTCTTTGGTACCGATCGCGTCAAACTCACGACGCACAATATCCAAGAGGCGATCCATCGGATGGCCCTCGACGGTAACCGCAGCCCCATTGAGTTCGAACGCAACTTTCATCGGCTGGTTCCGTCAGGGGTTGATGAGGATGCGCTGAACAATCTTTCGGGGGTCGCTGGAATCTCATCGAGATAAATGCCAACCGCGTTGTCAATTGCCGCCAGAGCAGCCGGTGCGCCACCGTCCATCGGCAGTTCGCCGATTCCCTTGGCGCCAAACGGGCCGCCGTCCCAAGGCCGCTCGAGCAACTCCACATCCAGAATTGGGGCATCTTTGAAAGTGGGAATGATGTAGGTCGCCAGGCGGTCATTGAGGTAGCGACCCTCCTGGACCTTGATCTCCTCCATCAATCCCCACGCCACGGCTTGCAGCACGCCGCCCTCGATCTGGCCGGTGCAAAGGGTCGGATGGATGGCTTTGCCGACCTCGCACACCGCCGTGACCCGCTGAGGACAAACCTCCAAGGTGTCGGGATCCACTTCCACCTCGACCACATTGGCACCCCAGGCGTAGGTTGGGTAGGCGCTGCCCTGGTAGGTAGTTTCGTCGAAGTCCTGCTCGACCGGAGGCTGATGCCGGTGGGTCACTTCCAAGGGTCCGTGTTTTTGAAAGACCTCGGCTGCGATTTCACGGAAACTCGAACGCAAGCCGTTGCCATCGCGTACCAAGCCGTCGCTGACAGTCAGTCCTTGAGCCGCTTGCTCCCCGGCCCAGGTGAGAAGTACTTTGTCGCGCAGCTTGCGACTCGCCTCGACCACCGCACCACCCACCACCATGGTGGTACGCGAAGCAACCGTAGGTCCAGAGTCAGGTACCTGGGCGGTGTCGGGCAAGGCAAAGCTCAGATCATCTTCGGCGAGTCCGGTGCCCGAACACGCCATCTGCGGGAAAATGGTCGAGCATCCCTGCCCCATATCGGTCATCGCCGTCTGCACCTCGATGCGGCCGTCGGCCAGCAGCCGGGTTCGCACCGGTGAGCGCATCCGTCGCTCGCCATTGCCGGTAAAGCCTGCACCGTGGAAAAACAGCGCCAAACCCAGACCTACCTGGGGTTTACCATCGTCCAAATCCTTGCTCTGCGACTCGATCTCTTGCCAACGACGGCGAAAGTCGGTTTTGGCTGCGACCCGTTCTAAACACAGGCGGGCGGAAGTGGTCTCATCCAGCACTTGACCGGTGGGCAAGGTGTCCCCGGCTTCCAGCGCGTTGCGCAATCGAATCTCCAGCGGGTCCACCCCCAGCTGGCGAGCGATGCGGTCCATGTGCCGTTCCATCGCAAACTGGGTTTGCGGCGCACCAAAGCCACGAAAGGCACCGTTGGCCGGGGTGTTAGTGCGTAGTGCCCGCCCGGAGATCCGCACCCGTGGACAGCGGTAGGCGCCAGCAGCGTGAAGCAGAGCGCGGGAAAGAACCACGGTGGACAAGGTTTCGTAAGCGCCACCGTCCATGGTGACGTCAATGTCCATCGCCAGCAGGGCCCCTTGGTCGTCGACCGCGGTGCGGTGTCGCACCACCGCCGGATGGCGTTTGGTGGTACCGATGATGTCCTCGTGGCGGTCGTAGACCATGCGCACTGGACGACCGCTGGCCTGTGCCAGTAGCGCTGCATGGATTGCGATCATGCTCGGAAAATCTTCCTTGCCACCAAAGCCGCCGCCAACCGCCGACGCCTGCACCCGCACTTGGGCCTCTTCGAGACCAAAGGCGTGGGTCAATGATTTGTGCACGTAGTACGGACACTGCATGGTACCGACGACGTTCAGCACCTCGCCGTCGAACCACGCGGTAACCCCCTGGCACTCGATGTAAATATGCTCCTGTAGGCCGGTGCTATAAGTACCCTCGATGACCCGGTCGGCAGTTTCTAGGATGCTCTCAACCGTGGAATCACCAAACCCCAGCGCACAGATCGGCTGGTGTTTGGCGGCCTCGGCCAAGTCCAAAACCGCTGACAGTTGGGTGAGGTCCACTTCTACCAACCGTCGCGCGCGTTGTGCTTCCAGAGGCGTCGATCCAGAAACCAACACCAGCGGCTCGCCAACGTGACAGGTCTCGCGTTTAGCCAGAATCGGCCAATCGTCAGTAATTAGCTTGACCCCGTTGATCCCCGGTAAATCGGCGGCAGTGATGAAAACGGTTTCCGCCCGCGCCTGGTCTCGGTTGATCCGGATCTCGTCGATCTGGGCGTGAGCATGCGGACTGCGTACCGTGGCGCCATAGACAAGATTGTCAAAGACCAGATCGTCGGCGTAACGGGTTGCCCCACTGACTTTGGCAAGACCGTCGGGGCGTGGGGGGCTTTGTCCGATCAAACTCATCGACCGCGGCAGTGTGCAGCAAACAGCGCCTGTGGTGCAAGCCAAACCCGCGCCCAGCTCGGCGCAGTAGACTCATGCTTTCGACGCGACTTGCGGTGAGCGTCGAGACCTCGCGGAGGTGATTTATGGATTTCGCATTCAAAGAGTGGCTACATCTCCTGATCCGCTGGTTTCACGTGGTGGTCGGGATTATGTGGATCGGCCAAACCTATCTGTTCAGCTGGATGGACAGTCACTTGGAGGAAGTAGACGACGAAGACCTGGAGGGCCGGCTGTGGATGATCCACAGCGGCGGTTTCTATCGGGTCGAAAAACAAAAGTTAGCCCCGAGCAAGATGCCGGCAGTGCTGCACTGGTTCAAGTGGGAGGCCGGGCTGACCTGGATCAGCGGTTTTCTGCTGCTGTGGGTGGTCTATTACACCGGCGGAGTGCTGGTCGAATACGGTTCTGACACCAGTGTCGCCGCGGCGACCGCGATCGGCATTGGCACTCTGGTGGGCGGATGGATTGTCTACGACGCTTTCTGGATGTCCCCCCTGGGTCGGCGCGAGGGGCTAGGGATGGTGCTGTGTTTCTTGCTGGTAGTCGCCATCGCCTGGGGTTTGACGCAGATATTGAGTGGCAGGGCGGCCTACATTCACGTCGGCGGACTGTTTGGCACCATCATGGCAGCCAATGTATGGCTGCGGATCCTCCCTGGGCAGCGACAACTGGTCGCTGCCGCCGAAGCCGGAACGCCTCCGGACGCCACTTTGGCTAAGCGAGCGACCCAGCGCTCCAAACACAACGGTTTTATGTCGGTACCACTGATCTTCATCATGATCAGCAGCCATTTTCCCACCGCTTCTTACGGCCACAAATACAACTGGGCGATGCTGGGGGTGTTTGTCCTGCTGGGCTGGCTGGGGCGAAAATTGATGACCACGGTTCGTTAGCCTGGGGATCTCGCTAGCCCAGGTATTTTGACGACCGGCGACTCTTGGCTAGGGTCAGCCAAGTCGAACCAGCGTCAGCGATGCACGCTGGCGCGAATAAACCGCGAAATGGTCCACAGATAGCGCAGTCCGCCAAAGCGGTGGATCTCGTTATGCCCCGCGTTGGGCACTACCAACAATTTCTTCGGCTGTTGGGCACTCTCAAACAATCGTTCGCTGTACGCAAGCGGCAGGACGTCATCTGAGTCCCCATGGATGAATAGTTTTGGGATCTCCAACCGACCGATCTTTTCCACACTGCAAAATTGCTTGCGCGCCGCGTAGTGGAACGGCATCCCGGCAAACGAACTCTTCACCGCGTCAGGAAGATCGGTAAAAGTCGATTGAATCACCATGGCAGCAACCGGGCAGTCGAGCGCCGCATCGATGGCGATCGCCCCTCCCAGAGAGTGACCAAAAAGCACAATCTCTTGTGGTTCTTGGTTCAAGCCCTCGACCAGTTCTCGATAGGCCGCGCGGACATCGAGATACAAGCCCTGCTCGCTGGGGACACCGCTACTGCGGCCGTAGCCACGGTAGTCGAAGACAAAGACGTTGACTCTCAGGCGTTTGAAATAACGCAGTGCTGACAACTGCTGAGCAATATTGCCGGAATTGCCGTGGCAGAATAAAACCGTTGCAATCGGCCTGCGATGGGGGATCCACCACCCGTGCAGGTCGACACCATCGTCCGATCGAAACCAAATATCGCGAACGTGAATCCCCACTTCTTCCGGGTTCCAAAGGCCAGCGGGGTACTTTTCCGGTCGAAAAATCAGCTTCTTGTGCGCCAGTGACCTCAACGCATGAAGCGCGCCCACGCCTCCCACGGCAACCGCAGACGGAACCGCGAGCGAACGCATCCAGCTGCGCTTGCGCCGCTTGTCTTTTCGCTGTTTGGAACGTTTTTGGACCATCTTCCCTCTCACCGACCCGGCCTCTGCAACTCGCTTTCTAACAGCGCGGACCCGGTGCTTTACAATAGGAGTATGCAACTTCCACGCCCTACGGCACTGATGATAGCGGCGTTGATTCTTTTCACCGGGCACTCAGCCGTCTGGCAACCAGCTGCCACAGCCCAGACCCAAGATACTCCGCCGATCCAGGTCGAAAAGGTCGAGGTGACACCAAAAAATGCTGGGGCGGAAACTCTGTGTCAGCTTTGGGTGACGATCCGCAACAACGGGTCGCACTACGCCAGCGCGTTTGAATTTGAGGTCCAGGTCGCCAGCCATCAACTTCCGGTCTACGGCAACCACAGTTTCCTGACCGCCGTGGCGCCAGGGGAGTCCAAACGCTTGAGGCTGTTTAACTTCTGGACCAACGAAACAGGTCGACCCTACCCTGGTTCGGGCAGCCTCGAAGTCTCGGTCAGTCTGCAGCAAGCGAGCTGGTGGACCCTGTCGGAACAAAATGAACAGACCACCTGGACCTTCGTCAGCGATATCGAACAAGCATCGCAGGTTGCCACGGTAACCGTGCAACGTCCTTCATAGAACCCCCTCCACTGCTAGCATTCATCGGCAGCCCTGAATCCTGGGTTGATCGAGACCTCGCGCCATGACCATCCAGATTTTTCTCCTCCTCGCAATCGTCGTTTTCATGATCATTGCGTTTGCCCGCGAGTGGTTGCCGGTGGATTTGGTGGCACTGATCAGCCTAGCGCTACTGTTGCTATTCGGCATCATCAACCCCGAGGAGGCGATCTCTGGGTTTAGCAACCCTGCGGTGATCACCATCCTGATGATGTTCATCCTCAGTCAAGCATTGGTGCAGAGCGGCGCGATTTCCAAACTGGGCCATCAAATCGCCACCATGACCGGACAGTCGCAGCAAACCGCGTCGATTGTGCTGTTGATCGTGGTGGGAATTCTGTCGGCGTTTATCAATAATACGGTGGCGGTAGCAGTCTTCTTGCCGGTGGCGGTTCACCTGGCGCACCACTTTCGTTTCAGCCCTTCGAAGATCCTGATGCCGTTGTCGTTTGCCGCGATCATGGGCGGAACGGCCACCCTAATCGGCACCTCGACCAACCTGTTGGTGAAGGCGATTGCGGAAGACAACGGCGTCACCGAAATCACCGTGTTCGAATTCATGACCCTGGGTGGAGTGCTGTTCGTGGTTGGCACGATCTACAACATCTTGGTGCCGATGCGTTATTTACCGGACCGCGAGACCTCCAGCTTGACTCGCAAGTATCAGCTGACCGACTACCTCACCGAGTTGAAGATTCCGGAGAATTCGTCGCTGGTGGGACGCACAGTTCTGCAAGAGCAAATTGCCGAGCGTTTCCGTCTGACGGTTTTGGAGATCCTTCGCGGCGAACAAAAAATCGCGGAGAACCTGCGCAACACGCCTCTGCAAGCCGACGACATCTTGATCGTCGAAGGGTCGGTGGAAGACATCGTTTCGTTTCGTGAGCAAAAAAGCCTATTGCTGCTGACCGACGTCAAACTGGACGACGCCGAGCTCTCCGACCGCAACACCATATTGGTGGAATTGCAACTTTCGCCAACCTCTTCGCTGGTTGGATCAACGCTCAAAGAGATCGATTTTCGTCGCTCGTTCGGCTGCTTTGTCCTGGCCCTGGGGCGAACCGGCGAAACCATTCGTAAGAAACTGGGCAAGATTCACCTCAAGCAGTGGGACACACTGTTGGTGTTTGGCCCCCGTACTCGCATTGAGGCGCTGTACCAGAAAGCGGACTTCGTCCCGCTCGGTGAACTGGATATCCCGATCCGACTGGCGCCCTACTGGTGGATCGATGTGGCGATAATCCCGGCCGTAGTCTTGGTCGCAGCACTGGGTTGGATGTCAATCCTCAAGGCTGCACTGCTCGGTGCGGTGGCCGTGCTGGCGATGCGGCGGTTAACCACCCGCCAGGCCTACAAAGGAATCGACTGGTCGGTGATCTTCTTGCTCGCGGCGACTGTCCCTCTGGGGATCGCAATGAAAAACACCGGCCTGGCAGACATCATCGGAGCCAGCCTTTCGCAAGTCGGCGAGCAGGTGGGCCCCACTTTGTTGTTGGCAATCCTGTTTGGCGCGACGTCGATCTTGACTTCGTTTTTCTCCAACAATGCAACTGCAATCTTGATGGTGGCAATCGCCATTTCCACTGCCGGCAAACTGGGCATCGATCCCAAGCCGTTGGTGATGGCGGTTGCCTACGCCGCATCGACCTGCTTCATGACCCCGGTCGGTTATCAGACCAACGCCATGGTCTTAACCCCAGGCAACTATCGCTTCTTCGACTTCGTTAAGTTCGGAATACCCTTAAACGTATTGTTCTTGATCATTTCGACACTGCTGATTCCGATTCTGTGGCCCTTCTAAGCGCTTTGTCGATACTCGCGGTCGTTGGATCACGGGCCTACGACGAAAAAGTTCTCAGTGCATTTTTCGGTTGCTGAGATCTTCGCAATCCCCAATTATTGATCCATGCAAGAGCTACAACTTCCCCCTCGTTCCACCATGATTGAAGCGTTCCTGGCGCGCGACACAACCTATGAAGGAATTTTTTATACCGGGGTGCAAACCACTGGGATCTTCTGTCGGCCAAGCTGCCCGGCGAGAAAGCCCAAGCCAGAAAACGTTGAGTTTTTCGCCAACCAACGCGAGGCACTGCTAGCGGGCTACCGACCGTGCAAACGCTGTACGCCCCTTTCCGAGCAGACCACTCCCGAATGGACCACCCGGCTACTGCAGGAGATCGACCGTGACCCGACGCGTCGCTGGCGCGATCAAGACCTACGAGAGCTAGGTCTCAGCCCTGCCACCGTACGACGTTGGTTTCAGTCCCATTATCAAATGACGTTTCACGCCTACAGTCGGGCACGACGAATCAACAGCGCCATGGGGCACTTACGCCATGGAAACCCGGTCATCGACACCGCTTTCGAAAGTGGATTCGAATCCTTGAGCGGATTCGGTGAGGCGTTTCAGAAGCTCACCGGGCGAGCACCCAGTGCCAGCCGCGAGGTGACCTCGATCGTCATGAACCGGATTCAGACGCCTCTGGGACCAATGGTCGCAGGAGCCACGGACGATGCCGTCGTGTTGTTGGAGTTTGCCGATCGCCGCATGTTGCCGCGCCAGATGTCGATTCTCGCCACGCGACTCAACGCGGTCTTGACTCCTGGAGCCTCACCGCAACTCATTGAGCTATCGGACCAGTTGGAGGCCTACTTTGCGGGTCGATTGAGGCAATTCGACACTGTGATCGAAACCCCAGGCACGCCGTTTCAAAACTCGGTCTGGAAACAGTTGAGAGAGATCCCAGTGGGCGAGACTCGCAGCTACTCCGAGATCGCGCAAGAGATCGGACAACCGAGCGCAGCGCGGGCCGTCGCACGGGCTAACGGCGACAATCGCATTGCTATCTTGATTCCCTGCCACCGGGTGATCGGCGTCAACGGTCGCTTATCGGGATACGGCGGAGGCGTGTGGAGAAAAAAGAAACTGTTGGAACTCGAGGCCAGGAGCGCTAGCTCTTAGAGCGGCTATAAGGGGACACAATTCTTCTTAGGGGACACAATTTTTATTGTGTCCCCTCCTGTTCTTATTGTGTCCCCTTATAAACGCGCCCCTCCTTCATCACGAATTTCACCTGCTCCAAGGTTGAGATATCGCTCAACGGATCACCATCCACGGCGATTAAGTCGGCAATTTTGCCAACCTCGACAGAGCCCAGTCGGTCGTCAATCTGGAGCAATTCGGCTGCGGTCATGGTCGCCGCTTGAATCGCTTCCATCGCCGGCATCCCGGCTTCGACCATCAGCGCGAATTCTCGCCCGTTCTCCCCGTGCGGAGACACCCCGCTGTCGGTGCCAAACGCGATCTTGACTCCAGCGCGATAGGCCCTGCCAAAAGTGTCTTTGATCTTGGGGCCGATGGCGGCCGCTTTGGGCCTCACAACTTCGGGAAAATATCCGTCGACCTCGGCCTTGGCAGCAACAAAATCCCCGGCCAAGATGGTGGGCACGTAGTAGGTGCCATGCTCTTTCATTAACGCAATGACTTCATCGTCCATCAAAGTCCCGTGTTCGATGGACAGGACCCCAGCGCGAATCGCCCGCTTCATTCCTTCCGCTCCGTGGGCGTGCGCGGCAACATGAAACCCGTAGTCGGACGCGGTGTTGACGATAGCCTCCAGCTCTTCTTGAGAAAACTGTGGGTTCTGTCCGCTCTTGGCGACTGAGAGCACGCCACCGGTAGCGGTGATCTTGATGAAGTCGGCGCCCTCTTTGTAACGGTAACGGACCGCTTCCGCGGCTGCCGCTGCACCATCCACGACACCCTCACGCGGTCCAGCGTCCGCCGCAAGCGCGGAACGCAAGCCGCTGGTTGGGTCAGCATGCCCACCGGTGGTGGCAATCGATTTTCCAGCGGTAATGATACGCGGTCCCGGCACCCAGCCTTGGGCAATCGCGTCGCGCAACGCCACCGTGGTCGCGCCGCTGTCCCCCGGATTGCGCACGGTGGTGAAACCCGCATCCAGGGTCCGCTTGGCGTAGACCACCGAACGGATAGCAAATGTCGAGCGTTCTTTCTGTACCCGCTCTAAGTAGGTATTGGGACTCAGCTCACCGTCCAAATGCACATGCATGTCCATCAGTCCGGGCAGCACGGTCGAACTGGAGAGATCGATCACCGTGTCACCCTCGGCTGGGGTGCGAAAACCGTCTTCCACGGCGACGATCCGGTCCGCTTCGACCACCACCGTGACCTCAGCTCGGGATTGCGCACTGACTCCGTCGATCAGTTTTCCGGCATGAATCAAAGTCTGCTCAGCGTCTGCGCTGGTGGATGCTAATAGTGAGGACAGCAGTACTGTATTGAGAAATCGCTTGCGCATAATCGTTCCTTCTTAGTTCAGGAGGCTGAGGGATGGTCGAGGATTGAGAGCAGTTCCGAGGCATTTTCCTGCGGCGGCGTCAGCCCAGAAACAACAACGCTGGCCAACTCTTTCGCCGGCGCCACGTAGAGCGAATGCATCGGCAAGACATGATGTTCCCATTGGTGCAATACGGTGTCGACAGAACGCTTTCGCTCGGCTATGTCTCGGCGGATTCTGCGAATCAACCGCACATCTCCTGGGGTCTCGACGTAGACCAGAAAGTCTAGGACGTCGCGCAGGTAGTCCTGGGAACCGATTAACATCCCTTCAACCAGGAGGATCTCCGACGGGGCAATGGTTTCGGTTCGGTCGGTGCGACGATGGGTGACTAGATCGTAGACCGGAACCTCTGCCGGCTGGAGCTGGACGAGGCCAATTAGATGTTGATGGAGCAGCGGAAAGTCGATCGCGTCCGGGTGGTCAAAATTGTGCTGCAGCACTTGGTCGTGAGTGTGCCAATCCAGATCGTTGTAATAGCGATCCTGGGTAATAACCCGAGCCCTAGAGCCCAATAGCGCGGCCAGCGTGCGGCACAAAGTGGTCTTCCCCGAACCGGTCCCTCCGGTGATTCCGACAATCTTCAAAGCACTTTCCTTTTCACTCGGTCGAGTCTCAATCAATTCTTAACTCGGTTGTGATTCCCAGCGCGCCAACAAGGGCCGCAGCTGGTCGAGGTCGTCTATTGTTGCATCCGCGTCAGGGCCGTCGTCAAACCTCGACCGCAGCCACACCGTCTTCATCCCTGCCATCCTACCCACAGCCACGTCTGGAAATTTCCGATCCCCCACCATAACTGCCGAGGCAGCCTCTGCAGAGAGCCTGGAAAGCGCGCGCCGAACAATCGCTGGCGACGGTTTGCGCACCCCTTCGTCATAACTGAAGCAATGCGCCGAGAATAGATCCCACAGGCCTCCTTGCTCAAGCACTGGTCGATAGATCTCCCCGGGCAGCGGAACATTGGACACCAAGGCGCAAGAAAAGCCCCGTTCGACCAATTCACCCACAACCGTACGGGCCGACGGGGTACAGGTAATTTCTTCGAGATATGGACGAAACCACGCCGCGAGAAGCTCGATGTCCGGAATCGAGCACCCATAGTGTTGCCGTAGCCGATCTAAATAGGGCGTCCAGGACGCCTCGCTTCCCCGTTGCTGCCGAGTCTGGTGTGCCCGCCGCCACGGAGCGAACACCAGACCATCCAAGTCAGCCTCTTGCAGCCGAGCGCAGCGTCGTCCGTCTTTCGCAAGTAGGCTGAGCATGGCTCGGCGTCCTCGCCAATCTTCAGCGCTGGGCGGCATCCCTTCGCTCGGCCCAAAATCGACCAACACCCCGCCCATGTCAAACACGACCGCGCGAATAGGAACTCCCAATGAGCCGCGATGGGCCGGTTGATCGGTCATGGTCGGACAGTCCTTTCTCGGTTCAGCATCTCGACGCTCAATGTTGACATCCGGGACAGTAGTAGGTCGAACGATTGCCAAAGACCGAACGCCGGATGCTGGCTCCGCAGCGCAGACACGGTTCTCCCTCGCGGTCGTACACGGCGTGCTCGATCTGGAAGTAGCCGCTCTCCCCGGTACCATCGCGGAAATCATTGAGCGTCGAGCCCCCTCGGTCGATCGCCCGCGTCAAGGTCTCTTGAATCGCTGCTACGACCTTATTCCAGGTTGCCAGCGAAACTCTTGAGACCATTCTGCCCGGATGCACCCCTGCTCGGTGCAATGCTTCAGAAGCGTAGATATTTCCAACCCCAACCATCACGGTTTGATCCATCAAGAATTCTTTGATTCGCCGACGGCGCCCACCTGCCCGGGTGCGCAAGGTGTTTCCGTCCAACCCCGCCGACAGCGGCTCGACACCCAGATGCGCCAGCCGTTTGTCGGTAGCGAGTTGGGCGTTTTCAACCACTGCCAACAGACCAAATCGCCTCGGGTCACAATAGTTGAGTAAAGACCCGTCATCGAGATGGAACCGGACGTGGTCATGCTTCTCGCGCTCAACCTGTGTTTTGGTCCAAGACAGGTTGCCACTCATCCCCAAATGCACCAACAAAGTCCGATCGCCCGAGGTCTTGAGCAATAGGTATTTAGCACGCCGCTCGAGTCGCTCGATCGTCCGGTTGCGCATCGCGGCTCGAAACGGTATCGGATCGATTTGCTCGCGCAGCCGTGGTTCAAATACTTCCGTCATGCGAATCGTCCTAGCTACGCAGTGAGGCTCGAGAGTGCGCTTCAGGACTTCAACTTCTGGCAATTCAGGCATGGTGCAAGCTGGGATACCGACCTCAAACGGCTCGGCCAACTTCCGCTAGGCTAGCGCTCTCAGGCCAAGGTGGCGCACAGATCCGCGAGCAAGGCATCGATTGCCAAATCAGCTGACCGCGATTCACCCTTGATTCGTCTTTCGGTGACCAGCACCTTCGCCGGTAGCTCGGCGCCACGACCGGGGCGCAGGCGCGAAGCTGCCAGATAAGCCCGGTGCAATCGAAACGGATGAATCTTGTGCAATGCGTCGACGCCGGTGTCGGCGGCAAGGATCGGTGCCAGCCGCTGCTTGAACTGCGGGTAGTTGTTCATTCCGCGCTCTACCCCAGTCTGTTCAAAGCGAGCTTCGATCCAGGCCAAGTGACGACAGAACTCGGCGAGCTGGGAGAAAAATCCCAGGCGCGCTGCTTCTGGATCGGACGCGGCATCCATGTATCGGGTGAAGCGGTGCAAGACCTCGCCGGTTTTTCCCTCGCCAATCGCGTCCATGATCTGGAAAACGTCTTGATCGCCACGATCTGCAACCACCCGCCGTACATCTTGCACCGTGATTTCGGCATCGACGTAGGTCGCCAATTTGCGGTATTCGGCGGCAAATCGAGCCGCACTGTCGGCGTCGACAACGCCCGATCGATCACGAGCTTTACGTCTCAGGGTCCGCTCGGCCAATTCTCTGATCGCAGCGGGGGCTGCCTTGATCCCGGTCTCCGCCGCCAGGGCAGCGGCCAGCCGATCGGCTCCCTGCCAACCACCTTGACGCTGAGCGGTGATCTCACCAACCCCAACCACCGCATCGAGGGCCTTGAGCCGACTCGCCAAAGGGTGGCTTTCATCCACCGCCGACTCGACCAAGATCAAGTGATGGCCGGGCGGAAAACCGTGCTCCAATGCCGCCGCGATGCGCTCGACCACAGCTTCTGAATGAACCGCGACCTCTTGCTCTCGCCCAGCCTGGAGCAATCGAACCAACTGCTCCCGCCGTTCGCTGACTCGAGCAGCACCGATGCGCCCCGAGGCGCCCTTGAGAACATGGTCCGGCAGATCAGCGACAGCCTCCTCGGCAGATCCCGCAAACGGGTCAAGACCAAACATGTTGAGCACCGAATAGAGGCGGGTGGCGCACCAGCGCTGACGACCGGAGAGATTCGCGCTCGGATCACTCACCGGGTCATCAAGCGCAGCATCGACCAAAGAAGACGCTGCGCTCTGGTCCGCCAGCAAGGCGGTCTCAAAGGCAATCACCACCTTGGCTTCGCCAAACAAAGAAAAGGTCTCAAGATCGTCTAAAACTCCGGCCAGCGATTCCTTGTGACGTGCCAGAGTGTAGGGATCGTCCCGCGCCAAACGCTCAGCCATCTTGCGAGCCTTGGGCTCCGCAAGAGTGAGGTTGCCGACGATTAGGTGTACCTGAGCGACAGAATCAGGAGCGCTGGAATCCGTCTGATCGGAGGCGGTTGGGGTCAGGAACTGATCTCCGAGTCTTCGCGCACTTTGTCCTCGCGCACCGTCCACACCGGCCGCGCGACGACACCAATCAGGTCCTCGGCGACCTGTTCTTCTTCAAAGTCCAATTCCAGAGCGTTCCAGGCACCACAAGATGCGCAGCGGCCGGTCCAGTCGTCAGCTTCGGCACGGCAGTTGGTGCAGCGATAGTCCGCGACCGTCAAACCCGCTTGCTTGACGCACCAGCGATAGTGCTCGACTGCCAAATCTCGATCGCCTCTCTTCTCAGCGATCCGCGCGATCAACAAATGATAGGTCGGCGACTGACGGAAGGGTTCCTCAACCGCAGCGAGCACCTTGCTCGCCTCTTCGTGCATCTCCAGTCGGTAGTACAACCGTCCGAGGAAAAAACGGGGAATCAAGCCATTGTCGGTCCCCGCCAGGCTGCGTAAACGCTTGATCGCCTGCGCTGGATCGCCGACCTCAATATAGTGGTCCTCCAAACGCTGTAAGAACGTCGGACTGCCTGTTTGCTGGTACCCGCGTTGCCACTCATCGGCTGCCGACTCTGGACGATTTCCTAGCACCAAAGCTTCGCCGAGCATGATCGAGGCTGGGGCAAAACTGGGTTCGTCTTCCAACAAACCGTGAAACAACCGTTTGGCCTCTTCGGTGGATCCGTCCTCCAAGAGAGCGACTCCCCGTTCGTACTTAAGCCCGCGGCGTATCTCTTCCTCACCCGCCAAGTCGACCGGTTCTGCTAAGGCTTCGATCTTTTCCTGAAGCTCTAAGGCGTGTTTCCAATCTCGCCGATCCATCGATTCCGCGCGGCGCGCCTTGAGCACCTTGAGACCCGACCCAGAAAATTCACGCAACACTCGATTGCGGACTTCCGCCGCTACATCCGACTCCCCAGCCGCCGCATAGTCCTCGGCCAGTTCGTAGAGCAGGGTGACGCTTTGCGGGTAGAGCACCGACGCCCTTCGATGTACCTCCAACGCCTGATCCAATTTGCGCATTCCACGCAGCGCAGCGCCCATGCCCACTAGGCCACCAAAATCTTCAGGACGATCCTGCAGCAGCGAACCAAACTCGGATTCTGCCTTGGACCACTGACCATCGGCGAGTGAGTCCATGGCTCGACGATAGAGCGCGTCGAGAGCGCGTTGTTCGCGCTCACCACGGTGGCGGCGGCGGGAACTGAGGTCTTGGCGCAGGGTGTCAATCAACAACACCGCGACGGTCGGCAGGAAGCCCAAAAAGAACACCGCCAGTAGCGCCCCATACAACGGCACGCTGCGACCTGCACCCATGGCGAAAGGTTGATGCAGGAGATCGTCATTGTGCTGGTACAGGTACGAACCAGCAACCATGGCCACCAGGGACAAGAGAATGACGAAAAAAGTCCTAAACTTCATCTACAGTCCAACTAGTCAACCACTTGAGCTTCCTGTCGTTCCTGACACTCAACGCAATGCTGCGTCCAGGGCACCGCGGCCAATCGAACCTTAGCAATTTTCTTCCCGCAGTCCGCGCAATCTCCATATCTGCCCGCGTCGAGCGCTGCAACGGCGTTTTCAATCGCCGCTAGCCGTTCATAGTCGACCGCGGAAAACACAATATTGAGATCCCGCTGGTAGGAAGCAGTCGCCTGATCGATCGGATCCTCGACCGTGTCCTCCTCGCGCCGACCCTCTTCGATCTCGGAGTGGTACATCTTTAAAATTTCAGCACGCTGCTCCAACAAGTTGGCTCTGATTCGCTCTAACTCTCGTGACCGCATCGTTGATTCCTTCCAGGCATCCGACTAGTCGATCGGAGTCCGGTGATACTTTATTCCGCGAAGCTGTGCAATGCCACGGTAGATTTGCTCGTAAAGCACCAACTTGGCTAGGCGGTGAGCCAGGGTTACTGGCCCGAACGAGATCACTTGATCCGAGCGCTGCAGAAACTCTCGACCAATTCCTAGGTCTGATCCCAAGACAAAAGTCACGCCGTCTGGAGCCTCCATCCATTGGCTCATCCGCGCAGCCCATTGTTTCGACGACAAGGGTTTCCCGCGTCGGTCCAGGGAAACCACGGTTCCATCTGCCACTTTGCATAGCGCTTCCGCTTCCCGCATCAGTCGCTTCGATTCATCGCCACCCCGGGCGCGGACTTCCATTTCGCGCAGCGGAATAAATCTTTGGATACGACTGCGGTAATCAGCAAAAAGCGGCTCCCAGGCGGGCGCACGATGGCGACCGGCCCACACAATTCTGAGTTCTCGACTTGCCAAGATATCTCCCCTTTTACCAGCTTAACTGACCGGTCTGATGCCTCCGCCCATGGTAACCTTCGGCGCTCCGATGAGCGTCTCTGACCCCAACGAACAGTCGCGAAAATCCCGCCGAGGCCGGTTGGCCAAGCGCCTCATTCTGGGCGGCGTAGCGATCGGCGTTCCAGCACTGGTCAATCTTGCCATCGCCCGCTCGGCGCGTCGGCTGGGCGAAGCGAAATGGGGTCGACCGAGTCGCTACTCCTGGCGCTATGGGGAAATCTCATTCCAAGTTTTGGGCAAAGGCGAGCCTATTCTGCTGCTGCATTCGTTGGGTCCGGGGCACGACGGAGACGAGTGGTGTGCGGTTGCTGAGCTCTTGGCTGAATCCCACACCGTCTACGTGCCCGATTTGCTCGGTTGGGGCCGCTCGCAACGGCCCAAGATTGCCTACGACGATTCGATTTATGTACGCCTGATCTCCGACTTCTTGGATGACGTGGTTTGGGCTCCCAGCACCCTGGTCGCTGCCGGCCTAACGGCGCCCTACGCGTTGCAAGTGGCTCTTGATGAACCGCAAAAGGTCGAAGCGGTAGGACTGGTTCACCCGTCCGGCCTTGATCTGGACGCTGAAGAACCGGATCTGCGCGACGCCCTGTTGCGCAAGGCGCTACAAGTGCCGGTGTTGGGCACTGGCGCACTGAACCTCTACACCAGTCACCAGGCGATCAAGCAGCACCTGGAGAGAGACGTTTTTCTCGAGCCTCAGGCGGTGACCGACGAGGACGTTGAGCAATACTACGATTCCAGCCATCAACCTGGAGCCCACCACGCTCTGGCCTCGTATCTGGCTGGCTTTCTCAATCACCGACTGCGTCATGGGGTTGACCGTCTGCAACAGCCTCTGTGGCTGGCGTGGGGTCGAGGTGGTAGCAATCCGGTGGTTCGCCAGCAATTGGATACTTGGTTGAATCATTTTCCGGCGGCAGAAATCGAGGTCTTGGACGGTGTCGGTTCCTTACCCCATTTCGAATCCCCTGCTACCTTTGGCGACCGTCTCCTGCGATTCCTGACGCAGACGCCCGCTTCGATCGGCTAACGCTCTCATGGCAGATCGATCCTTTCCCAAGGCCCGAGCAGGCTATCCGTTCCCCGAGTTAGAGGCCGAGGTACTCGAATTCTGGCAACACGAGAAGATCTTCCAGCGTTCGGTGGAACGCAATGCCGGAGGGCCTTCCTACGTGTTCTACGAAGGCCCGCCAACCGCCAACAACGTCCCCCATGTCGGCCATGTGGTGACCCGAGTGGTGAAAGATCTGTTCCCCCGCTATCGCACCATGCAAGGTGACCAGGTGCTACGCAAAGCCGGTTGGGACACCCATGGCCTACCGGTCGAAATCGAAGTCGAGAAAGCACTCGGATTCTCAGGCAAGGAACAGATCGAAGCCTTTGGCATTGCTGAGTTCAACGCCCGTTGCTTTGACAGCGTCCAGACCTACGAGCGCCAATGGCGAGCGATGAGTGAGCGGGTCGGCTATTGGACCGATTTCGATAACCCCTACCTCACCTACAGCAACCAATACATCGAGTCGGTTTGGTCGTCGCTGCGGGCCTTGTGGGACAAGGGACTGCTTTCCGAGGGATACAAGATTCAACCGTATTGCGCGCGTTGCGGTACCACTTTGTCGAGCCATGAAGTGGCGCAGAACTACCAAGAGACCGACGATCCCTCAGTCTGGGTGCTGTTCCCGCTGCGCCAAGGACAGAGTGTCGAGGTAGATGGCCGACCCGTGGCGCTAGCGGAAGCGCTGCATTTGGTGGCTTGGACCACCACCCCATGGACGCTTACCGGTCACACTGGGTTGGCGGTGAACACTGGGCTCAACTACAAGGTGGTTGCCGATCCAGCCGGGGATGATCGGCAGTTTCTGATCGGCGATCAACTCGAGACGCCAATCCCCTACTCCTATGACCTAGACGGCGAACGGGTTCAAGTTGACTTGGGGCAGCAAGACGCGTTGATGACGATTCGCGGATCTGAGCTTGCGGGTCTGCGCTACGACCGACCCTTTGCAACGCCGTTTGATCCCTCTGAGCAGCCAGGATTCGACCCCTCCCCCAACGACCAGGATGGCTGGGTGGTGTTCACCGCCGACTATGTGACCCGTTCGGAAGGGACCGGAATCGTCCACACCGCCCCTGCCTACGGTGCTGACGACTACCAGTCGGGTACTCGCTATGGCCTGCCCTTCGCGCTCACCGTCGACGGTGAAGGCAAAATGATGGATCTCACCGGCATGAAGTCGGTGGCCGGGATGTGGTTCAAGGACGCCGACAAGATCCTTAAACAGGAGCTCAAAGAGCGCGGCCTGCTACTGGCCTCGGCGACCTATCGCCACAATTACCCGTTTTGTTGGCGTTGCGATACTCCGCTGCTGTACTACGCATCGAAGTCTTGGTTCGTGCTCACCACCCAGCGCGCTAAACAACTAGTCAAACTCAATAAGACCATCGGCTGGCGTCCGGCGCACGTCGGCGAAGGGCGTTTCGGCAACTGGCTGGAAAATGTAGTCGATTGGGCCCTGTCTCGTAAACGCTACTGGGGCACCCCGTTGCCCGTATGGACCTGCAATCGCTGCGACCATGTCGACGTCGTCGGTAGCTTTCAGGATCTATTCCGCTTAGCCGAAATCAAAACCCCAGACGATCTTCATGACCGTGAGCAATTCGATCCACATCGACCGTTTGTCGATCGCTACGGCGACGGCAATCGATTCGTCTGGGCTTGTCCAGATTGCCATGAAGGTACCGTCGGCCGAGTCGATGATGTGATCGACGCTTGGTACGACTCGGGGTCGATGCCCTTTGCTCAGCACCACTACTTGCCACATCTGGGCGGCGATCAAGGCAAGGGATTTGACCCCACCACTGGAGTCGGCTTCCCGGCTGACTTCATCTCGGAAGCGATCGATCAAACCCGTGGATGGTTCTACACATTGCATGCGCTAGGTACGCTGTTGTTCGACTCGGTCGCCTACCGCAACTGTGTGGTCCTTGGCCATGTCAACGATGAGACCGGTCGCAAAATGTCCAAACGTTTGGGCAATGTGGTCGAACCGATGCAGGTGATCGAGAAAACTGGTGCCGACGCCATCCGCTGGTATTTTTGTGTCAATAACCCAACGGTCAATTCGCGTTTTTCCGAGCGCTTGGTGCGCGAAGCAGCACAGAAGTTCTTATTGCCATTGTGGAATGCAGTGTCGTTCTTCTCGATCTACGCCAATCTCGACCAGTGGCATCCAGACAACAAGCGGGAGGGCACGCCCTCGACCTTGGATGATTGGATTCTGTCGCGACTCCAGCGTCTCTTGACCGAGACCTCGGGGTATCTCGATAACTATCGAGTCGCAGAAGCCGCGCGTGGGGTAGAGACATTCCTGGATGAACTGACCAACTGGTACATCCGCCGCAGCCGCAAACGATTCTGGGCCGGGGACAGTGCTATTGCGGGAGAGGCTGCAACGGGCGAAACAGCAGCCCTAGACGGGGCCGACAAAGAGGCCGCCTACCAGACTCTCTACCGAGTTCTGACCACCTTGGCCCATGTGGTCGCGCCGTTTACCCCTTTTGTCGCCGAAGTGCTGCACCGAAACTTGATTCGCAGCCAGCGTGACGACTGTGCCGACAGCGTCCATCTTGAATCTTGGCCGCAACACGATCCGACGGAGCGCAACGACGATTTGGAACTGGCGATCGGCGATCTACAACGGATCGTCCGCCTCGGTCATGCTGCGCGCAACAGCCACGGACTCAAAACCCGCCAGCCACTGCGTTCGGTGACTGTGATCGCCGCGGAGAGCCAGATGGAAGCACGGGTGGCTCCGTATGTTGACCTGTTGTGCGAAGAACTCAACGTCAGCGAGGTTTCCTGGGCCGAAGACCGATCGAAGTTTGTCGAACACCAGATCCGCCCCAATTTCCCCAAGCTTGGCCCGCGCCTGGGCAAGAACATGCCGATGCTCAAGAAAGCACTGGAAGCCGCAGACGGCGATCAGCTCGCGCAGCAACTGGAGCGGGATGGAGAGATTTCGGTCGCCGTCGCGGACCAGACCCTGATTCTGAGCAACGAAGAGGTTGAAGTGGTGCTCAACGAGCGTGAAGGCATTGCTACCGAAGGCGACCGGGAGTTATTGGTGGTGCTGGACAGCGACCTGGATCAGGGATTGGTAGACGCCGGACGCGCTCGCGAGGTGGTCCATCGCCTGCAAACCGTGCGCAAGAACATGGACCTGGAGTACGCCGACCGCATCGTCGTTGCCTACTCTGCAGACGCGGAGCTGGAGCGTGCCATCGACGCCCATCGCGATTGGATCGCCGGCGAGACTTTGACCGTCTCCTGGACCGACGATCCAGGACCGGAGGCAGTCCTAGAACCGGTTGACGAACTGGAATTTCGCTTCGCCATTCGGCGACAAACTGTAATCAATTGACGATACATTTATCCCGAGGAGAAGCTTGATGGCTGGAATTTACAAAGCCTACGATGTTCGCGGACTCTATCCGGAGCAACTGAACGAAGAGATCGCCCGCGACATTGGCCGCGCTTTTCCGAAGGTGTTGGATGAAGCGGACCGGGCCAAGGGACTGACGGTGGTAGTGAGTCGCGACATGCGCACCCACAGTGAACCGCTAACCGCTGCGCTAATCGAAGGCCTGACAACCGCCGGACTCAAGGTCATCGACATTGGCATGGCCACCACGCCGATGAACTACTTCGCCGTTGGCTATCTTGATACTTCGGCCGGGATTCAGGTCACCGCTAGCCATAATCCAGCCGAGTACAACGGGCTCAAATTCTCGCGCCGTGGAGCGCGGCCGGTATCTGGTGACCACGGCATCCCGTTGCTGGAGAAAACTGTCGCTTCGCAGCAGTTTCCCTTGTCGCCAGGAAACGGGTCGGTCGCGGAGGCCTCGGTATTTGAGGCCTACTCCACCTGGGCGCTGTCCTTCGTCGATCAGGGCGTCGCCGGTGACGGCGACCGCAAACCACTCAAAGTGGTGGTCGATGCGGCCAACGGCATGGGGGTCATCTATCGACCCATCCTAGAGAAACTGGGGATCGAGATGATCCCGCTTTACTTTGAACTCGACGGCTCCTTTCCCAATCACGAAGCCAACCCTCTGAAACTAGAAAACCTGGCCGACCTCTCGGCCTTGGTCCTTGAGACCGGGGCCGACTTAGGGATCTGTTTCGACGGCGACGCGGATCGAGCTGCCTTCGTCGACGAAACCGGTGAGCCGATCGGCAGTGACCTGATCACCGCCCTAATCGCTGGCGAGTTATTGGCCTCTGACCCCGGCAAGCACGTGCTCTATGACCTGCGATCGTCGCGCGCGGTGGCCGAATACATTGAAGAGAAAGGCGGCGTCCCGGTACGCGAGCGCGTCGGCCACTCCTTCATGAAAGCCACTCTGCGCGCGGTGCAAGGGCTATGCGGCGGCGAACTGGCCGGTCACTACTACTTTCGTGACGCCAACCACGCAGACTCCTCCATCCTCGCAGTGATCGAAATCCTCAATTTGCTGCGTCGTCGCGGCGAGTCGATGGCCACCATCGTCGCGCCGCTGCTGCGCTACGCCAAAAGCCCGGAAATCAACTTCGAGGTCGAAGACAAACAAGGCAAGATCGACGAACTGGCCGCCGAATACGCTGACGCCGAAATCGACTTCCTCGACGGCATCACCTGTGCCTATGACGATTGGTGGTTCAACGTCCGCCCGTCGAATACTGAGCCGTATTTGCGGTTGGTTTTGGAAGCGAAAGATGATGAGGTTCTAGAGGAAAAGACTCGCGAACTGTGGAAGATACTAGGTGTCCCTGTCTAACTAGTAACGAGCGTCTTTCAGATCTTGGGAGCTGCTAGCATCCGCAGTGATGGAACTCGCGGTGTTGAAGTTCGCAAATAGGATCGCCGTTTCGTATTCGTGTATGTACAGTTAGTGACCAAGATACTGCGGTCCCCAAACCTCAGACAAAAACTTGTCGGAAAATATGATCTCCAGTAATCGGCAGACCTGAGTAGCGAACATGTGGAGATATCCTCTTTGGCAGCAAGAAAATGGCACCGCAAAGCGTCTCTTACTTTGAGATGAATAATTACGACAACAGTATCCGCTCGAAATTGAGCCGATTGCGTGCTGGTGGCGCACCTAGAGTTTTGGATCTCTTCGCTGGGGCTGGGGGTCTGTCGCTTGGTTTTCACCGCGCGGGCTGTGCAAGCCTGGGAGCGGTTGAGATCGACAAGCATGCTGCTCATACCTATGCGCGGAACTTCCACTACGCCGACCAAGAAAAACACAGTAAACCCCACGACATTACCACCTTAGACCCCGAAGCATTCGTCGCGGAGATTTGTGACTCAAAACCCCATGATGCTGTTGATTTCTTAATCGGGGGCCCTCCATGTCCAGCTTTCACCCGAGTCGGTAGAGCAAAACTCCGAGAAGTGCAAGCCCACTCAGAGGCCTTCAAACGCGATCCTAGGGCGATGCTATACGTCCCTTTCCTCCGATTCGCCGAACGTCTGCGGCCAGTCGCGCTCCTAATGGAGAACGTGCCCGACTTTTTGAACTGGGGAGGGCACAATCTCGGCGAAGAAGTATGTGATGTCCTTGAAGACCTTGGTTACCGATGCGCCTATACATTGCTAAACGCCGCGAACTATGGCGTTCCTCAGATGCGGGAACGGTTCTACCTTGTGGCCATCAACCGACTAGCCAATGTGGAACCGAGTTTCCCAATCCCTATCTGCGCCGTTGATTTTCCCCCGGGGTACAAGAGCAGTCGCGAAGTAGCACTCAAGGCGACCCCGATTCCCAGCCTCTTTGGAGTCAAGACGCGATTTGTACCAACACCAAGCGCCCATGAGTGTACTCGCGGACCAACGACTGTGCTCGATGCGATTGGTGATTTGCCTGCGATAACGGGGCATCTAGACGGCACAATTCGACGCGGTGCCCGAAGGTTTGACAAGCCAATCGAGCATAAACGCCCAGAAAGAAATTCGGAATACGCAGAAGCAATGCAACGATGGCCTGCTTTTGAGGCCGATGGTATCCTTTTAGATCACGTCATCAGATCATTGAGCGAGCGCGACTATCGGCTGTTTCGGTTGATGAAACCAGGGGACGACTACCCAGCTGCCCATCAGCTCGCATTATCACTATTCAAACAAGCCGCAGAGAGTAACGGACGACCTGCGAAATCAACCCAGAATTACAGGTCGTTACTTAAGTCATACGTACCTCCCTACGATCCATCAAAATTCCCTAATCGATGGCGAAAAATGGACCCTTTGCAGCCAGCTAGAACGCTGATGGCTCATCTTGGGAAGGACTCCTATACGCACATCCACTACGACTCCAGCCAAGCCAGGGTTCTTTCAGTGCGTGAAGCTGCTCGGCTCCAATCCTTCCCAGACGGGTTCGCTTTTTCGGGAACGATGAACCCTGCATTCCGACAGATTGGGAATGCTGTTCCACCGGTCATGGCGGCATTTATTGCCGCAAACATACAGAGAACATTAGGACTCACGTCAGAATTCTTGTCACCATTTCAACCATCAGTAGACCATTTGTCTGCAATTGGAGTCGCGAAGTGATTCGACGTATTGCTGTGAAGCGCCTGACGCCGAGTGACCTTACGTTCTTCGAGTGGCAATTCAGGAACAACCCAGCCGGAAATCAAAAGTCCATCAATCTCAATGCGGACGTTTTTGCGAATCAACTCTATCCGGGTTTGGCCAATTCCGTGTTGAGGACGAGCGGCCGACTACCCATCACCCTGAAGCTATACGGCCCAGGAGGACTTGGACTCCTGAGTCTTCAGCGGAAAATCATCAAAGGCAACGCGTACAAAAATTGGCGGCTAAACGGCGAGTTCGTCCACAACCCCGAAGAGGCACCCGACCGTTTCAACAGGCTCGAAGCAGGAGACTTCGTGGTTCTAGAGTTCCATGGAGAGCCTCACCCGGAAACCATTCAATCATTTTTCATAGCGAAAAACGCCAGAGGTGATCGAAAGCTACACGAGTACCTAGCAGTTGGTCTTGGGGAACGCTCGATGTTGAGATTGTCGCCAAGTCAGCTCCAAAGCATCGTTCACAACGCCGCCCCTCCATCCGAGCACCCAATTAGGCTACTGCTACTCGAGGAAACAATCGACAACGCTGCAATGGGTGACGCAGAAGCAACTGGGCAACTACAGCGCGAAGCCGTACTCCGCCAGATCTCGCGAGAGGACCTCCGCCAAGCCAAAGCAAGAGCGGAAGATATTGGCTTGCTAGGGGAACTCCATGTAAACGGGTATCTGGAGGAGCTCTTTTCCAAAGGGTGCTTGAAATCTGTTCAGTGGACAGCCGTAGATTACGCAGTCGCCCCTTATGATTTCGAGGTTGTAGAAGAAGATGTTGTTCGAATCGAGGTCAAAACTACGACTGGACCTTTTGATAGACGAATCCACATCTCGGCGGCTGAACTAGCAACGATGGCAGCAAATGACCCTCCTTGCGAGCTATATCGTGTCTACGAAGCCAACGCTGATGAGGCGAAACTAAAGATAGCTAGAAGCACGAACAGCCAAGCAAGAAAGATCCTTGATTCTGTTCAAGGGCTTCCGGAGGGTGTCCGAATGGACAGCGTTTCTGTCGATCCGAAGTTGTTCGACTTCAGTGACACGATTGCTATTGGTCCCGCTCTTGAGGATTCGTAAGAGTTACCAATGACAAGGATCATGGAGCAGTAGCAATCAAAATCGACACACCTACCTCCGCGCCAACCCGACGAAATACACCAACTGCAAAATCCCCATCAGCGCCGCCGCGACGTAAGTCATGGCCGCTGCATTGAGGACTTTGTCGACGCCCTTGCGTTCATTTTCAAAAACAATCCCTTGTTCGACGATCAGTTTCTTGGCCCGATTGGAAGCGTCGAATTCGACAGGAAGAGTGATGAGTTGGAACAGTACGACAGCGCTGAACAGAATTACGCCGGCCCAAATCAGACCGCTGAAGCTCATCCACGCACCAGCGATGACAATGAAAAAGGCCATCCTGGAGCCCAGGTTGGCGGTTGGCACTAACAGGGTTCTTAGGCCTAATGCCGGATACTTTGTGGCGTGCTGAATCGCGTGACCAGCTTCGTGACAAGCGACGCCAACCGCGGCAATCGACCGAGAGCTGTAGACGCCCTCGGACAGCGCCAATTTCTTGGTGCCGGGGTTGTAGTGATCCGACAGCATGCCCCGAGATCGAGTGACTTCGACATCAGTAATTCCGGCACTGCTAAGTAGCCGCTGGGCGGCCTCGGCGCCGGTCATCCCCGAAGATGCAGCCACTTGCGACCATTTCTTAAATGCCCCACGAGTCTTGGCCGCCGCCCACATCGACAGCAGCATCGCCGGCAAGATCATTAATATGTAGCTACCCATAGAAGTTCTCCTTCACCTAGCCTAACAACGGCGAGCACGGTTTCCATTCCCGCAGCTCTCTCATCGTTCTTGTTGAGCGTGCCCGGTCGACACCTTACTGGGGTTGCACAGTGCTAGATTGCTGCCATGACGAGTAACGCTACGAGTCACAGCAAAGTCGCAATCGTTACCGGGGGCACCCGCGGCATTGGCCGAGCGGTTTGCCAGCAGCTGCTGGCTGAGGGGTGGAAGGTCTGGTTCTGTGGCCGTTCACCGGAGACCGTGGGGCAAACACTGAATGATCTGGATGAGTTCATCCACCGTCTGGCAGGACGGGTGGTGGACGTCACCGACCACGAGGCGGTCGACGCCCTGGTGGAGGAAGTCCTGGAGCACGAAGGCCGGATTGATCTGTTGGTAAATAACGCCGGCGTCGGCTACTTCGCGCCGGTTGACGAACTCTCCCCCGCCGACTGGCGCCGGGTGCTTGCTACCAACTTGGACGGCTGTTTCTACGCACTACACGCGGTAGCGCCTACCATGCGGGAACAGGGATCGGGCTGGATTATCAATATCGCTTCCTTGGCATCGCGCAATCCGTTCGCCGGTGGCACCGCCTACAACGCCAGTAAGTTCGGCCTCTTGGGGATGTCAGAAGCGGCGATGCTCGACCTGCGCGGCGATGGGGTCAAGGTAGTAGCGATCCTGCCCGGTAGCGTCGCCACCGAGTTCAATCTCAATACCGGCGGTGATGACTCTTGGAAGTTAGCCGCAGATGACGTCGCCAAGGCGGTGACCGATGTCCTGCGCTACCCGGATCGCGCTCTGCCGAGTCGGATCGAATTGAGACCTTCGCGGCCGCCTTCGGCGCGCAATTAGAGGTCGCATCCTGATGAATGGTGATCACGCCCCATTTGGAAACAGCGTTTTGAAAGCTAGCGTAGTACGCCGTGCTACGGGAACAATCACGGCAAGTAACAGCTCTTGAGTTCAGCGTCGCTGGCCGAAGGCCCGTGTCCGCAGTAGCGATTGGTTAGGCGGCGACGCTCGGGTCGCCTACAGTCGCGTCATCCGCCGGGCTTCTTTCGACGTGGCGATGGCCGGGGTTTTGCCTTTAGCGACGCTGTCTTCTCTTCTAGTGCCATGTGAAGGAAATGTTCAAGCATCTGCGGAAACCCCATGACGATCATGTGGTGCTGTTTTCGGTCAAATTCGAATTTCTCCATGAAGGGCCCTCGCATCAGACGCTTGGAGACCCACCGAAAACGTGCTATCTCCCGTTCTATGTCATTGGTGTCGCCGTCTTTGACGGCACGGTAAGCCTCCATTGCGAGTTCATAGAGCCAGGGCACATCGTCTCTTATCATGCTTGCGGCCATCAAAATGAAAACGGGGTCCCCTGCATCGTCCGTCATATTCACCAGTTCTTCAAACATCATTGGGTGGAACCTGTTCATTCGCCGACGGCGCAGTGGGTCACCTTCATTCATCAAGCGCTCAGCGACTCGAGATGGCAGAGTCTTCATCTCCTCCGCCAGCTTCGCAAGCGACCGCTCCTCTGAGTCTTCGACTTTAGCCTTCTTACCTCCAGTCGAAGACATCGAGCTGGCAATAGCGGCCTTGGCTTCTTTGAACGCGGCAACCTGACTTGCTACGACATCCGAATCAAGCTCAAGTCCCGGTACGCGTTCTGCCAATTGGTGGACAAGCTTCCTAAGGTCCTCGTCGCTATCGTCCATATTTTGGAACTGGTAGAAAGGGCCCGCGCTGACTTGACTCAAAGATACATCTAGTGCAACACCCACAACTGGAGTGTCGAGCTTTCCCTTCGCTACGCCTGCCTCGAAGAGTATCCACGGCCTATCGAGGCTTCGCTCCGTGAACAGGCAGACGACATCAGACGTGGACTGAAGCTGTGTCATCAGTCGCTTGTACCACTCCTCGCCAAAGGCGATCCCATCGGTGCCCTTCTTGTCCGATGAGCGGAACGTCTTGATCATTCCGGCGCTCACGCTCTTAAGGAGCTTACTGAATGCCTCGGCGAGTTCCGCGTCTCTGGAATCATGGCTGATGAACACCATCGGAGAAGGTGCGGCGATCACGTCGCCGTCATCCGTAGGGGCGTCTATCTTGTTTGAGTCGACCATGATTTTCTCCCGTCGATAGGGCCTGTCTTCTTCGCCGTCCAACATGTCATGGCCCAAAACACTCTTGTCCAGCACTCGGAGGGACGTACTGTATCAAGAGCTAGAATCGAGCACCAGGCGACCAAGCACCGCGAGCGGGAGTAAACCTAGCCCCTACCCGGGTTCCCATCCCGGCGTCCCCAATAGATCTAGAGAGAAGCGGTTACGGCGTCGCCGTAGAGAACGGTAGGCCCTTGTGGGGCGCTGTGAGTCGTGCCCGCCGCTTCGACGGTGACGAACACCGCTTCTACATTGGCCGGGACTGCGGAGGCGAACATTTCACCCCGCTCGCCGTTCACTTCGACCACCCCCATGGGGATCGCGCGCCCTTGACTGCGGAACCAAGCGCGGTAGATCTGGCCCTCAGCCAAGGGACGAAGGCCTTCCACCGCCAGCAGGCAACTGGGATCGGCACCACCCATGTAAAGCCAGCCGCGGGCTCCGGTTTCGTCGCCCTGAGCTTGTAAGCTGCAAGACTCGACACTGACAGCGGCAACAAAATCCATATGGGTAGCACTCACCGCTGGCACCCCACCAACCGGCAGCACACCGCTCACAGGGCGAAACAACGATTCCTGCTGTTGCAACAATGCAATCTCGGCATTCTTGGCCCGCACTTGGTTGCCCAGCCAGGCCGAGGTCACCATTAGACCAACAATGAGCACCGCCGCCAAACGCATCGCGGTCGCACTCCACGATCGCTGAGAATCAAGATGGGAGGTGTCTGTGGGCTGAAATGGGCGAACGTTGTCGTCTGCGATGGGTTCAGTTTCGCTGTGGTCCGTCTGAACTCGGGCTTGAATCTGGTTCCAAGTCGACCCCTCCGGCGCCACGCGATCTAGAGCAACCGGCAAAGCACCCCAGACCTCGCGCCACGGACGTAGCTCTGGATCTTCCGAGTACGGATCCAGGGCCGCTTCCACCTGCTCTGCTTCGGCTAGGTCTACGGGCTGTGGGTCGGCCAGATCGCTACGGTGCAGTTTTCTTGATTCGTCGTTCACTTTATTTTCCTCAGCCACAAAATTTCCCTCAACTACCAGTTTCCTCGGCCAGAGGTTCAACCTGTGGCATATCCCTCAATCACAGCAGATCTTCAATCTCTGAAGCCAAACTACGGCGGAGTTTGTTCATCGCCAGCAAAGTTCTCGTTTTGACGGTTCCCAACGGGATGTTCTCGCGCTCTGAGATTTCCCGCTGTGTGAGTCCTTGATAGAAAGCCAATTCCAAAACCGTCCGCTGCTCTTGGGGCAGCTTGTTCAGCGCCTGCGACAATCGCTTCCGGCGCTCCTGAGTCAATACGTCTGTCATGCCTTCGGGAGATTGGTGTTCGTCGCCCTTTTCCAGCTGCGCCGACACCGCGGTTCTGGCCACCACTTTTCGAGTCCGTATTCGGTCGATCGAACGACTGCGCGCAATCAGCGCCAACCAGGTCGAGACCGACGCCCGCTGATGGTTGTAGCGATCAGCCTGACGCCAGGCTTGGACGAACACTTCCTGCAAGATTTCTTCGGCTTCACCGTAGTCTGCCACTACCCGCAAGATCAACGCCTTGAGCATCCCGGCGTAGCGGCGGTAGATCTCCTCCAGGGCTCGATCGTCGCCACTGGCGACCTGGCGCATTAGTTCGACCTCTTCGGAGATTTTGGCCTGTCTCTTGGCCCGAATTTCGGCCTGGGTCTTGTCAGACGGTTGGTCGCCCATGATCGTGCTGAAGGGTTGATCCGAAGTTGGCGCCGGTAGATTTGCCGACGAGCGGGCTAGGATAGCATGCGATGAAGCCGCTCAAGATTGCCGTATGCGGAGCCGCAACTGCCAGTGAAGAGTTGTCGCGCCTGGCATTTCAGGTTGGAGCAGAACTGGCTCGACGGGAAGCGATCCTGTTCACCGGCGCTGGTCGTGGGGTCATGGCCGCCGCCAATCAAGGGGCAAAGTCCAATGGTGGAACCACGTTGGGAATCTATCCAACGGCCCAGCCGAATCCCGACGACGCCGATGAATCGATCGACCTAGCGATCCACACAGGGCTCGGTCAGGGGCGCAGTCGAGTGCTGGTATTGTCCGCCCAGGCTGTGATTGCCGTCGGCGGCGAGTGAGGTGCCTTGTAGGAATTTGCCCTGGCGTTCAAACACGGGCGACCAGTCATCGGCTTGGCAACTTGGCAGCTGAATCCTCTGCAGGGAACTTCACTCGAGCCGATCGTCGAAGCCAGCACGGCAAAGGAAGCTGTGACCCTGGCGATCTATCAAGCAAACGGAATAAGAAAATGACGCACGACCATCCAAAATCGTCCCTTCCCGATCTTGCTTTTCCCGATCCCGTTGACTACGGAGAGCCAGCCATTCGGGTGATGATGATGCCCAAGGACACCAATGCTTTGGGAACCATCTTCGGCGGCTTGATCCTTTCCTATATCGATCAAGCGGGAGCAGTCGAGGCGCACCGCTGCACCAATGGACGTTTGCTGACGGTCGCGGTTCACGAAGTCGATTTCGTCGCTCCGGTGTTCGTTGGGGATCTGGTCAGCTTCTATGCGAAAACTCTTCGCCGCGGTCGCACCTCGGTCTCAGTTCACGTTTTAGTCACCGCAGAACGCCGACTGCGCGGTGGGGACAAGGTCATCGTCACTCAGGCCGAAGTGGTCTATGTGCAAGTCGACGACGACGGCCACCCGACTCCGCTGCCAGCCAACGCACCGGACGGAAGCCCATGTTCCGACGACGACTCGGAGTCCTCAAGTAATCCCGACGAAACCGACTCCAAGCTGCGATAGCATCCGCCGTTCATGCGTTCACGACCTTCTCCAGCCGCCTCTCCCGGACAGATCGAAATCATCACTGGAGGCATGTTCTCCGGTAAGAGCGAGGAATTGGTGAGGCGTTTACGCCGCGCCTTGATCGCCAAGCAAAAAATCTTGGTTTTTAAGCCGTTGACCGACACGCGCCACGACGAAGTTCGCTTGGTCACTCGGGATAATCGCGTGATCGATGCGGTCACGGTTCCTGACTCCGCGGCTTTGATCTCGTACATTCCCGAGGACATCGATGTGGTCGGGATCGACGAAGCGCAGTTTTTTGACGGCGGTATCATCAACGCAGTCACCAGCTTGGCCGACAGCGGAATTCGGGTCTTGGTGGCTGGCTTGGATCAAGACTATCTGCGGCAACCCTTTGGACCGATCCCAGAGCTTCTAGCGCTCGCCGAACACGTCGACAAAATGCACGCGGTCTGTGTGCAGTGTGGTGCCAACGCTCACTACAGCCAGCGCATTGCCGGCGGCGACGCCCAGGTGGAAGTCGGCGACACCGAGCGCTACGAGGCACGCTGCCGCGCTTGCTACGTTCCCTATCATTCCTAACCGGGTTGCTCCCAGCCTGTTTCGATTCACCTCGCCATTTGTAACCATGGAATCTTCTGGAACCATTTTCAGTTACCGTCAGGCACTGGACCTGCTGCCGGCAGTTCGCAAGATCACTCGCGAGACGATCGACAAGATCGAATCGTTAAATCACCAGATCAAGAGTCGCGAGGATTTAGAACAGAAGCGGACCGAACTGAGCGCCGCGACCGAGGCGATGCTCAACGACTGGCAGCGCCAGATTCGCGCGTTGGGCTGCTATCCCAAAGACCTTTGGTTGGTCGACTGGGACTCAGGCGACGGCTACTACTGCTGGCAATATCCTGAACCGACGATCGGGCATCATCACGGTTACGTGGAAGGCTTTTCGGGCCGAATCCCGATCCAGTAATTGCCGATTCCGCACGCCATCTCGCCAGAAAATGACTGGCTAGCCAACCCCACCGAACAAATCGACCAACTGATCGACATTCAAACCGCCCAGGCCGTCGACCACCTCTTCGGCTAGATCCAAGTGGTCGCGTTTCACGGTGTGCGCCACGCCGAGTCGCCGCAGACCCGCTACGTGCGCCGCCCATAGACCCTGGGGAGTGTCCTCCACCGCCAGCACCTCATGGGGATGAATCATCCGCGAGGGCAAAGGCGGCACGGTGTTGAAAGCAGCCACCGCTCGAGAGTAGCCCTGGGGGTCGGGCTTACCGGCAGAAACGTCTTCGGCGCTGACAATCACCTTGAATCGACCCGCGAGATCCATCTGGCGCAGCGCCCCATCGACCTCCGATCGCAGGGCGCCGGTTACCACACCCAGCATCAATCCCCGATCATCGGCATCTTGGACCAAACGGGCGACGCCGGGAAACTCGGGAAAACCTTGGCGTTCGACGATCTTCTGATACATCTCTGCTTTGCGCTGCACCAAGTGCTCCACCCGCACCGACGGGTCCTCGTCTCCCGAAGCCCGAAGCGCCACGTCGAAGCATTCTCGATCCGGGATCCCCAGCAAACGACGACTGTAAAAAGCCGGGGAGAAGGAGACTTCTTCCTCTTCAAGCAACCGCCGCACCAATTCCAGATGCAGAGGCTCATCGTCCACCAGGACTCCGTTGAAATCAAAAACTACCGCGCGCAGCACGGCGTGATCCTACCTTTGACGGAGTCGCAATGGGTCTAGCGATGCCAAACTGGGGGTTTGAGCGTTCGCCCGCTTGACCTGGAATCGGGCAAACCGCTAGTTTGGCAGTCGGTCGGGAATGAATACGATCTTTGAATCGTTGCACCCTATGAACCGACTGGAGATTTTTCATGCAAACCGAACCAACTTCCTCCACAACGCCCGAGGCTCAGGCATTTCCCGAGCCCGCCGCAACTGCGACTGAGAATCCACCCATCGGACTGACCTCAAAAGCCGTCAAGATGGTCGGCTTGACCCGCGACGAAGAGAAACTGACGCCTGATTCGGGTCTGCGCATTGCGGTGCGCGGCGGTGGCTGCAGCGGATTTGAATACGCACTCGACTTCGACACCGAACCGCGAGCCACCGACACGGTGATCGAATACGAAGGTCTGCGGGTATTTATTGATCCCATCAGCGGTCGCTATCTCCAGGGCACCGTCATCGACTACGTGATGGGCGCCACCGGAACTGGCTTCAAGTTCCACAACCCGAATGCCATGGGAACCTGTGGTTGTGGGTCTTCGTTCACGGTTTAGAACCTGACTGGAGAAATTCGGCTGTAGCGAGGCCTCGTAGCATGTTTCATGCGCCTACTCCTCATGTTTTCCAGTTTGTTCTTGGCAGCCGCTGGTCCCTCTGTGGCGCAGCCAGCACCCCACGCAGAACAAGAGCCGCGTCCGATCAAGGCACTCTCTGCCGAACAAGTCGAGCAGTACCTGAGCGGAGTGGAAATGGGTTTTGCCAGTGCAATGGAACTCAACCACTACCCCGGCTCCAAACATGTGCTCGAACTAGTGGACGGACTTCAGTTGTCAACCGATCAAATCGAACAAACCCGAGCGACCTTTTCGCAAATGAAGCATCAGGCGGTAGCACTTGGGAGCCTGATCGTGGAGCGAGAAAGACAATTCGACGCACTCTTTAGCTTGGGCCAAATTGACGAGGGCCAGATCAATCAATTGAGCGAAGAGGTCGCGCTCTGCAGGGCTGCCTGCGGGCCACCCACCTACGCGCTCACATCCAGAGGAAAAAAATTCTGAGCGCTCACCAAGCGATGCTATATGACCGGATGCGTAGCTACTCCAACGCCAGAGTAGCGAACACCACCACGAGCACCGAGTACTCGCCCCACGCGACGTCAAAGGCGGTCGTTTCTGCGCGCCTAGCCCTTTAGCCCTTGGACATGAACTGGCGGTAAAGACCCCCAGCGACCACCGCTCCGGCCACCGGACCGACAAAGTACAGCCACAGTAAGTTGAAGTTACCGGTCGCCATGGCCGGACCCAGCGAGCGCGCGGGGTTGAGGCTGGCACCGGTCAACGGTCCGCCCATCAAAATGCAAAAAACCAAGGTCAAACCAATTGCCACCCCAGCCAGATTTCCCGCTCTGCCACTGACCGCGGCATGCAACACCGTGTTGACCAGAAAGAAAGTCAGGATCGCTTCCAGCACCACCGCCGCAGCTACCGTGGTGCTATCACTCGGCTGCGTCAGGCCCAGGCCTGAATCCGCGCCTCCCAGCACCCAACGCAGAGTGAACGCACCTACTGCCCCACCCAACAACTGAAACACCATGTAGCTGACCGCGCGACCGGTGTCGATCTTGCCGGCAGCCCAGACTCCGGCAGTGACCGCAGGGTTGATGTGGGATCCCGAAATATCGCCGTGGGCATAGGCGAAAGCCAAGACCACCAAGCCATGGGCCAAAGCCACGCCAACCAAGCCTCCGGCACCAATCGCTGCGGCGCCAGCGCCGATAAAGATCAGTGCAAAGGTTCCAATGAATTCCGCTGTCAATTCTTTGGTCATTTTCTTCCCCTATACAAAAATAAAATCAAACCGCTCACTCTTGTGTCTTCTCCGGGTTCGCTATCTCAACGCTCTCGATCAACCCCGGAAGGCCATGTCGATCAGCTGCAAGCAAACCTAACACTCGCAAACTGGACCGCCCGACCTGAAACTCACTCTCGGTGGCGAAAGCAGAGCGTCGGATCATCGCGATTCCGGGCCGTTCTGCCCCATCATCTGGCATCCAACTGATGCTGGTCGCCATGCCAACCTGCTGACCGTCATGGTTGACCGCCACCGGGGTCTCCATCGCCCCCTCCACCATCACAGCGCACAGTCGCCGTTGCTCTTGACCTCGATAATGCAGCCGAGCGACCACTTCTTGACCTAGATAACACCCTTTCTCGTAGTCCACGGTGGCGTTGAGCCCGGCTTCTTGGGGCAAAGTCTGAGCGTCGAAGTCGATTGCCCAGCGCGCAGCACCAGCGGCAATCCTGGCCGACTCCAACGCCTGTCTCCCAACCCACAAGATCTGCGTCTCTTGCACCAATTCTTGAATAAACAGATCGGCAATCGACGCCGACACCGACAGGCACACCCCGGGAATTCCGGCAAGAGCACTATTTTCAACTTGAATCTCGGTGCCGCGCACTTCGGTTCTGTGATGCTGCCAACGTGGCGGCACTTCTACCCCCAAGCGACCCAGAATATCCTCCCTCTGCGGACCCAAAACCCAAACCGGAATCAGATCTCCCATCGGCAGGAACTCGGCGTCTTCGGTAATCACGTACTTACCCAAATGATCGCGCAGAGCTCTGCCCTGACCCGGAGGCACGCGCAACCAAAGACGGTCGGCGTGGGCGCAAAAAGTGATATCCGCAAGAACTTGCCCCTTGGGTCCGGTGGCCAACCCGTAGGCGACCTGCCCCTCTTCAAGTTCCCGCGTGTTGACGGTGCAGAATCCATGTACCAACCCGGGACCGTCGGCACCCAAGACCTCAATGCGACCCCAGGCTGACCCGTCATAGATCGCCGCGCTGTGGGTCAGTGGCGCCAACTCTGTCGCGATATTGCCGTAGTGATCCGGAACCTGAAATCCACCCTCGGTCAGCCAGTCTTGGCATCCGGATTCTCGATGGACCGCGGCAAGCGGCAAGTTGGCAGCACTGGTAGACGCACTGGTCATCGGCCCGGACTCTAGCCCAAGCTGTCCGCAACACCCAAATCAGCACTCCTCAAATACAACTTTCACACTTGGTGCACCGATAGCCCGGTAGAATCCCCCTGTGCGCGATACAGAGCAATCGCCGTTTTCCGTGACCACACGGCGAGGTCAGATTCTCCGTGGTGTAACGGACTTGCCGGTCGGCGATGAAGCTCATCCAGTCGTCGTCATCAACCACGGCTTCAAGGGTTTTCTGGAATGGGGGTTTTTCCCCCATTTGGCAGAGCTATTGGCGTCACGCGGTTTTGCCGTCATCCGCTGGAATACCTCCGGCTCCGGCATGGCCCCGGGCGACGAGTTAGTCACCGACCCGGAAGCGTTCGCCCAAGCCACATTCAGCAAAGACGTTGACGAAATTCTGACCATCGTCGATGCGGTGCCGGAGATCTTGGGTGATCGAGCGATCGCCGACCGAATCGGCCTTTTCGGACATAGTCGCGGTGGTGGAGCCTCGGTGATCGCTGCCGCGGAGGCGACGCCAACGCCGCTGGCTCTGGTCACCTGGGCAGCCATCGCTTCGTTTGACCGCATTAGCGGCGAAGATAAAGCGCATTGGCGTGAGCGAGGATGGATCCCGGTGGTCAATGGGCGCACCGGCCAAGAGACGCGAATCGATGTCTCAGTCTTGGAGGACCTGGAAACCAACCGAGAGCGTCTGGATATTGTCGCTGCCGCGAGACGGTTAGCCGCTCCCTGGTTGATCGTGCACGGATCCGGCGACATGACGGTCTCGATCGAAGATGGCTGGGCTCTGGAACAAGCCGGACGCAAAGCCGAGAGACTGGAGATCGAACACGCGGGGCACACGTTCGAAGCGCGGCATCCTTTCAGCGGACCGACCCCAGCCTTGATCGAAGCGATCAACGCTACCCAGGCTTGGTTCTTGCGCTATTTGTAGGTCAAGCCCCAACAACGGTTCAGACGACTCGGTGGCAGCCTACTTGGGTGTCGTAGAATTACCCTAGCGTGCGTTGAACAGTTCCCCACGGTCTCATCGAGCCAGCATGGAATAGCAGCGGGGAAAGTCTTCGTGGAGTTGTTCGGTCCGCGATCAGTCAACGGCATTATCTTGGAGCATTTCCATGGATCCACATTTTCACGGCGTTATCTTCCAACAGTCGGTCCAAGAGATTAGGCGTCGCTTGGGCCGAGAGTTTCCACCCTTGGCGATTCTCGACGTGCGTCGTCTGGCAACCTTTATTGACCAGCACATCCCTGGATCCGTGCCGACTCCGCGCCACCTGCCGGACGAGGGCGAAGTCTTGGTGGTCGGTCGAGATGGTGCCGATGAGCGCGTGCGGGCAGCGAGCCTGGAACTACTGGCCGGTGGACGCCGGGTCACCGAATTGGCTGGCGGCTTCAAAGCTTGGATGGCGTCGCACTATCCGGTCAAGAGTGGAGCGTTTCGCGCAACCCCGCCTTCGGTATCGGAAAGCTCTGTGCAACAACCGAACGCCTCTCGCTTCTTGTTTTGGGATGTCGACACCCAAGTCGATTTCATCGACCCAGAGGGCAAGCTCTACGTAGCGGAGGCAGAGACTCTGGTCGCCAACCTAGCGACCTTGAGCGAACTGGCTGATCGACATGGAATCGCCGTCGTCGCCTCCGCCGATGACCACCAAGACTCCGACGCTGAGATCTCTTCCGACCCCAACTTCTCCACTACCTACCCACCCCACTGCATGCGCGGCACCAGCGGCGCCCAACGGATCATGGCAACCCAGCGTCCGTGGACCACGGAACTGGGGCACGATCTGGTTTCAGCTGAACAATTGGCGAGTGCTGCAACCCATCTTCAACCCCAGATCTTGCTGCACAAGAAACACTTCGATGTCTTCACCAACCCCAACACCGAGCCACTTCTCAAACAGCTCAACCCCTCAACCATTGTGGTCTATGGTGTGGCGTTGGACGTCTGCAATCGCGCCGCAGTCGAGGGGTTGCTGAAGCGTGGTTACAACGACCTGGTGGTGGTTACCGATGCCACCAAGCCAATCCGGGCAGAAGTTGCCAACGACTTGTTGTCCGACTGGCAACGACGCGGGGTTCGTTTGGCGACCACCGCCGAAGTGACGGCGATGTGGTCCGGCGACGAAGAAGAGTAAGAACGGCTGAGGCTGACACAGCCTCTATTTTTTTCTATCCAGTACGCGCTCAAAGCACTGCCGACCAATGCCATGCGCCCATTCGCTGTCGTTGCTCTCTTCGGTGGCAAAAGTAGCACATATCTCGAATTGATCGCTGCCCAGTGGGCGATACTCGAACCTCTCACCGGTCGCCGGGTCGACCCGCAGCTGCCTCCATAAGTTGTCGCCGCGTAGCGCGTCGAGAGTCGGCGCCAAGCTACCCTCTCGCTGAGCATAGGTGGTGGCAACGCGTGCGATCGACTGGAGATCGCGCACGCGCTCCTGGTCTTGATCTCTCAGCCGTGCGTTCTGTGGTGAGCCGTGTTGCCAAAGCGCAACAACCACCACCAAACCGACCAACCCGATCAGCGCAGCGAGCAAGATCGATTGCTTGCTCATGGCTCTTGCTCCACCTGGCGCATCTCACGCAGGTAGTAGAGAAACGCTCCTCCCGCCAGCACCGCAACGGTCAGCGCTTTGAGCATGAATCGAATCGACACTTCGCCGCCCAGAAGCTTGTAAATCAGTGTCGCAACATCGCCGGTGACAAAAGCCGCAGCGATCGCCAAGGCCAAGTAGGTGAACCACTTGCGCGTCGCAGACCCCGCCAAAGCCGGGTTGTGGCGAAAGCGTCGTCCCAGAATCCGATGAACGGTGAGGAAGATCGGTAGATTGACCAGAACAATCGCGATCGGCCAGCGCAGACGCTCGGCGTGCAAGGTCTGTGACTCGGGAAACCAGCCATCGATCAAGTGCAGCATCAGATATCCGGTATGAAACAGCACCAAACCGAGCGACAGGTAGAGCAGCAAGTAGAGGAAAGCTTCAAACGGCGAGTGCGAGCGTCGGCTGGAAGGTACCGGGATCGGAAAAACCACCTCGGACCAATCGGCTAAAGCGTCCTTGATATCGGCCTCCGCCCAGCCTGCTTGAGCTAGGGTCTCCTGGACTTCCTCCCGGGAGCGGCCTTTGTCCAGGGCTTGGTAGACGAAACGCTCTAGAGCTTCTTTGTCTTTCATGGTTGGCTACCTCCATCCACAGCCTGGTAGGTCACCGAGCGAAATCGATGGGTCAAGGCATCCCTAATCTTGCTGGCAATGACCCCGTGCAGTGCTTCTTCCCAGGCTGTGTACCGGTCGTCGAATTCCCTCGCCTGGTCCAGGTCGCCGGCACTCTGAATCGCCAACACTCGCCGCAAGAATGTTTCGACGACTAACGGATATTGCTGATAGTTAATCGTCAAAGTCCCGGTCTCAGCATCAAACGACAATGCTCCGTTCTCCAGAAAGTAGTTCCACTGCATCAACTGCATCGTTTGATATGCCTGCTCGCGCCGCGGCTGGTTGCTCTGAAGCACACGCAAGATTCCGCTCGCGTAAATACCGCGCAGAGCATCCTGGTCGTGGCGTTCCTCTGATCCCAGGATTCCCGCTGCGAACAACGACACCAGATCAGACTTCATCTCCTCATAGAGATCTGCAGCATCTTGTAACGCTACGTCGAGATCTCGACCGTCGGCGGTGCGATCAACCCCCAAGTAGTGACCCACCTCGTGCCACAGGGTGCGCTGAAAGTTCGAATCCAACAATAGATGGTCGTGGAACTCGGGCGCTACCGCTGCTTGGTAGCGATCTTGGGCCAAGCCGAACAATTCAGGGTGGGTCATGATGTTGGAGCGCAGCAAGATGGTGCGCCCGTACTTGCGGGTATGGCCAGCGTCGTTGGGCAGGATAGTGGCGGTATTGGTGCCGCGCGCCTGCCCAAAGTCGGCAATCACCTGGTAAACCCCGACTGGAATGTCGTCACGAACTTTCTTTTGACGGTCGTAAGGCAATCGGTCTTCAATCTCTTGCAAACTGCCCAGAGTCTTGGCGACCTCGGCGCTGCGTTCCGCGTCCCGCTTCAGCAAGCTCATACTGTGAAACGCTTTGACGCCAAACAGAGCGTCGTCGTAGGTCTCGTAGCTGCCAATTTGAGCGTTCAGGTTGCCGCTGAACCGACCGGTCACCCAAGAAGCGTCACCCGCTTCGTAGTTGTTGGTCAGCAAATCCAGAGCTCGATGCCGCAGGTAGGCGGCGAACTCAGCGTCGTCTCCCTGCAGTTTGGCTGCGGCGGACCTCAGCAACTCTGAGGCTTCCAGCAACTCCTCCGCATAAGCCACGGCGTAAGGCACCGCGTAGAACCCGCCATCCGGCTCTCGTTGCGACAACGATTGTTCGAACTCCGCGTGGAGAAACCCCAATATCGGAATGTGCCCCAGAGTGGCGAGATCTTCTCGTTGTTGTTCCAGTGAGTTGCGACGCACCACCGATCGTACTGCCATCAACTCCGCCGCCAGAGACGGGTCGGCGGCGATCGCCGCATCTATTTCTTCTCGGGTGACCCCGGACGGGTAGACGTTCTTCCCCAGCTGTTCGTCCGGAACTGCTATGAACTGCTGGCGCCGGTTATCCAAGGTCGTCGCCACGGGCCCTTTGGCCATTCGGTAGAGCTTGGCAACGTTGGTCGCATATTGCTCTCCGTACAGCTCTCCGTATTGGAATCGCCATTGCGAACCCTCGGCCAAACCCGCTGCGATCACTGCGCGCGCGGTCTCAGCGTGAGCATGTTTCTGATCCTCATACAGTTTCTGCATGATGCCCCCGGCACCCAGAAGATCGTCCAACGCCGCCCTTTCGCCGGTGGTCAGAGTCGAAAGGTCCGGAGCCAAATGGACGTCCAGGGTCTTGTCCAAGATCGCCTGGATATCCTCTGGCGTCATCACCTGCGGTTGCTCAGAGGCGATCGCAAAACCTGCAAGCCCTAACAAGAAAACTGTGATCCAAAGCTGGGGGTGAATTCGTCGCATTAGCTCCTCCAAATACCTATCCTAGCGAACTGGTCTATCCCGAGACAGACTCCACCGGGTCGCGGTGGCTTGGTGATCCAACCAAAGCGCGGCGACGGAATCTTGTCTGTCACCCACGACATTATCCTTGGTGAAAACATCCCCGGCTACCCGAGATGCGCATTACAGACTGGCTGACTCTCGGTCCACCTGTGCAGATGCTAGTCACTCCAGATGGTGGAGCTCATTCGTCCTATCCAGGCGGATTTCGATTCCTTCCTAGCTGCCGAGAGCGTTGGTCGCCGCTACAATCCGACCATGACTTTCTTCCTTCGATCTCTTTGCCTCGCCGGATTGCTCTTGGGTATCGCCAGCGCAGTTACCGGGCAAGCCGGCTCTGCGTCGCCGATTCGCTATCACGCCGACCTCTCTGACCGCGACCATCACGAAATGAAGGTGGTGGTCCATTTCACTGACTTGCCGCCCGGGCCTCTCGAAGTCCGCATGAGCCGTACCTCGCCAGGGCGCTATGCGTTGCATGAATTTGCCAAGAACGTCTACAACGTTTCGGCGGTCGACGGCGCTGGCAAGGAGCTCAGCATCAGCCAGCCGGATCTGCACCAATGGAACGTTACTGGACACGACGGTACGGTCGAATTTCGCTACACCTTATTCGGCGACCACAGCGACGGCACCTACGCCGCGATCGACGCCAGTCACGCCCATCTCAACGTTCCCGCTAGCTTTGTTTGGGCCCGTGGCTTGGAAGACCGTCCGATCGAAGTGAAGATCGAAGGCCCGGAGGACTGGCGTATAGCCAGCCAACTGTTCCAGCGCGAAGACGGGACTCTATCCGCCCCCCACCTCGCTTACTTCATCGATAGTCCAATTGAAGTCAGCGCCTTCGAGTTCTTTGACTGGACGATCGGCGAGGGAGAGGAGCAACAGACCATTGAACTGGCACTACACCACGAGGGGGAGCTCGCTGAGGCGCAAGTGATCGCGGATCTGGCCCAGTTGGTGGTCGATGAGCAGGTCGCTACGCTCGGCCAGGCCCCCCGGTTCGATCTGGGTCGATATACCTTTCTGGTGGATGCTCTGCCGTGGGCAAGCGGGGACGCGATGGAGCATCGAAACTCAACTATCGTGTCCGCCGATGACCACATCCAACAGCGATCCGATCGCCTCACCGGCGCCATCTCGCATGAATTTTTCCACGCCTGGAATGTCGAACGCATCCGCCCGACATCCTTAGAGCCGTTTGATCTGGAACACGCCAACGTCTCCCAAGAACTGTGGTTTTCCGAAGGCTTCACCCAATATTACGGCAATCTCACGTTGGCGCGCATCGGCGTGTTGAGCCTGGAAGAGTTCGCGGAGCGGTTGAGCGCTGCCATTGACCACGTGGTCCGTTCGCCTGGCACCAAGCTGCGTTCACCGATTGAAATGAGTACACGGGCTCCGTTTGTCGACGCTGCGACCGCCAACGAACCGACCAATCGAACCAACACCTTCGTCTCTTACTACACCTATGGCGCCGCGCTCGCTCTCGGCCTCGACTTGCAATTGCGCGCTCAGTTCGAGGCGACGACTCTGGACGACCTGATGGTGGCAGTCTGGCGAGAATTCGGCCGCTCCGAGACTTCGTTTGAAAACGATGATCTCAGGCTCGCACTGGGCGAAGTCACTGGCAGCACTTCCTTTGCCGACGACTTCTTTCAGCGCTCGGTTTACGGACACACGCCACCCGACTTTGAATCCCTGTTGGCAGCCGTCGGCCTACACCTCCAGGTCAAGAGCCCTGGAGAGGCGTGGCTGGGTCTGACATCGGTTAGCTTTCAGGAAGCCAATCCCGAGAACAAAGAAAGTCGCGCGGGTCTGCGCGTGATCGACGCCCCGCAAAAAGGCACCCCGGCACATCAAGCCGGGGTCGGACGAGGCGACCTATTGTTGAAACTCAACGACCAAGATCTCACTGGCGATGACGCGCTCAAGACCATTCTCGATCAACAAGAAGCGGGAGCGACGCTGACACTGGAATTCGAAAAACGGGGCGAGACGCGAACGGCCGAAGTTACCTTGATCGAAGATCCAACCTTGGACGTGGTCAGTTTCGAAGCTGCCGACATGCCCGTCAGTAGTGAAGTGATGGTGCGTCGCAACGCGTGGCTGGCTGCCCGTGCAACGCCAAGCGTAGAACTACTCAAGTACTGCCCGACCACCGGAGAGCCCTATCCATTCCATTTCCACCATTGCCCGCTTCACGGAAAAGAACTCCAACTGACGCCTCGTACCCGAGAAAACTCATGAGCACCCCCCACATCCCCAGCGCCGAATTCAGCTTCAAAACCGCCCGCTCCTCCGGTCCGGGCGGCCAGAACGTCAACAAAGTGGAGACCAAGGTCACCCTGTTGTTTGACCTCGACCACTCCCCCAACCTCACCGACCAACAAAAGGAAAAGATTCGCTTGGCGATGCCCGGCAGGATTAACAAAGAGGACGTCCTACGCGTCACCTCTAGCAAGTACCGCAGCCAATCCGCCAACCGCGAAGCCGCAACCGAGCGCTTCTATGACTTGATCGGCGGGGCACTGGCACCACGGAAAAGTAGGCGCAAAACTCGACCATCACGCAAAGCCAAAAAAAAGAGACTGGAGAGTAAGAGGAAGCGGTCAGAGGTCAAGCGGCTACGCCGGAAACCAAATACCTAGCCTCAAGAATCCGAAAAACTATGCAGGATATTCATCTGAAGGCTAAGAACGCCATTTAGTCCATCCTGCCCCACCCAGAAAACCAGCAGTGGCCGATCCAACAACTTTCACAAAATCCGCAAAATATTCACTGTGTTGCTCAAGGATATAAACACCGAAACCTAGTATTGACAATAGCAATCCGAAGACCATCCATTTGGTTTCTCGCCGATTTGAATGCTCTTTGTCTTCAAGATCTTTGATATTTTCAAGATATATGCGAGCGTCGCCTGGCTCCATCTTGTCGAAGATTGGATGGTGATTAGTCGATCCGGTAATCGATAGAAGTTGAGTTAATTTTTTGATTATCGCTGGTTGGGCGACATCCAGTAATTCACCCTCCGCGACCTCGCTCTCTTCTTCTGCTGCAACACTGGCAATCTGTGCGTCACCGCCACCTGCCATCTTATTGGTCAAAGAGGATACCTCTTAATAAACTGACTACTGCGACGTAAGTGATGCTCCATCGTAGCAGCAGCAGCAGCCCCTGCTAGCGAACGAAGGAGCCTCACCAAAACTTCATTAGGAATAGAAGCAATAATTGCTTCAAGCTCGCGTTCACTCAGGCGTCGCGTCCCTGATGGCCGTCGATATGGAGAAATGCCGTCAAGCGTACGCTCCCTTATCGCATCTTTATGCGTGCCATTTAAGGATGAAGACATTCTCATTTGTGCTCCCTTTGCCGTACGATCCTCGTACGAACAAGTGAGGGTATCACGGCCCTCAATTCGGTAACGCGGCGCTTGTAGCTTTCATTCCATTTTCACCGTAAGTCTTTTCGAGACTATTACCTACAAGCCAAAAGATCAAATGCAAACTTCGATCCGACTATCAAAAATCCTGGTTCTCGTTTTCGTGTGCAATAGAGCAAGAAACTCCAATTTTCCGTACGAAGAATATGGAACAGTTTTCGAAAACACACATAAATACGGGCACGAACTCATTAGATTGCTCAACCGCATTCCCAAGGTCCTCTTTCTCCGCAACTTTCATCGCCAATTCGGCGGTTTCTTAGTCTCCAGAAACGTGGCGATGCCGTGTTTGCAATCGTCTGTCATACGCGCTTTAGCGTTGGCGCGCTCGGCAGCGATCAGGGCATCGTCCAGCGGTCGTCCATAGACTTCCAACAGCAATCTCTTGGTACCAGCGATGGATTCCGAACTCGCGGTGGTGAGGATCTCGTCGGCCAATGCCCCCGCAGCGACGCGAAGATCGTCGTTCGGCACTACGCGGTTGGCCAAACCCATTTCCAGCGCTTTGTCGGCGGCGACAAACTGGGGATTGAGCAACATCTCGCGTAGATCTCGACCGCTGACTCGCATCGGCAAGTAGGTGGCGACCAATGCCGCGACAAAACCGATCCGTACCTCGCTGTAGAGAAAACGGGAGGACTCTGCGGCAACGACAAAATCGTGAGCGGTGGCGAGACCACAGCCGCCAGCGACGCAAGACCCCTGTACCAGGGCGATGGTCAAGGCTTCCTGGCGCAGGACCGCCTCAAACAATCTGCGTAGCTTGCGCGAATCTCGGGCGTTGTCCTCTTCCCCAGCGTCCTTGAGCGAAGCCAAGTGCCCGAGGTCGGCGCCCGCGGAAAAATGCTTTCCCGCCCCGCTGAGCAGGATCGCCCGCACCCCATCGCTGCGCCAGTCTTTGCAGTAGATCTCCGTCAGCGCCGAGATCAGAGCGGGAGAAAGCGCGTTGGCTTTGTCTGGTTGGTTGAGAGTGACCCAAAGCAGGTCATCTTGACGTTGTGTTAGCGCAAGGTCGTTCGCCATGTTGTAAGCCTATCGCGGCTGGCTCTTAGGAGTGGCTCCCGGGCTCATTTTCTTGTTCAGAGAGACCCCCTGGGCCTCCGCAACTAAACGGCAGGGGATATCCAAATTGTAGGTTCGTTGCCGGGAAAACGACCGGCAACTCAAAGCATTTTAACCACCGGACTAAAGATGAGACCAGACTGACCTTCTTCGCGGTATCCTCATGGCTGGTTACCGTGGCCTCGGGGGGTTGTCGGTTTGCGTGTCAACTCTGTCCTGCCTCGGAAAAAGACCCATTGAAGAAGTGAACATAGCCTCTGACGGATCGAGCCGGGAGCATTGCACGCTCCCAAGCCTCCCGCGACAGCGAGAGCAACCGCAAATGTGGTCATCACTAGGTTCGCGTAGGGACCCGAAGGAACCCTTGCGAGGATGTCCATGAAAACCTCCATAGCCAGACCTTGCGGTCCGGAGTTACGGGCAGCCTGGCCCCAATGACGCCACCATACCGAATTGGAATAATAAAGTCCAATTTTGGCTACCCGTCTCCAGGGTGCGAGGGTCGGGCCATGGGCCGCTCCACTCGTCGCCGCGAATACCGCGCCTTGGTCGCTCGTCTGAAAGCCGCTCGTTTGAAAGTTCAAATGACCCAGCAAAGCGTCGCCGATGCCTTGGGAACTACACAGGTCTTTATCTCGCGGGTTGAAAGAGCTCAACGCCGCATCGACCCGATTGAGTTGGCAGAGTTCGCCGCCATTTATCAAACCACGGTGAACGCCCTGCTGCCCGACGTCGCTCTCGGCGCCGAGCGCCGTCAGCGGATCGAAACGGTGGTGGATCTCAGCCGCGACGAGTACCAGCGGCTGTTAGCCCAAGCCGAGTCCTTGGGTCAAAGCCCAGAATCGCTGATCGCCGAAATGGTGGTCCAATACGCGCACACGCCCGAAGATCTCGATTAGAGAGAAAGCGGTAAGACCGGCCAGACCTCGGCTCCAGCGCTTAGAAGCGCTGCGTTAAGCAATCGAATGCGATAACCGCATAATAAGTCTCATTTGGGCTACTCCAATCTGGGATGCAAGGGTCAGTGCATGGGTCGCACTACCCGTCGTCACGAATACCGAGCTCTGCTTGGTCGGCTGAAGGAGGCTCGCTCCAAGGCACGAATGACCCAGCAGGAGGTCGCCGAGACCTTGGAAACCACGCAAGTCTTTGTTTCTCGAGTCGAGCGTGGAGAACGGCGCCTCGACCCGATTGAGTTGGCCGAGTTCGCCGCTGTCTACGGCACAACTGTCAGCGCGCTGTTACCCGACGTCACCCTCGGATCCGAACGACGACAACGGGTGGAAGCGGTGGTCGACATGAGCCAGGAAGAGTACGAACGATTGCTGGCCAAAGCCAAGTCCGAGGGCCAGAGCCCCGAATCCTTGATCACCGAGATGGTATTGGACTACGCCCATCAGGCGGGCGACTCCTAGTTAGCTATCACTCAGCCTAAGATCCACAGACTCATTTTCCATATCGCGCTCTCTTACACAGGGACGCTCCGAAGAATTACCCAGGAGAAATTCACTCCAGAACAGATCCAATCTGATACATAGTGAAACAAAGTATCTTGCGCCACGTACACCATAGGAGCAAGGTCACCGATGAATCAACACCGAGAACTCAAACGCGGCACCCTAGAAATGGTGCTGCTGCGCATCCTGGCCGACGGCCCCACCTATGGCTACCAGTTGGTCAGTCAGTTGGCAGAGCGATCAGACGGCCTGTTTGGGCTCAAGGAAGGGACTCTGTACCCGGTGCTCTACCGCCTGGATGACACCGGGATGATTGAGCCCGAGTGGAGAAATCCCGAGCGCGGCGTACCGCGCAAGTACTACCGCCTAACCCCGGCGGGCCGAGAGCGGCTCGCCGACTTGGAAACCCGCTGGCGTCAGTTCGCCGGCGCCGTCGACAGCATTCTGACTTCTGGCTCGGAGGAAACATCATGAGTATGGAACAACGCTACATCGAATCGGTCCACGCCAACGTCCTAGCCTCGGAGGAGGACTGGAAGACTCTGAAAGAAGATTTGCGCCAGCACTTCGTAGCCGGCACCGACGATGGCAAGACCTTCGCCCAAACCATTCAACGACTCGGTAAGCCAGAGGAGGTCGCGGCTTCCTTCATGGCCGAGCGCAAACTCAACTACGCCGGACTGTGGATCCGAGGTTTGGCATTCGTCATCGATCTATGTGCGCTGGTCGCCACCACCGCGGTAGTAGCGATTCCAGTCTTGGCCATCGTTCTACCCTGGATGGAGGAGATCGAATCCGGGCGTATTCACTCTGTCGTCGCTCCCGTGATCGGCTTACCGGTGGGTTTGGCACTGGTCGGTCTGTGGCTCGCGTACTTCCCGGTCGCCGAAGCTCGTTTTGGCAAGACCCTGGGCAAGCATCTACTGAGGCTACGAGTTGTGCAGGAGAGCGGAATCGCGGTCACCCTGGGCAAAGCCTTTATTCGCCGCCTGCCGTTTTACCTGAAAATCGCAGTTATTGACGCACTGTTTACCCCGTTTACCGAGAAGAAACAGCGAGCCTTCGACATCGTGGCGCGAACGGTGGTGGTCCATGAACCGTAGGAATCCACACGTTAACAATGTTCAAAGACGGCAGGGGACAATCCCCTCCCTTGCTTCACCGGAGCTGGCCACTCACCGTTTTCGCCGGGATCTCGGATCTTCCTCTCAAAAGCCCTTGTTCTCCGACTCAGTCCGCCTCGGCCGGCTCAAGCCGGACAGCGATCACTCTAACTCCAAGCGTGCGTGGTTTCTTGCTCGACGTTTGCCATCCCTTCTTGCTCTTGATCATCACAAGGGCAGCCTCTCCCGGCGCCAGCGGTTCCAAGGATACAAATTGCCCTCCAGGTCGCTCAAACGCTAGGCCCCTACGAACACCGCGCTGATCCACGCTCACCTCAACTGGGAATTCGGCATCTTTTCGATTGATGGCGAGATGCAATCTTGGCCGCACCAACCTGTGCAAATGTATCCGCCCCGAGTAGATAGACAAACTCATCGGCAATGCCCGGACGGGGGATTCCGGTAACCATCGCGACCCCTATCGCCCCGAGAACGGTGGCGAAAGCGAGTACAACCATGGCTACGGGAGGTCGACTCTCCAACTTTGCCAGAATCCCTCTGAAAGCTTTGTACAATACGTCGCGACGGCTCGACGCCTTCTCTTTCCGCACTGCTGCGTATCCTAGGTGGTCACTACTCTGTCGCCAAGCCAAGCGCCTAGATAACTCTATCCCAACAACTTGTTGGGGACTTCCAGCTCCATGGTCAACAAACCTTGTCCGTGGGTCTTGCCCTGGGCGTCGGTCTTGAGGCTCTCGGTGCCGCCGCCGCCGAGGGAGTCGTGAAGAATGAAGTTAAGCGCTTTGAGATTGGGGATCTCGTAGCGGTCGACCTCGCCGAAACAGACCTGGCTAAAGTGCTCTTTGACCCGCTCTGCTGTCAGTTCAGCGCGCAGAAATTCATAGATCGCTTGGTTCTTGGCGATGATGCCAACGTTGGAGCCGTCGCCTTTATCACCGGAGCGGGCGTTGGCGATTTCGTAGAGACGGGTGGTGGCCATTAGACACTCTCTACAGTCACTTGGACATCCTTCTCCACTTCGTCCCGCGCCAACAGTGCTGGCCAGTAAGCCATCACCCGCTGCGGCTTGGGGCGACCGCCAGCAAAGCCGGTTACCCCTGGTGGCCCAGAGGTCACCAGCGGGGCGATCTCCTTGCCGAAGCGCTCGACCTTGGCAAAGTCGGTATCCCGAACCCCCAGACGCAATACCACCTCGGGCGGATCTTCGGGGGCAGCCAAGATGCCGGGCAGACAGGAATCGACGCCCAGATATTCCTCCGAGCGATTCTCAGGCGCAAAATCGACTCCGGCACGTTCCAGTCGCTTCCACACCACTTCGGCAGACAGCTTGGCCTTTTCGATCGCCTGCGGACCGACGATGGTCACTTGACCAGAGGCTTTGAAACCCGCCAGATAGGTCGCAGAGAGCTTGAGTGAGTCGGTGCGCGGTAGGCCTTGAATCCCCGACACCCGAACCCGGTTCTCACCCTCCTGTGTCAGGTGCGCCGAGGTGAAGTCCGCGATCACGTCCGGGGTGATGTAGCCGTCGGGATCACCCATCTCGTAGAGCAACTGCTCAGAAACGGTATCCACGGTCACCATGCCGCCGGTTCCGGGATGCTTAGTGACAACAAATTCGCCACTTTCTTCCGCCTCGATCACCGGATAGCCGACGTTCCAAAGATCCGGCACTTCCCACCAACGACTGAAGTTGCCGCCGGTACACTGCGGACCGCACTCGATAATGTGACCGGCGATGGTGCCTGCTGCCAAGCGATTCCAATCGTCGGTAGCCCAACCGAACTCGTGCATCAGTGGAGCCAGGGCGAGCGCGGTATCGGTGACCCGGCCACAGAGCACAATGTCAGCACCTTGAGCGAGCGCGTCGACCACACCCCGTGCCCCCAAATAGGCATTGGCACTGGAAAAGCTGTCCAGCAACGGCTCCATCGGCTCACCCGTCTCCATATTTTTCATCGCGTGGCCGCGGCCAATCAACTCGGCCAACTGATCGAGAACGTCGTCGCCCTCGACCACTCCAACCTTGAGATCGGTAATGCCCAGGTCACGCGCGACCTGAAACACCCCTTCGCGGCAACCCACCGGATTCAAGCCCCCGGCATTGGTGATGATCTTCACCCCGCGCTGACGAATCTCGGGCAGAGTACGACGGATGAAGTCGACAAAGTCGCGGGCGAATCCCGCTGACGGATCGCGCAGCTTCTGACGCATCATGATCGAGAGCGTCACTTCCGCTAAGTAATCCAGCCCCATGTAGTCAATCGGGCCGCCACGCAATAGGTCCACCGGAGCGTCAATAGAATCGCCCCAAAATCCCTGTCCATTGGCTATGCGTACGGTCTTACTCACAGGTCTAAGGGTAGCACCTGTTTGACGGCGTTTAAGTCGCATCTTCAGAGGGAGCCGGTATGACTTACTGGTTCAGAATCCGGACAATTTAGTTCACTATTTGAACTAAATAGGTCTATTTTCGTATAATCCATGCACCCACCGGTTGCTTTATGCCACCGGCCCAAGAGCCGCACGGGTTAGACCCGTCGCGGCTTTTGCTTTTTTGAAGGAGCGGCATGCGTACTATGGTTTACGTAGATGGATTTAACCTCTACTATCGGGCGCTTCGTGGAACCGGGTTCAAATGGCTTGATATCGACAAGCTTTGTCGATCAGTACTGGATCCAGCAAACAAGATCGAAGAGATCAAGTACTACACAGCTAACATTTCTGGCAAGTTCGACAAAGACGCGCCGACAAGACAGCAGATCTACCTGAGAGCCTTGAGATCAATCCCCAATCTCACTATTTACAGGGGCAGATTCCTAACCACAACCTCCAAGGGCCCCTGTGTTTCGCAGCCCTCCAAAATAGGGCACATTTATCGATCTGAAGAAAAGGGCTCCGACGTTAATCTAGCAGTGCACCTCGTCGCGGACGGGTTCCGTGACGCATACGATGCGGCGGTCGTATTGAGCAATGATACTGACCTCGTTGAACCGATTCGACTCGTCAACGAAGAACTGCGCAAACCAGTCGGTGTCATTTGCCCAGCGTCCAAGTGCGCAGGACAACTTGCGCGGACCCGCAGCCTTCGTCCTCCACATCTCCAAGCCGAGGCTGCGCCAAGCTCAATTTCCAAAACGAATCAAAGGAACCAATCTAGTTAAGCCGCACCGTTGGTAACTTGATACCCTTCGCCAGTAGGAAATACAAATTAGTCTAGGTCTGCAAAACACCGGTTCTAAACTCACCCAGATGGGCGTTGTGCGCCACCGCCGAGAGCGACTTGGAGATCACTTGGCGGGTCGAAGCCGGATCGATAATCGCGTCGACCCACAACCGCGCCGCGCCGTAGCGCGGGTCCGCGGCATCTTCGTAGCGTTTACGGATGCGATCCATTAGATCGTTCTTTTCTTCTTCGCTGACGTCCGCGCCACGGTTCTTGAGTTGGATCGACAATAGGGTCTTGGACGCCTGGTCTCCACCCATCACCGCGATCGAGGCCGACGGCCAAGCGTAGAGAAACCGCGCGCCATAGGCTTTGCCACACATGGCGTAGTTACCAGCTCCGAAGGAGTTGCCAGTGAAAATCGTAATCTTGGGCACCACGCTATTGGCCACCGCGTTGACCATCTTGGCGCCGTCTTTGATGATGCCGCCATGCTCGGCGCGGCTGCCGACCATGAATCCGGTCACGTCTTGCAGAAACAGCAGCGGTATTTTCTTTTGATTGCACAGTTGGACGAAGCGAGCGCCTTTGTCGGCTGCCTCGGAGTAAACCACGCCCCCGATCTGTAGCTCTTTCTCGCTCGCCTGGGTGCCGGTGCGACGTTCGACGATCGAACGCTGGTTGGCTACGATACCGATCGCCCAGCCATCGATCCATCCGGTTCCGCACACCAGTGTCCGACCATAGGTCTCTTTGTACTCATCGAACTCCGAACCGTCCAGCAGACGTGCCAGGATCTCCTTGGTCTCGTAGGGTCGAGATCGATCGATTGGCATCACTCCGATCAGCTCGTCCGGGGACAATAACGGTTCGCTTGGCGCACGACGAGCGAACGGCGCGCGCTCGCTGGCACCCAGCTGGGTGAATTGGCTGCGAATCTTGGCCAAGCAAGTGGCGTCATCGGGATGACGATGATCGACCACGCCCGAGACATCGCATTGCACTAACGCTCCGCCCAGTTCTTCATTCTCGACCTGCTCGCCGATCGCCGCTTTGACCAAGTGCGAGCCGGCTAAGAAAATCGACCCGGTGCCTTCGACGATATGCGATTCATCGCTCATGATCGGCAGGTAAGCACCACCCGCTACGCAGGGCCCCATGATCGCCGCAGATTGAAAGATCCCTTCGGCTGACAGCCGAGCATTGTTATAGAACGCGCGACCGAAGTGTTCTTTGTCGGGAAAGATCTCGTCCTGCATCGGCAGGAAAACTCCTGCCGAATCAACCAAGTAGACGATCGGCAAACGATTTTCCAGTGCCATCTCCTGTGCCCGCAAAACTTTCTTGCAGGTCATCGGGAACCAGGCACCAGCCTTGACGGTGGCGTCGTTGGCGACGATCACCGCATCGCGACCCTCGATGGTGCCAATGCCAATCACCACCCCGGCAGACGGCGCTCCCCCATACTCAGAGTAGAAACCTTCGGCGGCCCAGATGCCGAACTCCAAGAACGAGCTTCCCGGGTCACACAGCTGCTCGACGCGCTCCCGCGCCGTCAACTTACCCTTGGACCGATGCTTGGCCATCCGCGCTGCCCCACCACCGAGGCGCAGTTCGGCCTCCCGCTCTTCTAGTTCATCCAGCGCTTGGCGCCAATGCGCAAGCCGTTGGGCGTATCGCTGATCCTTCTGGATGTTGCTCTCTAGAACCTTCACAAGGTCTCCGTGTATTCAAACGGCACTGTATTCAAATGGCACTGTATTCAAATGGCACTGTATTCAAACGGCACTGTATTCAAACGGCACTGTATTCAAACGGCACTGTATTCAAACGGCACTGTATTCAAACGGCACCGTATTCAGGTGGCACCGTATTCAGATAGCACAGCATCCAGGTAGCGCAAGCCAAGCGGCTAGGTGTCAACAACCGCTCCGCAATCCAGGGCGTCCCCCTCGGCTGCGGCCAACTGATTATACGGCTCCATCAAAGCTGCTGACGGTTCCCATAGAATGCCGCCATGATGGTTACCGTGCTTCTCTTCGCTGGACTTCGCGACTCGGTCGGAAGTGACCGACTGGAATTGGAATTGGCTGACGACCTCCTCGTTAACGATCTGTGGTCTGAGATCGAAAATCTGCACCCCGCTACCTCCGGCTACCGCGGGCGAGTCGCTTTCGCCATCGGCGACCGCATCGTCTCCGCAGAGTCGCCGTTGGGCTCGGCGGGTGAAGTCGCTGTCCTACCACCCATTTCCGGGGGTTGAGTCGTGGCGCGCGTGCTGCTGACCGACCGTTCACTGAACCCTTCTGGAGTGGTTGCCGAAGTCTGTTGTAAAGCCAACGGTGCGCTGGTTTGCTTCGTCGGTACGGTGCGCGATTCACGCGGCGACGCCAAGGTTACCCATCTGGTCTACCAGGCCTACCAACCGTTGGCGCGGCCGACGATACAGAAAATCGTCGATGAGCTTCAAGAGCAGCACACCGGCTTGACGCTGGCTATCCACCATCGACTCGGTTGGGTTGGTATCGGCGAGGAAGCGATAGTGATCGCCGCCTCTTCGCCCCACCGCAAAGCGTCGTTTGATGCGGTTTCGACCGCTCTCGAGAGAGTCAAGCGCGAAGTGCCGATTTGGAAGTGCGAGCACTTCGCCGACGGTTCCAGTCAATGGCGGGAAGAAGAACCGCTTACTGACTGCGACTAGTCAGTGCAACGGGCCAGTGCCACTATTCAGTGCGACTGGCCAGTTCGACTAGTTAGTGCGACCGTTGGTTCGATTAGCCAGTGCGGCTGGCCAGGGCTGCGACCAATTGCTCATCGGTCACAGCCAATCGGAGCTGCCAAGCAGCCCAGAAACGGTCCGGGGTGGCGAGATAGGCGACTTCCACATCAGCCGTTGGGTCCAGCGGTTTCCCTTCCGCACGCTCCTGCAAGAAATCCTTGGACGCTGCTGCATAGCGCGAATCGGTGAGCAACAGATCTACCCACGCCGCCGCCAATTGATAGCGTGCAGCTAAGTTGCCGTTGTAGAACTGGTTGTCCATCGACAGCACTTCGACCTGCGACATATCGGGGGGCGGATTGGGATGAGCGGAATCGAACTTATGTTCCAAGACTGCGGCGATCCCCTCAGACAACCACGGCGGCAACAAAGGCCCGAACGCCCGACGCGCAGTCAAGTGAGCCGCCTCATGAACCAACATCTCACAGACTCTGGCCCCCGGCTCTTGGCCAAAGAAGGTCGCGGCAAAGCCTTGAAACGGTAACGCAACACCGGCCGGATCACGAGCTGGCAACCGGTCGTCGCCAAGAAATGAGCGATAGGAATCATGAGTGGAAAAAGCCAGCAGCGTTTCGCGAGGCTGCCAGCGCGGCTTGACTCCGGTGAGAGTGGCAAAATCATGATCCAGATCGGCCAAACGCCCCGAGCACAAGGCCGCCAACGAGCGGATCCGCGGCGAATCGCCGATCAATCGATAAGGGCCAGCAGCCGCGGCGACTTCAGGCGCTTGAAACGCCGAGCGGGCACGAATCATCCTCTCTGCAGAAATTTCTACAGCTTCCAATCCCCGCACCGGCTCGGGTGCAGATCCCAGCGGCGGTTTCCCACCGGTGAACTGGGGCGCTCGCAACCACAGCTTGAGATCGCCGTAGATCACCCGCACCCAGTCTTGATCTGCGGTCTGATCGACGGCAAGATTGCCTGCCGTGCTGGTCCTGGCGAACTCCAGACCGCCGGGCTCCATGAACAGAGGTTGGTCAACGACCACGAAGACTCGTCGCCGTTGGGACGGGTCCGGGTCGTTCAGTGCTGGAGCACCCGCAGCGAGCAGCACCCATCCACTGTACCGCCCAACAGCTTGCACCCAATCTCCCCGCCTCTCAACCACCTCCAAGCGGGTTGCAACCGGCAACACTTCAACCACCTCACCCGCGGGCAACCGGTGAAGCCCAGTTCCGGCATCCAGCCACACGGACACTCCAATCATCTTGATCACATCTTCGGATTCTGCGCTCGCTCCAGAACCATCATCGAAGCGCAGCTCGATTGATTCCCGATCAAGCCCGGCGACCCACTCGCCGATCAGAGGCCAGTCGCGAGCCGCCAGCGCCCAAGGATGTCGAGGAGTCGTAGTGACCAACATCAGCAACGCCAAGATCACCACCGGCAGCAACACCAGAATTGTCGTGACTAGGTCGCGAACCCAGAGTTTCCAGTGTCGCATCAGATTATTTCCTGTGCGTCGCCGTTCATCTCAGAGGCCGGCGTCAATAACGCGGCAAGGTCGGGTCAACCTCGACAGACCAAGCGTCGGTCCCGCCGGTTAGATTTCGCGCGCGCCGGAACCCCAATTGATGCAGATAGCGAACAGCTTGGGCCGAGCGAATGCCGAGATGGCAATAGATCACCCAGTCCGCGTCGCGATCTAGCTCCTCGGCTCGTTGCGGTAGTTCCTCCAAAGGCATCGCCAAGGCACCCGATAGCCCGCGGAAGCGCTGTTCAAACGCACTACGCACATCGAGCAAACGAATCGCTTCTCCGGCGTCGAAGCGCGCCGACAATTCGTGCGGACTAATGTCGAACGACAGGGAGCCCTCCAGTTCGTCGGGGTGCTGGTCCGCTAACTCATCTGCCGACCCGGCCTCCGGATCCGCAGGGCAATGGTCCGAGAGATCCACCAGCTCGATCTCGCCGCGTCGAGAGCAGGCCGGACACTCTGGGTCTCGCGGCACAGTGACTTCACGAAAGCTCGCGCCCAGGGCGTCGAATATCAGTAAGCGACCGGACAACGGTTCGCCAATCCCCAGCAGCACTTTGAGCACCTCCACTCCCTGCAAGCTGCCGATCACCCCGGGCACCACCCCGAGCACCCCAGCGTCGGCGCAACTGTCTACCATCCCCGCCGGAGGTGGCTCGGGAAACAGACAGCGGTAACAAGGGCCATCACCCAGACCCCACACGGCGACCTGGCCTTCGAATCGATGTACCGCGCCCCAGACGTCGGGCTTTCCCGCCTGCAGGCACGCGTCGTTGACTAAATAACGGGTGGAGAAGTTATCACTGCCGTCGGCGACCAAGTCGTACTGCTCGACCAATCCGGCGATGTCTGCGGCAGTGGTTTTGATGCTGTGTAGTTCCAGGATGACGTGGGGATTGAGATCGCGCAAACGCTCCGCCGCCACCTCGACCTTGGGGCGATCGACGTCCTCGGTGCCGTAGAGAACTTGGCGCTGCAAATTGCTCTCGGTCACTCGATCGAATTCAACCAGTCCTAGTCGACCAACGCCGGCGGCCGCCAGGTAAAGCGCCAGCGGCGAACCGAGGCCACCCAGACCTACCAAAAGTACACTCGCTTGCTGAAGTTTCAGCTGCCCTTGCTCTCCCACTTCCGGCAGAACCAAGTGACGGCTGTAACGAATTTGTTGCTGCGGATTCAGCACCGGAAGACCTCCCACAAAGGGAACTAGGCTAACACCACCCTGGTTGCTCAGACTATGTTTTAGTTGCTCTCGACCTGCGTTCGTATGCTCGGTATCCTTCGCCTGGAGACAGCTTTGGAGAAGCAGGGAATGAACGATCGAATTCGCAGCGGCTCGGAACGCGTCCCACCCGGTCAATACCTGACCGACAAGTGGCCAGTCTTGACCTATGGCGAAATCCCGCAAGTTGAAGCCGCCGATTGGACCCTGCGCATCTTTGGCTCAGTAGAACAAGAAATCTGCTGGTCCTGGGAGCCGTTCCAGAGTCTTCCCCGTTTCGATCTGACCGCTGACTTCCACTGCGTCACCCGCTTTTCCACCCTCGACAACCCCTGGTCCGGGGTCGCCACGCGCACCCTGGTCGCAGCGGTCCAACCCGAACCCAGTGCCACCTTTGTCACCGTCCACTGTTATGGCGGATACACCACCAATCTGCCGCTCGAAGACTTTCTTTCTGAGCGCGCCCTGGTCGCTGATCGACACGCCGATTTATCGCTTGCTGGAGACCATGGGGGACCAGCCCGACTGATCGTTCCCCATCTCTACGCCTGGAAGAGTGCCAAATGGGTTTCAGGCATCGAGCTACGAACCGAGAATCAACGCGGATTTTGGGAGAAAGCCGGATATCATTCTTACGGTGACCCATGGAGCGAACAACGTTTCTCATCGCAGGAAACCCAACACGCCTATCAAGTCCGTCGACGGGCCGATGAACTCGGTCTAGTGCTCGGCGCCGACTAGCCCTCTCAAGCAACAACGCCACCTCAGATAACGGCAAGACGACTTGGACAAAATTCTTCCGACCAACCTTCACCCTGGAGAATTCATCGATGAAGCAACCGAACGTCTTTGAAGATTCGCTCGCCCGCTTGGAGCAGATTGCCAGCGCTGCCGGGGTGGGCCCCGAAGTGGTCGCTGCGCTGCGCCAACCCAAAGCGACACAAATAGCCTCCTTGCCCGTGCGCCGAGACGACGGCTCCACCGACTACTTCCAGGCCTACCGTTGTCGTTACAACGACGCCCTCGGACCAACCAAGGGCGGCATTCGCTTCCACCCCAACGTCACCATCGAAGAAGTTCAAGCGCTGGCGCTGTGGATGACTTTGAAGTGTGCAGTGGTTGGCATTCCCTACGGCGGCGGCAAGGGTGGGGTCACGGTAAACCCCAAGTCGCTTTCGCGGATGGAGCTAGAGCGCTTGTCTCGTGCCTACATTCGGGCGATGGCGGATTTCATCGGCCCGGACACTGACATTCCAGCGCCCGACGTCTACACCGACGCTCGGATCATGGGCTGGATGGCCGACGAGTACCAGATGATCAAGCGGGTCAAAGCACCGGCTGTGATCACCGGAAAACCGATCGCATTGGGTGGCAGCCTCGGGCGAGATGAAGCCACCGGTCGTGGCGCCTACTTGGTCACTAAGGCGTGGGCCGACCGCGTTGGGGTGCTGTCCCAAGGAACTCGCGTGGCGATACAAGGATTTGGCAACGCGGGCTACCACTTCGCCCGCCTGATGGAACAGGACGGCTACTGCATCCAAGCGGTGAGTGATTCGCGCGGTGGCATCTATGCTGCCGGTGGCGTGGATATCGAGGAAGTCGCCCGAATCAAAGCCGCCGAGGGCACGGTGCGCGCGGTACCCGGGGTCGAGTCCATTTCTAACGACGAACTGCTTCGTTTGGACGTCGAGATCCTCGCACCCTCTGCTCTGGAATCCGTGATCGGCGGTTGGAACGTGTCCAGAATCCAAGCCAAAACCATCGTCGAAGTCGCCAACGGTCCGGTGACCTCGGAAGCCGATGCCGCGCTTGAGGCGGCAGGACAAACGGTTCTGCCCGATGTCTTGATCAATGCTGGCGGGGTTACGGTTAGCTACTTTGAATGGGTGCAGAACCGCCAGGGGCGTTCTTGGTCTCTGGAGAAGGTACGCCAAGAACTCGCGACCACCATGGCCGAGGCGTTTGAAGGTGTTTGGAAGTTGGTGGAAGACCGCGGCGTCTCGCCTCGGTCTGCTGCCTACACGCTAGCGATTGAGCGCATTGGTCAAGCAATTCAGGCGCACGGAACCCGGGAGTACTTCTCGAGCCGTCCTGCCGAAGCCAGAGATGTAGGCGTGAAAGTCGAAGAAAAAATCGCGGTTACGACAGCGGGCTAAAGAAGCTCCACACCACTGCCAGCAGTGAGACGCCGGCCAACACCAGCCCGGTAAGTAGCTGATCGGCGCGTTCCGGTTTGTAGGGGTCCATCAGCCGGGCGATGGCATAGCCGCCAACGAAACCACCCAGATGCGCCCAGTTGTCGACGTGGGGAATGAAGGCGCTCAATACGAACAGGGCGATCGCGTACTGCCACATGGTCCGACCCAAGCTGGAAGCAATGCCACGACGTCCAGCGTAGACCACCGCGCCAAGCAAGCCGAAGATCGCCGCCGAAGCGCCCACCGTCACATGCCCTGATCCCATAAGCGAGGCAAGCAAGCCGCTGTTCGTTTTGTAGGTCAAGAAACCCATGCCGGTGGAGGTCATAAACCCCGCCACAGAAGACAGGATCAACAACGTCAAAGAACGACCGGTGCCATAAATGGCCGCGGTCACAGGCACCAACTGTCGCAGCCACATCACGTTGAAAAAGATGTGCAGCAAGCCCCCGTGCAGCCACCCCGCAGACAACACCGTCCACCATCGTCCGTATTCAATCACCGGAACCCAGCTGCTGGCTCCGAAGCGCATGATCGAATCAAACCCAGGCGACAGCATGCCGAGCAAACCACCGCCCCGGATGGCACTGAGGTCGTAGACCAAGGTCAAGACATACAGCAGGACACAGACCCCAACCACCACCTGCGTGACGCCAAAATCTCCACCCATGCGTTGCAACTTGGTCGCCAACCCGAACATTCCCGGGCGCACGCGTCCACAAAATGGGCACTTGTCGGCCGAGGAGGAGACGAGCTTGCCGCACGAGGGACAGATGATGGAGCCGGTTGCCATGGCTGCGGAGTCTATCCCGTCTCGATCATCGACAAGTGCGACGTCAACGTTTAGCCCAGCGCTTGTTGCGCCAAGGCCGCGCGCGCGTCTTTTCCGTACCTTTTGCTCACCGGGAAGCTCTGCCCCGTCTCGCATCTCGACTATCTGGCGAGTCCCGGAACTGCGGAACTCTCGCAGTTTGTCGGTGTTTGCCAGAAAGCTACGGTGCAAGCGTACGAACTGCTCCTCTGGGAGTTGCTCCATGACCGCCTTCAGCGAGCTACGGAGCAAGTATCTATTGCCCATCGAATGAACCCTGACGTAATTGCCAGCCGCCTCTAGGTAGTCAATTTCCTTTATCGCGATCAGACGCTCGCCATTTTGGGTTGGGACCGCCAAACTACGTGGCTGCGCCACGGCATCGACCGGCGCTTGCGCAGTGGGCAGCCTGTCCTTGCGAAAGTAGAGCTGCAAGGCCGCGATCAAGACCAGCCCCAAATAGATCTTGAGATCCTTCTGATATTCGAAAAATAGATTTCCCAGATGGCTATAGGCGACCTGATAGCCCATTCCTAGTCTGGGATAGAGCGCGGCGCGCAAGATCACCATCAGGAAGTAGTGCCCAAGGGTAAAGATCACGCTGCCGACTAGGTAAACAGGGAGCGCAAAAAGTCGCAGCTTGGAGAAAGGGAACTTCCGTACCCAGAAGATGACAAAAGCAGCTCTCCCCTAAGTGCCAGATGAGATGAGTCGGTCGGTCTCCAAGCTGGGACAATGTGCCAGTTTGGATCAACCAAAGAAATCGGCATCTAGCCGAGAAAGGAGACCGACCATGGAGTATCTTGGCATTGACGTTCACTCAAAGTACAGCGAGGTATGTGGGATATCTCAGGAGGGTGAGGTGACGGTTCGTCGTCGGATTTCGACGACGGAGACGTCGATCCGTGGGTTCTTCGGTTCTCGTGAGCGTGCACAAGTGACGCTGGAGAGCGGTCCGGTGACGCCGTGGGTATATCGGTTGCTGTGTGATCTAGGTCATGCGGTAACGGTAGTCAATCCCCGGCGAGTGCGTTTGATTGCCGAATCGACACTAAAGACCGACGGCATTGATGCCGAGGTTTTAGCTCGGCTGAGCCGATTAGACCTGGGGTTTCTGCGTCCGGTGTATCAGCGAAGCCCTGAGGCCCAGGAGCTTCGCACTCGTTTACGGGTGCGATCGGCTCTGGTTAAGTCTCGGACTTCGTTGATCAACGCGGTACGTGGGACTCTGCGTGCTCAGGGCTACCGGATGCCTTCGTGTGCGGCCAAGATTTTCATGGTGCGTTACGAATCGATGGGATTCGATTCGGGAGTATCAGAGGCCCTGGCTCCCTTGGTATCGACGATCGGTGAGCTGTCGGATCGGATCTGTGAGCTAGAGAATGACCTGAAAGCTCAAGCAAGTACCGATGAGCTTCTCGTTCGTCTGCAGACAGTGCCCGGGGTAGGGCCTCTGGTGAGCTTGGCTTTTGCCGGCTGGGTAGACAATCCAGATCGGTTTCAAAAGAGTCGAGATGTTGGAGCATGCCTGGGCTTGAGGCCCTCGCTTCGCAGCTCAGGAGGGCATGAGATCCGTGGCCGGATCACTCGGGAGGGGGATAGCGAGATGCGCCGACTCCTGGTCCAGGCTGCGCATGCATCTTTACAGTGTCACAAGGACTCAGCGCTCAAGCGCTGGGGTGAGGGTTTGGTGGCAAGGCTAGGTAAGAGCAAAGCAGTGGTAGCGCTGGCTAGAAAGATCGGAGTCCTACTGCATAGGTTGTGGGTCACAAACGAGAATTTCCAGCCGTTTCCACAAGCCACATAAGCGAGGATTCGAAGTAAGAAAGCAAGAGAAATCAGTCATGAGTTTCAAAGGACGGATGAAAAGTTTCGATGACTCCGATAAATGGGTTGGAGGCTGGGACTCCGCGTGCCAGATGGGAGCATCGAATTTCCTCAACAGACGGAAAACTCACCATGCACCGGTCCAAAGACGGACCCAAGAGAGTGCGAATAGAAGCTCGTCCTGAGGTTAGATCCGAATCTAAAGAACGCATGATCGATGGAAAGAAAACCCTTGACTGGACCGCCCGACTCATAGAAGCCGATTACTTGCAAGGTTGGGAACCTACGTTGCGTCTCCATTCCTATGAGCCGCCGACTTCGATTCATCCCACCCGGTGGGGCGCTGGTAGAAATCACCTGCCGTACCTTTCAAGGGCGTTACCTCCTCAAGCCGTCTCCCGCTGTCAATCGGTGCATCCTGGGGATTCTCGGGCGGGCTCAGAGACTCTACCCCACCGAGGTCCATGCCTTTGTATTCATGTCGAATCACTACCATCTCTTGGTCTCAGTACCCGACGCTCAGCGCATGGCGCAATTCGTCGGCTACCTCAACAGCAATCTGGGACGCGAGTTGGGCAGAATGCATGGATGGAACGGGAAGTTTTGGGATCGCCGTTATCAGGCCATCGTAGTCAGCGAAGAGGAAGCGGCTCAAGTGGCTCGACTTAAATACCTGTTGAGCCAAGGAGTCAAAGAGCGCTTAGTTAGACGTCCCACTGACTGGCCAGGTCTCCATGCTGCCAAGATCCTCCTGGCTAGTAATAGCACGATCACAGGCCGCTGGCGCGACCGAACACGCGAGTACCACGCCAGAGGAGCAGGCAATACGCAGGTATTTATGTGTATCGAACGACTCCACCTAACGCCCCTTCCATGTTGGCGTGATCAAACTACGCTTTGGATGCGACAACGAGTTCAAGAACTCGTCGACCTAGTCTGTGAAGAGAATTCCGGCCAAATCGTTGGAGATCCGCCCAATCCCAAACCCACCAAGCGTCCTGCCAGAATCAAGAGATCCCCAGTTCCACTTTTTCACTGTGCCACCAAGGCAGCCCGCAAAGCACTCTACGAAGCCTACTCCTGGTTTGTTGCCGCCTACAGGGATGCTTGTGAGCGACTCAAAGCTGGGCACGAAAACGCCACCTTCCCTCCGGGATCGTTCCCACCGCCCAGACCATTCGTTCCTGTCTAGCTAATTACCGCTCGGTTTGGGCTGAACCGGCACTTAGGAGAGGTATGTCCAATCTGAGTCTCTCCCTGTCTAAGAGCTCGATCCCGGAGTCAGAGTTCCGTTCCGGTGTGATTCCGGCCACCAACTGGGGAGCGCAGATGCGCCGACAACCGAGCTTCAGGAGGTGCTTCCAGACCTCTCAATAATCGCCTGGGACCTCAGTCAGGTACCTCGGCCCAACTCTTTCTTCGCACCTCTACCTAGAATGCACCATTCCAGAGTCCTTCGATACTGAATCAACTCTGACGTACTCCATGACGAGAGAAACTGACTCCTCTCCCCCAACTCGAACGGACAAGCCCAACACACACGCATCCAAGTCCTCGAAGAGATCAGCTTCCGAAAGATCGTCCCATCTGATGAAGGCGGACTGAGTTGCACCCCGTTCGACCACACACCTTCTCTCACACGAACCCTTATGAACACGTGCTTCGGATTTTGCTGTTGAACCGTCAACACGCGCAACTTCGCCGCACCGGTTAGTCACAAGTACGTTATGCAAGAGCGGTGGAGGCGAGGGAGCAAAGACAGTAATAGGTTGCCACCGAATGTCTAGGCACTCAGTACTCACCTGGCAATCTACAGAAGGCTGCCCGGAACAGACCGGACGAAACTCTACCCACCGATCACAACCACAGACTACAAGTAGGACTACGCCCATGGTCCATATCGTCTTTGTCACGGGCATGGATTTCCTACTTCACCTAGGACCATTGCAGCGTGTCCAATTGCCTGAGCTTCATATTCGTTGTCAACGTACGCATCCATACCTCTCAACCAAGCCCTGGTCGACGCTCCTAAGTACCTAGGGGCGAAGGAATAAACACCTCCGGCAAACTCACCGGCTTGATCACTATGAGTCAGTTCGTGGGCCACCAAGAGTGCACTAGACTCCAGCTGGTCATAGGCGTCCTTGGCAAGGTAGATATCTGATCCAAGTGTAATCCCTCCCCAGTCCTCTTCTGACATCCCAGGTAGCAGTCCACGATGGATCGTAACCGTTGAAAGGTTTATCGAGTAGTACGGCTGGAAAGAAGCCGAATAACAGTCCGGCAATAGCTTACTACCATCTGGATTCTGCTTGTTCTTCAAGTTTTGACCCCCAATCGTATCTTTGTCGCCAGCATCGTTGACTTGTGTCGGAACACCCACTGGGTTGTTTGAGAAGAAAGATAGGAGGATAGATGCGGACACCTCGGGCGGGGGAGCCGACCCTTGGATCTCATGGTAATCAGTTGGACCTGCAATCCCGGATGCTATGTCAAGCGCGGCTTCCCTGGAGAGGGCCACCTGAGAAACGTGGTAAGAAATGGGCTCCAGGCCATTGGGATCAAAGTACGTGATAACACCTCCTCTGGCATACCCATACCGATTCCAACTCCCCCCACTTCCAGTATTGCCCAACACAGGGTCGACGCTCATAAACCTCCCTAAGTGGTTCGTATAAAACCTCGCATGCATGTAATCCATCCCAGTATGAGATATAACCGAAAGTTGTGTATGAGAGTTTGAAGGCGGCGTATCCTGAGCCCGGTTTTCAAAGCTGGGTTCAATCATCCCAAAAGGAGGATACGCCGTTGAGCAAGAGTAACGTAGTTTCAATCGATCAAGTAGAACGTCCTGAGGACGCTCTGAGTGAGGTCTTGCGCCGAGGTTCACGGTTGCTTCTTTGCGAAGCAATCGAGGCAGAGGTGGAGAGTTTTTTGGTTGAGTACCAAGATCAACGTACGGCGGTCGGTCACCGGCGGTTGGTGAGAAACGGCTACATGCCAGAGCGGGAGATCCAGACCGGAATCGGCGGCATTTCGGTCAAAGTGCCACGGGTGCGGGATCGCCAGGGTGAGCTTCATTTTCGCTCCAATCTAGTGCCACCGTATCTGCGCCGGTCCAAGAGCATCGCGGATCTCTTGCCCTGGCTATACTTACGGGGGATTTCTACCGGGGACTTCTCACGAGCTCTGGAAGTTTTGGTGGGCCCTGAAGCGCCAGGTCTTTCGTCTTCGACGGTGAGCCGCCTCAAACGCGTCTGGGGCCAGGAGTACAGCGAATGGCGGCAGCGCGATCTTTCGTCCAAGCGCTACGTCTATGTATGGGCTGACGGCATTTACTGCAAGGCTCGCCTGGATAACGCCAAGCTCTGCTTGCTGGTGTTAATTGGTGCCACTGCGGACGGCAACAAAGAACTGATCGCTGTTGAAGACGGTTACCGGGAGAGTGAGGCGTCATGGCTGGAGCTGTTGCGAGGCCTGGAAGCAAGAGGCCTTACATTCGAGCCTAAGATCGCAATCGGTGACGGCAATCTGGGTTTCTGGAAGGCTCTGGCTCAGGTGTGGGGAAATACCAAGACCCAGCGCTGCTGGGTCCACAAGACGGCCAACGTCTTGAATAAGCTCCCCAAGGCGATCCAGCCCAAGGCCAAGCAGGCAATCCACCAAATCTGGATGGCGCAGACACGTCACGATGCCGAGAGGGCTTTTGATGCATTCCAGGCAATCTACCAAGCTAAATATCCGAAAGCAGTCCAGTGCTTGGTCAAAGATCGCGTCCAGCTACTCGCTTTCTACGATTTCCCGGCTGAGCACTGGGTGCATTTGAGGACCACCAACCCAATCGAATCAACTTTTGCTACCGTACGCTTGAGAACCTCCAAAACCCGGGGCTGTCTGTCGCGAGAAACCATGCTCTCGATGGTCTTCAAGCTGTGCCAAAGCGCAGAAAAACGATGGCGGAGGCTACAGGGCTACAGGCGCATTGCCGAAGTCGTTGAAGGTCTCCAGTTCGTGGACGGAGAAAAACAAAAACAGATCGCCGCCTGATGGCTCAATACACAACTTTTGACAATAACTCCCATTGCTACCCCAGGTGGTCATGTTTCCGGAGGCGTCGTAACCGGCCACTGACAGCCGGTTGGTGTTGGCGTTAACCGCAATGGTGGTGGTTTGACATACCTCCAACATTCGGGTGGCACCTTTCCGGCCCGCACCGGACCTCTTTAGAGCACCTACTTAGACATGTCCAACGATTGGTGTCCACCTCTACCAACAAACATCAAGAATCCCAAATCTTGATCGCATCTATCACTCGCCAATCACTATCTTCACGTTGCAAAACCACCATCCGTCCAGCTCCGCCTAGCTCAGCCCACTGACGCCCATAGTAAAGCAGCGCCTGACCACCATCACTGCTGAAGCCGACTCTAGAGAACACGATAATCCCCGCGGAGTCCGGGTAGCGGTCGTAGAACACACTCCAGGAAGGAACGCCTTCAAGCTCGTAGAGGGGAAAGTGACCGCTGCTGTTGTTCACTAATGTGACACGTGTATCGCTAAAGTGAGATCGATTCAACTTGATTGCCGCCTGGTTTTTTCTCACAAAAGATTCGAAAGTCGATCGTCGGAGATCAGATACGTGGACAGATAGCCACCCCCAAAGGCTCGACTGATCTTGGACGATGTCTTGCTCTTGAAAGGCCGGATCCATCGTTGTCTTATTGAATACGACGAGGGTGCTCGCTTCTGCATTTCCTCCGCCGGTAACTGCCCACGTCTTGTCTTGGAAGAGTCGGTTGTAGATTTCATAGTCTCGGAGGTGCTCATGCGGTACAGGAGCATGGCAAGACATCGCTGCGAAACCAATCGCGACCGAGAAAGATAGACCCAATGCTCGATTTCGCATCACCCCCCTCTGTTCGTCTTGAGCTTATTCATTGTGAGTTGTACCTATTTCAGCCCCAAGTGGCAACGTTCCTGTAAGTTCAAAAAATACAGGTTGCACAATAACCACCATTAACACCATGCCATTGACCATTGACGAGTACGCTAGATACACCCCCTCCACTTATATTTGAGAAACCCGACCACAAGCTGTTACCGCCGCCACCGCTGCCTGGTGCTTCAGGAGGCAGCTGCGTTTCCGACTGTTCGGGCACCGGCTTACTGGGAAAATGGTAATCCCATTCTGGCTCCTCTTCTGGTTTCCATTCTGGTCCGCAGCCTCCAGTCGATATTCCTTGTTCAAGCAACCAACCGGTTGCGGCCCCTCTGGATATGTCTCCCGATTCCGTCATAATCCGGGCAAGGTCTTGCTCCATGAATTGATGCTCGTCCCAGTTGTCTGCCCAGGTTCCGGAGAAGATGGCGATTCTCTCGCCTGAGAAGTTATACAAGAAGTACCAGCGGGCACCCTGGGTCACCATGTTGTTGGCGGTATCGTACTCATAACCATTGGCACCCCAGGAGGTCATGTTGCCGGAGGCGTCGTAGGCAGCGGATGACAACCGATTCGTGTCTGGATTCACAGCGATGGTGGTAGTTTGACATACCTCCAACATTCGGGTGGCACCTTTCCGCAGTTGGCTGGCGCGACCGAACACGCGAGTACCACGCCAGAGGAGCAGGCAATACGCAGGTATTTATGTGTATCGAACGACTCCACCTAACGCCCCTTCCATGTTGGCGTGATCAAACTACGCTTTGGATGCGACAACGAGTTCAAGAACTCGCCGACCTAGTCTGTGAAGAGAATTCCGGCCAAATCGTTGGAAGTCTGCCCAATCCCAAACCCACCAAGCGTCCTGCCAGAATCAAGAGATCCCCAGCTCCACTTTTTCACTGTGCCACCAAGGCAGCTCGCAACGCCCTCTACGAAGCCTACTCCTGGTTTGTTGCCGCCTACAGGGATGCTTGTGAGCGACTCAAAGCTGGGCACGAAAACGCTACCTTCCCTCCGGGATCGTTTCCACCGCCCAGACCATTCGTTCCTGTTTAGTTGATTCCGTTCCGTTTGGGTTTTATCGGCGCTTAGGGATTAGTATATCCAGTCCGAGTTTCTCCCCGTCCAAGAGCTGAACCGCTGAGCGAAAGTTCCGTTTCGGTGTGAATGAGATCACGAACTTGACGTGTTCAATATATCCCTGATCAGCCCAATCAAGCAATTCTAGATTCTCTCAATAATCGCCTGGGACCTCAGTCAGCGGCTGGGCTTACCAAAGCCTGGGGTACCGAGGACTGATAACTCGACTACCTAGATCCTGATGAGTGGCTGGAGCGTCATCGACTCCTACTTAGAGAGACCCAACAACACGCGCTGCCTTTCTTTGATCACTCAATACCGGGACGCCCCCCACCCGGAAAGAAAAGATGTACCCCTTGACATAACGCCGCCTAATAAGTGGCACCCAATCCAATCAGCTTCATTCTGCTTCACACCTATTTCTCTATCTCCTCCTCACTCTCCTCCCAAGCCTCCAACCACTGAAGTGTCTTTTCAACCTTATGCGTCAAATTCTCGATTTCATCCTCATCTTCCTCGCCCTCAGGCAGTTCACGAAGCAGTTTCAAAGCGTCGTGGGCGGCAGCTAGAGCCTCGTCGTGGCGCCCCAGATCGTAGTACGAATAGGCCATCCCGTGGCGGCCTTCGATCCTCACAAATGTCTCCGCGCCGCGCTCGAATGCTTCCCGGAATCCAGCGAGCGCATCTTCTTCGCGGCCGAGCATCGACAAGGATCCCGCTTCGTAAATCCAGCCCCAAGGTTCGCCTCCCTCTCGCGCCAGCTGGAAGTACGGGAGAGTGACTTCCGGACCCATCTCCTCTCGAAGATAAATTGCAAACCACAGTAGTAGGTTCGCATCTACACCTTTCATCAGATGGGGAGGACTTGCATAACTAAGCGCCTCTCGAAATTCCCTTTTCTCAACAAGCAGCCGCAGCATGAACTCCCTCGCCATCGTGCTACTGGGGTCTAGCTTGAGGGCCGCACGATACAACCGCTTGGCCTTTATCTCATTGCCCATCGCGTTTCGTATCCACCCTCGCCAAGCCAACGACCACGCGTCCCGCCAGCCGAGAAACTCGGCCGCCAGGAGAAAGGCGTGCGAGGTCCGATAGTGACCGTTTTCGCAAAGCTCCATCGCCCTGTCGCGAGCCGCCTTCAGGAAATTGTACATATGTCTAGTGCTCTCTTTTCGGGCCCGGAAAGGGAAATCCAGCTTGCCCGTTGACTAAAAACTATCAACTGTTGGACCCCCTCACTCACTCACACACGGGATGATTGACCCGTTTGCCTGGTCCGCAGAACCCCTTGACTTCCCGAGTTGACTGTAATCCAGAGGGGGAATCGGAGGAAACTTTGGCGGATCTGGACCTCCATGACTACCTTTGAATCGAATGTTTAACGGTGTCGTGCCTAGGCCAGTTCGGTAATGACCGGGAAACAGAGTGGGATCTCCGCTGTTTTCCGGAAGAGGCCTGGTGGTGTCTGGGCCGCCTTTCCCAGGTGAGTGCGCGGGCCGACTAGAGGGGTTTCTTCGGTCCCTAGTGAGGAAGTCCCAGATAGCTGCCGCGCTCATGACTATTAAGGCAGCCTCTCCAAGCGGCGTCGGCTCTACTATTGCAACACCGACTGTTGCCGCCAGACCTAAGCCTGAACCTCCATCCTCGCAATCCGGCGGTCCAAGCGGTCCCCCACCCCCGCCGCGGCCACCGCCGTCTGCATTGGCGCCACCTAGATTCTGGCCGCCCTGGAGATTACCTGTCGCTGCCGGTCCGGGGCTCTCAGGTGGGTCGTCTTGTCCCCATGCATCTTGGTCCGAAGCTTCGTACCGATCACTCCCATCATCATTATTCACAACAACTGTAGTACCATCGCCGCCGCCGTCGTCAGGACACCAATATGTAGAAGTCCCGTCGCCATTGTCCGCGATTTTCATACAATTGGCAGCTACACGGCCATCAGGATCGAAATGTGTTACCGGCCTTCCCCCAACATACGACTAACGATTCCAGATATTCGGACCAGCCCCCTGCATTACCGGATCCACCCCCATAAACCTCCCCAAATGCGAGGTATAAAACCTCGCATGCATGTAATCCATCCCGGTATCCCCATCCCTCTCATGCCCAGTAAACTTCATGATGCCGTTGCCAGCCGCGGTGATCTCCTGTCCATAGGGTAGATATTCATGCTCCGACACCTTGTTGCCAAGGTTATCGGTCACAAGGCGAATACTCCCCAAGTGGTCAGTATGGTAATGCTGCTTGGTACCGCTTCCATCCTCAGTCCCCAACAACCTCCTACCCATCCAGATGTAATCCATCTCATGGCTCCAGTTGCCGGATTGGTCTTCACCGACGAGCTTAAAGGTAGATAACACCTGGTTGGAGGGGCCGCGGATGGTCCAATCGACCTCGCGGGTAGCAATCGAGCCCTGCCAGTCAATGGTGGCGATTCTCTCGCCTGAGAAGTTATACAAGAAGTACCAGCGGGCACCCTGGGTCACCATGTTGTTGGCGGTGTCGTACTCATAACCGTTAGCACCCCAGGAGGTCATGTTGCCAGAAGCATCATATGCAGCGGATGACAACCGGTTGGTGTCGGGATTCACAGCGATGGTGGTAGTTTGACATACCTCCAACATTCGGGTGGCACCTTTCCGCAGAGCACTGCAGTGTGGCACCTCAATCCAATCAGCGGTTCCGGCACCACAATCACAGAAGTTCCATTTTCGGCGTAATCTCTGCCACCAACTAGGCACTCTGAAGCACCTACGCCGACCCCAATGCGTGATCCTAGGCCTCCAAATAATCGCCTGGCACCATTATCTCCTCTATCTCCTCTATCTCCTCTATCTCCTGTTTTCATAGGTATTTGCTTCCATAAAAGAGAAGAATGGCGTTAACCAAAGCGACAGCCGTGGCGACGCGGGTCGACTCTTTTTCACCTGAATAGACTAACCGCTGCGAGGCGATTGCGAGTACTGCCAGCCATCCCAGCGCAAGAATTCGCGGAGACACAAAGGATCCCACTGTAAGCAAGGTCACCCCTTCGAATACCGCCGTTAGCGTCACAACGAAGGTATCCAGCGAGCGCTTCGTCCAATCGAAACCAGCTCCTTTGGTACACACGAGAATGACCGCCACGGCGGCTCCCAATGCCTCGATCACGCGATGGTAGTCAAACTGATTCGCCACAACGAGATAAGCGCTATCTATCCACATCGTCATCGACTCCGCTACTTGAATTCGCTCGATGGCCCTGCCTTCAGACAGCGCCTATGAATTCCTTCTCCGGCATGGCCTGCTGCAATAGAAAACGCGATGGCACCAGCTGGGGTACCGGTAACCAACCACCCAACAGCGCCTCCAGTACCATATATCATGGTGTCGCACCCAGCATGAGCGAAGGCCTGAGCAATAGCGCCGATGCCGTTGAACTCACTCCGGTTGCCGCTAACAACTGCATTCCAAGCATTATTCTCATTCCATCCAAGCCATGTACCATTCCCGCTGTTCTCTGCAGACCCGAATGATATCTCTGGTGGAGTCGTAACTGTTGTCTCATTAGCCGTTATCGTGAGGCCCTCTGAAAAAGTACCATCGGAGTCCTTCGTGACACCTGTACTAGTGGAGCTAATGGTAGTGGTGCTCTTGGTTTTGCCGTCTGTTATCGTGATTCTCTTTGCCCCAGTACTTAGATCGGTTTCAATAGTCTGCGTAGATCCATCTGCATAGGTTATGGTCGTGGTTTCTTGAGTTGGTTTGTAGATCTCCTCCAAATTCGCATCGAACAGCGCCGCGCCAATATCACCCACTGACCCGCCACCTCCACCGGTAGCCGCACACTGACCCGTCAAGTGGTGCCAAATAACTGCTGCCCCACTGCTTGCCGAACTGCATCCCGTGGTGTGGGCCATCCTCATCCCATCCGGATCTACACCTCCAATCGGATTTCCTCCCACATAAGAATACGCATTCCAAACCCCATCTCGAGTTATTGTCAAAAGTTGTGTATCGGGTCATCAGGCGGCGATCCGATTTTGTTTTTCTCCGTCGACGAAATGGACCCCTTCAACGACTTGGGCAATGCGCTTGTAGCCCTGTAGCCTTCGCCATCGTTTCTCAGCACTCTGACAGAGCTTGAAGACCATCGAGAGCATGGTTTCTCTCGACAGACAGCCCCGGGTCTTGGCGGTTCTCAAGCGCACGGTGGCAAAGGTTGATTCGATTGGGTTAGTGGTCCTCAAGTGCAGCCAGTGCTCAGCCGGGAAATCGTAGAAAGCGAGTAGCTGGTCGCGATCTTTGACCAAGCACTGGACCGCTTTCGGATATTTGGCTTGGTAGATTGCCTGGAATGCATCAAAAGCCCTCTCGGCATCTTTCCTGGTCTCGGCCATCCAGATCTGATGGATCGCCTGCTTGGCCTTGGGTTGGATCACCTTGGGGAGCTTATTCAAGATGTTGGCCGTCTTGTGGACCCAGCAGCGCTGGGTCTTGGTATTGCCCCACACCTGAGCCAGAGCCTTCCAGAAACCCAGGTTGCCATCACCGATTGCGATCTTAGGCTCGAATGTAAGGCCTCTTCTCTCCAAGCCTCGCAGCAGCTCCAGCCATGACGCCTCACTCTCCCGGTAACCGTCTTCAACAGCGATCAGCTCCTTGTTGCCATCCGCTGTGGCCCCAATTAACACCAGCAAGCAGAGCTTGGCGTTATCCAGACGAGCCTTGCAGTAGATGCCGTCAGCCCATACGTAGACGTAGCGCTTGGAAGAAAGATCGCGCTGCCGCCATTCGCTGTACTCCTGGCCCCAGACGCGTTTGAGCCGGCTCACCGTCGAAGCTGAAAGCCCAGGTGCATCAGGACCCACCAGGGCCTCGAGAGCATCGCTGAAGTCTCCGGTCGATATCCCCCGCAAGTACAGCCAGGGCAAGAGATCCTCGACGCTCTTGGACCGGCGCAGGTACGGTGGCACTAGATTGGAGCGAAACTGAAGCTCACCCTGGCGATCCCGCACCCGTGGCACCTTGACTGAAACTCCACCTATACCGGTCTGGATCTCCCGCTCCGGCATGTAGCCGTTTCTCACCAAACGGCGGTGACCCGCCGCTGTACGTTGATCTTGGTACTCGGCCAAAAAACTCGCCACCTCGGCCTCGATTGCTTCGCAAAGAAGCAGCCGTGAACCCAGGCGAAGGACCTCGCTCAGAGCGTCCTCAGGACGCTCTGACTGATCGATTGAAATTACGTTACTCTTGCTCAACGGCGTATCCTCCTTTTTTGGATGATTGAACCCAGACAAAAACCGGGCTCAGGATACGCCGCCTTCAAACTCTCATACACAACTTTCGGTTATATCTCCCCATCTCCCCGCTGCACCGGATCCACACTCATCATCCTCCCCAAGTGGCTGGTATAAAACCTCGCATGCATGTAATCCATGCCGGTATCCGCATCCCTCTCATGGCCGGTAAACTTCATGATGCCGTTGCCAGCCGCAGTGATCTCCTCGCCATAGGGTAGATATTCATGCTCAGAGATCTTGTTGCCCAGATCATCGGTCACTAACCTGACACTTCCTAGATGATCGGTATGGTAATGCTGTTTGGTTCCCGATCCATCCTGGGTTCCTAAGAGTCTCCTGCCCATCCAGATGTAGTCGATTTCATGGGTCCAGTTGCCCGATTGGTCTTCACCGACCAGCTTAAAGGTAGATAACACCTGATTGCTGGGTCCGCGAATGGTGTAGTCGACTTCACGGGTGGCGATGCTCCCTTGCCAGTCGATGGTGGCGACGCGTTCCCCGGCAAAGTTGTAGATGAAGTACCAGCGACCATCTTGGCTGACCATGTTGTTGGCGGTGTCGTACTCATAACCGTCGCTGCCCCAAGTGGTCATGTTGCCAGAAGCATCATATGCAGCGGATGACAACCGGTTGGTGTCTGGATTCACTGCGATGGTTGTGTGCTGCGCACTCTGACCAGGAGCCCAAGTTGAAACCTTGGTCATATTGCCAAAGACATCGTAGGTGTAGTCCTGTTGCGTGGTGCCTCCCGTAGGATCTCGGACAAACGCTTGGGTCAAGCGGTTGATCTTGTCGTAGCGATAGAGGTCGGGAGCGATCTGGTTGGCCAATGGATCGGTAACGACAATGGTCACGATTTTAGTCTGTGCGTAGGTACTGTCACTCACGGTCAGGGTGACGTTGTAGTTTCCTGCCGAGGCGTAGGTATGCGAGGTACTCAAACCCGAGGCCCCGGTGCCGCCGCCGAAATCCCAGGTGGAGCTCAAAGCCTGACCGTTGGGGTCGCTTGAGCAGTTGCCGTCAAAAGTGATGTTCTGGCCTACTGTGGCCGAGGTCGACGACGAGCTAAAGCACGCGCTGGGCGCTGCATTGGAGCCCGCGGCTGGGGCCTTGAACTCAACTTTCTTGATCACCACTGTCGTCGGATCGCCGTTGGTATGCCATTTGGTGAACTGTAGCCTCAAGTCGGCGTAATTGGTCAGGGCCGCTGCTACGGTGCTGGATAGGCTATAAGTATGGCGTCTCATCACCGTGTCCAGGGTGATGGTGGTCCACTTCAGTACTGTGTTATTCGGTGCCATGATGTAGAGACGCACACCTTTGCTGGTGCCGTTTTCAACATTGCCGGTGAGGTACACCTTGTGGCCGCTGTGAACGCCGGGATCGGTCAACCCAGCCATGCGCACCCGGAAACTGTCGGTGACACCACTCGACTTTTGCGATTTGGTGACGTTGGTGTCGTCATCGGAGCTTCTCAGCAAAGGCGTGAAGCATCAACGCAAAGAAGGTCAGTCCGGCACCCACATTGCCCCACTCCCCTTCTCTAACCGCAAATCCGATGATAGCCCCAAAAACTAGTCCGATCAGAGCGAGTCCTACGGTCCAGCGCTGCCTCCTGCCAATTCTTACTGTAACCGCGAGAAGAACGCTAAAGCCAACCCCTGTTAAGACCAACTCCCATATTCGTTGCCAATCAAGTTTCATCTACTGCTCACAATGAGGTGGACCCCACTCAATACCGGGACGCCCCCCACCCGGAAAGAAAAGATGTACCCCTTGACATAACGCCGCCTAATAAGTGGCACCATTATCTCCTCCATTATCTCCTCTATCTCCTGATCAGTTCCGCCATTTGGCCTCCAAAAGAAAGACGAGCATCGATATGACCACGATGATTCCGACAGAGAGAAGAATGCGTGTCGGAGTTTCGAGGTTCAGGCTCCGAGAAAGCTCAGAAACAAAGATCCCAGACAACATGCTGTTAAGAAAGATGCTCATCTTATTATCCATCCCCGTCAATCTTGGCAATATGACTAACGAGAGACAGGCCACAACGAACGAAACACCGACCATCTGCATGACTATTTTCATTGAACCGCGCCCGCTGCTGCTCTGCAGACAAGGTCTCCAGAAACAACAATGCCGCTACCCATTGACATGCCAGCGGCCGCTCCGAATACTGCCCCGCCTGCTTCAACAGTCGCAGCGTACATGCCGGCACCTCCGTACCAAGCCGCTGTCGCAACGCCTGCCCAACAGGCTCCATAAACCACCGTCGAGCGTGAATGTACGTCCCCCAGCACTTCGAACTCATGCCGGTCGTTGCGAACAACTGCTTCCCAAGCATTGTTCTCATTCCATCCCCTCCATGTACCATTCCCGCTGTTCTCTGCAGACCCGAATGATATCTCTGGTGGAGTCGTAGCTGTTGTCTCATTAGCCGTTATCGTGAGGCCCTCTGAAAAAGTACCATCGGAGTCCTTCGTGACACCTGTACTAGTGGAGCTGATGGTAGTGGTGCTCTTGGTTTTGCCGTCTGTTATCTTGATTGTGCTTGCCCCGGTACTTAGATCGGTTGTAATAGTCTCCGTAGATCCATCTGCATAGGTTATGGTCGTGGTTTCGTGAGTTGGTTGGTAGATCGCATCCAAATTCGCATCGAACAATGCCGCGCCAACGTCACCCACGGCCTCGCCGGTCCCAATGCCCGTACAAGTTCCCGATAGAAGTCCGTAAATAATTGCCGCCCCACTCCCCGACAATGCACAGTGAGCCATCGCCCTGCCATCCGGATCTACACCTCCAATCGGATTTCCCGCCACATAAGAATACGCATTCCAAACCCCATCTCCTCGATTCACCGGATCCACTCCCATCAGTCTCCCCAAATGCGAGGTGTAGTACCTAGCATGCATGTAATCCAAGCCGGTATCCGCATCTCTTTCATGCCCGGTGAATTTCATGATGCCATTACCCGCCGCTGTGATCTCCTGCCCATAGGGTAGATATTCATGCTCTGAGACTTTGTTGCCAGAGCTATCGGTCACCAGCCGGATGCTCCCCAGATGGTCAGTATGGTAATGCTGCTTGGTACCTGAGCCATCTTCCGTTCCCAGGAGCTTCCTGCCCATCCAGATGTAGTCCATCTCGTGGGACCAATTACCGGATTGGTCTTCACCGACGAGCTTAAAGGTAGATAACACCTGGTTGGAGGGGCCGCGGATGGTCCAATCGACCTCGCGGGTAGCAATCGAGCCCTGCCAGTCAATGGTGGCGATTCTCTCGCCTGAGAAGTTATACAAGAAGTACCAGCGGGCACCCTGGGTCACCATGTTGTTGGCGGTATCGTACTCATAACCATTGGCACCCCAGGAGGTCATGTTGCCGGAGGCGTCGTAGGCAGCGGATGACAACCGATTCGTGTCTGGATTCACAGCGATGGTGGTAGTTTGACATACCTCCAACATTCGGGTGGCACCTTTCCGGCCGCCAAATCGTTGGAAGTCTGCCCAATCCCAAACCCACCAAGCGTCCTGCCAGAATCAAGAGATCCCCAGCTCCACTTTTTCACTGTGCCACCAAGGCAGCTCGCAACGCCCTCTACGAAGCCTACTCCTGGTTTGTTGCCGCCTACAGGGATGCTTGTGAGCGACTCAAAGCTGGGCACGAAAACGCTACCTTCCCTCCGGGATCGTTTCCACCGCCCAGACCATTCGTTCCTGTTTAGTTGATTCCGTTCCGTTTGGGTTTTATCGGCGCTTAGGGATTAGTATATCCAGTCCGAGTTTCTCCCCGTCCAAGAGCTGAACCGCTGAGCGAAAGTTCCGTTTCGGCGTGAATGAGATCACGAACTTGACGTGTTCAAGATAGCCGTGATCAGCCCAATCAAAGAATCCTAGATTCTCTCAATAATCGCCTGGAACCTCAGTCCAGCTGCCCGAGCAGACCTCTTAATAATCGCCTGGGACCTCAGTCAGCTTCCCAAGCATTATTCTCATTCCATCCCCTCCATGTACCATTCCCGCTGTTCTCTGCAGACCCGAATGATATCTCTGGTGGAGTCGTAGCTGTTGTCTCATTAGCCGTTATCGTGAGGCCCTCTGAAAAAGTACCATCGGAGTCCTTCGTGACACCTGTACTAGTGGAGCTGATGGTAGTGGTGCTCTTGGTTTTGCCGTCTGTTATCTTGATTGTGCTTGCCCCGGTACTTAGATCGGTTGTAGTAGTCTCCGTAGATCCATCTGCATAGGTTATGGTCGTGGTTTCGTGAGTTGGTTGCACCTTTCCGGCCGAGGTATCGCCGCCAAATAATCGCCTGGCACCACTATCTGGGTCTCAGTACCCGACGCTCAGCGCATGGCGCAATTCGTCGGCTACCTCAACAGCAATCTGGGACGCGAGTTGGGCAGAATGCATGGATGGAACGGGAAGTTTTGGGATCGCCGTTATCAGGCCATCGTAGTCAGCGAAGAGGAAGCGGCTCAAGTGGCTCGACTTAAATACCTGTTGAGCCAAGGAGTCAAAGAGGGCTTAGTTAGACGTCCCACTGACTGGCCAGGTCTCCATGCTGCCAAGTTACTCCTGGCAAGAAATAGCACTCTCACAGGCCGCTGGCGCGACCGAACACGCGAGTACCACGCCAGAGGAGCAGGCAATACGCAGGTATTTATGTGTATCGAACGACTCCACCTAACGCCCCTTCCATGTTGGCGTGATCAAACTACGCTTTGGATGCGACAACGAGTTCAAGAACTCGCCGACCTAGTCTGTGAAGAGAATTCCGGCCAAATCGTTGGAAGTCTGCCCAATCCCAAACCCACCAAGCGTCCTGCCAGAATCAAGAGATCCCCAGCTCCACTTTTTCACTGTGCCACCAAGGCAGCTCGCAACGCCCTCTACGAAGCCTACTCCTGGTTTGTTGCCGCCTACAGGGATGCTTGTGAGCGACTCAAAGCTGGGCACGAAAACGCTACCTTCCCTCCGGGATCGTTTCCACCGCCCAGACCATTCGTTCCTGTCTAGCTAATTACCGCTCGGTTTGGGCTGAACCGGCACTTAGGAGAGGTATGTCCAATCTGAGTCTCTCCCTGTCTAAGAGCTCGATCCCGGAGTCAGAGTTCCGTTCCAGTGTGATTCCGGCCACCAACTGGGGAGCGCAGATGCGCCGACAACCGAGCTTCAGGAGGTGCTTCCAGACCTCTCAATAATCGCCTGGGACCTCAGTCAGTCAGCTCAGGCGGCTCCTATCTGCCTTCCCGCACAATTCCAGACCTATTTCTTCTGCATTCTACGAATTCCAGCAATCAGCGACGTGAGGCGCGGAAACCGAACGCGATAGTACGCTCTTTCAAATTCATCGCGGTATTTCTCGGCATCTGCCTCAGAACCTCCCCCGGCACGACCGTTCAGTAGTGCCACGTGGTGGCCAATCTCGTGAAATAGCGTATCTCGAATCATTAGCGGGCGGAGTACTTTGGTCCAATAGAGCAATCGAGGATATGAGGCGAACAGATTGTCTACAAGTATTTCAATGTGAGCGAGTTTGTGGTGTCGCGGAGCAAAATACGATCCAAGAGTGTTTTCTCGCAGATGCGTCCGTCCATGCACACGGTAAGGGGCCCGCTCCTTTCTTGATAGGGATGCCACATCTCGCAAAATGACACTCCCAAGACCCCGTGTGTACTTTTCCGGCAGCGTCACAAGCGTGCGCTCAACGACTTTCTCGACACCTCCAAAAGGGCTGGTTAGAGGGTGCCACAAGACTTTCAGGAGACGGCCTTTCTTCGACATGGAGTCCACAGCCACAAGGATTCAGCTCTAGGGGTCACCATCAAACGCCTTCCCGATCCCATTCCAGATTATCATCTTAGCCTTCCCCCAGCGCGAAGTCGGCGATAGGAGTTCGTCCGCGTCAGGAGCAACGCCTTTTGCGTATTTTAGTCCCCTCCCCGCCTTTCCGCTCATCTTCACGAGGTACTTCGCTCTAGCAATCTTCGCAGCTGAACGTACCTTCCCTCCGGGTAGAACGAAGGTTGCCAGCTCGCCCAGTCCCTCGGCTATTTCAGTCTGTCCATCAAAGTGGTTAATTCCGCTAGAGGCGCCGCAGCCCAATATGTTGTCGCCAAGACAGACGCCGCCAGAAGCATTCGTCCTTACCCTTGTAGTTATAACAGTGAGTTCTTCGTTCACTGAGAATGACCCAGCGTCAAATTTCACTCCCGAGGATTCAGCAGAATCCACCCAAGCCCAATATGCTTTGACTTCTTCAGGGCTTGCCCCCGCAAGAAACTCAGCGCTCCCCTAAGTGCCAGCTGATTATTTGCAAGGTTGGGAACCTACGTTGCGTCTCTATCCCCATGAGCCGCCGACTTCGATTCATCCCAGCCGGTGGGGCGCTGGTAGAAATCACCTGCCGTACCTTTCAAGGGCGTTACCTCCTCAAGCCGTCTCCCGCTGTCAATCGGTGCATCCTGGGGATTCTCGGGCGGGCTCAGAGACTCTACCCCACCGAGGTCCATGCCTTTGTATTCATGTCGAATCACTACCATCTCTTGGTCTCAGTACCCGACGCTCAGCGCATGGCGCAATTCGTCGGCTACCTCAACAGCAATCTGGGACGCGAGTTGGGCAGAATGCATGGATGGAACGGGAAGTTTTGGGATCGCCGTTATCAGGCCATCGTAGTCAGCGAAGAGGAAGCGGCTCAAGTGGCTCGACTTAAATACCTGTTGAGCCAAGGAGTCAAAGAGGGCTTAGTTAGACGTCCCACTGACTGGCCAGGTCTCCATGCTGCCAAGTTACTCCTGGCAAGAAATAGCACGATCACAGGCCGCTGGCGCGACCGAACACGCGAGTACCACGCCAGAGGAGCAGGCAATACGCAGGTATTTATGTGTATCGAACGACTCCACCTAACGCCCCTTCCATGTTGGCGTGATCAAACTACGCTTTGGATGCGACAACGAGTTCAAGAACTCGTCGACCTAGTCTGTGAAGAGAATTCCGGCCAAATCGTTGGAGATCCGCCCAATCCCAAACCCACCAAGCGTCCTGCCAGAATCAAGAGATCCCCAGTTCCACTTTTTCACTGTGCCACCAAGGCAGCTCGCAACGCCCTCTACGAAGCCTACTCCTGGTTTGTTGCCGCCTACAGGAATGCTTGTGAGCGACTCAAAGCTGGGCACGAAAACGCCGCCTTCCCTCCGGGATCGTTTCCACCGCCCAGACCATTCGTTCCTGTTTAGTTGATTCCGTTCCGTTTGGGTTTTATCGGCGCTTAGGGATTGGTATATCCAGTCCGAGTTTCTCCCCGTCCAAGAGCTAAACCGCTGAGTGAAAGTTCCGTTTCGGCGTGAATGAGATCACGAACTTGACGTGTTCAAGATAGCCGTGATCAGCCCAATCAAAGAATCCTAGATTCTCTCAATAATCGCCTGGAACCTCAGTCCAGCTGCCCGAGCAGACCTCTTAATAATCGCCTGGGACCTCAGTCAGTACCCCTTGACACCACGCCGCCTAATAAGTGGCACCTCAGTCAGCAGCACACAAGACGAAGGGCACTCCGGCGAGTACACAAACTACAAGGCCAATACCTGCAACACGACGCACCAAGCTACCGATCCGAACAAGTCTCGCCCCTAGAGCGTCGTCTTCTGCCCACATTGTATTTGCCGCACCGTCGATGAAATACGCAAATGGAACGAAAGTTCCAAACAACCATTTTGGGAAATCGCGTTTCTTCTTATATCTGAATAAGAGAACATACACTGCAGCCAACCAAACGGTTATCACAAACAAGAACTGCGTCATCATTCCGGCAACGAAGAACACTTGGACTATCCTACATACCATTTCAGTCTCCCTCAGATGCAATATTTACTCACTAGAGCACGGATCACCAATGGTCCCAGAAGTAGACTCTCCGCTTGCCCATGCCGCACCAGGCGGTCCACCGGTAATGGAGACGGACCAATTGCTTTGACCAGAATAGTTGTCTTTGCTTCTCGTAAAACCGACAGGGCCAGCCATCCATAGAGAGGTTGTTTGACTCGATCCTAGCGGTGGGCCGTGGGTGTACTGGATTCCAGCCCCTACCGCAACCCCAATTCCGTTTCCTTCAGTGCTCCGTCCAGCTAGCCCGCGCGTGCCGGCAGAGCCCTCTAAAGCGGCCCCCTTCCAGAGTCCCCCCGCTGCTGCCGCTACGAATTCAACGCTATTATTGCAGTAGATTTCGACAATCTCTTCGAGTACCGCGAGATATAACCAAAAGTTGTGTATGAGAGTTTGAAGGCGGCGTATCCTGAGCCCGGTTTTCAAAGCTGGGTTCAATCATCCCAAAAGGAGGACACGCCGTTGAGCAAGAGTAACGTAGTTTCAATCGATCAAGTAGAGCGTCCTGAGGACGCTCTGACCGAGGTCTTGCGCCGAGGTTCACGGTTGCTTCTTTGCGAAGCAATCGAGGCAGAGGTGGAGAGTTTTTTGGTTGAGTACCAAGATCAACGTACGGCGGTCGGTCACCGGCGGTTGGTGAGAAACGGCTACATGCCAGAGCGGGAGATCCAGACCGGAATCGGCGGCATTTCGGTCAAAGTGCCACGGGTGCGGGATCGCCAGGGTGAGCTTCATTTTCGCTCCAATCTAGTGCCACCGTATCTGCGCCGGTCCAAGAGCATCGCGGATCTCTTGCCCTGGCTATACTTACGGGGGATTTCTACCGGGGACTTCTCACGAGCTCTGGAAGCTTTGGTGGGCCCTGAAGCGCCAGGTCTTTCGTCTTCGACGGCCCGAGCAGACCTCTTAATAATCGCCTGGGACCTCAGTCAGAGCGTCACTTCCAGATCTCTCAATAATCGCCTGGAACCTCAGTCACAGTCACCGCCGGGGGAAATCTATCCCTTGACATAACCCCGCCTAATAAGTGGCACCTCAATCCAATCAGCGGTTCCGGCACCACAATCACAGAAGTTCCATTTTCGGCGTAATCTCTGCCACCAACTAGGCACTCTGAAGCACCTACGCCGACCCCAATGCGTGATCCTAGGCCTCCAAATAATCGCCTGGCACCATTATCTCCTCTATCTCCTCTAGCCCGAGCAGACCTCTTAATAATCGCCTGGGACCTCAGTCAGTAGTAGTCTCCGTAGATCCATCTGCATAGGTTATGGTCGTGGTTTCGTGAGTTGGTTGCACCTTTCCGGCCGAGGTATCGCCGCCAAATAATCGCCTGGCACCACTATCTCATTTCGTCGATACATAAAGGGAAAATGTCCACCCCGGGATCACAGCCCGAAGCAGCCATCGCCAGAATCACTATTGAACTCAAAGACATTTTTCGCAGCATTGTCCTATGCTCCATTATCAAACCGGCTACTTAGCCGTCTCCACATGGGTCACCGACGGCCTTGTCCGTCATCTCCTCGACAGCATAGGCCTCCTGCTCCTGATGGATAGCAGCATAGGCTTGGTCGCCGGTCATTCCGGCGGCAACACCATCGAGCCAATGGTCGCCATAGTCCGACAAGAACGAGACAAGGCCCCCGAACGGGATCGTTTCCACCGCCCAGACCATTCGTTCCTGTTTAGTTGACTCCGTTTCGTTTCGGGATTTTGTCGGCGCATAGGGATTGGTATATCCAGTCCGAGTTTCTCCCCGTCCAAGAGCTGAACCGCTGAGTGAAAGCTCCGTTTCGGCGTGAATATGATCGCAACTTAACGTGTTCAATATATCCGTGATCAGCCTGATCAAGGAATTCTAGATTCTCTCAATAATCGCCTGGGACCTCAGTCACCTATTCCGGCCACCAACTGGGGAGCGCAGATGCCCCGACAACCGAGCCTCGGAGGTGCTTCCAGACCTCTCAATAATCGCCTGGGACCTCAGTCAGTCTAGATACTGAGTGGTCTGCGTGAGGTCGCCCATATTGGACTGCGTCGACAGCCAGCCGGGGCACTACAAAGATTTGAGATAATCCGCGCACCACTTGAAACCAGATATTGTTTCAAACTCGACACTAACCTCAGGATGCTTGAAGATTGGGACGTACGCCGCTTCTTTACCAATGACCGAAACAACCACCTTTCTCCCTTCCCAATGCAAGTCACAAACCGCGACGTAGCCAGTACGCACGAGATCGATTCTCTTACCTCGTACTCCTGCTGGTATATTTTTAGCGGTTTCCCTAAAGTCCATGATTCCAACTACATACGGCTGATCTTCGTCGCCCGCGGAGCGCACTCGCCGAATGATGAAAGCCGCATACTGCCCGTCCTGGCTGTCAATCGAGTAAACCGGGTATTCACACGAGCAGCTTGAACAAAGTAAGAGGCATCCTAGAACAATAGATTTCATCATTGGATCCCCACACATCCACCCTTCACGTACTGCTGTCCGTTTTTGATTTGATCGTAGTCAACTCGATTGTCGCCATATGGCGCTTCAAGTAAAGGTGTTCCCTCTTGATTGGGCTTTCCTTGAATAATCTGATCCATTCCCCCTATCTGCCCCGCTAGCCAGAGCGGTATCCCCAGTTCGCGTGTAGCTACTCCAAATGCAAAATTGCCCATAGCTGTCGCGGTAGAGTTTCCTAGACTGGGGTTGGATACTCTAAAGTTCCACTTGTTTCCTATGTCGTGCTGTGTCGGGGCCAAATTTTGAGCCGCGTTTAAGTAGGCAGCGACAGCCCCACCGGGGCCATTCTCAATATCGGAGCTGATTTCGTTGGAGATCGCGTTCGCGCCTCCAACACTCATCCCCTCTGGCAATAGCGACTCACACCTCTTCTTGATCTTTTTCAGCATCCCAGCTGGAAGGCTCTTGCCCGATTTTTCAACTCCCCAACCTTCCTTACAAAGCGGATCGGTCAAGATGTCGCAACCGTTATCTATGCTCTGATTGAAGGTTGCATTATTGAGCGGCCGTCCAACGGTTATCGTTGAGGTGGTGTAACGTGGGGCAGTAACAATGACGTTCTCGACGTAAGTTGAATCGGTACAAAAGCCTTCTACATTCATCTGCCCGGCGGGGCACTCATCCAACCCATTGGGATCAAGCATCCGTATCGGATTCCCCAAACCATATTGATACCGATTCCAGCTTCCCCCTCTCCCTCCCACATCCCCAAGCACTGAGTCCACCCCCATAAACCTCCCCAAATGCCCGGTATAAAACCTCGCATGCATGTAATCCATGCCCGTATCCGCATCCCTCTCATGGCCGGTAAACTTCATCACTCCATTGCCAGCCGCAGTGATCTCCTGCCCATAGGGTAGATATTCATGCTCGGAGACTTTGTTGCCCAGATCATCGGTCACCAGCCGGATACTCCCCAAATGGTCAGTATGGTAGTGCTGCTTGGTACCTGAGCCATCTTGCGTGCCGAGTAACCTCCTACCCATCCAGATGTAGTCCATCTCATGGGTCCAGTTGCCGGATTGGTCTTCACCGACCAGCTTAAAGGTAGATAACACCTGATTGCTGGGTCCGCGAATGGTGTAGTCGACTTCACGGGTGGCGATGCTCCCTTGCCAGTCGATGGTGGCAACGCGTTCCCCGGCAGAGTTGTAGATGAAGTACCAGCGACCATCTTGGCTGACCATGTTGTTGGCAGTGTCGTACTCATAACCGTCGCTGCCCCAAGTGGTCATGTTGCCGGAGGCATCATAGCCAGCCACCGAAAGGCGGTTGGTGTCTGGATTGACCGCGATGACGGTATTGCTCCCAGTCTGGCCCGGTGGCTTGGTAAAGACGTTGGTCATATTGCCAAAGACATCGTAGGTGTAGTCCTGTTGCGTGGTGCCTCCCGTAGGATCTCGGACAAACGCTTGGGTCAAGCGGTTGATCTTGTCGTAGCGATAGAGGTCGGGAGCGATCTGGTTGGCCAATGGATCGGTAACGACAATGGTCACGATTTTAGTCTGTGCGTAGGTACTGTCACTCACGGTCAGGGTGACGTTGTAGTTTCCTGCCGAGGCGTAGGTATGCGAGGTACTCAAACCCGAGGCCCCGGTGCCGTCGCCGAAATCCCAGGTGGAGCTCAAAGCCTGACCGTTGGGGTCGCTTGAGCAGTTGCCGTCAAAAGTGATGTTCTGGCCTACTGTGGCCGAGGTCGACGACGAGCTAAAGCACGCGCTGGGCGCTGCATTGGAGCCCGCGGCTGGGGCCTTGAACTCAACTTTCTTGATCACCACTGTCGTCGGATCGCCGTTGGTATGCCATTTGGTGAACTGTAGCCTCAAGTCGGCGTAATTGGTCAGGGCCGCTGCTACGGTGCTGGATAGGCTATAAGTATGGCGTCTCATCACCGTGTCCAGAGTGATAGTGGTCCAATTCAGCACTGTGTTATTCGGTGCCATGATGTAGAGACGCACACCTTTACTGGTGCCGTTTTCAACATTGCCGGTGAGGTACACCTTGTGGCCGCTGTGAACGCCGGGATCGGTCAACCCAGCCATGCGCACCCGGAAACTGTCGGTGACACCACTCGACTTTTGCGATTTGGTGACGTTGGTGTCGTCATCGGTCATCGACCACACCGGTGTAGGGGAAAAACCATCTAGTGACAAATCCGCCACCGGCAGGGCCAGTTGCGAAGTGAGGGTCAAAGATCCGGCATTGGAGCCGATCGAGCCGCCGGCATTAGTCGCCACGCAGCGATAGGAGGCCACGTCCGAAGTAATGACTCCAGTGAGGGTCAGGGTCGAGGTGGAGGCTCCAGAAACACGACCACCATTGGCTAGGTCAGACCACAGGCTGGCGCTGTTCTTCTGCCACTGGTAGCTGATCGGAGCGCTGCCGGAGGCGGCACAGGAAAAGCTCGCGTTGGCGCCCGCCGCTAAGCTGGACGAAGCAGGATTCTGGCTAATCGCCGGCGGGGCGGTGCCGGGAGAAGAAACCGCATCGCCGATCTGGACAATGTTTCCCGAGCCGTCATAGGAGTAGCTACCGGTGTTCCACAGGTTGCCGGGGTTTAAGGTGTAGAGGCGGTTGGTACGCCCATTGTTGTTGGCGTGCACGTCGTGGAAGTCTGAGCTGCCGTTTAGATGAGGGATCTCTGACCAGGAGCCAGACGGATGATAGCTGAGATCTCCGGTCCAGTTCTTGACCCGAAGGATGCGGCCGTTGGACCAATCGGTGTCGACGACCTGACCGTCGGTTCCCAGGGAACTGCAGGATGCCTCCATACAGCGTGGATAGGTAAGCCCATCGTTGAGACCCCAAGCGTTGGGATTCATGTTCAGCTGAAACCGCTGCCTCCCACCGGTGCGGGTGCTGTCGAGATTCGCAAAGACGTATGTCGACTTCACGCTCATCGCTCCATCCGAGGCTCGATAGGCTCGGTTCTCGGCCACACGCACCTGCTCTTCCCCTTGGGTCGGTGTCCAGGGCAGGTCGAGATAGTTGTAGCGCCAAGTCTGGTAGACCTTGCCCAAGCCAGGTCCGTTGGCGATGTCGTACTTAGTCTGCGTCACCGCGCGATTGCCGTTGTTGGCATCGCGGACAAAAGTCAGCCTCCCCAACCAGTCGTATTCAAAGCTGACATTGACTCTACCGTCATTCTTGGAGTCCACTTGACCACGCGAGTTGTAGGAACCGTAACTCACCGTACCGTTTCCCGTAGCACCGATCTCGGGATGGACCTCGGAAAGAATATTACCCAGGTTGTTGTAGCTGAAGGTCCGGGTTTGCGTCACGGTGCCCGAAACATCCTGATCCACTTGGGTCAGGTTGCCGTTGACATCGTACTGGTAGGCGGTTTCCACCAATCGGTTGGTGTCGTTGGCATCCGAGTACTCTTCAACCCTGGTGGTGCGGCCAAAGCCATCTCGATGACTGTATTTCGGAATCCACTGGTAGCCCACTCCGGTGATAAAGGTCCGGGTTTCGGCCTTAACTGTGCGATCCCCGGTGAAAGTGGTCTTGATGTCGTAATTCGACCCTTCAGGTGGTCGAACCGTGGTCGCTCGACCAAACGCATCGTAATTCAAATATTGAGTCGTCTGAGTGAGGTCCCCCATATTGGAGCGCGTCGACAACCAGCCGCGAGCGTTGTAGGTGGTTTCACTCTCTGCCCACACCCCTCCAGCTTCGGCGTGGCGTTGCTTCCACGGACGACCAAAGTCATCAAACCAGGTCTCGTTCTGATCAAACACCCCTCCCCCAGACCACTTCTTGGCCGAGTTGACCTTGGCTGGGGTAGTTGCAGTCGGGGCGGAGTAGCTGTAGTCCACATAAGCCCCACTGGGCAGTGTGGTCTTCGTCGCTCGGCCCAGACTGTCGTAGGAAAAGGTGGTGGCGAGCAGGTTGGGGTCACGGCTGGTTTTCACCAAACCGGTCGAAGCATCCAAGGTTACGTCGTAGGTCAACCAAGCTCCCGCGGTGCCATCCGGCTGATAAGGGCGTGAGGTCTTGCGTACTCCGCTTTCATAAGTGTGCTTGACCCAAGATTCCGGCTGGGAGGGCAAGTTGCTGCAAACAGAAGTGGTATCCAGTGTCTGTTGATCTCCACCATAAGTCTTGGCCTCGGCGACTTCACCACCGGTGGTGTGCGTGCCGCGCGCTGGTGGAGTAAAGACACTAACTACATCGTGGGTACTCTTGCCGGCCCCGGTACGACTTTGGCGAGAGCATTCCAAGAACCCTGTATTGCTATCAAATTGATAAAAGCCGCGGGTGTACAGCTCTCCTGTTGCGCCGACTTCATTGCTCTGGGTGTATTCAAAGGTGCCCAGAATCCAGTTGTCCGACGGGGTCGGAGGTGCCCAGCTGCCGTTGGTGTATTGCACGTTGTTGGCGATCTTGTCGTACTGTGTTTTGGCGATCCGATCTTTAACCACACTGGTGTTGTCATTAAAGTTGTGCTTGGTGGTCACCGTGCGCCAGTGCCCCAAACCATCGTCATTGGCACTATTGGAGTCGATATAACGATCGCCGTCATCATGGTAAATCACTCGGCTGTCTTCGACTCGGCGATTGGTCGAAGTCCATTGCGATTGGTCGGTGGTGCCGGAAGTGGGCAGTACGTCGTGGCGGTAGCTTACGTAGGTAGATCGTAGCTTGGTGCCCGAGCACTGACCGTTAGAGGCATGGGAAGCCGACCAGATCTCGGACGACAAGTACTTGCCGTCCACCTGAGCCGCTCGCGGAGAGAATGGCAAGCCATACTCCCAGCCTTTTCCTTGACTCCCGACCACATGTTGGCCATTGAAGTAGTGCTTGGTGCACTCTCCGGTCGGCTGCTGCACCCAGGAGATGGTCTCTGCAGCTTCGGTTGAAGTCTTGGCGTAGTAGGTTGATTTGTAGTTCCAGGTCCCTAGTACGTTCCCTGAGCTATCTAACATCTCGCGCTTGCCCACACCCGCGGTGGTGTTCCAAGGGGCGGACCCAGCAAAGGTGTTCTCTTGGATTGTCCAAGCGTAGGCACCGCCGGTTGGCAGGATGAGTTTCTCCAAGAAACCAGGGGCATCGTCCGCACCACCACATAGATTTTCGTAGGTCATAACCCCGTTCTCGATCATCTTGTACGAGGTGCCGTCGGGCAGGTTGATTTGCTTCAAATGGGGTAACGGTTCACGGGTACTATTTGATGGATAGTTGTCCTTGCAAGAACGGTTGACGTGTTTGTCCCAGTAATCGAGAGTGTAGATGGCTCGCTGGCCGTTGTACGACTCCAAATCTACCTTGGTTACCACCCCTGGCAGGGTGTGCCAATGGTAGAGGTTGTAGAACGTTAGGTAGTTCTTACGGTTATAGCGATCTTCAAAAGTCCAGATACTGTAGCCGTTGGCGTCAAACGCTGAGCGAGTCACCGTCATGTCGGGATCGGACGCTGAACCATACGCATTCCACACCTTGGTCAAGTTGTAAGTAGCGCTGGGACCACACCAATCGCCTTTGAATTGCCGAGTCGTACCGTCGGAGAACTCTATGTTCGCCGTCAGGCAGTCCACATCTTTGAGACGGAGATAACTCCCGTCGCGAGTGTAGAACGTCGATGAATCGCTGTCCAAATGGGTGCGATCAAAGTCGTTCCAAAAAGTATGGGTACCACCGAATTGGTCGATGTAGAGCCATTTGCCGGTTGAGTTAGACGGATGGGTAGGTTTGTAAAGCTCGCCTACCCCGACATGCCAACCAATACCACCAGTCCTTCTTCGCAGAGGAACCGCTTGGGTGTAGACGTTGCCATTCTCGACAATCGTCTCGTAGTCCCAAGTGTTGGAGTTATAAGTGATCGAGAAGGGGCCAAGGGGAATCGTTACGCTCAACGAGCCCGACATGACATCGACGTTGTCGATCTGACCTACTTCAAACACTGATTCCGGCTTGTAGCCAAGGGGATGGTTGGGGTGCATTGCACCGGCGGGTGAGGTGAGACCCAAAGCAGCGAGGATCATCAAACAGGTCCCGGCCCCACAAACCCCCGCCCGCCGGGATGACCGGACTTTCGCCACAGTCATTGGGCACCTCCTTCTTCGGAGGTACCTACTTCTACGGCGCCTACCTCACTGGCCCCTATTTCAATGGCAAAATACTCCAAACTCCCAGCGTCAAAGCCAATCACTACATCGCCGTCTTTGAAGCGGGCTAGATTGCCCTCCCCCTGATCAACACGGCGGAGTTTTTGGTTCTTGGCGATCAGCCAACCATCGGCATCGCCATCGTCGCCAGCTCCGCCGTCGTGGACCCGGCCGTGCCAAACACGTGCGCCGCGGTTCGTGCGGCGCACTACAACGATGTCCAGCTCATTCCCAGGAAGCTCCAGGCGATCCAGAGACTTGAGAACACCGCCAGAAAGGTCGCCCTGGTAACTCTTGCGTTGGGCAAACCCACCCGGTGAATGAACCGTCCACTCGCCGGTGCCCAGATCCACGCCCACCCACACAGAGCGAGGACCAATCTCAGATTCAGCAATCAAGTCGCCGTCCACTACCTCCACGTGGCGAATAATCTTGTTCATGTAATCGGCGTACTCGCGGCGTACCCCAATAATCGCCACACCAGAACCAGAGTCCTCGAGTGGCGATACCCGGTCGCCCACGACCTCCAGCTCCAGACCAGAAACTGGAGTGCCAAAGAACAAGAATGCACAAAAGGCCAAAGCAGCAGTTCTTGGGAAAACGAAGTTGATTCTAGACATCAGTCTCCTAAATCGCTCAAAAACACGCGACACACTCCCCAAGTCGCGCAAATCGGTAGAGAAGCCCCCGCTCCTCTCTGGCTTAAGACAAAAGCGAACATACACGAAACCATACGAAAGAAGCAAATGTCATTGTTTCCCCATAAATTTGCCTTTTGAACGCCACAATTTCAAAGATTGCATTCAGGAAGTTAGTGCTCCGCGCAAAAAAGGACTCAACAAAGATCCCTAAACGCAGATAGGCTTAGGTCAAAACAAGGACGGGAGCGATCAGCCGGCGGCGACAAGAAGAAATCGTCCGAGGTACTGCACGAATACCAAGCGGACTCCGCCACAAAGAAAGGTTGGCTGGACGAGCAGTCGCGAACTAGTACTGACTAGCTGTCCACCACGCTAGCCATCGCGTCACCAGCAATCGCTTCGACAGGCGCAGCAGCTTTGCCACCACGCATCGACGATAGGCCACGTTGGACGATCTTCGATACGGCGATGCGGGCGTCGTCGAACAAGGTGTAGAAAACCGGTACGACGAGGAGGGTGAGCAGGGTGGCGGTGGTGAGGCCACCGATGAGGGTGAGGCCGAAGCTCTTGTAGCCGATGCCCATGGAAGATGTGGAGGCCAGGGTGAGCGGAATCAATCCGCCAATGGTGGTCAAGGCGGTCATCATGATCGGGCGGAAGCGGCGTTCGGTTGCCAGGATGACTGCCTTGTTGCGGGCAATGCCTTCGTGGCGCAGCCGGGTGACGTAGTCGATCAACACGATACCGTTGTTGACCACCACGCCGATCAACAGAATCAGGCCGATGATTCCCAGCATATCGATGTTCATTCCGGCGATCAGATGGGTCCAGATGACGCCCATTGCAGCCAGGGGAATGGTGAGGATAATCGACAGCGGCAAGATCGAGCTTTCAAACAAGAAGCCCATCAACAAATAGATAAACACCACCGAGAGCATGGCGGCCAAGATCATCGCCTGAACGTCTTCGCCTCCTCCTCCACCGCGACGGAAACCGCCGCCCCAGATGACTCCTTCGGGCAGGTCAATCCCCGCAGCCAGGGCCATCAATCGATCCCGGGTTTCGTCTTCACGACCTTCTTCTAATTGCACCGAAACTTCACGTGAGACCCGTTTGTTGCGGCGAAAGATGTAGGTGGCGCTGGAAAGATACTGGGGGTCGGAAATCGACGAAAGCTGCGCCAAACCACCTTGTTCATCGGGCACTGCGAAGTCACCCAGCTCGTCCAGGGAGTCTCGATCTTGTTCTCGAAAACGCACAGTGACTGGGATCTCTTTGCCGCCATAGCTAAACCGAGGCAAGCTCTGTCCGCGCAGTGCATAGCCGACTACCGCGGCAGCAACCTGCGGGTTGATCCCCTGTGTACGCATGCGGTCGCGATCAAGAACCAGGGCCATCTCACTCGGACTATCATCAGTGACCTTCTTAAGACCAATCACGCCATCGACCTTGGCCAGGAGGTCTTCCAAAGCCAAGGCGGTCTGTTCCAAGAGGTCGGCGTCCTCGCCCTCGAGGAAGAAGGTTTGGGCTTCTTCCTTGTTCTCGTCTGTCGAACTGTCGTCCTCGTTGACGAAGTACTTAACGCCAGCTTTCTGGGGCATCGCCTCGATGACTTGGTTGGCGGCAACCCGCGGCGAAACACCCTTCTTGGTGCGCGGCGTGTTGAACCAGGCGACGATCTCGCCATAGGTCGAGCGGTGGAAGTGGTACCAACCGTCGATATCGAGTTCTTCTTGCATCGAAGCGATGATTTCATCGCTCTTCTTAAAGTATTCCTCGGCCTCTTCCAGAGTGGTGTTGTTGGGCAGGCGAAAGTCGATCTCAAAAGCTCCTCTATCCTCTTCTTGGGCTTGGACGAACTTAACTCCTTTGTTCATTACTGCGCCGGTGGCAATCAACGAGACCAGGAGAATCAGCGCCAAATCGAGTCGGCGGCGCATGAACACGGTGAGCACCTTGATATACCAACGGTTCATCCGGCCAAAGGTGGCTTCGTAGAAACGCCCGGCGATCTCGCCGACCTTGCTCTTCTTTTCCTCGACCCCGTCTGGAGGCAAGGTGACATAGACCGCCAAAGGAATCATCACCAGCGCCACCAGCAAGGAGCCCAACAGCGACATCGAGATCGGAATTGACAACCGCAGGAGGAAAAACTGTCCTTGGCCGTCGACCAAGGAAACCGGGAGAAAAACAATGATGGTGGTCAAGGTCGCCATGGTCACTGCCAAGGCGATTTCGCCAGCACCTTCGATACAGGCTTTGCGTTTGGGCATGCCGTCGCGATGAAGTCGGAAAATATTCTCCGCCACCACCACCGAGTTATCGACCAATAGACCAACCGAGATCATCAGCGCCAACAAGGTCAGCACGTTGAGGCTTTCGCCCAAGAAATACATCGCGGTCAGCCCGATGACGATCGACAGGGGAATCGACAGGGTGGCGATCAGCGTCATGCGGATCCGCCGCAGGAAGAAAAACAGCACCACCAAGGCGATCAAGCCACCGATGCGTCCGCTGGAGAGCAGAGTATTGAGGCTCTCCATGATGATCTCGCCTTGATCGAAAAATGGTTCAACCCCGAGCAGCGACAATCGCGGGTTGTCTTTCATCGAGTCCAACACTGCGCCAACCCGCTTGCTGACCTCCATGGTGTTGGCTTGCCCTTCTTTGATTACCTGGATCGCGACCGCGTCCTTGCCCTCCAAGCGCACGCGGAATTTGCTCTCGGGTTGGTCGTAATGGACGTAGGCAATATCGGACAATCGCACATTGGGGCCGACGGTCCGAGAGTTGAGTTCCTCGACCGAGTCGTAGCGAGCCACGGAGCGCATCAGTAGTTTCTGATCACCATGCCGCACATGGCCGCTAGCCATCGAAAAATTATCGCCCGCAAGTTGTTGCGCAAGTTCGTAGATGTTGAGGCCAGCGGCTGCGGTGCGCTTGCGGTCCAACTCAATTAAGATTTCTTTCTCAATCAGACCATCGATGTTGACCGAGGCCACGCCGTCGATGCGCTCGATCGGCAGTTTGATTTCATCCTCGATGATCTGCCAAGGATCGGGAATCGCCGGGTCAATGGTGACCGCAAACATGAAAATCGGAATTCCAGAAGCATCCTGCTTCCAAATGATCACCTGTTCCACGTCGTCGGGCAGGTCTGCTCGCGCCCTTTCAATTCGATCGCGAACCTCACGATAGGCAATATCTAGATCGGTTCCGTGCTTGAACTGCAAAGAAATGCGAGCCCGGCCAGAGCTCGCCCGCGAATCCATTTTGTCGATCCCGTTGACAGTAGAGAGCTGCTCTTCGAGAGGCAGAATGACCTTGTCGACGACTTCGGGAGCCGGGGCGTCCCGCCATGGGACCCAGACTGTCAAACGTGGTTCAACCATGCCGCTGGGAAAGAGTTCAAGCGGAATTCCTACCGCCGCCACCACACCCAAGACGACCACAGTCACCAACGCCATCAATACTGTGACTTTACGGTTGAGGGAAAAATTGGGCAGCTTGGATTCGATCGGGCTCATTTCGTCTTTCCTCGTTCTGCGTCCACGGACTGACTAGGCTGGTTCTGCAATCCCGTCGATGCTTTCGTCTTCCGCCGATTGCGACTGCGAAGCGCGGCGACCGGCAAACCGTTCCTTGAGTCGATCCATCATCAGGTAGACGACCGGAATCACCACCAAAGTGAGGAAGGTGGAAACCAAAAGTCCTGAGATCACCGCGATCGCCATCGGCGTGCGCAATTCGGCACCATCGCCAGCGCCCAACGCCATCGGTAGCAAGCCGAGACAGGTGGTTGCGGTGGTCATCAAGATCGGCCGCAAGCGCACCGAGCAGGCCTCGAGAACCGCTTCCTCGACCGGGAGCCCGCGGGTTCGCAATTGATTGATGTAGTCAACTAAGACGATCGCATTGTTCACCACGATCCCGGCCAACATGATCATGCCGAGAAACACCACAATCGAAAGGCTGATCCCCAGCAACTTGAGGGCAACCACGGTGCCTAAGAAGGCAAACGGGATCGAAATTAAGATCACCAACGGGTGAATCAGAGATTCAAATTGGCCAGCCATGATCACGTAAACCAAGAAGATCGAGAGCGCGAGTGCCAAGAACAAGCTGTTGCGGCTGCGCTCCCATTCTTCGCTCTGGCCGGCGATCAAAAACGTGCTGCCCGGGCGCCATTCCATGGCGTCGAGTCGGCTGCGGATGCTCTCTACCGCCGCCCCCAATGAAACACCTTGAGCTGTATTGGCAGTCACCAACGCCACCCGCCGGCCATCGATCCGCCGCACTTCACTGGGACCCTCGGCCAAGGAAACTGCCGCCACCGCGGACAGAGGAATCGGCCGATCTCCGTCCGGGTTGACAATCATGGTTTCCACGTCTTGCACCGTCTCTCGATCTTCCATACGCAGTCGAACCAAAATCGGGATGCGTCGGTCCTTAAGGTTGAAACGCGTCGCCTCAAACCCCTGAACTTGATTCCGAACCAGAGTCGCTACTTGTTGTGGGTTGAGTCCATAGCGCGCCAGCAGGTCACGGTTGTAGACCACTTGTACCTCAGGAGCGCCGCGTCGCAGGCTGACCTCGATGTCAGTGAGCTCCGGCATCGACGCCAGATTCTGTCGAGCCAACTCGGCTTGGCGACGCAAGGAAACAAGATCGTCACCGTGGACTTCCACCTCGACCGGAGCCTTGAAGGAAAACAGCACCGGCCGGACCACCTGGGCTTCTAGGTCGGGAATGCGATCGAACCGCTCCCGCAAACGCGCCAGAACCTGGTTTTCGACTCTGGGATCAGAGGAATCCAGCAGCACTTTGAAGCGAGCGGTGTGCTCGCCTTCGTCCGATCGGTTGGAGTTGGCGGCGTCGTAACCGACGGTCAGCAACAGCGACTTGATGTGCTCCTTCTCGGCCATGATCGCCTGTTCGACCGGGGCTACAGCGAGGTCAGTCTGCTCCAGGGGTGTTCCTACCGGCAAGGTCACTTCGACAGTGAACTCTCCCTGGCGCACCTCCGGCAGCAATTCGGTATCAAGGCGGGTCGCTAGAAATCCTGTCAGAAGCAGCGAAGCGACTACCACGGTCATGATCGATCCGGGAGCAGCCAAGGCCTTCGATAACCGTCTGCGATATCCGGTGCGGGTCGCGTCCATGCTTCGATCGACAAAACCGCCAACCCCTTTGAGGCGCCTGCCAATCCAGCCAATTCCCTTGGAAGTCAAACGGGCGAGCAGGGTCAACACAAAGATCACACCCAGAATCAGCTTGGCAATCACTTCGAGGAGAAGACCAATGACTAATCGCAGGACAAAATAGACAACGACAAAGGGCATCGCAAGCCACTTGAAAATCGTGCCCAACGTTCCGCGCTGCTTTAAAAAATAGGCCTGATAATCTTTGAGAAAAACTCCTAGAGACGCAAAGCGTAGCCAGTTGCGCTCTTCGCCCGAATCACCCCACTGAACGCCCTCGCGACTGGCCAACATCGGGATCAAGGTCAGGGCGACGATCAAGGCCGCCAGGAGTGACACCACCACCGCGATCCCCAGGTCGCCGAACGCTTGCCCGGCAACCCCCTCAACAAACACCATTGGGAAAAATACCGCGATGGTGGTCAAGGTTGACGCAGTGACTGCACCTCGCACCTCAGCGGTTCCTCGCACTGCGGAGGCCTCGATTCCGTCGCCTTCCTCTCGACAACGGAAAATGGACTCCAGCACTACGATCGAGGAGTCGACCAGCATCCCGACACCCAAAGCCAATCCACCCAACGACATGATGTTGAGGCTGACACCGAACAGGTTGAGTGGTGCAAAGGTGACAATCAGTGAAATCGGAATACTCAGAGCGATGATCAAGGTGGTGCGTATATCTTTGAGAAAAAACAGCAACACCAACACCGCCAATAAACCACCCATCACTGCAGTGTTGCGGACCTCGTTGATTGAGTTTTCGATAAACACCGATCGGTCGGCGACCAATCCGATCTCCAGACCTTCTTCCTGAAAGAGCGTACCGATCAGTCCGCCTCCGCCCGCCAGTTGCGGACCCCGCCCGCGTCCTCCACGACCACCCTTACCGCGACCACCGCGCCCTTTCCCATCCTTGGCGCCGTCCTTAACCTCGGCCTGTTGTGATTCTTCCTTCGCTTTCGCCGCCCGCTCTTTGGCCTTGTCAATGTCGAACTCACCCAGAGCCGCTTTGACCCGTTTGGCTAAGGCGACGATGTTGGCGTCGGCCTCCTTGTAAACGTCGATCTGAACGCTTTCTGCGCGGTCGGTGCGGGTGACGATCTCGCGCTCTTTGTGCGCGCGGCGAACTTCACCCAAATCACGAACTCGAACTTGACGCCCTTCGGAGCGGGTCACCACGGTATCTTCGATCTGGCCCAAATCGAGGAACTCGTTAAGAGTTCGTACCATGTATTCAGTTCGCCCCTCGGTGATCGTGCCACCGGCCAGGTTGATGTTCTCCTGGGCCAGCCGGTCGATCACTTGCTGGATCGAGATTCTCGAGCGCTGGAGTTTCTCTTCTTCCAACAGAACGTGAATTTCCTCTTCCAAGCCACCGCGCACGCGGGCAGCGGCAACTCCGGGAATCTTTTCCAGATCGCGTTTCACCCGGAGGTCGGCCAAGCGGCGTACCCGACGCAATCCTTCCTCACCAGAATAGCGATCCCCGGCTCCTGAAAGACTGAGCTCCATGACCGGGTCTAGCGATGGGTCAAAGCGCAAGATGAGAGGACGTCGAGCCCGTTCCGGCATCAGAATGAGGTCCAGCTTCTCAAGAGAATCCTGAACTGCGTCGGTCATTTTGGTGTCCCAGGTGAACTCCATAATGACGTCAGAAACGCCGGCACGAGAAACGCTGGAAATGCGCCGCAGCCCGGAGACCACTCCCAGCGCCTCCTCCACTGGGCGGCTGACATCGTTCTCGACTTCTTCGGGAGCAGCACCGGGATACTCGGTACGCACGGTTAGAGTCGGATAGGACAGCTCCGGCATCAAGGTCACCGGCAGGCGCTTGAGCGAAAACAGCCCAAATACCAGCGCGGCAACGAACACCATGGTGATCGCCACTGGGCGACGGGTAGTAAAACTACTCGCCAGTCTGGATGCAGAAGCGCTCATTTAGGCCTCAGACTCGTCGACGTCTGCGGCGTTCTCAGGCTTGAGGCCCAGGATCTCGACTTCACTGCCGTCTTTCAAACCAGCTTGACCAGCAATAACGACCTGGTCTCCAGCCTCAATTCCATTCAATGGCTCGATGAACTCGCGGTCCTCAAGCACCGGGGTGAGGAGCAAACGTTCCACCTTGTTTTCGTCAACGATGCGATAGAGAAACACTTGGTCAGCGTCATAGATCAGGGCCTTTTTGGGAATCAGTACCGCGTCTTCCCGGGTCTGGGTGACCAGATCGACCGAAACATACATCCCCGGTAGCAATTCAGCGCTGCGCGGGACATCGACGGTCACTTTGACGGTTCCGCTGCGCGGATCGACCACCGGGGCAATACGCTCAATGGCGCCAGTACGGATAGCTCCACCGCGAGCGTCGGCGATAATACGGGCTTCTTGCCCTACCAGTATCCGCGCCAGTTCTTTCTCCGGCACATAGACCCGAGCAACGATCGAGTCAAAATCAACGATCTCGAACAGGTCCTGGCTGACGGACACATGGTCACCCATATTGACGTTGCGCACAGTCACGGTGCCGGAAATCGGTGCTTTGACGGCTGTATAGGACAACTCCCGCTGGGCATCGCGATAGGCCAACTCTTGTTGCTCCAACTCGTAGGTCGCCTCACTAAAAACTTGGTCTGAGATCAACTTCTGTTGATACAACCGCTCTTGGCGCTTGAACTCAATCCGCGCTTTCTCCAACTGGCTATCGGATCTGGCTAAGGCCGTGCGCTGTTGGTCGTCTTGCAGGCGCAGCAACACCTGGCCGCGACTCACCTCGTCGCCCTCTTCGACCAGCAACTGACGCACGCGTCGGGCGGCCTCAGAAAACACCGTCACCGAGCTCTCCGCTTCGAGATTGGTGGTATATCGCAACACCGACTCGATCGGCCCGCGCCCAATAGCGACGACCTCGACCGGCACTCCCTTGTTTTCTTCTTCCTCTTCGCCGTCGCCCTTGCTGCCACGTTTATTAGCCTTTTTGCCTTTTTCGCTATCGCTCGATTCAGCGTCTTCACCGGATTCCGCAACCGCGGTTTTGTCTTCAGAATTGGCTTCTTCGCCTCCCGATTTGGAACACGCGACTGCCCCTACCAGCAACATTACGGCGAGCCAAAGTGCGGCTCTTTCTCTCCACCAATGTGTATTCGTCATTTTTGCCCTTTTTTCCGGAGTCCTTTTCCCGAGGAACCCTTTTTCTTAGAAGCCCTTTTTTGTCAACAGCTCAAGCGCCTCGTAACCTGTCAAGAACTACGTTGCGCCCCCCGGTTTGTTTCACGGTTGGATTGTTTTGAAGTGTTTATTTTGATTTGCACACCAACCGGTTCACAGGTCGGCCGGGCGCGAGCCCGGGGACTACCGACTAACTCGGGGCAGGAGGGTCATCCTCGGTCTCCATCCGCTCGACGACCTGCCGGACTTCGAGTTCCGCGCGGCGAAGCTTGCTGCGCGCGGATTCCAAAAGTTTGGTGGCACGCTGAAGCTCTTGAGCCAAAGTGTCGATATCGATTCGCTCGTCTTCAATCCCCGACAAAATTGCTTCCAATTCCACCATGGCCTCACTAAACGTCTTCTCGTTATCGCCCATCGTCATTCTCCATGCTGTCAATTGTTGACCTCAACGCGCCCTCCGCCAATTTGGTCAAAACAGTATCGCCAACAGTCACATCCTTGGTGGATCGAACCACCCGACCCGCGGAATCGCGAGTGATACTGAATCCTCGGATCAGTAGTCGCTCTGGTGCAAGCTCCGAGGCCAGACGAGCATAGCTCGTCAATTGTCGGTGCGCGGCCCTGGTGCGTAGTTGAGCTTGACTGACGATTCGTTGCTCGACCACAGACGCCAGCGAAACACCAGCATCAACGCGCCTCATGCTGGCCGCCGGAACGCGTCCGACGATCTGTTGGAGGCGGTAGTGCTCCATCGATATTCGATGCTCCGAGGTTGAGCGTAAACGACCTGCGATGCGCTGCAAGCTGCTCTCGGCTCCGGTAATCCGTTGTAAGCCACGAGAGATGCGGAAACCCTGTCGTGATAGCAGTCTGGCTTCGGTGTTAATTCTCTTGCTAGCGATGGTGCTGATTCTGACAGCGAGGCTGCGCACTTGAACCGCTCGCTCATTCATTTGCTCGACCAAGAAAGATGCCGCCCGAGTCGGGGTCTTCAAGCTGGTGTTGGCAACCCGGTCGCTAACCGAAAGGTCAATTTGATGCCCTAAGCCAACCAACACCGGTTTGCTACAGCCAGCGATCGCAGCAGCCACCGGCAGGGTGTCGAAGGCGTACAGATCGCTCTTGGCTCCACCGCCGCGGACCACCACCACCACATCCGCGTCGGTACCCGCAGCCAAACCAATCGCTTGTTCAATCGAAGCCGGGGCATGCTCACCTTGAACCACCGCATCGAAGCGGGCAATTTGAAATCCCCAACCACTTTCCGCCAGGGTCGCGAGGAAGTCGTGATAGCCCGCGCTCTCAACCGAGGCCACCAGTGCGACCTTGAGCGGAACCTCGGGCAACGCCAATTCTCGGTTCTGGTCGATTAACCCCTGTGCCGCCAAGTCATGCAGCGTCTGACGCCGCAGTTGTTCCACTTTGCCGAGACTGAAGCTGGGGTCGACTTGGCGAATAATGAACTGAAGACGTCCTTGCGGCGGATATAAGTCGAGGCGACCCAAGACCCGCAGTTCCGCGTTCTCTGATAACTCAACGCCGACGCTGGCCAGTTGGCGCTCGATACGCGCCAAGTCGCCGCGCCAAATTACGCCATCCAAGCGACCCTCAAGATGATCGCTGTCGCCCTTGTCGATGAGTTCGAAATAGAGATGACCGGCCCGGCTGCGGTGAATTCTTTGGACCTCACCGCGGACCCACACAGAGGGGAATGCTTCGCCGACAAAAAGCTTGATCTCCGCACACAGGTCGGAAACCCGATAGGTCTCCTCGTCGAAAGGGCGTTGCACCTAAAACGTATTGAGTTCGCTGGCGTCTTCCAGGGGTATTGATTCAGCCCAGGCGACCGAACTCGGATTACCCAAGGTGTAGCGTTTGATGAACTCTTCAGCATCTTTGCGGCGCTTGAACATACGCCAAACAAAGGTATGCCCCGCCGGTGCGGTGAAGTAGGTGTAGTCACGACCGCCTTCAGAAAGGTCAAACCCCAGATTGGAATCGCCATTGACGCCAACGCAAGCCATGGCGATCGAACGATAGGCCAGAGCCAGTGCTTTGATCGCTTCTTCCAGCTCGCCGAGCTCTTCGCGCGATTGCTGAGTATGAAGAAGCGCAATATGATTTGGGTCTTGTTCCGCCAGCAAGGTATAGGGAACATGCTGATGATCCATCGCGTCGCGGGAATCAGCCGTGGTGACAAAAACCGACTCGGTGCCGTCAACCTTGTAGGTGATCGCCAAAGATTCCTGCGGCAACTCGGTAAAGACCTCGCGTAGAATCGAATCGTCCTCGATGGTGAAATAAAAAAGTCGTCGTTGGCGTCTACTCATAGTGTGCTCTCAAGAGGTGGTAATACCTCAATTGTTTGATGGTTCAGTCGTTCGATGTCTACCCACCTTGGCGTCGGGTGAGTGGATCCACAATCCGCTCATCTGCCGTGTTCTTGCGCTGTTTGCAAGAACGGCAACATGCCCGGACTGGTATTTTACCCCCAGCGTCAACCCCTACGGTAATGGGCTTTGAATGCTTGAGCCCGCCCCGGTCACACTCAAGTATTCCCGAAGACGGACACCTTCCTCTGCGGTCATCTGTTCCAAGGTCAAAGTGGTCGAGGATCCGGGCTCCGGAAGGGGCACAATCGCGGTGGTGAACACCCGTTCCAACAGACTGCAATCGACGCCAAAGATCGACAAGGCGATGTTGCAGACACCAAATAGTTGTTGTCCCAACCCGCTTTCAATGCGCAAACTCACCGTCTTCGGTAGCCATACCGTAACCACCCGAACTTCGCCATCGGGAAGAAAAAAGAAGCGCAGTTTACCTTCCACTTCCACCTCTTGTTCAGGAATCACCACATGATCGCCCAAGTTCCCAGCCGAGCCCAGAGCGTCAATCTTTGCCAACAGATCCCCTTGGCCTTCAAAACGCACCCGCGTCCGCGACTCGAAGACTCCGTCCTGCAACGGTCGCAGTCGCAACTGGTGCTCTAGAATCGATAGTTGATGTTCCGGCGATGAAAGGGTCATGCTCACGGGTCCGTCCGATGACCACTCCACATCGACCCCCGAGCGATAATAAGTATCGTTCATCTTGCTGAAAGTAAATTCGCTCCATGACTCCTCAACGGAACCAATAGAGGGAGCCGAACCGATACCGACCCATAGACACAGGGCCATTAGCAGAGTCTTAGTTCTCATAGACATAGAGAGAATTCTAACAGGCGATCGAACTCGACAAAGAAGGTGAAATCAAAGTCCCACGAGGCCGACTAGTAGATGTACCCACCAATCGTACGAGCGCGATGACCTCTCTTGCGTACTTTAACTTCAACCTCGTGGAAGGAGCCCAACTCTCCGGGCGGACTCGGAGCATACGCCAACAAAACCTGGTTTCTCAGTTCTTCCGCAATACTCTCGTAAACCCCTTCCAACTCCTTAGCTTTGGAGATCTCGAACGCCAAACCGCCAGTCTTCTCCGCCAACTGCGCCAGTTGCCTTCGGAAAGAACCTTTTGCGATCGCCAAGCCAATGGTGTAAACCGAAGTACCACTCGCCTGCGCATAGCCCATCGCGGTTTCAAAATCGATCCGACTGGCTGTGTCCTCGCCGTCTGACAACAGGACCAACACTTTGCGGCCTTCAAATCCGCGAGCGAAAAACAAGCTGGTGACCAGGGCATCGTTGAGCGCCGTTCCTCCGTAGGAGATCAGGCTATTGAGGCTCTGACGCGCCAAGTCGAAGTCGTCGGTGGGTGGCGTCAATACCTTGGCCGTACCGGAGAAGGCGATGGTGAACACCCGATCTTGAGGGCGAATCGCGCTGTCGAGAAATCCCAGCACCGCGCGTTTCGCCTCCGGTAGTGCATTCTTCATCGAGCTCGAGGTATCGATGGCAAAGCCAACCACCAACGGGGAATCACGAACTTCTTCAAACTTCTCCAGTTGCTGGAGATTTCCGTTGTCATAAACCTCAAAGTCTTCGGCAGCAAAACCCTGAGCAGGTCGACCCGAGGAATCGGTCACGGTGGTCAACAGCTCCACCAGCTTGACGTCCACCCTCTCCAGTAACTCCGGTGCATTGAGGAATCGCACGTCCTCCACCCGGGCGCCGGTGGTGAGGGTCGCCGTGGCGGCCAAGTAGGCGACCACGCCCTTCGCAGGTGCGGTGAAGTAGGTCTCCCAGGGAGGTGCCGTCAAAGTGGCAATGGTCTGGTCGTCGAGGGCGAACTCCAGCCGATCGATCCGTCGTTCCGGCGGCAAGGTGACCTCCACTCGAACCGTTGCGACCCCTGGTGTAATTTCTTGATTGGGTCGCGGATCGACGATCTTGACTGAGAAAACACCGCGCGGCTGATTGATCACCAGTTCGTCAGAGGCCACAACAACGCCGTCCGCATCCAATGCTTCGGCTCGAACTCGCTGCTGGCGTGGGATATCCGCCAGCCGCAGCTCGGCGGCGAAGGGCGGCTTAGTGCGGGTCAATTGCGGCTTGTCATCGACTGAAAAGACCACCTTGGCGACCGGTCCGACAACAACCGCTTCGGTATCAAAAACCCCAAACAAAACATCTTCGACCGGTGGCACCAGATAGAGAATCGTGCGACTCAATGCCTTCTCTCGCATCACGTGTTCTAGCCCGGTCTCCGCCTGCAATCCGCTATCCCCGATCCCCTTCGGGGGCTTGACCGGCAGCCGTGGAACCTCGAAGGACTGCTCCAGGTACACCTTGCGACCACTGGTGGGATCGGTGACCCGGAGCCTGGCAGTCAACTCAGTACCGGGGCGTAGCGCCTCCGAAAAGGCAACGTGAATTCCTTCTTCTGGGTCTTCGAGTTCATCCAGCGGTAAGCGGAAGCGTAGTCGGAAGCGATCGAATGCCTCCTCACCCTGCTCCAAGATTCCTTCGACCACCAGCCTAAGTTCAGGATCGATGGCGCCCCGCTCTTCGCTAGATTCGAACTCACGAAATTCGGACATGGTGGCCGTTTGAGTCGAGGAATGGACTTCCCCGGTCCATGTACCGTCGACCGGAACTCGCTGAGGATCGCCATCGTCACTCGGTGCCTCGGCAGTGGGCTCGATCTGAGATAGATCGGTCGCATCGACGATGAATAGCGTCTCCATCCGCTGGCGGGTCAACTTGGGGAAAAATAGTTGAAACGAAACATCGCTCAGTGTCGTCGAGGACAGCGCCAAGGTCGGATCTTCGCCGCTATCCGGAAAGACCGTCGCAGTCCACGCCACCGGATCGCTGGGAGGTGCGACCATTGCCAAGATCTGTTGATCGGTGGGTCGCACTTTCCGGGGTTTGAATAAACCGTCGACCCCGGTAGCTTCATCAATTTGCTTCCAGGCTTCACAGGTACGCTTGTCAAAGCGCTTGCCCTTAATGAACTGCTTGAACTCGTCCCACTGCTCCATGTAGTAGCGCATCTCGTAGGAGTAGAGCATCGGCTTGCCATCGGTCGGCAGCCACAGACGAAACGAACCCTCATCCCCCTGGTAGAACACTAACGCGGCGTCATTCTCACCGTACTGCCAGATTTCCATCGACTTGAACACGAAGCCGCAGTCGACCTCCAGTGTGCTGGTCGGCTCGCCCCGGAGAAACACCACCTTGGAGCGATCGTCATTGGGGGTTAGATAGAGGTCCCGGTACAAGCGACGGCGTATCTCGACCGCCTTCTGCACCACGTCAACAGCCAGCAATTCCTCGACCTTCGCTAGATAGGCTGCGTCATCCAGATCGGACGATTCGGCAATCAACCAGCCCGGCCCAGCGTCTAATGATCGATCCAACGATTCAGCCGCGTTAGCGCGGGAAAACCCCAAGCTCAGCAACACGAGCGCCGCAATCATCACCAGCGCAAAGGACATCCGTTGTAGCGGCTGAGAAACAGAGGGAGACACCCTTGCTGCCGCACAGACTCGAGTTGTGGAATTCATTTCGATAGGCATCGTCTTACCCCGGAAAGCAATACGGGTGCCACGCGGCAAAAGCCTCTGACAGGTGCTGTAGTCCGAGAATCAGCCTAATCGAGATTCGGTCTATTCGAGACTCGCCGAACGTCCCTCAAACTCTCCGATCGCCGTACGCAACCCCGAGGGCAGTTCCATGGATCGACTTTCCTGGTAGTTGGCCCAGGCCACCACTCCGTCGCCTTCTGCCGCCAACTCCCCGGACCCCAGATCGATAATTTGGTAGCCCATGACAAAACTACGGTTTCGGATTTCTTTCACCCGAGCTCGCACTTCGAGCTGCGCCGGATAGTGCAGTTGACGGCGGAAATTGCAATTGGTTGCCACCAACGCCGGACCGGTGGTCGCGGTCAGGAAACGGTCGATCTCAATCGCTGCAAAATACCCCATGCGAGCACTCTCCATGAAAGTGAAGTACTTGGCGTTGTTGACATGGCCGATGGCGTCTTGGTCGCCCCAACGCAGGGTGATCGGTTCAGCGTGTGGATAGTGGGTCATTGCCGGAGTCTATGTCGCTGACCGGTCTTTGCTCGCATGGAAGACGCCAAACAACGTCGTAGTAGGGGCCGGAGCGATCGATACTGCTAGGGCGACCACTGACGTTGCGCCACGACGGTGATCTATTGCTTTTTTCTCCGGCAGCAACAGGCAAGGTGACACTCGGATGTCTGTCGATACACCCAGCACCATATTGCAACCGTTTGCTCGATTCACATCATCCAGACAGCACAACCGTATGTTATTGTCCCCGATGACAACCGGATATTGGGCTACTTGTAGTGTGCCGCGCAACCTGGATGCGGTGATCACAAGGGCGCCAGGAGGCTCCTACGATGGCGTTTCGGTGGAAATGGAGTGCAACCAAACTACTCGCAGACCTTGAACGATGGGTCGCGCGATGGAAGTCACCCAAAATACTAGTGGGGCTAGCGGTGTTCGCATCCCCTCTTTTCTTTGCCCTGTTGATCCACAGTGCGGTTCTGAAGCAGGAAGTCGTCAACACCCATCGAGACGAACTGCGGATTCGGGTCGAGGCAAAAGAGGCTTTGACGATTGGCGACTGGCAGGCTCCGAACACTCAATCACTTGATCAGCGAAGACAGGGCTACAGCCCCGCGGAAGCAGCCTCCTGGTTCAAGAGCATCGGCTCTCGGCGCTTCGGCTATGGACTCAGCCAAATCTTCCTGGATACCCCTTTGGCTGGGCTCTACGCGACTTTGATGCTCTTTTGGTTAATCCACTGTGGTGAGGGTTCATTTGAACGACGACCAGCACTACGTTGGTTTCTAGTCGCGCCGATTTGCGCCGGTGTTTTCGACATTTTGGAGAACCTCTCCACAGCGAGCCTCGCCTTCTTGGAAAACGACTCCGTATGGCTTGCAAAAGCTGCCTCGCTGGCGACTGTGACCAAGTGGCTGTGCCTGGGGATCGTTCTGTTGGCGATGCTAACCTTGGGGAGACACACCCTGAAGGCGCTTGTCCATGGACTGGTGCTGATGCGTGTGCCCTTGACCATGGCTGCGATTCTGATCTTGCTACCAGTCCTCGCGGTGTCCGGGCCTGCGGCAGTGCGCAGTGTCGTCTATGGGTTGGGTGGTTGGGGACTTTTTGGATCGGCTCTGCTCACGACCCTCACCGCAGGATTGGTGGCCCACACAGGTGTCCTAATTTGGGAGCGGGCGCCGGTACGCTTCCACGCTGAGGAGTTCTGGGTACTGCGAGCGGGGCCATTGAGGGTGCTCTTGCAAAGCTGGTTGGTCGCGAGTCTTGCGGTTCCCCTGGTTGCACTTATGAGTACAACAAAAGCAGAAGGCTCGTCTGCTTGGCCGGGAATCGCAGGTCTCGTTGTTGCTGGCTTAATTTTAATCGCTATCGTCTGGCTACATGCCATCTTACGACCTCGACTGGTCGGATGGCTTCAGCGACTTCGCCGAGTACCAACCCCTTCCTCCAACACCATTCGTGCCCTTCTCGGGCCAGGATACTCGTCCGAGAGTTTGCAAGGCGACGCTCGGTGGCGCCTGGGTCACCTCTATTCGACTCTTCTGTTGTTCACCCTGCTGTTTATCTACGCAGTGGTCGGTACACTCGGCGACCCTGGCAACGACTTTCACCTTCCAGCGCTAGTCTTCATCCTATTGTTGGTAATGGTTCTTGGCTCACTTTTGTCAGGACTAACGTTCTTTCTCGACCGCTACCGTGTCCCATTGTCGTTGGCACTCTTCGTTTGGCTGGCGTTGGTCGGAGTCTTGCGCCCACGGCCTCACACGGTCTTGGTTGCAGAGCCGGCGCCAAGGCAAACAGGTGAGGGTCGGAATTCCAGCGACCTCGACTGGCTATTGCTGGGTACTGATCCGGTTGATGCCGCGGCCAAGCGGCTACAACAAGCAACGCAGGGCTCGAATCGCCCCGTGCTGACAGTGGTAACAGCAGCCGGTGGCGGAATCCAGGCATCGGCGTGGACAACTAGGGTGCTAACTGGGCTCCAGAAATCTATCGGTAACGAATTCACCAGATCTATCCACTTGATTAGTGCCGTCTCAGGGGGATCAACTGGATCCTATCTGTTCGCTGAGAGCTTCAACAGCGACCTCGGAGCACCTCCAGACGATCTCCTGGAGAAAATATTCGACACCTCAATGGAACCGAGCCTCGCCGAAGCTGGATGGGGCCTCGCTTTTGCCGATGTTCTAAGGTCGTTTGTCCCTTTCACGATTTCCGACAAAGAACTCCATCGCGATCGAGGCTGGGCGATGGAGCAAGCCTGGCGCGAGGACGCCTTGGAACTGAAGCGTGCGGCCGAATGCGGCGACCGTTGCTCGGCACAACAGTCAGCCGCAATCAAGGGATCCTCGCTCGCGCAGTGGGCGCAGAAAGCGGAAAACGGATCACTGCCCGGGATTATCCTCAACTCAACTATCGTTGACGATGGTCAGCAGGCGTTGTTTTCCAACCTCAACTTGTGCCGTTTGCAGGAGGTACAAAGGCAACCATTCAAAGGACGGAGTCAGAAAGTTTCGGACCCATCGCTGCGTCGCCATTTCCCCGATCCTGGGAGTATCAACACCAGAAAGACCAACTGCCCCAACAGCTCGGACGGGCGAGGTCTACCGAACCTGGACGCTTCAACCGCCGCTCGACTCTCTGCAACCTTTCCCTGGGTCAGTCCGGTAGCGCGCATTGATTTGCATCCAGATGACAAGCTCAGCGGCCCTGGATACCATTTTGCCGACGGTGGCTACTTCGACAATTTCGGGACCATGGCGGCGATTCAGTGGTTACGGCTGCTGGCCCACGACAACCGTGCCCCACTTTCCAGTTACGACGCCATTTTGTTCATTGAGATCAACGCTTTTCCCCAACGGCCGGATCTACCCCCAGACACCCGCCGTTCGGGCTTGTTGTACAGTTTCCTCGGACCGCTGAAAACAATGCTGGAAGTTCAGACCTCCAGCCAGCTCAGCCGTGGGCTACTGGAACTTGACTTAGTGCGAAACGAGATCACCCACATACTTGCGGAAAACGCACTCGCAACCGGTTCACAATCACCAACACTGCACTTTTTCGAATTTCGCCCACCCGAGACCTACCTCCACGATCCGCCTCTGTCGTGGAAACTATCAGGCCCGGAGCAAACCGCATTGACAGAAGCGTGGAATGCAAATGCCACCCAGGATCAAGTCTGCCGAGTTGATGCGCTGTTCTCCGGTAGTCAAGGGACGTTGAATTGTGACAACAGAATTCCCGCTACCGGATAGGGGATATCGCGGTATTTCGGATGTCGCAAAGCTAGCGAACGGCAGATTCTCGCAACCGGCCGGTATAGATCTTCGATCTGTTGCCGCCATTGTTCTTTGGTTGGTCGTTGCAGAAGCCCATCTCCTGACTTATAAGACGCCCGAACCGGGTATTTTCGTCACTCGAAATCGGCTACAACTGATAGAGCATCCAATACACCACCACGCCAGTGACCGAAACGTAGATCCAGATCGGTAGTGCCCAGCGGGCGATGCGGCGGTGACGAACAAAGTCTTGGCGAAAGGCCATGGTCAAGACTACGGCGGCGAAGAACGGCACCAGGGCTGCCAGAGCGCTATGGGTGGCAAGGATGGTGAGGTAGACAGTGCGAATCCAACCGGTACCTTGGAACTTCACCGAGCCGACGTTGTAGTGGTAGGTGAGGTAAGAAATCAGAAAGAGGACGGAGCAGGCAGAAGCGGTGAGCATGGCCACTTGGTGGCGACCAGTTTGGCGACGCAGAATGAATCGCCATCCGGCGATCAAGCAAACCAAAGAAATCGTGTTGAGGCCAGCGTTGATGGCTGGTAAGTCGGTGACGTCAAACATGCGTCGCCGGGTGAAGCCCCGTAGGAGCCTAGGCCGCTAGTCCTTCGACCGCAGCTTCTTCTACGTCTTCGACTTCCGGCTCAGGTAGCGGTTCGGGCTTGGGAGCCTTTTCAGCCAGCCAAGCATCGAACTCCTCTTGAGTTTCCACTGTCAAGAAACCCCGCATCCGGTAGTGACCCAAGCCACAAAGTTGAGCGCAGGCAATCTCCCAGCGATCATCGCCATTGGTCATCACTGGTTTGAAATCAATCGGAACCTGTTGCCCCGGAATTGCGTCCTGCTTGACCCGCATGGTCGGCAGACCAAAGCTGTGGATCACGTCCTTGGAAGAGAGCAAGATCGAAACTGTTTGATCGACCGGCAAGTGCAACTGGTTGATGCTGACAATGTCGTCGGTAGAGAAAGGATCCTCCGGGTCAAGACCGATCGGATTGCTGGCATTGATCAAGTTGATGTCACCGCGACCAAATATCCCGTCAGCTCCCGGATAGTGCACGTTCCAAGCGAACTGCTCGGCGACCACCCGGACTTGCAGCGGGTTTTCTGCCGCATCCGGAACCTTGACCCAGTTAGCCCAGGCCGGAATGGCGAAAAACAGCAGGATCACCGCTTCGGCGGCGGCCACCGCAATTTCGACCCAGGTCGAGTAATGCTTGGTGGTCCCAGCATAGCTAGCCGTGGGGTTTTTCTTGGCGCGAAAACGCCACAGCACGTATAGGAAATAGATTCCCCAACCAACAAACAAAATCGCCATCAGCCAATGCAGGTAGGCGTTCATCTGGTCCAAAGCTGGACCGTGCTCCGAAGCGTTGGGTGGCATCCAACGGGCGAGAAACTCCCTCATCTCAAGCTCCTTTGCTGACCTTCTGAGTATTGGCCTTCGGGTGGTCATCGTCAACCAACCGCTGGTCGCGGGTGCGACGGCGAAACTGAACAAACATGGCGACAAAACCAACTTGGACGGTACCGATAATGGATAGCAGGACCAAGATCGCGCGATTCAAGCCCTTGGCCTGAGCTGAGTCAGGATCGCTATAGCAAACCGCACAACCCCAAGCCTGGGCGGGCACCGCCAAATAAATCGCCAGGAGAACCAAGATCACCAGTCCTCTTTTCATCCGTCCATTTCCTTGACCTTGGTCCAAAACCGAGGTGCGTAGACGGCTAACAAGATTCCTAACGCGAGAAACACCACCGCAATCATCAATCCTGAGATCTCACCGTTGTGTTGATATTGAGAAAAACCCCAAATTCCAACCAAGATGGACAGCGCCATCGAACAGGCGATAAAGATCAAGTGGACAATTTTTAGCGACATTTTGCTAGCTAGCCAATGGCCGTGCTATTGGCAACGAAGCCCGAAGGCAGAATCATCAGCATGATGAAAAAGATCGCGGTCAGCAGCAATAGCCAATAGATGGCTTTCTGCGCGTGCGACAGATGCATGAACACCAGGGCCACCAATGATCCCTTGACCGCAGCAATCGCTAACGCGATCGCAATCGCAGGACCGATCGAAATATCGAGATAGCTGGCCAATACCGTCACTACGGTAAGGATTGCCAAGGCGCCGAAAACCAACAAATACACTTTGACTTGTTTTTGGACGGCTGCTGCATCGTGTGAACTCATGGTTTCTCCGTATTCTCTAGCTACTATTCCCTAAGATCCCGTCTTCCAACTTAACCGTCCCCGAATTACAGCAAGTAGAGAGTCGGAAACAAGAAAATCCAAACTAGATCAACAAAATGCCAGTAGAGACCAGCAACCTCGACCCGGTTGGTAAAGCGCTCCGGCTCGGTCTTCCACATCTTGGCGCCCGGTCCCCAAAGATAACCATTGACGATCAAACCGCCGATGACGTGCAGCGCGTGCAATCCGGTCATGGTGAAATAGATCGCCAGGAAATTGTTGGTTGAGGGATAGAGATGGTGTCCGAACTTAGTGCTGTACTCGATCGCCTTAATCACCATGAAGCCAAAGGCACAGATAATCGTCAGCCCCATCCACAGCCGATAGCGGCTAAAACGGCCTAGTTTTAAGGCTGCCCAAGACATCACCATGGTGACACTCGAACCGATCAGGACCAAAGTGTTCAAAGTCGCTAGAGGAACGTTGAGAATCTCTTGTGCATTAGGCCAGCTCTCGGCTCCAGTCCGCAACAAGATCAGCGAAGAAAACAGCGCACCAAAGAGCATGACTTCGGAGGCGAGAAACAACCAGATACCAAACTTGGCGTTGTACAGACCGGTGTCCGGCCTCGGCTCAACGATATGTGGGATCTGCATTACGCGCCCTCCTCAGATTGCCCAGGTTCAAATTGGGGCGTGAAGTCGCTCGCGTCCCCAGGGACGCTGTACTCGTAGGGACCACGATATGCCACAGGTTGGGTAACGAAGTTGCCATGTCTAACAGGGGGAGACGGTGACAACCACTCAAGCGTTGTCGCTCCCCAGGGATTGGCATCCACTTTCTTACCGCCTTTGATACTGATGAAGAAGTTGATCATGAACGGTATTTGGGCGATCAACAAGGCGAAAGCTCCGTAGGACATCAAGCTATTGAGCCCCAGATACTCCTGCGCGTGGGCGTACTGCTGGCCACCGTCGTAGAGCCGCCTCGATATCCCTGCCAAGCCCTGAATAAACATCGGCATGAAGATGACATTGATGGCGATGAAGGAAGGCCAGAAATGTAGCTTGCCAAGAAAATCATTGAGCTTGCGCCCAGTGACCTTGGGGTACCAGTAGTAGATGCCAGCAAAAATCGCGAAAATCGTACCCGGCGCCACCACGTAGTGAAAATGACCGATCACGTAGTAGGTGTCGTGCAGATGGATGTCGGTGGCCCCAAGGCCCAGTGGCAGCCCGGTTAGTCCGCCGATGGCGAACATCGGCAGAAAGGCTAGAGCAAACAACATCGGCGTGGTAAATCGAATCGACGCTCCCCACAGAGAGATCAGCAGTGCGGTCAAAATAATCACTGAGGGAATCGAAATGATCATCGTTGTGGTCTGGAAAAACGATGAGATGGTGGTGCCCATGCCCGTGAGAAACATGTGATGGGCCCAGACGATGAACGACATGAAGCCTAGAAACACACCGGCAAATACCATCGATCGGTAGCCCCAAAGCGGCTTGCGGGTGTTGTTGGCAATCACTTCGGCGACGATCCCCATCGCCGGCAAAATCAGCACATAGACCTCAGGATGGGCGAGAAACCAAAACAGATGCTGCCACAAGAGTGGGCTGCCGCCACCGGCGACATCCAATACCTGACCAGACACCACCAAGCCCGAGGGCAGGAAGAAGCTGGTACCCGCCAGTCGATCCATTAATTGCAAAACCCCGGCAGCTTCCAGCGGCGGAAAAGCCAAGACCAACAAGAAGGAGGTCACCAACTGGCACCAGATGAAATAGGGCAAGCGCATCATGGTCATACCGGGCGCTCGCAGTTGAAAAATCGTTACGATGATGTTCATCGAACCGAGTAGGGACGAGGTAATCAAAGCCACCATGCCAAACAACCACCATGTTTGGCCGGTGGTTGCGATATCTGAAAGCGGTGGGTAGGAAGTCCAACCTGAATTGGCAGCTCCGCCAGGTACGAAGAAGCTGCAAAACATCACCACTCCGCCGACAAAGTAGGCCCAGTAGCTAACCATATTGAGCTTGGGGAAAGCCATATCCGGGGCGCCGATCTGGAGCGGCACCACGTAGTTGCCAAACGCGCCCACCAACAAAGGCACTACTGCCAAGAACACCATGATGGTGCCGTGCATTGCGCCGAGTTGGTTATAGAACTCCGGTAAGACGATACCGCCCGGTGCGTTCGCTTCACCCAGCAAGGCGCCGACGATCGGCACTGCTTTACCGGGAAACGCCAGTTGCCAGCGCATCACCAGCATCAAGCTGAAGCCAAACAGCATGAACAGCAAAGCGGTGATCCCGTACTGGATCCCGATGACTTTATGGTCTTGGGAAAAGATGTACTTGCGCCAGAAAGGCTCTATTACGTGGTCGGACGTTGGGTCCGCGTGATGTTCGCTCATCCACCTCCTCCTGATCGCGCCGTCTGTTGCGGGCCTCGATCAAGGAGGCTCCGACTCGCAATACTCGGCGAGTTTATGACACTGCCTTGGGTGACGGCAAAACCTATTTCGACTTCCGCCCGGAAAACACTTGAATCATGACTCCGACAGCAGCTATGCCGAGCAAAACCAGGGGCTGATAGGCAGTGCCGCCACCCAAGGCTTCGAGGATCAATGCAGCTCCCGCAACCGACGACAGTACCGCCAATCCGAGCTTGAACACACCGCGACCCAGTAACAAACCGACCACCGCACCCACGGCCACCGCAAGCCAACCGAGGCCGCTGACCTGATACCCGGCATTGGACAGCAACCAAAAAACTGAGAACCCGCCGACCCCAGCGCCGACCAATCCGACTCCGACTTTCTGCACCAACAAAGCTAACCCAGCCGCGAGGAGACCGACCAAGCCGGCAACTCCCAGACGCAGCTCCAATCCCAAGTCAGGCAGAGAGCTCTGGACCAGAGAGAAGGCGACAAAGAAGCCGACCACGGCAGCCAACAGCCAAAGCAACCGCTTTCCGGTCACCAGCAGGACGACCCCAACGATGAAAAACGCAATCAAGAACGGGTCTTGCAAGAACTCAAACATCTTGTCTCCTTCAACTCTCCCAAGTTCCCTGACCCGGCCATTCAAACTTAGCCATCGTTGGCAGACTCGAGGATCGCGATATCCGACACCAGTCGGTCAACTCCACCCTCTTCAAACGGGTCGTAGTAGCCGCGGATGGTGAGCGCACGGTCGACCAAGACCAATCGCGTGCTGTGGATAATGGGTTCATCGGCTGAAGCAGCAACGGCCTGTTCTGACGAATCGAGGCCGAGCTTGAACCCGTTAATCGACAGAGATCGCACTTGCTCAAACTCGCCGGTCAAGAACAACCAATCTGTTCCGTCGACCTGATTCGCTCTGGCGTAGTCCGCCAAGACTTCTGGGGTGTCGTATCCAGGGTCGACGCTGATCGACACCTGACGTACCTGGCTGGCCGCAGGTAGCTTGGCTTCGACTTGCTTGATCGCTGAAACCATGCGCGGACAACTCAAGGCACAGCGGGTAAAGATAAAGCTGGCAACCCAAGGACGGCCGCGCAAGGACTGTTCACTAACCTCAGCTCCGGTTTGATCAAGCAGTTGGAACTCGGGAACCACCGACAGGGTCGGCAACGTCTGCTCGACCCCTGACAAGGCTGCTTCTCGACCGCCAAACCAGCCGCCAAACCAGTCGTTCTGCAGAGCCAAGAAGCCGATCAACACCGCCCCCAACAACAACATCGCCAAGCGTACGCTGCGCATCATCACCATAAAACAGCCCTCTAAATCAGGCGATCAACCACCAGCAACAACAGCACCGCTGGCAGATATCCCACTGAGTAGAGCATCAGCTTTCGTGCATTGGGGTTGGAGACCAAAGAGGTGAAAGTCCAGGCGAGCCAGAGAAACCATGCGCCCAGCAGAGCCGCGCCCACGGTGTAGAACAGGCCACCGAGGTCGAAGAACCAGGGCGCGAGACTCACCAACACCAAGGCAACGGTGAATCCCAAAGTCTGAGCCCCAGTGCGCTTGCCCTCGGGGTCGCCGACCGACAGCAACGGCATCCCGGCAGCCTCATACTGATCGCGACAAAGCCAGGCAATGGAATAGGAGTGCGGCATTTGCCAACAGAACAGCAAGCCAAACAGGATCCAACCTCCCGCCGACAGTTCGCCGGTCGCCGCAACCCAGCCCATCAAGGGTGGAACTGCGCCGGGAATCGTCCCAGCCAAGGTCGCCAACCAGCTCTTCCGCTTGAGCGGAGTGTAGACAAAAAGATAGGAGGCCCAAGCGATCAGCCCCAAGACCATCACTTTACGATCCAGCAGTGCCAACACAACCACGCCCACCACGGTCAGCCAAGAGCCATAGGCCAGCGCCAACTTGGGGGACAAACGCCCAGATGACAAAGGCCGGTTCGCCGTGCGCGGCATCAATTTGTCGAGGTCGCGCTCTATGTAGTGATTAAACACCGAGGCGCCACCGGAGATGAAAGCCGTCCCCACCACCACCCACAGCAAGCGTTGCCAGGGCAAGAACGAAGCCTCACCGAGAACAAACCCGGCGATTGTCGTCATCACCACCAACATGGTGATGTTCGACTTGCCGAGCTCTAGCAGGTCACGAAAAAACGCGATCACAGGCTAGGCCACCTGCGAGGCAGCATTGGCAGGTGCCGAGCGTACCCTTCGGGGAAACAAGACCGCGGTGTTCGCCGCCAGTAGGATGCTCACTGCGAAGATGCTGGCCCCCACCGTTACATGAATCGTGTTGGGCAACGGAGCTTTGCCCGACAGCACCACCAGCGCTCCCAAGGTTATCTGGGTCGCCAGTAGAACCAACAAGACCCAAGTCGGCCACACCACGCCACGCACTGTTTCGCCTCCTCGTCGTGTTTCCAGCCAGGCCATGACAATCCACACACCCACCACCAGAGCACCCACGCGGTGCAGGTAGTGAATCGCGATCGGGAAACTCCAATCAGAGGGCAGTAGCCCACCGAAGACCAATGGGAAATCTGGGATTGCTAGCCCGGCTCCACTGTGGCGCATGATCGCACCGACCAAAACCTGCGCATAAACCGCGAACGGAAGCCACCGTGTGATGCGGCGTGGTCGGTCGCCGTTGTAGGTCGGCCACAGTTCTTGGGATAGGCGAATCCAACTCTTCGAGGTCACCACAGCAATCAGCGTCACCAAGCATAAGAACAACTGCGCTGTGCCAGCGTGCGCCACCGAAATCGCGGTTGGCAGGTAGAACAAAACCGTAGTACCACCGAGAAACGCTTGCACCACAACCGTAGCCAGCGCCGCCCATGCCAACCGTTTTACCCAGTCACGACTCTCCGCGCGATGTATCCAAACTGCTAAGAAAATGGTCATCAAACCAATCGTGCCAGCGATTAACCTATGCCCGTGCTCTGCACGAACGGTCGAAATGCGCCACCAATTGGGCGGATTGATTCCACCATAAGAAGTGGGCCAATCGGGTACCGACAACCCGGCTCCAGTGGAGGTCACCAAAGCCCCCGCAGAGATCAACCCGACCACCATACAAACCAAGACCACTGCATACTTATGAAGGGAACTGTTGTACTGCGAATTGCCGTGCATGGCGGTTAGTCTACCGCTAAGTTGAGGCATCTAAACCAACGATCTCGATCGATTTTGAAGCACTAGTAGAACACTCCTGGAAAGAGCTCCAGGCGTGAGACAATCACGCCGAACAAAGGCGCTAATCGTTAAGGAAAGGAACTCATGTCGGCAGTACCCACACCTCGACCCATCACCGAAATCGCAGCTAAACTTGGCATCCAAGATTACCATCTCGTCCCCTACGGCAAGGACAAAGCCAAAGTCGAACTCGCAGCCGTCGATTCTGGCCGCAAACCAGGGCGGTTGGTACTGGTTTCAGCGATCACCCCAACCAGTGCCGGCGAAGGGAAAACCACCACTTCGATCGGGCTCGCCCAAGGACTGGCCAAAATTGGCAAGAACGTATGTCTAGCACTGAGAGAGCCGTCTCTTGGCCCAACCTTCGGCAAGAAGGGCGGAGCCACCGGGGGCGGCAAGACCATCGTCATTCCAACCCAAGACATCAACCTGCATTTCACCGGCGATTTTCACGCCATCACCAGTGCCAACAATTTGTTGGCGGCGATGATCGACAACCACATCTATCAAGGCAACGAACTAAAAATTGATTCACGCCGAGTGACTTGGCGCCGGGTCATGGACCTCAACGACCGAGCCTTGCGCAACACCGTCGTCGGTCTGGGCGGACGCCTGCAGGGGGTTCCCCGAGAGGGTGGCTTTGACATCACCGCCGCCTCGGAAGTGATGGCGGTGTTGTGCCTGTCCGAGGACGAGAGTGACCTGCGTCGTCGACTCAGCCGCATGCTGGTCGGCTATACCTTTCGCGACGAACCGGTGACCGCCGGTGATATTGGCGCCGTGGGGGCGATGATGGTGCTGCTCAAAGACGCGATCAAGCCCAACTTGGTGCAAAGTGTTGAGGGCGTGCCGACCTTTATCCACGGTGGCCCCTTCGCCAACATCGCCCACGGTTGCAACTCGGTGATTGCCACCAAGATGGCGATGGCCCACGCCGACTGGGTGGTCACCGAAGCTGGATTTGGTTTCGATCTGGGTGCCGAGAAGTTCTTCGACATCAAATGTCGGAGCGCCGGGCTGGACACCGTTGCGGTGGTTCTGGTGGCCACCGTCCGCGCCCTCAAACGGCATGGTGGGGTCAAGAAAGCCAATTTAGGCACTCCAGATCCAGAAGCCGTCGAACGAGGTCTGCCCAACCTGCACAAACATATCGAAAACATTCGCGCCTTTGGTGAAACCCCGGTGGTGACGCTCAATCGCTTTGCCACCGACACCGATGAGGAGGTCGAGATGGTGCGACGCGCGTGCGCCGAACACAATGCTCCGTTCGCAGTGTGCGACGGATTCGCCCTCGGTGGGGATGGGGCGGTCGAGCTGGCCAAAACACTGGTCGAACACACCGAGCACATCTCCACTCCCTACACTCCGCTCTACCAACTCGAAGACAGCATCGAAACCAAGATGCGCAAGATCGCCAGCACCATGTACGGCGCCAAGACCATTACCTACACTAAATCCGCCAAGCAGGAGATCAAGCGCCTCAAAGCCCTCGGCTACGACAAACTGCCGCTATGTGTTGCAAAAACTCCAACCTCACTCACCGACGATCCGATGCGGGCGGGCCGACCCCGAGATTTTGAAATCACGGTTCGTGGCTTCGTAGTCTCGGCTGGCGCTGGATTCGTGGTACCGCTGCTCGGCGACATCATGCGCATGCCGGGTCTGCCAAAAGAACCCCAGGCGATGCATATGGACTTAGTGGACGGGGAGATTCAGGGGCTGATGGGGGCCTAGGCCAAGTCTAGGTCTAAGTCTAAGTCTAAGTCTAAGATATCCAACGCATACTGGAATCGGTGACCGTCCAACGGCCATCGTCCAGCGGACCTACATACGACTCATACCTCACTACAAACGCCGTATCTGAGAACCGCCAAAGGGGCCGTATCCGAAGGATCGCAGCATGCTCCGCATTCTCTTTGTTGCGTTCTCGCCACCATCGGTCCGTCCAATTGGGCCAAACCTCGTCGGTCTCGGAAAAGAGGTGGACTCGGGAGTCGTCGCTAAACCGCTCCATCAACAGTCCAGGTGGATCCCTATTCCAGCCAACCTCAAAAAAGATCGCGTGCGTCGTACTCAAGCATCCAACCGACGAGACGCCACTGGGCCACTGGGCTGGCAATTTGACAAATTCCACTGATCGATCACACGCTTGGCCTGCGCCCGCCGTTATCGTTAACCACATCGCAAACGAGGCAAGTTTTGTGAGAGCCATGCTGAAATCCTATGCAGTAGCCCATTGGCCCTGGCTTCGCCAAGGTATTCGGCGCGATCGACCAAGAAACTAAAACCCAACTTAGACAGGAGCACTGATGAAAAACACCGTCATTTCCGTATTCCACGCCGCCAACAGCGTTTTGCACGCCAACGTCGATGGCCTGACCCACTCAGAGAGCTTGGTGACGCCAGAGCCGGCAGGCAATAGCTTGAACTGGGTGGTTGGTCACTTGGTCGCCACTTACAACCGATTCCTGCCGGCGATCGGTGGCGCAGCGGTTTGGAGTGACGAACAGTCGGCGGCCTATCGCCGCGGTAGCTCCCTGCTCGACCCCGCCGACGCACTGCCCTTCGAGGAAATTATGGAAGCTTTTCGCGCCGCCCACGCAGCTGTGGTCGAACGGGTTGCTGAGCTGGAACCGCAGCAACTGGCGGCGCCTGCCCCCTACTCACCGGGCAACAACCCCGACGAAACCATCGCTTCGCTGGCCACAGTTCTGGCGTTTCATCAGTCGTATCACGTCGGGCAGACCGGCATGCTCCGCCGGATCGCGGGCCACGACGGAGCGATCAAGTAGCAAGACGAGCCGTTTAGCTTTTCAAGCCTTTTTCGTCGGCCGAATCAACGCGTATTTCTGCAGGTCAAGCTCTTGGGTCAGAAGATCCGGAAGCCGGACCAAGGCGTGTTGCAGGTGGGGTGTCTCCAGGTGGGCATCGAGAGCAGCGACGGAGTCCCATTCTTCGATAAATCGAAACTCATCCGGGTTGTCGTTGTTGCGCCATAGGTCGTATTGGCGACACCCTGCTTCGGCGTGGGTCGGCTCGATCAATCCAACTAGCAACGCTTCCAACTCTCCCGCTTTTCCTGGGCGGGCGATCATTGTGGCAATTAGGCGTACGGTCTCTGAAGACATATGTGTTTTCTCCCTGGTCAATGCAACAGAGCAGATACTACGACAACAACCTCGACCCTTGAGACCACCGATCCAGTCGGCTCTTGACGCGACCCCTGCTAAATGCCTATCGTTGAAATACGATGACCACGAAGCCCACCGCTAACGCACCCACCATCGGAGCCGTCCCGCCCCAGTGCTGTTCTCTATCGATCAAGGGAGCCGAGCAGAAGCGGCTAGTTTCGATGTTCAAAGCACTGGGAAACCCCATCCGCTTTGAAATCCTCAAGTTCTTGTTAACCCACCCCGGCTGCATCACTGGTGACATCGTCAACCATTTGCCGATCGCCCAGGCGACTGTGTCGCAGCATCTAAAAGTGCTGCGTCAAGCCGGTTGGATTCAAGGCGTGACGCAGGGGCCAGCCACTTCATATTGCCTGGATCCTGAGGTCGTCACTTGGTTTCGCACCAAGGTCAGCGAAATCTTCTAGGGCGTAGGCTGTTTATTGCCCCTGTCACGCGCTTCTCGAAACTTGGCGCGGACTTGCCCCGTTTGTACCGCCATGACGATGGCTTGCACAGCACCGATTTCCTCATCACTAATCCCGATTTCTTTGGCGACCCCAAAGTAGCTGTCCATTCACGGATAGCAACCACTGGCCATGGCGCTGGCCAAGTGCAGCATGACGGTGGTTCGCTCGTCGAGGTGTTGATTGTGGCGAGCGCTCCGGTAGAAAGCCCCCCACGCCCTTCTCTGTTCCTTGGGTAACATTGAGTCCTCCGTTGCTGGTTGGCTGGCTAGCTCGGAATCAAGTATTGAAATCCGTACCCGATACCGATCACACCAGCGGTGAAAACAAGCACGATTTCCAGCAGTAGGCGTCGAGGAAGAATACGCGACAACATGATTCCCTCGGGCAAGCTGAACCCGGATGAGGCCATTAAGAAAGCAGTCACAGCACCCACGCTCGCTCCTTTGGCGAGCAAACCGGTGCTTAAGGGCATTAACACCACAATACTGGCGTAGACCGGCACCCCAAACGCGGCAGCAGCCGGAATCGCGAACAGTGAATCGGGTCCGATCACCCGGCTCAAGGCCTGGGCTGGTAGGTAGTCGTGGATCAAAGCACCGATACCGACCGCGACCAGCAGTGGCCAAGCCAATTTACGGAGGTCAACAAAACTCCGTTGAAACGCATTCCTAAACTCAGTCGCGAGGCGACGAGCCCTGGCTTGAATCGACAGTCGCGCGACCAGTGGAGCCCTACCGTCCCGGTTGACCTCGGCGATCGGCGCAGTATCGCAAACGGCATCGCAAGCGACATCGCAGTCAGTCTCGGTCGTCTGCGCCAGCTCGTCGCTTGCCGTTCTATTTCGACCGATGAACCATCCACCGGCAGCCGCCAGGGTCATTCCAGCGGCGCTGTAGAGCAGTGAATATCCCCATCCAAAGTACCGACCCAGAAGGGCTATCGCCACCGGGCTCACCAGCGGTGAGGCGACCAAGAAGGCAACCAGAGTTGATGTCGGTACTCCGGAACGCAGCAAGCCATTGGCCAACGGAACCGTCGAGCAAGAGCAAAAGGGCGTCACCGCGCCCAAGATAGTCGCCAACGGCACTCCCAACCAACCAGATCGGCTTCCCAGCCAACGACGAAGTCGCTCCGGGGTCAGGCGGTCAGTCAGTAGGTAAACCAGAGTACTCACCACCAAGAACAAAGGGATCAACTCAGCAGTGAGCCGCAGGGCAAACCCTAAGGAGTTAAGAAGTACAGCACTGGTTATTTCATTCATCGCATATTTACGATAACTAAAGCTTCAACCACTGTCAACAGCTCCCTCTGAGTTTCTCTGGATTCCTACCGAGCTAGGGGTTCGTTACCTGGAGTCAGTGCCTTAGAAATCTGTGATCTGGGAATCCGTAATCCGGGAACCTGTGATCTGGGAACCTGCGGCCGCTGCGCTAACCGTCTTTTCCATGATTTCATCCTTGCCGCCCATGCCGTAGATCACAATCTGGCTGCCCTCTTCGCGACCCAGCCGTTCCAGGACATTCAGGCGGTACATCTCCATCGCCCTGGAACTGAGAAGCTCAGAAGCTTCTTGCAGCTTGCCGGCGATCGCTTTCTCTGCGTCGGCCTCGGCGATCTTGGCCTGAGCAGAACGTCGGGACTGGGCCAAGACGCTGAGTTCTTGAATCAGATCGGGTGGCACGTGAACATCGGTGATCTCGACCGACGAGACATCGATACCGAAAGAAGATGCGGCCTCATCAATGATGGTTTTCAAACGCTCGGAGACGGTCTCTCGTTCACCCAGGAGATCGGTGAGCTCCATGGTGCCAATGGTGTCTTTCATGGCGCTGTTGGCGGCTTGAAACACCGCCTCCCGGTAGTCCTTAACCCGCAGAGCCGCGCGCTCAGGATCTTCTACCCGCATGAAAATCACCGCCTCACAACCCACCGGCACGTTGTCCTTAGTCAGGGTCTCAGCCGCAGTAATCACCCGGGTTTGTATCCGATTATCAAGAATTGCCGCCACTGACTGGTAGAACGGCGGATAAGGAATCACCCAGAACAGCCCTGGCCCCTTGACGCCGACGAACTTTCCCAGCTTGAGGATCACAACCCGTTCGTACTCAGGGATGACGTAGAGGGAACGACTGGCAACGCGTGCCAAGACCAAGGAGAACAGACCCCCTATAGCCAAAACTGGAATAGCAAAAACCGAACCGAACAGTCCCAGCGCAAAGACGACCGCCAGCAGCAACCCGCCCAATACCGCGAGGGTGCCAAAGAACACGAACGAACGCAGAACTGTCTGAACTGTATTGAGACTCCGATTGTTCGAAGTTACGCTTTGACTGGCCATGCTTACCCCCATTACTGCGCCTCACTAAGAGGCAAGCGGCAACTACCCAGATCGTAGCACGGCGATTGACACGGCGGTTTGCCAAAGCAGCGTCGTCGAGAGCCGTCTAGCGCTGCGACGGCAACTAGGCGACTAGCTTTGATCTCGCGCCAAGAGCAAGGTCAATAACGCGAACGTAGCGAAGGTTGTTAGCCCCAAGACAAACGAATGCTTGCTTATCATTGCGATCCGTCGGCCACGGCCTGTCGCCCAAGTTTGATCTCCATTCAATTGGCTGCGAATAATTGCTGAAATGGATTGCAGGCCAGCGAGCACCGCACCGATCAGAAAAAGCCAACTCATTACGAGCAGAGCCAGTTGTCCTAGGTTTGAGATCGAGAACTGCTGAATAAACGTAGCACTCAGGACCAAGACGCCGGAAGCCAAAGTGATGATTTGCTTCACCAGTTCCAGCGCCGTTGCTGAAGGACTTTCTGTACTGCTCACCATTGCTATGGCCACACCGCGGGTTTCCAGTACAAGAAGACCTGCTCAGTTCCACGGGCGCTCAACGAACGAATCCGTTCCAACCCGGCGGATTTGAAAAGGGCATGCGTCTCCGCCGTCGCGAACTCTCGATAGAAAGAGTGCCGAGGCCACGCCGGCCGCGTATAGTAGCCATCCGACACCCGATACCGCCTCATTGCTTCTGTCATTTGGCCATAACGAGACATGTAGAGCAGACAACCGCCCTTCTTGAGTCGACTGGTAACGGTTTTCACCACGACTTTGCGATCCTCAGGACGGGGCATGGTTTGTAACACAAAGCAAAGAAGCACCGCATCAAATTTTCTTCTTTTGTCGCGGAAACACTCACGCCGCCAATGTCGACCGAAGAACTTTTCCGGCGAGACAAGGGCGGTGAAGTTGGAACTATTTCTTGCTCGGCGAATTGCTTCTTTGTTCTTGGGCCGCTCGAAAGCGTTGGGGAATTCGACCGCACACACCTGAAAGCTTCGACGCAACAACGGAAACGTGTGGCGTAGACCCCCAGCGCCGAAATCCAGAACCTGCTCCAAGCCTCGTTTGCGCCACTCCGGTATCACCGTGTCGACAACAACCTTATGCGGCGGTAGGGAAGCTGAGATGGAGGTAGTTACGTCAATGACCACCGGCTCTGCGTCCGAACCAAATTTATAGATAGGGCTTTTCCATTTTTTCACCAGAACTCCTCGTTGCTCGTTTTCATACAGGTCCGATCGCGGGGACGGAATAGATAGGTTGGGTCAACGAGCCCGTCCCAAGGAGATAGCAGCCCAAACTCACTGTCGACTTCCCAAACTCGACGCTGGTTCAACGCATTTCTCATGGATAGAAACAAAGTCGTTCTCATAGCCTATCCAAATAGACCCGAGTAGCAGCACCCGGAAAATGAGTGCCGTTGCTGAAGCCCAGACCGCCATCGATCCAAGCAACCACTTCTATACTCCGAACCCTAGGCATCAGCCTTTTCCGTATTTCAGGATCTTAGCATCAGAATCTACGAATTAAACCCTCCCCCGACGCAATCACTGACCCAAGCGTCGGGAGAGCACTGGTTGAAATCATCGCCACAAAGTAAAAATGGCTCCGAAACAACCTGGGGGAACCAACCTTCGGAGAATAGACGTCGCCCAGACGTGTCACCTACATCGAGCACAAAAAAAGGGCGCTAACGCGCCCCTTTTGCGATCAATCTGGAAGCTGCTCGCTAGGCAGCCGGCGAGTAATCGAAAGACGCCTCGGACGCACCATCGGCAGTGATGGTTACGGTCTGGGTCTGAGGACCAAACTCCTCGTGCCAGGCTTCGATGGTGTACTCGCCCACCGGTAGCCCTTCAATCGAGAATGTCCCATCCGCACTGGTAACGGCGTAGAACGGATGATCAAGGACAGCAATGTAGGAACTCATCCAGGGATGCACGTCGCACTTGAACGGCACCATAACCTCCACCTGTTCGAAGACCTTCTTGGTCTCCATACCCTGAACTGGCTGACCCTGGTTGAACTCTTGGTTGTGCTCGGGCATCGCGTGGACGTTGTGCAGGGTTGCGTCGCTGTTGCGAATAACCAGCGTCTGACCAACCTGAATGCCAGCAACGTGCGGGCTGTACTGGCAGCCGATCTGGTCCAACATCTTCTTGTCCGTTGGCGCGGTGTAGGTTCCGGTTAGGCCGTCTTTGACGTAAACAAAGACGTTACCCAAGTGACCGTCCTCTGACAGCAGCACCGACTCGGTGTGAACATCGCCCTCGTGCAAGCTCGAGCACGCTGGATCTGCATCCATGTTGATGGTGGTATCTGGGTCACCGTTGGAATACATCGCCATTCCCGTCAAGCTTCCTGTGGGCCCACTGGCGGCAGCCACAACTGGCTCCGGATCGGTGGCCGCGGCTGATTCGGTGTGGGTGTCACCACCGCCGCCGCAAGCAGCAACGACCGCAGCACCGGCAATCAATATCAAAAATTTCTTCATCATTTTCTCCTTGATGGGTGAGGCGGGGTTAGTCCCATCGTCAAGCTTCCATTGAGTCCCAAGAGACTCGTGCTGGTGTTAGACCGAACGCGCTAGCGGCCCCGCGGCTATCGAAGCGTCCAGATGTAATCTCTTAGCGCCGCAGTGACCTCGGAGACATCTCCCAGGTACTCCCGCAACTCGTCCTCAGTGTCAAAGTATCGCATGAGTTGCTGCTTTTGAGCAGCATAAGTTGGCGAGTCAATCGCCGCGCCAAACGGGCTTTGAAAGTTGCCATCCGCATCTTGGCTAAAAAAAGTCGGCATGCGCGTGCCCGGCACCCATTTTTGTGGATCGGTAATCCAATCCGCAATCCAGTCGTGGCGAAGCCGTTCTGGGGCCAGCAACAAAGACGGCGCCAAGTCAGCCGCACTAGCCCCGCCGGTTACCGGACTAGCTGGGTGACAGCGAGCGCACTGCATCATTCCAAACATCACTTCACCGACCGCCAAATCCTTCGCACTGGCTTCGCCCTTAGAAGAGATAAATTGGGTGCGATGGTCTTGCTCGGTGAAGTAACCCAACAAAGTGTTGACCTCATCATCCTCAAAACCGAAAGTCGGCATGCGCACTGAAAGCCACGGCCGCATGCTCTCGCTGGATGGGTCGTGGAGGTAGTCAAATAACCATTTAGGCTGTACTCGAGCCCCCTGAGACGCCAGGTTAGGTGGCAACATGCCCTGATCTTCGATCGAGGTGCGAATGGCGTGTCCTTGACCCTCGATCAGATGGCAGCCTTGACAGTTGTATTTGGTCATCAAGTTGCGTCCGGCTGACAGAGCTTCGCCCCGTCCGCCCTGATCGGATTTGCGTTCCGCGGTCGCCGATTGCTCGGTGAAACCCATGACGTTGACCAAGACCGCCTCGGCCTCTCGTTCACTCATGCCGAAGTTCGGCATCTTGTAGAGCTCGTGGTAACTCTTAACCGTTTCCTTTCCGCGATCCCAGATCCGTGGCCTAAGCAGCTTGGTGCGGATCCAGTCGTAGCGGGTATGCGGCACATCGTGGACGTGGCCGAAATCGAACTGATGGAGCGACTTGGAGCCTTCAGTGGTCAACTCCACGCCGATCGGTTTGGCGTCCAAGAACTCGTTCAACTCGTGACAAGAATGACAGCCATATTTTTCAATCGTCATTTCGCCGAGGTACACGTCACGCTCGGAATCGGCCATCGCTTCCAAGGTCTTTTGGCTCTGTTCAATGGTCTGCGAACTCTGCAGATAGCCGCGCACCAACTCGTCGCGAAGTGCGCCATCCACCGCTGGGACTTGCAAATTCTCGTATTCTGGCTTGCGCGATCCCATCAAATAAGCGGTGATATCTGCCGCCTCGTTATTGGTCAAACGCAAGCTCGGCATGAGAGTGGTCACCGAGTGCTGCTTGGGACTCTTGACCCAGGCGTAGAGCCAGCCAGCATCAACCTTGCTACCGGTTCCAATCAAGTTGGGCCCATGCAGACGGTTGACCGTCGGGAAAAACTGATCGCGGGTGGCTTCGGCGTCCAACAAATGGCAACCAGTGCAACCAATCGAGGTAAACAACTGCTCGCCTTGGGCTGGGTCACCAGCCGGTGGATCTGGATAGTCCTGGGTGCCGGATTTGTCCCACAGGTAGGAGACGATCGACGAAACCTCGATCCGCTGCCGCTCTAGGTTGTCCTCGCCAACAACATTTTCCTCGAAGAAAAAATGTGGCATCCAGGTCGAAGGTCTAAATTCGCGCGGTGCCTCGATCCACCGATAGGCCCAGCCGGGGTTGGTCTTGGCCGCTACTCGATCGAGACTCGGTCCGGGTGGAGGTAAATCGCGGAAAGCAGGGTAGTCAATTTCATGGCAGCGGAAACAGCCCATGCGACCGATCAATTGACGGCCAGCGTCTAAAGACTGACTGTCCGTGGTCCAGGAACCGTCGGCGTGACAAGAAATACAACGAGCCTCAGAGAGGCTTGCTGGAAGGATCGGAGACTCCAAGTAGTGCTGTGCCTCCCAGTCGTACTCCTTCTCCCAGCGTTCCCGCTGCTCACCGTCAACCGGGCTGTGACCGGCGCGGGAAAAATCAGTGGCACGATCCAACCCAGAATGACACGAGGTACAGCCAAACTCACTGTAGGGATGCGGTGACGCATCGCCGACAAACAGGTCCAGACGAGGGTGAGTCTGGAAAGGAACGGGCCACTCTTCGCCAACAAAGTTAGGGCGATTGGCCGCAACGTGGCAGGTCATACAGCGGTCAACCCGGTCGATATTGGTGAAGTTGATGTTCTGGTAGAGACCGGGGAGGACCACCTGATTGATCCGAATGTCGGGTTCAATAAAGTCCATGAACGGAAAGTTCAGCAGCAGATAGCGGCTGTCTTTCTTGAGTGCGTCAGCGCGATCTTGAAGCGAGGTCACTCCTTGATTGAGCGCGGCCAATTTGGCTTCGGCGCCAACGCGACCGGCGAGCAGAGAATTAAGCTCTTGTTCCTTGCGACCGCGCTCAGTACGACGTGTCTCAAGCTCAATCATTTCCTCGTTGAGTTGGGCCGAGAGTTGCTCAAACCGCTCGCGAGCTTCCTGGATTCCCTCTTCGGCTCCGTACTGCACCGCTTGATCGACCCGATACTTGGCGGTGTCCAGATAAGACTTGGTGCTGCGCTGCGCCGCGTCAGCAACGTAGATCCTCTTGTCTATATCCGACAGCCGGTCGCTAAGATCGTCGACTTGATCGGCTCGGGTCGCTAACTCTTGCTCCGAAATGTCGATCTCACCCTGCAGTTGGGTGAGCTCGGTCCCGTTGATTCGGGTCCGCTCTTGTTCCGCCTGATTTGCCAGTTGTTGGCGTTCCAGACTACGAAAGCGAGCTTGGAAACGCTTCCACGGCTTGTTGTAGTCGTCCAGGACCATCCAGGCGGTGGTCGCTAGCAAAGCCAGTGAAGCAATCGCAAAGACGATATTCAGCTTGTGGAAACTGTAAAACCGATCCGGTTTCTTGCTTGGCACACCCATACTAGAAATCAATCCTGCTCGTCGAAGAGCGAAAGCGCGAAGTGTCTGTCAGATCGGAGATACCGCAGCGACGAGCGCCACAAGCGTACATGCAGTACGTGACGGACGCGAGGAGCGAGAACCCAGGGTTCCCAGGCCGTTCCCCCGCCCGGGCGGGGGCAGCGAGATGGCGGGCAATTCGAGTTTGCAGCGATGCCATCATATGTTGAGGAAGAATTCTTGAATGTGGACAAAGTACTTAAGATTGAACAGCCAGCGGCAGTACATCTTGATCGGCATCAACATCATGGTCAGAAACAGGGTCATGCCTAGCGCGTAGCGGGGAGCTCCCATCTTCTGAAAGAAACGGCCAAAGTACTTGGTCCGCGCTAGCAACAGCGGCAGCAGAAAGAAATACCCTCCCACCAGCAGTAGCCCTGGGAGTTCTCGGATCAGCCAGTGGCTGGGCAAGCCCATCTCCAGCATCTTGATCCAAAAGACTTCCGACAAGTCGACGTTGACCAAAGGTTCAACTTTATTGGGGTCCCAAAATTCAAACGGGCCAAAGAAGTTCCAGTTGGGTCCACGCAAGAACGTACCGATGACGATTAGTTGACTCCACAGCAAGACAAAGCCGAACATGAAAATGCCGATCTCTGGCTTGCGCTCGGCGAAGGTGTAGTAGCCATTGCCCTTCTTATTGGTGTCGATATAGGGAATTGCCATCAACCCCAGGATGATCAAACTGGGAAGAACCACTCCCGCCATCCAGGGGTCGAAGTAGACCAACATCTCCTGCAGACCGAGGAAATACCAAGGCGCCTTGGAGGGATTGGGAGCCACCGAGGGGTCAGCCGGCTCTTCCAACGGAGCTTTCAAGACAATCGACCAGACCACCATGGCGACGGTCAAAAGCACCATGCAGATGAACTCAGAAAAGACTAAGTCTGGCCAGGTGAAAATCTTGTCTTCGGCTTCGCTCTTTTCAAAAGTCGGCTCACCGCGCGCAATCAGGTCATCGTTGCGCTGGGCTTTGTACATCGCGAACCAGACAAAGAATCCCACCAAGAAAATCATCATGGTGATCGGCACGTTGTCGGCCTTGGCCACCACCAGGAAAAAATTTGCGTCGAAAAAAGCCAGCACGTAGAAAATCGTGCCACCAATCAAAAGCGTCCAACCACCCCGTTTGGTCCACAGAAAGCGGGTGCGAAAGGCAACGAGAAAAGCTATTACCGAGAGGGTAAACGACCACTGTGGGTAGGACAGCGTATTGATGACACCCTTGATCCAATCCAGCATTGAGTTACCCGTTCCTCTTCCTTCTCGGTCAGCCTAAGCCTGGGTTATTCATGAAGTTGAAAGCAGACTGGAGAGAGCGTCGACGAAATCGGGCCAATCGCGGCGAGGAGCGCCGCAGGCAACCTTGCTGGTTGTTGAGGACGCGACGAGCGAGGACCGCACGAGCTGACTGACGATCTCTCCAAGATGCACTGACGCTCATGAATTATCCAGGCTATGCCGGGCTTGAGATCCCGCCGTCCTTACGTACGCGCCAAAAGTGCACCGCCATCAGCCATGCCGCGACCAGCGGAATGCCGACACAGTGCAATACATAGAATCGAATCAAAGTACCGCCACCCAACGACCGCCCAGCGATCAAAGCGAAACGGGCATCACTGCCGACATGAATCAGTTTTGTGCCGCCGATCGAAAGTAGTGCTGCCCCTGGCCCTTCGTGGCCTAAGAAGGGCGTCGCCCTAGCCATATTGGACCCCACAGTAATCGCCCAGATGGCTAGCTGATCCCACGGCAATAGGTAGCCGGTAAACGACAACAGCAGGGTCAAGACCAGCAACAACACACCGATATTCCAGTTGAACTCACGCGGTGGCTTATATGACCCGGTCATAAACACCCGAAACATGTGCAGCCAAACGGCGATCACCATCGCGTGCGCAGCCCATCGATGCAACTCGCGCATGACGCCAAACGCCGCGACTTCCCGTAGATCGAGCATGTCGGCGTAGGCGAGATCCACGGTCGGCCGGTAATAGAACATCAACAACAGACCGGTGATGGTCTCGACCAAGAAAAGAAAGAACGCGGTGCCACCCATGCACCAGGTGTAGCTCATGCGAATGCCCGACTTCTTGACCTTGATCGGGTGCAGGTGCAACACCACGTTGCCCAACATCGCCAGCGCCCGTTTGCGGTTGTCAGTGGGAATACCAACCCGGAAGATGGACTTCCAGATCTGAGATTTGACGATGCTCTTTTGCAGATTCTTTAGCATTCAGATTCCCGTAGCTAGCTAGATTGCAAGGTAGGAGGCAGGATCTTCCCACTGACCCATTTCCCACTGAAATTTCTGTCCCTTGTCGACCACGATCTGTCCGTCGTCCGGGCTGACCGAGATCTTCGCGCGCTCTAGAGGCCGTGGAGTTGGTCCTTCAAAGTTGATCCCACTCTTGTAGTAACCACTACCGTGGCAGGGACACTTGAACTTGTTTTGTGCATCCAACCATGCAGGGGGACAACCCAGGTGGGTGCATACGGCAAACAGCGCGTACAACTCACCGTCGTTGTTAACGATGAACACACCATTTGATTCCTTGAACCGCTCATCGACCACACCTTCCGGAAAGTCGCCTAGAAAACCAACTTTGAAACTGTTGGGCGGTTCATACAGAACGTTGGGAAACATGAAGCGACCGAAGGCGGTCATGCATCCGCCAATGGCTGCGGTAAAACCCACCCAAGCCACCGCCGCCCAGGAGAAGAAACCGCGACGGGAGACTTCCTTATCTAACGCAGCCTTGGGTTTGGGTTTCTTGGGGGCCGCCGCTGGCGTGGACTCTTTGCCCGGTTGGGGCGCGGTTTCAGTTACCGTCGGTTCCGCGCCTTGGGTGTTGTCTGGTTGGTCGGTCATCGTGTTTTGGGACGAACACCGACACGCTCCGCCCCTCCTCCTGGTGCGCGCTGTCGGCTGTCGCCGTGGCGCATTCTCTCGGTCAGGGTTGGAGAGTGTCAAGCGAAGCGATTGCCGAGACTAGATATCTTGCCGATCGACACCGCCAATTCCAGTTCCAGGAGGCACCGGAATCGTCACCTTTCTGCCATTTACAGCTCCACTCGATCAAACCACCAAGCAACTTTTTCTAACATGTCTGCAAGAGAATCCAAGGAGGACAGCACCTACTTCTGGCTCCAGACAGCTCTGTTGCAAGACAGCACTCCATTGACGGAGAACTCGCGCACCTCGATCTTCCGGGACACAACCGACCGCAACTCATCGACCGATGAAAGTAACCCGGCGCCAACCGCTTGGTAGTTCCAGCGCGTCTGGATGTTTAGTCCGTCAACACTCTGCCTTCAGCCACTGTTGCGGTGGGTAATCGTGACGGGAAGCTGAGGTTAAACTCATAGCAATCCGCACCCCAACGATCCCTAAGAGAAAGCCTCAACACCGTGTCGGCGAAGGACGCGGAAGCTCGGCAAGTACCAAGGTCGCAAGCCTTCCGATACCATCCGCAGCGTAACAAGAGCCCGACCCATTCAGATCTCGGAGAATTTATGATCAAACAGCCCCTCAAGCTACCCACCCTTCTTTCTATCGTCTGGCTATCAATTTTGTCTCTGGCCAGCGCCTGCACGCCAACCGCTGAACCGATCATCCACAGCAGCGAATGGGACAGCTTCGCCGATCAATTCATAGAGGGCTTTCTGGTCGCACATCCGGTGTTCGCGGTGCAGGCTGGAAGGCATGAATTTGACGGACAGTTGCCCGACTGGAGTGCCGCGGGGATCGCCGCAGAAATCGAACGCCTTGAGACCGCGCGTGAAAAGGCCAACGCGTTCGCCGGCGAGGCGCTCTCAGACGCACAGCTTTACCAGCGCGAGTACCTGATTTCTGAGATCGACGATGTCCTCTTCTGGCATCGCGACGCGCGCTGGCCCTTTCGCAATCCGCAGTATTACTTTGGCTGGATCCTCGATTCCTTCTCTCCCAGCCCCTACATCACCCTGACTTATGCACCGATCGAGGAACGGATGCAGGCGTTCACCAAGTATCTACGAGCGGTACCCCGCGCGGTGGCACAAGCCCGAGAAAACCTGGAAACGCCGATGCCCCGCACTTGGATCGACTACGGGGTGGCGTCGTTTGGTGGCATGGCTCAGTACTTCACCGACGACGTGCCGTTGATCTGGGAGGAGGTCGAGGATGAGGCGCTGCAGGCGGAGTTTGCCGAGGCCAATGCCGTCGCCGCCGAGGCCATGGCCTCGATGTCCGAGTACTTGGAAGGCTTGCGCAGAGATCAAACCGAGAATTTTGTCCTCGGAGCTACCTTGTTTTCTAAGATGCTCTACGACACCGAACGCGTCGATCTGCCTCTCGATCAACTGGAGGCGATCGGCCGCGCAGACCTGAAGCGCAATCAGGACTCCCTCGCTGCCGCTTGCCAAGAGTTCGCTCCTGGCGAGTCGGTCCGCAATTGCTTCGCCCGTATGGCCAATCGCAAGCCTGAAGGAGGGGCGGTGGTCGCCGCAACCGCACAACTCGGCGAGTTGAAAATCTTCATGGAACAGCAAGATCTGGTCACCATCCCAGGAACCGAGGAAGCACGGGTTGCCGAGGCACCGGCCTACGCACGCTCCAATTCGGCGTACATCAACATCCCTGGTGCCTATGAAAAAGACCAGCCTTCGACCTACTACATCTCGCCGCCCGATCCCTCATGGCCGGAGGATGTCCAACGCGCCTACATCCCAGGCGAATCAGACCTGATGTTCACCTCGGTGCACGAAGTGTGGCCGGGGCACTTCCTCAACTTTCTGCACGCCAACCGCGCTGAGTGGACGTTTGGTCGAGTCTTCGTTGGCTATGCCTTCGCCGAAGGCTGGGCGCACTACACCGAAGAAATGGTGGTGGAAGCGGGCTTGAGAGATGCCGACCCCGAAACCCGGATCGGCCAACTTTCCAACGCTTTGCTGCGCAACGCCCGCTACCTATCTGCGATCGGTCTACATACCCAAGGATGGACGGTCGAAGAGTCGCAAGCGTTCTTTCAGAATGAGGCCTACCAAGACGAAGGCACCGCTCGGCAGCAGGCGTCGCGCGGCACCTACGACCCGGCCTACCTCAACTACAACATGGGCAAGCTGATGATCCTCAAGCTGCGTGAAGACTGGACCGCCACGCGGGGCGGCCGGGAGGCATGGAAAGAGTTCCACGATACTTTCCTGTCCTTCGGTGGACCGCCGATCCCATTGGTACGCGGGCAGATGATGGGTGAACAACCCAAGACAGTCCTATTTGGGCAGAAGTAACGCCTTCACGAAACCGTGCAAGCAACTACGTCGTGAGCGCACGAATCACCATCATTTGGGACTACGACGGCGCGATCGCGCACCTACATCTACGATTGGAACGCAGATTCGACAGCCAAAACTCGCCTTCTGCTGAGTAGTGTTCTTGCCCAAGCGTTGCGGGTGGGCTCTCCCTCTATTCAAGCCTCGCCCATAGCGAAGCCGATCGACAACTGCTCAAACAAGCTGGATATCTAGCCAGAGAACGCCGGTCAAAGTGATCCATCATCCAGCCTCAGCCATGGCGAATCAGCGACACTTCCACTATTCCCTGTTTGACGCCGACGGCAACCTCTGAACGTCCGCAACACGCCTTACACCCGCAGACCCGCTCTGCTCAAACTAACTACAGGCGTTCGGGATTAGGGTTTCACTAGGTTTTCGGACTCTCTGAGACGAAACAGCCAACGCCGCCCGGTGGTTACAACTTCAACATCTGAGCGCTCTCCGAATCCACGCAAGTCCACTCGTACGTTTCGATGCCGGCGCTCGGGCTCCGACACGACATAGTTGACACCCATCGAGCGGAGTCGATCCAGGCACTCCGGTTCCTTGGGAAGGAACCCTTTGCAGATCTCGGTCAACTGAAAATATCCCCTGGGAAGAGAACCACTGTGTCCGTTGACCAATGGTTTCCGGTGAAACGTCTGCTGGTACATGCGCCTCGCTTCGCTTCCGTGCCCGATGCGAAACGGAAGCTCGACCACACCGCGAACATCATCTCGATCTCGGAGTGCCTGATAGGCCGGAGCGAGGTCTGACTCCGTGCCGACGAATACCCACCGCCGATTCTGTGGCAACAGTTCCATAAACAATATTGCGCCACACAAGACCACCACAGTCTTTACTCGAGTTGATCGGGAGCGCAGTACTTCCACCCCCGCTGCAATTAGCAAGGCGATTGCCAGAGAGACAAACACGTTGAAACGAGAAATCACCCGCATCCCGCTAAATCCCGGTAGACGACCTAAGGTGTAGAAATAGAAAACCGGCAAAATAAAAAATACCGAAACCGCACCGATCCACAACCAACCCCGCGTCCACTTGTCTCCCATACGCAATCGCAAAGGACGAAAATCGCTTCGCCACCAGACACTCCCGACGATCAGAATGCCTACGATGAGAAATTGAAACGGTCGGAGATATCCGCGAGCTAAAGAAATGCCAAGAAACCGCGGCCAAGTAGTCAGCGTGTAGGCATCCGCCAATAGAGCACCCACAAAACACGAGCCGACACCAAACCAGGTAGCCCCTCTAGTCCAAAGCGGGAGTTTCCTCCAGCCGATGAAATCGATCTTTATCAAAGAAGCAGCGCCCAACCCCGCCAACACAAGCGCTACCAACCCAGGGAAGAGACGTGAGTGACCTCGACGCAACTGTGATGGCCAGATATCCGCCCAACGATAACGGGCGTGGGCATTCAAGAAACTGCTGGTGGCAATCTCAGTATGCCGCAGTTGGTCCATCCCTCTCGCGCTCGTAACCCCGGCTCGCTCCGCTTGAAGATAGGGAACATAGAGTGTTGCCATCATCGCCACAGCAAGCGTGCCGACAATCGCCACCACAATCCCCTTGGTGGGTATCCGGAGAGCAGCGATCGACTCACGCCATCGAACGATCAAGATCACCGCCAGAGCCACGTGAATCATGAACGCCAAGTACGCACCACCACTTACATGCAGTGCGTAGAACGCGAGAAACAGCACCCCCCTGCGAGCGCTCGGTTTTTCCAGCAACCGATCAAAAGCCCAGAGAGTCAACGGGACCCACTGAGCCAGCAAGACTTGAATATGGCTCAGCGTGGACATCCGGTACGGTGAAAAGGCAAACCAAAATCCCGCCAAAGCCGCGGCGGGCGCAGAAAACCGGCGACGAAGTACCCAGTAAGTTGCAAACCCTGACAGTAAAAAAGACCCCAAGAAAAGGATATTGAAGCTCAAGACCGAGCCGCCGATCTGATCAGTCAACTTCATCCATACAGCGGGGCCAAGTAGATGGTCTGAGCGAGCGGTTGACCACGTTTCGGGAAAGAAGAACGGAGCGTGCCAAAACCCTTCCAAGCTGGGTAGACACGAAGCAGCCCACTTTAGGATCGACAGAGTAAATAGCGGGTCTCCTGGATCCGACGCTACGGAATTAAACAACTTGGCCGAATTCTTCGGCCACAAGTAAGTGAAAACCCCCAACCCCAGCCAAACCACGACCAACCAATGCTCCCAGCTCTTTCTGTTTAGAGGCAGGGCTCGCTGGGACAAATCTGGTACCGCACCCGAGGTCGGGTTCGACGGCCAAGGTTGATCGCGTTGCTTCGAGAGAGTCATGTCTACGAAAACTCGGTAGCAGTAACTGTTCTCCGGCTCCCGTTGTCGAGAAGACGGATCCACATATGGCAGTAGCGAATTGCTACTACGTTCAAGCTGACAGGCAAACCCTATCACTCAAGACAGCAATCACCGCTCTTTGTTCTAGAAATTTGGCTCTAGTTAGTACGAGATCAACGGGCGCGGAAAAGCAGTTGCTAGTTGCATTCCCTTTGCACCAGAAAACTGCTCATCAAGCGCGCAATATCGTGAGGTCGCTCAACCGCACTTAAGTGACCAGCCCCCGGGATGGTATGGAGTTCTGATCCCGCTATCTGCCGGGCCATTTCTTGCGCGTGATGCGGCGGGGTGGCGTGGTCTTCCGCGCCCACCGCAATCAAGGTAGGTACGTTGACTGATGAGAGGTCGACACCACTTCGACCAAACACTGCGTTCATTGCATTGCCCAAGTGGACGCGGTCGAAAGTTCGCAACAGAGAGATCAATTCGGTGATGCGCTCGGGATGGTGATCCCGTGTCTCGCTCCCGAACATCGCGCTCGACAGCTTGTTGACCGGGAGAAAGCCAGTTTTTTGGTACAGCCATGCCAGTGCCCGATACTGCAGGCGTTGCATCGGTGGTTCGGAGCTCGCGGAGGTGTCCAACAAGATCAACCCGCGTACCCGTTTCGGGGTCCGCAACGCCAGTCGCATCGCGGTGAAACCACCGGTTGACAGGCCGCCACAGATCGCCGATTCATGGCCCTCGGTATCCAGAATCGCCAACCAGTCATCCACCAGATCATCCAAACTGAAGGGCACCGGTGCGGTGGACTCTCCATGTCCCCGCAACTCAACATTGATCACCGTGCAGTGCTCTTCGATGGTCTCGAGGACGCCATCCCACATTCCTCGGGTGCAAAACAGACTATGTCCCAAGATCAAAGGGGGTCCTGTACCGCTTACGGTGTAAGCGACGCGAGCACCTGGGCGGTCAAGAAATGGCATCAGAGAAAACCCCTGCAAGTCAGGTTGACTCTGATTCTACGCTGACTGTTTCCGTATTGCGTTCGCCCAAATGCCAAGTTGTTGCCGCAGTTGGTAAAGCTTGGCACCGACTACGGGCGGCAGATCAGGAGTACCTAGGAAGAGCTTTTCGCAGCTGCTCTGGCCGCATCCCGAATTCGTAGGCTCGGATCGTCAGCCAGCCGACCGATCGCCTCGACCGCTTCGCTTCCACCGACTCGGCTCAAACCCTCAATACCTGCGAGGATGACTTCTTCGATCTGGCCAGCTTGGATCTCGGAAACCGCCGCCACTTTGTCGCGGTCGACCATCTCCAACAACACCCGAAGACCGGCGTCGGATCCCTGAGCTGCCAGGGTGGCTGCGGCATTCCAGCGCACGTCAGCGGTACTGTCTCCCAGGGCAGCGATCAGCGCCTCGGTTGCCTTGGGAGTACGAATCTCCCCCAGGGCGTGAGCGGCGATCTTGCGTACTCCAGGATCATTGTCGTTGAGAGCAGCGATTAACTGTTGTTCACCACGCAGATCGCCCATCACCCCCAGCGCCCACAGCGCATAAATGCGCAACTGAGGATCCTCACCCTCGGCCGCGGCCACCAACGCGGGAACCGCTTCATGATCCCCGGTGTAGCCAAGAACCAGGGCCAAGTAGCGACGAATCGCGTCGTCGTCCGTCTCCGTGAACAGTGCCCGCACCCTAGAACGAGCCGCCGGGTCTTCACTCAACGCCTCGGGGTCGGCCAGCAGAATTTTCGACAGTTCATAGGCGGCCTGAGTGCGGCGCGGTTTCCAGCCGTGCGAAAGATCGTTGACGAAATCGCCGACTTCGCTGCCGTCGTAGGCCAACCAGCCGAAGCCGAGAAACACCCCGACACTCGCCAAAACCACCAGCAAAGGCACCACAAACAGGCCTAGAAATCCGCGCAATGCGGAATTGGTTTCCGGCTCTTCGGCCTCTACGGTTGGGAGGTCGGCTCTGAGGTCAGCATGGCTGACGCTGGGTTCGTCCTGAGGGTTCAAATCCTGGGTCTGGGGATCGTCGTGGTGCATCGCTGGCGGAGCATATCGGACCTGCGCCAGGACAGGTCAGCTATTCCCTGAATCTATTCCTAGAGCAAGAAGTCGCGGGTGAAGTAGTCGGACAGGGTGATGCCGAAGAGGATCGCCAAGAACAAGATTCCAGTGACCACCGCCAGTTTGTTGACTCGCGAGGCGTGGCGGATGTGCATGAAGAACAACACCACTAGGGTCGCCTTGGTAATCGCAATCAGCATCGCGACGACATCGTTCCAACCCCCTAGATCGACAAAGGCAACGGCAACCGTCGCCGCGGTGAGAACCATCAATGCGCCGAAAATAACTAGGTAAGTTGGGATCCTGGTTACGTGTTTAGACATGACTAGCCTGGGTAATTCATGAAGTTGGACGCAGATTGGTGAAAGCGTCGGTCAGATCGAGCCAACCGCAGCGAGGAGCGCCGGAAGCAACCTCGAAGGTTGTTGAGAACGCGACGAGCGAGGACCCCCGCGTAGACTAGCCTGTGAGATGACTGGCGATCTCGCCAAGATGATTGGACGCTCATGAATAATCCAGGCTTATGCCCTCCCCAGTAGGTAGAGCAAGGGAAACAAGAAGATCCAGACAATATCGACGAAATGCCAGTAAAGGCCCATGCCCTCAACAAAGTTGTAGTTGTCCTCGGAAAACGCCCCACGCCAGGCCCAGCGGGCGACAAACAACAAGAGCACGATGCCGATCACCATATGCAGGGCGTGCAACGCGGTCATCGCGAAGTAAAGGTTGAAGAACATCTCCACCGGAGCGGCATCGCCAGGTCCGTGCCATACGAAGTTGGGGCCGGGGACGTGGTGCTCGTGAAACTTGTGGCTGTATTCGACGCCTTTGACGCCGAGAAATACGCCGCCCAGGATGATGGTCGCCAGAATCAACCATACGGTCGCCTTGCGCCGGTTGGTTTGTGCCGCCCAGACCGCCAAGGCCATAGTCAAACTAGAGCCGATCAAGACCGCGGTGTTGAACGCTCCCAAGGTGATGTCCAAGGACGCTGAACCGGCGGCAAAGGCGGCTTGGTTGCCAGTGCGGTAAACCAAGTAGACGGTGAACAAGCCACCGAAGAACATGATCTCCTGCACCAGGAATAACCACACCCCAAAGTACGAGGACTCTTTCTGTTGTTCAAAGCTTTCGAAATGATGCGCCAGCCCCCAGGGCTTGCGTTTGCTGCTTGGCTGGTTCACGACCGAGCTATTCACGGCTGACTCGCTCACGACTGGTTCGCCTCCGACTCGCCTGCGTGGGGTTGCCCCGACTCTTGAGCCCTGCCGATGTAGTCGTAGGCCTCATGGGTAACCACGGGAATGGTCTCAAAGTTGTGAACCGGTGGCGGTGACTGGGTGTCCCATTCGAGACCAAAGGCACCCCACGGATTCGACCCGGCGCGCTTGCCGTACTTCATCGAGTAGACGAAATAGATCAAGGGGATCAAGTAACCCAATCCCAGAACGCTGGCCCCGGCAGAGGACAACACGTTGAGCACTTGAAAATCGGCTGGGTATTCATGATAGCGGCGTGGCATTCCCAGATAGCCGAGGACGAACTGCGGCATGAACGTCAGGTTGAAGCCAATAAAAACCAGCAATGCCGAGATTTTCGACCAGAAAGCCGGGTAAAGCCGGCCGGTGATCTTGGGCCACCAAAAATGAAGTCCACCCATGTAGGCCATGATCACCCCACCCACCATCACATAGTGGAAATGGGCGACGATGAAATAGGTGTCATGAACGTGAATATCGATGCCCAGAGTCGCCAGCATGACGCCAGTGAGGCCGCCAATAGTGAACAGGCCGAGAAAGCCAATGGCAAACAGCATCGGGGTATCCCACGAAATCGAACCCTGATACATGGTGGCGATCCAGTTGAATACTTTGACTGCCGAAGGCACCGCCACCAGCATGCTCAAGATGGAGAAGATCATCCCGGCGTAGACCGACTGCCCGGAAAGGAACATGTGGTGACCCCAGACCAAGAATCCGAGCACCGCGATCGACACTGAAGCAAAGGCGACAAACTTGTACCCCGCAATGCGTTTTCGGGTACCGGCGGTGATGATCTCGCTGATCACCCCCATCGCCGGCAGGATCATGATGTAGACCGCCGGATGCGAGTAGAACCAAAACAAATGCTGAAACAGCAGTGGATCTCCACCGACCGCAGGATCAAATACGCCAATATGGAACAACCGTTCGGCGGCCAACAGCAGAATCGTAATCGCCACCACTGGAGTACCCAGGATCATAATGATCGAGGTCGCATAGTGCGCCCAAACAAACAGAGGTAGACGGAACCAGGTCAGCCCTGGCGCCCGCAGCCGGTGGATGGTGACCAAGAAATTGAGTCCGGTGAGAATCGAGGCAAAGCCGGTGATGAAAATGCCAACTCCAACCACCACCACAGCGGTATTGGTAAACGCGGTGGACAGGGGCGTGTAAAAGGTCCAGCCTGTATCGACGCCGCCGCTGAGCAAAGAAAAGGTGACGATGGCGCCGCCGATATTGAAGATGTACCAGCTCGCTAGGTTGATTTTAGGAAACGCCAGATCCTTGGCACCGATCATCAAGGGCAACAAGAAATTGCCCAACACCGAAGGGATCCCCGGAATCAGCACGAAAAACACCATGAACACGCCGTGCATGGTGAACATCCGGTTGTAGGTATCCGGCTGCACCAAGTCGCCGGCCGGGGTCACCAGTTCCAAACGAAGCCCTACCGCGGCCAGGCCGCCCAAGATGAAAAACACCGTAATCGAAAGTAAGTAGAGAATCGCGATCCGCTTGTGGTCGACGGTCAACAGCCAGGATCGAATCCCGTAGTCGGCGTTCAAGTAGTGGCTGCGATGGGTTGCGGCGTCAGAGGTCATGGTGCCTGCTCTTGTGTTGCGGCGGTCGCGTCGGCTGCGGCTGCATCCGCAGCCTCAGACTCTACGCCCAGTCCTTTGATGTATTGGATCAACCCGACCAGCTCCTCTTCGTTCAATTGACCTTGGTAGGTGGGCATCAATGCTTGATAGCCCGCGACCATTTTGGCGGTTGGGTCGAGGATCGACTCGCGTAGGTAGTTTTCGTCTACTAACACCGCGCCGCCGCCCTCTAGGGTCTCTTCAGCGCCGAAGAGGCCGGTCAGATAGGGGCCCAAGTTGCTGTTGTCGGTCCGGTGGCAGGTGCCGCAGTTCTTGGCACTAAACAGATCCTCACCACTGGCGGCGACAGCAACCGCACCTCCACCCCGCTCCGCCAACCAGTCATCGTAGACACTGGGTTCCATGACGATGATCTCGCCGCCCATGCGCGAGTGCTCAACGCCGCAGTACTCGGCACAAAACAGGTGGTAGGTGCCGGTCTTGGTGGCTTCAAACCAGGCGGTGGTGTAGCGACCGGGCAGCACGTCCATCTTGACCCGGAACTCAGGAACAAAGAACGAATGAATGACGTCTTCCGAGGTCATGGTCAATTTCACCGGCTGGCCTACCGGAACGTGAAGCTGATTGATTTCACGGGGCCCTTCGGGATGCTGAAATTTCCACATCCACTGCTTGCCGGTAACGTAGTACTCCAAAGCATCACCAGGAGGGCGCATAGCAAAGAAAAAGACCTTCGCTCCCCAACCAAACATCACCAACAAAATCAGCAACGGGATCACCGACCACACGATCTCCAAGATCAAGGTCGGTGGCTCCGCCTGACCAATTTCATCAGCAGCCCGCCGCCGGTAGCGAACCGCGAAGCCGATCACCAAAACTGCGATCAGCACAGTGAAGACAAAAGCCACGGCCAGAGCAAACAACATCACGTTGTCGACCTGCGGAGCCAACGTCGAAGCGCGCTTGGGGAATAACGGGAAAGGAAGCATCTACTTGGCCTCCGCCAGCACCGGTTTGCGTTCACGGCGGGCAGAAACCACCACGAACCAAACGACCAATGCGAGAGTGATCAGGCCGCCAGCCCGAATCGTGTTCCACGCTGCAAAGGTGTACTTGCCGACCGTGGGGTCGTAGCGATAACAAAACAACAAAGCTTGATCGACCCAACTGCCAATCCCACCATCGGCGGCGTCAACCAAGGCCAACCGTAAGTCTCTGGCTGGATAGTCGATACCCAAATGGTAGCTACCGATCTTGCCTTCAGGGGTGATCACCATGATCGCCGCGCCATGGGCAAATTCACCGCTGTCTTCCAGGTACTGGTAGCGGTAGCCAATTGTGTTGCTGAGAGCTGTCACCGCTTCTGCATCGCCGGAAAGAAACCGCCAACCGTCTGCGGTTTCGGGTTTTCCATACTCGCGCAGGTGTTGTTGCTTGACCCGGGCGGCCGCCTCTGGAGTGTCCTCCGGGTTAATGCTGTAAGCGACCAAATCGAAGTCCGACCCCGGTTCAAATTCCAACACCTTAAGCGTACGGGTGATGCCACGCAGCACCATGGTGCACAGCATCGGACAGTCGTAGTAGATCGGCGCCAGGATCAATGGACGGCCTTGCAACAGATCCCCCAGACGAACCTCAGCGCCCTGGTCGTCAACAAAGACGGCCTCCAATGGCAAGGTCTCCCCCAGTTGAGGATCGACGCCTACTTTCTTGAGCGGACCCGGCAAGTCGTTGGTTTGCGCGCTAGCAACAGAGCTGGCAATGGAACTGGCAAGAACCAGCGTCAATGCCAAGAGAGAAACTCGGTTGCGCATTACTCGCTCACTCCGGCGCCGTCTGATTCGGCAACCATTTGCGCCTCTGCCACTTGCGCCTCTGCGGCAACAATCGTGATCGCCCGTTCGACCGGAATCTGAGCCACTCCAGTCGCTTCATCGAGCCACTGATAGCTGGTCAACACCGCTTCTTCCTCGGCCCGCAGTTGTATCAACTCAGCTTCCGGGTGATCCTGCAAGGCAGGCCCGGGAGGCTGGTACACCGCTCGTGCTTCCGGGATCAGCGACGGTCGTGGGTCGTCGGAAGCCAAGTCATCGCGCAAGGAAACCGAGAGCCACCACATCGCCGCAGCAGCGCCCAGGATCGCCAGCGCCAGTCCGATCGAAAACCACACCACGCCTTTCAGGCTCAACTCACGGTCTATGCCGGAGTCGTGATGGTCGGATCGTCGGTCGTTCACGCCACTCATCTAGTGCTCGTCCTCAATTGTCGTCTTCATCTAGGGCATCGACCAAGTAAGGCTCATGCACCGGCAGCAACGGACGCTTCTGCAATTCGCGTAGGTAGGTCCCAAACCAGATTCCGCCTACCGCCAAAACGGTGGTCAAGTCGAGCCAGTGCAAATGCAACCCGGCAGTCTCAGCACCATGGCCAAACGCCGGAGCAACCTGCCAATAGAAATCCAGCCAACGCATTACCAGCAACACGCCCGCCACCATTGCCAAGCGTTTGGCATCCCGTTTTAGGTCGCGCGAAAGCAGCAGGGTAAACGGCAGCGCAAAATGACCCAAAATCAGCGCGATGGAAATCCACTTCCAACCGCCGTGCATCCGGGCCAGATACCAAGTCACTTCTTCGGGGAGATTGCCGGACCAAACGATGATCAATTGCGACAACTGGAAGTAGCTCCAGAGCATGACAAACGCCAACAGCAGTTTGCCCAAGTCGTGGAAATGTCGACGACGAAACAGTTGATTCATCGGTGGTCGTTGGCTTAAGTACAACGACATCGGAATCAAAAAAGCCAGTGCGGCGACCGCGTTGCCGCCGATAAAACTGACCCCAAACATGCTCGAGTACCAAAGCGGATCCAACGACATGATCCAATCGACGGAGGCCAAGGTCGCGGTCAGGCAGTAGGCGATCAAGCCCGGAGCTGCGGTCGCCTGCATCAAGCGAAACAGCTTGTGGCTTTGGACTTCATCTTGGCGCTTGGACAACCGATTCAAAGCCCAGACGAAAAAACCCCAGATGGCGAAGTAAGCCAGCGCCCGCAGAGTGAAACCGGTGGGGTTGAGAAACCAGGTCTTGGCTTGGATCAGGGCGTCGTGCTCCACCACCTCAGGTCGCGACCACGGATACAGTCGTCGCATGCCCAACCAAATAGGAATGAATCCCAGCGCCACCCAAGGCAACGTTCGGGTCGCCGCTCCCAAGGTCCGGCGGATCACCACCCCCCATCCACCGCGCGTCAACTGGTGCAGCAATCCCAAAGAGAAACAGCCGAGAACGATGCTCAGGACAAACAACCAGGCGACCAAATAAGAGCGGAAGAACTGTTCTGGGTTGAGCCACAGACCGAGTACCGATAACACCACGCCGACCAGCCCAACCAGCCACGCGCGAGAGGCAAGTGAGGAAAGGCTGCTGGGCGGAGTCAGATCAAGGTCCGCTGGGACGATAAATTCGCGACTCATTGGTGACCTTCTGTTGCAGTTGACTGAGGCAAGTTGCCTCCCAAGGCAGCCAAATCTTGGGGTGCCAAACGCGCGACCTGAGCATTGCGACTGAACTGCAACGCCTGCACGTAGGCGGCAATCGCCCAGCGATCCGCCACCGGAACCTGCGAGGCATAACCCGACATGTCGCCAAACCCGTTTGTCATGACGTCAAAGTAGTAGCCCGGCTGAGCATTCCGTAAGCGCTCTTGATGCAGAGACTGTGGCGCCTTAAAGCCGCGTTGCACGATCATGCCGTTGCCATCGCCGGTACGCCCGTGGCAAGGGGAACAAAAGATGTCAAAACGCTCGCGGCCTCGGTTCAACAGGTCTGCGTCAACCGCGAACGGAATCGAAGTCGCAAAATTGCCCTCAGAATCGACTCCACGATAGAGGTGGTCGTCCGCGCGCAACTCCCCGCGCGCCACCGTCCCCTCGACCGGCAACCGAGAAGCCATGCCGTCGGCGAAGAAATCGCTGACTTCATAAGGCTGCAGCTTGGGCTGGTCATGCATGTCTTGGCGGCAGGCCACCGCATTGGTGCAAACCAGCACTGCAAGTGCAGCTACGCGGAGGAAGTCTCTATTCCTCAACTTCGTGAACCTCCGTCGGAGATTGCTCGGCCAAGAAACGGCGAGCATCTTCCAACTGAAACTGTGGATCCACGGTGCCGATCATCAAGAAGAAGTGATCACGGGAAGCCGAGGCAAATCGATCGACATTAAACGTCGGGTGGTAGGGCATCGGTAGCCCATTGAGGGCGAACATTCCCAGCACGGCGGCAAACGCTGCGAACAAGATGGTGGTCTCAAAAGCCGGGACAATAAACGCGATCCAAGATGCCAGCGGGCGTCCACCGATGTTGAGCGGATACTCGATCGCAGAACTCCAATACTGAAGACCAAATCCGGCCAGGCAACCGATGATGCCGCCAGCTAAGACGATGCCTGGCAGCTTCGACTTGTGGTGGCCAATCGCCTCCCAGACTTCTTCGATCGGATAGGGAGTGTAAGCATCCAGCTTGGTGTAGCCCTTCTTACTCGCTTCACGACAAGCTCGTGTCAGCTTCTTGGCCGAGTCAAACTCCGCCATCAAACCGTAGAGCGGCTTGCCTTGTCGCGAACGAAACTTGATTTCGCGCACCGAGCTCATTCTTCGTCCTCCCGTTCTTGCGCCTCAGGAAGGATCGTTCGCATTTCGGAGATCGAAATCATCGGCAAGAAGCGGACAAACAGGAACAACAGAGCCAGAAACAGCCCGATGGTTCCCACATAGGTCGCCCAATCCCATTTGGTACCGCTAAACATGCCCCAAGACGAGGGTAGAAAATCGCGGTGCAAGCTGGTCACCACGATTACAAAACGTTCCAGCCACATACCGACGTTGACGAATATCGCGACGATAAACACCATCCAAGCGGTCTTGCGGATTTTGGAAATCCAGATCATCTGCGGCGCCAGAACGTTGCACAGCAGCAAGGCCCACCAGTGATATCGATAGGGGCCGCTAATCCGATTGAGCAGCATGAACTCCTCAAACTGATTGCCACTGTAGAAGGCCATAAAGATCTCCACCGCGTATCCGTAGGCGACGATCAACCCGCTGGTGAGCATGATCTTCGCCATATTTTGAATGTGGCGATCGGTGATGAAGTCCTTGAGGTTAAACAGCGCGCGCAATGGAATCGCCAAAGTCAAAACCATGGCGAACCCGGCAAATAGAGCTCCCGCGACAAAGTAGGGCGGGAAAACGGTCGCATGCCAACCAGCCACCTGACCCACGGCAAAGTCGAAACTAACCACGGTGTGGACCGAAACCACTAGCGGGGTCGCTAGGCCAGCCAACAACAGGTAGGCGACTTCGTAGTTGTGCCAATGCACCGCAGAACCGCGCCAACCCATGGCGAAGAAGCCGTAGATGATCTTCTTGAACTTACGTCGCGACTGATCGCGCAAGGTCGCCAAGTCGGGGATCAGCCCGACGTACCAAAACAAGGCTGAGACCAAGGCATAGGTGGAAACCGCAAACACGTCCCAGATCAAAGGACTACGAAACTGCGGCCACAGCCCCATCGAGTTGGGGTACGGCAATAGCCAGTAGGCCAACCAGGGTCGGCCGACATGAATCAAAGGAAAGATTCCGGCGCAGGCCACAGCAAACAAGGTCATCGCTTCGGCGAATCGATTGATCGAAGTACGCCACTCCTGGCGCAACAACAACAGGATCGCTGAAATCAGGGTTCCGGCGTGGCCAATGCCGATCCACCAAACAAAGTTGATGATCGCAAAGCCCCAACCCACCGGATTGTTCAGACCCCAAATTCCAGTGCCCTCAACCACCAACTTGGTGAGCGCATACAGCAACAACATCACCAACAAGAACGAGGCGCCGAACGCCGGCCACCACCAACGCGGCATCTTTTCCAACACCACCGTGGCGATGTGATCGGTTACTGAGGCAGAGGTATGCCCCGGAGCAACTACCGGGGTTTCCGGAATGAAGGTCTGGTGCCGACTCACGAACTTTCGGCCCCCTCAACTGGGTTGGTGACTTTAGCCAGATAAGTAGTTCGCGGCCTGGTGCCGAGCTCGGCGAGCAGCCCGTAGTCCCGTGAATCCGCTTTGAGCTGTGCGACATCAGATAGCGGGTCGTTGATATCACCAAAGACAATCGCTTCGCTGGGGCAGACCTGCTGACAGGCGGTCTTGACGTCACCATCTGCCATCTCGCGACCATCCCGCGTCGCTTCGACGCGACCGTGGTTAATCCGCTGCACGCAGTAGGAGCACTTCTCCATCACCCCGCGAAAGCGCACCGTGACGTCGGGATTGCGCATCAACTTGAGCACCGGCGTGTCAGTGTCGTTGTACTTGTAATAATTGAAACGTCGGACCTTGTAGGGACAGTTGTTGGCGCAGTAGCGAGTGCCGACACAGCGGTTGTAAACCATGTCGTTCAAGCCTTCATCAGAATGCACCGTTGCCGACACCGGACATACCACTTCGCAAGGAGCCTGCTCACAGTGTTGACACATCACCGGTTGGTGATGCATCTCGGGGTGGTCCAGGTCGCCTTCGTAGTAGCGGTCGATACGCATCCAATGCATCTCACGACCCAAGGAAACCTGCTCCTTGCCGACCACCGGAATGTTGTTCTCGGACTGGCAGGCAACCACGCAAGCGTTGCAGCCGGTGCAAGAGTTGAGGTCAATCGACATACCCCAAGCGTGGCCGTTGTACTCCCAATCCGGCATCAAACTCAGGTTCTCGTCGATCCCATGGCCAACGTGTTGAGCAAAATCCGGCTGGTGCTGATACTCGGCCAGGGTCGCCCTGCGGACCAGATGCCGTTTCTCGGCGGTGCGTCCCTCCAGGTTTTCTCCCTGCCACGGACTCGGGTCGATATTGCTGTGCAGTTGGGTGCTCGCCAAAGCGTAATTGCCCTCGGCTTTTGCTAGCTCGGCGGCACCACCGTTGGGCGCCTCCACAGTTCTCAGGAGGTAGCCGTTGAATCCGCGCTCGGTTCCGACCTTGCCCGCACTCTGACGACCGTAGCCGAGAGTCAGGGTGGCGCAGTTGTGCGCTTGTCCAGGGTGAATCAAGGCCGCCACTTCCAAGTTTCGGCCGCCAGTAGAAACGGTCACTAGGTCGCCACTTTTTAACCCATGCTCCTCGGCCAGCCCAGGGCTGATCATCAGTGCGTTGTCCCAGGTCAATTTGCTAATCGGCTTAGGACACTCCTGCAGCCAACCATTGTTGGCCCAGCGACCGTCCCAGATGGTTGGGTCGGCTCGAAGCGACAGTTCGATGCCTTCAACCGCAGCGGTGTTGGCCGATGCTTGAGACACTGCCGCAGGGTCCACCGCCACTGACTTTGCCGCGGCTTGGCTATCGGTGACGTATCCATCGTGCAAGGCACGACGCCAAGCCTTGTCGTCCTCGCCAGGCTGGTCGCCATATTGGTCGCCATATTGGGCCTGCCAGTTGGCTTTCAGCAGTTCTTCGCTGGATCGTTCCCCAGCAGCGGTAAACACCGAGGCGACCTCGCCGGCAGACTTGCCACCGTAGAGCGGCTCGATCAAGGGTTGCTGCAAAGTCAAGGTACCGTCCAACGACCGGCTATCTCCCCAGCACTCCAGGTAATGCGCTTCTGGAATCACCCATTGGCAATATTCGGCAGTTTCGTTGCGCTGAGAACCGAGGAAAATCCGCCGGGTAACCCCCAACATGAGAGACCCGAAATCTAGATCGACCGGGGCGTCATAGGCCGGGTTACCGCCCAAGACCACCAGCACGTCTACCTCGCCCGCCTTCATCGCATCAGCTAACTCGCGAATCGACGCCAATCCATCGACCGTCGATGCCTCAATCGCATCGCTGATCAAAACCGTGTTGCCCAAGTTCCCAAGCACCTCATTAATCGCAGCCGCCAGGATATGAAGATCCGGTGAGGTCGCCGCTCCGGCCAGCACAACGGCGTTGCCCGCGTCGGCGCGCAGATTCTCAGCCACTGCCTGGACCACCGGCTCCAGTTCCGAGGTTACTTCTCCCGCAGTCGCTCCGGCTACGCCCAACTCTGCGGCCAAAGCCAGCGCAAACATGCCGATTTCCGAAGGCGTGGCCGCATATCGGTGATCGGCAACCGACCCGGTCCCGGTTGGGGTCGACTCCAACGCCCACAGGCGGTTCATCTTGACCCCTTCCTTCCTAATACCGCCTGGACTGGCACTGCCTGGACGGCGGCGTGACATGAAATCTTTCGAGGCGCGCACAGCCCCCGGGCCTTGGGTCAAAAAGTCCGCATCCAGCGCCAGTACTACATCGGCTTTGGCAAAGTCATGGCGAATGCCAACGCTCTCACCAAACACCGCTTGGGTGGCCACACGTTGGGCGTTTTGCCCCACCGCTTCGTATTGATGCCACTGCGCTTTCGGATGACTCTCCAACACCTCTGCCACAACACCAGCCAAGGTTGGTGAGGTCACCGTAGGGGTCAAGATGCGCAGTCGGGCGCCACCGAGAGCGTCGAGAGCCACCATCGCGCGCGAGCTCTCGTCGACAAAGGTGCTCCAACTGCGGATGCGTCCCAGCTCTTGCACATTGCGTAGACGATCGGGATCGTAAAGGTCGAGGATCGAAGCCTGAGCAAACAGATCAGTTGCGCCCAAGTTGGCCGGGTGCTCGGGATTTCCCTCGACCTTGGTTGGGCGGCCCATATGGCTCTCGACCAAGAGCCCTTGGGCAAAGCCGTCGGTGGTCATGGCAGTGGCGAAATAGAGAGGCTTGCCGGGAACGATCTGCTCCGGCTGCTCGACATACGGGACGATCTTTTCCAGCGGTTGGCGGGTGCATGCCGCCAAACCGCCAAACGCCAGAGAAGCGCCCATCACCTGCAAGAATCCGCGACGACTAAAACCGTCGCTCCAGTCGATCGCCGACTCGGGAAACTCGCGATCCACCATCTGTTGAAAATCATCGGTGGACGCTAATTCTTCCAAACTGCGCCACAGTTCAGGGCCGCGTTGATCCTTGAGCTGACGCCGCAGATCGCCCACCGAAAGCTGCTTTCTAGGTGTCACAGTGACTTCAGAGGCAATGACCTCGGGAGCACTGACTTCAACAACAGTGCTCTCAGCAGTGACCTCAGAAGCAGTGCCCTCAACAGGATTGGCCACAGGTTTAGCGGTCATGGAATCGGTCGTCATACGTCCTCACCTGTGGCAGGCGGAGCAGGCCAAACGCGGCGCCACCCCATATTCCTCAATCAATTGACTCTGCAGATCAGCCCGTTCAGGCCTCCAGGTCATGTCGGTGATCGCCTCCCGTGGGCGCATCGCATCCTCTGGATGACGATGGCAGTCCAAACACCACTTCATTTGCAACGTTTGAGTCTGTTTGATCAACGGCATCTCGTCGACCCGCCCGTGGCAAGAGACACAGCCCACCCCTTGGGTGACATGGGCTGAGTGGTCGAAATAGACATAGTCGGGCAGGTCATGAACCCGGGTCCATTGGAGAGGAAGCCCGGTTGCCATACTCTCCCGCACTGGCTCCAACATCGGACTCTGAGCCCAAATCTGTTTGTGGCAGTTCATGCAGGTCGCAGTCGATGGAATCCCCGCCGACGCCGCGACTTCAACCGAGGTGTGGCAATAACGACAGTCAATCCCCATCGCCGCAGTGTGATGGTCATGGGAAAAGGGCACCGGTTGCACCCGGGTTACCCCCTGGCGAGTACTAAACGGCGACTGATCCAGCTCGTAGACCAACCAACCAGCAATCGCGGCAAAGAAAATTCCACCAAAAATCGTCACCTTGGCCAAGGTGTTGGTGGAGCGATGAAATACCTGCGCCATGAACGTTGACCTGAGCAATAAATCAATACAACTTGGCCAGCATTATCTGCCTAACCGCCAAATTCGCACAAGAGTATCGGTTTCTTGAAAGCTTGTGAAGAGTTTCACAAGCGTTTGTACTGAGGTCGTGCTCGGGTCGCTGAACGATCTCCAGAATAAGCGTAGTGCGGCCCGTGGTGGAGTGATCGAAATAGCCTCAACAAGCTGTGGCACTTCACCTGTCCACTCAGCTCTCCCCTATGAAACTCGATTTCGATAAAGAGAAGGATCGACCACCGCCGCCATCGCGTCGACGTCCAGGTTGGCATCCAGAAATGAGGCAAGACGCTGGGCTTGGTCGAGCGGCTGTGCCAGGACTTCGTGGTAGGTCAGTTCGAGGGATTCAACATGATGATTGTTCTTAATGAAGTAGCGAGTACGCCACAGGTCGCTTTCAAATAGGGTGCGCATTTGCTGGTCATCACCGTTGTTTTCTTCCCCGCGACGTTCCAGCATCTTCGCTTGCGACGCCAGAACCTCATCGATCTCACGCACCATGAATACCACTCGATAGTTGTTGTCGGCTGGTAGGTGGCGCACCAGGTAGGAGATGATCTTGATCGCTTTACCGCGAGCTTCGCGCAACCAAGACTTGTCGCCGTCTTTGGCAAGGTGCAGCACACGGTCGTCTTCGAAGTAGCCCTTGGGGTTGTCGATATCAGCTTCGCGCGCGCCGTCGGTCACTACCGGTACGCCTGCCGCATCGAGCATCTTCATCGCCATCGAAGTGCCGGACCTGGGAAGACCCGAAACGATGATGATCGGTTCGCCAAAACGTACTTTGCGCAACCAACCGTAGATTCCACGCACAACTTTGACCCTCTTAGATAGAATACTTTTTCCGGGGCGAGCCGGGCCGAAAATCGGCCTTTTGACCATGCCGCACCTAGGAAACCCTAGCACGGCTGATTCTGTTTTCTGCGCAATGTTACTGACCCCCACTAGACGAGCTAATCGTCGCAAACTAACTCATAACTGGGGTTGGGTGTTGCTGGTTCTGGCTTTTGCATCGACGCCTGCGTCGGCCTACATTGGCCCAGGGGCAGGCTTTGCTTTGGTCACCAGTTTCGCCGTGGTTTTAGTCGCCTTGGTGGTCGCGATCTTGGCGATTCTCACCTGGCCTTTTCGCATGCTGTGGCGGGCGATCAAGAAACCCAAGCGCGGCAAGTCACGGATCAGGAGGTTGATTGTGGTCGGCTTGGATGGCCAAGACCCGCGCCTCACCGATCGGTTCATGGCCGAGGGAAAACTGCCTAACTTTCAGAAATTGGCCAAGCAGGGCAGCTACAGCAAACTGCGAACCACCTTCCCGTCGATCTCACCGGTCGCATGGTCGTCGTTCTCCACCGGCACCCACCCAGCTAAACACAATATCTACGACTTTCTCGATCGAGACCGGCGTACTTATTTACCGGTTCTATCCTCCACCGACATCTCCAGCGTGCCGCGTCGCGGAGCGGGCGTGCTGTCCAAAATCAAGTTGGGCAAATACCGCATCCCTGCGGAGAAACCTCAGATTCGGCTGCTGCGCAAATCGAAGCCATTCTGGTCGATCCTCGGGGACCATTACATTTGGTCTACCGTTCTGCGCGTTCCGATCACTTTTCCGCCGGATCATTTCTACGGCGCCCAACTGTCAGCAATGTGCGTTCCAGACTTGTTGGGAACCCAGGGCACGTTCTTGCTCTTCACATCGCGCCCGTCGGAAGCCAAGTTCAAAGAAGGTGGAATCCGGGTGCCGTTGACCAATGGCCAAGGTCCTGGGGTTTGGCAGGCTGATCTCGAAGGACCGGAAAACTCCTACGTCGTCGGCGAGCCTGCGATGACGGTGCCGATGAAATTGGTCGTCGATGCCGATGGAAAGAGTGCGCAACTGACCTTAGGTAAAGAGACTGCGGACCTCACAGTCGGCGGTGGATTGAGTGACTGGATCAAGGCTGAGTTCAAGGCTGCTCCTGGGATCAAAGTTCCGGCGATTTGTCGGGTCCAATTGCTCGAGGCCAGTGAACACGTCTCTCTCTACATGACGCCGCTTAACCTGGACCCGGAAAGCCCGGCGATGCCGATCTCGCACCCTTCCTACTACGCCACCTATCTGGCGAAGAAAGTCGGCCCCTACTCGACCCTGGGATTGGCCGAGGACACTTGGGCGCTCAACGAAGAAGTCACCGACGACGCGACCTTCCTGCAACAGACCTATGACATCGACAAAGAACGCCAGGCGATGTTCTTTGCCGGCCTGGAAAAGCAGAAAGAAGGGTCTTTGGTTTGTGTCTTCGACGGTACCGACCGCATCCAGCACATGTTTTGGCGCTATCTTGAGGACGGCCATCCCGCCGCGGCAGGTAAAGAGGACGCTGAGCACCGCAATGCCATCGCTGAGCTCTATGAGTACAACGATGAGCTGGTCGGTCGGGTGATGGCCAAGCTCAAGACGGGCGATCTGCTGATGGTCCTCTCGGATCACGGCTTTGCGTCCTTCCGGCGTGGGGTCAACTTAAACACCTGGTTGCGAGCCCACGGATATTTGACCCTGAAGGACGGCTGCGACGGCAGCTCTGAGTGGTTGCAGGACGTCGATTGGTCGCAAACCAAGGCGTTCTCGTTGGGACTGACCGGGGTGTTTCTCAACGTCAAAGGTCGAGAAGCGCAGGGAATCGTCAACCCCGGCGACGAGGCGCAGGCTCTGAAGGACGAACTGATCGGCAAGCTCAATGGCCTGCGCGACGACGAGAAGAACGAAGAAGGGATCACTGAGGTGTTTGACACCACCAAGCTCTACGGTGGCCCCTATCTGCGCAACGCGCCCGATCTATTGATCGGCTACAACCGCGGCTACCGTATTTCTTGGGACTCGGCCTCGGGGATGGTTTCCGGCCCGGTCTTTGAAGACAACACCAAGGCCTGGAGTGGTGACCACTGCGTTGACCCGAGACAGGTGCCTGGGGTGCTTTTCTGCAACGCCAAGATCGACGACGACGACCCCTCCCTGGTAGACATCGCACCCACCGCCTTGGAACTGTTCGGCGTCAAACCGCCACAGCACATGGAGGGCAAAGCGCTGTTTTCTGCGAGCAATCCGGTCCTCAGTGGAGACAAGTCATGAAACGGTCGCGAACTCTAGCCGGTTTGTTCGCCGTCGGGCTCACCGTCATCCTGGCCTGCGGGGACGCTCCAGAAGGTTACGAAAAAACCGTGATCGTCATCGGCATCGACGGCATGGACTGGGATTTCACCCAAAAGATGATCTCCGAAGGTCAGTTGCCGCATCTTGCCAAGCTGATGATCGAAGGACACGGACAGCCTCTGGAAACTTCAGTGCCACCGCTGTCACCGATCGCTTGGTCTGACTTCATCACCGGCATGGACTCCGGTGGACACGGAATCTTTGACTTTCTGCACCGCGACCCGGAAACCTTGATCCCGGTTTTCGCCATGGCCGAAGCCACCACTGGCAAACCGATGATGACCTTCGGCGACTACCAGATTCCCGCTAGCGGTGATTTTCAACTGCTGCGTCGGGGTACCGAGTTTTGGACCACTCTCGAAGAGGCGGGCGTGCCAACCTGGGTTTACCGCATGCCGGTCAACTTCCCTCCTTCGGGCACTGCGACCCGGGAACTCTCTGGCATGGGCACGCCGGATCTTCTGGGGACCTACGGCACCTTTACCTTCTACACTTCAGCGCTGTTTTTCGACCAGAACGTCAGCGGCGGCGAAGTGTATGGCTTGGATCTGTGGGAGAGCCGCGCCGAAGGTTCGCTCTACGGCCCACCCAACCCATTCCGGGTGGACGAGGAAAGGCTGTCGGTACCGTTGGTGGTCTCGTTTGACGAAAAGGAAGAAATCGCCGAAGTCGACATCAACGACGGCGAAAGCCGAGTGGTTCTGCAACCCGGAGAATGGAGTGATTGGGTCTCGGTCAATTTTGAAATGATCCCCACCCAGACGCTGACCGGATCGACTCGTTTTTACCTGCGTTCAGTGCGCCCCGAAGTTGAGCTTTACGCCGCACCGTTGCAAATTGACCCGAACGCTCCAGCAATGCCGATCTCGACCCCGGCCAGTCATGCTCAGGAGTTGGCACAGGCCACCGGCTCGTACTACACCCAAGGCATGCCGGAAGACACCAAGTCGCTCACCGAGGGCGTGTTCAGCCGCGACGAATTCCTGGCCCAAGCGGGCGTCGCGCACCAAGAGTTAGTCGATCAATACGAATATCTTCTGGATGAGCACCGCGGTGGGTTGTTGTTCTACTACTTCGGCAACCTCGATCAAGTTTCGCATGTGATGTGGGGTTCGATGGATCCAGAGCATCCGTCCTATGACCCAGAAATCGACCCCAAATACGCCGAGGTGGTCCCCAAGCTCTACCGAGAAGCGGATCGCATCATCGGCTACACCCTGGACCATATGGCCGAGAACACAACCCTGGTGGTGATGTCCGATCACGGATTCGCCAGTTGGCGTCGTGCGTTCAACCTCAATTCTTGGCTGCGCGACCGGGGCTATTTGGTGGTCAAAGACAACAACTTGACCAACGAGCCGAGTCTGTTTCACAACGTCGACTGGAGCCAAACCCGCGCCTACGGCGCTGGCTTTAACGGCCTCTACATCAATCAACGTGGCCGGGAATCCAGCGGCATCGTCGACCCCTCGGTGACTGACGAGTTGTTGGCTGAGATCGGCGATCGCTTGTTACAAACCCTCGATCCGGTAACCGAGTTGCCAGCGGTCACCCGCATCTACAAGTCCGATGAATTCTTTCGCGACCGCGGGCAATTGGAGGTTGGGCCGGACATGTTGGTGGGATACGCCAAGACCGTGCGCGGATCCAATGAAGGCGCCTTGGGGCAACTCACTGCCGACGTCATGTTCGACAATATGGGCGAGTGGTCGGGCGATCATGCAATGGACCACACCACCGTGCCCGGCATTTTCTTCAGCAACCGCAAGTTGTCCAAGGAAGCCAACAGCTTGAAGGATCTAGCGGCCGCAGTGGTCGCGGAATTTGGGGTTGCAGAGTTTCCACCGGCGCCGGACGACAACCGATAAAGATTGGACCAAGGAGATCAACGTGCTCGGAGCCTACGAAAAAGTCAAACTCGACAAAGAACTGATGGCCAAGATCCGCCGCTACGCGGAGCTGGCTGGCTATTCATCGCCCGCGGAGTTCATTACCCACGCGTTGGAGAAGGAACTCTCACAGCTAGAAGACGCGACCTCGGAAGAAGAGATTAAGAAGCGACTTCAGGGGCTGGGCTACATCTCCTAAGGCTATGCCTTCTAAGGTGATATTTTCTAAGGATTACGCGAGTCGAATCTAGTTATGAACGCAGTAAACGCGATTTTGGCACGTCTGGTTGACGCAGCGTTGGCCCCGATGGCGGCTTGGCCCTGGTGGGTTGGGGTCGCCGTGGTCACCTTTGTCATCACCTTGATCGCCATGCCGATCATCAAGTGGACCCTCAATCCCAGTCTTGCAGATCGCATGAAGCGCAACCTGCACGCCTCGATCTTCGAACTGCGTCTGTTCAACGACAGCCTGCCGGCAACCTTCAGGGCAATCTTTGGCATGCTGCGCTGGACCGGCGGTTATCTGGGCTCCTGGTTGTTGCCAATCTTGATCATGGCGGTACCCATGCTGCCGCTGTTTTCCCATCTGCATGCCCACTACGGCTATCAGGGTCTCGAAATCGGCGAGCCGGTGACCGTCACCGCCAAGATCGACACAGAGAGCTTTTCTTTGGAAGACCATGCAAAGCCCAACCTGCAGCTCATCGCTTCTGACGGTGTGGAGATAGAAACCCCAGCTCTGTGGGTCGCCACGCGCAAAGAGGCAATCTGGCGCATCCACCCCACCGTCAGCGGCGAGCATCAACTCACGGTCAAGGTCAACGGCGAAGAAGCCACCAAAACCCTGGCAGTGCTGGATGGCACCGCCCGTAGATCTCCAGTGCGACCGGGCAATTTCCTCGATCAACTGCTCTACCCCTCAGAGCCCTCTCTAAACGGCGCGGTTAAGGAAATCTCCGTGCCCTATCCAGAAACCCCGATCGTCCTACTCCTGCCCCTGTGGGTTTGGGCCCTGCTGCTGTTTTCGATTCCCATCGCCTTGCTGCTGAAAAAGCCGTTTAAGGTCGAGTTCTAGTCTCGACCTACTCATCGTTTCTTGTCATCCGAAGGCCTTTCGTCGGAAGGCAGACAAGTGTCGCGTCCGACCGGAAGGACAAGACTCTGCGAAGCAACCCCTGCCCGGTACCAGCGGCTGAGACAAATCGGAGACTAAACAACCAGCCAGCATTCGGACCATAAGTAACAACAGGACAGGAGACCTCCGTATGCCAAAGAGAACGAAACTACGCAATCTCAACAAGGGTTCTCGATATCGGATCGCACGTGAATGCAAAGGGATACATGTCGATCCACAAACTGCCTTCGTTGGCGGTGCGCACTCGATTGGAATCGGTCGCAAAATCACAGCTGGAAGACCGACCAACCAATTAGCAATCCGCCACTATGTGGAGAAGAAACTGCCCGAGAGCCAGCTTTCCGCCGAACAAGCATTGCCTAAGACCTACCGGTTCTACTCGCGATCAGAAGACCGTAACGTCTCGATTACCACTGATGTCATTGAAAGCCCGCGCCCTGAGCTGGAGGTTGACCCCAAAGACCGACTTCGCCCGGCGCCGGGAGGCTGCAGTATTGGAACACCACCTCCACCAGGGTTTGCCAACGCTGGGACTCTCGGTGGATGGGTCTGGGATCTAGAGGACGACAGCATCGTTATGCTGAGTAATGAGCACGTCCTCGGGACCACCGCAGGAGTCGGAATCGTGCAGCCAGGAACACTCGATGGTGGCGTCTTTCCTGGGGACAGAATCGGCGAGGTAAAACGAGGTATTCCGCGTTCCACAACAGCAGTCAATACCGTCGACTGCGCGATCGGAGATCCACAATCAACCGACATCTACCAGGCCCAAGTTATTGATATTGGGCACGCTGTCTACGCGACCGAAATCGCTGCGTTGGATATGAAAGTCGAAAAATTCGGTCGTACCACCGAGCGCACCTTCGGCGAAGTCACGGATATCGACGTAACAACTTCGCTATCCAGCGGGCACACGTTCACCGATTGCATCCGTGTCGATGCAATCAGCCCAAGCCCCGACTGGTCTGCTGGCGGCGATTCGGGTTCCTTGGTGTTCTCGCGCATGACGATTGAGGACTCTGAGGTCAAGCCGGTCATCGGGCTCCACTTTGCCGGTGCTAGCACTCACGGAATCGAATGCAAAATTCAAAACGTCTTTTCGGCACTCAATCTCACCACGCTTTGCAGTGGAGCCTTCGCCGTGTTCTTGGACTCCCTCTTCGACGCCGAAGTTACCGGCGAACTAACACAAGCATCGGAACTCAGCCTCGAGGGCTTGGGGAATACCGCCGCTCGTAGGCCGTTGGGGATGATTCCCCCTACCTTGATCCGCAAAGACCGAGAGCTACTTCGTTCAACGCGATTTTTCGGTGGTATCTCTCGAGACCTTCAAAGCCGACTTAGCACATCCGTAAGAGGTCGCCAGATCACCCAATTAGTCGATCACCATCGCGGTGAACTACTCGACCTATTGATATCCAACGGTGATGTACGCCGGTCCGTTGTTGCAGCCTTCAGGCCGTTGGTCGCAGGCGCAATCACGACTTCTGATGTCTTCAATCGCACAGTGACCGACCGTGACATCGACAATCTGCAGAAACTCTCGGTCGAAGTCATGAAGGTAGTCTCCAGTACCAAACTGAAAGCATCGCTTAAAATGCTGCAAGCAGTCGGCGCTAAGGCTGAAGGAAAACGGCTTGGTCAGATTTTCGGCATCAAAGGTTAGGTCAATTCGTGTCATCGCGATCGGCGTCATTGTTGTATCAATCTGTTTGGCCTGTGGAAGAAGCCACCCGAGCGATGTAACTACCAACCATCAACAGACGACGGAATCCACTGCCGGAACTGGAAAGGAAGTAGTCGCGATGAAGGAGAGTCCAGATTACGAAGTCATTCGCGCCTTTAAGAATCGAAACGCGATCGAACTTCTCAACAAATACGGCGCACATAGCCTTGGTATCCGCTGGAAGACGGAAGACGGTACGAAAACGAATCAACTGGCGTTGGCGTTCTACGTCGATCCCTTGGAGACAGAACAGACCATAGAGTCTGTAAGGATTCGTGAGCCGATTCCATCATCTTTTGAGTTTCAGCTGATGCCTGGCGAGGCGAAAATACAAATCCCCACAGAGGTGATCCTAGATTCACGCCCACACTTTGAAGAAGAGTGATCTGAACGAGGCGACCTAGAGTTGACGGTTGCTAGCTAGTCCACTTAAATCTGCGGCAAGATTGACTTGCTCATCAGGATTGTCAGCCAACCATAACTCGGTTTCTTGGATCGGAATCGCCCTGGGTTGGCATCGGCGTAACAACGAAGTGTCATCCGCGGTTTGAACAGATGAGCCATCCTCTTTTTTGCAACCTATTGGGGTGGTGGCACCGGTGATCTATGTGTAGTGTTCTTTACCAATGCCGCCCTCTCAACTCCCAAGCATCCCGGTCCAACCAGGTCGTGTTGAGAGGGGCCGACAACGATTACCCAACCGGCGGGCGGTGATCGCCTATTGGAGCTTTGCCCACTTCAGCTTGGCCACCGCTCTGCTCGCGCTGGTCCTGTGGCCAGAGTCGTTCGCCGGGTTTCACTATCACCCGAAGATGGTGGCGGTGGTGCATCTGGTGACCCTGGGATGGGTGACTTGCTCGATTTTTGGTGCGCTGCACATGGTGGCGCCGATGGCGCTGCGCTCGCCGGTGCGACCTCGGCCCATAGACCTTTGGGGATTCGCCCTGGTGGCGATCGGCATCGTCGGAATGGTGGCGCATTTTTGGCTCGACACCTCCTCCGGGATGGCGTGGTCGGCGGGCACCGTGGTTGCCGGTTTTCTGGTCCCGGTTCTGAGATTCTGGCGCGCGGTTACACGGGCGACGATACCGGCCGAGGTCAAGATCCATTTCTACTTTGCGTTCGCCAACCTGGGGCTGGCGGCGGGCGCAGGGTTGGCCTTGGGAATCCACAAGAACGCGCCGTTCTTGCCCGGTACCCACCTGTCCAATGTTTGGGCTCACGCCCATCTAGCGGCGCTGGGATGGGCGACGATGATGGTGTTCGCGGTGGGCTATCGGCTGCTGCCGATGTTTCTACCCGCGGCGATGCCGACTGGCAGGGGAGTTTGGTCGTCGGCGTTGCTTCTGGAAGTAGGGACCCTGGGACTGGCGGTGACCTTGGCACTAGAGAATCGCTGGGCGATCTTTTTCTCTCTGATCGTGGTGTCTGCATTTGCCGCCTTTGCGGGCCGGGTGGTTTGGATGCTGCGACACCGCAAGCCTGATCCCAAACAACTGATCCGACCAGACTGGGCCACCGTGCAAGCCCTGACCGCCATCGGCTACTTGTTGATTTCTGCGGTGCTCGGATGTGCGTTATTGATTGCGCCTCCAGCAGCCTGGAAGATCGGTGCTGCAATGGCCTTCGGCACGGTGTTCTTAATCGGATTTCTGGCGCAAATGGTGGTGGGGGTAGCCGGACGACTGTTCCCCTTAGCGACCTGGTTGTGGTCTTTTGCTGACAGTGACTACCAACAGCCTCCACCGTCCCCTTTGGCGGTCACTCCCCGTGCTCTTCAAGCCTTGGTGCTGGGTTTGTGGATTCTCGGTGTACCTGTTTTGACCCTCGGTCTCGCGACCACATCCCTAGCCGGTATTCGAATCGGGGCCGTCTGCCTGTTGCTGGGAACACTGGCGAGCGCACTGGCGATGCGCGTGTCCGGCTGGCAACTTCAAGCCGCGCAGTCGCATACCGTTGACTAGTTCACGTAACCCAAAGCCTCAAGCCGCTTCCGAGTCTTCTTGTCCAAGTCTTGACGCTGGCTGGCACGACCGTAGCCCGGCCAGGCTTCCAGGTCCGCGCGCATCGTGGCAACTTGCTCGGGAAGATCAGCAGCAAGATTGACTTGCTCATCGGGATCGTCAGCCAACCGATAGAGCTCAGTTTCTTGAATCGAAATTGCCCCAGGGTCGGCATCGGGATAGCAACGAAGGCCGACGTTCTCGGGGTTGACGACCAAACGCCATCCGCGGTCTTGAACTGTCCAGATCGGGTAGGTATCGAAAGCGCTGAATGCCGCTTCGGTTTTGGATTCTGGGTCCAGCAAGTTGGCTCCGGGTATTTCGTTGGCTTCTTCGGCAGTGTTCTCCCCAGCAGTGTCCTTCCCGGCACTGGCCTCTTCAGCACTGTCCACCGCAGCAGTGCCCACCCCGACACGGCTCACCCCAACCAAATCCAAAATGGTCGCCGCCAGGGCGCGGGTCTCGACCAGATGCCTGATCCTGCGTGGCTTCAAGCCAGGAACCCGGATCGCCAACGGAACGCGCAATCCGGCCCGATAAGAGGAGCAGGCGTGAAAAAAATATCCATCGTGATCGCCCAGTTCTTCTCCATGATCTGCCGACAACACCACCACGGCTTGTTTGAGCGGGCCATCGAGTAGGGAAAAGACTCTTCGGAGCCGCAAGTCCGCCTGCCATACTGCGCCATCGTAGAGCGCTTCGAGGTAGGAAAGATCCTCTTCATCGGCACTTCTCTCTCTAGAGAGTCGGTCGAGAACCCTGTTGCTCGCCTTGACCGGACCTCTGTAGTCGGGAAACTTGCGCTGTGCGTGGCCGCGCCCCGGCATGTAGGGACCATGGGCGGCAAACAGATGAATCCACACCAACTTGGGCTCCTGACTCTCACTTTTTAGCACCTGCATCGCAGCATCGATCACTCGAGAGTCTTTGCTCTGGAAGCACTCCATAGTGTCCCATTCAAATTGCTCCAGTACCTTGCAGCCGTTAGCAGAGATCGCGTGGGTCGAGTAGCCAGCCCGCTTCATCGCCGAGACCAAATTGGCCGGCATCGGCTTGTGGGCTTTGTAGCCGTTGGCCACCACCCCGTGCTGATAGGTGTGCAATCCGGTCAGCATCGAGGCCAAGCTGGGCTCAGTCAGAGCACGGGAAGCAAGCGCCTCCTCAAAAACCACCGCTTGCGCCAAGAACGCATCGATCCCGGGAGTTTTGGCCTGATCGTAGCCGTACCCGCCAACCCGGTCAGCGCGCACGGTGTCCAAGGTGATCACGACAACGTCAGCGTTCTTAGCAATCCCTGACAGGGAGTCCTTCGAGCTACAAGCCGACCCTGCCACTGTCACCAGTAGAAATGCCGCCAGGACCAGCCCCAGACCGGGCGCTGGCCTCAGACCCGCCCCTCGCACCGGCGCCATCTCGGGCTGTGTCCTGGGTCGAAAGGGCAACTTCACGAATTCGATTTCACGAACTCAACTTCACGAATTCAGCAACTCTTCGACGGCGGCACGCTCTTCGCGCAATTCTCGATCGGTAGCGTCCATCCGCTGGCGACTGAATTCGTCGACATCCAATCCCTGAACCACTTGGTAGTCGCCACCTTGGCAGCTCACCGGAAAGGAATACACCACTCCCGGCTCGATGCCGTAGCTGCCGTTCGCCGGGATCGCCATCGAAACCCAGTCGCCTTCAGCGGTGCCGAAGGTCCAGGTGCGCATATGGTCGATCGCCGCTGACGCCGCTGACGCCGCCGAAGAAGCGCCCCGAGCCTGAATAATCTCAGCGCCGCGCTTCTGCACCCGCGGAATAAATTCCTCTCGGGTCCAATCCTGGTCCACCAACTCGCTGGCCGCTCGATCGTCGACCGTAGCGTGAGAAATATCCGGGTATTGACTGGCTGAATGATTGCCCCAGATGGTCATCTTGCGCACATCGTTGGAGTGGGTTCCGGTCTTGGCGGCCAATTGACCCTTAGCCCGATTGTGGTCGAGTCGCGTCATGGCGGTGAACTGGCGCGGGTCCAAGTCTGGGGCGTTGTCGGCGGCGATCAAGCAATTGGTGTTGGCCGGATTGCCGACCACCAAGACTCGAACGTCTTTTGAGGCGCAGTCATTGATCGCTTTACCCTGCGGGCCAAAGATCTTGCCGTTGGCGCCCAAGAGATCGGCCCGCTCCATCCCCGCGCCACGCGGCCGGGCGCCGACCAACAGGGCGTAGTCAGCGTCTTGAAACCCTTCGCTCAAGTCAGCGGTGGCGACGATGCCCGCCAGCAGCGGAAAAGCACAGTCATTGAGCTCCATCACTACGCCGTTAAGTGCGTTCAGAGCGGGCGGAATTTCGATCAAATGCAGAATGATTGGTTGGTCGGGGCCGAGCATGTCGCCAGCGGCAATGCGGAAGGTCAATGCGTAGCCAATGTTTCCAGCCGCCCCCGTGATGGCAACGCGAACAGGGGTTTTCATAGTTAGTGTCTCCTTGAGATGAGCTGAATAAGTACCTCGGTGAACGAGGCCATCAAGTTTACTGATGATAACGAACCTGACTTTTCAGCGCTCGGCTTTAGACCCCCGGTAGGAACAAAACTCAACCTCTGAAACAGAAAAATGCCGTCCGACCTTGGGCCCAACGGCGTACTCGAGCAGCTTAAGCACCGACAGGGCCTCTGAACCACGTAATTCAGCGTCAACTACCAGGGCACCTTCCGCCATTGCGAGATCTTCGATGGTCGTGCTCTGGGGATCGAAATGCCATAGCGATTGAGGCTTTTGGACGCTTCCGATCTAGCCCCTATGAAGTCTCTATTGCTGCCCAATAGGTACCACCCGATTTCCTGCGAGATCTTTGCAATGAATTGCGTCTCTCTCTGCATGAGCAGACGACTTCGATACATCCCCGAAGGTGGCGCCTTGGTCGAGATCACCTGCCGCACCTTCCAGGGACGCTATCTGTTGAAGCCCTCCCCGGCTGTCAATAGCTGCATTGCAGGTGTGCTCGGGAGAGCCCAGAGGATTTATCCCGTCGAAATCCATGGCTTTGCTTTCCTCTCCAACCACTATCATCTCCTCATCACCGTCCCAGATGCCCACAGAATGGCCCAGTTCGTCGGCTACTTCAACTCCAACCTCGCCCGAGAACTCGGGCGAATTCGAAGCTGGACCGACAAAATCTTCTCCCGCAGATATCAGGCCATTGTTGTCAGTGAAGAGGAAGCTGCCCAGGAGGGGCGCATGAAGTATCTTCTAAGTCAGAGCGTCAAAGAAGGACTGGTTAGCCATCCCACTAGATGGCTTGGCCTCCACTGCGCTAAACAGCTTCTCAAACGACAAGACTCGCTATCTGGTCGCTGGCGAAACAGGACCCAAGAAACAGTGCACTACCGAACAACAAGGGAAAGCAAGATCTTTCTGCGGACTGAGCATATCCAACTATCGCCGCCTCCTTGCTGGCAAGGACAGAGCCACCGCTGGATTGCACAGCGCTGCAAAGAGCTAATAGAACTGATCCAGAATGAGAACAAAGGGATCGAACCTATGAAACTCCCCGATCCCGATCCCACTCAGCGGCCGGTCAAGATCAAGCGCTCACCCGCACCGATATTTCACTGCGCTTCTAGAAAGGCAAGACGCTTGCTCTATGAAGCCTACTGTTGGTTTGTGACTGCCTACCGCGATGCCTGTGAGCAGCTCAAAGCCGGGAATCTCCAAGCTGCCTTCCCGGCAGGCTCATTCCCGCCCCCCAGGCCGTTTGTAGCGTCCTGAGACACACTCAAGAGCGAGCTTCGAGAAGAAGGTGAGGGAGAGGCTTGCCCTTATGACGGCTCAGACCGTGCCAGCGACGAGACTTTCAAAACCTCGGGTCAAAGATCTGCGTTGTTTCACTGCAGTCAGGAGCAGAGCCTCGATTGTTTCAGCATTCCTTCCCACACGGAGGCCGTCTTCAAATTCCCCTGAAAATCACCTGGCACGCTCTCTGCAGGAGAGCCGCAATCTTGGAATCGGTACACATATGTAAACAATCGGCCAATTCACTATGTTGATCCAGATGGGCAGTTTGACTTTCTGTCCTTTTTCAGGATCAGTGAAGAAGCAAAGAGCGAAATCCAAAAAGCGGAAGAAGCCTTTGAGGAAGCTCTGGAGCTTGATGCTAAGTTGCGACTTGGGGGTATTGGGGGAGCTGTTCAGCTCGGTCCAGGCAAAGTAGAAGGGGCGTTAGAACTAAGACTTGGGGTAGATTTGACTACGGGAGACTCGGAACTCGAGGGAAGGGGTGTTCTAGCAATACAGGGTGGAACGATCCAAGGACGTGCCTCCGCATCAGCGCAACTTCCCATTATTGAGGGTGGCGAACTGTTCCCAAGTGGCGTTACAGGTGACATAAATGGCGCCCTGAGGACCGACGCTACAAATTTGGCTTCAGATTCAGTCTCAGTGACTGCTAGAGTTGGGATAGCGCGACTGTTTATCGGAGTGAATTTTGGCGCGTATGCGCGGGGTGTCTCTCACACTGCATCCGCGGTCCGAGAATTGATTCGAGGTAATCACGACCAATTTGATGTACCTATCTTTTTTCCATAACTAGAAGGGGGGGGCGTTGTCCGACGATGCTCGCGGAACCAGGGTTCTCCTTTTTTCGATTGCCCTACTAGGCGTAGTCGGTGGTCTTGCGTGGATAGGGATGTACGTTCTGAACGGACGAAGTGCCATACCTTTTCCCTTCCTGTTCTTGCTCTTCTTGGGCGTCTTTGGATCGTGGGCTGGCAGCATCGTTTTGTGGACACTACTCCCGCGGCGCGGCTGGACGCATTGGCTCATTTTTCCAGTACTGGTGGTGTTTGGCGGTTTCTTTGGCTGGGTCTACATTGTGTTGCGCGTATCGAAGGCCTGGCGTAGACAAGGGTTCCGCTAGATAGACGTGCCACACTAGGGCGTGTTAACACTAGAGACAGCACTCACAATGAGTGCGAACTGTATAAATAATGTGAAGATTATGTCCAATTTGTCGAAGCGTGAGAATATCCGACGAAACCCCTTCAAGCGACGAAACAAGCGCTCGGCTTCATTGCGCTTCTTGTACATTTCTCGGTCGTATTGCCAAGGTTGCAATCGATTGCTTTTCGGCGGCGAACTCCCCTGAAAATCGCCTGGCACCCTTGGCACCCTTGACTGCGGAGCGAGTCGCTTGGCTCGAACCGTGCCTACTTAGACACAGTTGAAATCGCGCGCCCGTACTCCGACAACGTCGGAATAGAGAATGCCCGGACCGAAGAACGGATCCACCATCCAAAGCCGCAGCTCGTGAATCGGGCCCGGCGATCGACACGTAACGTTAGCTTCGGCCACGCCGGATGCCTCGGTCACAACGACCGGCTCCCCTTGATCAAAGACTGACTCGCCATCCCGAAAAATATCCAGGATGATGAATTGGAACCGCGGTTCAAAGTTGAGGTACTTCACCCGAACCCGAAGACGATTCTGATCGGAAATGCTGGATCCATTTGCGGTCAGAATCTCCATGATCTGCAGACTCCGGGTCCCATCGTTCACTGCGACTTGCAAACTCGAACTCCCGCCGCCCGAACAACTCGCCGTTACGAGCTTGGTGCCGGTCGTCAGCCAGACAGTCTCGAACGCAGTTCCCACGCCGGTCGGTTGCGAAGCACCGCCATCAGCGCTCCAATTAACCGTAGTCGGGCAACTTGAGGCAGATCCCCTCCATGTCTCGCTGGTTGCAATGTCCGCATCACCTTCCAGCAGCAAAGGCACTGCAGGCGCAAGCGGATTACTTCCGCTGCCACCACAAGCCAATGACATCAATCCGAAAACAATGAGCCCCATCAGGGTCGCCTGACGCATTAACCGCGATTGTAGCTTAGGTTTGCTATCGCGTATCGCCGAGCAACTCAATTCCCCCGAAAATCGCCTGGCACCCAGTCCGATTGGTAAACCCGGTCTCTCCCTCCGAAAGTCTCGACTGCTTGGATGGAAGGTTGGGGAGCTTGTCTGGTTACCGTGAAGCGGACGGCAAAGTACGAATGATCCTGCCTTACTTGCGCGGCGATGAAGCATACGCAAGCCTTAGCACCAAGGTAGCAGAGCAACTCTCTGGTAAGGAACTTCGTGGTTTGCCGGAAAAGCGCCTATTGCGATTTCTCCCACCCGACCGTGAGCCAGCCCCGGTTGTTGGCTGGCCACTTTCCTACTCTGCGACGGAAGACTTTTCGGGGCGATTTGTTTTTGTTGGGGCGGCTGGAAACGATAGTCATGAGACCGCTTTCGGAAAGGTGGCCGGAGTGCGCATTCACGCATGGGCTGCTCACGCGCTTCGCACCGCTTCGTTCCTGCGGCGTACCGATTATCGCTGGACTTTGCTCAGTCTGTTCGGCGCCTTCTACGTGCTTACCCTGGTGCAGGCACACGGGGGTGGGCGCCGGGACTTGATCGTTTCGGCAGCGGCACTGTCTCTTGGCTTTATCGCTGCTACTGTTGTCGCGGCCCGGTTTGGTCGTATGTGGGTCGACATTAGTTATCCGTTGATTGGGATCTGGATCTTGACTGGGCTCCTGTCGGGCGGTGCTGTCTTACAAGCTGGTCGACGGCGGGTTGACAGCAAAGAGCCGCTTATTGTTGAAGCGGCCGGTGGCGGCGTTGGGCCTAGTGATGTATTCCTCAGTCACAATTCGAAGAACAAGCCACTGGTAAGAGAATTGGCGGATGCGTTGCAAGCCCGTGAGCTTGCTGTTTGGCTTGATGAATGGGAGTTAGTACCTGGCCGTAGCTGGCAGGAAGAATTAGAAACAGCCATCAGCACCACCCGTTCGGCAGCGGTATTGGTGGGTGCGCAGGGACTAGGACCATGGGAAATCCCGGAGATGAGAGCGTGTATTTCCGAGTGCGTGGATCGAGGCATGCCGGTAATCCCGGTACTTCTTCCTGGTGCCTCCCGCGCACCAGATTTGCCGCTTTTCCTCAGAAGCTTCACCTGGGTTGACTTGCGCAAGGGGTTGAGCGAAAAGGGATTGGATCGCTTGCAGTGGGGGATTACGGGTGTGAAACCAAAACGCGCTCGCTAGCAATGCTGGGGGAACCAAACCACTCCAGCGTTGAGTCGGGTTCTTGCAGTTTCCTGCGACCAAGTGACCGCTATTTAAACTCACTACGCAGCAAGTACCTGCCATTGGTATGTTTGCCATGGAGGTTCTCTTGATCGTCCACCAAAAGGAGCACCATGCTGCAATTCGTAAAAGTTGTTTTTCCGAAAGATCGTGCGGTCAATATTGACGGCGACCCGTCTGGACGGGTTGGTGATGTGTTGCGGGTGCAGAAGGGGAGGCATACCTTCAACATGGGGGCACCGCGGGACTACAAGCCCAAGTGGCGCAGGCCGATGGTCGAAGGGACCAATCCACTGAGTCCGATGAAGGTGACCTTTGAACCGAAGTAGTCGGATCGTGGTCCTAGGGGTCTGTTGGTTTGGACTAGCCTGCGCTCATCTTCAGCCCACTCAGGAGTTGCAGCGGTGGGATGGGAAAACTGGCTACCGATTTAGCAACCTGGATCAAGGTGAGAACTCCGACTCGGAACCTGTCAACAACTTTGAGACAGTTGGCAGAATTAATTAGTGAATCGGGACAACCTCCTTGGTGCGCTGATGTTTGGGTGGGTTGATCCAGACGGCCCTCGGTAATAGCTGAACGGTCGGTCTTCCACGGACAAATCGCTGTGGGTTGTTTCGCCAAGCTTGGTCAAGGGCCAGTTGACGGATCTTGAGCTTGTGGTCGGCCTTGCCGCAGTGGACATCTTCGGGTGTCAGCATGGCGATGCCGGCGTGCCGGTGCTGGGTGTTGTACCAGATAAAGAACGACCTGCAAAAGGCGATAGCGTCCTCGATCGAGCCGAACCGATCGGGAAAGCTCGGGTGATACTTGAGGGTCTTGAATTGGGCTTCGGAGAAGGGATTATCGTTGGAGATGCGAGGCCGCGAGAACGACTGAGAGATACCAAGCCGTACGAGGAGTCGTCCGGTGTCCTTGGCGGTCATCGGCGAGCCCCGATCACTGTGTAGGGTTAGCTGATTCTTGGGAATGCCTTGCTTGGTTGAGGTCTCCTTGAGAAGCCTTTGGGCTAAGGCCTCGCGTTCGTGCTCGGCGAGCATCCCTAAAAGGTACCACCCGATTTCCTGGGAGATCTTTGGGGTGAATTGCGTCTCTCTCTGCATGAGCAGACGACTTCGATACATCCCCGAAGGTGGTGCCACAGTCGAGATCACTTGCCGCACCTTCCAGGGACGCTATCTGTTGAAGCCCTCCCCGGCTGTCAATAGCTGCATTGCAGGTGTACTCGGCCGAGCCCAGAGGCTTTATCCAGTCGAAATCCATGGCTTTGCTTTCCTCTCCAACCACTATCATCTCCTCATCACCGTCCCAGATGCCCACAGAATGGCCCAGTTCGTCGGCTACTTCAACTCCAACCTTGCCCGAGAACTCGGGCGAATTCGAAGCTGGACCGACAAGATCTTCTCCCGTAGATATCAGGCCATTGTTGTCAGTGAAGAGGAAGCTGCCCAGGAGGGGCGCATGAAGTATCTTCTAAGTCAGAGCGTCAAAGAAGGACTGGTTAGCCATCCCACTAGATGGCTTGGCCTCCACTGCGCTAAACAGCTTCTCAAACGACAAGACTCGCTATCTGGTCGCTGGCGAAACAGGACCCAAGAAACAGTGCACTACCGAACAACAAGGGAAAGCAAGATCTTTCTGCGGACTGAGCATATCCAACTATCGCCGCCTCCTTGCTGGCAAGGACAGAGCCACCGCTGGATTGCACAGCGCTGCAAAGAGCTAATAGAACTGATCCAGAATGAGAACAAAGGGATCGAACCTATGAAACTCCCCGATCCCGATCCCACTCAGCGGCCGGTCAAGATCAAGCGCTCACCCGCACCGATATTTCACTGCGCTTCTAGAAAGGCAAGACGCTTGCTCTATGAAGCCTACTGTTGGTTTGTGACTGCCTACCGCGATGCCTGTGAGCAGCTCAAAGCCGGGAATCTCCAAGCTGCCTTCCCGGCAGGCTCATTCCCGCCCCCCAGGCCGTTTGTAGCGTCCTGAGACACACTCAAGAGCGAGCTTCGAGAAGAATGTGGGGAGAGGCTTGCCCCTATGATGGCTCTACGATGGCTCAGGCCGAGCCAGCGACGAGACTTTCAAACCTCGGTTCAATAATCTACGTCGTTTCACTGCAGTCAGGAGCAGAGCCTCGATTGTTTCAGCATTTCTTCCCACACGGAGGCCGTCTTCAAATTCCCCTGAAAATCACCTGGCACGCTCTCTGGCACGCTCTCGAGAATCACCTGGTACCCTCTCTGTAGACCCAAGAGAGTGCGAATAGAAGCTCGTCCTGAGGTTAGATCCGAATCTAAAGAACGCATGACCGATGGAAAGAAAACCCTTGACTGGACCGCCCGACTCATAGAACCCGCTTTTCTGCGGCAGTCCGGGTCAACTCCAATTCTGCACCCTTGGCCTTGGGCCACAGCACCCTAAAAGGCAAAGGCCGGCTTGGCACCTAGTCCAGTCTGCACCTACTCCCTGACCTGGTCGAGTGATTCTGGAACAAGAACTTCAGTGGTCTTCTTGAGGTAGAGACCAGCAATCCCCCAGGCTAAGGGGAGCCAGATTGGAATGTTGAGCCATGGCCGAGAATACTCCCAGGCACCAAATCGGATCGCAACGAACTCTCCCAAAGAACCCATCAACGCACAAAGAACGAAGAAAACAACGTCGGATTTTCGATTCCAGCGATATAGCATCGCTGCACCAATCGCCAGCAAACTACCCGCCAGCAAACCCGGTCGCTGCCACATCGCCGCGACCAGACCAATGCAGGCGCCATAAATGGGTAGATACAGGATCGCCTTAAGACGACCGCTGCCGCCGTTTGGCACTACGCCCCTCTTGTGATCTTTCAGACCATGGCTCATTAATACCACTCCTCTAGCTTCTTCTGGACGGATTGGTTCTGCGGAAGCCAGTAAGTCAGATAGGTGAGAATCATCCCGCCAGCAATCAAGCCCAGATGCCATTCCTTCATCTCGGCGACTGACACGGCATTCTTCGCAGCATCTGTAAAGCTCACCCATCCCCCAATGGTGTCCGATTTGAAATGAACTATCACAAGGGCAAAGATTGCCAATGTAGCAACCACGCCTGCAAAAGCTGGACGTCTGCTCGTCCAAGCTTCTCGTTGCACTTCCAAGAAGAGCATCACCGAAAGTTGGATCGGTATCAAGGGCGCGTAGAAGCTCCCATGCACGCCCCCGCTTAGGCTTATTACCAGTGAGAGCGAGACGATGTTCAATACATACAGCACTACGATTCCCACCTCGAGAATCTTGCCCATTGCTACCGGAGATGTAGTGTCTTTCTTGGACTTGGGCCAGCCAAACGCTACGATTGAGACGACGGCAATTACACCCAGGGCCGCGATGGTAGTTGCCAATCCAACGACGAAGCAGTCGCGCCTCCAGCTTTGTTGGAAGGGGATCAGGGGAAAAAGGCAAAGCCCGAGAGCGATCAGCTCTATCAAAGCGACGGCTGCGAAACGTGCCATTGACTGGTGAATCGTAATCGACATTGATCGCTCCTAGCAGCCTGCTGAAAAACGGGCAACGGAGCTAATTTCAGTGGTCATAACGGTCGAAGTACTTTGAATGTGGAGACGAATCAAGGTGGCTGGCGAGTTGAGGGTGTTGGTGACCCCTTGGGTCAGCTCTTCGATTCGCCCTACCGGGTGATTCGAGCGATTTGAGGAGCACTTGGGATAGAAATTCGTCATGTTGGCGCGCTCAGATTGGCTATTCGGAGCAAGTTAAACGCTGTTGCCGCAAAAGTGAAAGACCAACCGATGCGGGCTACGCCTCGAAACATCGGTCTGCGTTGCAGTCCGTACTGTTTGAGCCAGCCGAAGGGTGCCTCGACTCTCGGTCGTCTCGCCAAGCTGATCTCGTAACCTGCGTGGCGAGTGGTGCGTCGGTCAATCCGGCTGCGGCGATTCTTGGTGCTTTGCGCTACGTGAGGTGTCGCATTCAGCTTCCTCGCATTCTCTACAAACGCTCGGTTGTCATAGCCCTTGTCAGCACCCACCGTGACGCGATGATTGCTAGCCCGCTGCTCCAGCATGGCCAGAGCCGCTGTTGTCTCACCGTTGCCGGTGACGATGTTGACCTCGGTGTTGACAATCATCCCGTGCCGGTTCTCGACCAGAATGTTGCCCCGGTAACTTAGTTTTGCTTCCTTACCACGGCCTTTTCGCGACAGCCGAGACTCGGGGTCGGTCGTCGAAGCGTGCGTTTGGTTCAACCGCTTCTGGCCTCGGAAGTCCGCTCCACCGTCCAGAGGTTTAACCTCTTCGTCCTTTGGCCGAAAGCTCTTGTGCGAAGCCCAAGCCTCGATCAGTGTGCCATCAACGCTGAAGTGATCCGGTGACAGCAGATCACGGTCCTCGGCTTGAGACAGCACCGCTGCAAACAGTTCTTCCGCGATCGAACCTTCGAGCAAGCGCTCTCGGTTCTTGCAAAACGTCGTCGCGTCCCACACCCGCTCGTCGATACCAAGACCGACAAACCAGCGAAATAGAAGGTTGTACTCAAGTTGCTCCATCAGCTGGCGTTCACTACGCACGCTGAAGAGCACTTGAAGCAGCAATGCGCGGAGCAGACGCTCGGGGGGAATCGAAGGACGACCACTCGAAGCGTAGATCGTCTCAAAACGCTCCGATAGCTCTCCAAGAGCTTCGTCCATCAAACTTCGGATCCGCCGCAACGGATGAGACCGAGGAATTCGCCGTTCCAGGTCAACGTAGCTGAACATTGATCCCTGACCTTGATCCGATCCACGCATCAAAACCTCCTATTCCCAATTATAGAATCGTTATGGTCAGGTGGTGGGGTTTTTCAGCAAGCTCCTAGATCGTTGTCCGGTCGCTCCAATAATACAGTGTTGCCAGGTTGGCTGAATAGAGCTCAAATCCACAACTCGTCGCTAATTCGTGCGCATAACGGATTGGGCGGGTCAGCTGCAGCGATGCGCGGGTTGCGATCGCCTCTTTCAGGCTATCGAAGATGTTCATCGAGGCTCCCTCCGGGGTTGGATTGAGTCGAGCAGGCAACTGGCTAACCGTGGAGAGGCTCCCGATCCCGATCCTGTTCCCTTCTCGCAACCCGGGCTCTTGCCCACAAACTCGCACGAGCCGCCTACTTCATGATGAGGGATCAAGCGCCTTACCAGCCCGAAAGGCTGTTTGGTTAATGAGATCGAGGCCGCCAACCAGAAAGGTGCTGTGTTAACAACCAATCATCTGAGTGGAAGCGGCCTCGATCTCTCTTACTTGCACCGGTGGCGCACGACTCCGTCAACCAACCAGGGGCTGGATCAAGCTACTAGCTCGAAAACCATGCGACTGAATCCCTTCTCATGAAAACGGAATCGAGACCAACGGGTTTCTGGGGCACGAGACTGCCTGGGGTACCGAGGACTGATAACTCGACTACCTAGATCCTGATGAGTGGCTGGAGCGTCATCGACTCCTACTTAATGAGACCCAAAAACTAGCGCTGCCTTTCTTTGATCACTCAATACCGGGACGCCCCCCACCCGGAAAGAAAAGATGTACCCCTTGACATAACGCCGCCTAATAAGTGGCACCCTTTCGCCCTTTGCGGCGCATTGTTATCCGATGATCCGTCTTAGCTTTCAAGTTAAATATCTTGTGTTTACAGTTTGCACTAAACAAGGCTTCCTCTAGTTTGCCTATGAAGTTGCATCTTGATTCGATTGAACTTTATCCGCGAGCCCTTCCAGATTACCATCGAGTACCTTTCCCATCATCAATTTCATCATTGTTTGACCTAGTAGCCATCCGAAAGGACCATATTTCACGCTATAGTCCATGCCCCACGTTACTCTCGTCCGCGCACTATCTAGCGGCTCGACTGACAACTCTGCGTGCATTTCGTTAAGCGGCATTGCTGTCATTTCCGATAAACGGACGCGATAACTCTGTTTTTCCTCCCACTGGGTCACCTCTTCCACCACTGAGGTGCCATTGTCGAAATTGCAGCGCCGTTTCGAACCGACCCCGTCTTCGCCGTCGGTAAGTGCGTCTACAGATTTTATCTGCGGAGCGAACTCATCAATGTGCATGAAGCGACTAATAACCGCCCATACGGCCTCTGGTTTGGCGTCTATATCGAGAGTTCGTTCATAATGTATCATTTTGATTCCTCAAATGGTTTACTTGTTGGGTTCAACTCTAAGAACCAGTTTTTTTAGTTCGGATAACGCCTTGCCGATCAGCGGCGGCCCGGAGGGCCGTCCGTCTGCATCGGCTTGTTGGGCGGGCAACCCACGTTGCTAGGCCCGTCGCAAGACCCAGATGGCACAGAGCACTTCCGTACCGAGAATCTGCGTCTCACGTTCCTGCCTCGCCACATACTCGTCAATCAACTGCTCGAAGGCGGGATGGCTTGCTCTGACGAGACTCGCCCTCTGTCGGATCAGGTCGGTGTTCCTCTGGTTGACCGACCGTGTCTGCTCCGTCGGGCAGATGACTTCCTGGGCCACCACGTCACCACAGGCCGTCAATCGGCGAAGTGTCTCCGAGTGACCAGCATATCCTTCAGCCCCCGGCAGACGCGCCACACCGTCCGCCAGGAAGCCCTCCTCGATTACGATGTACCCGCCCGCGCGAACCAGCCTCCGAAGGCCTGCAATGGTCTGCTCATAGTCCCCCAACACAGGCCCGACGCTCAACAGGAGGACCACATCGTACTGCTCTTCCTGCCCGAGCAGATTCCGAATGTCTCCCTGCTCGAAGCGACATCTATGGGAGACACCTCGCTCCGTCGCTAGCGCCAGCGCAGCCTGCAGAAACGGCTGGAAGGCGTCGATGCCCTCGACTCGGGCGCCCAGCTGCTCAGCAAGGGCCACGGCCACCGCGCCCTTCCCGCAGGCCAGATCGAGAACGGTGGAATCCGGCTCCACTCCAACCGACTCGAGAGCGGAAACAACCTGTTCGGCCGAAGGACCCAACTCCCACAGGTCGGTCAGGAGCTCTGGTAGGAGGGGCAAAAGCCGTACGTCGGTCTCCATCGCTTGCGCGACCGACTCGTCCAGGTCCAGGGTCATCCTAAAAACTCCATCCGGCGCGGCTCCGTCCAACATCCAATGGACCGAAACATTGCTGTACAGTACGTAAATGAGCGTGCTATGTCAATGTTGAAGCGAGCGCCTGGTGAACTTGCAAAGATGGTCCACGAGGTGGCGCGCATACGGCACTTGAGTCCGCGCACGGAGAATGCATACCTGGGCTGGATCAAGCGATTCGTCAGGTTTCACGACCTTAAACACCCTCTCGACCTCGAAGAACCGGCGGTGCCGTCATTTCTTGGCCATTTGGCCGTTAGCCGAAAGGTCTCTGCCTCTACCCAGAACCAAGCCCTAAACGCGCTGGTGTTTTTGTACCGGGATGTACTCAAACGCCCGCTGGACACGCTGGATGATTTTCCTAGAGCTCGACGCAAGAAGACCCTCCCAACGGTTCTATCGCGCCGCGAGATCCAGCTATTGCTGACCGAACTGACAGGTGTCCACTGGCTGTTCACAGCGCTTGCCTATGGGGGAGGATTGCGCGTCAGCGAACTGGTGCAACTGCGAGTTAAAGACCTTGATCTGGATACCCTCCGCATCACGGTGCGTTCGGGAAAGGGAGACAAGGACCGGCTGACGCTGATTGCCAAACAAGCGAAATTGCCGCTGCAGGAACGTCTGGATCGTCTCCGCCAACAATTTGGAAACCACCCACGGGTGGCGGTCGCAATCCCGCAAGCACTAGCTCGCAAGTATCCCTACGCGGGAACCCAGTGGCCTTGGCAGTATCTGTTCCCTTCTACCAAAGTACACATTGTTGAGGGAACCCAGATGCGATACCACGCCTCAACCGCGACAGTGCAAAACGGACTGGCTCGAGCCGCCGCATCGGTGGGCATCGGGAAAAGAGTGACGCCTCACGTGTTGCGACACTCTTTCGCCACCCACCTGGTTGAGGACGGCATCGACATCCGAACGATTCAACGACTACTGGGACACGCAGACCTTCGCACCACCATGATCTATACACAACTTGCGACCTCCCCGGAACTGCACAGTCCGCTAGACGCCCTTGGAGATGGCGCGTCACCACCACAGTGGGTCCTTTGATGTTTGCAGGCTGGCCGTGATCTGAGTGCCCGGTAGGCCTAACGGGCTTTGTGGACTCTCGGCAATCGAGTAGATTCACCGTGTGTCCAACTGGCTCAACATTGCTGACGAATTCTTGACTGCTAACGCAACAGGCGATCGTCGTGACCGTGCTGCGATCCTGACCACTGACCGCACCTGGACCTACGGCGAAGTCGACGAACTCGCCAATCGCTACGCCAACGCCCTGACCCACGCCGGCCTGCGCCGAGAGGAGCGGGTGTTGCTAGCGATGGCGGACGGGGCCTCTTGGGTGGGAGCGTTTTTCGGCATCTTGAAGGCCGGGGGTGTGGTGGTGATGGTGAATCCGCACCTAGCCACGGAAAACCTGACCCGGATCTTTGACTACGTTGCTGCACCGTGGGGGCTGGTGGATTCGGGAGTGCGGGATTCCTTTGCCGCAGCTGCCGCTGCCGCGGAAACCGCGCCGCAACTGCTCCTTGTCGGCGAGGATCTCGACCCCGAAAATCCATCGTCGGATACCGACTTCGCTACCGTACCCAGCCACATCGACGACCCAGCCATTTTCCTTTTCTCCGGCGGAACGACCGGACTGCCGAAGGCGGTGGTGCAGACGCATCGCTCGTTTCTCAATACCACCCGTCTCTACGCCCAGCGGACGCTGGGCTACAACGCCGACGACATCACCCTGGCGGTGCCCAAGCTGTTTTTTGGTTATGCCACCGGGTCGAGCCTGCTGTTTCCCTTTTCGGTCGGGGCGTCGACGGTTCTCTTTCCCGAGCACCCTACGCCTGAGGTGCTGTTTGACCACATCGAGCACTTTCGCCCGACCATTCTGATCAACGTGCCCAAGATGATTCACCAGATGGTGCAGGCGGCTGCGGAGCGCGAGCAGCCGGTGGACGCCAGCTCTCTGCGTTTTGCTACCTCGGCCGGGGAAGCTCTACCCGAACCCCTGCATCAAAAATGGAACCAGGCTTTCGGTTGCGATCTCTACGACGGACTGGGGACTGCCGAGATGTGGCATGTGTTTTTGACCAATCGACCAGGAGCGGTTCGGCCAGGCACTTTGGGGCAACCGGTCGAAGGGTTCGATGTCCGGGTGCGCGACGAACAGGGACACAATCTCAAGTCGGGTGAAATCGGCCGTCTTTGGGTTGCGGGCGAGTCACGAGCGATCGGCTACTGGCGCAACGCGGCCAAATCAGCCGAGGCGTTTCGTGGACGCTGGTTTGTCGGTGGAGATTTGGTCAGCCGTGATGCAGATGGTTTCTTCACCTACCACGGCCGTTCGGATGACGTGCTCAAGGTATCGGGGAAATGGCTAGCTCCCAAAGAGGTGGAAGACTGCTTGGTCGCCCACCCAGAGATTCAACGCTGTGCGGTGGTCGGCATCGAGGACAGTGCCGGGCTTACCCAGCCCTGTGCCTTTGTTCTGGCGGCGTCAAAAGCTGACCTCTCCGAACAGGCGGTCAAGGATTACGTGCTAGCGCGGCTCGAGCCCTATAAACATCCGCGCAGAGTGGTGTTTGTTGACGAGTTCCCGCTCACTCACCTGGGTAAAATCGACCGCGGCAAGTTGCGCTCAGGTTTGCAGGGGACACAATACCCGAAACCTATTCCTTGACCGGGACGAAATAGAGATTGTGTCCCCTCTCAATCATCCTGTGTCCCCTCCTACGAGTCGCTCAAATCGAGTTCGATTCCACCGGTGAAGCGGACGGTGAAGTTGTAGATGAAGGCCCCAATCATCCAGACGATCGCCCCGATGACGCCGTAGAACAGCGGCATAATGATGATGGCGCCAACCCCGAATAGCGCTCCAATGATCGCAGGCTCATCTCCGCCGCCGAAAGCGGCTCCGGCCATCGCAACCAGCGAAAAGATCGCTCCGAAAATCAACCCCATGATTCCGTAAATCACCGCAGCTGTTTTTCCGGCAGACATAACACCAATTCTTTGCAGTTTCATGGTTCCTCCTGGTTTCCTTCTGTTCTTCCCTAACGCTAGTTCCTAGCCTAGCGTGAAACTTCCCTCAGGTTTTGTGATTCAAGCGCGTCGAATAGTTCGCCAAGCACTCTCGCAGCCAATCAGGCAACGGCACCTTCTCGAAGGTGTCCAGGTTGATGTTTACCGTAACCACTCTGCCGCGCGCATGGAGATCCGGCGATCCCTTGGTGTAGACCTGATAGTCCCAAGTCACTGCAGTCTCTCCAATATGCCCGATCTCGACCTCGATCTCGACTTTATCCCCGTAGCGCAGCGGGATGCGAAAGTCGACGTCCAGATGCACCGTGGGATGGCCCAAGCGATGCTCGTTCATCACGGTTGGATAATCCAGGCCGACGACATCGCGGAAAAACTGCTCCATAGCAACGTGAAAGTAGTGAACAAATCGGGGGTAGTAGACGATTCGCGCTTGGTCGATATCGCCGAACTGGACGTCTAGGTGGGCGCGGTAGGGGGGGTGGCTCATGTATCGGGAAGTGTATCCGTTGGGGCAGGCTTTATGCCCGCCCCAACGAGGACCGGAAGGCTTTCAATTTGTCAACAAAATCGGAGTCGCGAAGCCTAAGCTCTTCAAGGTCGATTTGGCCGGAGCGCCCCATCAAACTGGCGACGAACTCCAGTGGGGGTAAATCGATGCGTTGGTCACAGGTCTCAAACCAAGAGCGACTGACCTCCGCCACTTCCTGCAGCCGATCGGCGCTGGGGCGCCGAGCTTGTTCATAAGCCGCGATCGCCCGCGCCACGTCGGACTCAGCAGCGAGCGCATCAACCAAGGCAATTGCATCTTCCATCGCCAGTTTGGTCCCAGAGCCGATCGAGAAGTGCGCGGTGTGGGCTGCGTCGCCCAAGAACACTGTGTTGCCCACTCCCCACCGACCACAACGCACGGTAGGGAAACGTCGCCAAACTGAGCGGTTGGTGAGCAAGGCATGACCGTCGAGATGGTCAGCAAAAATCTCTTGGCAAAACTTGACCGTGTCTTGCTCGCTGGCTTGGTCCAAACCCGCAGCTCGCCAAGCGCTCTCGGTACACTCGACGATCCAAGTGGCGTGGTCGCTGGAAAACGGATAAGCGTGTACCTGAAATAAGCCCCACTCGGTGGGTTGGAAGACAAAGGTAAATGCCTTGAGAGGCAGACTCGTACCGAGCCATGAAAATCGCGAAGCCCCCATTTCCACAGCCGCACCCAAAGCTTCTGCGTGGCTACGACGCAAACCACTGTTTACCCCGTCCGCACCGATTACTAGATCGGCTTGCTCAAGATCTTCCGCCGTAACCTCGGATTCAAAGTGGAGGTCAACGCCCACCTCCTGGCAGCGCTGCTGCAGAATCAACAGCAACCTTCGACGTGAAATGGCAAAAAACGAATGCCCGCGGCATTCGATCCATTGGTCCGGTACCCAGGTGTGAATCGCATCCCACGAACGAAACTCGGCGGTGATCGCCCGATGGCTTTCACGGTCCGCTCTCCGGAAATTGGACAAGGTCGCCCCAGAGAACACCACCCCCCAGCCGAAGGTGTCGTCAGCCCGGTTACGCTCGTAGACTCGAACTTTCGCGCCGGGATCCTGCTTCTTCAAAAGCAAAGCACTGTAAAGACCAGCCGGACCTCCGCCGATTACGTTGACTTTCATCGTTCGCTCAATTCCCAGACATTTCTGGCTCCGTCCACTGAGGGGCCGTCAATCTTCGCTTGCCGTCGCTGCTCAGCTTCAGTTGGGGTTCGTCCAAAGCCTCCCGATCCCACAACTGGCAAGTGACCTGCTTGTGTTTCTGGTCAAGTCCTTCGCAGTAGTTGGTAAATACGCAACGCCGAACCTGATCGCCGTGCCCCAGGCGAACCTTGCGAAACCAATCTGGGTCCGCCAACGACTGTCGCGCGGAAGCGACAATGTCCGCTTCGCCGCGAATCAGAACCTCTTCGGCTTGCTCAAAGGTGGCAATTCCACCTGCGGCTACCACCGGGGTCGAATGGCCAGCCCTGCGAACCGCAGCGCGAATCGCCGCCACCGACGACAGGTTGCGGCCAAACGGACCCTGTTCGTCTGACACCACCGTCGGCATGCACTCATAACCAGAGCGGCCAGTGTAGGGATAGGCCGACCAGCCAATTTTCGGCTGCTGAGCGTCTTCAAACTTTCCGCCGCGCGACAACGACAAGAAATCCATTCCAGCGCCAGAGAACTCGACTCCGAAATACACCGCGTCTGCGACCTCACCACCGCCATCGATACATTCATCGGCGAGGTATCGGCAGCCCACCGGGTAGTCACCACCAACTTCGTCCCGAACCGCTGCTAACACCTCCAAGGGCAGCCGAACGCGGTTCTCCCGTGATCCACCGTAACCATCAGCGCGGGTGTTTAACGGTGAGAGAAACGAGGCCATGGTGTAGGCGTGGGCGTAGTGCAGCTCGACGCCATCGAAACCGGCAGCGCGGGCCCGCCCGGAGGCGGCAGAAAACAGTCCAGGTAAGGTCTGAGGGAGTTCTGCGATGTGTTGCAGATGGGTGTCGGTCACCCGCTCTCGGTGACCGAAGCGCAATGCTTCCAGCTCACCGAGAGTCAGGGAAGCCTCGATCAGATCATCCGGGGCATCCAGCAATGCTGATCGCACTGCCTGATCATCGGTCTCTCCCACCACCTTGCGATGTCGGTCGGTGATTTCTAGATAACGGAGAAAGTACTTCTCAGGGTCCGGGCGGCGGCGAATCGCCAAGAAGTCGATCAACTGGATCAGTAGCCGAGTGTGACCCTGACTCGCTTGACGAACCACCTTCACCAATTCTTGTAGTCCTGGAATGAACCGATCATGGCCGATGCGCAACAGGGGTCCACTGGGGACATCCCGAATTCCGGTCGCTTCCACCACAATCGCACCGGGCTGTCCCTCAGCAAATCTCTGGTACCACGCCAGTAAGTCGTCGGTTACCTCTCCATCCTCGGTCGCCCGCCAGGGAACCATCGCTGGCACCCAGGTGCGCTGCTCCAGCTCGACCGAGCCTACAGAGACCGGTGAAAAGACCTGGGAACCTTCAGCAATCTCCTTAGAGGGCCATTCTGTCTCCAACAACTCGTGGCGGATGCGCTGTGGTGGCTTCCACACTTACGCCGGCTCGCTGCTAAGAATCTTGCGAGCGATTACCAATCTCTGCACTTCACTGGCACCTTCATAGATCCTCAGCGCTCGCACTGCGCGATACAGGCGTTCCACTGGATTACCCAGCAGAACTCCTTTGCCACCCAGGATCTGCACCGCCTGATCGACGATTTTCTGAGCAGCTTCGGTAGCGAACAGCTTGGCTTGTGAGGACGCCAAGGTGTTCGGCTCTTGGGTGTCGGCCAACCAAGCAGCCCGGTAGACCAAAAGTCTTGCCGCCTCCAGTTCCGTCGCCATGTCGGCGATCTTCGCTTGGATGAGTTGAAACTGGGCCAGCGGCTGGCCGAATTGCTCTCTGCTACGAGCATGAGCAACCGCTTCGTCGAGAGCCCGCGCAGCCATGCCGCAGGCTGCAGCGGCGACCGTGGGTCGCAATAGGTCGAGGGTCTGCATCCCGATGCCAAATCCTTCACCCTCGCCACCGATTCGTTGGGTCACCGGAACCCGGCATTCTTGGAACGCCAGGGTGCCCAAGGGATGCGGTTCGGCCAACTGTTGCGGTTCGACAAAGTTACAGCCAGGGGTGCCGGCAGGGATCAGCAAACAACTGATCTCAGCGCGGCCATCTGACCTCTCTTCGGTGCGGACGAAGGTGGTGTAGAAATCGGCGATCCCGGCGTTGGAAATGAATGTCTTATGGCCGTTGACCAGATAGTCATCGCCGTCACGAACCGCAGTCGTCTGTAGCGAGGAAACGTCGCTCCCGGCTTCGGGCTCGGTCATCGCGAAAGCGGCGATTGCTTCGCCCGAGGTGACCGCCGAAAACCACTGGCTTCTTTGATCTTCGGTTCCGGCCAGCAAGATCGGTCGAGAGCCCAGGGCCTGCAGAGCAAAAACCGCGTCTGCCAAAGGCGAGTAGTAAGCCAACCGCTCCCGGATCAGGCAACACGATCGTAAGGCTTGGTCGGTGGTTGCCAGCGCCGCGTCGAGCACCCCGGCGGCGCCCAGGCGCGACGCCATTTCACGGGCCAAGGATCGAGCCTGGTCGTCACTGCCAGCGTGGTTGGTGTCGAGCCACGAAGCCAGAGTCTCCACACGTTCGACCCAGGCTGGATCGACCCCTTCTAGGAATGGATTGGCGTCAAGTGTTGGCAACGGCAGATCTTCAAGCATGGGGGTGGGCGATCAACAAATCATTCAAACTGTGGGCTCCGCTGTTATTCAAACCGTGGGCTTCGCTGTTATTCAAACTGAGGGATTCGCTTGGCAACGAAGGCATCGTAGGCTTCGCGAAAATCGGGTTCTTCCATCAACTCGGCTTGAATCGAGGTTTCCTCAGCCATCGCGGTTTGATAATCGAGAACTTGCTCCCGAAGCAGCATCTTCTTGGTTACCTCAAGGCCCCGCTTGGGTCCCCGAGCTAACGCGGCGGCGATCGACAAGGCTTCGCCCAGCACCAAGCCGTCCTCGACCACCCGGTTGTAGAGGCCGATGCGGTGCGCTTCCTCTGCGGTGATGAAATCACCGGTGAGTAACAACTCACTAGCGTGACCCAAGCCGACAATGCGGGGGAGCAGCCAAGATATCCCCATATCGGCCCCAGAGAGCCCGACCTTGGTGAACAAAAAGGCGACCTTGGCACTCATCGCGGCGACCCGAATGTCACAAGCGCTAGCGATCACCGCTCCGGCGCCCGCGGTGGTGCCATTGATGGCGCCGACAATCGGACGACGGCAGCGCAGCATGTTGAGGATCAACTCGCCAGTGGTCTGCGTAAACTCCAATAGCCCCGCCGAGTCGCGCTCAAACAGTGCCCCGATGATGTCCTCAACATCGCCCCCGGAGCTAAAAGCTTTGCCGGCCCCAGTAATGACGATCGCCGCAACGCCTGGCTCTTGGTCCAACTGAGCAAAGGTATCGGTGAGTTCGCGGTAAACCTCAAAGGTTAGAGCGTTAAGACGCTTGGGCCGGTTGAGGGTAATGGTGGCGACCTCAGTCTCTGCATCTAAGGAATAGAGAAATGATTTGGGGTCGATCATGGGGTCGAGTCCTCAGCGAGCCCAGTACCGTCTTCAGGCCCAGTACCGTCTTCAGGCCCAGTACCCTTTTCAGGCCCTGCTTTCTCGACAATCACTGCCGTCGCTTCGATCTCCAACAGGGCGCCTGACTCCACCAACCCCGACACTTCCACCAGCGCCATGGCCGGAAAGTGCCGCCCCATGCGCGATCGGTAGACCTCACCCAAAGGCTTCAAGTTGTCCAGGTAGTCGGCACGATCGGTGACATACACGGTGAGTCGTACGATGCTTTCAGCAACTCCTCCGGCAGCGTCGACCACGATCAACGCATTGGCCAGCGCCCGATCGAATTGGCGGACAAACCCCTCCGCGACCGCACCGTCCGGATGATCGCCGATCTGTCCTGCTACATAGAGTGTGCGACCCAAAGGGGCCAATACACCATGGGAAAAGCCTTTGGGAGCACCCAGTTGCTGAGGATTGATGAGGGTCGATTTCAAGCTTGTACCCCTCCGCCATCGAGCACGATCGCCTGGGCGTTGATTCCTTGCGCTTGCTCCTCGCACAAACAAGCCACCAGATAGGCGACTTCACTGGGTTCCATCAACCGCCCCTGCGGACTGGCCTGGTCCATGTGCTGGCGCACTTTGTCTTCCACCATTCCGGTTTTCTCCATGATCCGGGCCACCGACAATTCGGTCATCGAGGTGTCAACGTAGCCCGGACAAACCGCGTTGACCGTCACCCCGCTCTTGGCGAACTCTGCTCCCAAGGCTCGGGTCAAACCGACCACTGCGTGTTTGCTGGCCGCGTAGGCGGAGATGTAGGGCGCTCCCACCCGACCGGCAATCGAGGCGATGTTGACCACCCTGCCCCATCCTTGTTCCACCATCTGCGGCACAATCGCCTGAGTACAAAGCATGGTACCGGTGACATTGACGGCGAAAACCCGTTCCCAGTCGGCGAGCTCTATTGCCCGCAACGGCGCTGAAGGGGCAAACCCAGCATTGTTGACCAAAATTTGTACCGACCCCACCAGCTCTTGAGCTCGCTGGGCTAATGCTGCCACCTGCTGGGAATCTGAAACATCGCACCGCACCGCGTGGGCGTCGCAGCCAGCAGAACGTAACTCCTGCGCTACAGCTTCAATCTGCTCCGCAGAACGAGCGCTGACGACAACGCGAGTTCCGCGTTGAGCCAGAGCGGTTGCCACCGCCGCCCCGATGCCGCGACCACCTCCGGTGACTACCGCTCCTTTTCCGCTTAACGAAATCTCGTTCGACATGCTCGAACGTTAGGGGTGGGCGAAGGGGGTGTCAAGCAGTCTTGGCGGGGGACACTGTTTCTTTGCCAAGGGGACACAATTTGTGGGCAGGGGACACAATCTCTATTGTGTCCCCTGCCTCCTCCGTTGGGTCTCCAGGTTAAGATCCCCGACCATGACCGATGCACCCTCCTCGGTAAAAAAACGCGAGATCTTTGGCTGGGCGATGTTCGACTTCGCCAACTCGAGCTACACCACGATCATCATTACGGTTGCCTTTAGCATCTATTTCACCAAGTTCATCGCTACCGGCGCCAAAGCGGACGTTTGGTGGGGGACCGGCATCTTGATCACCAACGTAGTTGTACTGCTGTTGGCTCCGGTGCTGGGAGCCATTGCTGATGGGTCTGGGCGGAAGAAACAATTTCTCTTTCTTTCGTACGTCGTTTGCGTGTTGGGAACGGCAGGTCTCTACTTTGCGGTTCCTGGCGCGTTGGTTTTGTCGATCGCCCTCGTAGTCATTTCAAATATCGGTTTCGTTGCCGGAGAGAATTTCGCAGGGGCATTTCTGCCCGAGTTGTCGACGCCAGACAATGTTGGTCGGGTCTCCGCTGTTGGTTGGGGAATCGGCTACTTCGGTGGTTTAGCTTCGCTTTTGTTGGTGCGCCCCTTACTGGGAGGTATGAACCTAGACGCCGGTGTGTTGACCGCCCCCGAAAACGCTTCAGCATTCGCTCAGGTGCGCTTTGCCTGGGTGATCACCGCGATCTTTTTTGCCATCGCTGCGATTCCCACCTTCGTGTTTCTCCGTGAGCGCGCTCCGCGGGGCAACCAACCTCTCACAACCTACGTCTCTACCGGTTTCAGTCGCTTGCGCCGCACCGCCAAATCCGTGCGCCAGTTTCGACAACTGGTCCGCTTCTTGTCTGTCTACTTCGTGTACCACGTGGGTCTGACCGCAGTGATCGCCTTCGCCGGAGTCATCTACGAACGCACCTTTGGATTTACTGCCAGCGAGATTGTGACCCTGTTCATCGGCCTGCAATTTGCCTCGGCAGGCGGTGCCTGGGCGTTTGGTTTTGTTCAAGATCGCCTGGGAAGCCAGCGCACGATTCAAGCGGTGCTGCTGCTTTGGATCTTGGCTTGCGTCGGCATCTACTTCGCGAATAACCGATTCCACTACTGGGTCATCGCGGTTATCGCCGGCATCGGGATTGGCGGTTTGCAAACCGCATCTCGAGCCATGGTGGGCTTGATGTCTCCTCCAGCCAAAGCCGGAGAATTCTTTGGCTTTTGGGGAATGGTGTCGCGCGGTGCATACGCCATCGGACCGCTGATTTTCGGCCAGATTGCCAGCGCCACGGGATCCCACCGTACCGCGATGCTCAGCCTGTCGGCGGTGTTTCTGATCGGCTTGATCGGCATGAATTGGGTCAATGAGGCCGACGGACGAAGAGCCGCCGAACAATGGGTGGACTAAGCAGTGGGTGGACTGATTCCTTGCGCCTAGCCGACCGTGTGTTGCGGGGTCTTGCCCGTGGTGCGATCTCCACCTTCTACCGCAAGATTCAAGTTCTCGACGCGGAGCGGATACCCGCCACCGGCCCGCTAATCTTTGTTGGCAATCACGGCAACGGTCTGATCGATCCAGCCTTAGCTATGGGCTACTTGCCACCTACTGTGCGATTCCTGGGCAAAGCGACCCTGTGGAAGCATCCTGTAGTCGGTCCGTTCATGCGTTTGGCTGGCGCGATTCCGATTCAGCGCCCCAACGACCCGGGTGCGAATATGGCGCGCAATCAAGATAGTTTTCAGGCCGCCAGCGAACACCTAGAGAACGGAGGTGCTCTGTGTATCTTTCCCGAAGGAATGAGCCACGACGAACCATCATTGCTGCGGATGAAAACCGGAACCGCTCGGATCGCCCTGGACGCGGCCTCGTCCAACGAAAACCTTGGACTCAAGGTGGTTCCGTTCGGTTTGGCCTTTTCAGCCCGTGATCGCTTTCGCTCTCGGGTCGGGATTGTCATTGGTGAGCCGATCCTGGTCAGCGCTGACGGTGTTGAACCAACCTGGGACCAAGTCGAAGAGCTGACTCGACGAATCGAGAAAGGCCTGTCGGCGGTGACTTTGAACTATGAGTCCTGGCGCGAGCGACGTCTGGTACACCGGGCGGTGGATCTTTTCTATCGCGAGCCAGGACGCAGCGATGCGCGACCGATCGCCGACCGACTGGATAGCTATCGACGGTTTGTCGAGGCCTATCGCACCCTGCGCGCAGACCATCCGGAGATCACCACCGCGACCGCCGAGGCAGTCCTCGACTACGATCATTTGTTGAAGTTGGTCGGTCTAACCGATCGGCAAATCCTGGAGCCAGTACCCCTGCGGCGACTGGTCAGCCTGGCAGCGCGAAGCCTTTTCTATCTCGTGATTGCACTTCCCGCAGCGGCGGTCGGCTTTGTCTTGCACGCACTCCCGTGGTTTCTCAGTCGGGGGCTACCACGGTGGACCAAACAACCGCTGCACCAGCGTGCCACCTACGCCGTGATGAGCGGAGTGGTGTTGGTCCCAACGATCTGGATCGGCATCACGGTCTGGGCAGTGCGCGCGTGGGGGTGGAAAGGATGTTGGTTGCTGCTCTTGGCTCCAGCCAGTGGTTGGGTAGCGTTGCGGGTGGCGGAAACCACCCACCGACTGTGGCACACCACCAGAGGACTCGCGACCATGCATTTGGGCCGTCGCACCCAGCAATTGCTGACGGAAAGGCGCCGGGAGGCGCAGGTTGCGGTGGCCAGAATGGTTGAAATCTACACCGACCCCGAGAATCAACTTCCGTCCGCAGACCCGGCAAATGCCATGCCGTCGGGTTGACGCCCAGTCTGAATCACGCGTTGAACTTTCAGCTCCGGCAGGGACATCTCAACGACTACATCGGACCGTGTCGCAGCGACCCAAAATCGACCGCCATCAGGGTCGATCTCGATGCCGATTGGCACCGGGCTCTGTTTGAAGCGGTTGGCGAACAGACGACCATCTCGGTCGGTCGAGGTGCTGAGGTCCAACCCCACTCGTCGAACAATCTTGCGAGATTCGCGATCAAGCAAGACCATCTCGCCCGAGCCTGCGGCCGAGACCAACACCCACTTGCCGTCTGGCGTGATCTCGGTGCGGATGGGGAAAGATGGCAGCGCGATCTCAGCGACTTCCTTGAGGCTCTCGATCTCGATCACCGACACCGTGTCGGCCGCGCGATTGGTCACCCAAGCCTCTTTGCCGTCAGGACTGACGGCGATGCCCTCAGCGCCTCTTCCGGTTTGAATGTCTTTGATTTTCTCGCCGCTTATCAGGTCGATCGCGGTAACCGACCCAGAACCTATGTTGGCGACCAGGGCCAGGTTCCCGTCTGGGGTCACTGCCACCATGTGCGATACCACTTGGTCGGTTTTGACCGCCCGAAGCAATTTCCCGTTGAGGTCAAAAATCAACAGTTCGCGTTGTGCTTCGGCGGTCACTAAGAACCCGTCTGTCAGCCAAACGACACCGTGAGGACCCCGGTGGTTTCCGGTCGACAGGGTCTTGACCTGACGGGTTTCGAGGTTGACCAAGGTCAAGGTGTCGCCATTGGCTTGGTCGTAGTTGGCAATCACGGCTTGGCTGCCATCCAGGGACACCGCGACTTCGTGCGGTGCCGGCCCGGTCTCAAGCCTGTCGGCTAATTCTCCGGTTGCTAGATCGATGATGTCGAGGGTGTCGTCGCTCTTGTTTGCAACCAGCAGAAATCCATCGCTGGCTTGAATCGGTGCCAAAAAGATCGTGATGCTCAGGAAAAAAACAAGGATCGTAACTTTCACTCGGCCCCTTCTGCTTTCCGCGCTGCTAGGGTTTTCTGTACCTCGTCCGCCATCATTTCGCCGATTAAGCCTAAGGTTTCTTCGCCTTCCTCCCGCGACGCCTCCGCTGGCCAGCCAAAATAGGCTTGGTCGCCGCCCAACTCCTGGAAGGTGGAGGCACCGGCTTGAATCGCCTCTGCCAGCGACCGAGGATACGGGGGAAGGCCTGCCGCAGTTTCTTCGTCGACCAAATCAGGACGGATCGCCAGCATCAACGACCCCTCGTAGCGACCCGCGTGACAGGCTCCGGTGGCAAACTCGCCTCCAATTCGCTCAGCGTTCTTGCGCCGTGTGAGGTCGAAAAAGATCGTCTGACTGCAAACGGTCGCGCCATTCGCCCGCTCAACACCGTTGCGGATGGCGCCTACGTTGGCGGGGTCGAAGTGCGCATTCACCACCACCAACAACTTCCCTCCCGCGCGCTGAACCGCCGAGGCTGTCGCAACGACAACTTCTTCGGTCGCCGAAGGAACGACATCCACGGTGCCGACAAATTCCCCGGCGAAGCCCGCCGCCGTGTATCCATGCACCGGAAAGACCAACCCTTGGATCTCGTGGTGCGCCAATCTTTGGACACCAGCAGACGCCATCGCCTCAGCGATCCAACAGTCGGTCGCCAAAGGAAGATGCGGGCCGTGGGCCTCAACCGCACCGATCGGCAGCACGCCAATCCACCCCTCGCTTTGATCGAGCTGAGGCCACTTCTGGTCAGCGAAGTACGACATCAATACACCCTAGCAAAAGACTCCCAGTCGCTATCGTAAGATGCCACCCGTCGATGCGTGTACGCCTGTTGATTTCAGTTCTTGGCCTTTCGGCAGTTGGAGCCGCAGTGTCAGCACAGACAGAGTTGCCGCACTGGGCAGATCCCGACGTGGTCTCAGTCAACCAAGAACAGGGCCGACCGTGGCTAGTACCCTTGGGGCCTGAAGAGGAACCCGATCGGTGGCAGATGGATCTGAGCGGAGAGTGGCGCTTTCTGTTGCTCGACCGGGCAGCTGATGTCCCCAGTGATCTGGAGGCCTCGCTGGCGCGCGACTTAGCGTGGTCAACGATTCAGGTGCCCGGCAGTTGGCAATCGCAAGGGGTCGGTAATCTTGAGCTCGCCCGCAGTGGCAACCAGAATCCGCTTTATGGCTCCGCTGGAGCCGCCAATCCAGCCGGAATTTTGTTGCGAGATTTCACTCTGGCACCGGGTTGGCAAGATCGCCAAACCTTGCTCCACGTCACCCGGGCTCGTTCCTCGATAACCGTTCTAGTCAACGGGGTTGAGGTCGGATATAGCGAAAACACTGCCGCTGGGGCTGAGTTCAATTTGACCCGCAATCTACAGTCTGGGGTCAACCGCCTGGTATTGATCGTCACCCAGTGGAGCACCAGCAGTGAGCACTCCGGCGTACATTGGACTTTTGCGGGCTTGCTCGATGAACCGCTGCTGATTTCTCTGCCGGCGGTCTATCTACGGGATCTATCTCTCGACGCTCGCTACGATCCGCAGACTGGCTCCGGAACCCTCAACCTGCGCGCCTGGCTGCGGTCGTTTCTTCCCTACTCCTCAGAGGGATACCGCATCGAGATAGATCTGCTTGATTCCAACGGGCGCCGAGTTGGTCGTCGCTTTCGCCGCGGCGTCGCTGTCGGTGCCGCTCGAGAGATGACCGCCTCACTGCGCCTTCAGCTTGCCAACGTGCGTTCCTGGAGCGCTGAGTCGCCGAATCTCTATGAGCTGGAGATCCGACTGGTGGGAGAAGACCAATTGGTGGTTCAGAGGTCTCGCGATCGCGTCGGATTTCGATTGGTGACGTTCACTCCGACCGGCTTGCTGATCAACGGGCGGCGCGAAACCTTGCGCGGCGTGACCTTGGACGCGGATCTACCGGTAAGAGTCGTCGACTCGACTGACATCGAACACCATCTTCATCTGCTCAAGAACGCCGGCATCAATGCTCTGCGGCTTCAGTCGCCTCTGAGTCAGCGCTGGTACGACCGAATCGACGCATTTGGTCTCTATACCTTTCACGATCTGCGCATACCGCCCTCGCAAGGGAATGTGGCGCGGACGTTTGAGCGAAACGTTAGCGCGGTAGAGCTTGCCAAGAATCACCCTTCCACCCTGGCCTGGGTGTGGCGCGACACTGGACAACCGGGAGCCTCCAATTTTGGCGCCTGGGTCGAGGCCCACGATCCGACGCGGCCAGTGCTACCCAACAAACAGGTGCGTCTGGCTTCAACGCCTCGAGCTTGGATCTTCGACCGCCAGGTGCGAAATAGCGACGCGCTCTTTGTTCTTTGGCCCTTCGGGTCGCTGCTGGGAAATAGCGGTGGTGGACTTGGCCAACTGTGGCGGATGGTTGAAACCCAAGAGCGTGCAGTCGGGGGTTTTCTTCCGCACTGGATGGCTTCGGCCACGCCCAGCGGCAGTGACGCGGTGGATCGAGGATTGGTTGATCAAAATGCCCGGCCGCTCCCCGCCTACCAAGAAATCGCCGACCTCTATCGCACCTTTCGATTCACCGCGATCGACCTCTCTACGAACACCTTTGCCGTCACCAACGACACCCACAACACCAGCACTTCCGGGACTGAGGGGCAATGGAAGCTACGGCAAGACGGTGCGGTGGTCGCCGGCGGTCGACTCCCTCGCTTGGGTGGAGAGCCTGGAGCGACGACAGAATTTCGTATTGGCGGCCTGCCGGATTTGCTCAGTGGAGCGCAATACCACCTCACCCTGGAGTTGAATTCTGCAGTCAGTGATTCAGCGGACCAGGAAACTCTGGCCCGGGCTCAATTCGAACTGCCCACACCGGGAGAGCCTATCCTCAATCCTGTCGCGGATCTGCCACCGCTCACCGTTGAAACCGAGGGGTCCGGCAGCCGCTTGGTGTCGCGGGAGGTTGAAGTTGCGATCGACGGTACGACCGGCTCGTTGAGTGAATTTTCCTTTCGCGGTCAGTCGATGATCGACGGCTTAGTGCGTCCCAGTCTGTGGCGAAAGCCGACCATGCTGGAACAAGCCAACGGACTCGCGGCCATCGACCGACGATTGCAATCGATCTTCGATGGCGAACCGGCGGACTGGGTGGGTCGCCGAGTCACTGCGGGGTCACACAGCGCGGTCAGCGAATATACCGTCGCTGACGAGGGACTCTTTCGGATGCAGACCACCAGCCACGGAACGGGCGCGGTGGAACTCGCACTACATTGGTTCGGAGAACCGGGAACGCCGGATCCGCCGCGGGTCGGCGCCTCGATTCCCCTCAGCCCGCGCGCGGTGAGCGTTGAGTGGTTTGGAAGGGGACCTGGGGCCTCCTACTCAGACCGCAAGTCGTCTGCCGAACTCGGGCGGTGGGAGACTTCGATCCCTTGGAAAAATCCCTACGTCTGGGATCAGGCTCACGGTCTTCGCAGTGAGCTCCGCTGGCTGGTCGTTTGGTTCTCAGACGCCACTGGGCTGCTGATCGTCACGCCTTCGAGCGCTTCGTTTTCCACCGGGTACCAGTCGGGCACCCCCGTTCTCTACTTGGATGGCGCCCACCGCGGCGTAGGAGCCGAGCGCGACAACGCGATTCCCAGTCGAGCGGCTCGAATCCCCCCCGGCGAACATCGCTTCACCTTCTTACTGTTGCCGATTGTGGTCGGACAAAATCCGGCTCAACTCGCCAAGAACAGCTGGCCCAACACCGAGATCGCCGCCGCCATCCACTCTCCCTCTGCACCTCCAAGATGGCGGTTGCGCCATTTGGCTGTCGGGCGCCCCCTGGACATTACCGAGGCGGAAACTGACCCACCACCGACACAACAGTCGAAACTCAACGATGGCTGGAATGGATCGATCGACGCTTTCGACGGCACCTGGAGTCCGATCAACTCGTTTCCTTCTGAAATTACCCTCGACCTGCAGACCGTGGAGCCGGTCAACCGTCTCCGCTTGGGGGTTTTGCGGCATGAATCGGCCTGCGCTGACGTGCCCGCCTCGGTGGAGTTCTCTTATTCACTAGATCGTCGAAGGTGGATTGCGATGGAACCTCTGGTCGCAGAGTCCAACCCTGATTCCACTCTGTCTCCGAAGCGTCAGTGGCTTGACTATGACCTTCTCGGAAGGCCGATCCGTTGGGTTCGAGCCCGGCTTACCGCTCCAGTGAGCGTCTGCCTGCGCACCGGCGAGGCCAACCGAGTCTTGGTCGATGAATGGGTCGTCGAGTGACCACGACAAAATCCAGAGTGCCGGTTTGGGCGCTGATCGTCACCGCCGCATTACCGACTCTCGCCGCCGCTGGGTACTTTTCATTGGCTGGGAAACAGGCCTGGATCGCGGTTGGCTACGGCGCAACCAAACTCTTCACTGTCGTATGGCCTTGGATCGCCAGTTGGTGGTGGCGACCGCCTGAACCCCGGCCCTCGATTGACCATCGGCGCTCCGCGCTTTTGGGAGCGGCTAGCGGGGCTCTCGGAGCGGCGGCACTTGTCGCTCTGTACTGGGGGCCAATCCATGCTGCAGCGGTTGTCGCAGCCCCGCAAATCGCGTCCAAAATCGAGATGCTCGGATTAGAAAACCGCTATTTGGCTTTCGCCCTATTCCTGTCTTTCCTTCATTCGGCGATTGAAGAGGTGTACTGGCGATGGTTCCTCTATGGTCACTTACAAACACGGACCTCCGAGCGATCGGCAACATCCATCGCCTCGCTCGCTTTCGCCGCTCATCATTTCGTGATTTTGGCTTCCTTTACTTCCGGAATTTGGGTGGTCGTTGGAGGATTCGCGGTCGCTGCAGCGGGAGCACTTTGGTGTTTCTTGTACGCCAAGACCGGTTCCCTGTTGGGCAGTTGGATCAGTCATGTATTTCTCGACCTGGCCATTTTCTGGGTAGGTTTCGAGCTTCTTCGGCAAGTCAGCTAACAAAGAGGCAGCTTGTCTGCCGCCCAAGCCTGCTCTAGCATCCTGATATGCAATCCGATTCAAATCCATCCAAACATCCTTCAAAGGATGTGGGCTCAGAGGGGCAACAAAAAGCTCTGACCTATGCCGATTACTTAGCTGTCGAAGAGTTGCTGGCTCTCCAGAAACCAAAATCACAACCGGTGGAACACGACGAAATGTTATTCATCGTCATTCATCAGGCTTATGAGCTGTGGTTCAAGCAAATCTTGTGGGAATTTGACTATCTGACTGCAGCCTTAAGGGAGCAGCGCACTTTCGACGCCATGGCCACTCTTAAGCGGGTGCTTACCATTCTCAAGGTACTGGTTCACCAAATCGATATCCTCGAAACCATGACTCCGGTGTCATTTTCGTCATTTCGTACACGCCTGGAATCGGCGAGCGGGTTTCAATCGGCGCAGTTTCGAGAAACCGAGATGGTGCTCGGCGCCAAGAATCCGCGCGCCTTGACTCCCTTTGAGGGCTCCGCCGCAGAACCCAGGCTCCGTCAGCGTTTGCAGCAACCTTCCCTGTGGGCGGAGTTTCTTCGTTACCTACAGCAGAGAGGGTTTTCGCTGCCCCAGTCGGCTCTTGAGCGGCCCACAGACGAAAGCACAGTGCCTGATTCTGGGGTTCAGGATGTTCTGCTCAAGATCTATCAATCGGAGCCGGACTTGCGCGACCTCTGCGAACGATTGGTTGACCTGGATGAGGGTATTCAAGAGTGGCGGTATCGGCACGTAAAGATGGTTGAGCGCACTATCGGCGACCAAAAAGGCACCGGAGGTTCCAGCGGCGTCGACTACCTCAAGAGAACCTTGTTCCAACCGGTCTTTCCAGACCTGTGGCAGATCCGCGGACGACTTTAGTCTGGTGAGGCAACCCTTTTGATGTCCGCGCCAAGTTGGAAGGCCGACCTGGTCGCCCGCGACCCCAATCCTCTGGCGCGGTTCTACACTCGCTTCCGAGTGCAGGATCGCATCTTGCTCACCGGCCATTCTCACCAAGCTTGGCCCGATTGTGGATTTGAAGGACAAGCACAGGCATGGATCGACGCTGCAGAACAGGTGGACGACAAGTGGCAGCTGGCCGCCGCCCAAGCGGACGCGGTTCGAGCGGGATATCGACGCCTACTCAAAGACTCGGAGGGGCTCTATTCTCTGAGTGCTTCGACCCATGATCTGCTGGTTCGCTTGCTGTCAGCTCTAATCGTCCGCCCGAACGCCAAGATCCTCACCACCGATCGAGAGTTTTATTCAGCAACCCGTCAATTTTTGCGGCTGCGGGAAGCCGGGTGGACGATTGATTTCGTCGACGCCGATCCGGCGCAAGACGTAGGAGTACGGCTGGCTGAGAGCATCGACGATGCCACCACATGCGTCTATGTCTCTACCGTCTTTTTTCACAATGCGCAGATTGCCGGAGGTCTACGACGGCTCGCGGAAAAATGCCAACGCAGGGGTGTCCCTTTAATCTTGGACACCTACCATCATCTCAATGCGGTGCCCTTTTCACTCCGCAAACTCGGGGCAGAGCAGGCCTATATCGTCGGCGGTGGCTACAAGTACTGCCAATTGGGCGAGGGAAACGCCTTTTTGCGGTTCCCGCCAGACTGCAATCTTCGGCCCTTAATCACCGGATGGTTTTCTGATTTTTCTTCCCTGCCAGGAGATCCCACGCGGAAGATCGAGTACGGGCAAGGAGGAGAGCGATTCGCCGGCGCGACCTACGACCCCACCAGCCACTATCGAGCGGCTCGAGTGTTCGAGTTTTTTCGCGATCAAGACTTGACGGTCGAACTTTTGCGGGAGATCAGTCAACGGCAAATCTCCCTGCTTGCGCGGGAGTTCGACGCCCTCGATCTCGACCCCAAAACCCTCGCCCGTGACCGCACTGTCGACTTGCATCAAGTGGCGGGATTCCTCGCCTTGCGTAGCCCCCGAGCCAAAGAAATCCAAGCGCACCTTGCGCAGCAAGGGATCGCCACCGACAGCAGGGATACCACCTTGAGGCTCGGCCCAGCCCCTTACCTAAGCGAGAGCCAACTGAAGGATGCGGTCGGTGTGTTGGGTGAGATCGTTACGCGGCTATAGCCGGTCAAGAAACTGCGACAGCGTCGGTACGCCACTGTTGTAGTTGGCCGAACAGCTCAGCCACGGAATCGAATTCATCACTGGGGAAATTCTCGGGATGATCCCAAAACTCCGCTAATCCTTTGGCTCCGTGCTTCTCATAATGGGCCACCTTGAGCATCAACTGGAGCTTGTCGCAGTCTTTCACCAAGCGCGCCTCAACGGTCTTTCGCTCTTGTAGCTCGGCCAGTAACTCTTGGGGCTCGGGGCCCAACGGATGAGTGAGTTCGCCGACCACCTTGCTTTCCGCCTCAGCTTTGGCCCCAGGACGAAAATACCGGTTGACCGTCGCCGGGAGATCGCCCAAACGCACCTCTCCGACGTCATGGAGTAGGGCCATGCTCAGCGCTCGCTCAAGGTTCAAGTCAGCGATGTTCTTTGCCAGCGCCAACACCAATACCGAGACGTGCCAACTGTGCTCAGCCACCGACTCGGAGTCGGGGACTCCCCGCAAAACGAATCCCATGCGCGGTACGCGGTCCAGGTGTTGGAGTTCAAAGAAGGTCTCCAGCAAGGTCTTATTTTGTTTCAAGGTTCTCCCGCCTCGTTCTTTCCACCGACTCAGTCCAAACTTCTTCCACCGCCAATCGGATCGGTCGCTCCGGTTTCCATCCAAGATCGGTGAGTTTGGTGTTGTTGGCTCTCAGGACCGGAACATCGACCGGTCGAAAACGCTCAGGGTCGATCTCCGGTTGTACGTCTACACCTGATGTAGCCAAGAGAAGGTCCAACATCTGGCGGATCGAAGTTGTCTCACCGCGACCCATGTTGTAGATCTCACTGTCCTTCCCCTGCTCAGCGACAAGGCGAAACGCGTCGACGGCGTCCTCCACATGGACGAAATCGCGTTGGGCTTCCAAGTTGCCGACCCGTAGGGAATCCTGCCGTCCCGCCTGAATATCGGCGAGTTGGCTGGCGAAACTCGGCAGAACAAACTCCGCAGATTGGCCTCGGCCAACAATGTTGAACGCGCGCATCACCATCGCTCCACGTTCCAGACAAAGCCGCTCGGCCGCCGCTTTGGACATCGCGTAAGGGCTACGCGGATCGGGAGTTCGGTCCTCGGATATTGGCTGCTCGGAAGCTGGAACCTTGCCATACACCTCAGCTGAAGAAGCAAAAACCACTCGTCGACCGGTAGCCGCTCGTAGCAAATTCTCGGTGCCGAGCACATTGACCCGGAAATAGGCGCCAATCTGCTTCCACGACATGCCGACGTGGGACAGGCCACCCAAGTGAATGACCACTTCTGGGTCGACTTGTTCAACCACTTTGTGGAGAGCGTCGGCGTCCAAGAGATTCGCTTCGATCTCGCCGTCTCGGAGCTTGCGCGAGCCCGCTGCGGAAGTGCCAACGACCAAATCGCCCAGCTCCCTGAGCCGTGCGACTAGCCGGGTACCGATGAAACCGGAGGATCCGGTGACGAGAACGCGCACTTAGTACTCCCTTCCACAAATACAGTGGCGTTTGCGGCAGGGTCTTGCGTGGCGAGGTTGGGGAGTGAGGAGAAGGCGATGCTGAGACATCGTAGACGACCAACGACCAAGAGATCGCCCGCAACCCCCTGCCGCCCGAGGGGTTGCAGTGGGACACCCCCATCTTCTGCGTTGCACCTCCTCGCCGATATCCCGTATCGACTCGTCGTCGCGCCTGGAATCCGGGGGCGTCGCGCTTGCAACAAACATCACTGTATTTGTGGAAGGAAGCACCTACGCAGGCTGTACGCGCGCTCGCCAGTAGTCCAAGGTGTCCTTGAGTGTCTTCTCAAAAGGAATCTCGGGCTTCCAGCCAGTTGCACGATGGAACTTGCTGTAGTCGCCCAACAAGACCTCGACATCGGAGGGACGTAACCGTTCTGGATCTACTTCCACTTGGACGTCAACGCTGGACATTGCCAGCAGGCGATCGAGCAGCTCGTGAATCGTGATCTCAATACCGCTGCAAAGATTGTAGACCTCTCCTGGCTCAGCTTTTTGGGTCGCCAGCCAGTAGCCACGCACCATGTCGCGGACGTCGGTGAAATCCCTAATCGCTTCTAGGTTGCCGACACGAATGACGGGATCCCTGCGACCCGCCTCGATCTCTGCGATCTGCTTGGCAAAGTTGGAAGTCACGAACACTTCGCCACGACGGGGGCCGGTGTGGTTAAAACCGCGGGTCCGAATCGCCTTGGTGCCGTAGCTTTGGTGATACTGGTAGCCGAGAAAATCTTGCGCCACCTTGGACACCGCGTAGGGCGACAAAGGCCTCAGAGGGTTGGTCTCCTTGATCGGGACTTCGTCCGGCTTCACCAACCCGTACTCCTCGCTGGAACAAGCGATTTGCACCACGCTGTCGAGCTCCAACTCGCGCAACGCCTCAAAAATATGAATCTGGCCGATCACGTTGGTAGTCATGGTTTCCGACGGACCGGTCCAACTGGTGGGCACGAAACTTTGCGCCGCGAGATGAAAAATCACCTCCGGCCTCACCTTGGCCAAGCTCGCGTGTACCGAAGTGGAATCCCTGAGATCGGTTTCTACCAACTCGATCTGATCCCTGACTTGCTCCAGATTTTCCATTGGACTGCGCCAGCGATAGGTGCCGTACACCTCTACCTGTGGCTGCTCGGTGAGCAGATACTCCGCCAAATGCGATCCGGCAAAGCCGGTAATTCCTGTAATTAAGGCTCTCAACCCAATACCTCCCAAATACTCGTCCCGTGGTTAGAAATTTCTTAATCCGGAATCGTCGTTGTTGCCAAACCCAAAGTCGAGAAACCTGCCAATATGTTTTAGCGACACCGCGATTCTAAATTGCTGATCGCGAATCTCTTGACGTACGCCCTCTAAGAACCCCAGTCGCCGACTCTCGCGAAACTCCAACAATAGGCTGGTACACGCGCCACGATATTCGGCGATATACCGCTGTCTTTGAATATCTGGTTCCGCTGGACGGGTCGCAGTGGCCTCATTCGGGTCGAGGTCTAAATTGACCGAACCGCTAAAGCGAATGCGGTCCCGGAAAGCAGACAGCCCTACTTGGACCCCCAACTGATCTGATGAAGTGTCCCCAGCAACAATGCCCTTGACGGGGTCATCGACAATAAAAAACTGTCGGTTCCAACTCAGGCCGATGTAGTTGCGCTTCAGTGCATCAAACCCGAGGGTGCCTGACACCGAGTAGTTCAAGACCTCGTCAGCCAATGGACTGTATTTCATGTCAGCCCGCAAACTGGTCACCCTTGAAGGGTTGAACCGATAGCGCAGAGAAATTGGCCCGGACTGATCGAAAATTGTTTCTGGTACCGGCTCACCCACCGCCGGAGCTTTGAAGCGGAGAGTTTGTAGCGGCTGTTCCTCGTCAAAACTGTACGACTGCAAAAGTTCCAAAGACATGATCTCCCGAGTTCCCACTGCCCGCAGCTCACGCAAACCTCCCGTCGAACGATCGGAGTTAAATGGGTTGTCCGACTCGGTATCGTCCGTTTCTGCTACTTCTATATCTGCCACTTTCTCGGCAGTCGTGGTGTCTTCAACATCGCTGTCCTTATCATCGCCTTGCGCTAGATCCTCCGACTCAAGCCCATCTACTACCTCGTCGCCCTCTTCTTCCTCAATGATCGACTTGGGCTTGCCAATCAGCCGGTGAATGATGCTGAAGGTCGCCGTGTGACGATCGCTCACGGTATCGATCTCGTCAAACCGTGGGGTTCGGTCCCGATCCTCTTTTTCCACCTCGTCGGCAAATGAGTAGACCAGGCGCGGCTCAATCACATGTTTGAACTTTTCAAAGCTTCCAAAGCTACGGTCAAATACCTTGGAAAACGACGGCCCGACAAACTCCGCGCCGACACTCGGAACCAAACGTGACAAAGCATCGCCCTCGATCAAACCCACCGTCGAAACGTCCTCTGGTTGGTCGCTCGCCAGGATTTTGGTTTTTTGATACCAGGTACTGCGAGCGCCTGCGCGCAGGCTGACCGAGAACCACGGCACGGTATCGATCGGCACCGTGATCTGTGGCTCAAGGTTAAGCCTTGCGTACTCGGTCGAACGTTTCTCTTTGGTCGGGTCGTCGAATCTCTTCTCTGAGCTCAAATAGTGCGCTGCACCCTTGAGCTGAAAGTAGAGCGGAAGCTCGCCCACTTGCACCGAACGCAACCGATACTCGAACTCCGGCAACTGGCGTTGAATCTGGGACGAATTGTCCAGCAATGTTTCCCGTTGATCTAGACGCAAATTCATCGAATGGGGGCCCCAGGCACCGGTCACGTAGGCCTTAGACTGCCAACTCCGTCGAGTGTTTCGGCCAAGATCTCGGTCAAAAGCGCGAAAGAATTCAATGTCAGAGAAATCGACGAAATCGATAAATCCACGCATACCTCCGGGAAGATCGCTAGTCTCATGCTCGACGCGGATTCTATGTTGGGTTTCGCCTGCCACGCCGTCGTCAATAAAGCGTGCTCGAACGTAACCCCGGCTTCGCTGACTCGGGTGGTAACGAAACTCAGCACCGTAACCGAGAAAATCCTCACTGAAGAGATCGACTTGAACCGTCGCATCGTAGCTGGGTCCAAAGGTCTGAAACCAGGCCAGACCCAAATTGTCGCCGTGGATCTCCGAGTGAGAGTAGCTGGGCATCAACAGACCCGACGTACGCTTGCTCCTGACCGGAAAGAGCAGATACGGACTGTAGAACACAGGCAATTTTTTCGCGCGCATCGTGACGTTGGAGGCGCGAGCGTAGCCATCGACATTGATCTTCGCTTTGCCTGTGCGGAAGCTCCACGCCGGAACGTCGCCCTCACACGCGGAAAACAACCCATGGTCGACAACGTAGAGACCCTCTCCGGTTTTTTCCAAAAATTGGGCGCGAAAGTACATATCGGGAACCAAGCTGGCGACGACTTCCTCCATGGTGCCGGTTCTGTCATTCAGGTCGTAGACCAACTTGGATGCTCCGTAGCGATTTGGCCCTTCATCCAGCACCACATCGCCGACCGCAGTCACTATTCGAGTCGGCAGGTCGAAGTCAATTTGCTCAGCCTGGATCTTTAGGTTGCCGTAGGAAATCTCGACGCCGCCCAGAAAAACAATTGTGTTGTCTCCCCTGCGTATCACTTCGTCGGCGGCTCCCCGGATTTGGCCGCCGCCCTGCTCCTCGCTAATCGGCACCACAAACTCGGTCTTCGGGTCCGGCGGTTCCAACTCCACCTCAAGCTCGGACGCAAGCAAATCGGATTCGTTCTCCGATTCCCCCGCATCCCCCGGTCGGGCCCTTTCTTGAGAACGGCCTTCCGGAGATCCCTCCCGCTCCTGGCCGTACCCGATCGCAGTCAGGCTTAGGAAACCGACCAAGAAAACCAGAAATCTCCCCCGTACAGCCATCAGTCAATCCTTTCCACTAGGACAGCGGTCGCTTCACCGCCTCCGATGCAAATTGCGGCGATTCCCCGGCGTGCGTTTCGCTCCTGCATCGCATGCAGCAGAGTCACCACAATACGTGCTCCAGATGCTCCAATTGGGTGACCAATAGCTACCGCGCCACCACGTACGTTGACGATACTGGGATCAATCGACATCTCTTGGACAAATGCCATGGTCACCACGGCAAAGGCCTCGTTGACCTCCCAAAGGTCAATGTCCTCAGCCGTCAACCCTTGGCGGTCTAGCAACCGGCCGACTGCGGCAACCGGAGCGGTGGTGAACCACTCAGGTTCGTGCGCGTACGAGGCCTGGCCAGCCAACCTCGCTATCGGTGTCGCCCCCAACTCTCGTGCCCGCTGAGCGCTGGCAACGATTAACGCAGCGGCTCCGTCGTTTATTTTGCTTGCGTTAGCAGCGGTTACCGTCCCATCACTCTGAAATGCCGGACGCAACTGGGGCATCTTCTCCAACCGAACGCGCCCGGGCTCTTCATCAACTTCGACCACCGTGTCACCGCGTCGGGCCTGAATCGTCACCGGTACAATCTCGGAGCCCACGGTCCCTAGTTCCTGTGCTTCTAGCGCTCGCCGATAGCTCTCGCGAGCGAACTCGTCCTGCTGCTCCCTGGAAAACTGGTATTTCTCGGCGCACAGCTCGGCACAGTTACCCATGTGCTTGTAGCCGTAGGGATCCCACAGTCCGTCGTGAATCATCGAGTCAACCAACTTGCCGTGGCCAAGCCGCAATCCGTCTCTCGCTCCAAGCACCAAATAGGGAGCCTGGCTCATCGACTCCATCCCTCCGGCGACCGCAAGCTCAATGTCTTCGCAGCGAATGTCGTTGCCCGCCATCATCAGGGCGCGCATCCCAGAACCGCAGACCTTGTTGACCGTTACCGCACCGACGCCGGATGGACAACCGGCCCCCAAAGCCGCCTGTCGAGCGGGAGCCTGTCCCAAACCGGCTGGAAGTACGCACCCCATGTACACCTGATCAAGTTGTCCTGACTCGATCCCGGTCCGCTCAATAGCACCAGCCACGGCTACCGAACCGAGTTGCGGCGCAGTGGCAGCGGAAAGAGCACCTTGAAACGCGCCGATCGGTGTTCGTGCGGCGCTGAGGATGACGACTTCTTGCATGAAAAATAGCTGCCAGGATAGGCCTGTTAGGCGGCAAATCGTAGCACAGACGCTGCTTCCGGCGAGAGCCGCAAATCGCACCCAGAGCGACCGCTTCACGATATCCTCCCGAGGTGAAAAGTCTCGCCATTGACTTCGGAGAAAGGAAGATTGGCCTTGCGATCTCTGACCCAGAAGGTCGCGTCGCAGTCGCGGCGCCTGGAGTCCATCGAGATAGCGATCGCCAGGCCATCGAAGCCATTCAGGATTTCGCAGTGAAGGAAAAAATCGAACGTATCGTTGTTGGCCTTCCGCTATCCGCAGATGGCGGCTCTGGTGCGGCAGTGAAGCGATTCCGGTCGTTTGCTAAGAAACTCAGACGGACGCTACAGCTTCCGGTTGAGTTTCGCAACGAAGCTTTGACCTCACTGGCTGCTGACCAGCTGATTGCGGCGCAACAACTCAAGACCGAGGAGAACGATTCGGTCGCCGCCATGATTCTGCTACAGGAGGTCCTCGACGAGGCTTCAAAAGGGGAACCCTCCCGATGAAGCGGTTTGTTTGGCTCCTGGTTTTCGGCTTGGTAGTGGTGATCGCAGCCGGTGGGATCTGGTTATGGATGGGCTGGACCAGCCTGCATCGGCCCGTCAGCCAAAGCGCATCTGCCGATTACACGGCTATTCAGGTGGAGATCCAGGCTGGAACTTCGGCGCGATCGATCATCGATCAACTGGCAACTGCGGGAGCTTTGCCAAAAGCTCCGTTCCCCGAGCTGTTTTACCGCTTTGTTCTGGAGAGTCCACCGTTGCAAGCCGGGGAGTATTCAATCCCTTCCGGCACCACCGCCGTCGGCGTTTTCGAAAAGCTCACTTCAGGTGACGTAGTGACCCGCCCATTGGTGATCATCGAAGGGTTGACGGTGGCTGAGATCGCGACCGCAGTAGAGCAACAGGGTTTCGGCTCGGCAGAAGAATTCCTTGCCGCCGCCACACCCGATTTGATTCAGCAATTAGACCCCGATGCCCCTGACTTGGAAGGCTACCTATTCCCCGATACCTACCAGTTCCCGCGCAGCGCAGGTGCTCTAGATATCGTGCAAACGATGATTCAGACCTTTGGCCAACGGACCCAATTGCTGCGTAGCCAACTCGACGGAGTTGGACTTCGAGACCTGGTGACTTTGGCCTCGATCGTCGAAAAAGAGACCCAAAACAACAGCGAACGTGCCTTGGTTGCCGGGGTCTATCGCAATCGATTGGATCAAGGAATTGGGCTGTACGCAGACCCAACCATCATCTTCGCCTTGAAAAAGAACGATACCTGGGATGGCAATCTGCGCAAGAGCGATTTGCAAATCGAGTCGCCCTACAACACCTATCGGGTGCACGGTTTACCCCCGGGACCGATTTGCTCCCCGGGACTCTTAAGTCTTGAAGCCGCGGCCCATCCTTCCCCACAGCCCTACTTGTACTTTGTTAGCCGCAATGACGGAACCCACGTCTTTGCTCGTACCTTGCGCGAGCACAATCGCAATGTAGCCACTTGGCAAAGGGAATATTGGCGCAAGAAGTGGCAGGAAAAACCGGCCACTGGACAGGCTGTGCGGTGATCGCATTTATTGACATCCTGACGCCTCGACGGTAAAGCTATCGTGCTGTCCGACGGAGAATTTGCCTGACAAACGCTGAGGAGCGCATTATGGACGAACAACAATTTGGTCGGTATTCGCTGCTGCGGCGACTCAGCCAGGATGCTTTTGGCTCGTTGTATCGCGCTGGGCTGGTGGCAAACGGAGGCGTCGCCGAGTTGGTCTTACTACGCACCTTCGACGTTCCTTCGTCAGATCAGGATGAAATCCGGCAACGGCTCGCAAACGCTGTTGCCGGCCCCGGTACCCCTAGTCTGCCAGCCGCGACCGATCGCGGAGTGATTGACGGAACCGCGTTTCTTACCTATCCATACACCTCCGGACGCACGATGCGAGACCTACTTCAGGAATTGGAGCGGCGTGGCACTGCCTTGCCGGTGGAGCACTGTTTGTTTCTGGTTGACAGCATCTGTAAGACCGGTGAAGCGTATGCGCGCGCGGTGGGATCCTCAGGGGTGGTTTTTCCTGAAACGGTCTATCTGTCTAACGACGGCGACATCCAAATCCTGGGCCGTGAACTTGCTGGGGAGACGATTACCTCACTGGCAAGCTCGATGGGACTCAGCGACTACCTAACTCCTGAGGCGGCGACAAGCGGAGTCAACGACGACGTCTACGCAATATCTGCGCTACTGCATGAAATGGCGGGAGAGAACGCCCCGAGCGAGGTACTAGATCTGGTGGCACAGGGCCACCAAAGCGCCGCAGATCAACGTCCCTCTTTAGAGACCTGGCGAATCAACCTGGAACAAGTCATGTTCTCGATGCCCGAGTCGTCTTCGGCTTTCAACGTCGCATTCTTTCTCTATGGCCTGCTAATCAATGAGATTGAGGAAGACACGCGGCGCATCGAGACGGAAAAAATATCCCTGGGGGCACAACCCGCTAGCGCAACCGCGGGCGCTGTCGACCCAGTCGTCAGTAGCCCGGCGTCTGCACACGTGGTAACAGTAGGGTCGGCCAAAAAGCGTTCAGGATTGCCGATGCCGCTGATTCTGGCTGCGGGCGTAGTAGCCCTGGCATTGCTGGGCTACTTTGGTTGGTCGATGTTTGGTCCAAACAGCCAAGACTCAGCCGATCAAACCCAATCTGCTGCCGTTGATCCGCTCCTGAAAGTTGAAACCGGTGTCGGCGTAACGCCGCAGATCAACGACGCAAACCCGACGGAAGTCGGCGCTGAAATTGTCGCTGTCGATGAAGAATCCGGGGATCAAGGATCTTCGTCCGCAAATCCTGAAAACGAAGCTTCGGGCCCGCAACCAGGCACTGGCACGGTAGGCACCAGCGCAGATTCGTCGGCTCCGACCAATGCCAACCAGCCGGCACTCAGCCAGCCAGTGGTGTCCACCCCGGCCACCACCAGAGGTCCTGGCAGTGGGGTGCTGATGAGCAGCCCACAACGGTACACGAAAGCAGCCAGTGCCAGCGGTGCTCTCGGCCAAGATCTTCCCGAACCCCCGCCTTCCGACGCCGAATTGGAGACACAGATTCAACAGTTGGCGGCAGCCAAGTCTGCTGAAGTAGAAGCCAGTATCCGCAAAGAGTACGAATCGGACCTTGAGGAACTAGAAAAGAGACTGCAAGAGGCGCAAGAGACACAAAAACGGCAAGAAGAAGAGAGACTGGCCCAAGTCGCGGCTGACGAAGAAAAGAAGCGTCTCGCCGCCGAGGCAGAGACCGCGCGCAAAGCTCAAGAAGAAAAAGCTGCTGCTGAAGCGGCGTCCGCTGCTGCCGCGGTCGAGTTGGCCAAAGCAAAACTGGGCGATCTGGTGACCGACGGGCCAGGCGTGACCCCAGCGACCATGACCAAGCGGCCAGAGCCAGTGTTTCCTCGCATGGCGCAACGGCTAGGACGGGCAGCGACCGTCAACGTGCGAATCCTGGTGGATGAAAACGGCAGGGTGGCGGACACGCAGCTGATAAGCGAAAAAGCTGGTTTCGGATTTGACGAAGCGGCGCTCGCGGCAGCAAAAAAGACCGAGTGGAAGCCAGCCTCGAAAGACGGCGTCAACGTCAAGATATGGCGTACCGTACGTATCGTTTTTGATCCGGCGAACTGAGCACCTCTGCAGCAGACTCCGGCATTCCTTGCTATTCTAAGGGATAGGTTTTCGCAGTATAAGGAGATGGTATGACCCAGACGCTAAAGATTTCGATCCTTTCTCTCGTCCTTCTGACTGGCCTCGCCGGGAGCCTTGCGGCCCAACCGACGATCGCCGTCGCTGACTTCACCAATCAGGTTGGCAACCTTTACTGGTGGCGAGGCAGTGTCGGTTCAGATCTCGCCTCCATGGTGACCAATGAATTGGCGGCACTGGGCAGTTTTAAGGTCGTCGAGCGTTCGCGCGTCGATGCGGTACTTGATGAGCAAGATCTAGCTGCCGCCGGACTCGTGGACCCCTCCACCGGAGCCCAAATTGGCCGTATGACCGGGGCTGACTACGTGGTCTTGGGCACGGTGTCCGCCTACGAGGAAACCTCGAAGAAGGGCGGCGGGCTGGGCTACAAAGGGATCCGGGTTGGCGGCAAGAAATCGGAGACCTACGTCGCGGTGGATTTGCGAGTTGTCGACACCACCAGTAGTGAGGTCTCCTACATTCGTACGGTCGAAGGCACCACCTCCTCGCGAGGACTCAGTGTTGGCGGTTATCGCTCTGGCTTGTCCGGTTCTTTGGCCACCGAGTCGAATACTCCGGCGGGCAAGGCGATCCGAGCAGCAATCATTGAGATTACCGACTACCTTGAGTGCGCCATGGTGCTTCAGGATAGTTGCCTGAACGAGTACCAAGCCAAAGAGCGTAAGCGTCGCGACTCAGCCAAAGGCAAACTCAAACTCGACTGACCGGAGCGAACCTCGCTGGGTGAGTTGATGTGATTGTTGCCGAGATAGGCGATCGCATCCGTGTCGTTACCCAAAATGACCACGCGGCGCTAGCCGCAGATCTTCTGGGTCTGTGGCGTTATGGAGGGATTGCAGACCATCCTCTGCGTCAAGAAGTCCTTTGGGCGACCCGCGAACACGACAACGGCTGGCGCGAATCAGACGCCTCGCCGCTACCCAGGACTGATTTTGGGATTGTGGATTTTCGTGGGATTCCCGACCCGCTGAGGCAAGAAATATGGCTGCGTGGAACGGCACGCTCCATCGAGCAGAATTCGTTGGCTGGCGCATTGATCGCCCAGCACAACCTGGATCTCCACGCCGAGCAACGCAACGATCCCGGCTGGGGAGAGTTTTTCTCCGAGCTCGATGATTGGGTTCTAGAACTAGAACAAGACAACGAGCGCCTCGGCGAAATTCGCAACCTCTACCCTCATCTGCAACGAGCCGATAGTCTCTCTCTTGCCCTGTGCCAGAGCCAAGAGTTCATTTCCCTGCCCGGTGGATACACCGCTCAGAAAATGCTTGCCAGTGATTCAGAAACCGAAGTCTTTCGTGTCAACCCGTTCCCTTTTGCGGGAGCAACACGGTTCCGCGTCGCAGCGAGATGGATGGAAAACCAATACTGGCAGTCGTCAACAGATCTGGTGTCGACGCTCACGCGGTGCCGCTGGAAAACCCAACAATTCCTACTGCAACCTTGACCCAGGCTCATGCTAGCCTAGCCCGATGTCCGACTTGCCCACACAAGAACTCATGCAAGTGATGATTCCGTCTCCGTTTGGCGCCCTAGGCGTTTCCTTTCGAGGCCAAACAGTGATCCAGTTGGAGATTGCTCCCAAGGGTGGACGGCACAAGATCTACACGCCATTTTCAGAATTCAGTCGCTCGGAATTTGTTGAAGACTCGGTTGGGGCGCTGTCTGAGTTTCTTGCCGGAGCGAGGCGCGAAGTCGGTCTTGATTTCTCGCTCGACGAGCAACCCTTGGATTCGTTTGCCCGTAGGGTCTTTCGTGAGGTCAGCAAGATTCGCTATGGAGACACCAAGACCTACCAACAGGTTGCCCGGCGAGCCGGTCGTGATGACGCCTACCGATTGGTACTTTCGATCCTGGTGCAGAACCCAATTCCGCTACTGATCCCTTGTCACCGTGTGGTGACCAACAAAGGCGGCGCCGGCAGCTACGTGGGCGGCAGTCAGCGCAAAAGTTGGCTGCTCAAGATGGAACGAGCAGCGGTTGATTCTTTAGCGCTCACTCGGAACGCAGATCGATCTTAAGCACCAACTCTTCCGCTGATTCTGCTTCAAAGTCGATTTCCGCCTCCAGGTAGCCTGGCCGAACCGCGCTCAAGGTGTGAGCACCTGGGCTGACCAAAATACCGGCATGCAGTCGGGTTAGGTCAGCCACCGTTCCCAAAAATCGACCATCTAGATAGACCGACGCGTCTTCAGGGGTCACCTCAACGCTCAAACGAGCTGACTCGTCTCGTGCGTCCAAAGCATCCTCCACTTGGGCCGTATTGCGAGAGGGCCGTGCCTCCTCCCTGACGCGTGGAATATCCCGAGGGCGCTCATCACGATCAGCAACGCGGTGCGCTGGGCGGGTGGGCTTGGGTTCCACCGCCTGGAAGAGTTCCGCTGCCGGCTGACTGTCCCCGGACTGCATCTCCAAGCGGATATCCGTGAGCGTTCCCTCACGTACTTCGACTATTTTGGCGATCGTTAGATAACCCTCGTACTCCAGAACAATTTGGTGCTGTCCTTGGTCCAACCAAAGATAGCCGGGAAATCCGTCAAAGCGACCAGCGTTGCCAGCTAGCTCCCCATCAACATAGACCGCAGCCTTCTTGGGGCGAACTTTGAGATTGATTGCACCAACGTCACGAATTGACAACGCCGGACGCGGATACGCCTGTCCACCGTAATAGCCGCCATAGGCCCACGGCCCCCAATACCCCCAAGAAAAGGGATAGACATGAAAACTCACATGGGACCGGCGATGTCCTCGGTAGTGTCTCGATCCTGCCTCCAAGGGAGCCAGTCCAAATATCAGTACCACCAGTCCAAGAATCCAAATAGTGTTGATCTTGTTTCGCATGGTCAACCTCCAGAAGCCTGAGATTGCAAACCCTAGGCCAGGGACAACAGCCGAACCAAGCCATCGTTCAAAGACAGCCTCTGTGCCGAGAAAAGGCTGAATCTAGTTGGATTCTCTCAGCCGGGGACCGGATCGTGATCGAGTTAGATACCGCTACAGGATCGGGACGCTTATGACCTCATTCTGAGACGATCTCAATCCCGTCTTCTTGGGGCGCAGCTTCAAGATGTTGTCCGCCAAGCTCCACCAAAGCTTCGACAATCGCTGAACGCCGCTGTTCAGGAGCCAGGAAAAAGACACACCCGCCTCCGCCAGCACCACCTGCTTTACCGCCATAGGCACCCAAGTCGCCAGCTTTGGCAATCAACTGATCCAAGAGCGGTGTCGTGACCCCTTCGGCCAAGGTTTTTCGCTGCTCCCATTCTTCGCCGACCAGAGAACCGACGGTGGCAAAATCCCCGGTCTCCAGCGGTTCGACGATTTCCTCGGCAATCTCGGCGATCCGCTGAAATCTCTCCACCGTCTCTTGGTCACCCTCCATCCGGCGACGGAACACCCCCCAGTTAGTTTCGGCGGAAATATGACTTTGGCCACTAAAGAAAACCAGCAGGCGACGCCCCAGGGCCTCCAGGTCGACGTTTAGGGTCTGTACCGCCTCACCGCCCAGGTCGTGGCTGATGCGCAGGGCACCGCCCAGCATCGGCGGGTAGTGGTCCTGACATCCAGTCGGCAACCCCATCAATCGAGCCTCAGCGTCGCGCGCCAAGGCGACGATCCGCGAAGCCGTACGCTCGCGTCCAAATAAATGATCCACCGCAGCGATAGTGGCGACAGACAATGCCGAGCTAGCGCCCAGTCCCGCTCCGCGTGGCGATTGTGAACGCGCAGCCAAGCGTAGCGGTGGAGCTTTCAGCTCGGACAGCAGCAAAGTGAAAAGACGGATTTCCGCAATCTCCGAGAGCTGCTCCAGATCCGAGCGCACCAAGCGCTGTTCTCCAATCTGGATCTCGTAGCCCGCTGAGCGCAACTCTGCCTCAACCTCGACTGCGACATCAATGGCTAAGTTGACCGTGGAGGCGCCAGGATGGAGAGCACCGATTGGCCATACGTCCAAAGTACCGCCGGCCAAGTCAAGCCGACAGCCGGTTCTCACCACCACACGCCGCATTTTTGAACTAACTCGCCGGCTCGCTGGAACTAGTGGGAGTCATTAAAGCGGCAAGCTGGCTGTCCACCTGGCCACTCGACAGCGCACGGTCGATCACTTTTCGCCAAACCAGAAACTGATCGTGCTCTGCGAGTGGAATCGGATCAGCTGGGACGTTATTGAGAGACAATGGATTTATCCACCGACCGTTGTACTCCACTCGATAATCCAGGTGTGGCCCGGTCGCGAGTCCACTGGAGCCTACGTAGCCAATGGTTTGGCCTTGCGCGACGCGTGCCCCCCGACGAACTCCTTTGCCGTAACCCGACAAGTGGAGATAAGCGGTTTGGTAGCCACTGGTATGGCGAACTTTGACCATCCGGCCAGCGCCACCGTTCCGGCCAGCAGAGACCACGGTGCCATTGGCCGTAACCCGAACCGCAGTTCCTCTTGGAGCGCCGTAGTCGACTCCGTAGTGGGGTCGATTGCGCTTAAGCACCGGATGAAAGCGACGCCTGGAGAAGCGCGAAGTGATACGCGAGTATTGCATCGGCGAACGAAGAAACATCTTTTGTAGTGGTCGGCCTTCTTGGTCGTAGTAGCCGGATTCGTCACCGTAACGATAACCCCGTAGCTCTCGATTACCGCCCCGATACACCGCCGCAACCACATCGCCGAGACCTCGATACTCTCCATCTAGGTAGACGCGCTCAAAAACCACTTCAAACTCGTCTCCCACTCGAAGATCTCGCGAAAAATCTAGGTCCCACTGAAAGACATCGGCCATTTTGTAAGCCAACATGCCCTCCGCTCCAGCGTCGCGCACATCTTGCTCCAGCGAACTGTCCAGGTGTCCCTGGATAGCCACCAGTTCTGTCAAACGCTCGAACTCACGGTAGGACTCAGACCAACCGTCATGGCTGCGAATCATCGCCAACTCACCGCGACCATCAACCCCAAGGTCGAATCGAGCTAACTGCCCGTTGGCGAAATGAGGTCGATAAGTATTTCCGGGACGAAGTTTGCGAAGATCGACTCTTGAGGAGGCCAATCCGACCAGCTGTCGGCGATCTGCGTCGTTAAGGCCCAGCGATTCAAAGACTTCTCCCAGCGTCTGCCCCTCTTGGATACGGTAAGGCACCAAAGTAGTCGAGGTAAGGAGCCCCGACGGAACTGCATCATCTGGGTGGGCGGCCAATCCATTGCTATAACGAGTCGCCAGATTGGTCTGAAATGCCGGGGGCGAGAACTCCGTAAGGTTCAGCCACAGCCCACCAGCAACGGCTGCTCCGTAGATTACAAACAGAACTTTCTTAGGGTGCTGCATCCACTCATTGCTCCAAACCAGCCTACAGTCGGGTACTATCCGATCGTTCTAGTCAAGGGTGTGGGCGATAAGCCCACTGGAATCGAGCTGCAGCTTACCGCGAAAAACCACTTCACCGTCACGGTAAATCAATAATCCAGGAAGGGAAGTCATGGTGTGTTGCTTGGAAAACGAACCGTCTTCATCAAGATAGGTATCCGCATTGAGACTGTCCCCGACAAAATCTTGCGCCGTTTCCTGGTCCTCCTGGAAATTGACGGTGATCACTCGTGCCCGGTCTCCCCATTCTTCGACGATGGCGTTGGTTCGCTCGGCAATATCCCGACAGCGAGGCGACCAACCGGCCCAAAACACAACAATCACCGCCCCACTCTCCAAGTCTCCGGGCTCCAAAGCGCGGCCGCCGTTGAGCGCCTCAAGGCGGAACGAATCTCCGTCCGCTGCGGTCGCGGGAAGCGCCACCAACAAACCCAGAACTAGGGTCATGACCAACAAACTTACTGATAATTTCATCTCAATACCCTCAGCGTTCCAGGACGCTTAGGATCCGGTCTCGTAGAGCGTTCGGTGCAGAATTGCGGCGAAGTCGCAAAGTCACCGAAGTCAAAAGCCGGGTGGTGTAGCCGACTCGACGCCAGCATTCTGGACAACGTTCTGCATGGCGATAAAACGACAGCATGGTCGCTCGATCTAGCTCGTTGTCATAGTAGAGAAAGACCATCTCTCGGATCTTTTCGCAGTCAATGTGGTCTTCGCACTCGGACTTGGTTTTCATCAGATCCTCTGTTTGGCTAACCCAGGCGTGGCCCGTAGTTATTCCAACTCCTTGGTTCTCTGCTTGCTCGGTCCATCCTCACGCAAATAACCCCGGCGGCGAGCGTATTCGAGCATCGCCGCTTCAAGCAGCTTGCGGCCCCGATACAGACGGCTCATTACGGTACCCAAGGGAATATCCAAAATCTCCGCAATTTCCTTGTAGGAAAAATGTTCCAGGTCAGCCAAAATGACCGTCATTCGATAGTCCTCCGGCAGATTATTCAGAGCCGTGACCACTCCTTCGTCGACCACTTTTTCGAGGAATTCGGCCTCTGGGTCGCGAATCGCTTCTCCCCAGGGTGAGGTCATGCGGCTCTCCAGGGACTCCTCGATCTCGCCAAAATCACTTTCAATCGGGCGCGACTGCGTTTTTCGATAGTTGTTGATGAAGGTGTTCTTCATGATCCGAAACAACCAAGCTTTGAGATTGGTGCCTTCCTCAAACTTGTCGTAGTGCCGGTATGCCTTAAAAAAAGTCTCTTGAACCAAATCCTCAGCATCGTGGGGATTTCTGGTCATGCGTACCGCTGTGTTGTACAGAGCGTCCAGGTACGGCATGGTCGCCGATTCAAAATCCCAAGCCGTGATGGCGGTCGGCTCTGGATGTGCTTTTGGTTGTGCCACGGACGAACTTCCCATCCCACTCAAATACGCAGGATTGGTGCCATTCTAATTGCTAGCTGGGCGACTCTGCAGGTCTAATCGGTTACGAGAGGTGGATCATGAAATGAAGCACGCTTCCATTCACCGTCAACACACAACCAAGTGTGTGTAAAACGCAGAGTACGAGAGAACGCCTCTCCTTCACGGATTCCGGCAGCGAAATTCGACCCCGTGATCACCGCAACGTCATCGTAGATCTGAAAGCGCACGTCAGAGTTCTGGTACTCATCATAGCGGACCGTCCTTGATTCAATTCGTTTCCGTTCCGTTTGGATCCAAGACAGCCAATCACCCTTGCTCAAGACCAAGCCACTACCGTTGGTGTGAATATAGTCCTCGCTCAGCATTGAACCCAACTTATCTTTGTCAGCTTGTAAGAATGCGTCCCCAAACTCCTCCAATCGAAGTACCAGAGAAGGAGTGCAGTCAGCAAGCTCAACCTTTCGATCGCATGCGCCAATAACCAACAATGCCACACAACCAAAAGTCGACTTCAATATGGACATAAGAGCGTGGCAAGTGAATCAGTACGCGATAAGACTATCGGCAGCCCAACGAATCGCCCACTCCGGCATCAAGCCGAGGAGTAGGATTCCTGCGGTACATAGGCTGACAGCGGCCCACAACCATGGGGAGGACAGCGGTTCTGGAGTCGCCTCGTCCGCGTCGTGCAGATACATGCGCACCACCAAGCCGAAGTAGTAGAACAACGACAATACGCTGGTTAACGCCCCGACCACAGCCAACCAGGCATAGCCTGACTCGACGGCGGCGCCAAACAAGTAGAGCTTGCCGACAAAGCCACCGGTGGGGGGGATGCCGGTCAACGACAACAGCAGGACCAGCAGCATCGCAGCCATTCCCGGCGATCTCGCCGCGAGACCCTTGTAGTCGTCATAGGTCTCGCCAGCGTAACCGCCTCGCTCTAAGGCGATGACCACGGCAAAAACTCCGGCCGTCATCAAGGTGTAAGCGAGCAGATAAAACAGCGACGCCCACAGCCCAGTGCGGCTGGCGGCAACCACGCCGATCAAAATGTACCCAGCATGGGCCACCGAACTGTAGGCCAGCATGCGCTTGACGTTGTCTTGGGTTAGGGCGGCCAGGTTGCCCCAGATCATGGTTAGGGCGGCGATTGCTGCGATCACCACCTGCCAGTCCAGAGAAACCGGCAGCGCTTGGTAGAACACCCGCAACAGGAAGGCAAAAGATGCCACTTTGGACCCGGTGGCGAGAAATGCCGTCACCGGGGTCGGCGCCCCTTCATAGACGTCGGGAGTCCAGACATGAAATGGCGCCGCAGCGACCTTGAACAACAAGCCAACGGCGAGCATCAACCAGCCTGCTGTAACCATCGGCGATGACACGCCAGTGGACAGGGCAGACCCCATTTCATCGAGGCGCAAGGTTCCGGTCGCACCGTAGAGCAGCGAAACTCCATAGAGCAGGATGCCGCTCGAAAGGGCGCCGAGGATGAAGTACTTGAGTGCAGCTTCCACCGATTTTCGCTGGTCGCGGAAGTATCCAGCCAACACGTAGCTCGCGAGCGCCATCAACTCAAGGGAAATCCACATCGAGAGCAGATGGAAACCACTGGGAATCAACATCATCCCCACTGTGGCGAGCAGCTGCAGGGCAAAGAACTCGGTTGCTCGCACCCGATGACCCTGGAGAAAGGGAACCGCCAGGATCACCGACAAAATAGAGGCCCCAATCAACACCAAGCGCCAAAAGAAGCCGAAGCCATCTGCAACAAACAGCCCCGCCAAGATGACACCCTGATTTCCGCCGCAACCCAGAACCACCAACACCCCAGTAATCAGCAGGGCGACGATGCTGACGACACCCGCGGTCTTGGCCGAGAGTTCGCGGCGCCCCACAACCCCTCCCAGCAACAAGCCCAACGCGAGCGTCGCCAGGAAGACCTCAGGCGTCAGATAGAGAAACTCTGAGAACGGGAACGGCATCTACCTTACTCGGCCTCCATCGCGTTTTCAGCCGCGGCAATCTTGCCCACCACGTAGTCAACCGGCTTTTCTAAGACGTCAAAGAATGGCTTGGGATAGAGACCGATCCAGAAGCAAAGCACCACCAGGGGCAGCAAATAACCCAGTTCGCGGCGACTCAAATCCAACAGACCTTCATTTTCTGGCTTGTCGATCGGCCCAAAAAACACCCGCTGGAACATCCACAACATGTACGCGGCTCCCAGCACAATCCCGGTCGCGGCAATCACTGCCCACCATGGGTTGCGCAGAAAGGCCCCCAGCAAGATCGCGAACTCGCCGACAAACCCATTGAGCGTCGGCAGCCCGATCGAAGACATGGTGATGATCAGAAAGATCGTCGCGTACATCGGCATCACCGAAGAGATCCCGCCGTATTCAGAAATTAAACGAGTGTGGCGACGCTCGTAGAGGATACCCACTAGCAAAAACAAAGCACCGGTGGACAGCCCGTGGTTGATCATCTGCAGGATTCCGCCGCGCAGCCCGGCCACGTTGAGCGCAAACAGACCGATCATCACGAAACCCATGTGTGACACCGACGAGTACGCCACCAGCTTCTTCATGTCTTTCTGGGCCATCGCCACCAAGGCACCGTAAACGATACCGATCAGCGCCAACGCGGCGACCCATGGCATCCACCTGAGAGTTCCGGCGGGGACGATCGGCATCGCAAAACGGACGAACCCGTAGGTTCCCATCTTTAGCAGGACACCGGCCAAAATCACCGAACCAGCAGTCGGGGCCTCAACGTGAGCGTCGGGCAGCCAAGTATGAAAAGGAAACATCGGAACCTTGATCGCAAAGCCGATGAACAAAGCCAGAAAGATCCAGCTCTGGAGACCGAACGGAATCAGGGCTCCGATCTCGTGGAATTTCAGTACCGAGAAAGTCGGGTCGTTACCTAGGCCTTCGACTCCCAGAAATCCACCAGCGTTGAAGAAATAGAGCGCCAGGATACCGAGCAACATCAACACCGAACCAAACAGCGTATAGAGGAAAAACTTGATCGCAGCGTAGCGTCTGCGGGCGCCACCCCAGATACCAATGATGAAGTACATCGGCACCAACATCACTTCCCAGAAGACGTAGAACAGGAACAAATCCAGGGCCATAAAGGTGCCCAGCATGCCGGTCTGCAGCAGTAGCAGCCAGATGTAGTACTCCTTCTTGCGCTCGCTGATCGAAGACCACGAGGCGACGAACGCTAAGACCCCCAAAATGGTAGTCATCAGAATTAGCAGCAAGGCCATCCCGTCGATGCCAAATTCAAACCGAGCGCCAATGGTCGGAATCCAAGCCAAACTCTCGCGAAACTGAAACAACTCTCCCGAGCGCTCAAACGAAAACCACAGCGGCAGAGCCACAACCATGTCGATGACGGCGACCCCAGTGGCAAACTTACGCACGGTCTCGCCATCGCGAAGGAATAAGCAGATCAGCGCCCCGACCAAGGGCAAGAAACAGATCAAGCTGAGAATTGGTATCTGGTGTGTCCAGTCGAACATGGTTACCTCTGCGTTACCGCCACAAGTACAAGCTGCTCAAAATGAGTGCAAAGAGTCCGATCGCGATCGTCAACGCGTATTGCGAAACGCTTCCGGTTTGGAGTCCACGAAAAGCCTTGGAGCCTTGCTTCGATATCCAGCCAGAAAAATTAACCAAGCCGTCCACCACATAGCGATCAAGAAACCCGGACAACAAGGAAATCGCAACCGTCACGTGCCGGGTGCCATTGACCAAGATTCCGTCGATCACCCCATGGTCAAAGCGAAATAACCCTTGGGCCAAGGCCTTGGTTCCTCGAACTACGGTCGCGTCGTACAACTCATCGACAAAATATTTACCCAAAAACAAACGGTGAAGAGCCGGGAACCGTTGCGCCAACGCCTCGCCACCCGACAAACCCTTGTCGCCGCCGTAGGTTCGCCTAGCGAACCAAATTCCGGTCACTGCTACCACCACAGAGAGCACCAGTAGACCCCATTCGAGACTCAAAGACAGATGCTGGCCGTGTTCCTCGCCGTGGCCAACGTGAGCGATCACCGGAGACAAAAAGGAATCGATCCAGTTGCCGCCATTCCAAAAAGGCAAGCCCCAGAACTTGGGCATCCCCAGAAAACCAGCCACCACCGCACCAACCGCCAGAATACGCAGCGGCCAGGTCATCACCGAGGGTGATTCATGCAAATGGTGCTCTTGGTCTTCGCTACCCCGAAACTCGCCGAAGAAGGTCATCCAGACAGCTCGGGACATATAAAACGCAGTTAGGCCGGCGGTGATCAGCCCGACGACCCAAAGTAGTGTCCAACCACCTTCAAAGGTCGACGCCAAAATCTGGTCCTTGGAGAAAAACCCCGCCAATGGCGGAATTCCTGCGATCGCCAGGGTGCCGATGGTGAAAGTCGTAAAAGTAGCGGGCATCCACTTACGCAAACCGCCCATCTTCCGCATGTCTTGCTCGCCGCCCATGGCGTGAATCACCGACCCAGAACCCAGAAACAGCAGCGCCTTGAAAAAGGCGTGGGTTCCGAGATGAAAGATCGCGGCACTGTAGGCACCGACTCCGGCCGCCAAGAACATGTAACCCAACTGGGAAACCGTCGAGTACGCTAGCACTTTCTTGATGTCGGTCTGTGCCAAGGCGATAGTGGCGGCAAAGATCGCGGTCAGACAACCGACCACGGCAACAATCGCCGAGGTACTCGGCGCCAACTGGTACAGGGCGTTGGAACGCACCACCATGTAGACACCGGCGGTGACCATGGTGGCGGCGTGGATCAACGCCGAGACCGGCGTCGGACCGGCCATGGCGTCGGGCAGCCAGACGTAAAGCGGAATCTGCGCGCTCTTACCGGTGGCGCCGATGAACAAACACAAAGTGACAAAACCGGCAAACGACATCCCCAACAGATAGTCGCCGGTGACCATCGCCGGATTGGCTTCGATGGCGTGGAAGATCTTGGCGAAGTTGAGGGTGCCAAACTTAGACACCAGGGCAAGCAACGCGATGATGAAGGCAAAGTCACCGATCCGATTGACCAAAAACGCCTTGCGACCGGCGAACGGGGGAAACTCTTCCTTGAAGTAGAACCCGATCAACAGATACGAACACAGCCCCACTCCCTCCCAACCGACAAACATCACCAAGTAGTTGCTGCCCAGAACCAGCAGCAGCATCGCCCCCATGAACAAGTTGAGATAGGTGAAATAACGCTGGTAGCCGTCCTCGTGCGACATGTAGCCAATCGAGTAGACGTGAATCCAGAATCCAACAAAAGTGACCACGAACAACATCACCGCCGACAACGGATCGAGCCGGAAACCGGCGTCAATCGTTACCTTCGCAGTTCCATCGGCGACCGGGTTGTCGCCAGCCTGAATCCACGAGTAGACGACCTGTTCGTAGGGTTTACCAGCGGCGTACTCCGCGCTTCCCAAGTAGCCACCAATCGCCATCACCGCCAGCAATGTGGTCAAGCCAATCGATCCGACAGCAATCACATTGACCGCCGACTTGCCGACGCGGCCTCTCAAGAAGACGCCATTGAGCAGCGCCGCAAACAGCGGCAGGCAAGGGATGATCCAGAGTAGATTCAGCATCGCCTAGCCTTTGAGCTCCTGAGCCAAGTCGACCTCGGCACCGCCGTGCAAGCGAAACAGCGCCACCAAAATCCCCAGCCCTACCGCCGCTTCTCCGGCAGCAACCGTAATGGTGAAGATGGTAAACACCTGCCCCAGCAGGTCCCCCGCTTGGTAGGAAAAAGCAACCAGATTGATGTTGACCGCGTTGAGCAACAACTCGATCGACATCAGGACCGTGATCATGTTGCGACGAAACAACACTCCGAACATGCCGATAGCAAACAGCACCAAGCTGAGGATCAGGTAGTGATGAGTTCCAATGCTCTCCACAACTACTCCTTGTGCGCCAGAACCACTGCGCCGATCATCGCTACCAACAAGAATAGCGAGGCGATTTCAAAAGGCAGCAGGAATTCTCGATAGAGCGACCAGGCGACCGCCTGGGGATTGCCCAAGGCCTCGCCCTCGACCTGGACCAAGGCCGCCGTATCGGCGACTTGACCAAAATCCGTGGTTAGCAAAACACCACCCAGCATCACCACCACTCCGGCGATGATCAAAGTACCGACAACCACCGATCGTTGATAGCGACGAACCTCGCGCAAATCTTCAAAGCGCACCAACATGATGACAAACAGAAACAACACCATGATTCCGCCGCCGTAGACGAACAGCTGCACCACGGCGACAAAACCGGCGTAGCGCAGCAGAAACAATACCGCGACCGCAGCAAAGGTGGTCAGCAGGCACAGCGCTCCGTACATCGGATTGCGCAAGGTAACCACGCCAAGAGCCCCGGCGACGGCGATCACCGCGCAGATCAGGAAAAGAATCATGCCGCCGTCGATCACGACACCTCCTGATCGGTGTATTCCGGGCGCACTCGCCACTCTTGCAACTCGTCCATATCGACATAGAGGTTCGACCAACGGTCGTAAGAAGCCAATTCGTAAGTCTTGGAAGTCAGCCAAATCGACTTGGGGTTAGTCGGGCAGCCTTCTTCGCACAGGCCACAAAACATGCAGCGCTGAATGTCGATGTCGAAACGGTCGAGCACCTTCTCTTTTTTGCTGGTCTCTTCGTTGACCTCTTGATGCCAATCGATATAAATGATGTCAATCGGGCAATCACGCGCACAGATGGTGCATTTGATACACCGGTCCTCGTCGAGCCGGAACATGCCGCGAAAGCGATGGGCGGGCTCGGAGCGAGCCTCCGGATATTGGATCGTCTCTTTTTTGTGAAACAGGTGACGGAAGGTGATGCCCAGGCCTGCGAACAGGTCCAAGAGCATGAATTTGTCTGCCCAACGACGCAAGCTCACAGTGCTTTCCCCATCACGTACCGTCCCCATCACAGTGTTTTCCCAATCACAGTGCCTTCCCAATCAACAAAACCTTCACCAAACCAGTCAACAGCACCAACGCCATCGACATTGGGATCAGCCACTTCCAGCCCAAGTCCATCAGTTGATCAAAACGGTAGCGGGGAAAGGTTCCGCGAAACCAGATGTAGACGAACAAGAAGCCAAACACCTTGAGCGAAAACCAAATCAACCCCACCACGCCAGCAGGCAAGAAGCCAAAGTCGAGAAACGACAGCGCCTCGATATTGGGAAACGGCCGATGCCAACCCCCCAGAAATAAGGTCACAGCGACCGAGGAGATGGCGATCATGTTGGCGTACTCGCCGAGGAAAAACAGGGCGAAACGCATCCCCGAATACTCGGTGTGAAACCCAGCGACCAACTCGGACTCCGCTTCCGGCAAGTCAAACGGGTTGCGGTTGCTCTCTGCCACTCCAGCAACGAAGTAGATAAAGAACGCGATCAAACCGAGTGGGAAAAACGCAAAGACGAACCACCGCCCGCTCTCAAATTGATGCTCGACGATACCGGTCAACGACATGGTCCCCGCCAAAAGCACCGGCACCACCAAGGAGAATCCTTGCGGAATCTCGTAAGCGATCATTTGCGCTGCCGAACGCAGACCACCGAGCAGCGAGAACTTACTGTTAGACGCCCAACCACCGAGAATAATGCCGTAGACCCCCAAAGTGGCGAAGGCCACCACCAGCAGCAGAGCCACATTGACGTCGGCGACGAAAAAATCGATCGCCCCGCCAGTGTGTTCCGCCGAGGGACCAAAGGGAATCACCGAATAGATCAAGAATGCTGGGCCAACCACCAAGCACGGGGCGAGAATAAACGCCCAGCGCACCGCTTTGGTCGGCACAATGTCTTCTTTGGCCAGCAGCTTGACGACGTCGGCAATCGGCTGCAGTAGACCCCATGGGCCAACCCGATTGGGACCAGTGCGGACCTGCAGGAAGCCAAGGATCTTGCGCTCAGCCAATACCAGGTAGGTGATCAACGGCAAGATCCCCAAGAACAACAGCGCGGCGATCTTGATCGCGGCAATCAGCATCGGGTTCTGGATCATCGATCCACCTCCCCGAGCACGATGTCGGTGGTGCCAATGATCGCCACCAAGTCCGCCAGCAAATGCCCTTCGACCAGGTCCGGCAGACACTGAAGATTGATAAACGACGGTGCGCGCACGTGGCAGCGATGTGGCTGCGGTGTGCCGTCACCGACGATGTAGAAACCAATCTCTCCCTTGGGCCCTTCGATCGAGTAGTAGACCTCACTGTCTTTGGGCGCCTTGAGCACGCGCGGCTTCTTACAATCGATCGGCCCGTCCGGCAGGGCGTCGAGACACTGAATAACAATCGAGTTCGACTGGCGCATCTCTTCCATACGCACCAAATAGCGAGCGTAGGTGTCGCCCTCGTCGCGCACCGGGACCTCAAACTCAACCTCGTCGTAGGCGGCGTAGGGCATCTCCTTGCGCAAATCCCACGCGACGCCCGATCCGCGCAGCATCGGCCCGGTCAGGGCATAGTCAATCGCCAGCTCTTTGGAGATCACGCCCACTCCCACCGTACGCTGTTTCCAAATGCGGTTGTTAGTGAGTAAACCTTCATATTCGTCGACCTTGGCCGGGAAGCCATCGACGAACTTCCGGCAGCGATCGACCCAACCCACCGGCAAGTCGTACGGCATGCCACCAGGGCGCATGCAGTTAAGCGTCAGACGCGCTCCGCAGTACTCTTCAAACAGGTCGAGAATGACTTCCCGTTCCCGGAAGCAGTAGAAAAACGGCGTCATCGCACCGATATCAATCGCGTGAGTTGCCAACCACAGCAAGTGGCTGGAGATCCGCTGGAGCTCACAAAGAATGGTGCGCATGTACTGCGCCCGCGGAGTCGGAGTCAGCCCCAGCAGCTTCTCCACCGCACCGACGTAAGCCAGATTGTTGGTCGCCGCGGCAACATAATCCATACGGTCGGTGTGGGGTACATTCTGAAAGAACGGGTTCAACTCGAAGAGCTTCTCGGTGCCTCGGTGTAAGTAGCCGATCACCGGATAGCAGTCGATCACGCGTTCGCCATCGACCTTGAGCTTGAGGCGCAACACCCCGTGGGTGGACGGATGCTGAGGACCGAAGTTGAGGTCCATCTCCTGCACATCAAAGAGATGATCGGTCATCGTCTGATCGTTGGTCACCGCTAGCTCTCCGTTCCCTCAGCCGCGTCTTCTTTAGATTCTGGCTCTAGAGGCTGCGGCGGCTTCCAGCCGGTCCCGGTACCCGCCACCGGACCAGCTTCGTTCAGGTAGTACTCAGGGTAAGCAGCCGCGCCGGTATCAATCCCTTCCACCGGGAAGTCCTTGCGCAGTGGGTAACCGTTGAAACCCTCCCAGGTGAGAATACGGGTCATATCCGGGTGGTCAGTAAAACGGATGCCGTACATGTCAAAGGCTTCCCGTTCCATCCAGTTGGCGGCGCGCCATACCGACGACACAGTCGGCACTTCGTTGCCATCGGCCACTAACACTTTCAGTTGAATGCGGCGATTCTGATCAAAGCTGTAGAGGTGGTAGACGACCTCGAAACGAACCTCTCGATCCGGATAGTCGACCCCACAGAGATCCACCAGCATGATGAAGCCCTGCTGCTTGAGTTCAGTGCAAACCTCGGCGATCTTGTCGCTGACGATCTCCACCACCAAATCCCCGGCGAAGGTTCTCGCTTGGACGATCGCGCCTTGGTGTCCCGATAGGCCCTCGACCAATGGGTCGGTGCCCGCTTCCTGCCATTCCGGGGTAGCTGGATTCGAGAGCCAGGGCGGCTTTTCTTCGACCGGAGGCGGCGCAGAGGCCTCGGTGGAAGCTTCCACCGGCTTATGTTCAGGAGTCTGGGGTTGTTCGTCGCTCACCGGGTGGTCCACCTAGGGCTGGTTCCTTTGTTGGGATTCGGCGATCACCGTCTGGCCGATCGCCAGCCCCTCGGGTGCCACTTCTGCCGACTGGTCTTTGAGAGACAGATCCTTGACGGACATGCGATCGATCTTGCGCTGCAAGTGCAACAGACCCCAGAGCAGCGCTTCTGGCCGCGGCGGGCAACCCGGCACGTATACATCGACCGGAATCACTCGATCCACGCCCTGAGTAACCGCGTAGGTCCGGTAAGGGCCACCACAGGTAGCGCACGCTCCCATGGCAATTGCCCACTTTGGCTCCGGCATCTGATCCCACAGGCGGCGGACGATCGGAGCCATCTTCTCGGTCACCGTTCCGGCGACAATCATCAAATCACTCTGCCGCGGACTGGCGCGAAAGACTTCCGCCCCGAATCGCGACATGTCATGCCGCGGGTCGAGAACCGCCATCATCTCAATCGCACAACAGGCCAGGCCAAACTGCATCGGCCAAATCGCCGAACGCCGCGCCCAGTTAAAGACCGCGTCGTACTTGGTGGTGATGATGTCTGGAGTATTCGGTCCAATTAGGCCCAATTGAGTGCCCCTCTGCGCCAAACGTAAACGTATCCAACAATCAAGATGGTCAGAAATACCACCATCTCAATAAACCCAAACAATGCCAAGCGGTCAAACATCACCGCCCAGGGAAACAAGAATACGGTCTCTACATCGAACACCACAAACAAGACCGCGATCAAGTAGTAGCGGATCGAAAAACGTCGATCATGGGCCAAGCTCTCCACTTCGTTGCCACACTCGTAGGCATCCAAGTTGGTTAGCCCGTGGCCGCTGTGACGCAACGCCCAAGCAGCGATCAAGGTCGCGGCAAGGAACAAAATCACAACCACGACAAAAACAAGGATTGGTAAATATTCCTGCATTTGCTAAGTGCTAATCATAAGTCGTTGTGAGCTGGTACCTGACAGCCAGTACTGACAGGCAGTGCCGGGCGTATTCTCGCCGTGTGGCTAGGGGGTGTCAAACATCCGTCAAGGTTACTGAAGCTGACATCGCGGTCAAGACCCAGATCAACGATAATCCGATCCTTCGGTGCGAATTTCACGATCCTCCTGTGACGACCCAAGCACCCAGGTCTCGACACCAAAGCCTACGGCAGAACTCGTTGCCGTTATCCGCGCCAAACGTGGCTGGCGAAACACTCCCTCTCTGTGTAGCGTATCGGGACTATGCAGGACAATACGGTCTTAGGAGTCGGTTCTGACGCGCTCGCAGCTTCCGAATCGATCGACACAGCGCCCTCCGAAGCACCAGCGCCTTCCGAAGCACCCAGTCCGATCGGCTCAGCCGAGCGGATTGTCACTCTCGATGTTCTCCGCGGTATCGCGCTACTGGGAATCCTCTTCGTCAATGTAACCGCGATGTCCCAGCCGCTCGATTGGTTCGGCGTCGCCTGGGACAAGCTAGGCCCAATCGACTACGGCGTCGAACTTCTCAAGCTGTTCTTGGTCCAAGGAAAGTTCTACACCCTCTTTGCATTTTTATTTGGGGTCGGATTCGCGGTTCAGCTCAACCGCGCTGAAGCCAAAGGGCAGCTTTTTGCGCTCCGTTTCTTATGGCGCATGGTCCTGCTGCTTCTTATTGGTGTCTTCCACGTCGTGGTGTTGTGGCAGGGAGATATCCTCAACGCTTACGCCATCAGTGGCATGCTTCTTCTGCTTTTCTACGGCATCAAGAGACTTCTGGATCGAGGAGTTCGTAAACTGAGCAAGGGCCGAAGGGACAAACTTCCCGGTTGGCTCGCGCTGGTTATGGCAGGGCTGCTGATATTCGGACTGTTTCTTCCCATGGCTGGCTTCTTGGCTTATGGCTTCGAAGTACGAGAAGCCGCTCTGGCGGGCAATGAACTCACCGAAAGTGAGCATGGCATCTGGGAACAGATGCAAGAGGCAGAGAATCAAATGCAGACTGGAGCGACTTCGAACGACCCCGAGAGAGTAGAAGAGCATGCGGCGGACATGGCGATCTTCGCCGACGGCAGGTTTTTCGACACACTCGCTTATCGCGCCAAAAATGTTGGCAAGAGGGTGTTTGTCGGACCTCTGTGGCTGATTCTCGCCGGCATCTTCATGGTCGGTGCCTACTTCGGTCGCAATAACTTGATCGGTCGAGCCGCCAAACTCAAAGCTGAGTTTGACAAACTCCTGGTTGCCACCCTGCTGATCGGAATCCCTCTGTCGATCCTGTTCGTCTACGGAACCTGGAGCCAAGCCGACCAGCATTCCCTTTCGTGGTGGATGGTCCTAAATTTCTTCACCAAGACCGCCTCGGGAATGGCATTGGCGCTGGCGATGGTCGCAGCGGTCGCTCTCTTGATGCAGACAGGGGCTCGACAATGGCTGCAGCACTTTGCCCCGGCGGGCCGCATGGCACTGTCGAACTATTTGGCCCAGTCGCTGATCGGCACCGCCGTGTTCTACGGCTGGGGACTGGGGCTGTTAGGCAAACTCACACCGCTTCAGCAGGTTGGTTACATCGTGGTGGTCTTCGGGCTGCAGATGGTGTTCAGCCGCTGGTGGCTGACGCACTTTCGCTTTGGACCGCTGGAGTGGCTATGGCGATCGGCGACCTACTGGAAGATCCAACCTCTACGCCGCCACAGCTAGCTTGGCGATGCTTGCAACGCACATGGCGCGCTTCGACTACTCGCCGATCTCTACCGTAAAATGGGCCAAGGTCTGGGCTTCAAATCCAATCACTAGATCACCACTCTTCAACCGATTTAACTTGCCCTTGCCAGGATTCACCCGGGCTAGGTCGGAAATCGAGCTATTGAGCCAATCCGCATTGCGGTCGCGACTCCGGGCCTGCTGCTCAGAGAATCTGCCGTACCAAACCGCAACCCCTTTGCCGCCCTGGCGAACCACGACCAAGTCCAGTTGATCGCCCAGCAGCCCCAAGCGATCAAAGTATCGAAGCGCCGAGCTTTGAAACTCCGGGGTGTAGAGATTGGTGCCAACCACGTCCTTCGGAGTGTGGATTTGGTTTTCACCAGAACCTAAGTCCACGGCCACCCAGATCGAGCGCACTGCGATCTCCGAATCGAGGACAAGCTCGCTATCCACAACTTGAACCTTACGCAGAACTCGATCGCTATCCGACGCTTCATGATAGGCGCCAACAATCGCCACTCCGGCTGCAGAATGATCTTGCAGCACCACCCGGTCGCTGGTCACTTCCAACTCCAGCGCGACCGATGGCCACGCCATAAGCCCCAGGGCGAGACAAATTAGGTTCTGTTTGGTTCGGATCATTGTCTGGTTCATTACCCGTGTCCCGTCCAGAATCGGCAAGACGCCAGCCCGAGCAATCCTCCAGATTTACCCAAGACAACTTTCCCGCAGTGGATCTTCCCACGATTAAACAATACGTTGCTAACCAGAAATCGTTTTTCTGCAGTACCAACCTCCCCAACATAGGCTGCCTTGTTGGGCGAAGAAGCATTGCTGGAATCAGTCCTGAGGCGGCCCTCGCCGGTTCCACCGCTCGGTCTTTCGTAATATCAATAATTCGAAGATGCCGAGGCGAGCAACGGTTGAATCACACCAGCCATTCCCCCTTGAGCCTGCACCAGCACCTGAATCTCCGACCCCATCCCAGCCGGGTTCAGCAACAGTTGGGCTTCCTCGCGAGTCTGGTGGTCGGCGTCAGCGAGATCATCAAAGAGACCAAAAGCGGTTAGCCATTCGGCGAGCTTGAAGCGGCCGAGCGTGGTCAGCCCAGCTGCTTCTCCAGTTTGGCGCAGTAGGCTGAAGTCGACGTGCGCGGTGAGGTCTTGCTCCCCGACATGGACAAAAGGATCGCGGTGTACTTGATGCTCTCGATAGCAGGCCAAGGTGCCGTGCCTGCGAATTCGAGCGTCGGTCAATTTCGCTTTGGAGTAGCCGTAGTCAAAGGTAAGCAACAGTCCGCGCTGCAGCGTCCCCGCCAGCTGGCGATAGAGCGGATCCCAGCCAGGGGACAGATCCACTATCTGTCCGTTTTCAAGGTTCATCCCAGCGACCATTTCCTCCAAGTTCGGATCGGATAGTTCATCCTCCAGCCAGACGAAGTGGGCATCGCTGGAAGGCTCGCTGTCTACCTCTTTGCCTGCTGGTGGTTCGACTTGGACCCACAGCTCTCGCAACCGCCCTGACCGCCAAATCAAACGATGCACCGGCAGGGCGTCAAACAGTTCATAGGAGAAAACCAGCCCGATGATGGCGGCGGACTGCAACGGGTCGATCCACGAGACTTCACCGGGCAAGGGTCGCTTGACTCGATCATGGGCGAACAAGCCCTGGCTTCGTCCCTGATCCACCAAGTGGCTCAAGTGCTGACCATCGCCAAATCCAACCTCCAAGAAATCAGCCGACCTTCCCAACTGTTGATCCAGCTTTGCCAAGAGTCGATCGGTCGCGTTAGCAAACAGTCGAGACCGGGAACCGGTTACAAAATCACCGTGACGACCGATCAGCGGACGATCGACCGCGTAGTAACCACCCTCGCCATAAAGCGCGGCATCCATAAACGCCGCAAAGGGGATTGGGCCCTGACTCGCAATTCGGCGGGCGATTCGCTGGGAGACGCTTCCTCCAGTCAGGTTGCTCATAGACCCCCACTCTCCAGGGTTCTTGGTCCGCAATCGAACCCGAATTCGGAGACGGGCAAGCTAGAATCCTTCCCAGTGACGCCGCCACCGACCCCCAACCCCGAGCAGTTGCTCGAAATTGTCCAGCGCATGGACCAAGTCCGCGTGCTCTTGGTGGCTGATTTGGTGTTGGATCGGTTCATTGTCGGACGGCCTTCCCGCATCAGTCGAGAAGCTCCGGTGCTGATTCTGCACCAAGAGGACGACATCTTGACCCCAGGGGGTGGCGCCAACGCCGCGGTTGCCGCCGCGGCATTGGAGCAAAGACCTCTGCGGCGGGCGCGGTGGGCACCGATATTGAGGGCGACGGCCTGCTTGCCTCACTCCAAACTTCGGGAGTCGATACCGAAGCAGTCCAACGAATTAACAGCTATCAAACACCGACCAAGACACGAGTCGTGGGTCATGGCACGCATGCCATGCCGCAACAGATTGTTCGCTTCGACCGCGAAGATTCTTTGCCGAGCGACTTTACCCATCCCAAGCTCGACCCCAATTCTGTTGACCTGATCCTGGTCTCTGACTACGGCTATGGAGCCGCGACTCCCGCGACCCTGGAGTCCGTACGCAATACGTCAGATAGCGAGACTCCGGTCCTGGTCGACAGTCGCTATCGCTTGTCTGACTATTTCGGGATCTCCGGTGCCACCCCGAACCAAGAAGAAGCCGAGCGCATTTTTGGCCACTCGATCGAAGATCATCCGGTGGAAGCGGCACAAGAACTGCGCCGGCGACTGCGTTGCGACTACCTGCTGTTGACGCGCGGCAGCGAAGGAATGATCTTGGCTCTGGACGGAGGCGAGGCTCAGTTTCCGGTCCACGGAGGGTCGCAGGTCGCCGATGTTACCGGCGCGGGGGACACCGTCATCGCTGCTTTCGGTACCGCGCTCGGCGCCGGTGCGGATCCATTGGCGGCGGCGCTGATCGCCAACTACGCGGGTGGTGTGGTGGTCACCAAGGTCGGCACCGCCAAAGTCAATCGGACGGAACTGACCGAGGCCATCGATATTGACCCCAGGCCGATCGAGCAAACTGTCTGGACGGCAACTTGATGGGATTATTCGGTGATCCCCAACATCCCACACACGCTTACTTCACCAACACTTTTCTGGCACCTTCCGGCTAGGGGCAGGACGTGAGAATTCTCATCCTGCGCACCAGCGCGATGGGCGACATCGTCCATTCTTTGCCGGTTCTCGCTGCGCTACGCCAAGACATCCCTGACGCCAAGATCGGCTGGGTGGTCGAGCACCCGTTCGCTCCGCTACTGCAAGGCCACCGAGACCTGGAGGTGGTCTTTGAGGTCGAACTGCGGCGCTGGCGCAAAGACTTGAGAGAGGGTCTGCGTTCGGGCTCCCGGGTTCGGCGCCGAATTGACGAATTCAATGCCGACCTGGTCCTCGATCTGATGGGCAACCACAAAGCCGGCGCGATTGCCGCTCTGGTTCGCGCGCCCCGCGTTTTGGGCCTGCAGCGTGAAGACAGGCGAGAGCCCACGAGTGCAATGTGGATGACTGAAACCGTCCCTGCAACCGGCGTTCACGCGGTTGATCGCACACTCTCGATTCTGCGCGGCCTAGACATCAACCCCGGCCCCGCGGACTTTCAACCAACCGAGATCCTCACGGCGAACGAAGGTCCAATGCCTCCAGCCGATCCCTATTTCGTAATCCAGCTTGGCGCCGGGTGGGTCAACAAAGCATATCCCACGGCCTCTTGGGCTGAGGTCGCCCAACAACTGGCCAGCGATACCGGATTGTCGGGTTATCTCGCCTATGGGCCCGGCGATCAGCAGCTCGCTGAGGAGACCATTGCCTCTTCATCCGGCGGTTTGATCGGTTCGGTTCCTTCCGGACTCGGCAACCTGGGACAGTGGCTTCGTACCGCCAAACTGGTACTCGGTTCCGACACCGGTCCGGTCCACTTGGCGCACGCCCTCGGGACCCCGGTATTAATGGTGATGGGACCTACTGATCCCCTGCGTCACGGCCCTTACTTGATGCCGCACAACACGGTCTCGCTGGAATTGCCCTGTCGCGCTTGCTATCAGCGGTTTGACACCATCAAATCTTGCCTCAGTCAACTTCCAGCCAACGCCATCGCAAGCCGCGCAGCGCAGCTAGTGAGAGGTAGACGGTTGACCACAGATACCTCGATGCTTAGACTCGCTGGAACTTGCCTGACGCCTTGTGGGTAGATACAAAAACGAGCCGAGGACGCAGTTGGGAACGATTATTCGAGTGCATTTTCAATGAGCGAGCGCTTAGGAGAACTACTGGTCACTGCGGAACGAATTAGTTCCGATCAACTGGATCAGGCACTGAACACTCAGCGGGAACTAGGGGGTCGCCTGGGGAGCCACCTGATCCAACTGGGAGCGCTGTCGGAATCAGAACTGGTGCAGTTTCTCTCCGAGCAGCATGAAGTGCCGTCAGTGGACCTCAGCGAAGTACAAATCGACGACTCGGTGCTCAACTTGATCCCGCGCGATCTGTGCATCAAATACACCATGATCCCGGTGTCTCGATCCGGGGCCAAGGTGACAGTGGCGATGGCCGATCCGGCCAATGTTTTTGCCCTCGACGACATCAAGTTCAGCACCGGGTATAACGTCGAACCGGTGGTTGCCACCGAGTCGGCCTTGATCGCGGCGATTGATCGCTACTACGGATCCACCCACGCGATCGAACTCAAGCGGGTCATGGATGACCTGCGCGAAGACGAAGAGATCCCAGAAGACCTCGAACTGCTCGAGGACGAAGAGGAACTCGATCTCGACACCCTGGAACAGCAGTCCGGAGAGGCGCCGGTGGTTCGGTTGGTGAACATGATGCTCACCGACGCGATCAAGCAAGCGGCGTCGGATATCCACCTGGAACCTTACGAGCGAGAACTGCGTGTGCGACTGCGCATCGACGGCGTCTTGCACGAGACTATGAAGCCTCCACTCAAGCTTCGTGAAGCGATTACCAGCCGACTCAAAATTATGGCCAAGCTGGACATCGCCGAGAAACGCCTGCCTCAAGACGGGCGGATTCGTGTCAAGACCCGGATTAAGGGTCGGATCAAAGACCTCGACATTCGTGTTTCAACGCTCCCGGCGATCCACGGCGAGAAGGTCGTTTTGCGGCTGTTGGATAAAGACCAGTTGCAACTTGATATGACCAAACTTGGCTTCGAACCCGAGTCCCTGAGGCGCTTCGAGCACGCGATTCACCAGCCCTACGGCATGGTGCTAGTCACTGGACCCACCGGTTCCGGTAAGACCAACACCTTGTACTCAGCTCTATCGGTGATCAGCTCGCCCAGCGTCAATATCTTGACCGCCGAAGATCCGGTCGAATTTGATCTCAAAGGGGTTAATCAGGTGCAGATGCGCGAGCGCATCGGCCTTAACTTCGCGACCGCGCTGCGCTCTTTCTTGAGACAGGATCCCAATATCGTGTTGGTGGGTGAAATTCGCGACTTTGAAACCGCCGAAGTGGCGATCAAAGCTGCCCTCACCGGTCATTTGGTGATGTCCACTTTGCACACCAATGACGCTCCATCTTCCATCAGCCGGTTGATGAATATGGGTGTTGAACCCTTCCTGGTGGCAACTTCGGTACACATGGTGGTCGCCCAACGCTTGGTACGCAGAATTTGTACTTTCTGCAAAGAGCCGATTGACGTACCAGCTCCAGCCCTGGTTGAGGCCGGGTTTTCCGATCGTGAGGCCAAGAACGTCCGCCTGTTCCGAGGCAAAGGCTGTGATCATTGTAACCACACAGGCTACAAGGGTCGCGTCGGTTTATTCGAAGTGATGTCGGTCGACGAAGAGCTACGCGAGCACATCCTTTCGGGAGCGACCACCGACGAACTCCGTGCAGCAGCCAAGAACAACGGAATGCTCACCTTGCGAGAAAGCGGATTGGAGAAGATTCGCAACGGACTCACCTCGCTCGATGAGGTGACCCGGGAAACCTTCCGCCACTAGCCGGTCCCCAATCGTCTTACTGAATCCCCAAGGTCTCGATTCATTCTAGGCGGCTAGGGCAGCCACGGAGTCTCTTGTTCGCCCCTTCGGGCACCCTCAAACCGCGCCGCGACAAACAAGTAATCAGATAGCCGGTTGAGGTAGGAGATCGCGGTTGGATCGATGGCTTCCTGCTGGCTGAGCGCAACCGTTGACCTCTCGGCTCTGCGGCAAACCGTCCTAGCTAGGTGCAGACGAGTAACCGCCTCGCTCCCCGCGGGCAGAATGAAGTTGCGTAGCAGCTCCAATTCACCATTCATCCGGTCGATCCCGGTCTCCAAAACCACCACTTGGTCTTCAAACAGTGCCTCGTCGGTAGCCGCTCTTGGGTCAGCGAGCTGCGCACCGAGTCGGAACAAAGTGTCCTGCTCGCTAGCCAAGCGAGTCCGCGTCTCGGGTTGAAGATCGACCGCCAACAGCCACCCCAGTACCGAGTTAAGTTCATCTGCGTCGCCGTAAGCAGCCACCCGAGGGTCGGCTTTGCTCACCCGTCGACCCCCGCAGAGCCCGGTGGTTCCATCATCCCCGGTCTTGGTATAGATCTTCATGCTTTCGCTCCCGCTGGTCTTCCCCTGGATATCACTTGCCACCCACGAAGTTTTCGGCACCAGCACCGGTATTCTAGGGGGACCGTGCGCGATCCCCGAATCATTCTCCAAAGCCCAGCTTCCACCAGCGGCTGGTGGGACTTCTCCGATGTAGTCGAAATGGTCGCCGCGACTAGCGTCGAGAAAATTGAGCCGCTGTTGTCGCGAGTCTCCGAATGGGTAGATCGGGGTGGTTGGGCCGCGGGCATATTGAGCTATGAAGCCGCGCCCGCGTTTGAACCGACCTTCGCCACTCTTGGCCCCGCTGCGGACGGCCCACCACTCGCTTGGTTCGCTCTGGTTCGCCGGCCCAGAGAGGTGACTTTGCCGGTCGGCAAAGCTGTCCAGCTTCCGAATTGGCGGGCGAAGGTCGCCAAAGCAGACTACCTAGCCAAGATCGAGGAAATCCACCGACAGATTGCTCTGGGCAATACCTACCAAGTGAACATCACGGTTCCTTTGCAAGCGTCAAACCCACCCGATCCCTGGTCCTGGTTCCTTGCCTCCCTCAGTTCCCATCGTCGATCCTGCCAAGCGTTTATCGAAATCCCTGACCCGGCGCGACACCGACCGTGGTCGATTATCTCGCTGTCCCCTGAGTTGTTTTTTCGACTCGACGGCAAGCGCATCTGGAGCCGACCGATGAAGGGAACCGCCCGACCCGGTCGTGACCTCGACGAAACCATGGCTTCTGCTCGACAATTGGCTTCCAGCGAAAAGAACCGAGCAGAGAACGTGATGATTGTCGACATGGTGCGCAACGACCTGGGGCGGATTGCCGAACCTGGCTCGGTCGAAGTACCTGAGATATTTCAGATTGAACATCACCCAACCGTATTGCAAATGACCTCTACGGTGAGCGCTTTGACTGACGCCACTTTGGAAAAGATTTTCTCAGCCTTGTTTCCTTGCGCCTCGATCACCGGGGCGCCAAAAATCTCCACCGCCACGGTTATCTCCGCGCTAGAAGTGCAACCACGCGGCATCTACACCGGGGCCATCGGCTGGGTTGGGCCGAATCGACAAGCACGATTTGGGGTGGCAATTCGCACCGCGGTGGTCGACGGAGAACGGCAAACCGCTGAGTACAGCGTCGGCGGTGGGGTGGTCTGGGACTCTGTCGCCGAGGACGAGTTCGCTGAGTGCGCCACCAAGGCGCGCATCGTCAGTCGACCGCAGCCCAGCTACCAACTTCTGGAAACCCTACTGTGGGAGCCAACCCGCGGTGCAGTCTTGGCGAGCCAGCACCGGCGCAGACTCAAAGACTCGGCGCGCCATTTCGGAGTCGAGGTGGACACGTCAGTACTCAGCCAAGAAATCGAGGCTCTGGTGGATGACAAACGGCCATCCACCGCCTTTCCCGTCAGGATCACCGCCGAACCCAACCAGCCAATCAGAGCCTCACGCACCGATCTCGGACCGAACCCTGATCGTTCCGTGGTTTGTTTCGCCACGCTAGACGTCTCGATTGATGACCCCAGAGTGTGGCACAAGACCACCTCTCGAGAGCCCTACCAACATGCCCTGGGTTCTCAGCCCGGAGTCGACGACGTCTTGCTGATCAACCGGGACGGCGAAGTAACCGAGTCCACCATTGCCAATCTGGTGCTATTTTTGGACGGCAAGTGGCTAACGCCGCGACGAGTCGCTGGCTGTCTCAACGGCACTCTGCGTTCGATGCTGCTACAAGCGGGAGTAATCGAGGAAGCACAGGTCACACCGTCGATGGTGCGCAAAGCACAGCGCCTCTATCTGATCAATTCGGTGCGTGGTTGGATTCCGACACGGCTGGTGGAATCTGAGCAAGGCCCCGCTTAGCGATCAACCGTAGCGACCCTCAATGTAGTCCGCAGTCTCTTGATGCTTGGGGCTGACAAACATCTTGTCGGTTTCCGAGTGTTCGATGATCTCACCGAGCAGCATAAATACACACTCATCGCTGGCACGCCGTGCTTGGGCCATATTGTGGGTAACAATCAAGATGCTGTAATCACCCCGTAAATCCCAGATTAATTCTTCAATCGCCTCGGTTCCCGCTGGGTCGAGCGCCGAACACGGTTCGTCCATCAGCAAAACCGACGGCTTAACCGGCAGCAGCCGAGCGATACACAGCTTCTGCTGCTCTTCCAGGGAGAGGTCGGTCGCCGCGCGATTTAGTCGATCCTTGACGGTGTCCCAAAGAAGAACCTGACGCAAGGCTTGCTCGACAATCTCATCCTCTTTCCGTGCCGAGTCTTTGACCCCAGAGTCACGATGCGTGCGGTGACCAAATAAGACATTGTCGCGAATCGAAAGGGGCAGCGGGTTCGGCCGTTGAAAGACCATGCCGACCTGTTTGCGCACTTGGACCAGCTCAACATCGTCGCTCAAAATATTCTGACCCAAGACCTCGATGGTGCCGGTGGTGCGAACGGATCCCAGGCGCTCGTTGATCCGATTGATGCTGCACAGCAGGGTCGACTTGCCGCAGCCTGAGGGACCGATCATCGCCGTCACCTTGCCCTGCAGTACGTCCAGGTCGACGTCTTGCAGCGCCTGGAACAGGCCGTACCACAGGTTCAACTGGCGGGTTGAGATTGCTGGTGAGTCTGCTGCGGACTTAGCCAAAACGACCCTCCAGATAGTCCTGAGTTCGCTGATCCTGGGTCTTGCCGCTAAACAGATCTTTGGTCTTGCCCACCTCGACAAGTTCACCGGTGAGGAAAAAGGCGGTGCGATCAGCCAAACGTGCAGCCTGCTGCACTAGGTTGGTCACCAAAACAATCGTCATTTCGTCGCGCAAGTCCTTGAGCACGTCTTCGATGCGCATGGTGGTAACCGGATCGACAGCGATCGAGAACTCATCCAACAGGAGAATAGCTGGCCGTTGAGACAGCGCCCGAGCGATAGTCAATCGCTGCTGCTGTCCACCCGACAGCAAGCTGCCAAGAGAATCTAGCCGGTCTTTGACCTCGTCCCAAAGGGCAGCCCGGGTAAGGCAGCGCTCGACGATGTCATCGAGGTCAGCCTTCTTGCGCGTTCCTCTCAACCGCGGAGCCAACGCCACGTTGTCGTAGACCGACAGCGGCAGCCCCACCGGCAGAGGGAACACAACGCCGATAAGACGGCGCAAAGCGTAGAGGTTGCGCCATTTCTTGACGTCCTTGCCGTCCAGCAGAATCTCACCTTCGGTTTCCATGCTGGGAACGAATTGGTCCATGCGGTTCAGGGCGTGTAGAAACGAAGTCTTGCCACTGCCAGCAGGACCGACAATGCCAAAGATCTCGTGCTCGTGAACCTCGAAGGAAGCCCCTTCTAGCGCTACTTTGTCTCCGTAGCGAATCGTTAGATCGCGAACTTCGATCTTAGGCTGCTGGGTAGCGGCCTTGGGTTTCGCTACCACTTTTTCTTCCCTCGCAAGTAAGTGCGAAAACCAATCGAGGTCGCGTTCATCGCCAGAACCATGCCGATCAAAACCAACGCCACCCCGAACGGCAAAGCTTCTGGAACCTCGGGCACCTGAGTCGAGACGACAAACAAATGCAATGACATCGCCATGGTTTGGTCGAAAACACTCTCGGGAAGAAAAGGCAGGAAGAAAGCCGCGCCGGTAAACATGATCGGGGCGGTCTCCCCGGCGGTGCGTGAGACCTCGAGGATGACGCCGGTCAAAATACCGCTGATCGAGTTGGGCAAGACCACCTTGCGGATGGTCTGCCACCGGGTTGCCCCCATATTCCAGCAAGCTTCTCGAAAGGCGTAGGGCACCGCCTGCAACGATTCTTTGGTCGCCACGATCACCACCGGCAGGGTCATTACCGCCAGAGTCAAACTGGCCGCAAGAATACTGGTCCCAAAACGAAAGAAAAGCACAAACGCGCCAACTCCGAACAGTGCGTGGACGATCGACGGCACCCCCGCTAGATTGATGATCGCCAAGTTGATCGCGCGGGTCAGCCAGTTGTCCGGCGCGTACTCGGAAAGATAAACCGCGGCAGCGACGCCAATCGGAATTGACGCCAGTAGCGCCACCACCACCAACCACACTGTGCCCACCAGAGCGGGAAGAATTCCTCCCTCAGTCATGCCGTTGGTCGGCTCGGACAGCAGGAAATCCAGCGACAGAGCCGGACTTCCCTTGTAGATCAAAATCCCCAAGATCACCACCACTGGCAACACCAGCAGTAGGGTCATCATCAAGAACAGCAGCCGCCAAAGTCTTTCGACCTTACGATTGCGCTGGTTCAGTTTGGTGGTTTGAAACATCGCCTACTTGCGCCGAATGCCGCGAATCACCAGATCCGCGGTCAGGTTGATTACGAAAGTCACCACAAACAACAGAATGCCCAGGGTAAACAAAGCTCGGTAGTGATCAGACCCCACCGCCGTTTCGCCTAGTTCTGCGGCGATGGTGGCGGTCAACGCCCGTACCGAGTCGAATGGACTGGTCGGCAAATTGATCGAATGCCCACTGGCCATCAACACCGCCATGGTTTCGCCAAATCCCCGTCCGACGCCCAACAAGATTGCTGCAACCAGCCCATTCTTGGCCGCGGGCAGAGCCACCCCACGCACCACCTGCCAACGGGTCGCACCCATGGCTTCAGCGGCCTCTCGATAGGTGTCGGGCACCGCTTTGAGCGCGTCTTCGGCGATCGTGGTCATGATCGGCGCCGCCATTAAGCCCAAAATGATCCCCGCATTGAGCACGTTGAGGCCGACCGGAACATTGAACCACTGAATGATCAACGGGTTCATGATCGACAGGCCGATGAAACCCCACACCACCGACGGGATCGCCGCCAGCATCTCAACCGATACCTTGAGAACTTCGCGAGTGCGTCCGCTAGCAAATTCAGCAATGTAGATCGCTGCACCGAGCGAGAACGGCACCGCCACCAACATCGCCAACCCGGTAACGCTGGCGGTTCCAGCGATCAGAGCCAGAATGCCGTAGGTCGGGTTGTTGTCCGAAGTCGGGCGCCATTTGATTGAACCAAAGAACTCACCAAAATCGAGCGCGTTGACGATAAAAGGAATTCCCTCGCGGCCAATAAAAACAAAGATCCCCAAGACCAGAACAATTCCGGAAATACCACCCGCAAAGATCAGTACCTGGGCCAGTTTGTCCACGTACCACGCTAGATCACGGCGATCGATCGCGCTGGAATCTATTCCCGTCGCCACACTCAGTCCACTTCTTTGCCGCGAACCATTTCCATCAAGCGTCCGATCTCGTGCTTGAGATTGCGGAAGGCAACTTCCAACGCCTCACCGGCAGCCTCGGGATCAAGGCCATTCGGGGGATCTCCAACCTGCCATTCGACAACCACTGTCTGCAGGGGCAGCAAATTATGACCAAAGCGCTCGATCGGATCGCCGTCCAAGCTCACCACGACCTCAAAATCCATGACTCCAGCGCCAAGCTGTTCGAGTGTCGAAGGCGACAACTCTCCTGAGTCCAACCCCCGCAATTCCATAAACCTCCGACTGTTGGGCTCCAGTTCTTCGGCTTCAGTCCAGCCCGCGCTGGCGAATAGGTTGGAACCTGAAAAGGCTTTGGTCGCGTAGGCGACGGCGAGTTGGGTCAAGGCGTCGTCGCGCTCGGCGACAAAGAGCACACGCGACAAGCGTTTCTTGGTCATTTGACCGGTGGCGACGAAGATGGTCTCTTCGCAGATGTTCTCCGCCTGATCCGCGACTCGTCGCAGAGCGCTGATCGCCGCACCCAGTGACAATACGTCCCTGATCGATCTGGTTCCCGCCTCGCCTTCTGCCAGCAAGTCTTTGCCCATCTGACGCAACAAGATTTTGGCAGCGCGAGATAACTGGAAGGTTCCGGTCGCCAGATCCGAGTTCTCCTCATCAAAGGCATGTGCAGCTTGCTGCAAAAGCTTGCGTATCTGATCTCCGTAGAGTTCAAAATCAGCAATCACTTGTTCTGGAGGAACCTGCTCGAGATGCACCCCTTGGCGCGCAATGATCGCCGCATAGTCACCGACTCTCTCCAGCGCTACGCTCAGCCGCAGTACTGAAGAAACAAAACGCAAGTGTCCGGCGCTGGGCAAGTGTAGAGCAACAAACGCATGACACTTGCCGTCCAGCTTGCGCACCCGCCGGTTAACCACCAGATCACCGAGGGCAATCTCAGCAGCCATCTGGCGATCGCCTATAACCAATGCCTGAATCGCGTCGCCAATGGCGCCGTCAACTCGTTCGACCAACTCTCGAACGCGTCCGCGGATGTTGCTGAGATCGTGCTCCAGTCGTTCCTCGTAGTGACTCATGATGGGCCTCCCGTTGTCATCCTACTTCGCTCCAACCGTCAGGCTGGACTGGTGAATCGATCATCCGCAATTAACGTCTCGGATTGCAGCGTAGCCCTTCTCCAGAAGGATGCATTGTCCGGTGTCGCTCAAGATCCAGTCGAGATAGGTCTTGATCGCACCCTCAGGCTGTCCAGCGGTATACATCATCAACGGACGAGAGATCGCGTAGGAGCTGTCGGCCGCCGAATTCACCGCAGGATCGACGCACTCACCGTTCTTACCACTGACGCAAGGCATCTTGATCTCATCGGTTGCGTAGGCCAAACCACTGTAGCCAATGGCACAAGGAGTGTTGTGAACGAGGTCGACCACATCCTTGGAACCGTGCATATCTAGCGAGCCGAGTTTGTATTCACTCTCTTTGCCCAGCACCGTTTCCTTGAAATAGGCATAGGTGCCGGAGTTGTTTTGCCGACTGGCGCGAATAATTTCATCGCTATCGCAACCTGGAACGGTAACCCCGAGATCAGACCACGATTCGATAGCTCCATCCTCACCATAGATGCTGGCTAGCTGCTCCAAACTAATGCTCTCGATCGGGTTATCGTGGTGAAGAAATACCGCCAAGGCATCGTAGCCAACGATCCACTGCACCGGCTCAACCCCATTGCCACGAGCTGCTTCTAGCTCTTTTTCTTTCATCTTGCGGCTGGCGTTTGCAATATCGACGGTACCGTTGATCATTGCCGCAATACCGGTCCCGGAACCTCCGCCCGTCACCGCGATGGCGACGTTGGCGTCCACTTCCTTGTACTCCTCGGCCCAAGCCTGAGCAACATTAACCAGAGTGTCGGAACCCTTATTTTGGATCACGGTTCGGCCACCGCGACTTCCACCATCGGGCCGTCCACAGGCAGCCAACACCAACAGGCAACTCAATACCAAAACCTTTTTCTTCATCGCCAAATTCTCCTCCGGTTGTGCCCGGTACTGATTTCAATAACTCTGTCGCTGGCCTAGAAAACAAACTGAAACTGGACGAACGCTTCATCCGCGTCAAAACCGGACACCCCGTCTAGATTCTCGCCTATTCGATAAGTCGCCTGTACTTTGACCTTGTGCTTATTCCAAAAGCAATTGACGCCCACTGACGTCCGGTTCCACTTATCTTGATAGGTGTCAGCGTCGAGACTCTCATACCCAGCAGCCACTTCGACCCGCTCGGGCCTAATCATGTATCCGCCCTCGAGCGAAAGTTTGCTCAAGTCAGCCGTTCCGTTCCGATATAAGCCGCCAGAAAAGGCCGCATCCACCGTGTCGGCAGTTTGGGACTGCAACTCCAGATCACCGGAAAATCCGTTACCGCGAAACCCGGCGCTCAGCTCGAATCCGGTAACGCTGTCGATATCCGCCTTCTTGGCATCGGTGCTCACGCCCGCCGCAGTTCGAGAGTTGTTGTCGCCATCGTTGGACCAAGAAAACGCAGCAACGCCAAACGTGAACTTGCTCTCACCACCGAAGTCACCCTGGTCTTTCTTGAGCTCTCCTGCCGGATGGAAGTCGAGCCGACCCGAGGTGAGCCATCCCTGGTTGAAGTCGGTGTCTCGGTTAACCGGAGAGTCGAAATCGAGCTTCTTGGCATCAGGATCGATAGACGCTTGGCCGACAAAGGCGCCCCAGGTCATTTTCTTGGAATTGGACTTTCCCTCCAATCCCAGCCCCAACGCTCGATCCGGAGAACCGTAGTTGTGATCTCCAGAAAACGTGCGCTCCACCAACTGCTGACGCTTGGACGAGGTCAAAAACTCGCGCGAGAAATAAGGCTTCATATTGCCAATCTTGACCGTCATCTTGTCGGCTTGGTAGCGCATCCAAGCGTCTTTGACCGCAACTTCATTGCCACTCGAAGCTTTCCCTAGATCGAACTGAATCTTCGCATCCCAGTCCTCGGTGACCGAACCCAGGATGTATGGACGAAGGCGACGAAAGAACAAGTCGTCCTCGCCAGATCCCTCATCGGGGTTCTCAGTGTGGTATTGCAACTGAAGCCGCCCACCGACTTCAATTTTCTTTGCGCCTTCTTGATAGACGACGATCCCCGCCGCGGTCGGGTCTACCACCGCCAGCAACAGGATCCCCGCTGCCAAATACATCTTCATGTTGTTGCTCTCCTTCATTTGTTGTCGACAACCTACAGAATCGCACCGACGAACGTTCGACGGAGAAGTGACAAACATGCAACAACGCATTCCGGCCAGGCCCGGCTAGAATCCCCGAATGGTAGCTCCAGATATTGAACTCCAGCGCCTCGGGTTCGTCGACATGGGCTCCAATACCGCCCGTTTGGTGGTCTTTGAGTATCAACCGGGGGTTTGGTTTCAAGTAATCGATTCGATTCGAGAGCCGGTCCGCTTGGCGGAAGGGTTCGCCGAGACCGGAGAACTGTCCACCAGTGCCATTGATCGCGCGATCGCGGCGCTCAAACTGTTTGCGGATTTTGGCCAAGCGACTCAGTTGCCACCGATTACCGTGTTTTGTACCAGCGCCGTTCGCGAGGCAAGTAACCGCGAGCAATTCCTATCTCAGGTGGAAGCCTTAGGTCTGCCTTACCAAATCCTGACCGGAAAGGATGAGGCTCAGCGGGGGTCTTTGGCGGTGGTCAACTCGCTGGATGTGAGTGACGCTTGGGTCATCGACTTGGGCGGCGGCAGCGCTCAACTCTCCCGGGTAAGAGACCGCACCTTTGTCGAGGGAGATGCCTACCCCTTGGGCGCTGTTCGTACTACCGAGCAGTTTTTCGAGGCGAGCATCAATCCGGCCTCGGTCGCCGATCTCGAACAGTTTGTCTGCCGTCAATTGGCAACCCAGCTAGCCAAAATCGCTGAGGGTGAGGATCCCATCGCAGTCATGGGTGGATCAATTCGCAGTCTGGCCTTGGCCGCCCAGGCGACCGAGCGCTATCCATTTCCACTGCTCCACGGCTATTCCTTGAGCCTTGCTCAACTTGAGCAAGTCACCGAGCGCCTGCTCACCAGAACCTTGGCGCAACGCAAACGCATGGCCGGAATTGTCGCCGACCGCGCAGACATTCTGCCGGCCGCAGCGATCGTCTTTCGCACCATCCTTCGGGAATCGAAGCGGGCACACCTTACGATCTCGGGCACCGGCGTGCGCGAAGGGATCTTTTTTACTCGCTTTTTGCCCGAACCTCATCTCTTGCACGCATTGCGCAGCTTCGCTGTCTCCAACCTACGGCGAGAATCCAGCCCCAGGGGCCACCCGGCACAAGTGCGACGGTTGGCGTTGGCCCTGTTTGACGGATTGCGTCCCCTACACCGGCTCGATACCGGCACCAGAGAACTGTTGGCGACAGCCGCCGATTTGCACGATGTTGGAACTCGTATTTCGTTTCACCGTCGACATCGCCACGCCTCCTACCTGGTCAACGCTGCTCCCCTGCCTGGATTCAGCCACCGGGAACAGGCCTTTATCTCAACCTTAGTTCGCTACCATCGCAGTGGTCGACCCTCGTTTGGAGCATTTCAACGCTTATTCTCAGCGTCGGATGAACAAGCACTTCTCTATACCGCCACCTGTCTGCGATTGGCGATCCAGTTCGAACGCTCTCGAGCGAGCCGAATCGCCGATCTTCGCGTCAAGCTCGGGGAGCCGGTCGAGATCGAGGTCTATGCGCTTGCCGAGCCCACAGTAGAACTGTGGGAAGCCGGCAAACACGCCAACCTATTTCACACCGCGTTTGGGCATTCGGTCAGGTTTCGCTTCAAGCCACTGAAGGACTCCGCATAGAAAAAAACAGGAATGCCGATCTCGGGACAGTCTAAGATAGGCACCGAGGCGCCCGATTCGGTCCTTTTGACCGCAATCGGATAAGTCCCGTTATGTCACTTTCTCCCGGACAGATCCTGGGCCACTACCGCATTGTCGCCAAGCTCGGCGAGGGCGGAATGGGCGAGGTATTTGAAGCCCAAGACCAAGTCTTAGGTCGCCTGGTAGCGCTCAAGACCCTGACCGACGAATCGGCCACCAAGTCTTCGCGCTTGGAACGATTCCGCACCGAAGCAAAGGCGATCGCCGCACTCAACCACCCCAACATCGTACATATCTACTCGGTGGAAGAAGTGGACGACGTCCACTTTTTGACCATGGAGAAGGTCGACGGCAAGCCGCTCAACCGCGCCACCCCAGAAGGTGGAATGGCCATCCAGCCGTTCTTGGCGATGGCCATCAAGTTGGTGAGTGCGGTTTCTGCAGCCCACAAACAAGGGGTCACCCATCGCGACCTGAAGCCAGCCAACATCCTGATCGACGCTGGAGGTCACATTAAGGTTCTGGACTTCGGCTTGGCCAAGATCGCTCCGCGCGCAAACTCGGTGGATAGCGACGATCAGCACACCGCCATGATGACCCGTGTGGGATCGGTGATTGGCTCCGCGCCCTATATGTCGCCTGAACAGGCGCGCGGTGAAGCGATCGATTCGCGAACCGACATCTTTTCGTTGGGGATCGTTCTCTACCAAGCCCTGACGGGTATTTCCCCGTTCCATCGCAAATCGTCTGTTGAATCCCAAGTCGCGGTGATCAAAGCAGAGCCGAAACCACTGGCTTCGCTGCGCCCAGAACTTCCAGAAAGCGTTTCCACGGTTTTGCACCGCGCGATGGCAAAAGAAATCGGTGAACGCTACCAAACGGCTGACGAACTACTGCATGACCTGCAGTTGCTGGAGGACGAAGTACGCCTGGCCAGTGCCTCTCGTACCGAGCTAGTGAACCTGGCTCTACCTGGTGGCAATTCCCTCGTCGGGCTGGGATCGAAGACCACGATCAAGAAGCTCGCTTGGCCGGTCGGTGCAATCATCGTGATTTTGGCCGCCTTTCTAGTCTGGACCCAGTTCAACGCCCCAGCGGAATCGTCGATCCAGAACTCAGTGGCAGTGTTGCCGTTTGACAACCTGACGGGATCTCCAGCCAGTGACTACCTCGGGAAAGGCATTGCCTTTCACCTGATAACTCAGTTGAGCGAACTGGCCGATCTGCGGGTCGTCGGTAGATCCGAGGCTTGGGACAATCCCGACCTGCCTCGATCTCGCCAAGAGCTGGCGAGGCGACTGGGCGTTGGCCTGTTTCTAGAGGGAGCAGTTCAACGCGACGGGGACCAGTTGAGCGTCTCTGTACAGATGAGCGACGCACGCACCAACTCTATGGTGTGGGGAGAGACCTTTCATCAGGCCGATGGCCAACTAATGCAGTTGCAGTCCGATATCTCTCGCCGTGTTACCACCTTTCTCCAAGTGCCACTATCCCGTAGCGAGCGAAGGCGGCTATCTCGCAACCCTACCCAGTCCTTTCGAGCCTACGACTTCTATCTTCAGGGTCAGGACCATTTGACCAATCGACTCCTGCGGCGCGGACCAGAGCTGGCAGCGAGCGCCTTCCAACAAGCCATCCGCCTGGACCAAGAATTCGCCCTGGCACACGTAGGTCTAAGCGAGGCACTGTGGCGCCGCTATCGCTTGGAACGCGAAGACAGCCTACTCATTGACGCTGAGGAAGAAGCACGTCGAGCGCTCGAGTTCGATCCTCACCTAGCAGCAGCACAGGTTGCCATTGCCCGCCTGCTTCGCGAGCGCGGTGATATTGGACGGTCGATCGCCGAGTTACAACAAGCGGCCGCTTCGCACCCAAAGCCTGATGAAGCGTACATAGAACTTGGAAACAGCTATCAGCGTATCGGAGAAGCGGCCTCGGCAGAACAATGGTTTCGCGCGGCAACGGCGTTCGGTACCGAAAACTGGTGGAACTGGAATGCGCTGGGATTTTTTCTAAGCGATATGGGCAGATATCAGGAGGCCGAAGATGCGTTCAAACGAACCCGCTCGTTAGCTCCAGAAGATCAAAGGTCGTGGGTTTCTACGAACTTAGTAGGCATACAAATTCTGCAAGGCCGCTATGCTGAAGCGGCAGCAACCTTTGAAGGGAATGCCACGGAGATTGGAAATGCTGCCTTGGCATCTAACCTTGGAACCGCCTATTTCTTCAACCTTGAATATGATCGAGTCGAGCCACTTTACCTGCGCGCGACTCAACTCTCCCCGAATGATCCTGCCTATCGCGGCAACCTTGGCGACCTTTACACCAAAATGGGGCGCACAGTCGAAGCAGAAACTGAGTACAGCCGCGCAGCCCAACTCGCACGAACCGAGGCAACTTCAACAGGAAATGCGTCAGATGGAATTGCAGCCCGCTACTACGGAGCAAAATCCCATCAATGCGGCGAAGCCATGTCCAACATCGAGAAAATCATGGCAGAAAATGCCGACGATGGTCATAGCCTAGCTTCCATCCAAGCATTGTGTGGAACACCTCGACAAGCAATTACTGCCGTGAAGGTCGCAATCGACCTCGGATATCCCTCCGAGATGATCTCTGCAGATCAGGATTTCGATCATCTCAAGAACATTCCAGAATTTGATCTCCTGGTCAAACCTCAGGATAGCGGCTAGTCCAAACTAGTCACCGCCCGTAGCATCCTAAGGCCCGCCTAGAATTATGACCTTCGGATCCAAAACGGAGAGCTCTGCTCCCTTTGTCCCGTTTACACATTCATAGACTTTCACGTCGTATTCCCATTCATATTGCTGGTGGTCCCCAGGCTCACAGTTGGCAGGACCAGCCTTGGTGATCGGAGCACCCTTACAATCGATCGCGTCTGGAGTGTCGAGGTAAGGATCTCCATTGGCGCACGCACCGTTGCTGCTCTTGGGGGTGATTTCCCAATAGTTATCGTCGTGAGCTGAAGTTCTCCACAGCACAAATTGCGGGCGTCCACCGGCAACGTTGGTCGGGTAGACATCAGCAGAGTCCGGATCGACGGTAATGACACACGTGCCTGTAGAGCAATCGAGGTCCAAGCAAACCACCACGTCTTGACCCTGTGGAGCACCACACGCCACGGCGTCCGCTGCCGGCGGCGGTGGAGGTGGCGGCGGCGCAAGAGGTTCTTTCTTCGCACAACCCAACCCTACGACCACCAATGTCAAAGCAATTCCAAGCCAACGAGTATTTCCGCGCATCACCAGCCTCCTTGTAATCGGTGCCTTGGAAACGTCCCTAGCGGCACCCTGCGTCTCAAGTTGAACTCAGGCTAAGTGTCAACGATCACATTGTCAACTCTCGTCAGCGTGGGTTAGGTGGAACTCAGCATTCACTCGTCCAGTTCGCGAGGTCGTTGCAGCCACTTCAGGGTTCCCGCCCCAGGCGCAAGTTCACAAGCGGTTAGGCATGCAACGGTGGCGGTTGGGAATCCAGGAGCAGGCTGACCGGTAAGTAGAGCCACCGTGTCCGAACACCAAGGTTCATGTCCACAGAGCAGAATGGAAGCAGCATCACCACGATAATGCTCTGCCACCTGTAGTACCTCCAGTGGCCCCGCACCATAGAGGAGCGGGGCCACGCTTTGGGACAATGACCAGCCTGCGGCACCTGCCACCAACTCCAGTGTGGTCTTGGCCCGCAGTGCGGAAGAAGTGACAAGAACCTCAGGCGCGACGTCATGGTCGAGCAGGAAGCTTCCCATCTTCACAGCAGCACGCCGCCCTCGCTTGGCCAACGGGCGATCGTGGTCCAACCGATAGTCAGCGGCCCAATCGGATTTGCCATGGCGTAACAAATAGAGTTTTAGCACCCAGGACTCCTGTTTTGCTATGGTTCTTGTTTGCAGTCGGGCGGACATTTGACGATTATCCGAACGACCGGAGCTCCAAGTATGACAACGTCGCTCGAATCACTAGACAATCCCCTGCAAAGCCCACTCGCTGGCGCCCCCGGTCAACCGATCGATCTGTCGCAAGCCGATTATTACTTCAACCGCGAACTGAGCTGGCTCGACTTTAACCAAAGGGTTTTGGATCAAGTCGCCGACCGGCGCCACCCATTGTTGGAGCGCGTGAAGTTTCTGGCGATCTTCCATACCAATTTGGATGAGTTCTTTATGGTGCGGGTCTCCGGACTGCGTCGGCAACTTGCCGCCGGCGTGGTCGACGCTCCGGCCGATGGATTAAGCGCTGCCGATCAGCTGACCGCGATTCGTAGCGCCGTCTCCGCCCAGCTCGACCGCAGCAGCCGACTGTGGAACAACCTACTAGAAGAGTTGGCCACCGAAGGGATCCAAATCGTTGACCACAACGACCTATCGGAGGGGGTACAAAAAGCGCTCAGGGGCCAGTTCAAGCGTGAGGTGTTTCCGGTCTTGACTCCCTTGGCCGTCGACCCAGGCCACCCTTTTCCGCATATTTCTAATCTATCGATCAACCTCGGTGTTGTGGTCGAAGATGCGGAAGGTGCGTCTCGCTTCGCCCGCATCAAGGTGCCACAAACCTTGCCGCGATTGGTGCCGGTTCCCAGTGCTGAGGTCGAGGAACAGATGGAACTCGGGGTGGGCGAGATCGTCGCCGAAAAATTCGTTTGGATGGAGAATCTTATCCGCGCCAACGTCGATCGACTGTTTCCCGGGCTCAAGGTGGCCGATTGCTTTCCTTTTCGACTGACTCGGGACGCCGATCAGGAGATCGATGAAGACGAAGGCGGGGATTTGCTTACTGCTATGGCGGAGATCGTTGAACAACGGCATTTTGGCAGTGCGGTGCGCCTTGAAGTGGTTCCGGAAATTCCCCGAACAGTGCTCCACACCTTAGAGAATCACCTCAACCTAGCTCCGTTTCAAATTTACGAGTCTTCTTCACCGCTTGGTCTTTCGAGTTTGTGGCAGATCGCGTCCTTGGACCGCCGCGAGCTACGTGACCCACCTTTTCACCCCAAGGTTCAGCCTGCGTTGTCCGGCGATGGATCGATTTTTTCGGCAATTCGTGAGCACGGGTCGCTGATGGTGTATCACCCTTACGACAGTTTCTCGTCGGTCGTGCGCCTGCTCGACGAGGCCGCCGAAGATCCCCAAGTGGTGGCCATCAAACAGACGCTGTATCGCACCGGACAGGACTCTCCGATCGTCGCTGCGTTGATGAAGGCGCGGCAGAACGGAAAACAGGTGGCCGCCCTGATTGAGCTAAAGGCCCGGTTTGATGAGTCATCCAATATCGGTTGGGCGAAGGCGTTGGAGCAGGCAGGGGTCCATGTCGTCTACGGATTGGTCGGGCTCAAGACCCACGCCAAGATGAGCCTGGTTGTTCGTCGAGAAGAGGGCAAGGTGCGCCGCTATGTTCACCTGGGAACCGGCAACTACAACCCCTCGACCGCCCAGATCTACACCGATCTAGGCTTGATGACTACCGATTCGGCGATCGGCAAGGACGTCTCCGACTTGTTTAACTCATTGACTGGGTATTCGGCCAAAACCGACTACCGGAAACTCATCGTTGCCCCGCATAGCATGCGCCGGGTACTGATCGAACGCATCGACCGAGAAATCGAGCACCATCGTGCAGGTAGACCGGCGCAGATCATCTTCAAGATGAACTCGTTGGTCGACCCCAAGTGCATCCGGGCTCTCTATCGAGCTTCGCAGGCGGGAGTAGAGATCGACCTCTTGGTGCGTGGAATCTGTTGCCTCAAGCCAGGCATTGAAGGAGTCAGCGAGAATATCCGCGTTAGTTCTTTGATTGGCCGCTTTTTGGAGCACGCCCGGATCTACACCTTCGCCAACGGCGGCGATCCAGACATCTTGATGGGCAGTGCCGATTTAATGCCGCGCAACTTGGACAACCGGGTCGAAGTTCTGGCACCGGTCGAGTCCGCGTTACTGAAAAAGGCGCTGCTCGATGAGATCCTGGAGCTTCAGCTGACGGATACTGCGAATGGATATCGATTGCTTTCCGACGGAGAGTATCGATCGCTGACAGTAGAGGGCGATTCGCTCAACAGTCATACGTTCTTGATCGAACGCGGTGGCAATTGGCGCGCAGAAGCTTAAGAGTTCTTGTCTGTCGGTCTAGGCAGGCGAACGCGAAACCTGGTGCCGCGGCCCATTCCGCTGTCGACTGAAACTTCCCCGCCATGGACCCGGGCCGCATGTTTGACGATCGCCAAGCCCAATCCGGTTCCGCCCGAAGCGCGCGAACGTCCAGCATCAACTCGGTAGAAGCGTTCAAACAAATGCGGCAGATGTTCGCTGCCAATACCCGGTCCTTGGTCTGCCACCTCAAACTCAATATCGGTACGGCTTTCTCGCAGGGAAACTGAGATCACCCCATTCTTGTTGGAGTACTTGGCGGCATTGTCGACCAAGTTCAAGACTAATTGTTCGAGGGAACCGGGGAAGCCCCGATAAATCAAACGATCCGGAACCTGCCGCTTCACGTCGACCGCACGGGCAGCGAGGGTCGGCGCTACCGTCTCGAGGGACTCGGCAAGCAACGCAACTAGATCAATCGACTGGCGGTCACTGCGGGTGATTGCCTCTTCGCTCTCCATCTCGGACAGCTCCATCAGGTCTCGCAGTAGTGCTTCCAGTCTTGAGCTTTGTACCAAAATGCGTTCTGCGAAATTGCTTTGCTGGGGATCGACCAGATCTTCCACCAAGGTTTCTGCATAGCCGCGAATCGCGGTGAGTGGAGTTTTGAGTTCGTGGGAAACGTTGGCGACAAATTCCCGCCGCATCGACTCCATACGTTGTTCGATGGTGACATCGCGCAGCGCCAGTACCACACGCCCACCTTCGGTGGTGCCCGCTTGGGGTTGCACCAAGCGGCCCGCCTCGGTTTCAAAGATCGCACCGAGCGTCCACCGCTCGCGGCCTCGGGCATTGTTTAGAACTTTCAGGATTTCTGGCTGACAAACTTGCTCAGACAACCCTCGCCCAGTGCGCAAAACCTTTCCCAGCAGCAAGTCTGCACTGGGATTGAAGGATTGCACCCGTTCCTTGTGGTCTAGGACAACGATTCCCTCCCGAAGAACCGCAAACACGGATTGCAACTGATGTCCGTCTCCGGCACCCGTCGCGATTTTTCTATCCGGTACCGAACCTTTCTTCCTCGGCAGAGAGCGCTTTCTTGCGAACCAACTCAAACGTCGCCATCCTCACGAATGCGGTAACCGATCCCGACCACCGTCTCTACACGCTCGGACTCCGGACCAAGCTTCTTACGCAATCGGCGAATGTGAGTATCGATGGTGCGGCTCTCCACGTCTTCGTTGTAGCCCCACACTTTGTGTAGCAGTCGCTCTCGAGTCCGGACTCGGCCCGGCTTCTTCAAGAGGTAGTGGAGAAGCCGAAATTCGGTCGCCGTCAGTTGCACGGCTTCCCCCCCGACGCTGACTTGATGGGCCTCAGGATCTAGCACTAAACCTCCAGCACTGAGAACATCACCACTCACTCTTCCGCGGCGTAACACCGCACCAACCCGAAGTACCACTTCACGCGGGCTAAAGGGCTTGGCAACGTAGTCGTCAGCACCCACCTCCAAGCCGACCACGCGATCCATTTCCTCGCCGCGCGCCGAAACCATCATGATTGGGATATCACGGGTTTCCTCTTCAGCACGGAGTCGGCGGCAAACTTCCAGGCCGTCCATTTCGGGCAGCATTAGGTCGAGCAAGATGAGATCCGGCACCACACTGGCCGCAGTCTCCAAGGCCGCGGGGCCGTCTGCCACCTTGGAAACCTGATACCCACTACGCTCAAGGTGTAGGCGCAGAATCTCAGCAATATCCTCTTCGTCCTCGACAACCAGGATGTGTGCTGCGGTATCTCTTGCGTTGGCTGGACTCATGGCGTTCTCGCAAGACCAACATAGCAAAAGGGCGACCCAATGGGCCGCCCTTGACAAATCGTAACGAACTCGCGATTTACCGCAGCGAGCCGTAGGCGTTGACCCGGCCAGCACCGTAGAAGTCGTCATTCCCCTTCTTGCCTAGATCATCCGCACCCCGACGAAGAGCTGCTTCAACCTGAGCTGGGGCCATGTCACCACCGTTGGCGCCAATGATCAGCGCCGCCACTCCGGTCACATGCGGTGCTGCCATGCTGGTACCAGCCGACCAACCCCAACCACCGGGAAAGGTAGAAAACACCATGTCGAACACCCAGCAAAACTGAACCACCACCGGGCCAAAGCAAACCTCATTGCCGGGATAGACAAAGTCGCCGCCTGGCGCCGCGAAGTGAATTCCAGACTGACCGTAGTTACTGTAGCTCGACGGATTGTCCAGAAAGGTGAACGGATCCAAGGCCCAACCGATCGGTGCAGTGGCAGATACTGCGATCACGTGCGGCAGTTCGCCAGGAAACACTTTGACTGGCCCATCGTGGTCGAGGTTGCGTGCCTCGTTGCCAGCACTGGAGACAATCGTAGTTCCCTGCTGGAAGGCGTAGGTGGTCGCACGACCGGTGGCAACAAACAACTCTTGGCACTCGTTGGCCGGAATGTGATCGTCACCAAAGGTACAGTTTGCTGGCAAGCCACCACTGATTCCGAGGCTCATATTGATCACATCAGCATCGATGTCGGCAGCGTAGACGATGCCCTGAATGATGCCACCGAAGCTTCCACTTCCGGTGATCGCGGACAAAACCTTCACCGCCACCAATTCGGCTTCGGGGGCCACGCCAATGGTTCCGAAAGCATTGTCTGCGGCGCCGACTGTGCCGATGGTGTGGGTGCCGTGACCTCCGGGAGGACCATCAAAGGTCTCGCCGGGAACGAACGATGTCGACAACGCGACGTTCAAATTAGGGATCAAGTCGGGGTGACTTGAATCCGCGCCGCTGTCCAATACCGCCACTCGAACCCCTGCACCGCGATGTCCCAACTCCCATGCTTCCGGGGCGTCGATGGCGTCGTGCCCCCACTGCAAGTCAAAGAAAAAGTCATCGTCACCAGTGAACGGTGGACTCGCGGCTTCCTCAAAGGCAACCGTGTGGATCTGTGGCCGCTCAAATTGAAGCTGAACGTCGGCGACCACCGAGCGAACGCCATTGATCCCCTGAGCCTTGAGGTCAAAATCGATTGCGTCAGACTCTACGATTGCCACCCCGATCCGTGGCAAGCGTGCGACAACTTGGCCCCCAGCATCAGCAATCTGTTGATCCAGCCGAGCCGGCAGTCGGTTCTTGTTAGCCATAACCACGAATCGGTCAGCGCTCATGGAACCAGCAAGTAAAAGGCCGGTCAGGGACAGTAATAGTGTCTTTTTCATCGATTCCCTCACTCCTACGCGTTGTTTTGGTCTACGTTTGCACGCGCCAGTTTCGTTGAGAACCGCCATCATAGATCATGGTAGGCCTTTGATCAACCTCGTGTATGCGTCCATGACATTTGGCACTGATCGGTATGTTCAGCTACGTATTGTAGCGGTGGTCTTTGTCCGTGGCTCCAGTGGGGCCTTTCGGCGTTAAACCAGAGCATCCAGTCGAAGAGTTTTTGGTTGAAAGCTTGGAGGTCAGTGAAGAGCAAGTCTTCGTTGTAGTCAACGAATTTCTCTTGGATGGTTCGATTGAATCTCTCGGCTTGGGCGTTCATCTTCGGGCACCTGGGGTAGGTGTACCAGCGTTTGATTCCTGCCTCAGCAGCTTTCTTGTCGAAGGCTCCTTGAAACTCACTACCGTTGTCTGAGAGCACGGTAGTAACAGCAAATGGCAAGACATCAAGGCTCAGGTCCAGAAAGCGCGCTGCCGTGCTCGAGGTGTGGGAGTTGGTAGCTATTGCCAGACTCATGCTGCTGGCGGCATCGGTCAGAGTGATCAAGTACCGGCGTTGGCCATCACAGAATCGCTCGATGGTATCTACTGCCACCCACTGGCCAGGCGAGCATGCCTTGGTTCCTTTGGGTTTGCGAGGCTTACGCTTTCGTTTTGCTTTCACTCGACCCAGGCGATCAATCCTTTGAGGCACCAAGCGCATCTTGTCGGGAGCATCGCCAATGATGCGGCCGATGGTGCTCACCGAGGGGCAGGGAATTCCCCTTACTTCACACCAGGGTTTCAACAGCGGATAGATCTTGTCCTTGCCAAGATTGGGCTCTTTGACCCGCAATCGACCGATCTCAGAGACCACCTCAGCTGGCCACTTGCGCCGTCTTCTTTTCTTCGGAGCTGTTGATTGAGGGTTTAGAGAGCTTAGCTCTCCTTTGCACCTACCAAGACGAGACTTCCAGCGGTACAGAGTCCTCCGGCTCACCGAAAATGCATCGATCGCTGCATCGATCCCATGCTCCTGCCAGAATCTCAATGCTCGGATACGTTTCTCAGCGCTATCTTGGGTCATGACCCAAGATACCCCTAGATGACGAAGATGTCCCAGGCCTTGGAAACGCCCTCTGATCAACCTCATGCTCATCGACATTCCTCTTTGAACGAGTGCCATTTGTGTCTGAACTTATGCGGAAACAGAGCACCGTTGCGAACGAACAATCAAAAAAGAAAGGCCCCCGAGCTTACGCTCGAAGGCCTTTCAAAATTACTTCCCGGCAGTGACCTACTCTCCCACACAGTTGCCCATGCAGTACCATCGGCGCAGAAGAGCTTAACTGCCGTGTTCGGAATGGGAACGGGTGTTTCCTCTTCGCTATGGCCACCGGAAAAATCGGTGCTAATCATTGCCGTAAAAGGCAATGGTTAAGTGCTACAAAGAACTTGAAATCCTAAGTTGAAAAATCTCGGTTCTCGGAGCAACTGAAATCCTTCGATTGGGCTCTGTTAACAAGCCTCGCTCAGGACGACCAGCTTAGTGCCAGTCACCGAATAGGGTCAAAACGATAGAATCCACTGAAATCAAAACGTTTGCGTCAAGACTCTCGAAAGAGCCAAGACTAATGATCAAGCCGAACGGCCGATTAGTACAGGTTAGCTTCACGCCTCGCAGCGCTTCCACATTCTGCCTATCTACCTCATAGTCTCTGAGTGGCCTTCAGGGAGACCTAATCTTGGAGTGGGCTTCCCGCTTAGATGCTTTCAGCGGTTATCCTTTCCGAACATAGCTACCCAGCGATGCCGCTGGCGCGACAACTGGTGCACCAGAGGTTCGTCCATCCCGGTCCTCTCGTACTAGGGATAGATCTCCTCAAGTCTCCTGCGCCCACATGAGATAGGGACCGAACTGTCTCACGACGTTCTAAACCCAGCTCACGTACCACTTTAATCGGCGAACAGCCGAACCCTTGGGACCTGCTTCAGCCCCAGGATGTGATGAGCCGACATCGAGGTGCCAAACCGCCGCGTCGATGTGAACTCTTGGCGGCGATCAGCCTGTTATCCCCGGCGTACCTTTTATCCGTTGAGCGATGGCCCTTCCATTCGGAACCACCGGATCACTAAAGCCTACTTTCGTACCTGCTCGACTTGTAAGTCTCGCAGTCAAGCTCCCTTTTGCTTTTACACTCTGCGGCTGGTTTCCAATCAGCCTGAGGGAACCTTCGCGCGCCTCCGTTACTTTTTAGGAGGCGACCGCCCCAGTCAAACTACCCGCCTGACAATGTTCCGGACCCGGATCACGGGCCTCGGTTAGAACTCCAATACGATAAGGGTGGTATTTCACCAACGGCTCCACCGAAGCTAGCGCTCCGGCTTCAAAGCCTCCCACCTATCCTACACATAACGGATCAGGGTTCACTGCCAGGGTGCAGTAAAGGTGCACAGGGTCTTTCCGTCTTCATGCGGGTAACCGGCATCTTCACCGGTACTACAGATTCGCTGAGCCTCTTGTGGAGACAGTGCCCAGATCGTTACGCCATTCGTGCAGGTCGGAACTTACCCGACAAGGAATTTCGCTACCTTAGGACCGTTATAGTTACGGCCGCCGTTTACCGGGGCTTCGATTCAGAGCTTCGCTGCAAGCAGCTAACACCTCCTCTTAACCTTCCGGCACCGGGCAGGCGTCAGACCCTATACGTCGTTTTTCGACTTTGCAGAGTCCTGTGTTTTTAGTAAACAGTCGCCTGGGCCTGGTCACTGCAACCGCCGACAGCTCATGAGGCAAGCTCAATCACCATCAACGGCACACCTTCTCCCGAAGTTACGGTGTTAATTTGCCGAGTTCCTTCACAAGAGATCACTCAAGCGCCTTGGGATTCTCTCCCCGTCTACGTGTGTCCGTTTGCGGTACGGTCACCCTAAATTCTCCTTAGAGGTTTTTCTTGGCAGCATGGAATTACTCACTTTATGAGCCGAAGCTCTCGTCATCACGCCTCAGGGTTGAATAAGACAGCGGATTTTCCTACCGTCTCCCCCTACACGCTTAAACCACCACATCCAATGGGTGGATGAGCTATCCTTCTGCGTCACCCCATCGTACAAACGAAAATAGAGTGGTGCCGGAATATTGACCGGCTTCCCATCGACTACGCCTTTCGGCCTTGCCTTAGGGACCGACTAACCCTGAGCGGATTGGCCTTGCTCAGGAAACCTTAGACTTACGGCGAGCAGGGTTCTCACCTGCTTTATCGCTACTTGTGCCGGCAGGGTCTCTTCCGTGCGCTCCACCAGTCCTCACGGTCTGGCTTCTACGCCCACGGAACGCTCCTCTACCACTGTCAGAGCCCCGAAGGACTCCTACAATCCGCAGCTTCGGTAATCAACTTAGCCCCGTTGAATTTTCGGCACAGAGCCACTTGACCAGTGAGCTGTTACGCTTTCTTTAAAGGATGGCTGCTTCTAAGCCAACCTCCTGGCTGTCTGTGCGTCTCCACATCCTTTCCCACTTAGTTGATATTTTGGGACCTTAGCTGGCGGTCTGGGCTGTTTCCCTCTCGACTACGGAGCTTATCCCCCGCAGTCTGACTCCCGTGCTACACATCTACGGCATTCGGAGTTTGGTTGGAGGTGGTAGGCTTTTGGGCCCCCTAATCCATCCAGTGCTCTACCTCCGCGATGCAATACA
>CBDFIJ010000004.1:1577500-3345972 GCA_965248055.1 Candidatus Multivoradales bacterium
ACTGTAGTCCTCAGAAACTCGTGCGGCCCGAAGAGGTTTGTGTCCCCTCTATCGACGTGAATGACGATAGACCTAGAGCCGAAAACTCAGTACGTAGGCGTATCGACCTCGACCGATTTCCAGGGTCAGCCCCCCGCGTTCAAGAGCACGAAGCATCTCCCGATCTAACACCTCCAGATCATCCAGCGACTGAGAATTGACACGCAGCAGTTGATCGCCGCGACCGATCCCACGAGCCGCCGCGGCGCCCGCGGGATCGACCCTCTCAACCTGCAAACTATCCCGAGTCTGAACCAGCCTCAAACCCAGCTCGCGCTCAAACAACCCACGACCGACCCCCGGTCTTGGCCTAGCGCCTGCCAATTGAATCGCCAACTTCTGACCGGAGCGGTCAACCACCACAGGGATCGGTGTCCCTGGCGCCAAGGAATAGAACCTAGTGTAGACCTGCTCCCGAGATTGGATGGCTTGGTTGTCCAACTTGACGACGACGTCGCCGGTCTTCATCCCGGCAGCGGCAGCCGGAGAATCAGCAAAAACCCGTTCAATCAGGGCTCCCTCTTCGACGGAAACTCCGGCGCGACGCGCCAGTTCTGGATCCAAAGTGCGCAGACGCCAGCCGATCCAGATCGGCTGCAGCTCTCCGTAACGCAACAGGTCGTTGACAATGCGCCTGGCGCGCGACGCCGGAATGGAGAATCCGATGCCATCGGCGCCAGCAACGATCGCAGTGTTGATACCGATCACCTCACCAGCCAGGTTGACTAGCGGGCCACCCGAGTTGCCCGGGTTGATGGAGGCGTCGGTTTGCAGGAAATCGGTGTAGAAACTGGAGCCGTTCTCAGACTCGACGGTGCGCCCTCTCGCAGACAGCACGCCAGTGGTCACGGTGTGGCTGAGACCAAACGGATTACCGACCGCAATCACAGTCTCCCCAATCAGTAAGTCTTCGCTGGCCGACAAAGGCACCGCCGACAAGGCCTGCGCGTCGATTTTCAAAATAGCGAGATCCGAGTCGCGATCAATACCCAACAGGTCGGCCGCGTGCTCTTGACCATCTTGCGTGGTGACCAAGATGCGCGATGCGCCTTCGACCACATGGGCGTTGGTAACCACGACTCCCGATCGCTCGACGATCAGTCCAGATCCCAACGCCTGAGCTCGGCGTCGGCGAGCGCCGAAAAGCGAACCAAAGAACGGATCGACCTCGCGAACAATCGACTCCGCCGCGATATTGACCACCGCGGGAGCCACTCGTTCGACCGCGCGCACCACCGGCGTTCTCCGGATATCTTGGGCCTGTGCCGAGGGGGATACCACCAGCAGCAACAAAATGAGCCGCGTCCATCGAGGGCGGTTCAACCCCGATGTTTTGATTCTGAGAGTCTCGAAAAAAACCAAGGCCATCACTCCGGTTGTAGCCAAAAATAACGGGGAGACTCGCTCAGTGTGGCGCTGTGTGCACCGCCCACTACCACGGACTCGCCGCTTCTGGAAAACACCGCCTCCACCGGTCTTGGCAGCATCTCTGTGATTTCCCCCTGCTCGCACCAACCGACCACCAACTGATCACCACCCGGGGTTGCGAATTGGTACAGATGGCTCCGTGGAGACGACTGTATTCGTTGTTCAAAGCTGGTGGTCATTAACTGGCGGGCAAGCGTCGCCAAGGCGTCAAAGGCTGGACGGGCTCGCAGCTCTCCGTTGCTCGACCGATCCACCAGTCCGTAGCCGCGAGCGATCAATTGCCACCAATAAATTCGTTCGACCATCCCCGAGGCAAGTAGAGGTACGTAGTAGCGGACCGCATAGTTAGCCTGAGCCTCTTCGTCCACCGAGACCGCTCTCCCGGCTGGGGAGTGTGGTCCAGCCGCCAGGGGCCAGTTCACTTCGGTCACCCATAGTCGCTCACTGCCACCCTTGGCCGTTGCCCCAATCGCTTTCATCAGAGTTGCCTTGCCCACAGCGTCAAGACCCATCTGTCGGTTTTCCGGCGCTCCACGGCGATCGACGTAGAGCAGCGATGAGCTCACCGAAAAGGGTGGCCGCATTCGAGAAGGTGCGAGTACCGATGCCATCGCCAGCGGTTCAAAGTCGATCACTGCTGGGCCGATCAGCTCGGCACTCTGCGGTAGTTCCTCTCTGGCGATGCCGACCAGGTCAGCATATTCATCACCCCGCCACACGCCCCATTTGCTGCGATTGATCGCTTGGCCGACCTGAAACCGACTGCCGTAAGGAGATAAAATGCGCCCCCAGATGCGCATCGATCGCCGCCACCGATCGAGGTCGGTAACCAAATCCCTATTCTGCGGAAGCGCAAATGAGAGGTCGTATCCAGCGGTTGCAATCTCTCTTGCCAGCTCGACTTCTGAGCCTGGTTCTTGCCATGGATGGACCCTCAAGAGAACGTGCTTGGCGCCGAGCTGTTCCAACAACGGCAGCACCGTACTGGGACTCTCGGGGCCGGGGCCCAAGGCGATGCCGATACCCGGCCAGGCCACCGGCTTGCGAAACCTTTCGCGAGCAAACGAGCGATGGCGTCGAACGACCCCCGGAATAAGCGTCGCCACGTGACCAGCGCTCGCCAGGTAGTGGGGGAACTCGCGAAACCGGCTCATCCACCGGGCCGTCGGCGAAGCGTGCTGGAAAGGCTGATCGGTCAGGTGATCCCAAGTAGCTTGATCGCGAGGGTCGCCGGTCGACGACGGTCGCGGAATGTGCTCGTGAGGATGCTGTCGTTTGTGGCGACCGGGCAACAATCGTCGAAATATTTTCTTGGCCTTAATACGGCCAAAATAAGCCGACTTGTGCCAGCGGTACAACCAGAGCACCGACCACCGAGCGGGCGACCCGAGATAGGCTTCCATAAATACCTGTTGATCGCTTTGCTGATCCAGTGGTAAACGGCACAGGTCTCGAACTCTCTGTGACCAGCTCAGTCGACCGACAGATCGTGCGCGATTGAGATCGACGATCAACAGTTCCAGCGGGTCAGAGTGTTCCCGGACAACTAGGTTGCCGATCGACACATCACGGTGCCAGAAGCCCTGCCGATGCATCTGCGCCAAAGCTTGACCACAGGCTCGTAACAGCTCGTGCCGATCGAGCCACGGAAATTCCTCTTTCTCAGTACTATTCTCCAAGGCGCGGAAGAAGTACCTCGCCTCGAGCAAACCTGGTTCAAACTGGGTAACAAACAACGACGGTCCGTCGTCACGGGTTGATTCCACCCACGCCACCGGCTTGGGAGTCGGAACTCCAGACGCGGTGAATGCCAGCGCCATGCGCCAAGACCTCTCCGCTTTGCTGCGACCGAGGCGCCGCTGAGATTTGCGCCACCAGCCCTGATTTCGAGTCAGCTTGACCGCTACATCCACGTCGGAAAAAGACTGCAAGCCAACACGGTACAGCAGGTTGCGAGACCCCCAATAGAGCATCTCTTTGGCTTGATCGGGGTCCAAAATCGCGGACAGGTCAAGAGCGCTGAACACTTTTCGGTCAACGCCAGAGGCAAGCTCTCCCCGCCAGCCATCGACCTCCAAGGCAATCGAATCAGGAGTCTTGTTGACCATCACCGTTGGCGTTTCCCTGACCAGCTTCTTGACCAACTTCTTGACCAGAACTCCACGCGAGCCCGGAGGGTGCCACCGTCGAATCAGCGACCACCTTGGGGACCGCAGTCCCTACGGGTACCAATTCGTCCAGCGATCCCAGCCGCTCGGCGGTCTCTGGGGCCACCCGCAGAGTCAGATCGTCCTTGCGATCCATCGCCGCCAAGTCGTTGCGTACCTGCGACCGTAAGCAGCGAATCGAGGCGATCTTGCCGCGCCCACGACATACCGGGCACGAGCGTTGCGACTGATCAAAGTACGACACCCGCGACTGTTTCCGAGTCAGGTCGACCAAACCAAAGCGCGACATGCCCCCAACCAAAACCCGTTCCGGATCCTCACGGGCGGCTTCTCGCAAGTGGTCCAAGAGTTGCTCGCGATCCGAGGCACGACGCATATCGATAAAGTCGATCACGATTAGTCCGCCCAATCCTCGCACTCGAACCTGACGGCAGATCTCGCCCGCCGCTTCAAGGTTGGTGGTCAAAGCCAACTCCTCGAAATCGGTACCACCGGTATCACTGCCGCTGTTGACGTCGATGGCCACCAGCGCCTCGGTGGTCTCGATCACCACCGACCCACCGGAGGGCAAAGGCACCCAAGGCTTGTGCAGCTTGGCGATTTCGGTTTCCAACCCGCGGTCAACAAACAGCGACATCGAAGATGGGTCCAATTCCATGTTCGACAGCTCTTCGGCGTTGCGCTGCAACCAATCTCCCACCGAGTCACAGGCAGGACCGTGGACGACAATTCGACTCAGGTCAGCCAAGTCGCGGATTGCTCGAATCGCTAAATTTGGCTCCGAATACAAACAATGGGGATGCTTGGATGAGCGATAGCCCTCGACGACCGCCTTCCACTGATCGACCAAGAAATTAGCTTGCTTGGTAAATTGATGTCGACCGGCGTCTGCAGCGGCTGTGCGCACGATCCAGCCATAGTCTTCGGCCATCGGCCCTAAAGCTTCCGTGAGGTCTTCCCGGGTACGTTCGCCATTTTCGATTTTGCGCGAAACGCCGACTCCATCGCCGGTTGGCAACAACACCAGGAGTCTTCCGGCGAGGGAGATCCGAGTGGTGACCCGCGGACCTTTGCCCCACAGATCACGAGTCACCTGAATCAGAATCTTTTCCCCGGGTGCCACCAGATCACGGATATCTTCCGACGGATCAGAGCTCAAGTCGTCCAAGTGCAGAAAAGCGTCTCTCTCGATCCCAATATTGAGAAATGCGCAAGCCATCGCCGGAACCACGCGCCGTACCTTGCCGAGGAAAATCGAGCCGACCAAACTCGGCTGGTCCTGAGATTCTCGCTCGAGTAGCACCAGCCGACCGTCCTGCCTCAAGGCCGACCGGAACTCGAAGGAGTCGCTTTCGATAAACAGTTCGCGCAAGCTATTCAGAGTGTCTTTAGAGGTTGGCGTAACGGCGAAAGTCTATCCCGAGGATGATCCCCAAGGAGACCAAATTGGCGAGCAAAAACGACCCCCCGTACGACAAGAACGGCAGTGGAATACCGGTAATCGGCAACCAGCCAATCACCATTGCGGTGTTGTAAACCACGTGCGAAGCCAGCACCCCAATCAGCCCCACCACCAGCAGCATCCCAGTTCGGTCCGCTGCCCGCTGAGCAACGGTCAACAGGGCAGAGAACAACAGCCCATAGAGAACCATGACCGCACCCACCCCCAGAAATCCCCATTCCTCAGCCAGCACCGCCAGGATGAAGTCGGTGTGGCGAGCGGGCAAGAAGCGAAGCTGGCTCTGGGTTCCTTGCATGTAACCGCGACCCGTAATCTGCCCGGAACCCACCGCGATTCGACTCTGCTGCAGTTGATAACCAGCACCCAGAGGATCCTCGGATTGCGACATGAACGACAGAACTCGTTGGCGTTGATAGTCCCGAAGACCATAATTCCACATCAAGGGCACCGAGATTGCGAACAAGACAATCAGCGTAACCACCGATCGCCGCCGCAAACCGGCGACCACCACCACCGCACCGAGCATCGGGAAAAACATCGCAGCACTACCAAGGTCTCGCTGCAGAATAATCAGGATCACCGGTACACCGACAATCAACGTTGCGGCTCCAAGATCTCGCCAAGTCAATCTCGATTCCTCACTCTGGGCAAGACGACGGGCAAGCATCACCGCAGCCGCGATTTTTGCCAGTTCACTGGGCTGACCCCCGAAACTGCCCACGCCAATCCAACTGCGCGCCCCGCCGGCCTCTTGCCCGGCAACCAACACCAACAACAACAAAGCCTGGCTCAGAAGATAGAGTGGCCAAGCGAATCGAGCGAGGAAGCGGTGGTCTACTCCGATGGCGAAGGCACACGCCAAAATGCCCACCACCAACCACAGTGCCTGGCGAGGCACAAAATCTACCGACAGTTCTGCCGTGGCGCTGCCAATGGTGACAATTCCTACCGTCACCAACGACACGGCGAACAACAACACTACCCAGTGAACTCCCGAAAGACGACCCGCTAAGTCTCTTTTCTCAGCCATTGAAATACCGCTCATGGATCGCTCGCGCGATCGGCGCCGCAGCCTGAGACCCAGCGCCCCCGTGCTCAACAAAGGCCACCACTACCAACTGCGGATCGTCAATCGGCGCAAACGAGGCAAACCATGAATGATCTCGATGCTCGGCCCGCAGGTCTTCGTTGCTGGTCCAGGTGACTTGTTCGACAACCTGCACAGTGGCCGTTTTTCCAGCAATCGCCACCAGTTCCGAGCGGGCCGAACGCCCGGTGCCATCCTCAACCACCGCGCCAAGAGCCTCTCGAATCAATCGAAGGTGTTCCTTATTGAGTTGGGTCGATTGTGGATCGACGTTCGCCTGATTGGAGAGGTGCAGTGTTGGCAGATCGCCCTCGGTGGCAATGACCGCCATCATGCGTGCAATCTGGACCGGCGATGTGAGAATCGGCCCCTGCCCAATCACCACAGAAACCGTTTCTCCGGGATACCAAGGTTCCTTCCGAGCACTGCGCTTCCAACTCCTATCGGGAACCAATCCAGTGGTTTCGGTGGGCAGATCGATTCCGGTCGGCGAGCCCAAACCAAAGCGCCGCGCGTAGGCAGCGAGAACGTCGATGTCCAACTGCTTGGCTAGGTCGTAAAAGTAGACATCGCACGATTCCTCGATTGCCGATTTGAGGTTGACCCATCCATGACCCGGGCGATACCAACAACGGGTACGACGCCCGTAGAGCACTGCCGACCCGGAACAATAGACCTTACTTTGCGGTGTAATCAACCGCTCTCCCAAGCCCGCCGCCGCCGACACCACCTTAAAAACCGAACCCGGAGAATAAGCACTCTGGACCGCTCGATCCTGCAGCGGATTGTGTGGTGCAGTGGTCAACTCGGTCCACGCCTGTTGATTCAGACGACGAGAGAATATGTTTGGGTCGTAGCTGGGGGTACTGACCATAGCGCGCACTGCACCGTCGCGTGGATCCATGGCAACCACCACTCCGACGCGATCCCCCAGCAACTCCTGGGCTAACTGCTGGAGCTCCAGGTCGATCTCAAGGCGTAATTTGAGCCCGGTCTGAGGACTCCTTCTCGACTGTTCGTCCTGCAGGCGCCCGCGGCTATCAACAATGACGCGGCGCTCTCCTGGCTGTCCTCTCAGTTGTTCATCGTAGGTGCGCTCAACCCCGGTCCGACCCAACTGATCGACCCCTCGTAAATTAGACCTAGAAGCCAAATCTCGCTCGGTTGGATCTCCAAGGTAGCCGATCAGATGGGCGGAATTGGGCCCCTGTCGATAGAGCCGACGCCGACCCACTTCGACCGTAAGATCTGGATAGTTCCCCCACGAAGCCTCAACGCGGGCCACTTGATCCAAGCCCAAGTCCTCAGCGATTAGCCGCTCACCCCCAGAAAAACGCCATCGTTCCGCATCGGGACTCAGCTCATTGCCAAGCAACGAGGTGACGAAAACTAGACTGGCAGCTGGGTCGCTAGCTGACTCTGGGCTCCACCGAAGTTCATAGACCGGAACCGTCTCCGCCAAAACCCGGTTGTGGCGATCGACGATTTGGCCTCGGAGGGGGTCCAACGTCTCCCGTCGCAAGGAGTTGCGGAAGGCGAGTTGGCGGTACTCCTCGCCATGGATTAGTTGCAAGTCCCAGTAACCAGCAACAATGATCGCCAGTGCACTCAGAAACACCCATCGCACCAGCCGAACGCGGTTGGAGAATTCCGCTTTTTCAACTCGAGCCCGCATTAGAGGCGTAGCCTCCCGCGATCCCGGCGTCTGCGCCATCCACCAAACAACAACCCGGCATGCCCTACAACGCGGGTCATCCAGACCAGTAGCGCGGAAGTTACGACCACCGCCGGAAGAATCCACCACACCAAGGTTGGTGTTCCCGCGACAAATAGCGCTCGCAAACCCATCACTAGCAAACGTTCCAACAAGGCGCCACTGGCAGCCAAGAACACCGCCGAGAACATCGTCATTTCAGCGACTCGACTGGCGGCGAGTCCGACTCCGTAGCCACAGAGTGTCAGGGCAAATCCGTGCAGACCGAAGGGATCCCCAGAGATCGCGTCAGCGACAATCCCTGCAACCAGACCGGTCAGCATCCCTTCAAGTTGGCCGCCTTTGATCCCCGCAGCGAGCGTGATCACCAGGAATAGATCAAAACCTGGAGCGACGGTTGGAAACATGCTCCAGGCAACGAAATGACCAATTGCCGCCAACAACAGATAGACCATCGAGACAATTAACCTTTTCCTCATTGCGGCTCCTGCGCCGGAAACACCGAAGCTTCGGTCACCGGTTCGCCGCCCAGCAGCAACACCATCTCCAAGGTCGAAAAATCGACCAATGGCCGCAGTCCGATGCGGAGCAAAAGGTCCTCGGTTTCTTGGACGCTGACAACTTCTCCAACGCGCAACCCGCGTGGAAAAACACCATCGATCCCGGCGGTGACGACCTGATCCCCTAACCGCACATCGCTACCGCGCGGAATGTACTCCAATGTCAACCGGGACCGTCCGCCGCCACGAATCACTCCTTGTCGACGGGTGCGTTCGATCATGCCACCCATCGCGTGGTCCAAGTCTGTCAAGGGCTGCACTTTGGCGTAGGGGCCAGCTCCACCAACAATACGCCCGACAACTCCATCAACCACCAGCACCGGCTGACCCGTGCGCCAACGATTTCTTGGTGCCCGCACGATCCAAGACGGAGAGGCAGATCGGTCGTCGCGAAAGACGATTTCGGCAGGAACCAGGTCGACCTCGGCACGATTCCGAAAGCCAACCGCTTCCTCCATTGCGCGAAGTCGACCCACGGAAGTCGATAAACGAAGGTTCTCTGTCTCCAATTGATCAACCCGCTGGGTAAGATCTTGATTGTCGAGCTTGAGTTGACGGCGGGTGCGCGTACCCCGACCAAAACCTGTCAATGCATCCCCAGTGCCATCAACCACATCGGCAATCGCACCGGCGACCAGCAGCGCACCGCGCTCGATCATCGCCGGGTCGCCGCCTTCAGCAGAAGACGACGGCAAACTGAGTAACAGAAGAAAGATCGCCAAGATCGTCGCTAGCAGCCAGCGGATCAGCCTTTCGTCCACAATCCCTGCTTTTTTAGGTGACCTGGACTTTACGTAGTAATTCGAGATCGTCCAGCATTTTTCCGGTGCCCAGAACAACGGCAGAAAGCGGGTCTTCAGAAACAATCACCGGCAGACCGGTATCGGAGCTAATACGCCGATCCAGTCCGCGCAGGAGTGCACCACCACCAGAAAGCACAATTCCACGTTCCATGATGTCGGCAGAAAGTTCGGGGGGCGTTCGCTCCAGAGAACCGCGTACCGCCTCGACGATCACTGCCACCGGTTCGGCCAACGCGTCTCGAATTTCCTCTTCTGTCACCGTTTGCTGGCGAGGTACCCCGTCCACCAGGTCCCGACCTTTGATCGCCATTGTCCGCTCTTCGCCGTCGCGTGGAAACGCGGACCCCAACTCAACCTTGATCCGCTCGGCGGTGCGTTCGCCAATTGCCAGATTATGACGACGCTTCATATGCTGCATGATCGCGTCATCCATTTCGTTGCCAGCAATCCGCACCGAGCGAGAATCAACGATCCCAGACAGCGAAATCACCGCAACATCGGTGGTGCCACCGCCGATATCGACAATCATGTTCCCGGAAGCCTCGGTGATCGGCAAGTCGGCTCCAACTGCCGCCATCATCGCCTGCTCCACCAAATAGACCTGAGAGGCTCCCGCTTTTTGCGCAGAGTCATGAACCGCTCGCCGTTCCACCTGAGTAATCTCCGACGGCACACCGATCACTACTCGCGAGTACATTTTGTGCCCGTGGGCCTTGCGAATCAGGTGTTGGAGCATCCGTTCGGTGATCTCAAAATCTGCGATCACTCCATCTTTCAATGGCCGAATGGACTCGATGTTCCCCGGCGTTCGGCCGAGCATCTCTTTGGCTTCGGAACCAATCGCTTCAATGCGGTTGGTTTTCTTGTTCACCACCACCACCGAAGGCTCACGCACCACGATGCCTTTGTTGCGGGCGTAGATCAGAGTATTCGCAGTGCCTAAGTCAACAGCTAGGTCACTGGAAAACAAACGCAAAAGTGAAGATAGAGCCATAAAGAGATTCCGCTGCCGGTCGTAGAACCTGGGTACTTTCGAAGTGGCGTACTTGCGAAGTGGCTGTCGCCAGCCCACCCCCCGAGAGATCGAAAATATAGCACACAAAAATGGGCATTTTGTTGGCCTATCGAGCCTACCTCCGGTAGAGTTGGTGGTTCGGGCGCACTCGCCCGTAGGGGTATTTCTATGCTACGAGTTCTTCGCGACAACCTCCGATACTTATCCTGGATTCTCTGGGCGGTTATCTTAATATTCGTCTTCTTCGTATTCGCCGAATGGGGAGGCGCAGGCCAAGGACTCCAGGGCGGACAGGCGGTGGCGTTGAAAGTGGATGGCGAAGTCATCACCTTTCCTGAATTGGATCGCGCCCATCGCAATCTTCAGCAGACCTACGGCCGCCTCTATGGTGGACAGATTCCTGCCGAGATCGCCCAACGCTTGCAGTTGCCAGTGCAGGCGGTTCAGCAACTCGTCCGTCAACGGTTGATGGTGCAAGAGGCCAACGCCGCCGGCTTGGTCATCAGTGATCAAGAGCTGGGCGAGAGGATGCTCGAACTGCCGGTCTTTCGCAACCCGTCCGGTGAGTACATCGGCGACGAAAACTACCAACAGGCTGTCCGTTCTCTGGGCTATCCCAGCCCCAAGAATTTCGAGGCAGCATTTCGCCAGGACCTCTTGGTAGAAAAGCTCACGTCGATGATGCGCGACACGGTCGATATCACCGAAGAGTCGGTGGAAACTACCTATCGTCGCGAGCAAGAGAGCGCCCGCATTGACTACTTATTGCTCGATTCGAATCGATTCCTGACCGGACTCGATGCTCAAGATAATGAGCTGGAAGCCTTTTTCGCAGCCAACACCGAAGACTTTCGCATTCCGGAAAAACGCGTGGTTCGCTATCTGCTGGTCGATCCAGCCGAGATTCGCAATACGCTGGCAATTGACGATGCCCAGGTGGAAGCCGATTTTCAAGCCAACGCCGATGAGTATCGACGCGAAGAGCGGGTCCGTGCGCGGCAAATCTTGTTACTCATCGGTAACTCGCGCGACGCAGAGCAAGCGCGCGCCGAGCTCACCGCTCTACAAGGACAGATTCAGGCGGGCGCCGACTTTGCCGAACTAGCGACCCTTTACTCAGAAGATCCAGCGAGCAAAGACAACGGCGGAGACATGGGCTACTTCGCCCGCGGTGAGATCCTGCCGGAAGTCGAGAATGTTGCTTTCGCCAGCACTCCGGGAGAAGTTGTGGGGCCGATCCAGACTTCCTTCGGTCTGCATCTGATCGAAGTACTCGACAAACAGGCCGGAGGCTTGCCACCATTTGAAGAAATTAAAGAACAGGTGCGAGGACGGATGCTCAATGAGCGAGCGGTTCAGGTCGCAGCGGAAAAGGCGGCAGCCCTGGCAACGGCAGCCACCAGTGACGATGACACCGGCTCCGCCTGGGCCGCAACCGCTGAAAACGAAACTGGCGTTTCCTACACCGAATCATCTCCCTTCGGGCGCACTGAGCCAATACCCGGACTGGGCTTTTCCCCGCAATTTGCCGACACTGCGTTTTCTCTGGAGGCGGGCACTCCTTCCGGCGCGATCCCCATCGGCCAAGCCTGGGCGATTCTGGATCTAGTGCGCATCGACCCACCGCGCATCCCTGAACTTAGCGAAGTGCAAGCTGCAGTGCGAAATCAATTTCTGCAAAGCCGCTCACTGGAACTCGCTGTCAAGCGTCTGGATGGAGCTCGCACTGCAGTCGAAGGAGGACGTCCTCTGAAACGTGTCGCTGGTGATCTGAACATTGAAGTCAGCGCTTCGGAGTCCTTCAACCGCGACGGAAACCTGGGAGATCTAGGCCAACCCGACGCCTTGATCGAGGCGGCGCTCACTGGCTCTGAAGGGGACTTGGTCGGTCCCTTTGAAACCTCCAACGGCGCAGTCTTGGCCAGAGTCGCCGAACGCGTCCAGTTCGATCGCGAAGCCTACCTCCAAGCACGAGACCAAACCGAGCAACAACTGCGTGAAGAACAGGCCTCGCGTCTCTTGGAATCGTTGATTTCGCGGCGTCAAGGAATGGCCGACATCGATTACAGCCCAGACCTGAATGCGCAACTCGAAAATCTAGGTTAGCTCCGAGCTGATGATCGGTCACCTGCACGGAACCATCGTCGAGTGCAGCCCCGATGCGGTTGTGCTTGACGTCAACGGCGTTGGCTACCAGCTTGAAGTGCCTCTGTCGACCTACTACGAGGTCGAGAAACTGGGCCTGGAGCAGGCGGTCACACTACAAGTCCGCACCTATCTGCGAGACGACCGGATCACTCTGTACGGATTTTGGAATGGACGCGAACGAGATCTGTTTGAACGCTTAATCGGTGTCTCCAAGATCGGACCTAAAGTGGCACTCGGAATTCTCTCTGGGCTGCCGGCAGACGAGCTTCTGAGCGCGTTGGCATCGGGCGACGTAGTCCGGCTATCTCGAATTCCTCGCGTTGGCAAGAAAACCGCTGAACGATTGGTGCTGGAACTGAAGGACAAGGTCGCCGACCTGGCCAAAGGGCTGACACCAGTCGCTGCACCCAGCGACAGTGACGACTTGGTGATGGCCTTGCTCGGACTGGGTTACAAACGACGAGAGGCTGAGCAAGCTGCGGATGTGGTTCGCGAGAGAGCGGAGGACTCCCCGTTTCATGAGCAACTACGCCTGGCGTTGAGTCAGTTGTCGCGCACATAGAGTCGTATTCCGAAAGCAAACCAACGCCGACAAAGACACAAACCGATCTTTTTCGAGATCACAACGTCTGCTTTCCATACAACCCCGTTTACAATGGCCTCGATGAGAGACGATCCCGGGCTGCTAGCTCCGACTCCGGACATCGAGGACGAACGCTTTGAACAGTCGTTGCGACCGCATGTTCTGGATGAATATGTCGGGCAAACAAAGATCGTCAACAATCTCAAGGTCTTCATCCAGGCGGCGAGGGGTCGGCGAGAAAGCCTCGATCACGTCCTGTTGTTCGGTCCTCCTGGGCTGGGCAAAACCACCTTGGCACACATCATCGGCCACGAAATGGGGGCTCCCTTGCGCTCGACCTCTGGACCGGTACTGGAGCGTGCCGGAGACTTGGCGGCCATTCTCACCAACCTGGAACCCGGTCAAGTTCTGTTCATTGACGAGATTCACCGTCTCGGTCCGACGGTAGAGGAGATCCTCTATCCAGCTCTGGAAGACTTTCAACTGGATTTGATGATCGGGCAAGGACCGACTGCCCGCAGCGTCAAGGTCGACCTGCCACCGTTCACCTTAGTCGGCGCGACCACGCGAGCCGGACTGATCACCTCACCACTGCGCGCACGGTTCGGCATTGTTCATCGACTGGACTTTTACGCTCCTCAGGAACTGGCTGAAATCGCCACGCGCTCAGCCAAAATTCTCGACATCCCCACCGATCGGGAAGGTGCAGTTGAAATTGCCCGCAGAAGTCGAGGCACCCCGCGTATCGCCAATCGCTTGCTGCGGCGAGTCCGCGACTTTGCCGAAGTACAGGGCGAGGGAACCATCAATTTGGACATGGCGGTAAGCGCTCTCGAAGCACTGGAAGTGGACCAATTCGGCTTTGACGAAGTAGACCGCAAAGTCTTGACAGTCTTGATCCAGCAATACCAAGGCGGCCCGGCGGGGATCCGCGCCTTGGCGGCGGCAATCGGGGAAGACCGGGGAACCTTGGAAGACCTCTACGAACCCTTCTTGATCCAGGAGGGTTTCATACAGCGAACACCGCGCGGTCGGGTGGCTACGCGGCGCGCCTACGAACACCTTGGTTTTGCTCCCCCCGCTGGAACCGGTGGGGCGACCTTGTTTTAACCTTTGAATGTGGTTGGGCCTGTGAGCACGATCGCCCAGGCATTGCTGATCGCCAACCCTGACGCGGGTCAAGGGCTGCCTCAAGCAGAAAGCGTGGCGGAGGTGTTGCGAGCGCAATTTGAAGTCGTCACATATTTCTCCGAATCTGCCCAGGCGGCGCAGCAGGCCTCCAAGGAGGCCGCAGCCGAGAGCTATCAAGCGGTCTTTGCCCTGGGAGGAGACGGCACGGTTCGCCAAGTGGCAACTGGATTGCTCGGATCCAAGACCGAACTATGGGTGCTCCCAGGAGGCACCACCAACGTGGTCTCCAAAGCGTTGGATCTAGACCAAAAGCCGACCAGAGCGGCACAACAACTCCTCGAGGGCACCGTAATCGAGGCTGATACCGGCCTAGCCGGACAAGAAATCTTCTTGATGCAAGCTTCGGGTGGACTCGACGTTGAGGTTCTGGAATCGGTCAATCCGATCGCCAAACGCCATCTTGGCCGTGCGGCATATGCGGCGCCCGCGGTGCAGCGCTGGTGGCAATACGATTACCCGGAGATCGAGATCGAGACCGAAGGAGTGCGCCGCAAGGTCGCGTTCTTTGCCGCTTGCAACCTTCCTTACTACGCTGGGCGTTTCCGGCTGGCACCGCACGCGGACTTCACCACGCGTCAATTGGAGTTGATCACTCTCAGTAAGACAGGGAAATGGGCTGCGTTGGAATTCGCCGTGGCGCTCGCCAGAACGCAGCACACCGATCTACAGGGTGTCGCCGCCAAGAATTTGCAGCGGTTGGTGGTCCATGGACCCGCCGATCTCCACATCCAACTCGACGGAGATCCGATTCAAATCCAGCTGCCGCTAGAGATCAAAGTGGCGCCCGCGTCGCTACGTCTGCGGGTTCCCTAAATTAGCTGGCCGCATCGGCTCGATAGCCACTCGACTCAATCGCCGAACGAATTGCCGCCGTATCGGCGTTTCCCGCGACCGCCACCTCACCGGCAGAAAGGTTGGCGGTCGCCGAATTCACTCCTGGAACCTCCTGGACCGCTCGCTCAACTTGCATCACACAACTCTCACAAGTCATTCCAGACACCGGGATGACGATATCCGCCTCGCTCGGCACACGGCCTTGCCACCAACGCCGAAGGTCGCGCAAGGCAAACCAGATCAAGACGGCGACCAGCAAGATCGCGGCGGGCGGCTCCCAAGGCTTGACAACGTGATGCTGTACCGCGGCGGTTGCCGTCGACACCGGCACCAGAAAATCGAACAACCAGCCCATCGCCAGGCTGCCGACGATCAAGGTCCCCAAGTAGACCGTCAAAGATCGGCGACCCAATCCTCGGTACACAGCGCCTATGGTCGCGACGTTGGTCGCGGGTCCAGCCATCAAGAAAACCAATGCTGCGCCTGCCGGGACTCCCGCCGAAACCAAGGTCGCAGCGATCGGCACCGAGGCGGTCGCGCACACGTAAAGCGGCAGCGAAAACGCCAGCGCCACAAGGCCGGTCAAAAGTGGGGGCCAATCGGCGATCCCGGCCATGGCTCCCGCCGGTACCCAAGTATCAATCGCTGCGGAAACCAAGATTCCAAACGCCAGCCATCTCCAGATCATGTGCAAGAGATCGACGGTGTAGTCGTAGATCTCCCTAAACGACTTGCGGTGACTGGTTTCCACTGGGGCCGCCTCGACCTCACCAATCTGGTGAGGACCACTGTCGGCAAGCCAGCCACCGACGACTCCGGTCACTGCAGCGGCGGCCACTTTAAACAGAGCAAACGGCCAGCCGAGAAACGACGCCGACACCAAAATCGAATCGACTCCAGTTTGCGGTGTTGAGATCAAGAATCCGACCGCCGCCCCGTCGCTAGCACCTTCCTTTTTCAATCCCAATCCGGCGGGGATCACGCCGCAGGAACACAATGGCAAGGGAACCCCCAAGGCAACCGCCTTGAGCACTCCCGCCCGCCCTCGAAACTGGCGATGAATCCAAGTCGGCGGCAGCAACCCGTGCAACACCCCAGCGATCGCTGCTCCGAGCAATAGCCAGGGAGCCAAAGACAACAAAATCGCCCACATCGATTCAAAGAAAATCATTTGGTCGGCAGGCCTCCGTAGCGAGAAAAGACTTCCATCAGCTCCTCTACCTGTCGATCTTGCTCGGTGACATCCCCACTGCGAAAAGCGCTGGCGACGCAGTGCTCGATGTGGGAGCCCAATAGCATCTGGCCAACCCGACCCAGGGCGCCTCGTACCGCAGCAATCTGCACCAGAATGTCCACGCAATAGGCATCTTCTTCGACCATTCGGCGTACCGCAGCGAGCTGACCTTCCGCCCGCGACAGCCGCCGCAAGAGAGGCTGGCGCAAGTCAGCATGACTGGTGGTTCTTTTTGGTTTTGCTTCACTCATTAGGTCCCGTATTATATACCCCACTGGGGTATACAATACGATCTCACCTATCTGACTCTCTGCGCTTCAAAACACAACTGAAATAGGGGCTCAGCGTAGAACTGGCGTGGAGCTGGTTCGGAAATCTAACGCCGCCCAATCTGGGTCACACCGATCGCCAACAACATCCCTGGTAGCGTAAGGACTATGGAACCCCTCTCCCTGGACAAGTTTTGGACTTGGTTCGAGCAGCACGCCAACTGTCTAACCCGAGTAGCCACCCCAAACACCGTTCTCTACGACGACGAGTCGGTCCATTGGGTGATCGGACTCGAACGCAATACCTGGGTGATTCAGGCGATTCGTGGAAAACGGATCGCAGGCGAAGTTTTGATCGACACTAGTCAACTCAGCCACGTTCTACCGCTGATGGAAGAACTCGACGAACACGGATTCGAGGCGATGTCCGAGAACGAACCGAGCCGTTCAGTGGCTTGCGTTTTCTTTTTCACCCACGGATTTGAAGAGGACGAACACAACGCTTCCGTGCATTAGAGGGGACACAAGCAAAGTATTGTGTCCCCCTCTAGCGCCGCTTCTTGCCCAAATAAAGATCGGTCACCGTACCTTCGAACACTTCGGCGGCCATCGCCACGGTCTCCGAGAAGGTCGGATGCGGATGGATGGTGAGGCCCAAGTCGGCCGCCTCGGCACCCATTTCGATCGCCAAGGCGATCTCGGCGATCAATTCACCAGCATGAGGGCCCACCAGCCCAGCACCCAGCACCTTGTTGGTGTCGGGGTCAAAGAGGATCTTGGTCGTGCCCTCGGTTCTGCCAACACCGATTGCGCGACCACTGGCTGCCCAAGGAAATGCCGCAACTTGATATACAACGCCACTCTCCTTGGCTGCCGTCTCGGTCAGTCCGGCCCAAGCGATTTCGGGGTCGGTGTAGGCCACTGAGGGGATCACGCGAGCGTCAAAAGAGCTCTTGTGTCCAGCGGCGACCTCGGCTGCCACCTTGGCCTGGTGGGTCGCTTTATGCGCTAGCTGGGGCTCTCCCACCAAATCACCAATCGCAAAAATATGCGGTTGGTTGGTGCGCTGCTGGCGATCCACGGTGACAAAGCCGCGGCCATCGACGGTAATCTCTGCCGCCTCAATGCCAATGCGGTCCGAGTTGGCTCTTCGACCAACCGCGACCAAGACTCGGTCAAAGGTCTCGGGGTCGCCTTGGTATTTACCCTCGTAGGTGGCCACTAGCCCATCTTCGCTTGCCTCAATCGAACTTGCCTTGGTACCCAAGAGAATGCGGCAGCCTTGCTTCTTGAGCCTTCGCTGCAGGGGGCGCACTAAGTCCAGGTCGCAGCCTGGAATCAACTGAGGCTTGAGTTCCAAGATCGTGATCTGGGATCCCAGTGCCGCGTAAACGGTCGCCATCTCCAACCCAATAATGCCGCCGCCAACCACCAACAATCGTTCCGGAACCGTGTCTAGCTTGAGAGCATCGGTTGAGTCCCAAATGCGGGGATCATCGTAGGGATAGCCCGGCAGCTCAAAGGGCCGCGAACCCACCGCCAAAATCAACTGGTCAAAAGAAACCGTGCTGACCCCACCCTCGCCGTCAATCTCAAAGTGATGAGTTGAAGCGAAACGGGCGATCCCCTGCCGCACCTCCACCCCGCGTTGTTTAGCCATCGTCGCCAAGCCGCCGGTTAGACGACTTACGACCCGATCCTTGAACTGCACGAGTTGCCCCAGGTCGATCTTGGGCTCGCCAAAGTCCACACCGTGGTCGGCCATGGCGGCGGCGGCAGAAATGACCTCGGCAGTGTGCAGCAAGGCCTTGGACGGAATGCAGCCGACGTTCAAACACACTCCACCCAAATCCGCATACTTCTCAATCAGCAGCACCGGCAGGCCAAGATCGGCAGCGCGAAACGCTGCGGTATAACCACCGGGACCGGCGCCGAGAACCACCAAAGGATGGTGTTCGTCGGCTACTGCACGAATCTCCGCTGGCGCGGCTGGGGAAGGAACGGCCTGCGATGGAGCAGCAACAATTGTAGTTGCAGTCGCGGTCGACTGCCTTGCTTCCCCCTTTGTCTGGGCGGGCTGCGAAGCGCTGGAGTCGGCTCCCGCGACACTCGGAGTTACGACCTCAGAGGTGCCTTCTCGCTCTTGCCCATCCAGCGCTTGCGAAGTGGATGCAGCCGCCTCGTCCACGACCTCGTCGACCTCCAAGGCAAGAATTACAGCTCCTTCGCGCGCCGGGTCTCCCACCGCCAAGTGCATTTTCGCCACCAGTCCCGCCTGCGGCGCGGGTACGTCCATCGAAGCTTTCTCGCTCTCTAGAACAATCAGGCTGTCGTCGACCGCCACGGCATCGCCGACGCTGACCAAAACCTCGACCACAGCGACGTCATCGGCGCCACCCAAATCTGGAATACGAACTTCAACCTGTGTCACAGTCATTCCCTATCAAAAGTCAGCCCCTGTCAGAGTTGGAAGTTGCTCGGATCGGCGAGCAGTCCGCCGAGGAAGGTGGTGAAGCGAACCCCCAACGCACCATCCACCACACGGTGGTCATAGGACAAGGAGAATGGCAGCATCAACCGAGGAACAAACTCCCCGTCGACAAACACCGGGGTCATGCGAGAACGGGCAACGCCCAAGATCCCGACTTCTGGAGAGTTGACGATCGGGCTGAACCCGGTGCCGCCGATCCCGCCCAAGCTGGATACGGTAAAAGACGCTCCCTGCAACTCGTTGATGCGTAGTTTTCCCTCTCGAGCTCGCGCAGATATCCCGCCCAGCTCAGTGGCAATCGCCAATGCGCCCTTCTGATCGACATCCCGCACCACCGGAACCACCAGTCCGCCCGGCGTGTCGACCGCCACCCCCAAGTGATAACTCTTCTTGAGAATCACTTCCCCGGCGTCTGCATCGATCGACGCGTTGACCAGGGGAAATTCTTGAAGAGCTGCGGCGACCGCTTGGAGCACAAACGCCAACGGGGTCAAACGGATCCCTTGCTCTGCCGCCACCGGTTTGTTTTTCTTGCGATACCGCTCCAGATCCGTGATGTCCGCTTCATCAAACTGGGTCACATGCGGCACGTGCAACCAAGAACGGTGCAGATTCGGTCCCGAGGCTTTCTGAATCCGCGTCAGCGGCTGCCGTTTAATGGGACCAAACTTGGCGAAATCCACCTTGGGCATCGGCGGCAAGGCTGAGCCCGCCTGGGTGGACCTCCCAGCGAGTTGCTGCATAACGAAAGCCACTACGTCCTGGCGAACAATCCGACCCTTGCGACCACTGCCGGTCACTCGACCCAGGTCGACGCCCAGCTCGCGCGCGAATCGACGCACTGCGGGGCCGGCGTAGGCGGCGGCGAAAGATCGCTCATCGATCACCGGAAAGGCAGACACGCGGGTAGCCGATGTGACAGTCACCGGCGGAGTGGCCTCCGCGGGTTCTGGTTTCACCGGAGTTGAAGCGGCCTCTATCGCACTGTTTTCGGTGACTGCACTGTCGGTCGCTTCAACTTGGGAAGCTACGACCTCCAGCGTCGCCACCAGTGCGCCTTCCTCCACCGTATCTCCCACTGCCAGATGAATCGCCACCACCGTTCCGGCGTGGGTGCTGGGCACGTCCATCGATGCCTTCTCGCTCTCGAGCGCGACCAGGGAGTCATCGACGTCAACCGAATCTCCGATGGAGACAAATACTTCAACAACCGTGACGTCGGTAGCTCCGCCTAAGTCGGGGATAGAGAGCTCTTGCTGGATCAGGTCGGCCATCAGATTCAAATTGTCCAAGGCGCTTGGCTGTCTGGGTTGATACCAAATTCGCGGATCGCCCGGGAAACCACCGCAGACTCGATCAAGCCTTGCTCAGAGAGAGCGTGTAACGCTGCTACCACCACATGGTAGCGATCGATCTCGAAGAATCGACGGAGTTTGGAGCGGGTGTCGCTACGGCCAAAGCCATCGGTGCCCAGCACTGAGTAGGGACGTTTGACCCAGGGCCGGATCTGATCCGCGACCGTGCGCATCCAATCGGTTGAGGCAATCACCGGACCTAACCGATCGGCAAAGCACTGCTCGACATACGAAAGCTTGTTTGGGTCGCCCGGGTGCAATCGGTTCCAACGTTCCGCCGCCATGCCATCTCGGCGCAGTTCATTGAAGCTGGTGGCGCTCCACACCGAGGCTGCGACCTCGTAATCGTTGCGCAGGATGGTGGCGGCGGCCTCCACTTCGCGCAGGATTGACCCACTGCCGAGAAGGTCCACGGCTGGCTCAGTATCGGTCGATTCGACCCCATCCAAGAGATATAGGCCGCGACGAATCCCGTCCTCCACGTCCTCCGGTAGAGGTGGATGATCATAGTTTTCATTGAGCAAGGTGACGTAGTAAAAGACCCCTTCGCCCTCTTGATACATCCGCCGAAGGCCATCCTGAAGAATCACCGCCAACTCGTAGCCGTAGGTTGGGTCGTAGGCGATGCAGTTGGGTACGGTTGAAGCGGCCAAGTGACTGTGACCGTCTTGATGCTGCAGTCCTTCGCCATTCAAGGTGGTTCTACCCGAGGTCGCGCCGAGCAGGAATCCATTGGCTTGCATATCCCCGGCAGCCCAAATTAGGTCGCCGACGCGCTGAAATCCGAACATCGAATAGAAGATGAAAAACGGAATCATGTGGCGACCGTAGTTGGTGTACGAGAGTCCAGCGGCAATCCAAGAGGACAGCGCGCCGGCTTCAGAGATTCCCTCTTCCAGGATTTGGCCGGTCTTGGATTCCCGGTAGTAGGCCAACTGCTCATGATCTACCGGCTGATAGAGCTGGCCTTCCGAGGCGTAGATCCCGACCTGGCGAAACATGCCTTCCATGCCGAAAGTGCGCGCTTCGTCGGCGACGATCGGCACCACTCGATCCTTGATCTCCTTGTTACGCGTCAGAGTCATCAACCAGCGGACAAAGGCCATGGTGGTCGAGACATCCCGGCCACCCGAGCCCTTGAGCACACTGCGAAACGATTCGAGGTCGGGAACGGTCAGAGGTTGGGCGTCGGTGAGCCGGGCCGGAAACCACCCTCCGAGCGACTCCCGCCGCTCTCTGAGATAGGCCATCTCCGGAGAGTTCTCCGCCGGTTTGTAGAACGGCAACTCATCGAGCTGCTCGTCGCTGATCGGAATCGCAAACCGGTCGCGGAAATGGCGCAGCGCCTCTTCACCCATCTTTTTCTGTTGGTGGGTGATGTTCTGCCCTTCGCCGGCCTCGCCCATGCCGTAGCCTTTGATGGTCTTGGCCAAGATCACCGTCGGGCGACCCGTGTGCTCCATCGCCGCCGCGTAGGCTGCATAAACCTTGTCTGGGTCATGACCACCGCGCTTCAGGCGCCACAGGTCGTCGTCGGAGAGATGGGCGACCATCTCCTGCAACTCAGGATGCTTGCCAAAAAAATGTTCGCGCACGAAGGCGCCGTCGTTGGCACCGTAGGCTTGATAGTCGCCGTCCACTGCTTCTTCCAACCTCTGACGCAGCAAACCACCGGGGTCTTGCGACAACAAGGGATCCCAGTTGGCACCCAGGATCACCTTGATCACGTTCCAACCGGCGCCGCGAAACACCCCTTCCAGTTCTTGGATGATCTTGCCGTTACCGCGGACGGGACCATCCAACCGCTGGAGATTGCAGTTGATGACAAAGATCAGATTGTCGAGATTCTCGCGAGCTCCGAGTGAAATCGCGCCCAGCGATTCTGGCTCGTCGGTCTCTCCATCACCGAGAAAGGCCCAGACTTTACGATTGCCGGCGGGCACAATGCCCCGGTTATCCAGATACTTCATAAACCGGGCTTGATAGATCGCCTGAATCGGCGCCAAGCCCATCGACACGGTGGCGAACTGCCAGTAATCGGGTTTCAACCAAGGATGAGGATAGGAAGGGAGTCCACCATCGAGTTCCCGGCGGAATAACCGCAGTTCCTCTTCACTCACCCGCCCCTCGAGAAACGCGCGAGCATAAATCCCCGGCGAACTGTGTCCTTGGAAATAGACCAAATCCCCAAGGTGGTCCTCACTTCGCGCGTGAAAGAAATGATTGAAACCCACCTCGTAGAGCGTTGCCGCAGAAGCGTAGCTGGCGATGTGCCCGCCCAGAGATCCCTCTCCTCGGTTGGCGCGAACCACCATCGCCAGCGCGTTCCAGCGAATGATCGACTTGATGCGTCGCTCTAAAGCGGGGTCTCCTGGGCGCTTCTTTTCCTGGTGCGGGGGAATCGTGTTTACGTAAGCGGTGGTCGCGTTGTAAGGCAGGTAAGCCCCGCGACGACGCGCCCGGTCCACCAGCGACTCAATTAGAAAATGTGCCCGCTCCGGCCCGTCGCGTTCGATGACTGCTTCTAGCGCGTCCAACCATTCTTTGGTTTCTTCGCCGTCTACATCTGCGTTCTTGCGTTCAATCCATGTCTTCATGTTGTGCTCTCACCCGGATTTTTTCGCCGCGGGCGAAGTCCGCGTATTGTACGTTGCTTGACCATTTGAGGGTTGAAAGTTCCCGCCCCCTCACCTCAAACCGTGGGAGGACTGGGGAGCGGTCGGGTCGTCGGCATCTCCCGTTGGAGAAGATCCCCGACCACCAAACCCCCTCCCTTCGGGGATGACAGCTTGGAATCTACTCCGGCGGCGTAAATTCCTGATATCGAACGTTGGTAGACAACGCGCCCTCCTCATCCGCGGTCACCTCCGTCCACGCCAATCCCAACCGCTGATCCAGACCCACCAAGCGCGGAATCCCTGCCCTTCGCGACGCCGCGGTCTGCACCAAGCCAACCACGGACCCAACCCGACCATCCGGTTCGATCCTCACAACCCGGATCTCGCCCCCGCCAACCGGCCCGGCTTTCTCTTTCATCAGCGACTGCGTTTGGCTCAGCCAACCCACATATCCTCGACTACCCGAGATTGCCGCCGTCACTCTGCCAAGCGTGTCGCTGGTTAACCGCACCGGAGACTCGAAGGTCAGGCCCCCATCTATCGACCAAGCCGCGTAAATCGTCGGCTCAGGATGGCCGGAAAACCAAGCCAGTAACACCAAATTACCTTCAGCTGCCAAAGCGGGTCCATTCACCGGACACCCGGCAATCTGCCAACCGCTGGTGTCGATCTCGGTTCTGGACCAACCGTCCGCTGTTTGTCGCAACAGGTGAATATCGCGAATCTCTTCCTCCGTGCGATCGCGAAACGCCACCAAGGCGCCGTTGGGCGTTGCAACCGCCGCGGTGGGGCAGCAGTCGCACACGCGATCGTCGATAACTTCCGAGGGATGGATCACACCATCGACAATCATCGTGGTACGCAACTGCATCGCACCAACCCCATCCTCAGAATGACCAACCGCCGCCCGGCCATCCAACCAAAACGACCGTGCCCCTTCACCCTCCGGAACCCAAGATACAAACCCATGCTCTCCGGCTACGGTCGCCGATTCGCCAACGCCCCACGCGTCGTCATTCAGCCAACCCAGCTCACTCCACGACTGGCCTTGATCCACAGACCACGCCACCTTTGCCCCGTAGTCGTAGGTCTCCGGCCCCGACACCTCCAACCAATGCGCGATCCACGACCCATCCCCAGCTTCAGTCACAGCGGGAACATCCGTCCAATTGGCAAAAAAGTTGGAGCTTGAAGCAATCGTTGTCGGTGCCTGCTCTCGACGATTTGAACCTAATTCCAAGCGAATACGATCTCCACCAACCAAATATGACAGCCGACCCTCCGACACGTTCGGTGCCATTCCACTCGTGATCGAAACGGAAATCTGCTCAGCAGCTTGATATTTGGGATTCTCGGATGATTCGCGCGAATCTGCACTACATCCAAGGATCATTCCGCTCGCCAGTATCCACCACACAACTTGTTTCGACATCAACCCACTCTACCTGTTCAGTATTGTCAGTTAGCCATTTTCCCTCTTTTGGTGCTGCTATCTGAGAGGTCGCCCGCAGCCTTGATGAGATTGAGAAAGATCAGCACTGGGCAACACGCATCAGCCACCTGTTGCGAAGAGGAAGCGACCTTGCCAGCATCGATAAACCGAGCAAGTGGAACCAAGCGCCTATTCAGGGTCTTCGTCGCCCTGAGCTATGGCAGGGTCCACTTAAATGTATCTTTTGATCGATGTCGATGAGCCAGATTCGGCCTCGGTGGTGCTCAACATGATACCCCTGTTGGGGTGACCTTCGATGGTGACACCGTAAACCGGTTCAGCACTTGCGATACAAGTGAAGATCTACCGGAGTCCAACCTTGACCAAATTCCTTCTCAAGCACGTCAAATAGCGCTATGGGGGACTTGTTCACTTCGTCCTCATTGTCAGTAGCATGCCATGCCAGGGAGATCGTGATTAGCCGCTCCCTGGGTTGTAAGTTATTGACTGGCATTTCTAGTTCGTCAGGGTCCAGTCGGAGTTGGCTAAGATCCGTTGAACATCACCACTGGCTAGGTCTGAAAAGACCAGTTTCCCGTCAGCAAACCGAGCTCCACCTTTGATCACTGGCTGTTTCTTTCGCACGCGTAATACCGCAGTGCTTACCCACTGCGATCTGCAGGTAACATGTTGCAATCATGGCCCGGACGTTTGACGGAGCTGCTTGTTTCCCTTGGCTTGTTGAGCCTGTAATGAACAGCAAGACGGCAAGGTCAAGGTTGAGAAAATAGACTGGCTGCTTGCCGCTATGAGAGATCGGTTTGGGTGGTGAGAGGTGCGGAATATTCGATGTTGACCTTGGTGAGGCGTTGGGAGTGGGCGGTGCAAAGGTAGCCGGTGACTTATTGCGACTGAACTGACTCCCCCGACGATAGTGGCAGGGGGACCTTGGGTTGGAACGACAGGAGGAGAGCTCGATTCATGAAATCCGTGACGCTCCCGAAGGCTAAGGAGATTGAACTCCGCGAGGATCACGTCGTAGGGAACATGGAATTTTCCGTTTTCCTTGCGTTCGATGAATTCCCAGAGTTTGGGGCTCAGATTTCTTAGCGATGGTTCACGCCTTGATGAAGCTTCCGCCCATTTCGCTCATAGCAGCATCCACATCTCCATGAATCCAAATCGTTGTTGTCTTCATTTCGAACTCCGATGGGCAACATCAGCATGAATATCATGCATCAGAGTATCCACATCCTTGAAGGTATCAGGTTCTTCGCTGCCGTCCAGATGACGGTGGTCGCCCTTCAATCGTTTAATATCGTATCCGCAAGACGCTCACCAGGGCGCCCGTAGAACATCCGATATTAAAAAAAATGGCGACTACCCTCGACCAATAATGGAACTCGCCACAGAATCACTTCCACAAACATCCCGTCATCGAAGTCAAACCGAAGCAGAGTTTCCGATGTTCGTTAGGTCTTTGTTTTCTTGGCCAACTTACGGCTAAGTTACGGCTACCTTCGTTCCATCTCGGCTTGCTTTTCGGCCAGTTTTCGGCTAGTTTTCGCCTGTGACTTGGAGACCCAAGTACCTGATCACTGAACGGTTGCTGCGATCGATTCGTGAAATCGGCGAGGCTATCGGGGAGATCCGAAGTTCGCGTCTTAGTGACGTAGTTCTGGCCAAACAGGAGTGGGAGGCCAGGGAACTTTCGACCCATGCCTCCACCAGCATCGAAGGCAATCCCTTGGGTCTGACGGAGGTCAAGCGTCTGCTCAAGAGCGGAAAAGAGCAAGTCCGGGACACCGAACGCGAGGTCGTGAACTACAACGCTGCCCTGCAAGCACTCTACTCAGATGTCAGGGAGAACAGGTTCAAACTGAACGTCGCCACCCTGGAGAAGGTGCAGAGTGAGGTGGTTGCGGGGTTGATGGATAACCCAGCCGAGTGTGGCCGCCTACGGCGTTCACCGGTGGTGATCCGGAACCCACGCAAACTTGACGAGATCATATACATACCGCCGGACAGTAAGGATGTGCAGCCGCTGACAGCGCAACTGACCGAGTTCGTGGAGCATCGCATTGATGAGCTGGAGCCCGTCGTTCTGGCTGGGTTGTTCCATCGGCAGTGCGTCATCATCCATCCATTCATGGACGGCAACGGTCGCACAACCCGCTTGCTGACAACCGCGATTCTCGGCAAAGCTCGACTGGATCTGTTTGAGGCCTTCAGTTTTGAGAACTACTATAACCAGAGTGTCGCACGCTACTTCAAGGCCGTTGGCCTTGAAGGCGATTATTACGAACTGCGGGAAAATATCGATTTCACCGCTTGGTTGGAATATTTCGCGGAGGGTATATTGGACGAATTGTTGCGCGTGCGAAACGCTCTGGAGAGCACAGTTCGAAACCCACCGCGACTAGAACCACATCATCGGCTGATCCTGGAGTTTATTGGTGAACACGGAAGTATCACTCAGCGCGAGTATGGGGCGATATCTCCTCGTAGCCTCGCTTCTCGCAAGTTGGACTTTAAAAAGCTGCGAAGCTTGGAGTTGATAGAGGGTAAGAGTAGGGGGCGTGGAACCTACTACGTGCTGATGGAGTAGCCTTATTCAACATGCCCCACTTGACCAACTCATCAAGCTGATGCCCGCTACCCAACGTGGAGCTATACTGGAGACTGTGAAGCAGCGTTTCGTGAAACAGAGGATGATAGTTGTGATCGGCGTCATGCTGGCCTTGACGGGGCTGTGGGCGCAGGATGATGTCGAACCCCAGATCGTCTCCCATCTCCAACTCAAATCGATCATCCACCCAATTGCCGCGCAGTACATCGAAGACGCGCTTCAACAAGCGGATGAATCGGGCGCCACTGCAGTGGTGATCGAATTGGACACGCCGGGCGGCTTGATGACCTCGACTCGAGATATCACCGAGGCGATGTTGGTAGCGAAAACACCGGTGGTGATTTATGTTTCTCCTTCGGGAGCACAGGCAGCTTCGGCGGGGTTCTTCCTACTGATGGCGGCGGATGTTGCGGTCATGGCCCCGGGGACCAACACTGGGGCGGCCCACCCGGTATCGGGTTCTGGGGAGGAGATCGAGGGGCATATGGCGGCCAAGGTCGAGGAGGACGCTGCGGCGAACATTCGTGCCTTGGCTTCCAGGTTGGGGCGCAATATCGAGGCGGCAGAAGCAGCGGTGATTGAGAGCAAGTCCTACACCGCAGACGAGGCCTTGGAACTGGGTCTGATCGACTTCGTTTCGCCTTCGGTCACCGACCTAGTGGCAAAGCTCGATGGTCGAACGGTGAGCAAATCAGATGGTGCCGAGCTAACGTTGGCGACCCAAGGCACCTCGATTGAACCGCTGCCGATGACCAAGCTGCAGAGGTTCCTGGCTGCTTTGGCACATCCCAATATCGCGTTTCTTCTTTTGTCATTGGGTGGCATGGGATTATTGTTTGAGATTACTCATCCCGGATCGATCTTTCCCGGCGTAGTCGGTGCAATTTTCCTACTCCTTGCTTTCTTCGGTCTCTCGGTACTGCCTGTCAACTACGTAGGGATTGGCCTACTGGGACTGGCAGTGCTGTTTTTCATAGCCGAGATCAAGGTGGTCAGCTATGGGCTACTTACGGTCGCTGGAATCATCTCAATGGTCTTAGGATCGAGCATGTTGTTTAAAAGTACTGACCCGGCCCTGCAAGTAAGTTGGGGCCTGATTGGCACCACCGCGGCTCTGGCAGCTTTGGCGGTGGTAGCGGCTGTGACCCTGGTGATCCGCAGTCATCGGCGCCAAGTTGCCACCGGCAACGAAGGAATGATCGGCAGAATTGCTGAGGTTCGTACCGCGCTCAACCCACGCGGCAAAGTGTTTGTCCACGGGGAACTGTGGGACGCAGAGTCAAGTCAACTGGTGGATCGGGGTCAAGAGGTGCGGGTGGTGGCGGTCAATGGCATGCGCCTCGAAGTCGAATCCCTAATATCTGATCATCCAAACTACGAAGAAGAGGAGTAATCATGCCTGCAGGTCTTTCTGGAATCCTTGTTGTACTCGCAATCGGAGCTTTCTTTCTCAGTCGTTGGATTCGTATCCTGAACGAATATGAACGGGCGGTAGTTTTTCGCCTTGGTCGTTTGGTAGACACCCGTGGCCCCGGCTTGGTATTCGTTCTGTTCCCCTTGGAGCGCATGGTGAAGGTTTCACTGCGGACCTTGGTGCACGATGTTCCAACCCAAGACGTCATCACCCGCGACAACGTCTCGGTCAAGGTCAATGCGGTGGTCTACTTCCGCGTCGTCGACCCTGCCAAGAGCGTTGTTGAAATCGAAAACTACATGCAAGCCACCAGTCAGATCGCCCAGACCACGCTGCGCTCGGTCTTGGGTCAGGTGGAGATGGATGAGTTGTTATCCGAGCGAGAGAAGCTCAACGAAGAGCTCCAGTCGATCATTGACAAGCACACCGATCCGTGGGGCATCAAGGTCTCCGTGGTTGAGGTCAAGCACGTTGACCTGCCGCAAGAGATGCAACGAGCGATGGCCCGTCAGGCAGAAGCCGAGCGTGAGAAGCGCGCCAAGATCATCCATGCCGATGGTGAGCTGCAGGCGTCCAAGAGTTTGGCTGAGGCTGCCGAAGCCTTCAGCGCTAACCCGACCACCTTGCAGTTGCGCTACCTGCAAACATTGACCGAGATCTCGGCGGAGAACAACTCAACGATTGTCTTCCCGTTGCCGATCGACCTTCTGAAAGCGTTCGTTAAGTAGAGGACACCAGAGTAATCAGCGCTGAGGTCGGCGCTGTCGCAGCATTCGCTCCGAAGATCGAACTACTCGGGAAGCGGATGTTTCTCGCGATCCAGGTCCAGGTCGATGCGGATCAGGGTGCCGATCAAGGCAATGTGACTTGGAAGATTGTCACCAGAGTCAAATGATATTTCGGCTCGATCGTCCCAACGCTCACCCCGGCGCCCCTGCTTGCCTTCCAAGAAGTAGTGGATCGCACCGCTCTCGGGATCGGATTGCGGGGTGGCTTCAATCGGATAGACACCGCCCGCCAACAACTGGAAGCGTCGTTTTTTTTGCGGTTGCTCTTCGCGCAGGGTCAAGATCGCCGCGATCATGTCCACCACGCCGTGCTCACTGATCTCCTTGGATTTGGTCTTGGTACGACCCCGCCAGCGATAGGACGACCAAGTCTCAATCAGGGTCAAAGATCCGGCGTCCACTTGCGAACCGGCGAGCCAGTAGACATCACCGTCTGTCGCCACATGAAGTTGGGATCGGACTCGACCGTTTCGCGCCCGCTCGGTAACCAAAGTAGCGGTTCCCGATCCGGGGAACAAGAACTTCAACAGGCCATGAGTCTTCCATCGAAAGTGCAAGACTTCCGCGTCTTCGGCGAGCTGTGGAAGGCTGGCTACTGCTTCCGCACTAGTCCCAGCTCCCTCGAGTGTGAGGAAACAAGCGATAACAAGGATGGCAAGGGTTAGCTTAGAGCTTCTAGTTCGTCTACCCATTCTTTAATTAGAGCGAAGCCACCGCGCCAGAAATCTGCATCTCCAGGATCGATGTCCACTTCTCCCAAAATCTCACTGGGCGAAGCGGACCCACCGTAAGCCAACATCTTCAGATACCCCGGTTTAAACGCTTCTCCCTGCTCTCGGTAGCGCTGGTACAAAGCCAGCACCAGCAACTGCCCGAAGCTATAGGCATAGCAATAAAAAGGCCAATGAAACAGGTGGGGAATGGAGACCCACTCGTGACGGTATGCTTCGGGCACCTCCACCGCGTCACCAAACTGCTGCTCGAGCAGGCCGCTGTAGATGCCGTGAAGATCCTCTGTCGAACTTCCTTCGACAATCGCTTTGTGCGCCTCGCGCTCAAAGAGGACGAAGTAAGCCTGGCGCAAGACAGTGGCATAGGCATCGTCCACCGCCGCAGCCAGTAACTCGCGACGCTCGGTTGGCGTCGAGACCTCCGAAAGAAGTCGTTCAGTGAGCAATACCTCTGAGAACACCGACGCGGTCTCCGCCAAAGGCAAAACAGGGTGCTGAGTCAGTACCGAGCAGTCTTTCGCCAGCACCGAATGAACCGCGTGGCCCAGTTCATGAGCCAAGGTGGCAACGTCACGCAGTTTTCCGGTGTAGTTGATCAACACCCACGGCGCAAGGTCAGGGGTAACGGTAAGACAAAAAGCACCACCACGCTTGCCTTTGCGGATCTCCGAATCAATATGGTGCTCGTCAAAGATCCGGCGAGCTGCGGTGGAGATCTCAGGGGAAAAGTCGTGGAAGGTATCCAGGACTAGATCCACAGCATCCCCGTACTCGACGGTCTTTTCCGACGCTTCAATCGGAGCATAAAGATCTTGGCGCGGCAACTTGCCTGGATATCCCAACCACTTGGCCTTGAGCTGGAAGTAGCGCTGGAATACATGCCGTTGTTCAACACAAACGTCCAATAACACGTCCACCGCCCCACAGGGCAAGTCGTTATCTACATTGCGAACCGCGATCGGCGAAGAATAACCGCGCAAGTCGAGTTGTTCCGCGGCCCAATCATGCGCCCGGTGGACATAGATCTGTCCCAAGATCGGCGCCTCTCGGGCAAACACCTGCAACAGCTCTTCATAGGCACCATGGCGCAGTGAGGCGTCCGAGGAGTGCACATAACTCATCAAGCCATCGCGAGTCAGGGCCAAGGACTCTCCGGCCACCTCGAGATTGAATTCGAGACGATTGGTCAGCATCGAGTAGAGGGTCATCAGCCCGCCAACCCCGTGCGCGTCTTTGACGTTGATCAGTTGCTCTGATCTCTCTTCCAAGACATAGGGGCGAACCCGCCGTAGATCTTGCAGAAAATGACGGTGGTCACCTTCGACTTGGGATAACAACCGTTCAGCATTGTCGTCGTCCAGCTGCTTCCACCAAAGAGAAAAAAACAGGATGCGGTTTTGAAACTCGGTAAGTGCGTGCTCGACGCGATTCTTGAGACTGAGGGTCTCGTCCGATTGGGTGTCGGCGGAAAACACCAACGAAGCGTAGGCACCCGGCAGCTGCAGGTCGTAAATCAGCCGCTCATAGGAGAGCAGCACTCGCGAGAAGTCTTGATTCGAGATTTCGTCGGTCAGGATGTCGCGGAATTGTGCAAACTGATCGACTTGGCGACGCAATTCTGCCAAGCCCGCAGAGGATTTCCCCGCGGACGCTGACAACTCGTCAAGGCGCCACGTTTCTTGCCGATGAATAGAGGTCTCTAGTTCGATCACTCAGTACTCGCTGACGCGGTACCACCGGTGAGAGCGGCTTCGAGAGTGTGCCATGCGAGTGTGGCGCACTTGACGCGCACCGGAAACTCGCGGACTCCAGAAAAAACGGCAAGTTTGCCAAGGGATTTTCCAGCCTGGCCGACGACCGATGGGTCTCCGGTCAAGAGTTGATGAAACTCTTCAAACAGTCCCTTCGCTTCCTTTCGGCTGAGCCCTTTGATCGCCTCTGTCATCAACGACGCTGATGCGGTCGAGATGGCGCAGCCCGAACCCTCGAAACGCACATCATCCACAGTGTCCCCGTGCATTTCAAGGTACAGCTTAAGTTGGTCACCGCAGAGTGGGTTGTGACCATTGGCACAATGGGTCGGGGATTGTAGTGAGCCGTAGTTCTTCGGGTTCTTGTTGTGGTCAAGAATTACTTCTTGGTACAGATCTCTGAGTTCCATCAACATAGTGATTCCGGTTAGGCAAACAACTGCGACGCCTGTTGAACGCCGTCGACCAGACAATCTACATCTTTTTCGCAATTGTACAACCCAAAGGAAGCGCGCACGGTCGCTGGAACGGAAAAGTGATCCATCACCGGTTGCGCACAATGATGTCCAGCGCGTACCGCAATTCCCTGCCGGTCAAGAATCGTCCCGAGGTCGTGAGCATGGACTCCGTCGACGACAAAAGAAACCACCGCAACCCGTTGCTTCGGCTCACCTATCAGCCTGAGTCCGGAGATCTCTTGCACTCGCTCTAGTGCGTAGGCAAGCAGATCGTCTTCATAGGCTGCCAAGGCCTGTCGATCGAACCCAGTTAGGTAGTCGATCGCGGCGCCCAAGCCGACCGCGCCAGCAATATTGGGCGTTCCGGCCTCGAAACGATGCGGTGAAGGTGCGTACTCGGTGTGTTCAAAGGTGACGCTACGAATCATTTCGCCACCGCCCTGAAAAGGTTCCATGGAGGACATTAATGGGCCCTTGCCATAGAGAACGCCGATGCCCGTCGGGCCGTAGAGCTTGTGGCCCGAGAAGGCGTAGAAATCACAGCCAATCGCGGCAACGTCGAGCGGAAGATGCGGCGCGGCTTGCGCTCCATCGATCAGTGTCGGCACTTCCCGCGCCTGGGCAATCGCAACCATTTCCTCTACCGGGTTGACGGTACCCAGGGCGTTTGAGACATGGGCAAAGGCACAAAACTTGGTTTGCTGGGAAAACGCCTCGGCAAACCGATCCACATCAACGTCGCCCCGATCGTTGATTGGCACGACGCGTAACTTCGCTCCGGTCTGTTTGCAAACCATTTGCCACGGAACGATGTTCGAGTGGTGCTCTAGTCCGGTCAACAAGATCTCATTGTCGGTAGTAAGCCGAGGTCGAACGAAAGCCTGGGCCACTAAGTTGACCGCCTCGGTGGTACCGCGGACAAACACCACTTCTCGAGACTCTTGCGCTCCCAGAAACTTTCGCGCAGTCTCCCGTGCCCCTTCATAGGCGGCGGTCGCTTCCTGAGAAAGGGTATGCACCCCACGATGCACGTTGGCGTAACTGGTGCGGTAGAACTCCGCCTCGGCATCGATGACTTGGTGTGGCTTCTGGGCGCTCGCCGCGCTGTCCAGATAGACCAGCCGTTTCCCGTGCACTTTCCGTTGCAGGATCGGAAAGTCGGCACGCGCCCGTTCGGCTGGGAACGGGCCGCGATCAGCCGAGGTCATCGTCGCCATGGTTAGACCGCCTGGCGCACAACTTCGCCGCGCGGCAAGCGACGAAACAAAATCTCTTCTAGATCGATACGCGTCTTCTCGACTTTGACCCTAGAAACGATATCGCTGGCAAAAGCGTAGGTCAGCAGACTCCGCGCAGCGACCTCACCGATGCCACGAGACCGCAGGTAGAAAAGCGCTTGTGGGTCCAACTGACCGATGGTCGATCCGTGGGTACACTTGACGTCATCGGCAAAGATCTCCAGTTGGGGATTCGAGTTGACGATCGCCTCCTCAGAGAGCAGCAAATTTCGGTTGGTCTGCTTGGCGTCAGTTTTCTGCGCGCCCTTGTGAACAAAAATACGACCATTAAACACCGCCCGTGAACGACCCTCCATGATCCCTTTGTAGAGCTCATGGCTGGTGGTGTTGGCTTGGCAATGCTCCACCCGCATGTGGTTGTCGACCAATTGGTTGCCCTCCACCATATATAAACCGTTGAGAATCGAGTCGGCTCCCTCACCATCCAATTCAGCAACCACATCATTGCGCACCACCGCTCCACCCCAGGTAATCGCGTGAGAGGCAAAAGCGCTGGCCGTCTGCTGATGGACGTGGGTGAGACCCAGGTGATAGGCCGAGGTCGACTCCCTTTGCACCCGGTAGTGATCGACGACCGCGTTGGCATCGAGGGCAAATTCGGTCACCGGCGCGGTCAAGTATTTGCCTTCACCCACCGTCAGGTGCTGCTCCACCAAGGTCACCTGAGAACTCTCCGCTACGCGCACAAACAGGCGGGGAAAAAACGCGGTCGGTCCGGACTCGGTGACCGCCACCGAAAGAATGTAGAGCGGCTGCTCGACGACCACGCCCTTGTCCAATTCCAAGACCAAAGCATCATCGAAGAAGCTGGTGTTGAGCGCAGCAAACGGGTGCCGATCAAACTGGGCCAGCGAACCCACCGGAGTGATGCTGTCGCCCATGGTCGCCAAGCTGGCCAGCCGAACTCCCTTAGGAAGGCCGTCAATCGAAGAAAGCTCATCGGACCACCGGCCGTTGACCAACACCACCACCGGCCCGTCTGTCTCATGGTAGGGCTCAAGATCCGATTTGCTGACCGTCAGGTCAGGACTGGGAGTCGTAAATTGAGTGCGTCCAATCGAGGCAACATTGGTGAAACGCCATTCCTCCATCCGGGTGGTCGGAAGGCCCTGCGCGCGGAAACTCTCAACACCACGCTGGCGCAAGCCACGCCACGCCGCCGAGGGTGCCGAATCAACCTCAAGTTCGGCGAACGGCTTGGCCCGCTCGGCGTTCGCGGTCACTGCGGTCATGCGATCGCCACCTGCTTCGAAGACGCAACATCCTCGGCGTAGCCCTTCTCTTCCAACTCCAAAGCCAGCTCTTTGCCTCCGGAACGCTGTACTTTGCCCTGGACCAAGACGTGAACCACGTCTGGAACAATGTAATTGAGCAAACGCTGGTAGTGGGTGATGACAACGAATCCACGATTCTCGTTACGCAGGGTGTTGACCCCACTGGCAACGATCTTCAAAGCGTCGATGTCGAGCCCGGAATCGGTCTCATCAAGCACCGCCAACACCGGATCCAAAACCGCCATGTGGAAGATCTCGTTACGCTTTTTCTCTCCCCCAGAAAACCCTTCGTTCACCGGTCGATTGAGGAGACTCTCGTCCATCTTGACCAAGTCCATCTTGGAGCGCACATAGGTGAGGAAGTCCATCGCGTCCAGCTCTTCTTCGTTGCGATGTTTGCGGATCGCGTTCAGCGCAGCCTTCAGGAAGTAGACGTTTGAAACACCGGGGATCTCCACCGGATACTGAAACGCCATGAAGATGCCCTCACGGGCACGCACCTCAGGATCCATGTCCAGCAGATCTTGTCCACGAAACAAGATCTCGCCTTCGGTCACTTCATACTCTTCTTTGCCTGCCAAGACATTGGCCAGCGTCGATTTACCGGACCCATTCGGCCCCATGATCGCGTGGACTTGCCCCGGGTTAATTTTCAAGTCAACGCCGTGGAGGATCTTGATCCCCTCCACTTCGACGTGCAGATTCTTAATCTCCAGCATGTGAACTCCGTAGATAGAAAAAAGACGGCGCCGACTAACCGACGCTGCCTTCGAGGTTAATTTCGAGCAGCTTCTGGGCCTCCACCGCGAATTCCATCGGCAACTCGCGGAAGACCTCTTTGCAGAAACCGTTAACAATCATCGACAACGCGTCTTCGGTAGAGATACCGCGCTGGTTGCAGTAAAAGATCTGATCCTCTCCGACCTTGGAGGTGGAAGCTTCGTGCTCCATCTGGGCACTCGGGTTCTGAACATCGATGTAGGGGAAGGTGTGGGCGCCACACTGATCGCCAATCAACATCGAGTCGCACTGCGAGAAATTCCGCGCGTTGTTGGCACCACCAAGAATCTTGACCGCCCCACGATAGGTATTTTGGCCGTGACCCGCGGAGATCCCTTTCGAAACAATGGTCGAGGTGGTATCGCTCCCCACATGAATCATTTTGGTTCCAGTGTCTGCCTGCTGGCGCCCCTTGGAAAGCGCCACCGAGTAAAACTCACCCACCGACTGATCCCCCTTGAGGATCACACTGGGATATTTCCAGGTGATAGCAGATCCGGTCTCAACCTGGGTCCAGGAAATCTTGGCTCGTCTGCCGGCGCACAAACCGCGCTTGGTGACGAAGTTGAAGATTCCACCCTTGCCGGTTTTTTTGTCCCCCGGATACCAGTTCTGCACCGTTGAATACTTGATTTCCGCATCTTCGGCGGCGTGCAGCTCGACCACCGCCGCGTGCAGTTGGTTTTCGTCGCGCATCGGAGCGGTACAGCCCTCGAGATAGGAAACATGGGCGTCCTTTTCCGCGACGATCAGGGTGCGTTCAAACTGACCGGTGTTCTGCGCGTTGATACGAAAGTAGGTCGACAACTCCATCGGACAACGCACGCCCTCCGGGATGTAGACAAACGAACCATCGGAAAACACCGCCGCATTGAGCGCCGCGAAGAAGTTGTCCTTGGCCGGTACCACCGACCCCAAGTACTTACGCACCAGGTCCGGATGCTCCCGAACCGCCTCGGAAAAGGAACAAAAGATCACCCCAGCTTCGGCCAAACGGTCACGAAACGTGGTTGCCACCGAGACGCTGTCAAAAACCGCATCTACCGCGATTCCAGCCAGCATCTCCTGCTCGTACAAAGGAATCCCGAGCTTGTTGTAGGTGTCGAGAATCTCAGGATCGATCTCATCCAAGCTCTTCGGACCATCGCCTTTCTTCTTGGGGGCCGAGTAGTAACTGATCGCTTGATAGTCGACCGGCTCATAGGTGATGTTGGCCCAGGTCGGTTCCTCCAGGGTCAACCAGTGGCGATAAGCAGATAGTCGCATTTCGAGCAGCCAGTCGGGTTCGCCTTTGATCTCGGAAAGTCGACGGATGACGTCTTCGTCCAAACCGGGTGGAAACGTGTCTTGTTCTACGTCGGTGACGAAACCGTACTTGTACTCCTCTGCCGCCTTCTCGTGCAACAGGGCTTCATCTTCACTCTGCGCTAACGGCATTGGAGCCTCTTCGGAAGCCGCCGAGGGATCGACGGTGTTGGTTTCAGTAGGCATAGGTCTGCTCTCCGGGAGAATGCTCTTGTGTTGATTTCTGTTGGCCAAGCTGGAGCAGTTGCGGAACGCTGTTTGCCGCCATCTCGGCGATCGACACCGAAGACAATGCCGCCTCAACAGCTGCATTGATGCGCTCCCAGTTGCCACGGATAGTGCAGTCGGCCTCGACCGCACACAAGCCTGGCGTATCGTCTACACACTCGGTCATCGCGATCGGTCCGTCGACTGCTCGAATTGCATCCCCCACCGAAACTTGCTCTGGACTGCGTGCCAGTCGGTAGCCACCATGCACCCCTCTCTCAGATTCCAGAATTCCGGCCCGCGCTAGCAGCTTCAGCACCTTGGCAACCGTCGGTTGTGGCAAATGACAAAACTCAGACAATTCGGTTGTTGTGTGCAGATCGGTGGCGGTTCCCGCCATGCCGGTCAACAGCAAGATTCCGTAATCAGCAGCTTTGGTCAATCGAATCATTCTTTGCTATCGAACCCTCTTTCGAGCGCCAATCAGCGCCGTCCAACGGCTCGTCGTTTCGAGAAAAAATAAAGCGGACTCTTTTAGTCCTCTTTCAAGCCAAACAATAACGAGATCGACCTTTCCGGTCAAGCGATTGAGATTAGGATTCTCGGCTTTTGAGCGGCCTACTTTGCGCCGGACTTGGCCCCAACAGGATGGCGACCCAACGCATCTTAGGGGTGTGTTCAAAGATGATCTTGGCCATCCGCGTCAAAGGCACAGATAACAACATACCCAAGGGACCCCACACCCAGCCCCAGAACAGCAAAGAGAGAAAAACCACTAGCGTAGATAACCCAAAACGTCGTCCCATCCAGCGTGGCTCGATCAGGTTACCAAGAACCAAGTTGACGAGCAGATAACCCGCCACGACCAACAGCGCACGACCCAAGCCAAACTGAACCCAGGCCAAGATCGACGCCGGAATCGCCGCCAGAATCGACCCCAAGGTGGGGATGAAGTTCAAGAGAAACGCAGCGAGGCCCCAAAACAAAGGAAATTCCAGACCCAATAGAGCCACCCATCCGGCAACCAGTAAACCAGTCATCGCGCTCACCACCGTCTTGATGGCGACGAAACGCTGCAACTCGCCGACGATGTCCAAGACCTGCCCTTCGCTGTAGGGCAACACCCCGAGCGCTGCCCGCAGCTTGGGACCAAATCGGTTGGACTCTGCGAGCATGAAGGCCATGGTCAAGAACACCAGCAGCAGAAAGGAAAGCAGGGTCGCAGTGCCCGACAGCAAATTACCCGCGGTGGCGGCCGCCAAGTTCACCAGCTCGCCGGGGTCCAAGGTCGCCGCGCCGAGCCATGCGCCAAAGGTACCGGTTCCGCGCAACCGATCAAACCAGCCTCCGAACCGGAGTTGCACTTGACTGAAGTACTGCGGCGCAGAACTGGCAAACTCATTGACCGCGACCGAGGCCACCACCAAGAACAGGCCGATCGCCAACAGTGCCGCAATCAAGGTGATCGCCAGTGCCAGCCTTTCGTTGCAACGCTTTTCGGTCAGCCAGCGAAACAACGGCCAGGTGAGCAGAGTCAGTAGCGTGGCGAACAACAAAGGCAAGATGAACCCAGAAGCCGCGCGCAAACCGGCGACCACGACCACAGTGGCAGCCGCAGCGAACAGGAACCGACTGGATCGATTGCTAGAGGCTTCGTTCATCGGTTCAGTCTACGCTTTCGCTCGCAGCAATTCAGTTTCAAGCCTTTCTCGGACGAGACATCCTTGAAACTGAGTACTCTTGAGCTAAGCACTCCTAGATTGAGTACGGTGATGGCCAGCAATCAGAGCTTCCACCACTTCCGGCTCCGCCAGGGTGGTTAAGTCTCCTAGATCTTCTGTCTCTCCAGCGGCGATCTTGCGCAAGATCCGGCGCATGATTTTCCCGGAACGCGTCTTGGGCAAACCCGGCGCCACCTGTAGGCGATCTGGGGTAGCGATCGGGCCGATCACGGTGCGCACCTGCTGGCGCAAGCCCGCGATCAAATCGGGATCATCCTTGTATTGGTCGGCAACCAAGACAAAGGCGTAGATCCCGGTTCCTTTGACTTCATGCGGATAGCCGACCACCGCGGCTTCGGCAACCGCCGGGTGGGCCACCAAGGCACTCTCGACTTCCGCGGTTCCCAAGCGATGCCCCGAAACGTTCAGGACATCGTCGACCCTGCCGGTAATCCAGTAGTAGCCATCGGGATCTCTCCAGCAACCATCCCCGGTGAAGTAGCGACCCGGAAATGACGAAAAATAGACCTCGTGGAAACGCTCATGGTCGCCATACAAAGTGCGCGCGATCCCCGGCCACGGACGGCGCATGCACAAATTGCCACGCACATCGTTGCCTTCCAATTCAACCCCCTCGTCATCCACCAACAACGGATCGACGCCAAACAGGGGCAGGGTCGCCGATCCGGGCTTGGCGGGCGTGGCACCGGGCAAGGGCGAAATCAGGATTCCTCCGGTCTCCGTCTGCCACCAGGTGTCAACCACCGACGCTGTCTCTTGGCCGACTACCCGGTGGTACCAGTGCCAGGTTTCTGGGTTGATCGGTTCGCCGACGGTTCCCAGGACTCGCAGTGACGATCGGTCGTGGCGCTCAACCCATTGATCGCCCTCGCGAGCAATCGCTCGCAACGCGGTGGGCGCGGTATAGAAGATCGTCACCTTGAGATCTTCCACCACCTGCCAATACCGACTGGGGTCTGGATACAGCGGGGTCGACTCAAACATGACGCTGGTGGCGCCGTTGATCAAAGGTCCGTAGACGATGTAGCTGTGACCGGTAACCCAGCCGATATCCGCGGCACAGAAATAGACATCATCTTCTTTGAGATCAAACACCCAACGATGAGTCGCCGAGGCGAACACCGCATATCCGCCGGTCGTGTGCAGAACCCCCTTGGGCCGCCCGGTCGACCCCGAGGTATAGAGGATGAACAACGGATCCTCAGCATCCATCATCTCGGGCTGACATTGCGAACTCTGTTCCTTCAGTTCGGCCTCCAACCAGCGGTCTCTGCCCTCAATCATGGGTACGTCGAGGTCGGTTCGGCGCACCACTAAGACTGTCTCTACCAAGTCTGTCTGTTCAAGAGCGTGGTCGACCGTCGCCTTGAGGGGGATCTTGCGACCACCGCGCAGTCCTTCATTGGCGGTGACCACCAAGCGACATTCAGCGTCTTCAATACGATCGCTCAGCGCACTGGCGGAGAAGCCAGCAAACACCACTGAATGGACAGCACCGATACGAGCGCAGGCCAGCATGGTGACCGCGAGTTCTGGGATCATCGGCAAATAGATACAAACTCGGTCGCCGCGTTTGACCCCCAGGGAGCGCAGCAAATTGGCCAGCTTGCCAACCCTTTGATGCAGTTCCCGATAGCTGATGGTCCGGTACTCGCCCGGTTCATCGGCCACCCAGATCAAGGCTGCCTTGTCGCCTCGCTGAGCTAAGTGGCGGTCCAAACAATTGCTACTGACGTTCAGGCGCCCATCACCAAACCAACTGAACTCGGCCTTCTCCATCGACCCGACAAATCCTTGGGTGGGCGTCTTGTCCCAGTCCAAACGGCCTGCTTGCTCCAGCCAAAACTCGTCGTTGTTTTCGATAGACCGTCGATACAGCTCCCGGTAGGCGTCCAGGTTGGGGATTTCCGCCGCCGCGGCGATCTGCGCGGTGGGGTAAACGATTTGTTCACTGGTGCGGCTCAATTGATTTATCTCCATGATTTAGCTCCACAGGGTCAAAACACAACTTTAGCCCAGCACGCCAAGGTTCGCCGGCCTGGTGGTTCAGTCGAAAGCCACGTTCACACCCAGATCCAAAAGCTGTTTCTCGGCTTGTTGGGCCCAACCACGGTTGGCCGCTGGACTCGCCGGGCTGGGGTGAAGAATGGAACCCACTTGGATCTGAGAGGCAGCCAGAACCTGACCGCAGCGCCGTGCGCCGAAGGCTCCAACGCCCACCACCAGACTGGGCTCCAAGACCTCCATAGCATCGCGCAGTGCGCGATCACAAGCTTCAAACAAAGGGGTCCGATCTTGTACCCTGAGCCGGTCCGGGGTCAAGTTTCGACCGCTGGCTTCCAGAAACAGCAACGGACAGTAGTTGAGCACTAGAAAGCTACGGAAAAATTTCTCTGGGGTGGAGTGGCGGCCTTGAGCCCATCCCCAGAGCCTGCGCCCACTGACCTCGCTGCGCGGGCACTGCAAACCGGTCACCGGTCGCTTGGGATGCTCCACCGGTGGTTTGCCAATCTCAGCCGACAAGCCCATCCAATCCCGCACCGCACTCACCTCGCCAAAAGGAATCCCAGTTTGCGCCATTCCCCACGGTCCCGGATTCATCCCCACCAACACCACTTGGCCTCGACCGACAAATCGATCCAGGTAGTCGACAAACATCGGCCATGCATAGCTCAGCGGGTTGTACACCAGATACACCGGCTCCGAGCAGGTGAGCCGATCCACTTCTTTGCGTAGCGCATCAAAAATCGGAATCAGTTGACCAGCGGACGAGCCAGGGTTTTGATAGGTTGCCGACAAGGTGAGAGTTTTACTGCGGTTTTCCAGTGATTTATGCACTAAGTCGCGGAGCACTCGGCGATATTTTCAACGGCGACTGGCAGCCAATATTCGCGATGCCATGCGCTCGACCGAACAACCGTTTTCCGTCGATCTCGGATGGAGTCGAGCCACGGTCACCTCCGACGCTCCGCAAACCATGGAAATTCTCGCACGGATCCAGAGCATTCACTCGCTTTCGATCGTCGAACGGCATCCGTGGTCAAACTCGGAAGAGATTGTTAATACCGGGGAAAAACTGTTTCGAGACACAGTAACCGCCAAAACCTTCGCCGTGCGTGCCCGACGCTCGGGAAGCCAACGCAGCCGAATTGAATTTTCCTCCAATTTGGTCGAACGCGAACTGGGCACTCGACTCCTGGACGCCAGTAGCGGCGTTGATCTTTCCAACCCTCAGGCGACAGTGCATATCGATATTTCACCCGGCGTCGCGGACTACTACACCGACTCACAACCCGGCCCAGGGGGTCTACCTCTAGGGGTAGAGGGACGGGGCTTGGCTCTGGTGTCAGGCGGGTTTGACTCTGCGGTCGCCGCTTGGCTGATGCTCCGAAGAGGGGTTGCTCTGGATTACCTTTTCTTCAACCTTGGTGGTCAAGCCCACCGGCTAGGGGTGCTCAAGGTCATGGAGGTGATTGCCTCTCAATGGAGTTACGGCAGCCAGCCAAAGCTCATCGAAGTGGACTTTCGCCCCACCGTGGTTGCTATCCAAGAACGGGTGACTCGCCGCTACTGGCAAGTGGTACTAAAGCGCTTGATGCTGCAAGCTGCGGAAAAAGTCGCCGACGCGCGAAAATTTCCGGTGCTGGTTACCGGCGAAGCGGTCGGTCAAGTCTCGTCGCAAACGATTCACAACTTACGCGCAATCGACCACCAGCTGGAGGTCCCGGTATTGCGCCCGTTGACCACCTACAACAAGGACGAGATCGTCACTCTGTCGAGAAAAATCGGCACCTTTGATCTCTCCTCCAAGGTTGGCGAATACTGCGCCATCCTTCCCGATCGTCCGGCCACCCGAGCAGCGGTTCCGGTGGTCGCGGAGGAAACCGGGAAGATTCCGAGCACGGTCATTGACGATGCTCTCGATAAGCGCAAGATCTACAAGCTCCGGCAGCTGGATCCCTCGCAACTGACCTCGGGACTGGAGATCGATCATCAGCCACCCGGAGCGATTGTCATCGACCTGCGAACGCGTCGAGAGTTCGATCGGTGGCACCTCGACGGAGCCGTCCACCTACACTTCGATCAGGCACTCGAGGCCTTTACTACCTTCGCCAGCAACCAGAGCTATCTCTGCTATTGCGATCTAAGTCTCAAGAGTGCCCATCTTGCGGAACTGATGCAGAATCACGGAATGGATGCCCATTTCATCCGTATGAGCACCGTGCGCTCCCTGGCCAGATCGACCGCCAAAGCAGCCGTTGGATGAGCGAGCGAAGGGAGTCGGAAACGGTTACCAGTGCCTTGACCCGGGTGGCAGCCTGGGAATGGGAGCTTGAGAACGATCGCCTGCGCTTGTCAGTGTCGATCGAACGAGTTTTGGCTCTGCCCAAGCCGATCCCGATGGCCCGCGAGCAGGATTTCGTCGGCAGGCTTGACGCTAGATCCGCAGAAAAACTACGCGGTGCAATGAAACGCCTGATTCTGGAGCGCGAGCCGTTCGTATTGCTGCTCAATTTCTCGGCCGGAGGCGAGCAGCGAGAGATCGAAGTTCACGCCTTGGCGTCAGAGCGAAAAAATGGACGGGTAACTCGAGTCGGCGGAATCGCGGCGCAGGCCGGAATGCATAAGTCTCCGGTCGAAATGGCCCAGGTGCAAAACCAGATCGCTCGCTTTACCAACGCCGACACAGTCACTGGCTTGCTCAACCGCAATGCGTTTTATCGCAAAATGGACGACCTTCTAGCCGGGCGCGACGAGGCGTCCTCAATCCTCTCGCTACGAATCGGTGAAATGCGGCTGGTCAACGAGGCCTGCAGTTTGGATGACGGTGATGAACTGCTGAGGGAAGTCGCAGACGTGATCCGCGCTCTGACGCCCGAGGAGGCATTACTCGCCAGAACCGGCGGTGGACGCTTCTTCATCTGCCTGCCGCAGCACGCTGGCGGAGCGCGCGTGGTCGCCGAACGGGTGAGCGATGGAGTGCGCGACTACCAGTTCGTTCGTGCAGATCAAGTTTTCTCACTCTCCGTAGCGATCGGCATCGCGACCCAGACCTCAGCTCGCGAATCAGCAGCCGAGTTAGCGGCGAGAGCTCAATCGGCAAGCCGTTTGGCGTCTTCTCACGGACGCAGCCAAATTCAGGACTACGACCCGAGCAACACCGACGTCAAACGTCACGCTGGCGACCTCGAGTGGTCGGCGAGGCTGCACGCCGCTCTAGTCGAAGGCAACTTCGTTCTCTACCAACAGCCGATCGAACCTCTGCAACCGAACAACGGGATGCGATTGGTCGAACTGCTGCTGCGGATGCGCGGACCGGATGGTGAACTGATCCTTCCAGACCGTTTCATACCGGTCGCCGAAAGGCATCAGCTGATGACCACGGTGGATCGATGGGTGGTTCGTGAAGCTCTACCGCTGCTCACACAAGTCCCGGATGACGTCGGCTTCGTGCTCAATATCTCAGGTCAGAGCCTCGGGGAAACCGGGTTTTTTTCCTTTATCGCCGATCAAATCAGCCTCAGCGATGTCAACCCGCAGAGGATCGCTTTTGAGATCACCCAGACGGCTGCGATCAGCAACTTCGAACGCGCCATTCGTTTTATTTCCATCTACCGCGGGTTGGGATGCAAGTTCCTGCTCGACGATGTTGGTAGCGGCAACAACTCTCTTTTCAACTTGCGTCGACTACCCGTGGACATGGTCAAAATCGAAGGTTCCTTCGTCCGTGGAATGCTCAACGACAGGGTGGATGAAGTGATCGTGCGCTCAGTCCACGAGATTGCCAAGACCAGCAACATGCTGAGCATCGCCGAGTCGGTGGAATCGAAGGCCACACTGAGCCGACTGCGAGAAATGGGAATCGACTATGCCCAGGGCTATTGGGTGGGTGAACCGGAAGAACTGACAGTCACTTCACTCGGTGAAGCACTGCGCCAATCTCGCCTACGCGTCAGTCAGGCTTAGCTGCTATCCGGTCGGCGGCCCCGCAGCGGCGATCTCCGAAGAAGTGGCATCCGCATATTGGGCGAAATTTTGACGAAACATCTGCGCCAGTTCGCCGGCGCGTTGATCGTAGGCGGCTTCGTCTGCCCAGGTTGCTCGAGGCCGCAACAAGTTGGATTCCACGCCCTGCACAGCCTGGGGCACAGCTAGGCCGAATCGTTGCTCGCGTTCAAAAGGTGTGTTCTCCAGCTCCCCAGTTAGGGCTGCCTCAACCATCCGTCGGGTGGCAGACAGTTTGATCCGCGAACCCACTCCGTATCCGCCCCCAGTCCAACCGGTATTGATTAGCCACACCGGAACCTCGTGCTTGGCCAACCTCTGACCCAGAAGCTGCGCGTAGACCGAAGGGTGCCGGGGCATAAACGGTGCACCAAAACACGCGCTAAAGGTCGCGGATGGTTCGGTTACCCCACGCTCGGTACCCGCGACTTTCGCGGTGTATCCAGATAGGAAGTGGTACATCGCTTGCTCGCGGGTCAGCCGACTGATCGGTGGCAAGGTGCCGAAGGCGTCGGCGGTCAAAAAAACCACCGCTTTCGGGTGTCCTCCGCAACCGTCCAGATCGACCTTGCTCAACTGAGACAACGGATAACTCGACCGGGTGTTCTCAGTGTATCGAGCGTCATTGAGGTCCAAAGCTCGGGTTTGGGGATCAACAACAACGTTCTCCAAGATGGTGCCGAACCGTCCTGTGGTGGCATAGATTTCCGGCTCCCCTGCGGAGTCCAGGCGAATAACCTTGGCGTAGCAACCGCCCTCAAAATTAAACACTCCAGCGTCACTCCAACCGTGCTCATCATCGCCGATCAAGGTGCGACTGGAGTCGCTCGAAAGAGTCGTTTTCCCAGTCCCAGATAGACCAAAAAACAGTGCCACGTCATCCTGATCGCTGCCGTAATTTGCCGAGCAGTGCATCGGTAGTACCCCCCGCGCTGGAAGCAGGTGATTCATCGCGGTGAAAATGCTCTTCTTGATCTCACCGGCATAGGCGGTACCCCCGATCAGCACCGTCCGCTGTCCAAAGTCCAGCGCAATGAACGTACCGCTCTGCGTTCCGTCTTGAGCCGGGTCGGCAAGCAAACTGGGAGCGTCAATAACCGTAAAGTCTGGCGTGAAGTCCGAGAGCACTTGAGGGTCAGGCTCGACGATGAACATGTTGCGGGCGAACAGACTGTGCCAAGCGAATTCGGTAACCACCCGCACCTTGAGGCGATATTGTGGATCCGCCCCAGCGTAGCCATTGAAAACGTGAAGATCTTTGGCTGCTAGATGGCGCAACATCCTGGTGCGCAGGCCGTCAAAATGAGGCTGGCTAATCGAGCGATTGACCGGACCCCACCAAATGTCCTTGTGGGTGGAAGGCTCCTCGACGATGAACTTGTCATTCGCGGAGCGACCGGTATGTTCGCCGGTGGTCGCAACCAAAGGCCCACCCTGCGCCACGATCCCTTCTCGGCGCAATACGGCGCGTTCATAGAGCTGCGCCACCGATAGATTCCAGTACTCGTCAGCGCTAGTTGATATGCCGTGAAGATCGAGTCCGTGACGACTGACTGCGGGTCCGTAGTGGGACATTGTGGCTCCTGGTTTTGGCCAGAGACAGAAAGTCGGCACCGGTCGGCGCCGTTGGAGTGTTCAGTCTACCGGCTCACATTTCGCTTGCCAACAGCACCAATCCCACCGATCGCAGCGGCCCTCCTCGGTCGACCCCAGGAGATCACGCAGTTGCGATAAGCTACTCCTTGCTGTCGATGTCGCCCTTCCGGCGAACCATCAAACTAGTCAAGGAATCCAATGGACGTTTCGGGTCGCAAGGTCCTGGTATTGGGCGGATATGGTCTTGTAGGGTCTGCGGTTTGCCGCGAACTACTCGCTCGAAATCCAGCCGAGATTCAACTCCACAGTTTGAAACAAAGCGAGGCCAAAGAGGCTCGGGGTGAGCTGCTAACCGAGTGGCCGGACGCCAATATTGTTCCTTCTTGGGGAGATCTATTCGGGCTCGCCGATGGGGTTGACCCCAGCCGCGAACAGGAGTTGCAATTAGAACTTCTGCGCGATCAGGACCTTCCTTCGTTTCGGCTTTACAGCCTACTGCTCGATCGCCGCCCCGACGTGGTTATTGATTGCGTCAACACCGCCACCGGAATCGCCTACCGCAATATTTTCCGATCGGCGTCCGAAGTGCGCAAAGAGTTGGCGCAAGGAAGCGTCGATAAGGAGACCGCAAACGGCCTCCTAGAAGCGCTCTACATCCCCAGGCTAATCCGCCATATTCAAGTGCTCTACCGGGGAATGATCGAAGCGGAGACCCGGATCTATCTCAAGGTCGGAACCAGCGGCACCGGAGGCATGGGACTCAATATTCCCTACACCCACTCCGAGGAAAAGCCCAGCCGCGTGTTGCTCTCCAAGAGTGCGGTTGCTGGCGCCCACTCGATGCTGTTGTTCTTGATGGCCCGGACCCCCGGTGCCCCGATCACCAAAGAAATCAAACCGGCGGCAGCCATCGCCTGGAAACGGATCGCCGCGGGACCGATTTCTCGCAAAGGAAAGCCAATCTGGTTGGTTGACACCCAACCCCAACCGATCGGTCAGTCCTTCTCAACCCACGACGACTCTGCAGCCAAGGTCACCGACGAGCAACTGGAAACGGTATTCATCGATACCGGTGAGAACGGGATTTTCTCCATCGAAGAGTTCTCCCTTCTGACCACTGCTTCGCAGATGGAGTTCGTGACCCCGGAAGAGATCGCCAAATATTTGATCTACGAAATCGAAGGCGGCAACACCGGCCACGACATTATCAACGCTTTGGACAATGCGGTGCTGGGCCCCACCTATCGTGCCGGGGTCTTGCGCCACTTCGCGCTCGAGAAAATGAACAAGCTGCAAAAGGACTGTGCCTCCAAGAGCGTCGCTTTTGAGATGCTCGGACCCCCGAGGAATTCAAAGCTCTTGTTTGAAGTACACCTATTGCGCGAAGAGTTCGGATCGATGACTGAGGTCTTGCGAACTACCCCGGAGGAGATCTGTGATCGTCTCAACCAAAGGGTCAGAGAGGATCGACGTTGTGCCAGCGAGGTTGTTTCCATTGGGGTTCCTATTTTGCTCGCCGACGGCAGTCTGCTGCGCGGACCAACCGTCCTGGTACCCAGCAACGCCGACAAACAAGAAGTTACTCCGGAGCTTCTCGAGCAATGGGTTGAAGGCGGCTGGGTGGACCTGCGCCTTGAAAACTGCACCCGTTGGCATCAGCGCATGCGTACTATCTCGAGCCAGATCGCAGCGATCCCGGAAGTCGATTCTTCAAGTCGGCATATGCGCACTTCTGCGTTTTGGCAGGCCGACTCCATCCTTCAGCCCGGTAAAGTCGTCAGTTGGATCCTCACGGAAGAGGAGCACGGCGGCCGCATGAAGCGGTAAACACACCATGAGCCAATCTAGCTTTTATCAAGACGTCAACAACTCCTTTGACCGCGCGGCGGCACTCACCGATCACGATGAAGCGCTGCTGGCCCAGATCCGGGCCTGCAACTCAGTCTATCGAGTGACTTTTCCCATTCGGCGCGATGATGGTTCGATTGAGACCATTCACGCATGGCGCGCCGAGCACAGCCACCACAAGCTACCGACCAAAGGTGGGATTCGCTACAGCTTGATGGTGAACGAAGATGAGGTGCGCGCTCTCGCCGCTTTGATGACCCATAAGTGCGCCCTAGTTGACGTTCCCTTTGGCGGCGCCAAGGGCGGAATTCGGATCGACAGCAAGCAGTACTCCACCGGCGAGTTGGAACGCATCACTCGACGCTACACCTTTGAATTGATGCGCAAGAACTTCATCGGTCCTGGAGTGGATGTCCCGGCTCCCGACTTCGGTACCGGCCCACGGGAAATGGCGTGGATCGCCGATACCTACATGGGGATGACCGCGGGAGAACTCAATTCGCTCGCCTGCGTGACTGGAAAACCGCTGGCGCAAGGGGGAATCCGAGGACGTCTGGAAGCGACCGGTCGTGGGGTGTTTTTCGGCATCCGCGAGGCCTGCTCCTGCGTCGAAGACATGAAAGCCATGGGCCTAGCCCCGGGGGTCGAAGGCAAACGAGTGATCGTCCAGGGGCTGGGCAATGTTGGCTACCACGCAGCCAAGTTCCTATCCGAGGCGGGGGCGATCTTGGTCGGCCTCGCAGAGTACGAAGGCGCGATCTACAACGCCGATGGGTTGGACCTGGAGGCGGTCGTCGCTCACCGGCACGATTCGGGATCGATCCTCAATTTTTCTGGTGCCAACAACCTAACCTCAACCAAGGAGGCTTTGGAACAAGCATGCGACATCTTGGTTCCCGCAGCCTTGGAGAAACAGATCACCAAAAGCAACGCCGCAAATATCAAGGCGAAGATCATCGCCGAAGCGGCCAACGGCCCGACTACTCCGGAGGCAGACGCGATCCTGATCGAGCAAGGAGCGCTGATCATTCCTGACACCTTGCTCAACGCTGGCGGAGTTACCGTCTCCTACTTTGAGTGGATCAAGAATCTCTCCCATATGCGCTTCGGCCGCATGCAAAAACGTTCTGCAGAACAGTCCTTTAGCCGAATGATGGGAGTGGTCGAAGATCTCACCGGTAAGACCGTGTCTGATGATCTCCGCCGACTCTCGACCAAGGGCGCTGACGAAGAAGATTTGGTCAACTCCGGTTTAGAGGAAACCATGATCAGCGCATTCCATCAGGTGCGTGAGACCAAGCTCAAGTTCAACAGCGATTCCGATCTACGAACCGCGGCGTTCGTGGTCTCGATCAACAAAATCGCGCTGTGTTACGACGAGCTGGGAATCTTCCCTTAGTCTACGCGCTAGGAGTTAGCGGCCTGCAACCGTTCCACCAAACCGCGTAGGGTAGCCTGCGTTTCATTAGAAAACCAAGCTTCGGTCAGGGCGTCCACGTCAGCCGCCTGGAGTTGGTCAAAGATCGCGTGGAGATCGCGTCGAACTGTCTGGCGACTGCGTAAATAGGTGTCGGGCGGCAGCTTCTGCAGTCGTCCGCAGTGTTCGACGGCTGCTTCGACCACTTGATCAGCCTCCATGATCTGATCAATAAAACCAACCGCCAGCGCTTCTTCTGGAGCGTAGAGCTGGCCGGTCGAACAGGCGATCTCCGCGGATCTTTGACCCAACGCCAGCCGTGCCAGAGAAAAAATGAACGGCGGCATCGGGATCCCGACTCGGACCTCATTCAATCCGATGGTGTAGTCCCCTTGGGCCATGATTCGATAGTCACAGGCTAGAGACAAAACCGCGCCTCCCGCGGGACTGTGACCGGTGATCGCAGCGATAACCGGGATCGGTGAACGGGCCAAGGCTTCGACGGCGTCTAGAAAATCCTTCCAAGCCGCCTCGATACCAGCTCGATCGCGTTGCAGTAGATAGGGGACGTCAAGACCGGCGGAAAACATCCCGGATCGCCCGGACAAAACGACTGCCCGCGCGCCAGCCTCCACCGCTTCGCCCAATCCAGCTCGAATCGCTTGCAGCAACGGGGGCGACAAGGCGTTGACCGGGGGCTTCGCCATGCGCAATTCGGTGATTCCGGATCCGTGTTCGACAATTTCGATCATCAGCCACTCCACAATTTGTTCTTTTCTCCGATTGAAACCATGAGCTCCTTGGCAGAACCTCGTTCCCAGAAACAACACTGTATCCAAGAACCGCTGGACGCCGAAGTTTTCGCTGGCCTTGGTGCCGGGCGGAACCAAAAAACAAGAGGCCCCGGATACCCCAGGGCCTCTGTTCTCGAAAACCGCCGGCGGCGGGTTGATGTCTGGCTCCCCGGGAGGGATTCGAACCCCCGACCAATCGGTTAACAGCCGATCGCTCTACCACTGAGCTACCGAGGAACGGATAGCCAAGCCGCGTGATGTTAGGCCCACGCGTAGACCGTGTCAACGAATCGAGCCAAGCCCCAATAAGTGACCTAGCTGTCCAAGAACGGGCGAAGTTGATTGGCTCGCGCCGGCGCCTTCAGTTTGCGCAATGCCTTGGACTCAATCTGTCGGATTCGCTCCCGGGTCACGTTAAACGAGCGCCCAACTTCTTCTAGAGTGTGTTCGGACCCTTCACCGACGCCGAAGCGCATCCGCAACACCAACTCTTCGCGCGGTGTCAGCGACTTTAAGACACCCGCGGTGTTCTCGTGCAAACTTCTACGAACCACCGCTGCGACCGGCGCCTCGGCATTCTTGTCCTCGATGAAATCACCCAGATGCGAATCTTCCTCTTCGCCAATCGGCGTTTCCAGAGAAATCGGTTCGAGCGCGATCTTCATGATCTTGCGCACCTTGGATGCGGACAAATCCATCCGTTCCCCAATCTCAGCAGCCGTTGGTTCGCGCCCCAGTTCTTGTACCAAGGAACGACTGGTGCGCGTCAGTTTGTTGATCGTTTCGATCATATGCACCGGAATACGGATGGTTCGCGCCTGATCAGCAATAGCGCGAGTAATCGCCTGGCGAATCCACCACGTCGCGTAGGTGGAGAACTTATAACCACGACGATATTCAAACTTCTCAACCGCCTTCATCAACCCAATATTGCCTTCCTGAATCAGATCCAAGAACTGCAGGCCGCGGTTGGTGTACTTCTTGGCAATCGAGACCACCAAGCGAAGGTTGGCAACGATCAGAGCCTCTTTGGCCTCTTCACAAATACGCTCCCCTTTCTTGATACTACGAATGGTCGCTGAAACATCGTCCCGATTGGTGGCAAAGCGCGCTTCAATTTCCTTGAGCGATTTCGAGTACTTGCGAATTCTTCGACGGTGCAGCTTCTTCAACTCGTCATTCGATTCCCGCTCAGAGGCCAGTTTGGCGCGCCTAATATCCCGCTCCAAATTGGAAAACTGACGATCTAGATCCTTGAGAAAGTCGGCGAGGCGATTGCGCGTCTCGGGAGAGAAATCGATGGTGCGAATATCAGTTGCGATCTTGCCGACGAAACGGTCGATGTCTCGCTCGATTTCTTGATAGCGATCGCCACCTTCTTTGTATCGACTCTGCTGTTTACGCAGTTTGTCGATCTTCTCGTTGTTGGTGGAAATCCGTTGGAAAATCTTGCGGTTGGTTTTAATTCTCAGTGTCGCCTTTTCATCGAGAACTGACTCCTCGCCCACTTCTCCCGTGAGTCGATGGGGCTCGTTGCCACTCATCTCACTGAGTCGCAGCATTTCTTTGAGGACCAGGTCGTTGCTACACAGGGCTTCGTAGATCATCCACTCGCCCTGCTCGATACGCTGAGCGATCTCTACTTCGCCGTCCCGATCGAGAAGCGGAACGGTTCCCATCTCCCGCAGATACATGCGCACCGGATCATTGGTCTTGTCCTGTCCGGCGCTACTGAAATCTTGCCCGGAGTCGGTCGGTTTCTTATCAAACCCACCGATTGCCTCCATGTCATCTCGGTTCTGGTATCGCTCAGGGCGATCCATGATCAAGATCTTGAGCTCGGAGAATCGCTGATAGACCGCTTCCAGCTCACTGGCGACCGACTTCACGTCATCGGGGAGCAGTTCAAAGATCTCATCGTAGAGGAGGTACCCTTTGGATTTCCCCAGCTCGACAAGAACTTTCGCTGCCGAAATTCTGTCTTCAATTGCTTTAATAATAGCTACCGGCACTGCACAACTCCTTGGGCGTCATAAGCCCTTAATTGCGGGAACGTCCGTGCAAAGACGAAGTCAGGTGACTTCTTTCGGCCATTAGCCGATCCAATTCACCAGAGTCGCCTTCTTCCTGAGCGCGATTGATCGCCTCCTGCAAAACCAGCCGACGAGTGCGTAACCAGCGAGATCCAGTCGACCGAGCGCAGCGAAAGCCTCCGTTTCGCTACACGTAGCCGCCCTTTTTACCAAAATCCTAGCCAACAGATCAACTGATTCACTCTCGTCCGGCAGTGATCCACGGACTTCATCGCCGCTCGGAGACACTCCCGTCTGTTGGTACAAACGCAAGAAGTGGGTATAGATATTCCGCATTTGCGGATCGCGAAAAACTTCCACTTCCAGAAGCTCCTCAGCGGGCGGAATCACCTCGGCGGTCAACAACCAGCGCAATACCTTGATTTCGGTGTCAGCGATCTGCGGCACCGCTTGGCCGCTGTCCTCCCAAGACCCGGTCGTCGCCTTGCCAGTTCGGGTCGCACGGCTGGTCAAGCGTGCGGTTAGCGTTCCCGGTTGAAGACCCAGGCGGCCTTCGAAACGGCGGGAGTAGGCTTGGCGGGCGACGGCGTCTGGAATTGTCGCCAAGACTTCGCCAATCGACCGCACCGCCTTGGCTTGTGCCTGGGGATTCCACGCCGCGCCCTCAGGGGCCAAACGCTCCATTTCAAGCCACACTGCATCCTCAGAGGAACGCACTTTTTGCTGCCACGATTCGGACCCATGCTCCAGTCGCCAGGTGTCTGGATCGATGCCGGACGCCAACGACACGGTACGCACACTCAAGCCCTCGGAGAGAAGAATCGGTAGAGCTTTGTGTCCGGCCTGAATTCCCGCTTCATCGCCGTCGTAGGCGAGGATTACTTCTTCACTGTGTCGACGGATCAGCTTCACTTGCTCTGGTGTCAAGGAGGTGCCCATCCCGGCGACCACGTTCTCGACTCCAGCGGCTACCGACCCGACCACGTCAAAGTACCCTTCGACCAAGACCACCGCCTCACGTTCCCGAATCGCCCGTTTGGCAAGGTGCAGGCCGTAAAGAAGATGTCGTTTGCGGAAAGATGCGGTCTCAGAGGAGTTGACATATTTCGCTTTCTCCTCCGGGTCCAAGGTCCTGCCGCCAAAGCCGACCAAGCGCCCGGCAGCGTTGTGGATCGGAAAAATAATCCGATTGCGGAAGCGATCGTAGAGACGTTGGCTATTGTTTGAGCGGGCAATCAGCCCTGCCTCCATCAAATCTTTTTCCGGCACGTCCTTGGCCAAATGATCGACTAGGGCTGTCCAGGAATCGGGAGCAAAGCCGATTTGAAAGCGGTCAATCAGTTCTGAAGCGATTTGCCTCTCTTGCAGGTATTGCTGCACCTGCGCGTCAGCCGCCAGCGCATGGCGATAGAACTCAAGAGCCTTCTCCAAAGCCAGCTCGATTTTGCGACCACTGTCGCGGGCTTTCTGCTGGCTTGGCGTCGCCGCTGGAAGCGGGATTCCGTAACGCATAGCCAAGCGTTCAATCGCCGACGGAAAATCGTCGGCCGACATCAACATGTGCAGACGAATCGCATCACCGCCGCGGCCACAACCAAAACAGTAGAAAAGATTCTGATCAGGATCGACAGAAAACGATGGGGTCTTCTCCTGGTGCAGAGGGCACAACCCTTGGTAACCGCGGCCCGCTCTCTTGAGCTCCGTGTGTTCGCGCGCGATGTCGACGATATCGATCGCGTCGCGAACCGCGTCAACTAAATCAGGGGTGATGTGTACTCCGCCTACTGCCATGGTCAATCTTTCGAACTAGTCCGCCAAAGAAACGATGGTAGCGCCATTTCCACCTTCTGCGGCAGCCGCTGGCTCCGCCTCGGCGACCACTGGGTTTCGGCGAACAAAATCTCGAACCGCTTTGCGCAGGCGCCCGGTTCCATGGCCGTGAATCACGCGCACCCGATCTAGCCCTTGGCTATGAGCTCTAACCAGATAGTCATCCAATACTTCAAGAGCCTCGTCCACGGTGTACCCAAGCAGATGAAGCTCTGTTGATTCTTGCTTCTGCGGCTTATGACTCTTAACCGTGACCACCGCCGGTTCGTCAATCACCGTTAGATCCGCCTGCGGAATCCAAATTTTCTTTCCCCCAGCAGCTACTTGCACTTCCTTGCCCTTGGCCGCGATCACCGTACCACTCCATGACAGCACCCGATGGCGCACTCGATCACCGATTTCCACCGGGGAACTCGACGGTAGATCAATCTTCGGTTGATCCTTGATCGCCTGAGCCAGGATTTTCCCGCGCTCAGCTTTCGAAATTCTTTTCGTCGAACTCTCGACCTCACGCCCAAGTTCCTCCAGCCGCCGATCGATGCGGCGCAATGCTTGGCGCTCAAAGTCGTCCTGCTGCCGTCGCAGTTGGACCCCAAACTCCTCCTTACTTCGAGCTGCTGCGGCGTGCTCGTCCGCTAGCTTCTTCTGTTCCTGCTCGGCGGCGCGAAGCAGTCTGCCGAGTTCGACTTTGCGACGTTGCAACTCGTTTCTTTCGACTTCCAGGGCATCCATCATCTTGGACAACGACACTCGTTCGCTGCCGACCAGTTCTTCCGCGCGCTGCAGCCAAGCCTCGGGGAGGCCGAGTCTGCGCGCCAGATCCAACGCGTGGCTTTCCCCCGGCGGTCCGGGGACCAATTGGAACGTCGGTTCACCGGACCGAGGATCAAAAGCCATCGCCGCAGTTGAACCCTGTGGGTGCTCCGCAGCAAAGGTGGCAATGGCGATCAGATGGGTGGTAACCACCACCGTCGCTTGACGCGTGGACAACTCCTCCAACAGCGCGACTGCCAACGCACTGCCTTCTTCCGGATCGGTACCCGATCCCAGTTCATCGATGACGATCAAACTCCGAAGCGAGGCTCGTTCCCAGGCATTCCGCAGTCTCTCCAACCTCCCCGAGAAGGTTGACTTGGCGGTCATTAGATCCTGGTCATCCCCGACGATCGCCCCAACGTGCTCGAACAAAGGCAATGCGGCGAATTTTGCTGGCAGAGGTACGCCGGATTGGTTGAGCACCGCCGCCAAGCCAACCGTCTTGATCGCGACCGTTTTGCCTCCCGCGTTGGGTCCGGTGATCACCAGGAGTCGGTGTTCACGCTCAATGGCGATCGACAGCGGTTCCGACGCTCCAATGTGGGTTTTTTCGAATAGTCGCCGTCGGCTTTTCTCAAACCGAGGGTCGAGTAGTGGGTGGCTAAATTGTTCCAACCGAAGATCCGAGGAAACCTCAGCCCAACATCCTTCGGTCAAGCCACGCCAACGAGCAATCGCTTCGATGCCATCCACTTGACCCAACCACTCCAGAGTCTGCAGTAGCTCCTGTCGATGGGAAACCACGAAGTCCAAGATTTCTCGCAGAATGCGCCGCTTCTCTTGCTCGACACCGATCGAGGTCTGGCGCAACTTATTGTTGGCCTCAACCACGGCCAAGGGTTCCAGGTACACGCTGTGCCCGGAGCCCGAGGAGCCGTGGCGAACCCCCTCGGAGGCCTCCGCTGAGGTCGCACGCACCAGAACTGTCATACGCCCTTCGCGTAGAGAAACCGTGTCGTCAACGGTGTCGGCTTGCCCCCGGGCATAGCTCTCCAATTGCTGTCGCAGGCCGGAGCGCTGGGTGCGCGCAGAGGCAACCAAAGAGGCCAATTTGGGCGTCGCTTGATCGTCGACCTCGCCCCGCTGGTCCAAAACCTTAAGAGTCTCTCGACTCCAGGTTCCCAGGTCGGCAAGCTGGCGGCTGCTGGCTACAATCGATACCGTGGAACTGGCTTCACCAACTCGGCGTATCACGCCCTCTGCCATGTCGATTCCCTGCGCCAGTTGCCGAGCCTGCACCCCGTCCACCGATGGTTGGGATCGCCTGAGACTGTCTCTGATCTCCACCAGACCACTGGAGGAGACAACCAGTCGCTGATCGGCCGTCAGCTCGCCGATCACCTCGACGTCAGATCGACGAGCCCCAAGTGCTTCTTCGCTCGCCGTGGGAGCCAACGCCGCAACCCAAACGTGCCCAAGATCGGTAGCGCAAAGACTTCCGATCAACTTCAGCACACGCTCGGTTTCAAGCGCGCCTTGGGTCGCCGACGAGCAAGTTGGCGCCAATAACTCCTCTGGGTCCAATTCCTCTGAGTCCAATCCAGCGGAGTCCAGTTCTGCCGAGTGCAGCTCTAGCGATTGCGGTTCTGCAGAATTCCAGGGATCCATGAGTAACTCAAAGGGGGTGGCCATTCGGCCAACTCAGACGAAAAAGGGCGGTCGACCAGCGACCGCCCTGACAAAGCAAATTCGGATTTGATCCGGATTCAACGCAAGCCCATACGCCGTTCTTCCGCCATGCGGCGCAAGATTTTCTTGCGCGTCTGAATTGCTTGACGCTTGCGTTTGATGCTCGGCTTTTCAAAATGTTGACGTTTTTTGAGCTCGGTCAAAATCCCAGCTTTCTCACACTTGCGCTTGAAGCGCCTCAGTGCTGACTCAAAACTCTCGTCGTCACGAACTTGTACCGAAGGCATCGTTAGAAATCACCTCACTTTTGATAGCCGGTTAATCACGACCGGTACTTGGCGGTAAAACACCTAGTGGCCGTTGCCCGCACAGAATACCCAAGCGGGCCGCATAGTTTCTAAGAAGCCAGCCGCCGTGTCAACGGCGGAACCGACTTACGAACCGGTCTGAACGTCGAAATCGGTCTTGTAGACCCGTAATTCTCCCCTGCGAGTCTCAAAATACACGCCAGCGATGCCTTCTTCCCTGCGGTAAAACCAAGCCTCCACATTACGGTCGGCATATTCCTTCCGATTATGGGGATTGACAGTTCCCAAGATCGACCTGACTTCCTCGGGGCTCATTCCATTGCGCACCAACGCAAAACGTTCTTGGTCCATGTATTGCTTGGCTTTTGCGTCTTCGAGCGCCGCGTTCAACTCCGGATTGTCAATCGGCAGCGCAGCCGCAACTTGCTCCATGATTTGAATCGCCCGTGCGTAGTCTCCAGCTTTGTCGATGTACTCCTGGGCAACCAGCATGTCCTCGTGCTGTTTGGTCAACATGGCATCTCGGACAACCCCTTCAGGCTCTTCACCGACCAGCAAGCCGGCGCTGTTAATCAGCTCGGTAGCCTTGGAACCCACCTCATCGGAGAGAGCGGTTGCCTCTTCGACCAGAGCATCGCGCTGGGCTACCAACGCAGCCATCGCCTCCTCGGTAACGTCCTCGGCGGCATTGGCAATCTGGTCCTTAGCACCGCTGAGTTCTGCGCGTTTGGTTTCGAGCGCGGTCTTGGCTTCCGTCAGTGCTTGCTCAAATACCGCCAAGTTGGCGTCACTATCGCCCGCCTCTGAGGCACAAGCGATCGGAATGATGATTAAGACTAGGCATAAAGCCCAACTTGCCCTACGATGAGTCCACAGCATGTATGCTACCTCCGGTCTTTCAGTCGATACTCTGGGGCGTTACTTACGCCCGTCTAAACTCCGTTGTACGCCCGTACAACCTACGGGCACCGGTACAACGAACACACCGTAACACTGGATCTACCTAGACTCAAGAGATGCCAATCACGTCCCCAACCATGGACCGCCAGCCAGTATTCGGCCTACGCCGTGTCTCGGTCGGGGTGCTGTGTATTGTGGCAGCAGCTTTGGTTGGACCCAACACAGATCAAGGACTGGCGCAAAGCGCGGCTTCCACGGATCTCAGCAAACCCACACTTTTCTCACCCTCGACACAACAGCAACTCGACGCACTCGAATGCCACACCGAGAGCTTGACGTCGGACCCTGGGAACCCAGAGCGGAGAGTTTGGGCTGGCTTGGCTTTGGCCCAATGCGACCTCACCGAGCAGGCGGTAGAGCTACTCAGCACCCCTACCCCAACCCTCGATCAGATCGATCACTGGCGGTTTGTTGTCTGGGCAGAGTCGTTGCTCGCGCTCAATCGTGGCGGCGACCTAGCCGCTGATTTCGTCAACCGCCCGACCTGGGTCCAGGACCAGCTAAGGGCGCCCTATGCTCGCTATCTTTCGCAGCACGACCCAGCGCGATTTTGGCTCCAGTACCAACCCCAGCTTCTGAACCTGACTGCCAACGACGCTACCGAAGTTGATGAGATGGCGTGGGAGCTCGCTGTCGGGCCCAGCGAGCAACAACGGCGCAAGCGGATCGCCCTGCGCCTTCTGATTCACTCTCCGGTTCAAGCCTCGCTGCTCAAGGTCGTTGAAACATTGCGCCACCCGGACGGCCTGATTCCCTGGCCCCGGCTGCTGAGCGCCGACTCGTTGACCCTACGCGCCGAGAATTTGATCGAATCGGGAATTCCCCAGGGAGCTTTGGTTGCGCTCGATGAGGTCGGGGTAAGTCAACGCGATGACCGCTGGCGACTTGCCCGCGCTCGCGCCTTGACTCTCAATCGTCAGGGAGCCCAAGCGTGGACGCTCCTCGAACCGCTGGTCGCCAACGGCGAGCAACAGCAGCTGTCCCTCTTGTGGGCTCGCGCGGATGCCGCCCTCGACGCATCCAAGGTTCGCCGCGGTCGTACTAATCTTGGAAGTACCATGCGAGCGGTGATGCGCGACCGTGGCCACCATCAATTGGATTTGATCGCGGCCACGTCACCCGATCTCACCGAACAGGCCAATTCCATTCGCCGACGCATTGCCGATCTCGACGACGATGATTCGGTCGAAGAAGTGACCTCCCTAACCATGAGCTTGGCGCAACTCGATCCGACCGATGTCTCTGCGGAGCGATGGCTGTGGGCACGAGGTTGGAAGCAGTATCAAGCACGCAACTGGACTGGAGCAGCGGATACCTGGCGTCAATTGTTGGATATCTATCCACGCGGACGCCAAACCGACCGCGCATGGTACTGGCTGGCCAAAGCACATAGCCACCTTGGCAACCGGGAGCGCGCCCAGGAACTGTGGCTGAATCTTGCCAGTTCTCCGGTTGACCACTACTACGCACAGCGAGCCCGAGAGCAGATAACAGCGCCCGTGACTCCTCGTGGCGAGCGCTTTGATCCCGATCCTCTGCCGGATGCTCCGCAATTCCGCTTGGCCAACTGGTTCGCCAGGGCCGGTCTTTCTGCGCTGGCTCGTCGGGAACTGGAACGACAAACCGGGGTTCCAGATCACCCTGTCGGCCACGTTCTTCTTGCCCGCATCGAAAGTGATTTAGGGAATCACCGCACCAGCATTCAGCATATTTGGCGCGCCTACAAGGGACTTGGAACCGCCCAGGAATCGACCGCACCCCGGTTCGCCCACGAGCTCTATTACCCACGCGAGTTTGAACAGCCGGTGGTACGTCAAGCGAGTCGTGTCCGGCTGGACCCCAAGCTGGTGTGGGCAATGATCCGCCAAGAAAGTGCGTTTGACGTCGCGGCTCGCAGTCGCGCTGGCGCCCGAGGTCTGATGCAACTGATGCCAGGCACCGCCCGCGAGCAAGCGCGCATGCTCGGAATGCGATATTCACAGACCAATCTGCACGATCCCGACTACAACATCCGCCTCGGCAGTAGTTATTTTCGCCGGGTCTTGGACATGTTTGACGGCCGCTTGGAATTGGCATTGGCAGGCTACAACTCCGGTCCCTACCGAATGAAGAAATGGGTCAACGCAGCTGGCACCGGGTTGCAACTCGATTCGTTCATCGAAGAGCTTCCGTTCGAGGAAACCCGAACCTACGTTCGCCGCGTTGTGCAATTCAAAGGTAGCTATCAAACCCTCTATCCAGAGATCGAAACCGGCAGCTAACCTTGCGGTTCTACTCGGTCTACAAGTTGGTATACTTTCGCCCCATTTCGCCATTTTTTCGAGTGGCGGAGGAGCCGGGTCCATAGCTCAGCGGTTAGAGCATCCGGCTCATAACCGGACGGTCCCTGGTTCGAATCCAGGTGGACCCACCAAGCGGCGCAAGCATGCGACAGATAACTCAAATCAACCACTGCTCAACGGCCAAGCCAGACTTTCAACAGAACGTTGACCAGCCACCTTACAAGGTGGCTGTTTTGTTTTCAGGAGGAATATCGTGAACCATCTTGTAGACGCAGTTGTCGCCTTACAAACGGCCGTAGACGAGTTGGCTCAGGTCGAGGACACACTGGAGAATTTGCCCTCATCGATGCGCGAAGTTCATCAGCGCTACAGCGAGAGCAAGGCGGTGATCGATGAGATCAAAGCCCGCATCGAGGCTGCCAACCTGGAACGACGCCAAGCGGAGATCGACGCCACCGACTCACAAGCCAAGCTTGAGCAACTCCAAGCGCAGATTAGAGAGGTAAAAACGCAGCGCGAATACGGGGCGATCCTGGCCGAAACCGACTTGGCAACCGAGAGCAAGAACTCCGCTGAAGAGACCGCTCTCGCTTCGTTGGAAATCATCGAAGGCGCAGAATCGGAACTCACGCCTCTGATTGAATCTTTCAAAGAGGTTGCCGACGAGTATCGCGAACACGAAAAATCCTGGAAGGCCGAAAAACCTACCATTGAAGCACGCAAAGTCGAGTTGACGGGAATGCTTGAAGTCCTGCGGGAAGAGCTTCCCAACCAAACGCGGCTTCGATTTGAGCGAACCTTGCAGCACACCCAAGGCCATGCGATGTCCTCTGTGGTGGAAGTTGATCGCACGCGCGGAGCGGACATGTGGGCGTGCAGCAATTGTAGCTATCGCATTCGACCGCAAGCCGTGGTGGAAATTCGCACTCAGGGAAAGCTGCTTCAATGCGACGGCTGCCGACGCTTCTTGTATATCGCTGAGGTTCCAGTTGTTGAGGACGCGCCCGCAGAAGACGCGGTCGAGGTCGAGTCCTGACCTTGGCACAAGCCTGGATTGACGGGGGTGCTCGCGGCAACCCCGGCGAAGCTGGGTTCGGGGTTTGGTTCAAGAATCCCTCCGGCACAGAAGAGATCTGCGGCTATCTTGGGCAGACAACCAACAACGTCGCCGAATACTCTGCCGCAATCGCCGCACTGTCTTACGCTCGAGAAACCGGAGTCGAACAACTGCACGTTTTTAGCGATAGCCAGTTGTTGGTGCGCCAAGTTCTGGGCGAGTACCGAGTTAAAGCAGCGCACTTGGTGCCACTGTTCTTGAAGGTCTTAGCTTTACGGCGCGAACTCAGTGTTTTTTCGATTGAGCACGTTCCGCGGGAGCAAAATAAGGATGCTGATCGACTGGCCAACCTGGCGATTGATCAGAAATCCCCATTGCCCGCCTGGCTGCAACCAAACCCGCTGTCGCTGATTGACGGTGGCTGACTTTCTCAGCCGCGTCGGCGCCATCCAACAACGCGTTGCGGACGCCGCGATCCGTAGCGGTCGAACTGCGCCGGAGGTCACTCTGATCGGCGCTTCCAAGCGGCAGCCGGTGGAAACAGTTCGCGCGGTCGCTGAAGCGGGTGTGGTCCATCTGGGCGAGAATCGAGTCCAGGAGTGCGAGCAAAAACAGCCCAGCCTGCCGAGCGCTATTGAGTGGCACCTGATTGGCCCGCTGCAAAGCAACAAGGTGAACTTGGCGCTCGATTTGTTTGACGTCATCCAAACCGTAGATCGCGTCAAGATAGCCGAGCGCTTGCAGCGCCGTGCCGCTCAATTGGGGCGCGTAGTGCCGATATTTATCGAGGTCAACCTGGGGAACGAACCGTCCAAACATGGATTCGCGCCCAAAGACTTAGACGCCCTGGTGGATCACCTTCCCTCTTGGGACCATCTCGCGGTTCAAGGTTTGATGGCGATCCCACCGTTCACCGGATCAGCAGAGGCAAGTCGTCCGTGGTTCCACAACCTTCGGCAACAGAGAGATCGCTTGTTTGAAACGACGCATCTGCAATCTGCGCCGGGATACCTTTCGATGGGCATGAGCAGTGACTTTGAAGTGGCGATCGAAGAGGGTGCGACCCACGTGCGAGTGGGCACCGCGTTGTTTGGAACCCGGGCATGACTTGGCCTGCACCCGGTCACCGGCTGTTTCCAGATCTCGACCTCGCGATAGACAGCGACTTGCCAGTCCGAAACCTAATCTGGGAACGGCTATTGGAAGACGGAACGCGGGAAGATCTGTGCGCTTGGTTCCATCAGACCCCGCCCAACGAATCGGTCGAGTGGTTGCGCGCCAAAGGAGATCGACTGTCGTCACGCAGCTATTCATTTTGGCGTTGGCTGCTCGACGTCGACCAGAGCCTGGCCGCTCGTCAGCAAAACCCCTACTGGCCGGATACTGAAAACGGGCGACTCTGATGAACCTCCAAACATACGCTGGAACACTTTCAAAACCGCTCAACTCCTGGCTCGGGCGATTGTCCGACCCCTCGTTGGGTCCAGACCTGAGTGACGATTTCTACCTAGCCGGGTCTGCCGCGATCGCACTCCATTGTCAACATCGAGAAGTCTGGGATCTGGACTTGATGAGTCCAGCACGGCGCCTGACGAGTGCGGAGCGACGGGATCTCCTGCAAGCTCTCATGGCTCGCGATTCGGCGCTGCGGGTGGAAACCGCCCGCGATGGCTACCTTTCGCTGCGCGCCGGCGACAATACTGGGATTCGTTTTTTCTACTACCCCTATCCCGTGGTTGCACCGACCGGCGAATGGCAAGGTTGCGAAATCGCCTCTCGCCTCGATCTGGCGTTAATGAAACTGGCAGCGATCATTTCGCGCGGTACCAAGAAAGATTTCGTGGATCTATTCTTGTTACTCAACGATTGGCCGTCAGCGGGCCAGCCGCCGGGGGAAGGAGTCATAGAAAGCGACCGGCCCTTGGGGCAAGCTTTGCCACAGGTCTTGGAGCAAGCACCATCCAAATTTGGACACGTCCTCGACTTCCCTTGGCAAGCGTTAAAAGCGCTGGGCGATCGAGGACGCGCCGACTCTGAGCCGATGCCGCCGCTCACCACCGCGCTGGGTTGGGATCAGGTTGAAGGTTGGTTGGATGGTCCGGTGCGCGCCTACGCGCAACGCCAGGTAGGCTTAGGCGGCGAGTCGTCCCTATGACGGAACTATTAATCCAAAACATAGCCGAGGTGGCAACCCCGACAGGTTCTGTACCGCGAACCGGTGCCGAGCAGGGGCGTATTCAACGGATACCGGAAGCGGAGATCTTGCTCTCGCAGGGGCGTATTTCCTTTGTCGGGGATCGCCAACAGAGAATCGCGGTACACGGGGAGCTGCCTTCAACTCTGCGGTTGGACGCCACACGCGGAACTGTCGTTCCAGGATGGGTGGACCCTCACACCCATCTACCGTGGTCGGGTTCCCGGGAACACGAATTCGCCAAACGGTTGCACGGCGCGACCTATCAGGAGATCGCAGAGGCTGGCGGTGGAATCCTCGCCACTGTGCGGGCGACTCGTGAAGCGACGACCGAAGAACTGGCAATAGCGATGAACCCCCGACTGCACCAGATGTTGCGTTGGGGCACCACCACCGCTGAGGCCAAATCCGGGTACGGACTCACCACCAAAGACGAACTCAAACAACTGGAAGCGATCCGGGTCGCCAGCGACAGCCAACCCCTGGACCTAGTACCCACCTTGATGGCAGCTCACGAAGTTCCACCCGAGTTTCGTGACCGGCCCCAGGACTATCTCGATCTGATAGCAAACGAAATCATTCCAGCAGTGGCCGCCAGCAGCCTGGCTCAATACTGCGATGTCTTCTGCGAGCACGGAGTGTTCACCGCTGAGCAATCTCTGCAAGTGCTAGAAGCCGGAGTTGAGCATGGCTTGAAACCGCGATTGCACGCCGACGAATTTGTCGACTCCGGCGGTGCCCGAGTCGCTGCACAGCTTGGAGCCGCCACCGCAGACCACTTGATCGCCGTTTCCGATCAAGGCATCGCCCAGTTGGCAGAGGCTGGCGTCACCGCAGTCTTGCTACCCGGAACCAGCTTCTTTCTAATGAAGCACCGCTACGCCCCCGCCCGCCGACTGATTGACGCTGGGGTGCCGGTAGCCCTGGCCACCGACTGCAATCCAGGCTCTTCCAATACCGAGTCGATCCCCGGCGTGATCACCCTCGCGGTTCTGGAAATGGGACTGACAGTAGAAGAAGCGCTGACTGCCACCACTCTCAACGCCGCCTGCAGCCTGGGGCTGGGAGAAGAGGTCGGTAGCGTGGAAGTCGGCAAGCGAGCTGATCTATTGATTCTTGAGTCAGCCAATGTATTTCACTTGGCTTACCACTTTGGGATCAACCCGGTTGGCACGGTGATCAAGGGTGGGCAGGTGGTTCACCAACAGACCTAGCGTGATGATGGAAGCAAAGACACCGGTTGAACGAGCTGCTGAGAGCACGCAGGGGCAACCCTCGCTGCTGCTTCCGGAGTGCGACGACAAGCGGATCCAGCAAGCGACCCAGGTGGCAGCCGACCTGGGATTCTGTCAGCCGATCTTGTGGACCGCCGATCGGGTTCAAGGGGCGAGAGAGCGAGTGACCGCCCATCTCCAAGAGCGACTCCAGGCGCGTGGCAAGAGCCCGGACAAAGCGGCCGAAATGGCGAATACCCCGTCCTACTCTGCTGCGTCAGCAGTGGCCCTGGGGCTGGCCGACGGCGCAATTATGGGCGCGCAATACACCTCCGGGGAGACCGTCCGAGCAGCGCTCACCGCAGTCGGGCTGAAGACCGGAAATTCAACCTTGAGTTCCTGCTTCTGGATGCTGCAGGAAGACCAGAATTGGATTTTCGCCGACGCCGCGGTGGTGCCCGACCCCAATCCTGAGCAGCTAGCTCAGATCGCATGTTTGGCCGCCAACGCCTGCCGCCGTTACCTCAAACAAGATCCGGTAGTCGCTCTACTGTCGTTTTCCAGCCACGGCAGCGCAAACCACGCCAAAGTAGACAAGGTTCGAGCGGCAGTTGACCTGTTGCGCAAACAGCCGGTCGATTTCATGTTTGATGGAGAACTGCAACTCGACGCAGCAATCGTCCCCGAGGTCGCGGCCAGCAAGGCTCCCGAGAGCCCCCTCAAGGGAAGGGCCAACGTCTTGATCTTCCCCGACCTCGATGCCGGAAACATTGGCTACAAGCTGGTGCAGAGGATAGCTGGAGTCCGCGCGGTCGGCCCTTTGCTGATGGGATTGGCCAAGCCGATGCACGACCTTTCCCGAGGATGCTCGGTGGACGACATCGTCAAGGTCATGGCGGTGACCACTCTTGATGTGTTCGGAGAACGAAAATGAAGACCTTGGTGGTCGGCAGCGGTGGGCGAGAACACGCCCTGGCGTGGCGACTCGCGCAAAGCGCTTCGGTGCGGCAGGTTTACTCCACCCCCGGCAACCCCGGGACCGCTGAAGTCGGGACCAATCTGGAAGCTCGCACGATTGCTGAAATCGTCGCCGCGGTTGAGGACTTGGATATCGACCTCACCGTGGTCGGGCCGGAGGCTTTGCTGGTTGATGGATTAGTGGATCGTCTTCAAGCCGCCGGTCGATTGGCGTGTGGTCCGGTCGCCAAGGCCGCAAGATTAGAAGGTAGCAAAGCCTTCGCCAAGAAGTTTATGCAGCAGATGCAAATCCCGACCGCGAACTACCGGGTCGAGAGCGACGAAGCCGGAGTGTATTCAGCGGTTGCCGAGTTCGGCTGCCCGGTAGTGATCAAGGCTGACGGCTTGGCAGCCGGTAAAGGGGTTGTCATCGTCGAAAACCCAGAAGATCTAGCCTCTACCGTCAAAATGTTCTTCTCCGAAAATAGATTCGGAGCTAGCGCCGACCAGGTGGTGGTCGAGGAGTTCTTAGCCGGCGAGGAAGTGTCGTTTATCGCCCTTTGTGACGGGACTAGAGCGGTGCCCTGGGCCGCAAGCAAGGACTATAAGCGGGTCAATGAAGGCGACCTAGGGCCGAACACCGGAGGTATGGGAGCTCACAGTCCCGACGGATTCTTATCTGAAAGTCAAAGTCACTTGGTCATGGATCAGGTCATGCAACCGGTGTTGGCGGCAATGACTGACGCGGGTTCTCCGTTTCGCGGATTTCTCTACGCGGGCCTAATCCTCACCGACAACGGCCCCAAAGTACTGGAATTCAACGTCAGGCTTGGTGATCCGGAAGCTCAGCCCTTGCTTTTGCGCATGGTTGGGGATCTAGGCGAGGTCTTGTCTGCGGCGGCGTGCGGTAACTTGGACTCAACCAGCGTCCAGTTTTCGACCGAGGCCGCTGGCTGCGTGGTTCTTGCCGCCCACGGTTACCCCGACAGCCCGCGATCCGGGGATCCGATCGGTGGCTTGGCCGAGGCCCGCGAAACCGGGGCGGTGGTCTTTCACGCCGGCACTCGGCTGGATCAACAGCGTCTTCAAACATCTGGGGGCCGCGTTCTCAATGTCTGCGCCACCGCACCCGATATCCACCAAGCCTTGGACCAAGCCTATCGAGCTGCCGAGCTGATTCAGTTTGAAGGCAAACATTACCGACGCGACCTAGGGGCTCGGGTCAGCAAATCGTGAGCCACTGCCGTTTTGGACCGAGTGCGATCGAGACAGCCTTGCTTGACGCCTAGCCAGGGGTGCGGAACAATTCCTTCGGTCCATGTTTCTTGGTGAGAAAACCGATTGGGCACAAGATGCCTGAGGGACACTTAGATGAGTGATTGCAGCGGATGCTCGTTTGTCGGTAGTTCAACTGCGCTGGAAAACGCCTTTGTTGGCGTCCGGTTCCGGGACGAACCCCAGTTGACCCTGTGCTCTAGCGGTGAAGAAATCTACCATCGAGGCTCCACTGTGATTGTCGACTTGGGAACCGATCATGCTTGTGGCACCGTCGAACAGTCACCAATGCCGGTGTTCAAGCCTTGCCACAAATCCTCCGCACGGCCGATTCTGCGAGCCACCACGTCAGAAGATCGGTCGGCGTACGACCGTCAACTCAATAACGAAGACACCATCCACCGCTACGCGCGTGAACAGGTGCGCATTCTCAAGCTCGAGATGAAAGCTTCTAAGATCGAGTGCGATCTGCAAGGCAAAATGGCGACCGTCTATTTCACCTCGGATGATCGTGTGGATTTCCGCGGATTTGTGTCAAGAATTGTAGAACGCTTCAAATTACGCGTTCATATGCAACAATTAGGGCCACGGGACGAGGCCAAGCTAATCGGAGGAATTGGTACTTGCGGTCGGACCCTGTGTTGCTCGTCTTGGATGAAGGGTTTTCGACCGATCTCGATACGCATGGCAAAAAGACAAGGGCTCAGTCTCAACCCGTCCAAAATCTCCGGTCAATGTGGTCGGCTCTTGTGCTGTCTGTCCCACGAGAATAATCAGTACCCGTCGACCAAGAAGAGGGCTGGCGTCACCGCGTAGCAAGAGAGGAATATTCGATGGCAACCAGAAAACTCATAAGACCCGACACTTCCGAAATTCGGCGCGACGCTGGACGCTCGGTACGCCGCAAGCAAGCACCTCCAGAGCAAACTAACGCCGAAGAGTTCTACTACCTCAAGCAGATGGCTGCTCAGACCCCCATGGTGTTGGTTCTCGATGATGGCGAGGAGCTGGTTGGATCGATCGAGTGGTACGACAAGAACTCACTCAAACTAAACCGCAACAAAGCACCTAATCTCATTCTATTCAAAAAGAACATCCGCTACATGTTCAAGGAAGAGGAGCGGAAACGAAACCGCCAGCGCACCCGCTAATCGCGATCACCCACGGTGACCCAGCTGGAGTAGGCCCAGAGGTCGCCCTACAGGCAATGTTCTCCAGTCAGTCGGAAACCCGACTGCTACTGGTAACGGAGCACTCGGTGGTTGATTTTTGGCGACAACGCCACCCGGAATGGCCGTGGCGTCGCCTGCAATGGTTGGCAGACCCCAGTGAGGTGATCGAACCCGGTCAGATCGGTATCGTTGATCTGGGTATCTCTGATCTGGCTACTACTGATCTGGGCGCTCTCGATCCAAACACCTCGAATCTGGACACCACCGGCTTGACAATGGTGCCAGGAGTGCCTTCAACTGCTGGAGCGGCCAGCGCTTTGCGAGCGATTCAAGCGGCTTCTACCTGGGCGCTGTCTGCGGTGGTCGACGGAATCGTCACCGCGCCGGTTTCCAAGATCGCGATCGCCAAAGCCATTGACCCCACCTTTCGTGGACATACCGACTACCTTGCCCAAGCTGCTGGCTTGGAGGGCTACGGCCAAGACTACCTGATGGCGTTTCTCGCCGAAGACCTCAACGTCGTACTACACAGTGTACACTTGCCCCTGCGTCAAGCATTTGACTCGATCACCACAGATTCCATCGTCCGGGGACTGCGCTGCCTGGACCGCCATCGACCCAAGTCACGGATCGCCGTTGCCGGGGTCAATCCCCATGCTGGAGAGCAAGGGCTATTGGGGTTGGAGGATCAAGAAATCGTGGCACCGGCGGTGCAGCAGGCGACGCAGCTTGGAATCAACGTTTCAGGCCCCCACAGCCCGGACTCGCTATTCGCTCGAGCCCGAAGCGGCGAATTTGATTGGGTCTATGCGTTGTATCACGATCAGGGGCTGATTGCGGTCAAAACCATCGGCTTCGGAAATGCCACCAATTGGACTCTGGGACTACCCTATGTTCGCGTTTCGGTAGACCACGGCACCGCTTATGACATCGCGGGAAAAGGCGTCGCAGACTTCGCACCGATGCAGCGGGCACTGGCCACCGCTACACAGTTGCTCGAAGAGCGAAAATAGCAAGAATCTGGTCGGAAATCTCCACCCCTCCGACTGCTAAACTGACCCTGGGCCGTCTCGCGGGACCGTCTCGCAGACGGTCCCCTGAACTCTTTCTCGGAATCGGCTTTCATTATGCTCGCTCGCGACCATCTCCGCTCAAATAACGACCAACTGCGACAAGGTCTAAGCGCACGAGGGTTCGACCTGGAACTCTTAGACCAATGGATCGATCAAGATCGCCAACGACGACAACTCTTAGTGCAGGTTGAGGAGGCCAAACAACAGCGAAACACCGCCAGCAAGGCGATTGGAATCCGCAAGCAACAGGGGCAAGACGCAGACGCCGAGATTGCCCAAGTGGGAGCGCTCAAGACAGAAATCTCGGCGATCGAAGAGAAACTCAGCAACCTTACTGACATTTTGGGTGATGCCGAGCTTTCCTTCCCCAATCTGACCCACGACAGTGTTCCCGTTGGGGTTGACGAATCCGACAACCGAGTGGAACGAACTGTCGGTGATCTGACTCAGCTGGAGTTCGAAGCGCAAGCGCACTGGGATTTGGGAACCCAACTGGGAATCCTGGACTTTGAGCGCGCAGCCAAAATCTCTGGCGCCCGTTTCGTGGTCTATATGGGGGCCGGTGCGCTTCTGGAGCGAGCTCTAATTCAGTTCATGCTCGACGTGCAAACTCGGGAACACGGCTACACCGAAGTGATTCCACCGTTCATGGTCAATAGCAAGGCGCTGGTTGGCACCGGCCAATTGCCGAAGTTTGGCGAAGATCTGTTTCATATCGATGGTGGTCGTTTTCACCTGGTGCCGACCGCGGAAGTTCCGCTCACCAACCTGCACGCTCGAGAGGTTCTGAATCACGCGGACCTACCGATTCGCTATACCGCCTACACCCCGTGTTTTCGGGCCGAGGCTGGCTCCTATGGCAAAGACGTTCGCGGACTGATTCGTCTGCATCAGTTCAACAAGGTGGAGTTGGTCGCAATCACCGACGCAGACTCAAGCTATGCGATGCACGAGACTTTGACCTCCCACGCGGAGTCCATCCTGCAACGGTTGGACCTTCCCTATCGGGTCGTGACTCTGTCCACGGGTGACACGGGGTTTTCCGCCGCTAAGACCTACGACCTGGAGGTTTGGTTGCCAGGACAGAACGCCTATCGCGAGATCTCTTCCTGCAGCAACTGTGAGGCTTTTCAGGCGCGTAGAGCCGGCATTCGCTATCGAGACCCGAACGGCAGCAACCGCTACGCCCACACCTTAAATGGCTCTGGCCTAGCGGTCGGGCGCACCGTCGTTGGCATCCTTGAGAACTACCAGCAAGCCGACGGATCGATCGCGGTTCCAAAGGTCTTGCAGCCGTACATGGGCGGCTTGGAGAAGATCACCGGTCGCTAGCCGCTTGAGTCAGTCGGGCAACGCCTCAACCGCTGCCATTTCTGCCCGCAATTCGCGCTTCAAGATCTTGCCGGTGGCACTCAGCGGCAACTGATCCCTCACTTCCACTCGGCGGGGATATTTGTAGGCGGCCAATCGATCTCGGCACCATGTAATGAGTTGACTTGGCTGCACAGCGATACCGTTCTTGGCGTCGCCGCTCTTGGCCACCACCAGGGCCACGATTTCCTCTCCCAGACGCGGATCGGGGACCCCGATGACCGCCGCCAGTGAAACCTCGGGATGCTCCAGCAACACTTCCTCGATCTCGCGCGGATAGACGTTGAATCCACCGCGTATGATCATGTCCTTGGTTCGATCGACGATATAAAAGTAGCCATCTTGGTCCATCCAACCGACATCGCCGGTGTGAAACCATCCACCGCGCAAGGCTTCAGCATTGGCTTCTGGCCGCCGATAGTAGCCCTTCATCACATTGGAGCCACGAATCACGACTTCTCCGGTTTCCCCAGCCGCCACTGGTTGATCCTCGTCGTTCACGATCTGCATCTCAACCCCAGCAATCGGTGTCCCCACGCTACCCGGCTTTCTCTCTTTGTCCAGATGATTGAAACTGGCCACCGGAGCGGTCTCTGAAAGCCCGTATCCTTCCAAGATCGGAACTTCAAAACGCTCTTCGAACTCCTTAAGCACAGCCAACGGCAACGAAGCACCACCCGAGAGACACAGCCGTAGACCAGAGCGCAACACCTGATCTTTGGACGGATCCTTTGCGGTCTGCAGCAACCCCCAGTACATCGTCGGAACCCCACCGAAAACTGTCACCTGATATCGACACATTGCGTCGATGGCTGCCTGGGGTTCAAACCGAGCCTCAAGAACCAAGGCTGCCCCAGACACCATCCCACTGTTCATCAGCACCGACTGACCGAACGAATGAAACAACGGCAACGGAACGTAGACCACGTCCTCGGTGGTGAAACGACACATTGAGGCGGTCGCTTCGGCATTGCTCAGCAAATTGCCATGACTCAGCTCAGCGCCCTTGGGTCTGCCAGTGGTTCCTGAAGTGTAAAGAATGACCGCCGTGTCCTGAGGATCGATCTCCGGGTAGTCAACAGTGCCGACCCCAGAAATCAACCCATCAATCAAGGCGGTGCCTTGCGGAAACGGATCGCGGCTGCCGATACCAATCAACAGGTCGCACTGCGCCACTTGGTCAAACCCCGCGGTCGCCTCGACCCCCATCGGCAACTCTTGAGAACCGGAGAAACACAACAGGGCTCGCGCCTCAGAATCCTGCAGATGGTAGGCAACCTCCCGGCGCTTGAGCAAGATATTCAGCGGCACCACCACTGAACCCGCTTTCAAGATCCCGAAATAGGCGACCGGAAACACTGGCAAGTTGGGACACATCAACGCGACCTTGTCCCCCGCCTCAATCCCCCGCTCAATCAGCGCACTAGCCAGATAATCCGAAGAGCGATCCAACTCATCAAACGTCAGAACTCCTGCCGCCACATACACTGCGACTCTATCGGGCCACTGAAAAGCTCCGCTACGAGCAATCGATGCCAAGTCCAACGTCGGGCCTCCTTAGAACAAAAGCAAGTGTACCGCTCTTAACCGCCGATGACCAAAAGCTCCCTCAAATCATATATCTGGTGAATATTCTCCGATTGATACGCCGATAACCGCTGCCGATGAAATGGCATGGAGACAGCCTCCATCTCTGCCTTCTCGGCATCTTTGAAACGTCCCAGCTCAGCGTAAATCATCCCCATAGTGACGGCGACTTCAGAAGTTGCGTCGTCCGTGTAGTGAGCGGTCATAATGTCGAGCGCTCGCTGCTCGTCGCGAGCCGAAGACTCAGCGACCAGCAGCCGAGCCAATTGATGGGCCACTAGTCCATTGTCTGGCAACAGCTCAGCCGCCACTTCAAGTGTTGCAATAGCCCCCGCTGGATCTTGTGACATGACCATCGCAGCGGCACGGCGCAAATGAGCCGCTGGGTTAGATGGCTGATCTGCAATCACTTGCTGGTATTGCTCAATGGCTTCCGAATAGCGACCCATGTGGGCCAGAAGGTCTGCCAAACGGAATCGGGATGAGGTGAGGGTACGGTCTTGCTGCAACCCTTCCAAGAGCGCTGTTATCGCTCGGTCCAACTGCTGATGGCGTACGAAAAATTCCGCCAATCCTCTTTGGATCAAAGCGACTCCTCGACTGTCCGAGGACTGCTCCGTTGCTGCCTCCAGAATTTCCAAGGCTCGAGCGAGATCCCCCTCGATCTCACTGGCTTCGGCCAATCTCACGTACGCAGTCGCCTGCGAAGGATCCAATCCCACAACCCTATTGAGAGCGTCGCGAGCTTCCTGAGTCTTGCCGAGGTTGAGAAGCGCGGTACCTCGCTTAAGCAACGCTTCAACATTGTTCGGTCTAGCAGCCAATACGTGATCATACCTACCTACCGCTTCCAGGTACTTGCCGGCACGCGCCTCGAGATTCCCCAACTTAAGGTGCGAAGAAATCAGCTCGACATCAAGTTCCAGGGAGCGCAAGAAATTTCCCCTCGCCATAGAATCTCGATCCAGATAAACCCGTAACCCACCGAGTGCGTAATGCAGCCGCGCCCGCAAACGGCGACTATCAGGATCGTCTGTTTTCTCTAGCTCACCCAGATCATCCACGAGGACCTCTTGGCTCCCCTGCACGTCACCAAATTGAGTCAACGCAAAGCCAAGCAGTTCATCAGCAGTTACCGTATCTTCATCCCCAGCCATCGATAGTAGCGCCTGGTAGGCGGCCAACAGACGTACTTCTCCGAGGGCTTTGCTCGTGGGGTCATCAAACACCACGCTCTGACGCCCACGAAGTTGTAACTGTCGGTCCGCTTCTTCGATTTCCCCGCTGGCTCTGATAGCTTGCGACAAAGGCACTCGAATCGCCGACGCCGATGGCTGAAGTCTTAGCGCTTGGCGAAAGGCCATAATCGCCTCTTGCTCATCATTCAACGCCAACCGGATTTGCCCCAGACCGAAGTACGCCTCCGCGGAAGGGGACAAAGCCAAGGCTTTCGAGTAACTTGCGAGCGCATCTCGTGTATCTCCAGAAGCCCTTTGAACATCGCCGAGGCGAACCCACGCGTGAGCGGCTTTGGAATCCAGGGCCACAGCGTTGCGGAATTTTTCTTTCGCTTGATCAACATCGCCTAGAAATTCGCTTACTCGCCCAGAAAAATATGGCCAACGAAATTCTTGAGGGGCGAGCTTGGCAGCTTGATCATAGGCTTCTCGAGCCGCGTCGCGCAGGTCGAACGCATGGAGAACTTGGCCGTAGTCACCAAAGGCAGCGGCCAAATCCCCATCCGTGGTGTTGGGGTTCGCTAACTGCTGTTCGACGTCCGCGTGAACTCCAAGCAACCAATCTCGTAGCGACGGCTCCAATTGGGCCGTATTTGGCATCGGCACAGCCAGAGAAGAACGATCCAAAGGATTGTCACTGCAAGCTGCGACAACCAAAGCCCCGGACAGGATAAGCGCCCCCAGTCGTCGCACTAGGAGCCCGCCTGGCGTCCAGTGCCCTCTTGAATCACTTGATAAGAGCGCAACTGAAGGTTATCGAACTCCTCCACGAGTCCGCTGACCCAACGCACCGTAAGACTTACTGTTCGATGTTCACCAAGACCGAAAAGCAATCTTGGGTCACTGGAGGACGCAAATGACTCAGTGGTGTGGACAGTTCGCACCAACGACGACTGATCTTCCAAGTGCAGTATCGCGCGTGCACCAATCGCATCCCGCACCGCCGAGTCAGCTCCTGCGGTGACCACCCGAAAACCGATCCAGGCCTGATCTTGTCCGACTTGGTTAATCAGTAACTCAACAGGACCGTTGTTGTTCAGAATTAGCACATCAGTATCGCCATCGTTATCCACGTCGCCTGCCGCTGCTCCTCGACTCACTTCGAGGTTGGCAAACGCAGGTCCGGCTTGATCAGAAACTTCACGAAACTCTCCTAATCCGCTATTTTGAAACAGTTGATTGCGCATGCGAAGCGGATAGAGAACACCATTTGTCGCCTGTTCTTCTACAATCTGTACTGCACCGTTTGCAGTCAAGATGTCGAGATCACCGTCGTTATCAAAATCCAAAGCCAGAGCCCCAAAACCGGTGGCCCATTTGGAAGCCGCCGCCATCCCAGCCCCGATGGTCGCGTCCCTGAAGTTTCCTGATCCGTCATTCTGATACAGCGTATGGGTTTCTCCAGCCAAGTGCGCCATTACCAAGTCGAGATCGCCATCTGAGTCCAAATCGCCGGAAACAACACCCATACTTGCTTCGGCCTGTCCTTCAGAGTTCAGAGCGGCTCCGCGCACCAAGGACTGATCGTCAAAAGTGCCATCGCCTCGATTCATCCACAACTGGTTGGGCCTGCCATCATTGGCCACATAGAGATCCAACCAACCGTCGGAATCAGCATCCAGAAACACAGAGCCGAGAGCCGAGCCAAAGGACTGATTGAGGCCTGCCGACCTAGTCACGTCCTCAAACTCCTCTCCCCGACGATTGTGAAACAGGCGATCACTCAGCTCCGTGTAAGCAAGTGGCCCACAGTAGTCACGCGCACCGGTGACCCGAAAGCACTGTTTGGGGTTGTCGATCTCCAAGTCCACGTAGTTACCGACGAACAAATCCAGCCATCCGTCGCGATCGAAATCGAAAACACTAGCAGGCACCGACCAACGCACATCTCCCGCATTCCAGCCCACCGTCGCATCGACAAACTTACCGTCCGGCCCGCCAAGAAGAAGGCTGTTTTCTTGAAGTCCTGTCAGATATAAGTCAACATATCCATCGTTGTTGAAATCTCCGCTAGCCACACCCATTCCATAGCCACGAAGGTCTAGCTCAACCTCTTCCGTGATGTCGACAAATCGAAGTCCCCGGTCGTCCGATCGATTTTCAAACAACCGGTCTCGTGGCGGGCCATCGTCTGAAAACGTGAACTCCGCTTCTTCTGGGCTACGTCCCGGGGGCAACATGGATCCCTGGGTCAAATAAAGATCGAGGTCACCATCATTGTCGTAGTCGAGCATCGCGCAACCACCTGCAGTTACCTCGGCCAAATAGAAATCTCCAGCGGCCCCGTGGAAATGGTCAAAGTTCAATCCTGACTCTTTAGCCATATCCAAAAATAGCGGCTGATTGGTGGGAGCCTCAGTTTGATTCAAGATCCTCTGATCACTGCAGGCAACGAGGACAAGAATCAGGGATAAGGGCGCGCAGGGCATCATATTGGCGAGCTTACAGCAGACAAAAAAAAGCCCCCGCGAACGGGGGCCCTTTGAATGCAGTTGAACCGTCGACTAGCGAGGATTCCAGCGAAACCCCACCGAAATCTGGAACTCCCGCACATTTTGTAAATCGTCCTCCTCGGTGGCTTTACCGAAGTTGGAGCCCTTGCGCCAATGCGTGCCTTCAACCGGAGTTTCCGTAAAGGGATTCCAGGTTGACAGCGTTGAGGTTTCAAATCCGGTGGTTACCGAGGTATTCGGATCATCAACCGCATCCTCGTTAAAGAGGTTGGTTACCGAAGGGATCACAAAGACCGAGAAACGACCGAAGTCCACACTGTAGTTGAACTGAAGATCGGTGCGAGTCACGTCATCCGTAGTGAAGGCACCACGGCCACCGAAGTAGTAATCTAAGTCGCCTGGCGGGGTGATGTAGCCAGGGTTAGTCACGTAGGGACGTGGGTCCACGGTGCCGATCGCACTGTACGGTTGCCCACTGAGGAAACTCTGCAACATGCTAACGCTCACGTTGTGGCGGTCGTTGCTGAAAAGGTCATAGATGGCCCAGACGCGCGCACGAAAGCGCTGATCGTTGCTGAGATCACCGGTAGGAGAATTCTCGGCAAAACGGTACTCTGGGTAGCTAGTCAAAGAGCTGTCCGAGATAGCCCCCGAGCCGCTGGTCTCGCCGTTGAGGTTACCGTAAAGGTGAGAAACCGTTGCGTTCGCCCCTACCCGTAGCTTGCCGTCGAGAAAGCGTAAATTGGTAATTACCGATGCGCCATAGTAGTCCCGATTGGCAATACTGTCGTTATTAACGATCAGCCCCTTGTCGAACGGAGCACCGGTTTCGGTGGTTCCTTGGCCAGTGCCAAGATCAACTCTCTCCAAAAGGAAATCACCGAACTCGCGCGCTGAGAGGTCAACTCGAATCCCACCATAAGTTCCAATATTGGTCTGATAACCGAGGGAGAACTCGGTTGCCGTAGTCGAACCAAGTCCGGTATCCAGCAGGGTTGTCGCACCAGGAATATCGACGTCAAACAGGAACGGGCAGGAGAACGGATCTGCGAGCGCATTCGGGCAGACATCAAAAAACCAACTAAAGACCTTCTGGTTAAAGGTCACCGGATCAAAGAAACCGGAGTCGGGGCCGAAATAGTCGAAACCGAACTGCGCGGGACTTCCAGCCGGCGAAGAAGAATTGAAAACACCACCTGCAGCGTGGCCAACATACTGGCCGACAAATGCATGTAGGACATGTTCGCCGTCGCCCTTGAGGTCGTAGGTGGCGCCAATACGAGGACTGACGGCACTGTTCTTAGCTACCTGCAGGCCAAGCGAATTAACCGCATCCAGTTCGTCGAAACGGGCCCCCAAGCTGACACTCAAGCGATCATTGACCCGCCACGAATCATTGACGAAGGCGGATTGGGTTTCGAACGCTGTGCCTTGGGTGGGATTCAAGATTGGCAAATACTGAATGGTTGTCGCTCCGGGAAGCAATAGCGGGAAAACCTTGTCGCCGACAATCTGTGATTCGGCGAAATTCCAAATCATCAAGTCGTTGGGCGACTGATGGTTATCCGCAGCGCGAATGTCCGTGAAGCTCTCCACGCCGAAAGCCAAATCGTGCGACCCTTGGTCCCCGGCTAGAAAATAAGAGCCCTTGCCGAACCAAGTTTCATTGGAACGTTCTTCGGGAATACAACCATCGACCTTGGTGTCGTCGCAGAACAAGGATTCGTTGACGATGATGTTGTTGACCAAGTCCCAAACTGGAGTGCCGGTGTCGATTGCATCGTCACCACCGCCACTGCCTTCAAAGAAAAACTGACGATCAGTTACCCGAGCTTCGACGAAGAAGTTAGGGGTCAAAACCCCAGTGTAACTAAGAACGTTCAACTCCTGCGGTAGAGAACGAACATCATCCAGCGACCCATCGTCGATGGTGGCCAAGAAATTACTAAGACCACCGTGTGGCACGCCAGTTTGGTCGTTTTCGATCTCAGTATACCCAGCCTGTAACTGGTGCTTCTCGGTCATGCCCAAAGTGAGTTTTCCACTCAGGCGCGAGTTGTCGGTGCCGGTGGGATAAGAAATATTGAGAAAACTGGTGCCAGTACCCTCGGTCGAGCGATCCCGTCCAGCGGCAAAAAACCACAATTTGTCGCGCATAATCCGGCCACCCAAGGTGGCTTCGAGCGTGTGATTCAGCGTGTCCTCACGCGTTTCTGGCGAAAAATCATTCTTGCCTAGCCAGTCTTCATTGTCGAAAGTCGTGCGGATCGAGCCCTCAAAGTTATTACCACCCGACTTCGAGATCGCATTCACCACGCCGCCAGTGAAACGACCGTACTCAGCCGAAATAGCGCCGGTCTGAATCGTGGTCTCTTGAATTTCATCTTCGATGAACAACTCAAATTCTTGTCCGCGGATGTTCTCATTCAGAACCACTCCGTTGAGCGTGTAGAGGTTGTCCCAAGACTGAGCGCCATTGATTGAATCACCGTTGACTCCAGTGGCGACCCCTGGAGACAGGGCGACCGCATTTCCAAGCGCCCGACCGACGGGAAGAGCATCCAACTCTTCAGATGTTATGGTAGACGATTTAGTACTGGTCTGGGAAATAGCTTGGGTCGCCTCCCCGGTAACCACGATCTCCTCTGAAATCGACCCAGAACCCAGGATCACATCCATGGGTAATGTCTGTGCTGCATTTACCTTCACCCGTTGGGTGGCAGCCTGAAATCCTTCCAATTGGAAGGTCACTTCGTATTCGCCAGGAGGCAGTGGTGGCGAAGCAAAGCCACCGTTGCTTTCGCTGACAATGACTCTGGAACCTTGTAGATTGTCTGACTCCAGGGTAATGGTCACCCCAGGCAAGCCAGCGTCATCTGAGTCGGAAATGTTTCCGGTTATCCGACCGGTACTCTGAGCCGCCAGCGGCATGGCAATGAGCGCCACCGCAAACAAACTCATCAGGAAAAACTTGAGCTTCATGAACTACCTCCCAGTACGTTGTTTAAGTTTAGGTGATACTTCCAAGCGACCCTGGTCGGCGATTGGAAGCAATACATACATATAATTTAATAAAAGCAAACGTAATGCCGATCATCAGCAATAAAGCGAACTCCCCAGACAACCTACTAATCGCCGGTAAAGCTTTGTATCCGTTCGTTTTACGATTAAAGCAAACAACGGCCTCGGAACGCAATTTATGGACCGATCGCTACTTCGGTTCAATCCATTGGAAGCTGTAGTTCAATGGGTTGGATTATCCGTTGCTACGGTGGAGCCAACCGCGCCCAAAAGCCCCTATGATTAAATCAACTATGAGTATCTCACACCACCAATCATACCCAACTCCCTGGATCTTCATTTTGATAATCAGTTGCTCACAACAGTGGACACCTCCGGAAATATCCCTCGTGGGAGCATCTAGGTCTACTCAACAGCGCGTCGAACGGGCTCGCTCACTCGCGGGGCCGGGCGCTGCTAAGCAAATTGCTGATCTCGGTGACCTCTATTTTGCCTTGGGCTACTCGGGGGCTGCAGGGGCCTGCTACCGCCGTTCTTTTGCTCTACAACCGAATATTGAGAGCGGTTTTCTAGCCGCGAGCACAACCAGGGAGTCCGGAGACACAGCGACCGCTGAAACCTACTTTCACAGGGTCTTGGATTTAGATGCAAAGCACAAGTCTTCACGTTTGAGCCTCGCTGAGATGCTGCTCGAGAACCATAAACTGGAACTCTCCATCGAGAGCTATCGCCACGTGTTATCTGATTACCCAGGCGATCCTCAAGCATTAGTTGGACTGGGGCGTGCCTTGCTAGCAGCGGGCCGTGGAGATGAAGCCGCGACAGCTTTGGTGGAGGTCTTGCGCCTAAGACCTCACGCCACCTCGGTCCATGCGTCCATTGCCGAAGCCTATCGAGCTATTGGCCGCCCAGACCTTGCTCGTGGTCACCTCACCAAAGCCGGACCTGGGGCCATCATGAGCGACGACTTGATCCTGGCGCGAGTTGGACGGCTCCGCATTGAGCTAATCGGGGAAACCGTTATCGCGCTGTCAGAGCAGGAGACCGTATCAGCTGAGGATGTCGCCGGGTTCACGGTGGCGCAGCTGGGTCCGGTACCAGGAGCGGTTGCTGGTCTCAAGCAGATCGCCCCAAAACTTGTATCAAATTCTGGCCAGCACTCCGCTCGATTTTGGTTTGCGGTGGGCGCCCTCGCGGACCGACAAGGAAACCCTAATGAAGCCGAAGCGGCCTATGGTCAGGCGATCAATGAAGACCCAAGGTTGAGTTCCGCCAAACTACGCCGAGCACAAGCGCTGGTTAAGTTGGAGCGCTGGGATGACGCGGCCGCGTTATTCAAAGAGCTTCCATCACTGGATACCAAACACATTCGTGATTATGCGTCCACCTTGGCACAAACCGACGAACTCAGTCCCGCTGCGTCGCTCTTGCAAAACGCGATCGACAACTCTCCTCAGCAACGCGACCGCGAGCAGCTCCAGCTCGATCTGGCTGACGTTCAACTGGCTCTAGGACAGACCGTGAGCGGGCTGCGATTGTATCAGCAAGTAACGGAAAGTTCCGACCCGATCCTGGCCGCGTCCGCATGGATGTCTTTAGGGGAACAGCAACGCACACAAAATAACTACGCATCTGCAATTGACGCATTTGGTAGAGCGATCGAATCTTCACCCAAGTGGTTAAATCCCCGGTACTCCCTTGCCGCTACTTTGGCGCAACTTCGTCGTTTCAATGACGCTTCTCTGCAGTACCGAAAGATCGTTGAACTGCAGCCTACGGAAGAAACAGCATGGCTGGGTGCGGCGACCGCAAAGGTATTGGGCGGAGCGGACCCAAAACAAACCACCGATCTATTAGCCTCTGCCCTGGATGCCCTGCCACAAAGTACTCGCCTTCGAGCGGCTCTGGCTAGACACCTTGTTGTCACCTCAGCGATAACCCCGCCCGAGGACGCCGTACAAGCCCTTGAGCTCGCCCAGGGATTGATCAACCTAAATCGGTCAACTGAAAACCTGGAAACCAAAGCAATGGCGCTGGCAGCCCTAGGTCGCTTCGCGGAAGCCATCGCTACTCAAGAGGAACTCCTGGTCAACGCCACCGAATCCGACACCGGTCGCCTGGAGGCAAACCTAGCTCGATACCGTCGGCAGCAACCATGCTGCCGCAACTGAATCGCCTACTACTGCAGGTATCCGAGCATCGCTTCCGCGTTGCCCGCTTCTGGATGGTCAGGAGACAGTTCCAAGAAGCGAGCAAGTAGTTTCTTCGCCTCTCCCGTCTTACCTTCTCCTACGTAGGCAACCCCCAAATGAAAATTGGCCTCCGCGTTGTCTGGGTCCAATGTCACTGCCTGTTCAAGAACTTCGACCGCGGCTTCTGTTTGGCCCTCTCTGAACAAACGTGCGCCTTCTTCCGTGAAGGTGATTGCCACCGAGGAAGGGTCGGCGTCGGCGAGCAGGCCGAACACCTTAGAAGCGTTCTCCGAGTCCCCAGTCTTGACATAGGCTCGATGCAGAATCGCGAGGGAAGAAACATTCCCAGGCTCTTGATCAAATACTTGCGAAGCAAGCGCAATTGCTTCCACGTAGTCTCCTTGTTGCTGTCGGACCTCCGCTAGCAACAGCCGGGCGGTCATGAGACTCGGATCGATGACAAGTGCTGACTCCAAAGATACCCCAGCAGTCTCTAGGTCTTCCCCTTGAAAAAGCTGCACCGCGTTGTTGTATGCACGGGCAGCGGTATCCAGGGTCGGTTGGCCGGCTGCCAGTGCGGGCACCAGTGCGGCAGCATCGACATAACGACCCAAAGCGAACAATATGTCGAACATCAGCGTTAGTCCGACCGCGTCATTTGGTCTTTCCAGCAAGAAATTAGCTGCGTTCTCTAATGCCTCCGCATACTCTCCACGTTCGAGTGCAATCGAGGCAAGAATCTTCTTCGCATCAGCCAAATCCGGGGCTTCAACGAGCGCTTGTGTCATTTTTTTCCGTGCGGCCAGCTTATCCCCTTCGTTGTAGAGCTCAGCGCCTTTGTTGTACAAACGAATCGCTGGACTCCCTCCTTCCAATCGTTGAGCACCACCCCCCGAACTCGCGGTTGCGGAGCCTTCGGGAATCATCGTGAACACCTGTTGGAAGGTCTGTCCTGAACCAATCGTTATTTCGTTGGACAAAGACTGAAATCCCGCCAACGAGATAATGACTTGGTGTGGCACCGAACCGTTGACCACCCCGACCGTAAATCTACCTTTCTTGTTGCTAACCCCGTCATACGTAGCTGAAGTCGAGAGATCCTCGACCGCAATCGTTGCTCCAGGAAGCGGATTTCCAGCCACGTCAACGATCTTTCCCGCCACGCGCCCTTGTGTCTGCCCCCACATCGTAGTTGCCACAAATACCATTCCCAAGGAATATCCAATGCAAGCTCTTTTCATGATTTCCTCCTTATCAAACAGGTAATTCTATTCGCCTCCGTTTTGCCGATAAGCATCTATCGTTCCAGATACCCAGTCCGTGCCCGAACGTCACCCGACAAACTCACTTGAACTTCCACTTCGTGCCATGTCCCTGGCCCATTTTGGGCTGTTGGGTAGTACCCCAAAACGTACTGGTCGCGGAGTTCCCCAAGGATTGTAGAGAACGCGTAACCGGCCTCCGAAACCTGCGAAACGGGCACAATCCGACCGCCACTTTCTACAACCGCTTGACGCAAGAATGCGAACTCTCGACGATTCTCCTCCATGCCACGCCAATTGTTCATGCGCCCCTTTGAACTCTGGCCAAGCTGAATCCAATAGAAAACCGCCTGTTCTCGGCGCATCACGGTCAATATCTGGCCCATCGGAAGCGAACTATCAACATCTTCGCCGTCGGACAGCAGTACCAAAACTTTTCGGCTAAGTCGTGGGGTTAGCCGCTTTAACCCCAGATACACTGCATCGCTCACGGCGCTTCCACCCTCCGCAGTTACATCTCTCAACCCCAGCAAAATCAATCGCGAGAAAGAAGAGAACGGCGTTTCTCGAAGGACGCGATCGGAAAATAGGATCAGCTTAGCCTCATCCAGGGGACCGAGATCACCAAGAAAGGACTCCGCCCCCTCGACAGAGATCTGGAGTTTCCCATCCGCCATACTGAGACTGGAGTCGACCATCAACACGGCACTAAACGGAACATCCCCTCCAGAAAACGTAACCAAAGTTTGCTCCACTCCGTCATCCAAGACGCGAAACGCGCTTTCTGGCAATCCCGTCACTCGGCCCACGTTGTTCGACACCGTGGCAAAAATCTGACGCAACTCCACATCAACTTCCAGGTCACTTTCGATCTTGGTCGAAGAAACACTGGAGGACCCACTTGATCCGGCCGCACCTCGAGCGACCACCTCAAAACGATGTTCTCGATTCTCCTGGCCAACATCAATCTGGACTTCAAACGGTGCCTCTTGGTCGGTCGCCACCAAGAATCCATCGAGATAAAACTCCACGCGCTCGATTGTGGATCCTGGAGGATAGACCTCTGCTGCCACCTGCGTCGGACCAAATACCACCTGACCAAACTCTGGAGCGGTAATCGCGATTTCTAGACGTTCCTGCCCGACTACGGCCTGAGCATTCCAGGCGAGCCAGAGGGCTAGACAGGAAGCAACGCCAGTTTCCCTGTGCCGTTTCCGACTGATCATCATCTTGCTGTCGTTCCGTTCAGGAAAGACCTTGGAGGGCCTTCAAGAGAGAGCTTCGATAGGCTTCTGATCGCTGCTCGAACAAACTACGGACTTCGCTGATTTTTTCTTGTGGATCTTTAGAGTACCGGTGACGTTCACTTTCTCCGGTGCGCGCCTTAATCCAGGTTACCTCCGCCAAGGACTCCTGTGGTCGGCCCTGCAAATCATGGAACATCGCTTGTAGATATGCCAAGCCTTGATTTTCAGGAAATCGTTTACGGAACTCTAAGAAATAACGACTCGCTTCCTCTGGTATGCCCCCTTCGATATAGAACCGCAGTAATTCTTGGGCTGCTAAGGCTGCCACCCAATCGTCACTCGCAGATAGCTCCTTGAGTTCCGAAATTCCTAACTCAGAGCGGTTAAGTCGGAGGTTCACCAGCGCGCGACGAATGCGCGCTTCCCGGGTCGGTTTTTCGATGTTCTCCAACAACGCGATCACGCCCCGATAGTCACCGCTGCGTTCAAGTCGCCACGCCAGTAACTCCATGGCTTGCGCGTGATCTGGGGATGACCGCAAAGCAACCCGTAAGGATTCCAGTCCCGTTGGATCACCACCGCTGGCTTGCATTCCACCTATCGCAGCAAAGAAGTCGCCCGTTTCTTCTCCGGTCTCGCTCTTGTCTAACCCCAAATATCTCTGAGCGAGAGATAGGGCGAGTCGTTTGCAGTGGGTTGAAAGTTGGTACTCACGTTCTCGTAGATGATCTGTATAACGGTTCAAGTAAAGAGCCAATATTGGTATCACCGCACCGGGCTCTCGTTGGCCAATCGAATCAAAAACGCGCAGCTCCAAGTCCGCGAGCGTTGCAAGCGCTTCGCCCGATCCTTGTATCAGGTCGTTCTCCAATTCTCCCAACCGAGACTGCGCGGCCGGATCTCCATTGGCCCAATCAGTCAGAACCGCCAAGAGCCTCCGGCGAATCTCCGGCTTGGGAAGGGCCAACTTTCGACTTACCGGTGCAGCCGCAACCTGTGCAGGAAGATCTTCCGCTTCGGCATTTCGTTTGACACGAGTCCAGGTCGTAGCAGTTTCTATCTGCGAAGTCAGCAATACTTCGACAACCCCACCGCGCACCAATTCAGCATCTACTCCCTGCGCCACAAGCGAACCGGCAACTAGGTCCCGGCCCGAGGTAGTATTCTCGCCCACTGCAACTGGGGCGATCTCAAATCGACCTTCTACCGCCAAGTCTGGAGTTATCGTCGACTCCGCAATCGACCAACGACCCGGTCCTTGAGCAAATGTCCATCCAGTTGTGGTCAATGCCGCTTCTGCTTTCTCGTGGCTATTTTCGATCAAGATCTGGTTCGTACCGAGCACAAACATCCGGACGTTCCAAGGCTGATTTGCTGGCAATACACTCAGGGCGGACGGCTCGAAATTCGTCGGCGGCACCAGTCCGTCTAGCGGAATCTCCAACCAACTAGCCGCGACTTGATCCACTTCAAATGCTGAAATCGAAGCCTCGCGTGGGCTTGGCACACGCACCTGGTTTTGCCTCAGCCCCACCCGTCCAGAGATTGGCTCCGAGACCAGTGTCCGCAACCTATAGTCTCCCGCCGGAAGCTCAATTCCACCAACCACGCGGACTCCATCAACCGCGATCAAGCCCGCTGGATTAGATATCTCCACAACCCGAGATTTGGCGAACACGATATTTCCTTGGCCTTCAAGGACGTATGTCGAAATTTTGACAAACAGTCGCTCCGGGATCGAGCCGGACAACAGGTTGTCCGCATCGACCTCCAACCACCAACCAATCGCTGGGGTTCCATCCTCAAGAGGAATCACCGAAGCAACTTGCTCGAAGAGTAGATCTCCTCCCTGTTGGTCGCTCATTATCAACGCTACATGTTCCGCCGCCAACCCACTGTGTGTAAGGAGACGAGCGGTTGGTAACGAAACCTCTTGACCTACAGCGATTCCGCTGGCAAGAACCGAGAGAGCTGCGGCAATGATCGAACGCATCAACCAAACGACGGAGCCACTAATTCAGCTTGCGCTACCGAGTCAGTTTGACCGATCTCGTCGTAAACAGTGACCACCACGGTGTGGCCGATAGCACGCAACTTGAGAGTGAACGTGTAACCACCGGTTTGAGCGAGCGCGTTATAAAGATCGTTATTGGGAATCCTTAACGGCAGAGTCTGTTTGGTCACCGGAGCCATTCGGCCTTGCTCATCGCGCGCAGCAATAAACAGGGAAATCCGACCTTCATGGGCCTCCCCTTGGGGTAAAAGGGTTAACTTAGACATCGGCACTTTCACCATCACGGGAACGTTGGCAAATCCTTTCTCATCCTGCTCCGGCTGGCCAAACTCCACGGCAACCCCCATCGGGTTGGGCGCTCCAACCAGTAGCAAGGCAGACCGGGTCCGATCTACTAGCCGCTCGTCGGTGGTCGTTTCCCGGTAGTGGTGTCGATATCGAAGCTCCACGCCCGGGCGCAAAACTTCGACTTTGATTTTTCGCCGAGCGCTCTCCTTGGCCAAGGAATTTGGCCGATAGGCAATCGAATACATGCTGTCAAAATCGCGGCGAATGCCTTGCAAGAGATTCCCCATGGAGCCGGTCGTCGAACTCCCTCCTGTCGATCCAGACATCAAGTTCATCACTGCAGCACGATTGGAGATCTCCGCCGATTGCATTTCGGGGGTTAACGTTCGGTTTCCCGCCGCATCCAACCCTTGGATCTCAACCGAAGTCATTCCACTGACGGCTTCCAACGGATTGAGTGTGTACAGCGTTATGCGGTGGGTATTGGCGGTCCGAGCTAAGTCCTCCACAGCATCACTGGCGTCAAACTCTTCAAGTTCCCTAATACGGCTGAACTCGTTCGCGCCGACGTTCGAAGCGCTCGAAAATCTCTGCTCCCAATAGCGAGCTAGACCAGCGGACGGCTGTTGGGTCATTCCGGCGCCAGCGTATATCAGTGCCTTGGGACCCGGCAAAGCGGACAAAACGCTCAACGCTTCGCGCACACCGGCCAAGGTTCGTAACGTGTTGGCGTGGGTTTCTTCCGCATAGATACGAATCGCGGACAGCGCAGCGCTGGCCACAGCTGCAGTGTTATCTTGCGAAAAGCCACCGCCCCCCCCACTGCCAGTGTCAGTTGAAATTTCTCGAAGAACGTTGCGATAGGACACGGTCCGCAAGACTCCGGTCGCAGAACTATTGGAGATCTTCTCCACCGCAGCGAGGAGCTCCGCTATTGAAGCGGTCGGTTGTTGAGCCACGCTCAACTTGCCGTTGTAGCTCAACAAGACAATTCGATCTTGAGGTCTGAGCTCGGCCCCTAGAAACTTTTCTAAGTTGTTAAGGATTACTCTACGGCTTCCTGGCACCAAGCTCGTATTGTCAACAAAAACAGCCATCGTTAGTGGCGGGTCGGTTGCTGTTCCCTGGTCAATTTCCGATTCGTCAACTTGTTCTTCCGAAACTCGACTTGCCTGAAGAATCGCGGCCTCTTCCCCTGCTCGATAGAAGTTGGTGATCGCAACTTCCGCACCATCTTCATAGACGCGAAATTCCTCGGGTTCTAGGTCCATCACTGCGTTGCCCACTTTGTCCAGCGCCACCACGTCAACGTTAATAATCTTGACTTCAACCGCGTCGAAAAAAGAGTCCAGTTCCTGCTCCGCAGCTTGACCAATTGCAGACGTTTGGCCCGCGACCAGGGCGCACAGCAGCATCAATGGAAGAGGCCGGCAGTTTGCTGTCAACCGTGATCCAATCTCGTGTGTCTTCATATTGAGTCTCCTAAACCCTACCGCCCACAACGAATTGTCTCACTTTCTCGTTTGGCCGTGCAGCATTGCTAAACCTGTATTGGGCAGGCTTCATTGTTTGACCGTATTTCTTTCGTATGATTTCGTGTATTGGTCGTCTGTCAACGCCGTTCTTTACCCAGGCTAATGCTGTAGAAAAGATCGACGACCCCACTGGACTCGCCTACAAACCTCCTGCGGTATCGCCTAACAGCACGAGCGACATGAAACAATCCCCTTTCGTGCGGATCCCTGTTATTCGTTCAATCTTAGCTATGAATCCAAATACTTCTTCTTTTCACGCAACACTCTTGCTCGCCATTGCCATGGCGTTGCTGTCGCCTGTCCAGTCACAGGAACATCCAACGGGGCTCTTCTTCGGCAGTGTTGACGTTCAAGTTGTCAACATCGATGTTCACGTCTCTAAGAAAGATGGTACTCCGATCACAGATCTAACCCTGGAAGATTTTGAACTCTTAGAAGATGGAAGACCGGTCACCATCTCGGATTTTTTCTCTGTCAAGGGTGGCCGGCTAGATCCCCGTAGTTCAGAATCCGACCTCGAAAACGGGGCTGAACCAAGCCTCGCCGAGTTGCCTCCCGGCGAAATCAGCGACCAAGTACCGGAAAACCAGCGCCTCCATTTGGTCCTTTACGTCGACAACTTCAATCTTCACCCGCTCAGCCGACGCTGGGTGATCGATGGGGTCAATCAGTTCCTTCTTAACTATGTCAACCCCGAGGATCGGGTACTCGTCGTCAGCTACGACCGCGACCTGAAAATCCGTACCCGCGGTTTCGTCAATGACCGACAAGAGATCTCTGAAGCGCTGGAAGCTGCGGCATTGGTAACCGCCCATGCGGTCAATCGAGACGGTGAGAGACAGCGGGTACTGCAAGACATCGACCGAGCAGACGACCCCCTCTTTGCACTATCAGAAGCTCGCGCCCACGCAGATTTTGTCCGCAACGAACTGGGGTTCGGTATTGACGCAGTTCGCGACGTTGTCACCAAGATAGCCGGAATCGATGGTCGCAAGGCGATGCTCTACATCAGCGATGGGGTGCCCCGGATACCCGGCGAAGACCTCTTTCTTGCCGCCACGGAACGCTTCCAGCAAGGGCCTTCGCCCGACGTCTTTCGCTACGACATGAGCCGTCGCTATCGGGAGCTAACTGCCCAAGCGAACGCCGCGGGAGTGACCCTCTACACCCTGGACGCTCGAGGACTGCACAGCGGGCAAAGCACCTCAGCAGAGATCAACTACACCAATCTCTTGAACGTCAAAACGCTTATCGACAACACACACGACCTCAACCTGCAAGCCCCGCTAATCGAGCTAGCCGACGACACAGGAGGACAGGCGATCCTCAACACCAACGCGCTCGGTCCGGCTTTTCGGGCCCTGAATCAAGATCTTCGAACTTACTACTCGCTCGGGTACCAACCTTTGTCAACCGACGGTCGATATCATCGCCTGGAAGTCAAAGTGAATCGCCCCGGGATCAAAATTCGTCATCGCTCCGGGTATCGAGCGAAAGCTCGTGATCAGAGGATTCAAGAGTCCTCGTCCGCTGCCTTGGATTTCGGACTTGAAAAGAATCCTTTAGAAGCGGAGATTCTTTTCGGCCAGACCGCTTCGACCGATGGTGACCTCCTGTCTCTTCCGGTTGAAGTCCATGTCCCGATTGGCAGCCTTACTCTTGTACCGTCTGAAGGAAAGCACCATGGACGACTGCGAATCTTGGTCGGCATTCGCGATCAACGAGGAAACACCTCGGGTGTGTTCACGCAACAACCGGCAGATATTGTTATTCCAGATTCGGACCTTGAGACGGCCCGCACACAACGCTTTGTCTACCAATTTACGCTTGGGGTAGAAGCAAAACCACAGCAGGTTCTGGTAACCATCATCGACGACTACGGAACCGCTGTATCGCACCTACTGGAAGCCATTTCCCCGCGTCCTTCGTAGACACAAGACCTGCTCAACGACGGCGGGTCAACCAACATGAACTGGCTTACCGGCATTCTGTCCAGCAGCTCGGGACCAACCCCCCGTCCGCAGCTAGACAGCAACCGCCAATCCACGGTTCGTGGGCTGTACGTAGTCGGCGATCTAGCCGGCGCCCCGGTGATCAAGCTAGCGATGGATCAAGCGGTTGAGGTCGTCGACCTGATCGCCAAAGACATCGCTTCAGAAAAGGTAGTTGTGGGGGCGAGGTCTTTGATGTATTGGTGATCGGGGCAGGAGCTGCAGGAATTGCAGCAGCGCTGCGAGCCAAAGAAAAGAGCCTCAGTTGCCTAGTCCTAGAAAAAGTACAGGTCGCCAACACCATCCACAGCTTTCCCGAAGGCAAGTGGATCTACGCGGAGCCCGACGACCGACCCAGCCGCAGCGACTTGTGGTTTGAAGAATCAACCAAAGAGCAGCTTCTTGAACGATGGCGGGAGGTCATTGATGAGTACGGCTTGGCGATTCACGAGAACGAGGCAGTTGGGTCGGTAGAACCAGCTAATGATTGGATCAGCGTAGGCACCCGCCATCGAACCTACCGAGCTCGCCGGGTGATTCTGGCCACCGGACAACGGGGCAACCCACGCAAGCTAGGCGTGGGCGGAGAGCAGTCCAGCAATATCCATCACCGTCTCTATTCGCCAAAGAAAAGCCAAGGCAAAAACATCCTTGTGGTTGGCGGTGGCAACTCGGCGGTTGAGGCAGCGATCGCTCTCAGCGAAAACAATGACGTTGTTCTGTCCTACCGGGGAGGAGAATTCGGACGGGTCTTCAAAGACAATCGCAAGAAGTTAGACCAGGCGATCGCCAGCGGACAGGTGGAAATCCTCTTTCACTCCACGGTCACCCGGTTCGAGCAGGCCGGAGAATTCGCCAACGCCGCTATTCTGGAGATCGACCATGGCGGCCACCAAGAGCTTCGTCGGGTACCCATCGACCAGGCATTTGTCCTCGTCGGGTCCGAGTTGCCAGTGGGGTTCCTAAGAAAACTAAGCCTTCGCCTGGAAAACGAGTGGACCGGATCTCCATGGACTGCGCTCGCGGCGACCGTGGCGAGTTTCTTAGGTGTTGCGCTATACGGGGCCGGTCGTGGTGGCGATGGATTGGCGCTGTTGGACGGGGCTGTCGCGCTCACGCCCTGGATGGGAGCGGCGATCACGATCGCTGCTCTAGCGTATTTGGTCGTCAGCGGATCCAAGGGCAATCGCTGGGCTTGGTTGGGAGCGTCTTTCTTTACCTGGTATTCGGTCTACGGCATCAAGGTCGGGGCCGGCGAAGAATTCTGGCCCTATCGGAACTGGGGCTATCAAGCGATGTCCTTTTTTGACCGACCATGGGCCTTTTGGTACACCGTCTTGTACACCGGGCTGATGACCGTGTTTGGTATCCAGGCGATGAAACGCTGGGGATTCGATCGCAAGGACCGCTTCCAGATTTGGCGCTACACCAGTTTGATTAGTTTTCAGTGGTTGTTTTTCTTCTTGATTCCAGAGTTCTTGTTTCGCTGGGCGGTGCAGTATCAGTGGATTGGCGAAAAGCTGGCCACCGATCCGCAGTTCGCCGATCAAGCCTGGCGATCGTACGGAATCGTCTACGCCTGGCCACTATTTTTCTATACCTGGCTCTACGACCCGCACCAGATCTGGGTGATATGGGGGGCTGTACTGACCTTCATCTTGATTCCCATCTTGGTGTTGTTTCAGGGCAAGCGCTATTGCTCCTGGATTTGTGGTTGCGGCGGATTGGCTGAGACCTTCGGAGATCGATGGCGCCACTTGGCCCCCAAGGGTCGTTTGTCTATCAAAATGGAAGAAATGGCCAACCTGGTTTTGTTGTTCGCGGTCGTGGCCACTGCGATTCTGCTCACCCGAGACATCACCGGGATGTGGAATACCGGCGACGTCGCCGCTTATCTTTATCACATCGTCGCTGACGTCTGGCTGGTCGGCATTCTGCCGGTAACGCTATACCCGTTTCTCGGCGGCAAGGTTTGGTGTCGCTACTGGTGTCCCCTGGCGAAAATGATGCAGTTCCAATCGGCATTCTTCGCCAAACTCGGTTGGTCTCGATTCGCCATCGTCGCTGACGATAAGTGCATCTCCTGTAACGAATGTTCTCGCTATTGTCAGGTCGGGATCGACGTTATGCAGTACGCGATGAAACAGGAAAAGCTCGACAATGAGACCTCCTCCTGCATCGGTTGCGGGATCTGCGTTACGGTCTGCCCAATGGATACTCTGTCGTATGAAAACAGCAAAACTGATTTGCCGATTGTTTCCTAGCCAGGGGCAACTCTCACTTCAAACACCCCATGTCGGATCAGTCGGGGATGGCGCAAAAGATGCAACGACTTTTGGCTTCACGATCGCCTAACACTCAGTCACAAAAGCAAACAAAACACCATGAAAAAGAACCTCCTTGCCGCGATCTTCATTATCGCATTCAGTCTCGTTGCCCAGATCGCTCAGTCTCAGTCTCAGCCTGGCGCCGAATCCGCTTCGGAAACTGGCTTCGTCGAGCAACTCGACGTCCGGGTGGTCAACGTCGATGTCTACGTCAGTGACAAAGATGGGCAACCGGTTAACGGTCTTACTGCCGATGACTTTTCGATGACGGTCGATGGCAGGCCGGTCGCGATCTCCAATTTCTACGCAGTGGTAGACGCCAAACCATCTTTGGTGCGTTCCGTTTCGGGGCGTACCGAAATAGATTTGGTCGAGGAATCTCCAGTTGACCCATCCTCCACCGAAGCGGCCGCCGAGCTACCCGAAGATCAACGACTTTGGTTGATGATCTACGTTGACAACTACAACGTCGAAGCGATTCATCGTAATCGCGTCCTTCGAGAGATGGTGACGTTTCTCAACGGCAGCTTGCAACCAGATGATCGGGTGATGATTGTCTCGTATGAGCGCAGCCTCCATACGCGTCATTCGTTCCACGACGATCCGTCAGCCGCCACAGAGGCCCTACTGGCGCTGCAGACCACCGCAACATTTCGCGAGCAACGCCAAGCCGAGTGGGAAGACTCGTTGGGTCTGATTGAAGACTCTAGGGCTTTTCCCGAAGCTCTAGATTGGGCAGAAACTCACGCCGAATATATTGAGAACGAACGGTCATTCACACTCACGGCGCTGAACGGATTTGTCGATAGCTTGCGTGGCCTTCCCGGCCGCAAGGCGCTGATCTATGTTAGCGATGGTATTCCTCTTCGAGCTGCCGATTCCCTGTTCCAGGCAGTCGATTATCGGTTTCGCGGCGGTGGCCATACCGGAGACGCACCGACAGGCAATCGAAGCGCAATCCTGAGCGGGTTTGAGTACGATTCGACCAATGATCTAGACCGCCTCGCGATCAAGGCTAGCAGCGCTCAAGTTGCTTTCTACCCGATCGACGCTGCCGGACAACGCGCCCCGATCATGCTCAACCCGCAATACGGAGATCTGCAAATTCAAGGAATGGGAACTCTGGTGGGATCTGCGCGCAAAGCGAACCTACAGGGTTCTCTGGCCCGCATTGCTGAGAGAACTGGAGGTAAGGCTCTACTCAATCGAACCAGGGCACTTCCAGGACTGGCAGAAATTGAACAAGGGCTTCGCAACTACTACTCGCTAGGCTTCACTCCTTCGACGGTAGCGGACAGTAGATTCCGTAACATCGAGGTCCGGCTGAAAAAGAAAGGCCTACGAGTTCGTCATCGCCAAGGGTACCGGGCTCTTTCCCTGGCCGAACGCTTGGCTGATAAGACCCATGCAGCTCTCGTTCACAGCTTTGAAGATTCGTCAGAGGTTATCGACTTGGCGTTCGGGCGGGCGGGCGACGAAGAACACGGTCAATGGCTCCAACCCGTCGAGGTGCGCATTCCGCTGGGAGCTTTGACCTATGTCCCTCGGGACGACGGTGGTGAGTCCGCTCGCGTTCGCGTTGCGCTTGCCACCGCGGACGAGAAAGGTAGAACTTCTGCCGTGGATCAATCGACAATGACCATTGAGGTAGAACCGGAAGATGTTGGTCAAGTCGCCGACAAGCACTTCGTGGCGTCGTTTGAACTCCTGATCCGCGAAGGCGGGCACAAGGTCGCCGCTACCGTCCACGATGAAACTAGTTCCAAGTCGTGGACCGAGTCAGGCGTAGTTTTGGTCAACTAGCTTGGAGGCGCGAAGACTTCTCCCCGTGCGAAAACAGGCCAAGGGGTGACCGGAACCCGCCCAGACTCCAGTGCAACTAACGTCTCGCGTAGATAACCAAATTCCTCTCCAGACGCGCGAGCGATCTCGATCGCTTGGAGCTGTACTTGTGCAGCTTGGGTGAAGTCTCCTGCGGACGCCAGAGCCAGAGCTAGAGCGTCAGCGTGTCCTGGTGTCGGAAAAGCGTCAAATAGCGAGCGAGCGATCCCCAACGCTCGCTCCGCGTTTCTTGTTTGCGGGCAAGTCGCCAATAGTCGCGCCAACGCATGAGCCGCAATCGCGTCATTGGGACGCTCCTCAACTCCCGCGGAAACCAGATAGGTAGCACCTTCACATTGACCCAGTAGACCCATCTGCGTCGCTTCGCTGACACGAAACTCGGCGATTTCCGGATATCCTTTTCTCAATTCTTGGTAAATCTCCAGAGCCAGCCCTGGACGCTGACTGTGCTCAAAGGCCTGAGCCAATGCAGCACGATCGGTTCGATCCGCACCATCCAGCTGAGTCACCACACGGAGTTCACGCTCCGCGGTCGGCCAGTCTCGTTCCTGAATCGCGATCTGGGCCAGAAGACGGCGAGCATCGAGGTTCTCTTCCGACAGAAACAGAGCTAACCGTAGCTGTTCCTCGGCCTTGTCGCTGGCGTTTCGATTCAGCAAAAGTTTAGCCCATGAAACTCTCGCCCCTGGGGACAACGGATCAATGGTGATCGCTCGGACCAATTGTTTCTCCGCTTGTTCAAAATCTTCCGCCTTGGCGCTCTCGCTCGCCTGACGCATAACATCGCTCCATCCCTCCCCGAGTTGATAGGTGCGAAGGAGAAGTGGGTCGTCCAAACGCACACCTTGATCGCCACTTTGGGCAAGCTGCTCAACCGCGTCTTCCTCGCGGCCTAGATCCCGGTAGGTCAACCCGAGCGGAGTTCGCACAGCGGCTGCTTCCGGTTGGATGTCGAGGACTCTTTGAAATAACGATACTGCTTGATCCAACCGACCGTCATTTCTTGCATCTTGGCCAAGAGCAAAGATTGCAGCAGCACAGTTTGGATCCTGTTCGAGAGCCTGGGTTAGCGATTCCAAAGCGCGTTCTCTGTCTTCTTGGTCTCGGAGGATCTCCCCCAAACGAACCAAAGACGGAACATCTCGCGGTTGCAATTCAGCTGATCGTTCAAAGTCCTCCGTCGCCAAGATCAGATCATTCATTCGACGCAACGCCGTACCACGCAGAAAGAACCAACGGTAATCTACGCCATTCAAAGAAATCGCTTGGCGATAGAACTCCAGTGCTTCAGGAAACAGACCGTACGCGTGGTACAACATACCTACTTCTGCATAGGCCTCTGATTTCTTGTTCGCCGGAATTTCCAAATTGTCCTGAATACGTTGATTCCAAGCTTCTCGATCCCGCAGCCGCACTAAGACCGCCCCATCTAGGCGCTCCTCAAGAGTCATAACCTGTACCGGGGTCAGCTCCGGTGAAGTTGCGTTACTACCCGTAGCCGCAGATGACCGATCTGCACTCTCACCGCAACCGAAGCAGACGGTTAACAGCACGATGGCAATTCTCGCCTTACAATTCATGGCAGGTATCAGAACTCGGTTCAAGGGTAGTGTAACGCCCTTGTGGCGGAACCGAACATACAACGACCTTGCCCGTTGGCCATTCGATCACCAGCCGAGATGGCTTCGCAGTACCAACGAGTCCAAAGATTACGCGTGGATCGTGAGCGGAGAGGAAACTGCCTGACGTTTGCACGGTCCGAAGAATCTGACTGCCGTCCGCGAAGTAGAGGTGAACCACAGCACCCAGCGCTGGCCGAGCTTGTTGAGAGTCCATTCTAAGATCCAGCCCCAACCATTGACCTGTCGGCTCCAGCTGGTTAATCAACAGTTCGACCGGCCCATTGTTATTGGTTATCAGTGCGTCGATATCGCCATCATTGTCTATGTCACCGGAGGCGACACCTCGGCTGACTCGCAGCCGCTGCAAAGCCGAGAAAGCCGAAGTCGTCAGCTCTTCAAACCGTCCATCACCTTGATTGCCAAATAGTTGATTTGGCTGACTCAAAGCCAGCAGATCGCCGGCTTCCAATTGTTCTTGAATCCGACGCACCGATCCGTTCGCCACCAATAGGTCGAGATCCGAATCGTTGTCGTAGTCCAGAGCGCGGGTTCCAAACGAAGTAAACGGCAAGCTCGATGGCCCGAGCTGAGTCATCGAGGTGGTATCGGAAAAGACCCCATTGGCGCGCCCGGAATAGAGGGTATTGGTTTCATTCTTGAGATGGGTGAGGAAGATGTCGAGGATGCCATCCGAATTGAGGTCTGCCACCTCGACTCCCATGCTGGCTTCCGCCATTCCTTCTGCATTGACGCTGGTGCCGCTGATGCGAGAGCGGTTCTCGAAAGTTCCGTCTCCCAAGTTTACCCACAAGTAGTTTTCCATCTGGTCGTTAGCGACGTATAGATCGACTAAGCCGTCGCCATTGAAATCCGCCGAAACGGCTCCCAAGCATGCACCCTCGAGACCAGCGATTCCAGACGTCGTTGAAACATCTTCAAACCGACCATTTCCAAGGTTACGAAACAGTCTGTCGGAAAGAGCTGGAAAGGTCTTTGGGCCACAGTAATCTTCTATTCCGCTGTAAGCCGTACATCGGTAGTGGTTGTTGATCGTCGAATCAATATATGCGCCAACAAATAAATCCAAATAGCCGTCCCGGTCATAGTCAAAAAACACTGCCGTAGTATTCCAGCGGCTATCGCCGACCCCGGCTTTGACGGTTACATCTTCAAATGTCCCGTCTCCTAGGTTTCGTAGGAGTCGATTGTCTGTGTAGCTTGTCAGGTAGAGATCGATCCAGCCGTCATTGTCAAAATCTCCGGTTGCAACTCCTTGTCCGTAGCTATATCGCTCCGGCAGGGCAGTTGCTGAAACATCCTCAAACCGTAGGCTGCCATCTTCTACCAGTTGATTTTGGAACAATCGATCGTTCCCCAGCGCTGTTGTAGCCGAAGTCAACCGCGGACCAAGCTGTCCACCATCAACAAGAAACACGTCGAGGTCCCCGTCATTATCGAAATCGAACAGCGCCGCCCCCGACCCAACCATTTCCACCATATAGATCTCGCCCGTCATCCCGTTGTTGTGAACAAAGTCCAAGCCAAGGCTTGTAGCCGAATCAACAAACAGTTCGTGCGGACCTTCGATCTCAGTTGACCGCGAACACGAAAACACGACGATCAAAATCGCCGTTAGAGACGCTGACACCTCCCAATGGCTCCATTTTCGTCCGGCTCTCAGGTCTATTCCTCCGGCAGCCGTTCGGCTCTACGACGCCATTCCTGAGCACCTTGGGTATCGCCAAGCCTGTCGGCCGTTTGGGCGACAAATGAATAGCCAGCCGGCGTTTTGGATGCCATGGCCATTCGATCCAGCAAAGGGTCGATTTCGTCAAACCTCCTTTCCGCTGCCAGCACAAAAGCAAGCTTCTCGTACGCTCTTACATTCGCGGGATAATCACTGATTTCTTGTTCGAACGCAACTACAGCTTCACTATTTGTTCCTAGCCGGGCCAACGCTTCTCCGCGCTCATAGCTAAGCCATGGAATCGTCCCTTCGCCGCGGCCCTGCAATCGAGATCTAAGACTCGCCAAGGTGTTCAGCGCTTGTTGGTATTCCTGGCGAGTGTTGTGGATCTGCGCCAGAAATAACAGTTGATCCGGTCTTGGAACGCTCTCGGCCTCAACCGCCCGACGACCTTGACGCAGCGCCTCATCCAAATCGCCGATCACAAGCGCTATGCGAGCCAAGACGTGAGCCGACTCAACCGGCAAAACCTCGCTGCTGAGTTCTGCGTGAGCTCTCGCTTCATCAGTTTCTCCTTGGTCCAATAGGATGCGCGCTATCTCAATGATCACTCCTGGGATCGGTACCGGCGCTTGTTCCAGCGCCAGGCGGTGCTGCTCCAGTGCTTCGTCCGCTCGGCCTAGAGTCCTTAGTGCCGACGCCAACTGATAGCGGGCGTCGAGCATCGAAGGGTAACGGTCCACCAACTGGGACAAGATCGCTACCGCACCCTCGTGGTCGCCCGCCCTGCCGAGCTTGAGAGCGTCATCAATCGCCTTGATACTTCCCACGTGTTCCCTTGGGTCCTGAGTTAGATTTTCGGTGGTTGCGAAACCGGTGAGGTAGCCCAATGCAGCCAACTTAGCTTGAGCTTCCTCGGAGACAGCTACCTTCGGTCCATTGTCGACCGTCGAAAAGCTATCGAGCGTCGTCCTTAGATGAGTGGCGACTGGACGATTGGCCAAAAGCAAGTTGTGCTCCTCCGCTGGATCGCCGACATAATCAAACAACTCGGGATTGGGCTCTGACACGTAGTGGTACTGACCATCGACTAACCCTCTCAACTCCGCCCAGCCAAAATGAAGTCGCGGATAGAGCGTTTCGATATACAAAGGACGCCCCGCAGGCTCAAGGTCGGAGAGCGAAATACCGTCCATAGGTTCCTCGCTCCGCACCCCCGCAATGCTCAAGATAGTCGGCGCAACGTCTACGATCTGAACCGGAGTATCGACGCTACCACCGCGGTCTCTATTGTCTGGAAATTTGATAACCAGGGGGATTTGCACTGTCTGGCGATAGAGCAGAATACCGTGCTCGCGCTCTCCATGCTCTCCAAGACCTTCGCCATGGTCGGCGACCAGAATGACAAGAGAAGGGTCATACAATGAGCGGTCCCGCAACCCGTCCAAAAACTCACCTAAGATCCCATCGGTTTCGACGATCTCACCGTCGTAGGTATCGCCCCATCGCGCAGCAATCTCAGCTGAAGGTGCGTACGGAGCGTGGGGTTCGAATAGATGGATAAAGGCGAAAAATGGTCCGTTTTGTTGATCGATCCAGGTCAGGGCGGCGTTGGTAGTCTCACTTCCTGGACGTTGAATCTCGGCCATGGTTCTGTTCTCGACCGCCTCAAACCGATCGTCATAGTGATCGAAGGTCGCTCCCAAGCCAGCTGCCGTCCTGAGGACAAAACTGGAGACGAAACCGCCGGTGGCGTAACCCACCGCACCGAGGACACCGCCCAACGAAGCCACAGAGGTTGCTTCAAATCGATAGCCAACGTTGTCGCGCACCCGATGCCGTGTGGGCAGCAACCCGGTTAGCAAGGAACTGTGGGCGGGTAGGGTCAGTGGGGACACCGTGAAAGCGCGGTGGAACAGAACTCCATCCTTGCGGAATCTGTCAATCGCAGGGGTCTCAATCTGATGATACCCGTAGACCGGCAGATGGTCGGAACGCAGAGTGTCGACTGAGATCAAGATGATTGAAGGGCTCTCGCTGGGAAGATCGGACGAACAAGCCAGCAACAGCGTAGCGCCAAACGTTAGAAAAACGTGATTGATTGAGTGCGAACGCATTGCTCGAATCGTAACTGCAACAAGGGGTCAAAGAAAAGGGGCGGCCAAAGCCGCCCCTTGGAAAAGCCTACGTGCTGCCTAGCTTAGAAGCGGAAACCAACCGCGAAGCGGTACTCACGAGGAGTTACGTAATCCGCGTTGTTGCGCGCGTTACCGAACGAAGCAGCTTGCGTGAAGGTTGTCGGACGACCCAATGAATCGAGCGGACCCGCTCTATTCGCTGAAATCGTGGTATCCCAGAAGATCTGCTTATCTTCATTAAGGATATTGAAGACCTCGGCCTTGACATAAAAATCTAAAGCTTTGACGGTCGGAATGCTGTAATTGAGCGCCAAATCGAATGTCGTCCAACTGGCGAAATCACCAGCTCCTCGGTCGCCGAAAAACAGCGTAGGCGTGGCTGGGGGATTGGCGTATCCCGCAGCACTAATTAATCCTCGCTGTATCGAGGTCAATGGAAACCTGGTGCTGAAGTCGAATACACCGCCCGACTCATAATTGCCAAGCAGACTGGTTGACAAGCTACCGCCACGACCAAAGTTGAAGTTGTAGCGAGCCCACAGTCGAATCTTGTCCTCAGTGAACTCGTCGAGGCGCCCCAACGGCGCATTGCGGCGGTCCAAAGCCTCCGGAAAATCGCCAAAAGTCGAAGCGCCGAAACTTTGACCGGTTTCGCCTTCATAGTCACCATCATTCTTGAACTGATGCGTCCAATGACCTTCGATCGAAAGCTTTTCGGTGATGTTGTATCGACCCTGCAGGATTCCTGCTTGATATTCCCGGGTTGGTGAATCAGTGTTGTCATACACAACGTTGTTTAGCGTGATCGGTCGAATCCCGAGGTCAGGGCGGTTGACGGTGGTACTACCGTTCACCGCCAGAAACAGATCTTCGACAAAGTTGTCGGTCGAGCGATCGACAAAAGTGGCTTCAAAATAGCCTCCTTTAGGCAGCTCAATACCTCCCTGCAGAGTGAACTCTTGCACTGTCGGTGAACTCACGTTTTCGTTAAAGAACACATTCGCAGTAGGAAAAGCGCCCGCAAAAAAGCCCCAGGCGTTGGGATCGAAGCCACCGTTAGGGTCGCCCGGTGTTCCGTAGTAGTAGCCATAGACGTAACTAGGGGTACCGACATTGGTCACAGCGGCGTAGTTGTTGCCACCAAAGCCGTAGCCACCGGCATACTCACCGTAGGTTCCGGTTACGCGGTACCTGCCATCGCCCTTGACATCATAGGTCGCCGCTAGCCTTGGCACGATCGCGTCCGTGGATACCGGCTCTGCACCGGCGTTGGTGCCGCTACTGATATCCTCATAACGAAGACCTAGGTTAAATGACCAGTGATCATCCAGCTGCCAACGATCATTGACATAAAAGGATTGGGTCTGCAACTGCAGTTCTGCCCCGCGAACGGCTTCGAAGAAGACTCCTAGGCTGCTCGGCTGCGGGTTGGGGATCAGATCGCCATCCGCGCCTATCACCACGTTACCGCTAGCATCCAGCAACGGATCAATGAATAACACCCAATCGGTAGCCGTCTGCGAGTTACCACCGACATTGATGTTGGTAAATTCTTCTACACCGAACCGCAAGTCATGGGTGCCGTGATTGGTGTCGCCAAAATAAGAGACGCTTGCCGCAGTCTGTTCATTGTCTCGATCCTCCGGGTCGGTGGCGTCAAAGTAAACCGCGTTGTAAGAGCAGCCCGCCTGATTCCAGCAGCGAATCGGCGAATCGCTGATGTCGGTGCCGACCGATGATTGGGGAATATGGCGGAAACCAAATTGCTTCTCCGAATATTGGGCATCGGCAAACACAGACGGGGTCCAGACACCGTTGTAGTTGAACTTAGTCAACTCCTGAGGAAATTCAATGCTCTCGATGGTTTGCAGCGTCGATCCAGAACCCAAAGACGGACGTACCACGGCGCGATCGCGTTCCATGAATCCGGCGCTTAGGTTGTGTTTCTCTGCTACGGTCGCGGTCAGTTTACCTTCCAAACGCTCATCATCATCTGGTTGTGAAAACGGAATTCCAGTGCGCGCCAAGAGGATTTGGGTAGTTCGTGAAGTGTCACGACCGGCGGCGAAAAACCATAATTGGTCTTCGATGATCTTGCCGCCCAACGTGCCAGAGTAAATATCACTGCGATCATTGGCCCGCTCAACTCCGTTGGTATCCTCTAGCGGCGTCTCTTCGCGCCACAAGGGATTGGTGGTGTCGAGGCGGAGGCTACCGGAGAATTCGTTGCCTCCACTCTTGGTGATCGCGTTGACGACTCCTCCTGAGAAACGGCCGTACTCGGCCGAGATTCCAGAGGTCAGAACTTGAGTCTCCTCTATCGCATCCTCGATAAACAGGGAAGTAGCAGTAGCGAATATCGGGTCAGTAATGTCTACGCCATCGAGCAGGAATACTGAGTCAAACTGAAATCCGCCACTGATAGAAACCTGGCCAGCCACCTGAGAGGTACTGCCCTGGGTCAAACCTGGAGATAGGTCGGCGATTGCCGCCATGCTCCGGTTGCCGGTCGGCAGGGTGTCAACTTCTTCAGCGCTGAGGTTGATCCCTACAGTTGGAGTTTCCAGCGCACTCACCGATTCTCCGGTGACTACGATGAGGTCTTCAAAATTGGCTGGTAACTGGGCTGAGACTTCTGCGCTCTGGCCTAGCTCCAAGGTCTGAGTCGTTTCGACGGTCGACATTCCGTCCATAGTCACAGTAACCGTGTAGTCACCGCGAGGAAGGCCACGAAGAACGTAGGATCCGTTCCCGCTAGTTACTGTCTCCCGGACTCCTTGAAGGGAATCCGAGGCTGCTGTTACCACTGCGCCAGGAAGCGCTCCGCCATCTTCGTCCGTCACTGTTCCACGAATGGTCCCGGACTGAGTGCCCTGAGCCAACATTGGAGTAACAAGTACGAAAGATGCAACGAGTAACAGGTTTGCAAAATTTACCTTTCTACTCAAAATCTTTCTCCTTTCGATTCAAGCAACCAATCATCGGCCACTTGGAATACAGAGAAAGGAGCAACCGTTGTACCAGTGTGCCAACACAATAAAAATCTCATAAGTTATTTTATATCAGCAGTTTATACAAAGAAACGCACGTTAATAGACCAACCTTATGAACTTGAGAATCAAAATTCCGGACGCCGCCGGCGACTAAGGCACTCGGACCGGTCGCTGGTCTCGGTATCCCTGCAGTCGGGCATTGGCACGCTCAAGCCACAAAGAAGAAGCATCTTCGCCAACTGTGGAGATCAAACGCTGCTGCCAGGCGACCGCCAGATCGAAACGACCAGCCTCCGCAAACGCCATCGCCATCAACTCAACGTGTCCAACGGATGGCTCAGCCTTAACCAGCTCGGATGCGATTTGGATTGCACGAACACCATCTCGAACGCTGCGGTCGCGACAAGAAGAAAGTATGTGAACCAAACCAGATTGCAGCAGACGGCTTCCCGGGTCTTGCGCTATCCCGGTTTCGATCACCTTAAGACCGCGCTCACACTGTCCTGCCGCAACGTAACGCCCAGCAATCTCGATCTGAAGATCGGTATTCCTGGGGTCAGAACTCAGGGCTTCGTTATAGATGACCGCTGCGGCACCAGGGTCACCGTGGAGCAAGAGAGCTTCGGCAATAGCCAATCGAAAATCGTTGCGGGTTGGTTCCAGGTCGACCGCCGTCTTGAGATTCTCAATCGCTGTTGAGTAGCGACCAAGTCGTGTATTGACCACGCCTATGTTGAACCAGAGGTCGGCGTTGCTGGGACGAAGCGCCGCAGCTTTTTCAAAAGCGCCTAAGGCTTGATCATATTCGCCGGTGCGAAACAAAGATGTCGCCAAGCTGTGCCAAATTGTTGAGTCTTCGGGATTCTGTTGAATGGCTTGGCGATAAGCGTCGGTCGACGCGACAAAATCCCCGGCACGCAGGGCTGCATCTCCCCGGCGCAGGATGCCTCCTATCCCGCGAGCAAGCAGTTGCACCTGATGCATCGCCGCATCACTCAGCACCACATCTACATCACCAATCAACGCTTGATGGCGACGGACAGCTTCGTCCTGTTCCAACCTTCCGTAAGCCTGGACAAGCAAGCCGTGAAGCCTGGAGGCTTGTGGCTGCACCTCCAGCGCTTGCAGTAAGTATTCGACCGCAGCGGAGTAGTTGTCACTGGCGAGCGCACATCGTCCGAGTCCAGCCAGGCTGGTAGCGTCTCGAGGTGATTCCACGATCGCTTGTAGGTATAAGCCGCGAGCCTCCTCAGCCCGCCCGGCTTGAAAGTGAACCCGAGCCAGTCTGTTGATGGCAGTCGTATGATCCGGGCGATTTTCGATGACTTGACGAAACTGATCCGCGGATTGATCGACCAACCCACGCTCCTCCAAGCAGATCGCCAATAGATAACGTGCCGTGTCGTTTTCCGGAGTCAAGGAGATTACGTTTTCGTAAGCTACAGTCGCCTGATCATGGAATGAATAAGCTTGAAACAGGCGACCGATCTCAAGAAAAGCCGCGCTTCTATCCTTTTGGTCCCGCTGTTGGTCCAACGCGTCTCTCGATAGTCGACTGATCTCTTCAGTCAGGTGATCGGTTGCCTCTTCGCCCATCTCGGACAACGGGATCTCTGGCATTGGCTGTAACTTTGGAGTACAGGCAACCACCAACACCACCAGCATGCAAGCGCACGCCAGCCATTCAGATCTCATTGATTTCAAGCGCTTAGCCTTCACTGTTTCGGGGGACTGTCGCGGCAACACTGCTAGCGGGTTGGGCGAGACGGTGGTATCGATCTATCTCCAGATCGGCCCAGTGCCCTTGGGTTCCATCCGCCCAGAGAACTTCGATAGAAAGAGGCGCGGTAGCTTCACCCACTCCAATCAGAATCCTACCGTCCTTGGCTGAACCATAGCTTCCGTCTGTGGCTACGGTCGCCAGCTTCCGTCGACCGTTCTGAACGACCAAAATGGTGCTACCAATAGCAATGCTACCGTCCCGATTCTTCAAGTCAAAGCCAATCCAATGGTGGTGGCGACTCTGGTTGAGCAAAATATCGGGCCCATCACCAATATTGGTGACCACCAAGTCGGCGCGGCCATCGTTGTCGAGATCCCCCACCGCAAGCCCACGACTCACTTTGGCACGCTTGAATTCCTGAGATACCAACCCAGCCTCAGTAAATGACTGGCCTCGGTCGCTTAGAAATAACTGGTTTGGCTGCGCTAAAGGAATACGGACTCCAGCCTGCAATTGATCCGAAACCACGCTAATTGCTCCGTTGGCCAAAGCGATATCAAGCCAGCCATCCAGATCGACATCAAGAAAACCCGTACCAAATGCGGTCAACTGGAGGCTGGGAGTTGCGAGTCCGCTGGTGGACGTCGCGTCTTTGCAGAACCCGCCACCATCCATCTGGTACAAGGTGTTGCTCTCACCTGTTAGATGGGCCAAAAACACATCATGGTCGCCATCGCTGTCGTAGTCGCCGATCGCTACCCCCATACTAGCTTCCGGGTTGCCCTCTTGATTGACAGCACAGCCACCGACCAGGGCTCGGTCGGAAAACGTTCCATCCCGATTGTTGATCCACAACGTGTTGGGTTGGCTATCGTTGGCGATGTACAGGTCAGGCCAGCTATCGCCATCGAAGTCTCGAGCAGTAGCTCCCAGGGTGTTGGTGGCAATCCGGCCAATTCCGGACGCCATCGAAACATCCTCGAAGCGACCTCCACCTAGGTTGTGAAACAGACGATCAGGAACTGAGGTGTAGGCCAACGGGCCGCAGTAATCCGGCCATCCCGCTGGAGCCATACAAGGAATGTGTGCTTCAACTTGAAAATTTAGAAAATTGCCGACGAACAGGTCAGATAATCCGTCGCGGTCGTAGTCGAAGAATGTGGCCGCAATACCCCAGCGCGGGTCATCAACGCCCGCTCGCTCTGTAACATCGGCAAAGGTGCCATCTTGGTTGTTTCTAAGAAGTTGGTTCGACCCAAACCGAGTGACGTAAAGATCCGCCCAGCCGTCACCATCAAAATCACCCGTGGCGACGCCCATCCCATAGCCACTCGGACTAGGGAGTGCCTCAGAACCCACTGAGGAAAACGCCAGAGTAGTTGGATCGTCCACCAAGTCATTACGGAACAAGGCATCTTCCCAGGTTTCGCCACCGGCTTCAAAGCGCCCGCCTTGAACAAAGAACAGGTCCAAGTCCTGATCATTGTCATAGTCCAGCAGCGCGACGCCACCGCCCATTATTTCGGGGACGTAGTAGGAACCCGTAGCTCCGTCCTGGTGGTGGAAATCAACGCCCAGCGCCTCGGTGGCGTTTCGAAACCGTTCGCCACTCCCAGAGCCTCCCCCAGAACAGCCCCATCCCAAGAACAGCAGCAAGACCAACGACTGGCGAGTAGTTAACGCCACGAGTAGTAGTTATAGGTAGTCCAAGATCTCTTTTGCCTGCGTTGCCTGCGCCGAACTGGGGGCCGCATCGATAACCTCCAGAAACAGCTCCTTGGCCACTTCTATCTGGTTGTTGTTTAGCGCCAGAGACGCGCGAGCAAAGAGAGCCTTAGGGTTGGTCGGGTTGAGCTTGATCGCCTCAGTCGAAAGGTGGTCCGCAATGTCCAAACGACCGCGGTTGAGGTACTCATTGGCTTGTTCACCCAAGATGTCTGACGCCCGCAACGGATCCGCTTCCTTCATCACCGCTAGATAGCTTTCCGCTGCATCGTGGTCCCCGGTTCGTTGGTTGATGTCGAACAGGACAATCAAGGCACCCGGATCTTGAGGGTCGAGCGCCAGCGCAGCCTGAGCCAGTTCCTCAGCGGATTCAAATTCTTCATCGGCAGCATACAGACGAGCCAGAGTGGACATCGCTTCCAAGAAATCCGGCTGTAGTTCCAATGCTTTGCCGATTAGGGACGTACTCAGATCTTGTTGACCTGAAGCTAACGCAACCGCCCCGGCGTTGAACAAACGCTTGGGGGTATCAGCGTCTCCGGTGGCCACCACTTGGTCGACAATCGCCAGAACACCCTCGGAGTTTTTGGCTGACACCAAGGAATCAAACAAGATGTTCAGCGCGTCGACGTTTTCCGACTCTCGATCCAACCATTGCTGGGCCACTTCACTCGCCTCAATATATTTTTCTGCTTGATATAGAACCTGCGCCAGAGTCTCGTATGCCGCTACCATTTCCGAGTCAACGAAAATCGCCTCGCGAAAACTGACAATTGCCGCCTCAAGATCTCCATCATTAAATGCCGCCGCACCAATATTGAAGATCTCGATCGCTTTCTCGTCGCCAACCAATTCAACCTCTACCCACTCCACCAACTCCCAGGTCAGTCGTATGGCTTCTCCTACTTTGACGTCGATGACGTCCGAAGACGGGATGTATCCATCTTTGGAAATCTCCACCTTGTAGTCCCAGGTGGCATCGGTGAAGGTCGCGGTAAACCTTCCCTTCTTGTTGGTGGTGTAAGTCTCGTCAAACGGACTGCCGACCCCGGTGATTACCACCGTGGCGTCTGCAACTGGCACTCCCGAATCGTCCAGCACCGTGCCGCTGATTCGACCTTGCGGTCCAGCAATCAGTGATGACGAAAACACAAGCAAACAAAGAGCAATAAATGGTGAAACTGATCGATTAAACATTCTCATAACAGATGAATTCTACCATCTGAAGCTGGGCAAAGGGCCAGCGGGACATGACCCTTTATCCTTCGGAGACTTGCGACGCCAGCCCTCTCACAATCACAAACTCACCCGGTATCTGGTATCCCTCACCGACCCGATGCGGCGCGATGGAATCCAAGTAGTCGACGTGGGCTTCGGCGCGTGTCGCTTGATCGAATCGAGAGTAGGCCATGGCCACCGGGCCGCCGACAAAAGCAGCACCTGGCGCCTGCTTCTGATTGTCGTAGTGCAGCAGAGTGGAAATGCGTTGGGCCTCGATGTCGACAAGACCCGCCATGCCGAGGACGGTTTCTAGAGCGCCGGGTGAACCCAGCTGGAAAAACATCGGGCAGACTTCGCTCTTGACCCGAGCGTCTACGATCGGGAAAATCTCAGCCCAGCCACAAGCACTCCGTTCACCCCACACCGCCGCCACCGCGCGCCCACCGGGAACCAGAACGCGCGCCATTTCCTGTAGCGCTTCCAGCGGTAGAGGGACGTACATAAGGCCCAATGCGCACAGCGCGACATCCACCGATTGGTCTTCGCACTCCAGCTCTTCGGCACCACATCGAAGTGTCTTGATCTGGGCTAGATCATGCTCTTGAGCCAAGGCTTGGGTGGTGGCCACCATTTCTTGAGACAAATCGGTAGCCAACACATAACCCTCGGGCCCAACCGCCCGAGCAGCCCGTAGCGTCACCAAGCCGGTACCACATGCAATGTCGATGACCCGCTCTCCAGCATTCAAGCCGGCCATTTCGATTAGGGAGTCCTGTGCTGGGCGTAGCTGCTCGCCCCAAAACGGTTCGCAGTCTGCAGCGGCCTTGTCCCATCCGTAGCGCTGGATGCGCCGTTGCAGTTTCGGTTGCATCGCTAGCTCACCGGGTCAGCTGACGAAATAATCTGCACGGTTCTCTTGACCGACATCGGCTCGGCGAACACTTTGAGGTAGGAGCAGATCTCGTCCGCCTCGTTCACCATTGCACGGACCGCTTGCTCGCTCGCCGGAGACTCAATCGCCACGGTGTAGCGCACTTCGCTGTAGGCGGGGGTGATACTGCTGTCTAAACCCAACTCACCACGGGCGTCATAGTCCGCCTGGACTTCGACCTCAAGGGCGTCGATAGGGATTTCTTTGAATGCCGCCCAGCGCAGGTAGGTAATGGACAGACAGGTTGCCAAAGCCCCTCGCCCAAACACCCCAGGATTGGGACCCTGGTTGTTGCCCCCGGCTTTCTCCCCGATATCGACCTTGAAGCTCCAATCGCCTTCTGTCACTTCACAGGTCAGCCCGTCGACCATTCGGGCTCGCGTCACCGCGATTCCCTGGCCCAGCGTCGGCCTCAGCTTGATCGCCCTCCGGTTGCGGGCAAACGCGGTACGAATCCGTTCGGCATCACTCATCGACTGTCTCCCGGCAGATAACTGTCGATCACGCGCTCGATCGCCTCGGAGCAGACGCAGCAAAAATGATCCGGATTGCGGGTAAACATGATGCAGTCCGCCTGCGGCCGGTAGATGCCTTTGGCCTCATAGCCACCACCTTGAAAAGCACCGACCTCACTAAAGTGTGGCTCCGAGGTGAGGTGCTGGATGGTTGCCTCTTTGACTCGCGCGAAATATTCCTCCATCACTTCTTCCGAAGCCCCGGAAGCACGCAGCTTGCCTCGTTCCTTTTGGAACTCCGCCATCATCGAGTCATAGGTATTTTGATCCCAGAGAGTCGGTAGCGGTGTACTTTCAGAAACCAAATGACCCCATTTGATGTTGTCGGGATCCAGGAGAGCAGTGATGTTGGGTTCCCAGGGTTCAACTCCAGGCGGGTTGAAATTTTCGTACGACACCTGTGAGGTGTAGTACTCATCGGCCAACCCGGCAAACGCATGGCCAAACTCATGCACCACCAAGTATCCAAACTGCTGACTCTTGGCCGCCGCGGTGGAATACAGATTGTAGATCCCACCACCACCATACTTTTCACTGTTGGCGATCAGAATCAGCGCGTCGTAGGGAGCCTGAGCGGCAATTTCGCGCAACCGACGATTCTCCATGGTTAAGACGTAGCGCTCGGAATCGAAACTGTTGTAGGACATTCCCAATGGCGATGTGCGCCAAATCCCGGAACGCGGTCGAGAGATTCCGGACTCCTCTGACGGGACATCAATCGCCCAGACATTGAAATCCGCCTTGCGATCGGAGAAGGGCGGGTAAGCAAACAAAAGTTCCGCCGCTTTGCGAGCATCAGCGTGGTAGGAATCCATCTCCTTGGCCGAATAACCGTCGCCCAAAACTAGCAAATCGACCTTCTCCGCAGGGCTGCCATTGTCGAGCACCGCCCACACTTCGTTTTTGTCGGCAATCGCAGAGCGATCGACCGATCGATGTTGCGGATCGATCAGGGTCGAATAGATCTCGCGAAAAGTACCGTCGTGGTGGCGCTTCTTCAACACCACCTGCACCGGATGCTTGGGTTCCGGGAAGCGCTGCGACTCGTGCAGACTGCGCCACACCCCGCGCCGTGCCTCACCGGTGGTCTCCCACTCACCGTAGATCGACGAAAACGCTTGCGAGTAAATCGTCAGGTGGGTCTGCGGATCGACCACCAAGAACAAGTACTTACCCAGATTGTTGGTGTCCAACAAGGTTGCTCGCCGGCCCGGCCATTCGCCCTCGAGCCGGAAACGGTCAAGACTGACGTGCTCTTCTTCGGCGGTACCGGAATGGTAGTAGTCGAAGCGGAGAGACTTGCCGGTGAAGTGTTGGTCAAACACTGAGTCGGCTCGCGCCGGGGAAACTGCCATCGCAATTGTTAGTACGGCATAGACAAGAGCGTCAAAACGCATGTTGGTTTTCCTTCTTGAGATCAACTTGGCTTAGATACTTCTTGAGACGCCAATTCGGCCATTGCCCAGGAACGATAAGCATCAGGGTTCATGGTACCCACAAAATATCGGTCTGTAGCTTGGCGCAAATCGGAAAACTGATTGCTGGCGTGGCGCGGGGTCGCGTAAACCGTATCTACGTCTGGGGTTTCGCCCCTAAAGAGACCGACCAAACGCTGGCGCACTTCGCGATCTGGCAAGGTAAGCAAAGGTTCGTCGCCCAAGCCCTTAGATACAGCCAAACCGCCAACTGCCACAGCGCACGAAGTAACCACATCCGCCCAGCTTACTGAACCGCTCCGAAGCCACTGAAAGGCAATTACACCAGCTGCATACGCGAGCACCAATCGGACCTCCCGCGCTTTCAACCAGAGACTCAAGCCTCTAAGAGAACCATCCATACCTGCCTATTGTATTGGCGAGCCAATCTACCGCTAACGAAAAGCTAAGTAATCCGGCTGTAAACGCCCGCCCCGGCCATTCGCCCTCGAGCCGGAAGCGGTCGAGGCTGATGTGCTCTTCTTCGGCGGTGCCGGAATGGTAGTAGTCGAAGCGGAGAGATTTGCCGGTGAAATGTTGATCAAATACTGAGTCTGCCAAGACCAGCCCGGCGTAGAGGAAGGAACGGTAGGTCACAGAATGCATTTCGAGTCAGGCTCCTTTCTGCTTAGACTCAGACCCAAGCCAGCTAAACACCGAGTTCCTTGGCCATCCAGGCGCGGTATGCAACGGCATCACCCTGTGCAAGAAAATACCGATCGGTCGCTTTTCGATACTTCTCCACGCCCAGGCCTCCACCTCGCAAAGCCTCGTAGACTTGATCGACCTCCGGTAGCCCACCGAACTGGAACAACTCCCGCAGCCGCTTCCTTACCACTCGGTCGGGAACAGTTGGAATTCGGTCTAACGCCAGCCAACTAAAAAAAACCAACCCCATTACACCAACGATAGCCTGGTGGATCAGCTCTTGGCGGCTGAAATCGTTGTCACGAAAGTACTGAAACGCGGCGACAGAGAGCATCCCAACGGCATACGCCCATACGCCGTTGGCCTGCAGCCAATCGAGCACAACCCTGATCCAACTCCGCGGGACTTCAACTGGTTTGATTTCGACTTCGACCACCATTGGCTAATTGTAGTCGCCTGAGCTACACCACAGCGCTTCCCCTTGTCCGATCGGGCTCCCCGGCGGTGGTTCGTCTGGGGTCCAGCCAGGGGTAGGGAACTGGTGCTCGCGTTCTAAGAAACGCTCGATATCGGCGATCAGTCCCTGGCGCGACACGTCTTCCCGGCCATGGTTCAGGTGGGAGACCGCTGATCGAAGGGTCCACTCCAACCAGGTGCGGATCTCTGGGCTGAGGTTGGGATTGGAAGCTCTTGCGATCAACCGCTCTGCGGCCGAGCGAGCCACACTTTGGCGAATCGCACCGGTGCGACTGGCTTCGTCTGCAACCGAGGCGAAAACTCTCTCAGCAAACAAACCTAGAACTTCGTCAACCGAGGGTAACGATTGGTCTCTGCGGTGCAGGTCGATCAAGCGAGCCAAGCGCTCTGGTTGAGTCAGATAGTCGGTGATCGATCCGGCAACGGTTGCGGCTGCGCCCAGAGAGTCAAACGCCGGAGAGGTTCCAGAGTTGAACAACTCACGATTCGAGCCGTAGCCAAACGGGCGCGGTGCCAACATCGCCAGCACTGCTTCGGGCAGATCGAGAGCCTGAGGATCCAGCGCGCTCAGCAGTGCATCCAGAGCTCGACGCTGTTGTTCGGCAGAAATCGGCTGTGTCGGGACTTGACCATCGCCTGGGAAGGCGTAGCTGTATTCCATGCCTCCAATAACCTTGGCTGCCGCCTCGAGTTGAAAGCGATGATGAAAATAGACCGGGGCCAGTACCTCTTGCAGTAGTGCCACCGGCTTCCCAGCAGCGAGGTTGTGCTCGCCGAAACGTTCCAATGCTAGCCGGCGTACTGCGAGCACGTGCAGTAGCTCTTCGACTGGATCGCTACCGTTGTCCCACAAATTGGCTCGCGGATCAGAAGCCCTAGAGGGTCGGGCATCGGCGTCGGAAAGAAACAACATTTTGCCATCCAGACCCTCTTGAACGATCTCAGCAAGCGCCGCAATTTCGTCAACTTCCGGAGCAAATTCGCTATAGGCAAAGCGGACACCCAGTGTGTCCCAGGTGCCGATTCCCACGCCATACGCCTTGGAGAAATCGAAGCTGCCATCCTCGTTGATGCCAATCAGTGGAGTCGGGTAGTCCATCACCGAAGCGCGATCGTCATAGGAACTAGCGGCGAAATTATGGGTGAACCCCAAGGTATGACCCACTTCATGTGCAGCCAACTGGCGAATGCGCGCTAGGGCTAGCTCGACCGGATCGTCGGCGGCCCCAGTACCGGTCTTCTCAACCCCCGCCAGACCCTCAAACAACAAAATGTCCTGCCGCACCCGCAGCGACCCCAAATTGACATGTCCTTTGATGATCTCGCCGGTCCGCGGGTCCGCCAATGGCGTTCCATACGACCAGCCCCGCGTGGATCGATGCACCCACTGGATGACGTTGTAACGGACATCCATTGGATGGACATCCTCAGGCAGCAGCTCCACGCGGTAGGCATCGATCAAACCGGCGGCATTAAAGGCATCCGCCCACCATCTGGCACCGTCCAGTAGAGCCGAACGTACCGGCTCCGGAGCTCCCGGGTCCAAGTAGTAGACGATCGGCTCCTTGACCGTAGACCTCTCTGTCGACGGGTCGGTTTTCTCCAGCCGATGGCGGTAAATCCAAGATCGGCGAATCGACTGGTCGAGCGGCACTGCATAGTCTTGAAAGGTCAAGCCGTAGGACGGCATCCGGGGATCAAACTCGCGAGTCTGGTAGCCATCATCCGGCAGACGGACAAACGAATGGTGCTGCATCACAGTAAAGGTATCCGCGGTGGGTGCTGTGCGCGCAACCTGGTCTCCGGGCTTGCCACTCGAATAAGTCAGTACCGCTTCTAGCTCAACGTTGTCGGGAAAAGCCAGGGTGGCGTCGAGGTCAATCGCACTGCGTGCCGAATCGAGGGCAAAGCTCCCGTGATTGCCGGTCTCCAGAGTGCGAGCGACATTGTGCGCATCCCGGAGCAGAAACGGCGAAAGATTGATCAGACTCCGACCATCCGCATCCTGGGCTTCGATCTTGGCCGCCCAAATCACCGACGGGGCAAAGGACTGGGCAACTGCACGCCGTTCCTGCTCATTGTCCGAAAGAGCTCGGAAAGCCAAATTGGGCTGCTCAAACAAGACCTTCTCGCCAACGCGACGCAGTGTGATGAGCTTGGAGTCACTAATCTGACCGCGATCCAAGCCCACCGGATTCGACCCCAACCCGGTCGCTAACCCCTCAAGATAGATCAACTGCAGCGCCTCGCCATTGTCGTTCGGCGCCGGGACCTCCATCCATACTTGGCCCTTCTGCCGGTCAAGATGGATCGTTACAAAGCCGTCCTTCTTGTCAATGCTCTGTTTTGCGAATTCTTGCGTCTTGGCCTCCACGGTCGGTAGGCCCGTCTTCTTCTCGCTGGTGGGAGCTTTTTCGGGTTCCTCCTTACGAGCTTCGACCGGGACCGATATCGCCAAGGAAAGAACAACGCAAAGCCCAACAATGCGCCGAAATGAGGTCAATAATGAGTGGGTGGCCAGCATAGTTTGATCTCCAAGGTTAATGCCCCAACACGCTGTCAAGAAGCCTCAGGCAAGGAGCACTTGAAGCGCCATTGGATGCTAACAGCCACGATCAAGATCCCTTACTCTGGACAGTGACCGGGCCGGCGGATCAATTAGGGCGGTACTCGGCATTTCCGTCACCCCGTCCAGGGTATGTGGGGCTCTCAATACAATAGAATCCCCTTATTCACATGCTAGTATCCGCCTTCATATGGTGTTGCCTTTCCAAAAGGAGGAAGCATGACTGGAGCTAGCTCGCCCCGGCATCAGGGTCGTATTGAGCCTGTTCTCGTAGGGTTGTTGTTCGTTGGCTTGGCTGTCGCAACCTTTCTGTTCGGTTCTCGCACCTGGTTGCCAGAGTTGGCGTCGCGTCACGGCGCAGGCATGGATCGAACCTTGATCTTCCTGCTGGTAGCGACCGGACTGATGTTTTTGATCGGCCATTTTGTCCTCGGCTATTTTGTTTTCCGCTTCGGCAGGGCGGACTCCGCCACTCCCGGACGGGCAAGCGCCAAGATGGAGCGGGGCTGGTCGATCGTTCTCGCTTTGATGATGGTGGTGGTTGGCGAAGGGGGGGTACTCGCGGTGGGCCTACCAGCGTGGAAGGAATACTTCGCCACTGCGCCTCCCGAAGATTCCTGGTTGGTGGAGGTCACATCTGAGCAGTTCGCCTGGAACATCCGCTATCCGGGGGAGGACGGTGAGTTGGGCCGCACCGACCCAACCCTGATCAAATTGGCCAACCCGATCGGCATCGATCCCGAGGATCCCTACAGCGCGGACGACCGCACGGCGATCAATCAGATTCACGTGCCAGTGAATCGCCCGGTCAGAGTTCGGTTGCGCGCCAAAGACGTGATCCACAGTTTCTTTTTGCCTCATCTTCGAGTCAAGCAGGATGCGGTGCCGGGGATGACCATTGACGTCTGGTTTGTACCAACCAAAGAGGGTCAGTACGAATTGGCGTGCACCGAATTGTGCGGCCTTGGTCACTACCGGATGAGAGGCTTTTTTAACGTGTTGTCAGAGCAAGAGTTCGCTGAGTGGAGTGGCGAGGGGGGTTCGAAACCTGAAACCCCGGCAGTAGAAGTACCAGTGCAACCGGAGGGGGAGCAAAAGAATGGCTGAAGAACTTGGATTCTGGCGGCGTTACATATTCAGCATCGACCATAAGATCATCGGCATCCAATACATTCTCACCGGTTTCCTTATGGCCGTGGTTGGAGGATTATTGATGGTGCTGATACGGATGCAGTTGGCGTGGCCAACGAGGCCATCAGGCCTATTGGCGGCGTTGTTTCCGAACGGCATGGCCGGTGGTTACATGGCGCCGGAATTCTATATCTCTCTGGTGACTATGCACGGCACCATCATGGTGTTTTTCTTTATGTCATACGTGCTGGTCAGTGGGTTTGGTAACTACCTAGTTCCATTACATGTGGGCGCTCGCGACATGGCATTTCCGTTTCTCAATATGCTTTCATTTTGGATTGCAGCCACCAGCGCCCTGGTGATGCTGGCGTCCTTCTTCGTCGAAGGAGGTGCTGCTGCTTCCGGCTGGACTGCCTATCCCCCGTTGAGCGCAATCGCGTCGGCAGTACCCGGATCAGGCATGGGGCAGACGCTGTGGTTGCTTTCGATGGCGTTGTTCATTGTCTCCTTCACCATGAGCGGCCTCAACATCATTGTTACGGTGCTCACCCAGCGGGCACAAGGCATGTCTTTGATGAGGATGCCGTTGACAGCGTGGTCGTATTTCGTTTCGGCGGTCGTCGGAGTGCTTGCATTTCCGCCGCTGACTGCGGCCGCGATCATGCTGTTGTTCGATCGTCACCTCGGTACCAGCTTCTTCTTGCCCAAAGGGCTTGTGGTTGCTGGTCAGCTTCAGGAATACACCGGCGGCACTCCGCTGCTGTGGCAGCATTTGTTTTGGTTCCTGGGTCACCCCGAGGTTTACGTTCTAATCCTCCCGGCCTTGGGGTTGGTGTTCGAGATTTTCCCCGCCTTCACCCGTAAGTCAGTGTTTGGATACCGAATCACAGTGTATTGCCTATTGGCAATTGGAGCACTGTCGATGATTGTCTGGGGGCATCACATGTTCGTCAGCGGAATGAGCCCCTACTCCGGCGAATACTTCACCATCATGACCCTGGTGATTACCATTCCTTCAGCAATTATCGGCGTCAACATGATCGGTAGTCTGTGGGGTGGTGCAATCCGCTTGCGCACTCCGATGCTGTTTGCTCTCGGGGTGATCGCTCTTTTCGGCACCGGTGGTTTTGGCGGGCTATTTCTTGGTAACGCCACCGCCGACGTTCAGCTGCATGACACTTACTTTGTAGTCGGACACTTTCACTTCATGATTGGTGGTGTCACTTTATTTGGGATGTTCGCAGCGGTCTATTTCTGGTTTCCCAAGATGTTCGGTCGCATGATGAACGAGACCCTAGGCAAGGCCCACTTTTGGCTGACAATTGTCTCTTTCTACTGTGTTTTTCTCATTCAGCACTTTATTGGCCTAGCCGGCATGCCACGGCGGTACTACTCGTTTTCCGACTATGAATTCCTGCAGCCATTGCAGAACCTGCAAATTTTGGTGACGATCGCAGCATTTGTCTTGACTGCCTCCCAGTTGCTGTTCCTGGTCAACTTTTGCTGGAGTCTACTGCGCGGCAAACAGGCCGGAGAAAACCCATGGCAAGCGACGACCCTCGAGTGGACCCTGCCGTCTCCGCCGGCGCATGGCAATTGGACCAGCTTGCCTCAAGTGAACAAGTGGCCGTACGAATACGGTCCCGAGTTGGGCAACGACGGTTATTCGTCTCAAGCGGAACATGTCTGAGGTTGTTTCTCAGCGCCGCGCCTCGCTAGATCCAGCCCAGTTGGGTCTTTGGGCATTCCTAGGCACGGTGACGATGCTGTTTGCTGCGTTTGGCAGTGCCTATATTGTGCGCCGCGCCAGTGCCGATTGGGTACCGGTACAACTACCAGCCACGCTGATCTTAAGTACCGCAGTTCTATTGGCCAGCAGCATCAGCCTAGCGCTGGCGGAGCGTGCTGTGGCGACTCGCGAATCGGTAGCCCGCCGCTACCTGGCTTTGACTCTTCTACTGGGTATCGTGTTCGTTGGCTGCCAGATGTTCGCCTGGAGGCAGCTCGCCGTTCAAGGTGTTTTCGTGCCCACCAGCCCCCATAGCTCGTTTTTCTACCTACTCACCGGCGTACACATCTTGCACGTTGCAGGGGGCATCGCGATGTTGAGTTGGGCCATGGCCAAGGCTGGTGGTCAAAGTAAGGCTACTACCCACGTCCGAAGGCTCCGACTTTGTTCGACTTACTGGCACTTTCTCGCGGGGGTTTGGGTATTGCTTCTGTTGGGTATGAAATGGGGATAGAACTCTTGGAGGTGCGACGATGGTAGACGAAGTGATGACTGGCAACGACGCCGTTGCTCTCGGATCCCACGCCGAATCGCTGGATCCCGGTTGGCGCAAGATGATGATGTGGGTATTCATCATTACCGACGGCCTGCTCTTCGCAGGCTTTCTCGCCTCCTACGGATTCGCCCGTTTGGCCAGTCCCAGTTGGCCTGAGCAGAGTGCTGTTTTTAATATCACCTTGATCGCCACCATGACTTTCGTGTTGATCACCTCCAGTGCCACGATGGCGAGCGCGGTGCGAGCGGCAAGCGTCGGTGATCGCAAGGTTGCCCGTCGATTCCTGTGGCTCACGGCAGCCATTGGCCTGGTTTTTCTCGCTATGCAGGCCTACGAGTGGGCACATCTTATTCACGGCGGAACCAGCCTCAGCGCGAACCCTTGGGGAGCGCCTCTATTTGGCGCCTACTTCTACCTGATTACTGGCTTCCACGGTACTCACGTGCTGTCGGGGGTGCTCATTTTGGCAATAACGGCTATGCGCTGGGGCAAGGGAGTTACCAAACCAGAAGGGGTTGAAATGGCTGGCCTCTACTGGCATTTCGTCGACCTGGTTTGGGTGTTTGTGTTCACCTGTTTCTATCTGATCTAACGGACGAAGCCACAACAACCGAGGAATTGGTTATGACGCACGAAAAGACAGCTGGCTACGGTTTTTACTGGCGTATCTGGGGGCTATTGTTGGTCGTCACGCTGGTGATGTTGTTTGTCGATCGACCCACAGCTCAGGCACTGGGTTCCACCTCAGGCGGCTTGCCTCACGGGCTATTGATCTCCATCCTGGTGGTGGCGATGTTGCTCAAAGCTTGGCTGATCGCCTCCTTTTTCATGCATCTGCGGTTTGAACGTATGGCAATCGGCGTCGCGGTGCTACTGGGTTTGCTGATCAACGGCGCGATCCTGTTCGCACTCCTGGTACCGGACGGGCTGCGGATCCTAGGAATGGCAGGGTCGTGATCCGTCCCCGCCAGTTTGCAGTTGCAGCGATGGTGCTGATCATGGCTTTGGCGCTTACCTCGGAGCCTCTCGCCGCTCAATGCGCAATGTGCCGCAATACCCTAGCGTCATCCGACAGCCAACTCTTAATAAAAGCACTTCGCAGTGGAATCCTCTTCTTGTTGGCAATTCCTTTCTCCATTGTTGGAGTCATAGGTGGATTGGTCTACAGTGCCCATCGGCGGCAACAAGATCCTTCCCAAATCGATCTTTAAACTCAGCAGCAGCAGTTCATCGCCGCTCGGTGGAACTAGCTTCGAGTAGCGGCTGCCATTCGGCGCGCGAAAGCTCTTACCAGCGGCGCTGGATCTGTGTTTCTCTCACAACATTCCTCCAAGATACTCACCATCGCTGATCCTGTAATTGCCCCTGCAGCACCGGCTGCCAGCGCCTGGCTCACATGTTCCGGAGTACTGATGCCAAATCCGAGCAATGGTGGGGTGCTCCCAGCACCCGAAGTCTTGAGAACAGATCAAAGGCGTCATTACCCAGATCTTCCCGCTGTCCCGTGACCCCAGCCCGAGCGACGCAGTAGGTGTAGCCACTCGACAGTCGGGCGACCGCCTCCAGAGTTGCATCGTCAGCATTGGGTGGAGCGATCAAGATCGGATGAACATCCGCTGTGCGGGCCGCAGCGGCAAACTGCTCTGCTTCCTCGACCGGTACGTCTGCCAGCAGTACCGAATCGACCCCAGCCTCAGACAGGTCTCGATAGAACAACTCGACCCCGCGCGCGACCGCGAGGTTGGCGTAGGTCAAGATGCCGACCGGAATCTCGGAGTGCCGTTGGCGGAAACGCGTCAATTGATCGAGGCAGTTCGAAACAGTGGCTCCGGCCTCCAAGGCCCGGACTCCCGCTCTCTGAATCACCGGACCGTCGGCAATTGGATCGGAATGCGGGATACCCAGTTCCAGAGCGTCGGCTCCGCCTTCGACCAAGGCGTCCAAGATGTGGTCAGAAGTTGGGCGATCGGGATCGCCCAAAACCACAAAAGGAACAAAGGCTCCCCTCCCTTGTTCGCTACAACGGGTAAACAAATCAGCATAACGGTCGGTCATGCTTGCGCCTCCCCCTCAGCAAGCGCCATGGCGCTAGGAACATCTTTATCGCCCCGGCCGGAGAGGTTGACCAGCAAATTGGCCTGACGATCTTCCGACCGCAACCGCTGGGCTTCTTGGGTTGCGAACGCCAGCGCGTGGGCCGATTCAAACGCGGGAATGATCCCCTCTGACCGGGCTAGCAGATGAAACGCCTCGAGCGCTTGAGCATCAGTCGCTTCCACGTAGCGCGCGCGGCCGCTATCTTTGAGATCGGCGTGCTGCGGGCCGACCCCTGGATAGTCGAGGCCGGCCGACACCGAATGGCTCTCTGATATCTGTCCATCCTGGTCGTGTAACAAATAGCTAAACGCGCCGTGCAACACACCTGGTCTGCCCCGGCTCAAGGTGGCACCGTGCTGTTCACCCATCCCCCCCGGTTCAACACCCACTAGCTGGACTTCGTCCTCCAGAAAGGCCTGGAAGATACCGATTGCATTAGAGCCTCCGCCAACGCAAGCGATCACCTGATCCGGCAGTCTTTCGGTTGCCGCCAAGATCTGAGCGCGCGCTTCCTCGCCAATCACCTTCTGAAAATCAGCCACCATACTCGGATAGGGGTGCGGTCCGGCGGCGGTTCCCAAGAGATAGTGGCTCCCGTCATAGGAAGCAGACCAGTCGCGCAACGCTTCGTTGATAGCGTCCTTCAAGGTACCGCTGCCGCTATCCACTGGCACCACTTGGGCTCCCATCAAGCGCATCCGGTAGACGTTGGGCTGTTGGCGTTCAATGTCCTTGGACCCCATGTAGACCACCGTCTCAAGTTGCAGCAGAGCGCCGACTAGGGCACAAGCCACTCCGTGCTGACCGGCCCCGGTTTCGGCGATTACCCGGCGCTTGCCCATGCGCCGAGCGAGCAGTCCCTGCGCAAGCACTTGGTTGGTCTTGTGGGCGCCGCCGTGCAGCAGATCTTCGCGCTTGAGATAGATCTCGACCCCAGCACTCGACAAGTTGGCACAGCGGGTCAAGGGGGTTGGCCGTCCGGCGTAGTCGGTCAACAGCCGGCTGAGTTCAGCCTGGAATCCGGAATCGCGTCGGGCTGACAACCAAGCCTGTTCCAGTTGATCCAGAGCGGGCATCAAAATCTGTGGCACAAACTGGCCGCCGAACTCCCCGAATCGCGATGGGATGTGTGCGGCGCTCATACAGAAAGTCCCTCTTGAGTTTGGATATCAGAACGACAAGGCCGTCGTAGGGCTTGGTGCAAAGAACGAATCGCTTGAGGGTCTTTGATCCCCGGCTGTGTTTCAAGACTTGAACTGAGATCAATGCCGTAGGGACCCCGATCCAGAATTGCTCTGGCGTTGCCCGCACCGATACCCCCAGCCACCAGGGTTTGGTCGAACCCTGGCAACTCCGCAACACCTTTGATGTCAAAGGCAACACCGGTTCCGCCGCTGCGGCCATTGACTTGCGCGTCCAGAACCAGTCGATCGGCCATAGTCCTAGGTATTACCGTCAGTTGCTGATCCTCTTTGACACCAACTACCGACCAGATTTCAACTCCCGGCAATTGGCTACGCATCGAGTCGATCTCACTCGCCGATAGCTTGTGGTGGATCTGAACTGTCTCAGCCCGCGCTAGCTGGGCTAGCCGGATGATCTCGTCAAGTGGTTGAGATCGGAACACCGCCACCGGATCTAGGCCGGTCTGCTCAGCGATCTCTCGGGCCCGTTGGACAGTGGTGCAACGCGGCGAGTTGGCAGCCAATACCGCACCCAGGCGCCACGCCCCAGCCTTGGTGGCGGTGATCGCGTCTTCGACGCGGGTCAATCCGCAGACCTTGAATCGCCCCGAGATCAGAGCGCAGGCGGCGCCACGCAAGTCATCTTCCATCATCAAAGAGCTGCCGACTAAGAACGCATCGACGCTCGAAGCCAGCCGCTCGACGTCGTTCACCGAACCGATGCCCGATTCAGTGATCAACACCCGGTCCGCAGGCACCTGGGAGGCCAGGCGCTCGGTGGTGGTGAGGTCGACATCCAGGGTCGCCAGATCACGGTTGTTGATGCCGATGATCGGTGCTTCTAGAGCCAAGGCTCGGTCGAGTTCGGTCTGATCGTGGACCTCCACTAGTGCGTCGAGGCCTAGCTCGCCGCACATTTCAAGACAGCGTGCAGCCTCGGAGTCAGCCAAAACGGAAAGCATTAATAGCACTGCGTCGGCGCCGTAAAGTCGCGCTTCAACCACTTGGTAAGGGTCGAGCAGGAAGTCCTTTTGCAACACTGGACCCTCGAAAATCGACCGTACTCGTCCAATGTCTTCCGGACAACCGCCGAAGAAATTCGGCTCGGTCAGAACACTCACAGCGTCTGCCGTTCCACGGTAGGCCAAGGCAATGTCTTCGGGAGTGGCATCGGGACGCAGGTCACCGCGCGAGGGAGAGCGGCGCTTCATCTCCAACACAAAGCGGGCCCCGGATTGGCTCAACGTCTTTTGCAAGCTGCGGTTACTCGGTTCGACCGAGTCGAGCATGCCCTCAACGGATTGATTGGCCTTGCGAACCTCCAGCCGTTCCCGACAACTGGCGACGATCTCGGCGAGAACCGACTCGTTCTTACGCTTCTTTTGGCCTGGGCTAGGCATGACTGATCACCGCATATCTTTCGACCACATCCAGCGGAGCGCCGGACGCCAGCACCGTCATTGCCTGCGCGGTTCCCTCTGCAAGGGAGGACGCCCGTTCAGCGGTCCACAGCAGAGCCCCGGCATTGAGCGCTACCGCTGCGGTCTCCACCTCTGAGCCCTGGCCGCTGAGAATAGCTTTGAGCCGTCGCGCATTGGCGTTCGCGCCACCGCCTTCGAGTGCGCTGAGAGGCGCGCTCGGCAACCCGGCGTCAGCGGGACTGAGCGTCATCGGCGCCAAATCTCCATCGACAATACGCACCGCCTGCGTCGGGCCGTGCAGAGCGATCTCATCGATGCCGCTGCCGTGAACCACCAAGCCTCGCTCTATACCTAAAGCCACTAAGGCCTCCGCCACCAAAAGAAGAATGCCAGGATCATAGACGCCTACCAGCAGGGTTGACGGCTGGGCAGGATTAACCAGTGGCCCAAGCAAATTCATTACGGTACGTACCCCGAGAGCAGTGCGCACCGGCATCGCGTGCTTGAGACCCGCGTGGTAACTCGGAGCGAAGAAAAAGCAAAACCCGGTTTCATCCAAGCCTCGACGGGCGACATCAGGAGTTGGGTCGACGCGCACGCCAAGCGCTTCCAAGACATCCGCAGAACCGCATTTCGAGGAAATCGATCGATTGCCGTGTTTGGCGATCGGTAGTCCGGCGGCAGCGACCGTTAAAGCGGCGGCGGTGGAGATGTTGATAGTTCCGGCGCCGTCACCACCGGTACCGACCAAATCGGCAAACGGGTAATCCGGCCGTGGAAACGGCTTGGCGTTGGCGACCAGTGCCCGAGCCGCACCGGCGATCTCTGCAGCGGTCTCGCCTTTGGTACGCAGGGCGGCTAGAAAAGCCGACAGTTGAACCGAGTCGAGATTGCCGACTACCAGATCAGCAAAGATAGCCTCAACCGTTTCGGCGTTCAGGTCTTGCCTTCGGCACAGTCGATCCAACACATCACGCATCGTAGAACCTCCGACTCAGGTCCAGACTGTTGGCGAGAATCGCATCACCATACGGCGTCAGAATTGACTCCGGGTGAAACTGCAGACCCATCTGGCCGGTCTCCTTTTTTGAGGCTGCCATCACCATACCGTCGAGTTGAGCGTGAACTTGAAACGAACTCGGCAGCGAGGCGATGCACAAGCTGTGATAGCGACCGACCCGGATGGTCGAGGGCAGGCCGACCAACAGCCCTTCGCCATCGTGATCGAGATAGGAAGCCTGTCCATGGACCGGCTGTGGTGCTGGAACCACCGGAACTCCAGAAACCTGACCGATGGTCTGTAAGCCCAGACAAACACCCAAGATCGGTACTTTTCCCGCCGCGATCGCAGTCAGTTCCAAACAACAACCCGCGTCGTCCGGCCTCCCCGGTCCGGGAGAAAGCACAATCAGCGCTTGTTCACGAACCGCCAATTCCACCAAATGAGTGACTGAAGTGCAGTTACGGTAGGCAGACACTGGGCAACCCAGACGCCGAAAGCTGTCGACTAAATTGAAGGTGAACGAGTCTCGATTGTCCACCAGAATCACCGGCATTGCTTTCATAAAGCCGTCTCCGTCTTGCCGGGACGCAGCGCCAGAAGCACCGCCTCGGCTTTGCGGCGGGTCTCTTCCGCCTCCGACTGGGGGTCTGAGTCGCGCACCACTCCAGCCCCAGCTCGCACCTGAGCAACCCCATCTTTGACCTGAGCCGAACGGATTACTATCGCGCTGTCAAAAACCGTCTGTGGACCGCCATCTCCCAGCAGGTACGCCACCGCGCCTCCATAGGGGCCCCTCGGTGTCGCTTCCAATTGAGCAATTAGCTCGGTCGCCCGCAGCTTGGGCGCCCCAGTCAAAGTCCCCATGTTCATGCAGGCTTGATAGGCATACAGAGCGTCAAGGCTGGGGCGCAGGTGACCCCGCACCTCCGACACCAAGTGGGACACGTGGGAATAGTGTTCGAGAGCCAAGAGGCGGGTGACCCGGCGGCTTCCCGCCTGACACACCCGCGCCACATCGTTGCGCGCCAGATCCACCAACATCATGTGTTCCGCCTGCTCTTTGCTGTCGAGCACCAACTCCGCGCTCAAGCGGTTGTCCAGATCGGCGATCAGCTCACCATCCTGGTCACGACCGCGCGGTCGGGTTCCGGCGATCGGCCGCAGTGTGAGTTCGGGACCATCGGCAGAGGGAGTCACTTTGACGCAAGTTTCTGGCGAGGCGCCAAACAACACTTCCTGTTCGGAGCGCACAAAGAACTGGTAGGGACTGGGGTTGAGTCGGCGTAACCGTTGATAGGCGGAAAAGGAATCGCAGCACGGCATAGTGAAACTGCGCGATGGCACCACTTGAAAAACTTCGCCTCGCTCGATCTCATGGCTGCACTGGCGCACCACTTGGGCAAAGGCCTGATCGTCAAGGTCAACCGCGACCTCGCCCTCCGCACTAGGTTTCTCAAACTCCGAGGGTTCCTCAAAATCCACCGGAGGACTGCCGCTGACAAACCCAAGCACCTTGGCCTCCAAGCTACGATCAGCGTCCTCCAGATCCACCACTTGCGTCCGACCAGAACTGTGATCGATGCGCACAAAGCGCTCCGCCAGTAGGAACTCAGCCCGGGCAGCATCGAGGTCCATCCCAGGAATGTCTTCAAAGGCGCCGATCAACTCAAAATTGAGAATACCGACCAAAAGTCGCTGATCGGCTGGCACCGGTTCCAGAACACGCAGCAGGCAACGAGGTACGTCCAAAGGGCTGGGCTCGGTCAGTCGCTCCAAGTCTTCCAAATAGGGGTCGGGGTCGGGAAATCGCAAGGAGACGCGATCTTCTCCGGTATCCTCGACAAAAGGTCGCAACGGCGATTCTTCGACCATCCTTCGACACAGCTCGCGGCCCAAAGCGGTGAGTGGAGAAATTTCTGCCGACCGATTGTGGATCTGAATACGCAAAGCTGCGCGTTCCAGAATCAAGCTCTGCCCCGGCTGCCCTTCAGTGCCATCACCCGACTCCAGCAGTGCCGTGTGGGGTCGATCTTCAGTCAAGAATTGATACAACCCACACGGCTCCGGGTTCACGTTGAGCTGGTAGCCGGACTTCCGTCCGTGGCTACTTCTGGAGCTACCGAGGCTCACGCCAGACTCCGTCCCAACCCAGCCAGCAGCGGAGGCAAGGCCTGCATCAGCTCCACGAATTGGTCAGGATAAAGAGATTGTTTGCCATCGGAGAGCGCTTCCCCGGGATCTCGATGGACCTCCACCACGATGCCGTCAGCACCCACAGCAGCAGCTCCCAATGTAGTAGGAATCACCAGCTCGCGCAGCCCGGTTCCGTGGGAGGGATCGACCACCACCGGCAGATGAGTGCGTTGTTTGAGGTAGGGCACTGCCGCCAAGTCGAGGGTGTTACGCGTTGCGGTCTCGAAAGTACGAATACCCCGCTCGCACAGAACGACTTGCGAGTTGCCCTCACTCACCACGTACTCGGCGGCGAGCAGAAGGTCGTCCAGTTTGGCTGCCATGCCGCGCTTCAGAATCACCGGCTTCTTGCTTCGCCCAACAGCCTTCAGTAGGCGAAAGTTCTGCATATTGCGAGCACCAATTTGAAAGCAGTCGGCATAGCGCTCCACTTCTTCAACGTCCTGCACCTCGACCACCTCGGTCACGGTTGGCAGATTAGTTTTCTGGGAGACCTGCTGCAAGATCTCCAGACCTTCGGTTCCCAATCCCTGAAAACTGTAGGGGCTGGTGCGCGGCTTGAAAGCACCTCCGCGCAGCAAATGACCGCCACCGTCTCGAACCGCTTCTGCGGTGTCCTGGAGTTGGTCCAGACTCTCAATTGCACACGGACCGGCCACCACAACAAATGATCCACCGCCGATTTTGACCCCACCAATATCCACCGTTGAATCGGCTTGGTGGGCTTCACGGCTAACCAACTGATAAGGGGCGAGAACCCGTTTGACCTCTTCGACCTCGGGGTGGCTCTCCAGGTGCAGACGCTCAAGCACCCGCTCGTCGCCCAGCGCACCAAGGACAACCCGTTCAGCGCCAGGCATGTGTAACGGGCGGCAACCCTCAGCCTCAATCTTGGCCATCAGCTCAGCCGCCACTTCCGGTGTGGCGTTGGGTTTGAGAATAATAATCACGTTCGAACTCCTTTTTCAAAAAGAGCCCGAAACCTGGCGAGCAACAACAAAAAAGCCCGCCGGGTTGGCGGGCTCGGGTGGTCTGAGTATTTCTAAAAAACTACGACAGCCAGCGGCCCGCGTTGGAGGGCCACCACCAAGATCCAGAAATTGCGAGTTGGATGGATGCGGTCGTCATTAGAAGGCGCATGCTAGACCATCTTTGATGGGGACACAAACAAAGTATTGTGTCCCCCCTCCTCTATGGATGGCTATTCGACAGTAGACGGAAGCCATAGTCGTTGTAGCGCCGGTCGGGAGGAATCGAGGAACGGTGAGTGCAGGTTGAAACCGGCACTGCGTGACGCCAAGCACCTCCGCGCGACGCGCGGCGGCGACCCTCGGAAGGGCCCTGCGGATTGTCGACTGGAGAAACCGCGTAGTAGCCAGCGTCAAACCAATCAGCACACCACTCGTGTACATTCTCGCCCAGACCCAAGAAACCCCAGGGATGTAGCGACGGATAGGCGTCCACGGGTTCGGGCCCGTCCTGCCAGCGTTGGTCGTAGTCGGGCAGGGCTTCCTCCGGCGACATGTCACCCCATGGATAAAGGACATCGCGGTCGCCGCGAGCTGCCCGCTCCCATTGCGCCTCGGTCGGCAACCCCACCGGCTCGTTCCAGAGCTCACCTATCCAGGCGCAGAAGGCCATCGAGTCGTGCCAAGAAGGGCCAACTGCTGGCATCTTCGGGTGCCCGAACTTGGTCTCCTGCCAAAACTTCGGTTCCGGGTAACCGGTGGCATCAAAGAACGCCTGGTACTCCTCTCTGGTCACCGGTGCGCGGGCCAGGCGAAAGGCCGAGACGAAAACCTTGTGGCGGGGATTCTCCGCCGAGCTTGGCCCACCGCCCATCCAGAACTCGCCGGCGGGAACTTCGATCCAATAATCCTGAACCGCGCTCAACAATCTGCTACCTCGTCCGCCTAGGTTGTCTGTATCTCATGCGCAGCAATTAGAACATCTTCATTGGGGACACAAACAAAGTATTGTGTCCACATCTCACCAAAAAGAGCCCGAAACCTGGCGAGCGCAAGAAACAAAAATCCCGCCCCGGGGGCGGACTCGGGTGATCTTATGTATTTCTAGATAACTACGATAGCCAACTGCCCGCCTTGCAGACCTCCACTCGTTCATCTCGCCTGAGAAAATCTCGACAAGTCATCGGCGAGCTAACCCAAATTGCACAGAAGGGATCTTTCATATGACAAGAGGTTTCGCGTGACAGAGAGAATACATGGCACCCCTGATGAAGCAAGCTCCAATGTGAATCCATTAATGAACGGTAATTGTCAGAAGCCGAAGAAGCGACCGTGAGGGAGGTCCGATGAACCATCGAGATATAACGTACGTGATTTTCCTTATTCTCCTCACCCTGGCAGGGCCAGTGCTCGCTGGGATCGTTGTCCAAGACGACAACGGTAACGATGAACAGGAGTCCCGACAGGGATCTATTCTGATCGCCGAGCCCACTTCAGGGATCGCGGGGAGCGCGGTCCAGTTGCAGGGATCTGGATTCATCAACAACTGCGGGGTCGGGATCTATCTGAACACCCTGGATGGCGAACCGTTGGGCTTCGCCACGATGCGTAAGGACGGCGGATTCGTGACCCAGGTGACCATTCCGTCCGAAACACAACCAGGCAAGTACATGCTAATCGCCCAAGGTCTCGCCGAAGGAGCCAAGCCCTCGCACGAAACGCAGCTCTGTGGAGAACCGTCGAGTGATGTTGCGAGGGCTGGCTACGACGTAGGGCCCGCGCCGCCGATACTGGAGGTCTCGGCCTATGAAGGCCGTCCGGGAAGGACAGTGACCTTTAAGGGGCGTGGTTTCTGCGCCGCTACCAGATGCTCACCAGTCGACATCCTGATCGACGGGCTGGTCGTGGCCTTCGACGTCCCAGTCAATCCAGATGGGACGCTCAGCGCAGAAGGGATGGTGCCTGCGGTCTCCGCTTCGGGAGAAGTAAGGATCGAGGCAATCCAGCAAGGATCGACCGGCGAGCAGATCCGTTCCTTCGGAAGCCTTATCGTCACGGTACGGCCCAACGTGCGAACTGGCCCGAACTAGAGAGGAGGACGAGATGAAAAAAAACGAGCAACTGACTCACATTCCCGCCATCGCCGTAATGGTACTCCTTGTTCTCGGCGGAGCGACGACGCTCCCGGCCCAGGTCACCGACGTGAATCCAGACGGCCTGCCAGGTGAGCCGCGTTTCGGTGGGCGCACCCTTGGAGTCACTATTCATCCCCTGAACCGTAACGTGGTCTACGCTGCCTCCGAGCGAGGCGGATTCTACGTCAGCGCCGATGGCGGTACCACCTGGGCACACATCGACGAGATCCCGGTACCCCTCGCGCGTGACATCTTGTTCGATCCTCGCGATCCCAGCGTGTTAATCGCCAGTGGCCGGTCCAACACTGAGGTCCCAAATCGCGGAGGCATCTGGGTGAGTGGCAACGGCGGGGCGAGCTGGACCAAGCCCGCCACGTCAGACCCGGGTTGCTCAGGCCAGGTATCCACCTGGGGCATCGCAATCGCGGATCACCCCACCCGCCACCGCGATGTCTACGTGGCCACAGATTGTGGCATCTCGATCAGCAACGATTCCGGCGCTACCTGGAACCATGTTGACCCGTGCACCACGAGCGACGCCACTTGGTGCAACAACCGGACCATCTACTTCGACGTCGAGGCTCGTGTGGTAGGTGCCAATGTTCAGCTCGATGTCTGCGGTGACGAGGGCTTCTTCCGCTCGACGGATGGCGGCGCCACCTGGAGCGCGCCTGATCCCAACTCGCCGGCTCGCCGAGTCAACAACGGATCGTTCAATCCATGTAACGTGGCGACAGCCCCGCAGAACGCCGACACCGTTTATCTAGCGAACTACAGTGGCACTACCCCGGCCGGGTTTTGCCAGGCGCGGTTAATGGAGAATGCCTCCGGTGGCGCCGCTGGTGGATGGGTCAGCATGAACGTGGGTTCGCAGAACTGCCGCGATCCTTGGGTGGTGAACCAGCCCGACCCGGGCAACGCGGACCGTTTCTTTGTCTACTACGGCGACAGCCAGCGTGTCCGTCGGCAGCGTTGCAACATCGGCAACTCTCCGCGTTGCTCGACCGGTGCTGCCAACTGGCCGACCTTCGGCTCCGGTCTGCACTCCGACCCAAGCGACTGGGCCTTCGATCCGGCATCGCCGAATTGTGCGCTGGTGGCCTCCAACGACGGCGGCCTTGCCACATCGGTGGACTGCGGCGCGAACTGGCAGGATGGGAACCGGGGTCTACACGCCCTCGATGTCGTAGCCCATGCCGGCACGCTCCAGGGCGGTGGCACCACCGATCTCTATGCTGGGACCCAGGACAACGGCTTCTACGTAAGCGAGAACAACGCCGCCACCTGGACCAGGCCAGTGGGAGCCGACGGCTACGGCTTGATGGCAGACCTCACACCGCCGGCGAGGGTGTTCTTTCGAGTCTGCTTCGGCTGCAGTAATCATATTGCAGATCCTGGATTTTCTGGATCGGTAGGCTTCAACGATCCTCCAGGCACCATCCCGTCCTTCGCGATCGCCACCCAGTTCGGGCCTGAGCGCTACGCCTTCTTGACCAACGACGGTGGCACTCCCGCCCAGTGGACCGCCTGGGTGACCACCAACGAGGGAACCAACTGGACTCAGCTCGGACCCAGCCCGCTGCCGGGCGGCGGCCAAATTAAATCGGCCGGTCCGGCCGCTTCGCCGACCTTCTATCTGCGGCTCGGGGTCGCAGGCCAGCCTCGGATGTTCCGGCTCTCTGGATCCCTGGACAGCACCGCCACCCTTACGCCCATCAATACGGGGCTAAGCTCGCCAAGTAATGTCTGGGACGTCGACCCCAGCGATCCAACTCGCCTGTATGTCTACGATAGCGGCTTCAATCAAATGAGGTTCAGCACCAACAGCGGCGGTCAGTGGTTTGGCGACACGGAGCTCACGAGCCGGATCACGCAAGGGGGAAGTTTCACGATCAGCCCCACCGGCATCACGTTCGACCCATGGAGCTCGCAGATCGTAGTCGGCACACAGAACGCGGGTCTGGTGGTGTCGGTAAATGACGGCGAAACATGGAACAACCTTGAAAATACCGAGCTGCTCTCGCACTTTACTCGCTTCTTCTTCGACCCAGACAACGAGCACATCTTCGGGTTCAGCAAAGGTCGCGGCATCTGGCAGATCGCCCTGACGGACGCCCAGGTCCAGGTGCCGGGCGACGTCGACCTGGGGGAGACTTGTCGGGGAGAGATCTCGACCGGAACGCTCGACGTCTGCAACACCGGCACTGACAACCTGAGCGTCTCCGGAATCGCTTCGTCCAACTCGCGTTTCGCGGTGACCGAGCCCTCGGCGGGCTATCCCGTGGCAATCAGCCCCGACTTCTGCTTTCCTTTTCAGGTGACCTTCGATCCGATACTCCAGGGTTCCCAGGCAGGGACCTTGGCTATCTCAAGTAACGATCTCGACGATCCCGAGGTCGAGATCGGAGTTAGCGGAGAAGGCACGGTGCAGGACATCCGGGTCACCGGTTCAACCAACTTCGGAGTGGGCTCCGCCTGGCGGGCGGACGAGCGTACGGTCTCAGTATGCAACGCTGGAGACTGCGATCTCGCTGTAACCGCAGCCTCGGTCGGGTGCACTGACTTCAGCCTAATAGACAATCCTTTCCCGGCCAGCCTAGCCCCTGGTTCGTGTCTCGGTCTGACGGCCCGCTTCACCTCGATCGTGCCGGGGAGCAAGAACTGCGTCCTCAGCGTCAACAGCAACGACCCCGACACGCTGGTGGTTCAACGCACGCTAACTGGCAAGACGCCACCGCTGTTTAGCCTCCGCTCTGGGCTGGCAGGCCCCCATGCCGCGCTCAGTGCGGTGGCCAGGCAGGGCTCGACCTTCAACCTAGGGTTCGTCTACCCGTTCTTGCCAAGATGGGCCTGGACTACCCAGCTGGGTCACTCGAGTTTTGACGGACGGGCCGCGGGCCCTGACGTTGACGTGTGGTATCTGTCAGCAAACACGAAGTTCACGGTCAACCCTGTGGCGCCAGCTCGTTTCTTCTTGAACGGCGGATTGGGTGTCTATCACCCCGATCCGGGTGACTTTGAGGGAGGTGGCAACCTCGGCCTCGGAGTGGACATACCAATCGGACAGCGCTTCATCTTCGAAGCAAGCTACGACTATCACTTGGCTTTCACAGCCTCACCTGACCTTGAATTTCGTCTGGCGCAAGCGGGATTCTTGGTGTCCTTCTAGCAACCACAGAGCAGGAAATTACTTCCTACGTTTGGGGCTTGTGCGCTGGGCATAGGCCGAGGAGTTGCCGCGAGAGACCTCCCAGAATCACGCCCGCAAAGCCAACTGCCGCTGGCAGTTGGCGGAGGGGGCGGGATTCGAACCCGCGGACGGCTTTCACCGTCGCTGGTTTTCAAGACCAGTGCTTTCGACCACTCAGCCACCCCTCCGGGGAGGTGAATCTTAGCTCCACACGGAACCTCTGGACCAGAAATAGATGATTGTGGCCCAGAACATCTCTGGAGAAACTCATCTTCCGACCGACTGTTCTCCACATTCCCTAGTGCCCAACTGTGGAACTCAACGAATCATCCCGAATTCGCCTCTACTCAGACTCCTGGCCCCAAGCAGCCTTCCACCATTTTCCTGGGAAGGTCGTCAGGGAAAAGATCTCGGATTCGGTCAGATACGACCTGCCGTCCTCTTCGACTTTGTAGTCGGCGTGGAGAGCTCCACTGTGATCTAAACTGGAGAACGTAGCCACCAAGCTCTCTCCGTCATCCCAGTCCTGGCTGAACCAACTGCGCGCCCAGCGATCTCGATCCCGAGTCCACAAAGGATCATGCCAGGTGCCGTCGGTCCGAAGCCGCACTTCGGTTGGGCGCAACAGCTTTTGATCGGAAGTCGTGTGACGTTGAAATGGTGGACTGGGTGGATCTTCGCTGCGCCACAAAACCACCCACACCTCTGGCCCAGCCATTTCCCGAGCCTTCTCCACGTGCTCAGCCCAACTTTCATACAACTTCTTGCAGCGATGAGAGCGACCGTAAAGGTAGACCCGCAAGTAGGGTGGCAAGATCACCCCGCGTGGCCGATCTTCGCCCGGCTCCTCAAGCCACAAAGGACCGAGTACTTGGTGTCGATTACCGATCCCTTGGTAGTGCTCGATCGGATCGGCGCGACTACAGCCAGCGTTTATTGTTGCTCCGATCTGAGCGTCGGTCATGACGGTTCCCTCAGCTCCAAGTCCACCGCTGGACAACAGAACAAGAAACACGCTGATGCCAGCGATTCGATGCGCGATCATCTTTCGTCCTCCCAGCTTCATTCCTATTGTCTTCCCGGTCACGAATCATAGCGGGCAGAGAGAAATGTGGCACAACCAACGTCACTGAACGGTGGGCGTCCGTCCTACTGGCCATGGTTTATCACCAGGGTGAATTGCCCGACCGTAGACCTTCTACCGTTAGACTGGAAAACCTCGAGGCGCAGCTGAAGACCAAAACATTTCACTATCCATGACCGCCATTCTCGGTATCTCCGCGTTTTACCATGACAGCGCCGCGGCGTTAGTGGTCGATGGCCGGATCGTCGCGGCGGCTCAAGAGGAGCGCTTCAGCCGCAAGAAGCATGATTTTCGTTTCCCCAAGCAAGCGATCGAATACTGCCTGCAGGAGGGAGGGTTGGACGCGGCAAAATTGGATCACGTCGCGTTTTACGACAAACCGCTGAAGAAATTCGATCGACTGCTCGAAACCTATCTCGCCTACGCACCGGCGGGGTTCAACTCGTTTCGCCAAGCGATGCCCCTGTGGTTGAAGGAGAAACTTTGGCTGCCGCGACAAATGGATCGAGGCCTCGACAAGCGCTTTGAGGGTCGGTACATCTTTACTGAACACCACGAGTCGCACGCAGCAAGCGCCTTCTATCCCTCGCCCTTTGAAGAAGCGGCAATCCTGACCATGGATGGCGTCGGCGAATGGGCCACCGCCAGTTTCGGCTCGGGAGCAGGCAATCAATTCGAGCTGACCCATGAACTGCACTTCCCCCATTCCCTAGGGCTGCTCTATTCGGCGTTTACTTACTACGCCGGGTTTCGCGTCAACAGCGGCGAATACAAACTGATGGGCCTCGCCCCTTATGGCAGCCTCGATACCGAGATCTGATCTTGGAGCACCTGGTTGATCTAAAAGACGACGGGTCGTTTGCTCTCGACATGTCGTACTTCAACTACTGCCAAGGGCTGACCATGACCGGTCGTAAGTTTGATCAATTGTTTGGCGGGCCGCCCAGGACGCCCGAGCAAGAGCTTCGACAACGCGACATGGATCTGGCGGCTTCGATCCAAGCGGTCACCGAAGAAATCATGATGCGCGTGGTGCGTCATGTTCACGCCCAGACAGGGCAAAAGAATCTAGTGATGGCGGGTGGAGTCGCCCTCAACTGCGTCGCCAACGGCAACCTCTTGCGCGAAGGGCCCTTTGAACACTTATGGATTCAACCGGCTGCCGGTGATGCGGGCGGGGCTCTGGGAGCAGCATTGTTTGTTTGGCATCAATTGCTCAACCAGACCCGAACGGTGCAACCGACAAGTGACTCCCAGATCGGGTCGCTACTGGGTCCAGCGTTCAGCGACCCAGAGATCCAACTCTTCTTGGAAGGCACCGAGGCCAACTACCAACAGCTCGACGACGACGCTCTGATGGACCAGGTCGCTGGGTTGATGGCAAACCAGCAGGTCATCGGCTGGTTCTCCGGGCGCATGGAGTTCGGACCTCGAGCGCTGGGTGCTCGCTCGATTATCGGAGACGCGCGCAGTCGCACCATGCAGCGCACCATGAACACCAAGATCAAGTTCCGAGAGTCGTTTCGACCCTTCGCACCGGTGGTTCTAGCCGAACACGCTGACCAATACTTTGAGCTGGCACCGGGAGAAGAGAGTCCTTACATGCTGATCGTGGCCGATGTCCGCGACGACAAACGAAGCCCTCTGTCAGAGGAGCAAGAAAGCCTGACCGGCCTAGCGCGACTTGACGTCGTTCGCTCCCAAGTCCCAGCGATAACTCATGTCGACTTCTCGGCAAGAGTGCAGACTGTCGACCGTATTCGGCACCCGCGCTTTCACCGCCTGCTCAACGCGTTCTACGAGAAAACTAATTGTCCAGTAGCGATCAACACTAGCTTCAACGTGCGTGGCGAGCCGATCGTCTGCACTCCCGAAGACGCTTATCGCTGTTTTCTGGCAACCGACATGGACGTCCTGGTGCTCGGCAACCATCTGCTGCTCAAGAAGAATCAACCTGAATCCCTGTCGAAAACCGAGGCCCGCGATTACGTAGAGAGTTTCGATCTCGACTAGCGATGAACCCTGACGAACGGAACTAATGTGATCAAAGCCAATTGGAACCCCGGACTACGAGAGCTAAGACAGTTCTCAATCGGACTCTTGATTGCCTCATTGGTATGGGGAGGGATCCTGTGGTGGCGCCATGGATTCAACACCGCCTCATGGTGGATCTGGATCATCGGGCCGTTGCTGGCCGCAGTTGGTTGGCTGATGCCACGGTCGATGCGCTATCTGTACCTATTCTTAACCGCCCTGGCACTGCCGATCGGCTGGGTGGTGGGCAATCTGATGCTGGCATTGATCTACTTTGGGGTGATCACGCCGATCGCGCTTGTTTTCAAATTGATTGGCCGCGACCCACTAGCCCGGCGCCCTAACCCAAGTGCCGTCAGCTATTGGAAAAAACGTCAGTCTACACCATCGGCGGCCAGATACTTCAACCAGTTTTGACCTGAAACGACCGACGTCGTGGGGGGGAGGCGTACAATGATCCAGAACCGGGAGTGCTATGCCAAAGTCCAACGAATTTGAACGCGAAGCGGAAAAGAAACGGCATTCCTTATTCGCCGAGTTCCTTCAGTTCCTGAGAGAGAACAAGAAGTGGTGGATGACCCCGATCTTGATCACCCTGCTTCTGGTGGCGGTGCTTCTGGTGGCTGGCAGCATCGGTGCTGCACCCTTTATCTACACCTTGTTTTAGAGAGCCTGCTTTTTCACAGGGTCTGCCTCTTCAGAGGGTTGGCTTTTCACAAGGCCTGCCGCTTAGGCGTCTTCCAGGCGTTCTTCGGTGCGAGCGATAAAGGCCTCCAGACGAGCCCGGCGCTCTTCAACACGGAGCTTTTCTTTCTCCAAGGCTTCGACTCGATCCTGATCAGCACTTTTCAATTCTTCCTCGACGCGATCCATCTGCTCAACCAATTGCCCGTGCGACAACTGCAGTTCGGCGAGTAGCGACGCTCTGTCCGCCTTATCAAACATCAAGTCTTCAGGAGCACTGGTCGGGGTGCTGAGCTCAGCAGCCGTTTGCCGAGGAATGAACTCTTTGGTTTCCGGGTAGCTACGCAAGCTATGGAAATTAGGCGAAAGAATCTCAATGCCAGCACCGTGCAGCGCGTCCAAAGCCGCGATGCGCAACTTGGAGCGGGTGGAGACCAACTGCTTCAGGTCGGCCAACAGACCGGCGACGCGGTAGGTGATCGAGAAATCCCCTATATCCACCACCGAGACGAAGGGTTTTTCGAGATTCACTTCTACCGCTGCGGCCATCAAGGCCTGCCGCACGCTGCGATGACCCACGTCATAGCCCAGCGACAAGGTCGCCGAGACAATGGTCCCCGAAGCCGGAAATACCGTGTGAGGATTGGCCACCAAATACAGATTCGGCAGCGTGGTGAGGTTGCGGTTCTCGGTCTGGATCTCGGTGTGGAACAAGCCGATCTCGCTGATCCGACCAAAGTGATCGCCAACCCGCAGGAAATCGCCAATGCCCACGTTGTCGAAAATCTGTAACAGACCGCGCGCCATCGCGTTGCCCAACAAAGTGGTGGACGACAAGGCGATCGCTGCGGAAAGCAGAATCCCCAACAAGGTTAGCAGCTGGCCGCGCAGGGTCGGATCCATCGGGATGGTGATCAGCGCCAGCAACAAGCTCAAGATCCAAATCGCGAACAAGCTGAGTTGGAGCCTCAAGCGGGCAGTAGCCACCGACTTCCAGCGCTTGTTCAGCAGCATGTGTACCAACAGCGCAACCGCGACAATCAGTATCGTCAACGCAATCCCCGGCAGTTGGCCGCGAATTCCTTCCAAGAACGGGGGCAGCGTCATCAATCAACTCTAACCCAGCGAAAGAACTCAGCAATAACACTTGCATAATTGTGCAACTGTGCTATAGAATCCTCTCGATGACTACTTCAGCGCTCGACACCTCCGCTGCTCCAGAAGACGACTCCCGTATTTTTCGGGCACTCTCCGATCCTTGTCGATTGCTAATCCTGCAGGAGCTGGTGGGTTGTTGCGGCCAACCGCAGACGGTGAGCCAAACAGCGGGATGCTGCTCGGTCGATCTTTCCGTGGTCTCACGACACCTGGCGACGCTGCGCGATGCTGGAATCCTGGAATCCAAAAAAGTGGGACGCGAAGTCCACTACACCGTTCGATACCATGAGCTATCCAATTGGCTCAGAACCATGGCCGACACCCTTGATCGTTGCTGTCCTCAACCGGACGCGGGCTGTGCGACAACGACACAACCTAAGGAGGCATGCGAATGACTCGTTTCTTCATTCCGCGCACCGCACACTGCTGCGACGGCGCCTGACTTCGGTCCTGGGCAGGACCCTAAACTGCCCGACCCGCTTCCTTTCTGAAACAACCCTTTCTCACTCAGCGTACGGCTAATCAGGTGCTGACGCCCGATGGCTGGGTTTGTCTGCCGATGAAATTATCCAGAAAGGATCTGCCATGGAGTCGCACTTTCCGGCCCAACAGTCTCAAACCACAACATCTCTAGGTAGGCAATTTCTATCAGCACTGGCCGGTGGCATTGGATCTCACAACCAGACCGACGACAACGACAGCTCCCACGACGCCTACGCTGAGCGCAACCTCAGCAGTCTGGGCGCAGTTCTACTCATCCCCGCGGTGATCGCCGTCTTCGGCGGTTTTGTCTTCGCTCGTTACCTGGGTGCGTCCTGGTGGTTGGCGGCACCTTTCGCCCTTCTGTGGGGACTGATCATCCTGGCGATTGACCGCCATCTGGTGTTGACCACCCCGGTGCCTCTGCCCAGAGTTACAGAGGAATCCGGGCGTGGTTGGAGCCGACCCTTGAGAACTTTGGGTCACGTCGGAATTCGATTATTGCTGGCGCTGTTTCTCGGAACCCTCAACGGTCACCTAGTTGGCCTGCGCCTGTTTGACGATGTGATCTCCGAGGAACTCCACGATCAGTTGAGCGCCGCACGAGCACAGGTTGATAGCAGCTTCGATCAGCAGCACAGCGACATAAACACCGGGATCACGACCCTCGAACAGCAACTGGAAACCGATCGCCAGAGACTGGCGCAACTCGACGCCACGGCAGCCGCGGAGATCGCCGGAAGCACCGATCTTCCCGGTACCACCGGGATTCGCGGCGCGGGTGAGGTCTACCAACGTTATGAAGTCGCGCTCGACAATGCCCGCCAACAGGTCGCCCAACGACGCCAAGAATTGGAATCCCGACGCGCCGAGATCGCCCCGCAGGTCTTCTCGTTGGACGAGCGGCAACAGGCGGCGCTGGCGGAGGTGGACCTCACCTTTGGCACCGGGGTCGCAGCCCGCAGCAGCGCGCTAGTCGACCTGTCCCGTCGCGAGAGTCATATTGGGTTGTTGTTCGGCTTCTTATTGCTGATGCTGGTGACTATTGAAGTCCTGCCAGTGGTTCTCAAGCTACTCACCCCGGTCACCGCCGCCGACCAGCACTTCGCCTTAGCCAGTTGGGAGCGACAACAAGACATCGCAGTACACAAAGAAGCCGTGCTCTCGACTCACGACTTGCGTATCGCTAGTGCCAAAAGGAGAATGCAAGCTGAGCAGTTAGTCGACGAAATGGCTAATACATAGAATTAGGCACGCTAACACTCAACTGATCGAGGAACCTCACACCGTCACCGCGAGCTGGGAGCACTAGCTTCGTTTGTTCGACCGGATTCCTATGCTTCCTATTTTCGGCTAGTAGTGCCTCTTTGAATCATCGGTCCAGTAACATCTGCGTCAGTGAAATACGCATCAGGCGGGAAAGCAAATTGGCTCGGGGCGAATTTCGAGAAGCGGGTTGCCACTGAATCGCTCATCACACTTCTCCTTGACGGAAGGGTATCCACTCAATCACTTGTCGCAGTGAGACTCCAAGCCGCCTCGCGCCCAGACGATATCCATCTCTTCTTTCACGATGGCACTGAACATAGAGTTTCCGTAAAGTCAGGAGCTCTCAGATACTCATGGAACTCTAATGAGCGGTTCGTTTCGGCCATTGACGAATTCATCGTCGCTTTCAATGATAGGAATCCGAACTTAACTCGCTTGGTTCTCTCAACAGAAGCAGAACTCTGTAGCAGAAAGGTACATCACTTCGGGCGATGGCTCGACAAAGTGCGATGTCATCCAGACCTGTCCTCTTTGTCTGAATCTTCAACCTCGCAAGAAGAAAATCAGTTCTTGGATGACGTAAAGCGGAAACTCAGCGAAAGTGTCAATGATATTCACGATTTCCTAGCTCTGGTCCACGTTGAAGGGTCAATCGGCTACGAACAATGGTTTGACCAAACTGTAATTCGATTGGCTCAAACCTTGGGGATAAGTTCGGCGCGCGCAAAAGAGATATTGTTTTGTATTGAATCCTTGGTGGCAAAGTACTCAAGTCACGGCGGTCTCGTCAACAGAAATGCCCTCGACAGTGCCCTCGGAAACACTGGAGCCGCCAGAACAGCCGTTCCAGCACGGGTCCTTCGGGTCTTTCGACGAGAAGATCTGCACCAGCTTACTGACTATGTAGTTCAAGACCAGGCGTTGGGCTTACAGCTAATTGAGCGCCCCGAACTTATCTGCGCGGAGCCATCAACTCTCACTGTTGTGACCGGGAGGCCGGGAAGCGGGAAGTCGCGCGCACTAGCAACGAGGTGTCTCAGTGACCACCCTGCAACTACGATCGTCGTCGGCCCCAGGTTTAGGGAAGAACATCTGCCTGCATTGCGCGAGGTTCTCGTCCGAGAACCATGTGTCCTTCTTTGGGATGACGTGGAGGCAAACAACACATTGGTAACTGAAACCGTCGCGGAAGTGTGTGCGCTTGAGAATCACCGAATTTTGCTCTCTTGCTCTCAGCAGGAATCTCTCGAGTTGATAGACAACCTTCATCAATGGACCCCAAATCACTGTAGCCCAACATTGATAAAACTTGTCCCATTCGACTACAAGTCTCTTCTCCGTCTCGTGACCGACCTCGAGCAAAGAATCGGTCTTGAGTTATGCGATGAGACAAGGAACGCTCTTGTGGATCACGCCTTTGCAGCCGATGGCGGACCGCGCTTCGCTGTATCCCTTGGGCGGCTCGTAAAACAGAAAACTACTGGAAGAATTAGGCCGGAAGACGTTGCTAAACTGCCCAGTGATCTAGTACTAGTTTGGCGAAGTCTCTATAGATCTCTGAATTTCGATCGGACAGCTCAAACCGTTCTGAAGCTCTTCAGATTCTTTGCTCAACGAGGTATCCGCGTCGGTATTGCGGGAGCGGAAGCTGTTGCTGGTATCGCATTGGACATCCCCAACAACGACTTCGACTTGACCGTGGAGCGGCTCTTGGAATCGGGCTGGTTAGTAGGCCTTGACGAAGTCGAGCTGTGCCACGAGGTGTGTATTGCCGCAATCCCTAACTTCAGCTCTCATCGGCAAGACCGAATCGAAGGCACAATAGCCTTCAATGACAAGATCGATGGTGAAATTGGCCTTCGTCTTCGATGTGACCTGGTTTCATACCTCTTAGTGGCCTCAACCGTCGCGGTGAGTGAGAATGAGGCAACAAGCGCAGCGGTACGAGCGGCGACCGTCGGTATGTTAGCGATTGACAAGGTTGTCGGTTGGCATAATTCAGGAAGTTTTACCGAACTACAAATCACCACAGCCACCGCTTGCAATGTCGCTGCTGCACAGGGACTTGATAGTGGTTCTATATTTGGATCCGCGACCGCAATAAAACTCAGCTGTGGAGAAGCTGGTCAGGAGCGGAGGAATTGGTTTCTCGAAAAGGGGGCGGAATTAGCTGGCGATTGTATTGCCCGAGTTATTTCCGAGACTGCGGTCAGTCCAGATTTGCTGATTGCGCAGAGCGGACTAATCAAAGTTGAAAGTTGCTGGGCGCGGGCAATGCTGGGTACTAAGACCGGACAGGAAAGAACTGCACTGCTTGAAGAAGCAAGAAGTCTGGCAACCGAAGTTATCCGATTCTCCGAGAACACCCACAACTTAAGATATCTTGCCCTCGGTCTAATAACCCGTAGCAATACCCTCTTTTATCTTGCTTCGGAAGGTCCCGGAACATACCTATGGATGGCCTTTCGTGCCCATTTGGACGCCTCTAGAGCAATTGTCATCTGTCAATTAAACGGTTTTGTCCGACTTATCGCTGCCGCACTTCTTCCTGCGGCAGCTTCAGAAGCTCGCATTTCAAGTTTTTCTGAGGGTGTAGCACGAAGTGAACTACTGGAGAGTTCACGCACTCGTTCTTTGGAGGCAAGTAAGAGTTTCGAATATTTAGGATTAAGTGAACTTGAAGCCCATGCTCTATCAAACTGCGCAGACGCGACTTTTGAGCTCGGGGAGAATGAGCAAGAACAAAAAAGAGTTCAAATCGTTCGCCTCGGAGACGCAGCGATCTCTGCAGCTAAGCGTTCTGGCAACGGCATTGCTCTATTCGAGGCTCAAGTGGGGGCGGCTATTCGAAAAATGGAACTTGGCAAGCTCGATGAATCTCTTGTTCCGAGTGCTGTAGCACTCGCGAAATCTGCTCTTCATACGGCCCAGAACTACGGAAATACTAGAAATCTTGGCCGGGCCTACCTAGCGCTAACCCGAACAGTGGTCGTAGCTATGGAGTGTTCCAAGGAAATCGAGGAAGAGCAAAAGTGGCGTGCCTACGGCCTTGAGTTGGCCGAGAAAACAATCCAGGCCCACATCGATAGTGACTACTCGTCCCTACTTTCTTTGTCTCTCTTGTTGGCTCGTCTTGATGCAAAAACAGAAACCGAAACGGCACTCACGCTACTAATATCTATCGCTAAAGAAGCAATTGAACCCTCGCTCTCCGATCTTACCTACGATATCGGAAGGAGCTTAACTGAAACTGGAACCGATACCGGTAGAGAACTAGGGATCTCATTGGTGATCGCTGCTCTTAATAGCACTTTCACCGAATAGCGATCAACAAATACGCGCTCAAAACAACCTTCTCTGCTCAGTCTCCGGCGGTCGAAACGAAGCTACCGATAGCTTCGCCGCTCCCTTTTGCAGCCCCACTCTGCGCCGGTTGATCTCAAAAAAATCATGTAACTCAGTCGCCAGGTGACCTTGCCCCCGGCCACGGCTGGCAAAGTCAGATTGATTGAGACTTCCCTGTCGTAACTGCCGAATGCGCGATAGGACTTTGTCCTTGCGGGCGGGAAAGTGGCTGTCCAACCAATCAACAAAGATGCCTTGAACCGCTCCAGGAAGTTTGAGCAGGATGTAGTTGGCGCGCTCGGCACCGGCAGAAGCAGCGGCATCTAGGATCGCAGGAATCTCGTGGTCGGTGAGTCCCGGAATCGAGGGTGCGATCATCACCGAGGTGGGGATCCCAGCAGCGTTGAGTTCGCGTACCGTTTTCAATCGAGATCGCGGATGAGAAGCGCGCGGCTCCATCACCTTGGCCAAGTCGCCATCCAGGGTCGGGATCGAGATCGCGACTCCCACCGCATTGTGGCTGGCCAACTCGGCGAGCAAGTCAAGGTCGCGGGTCACCAGTTGGTTTTTGGTTATCAACATCACCGGATTGCGCGCCTCAGCGAGCACCTCCAGGCAGCCACGCGTGACCTTGAGTTTGCGCTCGATCGGCTGGTAGGGATCGGTGACCCCTGACATCCCGAGTGGCTTGGGCAGCCACTTGGACGACGCGAGCTCGTGACGCAGGAGATCGGCGGCGTTCTCTTTGACCAGGATCTTGGTTTCAAAGTCGAGTCCGGCGGAGAAGCCCAAGAACTCGTGGCTGTTGCGGGCGAAGCAATTATGACTCACAACTCCGTTGGCGATGAAATCGCCGGTGCCCGTTTCGATATCATAAAGGTGGCGCTCATCAGCCAGAGGCTCGATCGCAAGAATCTCTAAGTCGGCGCCACTTTTCAAGGCTTGACCTTCGATGCATTTTTTTCGGGAGATCGCTGGGGCGGTAGTATGCCAAAAGCGTAGACATTCTTTCAACCCGCCCAATAATCTGACTACTTGCAGTGGTTTTCCCTGTTTCCGAATTGGCCGCTCGACCACGCATTCAAAACCGAATGCGGACATCGAGTCTAGGATCTGACGAATGATCTCTAGGTCCGTATTCGAAATTCGAAAAACTCTGCGGCTGTAGGAACCCTCGGCATCAAAGATGCCAGCAAGAAATCCCTTCTGCCACATTGGCGAAGGCGACTGCGGCCATTCGACGACTTGCCTGATCACGTCGACCGCTTCACGAGCGCTCGTTCTTATTGCTCGCACTGGTCGAGAGGTGTCTGTCCCAGGCTGAAACTCGAATGAGTAAAGATCGAGCCCCAGGTTCTCGAGGTACTGACGGGAGCGATCCAAAGCCTGCTCGTCAGCCAGTGCGAGACGAAACTGATGCACGTTACCGCGCGTTCGCCCTTCTCTTTCATACTGGTATGACGCCAAGTGCCCATCGCCTCGTACCATCCCACACAGATACCCTCTCCGGTATTCGTGATCCGACTCATCTGGAGGAAACGTCGAGCCTCCTGTGCCCAAGAGTCGATTGTTCGTCGTCAGGTGCGGTCGGCGATGAGGTCCTTGCTCTTTGCCTACAACGTACTTCCAACCCCGCTCGGTCAGAAATCGATGGTTAGGTCCAGCGATGAGTTCCGTTCCGTCCGCCAGGATGATCCGGTAGGCGGGCTGCCTTGTGGCCCAATGGGCGTGAACCTGAGTCCTCGTGTATTTGCGGTAGTGGCCCTTGCGAGTCGTTCCGTATATTTCATCTCCCGGACGTATCTCGGCCAACGAACGAGTTGACCCGTCCGCCATGAGAATCCGCGTTTCGCCATCCAGACAGTAGGAGCATCCGTGCTCGCAACCTCGATAAGGATTGATCGAAGCGTCAAAGGCGACATCGGGGCTTTTATTGGTGGCGATGATGCTCTTGCTGGAATCGACTAAGTACTGGGTCGATTTCCGGTCGAGTCGAGGCTCGTCCCATTCAAGCGATAGACGCTCAAAGCGGTTAGCTGGGTTGTTGTCTACTCCTCGACCTTTCATCTTGAACAGCTTATCTTCGGTTTCGAGATCGAACCTCCAGATACAAAAAGGCGGCTCTGGTCCCCCGACCAAGAGCCGCCCCTCCGCGTCCTCGCGGATGAAAACGCGCTACTCCCCTTCTTCTTCCTCTTCTTCCTCTTCTTCATCCATGCCCGGGCCGTAGATGATCCAATACAACTCGTCGCTGTGGCCACTGCGGTCCATCACTTCGGCCCGCGTAGCCCTGCTTTCCTCGCTACTAGCAGCTTCATAAGCTGCACCAATTGCATCATTTTTGTCGAGGCCCGAGAACGTTTGCCAGCCGCCATGAGTCCACTCAGAGTTGGTGTGGTACTCCTGCGAGAAGGTTCCGTAACCACTGATCACGCCGTCGGCCAGTAGCTGAGCATCAATTCCATTACCACCGTCCATCCATGCACTCGCTTCAGCGCGTTTTCCAGGCTGGGCTTTGAACACGGAAATCGACAAGAACTCCGCTGCGGGAGCATCGGCGTTGTACTCGAAGGTCGAGTGGCTAATGACCATTTCGTCCATGCCGTGGATCAGGTCTTGTAAGTCCTGCTGAGAGCTTTCGCCCTCTTCGCCTAACTCCTTAAAGTGAGCCTCAAATGCTCCAGTGGTTGCCTCCCACGCAGTCCAACTGGGGTAGGTAACCCAGGCCATATGAGTGTACTCAGGCCCGTCCAAGGTTCGATTGGCGATACCCCAACCCATCACGTTTCCGGCGTCCATTTGGCCGTTTAGGACGTCGTTAAGACCATACTTTTTCATGTGATCAACCAAGCCGTTACCGTCTTGATCTTTGGCTTGGTAATAGGTCACCAAGCTGATCGGATCGGCAGCCGCCACCACCGGAAATACCAATAACAAAGCTAATACAAGTAATCCAAACCGCTTCATTCAACCTCCTGTTTGCTCCGTTGCACAATGCAACTTCAAAAAAACTTGTGACAAAGATAGCACAGGGTGACAACCCTGTTGCACACAAATGTATGGTACGGTGTGCTGCTATGGGCAAGACACCCCCCGGAGAAACTCGACACAGCGTCTTTAACTTCGTGCGCCAGCGATTACTCGCGGGAGAGCCTCCAACGGTGCGTGAGGTTCAAAAGGAATTCGGTTTTCGTTCGGTACAGACCGCGCGCCAGCATTTGGAAACCCTGGTTGGCGAAGGTCGTTTGAGCAAAACGGCCGGTCATGCCCGAGCTTATCGCCTGCCACAACCGGTCCAGGTATCCCCCCGTTGGATACCGCTGTTGGGACGGGTGCAAGCAGGATCATTGACCACGGCCGTGGAAGACCTGGAGGGCTATTTGCCCCTGGACAATCGCTCTATGGGGCATGACGTCAGCGACGAATTGTTTGGTCTGCGAGTGCAAGGTGACAGCATGATCGGGGTCGGCATCCTGGATCGAGATGTGGTGGTCGTTCGTCGCCAGCCGACCGCTGATTCTGGAGCCATCGTGGTCGCTCTGGTTGGCGATGAGGCAACCGTCAAGCGACTTCATAAGCACGGGGGACAACTCGAGCTTCGGGCCGAGAATCCGCGCTATGAGTCGATCATCCCGGATCCCAAAGAGCTGTCCATCTTGGGCAAGGTAATCGAAGTGCGGAGGTTCCTGGGGTGAACTTAGTCGCCGCTCGGAAGCCTGCGTTGCACTACCAGGATTCGATCCGGCGTGGGGTTGATAGGCCGACAACCGCCACTGGGTGGTCCTTGCCAACCTTTTGCGGTCGCTTGGTAGAACTTTCCGCAGGACACGCCAGCGCAGTCTTGAGCCTGACCATGCGGTTGATTCGTGAAGCACAATTGCAAGGAGAAACCGTGGCCTGGGTGGCGCGCCCGGGAAGCTCCTTTTTCCCTCCCGACGCGGTGCGCTGTGGCGTAGACCTGGGCGCCTTGCCGGTGATTCGCCCACGACAAACCATGGACGCCTTGAGCGCTGCTGATCATTTACTGCGTTCGGGGGCTTTCGGCTTGGTCGCCATCGACCTTCAACCCAGAGCCTTCCTGCCAATGCGCGCCCAAACACGGTTAGCCTCGTTGGCCAAAAAGCATCTATCCGCCCTGTTGTTATTGACTGAGAAAGAGCAAACCCAAGCTTCGCTGGGATCGTTGATCTCGCTACGAGCACATATTGAACGGCATGCCGACAGCAGCGGAAGACGCTACCGGTGTCGAGCTCAAGTATTGAAAGACAAGCAAAACGGACCGGGTTGGCAACACCTGGAGACCCTCAGTGGACCGCCTGGCTTGTCTTGATCTGCCCGCGTTTCCACTCCAACTGCAGTGCAATCGGCAACCGGAATGGCGGCAATTTCCTTGCGCGATCATTGACCATGACAAGCCGCAAGGCTGCCTGCTTTGGGTCAATGAAAAGGCTCGAGAGAAAAGAATCCTGCCGGGGATGCGCTATGCCTCAGCACTGGCGCTGAGCAAAGAACTCCGCGCCACAGAAATGGCTGCAGCTCAGGTCGAGCAGGCGATTGAACAACTATCCGAAGAAACACTAGCGGCATTCTCGCCGCGCGTCGAGATTTCAGAAAAAGAACCTGGGATCTTTTGGTTGGATCTTGCCGGCTTGGAGCGACTGTTCCCCGACTTGGAACATTGGGGTCAACGATTGCAGCGGCGCTTACAAAGCGCAGGCTATGTCGGCCGTATCGTTATCGGCTGGGATCGCTTTTGCACCTACGCACTGGCGAAGCAAGCGGGTAGGCAAAGCTCTGGTCACCAATTGCGGGTTGGCTCCTCTCCAGAGCAAGAAAGACAAGATGCCTCACAGGTACCACTAGCTCGCTTGCACCTCGACCCAAAGATCCGCGAAGCACTCAACGACTTGGGAGTCAGGACGGTCGGTGAGTTCATCACTCTGCCCCGACAAGGGATCGACCGTCGCTTTGGCACATCGGTCAGGAAACTCCATGAGTTAGCCTGTGGCGAACGAGAACCCCCTCTACAAGCCCATGTCCTCACCGAAGAGGTCTCGGAAGGGGTCTTCTTGGAGCAATCGATTGTCGACCTAGAGCGATTGCTGCGATGGATTGAGTCGCTTCTCACGATGGGGCTAAAGACCATCCAAAGCCGGGGGGAATGCGCGCAAGCCCTGACTCTCGAACTGTGCTCGGAAAATGGTTCTGTTGCAACCCAACAACTCCGACCAGCCGAACCGACCAACGACCTGGGTCAATGGCTAGAACTGGTGCGATTGCGCCTAGAGTCGCAATCGATCGACAACGTTCAAGAGTTGCGAGTGGCGATCAACGGGCGGTGCGTGTCACCGGGTCAAATGGAGTTATTTGCCCGTGCTCCCCGACGCGACCTTGCGGCGGCCAATCGTGCTTTGGCTCGCATTCGGGCAGAACTGGGAGATCACCGTGTCTGTCAAGCCGAGATCCAAGATGGACATCTACCGGAAGCTCGCTTTACTTGGCAGCCGGCAGGAAAACTGAGCGCCGCGCAACCTCCTTCTTTAGGCCAAGCGACCCTGGTTCGCCGCTTGTTCCATCGACCCAAAGCCTTGCCGCCTCGGACGCGACGAGAACCCGACGGCTGGTTGATGCGCGGCCTGGGCGATAGTTTGGCCGATAGCCCGGTGGATCGGGTGCGCGGTCCTTTCATCATTGCTGGAGGTTGGTGGCGTCGATTGGTTCATCGCGAATACCACTTCGCGGAAACCCGTAACGGCGAGTTGCTATGGACTTATTACGACCGTGTCCGTCGTCGTTGGTTTCTGCACGGACGCGTGGAGTAACAAGTACAGCTAGAACCCATGAGCTATGCCAACCTTTGGACCAAGAGCAATTTCTCGTTTTTGGAAGGAGCGAGCCACCCCGAAGAGCTGATCGAAACCGCCGATCGCTTGGGGATTTCAGCGCTAGCTTTGACCGACCGCGACGGCGTCTATGGCGTGGTTGAAGCCCACACTGCGGCCCGGCGCCTTGGGATTCAACTCATTTTGGGCTCCGAGATCACCATCAGCGACAGCACCACTTTGGTGCTTCTGGCACAGACCCAGGAAGGCTACGCCAACCTGTGCCGATTGATCTCCTCCGGTCGACTGCGTTGTGAAAAAGGATCGAGTCAAGTCGATTGGGGTGATGTCTGCGATCACGCCAACGGATTGATCGGTCTCTGGGGTGGGGAAAGAAGTCTCTTGACCAGCAAGGTGAATCCCTTTTTCGTCGCCAACCGGTTGCGCGAAGCTTTCGACGACCGACTCTATGCATTGGTTACTCGTCACCGACGGGTCGAGGAATCTGAGCAAGAACGGCTACTCCGACGCCGAGCCAAACGCTATCGCCTGCCACTGATAGCCGGGGTCGAAGTTCTCTACCATCGTGCCAGTCGCAAACCATTGCAGGATGTCTTGACCGTTCTGCGTCACAAGACCACCTTGCCCCAGGCGGGTAGGCGGATCAAAGCCAACGCTGAACACGCGCTCGCCACCTTTCCGGCATTCCAAGACCTATTTACTGACGATCCTGCAGCCGTCGCCCGGACTTTAGAGGTTGCCCAACGATGCCCTTTTTCTCTCGGTGAAATCCGTTACCGCTATCCAGCAGAAGATCTCCCTGACGGGCAAACCAGTACCAGTTGGCTGCGGCACCTGACCTTTGATGGCGCCAAGGGACGTTATCAGGGCGAGGTGCCGACAGCAGTCACCACCCAGCTCGACAAGGAATTGGCGTTGATCGAGGAACTGGATTACGGCGGCTACTTTTTGACCATGTGGGAGATCGTTCAGTTTTGTCGGCGCCAGGAAATTCTCTGCCAGGGGCGTGGTTCAGCCGCCAACTCGGCGGTTTGCTATTGCCTGGGAATTACCGCGGTGGATCCGATTCGATTGGGGCTGCTGTTTGAGCGCTTCCTGTCGCGCGAACGAGCCGAGCCGCCCGACATTGACCTCGACATCGAACACAACCGCCGCGAAAAGGTGATCCAGTTTGTCTACGCCAAGTACGGTCGAGAATACGCGGCGATGGTCGCCAATGTGGTGCGCTACCGCACCCGTTCGGCGGTCAGAGACGTCGGCAAAGCACTGGGGATTCCGGCAACCGAACTCGATCGACTGGCCAAGATCTTGCCCCATTACGGCGGGGTCGAAGCGGATGCTTTTCGTCAATCGGGCTTCGATCCCCAAGCACCCACCTATGGCCATCTGTTGCGACTGACCCAAGAGATCCAAGACTTTCCCCGCCATCTGTCAATTCATCCGGGAGGCTTCCTACTCGGCTATAAACCCGTGGCAACCCTGGTGCCGATTGAGAACGCCACCATGGAGAACCGCACCGTGATTCAGTGGGATAAGGAGTCTCTGGAAGAGCTGGGGTTGTTCAAAATCGATCTTTTGGGACTGGGGGCGTTGTATCAGTTGCACCTGGGTTTTGACCTGTTGCGCGAGGCCAAAGGTGAGCAATGGTCGATGGCCTCTATTCCATCTGATGACCCAGAAACCTTCGCCATGATCCAACAAGCTGACACTGTCGGCACCTTCCAGATCGAAAGTCGAGCACAGATGTCGATGCTGCCGCGCTTGAAGCCCAAGAACTACTACGACTTGGTGGTCGAGGTCTCGATCGTGCGACCGGGGCCGATCACCGGCGGCATGGTGCACCCTTATCTCAGGCGGCGTAACGGTGAAGAAGAGATCACCTATCCCCATCCATCTTTGGAGCCGGTCCTAAAAAAGACACTGGGCATACCACTGTTCCAGGAACAGGTGATCCGCTTAGCGATGGTGGCGGCCGACTACACCCCAGGTGAAGCGGATCAGTTACGCCGCGACATGGCTGCTTGGCGCCGCTCTGGACGCATCGAACGTCATCGAGAACGGCTGATTCGGCGCATGACCGCCAAGGGCATCACCCTGGAATTTGCCGAGCGTGTTTTTGAGCAAATTCGCGGCTTTGGTGAGTATGGATTTCCGGAAAGTCACGCCGCCAGTTTCGCCCTAATCGCCTACGCCACCGCCTGGATGAAGTGTCACCACCCCGAGGTTTTTCTTTGCTCCATCCTCAATGCCCAGCCGATGGGGTTTTACTCCCCAGCAACCTTGATTGAGGACGCCAAGCGTCATGGGGTTGAGGTCCTTCCTCTAGATGTTCTCTACAGCAAGTGGGACTGCACCCTGGAAGTCAACCCAGGAAAAGCGCATTCAGTGCGCATGGGAATGCGTTACGTCAAAGGTCTGCGCCAGGAGACTTGGCGGCAGGTTCAAGAGGTGGTTGATCAAAACCAACTTTTCGACTCTTTGGAGACTCTCATTCATGCAGCGGATCTGAATGAAGCCACCGTGGTTCGCCTCGCCAAGGCCGGAGCCTTTCAAACTTTGGAGAACCAAAGACGCTTAGCTCTTTGGCGGGGCCGGGGCGCCGCCCGCAGCGTGGTGATGGAGCTGCCCTTAATCGATCGTGAGCAGCCAGCTCAGCTGCAACCTTTGGATGCCTTCAGTGAAATCGGCTGGGACTATGCCACCAGTCGCCACAGCGCTCGGGGTCACCCGCTCAAGCCATTACGCGGTGCTTTGGCCAAAGCCGGCTTGCCGCAGGCCAGTGATCTCAACCTCAAGGCGGACAAAGAACGGGTGCAATACGCCGGCATGGTGATTTGCCGCCAGCGTCCAGGGACCGCATCGGGGGTGTTGTTTATGACCCTGGAAGACGAATCCGGCTTCGTCAACGTTGTGGTCTGGGCCAAGACCTTTGAGCAATTCGCCTTGTTGATCAAAACCACTTCTTTCCTGGGGGTTAAGGGACGACTACAAAAGCAAGATGGTGTAGTTCATCTGATTGCCGATGAATTCTGGCAACCGGATCTCGAGGCTCGCCCGGCCTCCGGCGGTAGCCATGATTTTCATTAGGGAACAGTAGTCAGTTGCCAGTGGGTAGTGAACTGGTCCGGAGATCGCAGCGAGGCCCGCCGCTCACCCATCAGGGTGCCGGTTCGATCTTGCCCACCTTGATCTCGCCACTCAGCGTTGGCACGCCTCTCTGCATCACGAGCCTGAAAGAACCTTCGCGCGCGCCGCGGTCGCCAATTTGCGCGCTATGAAATTCAGCTGAAATCTCTCCCGGGGCAAGTTCAATATCCTGTTCGTAGACCGGCTGAAAGAACAGGGTTCCGAGCGGCGGCCCGACCTGGAAAGCGTAGGTACTGGTGCCGACGCCAATCACCAGCGGCTCGGTGCCCAGATTGGTCAGTGCCACTTCGAGCACACGCCCATCGGTGTTGTCCGGTACGCGAAAATCGAAAGCAATAACTCCCCTTTGATAGGCCAAGGCAACGTTCAAACGCTTGGCCGCCGGTTGTGGCGAGGGGGCGGTTTGAGCCGGCGCTGATCGCGGCGTCTCCACCCCGGTACCAACTAGCATCGTCTCGAACGAATACTCTGCCGAATTCTGGCTGCGCGAGACCGCCGACTCGTGGACCAGCCCGAAGGGTACTGCAGCACTCAAGCACAGTTCGCCACTGATGGTGCCCGGATTCGGCCCACCGAGGACCGCGTGAAACGCATACACGTCACATCCAATGCCGTCATGCACCGCACTCCCCTTCGCCTCAAACCCGCCCCCATACTCAGCCATCGACTCCCGCATAGCGGTCACCATCTGTTCCGGTTGCGGCATCGGCGGACGTCCGTCCATGACGAATGTCGCCCCTGACAGCGCCTTGCCGAAGCTCAGAAAGCGTCGCTTCCAGTCGAAGTCAGGCGACAGCGCAAAAATACTGGTTGAGCCTCCACCAGCACCAGGACCTTCCAGAAACTCGGTCACTATCTCGACCGCGAAGCCGCCAGTATGGTCGGTCATCCGTGTATAGGTCGCCATGGTCTCGCCACCGCTGGAGATCGAGGTTTGATATTTGGCCCAACTACCAGGGTTTGTTGCCTCGAAGTAGGGGTGCGGTAGGTCCTCAGCACCCGCAGTAGTACCCGCAGCAATGCCAAGCGAGAAGAACAAGATGGCGGTCAAGATCGTGGCTTTCATGGTCCAAGGATAGTTGAAGTCAGGCGCTACAAAGTTTCTTGGCCCATACCAGTTTGACAAAGTCATCTTATATACTCTAAATTTCAGAGAACTCGCAAAACGCGAGCACAAGGAGTCAAGAATGGAAACGTCTATTCCCCCAAGCCACGAACAGGTCGCCGACGACCTCAGCCACATTCGTCAGTCCATTGAGCGCTCGCGTTCTGGGACTCCTGCGCCGATCTATGCCCTGTGGGGACTCATTAGCCTGGTGGGGTTTTCTTTGGTGGACTTTGCACCCGAGTGGGTCGGTCGCTTTTACTTGATTGCGGCGCCGCTCGGTTTTGTCGCCAGCATTTTTCTCGGGCGACGAGCGGCATTGCAATCCGGAGAGCGCAACCAGGGCTCAGGGCGCAAATACATGCTGCATTGGGGGTCTTTGCTGGCCGCCATCGCCATGACGCTACCGATGGTTTTTGCCGGCGACATCTCCTGGCCAGCGCTCGCCCGATTGTTCCTGATCTTTATCGCCCTGGTCTACTTCATGGCTGGCTTGCACCTGGACCGCCGCATGTTGATTGTCAGCGGTTTGATCACCGTAGGCTATCTGGCACTTCTCTTTTCGCCTCCCTACGGCTGGACGTGGACTGGCGTGGTTCTCGCCATTGGCTTCTGGGTACTGGCGGCAATGTCCTGGGAGAAACCGCACGTTGACTAAGCTACCGGGCGACTCTTCAACCGACCCACCCAGCGAAACACTGTGGCAAGACCTGGGCGGGTTCAACCGGCTCTTGGAGCACCGCACCCGACTGGGGGTGTGCGTGCTGCTGGCGCGCAGAGACGAGATCACCTTCAGTCGTCTGCGCGATCTGCTCGAAGAAACCGACGGCGCCATGGGTACTCACCTGCGCAAACTGGAGGAGGCCGGATTCACTGCGGTGCGCAAAGAATTTGTTGGACGACGACCGCAAAGTTGGTATCGCCTCACCAAGTCTGGGCGCACTCGTCTCACGCAACACTTAGACGCTCTTTCAAGCCTGGTCACCGGGATTGACCTCGGCACTTGAATATCAACTCCGAAAAACCAAAAAAGGAATCAAAATGACCAAGACAAGATTTTTCTCAATCTTCGCAGCTGTTTTCACTACCGCGATCTCTCAACCGATGGCCGCACAACCCAATCCTGATATCAGCGCTCAACAGGAAGCCATGGCCGCCCTGTCGTTCATGGTCGGCACCTGGGAGGGTGAGGGTGAAATGCGGCGCGGACCCGAACCAGAATCAAGCCAGGTGCTCGAACAGGTGACGATGAAACTCGACGGTACGGCACTGCTGATCGAAGGCTTAGGCACTTACCTGTCTGAAGACGACGAAGTCAAAACCGCACACCAAGCGATTGGGCTGATTTGGTACAACGCTGCAGAGAATCGCTACCAGATGAAGGCTCTCACTCCGGGGCGCGAAACCGACGCCGATTTTGAGTTGACCGACAACGGAGTTGTTTGGGGTTTCTCCACACCCGGTGGAGAAGTTCGCTACACCGCTGAATTCACCGACGACATTTGGGCTGAGACCGGGCAATTTAGCCGTGATGGCGAAACTTGGACGCCGTTTTTCTCGATGCAGTTGCTGAAGGTAGGCGAGATTGAAGAACCGTCGTCGTAGCTCTCAGTCCTCTGAGATTTTCAGCCTGAGTTGAAGTGAATCCGCACTCTGCCGACTCTATAGTCGAGATGATGATGCGCGGCGGCGTGAAATCGCGCGGCTGCTCGACATTGCTGAAAGCACCGTCAAATCGCGTCTTTACCATGCCCAAAGCCAATTGAAACAAACCTTGGAGGACCCAAATTGAACCAAGAAGACAACAATTTGGATCGAATGATCCGCGAAGCAATGAACGAAGAAGAGGCCGCGTTTTATGACGCGCTCGACGAACCGTCAGTGCCACAGATGGTCACCGAGGTTTTCAAAGGCCGCATGCGTTGGATCAATCGTGGGGCAGTGTTGATCGGCATCATCTACATGGTGCTCGGCGTGTGGAGCGCGCTCAAGATCATCGAAGTTGAGGACACCAAGCAATTGGTTTGGTGGACCGCCACCTTTTTCTTCAGCCTTGGTTCCATCTTCGCCATGAAGATCTGGTACTGGATGGAACTCAACCGCCACGCATTAACAAGGGAAGTCAAGCGACTGGAAATGCAGATCGTCAGTCTGCGGCGCCACCTGGAAAAACGACCCAGCTAGTGGCTACAGATTATCAAGCGACACTTCCTTCGACGACCACTGCGCTGCCGTCTAGCTCTACCGTATGGCGGTACACGACCATATCCATGTGGACGGCGCACTCAACCGTACCACCGTAAAAGAGGTTATCTCCAATGGCTACATGAACATTGCCACGCGCCTTCTTCTCTTCTTCAAAATCGCCATTGCGACGGCAGCTCGAATTGAGCCCTATTCCGATTTCAGCAATATTGTCAGCTTGTTCGATCCCAGTGACGATGTCTCGCAGCTCCTCGGCAGTACTGTCTTTACCTTCCACGGCTACCACCCGGCCGTCCTTCACGAGTAGAGAAATAGCCTGTTTCGGCAATCCAAGGTGAGCAATCGGACCATCAATCACGAGTACTCCTTGCGTGGTCCCTTGCCTCGGCATCTGGGAAACCTCACCGTCGGAAAAGGCTGCTTCTTGTCCCGGCCGCGTGGCAAATCCACATTCGACAATCACCTCTTCACCGCCGATTTTCGCTTCTAGGTCAGTTCCAGAAGGAGACTGTATCCGAATACGATCAGCCTTTCGCCACACCTCTGCCAGCTTTTCACCATCGGCAAGTAGCGCTTCGTAGTCAGCTAAGGCACCGCCCGAAGTAAAGTTATTGAAATCGCGCATCACCATCGAGATGCTCCGCAGTTGCTCATCGTCAAGGAGACGTTTGACAACCTTGGCGTAGGTTGGAGCCCCTCCCGAACGAGTCAACCCAATAAGGCAGTCCGCTGCTTCGAGACCACGCTCAATCACAGGAGTTAGTTCATTCTTTCGAGAGGTGTCGCGTGAAGGCTGCTGCAAAATTGTGAACTCTGCTCCCAACGACTCGACGACGTCGGTGAGCGCCGCGACAATTCTCATCTCGCTTTCGCCATCGCAAACAAGAGCAACTTGCTCACCAGCGCGCACCGCCAAAAGCTGTCGTACGACTAGTTCAGCACTCCGCTGTAGCGCCAACTCCGAGTAACCCACAAGTGTGTCCTCCTATTTCGCGCCAACAGAGGGGCTGGTCACGCCTTCGTTGCTTAGTTCCTCTATCTCCACTGCCGTACAGCCGAGAACTTCGGTCAGCACAGCCTCTGTATCAGCTCCCAGTAGAGGCGGTGCAGAACGTACCGCCGCCGGTGTATCTGAGAACTTGGCCACTGGCCCAACTAGATCAACTTTGCCCAACGTCGCATGTTGTACGGACTGAATCATGCCCCTCGCTCGAACGTGTGGGTCTGCAAGAACCGCCGGAATATCGTTGATCGGGCCAACCGGAATCGAAGCGTCGGTCAGCATGTCGAGCCATTCGCTAGTCGGTCTAGTTTCGAACAAACGCTGTAGCTCCGGCACCAGCTCTTTGCGATGGGTGACGCGCTGACTGTTGGTTTGAAATCGATCGTTGGCCCAAAGATCAGGACGGTCAACGGTTCGACAAAATCGCTCGAATTGCTCGCTGGTACCAATCGCCAGGGCCAGTTGGCCGTCAGCAGTCGAGAACGTCTCATAGGGAACAATATTGGGGTGTGCGTTGCCATGTCGTATCGGAGGCTCGCCCGTAGCTAGGTAGTTTTGAGCCACATTCGCCAACCAAGCGATTTGAGCGTCAAGCAATGCAACGTCGATATGTTGCCCAGTACCCGTCGTATTGCGAGACTGTAGAGCCGCAAGGATCGCGGTCGCAGCGAATAATCCAGCCGAAACATCGACGATCGCAACCCCAACTTTATGCGGCTCTCCGTCGCTGGGCCCGGTGATCGACATCAGGCCTCCTTGTGCTTGGATCATGAAATCGTATCCTGGCCGGTGACGATAGGGACCGGTCTGGCCATAACCACTTATCGAGCAGTAAACGAGTCCCGGGTTCTCGGCTTCTAGCGTCGCATAGCCGAGACCTAGCCGCTCGGCTGTGCCCGGCTTAAAGTTCTCGATCAGCACGTCGCTCTTCTGGGCCAACCTCTGCGCGAGTTCGAGGCCTTTCGGCTTTGTCAGGTCAAGCTCGATACTTTTCTTATTGCGGTTGACACTCAAGAAATACGCACTCTCTGTTTCAACCCATGGAGGCCCCCACTGGCGCGTGCCGTCGCCCTCCCCCGGGCGTTCCACTTTGATTACTTCAGCACCGTAGTCAGACAAGACCATGGAGCAATAGGGACCGGCAAGAATCCGAGAAAGATCCAAGATGCGAATACCCGCCAGCGCGCCTTCAGGGCTCAATCCCTTCGCTTTGGTCACCCATCCACCTCCCCAGAAAACCCCATCGTCCGCGAGATCTCACCGGCTGCTTCCTGCACCTGGGGCGCCAGCTCTTTCACCAGCCGTTGTCGAGAGATCGTACGCACGCTGCCGGTAGCATTGATCGCCGCAACCACCTGTTGGTCGTGGTCGCGAATCGGTGCAGCGACAGCGCGCAAGCCAATCTCCAGCTCTTGATCGTTGAGAGCGTAGCCACAACGACGGATTCGAACAAACTCTCGGTGCAACGCAGATATCTCTACGATGCTGCGTGAGGTGCACGGAACAAGGGTTTTCTCGTTCAGAAGCGTGGCAAGTTCCACTTCTGGTAAGTGGGCCAAAATCGCCTTACCCATCGAAGCACAGTGGGCCGGAATGCGGGAACCGAGTCCTAGGACGACGCCAACGATCGCGCGGTTGCGAACCCGATCAATGTAAACAATCTCCCGCCCATCGAGCAAACTTAAGCTCACGGTTTGCCCGGTTGTTTTGGCGAGACGCTCAAGATACGGGCGAGAAATTTCTCGGATTCCAAGATTGGAGAGTGCGGCGAACCCCAGCTTGAGAACCTTGAGGCCCGGACGATAGCGCTGGGTGTCCGCGTGCCGAATCAAGTATCCCGCGTCCTCCAAGGTTCTGACAATCCGGAAAGTTGTCGACTTGCTTAGACCGGTTAGCCTGACCAGATCGGTCAACGACAGATCACCTGCCATTTCGTCGAATTGAGACAGCACCGCAAGCCCACGGGACAAAGCTTCAACGTGATAACTCCGCGGCGGCGGCGCATTCGGAACAGATGAGGATGGCTGTTGTTTCATCTGATGAAACTTTGTATTGCGCTCTGAGACCGCATGCTACACTTTTTGCGTAACAAGGTGTGTCGAGTCCTCTGCACTGACTCGACAGTACAAAAGGCATCACGCCTTCGCGTCGCTTTCGTATAGTGAGTCAGTCTGGTGCTGACGCGGCGATGCCAAACAAAGAACGACCGATGGGAGAACGACTGATGAAAAACCTGCAAAAACTGGCCTGGGCCCTTTCAATCATTGGCGCCCTCTTTCTAGCCCAGACCTCTGCTGCCCAGCAGGATGAAGAGGCTACCGAAGAGACAGCTACCGAAGCCACGGCCACCGCAGAAGATGACGCAGCAGCCCAAGAAGCGCTGGAAGCCATCTCAGACTCGATCGTCGTCCTCGGCACGCGGAGTACTGAGCCGCGTTCGGTCGTCGATTCGCCGGTACCTATCGACGTAATCCAGGCTGAGGACTTCAATTCTCTTGGCAATTCGGCAGATCTGACCGACAATCTAAGAACGCTGGTGCCTTCTTACACGGCTACCCCAGCTACGGGAGACGGTAGTGCGTTTGTGCGCCCCACTTCTTTGCGCGGCCTAGCTCCGGATCAAGTTCTGGTCCTGGTTAATGGCAAGAGACGGCATCGTTCTGCCTTGGTGCATGTCTTCGCGCCAGCTGCGGGCAACGGGGCCCACGGCGTGGATGTCGGCATGATCCCTGGCATCGCCATCCGCCAGGTAGAAGTGCTGAGAGATGGTGCTGCTGCGCAATACGGATCGGACGCTATCGCCGGTGTCATGAACTTTGAGTTGAGGGACGATTCGGAAGGCACCGAAGTGCAGCTCCAGTTTGGCGAACATTACGAAGGTGAGCAGAGCTTGAAGGTCGGCGTCAATACTGGCTTCGCACTGCCCAACAACGGATTCGTCAACATCAGCCTGGAGTCGGTCGACAATGATGCGCTATCTCGCGGTGTGCAGCGCCCCGACGCTCAAGCACTGATTAACGCTGGGGTTCCTGGAGTTGGTTCGGATGCGCCTTTCGGCGATGCCCCGTTGGTGCAGAGCTGGGGTCGTCCCGAAACCAGCGGCACCAGACTGTTTATCAATTCCGGTTGGTTGGTCGGCGACAACTCACAGTTCTACTTTCATGGTGGCTTGGGCGACACCGAGGGTCGATACCGGTTCTTCTATCGCCCGCCCAACCACTCGAGTTTGGCTCCGTTGCGCGCCCAAGGTTTTACCGGCCTGCCGGCTGGCTTCACGCCTTTCTTGGACGGCGATCAGACCGATCTCAGCCTAGTCACCGGGCTGACAGGTCTTTTTGGCAATGGCACCACCTACGATTTCAGCGTCGGTTACGGCAAGAACGAGTTGGATTATTTCCTCAATAATACGATCAACCCAGCGGTCGGCTTGTCGGGCGGACAGCCGGCTCAAATAGATTACGATGTCGGTGGTCTGGAGCAGGAAGAGCTCAATTTCAACGCCGATTTCTTCAGGTCGCTCGGAGACAACCTGGGCCTCGGCTTTGGAGCCGAGTGGCGGGAGGAGACTTTCGTCCTGGTGCCCGGTGAGCCAAACTCATACCTAGGCCCTGGCTCCAGTGGTTTTCGCGGGTTCTCGCCTGCGAACTCCGGATCATTCTCTCGCGACAACATTGCGGTTTACGCCGATCTCGAGCACGATGTCAGCGAGCAACTATTTGTACAGTACGCACTGCGCTTCGAGGATTTCTCCGACTTTGGTAGCACCGTCAACGGCAAAATTGCTACCCGATACACCGTCAGCGACACCTTTACTTTTCGTGGCGCGGTGTCGACCGGGTTTCACGCCCCCACGCCAGGTCAGGCCAACTATCAGCAAACCATCACCACCTTTGATGGCGCGACCGGTTTACAGGTTGAAGAAGGCTTAGTGCCTTCGACCAGTCCATTGGTAGCAGCAGTGGGTGGAGCGGCATTAACCGAAGAAACGTCAGTCAATTTCAGCGCCGGATTCACCAAAAATATTGGTGAGCGAACCCTGCTCACGGTCGACGCCTATTTGATTCAGGTCGATGATCGAATCTACCGCACCGGCGACATTCCAGTACCTGGAACAATCAGTCAGACGATCTCGTTTTATACCAATGCTCTGGAAATCGAGTCTCAGGGGATCGATGTAGTGCTCAGTTCAGGTTTCGACTGGGGCTCGAGCGCTCAGACGGACTGGACGTTAATCTTCAATCTGAATGACTTTGAAGTCGTCGGCCAGACACCCGTCTCGGGAGTCAACCCGGTCAGTGCCTCGACGATCGAAGACATCGAGAACAATTACCCAGGTGAGCGTTTTGTCTTAAGCGCCAATACCACCTTTGCCGAGGATTGGAATGTGTTGGCTCGCGTCAATTACTACGGCAAGCACTTCGACGAGCGTGGAACCATCGGTGCGGCGGTTAACCCATCCTTTGAGATCGGCGCGACCTCGTACATTGACCTTGAAATCGGCTACAACATCAACGAAAACTTTCGCCTCGCTTTGGGCGCGGCCAACGTCTTCGATGAGTTCGTTGACGAGATCAATCCACCATTCGCCAACCGGCAGAGCGTGGGCCTTCAATATCCACGGCGAAGCGCTGCTAACTATGAGGGCGGATCGTTGTACTTGAAAAGCACCTTCAAATTCTAGACGGTCGAACTTATTGAACAAAAGGCCGATCGTTGTATGGCGATCGGCCTTTTCTTTTCGCCAAACGGCGATCGTCTTTCCACGGCTGCTTAGCGCCGAGCGCCTCCGGCACAGCTTGACGTGGTCTTGGTGACAGCCTCAAGTCCACCCGAGGATGGACCCACGCCGCCAATCAAACTACCGTCGGCGCGAAAACACACGACCCAGGCTACCTGGATTCTGGCGTCCAGCTTGACGCTGCATCTCTTCGATCGACTTGGGACGGTTAGGCGTTGCCGTTTCGCCCTGGGCTTGGCGCAGTTCCAAGGCATACTGATTCACTGCCCGCATCAAATCGCGCCGAGCCAGGCGACCAGTCAAGCGAGTTTCATTAACCACTGGAAGAGAGGCGAAATTACAGCGCAGAAATACTTCGGTCGCTTGTCCTAGATTCATATCCTCACGGATGGTCTCGCGAGCTTCTGACATGAAATGGTGCACTGTGCCACTCTGGAATTGATCGTCGTAGGCGCCAGCGGTGAGCATTCGCAAGCAGTCCTTCTCGGTCAGCAGTCCCAACAACTGGCCTTCTGGGTTGACCACCGGAGCCGCAATCGCTTCTTTCTTGAGTAACTGATCCACCGCGTGGTGGATCTCTGTGTCCGGGTAAAGCACCAGACGAACCGGTGTGATTAACGGTTGGATCGAAGGGCTCGGCAGCTCAGCTTTCAAGCGGTGGTCTCCGACGCGGACTGTTCGCGCATCTCCGACAAGCCGCAGCCGCAGTTGCTGCACACGATGACTTCTCCGTCCGGTGCAACGATCCCTTCGGCGCCGCCGCATGAGCCCTGGAGTGGCCGACGTCCGAACATCACGCCAACAGCCATCGCTAGCATGATGACCAAAATCACACCTATTGTGAGTAGTACCAATGTCATAGTCCGCCCATCGTAACGGAACCTTCAGAGAACCGTTACGTTTCCAACACAATCGTCAGGAGTTTTTATGGCCCGTTATTGGTCTTCAGTCTCTTGGTTTGCGTTATTAGCCTTGATATCGGTGGCCTCGGCCAGCGCGATCAGCGCTCAAGAGCACCTAGTTAGCTACTTCGGAATCGTAGGAGAGGATGCGGCATCTGGGCTATCGGTCTCAGTCAATACTGCGGCTCTGGCAGTGGACCCCGCTTTCCTGTTGATCGAGCTGCCGGACCACACCACACGCACCGCAGTGCGCGATGGAGCGGAGAGAAGGTCCGCCACCAGCTTAGTTTGGCGCGGTCGATTCGAAGGTCAAAAATCGAGTAGAGTGGTACTGACCCTGCACGGAGAGCATGTGGTCGGTCGCTTTGACGGTCTTGATCCACTCTTTGTTCTCGAACCGACCCAAATTGGGCATCGGTTTGAAGCGGCAGGTCTACGCGCGTACGACCCGGCGGGAGAACCACTACCGGCTCGCACCAACTCCGGAATTCTCCAACCATCTCTAGCCAGCGTCGATCCGGTTGATGGCATCGATGTCATGGTGGTTTATAGCCCAGAGGCACGAATTGGAGCTGGTGGCACCAACCAGATTGAAGCCATTGCTCAAGCAGCCGTGGACAACACCAATACCGCTTTTATCGACAGCGACATGAATGCACGCTTCGTCTTGGTCCATACCTCAGAGACCGTTCGCTCCGAGGTCGGTGGCAGCCTAAGCGCTGATCTGGAATGGGTGGCCTCCAACGCCGGGGTCGCAGCGCTGCGCGATCTGCACAAAGCCGACATGGTCGGCCTGCTGGTCAACAGCGGCAGCTACTGTGGCCGTGGATACGTTATGCGCAATCCAGAGGCAGGATTTGAAGACTCGGCTTTTCAGGTGACCAAACGTAGTTGCGCAGTCGGCAACCTAACCTACGCCCATGAACACGGCCACAACCTGGGGTTTGAACACGACCCAGCCAACGGACCCAACCCAGCCAATGCCTCCTACCCGTGGTCTTTCGGCCACTTCGTCAACGGCTCTTACCGCACCGTAATGTCGTACTCGAATCAATGTGGCTCGGGCTGCAGCCGGGCACCCCATTTTTCTAACCCCAGTGTCGCCCACAATGGAACCGCTACCGGCATTGCCAATCAGCGCGACAACGCCCGGAGCGGTGACTCGGTGGCACCCATCGTGACCGACTTTCGATTGAGGGACGCACCGCCTGATCTCATCGTCAATGGCTTGAACGTGTCGGACTCGACTCCAGCAACGGACCAGAGTGTGACCGTCAGCGCGACGGTGGAAAATCAAGGAGCCAGCAACTCCGACGCCACTACGCTGCGCTACTACCGCTCTAGCGACACCTCGATCTCGACCGCTGACACCGAGATGTCATCAGACTCCGTGGCCTCCCTCAACGCGGGTGACATCGCTTCTTTGAGCGACGTCAACACCATAGCCACGGCAGGAACCTACTGGGTGGGAGCCTGCGTGGACAGTGTTGTCAACGAAAGCGATACTGCCAACAACTGCTCACCCGGGGTTCAAGTCGTGGTTCACGACCCTTGCACCGAGGACATAACGGTCCAGAACGAAACCGTCTCCGGAGTTGTTAACCACCAGTCTTGCTCCATCCTTCGGGTGGGACCGGACTGGACTGTGACCTCGACCGGCGATGCGACCCTACAAGCGAAAGGCCAGGTCATTTTGTACAACGGCATTTCTGTTCAGTCTGGAGGTCAGTTAACCGTCTCGGACTGAACAGACTGAATCGGAGAAAGCTAGGGTGTGCTTTCCGTTTGGGGCCATGAACCCACAGTCGTCTCGACATAGCCATCGCGAGAATGCTCGACAAAAAGCGCGGTTAGCCCCTGTCTTGTTGCCAACACAGCCCCCTCTTGGGGACCGATCGCAAACAATGCGGTGGCCCAAGCGTCAGCGGTCATGCAATCGTCCGCCAAGACGCTGACCGACGCTCCACGATGTGCCACAGGTTTCCCAGATCGAGGATCAAAAACGTGCGCTACCTGCTGCCCGTGTACTTGACGGAAGTTTCGATAGTCACCGGAAGTGGCCAAGGCACGATTGTTCAGAGTGACTATTCGCTGGGCCGAACCAGAACCATCCGGCCGCTCGATCGCTACGCGCCAACTCCGTTGCACGTCAGGCCTGCCTGACGCGCGCAACTCGCCACCCACTTCAACTAAGACTTCGGTGAAAGACAGCTCAAGAAGTGCTTTGTACACTTGATCCACGGCATAGCCTTTGGCGATCGCGGAAAGATTGACCGTCAACGCCGGATGCGCTTTACGGGCACGACTGTGGCCCGGATCCAACAGCAACTTGTCATAGCCAACGCGCTCGATCAGCTCGGCCAATCGATCCTTGTCGACCACTTCCGGCTCGCGGCCAAACCCCCAGGCTTCGATCAATGGCGCAACCGTGATATCAAAGGCGCCCTCGCTGGCTCTCGCTATCTCTTGGCTGCGTTGGAGAACGGTAAAAGTGGCCGCGGAAAAATCAAAGGGCTCCTGCGATAGCCATCGATTGAACTGAGAAATCTCTGAGTCCGCCCGGTAGGTCGACATCTTTGCGTCGACCTCGGCGAGAGCATTGCCAATCGCTTGATCAACCTGTTCAAACTCCACAGCTTGGGAAGCTTGTGCTGATGGAGACACCACCACGCGATAGGTGGTACCCATGGTCGAACCAGAAAAAACCCAGGGTTCGCTGAATTTGAGATCAGCAGATTGTTGGGCGGTTTCTCGGTCGATGGCCTCAGATTGACTGCATCCTGCGAATACAAAAAACGCGGCGAGCATCGAGATACCGCCGCGCCGCAAGAGTCGTTGTGTCAACTCCCGAGAATCAACCAAAGTCATCGAACAAGATGTTCTCTGGCTCCACTCCCAACCCGTCCAGCATGTTCATGCAAGCCTTGAGCATCATCGGCGGACCGCAAAGATAGTACTCAATGTCCTCGGGCGCCGGATGGTCTTTGAGGTAATTGTCATAGGCAACTTGGTGAATAAATCCGGTCAAGCCATCCCAGTTGTCTTCGGGCTGCGGTTCCGACATCGCCAAATGCCACTTGAAATTCGGATTTTCCCCAGCGATCGAATCGAAGTGATCTTGATAAAAGGCTTCTGTGAGACTGCGTGCGCCGTACCAAAAGGTCACCTTACGATCGCTGTGCAATCGCTTGAATTGGTCGAAGATGTGGGAGCGCATCGGCGCCATTCCTGCGCCACCGCCGATGAACATCATCTCGGCCTCGGTGTCCTTGGCAAAAAACTCGCCGAACGGACCGCTGATGGTGACCTCGTCGCCCGGTTTGAGGTTGAAGATGTACGAAGACATCTTCCCTGGAGGTAAGTCCGGTGTTCTGGGAGGAGGTGAAGCGATGCGCACATTGAGCATGATGATGCCGCTTTCTTCGGGATAGTTCGCCATCGAGTAAGCGCGGGTCACCGGTTCATCCACGTTGGATACATACCGCCACATGTTGAAGTGGTCCCAGGTACCCCGGTACTCGTCTTCGACGTCAAAGTCGGAATAATTGACCACGTGTTCCGGCGCCTCGATTTGAATATAGCCACCAGCGCGAAACGGCACTGCCTCGCCAGCGGGCAGCTCCAGCACCAGTTCTTTGATGAAGGTGGCCACGTTGTGGTTCGAGCGTACATTGCAGTTCCAACGGCGCACCGAGAAGATCTCTGGTGGTAACGCTATTTTGAGGTCATTCTTAACCTTGACCTGGCAGGAAAGCCGTACTCCGTTTGCCGCCTCGGCGCGAGAAATATGCCCCTCTTCGGTGGCAAGAAGGGCACCGCCTCCTTCTTGTACTTCGACGGTGCAGACACCACAACTGCCTTTGCCACCACACGCCGAGGGGATGAAAATCTTGTTCGCTGCCAAGGTACCCAGCAGCGTCGATCCGGCCTGAGTCTTGAGCGCTTTGTCCGGGTCGTCATTCACAGTGATGGTCACTTCGCCGGTGGAAACCAAGCGCGAACGAGCCGCCATCAACACCGCCACCAGGGCGAGAATGATGCCGGTGAACATCAAGACTGCTAGCAGGATGGTATTCATCGCAGTCTCACCGTCGGCTTAGAGTTGAACCCCAGCAAATGCCATGAAGCCAATCGCCATCAGCCCGGTCAAGATGAACGCCATACCCAAACCGCGCAGCCCTTTGGGTACATTGGAGTACCGCATCCGCTCACGGATCGAAGCCAAAGCTATGATCGCCAGCGCCCAACCAATTCCTGAGCCGAAACCAAAGACAACACTTTCGCCAAAGGTGTAATCGCGCTCAACCATGAATAGCGAGGCGCCCAGGATCGCGCAGTTGACCGCGATCAACGGCAAAAAGACGCCCAACGCCGAATACAGTTTCGGTGCGTAGCGATCCAGCACCATCTCGACGATCTGCACCGCAGCGGCGATGGTGCCGATGTAGGTCAAGAATCCGAGAAAACCCAAGTCATACTGAGCCAAGCTCGGGCTGAGCCAAGCCAAGCCGCCTTCGCGAAGCAAGTAGTTGTAAATCAAGTTGTTCATCGGCACCGTCAGGCCGAGAACAAAAATCACCGCGGAACCCAGACCGATCGCGGTCTCAACCTTCTTCGACACCGCCAAGAACGAACACATGCCGAGGAAAAAGGCCAAGGCCATGTTCTCGACAAAGATCGACTTCACCGCCAGGCTGAGGTAATGCTCAAGCATGGCAAGCCTCGGTGATTCGGCCCGTTCGTCGCGAAAGTTCAAAGATGCTTCCAGTCGCAAGGCGACCGAGCGAGCCTGACGCAGGCGTATTCGCTGCAATACGTCGAGGAGGGCGAGTAATGGGCAACGCAGCGAATGGCGGCATATTCATCCTTGCAGTAAAACGCTGGTAGATCATCGAGGCCTCAGTCCTCCTCAACCTGTTCCGGCTTCCACACCCGGAGACCCCAGATCAGGAAACCGATGATGAAGAACGCTCCGGGAGATAACACCATCAAACCATTCGGGTTGTACCAACCACCTTCAGAGTTGAGCGGCAGGAATTGATAACCAAACAACGACCCAGAACCGAAAAACTCACGGATCGCAGCGGTGATCATTAGGATCAAGGAATAGCCAAGGCCGTTGCCGATGCCATCGGTAATCGACGCCCCCGGCGGATTTTGCATGGCGAACGCTTCGGCCCGACCCATGACAATACAGTTGGTGATGATCAAGCCGACAAACACCGAAAGCTGTTTGGAAATATCGTAGACAAAGGCTTTGAGGATCTGGTCAGCGACGATCACCAAGGAAGCGATGATGGTCAGTTGGACGATGATTCGAATATTGGTCGGGATTAGGTTGCGCAGCACACTGACAAAAAAATTCGACAGCGTCAGGACAAAGATCACCGCCAGGCTCATCACCAAGGCGGTATCCATTTTGGTGGTTACCGCCAACGCCGAGCAGATCCCGAGAACCTGCAGGGCGATCGGGTTGTTGTTGAACAACGGATCGAGGAGGACGTCGCGCGACTTGCTCACTAAACCGCCTCCTCAAGATCGGTCGCTGATGTCTGTTGACGCTCCAGCCGCTCCAGGTAAGGGCTAAAGCCTTCCTCACTGAGCCAGAAACGAATGAGGTTGGTGACCCCACGACTGGTGATGGTGGCACCGGACAATCCATCGACGCGATGAGGATCTTGCTCAGCGCTCCCTGCGCGGCCCTTGATCACCTCAATGATCGCTTCACCACCTTGATCGAAGATCTGGCGACCGGGCCACAGGCTCTTCCAGCGTGGATTGTCGACCTCGCCTCCCAGTCCTGGGGTTTCGCGATGGTCGTAGAAAGTCAGCCCGCGTACCGTGGAAAGGTCCGAGTCCAAAGCCACGAAGCCATACAGCGTTGACCACAGCCCTTTGCCTTCGACTGGCAAAATGACCATGTCGAGCGCGCCGTTGTCATCCAACAATTCATAGACCAGAGCGCTGTTGGGAAGGCGCTGCAGCTGCGCCCGGTTGGATGGCACCCGGTGGCTGGTGCTGGGGTCAGTGGTGGATTTCTTTTGGTCAAAAGTTCGAGGATCGATCTCGGGAGCTTCGTCGCCGGTCTCCAGATCGATCACTTTCATTTGGATCGAGGCGAAGCGTTGCTCAACCTGCTCAGCCGTCAGCTTTTCGTCTTCTTGTTTGAGACCCGCCGCCAGCAGCACGTTTTGTTGCTTGTCGAGGGTCGCGTTCTCATCTTGCCGGTCCTTGAGAGACACCGCCGAGCCAGCAACGATCACCCCGCAAACAACGCACACCGCGGCGGCAAACAGCAAGGTATAGAGCACGCTACGCTGCATAACGCGCCTTCCTCAGACGAATGTTGCGGCGAACCACAAAGTAATCAATGGTGGCGGCGAACACGTTCATCAACAGAATCGAAAGCATCATGCCTTCCGGATAGGCTGGGTTGATCACCCGAATCAAGATTGCAAACACCCCCACCAGCACACCGTAGATCCAGCGACCACGCTGGGTCTGGGCTGCCGACACCGGATCGGTGGCCATGAACACCGCGCCAAAAGCCCAGCCGCCTAACACCACATGCCACCAGATCGGCATTTCAAAAAACGGATTGGTCTCAGAACCAACAAAGTTGAGCAATCCCGCGGTCAAAGTAGAGCCAATCAATACCCCGGCCATGATGCGCCATGAGCCGACTCTCGAGGCGATCAAAATCACTGCACCAACCAAACAGGCCAATGCAGAGGTCTCACCCATCGACCCCGGAATCAACCCCAGGAAGGCGTCCCACCATTCGACTCCAGCGGTGATCGCTGCCTGACCGTTCTCAGCGGCAGTCGCCAGCAAGGTTGCGCCAGAAACCGCGTCTGTAGCCGTATTGGAGGCGATCCACACCCGATCCCCGGAAATCTCGGCCGGGTAAGCAAAGAACAAGAAGGCCCTGGCGGTCAGCGCTGGATTGAGAATGTTCATTCCCGTTCCACCAAAGACTTCTTTACCTATGACCACACCAAAGCTAATCCCCAGAGCGACCTGCCACAAAGGAATGGTCGGCGGCAGAATCAAAGGGAAGAGCATCCAGGTGACCAGGAAACCCTCGTTGATATCGTGCTTGCGTACCACCGCAAACACCCCTTCCCACAAGCCACCTGCAGCCAGGGTGACCAAAACCACCGGCAGGTAGTAGAACCCACCGTGAACCATGCAGGCCCAGAGATCGCTGGGGTCAAAACTCATCCCCATGCTGGTCATCAAATCGGTACGCCAGTTGTCGAGCGGCTGGGCGCCGGCGGCGATCGCCCGGTGGATCTGGAATCCGGTGTTGTACATCGCCATCGCGACGCAACCCATGAGTGCCACCACAACGACACTCATCATCCGCTTCAAATCCAGCCCGTCGCGAACGTGCGCAGCCCCCTTGGTTACCGAGCCAGGGGTGTAGAGAAAGGTGTCATTGGCTTCCCAGAACGGATACAGCTTGGCTAGCTTCCCGCCCGGGCGGAAGTGCTGTTCTTGGCCATCCAGCCAACGACGTAAGCCCTTCATCTAGCCGTCCTTCTCCAGTTCAGTGAGCACCGAGCGCAAGGCATGACGATAGTCAATCTTTCCAGGACAGACGAAACTCCAGAGATCGACGTCCTCTTCCACTAGCTCCAGGCAACCGAGTTCTTCGCCGCGTTCGATGTCTTCCATCACGATTGCCTTGAGAAGAAAGGTCGGCTCGAAGTCGAAAGGCGACACTTTTTCGTAGAGACCAATCGGGACAATCGCGCGGGGCGAGCCGTTGGTCGAGGTGGTCATGGCGAAACGCTTACCGGGAGTCAAGGTAGAAGCGAAGGCGTTAGTCACCGAAAACACGTTGCCTCCAGGCTTCATCCAGCCCAAGAACTTACGCTCTCGATCTTCACTCAGCACTGAGATCTGACGATCAAAGCGCCCTAGAAAGGCAGTTTCAGCATCGGCCACCCCGCGTCCCGAAAGCACCGAACCGGCGATGGTGCGCGTCTGCTCGTCGTCCAGGCCATCGCCCGTAACCGAGGTCACCGAAGCTCCTCGCGCAATCCGTAATAAGCGCGGATCGGTCGCCGCTGGGCCACCGTAGGAGATAACTCGATGGCTGTCCAAGTTGCCAGTACGGCCGAGATGTCCGATGGCAACTGCCTCTTGAGCATCTAGATAGAAAACCGTTCTCTGCCGATCCACCGGCGCGAGTCGATGAATTTGGTAGCCACAGGTACCGGCCGGATGCGGACCGGAAAACTGTTCAGGACGAATCTGATCGCCTTGCGGCAAATCGAGGTTTACCCCTGGCTCCGTGGTCACGTACAGCGGTCCATCGGTCAGCTTGGCGAGCATCTCGAGACCGGCTTTCAGATCTTCCTCGCGACCGGCGATCGCGATGAGCGGATCGGCCGCCAACGGCTGGCTATCCATGCAATTGACCAAGATCGCGTCTGGCAGTGAGTTCGGTGCAGCCACCCGTCCAAAAGGTCGAGAGCGCAAGGCTGTCCATTCCCCGGATTCGACTAACAGGTCCCTAACTTGGTCGCGGGTCAGCTCGCTCGGGGCCTTGCCCTGGTAGGCAGCAAATGAAGCCGGATCCAGGTCATGATCCACAGTGATCACCAACGACCTAAACGCGCGGCGCTCGCCGCGGTTTACCGACTCGACGGTGCCACCAAAAGCAGAGGTGTAGAAAACGCCCGGGTTCTTTTTGTCTTCAAAGAGCTTCTGGCCCGCGCGCACCGAGTCCCCGAGCTGCACCAACATCGTCGGTTTGAGCCCAATCGACTCTTCCCCCAACAGGGCAACCGACTCAGGTGCTTCATTGATGCCAAGTTCCAACCTCGGTTGCCCGGTGATGGGCAAGCCGAGGCCATGTTTGGATCGATGTAGAGCCACGGTGATATCGCCAGATTAAGCAGCAAACAAGGCAGCACCGTAGTTGGCCTACAGGCTGCCTTCGTTGGCCGAAAGTATAAGAGCTTGTGAATAACTTCACAAGCTTACTGCATGATCCCTCGCAGAAGCTGGCGCTGAGTCCGTCGCAAAGAAAACAGCCGATTTCTCCGACAAAAATAGAGTCAGTTTGAAATCGCTTGTCGCAGGTCGAGAGCAGTACTTCGTAGTGCTCGTTCGTCCAAGGTCAGGACTTCCGCGTTCTCTACCACTAACTCTCCGTCGACGATCACCGTGGTGACGTCGGAGGCCTTGGTCGAATAGACCAGCAGCGAATATGGGTCCGAGGCAGGAATCTGGTGTAAACCTGAAGTCTCAACCACGATCAAATCGGCGCGCTTGCCGACCTCGATCGAGCCCACCAGATGGTCGAGGTCGAGAGCGCGGGCACCGTCAATGGTCGCCATGCGAAATGCTTCGCGGGCGCTGATCACGGTCGGGTCGAACTGATGCACTTTGTGCAGTTTGGCGGCGGTATCCATCTCTTCCCACAGGTTGAGGTCGTTGTTGCTGGCCGGACCATCGGTGCCCAATCCAATCGTCACCCCCGCTATGAGCATTGCCGGGACCGGAGAAATCCCGGCGGCCACCTTCATATTGGACTGCGGGCAATGGGCGACCCCCACCCCTCGCTCAGCCAAGAGATCGATCTCTTCTTCATCCGGCCACACCATGTGGGCCGCGATCACCCGGTCATCCAAAATTCCCAATTGATCAAGATGGCGCACCGGGGTGGTGTTGTATCGCTCTTGAATGGTGGTGATCTCTGCACGGTCCTCCGCCAAATGAATCAGCATCGGCGCATCCAACTCGGACGCCAATTGGTGGGCGGCAACCAAGTGCTCCGGTGCGACAGTGTAAGGGGCGTGAGGAGCCACTGCCGGAGTGATTCGTGGGTGATCACTCCAGCGCTCGATAAAGGTCCGGGTGTAGGAATAGGCTTCATCCCAGGTCGGGTGATCGGGAGCGGGAAAATCGATCAATGTCTCTCCCAGGATCGCTCGCATACCGCAGGCATCCACTTCCTCGGCCATGGCATCCTCGAAGTAGTACATGTCAACAAAGGTCGTCGTGCCACCACGCAACATCTCAGCGCAGGCAAGTTGGGTTCCGAGCCGGACAAATTCTTCGTTTACGTGCTCCTTCTCCGCAGGAAAGATGTGCTCTTGCAGCCACTCCATCAAAGGTAGGTCGTCGGCCAAACCGCGAAACAGGGTCATCGGTACATGAGTGTGGGTGTTGATCAGTCCGGGCAGGATCAGTCCACCGCGGGCGTCGATATGCCGCGCCTGCGGAAAGGCTTCCTCTAGCACCGCTTGCTCACCAACGGCGACGATCTCACCTGCCACGATCGCCACTGCACCGTTCTCGATCACCGTGTCTTGGCCGTCCACCGTAACTACGGAGCCGCCGGAGATCATCAACGTCTCCGATTCTTCAGGAACCCACTCAACCGACTGCGGTTGCCAAGTCTCAGGGTTGGGCAAGATCTCATTGGCCGGATCGACCACCTCCAAACGCTGTGGATCAACCCTCACCAGCAGCAACGATTCTTCTCGGTCAGGCCAATGCGGAGCCCAACTCTCTTTCCAGTGTTCGACCTTGGCTTCTGGGTCATCCACCAGTGTCGCCCGCCCGTGCAGAGTGACGTAAGCCGGTGGCTCGGTACGAAAATAGTGAAGGGTGACCCGAGAGTCGCCTCGAATCTCTTCGACCTTGCGGCTTTTGGGATTGGTCGCCATCCAAATGACAAAGTCCTCATCTGGCGGATGAGGGTCCATCACTCGCGATCGCCCCCTCCCGGCGGCATCCTGGGTAATCAAGGTGACGAACCCAGCGCTCTCGACGATTTTGTTCGCAGCATCCAGCAGCACAGCCCGTTCCGTCTGCGCCTGTACAACCACCAACGATACCGCAACAAGAGCCATCCACAGCGTGATCAATCGAAAGTGCAAGATCTTGTAAATCATTGCCGGGAGTCTACCTTTCTCATGCCAAATCCAGATCCAACCACTGCTACTCTCTGGTTGAGTCCGCCATCAACCTAACCAGAGGGAACGCCTACTTATGTTCAAGAAACTAACCCCTTCCATCACCGCCAACGATCTTCAAGCCAGTCAAGATTTCTACCAGAAAGCCCTGGGTTTCGAGATTCTAGACAGCTACGAGCAAGACGGGAAAGTCGTGGGGCTCCATCTGCATACCGCTGGAGCTGATCTATTTCTGTCTCAGGACGACTTCGCCAAAGGCCATGACCGAGAGAAAGGTGTTGGGATGCGCTTTTACATCTCTTGTGATGATGTCGATGCAGCAGCGAAGCGAGTTGATGACACAGGTGTCGACTTTTTTCAGCCGCTAGCCGACCAGCCTTGGGGGTCGAGAGATTTCGCGGTCAAAGATCCGGACGGCTTTGTTATTTCGGTTGGTACCGAAGCAGACGTCAACTAGCGATCGAGTAGTCGTCGCGCTTGATCGACGAGGTTGGAAACTGTAAATCCGTAGTGCTCTGCCAGCTCGCTGGCCGGAGCTGAAGCGCCAAACCCGTCGATCCCAAGAATTGCTCCACGGTCACCAACGTAACGCTCCCAGCCCATCGGGCTGGCCGCTTCAATCGCTAGCTTCTTGGCCGCTGCCGGAATCACGAACGCTCGGTATTCCGCGTCTTGGGCATCGAACAGTTCCCAGGAGGGAAGGCTGACCACCCGGGTCGCGGTTCCAGCGTCGTTGAGTTCTTGCGCTGCTTCAACCGCCAGAGAAACCTCCGAGCCAGTAGCAATCAACACCAACTCTGGAGCGCAATCGCACTCAAGCGAAACGTAACCGCCTCGACCGACACCTTCAGCCGCCCCAGTCAGAGACCCTTCGAGAATCGGCAGTCCTTGGCGGGTCAGAGACAGAGCCACCGGGCCGCCGCGATGGGTCACCGCGACTTTCCAAGCTTCAGCCGTTTCCACCGCATCCGCTGGACGCAACACAGTGAGATTAGGGATCGAACGCAACGACAACAACTGACTGATCGGTTGATGGGTCGGGCCATCTTCACCGAGAAAGATCGAGTCGTGGGTGAAAATGTACACCGTGTGCAACCCCATCAAGGCGGCAATGCGAATCGCCGGACGCATGTAGTCGGAAAAGATCAAAAACGTCCCACCATAGGGAATGAAACCGGGGGTCAAGGCAAGGCCATTCAAGATCGAACCCATCGCATGTTCGCGCACTCCGAAGTGCAAATTCGGAGCGTCACCGACCTCAGCAGAAAACACTGGCTGACCGTTGATAAAGGTTTTGTTCGAACCAGTCAAATCCGCCGAGCCGCCCACCAGGTCAGGAAGACTTTTCGCCAACCCGTTGAGTACCGCTCCGGACGCTTTGCGGGTCGCCATCGGTCCGTCTCCCGCAACAAAAGAGGGCACGTCGGCATCAACGTCACTGGGGATGGCTCCCGTCAAACGACGCTCCAATTCCTGACCCAAATCCGGGTGATCCGCCTGAAACTGAGCGCGTTGTTCGTTCCATTCCCCGCGCTCCTGGGCACCGCGGTGGGCGTTGGCGACAAACGGCTGGCGAGCGGCCGACGGCACTTGAAACACCGCGTTCTCCGGCCAGCCCAGCGTTTGCTTGGTCAGCTTGGTTTCCTCAACTCCCAAGGGAGAGCCGTGGGCACCTGCGGTGTCTTGCTTGTTGGGACTGCCAAATCCGATATGCGTCTTGACGACGATCATTGAAGGTCGATCATCCGATTTGGCTGAAACCATGGCGGCATCCAAAGCGTCCAGGTCGTTACCGTCGTCAACCCCAAGCACTTGCCAACCATAGGACTGATAGCGAGCGCTAACGTCTTCGGTAAAGGCCAAGTCGGTTGAACCATCGATCGAAATCTGATTGTCGTCGTAGAGACAAATGAGTTTGCCCAGTCGTAAATGACCGGCCAAGGAACAGGCCTCCGAGGTCACCCCCTCCATCAGGTCTCCGTCACTGGCAATCACCCAAGTGCGGTAGTCAAACAGCCGACCGTCTTGATTGAAACGCGCCGCCAACATCCGCTCGCCGATCGCCATACCGACCGCAGTCGCCAGCCCCTGGCCCAGAGGTCCGGTAGTGGTCTCGATCCCCGCCGTGTGGCGGTACTCGGGATGACCCGGAGTCTTGGAATTCCACTGGCGGAAATTCTTGAGTTGATCCAAAGAAAGATCGTAACCAGCCAAATGGAGCAATGAATAGATCAACGCTGAAGCGTGACCACAGGAAAGCACGAAACGGTCACGATTGGGCCAGTCAGGATTCTCGGGGTCAAATCGTAAGTGCTTTGTCCACAATTGATAAGCCATCGGCGATTGCCCCAACGGCGCCCCTGGATGACCTGAATTTGCCGCTTCAACCATGTCTACAGACAAGAAACGGATGGTGTTGATGGCTAACTGATGATCCATATCTTTCATTTCCTTTAGGCGGCGTGAGTGACGAATATAGACCAAAGTCTCTCACCCGTGGCGACAGGATACGATCACCCGGTCAGAGATCGTCGACCGGAGGAGAGAAGTTTGTTCGAGAATTGGGTTTGGGCGGTTCCGTTGGCAATTGCTGGTGTTGGAATGTGGCGGGCAAGATGGGGTTTGTACCTCTTTGTCGCCACTCTGCCTTTTTTTGGCTTCTCGCCAGGTGGTCCCTACTTGGAAGCGGTGACTGTTGGGGCAATCATCGTCATAGGCCTAGCGGTATTTCGAGGGTGTGAACCAAGTAGTCAATATTGGGCAGGAGCGGTAGCTGGCGGAGTATGGCTCTTAGTGGCAATCGTTTCCCTCTGGCCCTTTCCCCGCATTCCCGCTTCCGGCTGGCGAAGCTGGCTTTCCATCTTCGATAACTTCTCGTATCTGCACGGGCAGGAACCCACCTACGGCTGGAGCGTTCTCTTCAACTTGGTCCTCGGGCTAAGTCTTGCTTGGGCTGTGCTACGACTGGTTCCCAGACAGAAACTCATAGAGCTAGCCGGTGCGATCGCGGTTGGAGTCGCCACCACGCTGGCGTTGGGCTTCCTCCACCGCATCGGTTGGATTGACCTCGGCCTGTTTCGCCCCAGCCCACGACCTCTGGATGACCCCAGAATGCAGTCGGTATTGGTCGATTCACGCCGTTTTGCCGAATATCTAGTACTTGCTTGGCCATTCTCTTTCGCGTGGTCCGCGACCCGACGCCGCTTCAGTTTGTGGTCGGTCGGATTTTTGGTGAGTCTGTTGATTGGCCTTGCTTGGAGCCTGCAGCGTGGGGCTTGGATCACAGTGGCGGTGCAGTTTCTGGCTTTGGCAATCCTGTGCAGATCCCAGCTTCGACGCAGCTGGATCGTTGTTGTGGCTGCTTTGCTAGCGGCGGCGTTGATTGTTATCGCGATTCCCGCAGTCAGAGTTCCCCTGACAGACCGGGCGACCTCACTAGACGACTCTAGTCGAGTTCATCTGTTCGCTGTCTCGATAGATCTGTTTCGGCAACGTCCGATTCTTGGTTGGGGAGTTGGTTCCTTCGCTCGTGCCTACACGCTGACGGCCCCAGACCACGGTGGAGCGATTCGAGGCGCTGATAGTGCCCACAGCTTACCTGGGCAAATCTTGGCTGAACGAGGCTCCATCGGTTCTCTTGCTTTTCTGTTGGTTCTTGGCGTACTGGCGCTACGCAGACACCCCCGAGATAAAGACAACAACCTGACATGGGTACTCACTGCGATCGCCGTTTCAGGGCTCGGATTTCTTGCCTATGGCGTCTTCCAGTACCTTCCCTATCTGAAGATCCTGGAATGGTTACTCTGGATAGTAGCCGGCGCATGGATCGCGGCGACCGACAGTTCACGAGCTGAACAACGCATTTCACTATGGGGAGGTACCGCTTTGGTGGTAGCAGCCCTAGCAGCACTTCCCTTCCAACAGGCCAAGCCCTGGCAGCAGAATCCCAGCTGGGGTTTCTATGGCTGGGAGGGCTTTCGTCCTAGAAAGGAAAGCCCTCGAGCCGGAGTTCCTGGCCAGCGGAGGTGGATCAGTAACTATGCGGCGGTTTCGATGCCACGCCGCGGAGACTGGCTTTCCTTTTCCATGGTTGATGGTCACCCTCAAGCCCGAGATCACGCCTCTTCAGTGCAAGTGTGGGTCAACGGCGATAAAGTCCTGGATCAGTCGATTCCCAACAGTTGGTCTTTGTGCAGAATTCCAGTGGCAGACGGAGGAGACGAAGTCTTAGTTGAATTCGAAGTCGACCCTGTATTTCGACCTTTCAACGGAGCAGATCCTTTGGGAGACCCACCCACCAGAAGCCGCGACGCGCGCCGGCTTGGGATGGTGTTGCGCAACGACTGCGGTTCTGACTTGTGCTGGGATTTACTTCGCGGTGAGCGGCGCGCAACTAGAGCCGGGACGCCTGACGTTGCAGCCTGCTACCCAGATCCGAAACCGAAAAAGCGGAACAAGACCAAAGCCAACTCACCCAAGAAAACACGTTAGCCTCGACACCCGTCCGATCAGCGAAGTCGGAGTAAGTTAGATCTGGGTGGTGAGGGCTAACAATACTGAGAATTTGGATGTGGCGGGTGCGCAACACAAGCCACTCTCTAGTCCCGGCCCCCCAGCCACCACTCTCCGGGATGACGATCAGGCAATTGCTGGACCAGCGTAGCGAAGATGAAAACGTAGGCGGGGATTCGAAACTGGCTTGCGCGCGGTACAAGTCATTCCTCGAAATCTTTCTCTGGGCTCCAACCAAGCAAAGTGGAAATGGTGAATAGGGGATTCGGATCTGGCTTGTGCGTAGCACGAGCCAATCTCTAGGATCCTTCCCTCTCTAGCCGACCGAGCAAAGTGAAAATAATGGAAGTAGTGGGATTCGGACTCGGTTTGTGCGTAGCACAAGACAGTCTCCAGAATCCGTCGCTCTCAGACAATCGAACAAAGTGAAAATGGTGGAAGCAGGGGATTCGGATCTGGCTTGTGCGCAGCACAAGACACTCTTTAGGATCCCTCCCTCTGCACCCCGAGCGAAGCTCGGGTGGCGGAGAGGGAGGGATTCGAACCCTCGGTCCAAGTTGCCCCGGACAACTGCTTAGCAGGCAGCCCTGTTCGGCCACTCCAGCACCTCTCCCCGTAGGGCCGGTGATTGTACGTCTGCCCGTAAGGGCCGGTCAAAGTATTTCTACTTCGACCATCGATAAGATGGCGCCTGGACACCCTCATGCAATCGATCAATCCGGCCACAGAGCAGCTAATTCAATCTTGGTCGGAGCATGACCAACAGCAAGTTGACGAGATCGTCGCGTCATCCGCGAAGGCGTTTGCGCGATGGCGCCACGTCGACCTACATGATCGGCGCCAATTGCTCAGCACCCTGGCTGACTTGCTGCGCAAGCAACGAGAACAACACGCCCAATTGATGACCGCGGAAATGGGCAAGCCGATTCGCGAGGCCCGAGCGGAGATTGACAAGTGCGCTTGGACCTGTGACTACTACGCCGAAAACGCTGATTCGTTCCTGGGTGCACAGACGGTGAATACTGACGCCAGCCAGAGTCAGGTCGAGTTTGCCCCGCTGGGGATCGTGCTCGGCGTCATGCCCTGGAATTTTCCCTATTGGCAGGTGTTTCGATTCATCGCCCCCTCGCTGGTCGCTGGCAATACCTGTCTCCTCAAACACGCCTCCGCGGTCTGCGGCTGTTCCCAGGCAATAGAAGACTTGGTCACCGAGGCCGGCACTTCGTTGAAGATGGATCTACCGCTGCTGAAGGCGCTCAATATCTCCTCCTCGCGCGTTGCTGCCGTCATTGAGCGGCCCGAGGTGGCGGCGGTGACTTTGACCGGCAGTGAAGAGGCGGGACGATCGGTGGCCGCGATTGCCGGCGCGGCTTTGAAAAAAGCCGTCCTGGAATTGGGCGGCTCCGACCCTTTCGTGGTCTTGGCTGACGCCGATCTGGAGCAAGCCGCCGACATCGCCGTGCTTTCGCGATCGATCAACGCTGGGCAAAGCTGTATTGCAGCCAAGCGGTTCATCGTCGAGCAATCTGTGTACGGCCAATTTGCTGATCTATTGGTGCAGCGGTTCGCTCAACTCAGAGTAGGCGACCCTTGTGCCGAAGACACCGACATGGGTCCGTTGGCGCGACCAGAGTTCGTCGACCAACTCCAAGGTCAAGTTGATCGATCGGTGGCAATCGGTGCCCAGGTGGCACTGGCTGGCGGACCTACCGAAACTACAGGCTGGTATTTCAAACCAACGGTTCTTACCGAAGTAACGCCAAACATGGCGGTGTTTGCCGAAGAGACCTTTGGCCCGGTCGCCCCGGTCGTCCGGGCTGCCAACGCCGACCAAGCCATTGACCTAGCCAATCAAAGCCGTTTCGGCCTCGGGGCTTCGCTGTGGACCAGCAACCCAGAGCGACACGCTGCCAGAATCGATCGTCTCGAGGCTGGGATGATCTTCGTCAACGGATTGGTTAAGTCCGACCCCCGCCTGCCCTTTGGCGGCACCAAGGCCTCCGGCTACGGCCGGGAATTGGCGGCGTTCGGCATCCGTGAGTTCGTCAATGTCCGTACGGTTTGGCGGGGACCAGAGGCGTAAGTTGTCAGACTCTGCCGACCCAGCTAGAGAACCCGTCGGATCTCATCCAAGAAAGTGTCGGCGATCGCTCGATGTCCCGAACTGGACGGATGGAAGCCATCAATGGCAAAGAAATCGAGATTAATCGGCATCATTGACAATGGAACCACATGAGCCGAATGCCTAGCAGCCGCGTTGGTGATTGCGTTGTTGAACGCGTTAACTCGAGCGGAGGTAACGTCGGGGTCGGGAGAGGCAAGAAAACGTGGAATGAGGGAGAGGTCGACCAAGTCACCGATGAAGATCTGGGCATCGGTTTGGGAGCGAAGATCTCCCAACATCTGATCCACATCGGCGGCAAAAGAACTCACCGCGTCCCCGCCTATGATGTCGTTGGAGCCGGTCCAGATGGTCACTAATCCGGGTGATGCGCTGATTGCAGAACCGAGTTGTCGAGCGATCATGTCGAAGGAGTGAGCGCCGATCTCGCCAAGGTTGCGCAGGTCCACTTCGCGGTCCTCACCCAAATCGTTGGCGATCAAGAATACGTAACCGGCGGTCAATGGAGAGGCTCCAATACCAACCGCGTCGGAAGCACCCAGCGCAGCGTAGACCAGCCGAACGCCGGGAGCGGTAGGCGAATCGCTGGAGCACGACCCTGCTGCCAAGAAAACAAGAATCAGGAGGAAGTGGGAGAATCTACGCATCGGGGAGCAACTTTACACAGCTACTGAGTTTTTCATAGCTATCAAGCTAGTAACCGAATTTCGGGTCACACTCTCTCCTTATTCCCTTTGGCTTGGCTCAATGGGCAGCCCCCGCCGATTTCGATTCAAAGTGATACCGTCCGCCGCTGGAGAACACCCCGTTGGAGAACACAATGTCCAAGACAGACCTAACCAAAACCAACCTCAAAGGCCCCGTCAGGGTCCGATTCGCCCCGTCTCCAACAGGTTTTTTACACGTTGGCGGAGCCCGCACCGCGATCTACAACCAACTGGTGACCCAAAGCTTAGGCGGAGAGTTCATCTTACGCATCGAGGACACCGACCGAGAACGGTCAGATGCATCGATGACCAAGCAGATTGTCAGCTCCTTGCAGTGGCTGGGCTGTCACTGGGACGAAGGCCCTTTCCATCAAGCTGATGGCGTTGAGCGTCATCGCGAGCGCGCCCAGGAACTGCTCGACAGCGGCCACGCCTATCGATGTTTTTGCACCCCGGAACTGATCGCCGAACAGCGAACTGTAGTAGAGAAAAAGGGTGAGCGCTTCCGCTACCCGCGCACCTGTTTGCGGCTCACCGAATCCGAAAACGAAGCCAAGATCGCTGCGAGCGAGTCGTTCGTGGTCCGGATGCGGATGCCCGATAAACCGATCGTGGTCCACGACTTAGTGCGTGGCGATGTCGAGTTTCCTCCCGAGGCGGTCGACGACTTCATCCTGTTGCGCTCCGATGGCACCCCGACCTACCACTTGTCGGTGGTCAGCGATGACATCGACATGGGCGTGACGTTGGTCATGCGCGGCGAAGATCATCTCTCCAACACCCCCAAGCACATCGCCCTGTTTCAAGGTCTGGGAGCGGAGTTGCCGCAGTTTGGTCACCTACCTCTCATCTTGGGGCCCAACAAAAAGCGCCTCTCCAAACGTACCGGTGCCACCTCGGTCGAGGAATTTCGCGATCAGGGCATCTTGCCCCAAGCGCTTTACAACCACCTGGCGCTACTCGGTTGGTCCCCCGGCGACGACCGCGAAGTGATGACCCAGGAAGAGATGGTCGCCGCCTTCACCGTCGAGCGCCTCAACGACTCGGCAGCCGTCTTTGACTACGAAAAACTCGCCTGGATCAATGGCAGAACGATCTCTTCTCTCGAATATGCAGATCTGCTCCCGCACCTCCAACCATTCTTGGAAGCGGCCGGGCTGGCTGATGTCGACCCAACCAGACTGCAAGCAGTGGTCGACCTACAACGCACCCGGGCCTCCACCTTGGTCGAACTCGCTGAGCGCTCCGTTCCCTACTTTATCGACCAACTCGACTACAACCCGGAAGCCTGCGCCAAATTCTGGAACGACCCAGAACTGAAATCTGAACTCGAGCAACTGACCGAACGCCTCGCCGCCTTGCACCCCTGGACCGAAGAATCCATCGAGGCCACCCTGCGCACCTGCGCCGACGAGCTCGAAGTCAAAGCCGGCCGCCTCATCCACCCCGTGCGCATGGCCTTAACCGAAGCCAAAGCCGGCCCGTCATTGTTCGCGTTGGTGGAGGTTATGGGGAAAGACGCCAGTCTCAAACACCTGCGTAACTTCTTAGCCGGCTGCGTCGGCTAGGAATCAAAGAAAGTAAGCTGCACCGCCAAGCCATCTCAAAATAAGCGGGATCACAAAACACCCTTCAACTGACGATAGAAGTGGTCGTTTCGTTTGTGAAAGAGTTCCCTAAGCTCAGAAAGTTCCTCGGGAGTGTGCAACAGACCCCATAATTCCCAAGAGTCAGCAATGACTGTTGTAGAAAGCCTCGGTACTACTTTGTGCCTAAGATCCCACTCATCCAACCGACGCTCCGCATCTACCGCAACCCGCGTGGCTATGAATAATAGCGAGCTACAACGAATGAGTCGGCCGGAGGCAGGGATTAATGCACTAATTCGACAGGTCAGAGCTGTGTGTTCTACCACTGAATGACCTTCCAAGCGCCGCGCGGACGAACCCGGACCGCGAATACTCAGCAGCAACAAGAAAAGTGCCAAATGACCCGTTCCTCCCTCCGCACCTCAACCGTGTGGGTTCCAAGACTTCTAGCTCTAGCCCATATGTGCCCTTAGAACCTTCGTTGATTTGGCGCACATACGGATCGGCACTTCACCTTCTAGGGCGGGAGGTCAGCGCTGGCGCACAAGTTCGTCTATTCTTCTGGGGCCACCAATCTTAACTTCTTGTGTTTCTTTCCAACATATGGATCGACCAACTCTGGGCATGCAACCGGGGGAGCACCCGCCCCATCAGGCCTCCGCCTAATGGGGCCTCTCAGGGGTACTGGACAAATACAACCTCTTGGCAGTACACCTTTCGTCGTGATGTTGTGATAAGATTTTTGACTACTAGGAAAACTAGTCGCCCAGGGGGCGCCGACCAAAAGGAGGGGTTTTATGCGACTTTGTCTGGCCGGGCTGTTAACCATCGTGTTGATTGTGATGGTGCCGCACTTGGGCGCTTCCGCTCAAGAGGTTCCAATGGAGATTGATGCTCCTGCGGCCTCCGCGCAACGCTTGGGGGTCGTAGGCTACACGGGGTATCAACGCGATGGCACCAACTTTGTTATCGAAGTTGAGACTAAGGCTGGCTTCTTTGACGTTGTGCTTTCGTATCTTGAAAACGGATCGACCGCTGTAAAAATAACCGATGGCCGAGACGTGTTAATAATCGAATTCAACGGCCCGGAAGGTACCTTCTCGGTTGAGCATATCGGTTCGATGCGAGCCTATAAAAAGACCCTCGACAAGACAAGTAAGAAGTGGCGAGAACACCCTGGAAGCGACAAGGGCCTACTTCGTCGATTTGATAAGCTAATCAAGGTTGGTGCTGAAACGGCGGCTGCTGTTCAGAACAGCCTGCTCGTCGACTTAGATGAGCGCTCGACCGCCGACAAAGAGAGTCGCGGCGTGAATACCACTTCGTCATTGTCGCAGGGCGGATGCTACATTCCATGCAACGGTCCATGGGTGCGGGGTAGCGCGTCCATTTATTGGACCCGCTCTGCGTGTTGTGCTTCAGCTTTACAAGATGCCCACAATCAATGTTGGACGCAGTACTGTATCGGCTGCTGCGAGTTGCGCTCATGTGATGCAGCCTGCGGCTTTGATGACTACTTTTGTGCGACCTGTGGGGTCTCCGGTAGAAATTGTGGATTGTTGTGTTGCACCTAGTCAGGTGAATTTCGTTTTTCGCGGATTGTTGTGTTAGCTGCTGATATTGGTTTTACCGAAGTTGTCCTCGTGGTCTCGCTTGCGGTAGCGAAGCTGGGCTTATTTGCGGCCGTAGCGCTGTGGGTGGTCAGGGTGTTGAGAAAGAGAGGTTCGAGCCGAGAAAACCCTTGAGGCAAAGCGGTTTTTGCTGGGGTTCCTTCATTTGGCGCCGCTTGGGCCACCCTATATTTTTATTTTTCGGCGCCGATTTTCTTCGCGGCGCTTCTGTCTCTCCGGTGTATCTTCAAGCCGTTTTTCAAGGTGGTCGGCTAGTTCGCCGAAGACGTCATCAACTTTCTCAAATGGTATTTTTTTGATGAGAAGCTGCTTGCGAACCGCAGGGGGCGACAGGACCCAGGTGATTACTTGTTGGTCGTTCATGTTGGTCAAGCGAGTCAGGTCTTCACCCGAAAGGCCTTCGACCGCTTTTTCGTAGGCACCCTTAAACTCAGGGTCTTCAAGTTTCTCCAGAAGCTGTTTTGCTCCTTCGCGATTCTTTACTAGTTCGGCTGTTGTCGCTCCTGCTTCCTTCCATCCTCTACCTTGACTCATTTTTCACTACCTCTTCTTCCTGGGTTTCCCTGGGCCTAGGAGCTTGCTGAAAAACCCCACCACCGGACCATAACGATTCTATAATTGGGAATAGGAGATTTTGATGCGTGGATCGGATCAAGGTCAGGGATCAATGTTCAGCTACGTTGACCTGGAACGGCGAATTCCTCGGTCTCATCCGTTGCGGCGGATCCGAAGTTTGATGGACGAAGCTCTTGTAGAGCTATCGGAGCGTTTTGAGACGGTCTACGCTTCGAGTGGTCGTCCTTCGATTCCCCCCGAGCGTCTGCTCCGAGCATTGCTGCTTCAAGTGCTCTTCAGCGTGCGTAGTGAACGCCAGCTGATGGAGCAACTTGAGTACAACCTTCTATTTCGCTGGTTTGTCGGTCTTGGTATCGACGAGCGGGTGTGGGACGCGACGACGTTTTGCAAGAACCGAGAGCGCTTGCTCGAAGGTTCGATCGCGGAAGAACTGTTTGCAGCGGTGCTGTCTCAAGCCGAGGACCGTGATCTGCTGTCACCGGATCACTTCAGCGTTGATGGCACACTGATCGAGGCTTGGGCTTCGCACAAGAGCTTTCGGCCAAAGGACGAAGAGGTTAAACCTCTGGACGGTGGAGCGGACTTCCGAGGCCAGAAGCGGTTGAACCAAACGCACGCTTCGACGACCGACCCCGAGTCTCGGCTGTCGCGAAAAGGCCGTGGTAAGGAAGCAAAACTAAGCTACCGGGGCAACATTCTGGTCGAGAACCGGCACGGGATGATTGTCAACACCGAGGTCAACATCGTCACCGGCAACGGTGAGACAACAGCGGCTCTGGCCATGCTGGAGCAGCGGGCTAGCAATCATCGCGTCACGGTGGGTGCTGACAAGGGCTATGACAACCGAGCGTTTGTAGAGAATGCGAGGAAGCTGAATGCGACACCTCACGTAGCGCAAAGCACCAAGAATCGCCGCAGCCGGATTGACCGACGCACCACTCGCCACGCAGGTTACGAGATCAGCTTGGCGAGACGACCCAGAGTCGAGGCACCCTTCGGCTGGCTCAAACAGTACGGACTGCAACGCAGACCGATGTTTCGAGGCGTAGCCCGCATCGGTTGGTCTTTCACTTTTGCGGCAACAGCGTTTAACTTGCTCCGAATAGCCAATCTGAGCGCGCCAACATGACGAATTTCTATCCCAAGTGCTCCTCAAATCGCTCGAATCACCCGGTAGGGCGAATCGAAGAGCTGACCCAAGGGGTCACCAACACCCTCAACTCGCCAGCCACCTTGATTCGTCTCCACATTCAAAGTACTTCGACCGTTATGACCACTGAAATTAGCTCCGTTGCCCTTTTTTCAGCAGGCTGCTAGGGCACCGCAGCTCGACCTCGGGCCTGGTTCATCCCGCTGTTACTGTACCCCTCAGCCCTCCACCACGACAACCTGGGGCGGTAGAATCTAGTAATGACCAAGGCTGAACTGAGCAAGGCGGCGATGAACCTCTCCCCTGCCGAGCGGTTTGAACTGGCACAGAGACTTTGGGAAAGCCTAGAGCCAAACAAAGAAGACGGTGCGATTCCATTCTATGAATGGCAGCGAGAAGCGATCGATCTGGCGCTTACCAACTACGAGGCCAACCCCGACTCTGCCGTTCCCGCTGAAGAAGCCGAAGCCGAGATTCGAACTCGACTCGGCCTCGAATGAATTCACTCTTTGCCCAAGAAGCACTCGACGATATCGAACGCGCGGCAACCTATTATCTTGAGAGCGCCAGCAAGGCCGTCGCCTCTGCTTTCTTTCGTGGCCTAACCGAAGCGCGATCGTTTGTGGAGGACCATCCACTCGGCGCTCCTCTGCTCTTTCTCCAAGTTCGCCGCAAGCGGCTCACCAAGTTTCCTTTTCTGCTGTTCTACGTCGCTGAACCGGACCGCGTGGTCATCCTGCGAGTTCTCCACTCCGCCCAAGATCCTGCACGCTGGCCGATCACGGATCGAAAATGAGTCGTCGCAAAAACTACTAAATCGATTACCCGATCTGGGATTGAGTTACACGAGCTGCTAGTTGAGCTCCCTAAAGACTTTTGAGAATCAGGGATTCGCTCCAAGCCGGTCCGCCGCTGGCGGACCGAGCACGACCGAACCCTGGCTACCAGCAACGACTGAGCTGAAAGCGAAGGAATGGCTGGGAGGCAGGGATTCGAACCCCGATTCTACGGGTCAGAGCCGTATGTCCTACCATTGAACGACCTCCCAACACCGGTTGGTGAAGCTAGCAGATGGGGAGAAAGAGGGTCAATTAAAAAATGTTGACTCAGCTCGTCGAGCACTTCAATGGCTTTGATTCACTCGGGCAGTTCTCGTTCCCTTTGGTTAATACTTCTTACCCCCCAGCAAAAATTCGTTCCTACCGTCACAACTGGGTGTACGTCAGATTTGTGAGATGAGCGTTGGGTGTGGCGATTGCTAGGCGGATTTGCGCGCTGGCGATGAGGGGTTCCAGAAGCGGTCGAACGCCAGCTCAATGCCGATCTCTCGGATCACTTGGGTGCGACGACGCCCTGCGGCGGTGGAAAGTCGGCTCGTTATGCGGGACGTCGCTCCAAACACTTCCAGACCGCCTCGGGGCCAATCAGCTCGTCGACTTCTGCTGTGACCTCGGTCTCGAGGATCGTCTGGAGCCCTTTTTTTTCTCCGCGTTTGTGCTTTCAAACTCGGGGTCGGTCAGCTCTGCATCGGCCAATTGCTCACAAGCCTGCCAATAAGCCTCCAGGTGCTGGCGAAACTTTCGACCTACGGCGATCTGTTGGCTTACTCTTTCGGCCTGTTGCGCCGTCAGACGCCGCGATTGTGTCCGGCCCCCCACCGCGCGAGTGAGGCTGAAGTAGGGACCGTGGCGGGCTTCTTCACTGCTGGCGCACTTACAGTTTGACTTGCCACACTTGAGAAAGCGCTCTCCGAGCGAGCCTCGTCGCATCGGCTTGGGGTGGCTGAAGCTCTCGACCACCTTTCGGACTGTTTCGGGGATCATTTTGGGTTTCGCCATGGCGTCCTCCTGTCGGCTATAATAGCCGACAGATAGATCCCCATGCAACCCAAGTCGCTTGAACATTCTCAGCTTCTCACACTGATGTCGTACACCCGTCACAACTTTGCGCCTTCACGAGATAGCTTTTTTCAAGTACGCTTTATCTCTGCATTCGTTGACTGAGCGGTGTCAACCTAGGTTGTCGCTAATGTAGGGGCAACCTCCGATACGAATGATCCCGTAGCGAAAATATCGCTGCTTAGACCGTTCTAAAAGGAACTCTCCATCGTGCCCAAAGACACTCCTAACCCAAAAGCCAGTCAGGCTGTCACCGCTCTCGACTCCCGTTGTGACAGCGATGATAGTCGTTCTAATTGTTCGGCACCAACAGGTTCTCTCCATAGAGAAACACGTTGCTTAACTTGTTGCACACTTATTGAGCCCGGAGCAACAAAGTGCATCCACTGCAACAGCTACCAAAACTACAAAAGATACTTTTCAATTGGGCTACCCTTCTTGTCGCTTCTGGTTGCTCTAGCTTCAGTTTTCACCGTTATGATTTCCGAAGTTAGCAAGCTTCCGAGGTCTGAAGTTCAGATTCGGGTAGTCAAAGTGGAAGTTCGAGACTTTCCCGAGAACTCTCGAAGCACATACGTCCGCCTTTGGATGCAGAACCGCGGAAATCGGCCAGCAACTGTTCGCAGTATTCACGTTGCTTGGAAGAGCGCTGAGCAGAAAAATAACACCCTGCGCAATCCTGACTACTTCAACGTAGAGACTGCTACCCATCCATATCCAGATGGTGGCCGCGCTATTCCGATTGTGCTCTTGTCCGGTGTGACGGGCGTCTTTGAGGTAGTCTGGGAAAGTCATGAAGAGATAATAGAAACCACCCCTTGTAGAGTCAGACTTCAAGTACTCAACTGGCGTGGTCAAGCGGAAAAGATGGAACTAGATTGCTGGTCTTGGGGTCACGATGTGGATTCCGATGTCTGGTCAAGCTAGAGTGAAATCGTCCTGTGTTCGCAGTTAGGCCACTGTTGTGGAGGCAGAGCCCGGGGCGAAGCTCCAAGATTTTGGGCGTTTGTTTTCTTGACCCCATCAGGCGGTGGAAAAACCAAGGAAGGAGGCCCTATCTGCCAACGTAGCTGAGACACTTGGCCCCCTGATAATTAGAGGGCGGAAGGAGGTTTCAGTATGTTTCAGAATCAGCCCATATTGCCCGTCTCGCCGAAGGCGACCGAGGAGCGTAGCGACGAGGGATCCGGAGGGGAGACGGCGCAGTTGTCCTCGACCCCCGAATCGGTACCCGACCCTGAGATCGAGGCTCGACCCGCCAGACGGCGGTTTACGGCAAAGTACAAGCTGGCGATCTTGGAGCAGGCCGACGCTTGCTCCAGCCGAGAGGAGGTCGGGTCCCTGTTGCGCCGGGAGGGTCTCTACTCATCTCATCTATCTAACTGGCGCCTAGCTCGGCGACGGGGATCGCTTGCCGCGCTAGGCAAGAGGCGCGGACGCAAACCCAAAAGGCACCCGTTGGAAAGCAAGGTTGCTCGACTAGAGCGGGAGAAGACTCGGCTTGAGAACGAATTGCACAGGGCACAGCTGATCATCGATGTGCAAAGAAAAGTAGCCGGGCTGCTGGGTATCCCCTCAGAGGGCGAGAAGAACTCGTGAAAGCGGCCAGGACGCTGGCTCCGTGGGTCGGTATCGCACCGGCCTGCCGGAGCCTGAGCGTCAGTCGTGCAACGTTCTATCGTCGGCTTCGGCCGAGATCAACCGAGCCTCAGCAGCCTCGACCGACTCCAGCTCGGGCACTGACAGTCAGCGAAAAACAACAGGTCCTTGACCTACTCAACGGGCCGCGCTTTGTCGACGCTGCACCGGCGGCCGTGGTGGCCACCCTTCTCGACGAAGAACGCTATCTGTGCTCGGAGCGCACCATGTACCGACTCCTGGCAGCTGAGAAGACGTTGCAGGAGAGACGGCGCCAACGCCGCCATCCGGTCTATACCAAGCCAGAGCTACTCGCCACAGCGGCAAACCAAGTCTGGAGCTGGGATATCACCCGGCTGCGAGGTCCGCAGCCGGGATGGTGGTTCTATCTCTACGTTGTCCTCGATATCTTCAGCCGCTATGTGGTCGGCTGGATGCTCGCCGAGCACGAACGCGAGGCCTTAGCCCAAAGGCTTCTCAAGGAGACCTCAACCAAGCAAGGCATTCCCAAGAATCAGCTAACCCTACACAGTGATCGGGGCTCGCCGATGACCGCCAAGGACACCGGACGACTCCTCGTACGGCTTGGTATCTCTCAGTCGTTCTCGCGGCCTCGCATCTCCAACGATAATCCCTTCTCCGAAGCCCAATTCAAGACCCTCAAGTATCACCCGAGCTTTCCCGATCGGTTCGGCTCGATCGAGGACGCTATCGCCTTTTGCAGGTCGTTCATTATCTGGTACAACACCCAGCACCGTCACGCCGGCATCGCCATGCTGACACCCGAAGATGTCCACTACGGCAAGGCCGACCACAAGCTCAAGATCCGTCAACTAGCCCTCGATGAAGCCTGGCGAAACAACCCGCAGCGCTTTGTCCGAGGAAGACCGACCATTCAGCTACTACCCAGAGCCGTATGGATCAATCCACCCGAACGTCAACATGCCAAGGAGGTCGTCCCGATACACTAATTAATTCTGCCAACTGTCTCAAAGTTGTTGACAGGTTCCGAGGAGCCAAGAGGCAATCTAGAATCAAACCGCCAGGGAAACGCTTCCAGCGTTAATACTGTGTTTGTACACGCAGCCGAAAAAGAATTTGGCGTTGGACGAATTGCTATCGGCGCAAAGGTTCAGACACTGAATGGCCGCTGGAATGAGTGCTTTGATAATTTCTCAGCGTCCGTCAGGTAAGCACTAACTCGGATGCCACCCTTGCCAGATTTCTAGATAAACAACAATGCTACTTTGCGCTATATCTTCTTCAAATCGCCATTCGCGTTGATAAAGCATCCCGACATCAAAGTATCCTGCTACAAACTTGCTACGATAAAACTTTAATCCCAAGCCCAAGACGGCCCGATTGTTCCAAGAGAATCCCTCTGAGTCGACACTACTGTAGACCTTTCCGACGGCTCGAAATGAGCCGGCTTCGGTTACCTTCAAGGTAATTGCCTGCTGGACATCCAATCCCACCGTAGCGTTACCTGGTTCTGTTGGATATTGATTGCCTCCACCAATCCAGAAACTTCCTGAGGTCCGCCCTGGAATGTCAGCCTCATCTCTTGCTTCAGCACCCCAACGCTTCCAGGCTTCAAAGAAAAAAAGAAGTTGGTCTTCCTGTATTCCGTTTTGGAATCGGTGCTCGGACACATATCCAACTCCAGTCTCCAAATAATGGTTGGCGCGAGATCTCCGTAATTCGAAACCAGTTTTGAGAATAGCTCGATTGTTCCAATCAAAATTCTGTCGGTCCCCACTAACACTCAGTGACGCAAACGGCTCGAAGCACAGCTTGCCGAGACTCCACCGTGGCCATCTCTTCTTAATCAACGCACTGCCGATGACATTGTTTTCCTCGGTTGGAAAAGGGTTGCCCACTCGACTCCATAGCGTTAGCGCATATCCTTCACCGCATGCATTTTTTTCTGTCGCAGCAAATACATTTACAGGAAAGAATAGGCACACAGAAATTACTATGACTAGAACCAAACCGAACGACCAGGGAACAGCAGTTCTTCTCGGTCTGTGCTCTTCGTGAAAGAGAGTATTGAGAGCTTTCTTCATAGCAAATCACCGCCAATGCCGCTGCTCCTGGAGCTCGATGCAAACTATTCAATATCTTAATGACTATTGAATAGTAGCACAAAGGGACCTCCTGAAGCGGGCCATCGAAACCCATAAGGACGATGTATCCTTGAGAACTTCGCGCTTAGCAGGATGTACATGAAGCGATCTCAGGCCCACTCGCTCCTCTTGCTCGCCGCCGCGATCTGGGGCTTCTCGTTTGTCGGTCAAGAACGGGCGATGGAGCACCTCAGCCCCTTGGCGTTCAACGCCGTACGTTTTGCAATTGGCGGTTTGGTACTGCTGCACTGGGCAGGGAAGATCGCGCTGCGACGTGACCTGCTATCGACGCTCAGAGCGGGGTCGGTGCTGGGGGTGATTCTGTTTGCCGGCTCATGGCTGCAACAGGCCGGCATCCAAGACGTGGATACCGGCGCCGGCGATGCTGGATTTATCACCGGCCTCTATGTGGTTTTGGTACCTATCTTGGGGCTGGCGTTCGGGCGCAAGACCACTCGTTGGATTTGGGTAGGGGTGGTGTTCGCCTTCGTCGGGCTGTATTTCTTGAGTGTCCGCGACGGCTTGACCATGAGCCGCGGCGATCTGCTGGTGCTGCTGGGAGCCTTCTGTTGGACCTTTCACATTTTGCTGATCGACAAATACACCCGGCATCATCAACCGTTGCATCTAGCTGCTGTGCAGTTTCTGGTTTGCTCGGCTTTGAACGGAGTCTTCATGGTTGCGCTTGGGGAGTCGATCGCTTGGCAAGCTGCCACAGCGGCTTGGTTGCCGATCCTTTACTGCGGTTTATTTGCCACGGCGATTGGGTTCACCCTGCAAATTGTTGCTCAAGAGCACGCCCATCCGTCGACCGCCGGAATCTTGCTCTCCGGCGAAATGATCTTCGCCGCAATCGGCGGCTGGCTACTCCTTGGCGAGAGGATGGACGCACGTGCAGCGCTCGGGGCGGCGTTGATGATGATCGGAATCTTGCTAGCCCAGCTGCCGTGGCGATCTACCGTTTCGGTCTCGGATAGTTAACCTATCTTTCTGGGAACCAGCCGGACGCGGTCTCAGACCTGTACTGAGGGGTACAATCCGCCAGCAGTCGGACCACCAAAAACCGGGACGCTAAACCATGAGACTCGCACCTCTTTGCACCGTTATCGTTCTTGCCCTCGCCGCTTGCGGCGATGGTCGAACCCCTTTGTTGGTCTATTCGCCGCACGGCAAGGAGATTCTGCTTCCGGTGGAGCAGCGATTTGAACAACTGCACCCCGATATCGACCTGCGTTGGTTGGATATGGGATCGCAAGAAGTTCTGGATCGCATCCGCTCGGAGCGCGCCAACCCACAAGCTGATGTTTGGTACGGCGGACCACACACAATCTTCGAGCAGGGGATCGAGATCGATTTATTGGCGCCTTATCGACCAGCATGGGCAGATCAGTTGCCCGCAGGAACGGCACAGGCCGATGATCTCTATTTCGCCATCTACCGTGCGACACCGGTCCTGGTCTACAACCAAGACCTAGTGACCGAGGAAGAGGCCCCGGCAACCTGGGATGACCTGCTCGACCCCAAGTGGAATCAGAAAGTGGTTCTGCGCGAGCCCCCAGCGAGTGGCACCATGCGCACATTGTTCGGCATGGTGCTTTCTGACTCGGTGCGCAATACCGGTGACGAAAAACAGGGCTTTGAGTGGCTGCTCGCTTTGGACCGTCAAACCAAGGAGTACGTGCCCAACCCAACCCTGCTGTTTGAGAAATTGGCGCGCGGTGAAGGACTCGTGTCGATGTGGGAGATCACCGATATCTTGGCGTTAGCCAAGAAAGGCTCGCCGCTCGCCTACAAGCTTTCCGCCAGCGGTACTCCGTTCATCTTGGATGCGGTCGGCATCGTCAATGGCGCCCCCCACCCCGAGGCGGCAAAGCGTTTTCTGGATTGGGTGGGTACCGACGAAGCTCTGTTGCTGGTGCTGGATAATGGCTACCGTTTGCCTGCCCGCAGCGACCTCGACAGCGACGACCTGCCGGACTGGGCGCGAGAAGCGTTGACCGCGGCAACCCCTGCCGAGATCGATTGGGATCTGGTCACCGAGCGCGGTAACCAGTGGATGGTGCACTGGGATCGTGAGATCCGTGGTCGCGGATAGTTCGTAAGGATCCAGCGTGGCCTATCTATCGATACAAAACGTATCCAAGCACTTCGACCAACCGGTCTTGCAAGATGTTTCTCTGGAGATCGAAAAAGGGGAAGTCGTTGCTCTCTTAGGACCCAGCGGCAGCGGTAAGACCACGTTATTGAGAATTGTCGCTGGCTTTGAGACCCCGGACCAGGGCTCGATCATCGTCGATAACCAGGACATCACCGCCCAGACTCCAGCCAGTCGTCGCTGTGGCATGGTGTTTCAGCACTACGCGCTGTTCCCGCATCTAAGCGTCGGCGAGAACGTCGCTTTTGGTTTGGCCGGCAGATCCCGCTCAGAAGTCGACACCCGGGTCGAAGAGATGCTTCAGGTGGTCGGACTGGATGGCCTTGCGGCGCGTGGGGTCGACCAGATCTCGGGAGGTCAACAGCAGAGAGTGGCGCTAGCTCGTGCCTTGGCGCCCTCGCCGCGAGTGCTACTACTGGATGAGCCGCTCTCCAACTTGGACCCTGAGCTGCGCGAACGAACCCGTAGACAACTGCGCGAGATCGTACGCGCCACCGGAATCACCACCCTGATCGTGACCCACGAACAGGAGGAGGCATTCCATATTGCCGATCGCACAGCGGTGCTCGGCACCGGTCGATTGCGGCAGATCGGTCGCGCCGAAGAGCTTTACTACCAGCCTGCTGACCGCTTTGTCGCCCGATTCGTTGGCCGTGGATCGGAAGTGCCTGCTACGCCGGACAAAAACTCACCGAGTGGTTGGGCTCTGGGCTGGCAGCCATCGGTGATGCCGACCACGGTGCGCATCCTCGATGCACAGACACCAAACCGAGCCTGGATTCGACCTGAGTCTTTGGCGATAGGTCCGATAGGCGCAAAGGGCTGGGGAGGCATGGTGGTTGAGATCCGTTGGCACCCCAGGTCTACGGTAGTCACCGTCGAGTTGAGCACGGGCGCTGAAATAGAAGCGGCCGCTGAATCTCGCTTGGCCGAAAGCTTGTCGCTGGGCGACAAAGTCAGCGTCAATTGGCGGGCACAAGGCCCCGAGGCGCTGCTGTTCGAGGTCGATTCTTGATCGCACCCCTGCGTCGTGTCCCATGGCCAGGGCTGTTGTTGGCCGGATTCCTGTTGTGGCTGGTCGGTTATCCAATCCTGGTCACGCTAGGAGAGGCGCTCGGTTGGGGTGGCGGTAGTTCGGGAAGGTTTAGCGAATTCCTGCATCGACCCGACGAGCGTTTGGCGCTTTGGCGAAGTCTTTGGATTGCTGGAGCCAGCGTCGGGCTGTCAGCGGTGGTTGGTATCCCGTTGGCATTTCTCTTCACCCGGGCGTCCTTTCCCGGACGCACCTGGTTGGCGGGATTGGTGCCTTTGCCGATCGCTCTGCCTCCACTGGTGGGCACGGTGGCGCTGTACTTCTTGTGCGGAGAGAGCGGAATCGTCGCCAACTGGATTCGATCCCTAGCGGGAATGACCCACGCACCATGGACATTTGAGGGCCCGAGGGCCATTTTGTTGGTCCATACGTATTCCATGTTCGTGTACTTCTATCTCTTTGTCCGCTCAGCGTTGTTGGGCATGGATCCGTCTCAAGAAGAAGCCGCTGCAAGCCTAGGCGCCGGTCGGGTGCGGACTTGGCTGCGGGTGGTGTTGCCACAACTGGCGGCTCCGATCGGGGCCGCAGCCTTGTTGACCTTTATGACTTCCCTGGCGTCCTTTTCCGCCCCCTACCTTTTTGGCGGCACCTTTCGCGTCATGACCACACAGATCGTCACCTCGAAGCTCAACGGGGATCTGCAGATGGCACAGGTGGAAACCGCAGTCTTGGCGATGCTGGCGCTGGCTGGCTTGATTTTGTCGTTGCGGTGGACCGCGCGATCGGTGTCCTCGGGGCACGGCGTAGCCCCTCGACGGGTGAGGACTTCCAGCGGATGGAAACGTTGGGGGTTGGCATTCGTAGGTTGGGGAGTGACTTTGCTGCTGCTTACCCCTCACTTGACCCTGTTGCGCATCGCCCTATCCGGCAATGGCCCTTCGTTGCAGCCCGGTTGGTCGCTGCAGAACCTGGTTCGCTTGGCCAGCGGTGGCGAGATCTTGCGACCGATGAGCAACTCGCTGTGGATGGCAACGGTGGCGACGATCTTCGCAGTGTTGATTGGGTTCACTACCGCACGGGTCGCCCTCGCACACAACCAGAAACGCCCACACCAATCGACGATCTTGGGCAAGGCTCTGGAGTTTCTAATTTCGGTACCTTGGGCAATCCCCGGCACGGTGCTGGCCCTGGCGTTGATTACCACTTTCAGCGTCGATCGGCCGTTGGCAGGGCGAGCGGTGTTGGTGGGAACCGCCGTAATTCTGCCTTTGGCCTACCTGCTGCGCGGGCTACCTTTGGTTGGGCAAGCGGTCTTCGCCGGCCTCAAGCAGATGGACCCAGCACTTGAAGAAGCGGCAGCGAGTCTCGGTGCTGGTCGCTTTCGGCGTCTATGGGCGGTGGTGGTGCCGATCGTTCGCCCCTCTCTGTTGGCCGGTGCAGCGTTGGCTTTCTTAACTGCGCTGGGAGATTTCGTCACTTCGATCGTGCTCTACACCTATTCCACCCGTCCCACTGCGGTCGAGATCTGGTCAGCGTTGCGCACCAAAGATGTCGGCTTGGCAGCTGCTTACGGTGTCGTGCTGATGGTCATCTCGATAGTAGTCTTCATGTTCTGGGGACGTGAGCGGCACAGCGTTCGGGAGACCGCCTGATGACGCGCGCCGAACGCCGCAGCCTAGCGGCGCTGATGCCGATCAGCTTTGTCGACATGATCGGATTCTCGATGTTGCTGCCGTTGATCCCGTTCTATGCCGAAGAATTCGGCGCTAGCTATTGGTTGATCGGTGTCTTGGTCGCCACCTACGCCTTGGCTGAACTCCTCACTGCTCCGTTCTGGGGTCGGGCCTCCGATCGCTTGGGGCGACGAAGACTCATCTTGATCGGAATTTCGGTCTCGGCCGCATCCTACGTGCTGTTCGGTTTGGCCAGCTCGGTGGTGGTGTTGTTTGTTTCGCGATTTGTTCAAGGAGTCGGGGGAGGAAAGGTCTCAGCGGTTCAAGCTTATGTCGCCGATTCGGTGCGCCCCGAGGTGCGAGCCCAAGCACTCGGCTGGCACACTGCTGCCACCAGCGCGGGAGTGATCATCGGTCCGGCTGTGGGGTCGTGGATGGCGAGTTACGATCGCTCGGCACCGGGCTTATTTGCAGCCGCACTGTGTCTAACGAATCTGTGGGCAGCCTGGAAGTGGCTACCGGAATCCAAACAAACGCGGTCGTCCAAGAAAAATGCGGTCTTGCCAGCCTGTATGCGGGTGCTGACTCATCCTCTGCACCCAGTGTGTACTCCGATCATCGTCTACGCGCTCGGGATGATGGCATTCATGGCCATGAACACCATGTTCGCTCTCTACTTGGGGCAACGGTTCGGAGTCACCAAAATCACCATTTGGCCCTTCTACACCTACGTAGCCTCGATCACCATGCTCTGCCGGCTGTTCGTTATCGGGCCGATCGTTCGACGCTTTGGTGAAATTCGCACCCTTCGGCTCGGAGCGGGGTTCTTGGCCCTCGGGTACCTGTTGATTCCATTATCTTTTGACGTTTGGTCTTTTGCTCTTGCCATCTTGTGGATCCCCGTCGGCACCGCTCTGTTGTTTCCCACCACCACCGCCTTGGTCAGTCGGCGGGTTGAGGAGCATGAGTTGGGAGCTACTCTGGGGGTGCAGCAAGCCTATGGCGGGGTCGCACGCTTGATTGGCCCGCTATGGTCTGGCCTGGCCTTTCAACAGCTTGGTGTGGATGCCCCGATGTGGATCGCCGGCGCGGTCATGTTGGTTGCTTTCGCTGTCTCTTTCACCATTCACCGGGGCGAGGGTCAGAACTCGATCCTCAACCCGATCCCTACCAGTAATTGATCTAACACTGCGATTTTGCCTCTCCAGAAGAGGTTTGCCTTGTGCTATATAAGTATTTATATATAATAACTGACACTATGGCGCTCGAACACATCCTGCTCGGCCTACTCCGCCAGCCTGCCAGTGGCTATGATCTGAAGAAAACCTTCGACGGCAGCGTTCGCCACTTCTGGCCAGCGAACCTGAGCCAGATCTACCCAACCTTGAAACGCCTTGAGGCCGAGGGGTTGCTAACCAGCCGCATGGGGCCCTCAGAACGAGGCCCACAACGCAAGATCTACGCACTAACTCCGTCTGGACGAGAAAGGCTGCATCAGTGGCTGCTGTCCGGGCCGGAGGTGGGTACCGAAAGGTTTGGTTATCTAGCCCAGTTGTTCGTCATGGACGACCTCGCCGACGAGCAACAAACGCTCGACTTCATGCGGCAACTGCAACGCCACATGGTGCAGTGGTTACAGCACTTAGAGCAGCAAGAAAAAAAGGCTGGCGCCAAAGGAACCTGGCTCAATGCACCCAGCAAGTCGTTCCACCGATATGCCGGGCTGCGCATGGGAGTTCACTCTTTGCGCGCCAAGGTTGCGTGGTGCAACGAAACCGTCGACCGCCTAGAGCAACGCCTAGCTCTGATCGCCGAGGAGGCAACAAAATGATGGATATCCTTCATACTGCAATTCGCTTCATCCATATCGGACTTGGATTCGTCGGGTTGGTGGTCTTCTGGTTTCCGGTGATCGCCAAAAAGGGCGGCAAGTTTCACGTGTCGGCTGGCAAAGTATTCGTGGTCTGCGCCTACGGAGTCACTGTTTCGGCGTTCTTTTCCAGCATCTACTACTTAGCCGATCTGATCTCTCACGGGGTCGCGGTCAGCGACGACCCCAACTACTCCTTTCTGGTCTTTCTCGCCTACTTGTCGATCGTCACCTTCACTTCGGTGCGCCACGGGGTTGTGGTCTCCCAGACCAAAAAAGACCGGAGTAAGGCAAATACCGTGTTTCACCGTACTCTTGCTTGGCTATCGTTTCTAGGGAGCGCCACCGTGATTCTGTTCGCCGTCGTTTTCTGGAACTCTTTGTCAATTATTCTTCTGGCTTTGAGCCCCATCGGGCTCGGCAATGGTCGGGGCATTTTGCGCTATCTCAGTACTCGCCCGATGATCAGGAGAGCTTGGTTCTATGAACACATGAGCGCGATGATCGGATCAGGGATCGCTTTCCACACGGCGTTTTTCGTCTTTGGTGGTCGTAATTTGTTCGGCGTCCACTCGACCGGAATTTGGGGCATGGTGCCCTGGGTGCTGCCGGCGGCAATCGGTATCCCAGCGTCCATCCTGTGGGACCGCTACTACCGCAAGGAGTTCGGCGATCCAAAGCGGTCGGATCAAGTCCCCGCTATTACTTGAGTAAGTAGCAGCTAGCAGGCGGTCAACTGATGGAGAGACAAGACGATGAGAATTAGCAAGACCACAGCGGTCGTAACGGGAGCTTCTGCGGGGATTGGTCGTGCGGTGGCTCTTTGCCTCGCAAAGCGAGGGGCAAAGGTTGCACTTGTCGCTAGACGAGAGCCTGTCCTACAGGAACTTGTCGGGCAGATCGAGGAGCAAGGCGGCAAAGCCCTCGCTGTTGCGTGTGATGTTGCGGCTGCGGAGCAAGTCAAAGGCGCATACCAGGTAATTCGAGACACCTTTGGTCCACCGGACATCTTGGTCAATGCTGCGGGGGTTGGGATCTGGAAGCCGTTCGCAGACGTTTCCGAAGCCGAGCATCAGGAAATGATGGCCGTCAACTATTGGGGTACATTCCATTGGATACGCCAAGCCTTGCCGGATATGCGTTCCCAACAACGAGGGCGAATTGTGAATATCGCCGCTGGTTCAGGGCTCTTCGCATTGGCTGTCACCAGTGGCTACAGTGCCTCCAAGTTTGCTGTCGTCGGCTTGTCCCAGGCGCTCCACCGTGAGCTCATCGGCACCGGAGTCGGCGTCTCAGTGGTTTGCCCAGGATCGGTCAAAACTCCATTCTGGAACGAGCGGGACACCCCAACGAAACTAATACCGCCCTTGGTCCGCTATTCGCCAAAATTGTCGCCTGCTTCTGTGGCTCGAACTGTTCTCGGATGCATTTGGCTTGGGTTTCCGGTCCGCACCGTGCCGATCTTCGTGAACCTTCTCGCCAAGCTCAACGGACTCTGGTTTCGTCTTGGTGATCTCTTCCTCTGGCGATGGTTCGTCCCTACTTTGTTAGCGCTGATCCTAATTCGGGTCCTCGCCGGATTGTGGAGTTAGATAGCCGTGGCATACAAAATTTGGCTGTTCACCCATATCGTAGGAGTCATCGCCTTTCTGGGAACTTTCCTGTTGGCGTTTGTCGCCAAGGCGACGGCCGAGCGCTCAGGCCAACCTGTACTTATCGCCTTCGCCTTCAAGATGATGAACTGGAGCGACCGTAGAATCATGCCATGGACCGTTGTTCTTATTGTGACAAGCGGTGTGAAACTGGCAATGATGGCTGGGCTACCGATGCTACGAACCGGCTGGATATTCTGGGCGATTGTGGCGTTCAGTGCGTCTGGATTGCTGTTTCTTTTGGTAGCACCTCTCCAGAATCGAATCGAGCACCATGCCCAGTCGCATTCAGCTGAATCGTTTAATTGGAGCAGCTATTGGTCACAAGCTTACCGATGGAATCTGTGGGCTGCGCTCGCACTTTGTGCAACTCTAGGGGCTCTTGCTTTGATGGTTTTCAAGCCAGCACTATCTAGCTTATAGTTGACAAATTCTCGTATTAATCTGACGGCAGATTAATAATTCCTCGAACCTGAGTTGTTGAAGCGCGTGGGATCGTCGAGAACACATCAACGCGACAAAATCCGATCTTGCCGAAAGGTCACCTCGCGGAGACCTAAAATATCTACTCCCTCCGGTGCGATAGGCTCAGCCAGACGTGCCTAAGACTGGCAGCAATTATCGGTCGGGGCCGCTTTTCTGATCAGGGGGTTTCATGGATTCGTTTGATAGTCACAGCACACTCCAAGCCGGCGGACAGAGCGTCCGCATTGCCCGATTGTCCGCACTCGCCGCAGCCGGACATGACCTCGACCGACTGCCGTTCAGTCTGAAGATTCTGCTGGAAAATTTACTACGACGAGAAGACGGCAAGATCGTTCCCGCAGCCGATATCGAGGCTCTCTTGGCCTGGGATTCCAAGGCCGAACCGGCCACCGAAATTGCTTTCATGCCAGCACGCGTGTTGCTGCAAGACTTTACCGGGGTTCCGGCAATCGTCGACCTCGCTGCGCTACGCGACGCGATGCACGAACTGGGTGGTGACCCCAAAAAGATCAACCCTCTACAGCCGGCAGAGCTGGTGATCGACCACTCAGTACAGGTAGACGAGTACGGTTCTGACGCGGCCTTCCTGCTCAACGTCGAGCGGGAATTCCAACGCAATGGCGAGCGCTACGCGTTCTTACGTTGGGGGCAATCTTCGTTTGACAACTTCAGAGTGGTACCTCCCGGCACCGGGATTGTTCACCAGATCAATATTGAATACCTAGCGCGGGTGATCATGACCGGAGAGGGTGACACCCCGTGGGCCTATCCCGACACCCTAGTCGGCACTGACTCCCACACCACCATGGTCAATGGCTTGGGAGTGCTGGGTTGGGGAGTTGGTGGCATTGAGGCCGAAGCCGCAATGTTGGGCCAACCGGTGAGCATGCTAATTCCCCAAGTGGTCGGTTTTCGCTTGGTCGGGGAGCTGGCCGAAGGAGCCACCGCTACCGACCTAGTATTGACGGTTACCGAGATGCTGCGCGCCCACGGGGTGGTTGGCAAGTTCGTCGAGTATTTTGGGCCTGGCTTGGCCGGACTGCCACTTGCGGATCGGGCCACCATCGCCAACATGGCGCCCGAATACGGCGCAACCTGCGGCATCTTCCCGATCGACAACGCGACCTTGGACTACCTCCGGCTTACCGGCCGCAGTCAATGCCAAATCGAGTTGGTCGAGGCCTACGCTCGGGAGCAGGGCATGTTTCACACTGCAGACACTCCCGAAGCGGAGTACTCCGACACTATGGAGCTGGATCTATCCACGGTACAACCCAGCTTGGCGGGGCCCAAACGGCCACAAGATCGGATCGCTCTGGGAGACGTCAAAGACTCGTTCCTGGCTGGCATCGACAAGCTAGTCCCTCCGGGTCGCGACGTTCAGGTGGACGACATCTCCGCCTCTCTCGATGGTCAGGATTTCTCTCTCAACGACGGCTCGTTGGTGATCGCAGCCATCACCAGTTGCACCAACACCTCCAATCCTTCAGTGATGGTAGGCGCCGGCCTCTTGGCCAAGAACGCCGTCGCCCGCGGTTTGACCCGCAAACCCTGGGTCAAGACTTCCTTGGCACCAGGATCTAAGGTGGTGACTCGCTATCTGGAGCGCGCCGGGTTGATGGAGCCGCTGGAGGCTTTGGGCTTTCATCTGGTTGGCTACGGTTGCACCACTTGTATCGGCAACAGCGGCCCGCTGCCCGAGCCGATTCGTGAAGCGATCCATCAAGGCGATTTGGTCACCGCCGCGATTCTCTCGGGCAATCGCAATTTCGAAGGCCGCATCAGCCCAGATATTCGCGCCAACTATCTGGCTTCGCCGCCTCTTGTGGTGGCGTTCGCTCTTGCTGGCCGTATCGATGTCGACGTTTACAACGAACCCTTGGAAGTCGGCTCCGATGGTCAAGATGTCTACCTGCGAGACATTTGGCCCAGCCAATCCGAGATCGCCGCCACCGTCGCCGACGCAGTCCGCGGCGAAATGTTCAGCGAAGAGTACGCCGGAGTGTTCGACGGTGACGAGCAGTGGAACTCGCTGGAGATTCCTTCCGGGGACACCTATTCCTGGGCGCCAGACTCCACTTACATCAAACTGCCACCGTTCTTTCAAGGTATCGGCTTGGACCTGGAACCAACAGTCGATATCGAGGGCGCACGGTGCTTAGCGTTGCTCGGCAACTCGGTAACCACCGATCACATTTCCCCGGCGGGGGCGATCAAGGTGGACAGCCCAGCGGGGCACTACCTGACCGAGCATGGTGTGAGTCCTCGCGACTTCAACTCCTACGGCTCGCGGCGAGGTAACCATGAGGTGATGATGCGCGGCACCTTTGGCAATGTCCGACTGCGCAACCTACTAGTGCCTGGAGTTGAGGGCGGCTTCACTCGTTATCTGCCAACCAACGAATCGACCTCGATCTATGACGCAGCCATGCGCTATCAAGAAGATGGCACTCCGCTGGTGGTAATCGCTGGGACCGAATACGGCACCGGGTCGTCGCGCGATTGGGCAGCCAAAGGATCGGCATTGCTTGGCATCAAGGCGGTAATCACCGCGAGTTACGAACGCATCCATCGCTCCAACCTCATCGGCATGGGGGTCTTACCCCTCGAGTTCTTGGCCGGAGAGTCTGCGACCACCCACGGACTCACCGGAGAAGAGACGTTTGCCATTCAAGGTTTGGCGGCGATGATGAATCAAGAGTTTAAGAAAGGCACGCAGGTAACGGTCAGCGCCACCAACGCCGACGGTGAGACCAAAAGCTTTCCGGTCCAGGTTCGACTCGACACCCCTCAGGAGGCCGAGTACTACCGCCACGGAGGCATCCTGACCTATGTGTTGCGCCATCTGGCTGCGGGTGAGCGGAGCTAAGACAAGCTGTGAGCAGGTCAGGCGCCAAGCGTGGGGCAGATTCGGCCCAGCCGCAAGCCGCGACCGAACTAGGCGTACTGGTTTGTACGTCGCAGGTCGGGAGCGGTGAGGACAGGCCGAGATTGCGTGCGATCGGCGTATGAAGATCTTTCTCACCGGTGGTACCGGCTACATCGGCGGCTTGCTCGCCAAGCGGCTCCACGCGGACCAACACCAGCTCTCATGTCTGGTGCGCGCCACCAGTCGACCCGAGACAGTCGCCGCACTTCGCGATCTAGGAGCTGAGATCCATATCGGAGACCTGGATGACCGCGAGTCGTTGCGGCCCGGCATGCGAGAGGCTGATTGGGTGGTTCACGCTGGAGCAGAGCTCAACCGCGACGGAGATATGGACCGAGCCAACGTCAACGGCTCCACTCATATCGCTTCACTGGCCGTCGAACTGGCAATCCCCCGCTTTTTCTCGGTCTCGTCGATAGCCTTTTGGGGTGGAAGCCCAGCGGATGGATCCCCAGGAAATGAAGACTCACCGGTTCAAGACTTTCCCACCGCCTATAGCGCGACCAAGAATGCCGGAGAGCTAGCGATTCGCGCCCACCAAGAGCGAGGACTCAACGTGGTCAGCGTGCACCCAAGTCTGGTTTACGGGCCCCCGGGCAAGAAAAACGGCGCCAACTTTTTTCTCTACCAAATCGTCCACCAGAAACTCCCGGCGCTGATGGCCGCAGATCGCATCGTCAGTTGGATCTATATCGATGATGTGGTCGAAGCCATAGTGCGCATCATCGACCTAGACCTCACCGAGGGTCGCTACCTACTCGCCGGCGAAGGCATCACACTCGCCGACACGGCAGCAAAACTCGGAGAGTTGGCCGGATCTAAAGTCCCCAAGGTTCATCTTTCGGTACCTACCGCAAAAGCCCTACTCCACATTGCCTCGCCCTTTTTTCGCCTAGCCGGCAAACGACTCCCTGTCGAACCCGTGCGACTCGACTACCTAGCCAAGCATTGGCACTTCTCCGACGCCAAAGCTCAGCGAGACCTCAGCTGGTATCCCCGGGGGTTGGATCAAGGACTGCCGCCGACGGTGGAAATGTTGATGGCAAACGATCCCCGATTCGAGACTGTCTAGCTAGTCCGAGTTATATATATCTTGAGATGTAGCGTCCCTACTGACAGGTCGACACTTCACCTGCTTTCCAGTGACAGGATCCACATCGCATTCAATGGTACGGGCAAAGTCTTGCCCTTCGTCTTCAAATAGAAATAGCATTCCCTCATCCGTACCTGGCTCGACTTGGCCCTCGACAAAATCAAGGACATCTTGATCGGGGAATTCTTCCCCCATCGCAGCTTTCACCAGACCCAAATGGTGTTGAGCTGACTTGTAATCGTTTCGACCTGCGGCCAATAAACCCAAACCCCGATGTGCCAACATATCGGTACCATCTTGCTTCAGTGCTTGCTCTAAAGCACGTTTGCTCTCCGGTCTCCGATCCAAGTGGAAAAGCAGCGTCCCCAAATGAGAAAGCGCAGACGGATACTCTGAATTCTTGTCGACGAGTTGCTGCAAAATTTCCACTGAAGATTCCAGCCCCTCAGAGGCTTCCGCAACGCCAGATAGAGCCAAAGTAGCGAGCCCTGGATGCGCTGTCTCCTGAACAGTCTCGCTAAATCCAGTAAGCGTCATCGCACCATCTGTAGCCTGTTGCCATGCTGCGTTGCGCACAATGTGGGTGACGTATGTGTACGCTTCTACCGCTGGTTCGAGGGCTGCGAGTGCCCTTTCCCATTGATCGTGTTCTATGTAGATACGAAATATAGTTATTCGATCATCGACATCGTCTGCATCAATGTCCAGATGGGTATCGAAGCTATCCCAAGCCGCATCGAGCCGGCCAAGCTCGACAAGAACCAGCCCTCGATTCAAATGTGCCCATTGATCGCGACTAGAAATCTCAATCTGACGGTCGAGCTGAACTAACGCTTCCTCAAAACGTCCGAGCTGCTTCAACGCTCGACCGTAGTTGTTGAAAGCCGCTTTATGTTCTGGCTCGATTTCAACCACATGTTCAAACAGCGGGAGCGACTCCTCCGCAAAGCCATTTTCTAGAAGGGAGTACCCCGCTCGGTGAAGCTCCCAATCATCGTTCGACATCGAGTTCAGGCGGGACAGGACCTCCTTTGCACGCCCGTCACGCTCTAAAGAAAAGGCACATTCCCCTATCCGCAACCACGCTCGTGTGTCATCTGGGTCAACCGCAATAGCTCGCTCCAGGAACTGGGTCGCCTCGCCGCAACGATCTTCCTCCGTATGAATCCTGCCGATTTCAGCAAGGGCGTAGTCGTCTAAAGGAAAGAACTTCAAGTGGTCCAAATAGGCTTCGATTGCTTCGTCATTGCGATCGGACTCCGAAAAAGCCCAGCCGATGTACTTGCGGGCTTTGTCATCGTAGGGCTTGACCTCCAAGTGCTTTCTCATCGTTTCGATGCTGTCTTCGAAGCGACCCATCTCGCTGTAACAACGACCTAGGTAGTACCAAGCAGAGTCGTGTTCTGGCGATTGCTCAGTGATCCTTTGATACAAGTCCACGGCGGTCGCATAGTTATCTGATCTCCACGCGGCCATCGCAGCGTTCTCCAAAGTCTCAAGGCTAGCTTCCGAGGCTCTGGCCTCCGCATCCCCAGTGAAGCGAGCCGAAACTGTTTGTTTCGCGTCGGCGAGCGCTGCACTACGTAGTACGCCAAAGGCTCCAGGGTCGGAAGGTAGCGTATCGACAACCAGATGGCGGGTGGCTCTGAGTGTCCCGTTATCGAACGAATACTCCGAAGAATAATTGCCGAACTCCCACGTCGAGTCGACCGGTAGAGGAAGCCTCACCTCGACACCTTCTGATATCTGAAGTTCCATCGTGAACTTCTGCGAGTTAGTTGTCCAGCGCCGCCGAAGCCATTCTTTTTCAAAAACCTCGTCAGAGATCACGGTTGGGCGACGCAGCGGGAACCGAACGGACTGCTCACTGGTTAGAGGGTTAAGAAAATTCTTGAGGGTTAGATCGTATTCAATACGCAGCGGTTGGTCCGTATTGGTGGGTTCCCCGACAGTCAGGTTTGAGATGTCTCCTTCGGTGGGTTCCAGTCCATCAAAAACCATCTTCGTCCAGTTCGCTTTTGGTACGAACATAAAAGCCTGCCTCAACTCGAACTCGTCGTCCCCCCGCAATTCGAACACCACACGTGCGGTCAAGGTTCCGTTTTCGTCAACTTCGCCCTCCAGCTTTTGTTCCAATACCTCCGACACCAAGGAGCGCTCCGGGGTTCGAACAATGCGACTGTCCTCTCCGTCGATCACCAAAGCGTTTTTGTCGATTAACGCTTGAGATAAATACTGGTAAGGGGTCACCTGAGACGTACTGTCCAGCCACACCGACCCCTTCTCCGTCGGCACCATCGTGATCATGTGGTTGAATTGCCCTGGTGAGGGCACTTCCGGTTCAATGGCGGTAGACGAACCAATCAACACCGCCTTTGACTCGAACCCAGCGGTCAAGAGCATCGCGGCTAGAAGAGAGTGTTTATCTTTGCAATCGCCATATCCATTGGAAAGCACTTCCGACGCGAAATGAGGTTGGTAGCGACCTACGCCGTAGCTGATGCTCAAATAACGAAATTCACGGGCGACAAAATTGTAGATACGTTCGATTTTTTCCGCTGGTGATCCCGCGTCTGCGATCAGCTCCCGCACCCTATTCTCAATCGTTGGATCTGGAACTCCTCTTCCTTGTAACAAATCAGATGCCCAGCTCCCAACTTCGCTCCACGACAAGAAACTAGACAACTGCACATCTGGCTGCTGCGTTTCATAAGGTGATAATCCCTCGTCTTCTTCTTTTTCTTCACCTTTTGAAGTGTGCGTCCAACGATAGACCTGTTGAGGGCCAGCCTCCGTCACTTCTGGTTCAGTGACAGACTTGAAACGTACCTCTCGTTTCTTGGGAAAGCTAACAGTCAGCGATTCGCTGATAACGGGAAACAAGGTAGTGAACGCATGAGTCATCCAAAACTGGCCCGGTGCTTCTGGCTCCAGAATTTCAGTGCTGGTCTGCACTTCCAGGATGTTCCCACGCGCCAACGGTGGAGCCGTGGCATGAACGATGTGAAGGTCAGTGTAGGACGGAAATTGGGTAGTAACCGGCGCCGGAAGATCTTTGATCTCAGAAGCGCTCTCATGGAGAAGACTCCCCTCTGAATCAAAAACAGCGATTCGATCCACAGAGAATGACTCCCGACCTTTTAGGTAGGGAAAAAGGAGTTGCCCGAATTCTTGCGCTGCGCCATCCGATTGCAAACGAACCTTCAGCAAGTTCGTCTTCTTTCCAGTGCCATCGTTGTTAAAAGAGTACGAGATGTCGATCGACTCAAAGACCAAAGGCTCGCTGTCCAAATCCTCTTCTGCGTACATTGCTGTCGACGCAGCACTTGCCGCTAGAACAATCACACCAGCCCATCGAAACAAGAACCCTAGTTGCACGGTAATTCCCCCAATCAATCAACTTCTGCCCAGCCACCAGATTATAGCGACGCCGAAATAGCTCGTTGATCAGGATGACCAAAACTAGAACCAACAACGACGACGACACACCGTAAACGCCTCGCGGAAGCCAGAGTTTGAAGCGGTTGAAATGGTAACCAGTTAGAGTCGGCCCACATTCAACCGCTTGCAGGTATGCTTAATCTCACTTTTGGTTTCCGCAAAGGAGCATTGTCATGCGCATTTTGATCTGTTGTTTGCTGCTCGCTCTCATCATTCCCCAGGCAGCTCTTGCGGTAGTCAGCTTTACCCAACTCGACGAAGACACTTTTGTTGTTAGTCACCGCATCAAGGGCATCGGACTGCGCGGAAAGGCCATCAAGCTGGTCTATACCAAGGCGGCATCGCTGTGTATTGCAGCGGGATACTCCCACATGCGGATCGTCAACGAGGAGTCGGAAAGCGGGCAATCCGATGACACTGCCAACGCCAGCATGCGGGTACAGTTCTATTTTCAAGATGGAGAGGATCGCCTCGACTGCGACCGGCAATCGGATCCAGAGTACATCCTTCAAGCTCGAGAGAAACTGGCGAAGCGTGGTTACCAGTGGCCAGAGGAACCGTCGCAAGAAATGCTCACGACCGAAGCAGAGGGCGAGGGTGGTGACACCGGCTCCTGCTCGATCCCCCAAATCGCCGCGATGGCCCGTACCGGCCTCAACGATGAACAGATCATCGCCGCTTGCGGGGGTTGATATCGATACAAGAAATCCCAATGACCGGAGGAGTCGCTAGAAAACTATTCTTGACCTAGAATTGAGAAGTCCTAACGAACGATGGCACCAATTGCATCCATCGAGAGAGGTTTTTTTGTTCAAGAAGGCGGGAAAAACCAACAATTGCGTCCCCGTCTCAAGGGTTCAAACGCCGACTCAACACGTCACTTTCGAACGGTTCATCTCAACACCGGCAAGAATCCTGGCTGGGTCTCCCAGTCAATATCAGCGCTGCGAAGCGCTCATACTTCTATATATCAAGACCGAAGAACAACTTCGAAAGCTCTTTTGTTTCCTGGCCAGAACAGAACCGCATTGCGTGGATTGGGCGCATATCGCTAGGTACGTGTCTGAGCACAAAGATTGGCAACCATCAAAGTGGATCAATTCGATCGATCGTCTCCACTCAAAGGGGTTTTTTCACCGTGCTGTTTCTGCTGTGGACGAGGACTTTCGGGCTATGCGAAAAGAGCTGGAGGGCTATAAGCCTCATCGAGATAGGTTGTTTCACGGCGTCACCGTGAATAAAACTTTCTACCGTTGGCTAGAAAACAGAAATCGCTGTGGGTTCCTAATTCATTGGCTGGAAACGGTCGGCGCAGCGATGACTAAATCCATCAACTACGATGGAATCCAGATGATCAGTGCGTTGAAGCGTAAACCGTTGTGCAAGTTCCCCCGCTCGACGGATTACCTTGAAGTCAAGGAATACCTCAACGAGTATCGCTACGATTGACGAGCACTAGCGTAGATCTACTCAAGAGAAAACGAGCCTCTCGCCAGAGTGGCTCTCCGTTATTGGTCGATGACCTCGGCGCTAGGCGTCGTACTTCACCGAGCAACCGTAGGGACGTGTGGTCGCTGGATCAGCAGCACTGTCCATCGCCAGCGCCGTCAGCGCCCCATCGACATAGTTGTCGCGCTCGTAGGAGCTAAGGCGGCCTCGGGGGTCGTCGTCGATTGCACCGTTGTAGAGAATCGTACCCTCGCCATTGATGACATACATGTGTGGTGTGGTCTTGGCATTGTAAGCGTGGCCGACTTCGCCCGAAGCATCATAGAGCACCGCATAGTCGACGCCGTTCTTTTGATTGAACGCTAAGTGCTCGGCGGGCTGCAAATAGTCGCTGTGATCAGCGGCGGTGCTGTTGATCGCCAGCCAGGCGACATCGCCGTACTTGGCCGTTAAATCCACCATGGTTTGTTCTCGAGTGTGGCGTAAGGAATATGGGCAGTTGGGGTTAATCCACTCCAGGACCACCACCTGTCCAGCATAGTCCGACAAGGTGTGGACACTGCCATCGGCTGCGGTAAGGGTGAAATCCGGGGCGGCGGTACCAACCGCACCACTTGCCGCCAACGGAGCAACCGCAAAGAGGGCAACCAAAGCCCATAGCAAGCGGGTCCGGACAAAGTCATTCTGAGTCATTGTTCTCTCCAGGGTAGATGTCAGTTTCGAGATAGCTTGTTCTCGACACAACTGCAATACGGATTCTTGAGACTCGTGGTTCAACCGTCGGCAGACCGCAGTAATACGAAGCGTCATGAGTCTGGCCCGCGCACCAAGAATGCAGGCCGGTAAGACACATAGCTAGACAACAAAGTACAGCACCCCGACCGCCCCAGCCAACGCGAGTAACCAGCCCAAGGTCTTCGCGAAGTTTCCTCGTGCTCTCACCGCCATCCAAGCGCCAGCGACCGAAACCAAGAGGGCCAATTGAACTCCCGCCAAAGGGGTGGGGGCGATCAATCCGCCGAGCAAGTAGAACCTCGCGACCACCGCGACCAGAGCGAGGAAGCCGGCGATTCCCAGCGCCAGTCGAGACGGAGCTTCTCGATTGGAGCGGGTTGCGATCACGGCGAGAACCAACAACCCAGTACCGACCCAGCCGATCCCGGGGGCTGCGGGAAGTAAGGAAACGGTAAACCCGGCCGCGGCAACCGCCAGTGGAGTCGTTCCGCTGAATTTCCTGCCAGCGAAAGCGACAGCGGCCCCGACCAACAGCAGCCAAGCTCCGATCGCGATCACCGGCGGCGAAATTTCCTGGGTTCCAGAACCAACCCAGAACCAGATCAATCCGATTGCCGCAATCCCAGCAATCCACGCGGTGCGCAAGACCCCAGAGCGAGCGGTCAACGCACCAGAGCCCAGGTAGAAAAAAGCGGCCAAGACCACTGGAAGCCAGTACCACCATAAACCCGGAGAAGCGGTTGGCGTCATGGCTTTCGAAGGCACTGCCTCCGACGCCGCTACGTCCAGATCAGTCGTCGGCTCGGTTTGCCACTCTGTGGGAACCGAAACCGCCAAGCTCGCGGCCAATGCGTCCGTTCCAGGTTCAGCAACCCCCGTCGCGGTCCAGGTTAGATCCAACGTCCCAGGCAGCACTTGGGTCAGGTCGAGTCTAGAAACTGGAATCTCAACCCGAGACTGGGAGGCAGCACCGGCAGCTGTGGTGTCGATTGTTGGCACGCCCATGCCCAGCGCTTCGACCACCTCAAAGAATAAGTCCTGAACTGAAAAAGGAAGATCGATCACCAATCGACCCTCTTGTGAATCGACCCTTTCAATTCGACCCTCCAGATTGGGCCCGAGTGCAGGAACCAGACCCCGCCAAGAAGCCAAACGTGTTTGCTGGGTCGAGTCGAACTGGATCTCCCCCAGGGCTTGAGTCAGTTCTAGATCATGTCGATAGGGGATGCACTCGGCTTCACAAACTACGTAGTCAACATTGACCAGTAGCTCAAGAGACAACCCTTCAGCTTGAATCTTCGATCGGACCGGGTAGATCACCTGGTCGCTGTAGCCAAACGCGACCAGACCTCCAGCCAAGTTGTAACGATGCGGTGCAGGAAACAGCAACTCAGCTTGGGTTACTTCTGCGGTTGCCGATAGATCAAGAGCGGGGGGGTAACCCGCATCGCCGGCGTTTTTCCAGTAAACGTGCCACCCCGGAGCCAGCTCAAACTCAACCCCGAACCAGTATTCACCCTCCGGGCTGGCGACCTCATACGGTGTGACCAAGCGCAAGGAAGACTGCTCATTGCGTTGCCATGGCCCTTCCGCGGCAAGAACCGGCGCAGCCAGAAACAGGACCGCCATGCAAAATAGAATCATCTTCATCAACTCCTGACGTTATCAGTGTCGTTAGTCATAAGATCATCGACGGAGGTACGCATGAAGAAAGTTTCCAGTCTGCTCGTTGCAACGATCTTGGTCGCACCCATGTGGGCCGGTGAGTCAGCCAAACTGAAAGATGCCCTACTCGGAGAGACCCCCTTCGAACAAGACCTGCGTCATCTGACCGACTCGATCGGGGGACGACCCACCGGCTCTCTGGAGAACCTTGCTTCTGTGGATTGGGCTCTAAATCGGCTTCGTGGAGCCGGGGTTGAAGCCTGGAAAGAGGGCTTCACGATGTCCGAATTGTGGTTGGAAAGCAGTGCCACCGGCACCATCACCGGCGAAGTCGGCTTCCCGGTACGGTCCCGGCCGGAAGACGTCCTCCATCGTCACAATGCCTCCCTAGGAATCGATAACGAACACCTGTTATTGATCATGGACCGCGTTTCGGCCAAGCGAGCCATGCGACTGCTCCGTCAAGACAATGCCCTATCCCTTGAAGTAGTAGTTGATATCGTCTCCTCTGGACCCTATGAGAGTTTCAATGTTCTGGCTGAGATTCCTGGAAGCGACTTGGCAAAAGAGGTCGTCTTGATCGGGGCCCACCTGGACTCCTGGGGACTTGGAACCGGCGCGCTCGACAACGGCTGCAACGTGGCGATGTTGATTGATATCGCTCGGCAGATGAGACGACTCGATTTGAAGCCTCGCCGGACGATCCGCTTTGCGTTGTGGAATGGCGAAGAACAAGGTCTCCAGGGTTCCTGGGGGTACGTCCAACGACATGCTGGCGAGTTAGACCACCACTTGATGGCATCGTCCTACGACATCGGAGCCGGTCGCATCAGCGGTTTTTTCACCGGTGGACGACCGGACACCGCCGCTGCGGTTGAATCCTCTGTGGCAAGATTGGATGACCCCGAGTCTTTTTCTGTGCTCGATGTACCGGTCGTTGGTACCGACAACTACGACTTCATGCTTGAGGGCATCGCCAACTTAGTCGCCAATCAAGAGTCCTCCAATTACGGGCCGCACTACCATGCATCCACCGACACCTTTGACAAAGTAGATTTGGAGCAGGTCAAACGCAACGCTGTGATCGCCGCCACGGTCACCTGGGCTTTCGCCAATCAAGATTTCGATTTGCCGCGTCAAAGTCGCACGGAGGTCGAGGAATTGGTCAAGAACACCAGCTTGGGCGAGCAAATGCGAACGTTTCATATGTACCACCAATGGCAGCAAGGGAAACGGGGTCGAAGCTCCATTACCCTGCAGCCCGTCACCGCCCGAGACTGACGTGTATCGCATCTGTAAGGACTTCACTTTCGCCGCTGCCCACTCGATCCGCGGACACACCGGTGGCTGCGAGCGTCTGCACGGACACAACTACCGAGTGCGTATTCACCTCGCTTCACGGGAGCTGAATGAGCTGGGAATGGTGATGGACTTTGCCGATCTCAAGCAGATCGCCGAGGAGGTCCTCGGCCCATTTGACCACCAAGTGATCAACGACATACCGCCCTTCACCGAGCGTAATACCACCGCTGAGTTGTTCGCTCAGTATATTTTCGAGCAAGTAAACCATCGACTCGCAAGGGAGCAGGCAGAGGTGGTCCAGGTCGAGATGTGGGAAAACGAACGATCTGGAGCCAGCTACCAGCCGGAGGCCAAACCCTGACCCCTCCAGTCGGCGAGACTAGGCCCGCCGACCCGCATCTCCGGCTACCTGCCCAAGAGCGGCTGCGGATCAACGAAATCTTTTTCTCGATCCAGGGCGAGTCAACCCAAGTGGGCCGGCCTTGCATCTTTGTCCGCCTGACTGGCTGTCAGATGCGTTGCATCTGGTGCGACAGCGAACACTCCTTCTACCAAGGCGACTGGTTGAGCATCGACGAAACTCTCGACCGCTTGAAGGACTTTGACTGCGACTTGGTGGAAGTGACCGGCGGCGAGCCGTTGTTGCAACCCAGTGCCTTGACGCTCATGAAACGACTGTGCGATCAGGGCTACGAAGTGATGCTGGAAACCGGGGGTGGCGTTCCTATTGACCCGGTCGACTCGAGGGTACGGCGAATCGTCGATGTCAAATGCCCTGGCAGTGGCGAGTCGGAAAACAACTGCTGGCCTAACTTGAGTCAACTCACCGACCGTGACGAATTGAAGTTCGTGATCGCCGACCGAAGGGATTTTGTGTGGGCGGTAGGCGTGGTTCAGGAGTACCACCTAGTGGACCTTTGCTCGGTATTGTTCTCACCGGTAGAAGTCGGGAGCGCTGCCTTCAATCCAACCGTGCTCGCCGAATGGATCCTCAAATCTTCGCTGCCGATTCGCATGCAACTTCAATTGCACAAGTCCCTTTGGAGAGGCGCGCGCGGCACATAGTCGAAATTCTGAGCTCGATTCACACAATCAGCTTGCATTAGGATCACGTTTCATGCTTTCGCACCGATTATAATTTCTCCCGGTGGCGAAGTTTATTAGGTTGCGGCTTCGCGATCGTTTGGATCAAAAAGGGCAAATTGATGGGAGCTGCATTTCCTCCAGTCAAAACGGTTGAGATCGCCGACAGTGGTGCGCTGCTGGCGGTCGCGGTGATCTTGGCTGGCCTGCTGGCGACATTTCTGCTTCTCTGGTTGCGAGAACGGAAGCTTCGCGCCTTGCGAGCAAGAACATCACTGCGCTCTCGATACTTTTCGCAAACTCAAACCGAAGGCGCAGTCAAGGTTCTCGACCCGGTAACGGTCGAAATTGCCGAGGAATCCCGGCAAGTAGCCCATAGATTCGTCCGCGGTGGTGATCTCTCAGTTGAACTAGCCGTCAACCAACAAGATTCTGGCTCCACGGAGTATCAAGTTTGGGGGGTCTGGACCGAGCGCGACGGCGCATGGACCGATCAACTTGGCCACTTGTCCAGTTCGACGGCTGGCAACCTTCTCCGCAAAGCAAATCACGGCGAAATCTCAGCCACCCTGGTGTCGGTCATACCCTCTGATCCACCGGTGATCAAGCTCGCACTGTGGTCTAAGTAAGGATCGCGATCACAGGCTACGGAGAAATGCGCCTCACGGCTATTGTCGTTGAGGTTTGCCACGCTAGAATCAGTGGGCCACTCGGTCTGTCTTTTGGACAATCTTGAGCGGACAAGACGCTACTACTGAAATAGAGGGCATCAATGTCTACAGCAAAGTTACTCTTCAACGAACAAGAAGTTGACCTTCCGATCGAAGTCGGATCCGAAGGGGAAGTTGGTCTGAGCATCGGCCAGCTGCGCAAACAGACTGGCGTGATTACGCTGGATTCCGGGTACGGGAATACCGGCTCGTGCAAGTCCGCGATCACCTTTATCGACGGCGAGAAAGGGATCCTGCGCTACCGCGGTTACCCAATCGAAGATCTCGCCACCAAAGCGCGGTTCGTTGAGGTTTGTTACTTGTTGATCTACGGCGAATGGCCGTCAACTGAAGAACTTGGGCAGTTCAAGCGGAGCTTGACCCAACACACGTTATTGCACGAAGACATGAAGAAATTCTTCGAAAGCTACTCTCCGAGTGCTCATCCGATGACCATTCTTTCGTCGATGATCGCCTCCTTGTCGGCCTACTACCCAGACGGCGATAGCGCGGTCGACGACAACATTGTCCGCTTGTTGGCGAAGGCCAAAACCATCGCCGCTTTCTCGTACAAGAAATCGATTGGCCAGCCGTTCATCTACCCGCGCAACGAACTGAGCTACACCCAGAATTTTCTGCACATGATGTTCGCGGTTCCGGCTGAATCGTATGAAGTTCCGGAAGTGATCGACGAGTCTCTCAACATGCTGCTGATCCTGCACGCCGACCACGAGCAAAACTGCTCAACCTCTACGGTGCGCATGGTCGGTTCTTCGGAAGCGAACCTGTTCGCCTCTATCTCGGCGGGGATCAGCGCTTTGTCGGGGCCACTCCACGGCGGCGCCAACCAAAAAGTTATCGAAATGCTAAAGATGATCCGCAATGACGACAGCAACTACAAGAAATATGTCGACCTGGCGAAAGATCGAGACAGTGGCTTTCGGCTTATGGGGTTCGGGCACCGGGTGTACAAAAACTTTGACCCGAGGGCGATTCTGCTACGCAAGGCTGCTGCCCGGGTCCTCGACGAACTGGGTGCTAACGACCCACTGCTCGATATCGCCCAAAATCTTGCCGAGGTTGCTCTCAAGGATGACTACTTCATCGAACGCAAGCTCTATCCCAATGTCGACTTTTACAGCGGCATCATTTACCGAGCAATGGGAATTCCAACCAACATGTTCACGGTGATGTTCGCTCTGGGGCGGCTACCCGGTTGGATCGCCCATTGGCGCGAGATGCGCAGCGATCCCTCCACCCGAATCAACCGCCCGCGCCAGATCTATACCGGCTCCGGCGAACGTCACTTAGCCTAATTGTCGTTGCTCACAAGCTGTTCACCCCCGGGAAACCCAGGAGTGAATCTTGGCCCGCAGACGTTCGACCCGAGCAAGAACTCCCGGCCAGCGGCTGAGCGCCCGAAGAATAATTCGGTAGACCAACTCGCTGGCCAGAGAAAGAACCGCCGCTCCGGCAACAATAGTCAAAATCCCCTGGATACCTGGGAGAACTAGGCCGGCGATTCCAATCAGTAGCAACAACCAGCCGACGATCAGCAAGAGCACCCTGGTGACCGTCGACAGCGGAGACAGCTTGCGATCCCCATCCGGCTTCACCGCCAGCTCCAAGGGAGAGTCCTCTGGATTCCCTCCAAAACTATTTTCCGGTACGGACGGATCAGAGGTACCCAATTGGGTATCAGGGGACTCTTCGGTGCCATGGGCTGAAGAGGGCTGGGTTGCTGGCGGCCGGGTTGTTGGGGGTTGGCTCATTTGCAGTTTGCATCCTACGCACGAAATTCCATTCATCCAAGCGAAACCAACCTAATCGACGTCAGCTATTTTCCTCGCTTGGTTCCATCAACTTGTCTGTTGACATCCTTTTTAGAAGTCGAAAGAATGTGTCAGGACTTATTGAGATTGTTTCTCAATAAGCAAATAACGGCAAATGCACACTACCCGCGAACGACAACAGTTCATCCGAGGACTGCAGCAAAGGGGACACCGGGTCACTCCAGAGCGACTGGCTGTCTTCGACGCTGTCTTCGCTTTGCACGGCCATCTGGAGGTAGACCAGATCTATCAAAGGATGCAGCTGCACAACCATGGTGTCTCGCGCGCAACCTTGTATCGCAATCTTGAGGTACTGGAGCGTCTGGGTTTGGTGCGCAAGATTCAAGCTGGCAACCGTCGGGTGCTCTACGAGCATCTACACGCTGGTCAAGATCATGGTCATTTGATCTGCCGCGAGTGTTCCCAAGTGATCGAATTCTTGAGTCCGGATGTCACACAAGCACTGGCTGCTCTTTGTCGCGAGCATGGCTTTGAAGAAAATGAAAACCAAGTCACCGTCCAGGGGTTGTGCGGAATCTGCGCAAGCTGGAGCGGTGAGACAAATCGAGCAGCTAGCGCCTAACTCGACCCTGAAATCTGAGGAAGAGGAAGAATGGATCTCGCAACTTGGGCATTGTTGACCGCACTCGCGGCGAGCTCTGGCGCCACAGGAGAAGCCCCAGAGGCTCCCGTCGAGGAATCGATCGGAGAGGTACACGCTGTCTTTGACAACTTGACGGTGGTCGGCAGTGCCGAGACAGCGGGCGGCTCCGCCCATGTCATCGGGCAAGCCCAGTTGGAGGTACACAACTACAACGACGTTCACCGAGTGCTGCGGCAGGTTCCTGGAGTCAACATTCAAGAAGAAGATGGATTTGGTCTTCGACCCAACATTGGTATTCGAGGAACCGGCGTCGAACGGTCGCAAAAAATCACGTTGATGGAGGACGGTGTCCTGATCGCCCCGGCGCCCTATGCAGCACCGGCCGCTTACTACTCTCCGACGGTCGGGCGGATGGAGAGCCTCGAGGTACGCAAAGGCACCAGCGCCGTGCGGCAGGGTCCACACACAACCGGGGGGGTGATCAATTATCGTTCGACCAGTATCCCGGAGTCGTTTTCTGGAAAAGCGGAGCTAGCACTCGGAACCGATGGTCTGCTCCGAACCCACGCCTATGCGGGCGACAGCAACCAGCGGCTTGGCTGGCTGGTCGAGGGATATCAACTATCCAGCGATGGCTTCAAGCAGCTCGATACCGCCGACAGTACCGGGTTTGACCTGACCGATCTGGTTGCCAAGTTTCGTCTCTCTTCTCGATCCGATGCCAAGATCTATCAAGCGGCTGAACTCAAGCTGGGCTGGAATCAGCAAGACGGAGCCGAGACCTATCTCGGTCTTACCGCCGAAGACTTTGAACGCACTCCGTATCGGCGTTACGCCGGTTCGTCGGCCGATCGCATCGACACGGAACACAATCAGTTTCAGCTATCGTATTTCGCTCAGCTCTCGCCTCGTTTCGACCTAACCGCGGTCGTCTATAACAATGAATTTTCGCGCAACTGGCACAAGTTGCAGTCGGTAAATGGACTTGGATTGAATGCCGTCTTGAACGATCCGCAGAACCACTCGGCGGAGATTTCCGTTCTTCGTGGAGATCTCAACGCGGTCGACAGTCTCTCGGTACGCAACAACCGGCGCGACTACTTCTCGCGCGGCGTGAGCGCATCGCTAGGAGCACACGTTGACGGACGGATTCGCCACGACCTGGAAGTTGGCGTACGAGTGCATCGCGATGAAGAGGATCGTTTTCAAGAGGAAGACCTCTACAACATGAGCTTTGGACAACCCTTGTTGTCTTCACTGGGGGCCCCCGGGAGTCAGTCCAACCGAGTTGCCTCCGCCAACGCAATCGCGGTTTTTTTTGAAGATAGCTTTTCTTTTGGAAAATGGACCGTAACGCCAGGAGCCCGCTACGAGGTCATCGATCTGGAGCGCCAGGACTATGGACGATCCGATCCCGTTAGAGGAAGTGAGCCAAGGTCGACGACCAATCGGGTCCGCCAACTGGTTCCCGGAGTCCGGGTGCAACACGTAGTCAATGAACGCAATTTGTGGTTCGCCGGCCTCTACCAAGGTTTCTCTCCGCCAACCCCGGGATCGAACGAACGGGTCGAGCCCGAGGAAAGCGACAACATTGAAATCGGCTGGCGCTATTCCGGACGCAAGCTAGCGGCCGAAGTCACCGGTTTCTACTCAAACTATGGCAACCTGCTTGGCACCGACACGCTCTCAAGCGGTGGTGATGGCACCGGCAACCAGTTCAACGGCGGCAGTGCCTTGGTGCAAGGACTGGAAGCCGCCGCGACGTGGGAACTGCGACCTTCCCAGTCGGCGCAAGTGCCTCTTCGCTTGGTCTATACCTACACCGACACGGAGTTTCTCTCCAGTTTTGAAACCAACTTTGCCGACTGGGCGCCTCAAGTGGAACGTGGAGACGAACTCCCGTATGTGCCCAAGCATCAACTGACCCTGGGGGCTACCTGGAATAGCCCACGTTGGTCGGTTGGCATCGACGGTAACTTGAACGGGGCGATGCGTACCCTTGCTGGCGCTGGCGCAATCCCGTCTGACAGTGGGATCCCCAGTCGTTGGACCTGGGATCTGGCGATCGAGCGCGACCTGAGCTCTTACCGTCTGTTTCTCCAGGTGCGCAACCTAACCGATAACACCTATTTGGTGGCGCGGCGACCCGCCGGACTCCGCCCGGGGATGCCAAGAACCGTGGTGGTCGGAGTAAAGGTCGACTTCTAGCGCCGCTCCCCACTTGTCCTGGGACGCCGGCTCAAGCTGGTTGTGGCAAGATGCCAATTCTTCAGCAACCGGCTTGAAGAGACTGCCGATTCCTCGGGATCGCGATTATGACGAAGAGTCCATCAAAACCCCGCAAGAGAGCCCCCTATTGGTTGGCAGTGTTCGGCCTGGCGCCAATCTTATTTGCGCCCGTTCCAGCTTTTTTGCGATACCACGGCTGGTCTGTCCTCACCATAGATGGACTTGTCCTGGGTCTCATCTGTTTCGCAACTGCCGCATTTTTGTTTCTTATACCTGGCACTCGACGACGCCTATCGTTGAGCGGTGTTTACGCTCTCGCGACTCTCTTTTTTTTCGACTTCCAGTTTCAAGCTCTTACCGGTTGGATCACTCTTGCCGGAGCCTTCGGCCTTGTTTTCACAGTCTGTTTCGGGCTGTTTGAAAAACTTCCGCAATTGACCACCTTTGTCTTCGGCTTGATGAGTCTTTTGGCTTTGTTCTCAGTTCCTAATAGTGACCATCGCGCTGTCGCTGGGGACCCAAACCTGCCACCGATCGTTTACTTGATCGTCGATGAGCACCTCGGAGTTGGCGGAATTCCAGCACTGGGTCGAGGTCCGGAAATCCAAGAAATGTTGCGCGATGCGTACATCCAACGGGGATTTAGGATCTACGAAAATGCATACTCTCTCCACGATATGACCCAACACTCCATTGCCTCCATCCTCAACGGCTCGGACCGATCCGACGGGTTGGTTGAACCGGGACAGACCTCGAAGTGGAAGGTGACGAAGTCCCGTTTATTGAAACGTTGGGCCGACCAGGGTTACCGGATCAATGTCTACCAATCAGACGCGCTCAACCTTTGCGATCTGCGAGAGGTAGAAATCGATTCCTGCTACACCTACAGCGTTTGGAGCCTGACCGGAATCCTGGAAGGCTTGCCGTGGTATTCCCGGGAGCGGACCACTAGTGTCCTGTTGGCGATGGCGAACAGATCGCAGATCTTCTCCAAAGCGCGTAGTCAATATAACAAGTTCGCGGAGCGTTCTCCGTCACTACCCGAGTGGCCCATTCGTGCTCGACCCCCAGGACCTCTGGCGATTCTTTCAGCCACCAAGGCCCTCCGCCAAGACTTGGCAAGGCAACCTAGGGGCCATGTCTTTCTTGCTCACTTGCTCCATCCACACTTTCCTTATGTCTACAACCAAGACTGCAGTGTTAAGCCAAAAGACGAATGGACTGCGCCGAAATGGAACAGGAAGGGCCGGATGCGTGACATGCGCAAAATTAGAGAAGATAACTACCCTGCTTACTTCGATCAGTTGGAGTGCGCCACGGTGATGGTAAACAAGTTGATTGATGAGATCGGAGAGCAGCCGGAGTTCCACGACGCAACGTTGATCGTTCATGGCGACCATGGCTCCCGTATTTGGGTCAAAAAACCACTCACCTATAACAGACCAAGCGAACAAGACCTTATCGATAGCTTTTCCACCCACTTGGCGATCCGGGGCCCAGGCGTTACGCCTGGCGCCAACCTTCAGCCGGTGTCTGTCAACCAGGCAATCGCCAAGCACTGGGGTCTTCCTCTAAGACTTGAAGATAAGCCCGGGCTGTACGCAAGGCCGAACCGGAACCAGTTTCCAAGACCCAAGCTTGCTCTACCAGAAATCTGGCGTGACTCAATCACCGATACAATGGATCAGCCAGACTAAGACGCCGCGTCGGCTGGACGCTAACGCACTCCAAAGAAACTCCCGACTAAGAGAATCATGATGAGATTCGACACCTCAAGAAACACTGCGTTTGTGATCGCAGCAGTGCTGACCATCTGCTTGTTAATTCCGACGCCAAGCTACGCATATCTAGGCCCTGGCACCGGAGGTAGGACCTGGGATCTGGCGATCGAGCGCGACCTGAGCTCTTACCGTCTATTTCTCCAGGTGCGCAACCTAACCGATAACACCTAGTTGGTAGCGCGGCGACCCGCCGGACTCTGCCCTGGGATGCCAAGAACCGTGGTGGCCGGAGCAAAGGTCGACTTCTAGACGCCTGCAAGCGATTGTCGCGAAGCGATCCGTATCTGTGGCAAAATCGAGCGGTTCGGATATTTTGAATAGGGACGCCCCCGTCCTTGGGATCGCGATTATGACGAAAATGCCATCAATGGCCATAAGGCAGGCACCCTTTAGGTTGGCAGTCGTTGGCCTAGCGCTGATTCTCTTTGCCCCGATTCCAGCCTTTCTGAGGCATCAAGAGTGGTCCGCGATCAATATCGACGGGGCCATCCTAGGACTACTTTGTCTCGCGATAGCCACACTGGTATTTCTTATCCCTGGAAGTCGGGGGCGAATCGGATTGAGCACTATCTATGCTCTAGCCATTCTCTGGTTCGTAGATTTTCAATTCCAAATGTTTTCGAGTTGGATAGCCTTCGCTGCAGGGTCTGTCGTTGCTTTCGCAGTCTGCGTTGCCCTGTTTGAAAAGCTATCGGAACTAGCAACATTCGTCTTCGGCTTGATGATTCTTCTGTCATTGATTCCTGTGCGCAGCCGTGACCGCGAGGTAGGCGTAAGCGATCAACGGCTCCCACCGATTGTCTATTTAATCCTTGACGAACACATTGGGGTTGCAGGTGTTCCCGCTATCGAGCGTGGCCCCGAGATTCAAGAATTATTGCGTCGCGAGTACCTCCAGCGCGGGTTTCGAATCTACGAGAACGCGTATTCACTACACGACTTCACTCACCATTCGCTCGCTTCGGTTCTCAACGCCAGTGACCGCAGCGATGGTTTCCTTCTGCCAGGAAAAAAAACCTGGCAGTGGGGAGTCCGCAAATCTAGTGTGTTGAGACACTGGGTAGATCAAGGATACCGCCTCCGAATCTATCAATCAGACTGGCTGGATCTATGTAACTTGGAGGGAATCAAAGTGGAATCTTGCTTCACCTACAGTGCCTGGAGTATTAGCAATCTGGTGGAATATCCGTGGAATTCGGTTGAACGAACTAGTGGGATTCTTGTCGTCATAGCGAATCGCTCACAAATTCTTCTTAAGATTCGCGGTTGGTATGACAGCCTTTCCAAGCAGGGTTTTGGAGGCTTGAACCTTCCAATGTGGCCGGTACGAGCTAGCCGACCGGGTGCCTTGGTCGTCCGTTCCGCGACCAAGGTATTGCAACACGATCTTGAGTCCAATCCGCGGGGAACCGTTTTTCTCGCTCACCTGCTACATCCTCATTCTCCTTATGTATATGACGCCAACTGTGGGGTAAAGCCCAAAGGTGATTGGGCGGCACCATCGCTAGATCGAAAAGGTAAGGTAAGGGCTCTGCGGGAGAGCCGGACGACTCACTATCGTGATTACTTCGATCAGCTCGAGTGTCTAACCACCCAGATAGGAGAGCTAATTGATGCGATTGGTGAAAGTACCGAGTTGAGAGATGCGACTGTTCTAATCCACGGTGATCATGGGTCTCGTCTTTGGGTCAAACCACCGCGTACCTACAACAAGCCTACTGAAAGAGACTTGTTGGATACTTTCTCAACTTTTCTTGCTGTTCGCGGCCCAATGATCCAGCCCGAACTCAATATTGAACCTGTACCCGTAAATCAAATTGTCGCCGAACTCGCGGAGGTTCCGTTTGTTCTTCATGACGGTCCCGCGCCATACTCACGACCGAACTACTATGATCCTCCTCGTCACAAGTTGCCCCTTCCGTCGATCTGGCGGACATCGAACAACACACCTAAGGTCCGTCCGAAAACCCTCAACTAGCAATCGCAGGAGAATAAAATGACGTCCTTCAGCTCAAGGAATATGACAGCCCCAACCTTGGTAGCAGTTGCCCTGTGTCTACTACTATCCCCTACCCCTGGGCATGCATATCTAGACCCTGGCACCGGAGGTATGGCGATTCAGGCGTTGATCGCCATCCTCGCCGGAACCTGGCTCGCCATCCGGCTTTTTTGGTCGAGAATCGTTAGATTTTTCAAGCCAAAAGGATCTGATTCGGCATCGCCAGATTCAGAATCATCGTAGCGGAAGACTCTGGTTTTCAAGCCTTTCTTGATTCTCTTCCTCAATGTATAACCCTGTGGAAACTGGCCTCCCTGAAGCTGAAGGGGGATCGTTTCGCGACCCTCGCGGCCACGTTCATATTGCCAACGGGCGGGTTTTTCGCACCATCTCTCCAGCCGCTTTGGACGACTTCCGTATGGTTGTCGAATCCGGAGTGGTCGCCAAGCTCGAAGAGTCTGGCGATCTGGTACCGACCTGGGAGACGGATCAAGCAACCCCGAACACTACCGGTGACGCCAGTGTGGTCGTTGAGCATCCCTGCTTACCACTCATCAGCTACCCCTACGAATGGCCTTTTCAGCTGCTCAAACGAGCCGCATTGTTTCATCTCGACTTTCATCTCAAGTGCTTGGAGCACCGGGTGACCCTGACCGATGCGACGGCCTACAACGTCCAGTTTGTCGGGGTACGACCCGTTTTCATCGATCGCTTAGCTCTCAAACCCTATTTCGAGGGCGAGTACTGGGCTGGGTATCGTCAGTTTTGCGAGCAGTTTCTCAATCCGCTGCTCCTGTCGTCTTTTCACGGAATCCCAATCCATCAGTGGTATCGGGGCTCGATTGAGGGAATCTCTGCTCGTGATACCGCCACCCTACTTCCACTGAAACGACGACTATCTCCTCGAGCTTGGATGCACGTGACACTTCAGGCCCGCCTCAATCGCGAACAGACTGCCCAAGTCTCCGACCGGGTCATCAAGCAACGCCCCTTGCCGCTCCCCGCTCTTCAGAGCATGCTACGGAGCTTCCACAAGTGGATCTCCCGATTGCAACCTCCTCAACGACCCACCGTTTGGGCAGACTACGACTCCACCCACGGATATACCGATACCGAGCAAGAGAAGAAAGCTAAAGCGATCGCGCGGTTTATCGAGGGCCACAAGCCAACAACCGTTTGGGACCTGGGTTGCAATACCGGGTTTTACTCGCAGATCGCATTGCAGCACGGAACGTCCTCAGTGATCGGACTGGACCTGGATGAAGGGGCCTTGGGAGGGGCTTTTGATCGCGCTCAATCCGAAAACCTAACCCTGACACCTTTGTTGTTCGACGCCGCCAACCCAACCCCGGCACAAGGATGGCGTCTGCGGGAGCGCAGCAGACTCGCTGAACGCTCAACCCCGGATGGCATTCTTGCCTTGGCAGTCCTGCACCATATGGTCTTAGGCCGCAATATCCCGCTACCGGAGGCGATCAAGTGGCTGGTGGGTCAAGCGAAGTGTGGCGTCATCGAGGCGGTACCCCGCACCGACCCACAAGTGAAGCGGATGATGGTCTTTCGAGACCATCATCATGAATATGGGGTTGAAGAGATACGCCAGGAGCTGGCAAGGCAAGCCACCGTCACAGAAACCGTCGTGGTATCGGAGTCAGGTCGAGAGTTGTTGTTTTTCAAGCGCTAGAATGCGGAGTCCACGACCACTTTGACAAATCGCCTCTTGCCCACCTTGACCACATAACCGGAGAGATTGTCTGGCAATTCAACCCGAGGGTCTTGGGCTCTTTCACCGTCGATCGACACCGCGCCCTGCTGAACCAACCGTTGAGCCTCTTTGTTGGAGGACGCCAGCCCCGCGAAGGTAAGTGCTTTAAACAGTTGCATCGGAACGATCGAGACCTGTGGAATGTCTTCCGGAATGCCTCCGTCGGAAAACACTTCGCCAAACTCTCGGGCCGCTTGGTCCGCCACCGAATCGCCATGCAGATCTGCAGTTAGCGTCTGCGCCAATTGACGCTTGGCGTCCATCGGATGGAGATCGCCCTCGGAGACTCGATCCTTCAAGGCTTCAATCTCCACCTCTTGTAGATCGGTCAATAATAGCCACCAATCCCACATCTGCTGATCGGAGATCGACATCGTCTTGCCATAGACCTCCGCCGGCGGGTCGGTCAACCCGATCGCATTGCCGAGACTCTTGGACATTTTGTCGACGCCGTCAGTGCCTACCAACAGCGGCACAGTCAAGACCACTTGAGGTTCCATGCCTTCCTCTTTCATCAACTGACGACCTACCAGTAGATTGAAGATCTGGTCGTGACCGCCCAACTCAACGTCTGCTTTCATGGCAATCGAGTCGTAGCCTTGAACCAAGGGATAGAGCAACTCGTGGATACTGATCGGCTGGTTTGCCGCGAAACGAGTACGAAAGTCGTCACGCTCCATCATCCGCGCCAAGGTGTAGCGACCAGCGAGCCGAATCAGCCCTTCTGACCCCAACTCGTCGAGCCACCTGGAGTTGTAGTCAATCGTGGTTTGCTCTCGATCCAGAATGCGCACCACTTGCTCTTCATAGGTGCGGGCGTTGGTTAGCACCTCTTGGGCAGTGAGTTGAGGCCGGGTGGCCTTCTTGCCCGTCGGGTCGCCTATTCGTGCAGTGAAGTCGCCAACCAGAAAGACCACTGAGTGTCCTAAATCTTGGAAGTGCTTCATCTTGCGCAGCAAGACGGTGTGCCCGAGATGAAGATCAGCCGTTGAAGGATCAAAGCCAGCCTTGATCGTCAGCGGCTGGCCAGACTTGCGCGACGCCTCCAGCTTGCGCGCAAACTGCTCGGAATTAATCAGGTCAACCGAACCCCGACTGAGCAGGGCTAGCTGCTGCTCAACTGGAAGAAACTCCGAATTAGACACCGCAGGAGCTTAGCATCGGCCAAGCAAATCACTACCAAGAGGAACAGATACGTCGGCTACAGGTACGTGAACACCATTGGGATGTCGAGCCTAGATCCAGAGCCTGAGGTGCTGGGTCTACGACGACTGTCGAGTGTGCTGACGATATTACCAAGCGAAGAGTCGGGACCGTTCGCGGGGACATTGATTAGCAGCGATAGCTCCTGAGGCAGAGGCAACGGAGTTATTGTCAAAAGTTGTGTATTGAGCCATCAGGCGGCGATCTGTTTTTGTTTTTCTCCGTCCACGAACTGGAGACCTTCAACGACTTCGGCAATGCGCCTGTAGCCCTGTAGCCTCCGCCATCGTTTTTCTGCGCTTTGGCACAGCTTGAAGACCATCGAGAGCATGGTTTCTCGCGACAGACAGCCCCGGGTTTTGGAGGTTCTCAAGCGTACGGTAGCAAAAGTTGATGCGATTGGGTTGGTGGTCCTCAAATGCACCCAGTGCTCAGCCGGGAAATCGTAGAAAGCGAGTAGCTGGACGCGATCTTTGACCAAGCACTGGACTGCTTTCGGATATTTAGCTTGGTAGATTGCCTGGAATGCATCAAAAGCCCTCTCGGCATCGTGACGTGTCTGCGCCATCCAGATTTGGTGGATTGCCTGCTTGGCCTTGGGCTGGATCGCCTTGGGGAGCTTATTCAAGACGTTGGCCGTCTTGTGGACCCAGCAGCGCTGGGTCTTGGTATTTCCCCACACCTGAGCCAGAGCCTTCCAGAAACCCAGATTGCCGTCACCGATTGCGATCTTAGGCTCGAATGTAAGGCCTCTTGCTTCCAGGCCTCGCAACAGCTCCAGCCATGACGCCTCACTCTCCCGGTAACCGTCTTCAACAGCGATCAGTTCTTTGTTGCCGTCCGCAGTGGCACCAATTAACACCAGCAAGCAGAGCTTGGCGTTATCCAGGCGAGCCTTGCAGTAAATGCCGTCAGCCCATACATAGACGTAGCGCTTGGACGAAAGATCGCGCTGCCGCCATTCGCTGTACTCCTGGCCCCAGACGCGTTTGAGGCGGCTCACCGTCGAAGACGAAAGACCTGGCGCTTCAGGGCCCACCAAAGCTTCCAGAGCTCGTGAGAAGTCCCCGGTAGAAATCCCCCGTAAGTATAGCCAGGGCAAGAGATCCGCGATGCTCTTGGACCGGCGCAGATACGGTGGCACTAGATTGGAGCGAAAATGAAGCTCACCCTGGCGATCCCGCACCCGTGGCACTTTGACCGAAATGCCGCCGATTCCGGTCTGGATCTCCCGCTCTGGCATGTAGCCGTTTCTCACCAACCGCCGGTGACCGACCGCCGTACGTTGATCTTGGTACTCAACCAAAAAACTCTCCACCTCTGCCTCGATTGCTTCGCAAAGAAGCAACCGTGAACCTCGGCGCAAGACCTCGGTCAGAGCGTCCTCAGGACGCTCTACTTGATCGATTGAAACTACGTTACTCTTGCTCAACGGCGTGTCCTCCTTTTGGGATGATTGAACCCAGCTTTGAAAACCGGGCTCAGGATACGCCGCCTTCAAACTCTCATACACAACTTTTGGTTATATCTCGAGGCAACGTGGTTGACCCCACATGCACAACATCTCTTAACTATCGTTGCATTCCGCGGCACCACGGTTACATCTCGGTACAATTAATCAAGGATCTGGCAATATGTGTAGTGGACCTGCATGAAAACCAATCGCCGGTTCGCCCGTCTTCGTCCGTTGCAGACATTCCAAGTGCGAGCACTAATAAGGTTCTTCGTCTTGATGCCAAGGTCTCCTAGGAGTCCCGTTGACTGACAGCAAACGTAGCTCCACTTCACCGAAGATCTCCTTCTGGACAGCTGTTCTCGCGCTAGCCCTGATTCTTTTCGCTGTCTTCCCACCGTTTTTTCGTCACCATGGCTTGTCGTTTCTAAGCCTGGAGCTTGTCGCTTTCGCCTTGATCTGCGGTTTTTTATCTAGCGTACTTCACCTCATCCCCGCGACTAGAACGCGGTGGTTTTCAAGCACAATCTTGGGTGCTGCCTTGACTCTGCTTATCGACATTCAATTCGGTTCGATCTCAAGCGAGCTTTCTCTGATCGGACATCTCTTCGTCACAACGGGTGTTTGCGTACTTTTGTTTCCCCATGCTCATCGAGTGCTCACGGCGTTCGCTGGAGTTCTTATCCTGCTTTCTCCAACCGTGGCCACCAAAAGCACCAGCACTCCCAGTCACCACCAGATCGAACGAGACACTTCGTTGCCGCCGATTGTCTATCTGATTCTCGATGAACACATCGGCATAGGAGGTATCTCCAATCAGTTTGTACAAGAGCGCACCAAGATTCTCGGTGAATACATACAACGGGGATTCCTAGTCTACGAAAACGCTTACTCACTGCACGACATGACTCTTGCATCCATGGGATCTCTTCTTAATGCCCGCCCGACAGTTGAGCATGCGATCGAAGGCAATCGTCAAGAAGGCTTCTCTTTATCGAAATCTGTACTCTTTCGGTATTGGGCAGATCTAGGATATCGCTTCTCTATCTATCAATCTGAGTATCTTGATTACTGCTCTGCAGCAAAACCGGCGGTCGACCTCTGCATAACCTACGATCAATACATTGGGCTCGACGTTCTGAAACCTCTTGAGACCATCGACTACACGGTCACCGCACTATTCTCAAGATCCGAGATTGCTATGAAAGGAAGGGTCCGTTACAACTTTCTACGTAACAAGGTACCCCAGTCGATACGGCCGCCACGATTGCCTCCGCCGCCAACCGGCTCTTGGGCGGCAAGATCTCGTGTCGCATTGGATGAGATGCGCAAACAGGCGCTTGTCGACCCAGAAGGAAGAGTATTCTTTGCACACCTACTCCATCCGCACAAACCGCACATCTATGACCAGGAGTGCCGCCCAAGGAGGTCGACGAGGTCGTCGATCCTTTCGTCTTCGCATTACATGGACCAAGTGTTGTGCATTACAAAGCAGCTCGGCGAAACCCTTGACGAATTGCTCTCGCTCCCTTCATTCAAAGATGCTGTGGTAGTTGTCCACGGAGATCACGGTCCTAGGCTTATGGGGGATCTTGCGCTCAATGGTGACAAGGAGATCCCACAGGAATTCATCATTGATAGGTTTTCAACATTCCTTGCGATAAAGACACCTGAAGTTGCTTCTGGTATAACTCGGTTTCCCACTTCGATCAACTCAGAAATTCCTGCAATTTGGTCTATACCCAACTCCGTACCCCACAAACCTATGCTTCAATTGACCCAAAACCTTATGACGGTTGAGTCACTGACAGATCGGAAAGTGCAGGCCATCAACCTTCCGGATTTTTGGGGTTTATCGGTGTCCATGAAGCCTTGAATACTCGTGTTGCTGCCCAAAGCCACTTCGTTACCTTAGTTCGCTAGTTGCAAATCTCACCCTGCGCCAATAACCGAGCATCGCCTCGCAGGTACGCCTGGCCATCGGCAAACTCGGCAATCAGTTCAAAGCCGGCCGCTGTCACCACAGTGAAGGGCTCGGAACCGCTGGCAAGGCACCAAGCGGTGGCAATGACTCCAGTTCCAGAGGCTAAAGTCTCGTCTTCGACCCCCCGCTCAAAGCTACGCATGTCCACCACGCTCTTCAACCGCTCCTGGACAAATGCGACGTTGGCTCCTTCAGGCTTCAAGTCTTGATGGCCACGGATTGCCGCGCCCAAGTGAACTACCGGGACTTCCTGCAGTGGACCCTCCCAGGGCAGTACCGCGTAGGGTACGCCGACATCCACTAGGTGGACGGTGAATTCGCCATCCTCCACGGCGAGGGGCCTGACCTCAATCTGTGGTGATTGCCATTCCCAGTTGAGGGCCACGGTCTCAGGGTCCAATACCTGGCCGCTCACCGGACCACTGTCTGTGGCAATCGTCAGAGAATCACCCCAATCTAGCTCTGAGGCCAATCGCACAGCGCAACGGACACCGTTGAGGCACAGCTCAGCCCGCCCTCCATCAGCGTTGAAATGGACCATCCGCACCTGGATATCTTGACGCCTGAGAACGAACACCCCGTCTGCTCCCAGTGAGACGCCTCTGCGGCATACCTGCTGGACCCACCGTGCATCCGGGTCTTCTTTTGGCTCGACCAGGACGATGAAGTCGTTGCCCGCACCAGAAAGCTTGTAAAACGGTGTCCGCGCCATCGCGTTCTTTAGATCACGGCGCCAATACGTCGACCAACTCGCTCGGATCGCTGGCGTTTCCTGATCGATCCACTGCTGTTACTTGGTAGCTGTACTGCTGGCCCGATGACGCCGTTTGGTCGGTGAACTCGAGGCTAGAAACCAGCGTCTCGTTCAAAGTTTGAGAGAGCCCACCCTGCGATCGAATCACCGCATAGCCGTCGTGGTCACTGGGTGGTTGATGGCGCCAGAGCAAGCGGATGCCGGTTGAATCTGGAATCGCTACCAAGGCCGTGGGGGCGTCGGGTGGAAAAACGTCACGATAGAAAACCTCCCGTTGGCTACCCCAGGCGCTCTCAACCCCTCGGGGCCCAACGGCGGTAACCGCGTACACCCAACGCTGACCCATTTCGGCCGTAGTGTCGAGCAACGACGGTGCTTCGGAAGCGGCGACCGCTTGAAAAGGCGCTCCAAATTGAGGATTCTCGGCCCCTCGGCGGTAGATCTTGTAGCCGGTGACCGACTCGTCAGCCAAGAGATCCCAAGAAATCCGTATTCCCTCGGCGGTTGCCTCGGCCCGCAAACTGACGATCGACTCTGGCGGGGCAATCGGATGGACAGACGTGATATTGGAAGTTGCCGAATTTCGGTCGTTGGCTTTGACCACCACAGCATACGAATAGATCCACGGGTCCTGTGGAAGCGCCTCGTCGCGCATGCGAATCACGATCTGGTCGCCGTCAATCAAACGCCCGACATCACTTTGACCATATTCTTTGATGGTCCCGGCAAAACTCTCAAACATACGCTGGTCGACCCCAGGTAATTCGATCACCTCTTCACCATCCAGGTCGTTCTCAGCCGACTCCAAGGTCGCAGCGGCATCATCTTCAGCAGGTTCGATTTCAGACGCTGATTCCTCTTCGCCGGCCGCCTCTAGGGTTTCCTCAGTGAGTTCCCCAGAATCTAGCGCAGCCGACTCCAACAGCTCGGGGGCTTCCTGGTCAAAGCGCAAAATGTTGATTCCTTGCACCTCGGTGATCGGCAAACCGCTTTCGGTGACCGACGGATAGCTGAACCGCAGCACGATCTCTGGGCCCTGTTGACTCGCCTGAAGATCGTGAACCGCTGCCGGAGCCAGCGATGGCGGTGGGACCGGATTGCCTTTGCGACCACAACTCGCTGCCATCAACAGTAAGGCGGAAGCCCAAAGTACTGATTTTGAATACTTAAAGAACATAACGGCTCAAATCTTGGTCGTGAACGATATCGCTGAGCGCCTTGCGCACCGCGGCACCGTCGAGGTTGAGTTCTACTCCGTCCATATCGGGAGCCTCGAAGGACACTTCTTCCAGTAGCTTTTCCATCAATGTTGCCAGTCTGCGGGCGCCAATATTTTCTGTCGAGTCATTGACCGCAACCGCCAGTTGCGCCAACTCACGAACCGCATCGTCGCCAAAGGTAACGGTCAATCCTTCGGTCGCCAGCAGCGCCTGATATTGCCGGGTGAGCGCGTTCTCGGGTTCGGTGAGGATGCGGAAAAACTCCTCCTCACCCAGCGCCGACAACTCGACTCGGATCGGAAAGCGACCTTGCATTTCGGGAATCAGGTCCGATGGCCGCGCGACGTGGAACGCCCCTGCAGCGATAAACAAAATGTGATCGGTGCGTACTGGTCCATACTTGGTGGAAACCGTCGAGCCCTCCACGATCGGTAGCAGGTCGCGCTGCACCCCTTCTCTGGAAACATCCGGGCCGCGGCCGTCTTCTCGGGTCGCAATCTTGTCGATCTCATCCAGGAAAACGATCCCGGTTTGTTCCACCCGGTGTCGAGCTTCGCGCTGAATCTGGTTGCGGTCGATGATGGCGTCCGATTCCTGCTGCAAGAGGACTTCTCTGGCTTGCGAAACCGGCATCGAGGTCTTGCGTCGTCGGGAGAACAAGTTCGGCATCATGTCCTTGAGACCGGAGCCGATATCTTCGCCACCCCCGGGACCGAAAATCTGAAATGCAGAGCCGGTATCTTCTTCAACTTCAATATCGACCTGGGTGTCGTCCAGGCGACCGTCGCGCAAACGCTTACGGTACTTTTCCCGGGTCGAAGAAAGGTCTTGTGGAGCCGCGCCCGGTGGCGGGTGGGTTGGCGGGGGCGGGCCGGGCACCAAGATCTCCAACAATCGCTCCTCCGCTCGACGTTCGGCTTCTTCCGCCACTTCAGAGCGCATCTCTTCTTTGACCATCGCCACCGCGATCTCCACCAAGTCGCGAACAATCGACTCGACGTCACGGCCAACATAACCAACCTCGGTAAATTTGCTCGCCTCTACCTTCAAGAATGGCGCTCTGGCCAGACGCGACAGTCGGCGCGCGATCTCCGTCTTGCCCACTCCGGTGGGGCCAATCATCAAGATATTCTTGGGAACGATCTCGTCGGCCAAAGACCCTTCGACTCGCTGTCGACGCCAGCGGTTGCGCAAGGCGATCGCCACAGCCCGCTTAGCAGCCGCTTGGCCAATAACATACTTATCCAACTCCTCGACCGTCTGGCGTGGCGTCAGATCTTCGATCTTCAGAGGTCGCTGGTCGCGACTGGTCAGAGTGTCGACCGGTGCGTCAGTCATCTGCTGAGAGCACCTCAATGGTGAGCTGGTCGTTGGTGTAGACACAAATCGAAGCGGCAATCGTCAGAGCTTCGACCGCGATCTCTTGGGCCGATAAATCGGTGTGTTTGATCAATGCGCGGGCGGCCCCCAGTGCAATGTTGGAGCCGGAACCGATCGACAGCAGGCCATCTTCATCCGGCGCCATCAGGTCGCCGTTTCCCGAAACCAAGAAACTCTGACCGGCGTCGGTGACGATCATTTGCGCCTGCAGTTGGCGCAGAGCGCGATCGGTCCGCCAATCTTTGGCCAATTCTACCGATGCTCTCTCCAGGTTTCCTTGATACTCCTGGAGCTTGCCTTCAAACCGGGAAAACAAGGCCAATCCGTCCGCCGCTCCACCAGCAAACCCCACCAAAGCCTCGTCATTTTGGGTTCGTAACACCTTGCGTGCACCCGACTTAACAACCGTGTCATTCATCGTCACCTGGCCGTCTCCCGCCAGGCACACCTCACCCTTACGGCGAACCAGCAAGATGGTGGTCGATCTCAAGCGTGGGGGATCTGGATTTCCGAAGTGGGCGTTTCCCGAGTCAGCGTTGCCAAAGTTAGGGTTTCCAAGAGTACTGTTCATAGACTGAAGTTCATTTGATTGGGCATTTCTCTCACCGCTCGGGATACCAGCGTCAAGCGCGAACTGCGATTGATCACTGTAACCGGTACGGGCGCCGGATTGTAACAACCCTTGGCTTCCCGTGGCCGCTCAAAGCTCCCGGAGATTACGCGACCGGTGCATGGTGCGCTTGTACCAAATCTACCAATCCCTGCGCATCATCGGGCGTAACTACTACTCCTTCTTCTTGCCAGCCCAGCAACACCGGTCGATCCAAATTGCTGGTGTAGAGCTCAATTTCCCCCAACAGCCGTGAGTCATAGCCCCCGGTGGCCACTTGAAATCCAGACCATCGAGTCAACCTGCGCAGATGCTCTGCTTCTTCGTCGGTCAGGTGCCGTGCGAAGTCAGGAAACGGTCGACGCAGTCGACGGTGGCGCAACTGCAGTGTCACCTCTTCGCCCTCTTTGCCTTTGGACTCCAGCTCGATCCACATCAGATCCAGATCCCGAGACATGCGAGCGGCATACGCAGTGAGTAAACCAACCAGAGTCATGATCACCGCTGAACCGTACACTCCTTTAATTAACAGCAGAATCGCCACAGCAAGAACCACGATCGACAGTAGGGTCAAACCTCGACCGAGTCGCCGACGATTGGTCTCTACTGAACCTCTGGGACTGCAGACAAACTTCTTGGCCATCTAACTTTCCTTCACCGTCATGGTTTCCGCTATCGAATTCACGGTGGGTTCCGGTTCAATCTTGGCGCGCGGATGACTCTTGCGATACACGTGTAGCAGCCGGTCGATATCGACATGGGTGTAGCGTTGCGTGGTGCTCAAGGAGGCGTGGCCCAACAACTCTTGAATGGTGCGCAAATCCGCGCCTGCTTCCAGCAAGTGAGTGGCAAAACTATGGCGCATGGTGTGAGGGTGGACTCCCCCAGCTAGCGACGAGGACTCCACATACTGATCGAGAATGCGCCGTACCGAGCGCGCTGTCAACCGCCCACCACGTTGATTGACGAAGACGCATTGATCATCGTCCCAAGGTCGGCCGGCTAGCACCTGCCATGCTTCCTGCCATTGGCGCAGAGTTTGCGCAGCCGGTTTGCCATAGGGGACCATGCGTTCCTTGCCACCTTTCCCCACCACCCGCAACGTCCTGCCTCCGGGCTCAAGATCTTTCCAGTTGAGGGAAACCAATTCGCCAACGCGTAGACCGGTGGCATAGAGCAACTCCAACATAGCTCGATCGCGCCGCGAAACAGGCAGATCCCCCTCGGGAGCCTCGAGCAGCACATTCATCTCAGCGGGTCGCAAATGGCGTGGCAACTTGCGTTCGCTACGTGGCGTCTTGATGGCTTCGGCTGGACTGGCCTCAAGCACCCCTTCGCGACAGGCAAAGCGAAACACCCCCTTGAGCGCTGACAAGGTCCGGCCCTGGCTGCTGCGAGCGTTTCCGGAAAGGGCCAAATGAGCCAGAAATGCCCGCAGCGCCATCGCGTCGACTTCCACCACCTTGATCTCGGTCAGCTTCTTCTCAAAGTAGTCCCGAGATAGAAATTTCGACAATCGGCGCAGATCACCTTCGTAGGCACGAATGGTGTTTTCTGCCAGGCGGCGTTCTCCTGCCAAATAATCCAAATAGCGAAATACCAACCGGGGAAGATTCATGTTTGGACCGCTCGCACAGGTTGCTCGACAGCACTGTCCGTCTCCACCGCAAAATGGTAGGGCAGGCCGTTGGTCGCAGCCCACTGCGCCAGGTGCTGTCGGGCGCGGGCGGCATATGCCGGCCTTCGATCTCGCTTGCGCAATCGCTGATTGAGCGCGGGAAACAGACCGAAGTTGATATTGGACGGCTGGTATCTCTGCGGTGAAGAAAGGGTCAGATGCCGCGCTAGAGCCCCGAGTGCGGTCTCATCAGGAATCAAAGGCAACCGCGTCCCGGCAAGCTCGGCTGCCAGATACAGGCCGACCGCCAGCCCGGTGGCGGACGATTCCAGATAGCCCTCGACACCGGTGATCTGTCCGGCAAAGCGGATCTGTGGTTGCGCCTGCAGAGCATACCTGGGGCCAAGATGACGCGGTGCGTTGATGTAGGTGTTGCGATGCACCTGCCCCATGCGCACAAACTCCGCCGACTCCAGCCCAGGGATCATCCGTAGCACGCGTTTCTGATCCCCCCACTTGATGCGGGTCTGAAACCCCACTAGGTTGAACTGGGTTCGGGCGACATCCTCGCGCCGCAACTGAACCACCGCGTAGGGCTTGGACTCACTATCCCAAACATCGTCCGGTGGCTCCAGTCCCACCGGTTTCATCGGGCCAAAACACAGCGTCTGCACTCCCCGGCGAGCGATCTCTTCCAGCGGCAAGCAACCCTCAAAAAAGAGCTTGGCCTCAAAGTTATGAAGTTCCGCAGTTTCAGCTCGTAATACAGCGTCAACAAACCGCTGGTAAAGATCCTGGTCCATCGGGCTATTCAGGTAGTCATCACCGTTGCCTTTACCGTAGCGCGAGCCCCAAAACATCTTCGACAGATCTAAAGACTCGGCGCTGACGATCGGCGCGATCGCGTCATAGAAATAGAGCGACTGCTCGCCCAGAAGCTCCCGCAATTGGCTGCTCAACGCTTCGCTGGTCAGTGGTCCGGTGGCGATCACCACCGGCCCGTCAGGAATCTCGGTCAGCTCTTCACGCCGCAGCGTGATCCGAGGATGATTATCGATCGCTGCAGTGACCTTCGCGGAAAATTGGTAGCGGTCCACCGCCAACGCCCCACCAGCTGCCACCGCTGATTGACGCGCCGTCGGAATCACCAGCGACCCCAACGCCTCCATCTCTCGCTTCAACAGCCCAGCAGGGTGGTTGGGATCATCTGAGCGCAGTGAATTCGAACACACCAACTCCGCCAAATCCCCGGTCTTGTGTGCTGGCGTCGACCGCTCGGGTCGCATCTCCCACAGATCCACCTCAAACCCGCGCTCAGCAACCTGAAACGCGCACTCCGTCCCGGCCAACCCGCCGCCGATAATAGTGAGATCAGGCATATCGGGATTATGCCACCCGAGTGACTTACCCCTTGACACCAGAGACTGTAGGTATTGCTACCGCTTGCGCGCTTTGCGCTTCGGGGCCTTACCGCGTTCGGCGAGAATCGCCACCGCTTGTTCTTTGGTCATGGTCTCAGCGTCATCGCCTTTGCGCAGCGATGCGTTGACCTCACCGTTGGTTAGGTAGGGGCCGAAACGACCGTCGAGCAGGCGCACGGAAAGCTTGTCGTGCTCACCGAAGTCGTTGAGCACTTTGGCTGTTGCCCGGCCGCGGGTCTTGGGTTGAGCCAGGATGACCAGAGCACGGTCGAGTTCGACAGTGTAGATGTCGTCTTCGACAGACAACGAGCGAGTTTCTTTGCCAGCTTTGAGATAGGGACCGTAGCGGCCTGAGGCCGCCACCACTTCTTCTTCTGTTTCCGGGTGGACTCCCAGGGTCCGGGGTAGCGAAAGCCACAGCAACGCATCGTCTAGGGTCACGCTGTCTTCGGTGCGGCCCTTGGGTAGGGATGCGCGCTTGGGCTTGGGTTCCTTAGTTCCTTTTTCTGGTGTTTCGCCCAATTGCACGTAGGGCCCGAAACGACCGGTCGCCAGGTAAATCGGTTCTCCGTCCTGGTGCCCTAAGATCTGCGGCCCATCGCTCTGGGTTTCCAGAATCTCGCGCGCCATCTCGAGTGTCAGATCCGCCGGAGCAAGGCCATCGGGCAACGAAGCGCTTTGCTTGCCGTCACCTTCCCCACGCTGCAAGAACGGTCCGTATCGACCAATTCTGACTACCACCGCTCGACCTTCTTCGTCTTCGCCCAGCTCCATGGCTGGGTAGTTGATGAGGTCGGTTTCTTTCTCCAGTCGAGCCTTCAAGCCCGGGTCGTTGGCGCCACCGAAGTAGAACCCATGTAAGTGATCCAGCCACGGGATCTGACCACTGGCAACATCGTCCAGGGACTGCTCCATAGTGGCGGTAAAACCCGTGTCAACGTAGTCTCGGAAATGCTTTTCCAACAACAAGGTTACGGCGTGAGCAGTGAAGGTCGGGACCAGGGCGTTGCCTTGTTTTTCGACATAACCGCGCCGTTGGATGGTCTCGATAATCGGTGCATAGGTGGACGGTCGGCCGATCCCGAGTTCTTCCAGCAGTTTGACCAAGGTCGCCTCGGTGTAGCGGGCCGGCGGTTTGGTTTGCTTACCCACCGCGTCGACCAATTGCGGATCGATCGAGCCACCAATGGTCAACGAGGGCAGCAGGGATTCGTCATCTTCTGTGGAGCGTCCATAGGCGGCCATCCAGCCTGGAAAGTCAATCACCTGACCAGTGGCTTGAAAGACCGCTTCTTTGCCACCGGATTGAACCATTGGGTGCAAGGTCACTGCGGTCCGCGAGAGCTTGGCGTCGCTCATCTGGCTCGCCATCGTCCGGCGCCAAATCAAGTCGTAGAGTTTGAGTTCGTCATCCTGTAGGTGGGCTTTGAGGCTGTCTGGAGTGCGCTCCAAACTAGTGGGTCGAATCGCTTCATGGGCCTCTTGAGCGCCTTTGGATTTGGTCTTGTAGCGCCGCTCGCCAGTAGCGTAGTCCTTGCCGAAGTGACTACCGATGACCTTCTGTGCCTCAGCCAGGGCGCGCTCGGATAGAGTCATGGAGTCGGTTCGCATATAGGTAATGAGACCTTCATGTCCGCTGCCTAAATCGATCCCTTCATACAGCCTCTGAGCCGCCCGCATGGTGCGCGAAGCACCAAACCCCAGACGCCCGTTGGCTGCCTGCTGCAGGGAAGAGGTGGTAAACGGAGGCGATGGACGGCGGGTTACCGGCTTGGTTTCGACGTTGGCGACGGTCCAGGGCGTCGACCAGCCGAGCAACAACTCGAGAGCTTCTCCCTCTTGCTTGAGCCACAAACGTTTCTCAGGGTTCTTGAGCTCGCCGGACTCGGGATCAAAATCACGACCGGTTGCTAGCGGCTCACCAGCCACCGACTTCATCTGCGCCTGAAACGAAATTCCGTCCTTTTCGAGGGTGGCCTCCAAGGACCAGTATCCGGCAGTCATAAATCGGTGGCGATCACGCTCGCGTAAAACGCAAAGCCGTACCGCCACACTTTGTACCCGACCCGCCGACAATCCGCGCTGTACTTTCTTCCACAAGACCGGCGAGAGCTCGTAGCCATACAACCGATCAATGATGCGCCGATTCTCTTGCGCCCGGATCAGTTGGTAGTCGAGTTCTCGCGGGTTCTCCAGCGCCTCACGCACCGCGTCTTCGGTGATCTCGTGAAAAGCAATGCGCTTGACCGGAACTTTGGGCTTGAGCACTTCGACAATATGCCAGCCAATCGATTCGCCTTCGCGATCTTCATCAGTCGCCAGAATCAATTCGTCGGCGCCAACTAATGCCTTCTTGAGCGTTTGGATGTGTTTCTTGCGATCCGCAGAGATGACATAGATCGGATCAAACTTGTGGTCGACGTTGACCCCGAGTCGAGCCCATGGCTCGCCTTTGTGGCGTGCAGGAATCTGGCTGGCACTACCCGGAAGGTCCCGAATATGGCCATAGCTGGCTTCGACCCGGTATTCGGATCCCAGAAACCGGGCGAGAGTCTTGGCTTTGGCTGGTGATTCAACAACAACAAGTGACGGCATAAGTCGAGTAGCTCCACGGAGAGTAGATTGGCAAAGCAGTGGTGATGGGCGAATAACAACGCATCGGCGCGGAACTCTCGGGGAAATCATCGCGTTCGTCAACCCATGGCACTCTCCGCGCTATCGCACCAAGCGCCCAAAACGATCTCCTGGTTGCCGACTGATCAAGCCCAATAGCTCCAACTTAGACAACTCCACCAGGAGTTCTTCTATGCGCCGCTCTAGGGCCTTAGAGAGTTGCTCCACAGATATCGATTCACCCAATGGCGGCAACGCTTCCCACAGTTTTCGGTCGACCTCTTTGGGGATCGCTGAGGAGGCGTCTTCGGGGAGCTGCAAGCCAGGGATAAAGTCGATCAGGTCCCGGGGTCGATGGGCCACGCCAGCTCCGTCTGAGATCAAGGCATGACAACCCTGAGATCTAACATCAAATATCGACCCGGGGACAGCAAAGACGTCTCGACCGAGATCGAGTGCGAGCCGGGCCGTGATCAGAGATCCAGAGCGAAAGGTCGCTCGCACGACCAGCACGCTTCGAGCTAGAGCAGAGATCAGATGGTTACGAATCGGGAAGTTGCGAGCCAGGGGTGGTGTTGCGATCGGAAACTGGCTGATCACCGCTCCTTGACCGGCAATCTGATCGGCCAAGGATCGATGGTGGCGCGGATAAGCGACATCGATACCGCACCCCAAGACCGCGACCGTCTTGCCAGAGGTTTCGAGGGCTCCTCGGTGCGCCGCACCATCAACTCCGGTCGCCATGCCCGACACCACGGTGGCTCCCGCAGAAGCGAGGCGACGTCCAAATCGCTTTGCTGCTTGGCGTCCATAGTCGCCGCACCGGCGTGAGCCGACGATCGCGATCGCTAACGTTGGATTCTGCAGACAGGTCGGTGGAAGGCTTCCTCTGACGTACAGCACCGGCGGAGGAAGCTCAAGGTCAAAAAAAATTGGAGGATAGCCACGGTCATTCCAGGTCAAGATCACGGCCTTGGCGCGATCCGCACCCACTCGTTGTTGTTTGGCGAGCGAGGCGGCTTTGTCTAAAGCCTGCTCTACTTGCGACCTGCCTTTGAATTGGTTCCAGGCATCGGAACGGAGAAGTTCCGGATCGGCGGCGATTTGGTAGATGCGATCCAGCGAGATCGACCTCAGGGTGTTGATCGCGATCAATTGATCATCGGACAGCGAGGCATTGGCCAGTAGGTCATCGGACTGCGGTTTATCGGAATAATGCATCTTTCAAGGTTGGTCAGCGAGGGAGTCGTCCACACTAGGAGACGACCGCCTCTTAAGATGAGACGAAAAGCTCTACCGTGACCTTGCCGGCGGCGCAATATCAATAACCACAAGCGAAAACTTGAGGCACTGGGTGGCGTATTCAAGGTACGGCACCGCCCTTGCAGCCCCTCGGCCTGCCGACCGAGCGCTGGGGTTCCGGTTGGCTCAAACTAGATCTACGACAGTGATTGAAACAAGCCCATTGTCAAATTCGGCAGATTCACTGAACCATTTTCGTGTGATGCGCCCGTATATACTGCCGATGGGTAGTCTTTCGTCACGCACCTGGAGATTTTTTTCCATGGGTAATTACCAATCTTGGCTCTTGGTCCGCAGGCTGGGAGCGCTTTTCGTTGTTGCGTTCTTAGCACTGCCGATCGGGATCCAAGCAAAACCGGTCGGTCAACTTGGGTTCGGCGCACAGATGGCGTCGCGCGGGCTGTGGAGCGAAGCCTTGTTTCGTTTTCGTCAGGCGGAAAAAAGCGACCCGGACAACCCGCGCATCCTCAACAACATCGCAGTCTCGCTTGAAGCTCTCGGCCTCTACGATGAAGCCCTGGAGCAATATCGCAAAGCGGTCGAGGTAGCGCCCAATTTGGATCACGCCAAGAAAAACTACGCTCGTTTCGTCGACTTCTATCAAGCCTTCAAAGGCGGTGAGGTCGAGTTATCCGACGACGAAAACGCCGGTGCGCTAGCGGAAGCTGATCCGGAGGCGGCCCAAACAGCCGCGAGTGCTCAGGAAAGCGGCGAACCTACAGATGGCCAACAGGACGCTGAAGGCAAGCCGGGCAATCTATCGTTGGATGGGGACTTATCATGACCATTCGCAGACCAGGTCGGAACCGCTCGCTGTTGTTGGGGACGCTTGCGCTCATTGTAGGAAGTATGGATTTTCCACTGGCAGCCTCGGAAGTTGAAGTCCATATCGTGCTACCCGTGCGGGCGCGCATTGCCCTGGAGAACCGAGGCACGGTGACCCTTGCACCCTGTTTGATCTTTGATGAAGAAGGCGAAGAGAACGCCTACGATATTGATCTGGTCAAAGAGTTCGAACGCTACTTCAGTCGCTTGCTCGGACGTAAGACCGACCTCAAGTTCATCGAATCGGGACCAATCGACTACCCATCTTTTGATTTGGGACAACTGGGCAATGACTCTGATTTTTGGGCCTTCGTGGGTTCACAGACACAAGCTGACTTGGTGCTCGCTTGTAGCTTGGATTTTGATGTTCAAGAGCGAAGCGGATACCGTTCTCAACCTTACGTCTCTCCTTACGACGGACGAACCTACGAGCGTCAAGTCTTGATTGAAAACACCGGATTTGAATTCGATATTGTGCTCCAGGTTTATGAAGGCGCCACTGGCGAACAGCTCTATACCGAGAACTTCAAAGATTTTCGAGAGTTTCCCACTGACAGCGCCGACCCCATCACCGGAATGTTCGCCAATTTGCAGGCGTTAGAAGATCGCATCGCTGGAATTTTTGTCCAGCGAGAGGTTCCCGCCAGCCGCACCCTCTACACTGAATGACAGCTCCCCTCTCGATCGAAAAAGGAGTCACCGTGACTAAGAACCTTCGCTTGATGAACCTTCGTTTGCCTCTGGCCTGCGCGCTCTTGGCGCTGATGGCGGTTTCTCCAGTTACTGCCCAATTCGGCAAGAACTCGAAGATCCAATATCGAGATTTCAACTGGAAGATCTACCATGCCACCCATTTCGATGTTTATTACTACGAGGACGAGAAACACCTTCTCGACCGGGTGGTGTCGTTCGCAGAATCAGCCTACGACCATCTGTCGCGCGAGTTCGACTACCAGATCCCAAAACCGACGCCGCTGATCTTTTACCGCACCCACAATGAATTCCAACAGAACAACATCATCCTCAACTACATTCCGGAAGGACTGGGTGCATTCGCCAGTTCGGTGCGTAATCGCATGGTGCTACCGGTGGACATGCCGGATGACCAGCTGCTCAACCTCATCCTTCACGAACTGACCCACATTTTTCAGTACCACATCCTCTATGGAGGTAGCGCCGGGAAAGGCATTACCTCTTCCGCGCCCCAGTACATCAACGAAGGCATGGCGAGCTACTACGCCGCCGACGAAGACGCCCGCGACAAGATGTATCTGCGCGATGCAGTGGTCAACGACAACATTCCCGAGATCGGTGGTGATTCTCAGCCGCAAGGGTTCTTCGCCTATCGCTACGGCCACGCCTTTTTTGACTACGTAGAAGAAACCTACGGCAAAGAAGGTGTACTCGCTTTCTTACTAGAACTACGCACCACGCTCGGCTCGCGCGTTGGGCCCGCCATTGAACGTGCTTTTACCGAGAAGCCTGAGGATTTTTCCGCCGACTTTCGTCGCTGGTTGCGGCGTAAGTACTTGCCAGAGTTAGTGGTCACCGGTGAGCCCGGCGACTTTGGTCGCCGTTTTCGTCAAGAAAAGGGCAAGGCTCCGGTCAACGCGGCTTCACCGATCGCCTCTCCTTCCGGAGACCTGATCGCGACCTTTGTCCGGGATCGTGGCGAAGTCGACATCGTGCTCTACGACACTAAGACCCGCGAGAAGGTCAAGAACCTCACCAAGGGGTTTACCACCGACGTTCAGTACTTCATCGCCCAAGAGATCGGCGAAGTGCCGCGTAAGATGGGTCGAGACTTGGCTTTTTCGCCGGACGGCAATCAGTTGGCAGCCTTTGTGCGCAAGGAAGACTCGCGCAAACTAGCCTTCGTCGACGTACTGCGCGGTGGCGTGCGCCGGCTTATCGACGTAGGCGTTGACCAAGCGTTGAATCCTGCTTGGTCTCCAGACGGAACCAAGATCGCTTTCGCCGGTCATCGCGATGGTCAGTTCGACATCTTCGAGTACGACTTGAATGCCGACGTAGTCACCAATTTGACCAACGACAAGGTCTACGACGGCGCGCCATCTTACAGCCCCGACGGTTCGTCGTTGGTGTTTTCCTCCGCAGCAGGCGACACCATTCGCATCTACCGCATTGATCGCAGCGACCCATCGGTGCGTTATCCGCTCACCGACGGAGAGGACAATGCCACCGATCCAATTTACTCGCCCGACGGCAGCCGACTGTATTTCACCTCCGACTACACCGGCGCCAACAACATCTTTTCCAAAGACTTGGCGACCGGAGAGACGGTACAGCACACCAACTCGGTCACCGGCAGCTATATGCCGGTTCCGTTGTCCAATCCAGCCGGGGATGACCGTCTGGTGTTCACCGCTTTCTGGCGTGGTCGGCATGATCTTTACCTGCTGGATGAGGCGAAGCCTATCTCTGACCCCATCATCATCGTCGAACCGGATCAGCAAGCTCCCGAGGGAGCTGGTCTCCGGCTCACCGAGCTACCGGAATTTGAACCGACCATTGAGGCCGCGCTAGACGACGCCAATATTGGTCCCTACAAGCGCAAGTTCTTTATCGAAGGCTTCTCAGGAACGTCGATCGCGGTAACCGACGACCAACGCTATATCGGTACCGTCGCCGTCTCGCTGTCCGACTTTCTTGGCGACCATCGCATTTTGGCCCAATTTCAAACCGTGGATTCGTTCCGGAATTTCAACATCGTCTACGCGGACCTCAAGAAGAGACTGCAAAAGCAAGTGAACCTGTTTGACAACCGGACTTTTCGAGTCGTTGGTCGCGATCAGTTTGGCGGTCGCGCGATCCAACAAGAAGTTCGCTACGAAACCTTGGGGCTGTTTGGCTCGTTGGTCTATCCGTTGGACTTCAACCATCGAATCGAGGGCGGAGTTGGATATATCCAACGGAAATTCGAACTGGCGCTGTCGGAATTTGAAAGAAATCCGTTCGGCTTACCAGGGGAGACGCTGGATACCCTCACACTCTTCGAGGATGATTTCCCTTTCGTTCAAACCAAGTTTGTCGGGGATAGCTCGGTTTGGAGCGGTTTTGGTCCGATCAGTGGTCGTCGTTACTCGCTACAAGCAACTTACGCTTCCGACACTGGAGGCAGCGGTGACTTGTTCACCACCTTCGAAGCTGATTTCCGCCAGTACGTCCCCCTGGGACGTCGGGGGTCCTTTGCTATTCGTGGCTACGGCTTCACAAGTGATGGCAACCAACCCGGCATCACCTACTTTGGGGGTCTGGATACCGTGCGTGGGTTCAACTTTCGCAGTATCTCGGGCGACAACGGTTTTTATACCAACTTCGAGCTGCGCTTTCCGTTTATCGATTACTTGATTACTCCCTCTAGGGCTTTGTCTTTCCAGGGAATCCAAGGAGTCGTCTTTCTAGATATGGGCGGTGCTTGGTTTGATGGCGTTCAGGATTTCAACTTCTACGACTCCGAGAACAGTCGACTTGACGACGGAGTTGCCTCTTATGGGTTTGGACTTTCGACCCGAGTCTTCGGCTATCCCGTCAACTGGAATTTCGCCAAGCAATGGAATTTCGACACTTCCGCCGATGGCTACGAAACTTCCTTCTGGATCGGTTTCCGCTTTTAGCTGGAGCGTCATTGAAGATTGAGGTTTTAGGCGCCTATGGAGGAGTCGGCCCAGGTATGCGACCGACTTCTTTGTTGATTGAAGACAGAGTCGTGTTGGACGCTGGGTCGATTGCCAGAAGTATCGATTTCGATCGCCAACAGAGAATCGAAGCGGTAGTTCTCACCCATGCTCACGCCGATCACATCTGCGAACTACCTTTTTTCCTAGAGAACATTGCCTCCGCTCTACGTCCTCCGGTACGCATCTACGGCTCGGTCGCAACCTTGTATGCCGTCCGCCGTCATTTGATCAACAATCACATCTGGCCCGATCTAGACGCCTCAACCATCCGACCCAGGATGATGGAGTTTGTTGAAATAGAAACCGAGCAGCCCTTCGTCGCTGGCGGCGTGCAATGGACGCCTTTCGCGGTCGATCACACGGTACCCACTTTCGGTTACGTCCTGGAAGACAGCACCTCATCGATTCTGTGGTCAAGTGACACTGGTCCGACCCATCGGTTGTGGGAAATTATCAACTCCAAACCTGAACTGAATACCGCCATGGTTGAGGTTAGCTTTGATAATGCCCGCCAAGAACTCGCCGATCGCACCGGTCACCTGACGCCCAGCAGTCTCAAAAAAGAACTCGGCAAATGCACCAGAGAGTTGCGTGTGTTGGTTCACCACTTGAAGCCGGTATTCGTTGAGCGACTGGGTCATGAACTCGCCGACTTCGAGATCTTGGAACAGGGTCGGGTCTACGAATTTTGACCCCGGCCCCCCTAGTGCCTGCTCCGGGGCAATATCACTGTCCCCTTAATACCCTTCCGGGGCAAAAGGATGACAAGAACAAGGAGACTCTCCTGGCCCCACGTCTGCGCACCTAATTCACTCTTCATCCCGCAAGGCCACCCCAACCGTCATTCCCGCAGGTGCCAAGGAGGGGGGAGGGAATCTCTCAAGGCGCTAAAGAGCGCTCCCTCCCACAGCGATCTAATCCGTTCTAGAAATCGGACCGTGATACCTTGCGCCGGTGCAACTGGCCCTTGATTTTCCCGGTGATGGATTTCGCTTTTGCGTACTCGGATCTGGCAGTGCTGGTAACGCGATTTTGGTGCAGCACGGCAGTGACCGAATCCTCATCGACTGCGGCTTTTCTGCTCGCGAGATCGTCCGGCGGCTGGAGGTGGTCGGCGTGTCGCCGGAAACCATCGGTGCGATCTACTTAACTCACGAACATTCTGATCATTGTCGCGGTGTACGGCAGTTTCGCAAGCGTTTTGAGACTCCGGTGTTTGCCACCGAGGGTACTCTGCAGGCAATGCGCGCTGGAGCCTGGGGAGAACGCTTGGTCGCCGACCGCCCAGTGCACAGAATGGACATGGAGATCACGCCGTTTGCGGTCTCTCATGATGCCCAACAGCCGGTTGGGTTCGTCATCGAGGGAACTCGGGGTGGGCGCCTCGCCGTGGTGGCGGACTTGGGCCATGCTGACAGTGATCTGTGGAGCAAAGTTGGTACCCTGGACGCACTGATCCTGGAATCCAACCACGATGAACAGATGCTCAACCAAGGTCCATATCCTTGGTCACTCAAGCGTCGAATCCTCGGCGAACGAGGACACCTGTCCAACCGCGCAGCAGCGGCCGCGCTGAAACAACTCGCCGACGATCGGTTGCATACCGTGGTCCTCTACCACCTGTCTCGCACCAATAACCGGCCTCAGCTGGCTGCCGATACCGTCAGCGATACGGTGAACCGCTTGCGCTCTCCGGCAGAGGTAGTGGTCAGCAGTCAATTTGAACCAACTCCATGGTTCGACCTGACGATTCAAGCTGGGCGGAGGTCGGTCGGACAGTAGCGAGTCAACTTGATGCCAGCCCTTGGCGCATGTCGTTGACTACATCCTACTGACGACAACCTTGTCGTATGTTTTGCCGTACCAGCATAGGGCAGCGAGCGTGCCCGACACCAAAGTCAAGGAGGATGCCGTGAAGTCCAGAATCGTAGCCCTGATACTGCTTGTTTTCTCGTTTGCGACGTTCGCCGACGACTCGATCGATCGGTCCGGTAATTGGGATGTCAACGGACCTCTCGGTTCACCGACATCAACCCTTGAATTCTCCACCGACCAGGGAACCTGGATGAACCTCGACGTCCATCCCGACGGCGACCAGATCATCTTTGACCTTCTGGGAGATCTTTACTTGATTCCAATAGAAGGTGGCAACGCAATACGCCTGACCGAAGGAGCAGCCTACGACTTCCAGCCGCGTTTCAGCCCAGACGGAACGCAAGTCCTATTCACCTCTGATCGAGGCAGCGTCAACTCTATTTGGGTCGCCGACTTCGACGGTAGCTTCTTGTCTGAATTCAAATCAGTCATCGATGGCAATGCCAATCCCTACGGTGGCGCCAACTGGACCCCTGATGGAGACTGGATCCTGGCGCGCAAGCGAGTCACCGATACCAGTTCGATCGGCATCTCGGAACTCTGGATGTTCCACAAAGAGGGTGGCTCAGGCATCAAACTCGTCGCTGATCGAGCCGAAGTGGACTCGTTTTCCGCCAGCTCTGATGGCCGCTACGTTTACTACGGTGCCGCGCCACCGTTTCAGTACAGTCGCAGCCCGTACCGAGCCATTTGGTCGGTCAACCGCTACGACCGAAAAACCGGGGAGCAAAGACCGGTAAGTGCTGGCAACGGCAGCTCAGCAAGTCCGGTTCTGAATCCAGATGGAACCAAGATCGCGTTTGTCCGCAGAGTGGGCGGCAACTCAACGCTTTGGATCCACGACCTCAAGTACGGCTCCGAACGACAGTTGTGGGACGGACTAGACCGAGACCAACTGGAAACCTTTGGTACCCACCATATCTACCCCAACTACGACTGGACCCCCGATGGGTCAAGTCTGGTGGTGTGGGCTGGGGGCAAGATCGTTCGACTTGCCGTCGACAGCGACCAAGTCTCAAATATCCCTTTCCACGCCGACCTCGCGATCCAATATCACCAACCACTGCGCTCCAAACGCGACCCCGCACCGAACACCCTTAAGGCGAAGCTCATTCGCTGGCCGGTGATCAGTCCGAGTGGTGAATCGATGGTGTTTGTTGCCTTTGGTCATCTCTACACGATGGCATTGCCAGATGGCACTCCAGAGCGAATCACCGATCTGGAATCGTTGGAGTTTTCTCCGGCCTTCTCCCCGGACGGTTCGACTTTGCTCTTCACCTCTTGGAACGACGAACAAGGAGCCGCACTGCATTCAGTAAATCTGCGCCACGGACAAGCTAATTCTTCAGAAGTAATCTACCGGTCGCCCACTCAGCTTGCCAATCCGGCATTCTCGGCTGATGGCATACAAATCCTGGTGGTTGCCGGAAGTGGAGCTAATTTGAGAGGTCAGGAACTGAACGCAGAACAGCGCCACAACATTCTGCTTCTCGACGCCAAGGATCGAACGCAGTCCCAAGTTGTGGTCTCGACCAAGAGCAGGGGTCCACAACGAAGAATCACCCGTCCAACCTTCTCCGCGGATGGACAGAGAATTTGGTATTTCGACGACGAGGGAGGAGGAGGAGAGCGAGGTGAACGAACTCCGCCCAAGACCGCTTTGGTTTCCATCAAGCTTGACGGTACGGATCGCAAGATCCACATGCAGTTCAATTCCGCCCAAGAAGCGATGGTCAGCCCTGATGAATTGTGGGTAGCATTCACCGAACAGCACAATGCATATGTGACCGTGCTGCCCAAGGTCGGTTCGCCGGTCGATTTTGACCCCAATGCCGCAACCAACGGGTTTCAGCAACTCAGTCAAGACGGTGGGGAATGGGTCACCTGGAGCGGCGATGGGAAGTATTTGACTTGGGGATTTGCCGACACCGTCAGCCGTATTGCGACTGATCACATCGAGCTTGCTCCAAAGGCGACACCTCGAGATTCTGGGGATCATGGCGTCTTGGTCTTATCGGTCGCAATTGATAGTGAGGGCCAATACTCGACCACCAAGGATGCGACCGAGGAAATGACCGGCGACCTAGAACAGTTGAAATCTGTCCTGGAGTCAGCATGGCAGAACGCTGCCCAAGTGCGCGTCGATGTGGACGTCGCTGAAGACGCTCCATGGAAAGCCTGGAGCGAGCTGCAAGAACTCGCAGACGAGGCCAAGTTCGCGATCAAGCGTCTCGAAGAAGACGACACCGAAGAAAGCTCTGAGGAGAAAGACGGCGATCAGGAAAGTGAGGACGATCCGAGTGTCGAACCCGAGGAGTACCAGATCGCCCTCGAACTCCCCCGGGCCAAACCACGGGGTACTGTTGCCTTCACCGGAGCTCGCATCATTACCATGAACGGAGATCAGGTGATTGAGAACGGTACGATCATGGTGCAAGATAATCGAATCGCTGCCCTCGGGCCGGCTGCTGAAGTGGACGTCCCGGCGGACGCTCGGACCTTCGATGTCACTGGCAAGACCATTATTCCTGGACTGATCGACGTCCACGCCCATATGGGCTACGCAGTGCTCGACATCAATCCACAGAAAGACTGGCAGTACTTCGCCAATCTCGCCTACGGAGTCACCACCACCCACGACCCTTCCGCCAGCACTCATACCGTCTTCAGTCAGGCAGAGATGATCGAGGCAGGGGTGATGGTGGGGCCGCGGATCTTTTCTACTGGGTTCATTCTCTATGGAGCCAACCTCTACGACAGAGCCATCATCAACAGCTACGCCGATGCTTTGTCGCACATCCGCAGACTCAAACAACTGGGAGCCTTCAGCGTCAAGAGCTACGAGCAACCGCGTCGTGAGCAACGCCAGTGGTTGATTCGGGCGGCAGCGGAAGAAAACATGCTGGTGATGCCCGAGGGTGGTGGCGATTTTCCCAAAAACATGGGGATGATCATCGACGGCCACAGCGGCATTGAACACGCGCTTTCAGTCGGCCAGATTTACGATGACGTGGTGCGCCTGTTCGCAGAGTCGCGCGCTGGCTACACCGCTACCTTGCTGGTGTCTTACGGTGGGCAAGAGGGAGAAAAGTGGTTCTACCAGCACAACGATGTTTGGAAGAACGAGAAACTGCAGTCCTTCTTTCCGCCCCGGACCATCGACGCTCGATCTCGTCGTCGTGAAATGTCGGCTGACGACGACTACAACCATATGTTGGTTGCCGAAGGCGTGAAGCAAATATCCGAAGCTGGCGGTTTGATCACCTTGGGAGCTCATGGCCAGCTGCAAGGACTCGGGGTCCACTGGGAACTTCAGGCAATGACCCATGGTGGCATGGAGCCTCACGATGCATTGCGCGCCGCGACTCTCAACGGTGCGGAGTACTTGGGCATGAAACAACACCTCGGTTCTCTGGAACCCGGAAAGCTCGCCGACCTGATCGTGCTGGACGCCAATCCGCTCGAAAAGGTCGAGAACGCCGAAAACGTCAGCATGACCGTGATCAATGGCGTGGTTTATGACGCCGACAGCATGGATCAGGTGTGGCCAGAGGTGAAGCCCCGAGGCAAGTTCTATTTTCAATAGGGAAGGGGCTTGCCCCTCTGGCTATTCCTCCAACCCCGAACCTGCGGGGCGCCCCTACGCGAGAGAGGTCACCGTCGGCTCCACGGCACGACATAGAATCAGCCTATGAAGCATCGATTTGTCGCTTTCCTGCGTGGCATGAACCTGGGCCGCCGGCGCATTCGCAACGACGAGCTTTGTCGGTTGTTCACCGATATCGGCTTTGACGGTCCGAGTGCCTTTCTCGCCAGCGGCAACGTCATATTCGACTCTCCGGGAGGTCCTCCCGATGCGACCGAGATTGCTGCCGAGTTGGAACGGCAACTCAATTATCCGGTCGATACCTTCATCCGCTCGGCTGCGGAAGTGCAGGAGATCGCTAAGTACCAGCCCTTTCCGCCACCACAGACGAAAGGATTTACCGGCAAGTGCCAGGTGGCGATGCTGGTCGGAGCTCCGGCACCGGATGTCGCCAAGGCTGTCTTAGAGCTACAGACCAGTGACGACCTGTTGGCTGTGCATAACAAAGAGCTCTACTGGATGCCACGCGGCGGCCTGCTCGAGTCGGTTATGGACATGAAGTCCATTGGACGACTCTTGGGAACCATGACCAACCGCACCCAGCGAACTTTGGAGCGCATCGCTGCGCGATTCTTAGTGTAGAGCCCTGACGGCGAGGCTCCCCGACATCACCGCCAACCTAATCTGCAGGGGAGGAGTTTCTTTCTGTGTCACGCCGGTCGGAACGCGCCTGCGCTACAGCAGCTCAGCCCCATAGCCTGTCATTGCCGCGCGGCGACGAAATCGACACCGTTGCGGAAGATGGCAATGCCTTGCCCCTCGCCATAACCAATTTCCTTGGGGCGGTGCGACCACAGTGGGTGTTGAAACGCATACAGAAAGGCGTCGGGATGGGGCATGATGCCAAATAACCTTCCCGACGGATCACACACTCCAGCGATACCGCCGGGTGACCCATTCGGGTTAGCCGGCCATTCTTCGGTGGGCTGGCCGCTAGGATCCACATAACGCGCGGCGACCTGCCCCGCAGCTTCAATCCTGTCCAGTAGCTCTGGACTCTCAAGCAAGAACTTGCCCTCACCATGTCGGCTGGGAAGCTCCATGCTGTCGAGTCCACGGGTCCAAACACACGGCGAGTTCTGGTTGATGCTCAGCCGCACCCAAGCGTTGCGGTAGCCCAGATGGTCGTTGGGAGCGAGTGTCGCTCGCGGGGTCCGGTAGTCGCCGTCTAGACCAGGGAGCATCCCCAGGCGGGTCATCATCTGGAAACCGTTGCAGATGCCGATCGCCAGCCCTCCTCCCTCGATCAACGCCACCAGGCGATCGTACATACGATGGCGAATGCGGTTGGCAAAGACAAAGCCCGCACCCAAGTGATCGCCAAAAGCGAAACCACCGGGAAAAGAGACAATGTGGAAATCCGAAAGATGACGTGAACCGTCTAGAAGATCCGTCAGGTGAACTCTCTCAACGCTGGCTCCGGCCATTCTGAACGCGTGCTCAGTCTCGACTTCGCAGTTGAGTCCAAACCCGGACAACACTACCACCTGGACCGCGGCACGACGCACTACCAGTGCCTCGTCCGGTAACGCCCTCAACGCAACCACTCCGTCAGACATCGCTCCTCCTGGAGTGGAAGCTATGTCGCAGTTGATCGATGTCGAGGCCCACGTTCGCCCCTCTATCGCTTTGTATAGCCAGTGCCAGCTCTTCGGCTACCACCCCGACTCGGGCACAAGGAAGATCTGCCAGCACCGCCTCAAATTCCTGTCGGTTTCGATCGGCAACCGTCACCACAAACCGACCGTTCGATTCTGAAAACAAAGCCACGTCCGCATCCATCTTCGTGGCGCCTGGAAGCGCGCCGAGGTCTATCGAAACTCCCAGGCCTCCGGCCATCACGCACTTGGCGAGCGCCACGCCCAGTCCCCCCTTGGTGGGTGTCGCTGCGGAGCGGATCAAGCCTTGTTCCAACGCTCGGCTCAATGCCTGATACACCGGAAGGAATGCTGCGGTATCTACCGTGGGCACCTTGGTGCCAACGTAAGCGGCAGGCACCGACAGGTTGTCGGTTTTCACCGCTTGATCCAGCACCCCTAAGTAACGAAAGTACTCACTACCGCCAGTGTGCTCCCCAGTCATCCCGAGCACATAGATCGCATCCCCAGCCTGTTTGAAATCCAAGGTGACAGCCATTTCCACGTCATCGATCTGGCCGATCGCCGACAGCAGCAAGGTCGGTGGCACCGAGATCTTGACCCCACCCATCACCGCGTCGTTCTTCATCGAATCCTTACCCGAGATCAGCGGTATGCCATAGGCAACGCAGGTGTCATAGAGGCCCCGGCAAGCGCGCACCAATTGTGCCAGTTTGTAATCACCGTCCGGGGCGCTGGCAGACAGCACCGGGTCTGGCCAGCAGAAATTATCCAGCGCGGCAATCCGATCCAAGCGCCCACCGGCGCATAACTGCTTGCGTAGCGCCTCATCCACCACCGTGGCGGCCATCTCCTGAGCGTCAAGATCGGAGAGATAAGGATTGACCCCCTCGGAGAGTACAAACCCACGTTTCGATTCGCCGCCGTCCAACTCGTGCCGCGCCAGGAACACGGTTGCCTCAGCCGGAATATCCTGCTCCACCCCGACCCACGGCTTGACCACCGACAGTGCCTTGACCTCGTGGTCGTAGTGGCGGGCGAAGTCTTCGTTGGAAGCGAGGTTCAAACCGGAAAGAAGTCCGAGCAAACTGGTTGCTAAGTCGGCGGGTCGGTTAGCAGGCTCATCGAAAACAGGGGGTTGCCAACGCGCAGGCAACACCATCTCCGGATCGCCCTCATGCAGGAAGTGCATATCCAGCAGGGCCACCGTTTGTTCGCCGTAAAACACGCGCAAGGTCGGATCAGCCGTGAACTCACCCAGGTCTGTAGCCTCCACCTCACGCCGCGCCGCCAGCGCCAGCAGCGTCTCTAGCTTCTCCGGAGGTACCGCCAGGGTCATCCGCTCCTGGGCTTCCGAGAGAAAAATCTCCCAGGGAGCCAACCCAGCGTACTTGAGCGGTGCCTTAGCCAAGTCCAAGATCGCTCCACCCGGGGTCTCTGCCATCTCGCCCACCGACGATGACAAACCCCCGGCTCCGTTATCGGTGATCGCCGAGTAGAGCCCCAGGTCCCGGGCTTCGAGCAAGAAATCAAACATCATGCGCTGGGTGATCGGATCACCGATTTGCACCGCTTGATTGGGCGATTCTTCATCCAGAGCGGCGGAAGAAAAAGTTGCACCATGAACCCCATCGGCGCCGATGCGACCACCAACCATGACGATCCGGTCACCTGGGTTGGCCGCTTTCTCCTCGCCTGGCGTGCCGTCAATGGTCACCGGGAGTGAGCCCACGGTGCCGCAGAACACCAACGGCTTGCCCAAGTAACGGTGATCGAACACCTCCCAGCCGCGGCCATAGGGGACGCCGCTTTGGTTACCGCCGTCGATCACCCCGTGGTGTACCCCCTCGCGGATCCGTCGTGGGTGCAGCAATCCGGGAGGTAGCTCCTGATCCCATTCGGGAGGACCAAAACAATAACCCCAGACGTTGACCAGCAAGTCCGCTCCTCGGCCAGTGCCAAAAGGATCACGATTGACGCCGACAATGCCGGTGATCGCCCCACCGTAAGGATCCAGCGCAGACGGAGAGTTGTGTGTCTCGACCTTGTAGACCAGATGGACCTGATCGTCGAAGGTCACCACCCCAGCGTTGTCGTGAAACACCGACACCAACCAAGATTCCCCATCCCGGTCGATCTGCTGCTGGCGTACCGCGTCGGTGGTGCCTCGGATGTAGGTGCCAAACAGAGAATCAACCGTCTCGCTCGCTCCGTGCTCATCCTGATACTCAATCGTGGCGTTGAAGATCTTGTGCTTACAGTGCTCGCTCCAAGTCTGAGCCAAGCACTCCAGCTCGACATCCGTCGGTGACCCTTCAAGCCCCGCGGCTCGGCGATCAGAGTCGTCATCTAGACTGCGGAAGTGATCGCGGATGGTCTCCATTTCCACCAAGGACAGGGCCAAGAGCCCTTTGCGACTGATCTGCTCCAACTCTCGATCACTACCGGAAAGGTCGATGGCCTTGACCGCTGGCGGAGGTCCACCCGCCACCTTGGGGACCGTCAAGTCGGGGTCGGAGTTAATCCACTGGTTCCAGCTCGCAACCGTGATGGTTTGAATCACCGGATTGGCCAGCAGCTCCACCGCCACCCGTTCGGCTTGCTCGGCGTCGAAGTCGCGAAACAGAACCAACGTCGAGGTGTAGACCGCAGCGCCCTCGCCCAGTTTCCGGCCAACAATGTCCTCGACCGCCACCAACGCACTCTTGCCCACCGGATCGGCAACTCCCGGCTTAAACGCCACTCGCACCGCGACATCAAACGGTTCCAAATCCACTCGGCCCAAAGCCGCTACCTGGCGCACCGGGTCGGCGAACTCTTTAGCTACTTGAGCCGCTTCAGACGCCGAAACCGCACCCTCCAGGTGAACCACATCCACCGTCTCCACCTGACCCACATCTAAGTGCAAAAACTCTAGTACTTGCCTAGCGACATGCTCCCCCCGCGGGTCGCGATGACCTGGTTTGAGAGCGATTTCGATGCGGTGGATGGGAGTAGCTCGGGGCATGATGAAGTACCGGTACGATTGTATCCGCGGTGGCGATTGGTTTTAACCACCCTCTCTGAGCCTTTTTCTCCTCCCTGGGCTTCGCTTGGGGTTCTGGCCGCTCGTCCAACGGCGGCGTGGTGCAACTTTTGCAGCCGAATTGGTTGCGAGCTACAAGATAGCCAACCACGTGCCGGATTGGCGCTTGTTATTGTTGGGCTTCCTGACGATGAACGTGACACAACACCTTCGTGTATTGGCTTTGTCTGCTATTGGGCTGTGCAACTCGCTCTTTGCGCAACAGCTGACGGTGACGCATGGCAACTTCTCCACCACCTTCTTGATGACCGGCGAGCTGGTGGCCGAAGAGGCGGTTCGACTGACCATTCCCTTCGCCAACATCTGGCCAGTTACCATTCGCTGGATTGCAGAAGACGGCGTCAAAGTTGACCCAGGAGAGGTCGTTGCCGAGTTCGACAACTCAAGTCTCACAAGTGAGTTAATTGAAAAAGAACGTACCGTAGAACAACAAGAGCTTGAGCTTCAAGCGCTCAAGGCTCGTACCCGAAGCGAGGAACTCCGCGCATCTCTTGACCTTGAGAGAAAACAGTCGGCATGGGAGAAGGCCAAACTTGATGCGACCGTTCCAGCCAGTCTTTTGGCCTCCCAGGACTATGAGCGACGACAACTCGATATGCGACGCGCACAGCTGGCCTTCAACCAGGCCCAACAGACCCTGGGTCAACAACAGAAAAAGACGCTAGCTGAGATCCAAAAACAATCAATCACCTTGGAGAAAGCCCGGCGCAGTGTTGCTCAAGCAAAAAATGGAATCGACCGGCTGGCACTAACGGCTCCCAAATCAGGAGTCCTGCTGATTCATGAACATCCGCAAGAGGGAAGGACGTTTCAAGCGGGTGACTCTTCTTGGCCTGGTGTTTTGGTTGCCAGTTTGCCTGACCTTTCGACGTTGATGGTCAACGCATGGCTCTTCGACGTTGATGCCGGAAGAGTCGAAAGCGGCATGAGGGTAACCGCATCCATCGACGCTTTCCCTGAGCTTGAACTTGAAGGAGAAATCGTAGAGGTTCAGAGTTTTGCCGAGGCGCCCAAGCCTGGATCGAGCCAACGTCGGTTTCAAGTGCGCGCTCGGCTAAAGGATCTCGATCCTAGCCGTATGCGCCCTGGGATGTCGGTCAAACTCATGGTGCATACGCTACAAGAAAAAGTCTTAGTGATTCCTAGGTCGACCCTCTTCTTTGATGCTTCTCAGCCCGGAAAGGTGGTTATGGCACACCTCGTCAACGGAAAGGACACTCCAGTAGAGCTTGGCTCTTGCAATCGAAGTCATTGCGTCCTCCTTGCGGGGCTGGATATCGGCGCGAAGCTGATGAACACAGACCTAGGCCAGTGAAGACGCACCAAGTGGGATCCGAACCGTTGCTTAAACGCACTATTCTGGTCACTTTGGCAGTAGCAATAGCTGCGCTGGTGGCTCTTGCTCTTTCGACCGCAAGCGGCCCTGGAAGTGGTTCGTCTCTGAAAGTCGAGAGGCGTGACCTAACGTTTGGTGTTGAGACCGAAGGTGAACTGCGCGCCACCAAAACCGTCTTGCTCGGGCCACCTCAAATCCAAAGCACGTGGAACTTCAAGATTTCGATGCTGGCAACCGATGGTCAGTCGGTTGAAGAAGGAACTCCGGTCCTTGCGTTCGACGCAACTGAGCTAGAGAGGAAGCTTCAAGAACGGCAGGCACGTGCTGAATCCACCCAGAAAGAACTGAGCAAAGTAACTACCGACCTAGAAATCGCCGGTCACACTCTGGAGCTAGAGCTGGCAGAGGCTGAAGGTCGGCTACGGCAGGCCCAGCTCAGAGCCGGAGTCACCGCTGAAACGACCGCTTCGCGTGAACTCGAGAAAGCACGCATCGACCTCCAATTGGCCGGTAAGGAGATTGAGGCGATCAACGCCCTTCTTGTCGAGCACAAAGAGAGAGAGCGGTCAGAAACCGCTGCGTTCCGTAAAAAGGTCGCGACTGCCCGGCAAACCGTTGAGCAGTTGCGCCAGGATGTCGCCGCCATGACTATTGTCGCCCCTAGATCAGGAACGGTCGTCCTCAGAGAGGACTGGCGCGGCAACAAGATGGACGTAGGCGACGATGTTTGGCGGGCTCAAAAGATCCTTGAGATTCCGGACCTCACCAAGATGGAAGGCGCAGCGCTGGTCAACGAGCAGGCAGCTGGACTTCTGCGAGAAGACCTCGTCGCGACCCTAGCCTTGGAATCTCAACCTGACCACGAGTACCAAGCCAGGATCTTGTCAATTCGCCGCTCGATTGGCCGCAAATCGCCGCAAAGCCCCGAAAAAGTCGTCCGGGTGGTCCTGGCGTTGGACGAAACCGATACCGAGAGAATGCGCCCCGGCATGCGTTTTCGAGGCACCATTGTCACCGATACTGCGGTCAATGTCCTCGCGCTTCCCCTGAACGCAATCAACTCCAATCCCGATGGGCGTCCCTATGTCGACACAATAGGTACTTTCGGCAAACGAAAAGTGTTTCCAGTGTTGGGGCGCAGAAATACAGACTATGTTGAGGTTCTTTCCGGGATAAGCGAGGGTACGCGAGTTGTTTCATCGGGGGCCGACAAGTGAAGACACTCCGAACCTGCCAGATCGGTTTGCTGGCCGTAGCTTTGGTCGCGTTTCTAGCGTGCGAGTCGCGGTTGCAAATTCCGGTAATGGAAGTGCGTAGCGCGTCTTTTCAGCTCAGCGTCGATGCCGAAGGCATATTGGAAGCCAAAGAGGTCACCAAGATCTCCGTTCCTCTTTCCCTTCGGCGACCGGTACGTGTGGCGTGGCTGGCACCCGATGGAGCCCTTCTCGGTGAAGGCGACCTGATCGCTCAGCTCGATGGTAGCGATCTGGGGCTCGATCTCGCCAATGCTCTTGCTGAGCTACATTCCTCCAATCAAGATGCCGACGGGAAACAAGCCGAGAGCGACATCCAGATCAGTGAGCAAGAACGTGTCTACAGAACAGCCGAGCTTGAGCTCGATTTCGCACAACGTTTCCGGATTACCGATGGGTTTGTCTTCTCGCGCCACGAAATCTTGGAAGACCTAATCGATGAAGAGCTCGCCATCGTTAGACGAGATAACGCCGAGACGATGACCGAGATCTATCAAGGGCTGAGCAAGACCGAGATGGAGATCATCGCGCTCAACCAGGGCATCTGGACAACACGCGCCGAGGAGGCGCAAACCGGACTCGAAAGCCTTGAAGTTAAGTCGCCCGGAACTGGGGTTCTAAGAATCGCAAAAAACTGGCGCGGTGAACTTGTCTCGGTTGGAGATCAATTGTGGGCGGGGCGACCGATCGCAGAGCTTCCGAACCTTGATTCATTGCAAGCTGAGGTCTTCGTACTGGAGTCGGATGCTGGGAGCATTAAGGAGGGGCAATTGGCGACTGTCTCCGTCGACTCTGCTCCAGGCACCGTCTACACAGCTCAAGTGATTCGCCTCGACGCAGCTGCAAAGCCACGCATCCCAGGCTCTCCAGTCCAGTACTTTGGTGTAACCCTGGAGTTCGATGGGGCAGTGGAAGGAAACTTGAAACCGGGACAGCGGGTCGCTTCTACGATCATCATCGAACAGTTTGACAAAACTATCGTTATTCCTCGCCAAGCTGTGTTTCGCAAGGGTCAATACTCGTGGGTTTACCGAAAGAGCGGAAACACATTTGAAGCCTTACCGGTTTCACTCGGACTGGGTTCGGCAGCCTTGTCGACTATTCAGTCCGGCCTCGAAGACGGCGACATAATCGCCTTGAGGGAACCACCTGGCATGCCGGTGCTAGAGGATCTACCCAGTACTGAGCAGCACAAACCCGAGGCGGCGAAGGACAGCCCCGAGCAGGACTCCGAACAAACTCCCAGTCAATGAACCTAGAAGACTCCCTTTACGCAGCACTCGCCAGCCTGTCCCGGCACAAGCTCCGCGCAGCACTAACCATGCTCGGCATCGTCTTTGGCGTGGGGGCAGTGATCGCAATGCTTTCCATTGGCGCTGGAGCTGAGAAACAAGCATTGGAGTCGATCGCCCGGCTCGGCCTCAACAACATCTTGGTGCGCTCCGAGGAACCTAGCGAGGAGGAGGTCAGTGAGGTGCGGGCGAAATCTTCGGGCGTGTCGTTTCGCGACGCAAAATCGATTGGTGATGCGGTTCCCGGAGTCGCTGGGACCTCGCCCAAGGTCCAGGTCACAACCCACACCATCTTGAGCGGAACAAATCGCGTTGAAGCGAATGTATTTGGTGTTCTTGACTCCCATGCTCGACTGGTCAACCTTGCTTTGGCATCCGGAAGATTTCTAGACCCCTTAGACGTGCGTCGTCACGAGCAGGTTGCTGTGATCGGCGATCAAGTACGCACTGAGTTGTTTGGCTTTAAACCAGCGGTGGGCCATCATCTCAAAATCAACGAAATATGGTTCGAGGTGATCGGCATCTTGGCCACCGGAAACAGCACCGGAGGCGAGACCTTTCAAGGAGTACAGGTCGGCTCCTCGGATAGCGCCATTTATATTCCTGCCACGACCGCATTGCGGAAGTTTGATCGGCGACCGACAGACTCGCAGTTGACCGAAATTATCGTCGAGTTGGAGTCGTCCGAAACCGCGACCACAACGGCCAACCTGATCGAAGGTCTACTCAATCAACTGCACGCCGGGCAGAGCGACTACCAGCTGGTAGTGCCGGAAGCCCTGCTCGAGGAGAGCCGTCGTACCCAACGTATCTTCAATATCGTCATGGGCTGTATCGCTGGCATCTCTCTCTTAGTAGGCGGCATCGGCATCATGAATATCATGCTCGCTAGCGTTCTCGAAAGGACCAAAGAAATTGGCATTCGACGGGCGGTCGGCGCTAAGAAACACGACATCATGGTTCAGTTTCTGGTTGAGTCGTTCGCGCTCGCGGCGCTTGGTGGTATCGCTGGAGTGTTGATGGGGATTTCCATCGCCAAAATAGTGGCAATTTCTGCGGGGTGGCCGACGATCGTGCAAGTCTGGGCCGTTGTACTGGCCACCGGGGTAGCTTTGACCGTCGGTTTGGCATCAGGCGTCTACCCTGCCGTGCGCGCGGCGAACCTTGACCCGATTGATGCCTTGCGTTGGGACTGACTCCATCTCCCTTTTCTGACCATTTGATCGTCAAGTAAAGCGTCCTCTTGTCTGGTAGCTACCGCATCCTCGACTTCGAAGACGGCGCCCCCTACCTCGGGGATGCGCAGGAAGCGTTAACTGCACATCACTGGAGATTGGCTGGACGTTCTAGACCTCCCGAGAAGTCAACACCTAGACGGGCCTGCCAGGGTGGCAGGACCGTTCTGCTACTCAGGGATTATTCTCATCGCGAACCCTTGTAAAGATGTCAAAATGCTTGACATTCTTTGGGGGAAGGGGAACCCACCAGCTTAGGAATCAGCCGAGGCGTTTTCTGGCTCAATAGTGACTACTCAATTTTCATAATTACTCAACTGATGTGCGGATAAGCACAAAAGGGCAGGCACCTTTTCGGGTTCTGTACGGCTGCCGTATGATTCAGGTGCTTCCTGAGGATTTGGGATGAACGTCGTACATTGCACCCGACTAGGCATCATGGGGCTGCTCGTTGTGGCTGAACTAGCAGATTCAGGTGGAAGTTCGCGAGCATCGGATCTGGCCCGGCAGCTCGAATCTGCTTACCAATCGCAGTCGAAAGAAGCACTGCGGGCATTCTTCGAGCAATGGCGCCAAGATGTACCCATTGACGAAGCAGGTGATGGCAGCCGAGCTTTCCAGCATGCTCTCGATATAGTCAAAGATCTCTACCAGCCTCTGAATCTCAAGCGCATAGGCGACCCTGAATGGGGCTACGACCAGTACGCCAATGCGGAATACGCCCTCGTGCCAGCCGAAATTCGCTATGAAGTTGTCCGCAACAAGTCTTTCCCAGCTCCCGAGATCGACACAATGAAGCAACTCCGTAGACGAACCAAACTGGTCCGTTTTTGTCCATCTCTAGCAAATGTGGTAATCCGCCCGGTCTGCTTGACGGATAGGTACAAGAAGGCCCTCTACTCGTTCCTAGGGGATGAGCACTACAAAACCGGGGAACTCTCGATCATGACTCCCGCCACCGCCAAAGGGGAGTCAACCAAGAAACTGGACTTTCTCAACTCTGTGGTTCAGATCTACCACGGGCATTGGGGAAGTTGGCGCCTGGCGACGGATCCGACGATTGACAGAATTCAGTTCAACAGCGACTTCACCAAAGCCGTCGCCTACTTCACATTGATCTATGAAGGAGGAGAGGCGCACTACAAACGAACTCAGGATGGCTGGGTGCTGGAGTCCTCGGCTCTCACTTGGATTACGTAATGAGTGTTGGTATCTAAACCGTCGCCACTGCAGGGTTTGCGTTTCTGGCCTTGTCGTGCGCGACCTCTGGGTCGGGGGCAGCAAGTGACCTTCCGCACGCATTCGACGTAGGCTGGAAAGGAGAGACAACCTGCGAAGCCCTCCATGAGGACGACAACGTTCGCGTGGGAGTCTGCGAGTTCCCACCTGGAATCGGGCACGAACGTCACTTCCACAACCCCCACTTCGGCTACACGCTAGTTGGGGGAACCATGCAGATTGAAGATGAGGAAGGAGTTGAAGTCCTTGAGATTCCGACTGGGGTGACCTCGTCGAGTGAGGCGGTCACGGTACATGAAGCGTTGAATGTCGGTGAGACGACGACCAAGTTTCTAGTTGTTGAGCCTCTCGGAAACTAGCGTAAGCTCGGTTGATTAATTGCATAGATACCGGGTATTCATGTATCCTCGATCCAGCCGATGATTGTTTCTTTCGGGGATTCTGCAACCGAGGCTTTGTTTCATGGTGGTCCTCATCGAGCGACGCGGAGATTGCCTACCAGTATTCAACGTGCAGCATTTCGCAAACTGGATATGTTGAATGTAGCTGTGAATTTGAACGATCTTCGCGTTCTTCCAGGAAACCGACTGGAAGCTCTGAAAGGTGACCTAAAAGGGCTTCACAGTGTCCGCATTAATAATCAGTGGCGCCTCACTTTCCGCTGGGAAGCAGGAGAAGCGCACGAAGTAATGATCATCGACTACCACTGAGGAGAGCTAGCTCAATGTTGCCCAAGAATCGAGTTCCTATCCACCCAGGGGAAATTTTGGAGGAAGAGTTCCTCAGGCCCATGGGACTGACTCAGGTGGCGCTAGCGCGCCATCTCGATATTTCCACGCAGCGAGTCAACGAGTTGGTGCGCGGAAAAAGAGGCATATCCCCGGAAACCGCCTGGCTTCTGTCTGGGGCCCTCGGAACAACGCCAGAGTTCTGGATCAACCTACAGGCGAATCACGACCTTGCTAGCGCTAAACCAGATCGGCAGGTACCAAGACTTGCTACTGCCTCTTGATTCTGCATGTGGCGACATCGCTTACCTGTCGTTGGGGGCTGCTGACCGGCTTTTCCACCGTGGCAACCACCAGCCCCCTCGAGAGCATCCGCACCCCCACGCCTTCGACGCCGGTTGGAAAGGAGACGCAACCTGCGAAGTCCTCCATGAGGACGATACAGTTCTCGTCGGTGTCTGCGAGTGCCCACCCGGGATAGTTGGGGGAACCATGCAGATTGAGGATGAGGACGGAGTTGAAGTCCGCGAGATTCCGACTGGGGCAACCTGGTCGAGTGATGCGGTCACCGTGCATGAGGCGTTGAACGTTGGTGAGACGACGACTAGGTTCTAATTGTGGAACCAAGTGGAAAACACAGCGGTAGTATCCATCCATGACCGGTTTTCTTGATCTTCTTGCTACGTACCCCGCCTGGGCACGAATTGCGTTTGTGGTTCTTGTGTTCGCGATAGTGCTGGTCCTTGTTTTCGCAAGAAGGGACCCACCATCGACGCTTCCAGGCCCTGTAGATCCCAAGGTGGGTAAGAGCGCAAGAGACGGGAAGGAAATCGAGAATCCACCTGGAGCTAAGGATAGTGATGCTGCTCAAGAAGCGTCCAAGAATCTACAAACGATACCCGGTACGGCAGCAGAAGTAGTCGACTCCCCTGGCACAACAGTCTTCCAAGCTGGCGGAGACATTACTGTTTCAAAGGAGCCAACAAAGGAAATCGATCGAATCAAGACGATACTCGTTGAGGCCCGGCTCACATGTACCCTAGAAGAGGGGGCTGAGCTACCACCAAGTGAAGTGCCATTTTTGCCTGTAGGTGACGCTCATTCGTATCTCGAAGGTGCTGCGGGGAAAGCTAAATTGAGCTTTGTATCCCCAGTTCGTTTCAGGATGATTGATGGTGGCAAGGTGGTCGTGATTAATCGTTTCTCTCTTGACCCAGGTTCGATTGATGGCAGACCCGTTGAAGCAATATTTAACTACGAGTCTCTTTTAGTTCCTATCGTGACTGTTGTCTACGGGAAGTCTCTTTCGAGGATCACCTTGCTCGAAGTAACAGTTGAAATGAATGGTGAGTCGATTGGCTACGGGAGTTGGAAATACGATGTTCCATTCCAAAAAAGTCCGAGTTTCTCAGTACCAATTGACAGTCTGTCCCTTCGGCTGGACGGCCTTTAACCTAGTTCTCGCGCCTGCGGAATGAACCGTGACAGCTAAAACCGAGAGGGGACACAATCAAACCATTGTGTCCCCGGCTAAGCTGACTGTCGCGGCAGCCAGCTAGATCTTATTGCCGAACCAGATATCCGGCATCCCCACCACGCCCGCCGCACCCATCGCTTCGCGCAGGCTGTCGCTGGAGGCAAAGGCCTTGGCGGCGTCCATGCTGTCGAAGTGGTGATAGGCGGTGACGTTGTTGGAGTTGTCGTCCGCTTGGTAGGCCCCGTGTCCGGTGACGCCCATCGCGGTGCGTTCGCCGTCAAAAGCATCGTAAGCCGTTTTCCAAGTGTCGAAATCAGCGACCTGATGCCGAACAAATAATGTTCGGCCATGCTGTTTCTCCTATAACGCTGCTGGCATTAGGGTAACGCATCGGCGAGCGGGTAGGCCAAACCGTATGGATCGATCGCAGCTAGCCGCCGGAACCAATGGAGAGATCACAATGAGCCAAGCAGAGCACGATCGCAGGGTTGATTACGTCGAGTTTCCCAGCACCGATCTGGAACAGACCAAGAGGTTCTACTCCGAAGTCTTCGGTTGGCAGTTCACCGATTGGGGCCCAGAATACGTCAGCTTCAACGACGGGCGGTCCAACGGTGGATTCACCACTCTTTCGGAAATGAAGCCCGGTGGGGCTTTGGTGGTCCTCTACGCCCTCGACCTGGTCGAGATCCAGGAAGCGATCAAGAAGGCTGGGGGCAAAATCGTGAAGGAACTATTCCCCTTCCCTGGCGGGAGGCGATTCCATTTCTCTGACCCTAGCGGCAACGAGTTGGCGGTCTGGTCGGATCAGTGAATACCGTTCGGCGGCTGCACCTGATTGTCGGAGCGCTGGCACTACTGACCTTTCTGGCCACCGGCCAGGTGATGGACAAGCAATACAATCATTTGGAAGGCATGGCAGATGCTCCACGCATGCTGCACCGCTCAGCACACATCTACATTCTGTTGTCCGGTGGAACCAGTTTGATGCTCGGCCTCTATCTGAAGCCAAGAGCAAAGTCAGTAGGGCGTGTGCTGCAAACAATCGGATCAATGCTTCTACTGACAACACCGGTTCTGTTTACCCTGGCTTTCTTCTACGAACCCTGGTTGAGTGACCTAGTACGACCCTACGCTCGTCCAGCTATGTACTCGTTTCTGGCTGGTGTTCTAATGCATGCGGTTGCCCATTTGGCCCCATCGGAGCAATTGGCCGCGAAGCTCAGCAACTCGTCCAGATCGAATCTCTCTGCTCCAACCTTGAAGGACTGAGGTTATGACTGGAAAGTGCCATATATTGATTGTTTCTCTCGCCCTGTTCGCTTGGTCGCTGCCAGGTACCTGTCAAGAGATGGACCTCTCGCAAGGCCATTGGGTAGACCTGACCCATTCGTTCAACGCACAATCGGTCTATTGGCCAACTGCCAGTGAGTTTGAAAAGACCACGGTCTATGAAGGGCACACCGAGGGAGGCTGGTATTACACCGCCTACGACTTCTCTGCTGCCGAACACGGTGGCACCCACATCGATTCGCCGATTCACTTTGCCGAGGGCAAGCACACCACTGACCAGATTCCTCTCGAGCAACTTATCGGCCGAGCGGTGGTTATCGATGTCAGCGCCCAGGTTGCAGAGAACCGCGACTATCAGATCAGTCCAAAGGACATCGTGAACTGGGAAGAACAGCACGGCTTCATTCCCAGTAAATCGATTGTGTTGTTCAATACTGGCTCCGCGCAGTTTTACTCCGATCGTGTCGCCTACATGGGCACCGATGGAAGAGGCGCCGAGGCAGTGGCCAAGCTGCACTTTTCCGGTATTCACCCCGACACAGCGATTTTCTTGACCAGCAAGCGCTCGATCAAGGCGGTCGGCCTGGATACCCCGAGTATCGACTTTGGTCAGTCGAAAGACTTTGGCAGTCACGTCATCCTCTATCGACAGAACATCCCCGGCTTTGAGAACATTGCCAACTTGGACCAATTACCACCCACCGGTGCGACCGTCTTTGCTCTGCCAATGAAAATCGAAGGCGGCAGCGGCGGACCGCTGCGCATCGTGGCGTGGGTGCCACAATCGGAGCCGGATTTCGCCTATCTGCAGTTTGACGACGCTGGCCTGACCTCCGTTCACGGGCTACCTGTCATCGTGAAGTCGCCGGATGGCTTTCGCGCGGTCGGCCCGGTTAACCGAGTCGCAGAGTTCAACGATCGGCCTTTCAACATTTCGCTCGCCGCGTACCTTGGGGATGAAAGCTTTGTGATGGTGCATGCGGAGCGGCTGGCCGACGAGTCGGGGGTATTGGACTACAGTGATCTGGAGCCTGCGGAACTCTCGGGGCGCGCCTTCACCAGCCGTGAGATGTGCGCAGAGTTAAGCACCGAGGAGGTCGCCGAAGAACACGACATCGCCTTTCTGAACAGCAACGGATTCGACCCCACGCCAGCGGTCTACCTGCGCCAGTTCTTTACCACCTCTGAGGACGGCAACGCCGAAGTGGTTGTCAGCTTCGGGCTGCGTCTATATAACTGTAACGCCGACAGCCTGACCCCTGCCTTTATGGAAACCTTTGGTAGCAAGTTGCAAAGCGCAACCCAACTGGTCGGCAGCGAATAGGGATCGATCCAAGAATAGACTGCGAATTGTGAACTCTCTCGGACCAGCTGCTCGTATTGTCTGAGCAGTGGGCAGTCAAAGACCGCCACTGGAGCTACCTAAGGAGCCAACGATGAAGATAATCACCAAGAGATCTCTGAGCATGGTGATGCTTGCAATCATGATCGCGTGCGGTTCGTCTACCGCAGAAGAAACCGAAGTCAGCATCCAGGAGGACGTCATGGAGTCAGAGTCTCAAAGCTACGCAATCTTTGCCGGTGGCTGCTTCTGGTGCATGGAAGGCCCGTTTGAGCAGCTCGACGGGGTCTACCAGGCTGTTGCTGGTTACACCGCCGGGCGAGTCGACAACCCCACCTACCAACAAGTTTCGGCGGGTACCACCGGGCACACCGAAGCAGTCCGCATCGCCTACGACCCAGAGAAAGTCAGCTATGAAAACTTGTTGGAGACTTTCTGGCGCAACATCGACCCCACCGACGGTGGGGGTCAGTTTGCCGATCGTGGTTCGCAGTACCGCACTGGCATCTACTACCAGACCGAGGAAGAACGAGCCCTAGCTGAGGCCTCAAAGGCTGCGCTCGAGGCGAGAGGCAAGTTCTCGGATCCAATCGTCACCGAAATCGAACCGGCGAGCACGTTTTATGTTGCCGAGGAAGTCCACCAGGACTACTACAAGACCAACGCCGATCACTACAACCGCTACAAGGTGGGGTCTGGGCGCGATGGCTACCTCAAAGAGACCTGGAAGGATGAACCCCAGCCCCAGCCAGAGCCAGAGCCAGAGCCAGAGCCAGAGAAGATAGCGCCCAAACAATCTGCCTACAGCCGGCCCAACAACGAGGAAATTCGCGCCATGTTGACCCCGCTGCAATACCAGGTGACCCAGCAAGAGGGCACCGAGCGGGCCTTTGACAACGAATATTGGGACAACAAACGGGACGGAATCTACGTCGACGTGGTCAGCGGCGAGCCTCTGTTTAGCTCCCAGCACAAGTACAAGAGCGGGACTGGATGGCCGAGCTTTTGGCAGCCTCTGGTACCTGAGAACATCGCTCAACACCAAGACAACAAGTTCTTCATGAAGCGTACCGAAGTGCAGAGCAAACACGGCCAGAGCCACCTGGGGCACGTGTTTCCGGACGGTCCGAAACCCACCGGGATGCGCTATTGCCTAAATAGTGCCTCTCTTCGCTTCGTGCCCAAAGAAGAGTTGGACGCCGAGGGTTACGGCGAGTTTGCCAGCTTGTTTGAGTCCGCTTCCGCGGAATAGGCGGACATCTCGCTCTTTGTTCGCCCTTTCAAATTGGCCGCCCGTTCGGCTATGTGGCATTGCCAGTTCATGGCGCTAATACTCGTGGTGACCGGTCTCAAATCCGGTGTGCCGGGAGTTCAACCGTAGCCATCTACTCGAAGAGTGTCTCTGCAATTCGGGCCACTATGGCCGACACCATCGACCTAGGCAAACGAGGCCTAGCCATCGCTGAGTCAGGCTACGGCAACCAACCCCAGTTTCTATCCTCTGGACTCAACGAACTCAAGCCCGAGATGGTTGAAGAAGCGACCAAGAAGGCCCGGCTGATCGCGGAAAGAAATTCGCCCAAGACTCCGACAGCCGGCTAGGCAAAATCAAGTCTGCGCGCCAAGGATAGTTTGCGTAAGTAGGGTCTAAGACTCGATCTTTATCGCCTCGGCAACCGATTGAATCCACACACCCTCATTAGCCTCGTAGGTGCCCTCTTTCTGGTTGAGCCGCGCCATCTCCGTGCCGCCAGCATGGTGGAGACCGATGAGCTTCCACTGCGAGTTGAAGACCGGGCTTCCCGAGCTTCCGCCCTCGGTCGGCGCGCGGTAGTGCAGAAGTGGCGCTTGGTGGTCGAGAAGCACATTGTCTTGAATTGAGAAAGAAAGGGAGCCCCCCTTAGGATGGCCGATGACGTAGACACGTTGTTCACCATCCGCGAGTGGTAGCCGCGGTGCCAGCGGATAAGGCTCAAGTCCCGCAGGGTTTTCTTCAAGCCGCAATAGGCTCGCATCCAGTTCCCAGGGAGGCGAGCTCCAAACAATCTGAGCCACCGAGTACTCATCGTCGTCCCTGGTCTCTTCTTTGAGCAACTGAAAAGTGACGATGGCGTCGTCGGGACGAAGAGCGCCCCGCACCGCCGGATCTTCACTGACAACATGGGCGTTGGTGAGCAGCATCAGTTCATCGCCAAACGGCTCATGCAAGTCACCTCCTCGAATGATGAAGCCGGTACCGAAGCCCTGACCCGGTTGATATTCAATGCGCGCGACCGCGCGAGCTCGATCGATGCCCTTCAGCATGAACTTGTAGTTGACGTAGCGGACCTTGCCAAAGGTTTTTTCGAAATTTTCCGCGTGTGAACCCTTGAGTGCGTTGGAGTTCAGATGCTGTGGTTGAATGTCCAGGGAGCCACCTTGACGGTTCAGCAGCTCTGCCTTGAGTAATGGCAACAAGCTTGATCCTGGGTCGCTGTCAAGGTCTAAACGCCAGACCTCCTCGAGTTGCCGCAATGTGCTCGCCAGATGAAACGCCTCAAGATGCGGCTCACTGACGTAACGACTGAGCCAGCCACTGGCTTCAGTTGTCTTACTTAGGGCGATGCAGGCCTCCATCGCGGTTCCAGAGTCCCAGGTGGTCGCCTGGCCGTTGCTCCATTTCGCGGTCAACAAGTCAAGAATTTCCTGGGCGATTGTCATCGATCGCGCGGCTGTGTCAATAGTGGCCTGCACCGGTACTCCATCGACCGCTGCCCTTCGCAGCGTGGCAACGGCATTGATCCCATGCCAACTGTGCTCTGTAGGATCGCTGACGTACGCGGAGTGATACCAGTTAATCGATTGGTTTAAAGCTCGCCGAGCCTCGGCACTTTCAGGGTTGTCGAAATCGACGTAAATCTGCTTGTAGGCTCGTCCCAGAAGTCCGCGTGCTTCGGAGTGTTCAACTGCGTGTTCCTGTCGATCAGCTGTCTGCTGGACAAGGTTGTCCAGAAAAGAAATGGCTGCGCACAGGGCTCCTTGATCCAGTAGTGCTTGCGCGTAGTGCTGGCGAATCCGTGGCGCCTGTACTCCGGTCTGTAAAAAGACGTCTGCTACGCGCTGAAGAAGATTGAAATAGCGTTGGCGTTGGAGGTGTCCGAGAACCTTGCCAGCAGCACCGGACTCGTAGAGTTCGGTGTTTGTTCTCAGACGTTCGATCAGACGCTCACACAAACGCTCGGTTCTAGCTCGGTCGAACGCGTTGACCGCCGTGTTGAGTTCCCCTTCGAAGTGATCCGGATCCCAAGTCACAGATCGCTTCCCATCATAGGTTCAGTTGGCGCACCAGCGTAGAGCGCAATCGATTACCGCCCAGGTACTTCGAGATGTTATGCCGCCAGCGGCCATAGTTTTGTTCATTAATGTCTAGAACAATCGCCTCAGATTCTCGGCGGTAGTCGTTGGCAACCTTTGGGTCGAGCCCGGCGACTGGATCCAGTTTGTCGTAAATATTGGCCCATCTCTCGTTAACAACGGTCTCTGGGAACCCATTGTCCCGACTCCACTCTGGTTGCAACTTGTCCTGGATTTCGTCCAAGCCGAGCGGGCTTCCAATGGTCATCAAAGCGTCGATCTGCGGACATTCGGTGACGCGTTTGAGGCAGTCATACGCGATCACCGTCCCCATGCTGTGACTCACCACTATGTGAGGGCCAGCCTTTCGCGAGCCTTCCCGGATCGCTTGGACGAATCGATTGCGTACTTCATCTTGAACTCGATAGGTTTCGCCTTCTCGTGGTGTGCTCTCGCTGTTGAATAGATAGTGGTGGACGTCACGAAGGAAGGCCTTCATGAACCGACGTTTCAACCACCAAGGCAAAGGGATCCGTTCGAAGTCGACCGACTCCATTTGATCCACGGAGGGCTGAAAATTATCATCGCCTTCTGGAGCCGCGGCCAGAAGCCCAAGTTTCTTCGTCAGGCTATCAATCCAGATCTTCTCCTCTTCTTCCTTGAGGCCGTCCCGCCAAGCCATTTCAGCGTCTTCATCTGTCTTCACAATGACACTGTCGTTACTTTCGTGCTCGGCCATTTCTTTTTGAGGGTTCTTGTACATCACATCGGCCCAATAGACCATGCTGGAAGTAACCCCTTCAGCGCCTAGATCGAGCCCTTCATCGCGGGCTAGTGACTCGCGCCAGATCCGGAGCAAAACATCCCGAGATGGTTTGTTTGCGATTCCATGAACGAAAGTTACGTGTGGCATAGTAGCTTTCCACTCACTCTTCAAAAATCGACTGACCCTGCTTGGCAACTACCCTACCATTGAGCCGCTCCGGCTCATCAACGAAACCATCTTCCGGCATCAAAGTCGCTCGCACTTTGTCTCCCCAGGACTCGCGAACTTCGGACTGCCCAAGTAATTCGATAATCTCGAATCATGAACACACCTACCTGGCACGGATGAACGACAAGGGAAAACGCTGAGTCTTACGAGCGTTTACTGGAGATAGAAATCTTTCCGGGAAGCGCGGCCAAACAATTGGCTGGATACCGTCATGTTGAACTATTCTGCGGTTGGGTTGACTGGCGCCAAGGTGAGTTGTGACCGTCATGTGGTTTGACGACCTGGTTTCTGTACGCCAGTTCGCAGGAGATGCCTATTTGGGCAGATGAAGCGAGGAGAATTCTTGCTCGATTAGATGAATAGTCTATGCATTTTGAAGTACGCCAGAGTGTGTCGGCATCCAAGGAGGTGTAGGTGAAGATCGTAGTGTTTGGTGCTGGCGGGGTCGGCGGTTACTTCGGGAGTCGTTGGAGCGAGGCTGGACTCGATGTCACCTTGGTCGCCCGAGGAGATCATCTAGAAGCCGCTCAACGATCTGGGATGAAAATCGTGAGCCCGTTGGGAGACTCCCTCGTCCCGGTGCCGGTCACAGACGATCCTTCCGCGATCGGTGAAGTTGATGTGGTCATTGTCGCAACCAAAACTTGGCAACTCTCTCAGGCAGTGCGAGTAATCAAACCTTTAGTGGGCGAAGAAACCATGGTCGTCGGGCTGCAGAATGGCGTCGAGACCGCTGGCCAGATCACAGAGGCTTTGGGCGCTGACCGTGCTCTGGGTGGGAGTTGCCGGATCATTAGTTACATAGAACAACCCGGAGTCATCCGCCACGTGGGGGCGGACCCCACCATCATCCTGGGTGAACTTGGCGGTGGAAATTCGGACCGTGCGCGACGCGTGGTGGACACCTTGAACCCAGCGCCCGGTCTCGAGGTTCACCTCAGCGACCAGATCGAGTCGGTGATTTGGCACAAATTCCACTTCTTTGCCCCGGTTGCCGGTGTCAGCTCGGTGACCCATGCCGCGATCGGGACAATGCGGTCCACGCCTCAAGTACGCTCGATGCTGCGAGCCGCGATGGATGAAGTGGTCGCAGTGGCGCAAGCCAATGGCATCACAATGGATGACAACACCACCGACCGTTCGCTGGCCTTTGTCGACAAGCTCCCAGAGAACGGCACCAGTTCGATGCAGCGCGATTTTGCCGCTGGGCGGCGCACCGAACTGGAATCTCTGAATGGTGCCGTGGTGCGCATGGGACAACAACTGAACGTCGCGGTACCGGTGAACGCACTTCTGTACGCTGCCTTGCTCCCTCGAGAACTCCATGCCCGTACCAGATGAGCATGAGGTTGATCAGAGGGCGTTTCCAAGGCCTGGGACATCTTCGTCATTTAGGGGTATCTTGGGTCATGACCCAAGATATCGCTGAGAAACGTATCCGAGCATTGAGATTCTGGCAGGAGCATGGGATCGATGCAGCGATCGATGCATTTTCGGTGAGCCGGAGGACTCTGTACCGCTGGAAGTCTCGTCTTGGTAGGTGCAAAGGAAAGCTAACCTCTCTAAACCCTCAATCAACAGCTCCGAAGAAAAGAAGACGGCGCAAGTGGCCAGCTGAGGTGGTCTCTGAGATCGGTCGATTGCGGGTCAAAGAGCCCAATCTTGGCAAGGACAAGATCTATCCGCTGTTGAAACCCTGGTGTGAAGTAAGGGGAATTCCCTGCCCCTCGGTGAGCACCATCGGCCGCATCATTGGCGATGCTCCCGACAAGATGCGCTTGGTGCCTCAAAGGATTGATCGCCTGGGTCGAGTGAAAGCAAAACGAAAGCGTAAGCCTCGCAAACCTAAAGGAACCAAGGCATGCTCGCCTGGCCAGTGGGTGGCAGTAGATACCATCGAGCGATTCTGTGATGGCCAACGCCGGTACTTGATCACTCTGACCGATGCCGCCAGCAGCATGAGTCTGGCAATAGCCACCAACTCCCACACCTCGAGCACGGCAGCGCGCTTTCTGGACCTGAGCCTTGATGTCTTGCCATTTGCTGTTACTACCGTGCTCTCAGACAACGGTAGTGAGTTTCAAGGAGCCTTCGACAAGAAAGCTGCTGAGGCTGGAATCAAACGCTGGTACACCTACCCCAGGTGCCCGAAGATGAACGCCCAAGCCGAGAGATTCAATCGAACCATCCAGGAGAAATTCGTTGACTACAACGAAGACTTGCTCTTCACTGACCTCCAAGCTTTCAACCAAAAACTCTTCGACTGGATGCTCTGGTTTAACGCCGAAAGGCCCCACTGGAGCCACGGACAAAGACCACCGCTACAATACGTAGCGGAACATACCGATCAGTGCCAAATGTCATGGACGCATACAAACTCTTGACGGCCGAGAAGGCAGTCGCTACCCTTTTGGAGTTGAAAACTCATTTGGTGGCGAACGTAGTTGGTTCGGTTTGGGCTAAACAAGCTGAAGACAAACGACCGGCCGTTCGTCATCTGTAGGCAGTGCAACTTGGCTGTCAAAAAGGAGATGATGATGAGCTTGGATCACAACCCCGCAACCTTGGCCGCTCCTGAGCCTTTCTTTGTCGGGGAAGAGCAAACAGATAGGAACCTAGTCTTCCTTCTCGACCCTCTCGTGGGGCAGGGAATGCGCAGTGATGTCGAGATCTCGATCCCGGGGCGCACCACCTACACCGGCAGTCCGGTGGGATTCAAAGACCCCATTGCGATTCAATACATCGCCGCCCACTTGGAATCGAAGGGGTTTGAAACGTTGGTGATGATGAAGGCGCTAATGGAAGACCGGGAAATTCTTGGCAGACTTAGCGACGTCGAAGATCGACTACTTGCGATCTGCATCGCTCTGCACTCGACTTACATGGTCCCGGGAGCCTTGGAGTTTGCGCGTAATCTCAAAACTTCCTTCCCAGATATTCCACTGATTGTCGGTGGCTATCACCCCACCGGAGATCCCGAAATCGCCCTCGACCCATCCATCGACTTTGCCATCCTGGGAGAAGGAGAAGCCGCTTGCGAAGAGTTACTTCGCGGGCTGCAAAACGGTGCAACCAGTGATGACTTCGCCAACATGCCCGGCCTCGCCTTTCGTGGTTCTAACGGCGAAATGATGGTGACCCCCCGGGGGCCACGGGTAGAGTTTTCAGAGCTGCCGTGGCCCAAACGTGAGCAGGAGATCTTGGATCTGTGTCACCCTGGGCCGCTCTCCTATCCGCCGGTAGGTAACGTCGCCCAAATCGCCTACTCGCGTGGCTGCCCCTACGGTTGCAACTTCTGTGCTTCGGTGGGAATGTGGAAACGGATCGTCAACTACCGTGAGCCTGCCGACGTGGCGGCAGAAATGAAACACCTGATCACGCACCACGGGGTCAACAATTTTTTCTTTTGTGACCTTTCTTTCAACGGCGTCAAAAAGAAGCTCTTGGAACTTTGTGATCACACCGAGCAGCTTGCCGTCGAAGTCGATGTCGAATTTGGCTGTCACGTGATGTGTACCAGCACCATCATCGACGAGGAGGTTCTGGCGCGGATGAAAGCAGGTCGATTCTGGAAAATCGATTACGGACTCGAAGACGTGCTGGAGGGAACCATCAGCCGGATCAAGACCTTCCAAAAGATCAGTCGCATCCGCACCACTTTGGACCAAACTAATCGCTACGGCATCTTGATGCGCGGTTTGATGATGATCGGCTATCCCTGGGAGACCGAAGAGACCATGAATATGCGTGAGGAGCTTATTGATCAGTTCTTGGTCGACCAACTGCGGCTGTGTTTCTACACCCCATACAAAGGCACACCGCTTTACGACGAGGTCAAAGATCGCATTATCGTCGAGGCCGATGGCATGACCACTGACCGGCCGGCGATTCGCTGCGGCGGTATTTCCTCTGAAAAGTTAATGGCCAGCGTGCCGCGCCTGTTGCGGCGGCTGTACAACTCGGATAATTACGCAGCACACATCGCCCAGAAGTGTGGTGATTTCCCTGAACTGGCGCCCTCGTACGACCACTTCTTTCAGTATCTTCACAAGAAGGAACTAACGACGGCTGCTACCTCTGAACGCTTGAGGCTGACTACCGAGCGAAGCCTTCTGGCGATCGGAGCGTAAAGCTAGAAAATTCACCGGATACCGGTCAAGCAAGCAGCGTGCTCGGAGAAACGATAGATTTGCCGGACGGACGGGACTCTACGTCAAGGTAACGATGGCCGATCTACACCAACTGCTACTCAAAACTAGCCGGACCTTTGGGCTGTCGATTCCTTTGCTTCCGAATCCAACTCGAAGCGAGATGACCCTCGCTTATCTGCTCTTCCGCATCGCAGACACCTTCGAGGACGCCGTCGGTTGGTCTACTTCGCGCCAGGTCGAGGCTCTCAAAGACTTTGCCGAACTACTCATCTCACGCGATCGGGTCGAGGCTCAACACTTGGCTTCACAGTGGTTGGATCAACCGCCGACGATGCACCAGGGCTACCTAGAACTCTTGGAAGCGACGCCCGCGGTGATTGAGGCGCTAGACGAACTCGACCCCGCAGCAGCTGAAATTCTGGTCCGCCACACCCGCCGTACCGCCTCTGGGATGACCGAGTTCGTCAACTCAAGCTCTTCAACCGGTGAGCTTAGGCTGGAGAATATGGCAGCACTGCGTCGCTACTGCTATGTGGTCGCCGGGATCGTCGGCGAGATGCTCAGCGACCTATTCGTTCTCCGTTGTGCTGCGCTCGCTGACTATCATGCCGAGTTGATGCGGGGGTCAGAGCTTTTTGGCGAAGGACTCCAGTTGGTCAATATCCTGAAGGATTCAAACACCGACGCCAGCGAAGGCCGAGTCTTTATTCCCCCCGCGGTCAACCGTGGAGCAATTCTTGAAGTTGCCCATCGTGGCCTGGAGGGCGGAGCTCGCTACATCCTGTTGTTGGATCGCTGTCTGGCGCCGCGCGGGTTCGCCACGTTCCTCACGCTGCCGCTTTTGCTCGCTTGGGGAACGCTGGATGGATATGTCCGCGAAGGTGCCGGTTTCAAACTGTCGCGACCTCGGGTTGCCTCACTCTCAGCCGCCGTGGAGCAATTGATGAGCGGCCCCCCCGGTAGTCTGTCCTACAGTCAATTTCGTGCGGCCTATGCTGACAGCAGCCAACCAGAGACGACCTAAATAGACCCGGCAGCGGGAACTTCCAGCAGATAACGTGCGTAGGAATGGGGTGGGTGAAGATGAGTGAGACCATCAGTTGGGCTGAATTTGAGGCCGTCGAGATCCGCGTCGGCACCATCGTCAAAGCCGAACCGTTTCCCGAGGCGCGCAAGCCAGCCTACAAACTTGAGGTCGATCTCGGCCCTGAACTGGGGATAAAGAAATCCAGCGCCCAAATCACCGACCTCTACTCGATTGAAGAGCTGGTCGGTCGTCAGGTGGTAACGGTGACCAACTTCCCGGCCAAGCAAATCGGCCCGGTTCGATCCGAGATCTTGGTCACCGGGTTTTGCCGACCAGACGGCGCGGTGGTCTTGGTTGTCCCCGACAAACAGGTGCCCAATGGAACTCGCTTGGCGTAAGTACAGACCCAACGACAAGATAGCTGCCTTCTTCTTGATGGTGGCGTTGGCTCATACACCTTTTCTCTTGGCGAAGCCATCGTCTGCGGTGAGACCCCCGACCCTACTCCTGTCCCTGTCCCTGTCCCAGCCCCAGCCCCAGCCCCAGCCCCAGCCCCAGCCCGAACTCAATATCCTGTTCATCGGCAACAGTCTGACCTACGCTAACGATCTGCCAGATACTCTCGAGAAACTGCTCGACAGTGTTGGGGTTAGGGTGGGCTCGATTGAGGCGGTCGCCTACCCCAACTTTGGGCTGCAGGATCACTGGCGTGACCGTCGCACCCGCCGACAACTGCGCTCCAAACCTTGGAGTGTGGTGGTCCTGCAACAAGGACCCTCTGCCACCGAGGGGCGCCCTTCGTTGCTCGAGTACTCGGCTATCTTCGCCGCGGAGATGCGCAAGAGCGGGGCACAACCGGGGCTTTACATGGTCTGGCCTTCGAGACAACGAGCTTTCGATTTCGATCGCGTCTCCGAGTCCTACCGGATGGCGGCCGAGCAAGTGGATGGATGGCTGTTTCCAGTCGGAGAAGCTTGGCGCGCAGCGTGGTCCCGCACTTCCGACCTGCCGCTCTACGGCCGCGACGGCTTTCATCCGAGCAGGCTCGGCAGCCTGTTGGCGGCGTTGGTGCTGAGCAAGCAGCTAGCCAACGTCGACCTTCAAGATTTCGCGGTAACTCAATCCTTAATCGAGCTTGGAGTACCTGCGCTGGTGGTTCCCCTGCTCACCCAGGCGGCAGAAGAGGCGATCCAAACCCATGGTCGTCAACCAGTAGGCACTCTGTAAGAAAGCCTCGTGGCAGACGATCGCTAGCTTTTGCTGCTGCGGGCAAAAACCAGATGGTCGTCAGTGGATAGGCCAGCGTTGAAGCGATAACCATCCTCAGCGAAAGCCTTGAGACCTTGGGGATCCTCAATGCGATTCTGGATCTGAAATCGAGCCATCATGCCGCGCGCTTTCTTGGCGTAGAAAGCGATGGTCTTCGGCTTGCCGTCGCGGACTTCTTGGAACGAAGCCGCCACTAGGCGAGGCTGCAGAGAACTCACCGGCACCGCTTTGAAATATTCAGTCGAAGCCAAATTCAGAACCGCGGATACCGGCTTCTTTGCATGCTCGGCATTGAGGCGATCGACCAAGCGTTGACCCCAAAATCGATACAGGTTGTCCCCTCGGTCGGTGCCCAGCTTAGTACCCATCTCCAAGCGGTAGGGTTGCATCAAGTCGAGCGGGCGCAGCATGCCGTAGAACCCGGACAAGATGCGCAGGTGGTCCTGCGCGTAGACCAGGTCTTGTTGGGTCAAGCTAGCTGCGTCAAAACCTTTGTAAACATCTCCTTGAAACATCTGGATGCAGGCTTTGGCGTTACCAGCGGTCGAAGGAAACTTCATCTGCTGAAAACGGTTGTAATTGAGCTCGGCGAGCGATTCACTGATTCCCATCAGCTCGCGTAGGTCGTTAGCACTCAACTTGCGGCACCGGTCTAACAGCAGTTCGGTGTCGTCCTGAAACCAAGGCTGGGTCGTGGGCAGGCCGCTGCTGGGGGTTTCATCCAGAGTCTTTGCGGGTGAGATCAAGGTCAACAAAAGTCAGTTCTCCATCAAGGTTCAGCCGGTCAGCTACCTAGCGCAGTCGATTGTAGATCCTTAGCCATCCAACTGTCGCACGCCGAGTGCCCGGTGCATCCCATCGGGCCTTCCAAGGGTTCGAACCCATGCTTTGCGTACAACTTGCGCGCGTGATGCATCGAATCCAGGGTTTCGAGATAGCAGCGCTGATAGCCAATACTACGGGCGGCGTCCAACGATGCGTTCAGCACCCGAGTACCCATCCCGGTGCCGCGTAGTTCCGACAAAAAGTACATCTTTTTCAGTTCGCAAGTGTCGTCGTCCCCGCCTACCAAGGGTGCGATTCCACCGCATCCCAAAAGGCGCTCCTTTTTCGCCACAACAAAAAATGCCGCGCGGTCTCCTGCATAGGCCTGGTACATGTCGTCCACTTCCGGGTCTTCAATCGAATACCCCGGCCCCACCGCGCCAAACTCCGTCATCACCTTGCGAATGACTCCCGCCACCACCGGGTTGTCCTTTGGCTCGATCGCTCGCAATGTAAAGCCACGGCTCAACCGCGCATAACGCAGTGCGCGCGCGTAGCGCGCCAGTCCGCGCACCACGATGACGCGCTCGGGTTCAGCAACGAACTGCAGCGCTTCATTGACCTGTTGATCGGCAACCAGGCTGATGGTCTCCAGTTCTTTGATGCCATCCTGAGTGACCTGCAGTGGCTTTCGGCGGCGATCGCCGGAACGAGTTTGGCAAGTCACTAGGTGCTTCTTTTCCAGCGCCGAACAAACCCGGCTCACCGTCGATTTATCCAACACCAAACGCTCCGCAATCTCCACAATCGTTCCTTCACCTAGATTATTGAGCACAAATAGAAAGTGGGCTTCCGACAAGGACAACGGACCGCCACAGGCGATGCCCTCCAGCAAGTTGAGTTCACGAACTAATTGCCTGGACGCCTGTCGCACCGCTTGGGTCTCTGTCGTCACGAGGGCAGTATATTTGCATTTGGTTGTCTCCTGCAACCACTTGGTTGTAACCTGTTTAAGTTAGTTCAGATTTACGCCCTGACTCTAGTAGTGACATGCTTATTGAGGTACCGATGCGGTGTTCAAATCAAGAGGCGATGCGATGAAACGTGGCACTGATGTCCTAAACAACCCCTGGCAAAACAAAGGAACTGCCTTCACCCAAGAAGAGCGAGAGCGACTTCGGCTTCACGGACTGTTGCCGACGTCGGTCAGCACTCCAGCGCAACAAGTTGCGCGCACTCTTGAAAACTTACGGCGTAAAGAATCGGACCTGGAACGTTACGTCCTGCTGTCTTCTCTCCAGGGCCGCAATGAGCGCCTCTACTACCAAACCGTGATCTCCCACATCGAGGAGATGATGCCGATCATCTACACCCCAACAGTCGGTCAGGCGTGCAAGGAATTCGCCCATATCTATCGCCAACCCAAGGGTTTTTATGTCACCCCTCAGGATCGCGGTGGAGTCCGAAAATTGCTCGACAACTGGCCAGAGACGGACATTCGGGTGATCGTGGTGACCGATGGCGAACGCATCTTGGGGCTCGGTGATCTCGGGGCCAATGGTATGGGAATTCCGATCGGCAAGCTGGCTCTCTACACCGCCTGTGGCGGCATTCATCCGCACCAATGTCTGCCGGTAATGTTGGATATCGGTACCAATAATCAAGAACTGCTCGAGGATCCTCTCTATCTCGGTGTACGCCAACCACGACTGACCGGTGCCGCCTATGACGATCTGGTTGAAGAGTTCGTCTTGGCAGTGCAAGACGCCTACCCCAAAGCTTTGATTCAGTTCGAAGATTTTCTGACTCCCAATGCCTACGGGTTGCTGCAACGCTATCGAGATCGGGCGTTGTGTTTCAACGACGATATTCAAGGAACCGCCGCGGTGGCTCTGGCCGGTGTCTTGGCCTCAACTCAAGGCACCCGGATTCCGTGGACTGAGACCCGGGTGATGTTTGTGGGTGCCGGATCCGCCGCCACCGGCATTGGCGACCTGATGGTCCATTCTTGGACCGAAGACGGCCTGACCTCAGCGGAGGCCTATGAGCGATTGAGTTTCGTTGATTCGCAAGGCTTGGTTACCTCGGGTCGCGACCATATCGCCGAGCACAAAAGACCCTATGCGCGAGACCAAGCTCCAGCCAGCTTGATCGAGGCGGTTGATCAACTCAAACCCCACGTCTTGATCGGCGCCACCGGTACCCCGGGCACCTTCACCGAGCAGGTCGTGAGTCGCATGGCCGAGCTCAACCCAACGCCGGTGATCATGGCTCTCTCCAACCCCACTTCCCGCGCCGAATGCACTCCTGAAGAAGCCTATCGATGGAGCCATGGTCAGGCGTTGTTCGCCTCGGGAAGTCCGTTTGATCCGGTGATCGTCGACGGCCAAGAAAGACGCCCCGCCCAAGGGAACAACGCCTATATCTTTCCCGGGGTCGGGTTGGGGGTGATTGCCGCACAGGCAACCCACGTCACCGACGCCATGTTCATGGCCGCCGCACGCAGCCTTGCGGAACATGTGACTCCCGCTTTGATCCAAACCGGATCGCTCTACCCACCCCTGACCGAGATTCGAGCTGTGTCTCGAGCCATTGCCATAGTCGTTGCAGAAATCGCCTTTGCCGAAGGTAGCGCACAACGGTCAAGGCCGGACCACCTGGAAGCTGAGGTCGAGGCATTGATGTGGTCACCGTCCTACGACTAAAGTCGCAACCATGAATCAGAACCCAGCCGCTACAGACCTTCGATACCCCATTGGTCAGTTCAAACCAGTAGACGACCCCCTAGCGGCACAAGTTTCCCAGTGGCTCGACCGGATCGAGGTGCTTCCAAGGGAGCTGCGCTCGGTGGTGGCAACGCTCTCTGAGGAGCAACTGGATACTCGGTACCGTCCCGAGGGATGGACGCTACGCCAGGTGGTACACCACTTGGTAGATTCCCACTTGAACGCCTATGTACGCTGCAAGTGGGCCTTGACCGAAGATTCGCCTGAGATCAAAACCTACCAAGAGGCTCTGTGGGCGGAGTTAGTGGACTATCGGGACACACCGATCGAGGCCAGTCTTCAATTTCTGCAAGCGCTCCACGCGCGCTGGATCATTTTGTTGCGTGGCCTGTCCGAGGACCAACTGAGACGGAAGTTTCAACATCCCGAATGGGGTGCAGTGGATATTCGAACCACTTGCGGCATCTACGCCTGGCATGGCCGTCATCATTTGGCCCACATAACCCAAACCATCGAGCGCCAAGGGTGGATCTGATCCGAGCTATCGACACATGGTACACAATGGCATCGCTCAGAATCGCAACGTACTGAAGACGGCAACCTAAAGAAAGACAATGCACAGAGTCACTATCCCAGTTTTGGTGGTGATCCACTTGGTTGCCATCGCCTGGCACGGCGAGGCGCACATAGCTCTGGCCATCGACCTACCTGCAGCCAAAGATCTGTTCGTCTACACAGTGATTCTCGGGCTTCCGATCTTGGCTGCCATCTTGGTTCAAACCAAGCGCTTTCGGGTCTTTGGAGTGGCGGTCTTCTCAGGAGCAATGTTCGCGTCTTTCTTGTTTGCTGGCTACCACCACTACGTCCTGATCTCACCCGATCACATTGCCCATCTGCCAACCGGGTCTGCAAATGTGACCCAGTCCTTTCTCGATAGCGCCGCTGTGATCGGCTTTCTCGATGCTTCGTTCTCGGTCTATGGCGCTTTTGCCGTGGGTCGTCTTACTGCAATCGATCGAGGCTAGGTCGCTTCAGAAGCCGCTCCCCCCCTCTGGCCCATGCGCTGCGCCTTCCTCACCACCGACAAGGACGGCCTAACCGACGATGATCAACTCGCTGCGACCTTGATCAGCGACCTGGGCGGTCGAGTGACCCCAGTGGCTTGGCAGGCGGCCGACACAAACTGGTCCGCTTACGACCGAGTAGTGGTCCGCTCCACCTGGGACTACCACCTTGATAGCGAGGAATTTATGAACCGGCTGGCTGAGATCGAGGAAAGCGGAGTGGATCTGCGTAACCCCTTGGAGTTGATCCGCTGGAACGTACCAAAGACATACCTTCAAGACTTGCAGACGAGTGGAATCTCGATTGTTCCCACGGTTTGGCGAGAGGGATTGAAGCCAGGGGATCTGAATGCCTTGATCAAAGAAGTTGGTACAGAGCAGGTGATTCTCAAGCCGGTGGTTAGCGCCAGCGCCGAAGGACTGGTGGTGGTCGAGTCGAAGATGGTGGACGAGGTCAGGCCGGGAGTCGAGAGGTCTTTCTCTGAACGACCCTTGATGGCACAACCGTTTGTTGACGCCGTGACGACCGAGGGAGAGTTTTCTCTGGTCTATTTTGACGGCCATTTTAGTCACGGAGTGGTCAAGAAACCTCAAGCCGGTGACTTTCGGGTACAACAAGATTTCGGCGGCCGCAGCCGCGCCGTTGATCCTGAACCAGCCTTGTTAGAAACCGCCAATCAAATACTGGCTACGCTACCCACAATACCCACCTACTCCCGCGTCGATCTCGCTCGCTCCAACCACGGTGATAATTTCTGGCTTATGGAACTGGAACTGATTGAGCCCGAGTTGTTCCTGGGGTCCGATCCGCAAGCAGCCAGGCGATTCGCCCAAGCGGTCATCACGGAACGACGTTGATGCCCAGCGCGGGTTATTCAGCAACGCCTCTGGCGAAAAAACTGGGGATCAAGCAAGGGTCTCGCGTTCGCACCTCAAACGCGCCCAATCACTACCTGGCTCTTCTCGACCCGATTCCATCGTCGGTGGTGATCTCCAACCGGCTACGCACCGAAATTGACCTTTGGCATCTCTTTACTGTTTCGAGAAAGCAACTCCAAAATCAGTTGCCGAACCTGCGCAACCAGATTCGACAGAACGGCATGATCTGGGTTTCTTGGCCCAAAAAGGCATCCAAGGTTGCTACCGACGTCACCGAAGACACGATCCGCAAGATCGCCCTGCCATTGGGGCTAGTGGACGTCAAAGTCTGTGCTGTCAATGAAGTTTGGTCCGGGCTCAAGTTGGTCATCCGCAAAGAACTGCGAACCTAAGACTTGATTATCCCTGCCGGAAACAAATCTCAGGGCGTATCAAGGACAGGGGGTTAGATGAACGGAAAAGTTCGCGCCGTTGGCAACCGTGAATCCGTTCTCCATCATCACCACATTGCCAGCCCCGAATTCGACCGTTTCGGCAACACCAACGGTGTACCCGGAGCCAGCGGTAATCGAGTTGGTGGCACGAAAAAAGGTACCCGACCCATTGTCTACCAACGCGAGGTTGATGTCTGTGACACAACCGCAAGTAAACAGATTCACGTCATCAACAAACCAACCATAGTCATCGAAGATGCTGTCGGTCCCGACGTTAAACCGATAGTGGAAATTGGTTCCTGCGAGTGAACTCAAATCAATCTGGGTGGCGGTAAACCCCCAGCTCTCACCGACAAACGCCGATTGTCCGCCCAATGGATTGCCAAAGCTGTTGCTCACCGTTCCGCCATAGGCTTGGCCTGCCAAGATCAAGCCACCTGCGTCAGTCCATGTTGATCCACCGTTGGTGCTGTACTCAACGACTCCGCCGTCCCAGTAAGTGGTCGGGAAGGTATTCTCAAAGCCAAAGGAATGATTGAACTGCAAGCGAGCATTGGCCGGCAGCGGGTTGGCTCCGGCAAAAGACTGAATCAAGCTGCCGGTGGTCGGTCGGTTGTAGCCCCAAGCGCTGGTGGTGCCGCTGGTGGCAAATGGGCCCAACAAGCTGTTGGTGCCATTGGCGCACCATGCTGTCGGCAGAGCTCCACCGGGGCACGCTGCCAGCCCTCCACCACCCGAGAAATCCTGCGTCGACAACGTAGTCAAGGTCACTCCTGGGTCGCAAAATGCCGGCACCTCCGCTTGGGTCGGTGGAGTACACGACCAGGGGTCGTTCATCTCAACTGCAAGTAGAGACTTACCCACTTCGGCACAGTCTGAACCGGTAATTCCGGCGGTACCGACCAGATCCAAGCAAGATTGAAACAACGCATTGTAGTTATCTAAAAAATCGGAAGCAGAAGTTAAGTACTGGGAGAGAGCACGGTACTGAACCTTCCCTGCCTTAGTGAGTCCGATACCGGCCACGGTAAAGCCGTTGTAGGTGCCTCCATCCACCATCAAAGCGTAAGCGTGGTTGGGAATGCCGCTGTTGGTATGCACTCCTCCTTGGTCCTCAAACTGACCTCCTCCTCCGTTACAAACGAGTTCATCGCTCATTTTGCCCGGATCTTCGTAAGTTGAAGGATCCATCATGTCGCGGATAGCTCCGATATCCTCACCCAGAAGCCAGCGGTTTTCGGCTCCGCCAGCACCTCCAGTATTGGTCAAATCTACCGTCTCGCCAAAAATGTCAGAGTACGATTCATTCAAAGCGCCACTCTGCATGTAATAGAACAGATTCGCGGTCCGCTCGGTGACCGCGTGGGTGAGTTCGTGGGCAACCACATCATCGGCAACCGGGAATCCGTCGCCGTAAACCATTTGGCTACCGTTCCAAAACGCATTAGCAAAAGGGCAACTCCCGGCGTCCGGGCAAAAATGAACCGACGAAACCAATGTGGCGCCCGCGTCATCATAACTATCTCGTCCGTGCTCGGTGAAAAAATAGTCGTAGGTGTCGCCCGAATACGTATAGGCCAAGTCAGTATCGCTATCGCCAGTGGCGGCGCCCCCTTCACTGCGCACAAGAGCTCCGGGCAGTGTGTCGTAGACCCCATCGCCAGGATCGTCGGCATCGTAGATCTTGCGATCTTTGGCATCGGTCAGTTGGCTGAATTGCAACAGCTTCTTCCCGGCTAAGGCGTCGATCCAGATGAACTCTCTTAAATTCACTTTTCGCGCTTCGATGAACCAAGCGAGTCGGGTCGCTGATGTCCGTTGGCTGAGGTGGCCTTTGTTGAGCAGTTCTAATCTAGGCTCACTCAACGTCGCGCCGATAACGCCCATTTCTTCCGTAAGCAATTCGCTGGCAATTTCGGCCACACGCTGAGGCGAAATCCTTGGAGTTACCTCTACATCGCCAAAATCCACCACCGCTTTGGCGTTCGCCGCCACAACCCCAGAACCCCTCAGATGCACGATCACCTCGCCACCCGTGATCGGCACACCCTGATGCGTTTGCCGAAAACGCACGTGTTCCATACCCACTTGGTCGAAGCCTGACACCCCTTCGACGACAAGATCTTCTGCTGCTACGCCAAAGGCTGAGCCGAACCGCGAAACGAATTCTAGGGCGCGCTCGTTCGCCGGTGCAGCAATATCAGCCCGAACCGCGATCGACTGACCTGGTTGGGTGGAGACGAAGGTGATAAAGCCGGTCCTATCCGAAACGGTGGTCCTTACGCCGCCCCGTGCATCGATCTCCATTTGATCGATCAGATCGGCGACCCGAGCCGATCTTCCCTGCGCGGCAAGTGAGGTTCCAATCGCGGAAAACAGGCAGCATACGATCGCCACCGACAATGCTCGATTCACTTTGTACATATTTCTTAGCCCCTCAAGAAAAGTCAACATCGGCCAACCTAGCAAACTTGAACCGAAGCGTGCTTCTCCCAGAAAACGTTGCTGCACGCCCAAATCGTAGCATCCAAATCCCGTCTAGCTACTAATTTGTCGGGGTGGCGGGTTGACTTGCGTCCATCGCCGAAGGGTCAGACAGAGCGAGAAGAAGTTGAATCAGGTCTGCTTTCTCTTCCCCGCTGAGATCGAAACCACCGATCAAGGGACTCTTATGGGGATTGTGCTCGCCTGCACCACGACCCCCGGCAGCGTAGAACTCAAGGACCTCTTCCAAGCTCTCAACACTGCCATCGTGCATATAGGGAGCGGTGTACTCAACGTTGCGCAGGGTCGGTGCCCGAAACCGACCCATGTCGTTACTCCGACCGGTCTGTTCAAGTAATCCTCGACCACCGATCGGATACGCACCTTGTCCATCTAGGTCGTAGAGACCAGTGTTGTGGAAGACCTCCGGATGTTCCGGTCTTTGTTTTCGTCTCGCTGCGCCGTCCTCATACTGCCGCTGAAAAGCGGAGCTCTATGGCACTCTGAGCAGCGCGTACGATCCGAGAAGAATAACTCCATACCGCGCTGCGCCGAGCGGCTTAGCGCTTCCTTTTGGTCCCAGAAGACGTACCGGTCGTAGGCTGAGTTCCCCGAGAGGATGGTCCTTACGAACGACGCCAGCGCTTTGCGAATATGGAGCCAGCGAATGGGTCGTCGAGAGTTGGGGAATGCAGCCCGAAACCCAGCTTGGTATTCCGCGTCGCTTTTCAGTTTCTTCAGCACCTGGTCCCGGTTCCCAGCAAGGCCCAGTTCCACCGGATCTCGATTGAACATCGGCACCAGGACTTGGTCCTCCAGTCGTGTGGTTTTTGAGTCAGCCCAATTGAAACTCTGGTTGTAAGCCACGTTGACTAGACTCATCGCACTGCGCGGATGTTGTTCACCGGTCGATCCAACCGATCTGGCGAGACCGTCGGTGAATGCCAACTCTGGTCGATGGCAACTGGCGCAGGAATAGGTTTGATTGCCAGAAAGGCGGGTGTCGTAGAACAGGCGACGACCAAGCTCGACTTTCGCTTGTGACATTGGGTTGTCCCGAGGCACAAACGGTACCGGGAAACCCGCCGGGAGATCCCAGGTGTAATTGCCCGAGTCTTTCTCTACGTCAACTCGCCTAGATGTCAAACACGCGGTGGACAGGACGCTCAGCAATGCAACGCTAATGATCCTCGTCCCTCGCAGGAATTTGAGCAGTGTTACCAGTTGTCGGAAGAGTCGACCAATAGCGACGCTGTCTGGTTGGCGACTTGAGCCCGTTTTTTCACCCATGCACCAAACTCTACGACTTCGGCTCCTGGTTTATCCTGTTGACTGAGCCAGGTCTGCGCCGCCTTGATCAATTGATCGGCTTTTTCGCGGTCGGAACGAAACAGCTCCATGTACGCAGCTTTAACTTCATCAAGCCGACCCAAGCCCAGGTAGGCTTCAGCGCGGTACTCGATCGCTTCGGTGTAGAGCGGATTTAGGGTGAGAGCTTGATTGTAGGCGTTGATGGATTGGTCGAATTGCCCCGTCTTGCGCAACACGTATCCCAAACTGCTGTGCGCTTGGTACATGCGCGGGTCGGCTTTGAGCGCGACACGCAAGGTATTTTCCATTTTCTTGTACTTGGACGCCGCTTTTTTGAGCAGTTTCTCGGCTGCTTCCGGATCTTCCCCTGCGCGTGCTTCCAGTTTCCAAGCTTGATCCCGAAAGTGTAAAGCGCGGTTGTAGCTGTCTTCTGCGGTGGCAGTCGGATTCTCTGTTGCAGGGGCAGTGGAAGATGGGGTTTTGGATCCACCGGCAGCTTGAAGGGTGGCTGCCGCGAGCGCAATGGCCAGAATCCAACCTAGGGTGAAATTTATCTGTTTCATGTTCTTGTCTCCTGGTACCGATGGTCGTAGCCTCGCTTGGCGAGCGCCAACGATACCGCTAGTACGCTCTTCAGCCCACCTTTGGTTCTGCAATCTTGGTGTTCACCGCTCGTCTCCTGGCTCTATTGCTGGTAGGGTTTCACTTCCTGCTCAGGACGCCTGAGCAACCTCAAGACAATTATTCCCCGGAGACGCTCGCAATGGATACTTCTGTCCGCACAGACTTACGCAACTTGGCAATTATCGCCCACGTCGACCACGGCAAAACTACGCTGGTCGACTCCATGCTTTGGCAAAGCGGCACCTTCGGCGACCATGAACATGTGCAAGAACGGGTGATGGACTCGATCGACCTGGAGCGTGAGAAGGGCATCACGATCATGGCCAAGAATACGGCCATCACCTACGACGGCACCCGCATCAACATCGTCGACACGCCGGGTCATGCTGACTTCGGTGGCGAAGTCGAACGGACCCTCAAGCTGGTCGATGGCGTCTTGCTGTTGGTGGACGCCAGCGAAGGGCCGCTGCCGCAGACGCGTTTTGTCTTGCGCAAAGCCCTAGAGGCGGGGCTGCCGCCAATCGTGGTTATCAACAAGATCGACCGCGACGACGCTCGCATCGCCGAAGTGGTAGATGAAGTCTACGACCTGTTTATCGACCTGGATGCCACCGAAGAACAACTCGACTTTCCAGTGCTCTACTCAATCGCTCGGGATGGTGTCTGCCGCACCGAAGCAGATGGCGAGAACCAAACACTGAAGCCGTTATTCGATCAGATTCTTGCCAGCGTACCCCCACCGCAGTACCACCCGGGGCACCCGTTGCAGATGTTGATCACCACCTTAGGTTACGATGATTTCGTCGGTCGCTTGGGGATCGGGAGAGTCTTTGAAGGGGAAATCGCCCAAGGGCAGCGCATCGCACGCTGCCGGTTCGACGGTTCGATTGAAGACCTCAAGGTGTCCCATCTCTACGGTTACGACGGACTAAAACGGGTGGCGATCGACAAAGCAGGCCCGGGAGACATCGTTGGGGTCGCTGGGTTTGATGAGGTGGTGATCGGTGAGACCTTGAGTGACCTTGAGGATCCTCGCCCGCTGCCACCGATCCAGATCGACGAACCCACCTTGTCGATGGTGTTCTCGGTCAATGACTCTCCGGTTGCCGGAAAAGAAGGCAAGCACGTCACCAGCAACAAGCTGCGAGAACGGTTGCGGCGCGAGACCTGGACCAACGTTTCAATCCGCGTCGAGGAAGCCGAGGGCGGCTCCGGTTTTGTGGTCGCAGGCCGTGGTGAACTGCAGTTGGCGATTCTGATCGAGATGATGCGCCGCGAAGACTACGAGTTCTCCGTCGGCAAGCCGGAAGTGATCACCCGCAGGGACGAGAACGGCGCTCTGTTGGAGCCAATGGAGCGGCTGATCGTTGACTGCCCGGAAGAATTCGTCGGCGCGGTGACTCAGAATCTTGGGCCACGCCGCGGTCGCATGATGTTGATGACCAACCACGGCAGCGGTCGGGTCAAGATCGAGTTCATTGTTCCCTCACGCGGCCTGATCGGTTTCCGTACTGAGTTTCTGACCGAGACCAAAGGTACTGGGATCATGAATCAGCTGTTTGAAGAATTCGGCCCCTGGCAAGGAGACATTCCCCAGCGCACCACCGGAGCATTGATCTCGGATCGGACCGGACGAGTAACCGCGTTTGCCGTTGACCATCTGCAACCGCGTGGGATCTTTTTCGTCGCCCCCAACGATCAGGTCTATGAAGGGATGGTGGTTGGAGAGCACTCTCGCCCAGATGACTTAGACGTCAACATCACCAAGGAAAAGAAACTCACCAATATGCGCGCTGCTTCGGCCGATGACTTCGTGCGCCTGGTCCCGCCGACCATCTTGAGCCTGGAGCAGGCAATCGAGTTCATCGCCGAGGATGAACAGATCGAAGTCACGCCTAAAGCCTTCCGTTTGCGTAAACGAATTCTCAAGGCCAATCAACGCAAGTAGCGATAGCATCGCGGCTATGAGAAACCAATCTCGTCGCCTCGTTCTTGCGGTCACCGCCGTCGCGTTCTTCTTCCTGGCTTGCAACAAGACCCTGGAAGCTCCACCCGTGGAAGTTGAGTATCGCGACTCTCTACTCGGCATCGGCAAGATCGTGCGCGTCACAAACCAACACAGTGAAGCCCTCACCAACCTGGTTATCCGCATCGAGAATCCTAACCACGACATCAAGCACCACACCCTCGCAAGTCTCCCGGTCGGAGAAACCTATGAACTGGGCTGGAAGAAGTTGGATGGCTTTCAGGTCGAGGTCGGCGCTGAGGTGACGATTCGCAGTGAGGGGTTCATCATTCCTCACAAGGTACAACTGCAAGCAACTTCTGAGGAGTAGGGATGGGCAACATGACTCCACCTACTTTTGACTTCGGCAGCGGCTCCGTCTCTCAGGACTACGACGATGTCTTGGTTCCGCTGCTGTTTACCCCTTGGGCAGAACGCTTGATCAATAGTGCCGGCAACCTCAACGGTTATTCCGTACTAGATCTGGCAACCGGCACCGGTATCGTGGCGCAAACACTACCTGGCGCAGTCGGCAGCACGGGAACCGTGGTCGCAGCCGACATCAATCCTGAAATGTTGGCATTGGCCAAGAGACGTTGCCAGCAAACCAACCCTCATGTGGAGTTCGTAGAGTCACCGGCGCACCCGCTGGTTGCTCCCTCAAGCTCGTTTGATGTTGTCTTCTGTCAGCAAGGGTTCCAGTTCTTTCCGGACCGAGCTCTTGCTGCCAAGGAGATTCACCGCGTTCTACGAAACGGCGGGCAGGTGTTGGCCTCAACTTGGTGCCCGGTGACGGATTGCCAAGTCTTTGGTGCAATTACCACTGCTCTGCACCAATGTGGCGAACCTGAAATCGCCGAAATGATGCGCATACCCTTTGATTTCATGCCCGCTGATGAACTGGAGCGTCATTTCGTCGGCGCTGAGTTTGACGATGTCGCAATCGAGCGCCAGGAAATGGACATGGTGTTCCCTGACGGCCCTGAGCAAGCTTTTGCGCTTTCCTACGCAACGCCAATTGGTCCCAAGTTACGATCACTGTCGCAGGACAAACAACAGCAGTTTCGCATCACTGTGCTGGACTTGATAGCACAAATGTCGCCACATGGTGGGACCCGGTCAGGAATGGTTTCCCACGTATTGACTGCGAGGAAAACGTAGTCAAAGACATCACTTCGCAGCAAGTTTGAGCACCTTGTAGACTAAAAACTAGCGGATCATGTTTCGGGAGCCATTGGCTCGATCAATAGCGACTTGGTCAAGAACACCAACCTTAGAATTTGAAGAAATCTTAACCACTGCGCTCTTGCGCACAAGCCTCTGTCATTGAGACCAATGGTGGAGTTCTAATCTCGGAGCGGCGTCCAGGCGTAGGTTCTTGACATGGAGCTGCGCGTACTATTATTGTTGCCTAGGCAGCATTGTGCGTAAATTCCCTTTGACTCCGCTTCGAGAGGCATATGCTTTTCGGCTAGGGCATATTAGCCGGTTACTCAGGCGTCGTTTGATTTCCGTTATCACTCCCGTTGACTCAAATCTTTCGCCCGAGCAATTTGTGTTGATCATGCGCGTCGCCGAAGAGAATGGCGTGCCGCAATCCGAATTCGTCGACCCAGTCTTGGACGACCGCGCCAATATTACGAGGCAGGTCAAAGGGCTTGTGACGAGAGGGTTGGTGCGCGTCGATCATGATCTGGAAGATCAGCGTCGGAAGCGCGTGTATTTAACACCAGCAGGCCGCGTGCTTTTTGAAAGACTCGTGCCCCACGTCATTGAAACCCGTCACGCTTTGTTTGGCCAAATCCCCAAAAAGGATCTAGCCGTATTCTCACGAGTGCTGACCCATCTGGAACATTCACTCAGCTAGCTAGGGACACCAAGTGGCCTTTTTTAATTTTCGTAATGTTGCCTAGGCAACAAAAGGAGTAACCAACATGAAATCTCTACTAACCGCTACCATCATTGCTATTGGTTTGTTCGCCGAACAAGGAGCGACAGCCGAACCCACGGCGACGGCACCAGAATGTGGTGAATCTGCCTCCCAGGACAGCAACGCAAAAGCCTCAATTAAAGAGGTGCTAGAAATCTACGCCGATGGCGAACATGAGCAACTATCCGAAGTTTTGGAAACGATACTTAGTCAATCATTCAGCATTTCTGTAATCATGAATGGGGAGTTAGTGAACATTCCTCGCCAAGCTTTTCTCGATGGGATCGAGACGGGCAAATTTGGCGGTGAAAATCGACTGCTCATAATCGGCGATATTGAACTCCATGGCAATACAGCTACAGCAACGATGCAGCTTAGAGGTGAACTTGCCAACTTTCACCATTTTCTGACGCTGGTCCTGATCGACGAGGAATGGACTATGGTTCACTCCCTGGCAACGCTAACAATGCACGAAAAGTAGTTGATCAATCGTTCGACCTGACGAGCGCAACAGCACATAGGTTGACAGATTTCAGAACTTAAACTGAATCTGGCAGTAGAGTCTCTCTTGTGAGCGATTCGACTTTTCAGGCGGACTTATTTATCCACCTCACTCCGGAGCGAGTCCTGGACGCGGTGGAAACCGGTGGACTAACTCCGACCGGACTCTGTTATCCGCTCAATTCCTTTGAGAATCGGGTCTACGAAGTCGAACTGGAGGACAAAAGCCGGGTGGTGGCCAAGTTCTACCGACCCGGGCGCTGGTCAAGAGAGCAGATCCTGGAAGAGCATCAACTGGTTCAAGCATTGGATCACGCTGAAATTCCGGTCTGCACGGTGCAGCCGTTTCCCGACGGAGAAACGCTCAAGACCATCGATAGAGTGTACTACGCCCTGTCACCTCGACGCGGAGGGCGGGCCCCGGATGAGCTAACCACAATGGATGCTCAGCGGTTGGGAATGTGGTTGGGGAGAATGCACAGCGTTGCATCAGCTCTACCGATTCAGCATCGCCCGAGCCTCAATGCAGACCGATATGTGCGCCAGGCTTTGGTATGGATCGACGCCTGGAAAGAAGACGGCGGTGACTTTCCCTATCCCCTCACCAACGCTATACCGACGCCACGCAAAGGTTGGCAGAGATCGCCGATCAGCGGCTTGATGGCATCACCACGCAATTGATTCATGCGGATCTGCACCTGGGCAACGTTCTATTTCGTGATCAAGAACTGCGCGTCCTCGACTTTGATGACATGGCGATCGGACCTCCAGTGCAGGATATTTGGCTGGTGTTGCCAGGGCGCGATGAGGAAGCTCTGCAACTGCGGTCCGCCTTGCTTGAAGGCTATGAACAGTTTCGTGACTTCAACCGCTCGACCCTCGATCTGATCGAACTGCTACGCGCTATGCGCATGGTGCGCTATGCCGGCTGGCTCGCCCACCGCTGGCACGATCCGGCCTTCAAATCAAGCTGGCCACACTTTGGCAGCGAGGAATACTGGCGGCAGGAAACCGAGGATCTGGAGGAACAACTTGCTTTAGTGGTCGCCAAACGGGCGAGCGAGTGGAGTGGTAACCCAGCAGGCTCCACTAGCCAGGTCCCGGTTTCCGAAGCCGACGAAATGACCAACAAGGACTTCTTTTGGGACTGGGAAGACCCAACCGAATCAGCTACAAAGCACGAAGAAGAATGAATACCGTGATTGCTCAGGCGGCGATGGTTGGCGCCGGCGGTTTCTTGGGTGCCCTGCTGCGCTTTGGAATTGGTGGTTGGGCACACCGACGACTTCCACTGACGACCTTTCCGATCGGCACTTTGGTGGTCAATCTTATTGGCTGTTTAACGATCGGGCTGTTGGCGGGGGCGGCGGAATCGAGACAACTCCTCACTCCTGAAACTCGGCTCTTTCTGTTGATCGGCCTACTGGGCGGCTTCACCACCTTCTCCACTTTTAGCTTTGAGACTTTCGCTATGTTGCGAGACGGCGAGGCTATGCGCGCGGGGGCGAACGTCGCCATTCACATCGTCGCTGGGTTGGGGTTGGTGTGGCTGGGGTACGCTCTGACGACGGACTAACTATGACTCTTCCTAGCCAGGGCAAGCTCCTTCGAATCTTCATCGGCGAAAGCGATCGCCATCAAGGAATCCCGCTGCACCAATGGTTGGTGCGCGAGGCGAGGCGGCAAGGGCTGGCCGGGGCTACGGTACTGCGCGGCCTGGAAGGCTACGGAGCCCACAGCCGGCTGCACACCGCCAAGGTACTGCGCCTGTCGACAGATCTTCCCCTGGTGATCGAGATCGTCGATCGCGAAGACAAGATCGAGGAATTCTTGGAGACCGTTGACCAGGTGGTCGAAGAGGGCCTAGCGACGGTGGAAAAGGTCGAGGTGCGGTTCTACCGAGCGAGGGGACACAATACAAGGGAGGGGACACAATAAAATTGTGTCCCCCGCATGCTCTAGCTATCGAAAGCTTGCTTTAGAAAATTCCGCCGACAGATCGCCGAAGCCGTCAGATATCCAGACGCCAGAGCACTGGTGACCCCACAAGTGGTGATGTCTTGTCCGGTGAGATAGAGCCCGCGAATCGGCGTCTGTGGGCGCAGCCAACGTTGCTCAAAACGTTTGGGGCTGTGGTCCAGGCCGTAGACCTCACCCTCTTGGTAGGCGCCGAAGTGTTGGGTCGAGAGCGGGCTGGAGACTTCCATGTAGTCGATCTTGCCGCGTAGGTGAGGCAGTTGCCGGTAGAGCGCTTCGACCATACGCTCTGCGATTGCCTCTTTAATCCCTTCGTACTCTTCGCCGCGTTTGCGCCAAGGCTGGTCCTTCCACGGTTCAAACCAGGCGTACGGGGCCAAGGTCACCAGCTCGATGGTCTGCCGATCAGGATAGCGCTCAGCAAAGGTCGGATCTTTGGCCGATGGGAAGGAAGCAAACGCCAATGGCGGGGCCTTCTTGGGGTCGGCAAGATAGGCGGCAACATTGCCGTCGTGATCAGCGCTGGGATACATCCACAGGTTGGTCTTGGGCAGACCAAATTCTTCCACGCTCCCCTTCAAGCCGGCGTAGGCACATAGGTGACCGATTGAGCGCTTGAGGCCCCGCGCCTTGTCTGCCATCTCCCGAGCACCGAGCACCGCTTCTGGAACCAGCTTCAACCAAGTGTTGTGGATCCCGGCGCTGCTGATCACCAGATCGGATCGAAAGACCCGGCCGTCGGCCATGCGCACACCAACTGCGCGATTGCCCTCAGTTTCAATGCCATCTACATCCGCTTGATTGCAGATCACACCCCCAGCGTCTTCAATGATCGGAATGATCGAAGCAGCGATCGACGAACTTCCACCCACCGGGTAGAAGCCGCCGCGCAGGTAATGGCGAGCGACCACTGAATGCATCGCAAAGCTACTTTGGCCCGGTGGCAATCCGTAGTCGCCCCACTGACCGGTCACCACCCCCATCAAGGTCGGGTCGTCGAGTAAGGGCTCCAAGACTTGCCGCGTGGTTTGCCGGGCGTAGTGCATGAACGGGCGCCGCGCCCAAGATCCGCCAATCGCGGCGAGCGGTTTCGGCAGGGCCTTCTCACCCCAATAACGAAACGAGGTGCGACCCACCGTGTCGATTAGCTCCATGTAACGATCGATCTGCTTTTGCCGATGGGGAAACCACTGTTTCAGGTTGGCAGTGAAGTGGTCGCGCCCGGTGACGAAATCAAACGACTGGTCGCCCAGGATAATCCGGTCATAGACCTCTCCCATCGACGCCCACTCCAGACTGCCGTCACCGACATGATCAAACAGCCGCTTGACCGGGCTGCGATCAGACCCCAACTCACCTAGATAATGCACTCCAACATCCCACTCGTAACCATGACGACGGTAGACGTGGGTGAAGCCGCCGACCATGTAGTGCTGCTCCAACACCAAGACTCGCTTGCCGCGGTGCTTCGCCAGCAGTGCAGCGGTTGCCAAACCACTGATGCCGGAGCCAATGACGATGGCGTCAAAGAGGTCTGAGGAGTCGAAATCGCGATAGGGAGTGCCGAGTCGTTGCATAAGTCTCAAGTCAGTGTATCTTGGTGTTGGGGACACAATACTTCTATTGTGTCCCCCTTGATCGTCGATGAGTAACCTACAATCCATCCCCGGAGTCGGACCTTCCATCGAGCGGGACTTGTTAACGCTAGGGTATCGGGAAATCTCCGACCTCAGAGACCAAGACCCGGAACAGATGTACCAACAAAGCAATGAACTGGTCGGATTGCGCCAAGACCGGTGTTTGCTCTACGTGTTTCGCTGCGCCGTCTATTTTGCTGAAACGGTGGATCTCGAGCCTGAATTATTGAAGTGGTGGTCGTGGAAGGATCGAGAGCTTCCGAGATGATCTGTCCTGAGTGCCGCGGTGAGTTCGTGCCAGGGGTTGTGGACTGCCCAGACTGCCATCTGGCGCTAGTAGAAGAGCTGCAGAACGATTCGCTGGTGGTACGTTCTGAACCTTGGGTCACGGTGGCCAAGATCAGTAGCCCGGTCGAGTTGACGGTTCTCAAGTCGATGCTGGAGAGCCATGGGGTTCCGGTATTCGTTCCTGGCGAGCATTCCTTCCAGCAGGTCCCGGCGCTGCATATATTGAGACATACGACGCTTATTGCTGGTCAATGCAAGCTGCAGGTCCCAGAGAACTGGCTCGAGAGGGCGCGCGAGCTGATCGCCGCCGAGCCACAAGACCGGCCGTGAACTGGCTGCGACGTCGCGCCGCGGCAACCCGCGCTGTATGGAACTCCAACCTCTACCATGGCTGGAGCCGGTCCAAGAGTTTCTTCGAGGGTTGGTACTTCAAGGTCGTTGATCCAGCGCAAACTACTGCCCTGGCCTTCATCCCTGGGATCTCAATGGACGCCAAAGGCGACAAGTTTGCCTTTGTCCAAGTGCTCGACGGAATTGCCGCCAAGAGCTACGAGTACCGTTTCCCAGCCGATTCCTTTGTCGCCGATCCAAAGCGATTCTCGGTTCAGGTGGCCGACAGCCGTTTTTCCCTTGAAAAACTTGATATTGATCTGCCTGATTTCCGGGGGCAACTGGAACTCTCCAACCCTTATCCCTGGCCATCCTCCTGGAAATCGCCGGGAGTCATGGGTTGGTACAGCTTCGTCCCCTTCATGGAGTGTTACCACGGAGTTGTCAGCATGGATCACGACCTGGCCGGAATTCTGGAAGTTAGTGGCCGAACGGTCGACTTCGACGGCGGTCGCGGCTACGCCGAGAAAGACTGGGGCACTTCTTTTCCCCGTTGCTGGATTTGGGGTCAGTCGAACCACTTTGCCGATTCGCCCGGCACTAGTGTCATGTTCTCGATCGCCCACATCCCCTGGCGCGGTAGCTACTTCATTGGCTTCTTAGCTGGATTGCTGCACCAGGGCACGCTGTATCCCTTCACCACCCACAACCAGTCGAAAGCCGAGGTAAAGAGGATTGAACATGGGGTCGATATGACCTTTCATCGCCGCGACTATGAGCTTCGAGTTACGGCTCGCCAGGCCGAAGGTGCCGAGCTCTTGTCCCCTGTCCAGGGTGCCATGGTTGGCAAAGTCAACGAGAGTTTGCGAGCCAGGGTAGAAGTGCAACTGATCGATCAGGGGGAGGCACTCTTCACCGGCACCGGAACCAGAGCTGGGCTGGAAATTGCCGGGGATACCCAGATCTTGGTCGACCAGTTCGGATAGAGGTGACCGAAGCAAGATAGATCCCCGTCCCCCAACCAACCCTCGTTGGGAATACCCTGAAAGGATGCTTATGAACAACTATTTGTGCCACTTTTTGTATTGATTTATGCAGGGTTTAGTCAATTACAATGATCAAATGGCATCTGATTCAGGGTCAGGCAAAGGAGTTGAGTATTACGGTAGGCGCACCGTGCGGGTTGAAGCTCCTTTTCTAGTTGTGTGTGAACGCTCTTCGTTTACACTGTTCACGGAGGGCAGCAATGAGCGAACTTACCGACCTCGAGAAAAAACTACACAAGGCAGAGAAACTGAGGGTTAGGCGGCGAAAAGCCTATATCGCAGCAGATTACACAAAGCGGTGGGGCCTGCGCCTCATAGTGGTTGCTTTAGGGATCATTCTTATCCTTGTAATCTTTTGGATCCTGTTTCGGTGCTTCGATGGTTCACTACAAGGACTTGGGGAAACTAGTTCACCACCAAGCTCCGGGGAAGCTGGTTCACCGCCAAGCTCCGGGGAAGACTCCCGTAGCCAACTGGGAACAATCCTTTTTGCGGTCGCTACCCTCACACTAACTCTCATCGCGTTTCTGTTAGCTATCCTCTCGTTCTTTGGCTGGTTTTCCATTAAAGATAAGGTTGTTGCGGAGGTGCACAAAGCCATAGCTGAAGAGAAAGATCGACAGCAACACAGGAATCGATTGACGGATGCAGTCGTTTTCTCTTCATTGGCGGAAGCAAGCCACCTAGACCACAGGAAACACTACTGGACAGAGAACGCTATCCGTCGCCTGGAGATGTGTGTTCCGTACTTCGACCAAGCCTCAAAAGATCCTGAAGAACGAAAGCATGCACTAGCCGTGGTGAACAACCTAGCCTTCATCTATGCCCTACGAGGGCATATAGCAGACGGGCCAAAAGCAATCGAGCTTACCTATAAAGCAGCTGAAATGGCGCACAAGTTGGGCTTGGTAGACGTACCCGTGCACCTCACTCAAGCGCTTGTGCTGGCAAAATTTGGCAACCAAGCAAACGTTTCAACGGACGAACTAAAAAGCTCCCTCTTAGTAATCGGGTCGCTAAACAGCGAAGACCGAATTAATAAAGCAACACAGCGAGAGTACTTTTTCACTAAGACCCTTCTTGAACAAACAATTGCAGAAAGGAGCTCAAGCGATTCCTGACAATAAGTAAAAAGAGCCCCTCCGTGCCTTTCGGCCAGAGAAGCCCTTAATCGTTTCGTCATGGAAAACGAAAGCTAGTAGTTGATGGTTCCTTCGTACGTCATGATAGGTACTCCTTTATTGCTAATAAGCTATGACCTACTAATTAGGCCTAGAGAGGTTGACAGCTCATAGGTTGCTCTGTCAAGAACTTTGTTACGCACCAAGCTTAATCAAAGTTTCCGTGCACCGATAACCTCTTTAAAGTAAACGTCTTACAACCCACAGAAATTCCCGTTTCTTCTAGTCACGTCACGGGTGGGACAACCAAAGCCTTAGCCCTGGATTTCAAGCGCAGAGAACTGATACAAACGAAGTATGTACGTCTGGGAGGCGAATACTATGGAGGTGGAGTTGACCCCCGCTTTAGTGGATACCAAGAATAGGATCAAAGATCCAAGGAGGTCGACAACGACCGAAGGCGTGAGGTGAGTTCCAAGTGAGAGACCTGATGCAACGCGTCACCGAGGAGAAACCGGAAATGTGGGGTGACTCGATTGTCGGCTTCGGCAGCTATCACTATAAATACGACAGCGGCCGCGAGGGTGACTGGCTGGTGACCGGATTCTCGCCACGGAAACAAGCGCTGACCATCTATGTCATGGCCGGGTTTTCACGCTACGACGAGACCCTCGATCGGTTGGGTAGACACCGCCACGGCAAATCCTGTCTTTACATCAATAAGCTCGCAGATATCGACATGGGAGTTCTCGAGGAGCTGATTCGCAAATCGGTTGCCTATGTGAACCAGAAAGGACAGAGTTACTGAGAGGACACAATACTTTGTTTGTGCCCCCTCTTTCCAAAGAACAAAGGAACAACAAAGTGGACAAACAGCAACTGATTGACAACCTCAACGAAGACCTAGCTGGAGAACTCAGCGCCATCATTCAATACACCACCTATGCCGCCAAAGTGACAGGTCCGTACCGGCCACAACTGGTGACTTTTTTTCTCGAAGAGGTCGCTGACGAGCAGCTCCACGCGCAGTTTCTGGCCAACAAGATTGTTGCTTTGGGCGGTGAACCAGTAACCAAACCCCGTCCGGTGCCCCAAGCGGCAAACAATCGGGAGATGTTGGAAGCGGTGTTGGCGGCCGAGCGTCAGGCGACCCAAGACTACACCTGCCGTGCTGAGCAAGCGGACCAGTACGGTGACAAGGGGCTGGCAGTGCAATTGGAGGACATGGTGCGCGATGAGAGCGGCCACTCAGAAGAAACCGAGCGCATCTTGCGCGACTGGCCGCTCTAGTGCCTGACTGCCTGCAGAACTCGATCCCATGGAGCTACTGCTTCGGTTGTGGGCCCGCCAACCACCACGGGCTACAGATCAAGAGCCATTCGCACGGAGATGAGTGCGTATCCATCTTTCAGGCCCAGGAACACCACGCGGCAGGACCCAAACACTTCGTCAACGGCGGCATCATCGCCACGGTGATCGACTGCCACTGCGTTTGGACGGCCGTCACCGACTGTGCCCTCCGAGAAGGACGAAAGTTGGGCGAGGAGCCGATTGGTTGGCACGCAACCGCCTCGCTTCAGGTGGACTACCTGCGGCCAACCCCGATCGAAGCACAGTGCAAACTGCGCTCTTGGGTTACCAACGTAGACGGCGACCGAACCACCGTTGAGTGCGTGCTCTCGGCTGCGGGTAAAGAGCGAGCAAAGGCGAAAGTGGTCGCGGTGCGGGTTCCAGACTCTTGGGTTGAAGCCGGGTCAGGATGAAGGCGATCGCCACTAAATCCGGCCAAGACAAATTCCGTTCAAGGGGCTAAAATCGCATCGTTCGGTCGATGTATTGAATCTGACAATCTAAAGTCCAGAGAACCCCAATTATGTGCGGAATCTTCGGTATGGAAGGGTCGCTCGACGCGGCCAATCTCACCTACCTGGGTCTCTATGCCTTGCAACACCGCGGGCAGGAAAGCGCTGGCATCGCCTCTGCCTCGTTCGACGGCGTGCATGTCGAGCGAGGTATGGGTCAAGTGGCGGACATCTTCGATCGAACCACCTTGCAGCGCCTACCTGGAATTCGAGCTGCCGGCCACACTCGTTACTCCACTGCAGGGGTCAGCGCGCTAGAGAACGCTCAGCCGATCAAGGTGCGGACCTCGATGGGAGAATTGGCAATTGTGCATAACGGCAATCTGACCAATGCAGCGGAATTACGTACCAAGCTTGAGGTCGAGGGTGCAATTTTCCAAACCACCAGCGACACCGAGGTTATCCTCCACTTGATGGCCCGGGACCCACAGCCGAGGGTGGTTGATTCGTTGCGGGCGGCTCTGCGTAAGGTTCGAGGAGCCTATTCACTTCTACTGCTGAGCGAGAAGGCACTGTTTGCCGCCCGTGATCCCAATGGCTTTCGGCCACTGGTCATGGGACGCGCTGCCGAAGGATTATGTTTTTCCTCTGAGACATGTGCCTTCGACTTGTTGGACGCAACCGTCGAACGACAGGTGAATCCTGGCGAGGTTGTGCGTATCGCGGGAGAGAAAGTCGATAGCTTTGCCATCGACCTACCCGCTCGCGCTACGACGCCGTGCCTCTTTGAGCAGGTCTACTTTTCTCGACCCGACAGTTTGGTTGAAGGCGGGTGTGTCGGCGATGTTCGCCTGGAAATGGGTGCACGGCTCGCCCGCGAGGCTCCGATCGAAGCGGACTTGGTGGTTGCCGTCCCTGACAGTGGACTGTTCGCAGCAATGGGGTACTCGCGCGAAAGTGGCTTGCCGTTTGAACTGGGTCTGATCCGTAATCACTACGTAGGCCGCACTTTCATCGAGCCCAAACAATCGATCCGCCACTTTGGGGTCAAGGTCAAGTTGAACCCCGTACGTTCCTTGATCGAAGGCAAGCGGGTGGTGATGGTCGATGACTCGATTGTTCGAGGAACCACTTCCCCCAAGATCGTCAAGATGTTGCGTAACACTGGTGCAAAGGAAGTCCACGTGCGAATTTCTTGCCCACCGACCACCAATCCGTGCTTCTACGGCATCAACATGCCCACCCGCGAAGAACTGATCGCTTCCAGTCGTTCGGTGGAGGAGATTCGCCATTTCATCGGCGCCGATAGCCTTGCCTACTTGTCGTTGGATGGACTCAAGCAAACCACCGGGAAGAACGGGTCTTGCGTCGCCTGTTGGAGCGGGGAGTATCCGGTGCAGGTGACCGGTGGTAAACAAAAAGAACCCCTCCACACAGGGGCTCCATGACCTCAGACGCTTACGCTGATGCTGGGGTCGATATCGACGCTCAGGACCAAGCTCTGGAGCGAATTAAGAAGCACGTCAAATCGACCAATACCCCCAACGTCCTGTCGGGGGTCGGGAGTTTCGGCGGATTGTTCGTCCCGGACCTCGAAGGCTACAGCCAGCCGGTCTTGGTTTCCTCGGTAGATGGGGTCGGGACAAAACTAGAAGTCGCCAAACGCGTTGGTGATTATTCTACGGTCGGCATTGACTTGGTTAACCATTGTGTTAATGATATTCTAGTGCAAGGCGCCAAGCCGCTATTTTTCCTGGATTACGTCGGGACTGGCAAGCTAGAACCGGAGGCGATGGAGCAGTTGGTCGCTGGCGTCGCCACTGCCTGCCGGGACAACGGCATAGCTTTGCTGGGAGGTGAAACCGCGGAAATGCCCGGCTATTACCAACCCGGCGACTACGAACTGGTTGGCTTTGTTGTTGGCATTGTTGATCGTTCACGGCTGCTAGATGGTTCACGGGTCGCCGAAGGAGACCTGTTGATTGGGCTACCCTCTACCGGTCTACACACCAACGGCTATTCCTTGGCTCGGAAAGTATTTTTTGATGTCCTTAATTTGCACACCTCGGACCTCTTTCCACAAGCCACAGACGAACGCACCGTTGGCGAGGTTCTTTTGGCTCCCCACCGGAGCTATTTGCCTACGCTGTCTCCATTTTTGGCCGATTCCGCGCTCCACGGCCTCGCGCATATCACCGGGGGAGGACTGATCGACAATCTTCCACGGATTTTCCCGGCGGGCCTAGGGGCGGAAATCGACCTGGCAAGCTGGACCCCAACCCCGATCTTTCAGATTCTCTCTAAGGCCGGTGAAGTCTCCCAGGATGAGATGTTTCGGGTCTTCAACATGGGTGTGGGGATGGTGGCGGTGGTTGACCCAGATTCCGTTGGTTCGGTGCTCGGCAAGCTGCGCCAGCAGGAGGAGCAAGCGTGGGTACTGGGCCGAATCATCTCCGGTGACGGGGTCACTCTGAGCCGGTGAGCACCTCGACTCGACTCTTATCTGTGAGATCAAGCGGCCTGACTAGCTCAAGGTTGCCATGACTCGCATTGCTATTTTGCTCTCCGGCCGAGGTTCCAACTTCGTCGCCTTGGCAGAGGCGATCGACCGGGGAGAACTCACCGCCGAGATAGCCCTGGTGGTGTCGAACACCTGCAATGCGCTGGGAATACTGGAAGCCAAACGAAGAGGTCTCAAGACAGTCGAAATCCCACATCGGTCGGAGCCGTCCAGGGCCAGTCATGAAACCAAGGTCTTGCGGGTACTGGAGGCCGCTGAGGTCGAGTGGGTTTGTTTGGCCGGCTATATGCGCAAGTTGTCCAAGGAATTCGTCGCCCGATACCCGCTACGGATTCTCAATATTCACCCTAGCCTTCTTCCTGCGTTTCCGGGGCTCCAGGTCCATGAACAGACCCTGGAGCACGGCGTCAAGATTTCCGGATGCACGGTACATTTTGTCAACGACGGGCTCGACAGCGGGCCGATCGTGATGCAACGTTCGGTGGAAGTCTTGGACACGGATACGCCAGAAACGCTGGCTGCGCGCATTTTGGAGCAAGAGCATCTGGCTTACCCGCGCGCCCTGGCAAAGCTGTTGACAGAGCCCTGGTCGGCTAACGGTCGCCGGGTGGAATTCGCCAGCGCCTAGGCCAACCGGACGCTGGCGACGATCAACGGCGAGCCGGGAAAAAAGGCCCGACGGAAACCGTGGGACCCTTCTGGGAATTCATTGGGTAGCCAACAACCTACATCAACGCCGAGCTTCTCCATTATCTCAACCGTCAGGCCACCCTGAGGTAAACCGCTCTCTGCTTGGTAGGAGTTGACCGCAGATATGGTCTCCCGACCCAGCTCGCCATCGGTGTTGGCCCGAGTCGGAGGGCCACTCCTTCGGACCACTGTTGTCGGTGCCGTCTCTATTCACAACCAGCAATTGCTCAGTGGTTGCTGACGCTCCCTGAATAACGATTGGGGCGCCACGTTTTGAATCGAAAAGTGTCCCCTTTTCACTGCTATCGCACCGGTGTTCCGTTACCATTGCTCGGTGTTCGCCGAACAAAATATTTCCAACCGCAATCACCCTTCAGTCTGCGCCATCGTTCTCAACTACAACGGCAAGGACGTAACGCGAAAAACCCTGGCGAGTTTGGTCCAAGTCGACTACCCGGCAATGAAGATCGTGGTGGTCGACAACGGGTCTGACGATGGTTCGCGGCAGGCCGTGGAGCAGGCGTATCCCGAGATCCAGCAGTTGCGCAAGCAAATCAACGAAGGGGTGGCGGCGGGGATGAACGTCGGCATCGAACACGCCCTAAAACACGGTTTTGACTATCTACTGATTCTCAATAATGACATCGAGGTAACCCCGGACATGGTCACTCGGCTGGTCGAAGAGTTGGAACATCGACCGCAGTTTGGCTGCGCCGGCCCCAAGTGCTACTACTACTGGGATCGAGACAGGATCTGGTCCGCTGGAGGGTTCCTCCGGTTCCGCGAAGCGATCACCCAAGAACGGGGCATGGGGGAAATCGATCAAGGTCAGTTTGATCGAACCGAAGAAGTCGATTACATCAACGGCTGCGCGATCTTGATTTCTCGCCAAGTGATGGTTGAGGTCGGGCCAATGGATCCCTCCTATGTGGTCGGAGTGGAAGATGCGGATTGGTGTGCGCGGATGAAAAAAGCGGGATACCGATGTTTGTATGTCGCCAATGCTCAACTGTGGCACATGGTGTCGCACACGACCGGTGGCTACAAGTCAGGTAAAACCTTTCAAACCGGGCGCTCAACTGCAATTTTTGTCCGGCGCCACGGTTCTACGATCCAGAAACTGCAGTTCTGGTTGTTTGCCATCGCCGCCATTCCGATCGCGTTCGTGCGCGAACTACCACAGCGAAATCATCGAGCCGCACTGGCCAAGGCACGGGGCTATTGGTCCGGGTGGCGGACCCCTTTGTTGCCAACCCCAACCATCCGCCAGTTCTCGTCAAAGAACGACAATTGACCTAGAGGGTACCTCAACAATCAAAAAAACATCGCCCTAGGTGGGCAGGTAGCTTGACAGCCCTTCACCTCGGGAACAAACTGACCTTGTAGAAAGTCTCCTAATTAAGGAGGGGAGTGCGTATGAATTCTTGGACCAACCGTATTATCTCAACCTGTCTCGTGACTTTCTTGGTTGTCGCCTGTGGTGGTGACGACGGCGTCAAGTTTGGTGCTGTTATCCCTGAAACCGGCGAGGCTGCAGTCTACGGTCACTCGATTCGCAAGGGTGCCGAACTGGCGATGGAACACATCCAGTCAGAAAGTAAGCGGGCAATTACCTTAACCGTAGTCGACTCTGGTTCCGATCCCGAGCAGGCCGCCGAGGCTGCCAAGCAACTTTTTAAAGATGGCGCATTGGCTTTGTTGGGCGGGATTACCAGCGCCGAAGCACTGAAAATGATCGAAGTTATCGATCGCCGGGACCGCGTCTTGTTGTCCCCAAGTGCCTCCTCGCCCGACCTTACTGGCGCCTCGATCAATTTCTTTCGGGTCTTCTTTTCGGACTTTACCGAAGGCGTCAAGATGGGCAACTTTGCGGCCATCAAAGCCAACATCGACTCGGTGGTGATCATTGCCAAGCAACAGTCCTACGCCAAAGGCGTACAGGACGTTTTTCGCCAAGAATTCGAACGCCAAGAGGGTGAAGTTCTGGAGACTATCGAGGTTCCGGAAGGAACCGCAGATTTCTCTGGAGTTGTTGAGCGCGTTAATACCCTCAACCCGACCGCTGTTTTCGTTGCTGGCTACGCCCAGGATATCGCCAGCGTCATCGTTGCTCTCCACGAGTCGGGCTACCAAGGCCGCGTTTTGACCACCCACGCATTCGCTTCTGGCGAGATCCTTGCTCAAGCGGGAGAAGCCGCCGAAGGAACTCTCTTGACGCTTCCGTTGTTTGACGCCAATAGCGAAGAAGAGCCGGTCAAGTCGTTTGCTGAGAAATTTCACGCCAAGTACGACCAAGCCCCCGATGTCTGGGCGGCCCATGGCTACGACGCGATGATGATCTTGTATCAAGCCCTGCCGGAGAAAATGCGCACCACATCAGACTTCTGGAGCGGAATGCGACAGATTGACGACTACCCTGGCGTCACCGGGGCGATCCGCTTTGACGAAAAGGGCGATGTCGGTCGTTTTCCGCGCGTCTTCGAGGTCTCCAACGGCGAGCTGGTAGACCACGAAGCTGAGGTCGATCGGCAACTTGAAGATCTGAAGGCACAGTTGCGGAAAATTCAAGACCGAAAACTTCGCGCGATCAATTAGTCGCTCTAGATCAACGATCATCACTGCGGAGATACGCGTCTAGCTAATGTTCGCCATCGCCGCTACTTTGATTCGTCACCGCAGTTTGCTGTCGACGCTGGTCGCCCGTGAGCTTAAGGCCCGCTATCGCGGCTCAGTGCTCGGGTTTTTCTGGTCCCTAGTCAACCCTTTATTGCTGCTTGGAGTCTACAGCCTAGTATTTGGCTACATTCTTCCGAATCGCGCTCTAGAGGTTCAGCCCTACAGTGTGTTCTTGGTTTGCGGTCTGTTTGCATGGATTTGGACCAACACCTCGGTGATTGACGGCACTATGTCCTTGATCTCCAACGCTGGCTTGATTCGCAAGGCGGCATTCCCGGTCGCGGTGTTGCCAGCCGTCCCAGTTCTCGCCAACTTGGTGCACTTCTTGTTCTCGTTGCCGATCGCAGCCGGAGCCCTAGTTGTCGCCAGGGGAATGGGTAACCCGGTGAGCGGATGGACGGTTCTTTTGGTTCCACTGGTGATCGTGGTTCAGTTCTTTCTGATCTTGGGGTTCGCCCTCGGGTTTGCCGCGCTCCATGTGCACTTCAAAGACATTCGGGATCTGCTGGTCAATCTTTTTCAGTTGCTGTTCTTTCTCACCCCGATCCTCTATCCGCTGTCGATGATCGATTATCCGATGGTGCGCAAGCTGATCACTTGGGTCAACCCCTTCACCCCGTTTGCCATCGCCTACCAAGACTTAATGTTCTTTGGGCGCATACCCACGGCTGCCACTTGGATTCCGGGCGTGCTGTGGGCGGTGGTCGCGTTCGCGATTGGCAGTTGGATCTTTTCTCGCCTCTCTCCGGGGATGGCTGAGTCGGTATGACCGACGCGATCCAGGTTCACGGACTGTCGAAACGTTACCGCAGGGTCTCTGCAGGATTTCGCTTTCGCACCCTCAAGAGCGCTCTCTTGGACCTCAATTTGACCACTGGACTCGGCGACCAGGACATCATTGCAGCACTGGAAGACGTTACCTTCACCATCGAAGCCGGTGAATCGTTCGGCATTATCGGCGGCAACGGTTCGGGTAAATCGACTCTTCTCAAGTGCCTCGCAAAGATCCTACAGCCCACTGAAGGAACCGTGTCGATTGATGGTCGGGTGGCGGCGTTGATTGAGTTGGGAGCCGGTTTTCACCCTGAGATCTCTGGGCGCGAAAATATCTACATCAACGGCGCGATCTTGGGCATGGACCGTAAGGAAGTTACTCGACGGCTTGACGACATCATCGCTTTCTCAGGGCTAGAGGAATTCATCGACGAGCCGGTCAAGAACTACTCGTCGGGGATGTATGTCCGGCTCGGGTTTGCCATCGCGATTCACACCGACCCCGACATTTTGTTGGTGGACGAGGTCCTGGCGGTGGGAGATGAGGCCTTCGGCCACAAATGCCTGGACAAGATCCAGGAGATGTTGGCCGCCAAAAAAACGGTAATCATGGTCAGCCATTCACTTGACCTAATCGAAGAGCTGGCCGATCGGGTGATGTGGTTGGATCGCGGGACCGCTCGACTGGTTGGTTCCCCTCGGCATGTGATCGATGCCTACCGCCAGGAAGTCGCTCGGCAAGAAGAGGAAATCCACCGAGCCGCGAGTGAGCAACGCCAAGAGGAGCTCGAGCACCAGCCAGTTGAAGAGCTTCCAACCGAAAAAGCGGTTGATTTTTCTGCGGTCGCAGAGGAGCTCGACGAGCCGGACCGTTGGGGCTCGCGGATCGCTGAGATCCACAAAGTCCGGTTGCTAGATGACAACAACGTCGAGCGCTTTGGGTTTCGCCGTGGTGATCCGCTGACGGTCGAGATCCACGTCGAGGCCAAGGCGCCACTGGACGACTTTGTTTTCGGCATCGCAGTTCGACACCCGCGTTTTGTCTGTTGGGGCACCAACACCCATATCCAGGGCATGCGTAGTCAGATGTTTGAAGGTCAGGCCATCGTTCGGGTGGTTTGCCCGTCGTTTGAATTGGCTGCCGGCACCTACACCCTTGATGTCGCAGTCCATAGTGAGCACGGGGTTCCCTATGACTACCAGCGCCGGGTGCTCGAGTTTCAGATTAGTGACAATCTAGGTGGAGAGGGGATCTACGCCCCGCATCATGATTGGCAGTTCGATGGCTCAATCGACTGGAAGCCCACTTAAGAGGGGACACAAACAAAGTATTGTGTCCCCTCCGGATGCAAAGACAAGGAGAACCGCGTGGCAGAAGACAAGAAAAATAGTTTGAACATCAAGATTTCCGACGAGGATCTAAAAGGTCGGTACTCCAACCTGCTACGCATCACTCATACCCGAGAGGAGTTTGTCCTCGACTTCATCAACGTCGTGCCTCCTCAAGCGGTGGTGTCGGCTCGGATCGCCACCAGTCCGGGGCATCTCAAGCGGATTATCCATGCTCTGCGGGACAACCTCGATCGCTACGAGGAGCAGTTCGGCACGATTGAACAAGCGGATGAGCCCTCCGGCAATCCTGAAATCAACTAACCCGCCCGGATACAAACAGAGCGTTCTGTGTCAACGATTCTCATCTACGGTGCCTACGGTTACACCGGCGAACTGATCTCTCGCAGGGCTGTCCAACAGGGCCTGGAACCCATCCTCGCCGGTCGTCGGTCGGGACCGCTACGGGCACTCGCCGATGAGTTGGCACTCGAATACCGCGTTTTTGGGTTGGATCAAGAGGACGTCTTAGACCAAATGTTGGATCAGGTCGACGTCGTGATCCACAGTGCAGGTCCGTTTCTCTACACCTCCGAACCGATGGCTTCTGCGTGTCTGCGGACCGCGACACACTATCTCGACATCACTGGAGAAATCGACGTTTTCGAATCGCTCGCCGCGAGAGACTCAGAGGCTCAAGAGGCCGGAGTGGTGTTGCTGCCCGGGGTTGGCTTTGACGTGGTGCCAACCGATTGCTTGGCGCTCTATCTAAAAGAAAAATTGCCCACTGCAGTATCTCTGGAAATGGCCTTCGCCTCCTCAGGAGGAGTGTCCAGGGGAACCGCCAAGACCTCCATTGAACGACTGGGGTCTGGGGGAGCCGTTCGGCGTCGTGGGCAGATCGTCAACGTTCCTGCTGCCTGGAAGTCCGCCTCGATTCCCTTTTCGATCGGCGCCAAACAAGCGGTCACAATTCCGTGGGGAGACGTGTCGACCGCGTACTACACCACCGGAATCGGCAACGTTACGGTCTACGCCGCGGTACCACCACAAATGCGTACCACTATGGTTTGGTCGCGGCGACTGCCATGGTTATTTCGCTCCCGGTGGCTGCGCGAACGACTCAAGAAGCAGATTGATCGACGACCACCGGGGCCGGACAAGGAAACTCGAGACCGAGGCCATATGTGGCTCTGGGGAGGGGTTTCCGATGGAGAGAACAGCATCGAGGCCCAAATGACAACTCCGGAGGGCTACCGATTGACCTCCGAGACCGCGGTAGAGGCCGCCAGACGGGTTGCCCGGGGATCGGTTGATCCGGGTTTTCGCACTCCGGCCGCCGCTTTTGGTGCCGACTTTATCCTTGGTTTCGACGGCGTTGAGCGTACCGATCGTTAGATCTCTTTGGTGAACAAAGACTGATCTTGATGTTCTCTGGGTTTCGATCTGTTGGCTCCGCGATCAACGATCGCGTGCGTCGCTGGTTGCCAGATCCGTTTGTCTTTGCCTTGGCATTGACGGTCTTGGTGGCGGCCATGGCAATCGCACTGACTCCCACCAAGCCGGTGGAGGTAATGCAGGCCTGGTATCAAGGATTCTGGATCTTGCTGGAGTTCGGCATGCAGATGGTGCTGATCTTGGCCACCGGGTATGCCATCGCCCTCTCGCCGGCGGCCAGTGGTCTGGTGGATCGAGTCGCCAAGCGGGCCAACACACCGACCAGAGTCTACTTCGTCGTCGTTCTAGTCGGCGGACTGCTGTCGCTGATCAGCTGGGGTTGGGTAGTGCTGACCGCAGTGCTCGGTCGCGAGCTGGCGCAGAGGGTGCGGGGGCTAGATTACGCATTTCTCACTGCCTGCGTTTATGTCTCGGGCCAGCCATGGGTCGGCGGATTTTCCAGTTCCATTCCTTTGTTGTTGGGCACTGAGAACAACTTCATGGTCGAGCAGGGGGTGCTGTCCTCAACCTTGCCCATCGCCACCACCCTGGGAAGCTCCGTCAACATTCTCTTCTTAGTTATGTTTTTCACCGTCACTCCGCTGTTGATGACCCTGCTGCAACCCGACTCCTCTCGCGTCCAGGAAATGGAGGCTCTGACCACGGACGGCAAAGCCGAGCACACGACGGTTGCCGAAGAGGCTGGCGAAGATCGAGAAGACACCCTCTCGGATCGTCTGAATCACAGCCAATGGCTGTCGCTGGTGGTAGTGCTCGCGGGCTTGGGATATGTCACCTGGCATTTTGCAACCAAAGGTTTCGACCTCAACCTCAATATCATGGTGTTTCTTTTCATCATGGTCGGTTTACTGGTCCATCGGACGCCGATGCGCTACGTGGTGGCGATGAAACGCGCCTGCTCGAATATCTCCGGAATTGTCCTCCAGTATCCGTTTTACGCAGGAATCATGGGGATCATGATGTTCACTGGGCTGGGCACCGCGATCGCTGGATGGATGGCCGGAGTTGCCAATTTGAACACCTTGCCTTTCTTAGCTCAACTGAGCGGAGCCGCGGTCAACTTCGCAATTCCGTCAGCGGGCGGTGAGTGGGCGGTGATTGGCCCGTCGCTGGTTGAGGCCAGCCACAACCTCACGGTCGGGCTGCCCGACACGGTCGCCCAGGGTCATATTGCTCGTATCGCGATGGCCTTCGCTTACGGTGAGACCTCCAGCAATTTGATCCAGCCCTTCTTTTTCCTGGTGGTGCTTCCGATCATGGGAGCAGGAGTGAAACTGCAAGCCCGCGACGTGATCGGATATCTGGTTATCCCGTTCTTGGTTCTCTTCGCCCTAACCTCGGTGGTGGTCACCTGGGCGCCGCTATAACGATTTCCAGCAATCGCTGCACATTGCGGTCAACAGCACGGCAACTTGATCCCCGTTGCCGGGATAAGCAAGCACGGGCACGATAAAGTAACCGCTTGAAAGGACTTCCATATGCAAATCAAAACCACATTCTGTCTCCTTCCATTACTCATCTCTGCCTGTGATTCCGCTCCTCAGGAGGAAGCTGTGATGAACGATCCAGTTGACACTCTGGTGGCGCAATACGCGCCCACGGACTTGGTGGCTGACGCTGCCGCCTTACCTGAGGGCGAACGCGCGGTGCTGGTCGAGATTCTCAAGGCTTCAGCATTGATAGATGAAATTTTCCTGCGCCAAGCGGCCGGAGACCAACCAGCTCTGCAAGCAGAAGCTGCGGATGCTGGGGATGCGACCGCCAACTACTACCGAATTAACTTTGGACCCTGGGACCGCCTGGCCGAGTACCAGCCGTTTTTGGGCGATCTACCCCACCCTGATGGTGCCGGCTACTACCCAACCGACATGACCAAGGAAGAGTTTGAAGGTTGGATTAAAGCCCACCCCGAGGACACGGATGCCTTTCGCTCTCTGACCACGGTGATTCGTCGCCAGGACGATGCCTTGGTGGCCATCCCCTACTCCGAGCACTACGCCCAATGGCTTGAGCCAGCAGCGGCGCATCTCAAGAATGCCGCAATGCTGACTGAGAATAGATCGTTGGCCCGCTTCCTCAATAGCCGGGCTGACGCCTTCTTGAATGACGACTACTACCAAAGTGACATCGATTGGATGGATCTCGACGCCCCAGTCGAGGTCACCATCGGTCCCTATGAGGTTTACGAAGATAGTTTATTTGGTTACAAGGCAGCCTTTGTTTCGTTTGTCACGCTCGACATTCCACAAGAGTCAGCGGCCTTGGCTCGCTACAAAGACCGGCTCCCTTGGCTGGAGCGCAACTTGCCGATCGAGGATCAGTACAAGAACTTCGATCGCGGCACCGAAAGCCCGATCCGGGTAGTGGATGAAGTTTTTGTCGGTGGCGATTCCAAAGCTGGTATCCAAACCTTGGCTTTCAATCTGCCCAACGACGAACGGGTGCGCGAAGCGAAGGGCTCCAAGAAGGTCATGCTGCGCAACGTACTGCAAGCCAAATTCAAGCGCACCCTGACCCCGATCGCTAAGAAGTTGTTAGCCCCGAAAGACCTGGCTGGAGTGCAATTCAGCGCTTTCTTCAACCAAACCCTGCACCATGAATTGAGCCACGGTCTGGGCCCAGGTGTGATCGAAGTTGACGGCAAAGAGATTGAAGTGCGCATGGCGCTACAGGATCTCTACTCAACGATGGAAGAAGCCAAGGCCGACGTCATGGGGGTTTACAACATCCTGGCTTTGATTGAAGAAGGTGAGATCGACGCCTCCGAGCGGCCGTTTGTCGAACCCACCTATGTCGCTGGATTGTTCCGCTCGGCGCGCTTCGGCCTGCACGAAGCTCACGGCCGGGGCACCGTTGCCCAGTTCAACTACCTACTGGAAAAGGGTGCTTTGGTGATCGATGACGAAGGTCGTTTTGCCACCGTCGCCGACCTCTTCCCGAGAGCCATCAGCGACCTGCTGCACGAGATGTTGATGCTCCAGGCGATGGGCGACTATGACACCACAGCAACATTTCTCGACCAGTACGGGGTTGCGACGCCAGAGCTAGAGGCGGCGATCGCCAAGCTCGGCGACTTGCCAACCGACATCGTGCCGAACTACCCGACGGCAAGCGAACTGCTTTCCAGTTGACCCGCCGAACTGGCCGCCTAAGCTCAGGCGGTTCGCCGTTTCTAAATGGCCCAATTTAGGGCTTGATCCTGGCTTTCGGCCGACCCTGAGCGTCGCCTTGCTATGCTCTGGTTGCTGCACGCCCTGATCGTGTAGGCGAATCCATTCTACAAAGGAGGACGAAATGGACATCATGACCCTATTGATTCAATTGCTCAGTGGTGCGGTCGGCGGCAACGTTGCTGGTGGCTTGCTCAAGAAGATGAGCTTAGGCACTCTCGGTAACTCGATCGTCGGCATTCTAGGCGGCGGATTGGGTGGCCAGATTCTTGGGATGTTGGGCGCCGGCGGAGCCGCGTCCGGCGGCATGGATATCGGTTCGATTATTTCCAGTATCGCCGGTGGCGGTGTTGGCGGTGGCGTTTTGCTCGCAATTATCGGCCTCATCAAGTCGATGATGGCTGGCAACAAGTAGCCTCGTAGCTACGGCAATCACGATTACCAAACCGCAAATTTTGACTCTTGGGTGGCGCTCTCCGTGGGGAGCGTCACCTTGGGTTCCCTATGTAGTGCGTCTAGGTGGCGCGTCTGGCGCTAGCGCTTCTCTTCCGACGTGGCCCTTTAATACCTTTCGATTTGTTAGATCAGCGGTTCGCCTAACTCGGCTCGGTTCAGGATCAAACCTTGAGCCGCTCGCGGTAGCCTTCGATTTCTTCTGCTGTCATCTCCTCACCTTCCGGGTACTCCAAGGGCAAAGACTCCAGAGTCTGGACGATGGTCTCGGCAACCACCATGCGCATATAGGGCTTGGAGTCGGCGGGGATTGCGTGCCAGGGCGCCCAGGGGCGGGAGGTGGCCGCAAGGGCTTCCTCAAACGCCGTCATGTACTGGTCCCAATGATCTCGTTCGTCGAGATCGCCAGCTGAAAATTTCCACTGCTTTTCAGGGTCGTCTAAGCGCGACAACAGCCGCTCGGCTTGTTTTTCCTTAGAAATATTTAGCCAAAATTTTAAGATAACCATCCCTGACCGAGCTAGATGGCGTTCGTGCTCCAGGATTGACTGGTAGCGCTGCTGCCAAACGACATTGAGGTCTGTGGGGTAGGGCAGCTTCTGATACCCCAAGATCCCCGGATGAACCCGCACCACTAATACCTCTTCGTAATAGCTGCGGTTGAAGATGCCGATGCGCCCGCGCTCGGGCAATTGTTTGGTCGTGCGCCACAGAAAATCGTGATCCAACTCTTCAGCAGAAGGTTTCTTGAAGGAGGACACTTGGCAACCAGCGGGGTCGACCCCACTCATGACAGCTCGAATGGTGCCATCCTTGCCCGCAGCATCCATCGCCTGGAATACCAGTAGAACGGAAAACTTATCCTGAGCGTAGAGCCGCCGTTGCAGGTGATGCAGTCGTTCAGTGAGTTGTTGTTGCCGTTTACGACACTCTTGCTTGCTCGGAGCATCTAGCGGCGGAACAGTGCCTACTTGGGCGCGATCAAACGCTCCGTCAAAGGGCACCAAGAAAGGAGAAGACAGCGCTTCAAACATTCCCTAGAACTCCAACTGGGTATCTTCTGCAAGCACTTCCAATGACTCGATCCAGGCCATTCGCTCAGAGTCCAAATCGATTGCAAGCTGGAGAGCGACTTTGTCCCCAGGCTGGATACCTTCTACTTCCACTCCTTCGCCCAAGGCGAAGTCCATCGTCATCGCCATCATCCCCACCGTCTCTCCATCAACATCGCGAAACTCCGGAATCGCCTCATGGCGGACTTGCAGGCTGTCTTCACCGACAAAACGGACGACTCCGCGCACTAGATAGATCGTGGGAGCATCCACGACCTGTTGCAGGGACTCATCGTTTGCACCCTGGTCCGCTTGACACCCGAGCATCGTCCAGCCAGCAAGCACAACCACTGCGGCTAATATCGATCGTTTCCAATTCATTGTCATCGTCTGGGCACCTCTCGCTACGAAGGCAGCCTACCGCACGCTTGTCAACGCTTCTGATCAATCAAGGATCGAATTTCCTCTGGGGATAAGACCCGCCGCAACGCCTCGCGAATGGACAGCGGGCTCATCGCAGTAGCGTGCTGGCGAACGTACTGGATTACCCAATTGGGCTCGGTTTTGGCGAACTCGCGAAGCGCCCAACCGATCCCCTTGCGCAGAAAGAAATCTTGGTGTTCCAGAGAAGGTTCGATCCAGCGTTTGAGCAACCCCGGATCGGTATGTTGTTTAGATTTGAGTTGCGCCAGGATCGCCGTGCGCCGCAGCCAAAGATCATCGTCCATCGACCATTGATCGAGTATTGGGGTCATCGACTCCGGAAAGTGGCGCAGTAAGTGACCAATGCGCCAAGTGGCCAGTCGGTCTACCAAGTCCCACCAGGCGCCGGTGACAATCATCTCTTGGTACAGAGGCAGAAGTTCGAGGTCTTGATATTGCTTGAACCGGGGGTGGTCAGCCAAGTCCAAAGCCGCGTACAGCTCTTCGCGGTGGGTGGCGTTACGCCATAGGTCTTCCACGGTCTCGCGCCACTCCACTTTTTCTTCCTGTTGAGACCCTTGTTTAGGCGTCGGCCAGTGCTTGGCAACCGCTTCCTTGATCAAGAGGCGCCGCTCGGGGGCGATCACCCCAAGAAAAGGCATCTCGGATTTCATGTAGGCCTGCATTTGTGGAGCCTTCTCGGCGTCCCCATGAGTCCGCAAGTTGGCCCTCAGTTGATCGGCAATTCTCATCGCTCTCCAGCGGTCACTTCCAGCATCCAGGTGACGGCCGTTTGGCAAAGCTCAACGAGTACATCTTGATCGCTGCGACCGCTTCGCTTGAGAACCTGGAAGCCATGGTCGGCACTCTCGATCCGCTGAAGAGTCGCCGCCGACCCCAAATAATCAATCTTCGGTTGCATGAGCTCCAGGTCCGCCAAACGGTCCCGGGTTCCTTGGAGAAACAGCATCGGCACTGAAACTTCCGCCAGGTGACGCGCGCGATCCACTGCGGGCCGCCCAGCGGGATGCAAAGGAAAGCCGAAGAACACCAGGCCCCGTAAGGTCTCCGGTGTAGAGGGTTGAACCGCCAACCAACCGGAGGTCACGCGACCACCCAACGACTTGCCGCCGGCAAAGATCGGCAGTCCGGGAAACTCCAGAAGCGCCCACTCGATCACCGCGCCCACCGTGGCCTGCAGAACTGATGGCGAGTCCGGACGCCCCCAGCGCTTGCCGCTTTCGGCAAGTCGCCGCATATAGGGAAACTGATAGCGAACAACAGTGATCGATCTCTCGACCAACCCTTCCGCCACACCCTGCATGAATGGATGCAGCATGCCCGCACCGGCACCATGAGCGAACAAAAATACTGCAGCTGGCGGAGAAGCAGCGTCAACTTGCGCCTCAACCGTTTGCCTGCCTTGATCCCAAGTGATGTTTAACTTCGACGACACCCCCATAAGATACCGGCAACCGGGCTAGTCTGCACAAAGCGATCACCCGATTGAAACCATGTCCATCAACGAAGGCGTCATCCAGTTCGAACTTTCTCATACCGGAGTGGCAATCGATGCGCACGCGGTTAACCAAGTCTTCTGCCAGCTGGTTGCTTGGCGAGAGATCTTGGCTCGCAGCCAACTGGTCGGCCAGGATCCAACCCTGTACCAGGGGTTTGGTTACGGCAACGCCAGTGTCCGTGTCGGTCGTCGTAGCAGCGGGCGGGGAAGGCGGAGCTTCTTGATCACCGGAACCCAGACTTCAGGCAAGGACCACCTGAAACTCTCCGACTGCGCCGTCGTGGACAGTTACAACACCCGGGCCAACCAAGTCGCAAGTCATGGTCGTGCCGAACCGTCTTCGGAGGCGCTTAGCCACGCCGCGATCTATGACCTGGGACCCCACATTCAAGCGGTTCTGCATGCTCACTCTCCAACCATCTGGAATACGGCTGTGAAATTGCGCATCCCGATCACTGACCCTACGGCCACTTACGGCACTCCGGCCATGGCCCAAGCTATCGCCTCCTGCTACCAGCAAGGGCTGTTTGCCGAACGTCAGATCCTCGCCATGGGCGGCCACCAAGACGGCATCCTTGCCTTTGGTCGCACCGTTGAGGAAGCGGGGATGGTGTTGATCAAGTGGTTGGGGAGAGCGTACGAAGGGCTGTGCGTGATCCCCGTCACATAGAATTTTCGTTCAGATCAACAATACTCGCCCCATTCAAAAAGCGTCCCTCTAGCAAAGAAGGGTCCTTAGGCAAAGGAGGCCTGATGAACGATTCTCAAAGAGTGTCTATTGGTTTCGCCCCACGAAGAATCTTGTTGTTGATGTTTGTTCTACTCAGTTTCGCCAAAGCGACATCAGCCCTGCCACCAAGCGGTTGCCGCTTGTACACCAATTCCCGCGCCGCGGTCATCGAAGACTACTTCGTCTGTGCTTACACCGGCGACGGGTGCATGTACTGCTGGGATATTTAGCACCGCCTTCGTTCACGGCGGTGACTTTCTTGCGCAAGCTACTGCTTGCTACTGCACTCCTGTGGTTGGTTCCTTATAGGGCTAGCAGTGAGGCACCTGGTTTCTTGGTCGTTCGACAGTCCGGGCCCGTTGCGTCGGAGGTTCGTGCCCGTGACATTCGCTTCGGCGATGGCGAAAAAGTCATGGTGGCTACGGTTGAAGGCAACGTTGACCACCTGGTGACAGTAAACGGAACTTGGACAACCGACCATCAAGAAGGCCAGGTTTGGGTCGGCTGGCACTTGGCTACCCACAAGAAGACGATGGCCCTGGGCTCACCCTTGCGGGAAATAGGTGTTCGGTCTGAAGCCAACGGCTGGTCGAGCTTTGCTCTCTTTGAGGCGATCGAGGATATCGACGTCCACCAAAATACCCTAGCTGTATTGGGCATGCAGTTGTCGGAGGTCGATCAAGACACCGGTGCTGCGTCTGTCGATGGGGCGATTTCCTGGACCTTAGACCTGGACGCCGTTCAGCAGCAAGCGACGCCCGGGAATGGCCCACCCTCTCAGAGCGATACAGCCCGAAAAGACAAAGGTCCAACTACTCCCATTTGGATTTCCCGCGACGGTGCCGGAGCTAGATCCATGAACAGTTGCACTACCGGTCGATTGGGGTCGTTACGCTTTCTCGCCAACGGCACATTGGCTGTCGCCCCTGGTGTGGAACCCGGGGTTTCGTTGTTCGACCGAGAAGGCTCTCTAGTGCAGCGCTGGGACACCACACTGGTTGGGGTGTCCGATTTCTGCCAAGATATGGACACTGCGGCGACCAATGCATTCTCCATTGACCAGCAAAATCGCGCCGAAACACTCAATCAGCACATCATCATTGACGACCTCATTGAGTGGCAAAACAAGCCGGCTTTGATTCTCCGAGCGATGAGCGGCGGTTTTCCGGTGTGGGGCTTGGTTGTTCTAGAGGACGACGGCTCCTTCCGTTCTCTACCGCTACCGATTGACCACGGATCAAGCTATTCACGCCTCAAGGCGGACTCTCGGTCTGAGCAACTGTTAATCCTCCGCTATGAACCTTTTCGCTCGTTAGTGGGTGAAAGTTTTGCGGAGGTCATCTTCTTCCTCAAACCCAGCGGCCAATCGTGAAACATCGAAGACTCAGCTCTCACTTCCGTTTGTTAATCGTTCTCTGGTTTGCCGGAGTGCTACCGATGACAGCCGGCAGCTTGTGCCAAAACGCTCTTGGTGAGTGGATCCAAGATTCCTGCGCCACGCCTCCGGTATGGGCATGGGGACTCCAAGACCCTCCAGCTCGATCCACGGTCGACCGATCGGCCGCAGCAACAACCCTGGAAATAACCGGAACCAACTGTGGGGACTCTTTCGAAATCGTCAGTGCTCCACTTGAGATGTGGACCGAAGTGCCGGAGCAGCTTCTTCCCATATGGCCTGCCACGTCGTCAGCCTCTTCCCGAGTTCCAGTATCTTTGGGTGTTCCTTGGCGGGTGCGCGCGATCGGACCGCATGGTTCATCTTGGTGGTCGGACACAACCGATCGACCGAGTGTTGATTTGGTCTGCCAACCGGGCGCTGTCGAGACCTCGATCGGTCAGCAATTCACGCGGGTTAGCGTCAGAGCAGAACGCGACCAACCGATCCTGGCGTTCTGGGGTCCCCAAGATGGACTTCTCCAAGCGTCAATCCCGGAACGGAATCTAGTCTGGGTGTTTGACGGGCCTGAGACCGTAGCCATTGCAAATCAAGGGGCGCCTGCAGATATTTCCGCACCACGCGCTGTATCAGGACGGACAATTTCTGGCTCGGTTACAGATGGCTCTCGAAGCCCCGTGGATGGTGCTCTGGTTAGCTTGGAGAGCTTGACCGAGGGATCCCTAGCGGTGGCCGTTGAAAGCATGACCACCACCGACGAAGAGGGTCGGTTCGAGTTTCTCGGCGTGGCTACTACTGGAGTGGTGGTCCGAGTCCAAGACGACAACAGGGTTCCGTCGGTAGAAAAGATCGCCCCAGGCAACGATCACGTTGCGCTTGATTTCAAGCTACTTTCGGGGAGGCCGTTACGGGTTCTAGTGAGCGATACTTCCGGGCAGCCTATTGAGGGTGCAGAGATACGAAGCGACATCGGTCATCTGGTGTATACCGAAGCCAGAGGTGTCGCTCACCTTGGGCTAGTACCGATAGATCAACGGGTAGATCTGTCAGTGAGCGCCGAAGGGTTTCAAGAGATACGCCATTCCACTGATTCCTCAGATTCAGAGATCGTTCAAGTTACGTTGGCGGAACCTTCTACGGTTACCGGTTTAGTTCTGGATCAGGAATCCAGGCTTCCGGCCTCCGATGCCACCATCACGATCATCAACGGTCACCAGTTCTCTAGATGGTCTAGCAATCGTGACGGTTCATTTGAAATACCTATCCCCTCCAACCAAGAAGTCTCTTTGGTTATTAAGTCCAGTTCCACCGGTCCGACCAATCACTCGATTCCGCGCTTGAGCGAAGGGGACCAATATGACCTTGGCCCGGTCTACTTACCGACTGGGCTTGGCGCTACCGGACGCCTATTGAACCGCGAAGGCAGTCCGGTCTCTGGAGCAAAGGTATGGGCACTTAGGAAGAGTGAACTACCGCCTCTTTTCGCTTGGCATCAGGGGAATCTGGTCGAAACAAACAGTGGTCCAGACGGTCGATTTGAACTCTGGGGGCTAAGCGCCGAAGAAGCACCACTGCGGATAGAGGCCACCGGCTACGCCCCACAGTTGACGCTTGCCACTCCCTCTGAAACAACCCGGTTCGATGATCTCGGGGATCTAACATTGGATCATGGAGCAGAGTTGATCATTCAAACCGCCCACGAAAATGGGCGTGTAGTCGTGGATCCGTTCGGTTTCGGTTTTGAATTCGACCTCCGGAAATCCGAGGTCGAGAATGCATCAGCCACCCTACTTTCCATCCCTCTTGCCAAGATACAAGTTCAAGCGTTCAACAACCGCGGACAATTGACCTGCGAGACAACTGTGCAGGTAGACGAGCGGAAATCCGAATTCGATTGCCGTGATGCGGGGGTTCTTGTCGAAGGCACCGTGTCGTTGAACAACCAACCCGGCCAAGACGGCGAGATAGTTTTCTCACGAGTGGCCAAAGGGCCCAGCTTGATTCTCACTTCGCAATCCACCTTCGGCGCGAAAAGCCAGAAAGTGGTTGGCGGAACCGTGACCGCTCCAACCGCACCGGTCGATTCCGGAGAGTTTTTGGGGGTCGTTCCTTCCCCGGGGCGTTGGTTGGCAACTTGGGTTTCAAAACAACGCTCCTGGGGTCCAATAGAAGTGGAGATCCCGGATGCAGCAACCCATTTCGCTAGTTTGCACTTCGGCGGACTGGTTGTAGAAGGAAAAGTTGTTGACTCTCAAGGGGTACCCGCCAAGGCATTGGTGGAACTCGACGGCAAGGCTCAGGCCACCGATGACAACGGAGTTTTTCATTTCGAAGGGGTTCGGGCAGGTCTCCAAAAACTCAAAGCTCGAGATTGGAGTGATCCTCGACAGAGTCGTCAGATCTCACTTACCCTCACCGAACACAGTTATCCCAAGTATCAGTTGGTTGAGTTGACCGATGCTGGGCCAAAGATCGAAGTCGTGGCGGTCGCACCTGGGTCTACTGTCTTTCTTGAGACAAACGGGGGCTCCTACTACACCACCACCGCCAACACCCAAGGAGTAGCGAAATTCGATATTAGTGAGAATGACGGGCAGGTTCGAGCAACTTCTTGGCATCGAGGTATCTGGGCGATCGGCTCCTGGATGAACTTAGAACAAGCCTCTGAGCAGGGACTTTTGGTGCACCGTAAGCCGGTAGGTACCATCATTGTCCGGGGCGATGAACCCGATCCAGTTTCCATTCAACTCGGTGATTGGGCCTACGCAGATTTCGCCAGCCGCTTGGGGCTCCCTACCACCCTGCACCGCGGCACCCTGCAAGCAAGGGGCTTACCCGAGGGTACTTGGAAAATCCTCGAACAAGCACGGCTGATTGATCAAGTAACTTTGACCTCGGGGGACATCCTAGAGGTCGACTTGAATTAGGGCCAAGAAGGCAGTTCCAAAATCTACTCGTAGAGAAGCGTACTCAATAGAAAGCTCTGCATTGGCTGCTAACACTTTCCTCTTCACTCCGTTGTACTAGATAGCGGAAGGACGTTTCCGCGGTCTACTAAAGGAGCTGATATGGAAATTTGGGAATTCATTGCACCGATGACCTTGGGGATTGCGCTGTTCATCGCCATCGTCACCATCGTGCGTACTATCACCAGCGGGCGCCAAGTGCGCACCGCGGTGGAAAAGAAAAGCGAACTTCAGCAAAACATATTGAAGCAGTTTGAAGAGGGCGAGGAGTTGAATCAATTCCTCAACACTCCCGCTGGGAAGGAATTCGTCGCAACCGCCGAAATTCCTCTCGACAACAATCCCTACACTTCGATCTTGCGATCGGTACGGGGAGGAATCATCGCCGTCGCCCTGGGCGGGGCTTTCTATTTTCTGGACGACCAGGTCGGTGGTGAAGGCCTCAATATCGTTGGCATCTTGTTGACTGTCGCCGGGTTGGCGGTGATGTTGGCCGCTGGCGTGAGTTATTTTCTGTCGCAAAAGTGGGGACTCTTGCGGCAACCGGAATCTGATGGAACCATGGATTCGTGACCGCAGTTGCTTTCACGCTCCCTCGACCCGACTTGGTGGCCCCGGGTCGGGTTGAGGTGCGTCAAGCGACAGAAGCGACACTGCCATCCAAGAACAACTTCCATCAAACCTATGAAGCAAACTCCCCCGCCCTGCTTCGCTATCTCACGCGGGCAACTTCCGACCGGGATCTCGCCCAAGATTTGCTCCAGGATGTCTTTTTTCGCTACGTCAAATCTTCGTTTCAAGGAGAAAGCGATGAGCACCGTCGGCGTTTCTTGTTCCGCGTAGCCAGTAACTTAGTCATCGATCACTATCGACGCCAGAGACCTTTTCAGCTATCTCTAGAGAAAGCAGCCGGCATCGCTACGTCTCCTCCATCATCCCTGCGGTATGACCTAGCCCCTTTGTTGGCCAAGCTCTCAATTCGCGATCGGCAATTGGTTTGGTTGGCTCACGTCGAAGGATTCAGCCACCAAGAGATCGCCGACATGCTCAAACTGCGGACCGCCAGCGTGCGACCAGCGCTGTTTAGAGCCCGCAAACGGCTGGCAAAGATCTTGTCGGCTCACGGAATCGGACCTGAGGTATTGAGATCATGAGCTGCGAACATCTTCATGGCGCACCCGAGGGGCGATGGTCTGCAACCTTCGAAGCAAAGATCTCAGCCTGTGGCAAGACCTGTACCTCATGTGAAGAAGCTCTGATCGCTCAGAAGTTCTTGCTGCAACTCGCTGGCCTCGATGACTCTCAGCCTCTGGCTGCGGCCGATCAGTGGCTGTTGCTGCGTTGGCGACTCAACAAAGAACACCGTAGGCACGCGCTTCGCCCTTTAAGTTGGACCCGCAACGGCGTCCTGGTGCTCACCGGTGCCGTTGCTCTTTGGGTCGCTCCGAGTTGGCGAGGACTGATGGGGCTCTCCACGTCTTGGGCCCGTGTCGAAGCGCCGTGGAGCCTGCCCCTAGATCTGATGCTAAGCGCCCGAGGCTTACTTGGCCTCGCCCTCTTGGTGATGGCGGTGGTGTTTTGGCACGAAGGAGAACGCTGGATCGAGTCGTAGTAGACCCAACTGGAAATCCCGATTAACCCTCAATCACGGCTTGTAATAATTCTGTCTCCACAGGTCGCCCTTCGAGTCGATCGAGGACCACCTCAGCTTCATCTTTGTGCCCAGACTGTGCAGCGGCCACCGCGAAAACCAAGCTAGCTTCAAGATAGTCAACCTCTCTGCGATAGATGTCTTTGCGCAGAGCATCTCGGGCTGAGATTGGATCTCCACGATGAAGGGCCAGTTTCGCCTCCAGGATGCGAAAACGGAGGAAGCTCCGCTGGCGCCGACTTGCTACCTCTAGTGCTTGCTTGAGATGAACTGCTGCAGAAGCAGTTTGTCCTTGCTTCAAATCGAGGCGGCAAAGCTCCCTATGGGCACGGGAGTCATAGGTCTCCTGTTCATTCTTGAGGCGGAGTTTAGGAAGGTCCTCCTCTCCTTCGTAGGCTGCGCTGGACAACATCTTGTTAAACGCTTGGCGAGCAAATGCTTCCTCTCCTTGACCAAGCGCATCCAAGCCGATATGAAGCTGTTTTCGTTTCGGGTAGTCGCCCAAATCTCTGGTCAAGGCGAAGACTTCATCTACTGGATCGATCAATAGCTTGGTCGGTTCTTGTTCCAGTTCATAGTCGATCTCCATGGTCTCGGCGGCCAAAGTCACCAGACCTCCCCGGTATTCGTATCCTTTGCCGTCTTCGTTCTTTCCGCCTTTCTTCTTACCTTCCTTCTTGCTTCCCGCAAGCACAACCCGGATTGGCACATAAATGGTGGCGTCTTGAGATTCGACCTCCCTTGACACAACGCGTTGCACATCCAACCGTCCTTGACCAACATCCACAACCTCATATCGGTAATCAATCGATGAACGACGGGAAAGCTGGCCTTGCAGCCTCCATTTTCCTTTGCCGACTTCCTCGATCGAATATTCGTATTCAATTGAGGGCACACCTGTGCGATATACAAACTGATCGGCAAACTCGCTGAAGTCCCGTTGGACAATTTTTCCCATCGCAACGATGAACGTCTCCGTTGACAGGGTCAGATTTCGTTCATCGACATACTGGATCAAGATCCGAAGAGCCTCCAGAAACTGTTCTTCCGTAATGCTGCTCGCCAGCATTCCTAATACAAGGGCGCCTTTTCGATAAACAATCGGCTCGTAGGCACTTGTTTTACTGGAATTCAAACGCGGCCCCATGACCAGCGGTCCTACTTCTTCGACCGTAGTTCCGTCGTCAAGAACTCTGGTCAAAGCCCTCCGCCAACCACTGGTCGGATCCCAGCCAAAACGCAAATCCGTCACCTTCTCTCGTATGTACAGCTTCGCGGCATAGTTTGCCATTGCTTCTGTTACCCAAGTGTCGCGATAACTTTCGAACGACACCACATGTCCCCACCACTGGTGAGCAATCTCGTGCGCAACAATTCCGCGCGGATCTTCCAAGCCAAATAACAAAGCAGACCATCCGTTGTCGGTGATCATCAACGAAGACAGCGTGACAAACCCCGGAAGCGATTGGGAAAAATCTCGACTGGTAGTGACAATCGTCAAGTTCTCGTAGGGATAGTCACCGAATGCGTCGACAAAAAACTTCAGGGACTCTTGAACGGCATCAAAGAGATCTTGACGGCTTTCTTTACTCGCAAATACACGTCCTTCCGGGTCAGACGCAAAGGTGACCGGGATCCCTTCGACTACCGCCGTCTCTGTCTTGAATCGGCCAATTTCAAATCCAAAGGCTTTGCTCGGCCTGGTTAACTCCCGGCGCTCCCAGCGTTGTCCATTGGTCACTCCTTCACCGACCCGAACCCCCGATGCAAGCAAATCCAGCCGCTCAGGCCATCGAAAGGTGACATCAAATGTGGAACTGTCGAAGAATCCTGTATTTGGGTACCAGCCTGTGGTATCCATCAACGCTCTTGAAGACCCATCTTTGTAGATCAACTGCCCCCCATAGCTCACGGTGATACTTGTTGACTCGCCAGCTTCCAGGGTCTCAGGTAAGAAAACCAACAGCTCTCCGTTCTCAATGGAATGTTCAAGTTTCTGCTCGCCAAGGCTCGCCGACGTAACCAACAAATCCGAATGCATCGTCAATCGCACAGCGGAGCTTCGATGTTGAGCCCGTAAGGTCACAGTTGCTTTCGCGTTGATCTCACGCCCTCCTGGAAGAACTTCCAACTCGATCTGATAGTGATCGGGTGCAAAGGTACGGCGTCCGGCTCGATTAGCTTCTTGCCCTCCATGGTGAGCCGACAGCCAGGTATCGAACCTGCCGATTTGGTCAACGTTGGTGCCGATCAGACGGCCTCTTCTTTGCTCACTATGGAGGGAGCGTTGAATTTTCTTTCTCTCTTTTTCCGTCAGCTCTGTGTATACAAACTGACCGAGGATGGCTTGCTCAAACGCCTCCGGGTCGACCAAGTAAATGAACCGACCTCGCTCTTCACTTTCGATCCACGCACAAACGTATCCTTCGTAAACAGGATCCTGATACAAATCTCTCAGGATCGCTCCTTGCACGCCGAGTACTCTTCTTTCCGCGGATTCGATCCATTCTTTGTAGGTACTGCTCGCCTTTGCTTGATCTTCGTCGCTGGCAGTTGCCTGTGAACGAGCTTGGATCGCTTCCAGCGCTTGATTGTTGGTTATGACCAGAACAGCTGTCTCAACCAATTCTGCTAAACGAGGTTCGTCAATAAAAAACTCAAGCTGATCTCGCTCAGCCTCATTGGGCGGATCCAGGGTTATCCGGCCAGAGCCTACAAAAACAAACTCTCGGGATTGCCCGTCAATTGGGGCTGCTGCGAATAACACGCCTTCTTCAATCCGCAGGGTCGCGAGGCCAAGTTCAAGGCCGAGGCCATTCGCGTCGATAACCGCGTCTGCAAGGACTGCGGAAGTTAGGTCTCGGTTGTATTGATCAATGCGTCCCTCGGCTCCTAATGGCGCAGCCGCGAGAACACAACAAAGAAAAAGTCTTCGCACTTGACCTCCCCCAGAAGTCGAACCCGTCCAGAACTTAGCTAGTATATGGTCACAAATCTTACCCATACGCTAGGATCGAGCCAAGGAGGTCCTTCAATGAACTGGAAACTAGTTGCCCTTGGTGGTCTGACCTTTTGGTTGGTCACCAACTTAATGAGTTTCGCTACCGGCCCAGTAATCCACGAAGGCGTGCTCGACCCCATCTATCGAGCAAACGAAGCATTCTGGGTTCCAGCGCTGAATCAAGACCCGCCCGATATGGCGGCGATGATGCCGATCTGGCTCCGCAACTCTCTGGTCAGTAGTCTGGTGTTCGCAGCGATTTATGGCTTGGTTGGATCTGCGTTGGGCAGCCCCGGTTGGCGCCGCGGCTTGACCTTCGGCTTGATTTTGGCGGCTATCGCAGCATCCACCTATCTCAACTTTAGCGGGCTGTTTAACCTGCCAGCGAATATGTGGCTATGGTGGAGTATTGAAGCGGTGGTTATCTTTGCTATCGGCGGCGCCGCGATGGGCTGGGTCGGAAAAAGATTCTGCAACGCTTGATCGGATACCTAATCGCAACGTTTGCGGTTCTTTTTGTCGCCTTTGTCGCGTCACTGTTTGTCCGGGCCCGCGGGTCGTTGGATGCCAAGATCACCGATCGCTTTGCCCCTTGTCCAGACAGCCCCAATTGCGTTTCCTCGATAGCGACGGACATTCAGCATCGGATCGAGCCCTTGCATTCCTCTGGTGACCCGGAGTCCGCTTGGCAGCATCTAAAGGAAACCGTCGCCAAGATACCGCGGACAGTGATCGTGGTTGATGAAGAGCACTATTTGGCCGCGGAATGCCGTAGCCGTGTCTTCGGTTTTATCGACGATCTCGAACTGTCTCTAAACCCGGGCGACGGTCGCATCGAGGTACGGTCCGCAGCCCGTACTGGCCATTCAGATCTGGGGGTTAACCGAAAGCGGGTCGAAGAATTGCGTCGAGTATCCAACCAGCCCTAAATCCGATCGAGACGTTCCGATCCGGTCAGCCCCTTGACCCCGTACTTAGGTACGGGGTTTATCGTATGACTGTGAATAGATTTTCCATCGGGCAACTAGCTGCACAAGCGAATATCGGGGTCGAGACGGTGCGGTTCTACGAACGACGTGGCCTGCTACCGGAACCACCGCGCACCGCAGCGGGTTACCGAAGCTATCGCCCGGAAACCGTTCGGCGAGTGCGATTCATTCGCCGGGCCAAAGACCTCGGTTTCACCTTGAGAGAGATCAACTCGCTTTTGGAACTCGGAACCAGTACCGCAGTTTGCGCCGACGTACAGGACCAGATTCATTCGAAGCTGCTGGATGTTGGAGCTCGGATTCGCGACCTAAAACAGATCGAGCGCAAGCTAAGAGCGCTAGAGCTCGCGTGCCTCAACACCGACACAAACGGCCCTTGCCCTTCTTTGGAGCATATTTGGGGGTTCGATGCCGAGTAACGACAGTTCCATACCACCCTCGGGTATTGCCGGACGGATCGGTAAATTTGTAGTTGGCGCTATCCAGGTCTACTACGCAAGCTTCTTCATTGCCCACTTTCGCGCCTTGACCACACCTTCTCTGCATCGCGGACTGTGGTTGTTTGTTGTAACCGGCCTCTGGCTGATTCCTTTTATCTTTAACTTGGGATTTGTGCGGCTGCGGCGAGATGGCAGGCGCTTTCTTTGGGTGGTCCTGGCTGTGACCTTGATCCTGGTGGTTTGGGACGCCCGGACTCGTAGCCTCCCTTGGGGGCCGTCCTCGGCATCTTGGATCTTGGCGGTCACCATTTACGCTCACTTGCACGTCGGCTTGAGCCACATCTTTTCCTCGATCAGTGGACTGCGCGGATGCGAAATGAGGGTGATTCCTTACTACCTATCAAGGTTTCTCAAGCGCCCTGGCTCTCCAATCTTGGCCTTATGTCCAGGGATGTGGACCCCCCTCGATCGCTGGGAAGCGGAGAAGCGCGGTCTCGATGATTGAACCCTGTTGCCCAGATCCAATCACTGGCCCCAACCTTTGTCCGCTCTCTAGTTGCGAGGGACAATCGGTGCAGTGGAATACTTTCGCCTCAATGATTCTGGGGCCGCTTCCCCCTCGGCAAGCGGTCTATTTGTGCCTGGATACAGAATGTAGCGTGGTCTATTTCGGTGACCAAGGGATGCAGGCTCACAGGAATGAAATAAGAACCATCCCTAATTTCAAGGTCGGCGGTTCCGATCTCGCTTGTTTCTGCTTCTTACACGATAGTGAGCGAATTAGACGGGAAGTTGAGGATCTAGGGGCTAGTCCAACCGCTGAGTCCATTCGTCGGGCGGTTGAAGACAAGAACTGCGCTTGCGAAGTACACAATCCGTCAGGTCGATGTTGTTTACCGGAGGTATCCAAACTGATTGAGCGCGTAACAAATGGAGATAATCAATGAAAACAATAACTCTCATCTGCGGCGGTCTCTGCGCCCTCTGTTGTCTGGCGACCACTGTGCTGATTTTCGCTTGGGTGTTGGGTGTACTGCTATGGAACTAGCGTCTTGAGCCAACAAAGACCCATCCGCAGTTGGACCGCGGCGGCGACGGGTGCAGGGGGCGCAGGACTCGCAGTCGCAGCAACCGCTTGTTGCGTGCCAGTCATTGCGCCATTGTTGGTCAGCATTCTTGGGGTAAGCGGGGCCGTTTGGGCGGCCGGACTAAAACCGTACAGTTGGATCATTCTTGGGGTTGCTGCACTTTTTCTTGGCTACGGTTTTTGGACCGTCTACCGTCCCCGCAAAGACACCGGCCAAGCCTGCCCTGTTGAGCGCCCACGAATGCTTCGATGGGTCCTTTGGGGCGCCCTGTTGTTGTGGTTGTTGGCGCTCTCTCTCAATGTTCTCCAACTTGTGGCTGTGAGGTGGCCGTCATGAGAATCATACGACTGAAGTCGATCGTAGCTTTGATCGTTTTGGCTATTGGCTCGGTTTGGGCGATTTTCGCCCTGCAACCCGAGCCACCTATCGACGCCTATGCTGTATTGAACGAGGACCTTGAGCCCTTCATCTCAGACTTCAACTCCGCTTCGGATGGAGTGCGGGCTGTGCTCTTGGTCGGCCCCACGTGAGGTGTCTGTCTTCGGGGGGTCTCCGAAGTTCGTCAAGCGTTTGAATCTCGCGGGTTGTCCGATGTCAAGGTATTCCTCATCTCTTCCAGTCAACTGTCCGCACAAGAAAAGAACATACGCAACGTCATCAAACTGTGGAGTGACACCAACGTCCATCACTACTGGGACGGGAATCGTCGAGTTGGCTCTGTGATCCAGCCCTTCATCGATGGGCTGCAAGGTCCGGCCTGGGATGTTTGGCTGGTCTATGGTCCCGGGACCACCTGGGACAAACTTGCGCCTCAACCGGATTGGTGGGAGCACCAACTCAGCAAGTTAGACGCTTCCTATGCTGACCGTCGTCTGGATGCGACGAGGTTCGCGACCAAGGTCACCGAGATAGGCACCACAGAAACCACGCACGAGTGAAGCCACTAGTACCTGCCTGGACATCTTCGCTGCGTTGTCTGGCGAGTACCCCGTGCTGGTGGTCATAATCATAGGGTGCCAGAACTCCCTGATATCGAGGCCTACTGCGCGGCACTTGAAACCCGCCTGGTGGGAACCAGTCTCGCTTCGGTTCGCCTCGGCAGCCCCTTCCTGCTCCGCAGTGTCAACCCGCCGCTGACGGCGGCTTCTAACCGGTCCGTTGGTGGCGTCAAACGATTGGGCAAGCGCATCGTCTTCGGTCTTGAGAATGACCTGTTTCTAGTCCTCCATCTGATGATTGCCGGTCGACTCAAGTGGTTCGACCTGAGCGACACACTTCCCTCGATTGGCGGGCGCAATAGCCTAGCGAGCTTTGACTTTTCCTCGGGTTCGCTCCTGTTGACCGAGGCATCCAAAAAGAAAAGAGCCTCTCTACACCTGATCGAGGGGGAAGAGAACCTGGCAACCCACAACCCTGGGGGACTGGAGATCTTGGACTCAACTTTGGGTCAATTTCGTGATCGCTTGCTTTCGACCAACCACACCCTCAAGCGGTCTCTTACCGACCCGCGGTTGTTCTCTGGGATTGGCAACGCCTATTCGGACGAAATTCTCCACGCTGCAGAACTTTCCCCGATTGTCTGGACCTCCCGATTGAGTGAGGAGGACCTCGATCGCCTGTTTACCGCGGCGGTATCCACTCTTTCCATTTGGCGAGATCGTTTGGTCGCGGAAGCGATCGAGACTTTTCCCAAGAAGGTGACCGCCTTTCGCCCGGAGATGGCAGCCCACGGCAAGTTCGGTCAACCTTGTCCTCGCTGTGACCACCCGATCCAACGCATCGTCTACGCCGCCAACGAGACCAACTATTGCGCTCACTGCCAAACCAAAGGCAAAATCCTCGCGGACCGCGCCCTGTCGCGGTTACTGAAGGACGATTGGCCACGAACGCTGGAAGAACTCGAAGCGAATCACGACCAAACGTAATTTACAAATGGGGACACGATCTTTATCGTGTCCCCTCTTTCTTGCTTGGGGACACAATCCTTATCGTGTCCCCTCTTATCAAGGCGGCGAACTCATCCGGATCGGTCGTCGGTCGCTTGCAGGCTCCAGCCTGGCAAACATAAGCGGTGGGCTGTCCGTCGATCGCATACTTTCCTTCTAGGACTGGAAAGATCTTGGTCTGACGCTCAAGGTCGCTTCCTTCAATCGCTTGCAGGGTGACCAAATTAGGCCGGAAGGTCGAACGCAAGACCGCCTGGAACGGGGCTAGTTCGGCTAACTCGGTGGCTGCGACCAAGACAATCTCTTTGGGTTGTGCGTGGCGAAAGTCGAGCGCCAGCAGCAACTCCGCCAAAGCCGTCGGTGATTGCTCTAGACGTCCTCCCAGTGCGGTGAATAGCTCGTCGGCTCGTTTGCGAAAGCGATCCTTGCCGGTCATCTCGGACCATCTCAAGAGGTTCATCGCGGCAATCGAGTTACCGCTAGGCTCGGCGCCGTCGTAGGCCGGTTTCTCGCGAGCTAGCAATTGCTCACCGTCATCAGCAGTCAGGAAATAGCCCCCGCTAGCATCCCAGTAATGGTCGTCAAGTACTGCTTGCAGCGCTGCTGCATGCTCAGCCCAGGCACTATTTCCACTCGCCTCGTAGAGATCCAGTAGCCCGGCAATCAAAAATGCATAATCGTCCAGCACTGCAGCGCCCCGCACTTGCCCGTTGCGAAAAACTCGATACAGACGATCATCCAGGATCATTTTCTCGGTCAGAAACTCTGCCGCACGCTGCGCCCGGGATACCAGCTCCGGTCGGTTGAGTGCCCGACCGGCACCAGCAAAGGCAGATATCGCCAGTCCATTCCACGAGGTTAGAACCTTGTCATCGAGTAACGGCGCGGGTCGCAGGGCCCGAATCTGGCGTAGTCGCTCGCGAAGCTCAAGATTTTGGTCTAGAACCCCAGGACGATTAGCGGAAAGGTGAAGTATAGAGCGCCCGTCCAAGTGTCCCGCCTCAACCACATTGTACGCCTTAGTTAAGTCTTTCGCCGATTCCGCTCCTAGGTGTTTTACTAGTTCCTCAGGGGTCCAGGTGAAAAACCAGCCCTCTTCCATTTCCCCTTCTGAGTTGCGGCTGTCCGCATCGGTGGCGGAGAAAAACCCTCCTTCTGGGGAAGACATATCGCGATCCAGGTAGTTCAAGACATCCAGAGCAACCACCGACAGTCCACCCCTAGCTTCTGAACCGGTCGCTTGCTGTGCCTCTACATAGGCCGGAACCAGCAACGCGTTGTCGTAGAGCATCTTTTCAAAATGCGGTACCAACCATTTACGATCGGTTGAGTAGCGGTGAAAACCTCCCCCCAGCTGATCGTACATTCCGCCGGAAGCCATCGCATGTAGGGTGTGGGTCGCCATTTCTAGGTAGGAGTGCTCGGACTGCCGCTGGGCGACCCGAAGCATCAACCGCGCCGGAAGATGGCTGGGAAACTTGGGTGATTGGTTTAGGCCGCCGAGTTGGTGGTCATAGCGCCCAGCATAGGAAGCCGCCGCAGTATCAATGACCTCAACACCGGGAATCTCTTCGACCCGCGGTCCTAGTTCTCCCAGCATCGCTCGAATTCTCTCGACCAAGGAATTGGAAACCTGATCCACTCGGTCCGGTTGGTCAGCATAGGCGTCTTTCAATAGCCCGAGCTGGGTTAAAAAGCCATGACGGGTACCACGATCTCCATCGCGAGCCGGAATGTAGGTCGCAGCGTGGAACGGCTTGCCATCGGGGGTCAGCCACACCGTCATCGGCCAGCCGCCACCGCCGATCATCGCTTGCACTGCGGTCATATATAGAGAGTCCACGTCTGGCCGTTCTTCGCGATCCACCTTGATCGCCACGTAGTGCTGGTTTAGAAACTCGGCGATCTCCAAGTCTTCAAATGACTCCTCTTCCATCACGTGACACCAGTGACAGGTCGAGTATCCGATCGAAAGCAAGACCGGCCGATTGAGCTCTCGCGCGGTCTCGAAAGCCTCTTCGCTCCAGGGATACCAATTGACCGGATTGTGCGCGTGCTGCAGTAGATACGGGCTCGCCTCAAGAATTAACCGATTGGTGAATCGAGCGGAGCCGTCTTTTTTCAGATGGTGTGTGCGTGGACGATAGTCGACCCTTTGATCCTCAACCCCTTTAGCCAACTCTTTGGTCAGAGCAGGCGAATAGGCTTCGGTTCCTGGGTGGGTTTCGGTCATCGATAACTCCTGTGCACACGAAGCACCGGCAAACAGAACACTTCCAGCGGCGAGAATTGAGCACCAGCGCGCCAAGAGAACTGTTTTCGTCACCGCGCCAGAGTACCCCGTAAACCAGCACCGTCTCAAAGACGCTCGACTAATACAGAGCTTTGCCAGGGATCTTTTCTTCTTTGAGCGCCCGCACTTTGCAGTAGATCAACCAGCGCGCTTTGAGGTTTCTGACCCAGGTTGGTGGTCGCTCATCGAGAGCGTCTTCCAACTCAAGCTGTTCTCGGTATTCTTCGATCTCTTCCTTTGAGGCTGTCGACGCGCGCTAGCGGCCGTCGGCAACAAAATCAACTGTTGAGCTATCTCGGTTTGAGCTTTCACTCATCTGAGCGATCCCCCCAGTTCCACGATGGTCGTTGCCAACAACTCTACATCCTCCTCCCGAGTGCGCCAGTTGGAGATCGCCGGGCGAAAGGCGGTCTTGCCACAGTAATCGGTGGTGCCGACATAGACCCGGCCATCGCTAAGCACCGCTTCGCCAAGACGCCGGTTGAGATCGTTGAGGTCGCCCTCATCCATGCCTCCCGGGTTGTAGCGGAAGCAGACGATGTTGAGTTGGACGTCAGCCAGTCGCTCTAGATCCGTCGCGGTGTCGACCACTCGACCCAGATACTGCGCCAAGTCGATGTTGCGCTGGATGATCTCGGTGTGGCCTTGGCGGCCATAGGCCCGTAACGACGCCCAAACGGAAAATGCTCGCGCGCGACGCGAACTCTCGGGGCCAAAGGCACCGATGGTTAACTTGGGATCGTCCGGCGCCGGCAAGTAGGCGGCGGTGTAAGCAAACGACTTGGCCAACAACTTGGGATCTCGAACGTAAGCGAAACCGCAGTCGTAGGGCACGTTCAACCATTTGTGACCATCCACGGTAATCGAGTCGGCACGTTCAACGCCCTCGGTTAGGTGACGTGTCGCTTGGCAGGCACGCGCGAAGAGACCAAAGGCACCGTCGACATGCAGCCATGCGTTGTACTTGTGCGCCAGGTCAGCCATCTTGTCGATCGGGTCAAAATCACCAGCGTTAACCTCTCCGGCGTTGGCAATCAGGACCGCCGGTTTGCCGTTGAGCGCTTGGAGCGCAGACTCCATCAACTGCAAATCAACGGCTCCGGTAGCACTTGACGAACAGCGAACCACTTGGCCCCGACCGATCCCCAGCATCGAGCAGACCTTGACCGCGCTGGCGTGGACATAGCCACTGGAGATCACTGGGACCGGAGGCAGCCCGCTTAGTCCTTGCTCTGAAACGTCGACCCCCTGTTCTTGTCCCCACCACTGCCGCGCCGCCGCCAGACCAACAAAATTGGCCATCGTTGCGCCGGTGGTCATCACGCCAAATAGATCTTCCGGTAGATCCATCAGCTCTTTAAGCCAATCCAGGCTCACCACTTCCAGCTCAACCCCGAGCGGCGTGGTCACCCAGGTGTAGGCAATTTGATCCAAGGTCGAAGCCCACCAGTCAGCAGCTAGAGAAGCAGGGGTCGCGCCGCCGATCACAAAGTGGAAGCAACGCGGCCCGGCGGTGGCGATGGTGGCGTCGATGCCTTGGTTGATCAACTCTTGTAGCGCCGCAGTGGCACCCGAACCTTGTTCGGGCAAGGAAACCCGGAATCGTGACAACGCCTCTTCCGGGTCTCCGGTGACCAACGGACGCTCGTCGAGTGTTGCTAGATAGGCGCCTGCTTCCCGCTTCACCAACGCCAAGACCGGCTCCATTTCATCGGCTCGGGGAAAGTGGTTGGAGATCGTTTTCATCATATTCTTAGGCACCCCTCTGGCAAGGCCATTTCACGGGTGGAATATTCTCACTTTTTCCTAGAACACCCCGTTTCTTTACCGTACCAGTACCGACTAAAAGCACGGATTACGGCGCTCTCAATGGTAAAATCGGGCCGTGAACAACCCCCAGACAAGCAACAGTGACCGCGCCCGTGGCCGACGCTCCTGGCCAATACGCCGCTTTCGCCTTGATCAGCAACCGGAGGAGAGCCTCCTGTCGACGACAACCGCCTCCGAACGGGTGGCGATGGTCGAGCAGTTGACCAGAGATGCGTGGAGCTTTTCTGGCGGCATGCCAAAGCCTCTTGCGCGGGATAAGTGGCCCGGGTGTTCCTTTCAGCGTTTGGCGACACGGTGAATACCGATTTCCGCGACTTACTCGCAGAGTTGCTCGCCATGAAAGCCCGTTTCTTGGTTGTCGGCGCTCATGCCATGGCGGCTCATGGCACCCCGAGAGCTACCGGTGATTTGGACATTTGGGTCGCCAACGACGAAACCAACGTGTCTCGGGTTTGGACCGCGCTGGGAAGCTTCGGCGCCCCTGCCCGTGCGCTCGGATTCTCCGAGAAAGACTTGAGGATTCCCGGAATGGTGTGGCAGATCGGCGTGCCTCCCAGGCGCATCGACATTCTTACCTCTATTGATGGCGTCGACTTTGGAGATGCCTGGGCAAAGCGGATCGAAATCGAGGTCGACGATTTGATCATCCCGGTATTGGGCTTGTCGCAACTTCGCGCCAACAAGGCCGCGACTGGCCGCACCAAAGATCTTGCTGACCTAGAAATTCTTCCAGAAGCTGATTGATCAGCAGCTTAGACCGAGGCGTAGGCGCCACGGAAGGTGGTTTCCGCCACCGACTCGGACACTTTTTCAATCTTCGCAGCACAAACCTTGTATTCACCGGTTCCGGTGACCTTGTCGCCAGCGTCTACAGTTAGTCGATTGGTTAAGGCTTGGGGGAAGTGAAACGGCATCCAAATCGCGCGGCGGCGTACTTGGCGGCTAACCATCGCCCGACAACGCACCCGCCCTCGACGACTCACCACATCCACCATCTCGCCGTCGGAAACCCCTAGCTCGCGCGCGTCGCGCGGATGGATCTCGACGAAGGCTTCCGGCTGTTTGGCGGAAAGTCCCGTAGAGCGACGAGTCTGGGTTGCCGCGTTGTAGTGGTACAGGGTGCGACCGGTGGACAAGATCAGTGGGTACTCTGCGTCTTCTTGCTCAAAGGGCGGTTCAAAGTCAACCGGTTGAAACAAGCCTTTGCCGCGCAACACGCCACCCTTGTGTAGATACTCGGTGGAGGGCTGGTCGGCTGAGGTGACCGGCCACTGTAGCCCACCTTCCGTCTCAATTCGCTGGTGAGAGATGCCGGCGAATTTGGGAGTTAAGGCCACCATTTCTGAGTAGATTTTCCCAGTGTCAGCGTAGTCCGGCTGCTTCAGTCCTGAACGCCGCATCACTTCCAACAGAATCTGCCAATCAGCGCGGGCTTCGCCTGGGGGATCGACCGCTTTGCGCACCCGTTGCACTCGCCGGTCCGAGTTGGCAAACACCCCTTCTTTTTCGGCGAAGCAAGCGGCGGGCAGAATCACGTCGGCGTAACGAGCCGATTCGTTGAGAAAGATGTCCTGCACCACCAGAAAGTCGATTTCGTTCAATGCCTCTTCGACCTTACCGGCGTTGGGCTCAGAAACCACAATGTCCTCGCCCATCAGGTACATGCCGCGCAGCTTGCCCTTCTGCATTACCTTCATCATCTCGTTGAGGTTCAAGCCCGGGCGCTCACTCTGGGCCACGCCCCACAGGTCTTCATACTTTTGCCGGATCTCGGGATCGGAAGCGTCTTGGTAGCCGGGGTAGAACACCGGTGTGGCGCCAGCGTCGTTGGCACCCTGAACGTTATTTTGGCCGCGCAGTGGGTTCATCCCCACCGAGCGGCGACCCAAGTGGCCGGTCATTAACACCAGGTTGGAGAGCGCGTAGACGTTGTCGGTGCCACAGGTGTGCTCAGTAATTCCCAGGGTGTAATAGATGCCTGCTTTGTCGGTGGCCGCATAGGCGCGGGCAACTTCGCGGATTTGATCCGCCAGAACTCCAGTGACTTTCTCCGCCTCCTCGGGTGGGTAACGAAGCACGGCATCACACACGGCGTCGAAGTTCTCGGTGTTGGCTTCAATCCACTCGGTAGCTTCCAGGCCTTCGGTGACGATCACGTGAGCCATTGCGTTCAACAGCCAAACATCGGTGCCGGGTTTGAGTTGTAGGTGCCAGTCGGCGTAGTCGACCAAGGGTATCCGGCGCGGATCTGCCACCGCGATGCGGGCACCGTTCTTCACCGCCCGCTTCATCTCCATAGCGATGATCGGGTGCGCTTCGGTGGTGTTGGAGCCGGTTACAAACAGGAAATCAACGTCACGGATCTCGGGGATCGAATTGGTCATCGCCCCGGCTCCGTAGGTGGCTACCAGACCGGCAACCGTGGGAGCGTGTCACGTGGCCGCGCATTGATGGACGTTGTGGGTCCCGTAGGCTGCGCGTGCCAGTTTCTGCATCAAATAGTTCTCTTCAACCGTACACCGGGAGGAGCTGATGAAGCCCAGCGCGTCGGATCCGTGCTCGGCTTCCACCGCCTTGAGCCCGGTGACCGCACGATCCAAAGCCTCATCCCAGGACGCGGGCACCAAAGCACCAGAGTCGTCACGAACCAACGGCGTGGTCAGTCGATCTTCGTGGTGGATGAAGTCGTTGGCGAAACGCCCTTTGACGCATAAGTTGCCATCGTTGACCGTGGTTCCTGGTGGAGGACTGGTGACCTTGACCACCTGACCCCTCCCTTTGTTGGCTTCACGATCGACGTTCAGGTCTACCTGACAGCCGACGCCGCAAAAATTGCAGGTAGTGCGGACCTTCTCGAGTTCTTTTTCGGGTTTGCCGTACTCCAACCCAGTTCGCTCGCCCATCGCTCCGGTGGGGCAGACGTCGACACAACCGCCGCACAGCTCGCAGGTGGAGTCCAACAATCCACGTCCGTCGGCGGTCGAGATGGTGGTGTGGGCCCCGCGAAACGCCAACCAGATTGCCGACACCGCTTCGACCTCTTCACAGTAACGAGTACACAACGAGCAGGCGATGCAGCGATCGGGTCGAAAGGTGATGAACGGGTCATCGTTGTCACGACCTTGCCGCACCTGCTCCAAGGACGGCCACGTTCCCGCGGTTCCGTATTGATCAGCGAGGTCGAAAAGTCTTGAAGGATTGTTGTCTTCGGCTTGCTCTCGATCTTGTGGAGTGTCGGCCATGTGCAACGACAAAGTGAACCGGCGGTTGCGCTCCACCCGCGAGGTTTGGGTGCGCACCACCATCCCCGGAGTGGTCGGGAACGCACACGCAGGTTGCATCACCCGAGAACCCTCAACCTCCACCAAACACATGCGACAAGCCCCGGCTGGGGTCACCCGCGGATCATGGCAAATGGTGGGAATCTCAACTTCAATCCGAGCCGCAGCCTCAAGAACCATTTCGCCGGGGCGAAAGTCGATCTCGTTGCCGTCGATGACGATCAATTGAGATTTACTGGGCACAGATGGGTCGGTCATAAGGCGTGAGGATTATATGCGGGTGCCACTGGCCACGGAGAGCAGCGGCAGCGTGTTGGTTGCACGAATCGTTAGCCCGTGCGGAATTCTGGGACGTCCAAACCATAATTCCTTCGCGGCTTATCGGATCGCAAATTCCGGGTTACGACTATGCCACGCTCCCCTATTGGCCCGCTCCTGAATCCCGAGCGGAATTCCATGGCGTCGGACTTACGGTTTATTTCGAATCCTCAGGCTGCGAACTCCTCCTCGCTCGCGTTTGATCCGTCTGCGTTCCAGCTTGTTAGCCCATGTATTCCAGGTTGAACCAGTTTGACTAAGGGCTCTCATCACTATTGTCGATACGCTCTTTGCCGCTGCATCCCTCCGGCCAGCAACTGAGCCTGAATTAATACTGGGGACTGGGCTGCTCCATCGATCGCGTGGCGAACACTCTAGTGTGTTGTTTGGCTGCTGGTCCATTGCCCTCGACAAACATCGGTTGTTCAAGGCTGGTTGCTGCGGTCGTGGACTGAAGCTTTCCCGAGAGGCATACCCAGGGCCTTAGGGCCAGCCCTGGGTATCGTGGGTTTACTGCCAAAGAGACATGTTCGGAGTCCAGGTTTTCCCGGAAAATCCAGGCTCTCAATCCGTCATTATCCAGCTTCGGACTACGAAGTCAGACCTGCCGACAGGAATGCGGCGCCAAGTGCAATTCGCCAACATTTAGCGACTTTGACAAACAGTGCAGCCACTAAAAGGAATTTGCGCAAGTAACGCAGCAACTTGTCCACACGTTGTCGCAACCAGTAAGGCAAGTGGAGTTTCCGTTGCAGGATGCCGCACAGACCTTCCACTGGTTTGAACATGAATTGACACAACTATTATTGATTTTCTTCCATGCTCCACCGCCAGCTTGGAAGCAAAAGGCGAGATCTATAAATCCGGTAGGCGAAAACGTCGAGTCCGACCCTTGCTGAGAGTGTTCCCCGCTGAGGTCCGCCGTAAGAAACAGGAGGTCGTCAGAAGGTAGGGTAAGCTGCTCTTCCCCAGCCATTACAGCAGCATCGGCCTTCGCTGGGTCTTCAATCTCTTTGAGCTCACCGGCTTGGCTGTGGGGACCCGCCAGGGTCACGGCCAGTACCATCGCGCACGCGGCAAGGGCGGTTGTCCAAGCAATAGATTTCCTCATTCTTTCCTCCAGTCGGTTGTGAGTTAGCGCCTTTGGGCGTGAACTCGGGCATGTAGGTGGCTGGACCCGGTGGTTCCCCGGTGGTTCCCCGGTGGTTCCCAACCCTTCTTATTTGTATAACGGAATTGACCGCATTGGACTGCCAAGTCCCGAACAGTATCGCTAGTGGCCTAGCCCTAGTTACCGGAGGATCTTCTTGATCGAAAACGAAGCTACGGTGCTGCCATTGCAGTCGCAATCAGATAAATGAAGATAGGGTACTCGTCTTTGCTAGTGATCTATACGCAGGCGATATCGCTAACGAAATTCAAGATAGCACCTTTGCAGCAAGGAGATTCGCTCAGGTCTCTTGGGCAGGGTTACCTTCGCAGAAGCTGTCTCCAATGCGCTTCTGTCCTCCCGGTATTCACCCAAACGGACATACGAGATTTCTTGGTGAGGACAACAAGAATGTGATCTTGGAACGGATTGCTTTGTGCCGGGCGCTAACGATGACCGGAGATCGAGACTCCGGGCAGGAGCAGATCCAGCTGGCGTGCGATCGACAAGAAGGAGTGCTTCAGGTGTATGGGTTGGGCAAACTGACTCTTTTTCGAGGAATGCGGACGAGCGAACCGTGAGTTAGGGTAATGGTCGGTCGTGGGCTGAATGAATTTCGGAGATTTGTTTCTTCGGAGGACCTATCCCTGTTACTTATGAGGTCCGAATCGCCGTATCGGCAAAGACTCAAGCCTTGGAGGCTTGGGTGGCGTCGCATGCGATTATGAAAACTCGATGTAATCAAACAGATCACGCTGCGCTTGTCTTCTCCTGGTACAACGTGCGTGGTTGGCTCGCTCCCTCCTTAAGCTGGCAAAACTCTCAAGTCAAAAGTTATCCCAGTAATCGACTTCGTGAATCACGTCTTCCTCCTCCCAGGTGACGCATCGGGCGGTTCAAGCTAGCATTCCCATGCAGGCTTGCCACTCGGCAAGCCGCACTACCAATACATGAACAGAATTCTTGTCACCGGAGCGTTGGGCCAAATCGGTACCGAGCTGGTGCTCGCGCTACGGGAGCGCTTTGGCACGGATCACGTGGTTTGTTCCGATATCCGCTCTCCGCAACCGGGAAGCCCGCATTTGTCAGGACCGTTTGAACACCTCGATTGCACCCGGCGAGGGCAGATTCACGGGGTCGTGGATCGCCACAGAATCGACACCATCTACCACCTGGCGGCTCTGCTTTCGGCGGTGGCTGAGGAGAAACCACAGTCTGCCTGGGAGCTCAACATTGGCGGACTATACTCGGTTTTGGAGGTCGCTCGCGAGAGTGGTTGTTCGGTGTTTGTGCCCAGCTCGATTGGCGCTTTTGGTCCCGGCACGCCGAAGGAACAAACGCCACAGGAAACCACTCAGCGGCCAACGACGATGTACGGGGTTACCAAGGTCGCTGGCGAGTTGTTGTGCGACTACTACCATCGACGCTTTGAGGTTGACACTCGCGGGGTCCGCTATCCAGGGATCATTTCCTGGACCGCGCCACCGGGAGGCGGAACCACCGATTACGCGGTCGATATCTTCTACCAGGCTCTTCGCTACCAGCACTACACTTGTTTCCTGAAACCACAGACTCGCTTGGACATGATGTACATGCCGGACGCGATTCAAGCCGCGATCGGAGTGATGGAGGCCGATCCCAGAAAATTGGTTCACCGCAACGCCTTCAACGTCACAGCCATGCAGTTCACCCCGGAGGAGCTTGCGGCAGCGATTCGAGAGCACCTGCCCAAGTTTCGGATTGACTACCAAGTCGACCCGGTCCGCCAAGCGATCGCCGACTCGTGGCCCGACTCTTTGGACGACAGTGCCGCGCGTAGCGAGTGGGGGTGGGCTCCGTCTTTTGACTTAGCAACCATGACCGCTGAGATGTTGGAAAACCTAGAAGGCAAACTCGCATTGGGCCAAGGGCCCGCCTGAGGCCAAGGGGACTTAAGTCTTGCCGCAAGATCAACTCAACCAGGTTCTCAAGAAACAGGTCGAAGGGCTGGAACAAGCGGGGACCGCCAAAGGGGCGGAGTCGGTGATCACCCAGGTGATCCCACCAACCTCAAACCACGGACCGCGTTACCAGTTGGAAGGGCAAGGGGCTCGCCCGTTTCTCAAGATGAACTCCAACAACTACCTGGGTATGGCCCTGCACCCGAAGGTGATCGCCGCAGAAGAGCGGGCCACGGCGGAGTTTGGCGTCGGCCCTGGAGCGGTGCGCTTCATCAGCGGCAGCCATCGCCAGCACATCGAACTGGAAGAACGGTTGGCTGCCTTTCATCAGCGACAAGCGGCGATGATCTTCAGTTCGGCCTACGCCACCACTATCGGCGTACTGGTGCCGTTGACCACGCCCGAAACCACCATCATTAGCGATGCCTTAAACCACAATTGCATCATCAATGCGATGCGCTTGTCGCGACCACAAGAAAAGAAAATCTATCCCCACTTGGATATCGGCGCACTCGAAGCCGCCCTGGAGTCTGGGTCCGGGAAGCGCGCGCTGATCGTCACCGATGGGATTTTCTCCATGCGCGGATCTTCGGCACCCTTGGCCGAGATCATGACGCTGGCTGAGCGCCACGATCATCGCTATCCAGAGAACGCTTTTGTCATCGTCGACGACTCGCACGGAGTCGGCGCCTTTGGAGCAAGCGGTCGCGGCACCGAAGAACACGAAGGCCACCAAGCGGACGCCTTGGTCGGCACCTTGGGCAAAGCACTTGGGGTCAACGGCGGCTACCTGGTCGGCAGCAAAGAACTCGTCCGCTTTCTGCGCGAATCTGCACCGACCTACATCTACTCCAACCCGATCACTGCCGGGGAGGCTGCCGCTGCGAGTAAAGCACTGGAGATCCTCGACAGCCCAGAAGGTCTACAGTTACTGCGACACTTACGCGCCATGACAGAACGTTTCGCCAATGGGTTAACTAACCTTGGGTTTGAAACTATTCCGGGAAGCCACCCGGTCACCCCGCTGATGGTGCGTGAGACCCAACGCACCACCGCCTTAGTCCAACATCTCTACGATCATGGCATCCTGGCTACCGGCCTGAACTTCCCGGTAGTGCCGAAAGGGGACCAAAGCATTCGTTTCCAGATTTCCGCCGAACACACCACCGCGGACATCGACGAAGTGCTGGCCGTTTTAGGTTCGTTTCCGGAGTGATTCCAAGCTAGCCCGCTGCGCCAAACTCGGCTGGGAAGTACTTGATCGCGCTCTGCAGCGGAAAGAAGGCGGCTTGGCCCAGGCCACAGATCGAGGCCTCTCCCATGCCCCACATCACGTCATCTAGGTGGCTCAAGACCGACGGATCGCGTTGATCTTGGTAGCGCTCTAGAGTTTGCCGCAGGATCTGGGTGCCGATACGACAAGGGGCGCATTGACCGCAGGATTCGTCTTCAAAAAAGACCGCTTGAATCAAAGCTGCTTCGACCATATCCACAGTGTCGTTCAAGACCACGATCCCGGCTGAACCCAGCATCGAACCGGCTTCACCGAGATGTTTGAAGTCCAAGGGTAGATCGACTTGATCTGCCGGTAGGAAGCCACTCGACGCGCCCCCCGGCGAGAACGCCTTGAGGGTTCCAACCACGCCACCGGCAGCCGGGAGCAACTCGGCAAGGGATACTCCAAGGGGTGCCTCGTAAACCCCCGGCCGAGCGACGTGGCCCGACAAACAATAGAGCTTGGTGCCCCCTTGACCGCGTCCTAAATCGCGAAACCACTCGCCGCCACGACGCAAGATTCCGGGAAGGCAAGCAATGGTCTCGACGTTCTGCACCAAGGTTGGCTTGCCGCGAAATCCTAGTTCGACCGGGTAGGGAGGACGCAGTCGCGGCATCCCACGACGACCTTCTAACGCCTCGATCAGCGCGGTCTCTTCACCGCAGATATACGCCCCGTGCCCATCGACGAAGTGCCAGGTCAGACTGTCGCTGAGATCCGCTCGCTCTCGGGCTCGATTCAGGGCATTTTCCAGAGCTTCCCTGACATGGCCAAACTCGCCCCGCACGTAGCAGTAGATCTCGTGCGCGCCGAGCGTTTCGGCGGCGATCGCCAGTCCTTCAATCACCAGCTGCGGGCGCCGCAGAATAACCTCGCGATCTTTGAAGGTTCCCGGCTCGCCCTCGTCGGCGTTTAATACCACGTAGCGTTCAGTCTCTGCTTGTCCTTGTAGAGTGCGCCACTTGAAGTGAGTCGGGAACCCAGCTCCGCCACGACCCACTAGCCCCGATTGTTCGAGCTGTTCCAGCACCCAATCAAAACCCTCTTCGCGGGCTCTCGCTAGACCTCGATATTCAGACTCGTCGTCTGCCTCGAGATCCAAAGCCAAACCCTCGCCGAGAGTCGCCACGTGTCCGGTTCCGGTGGCAGGATTGTTGGGATCCCACACTGCGGGTGGTTGGTCGCAACGACCGAGACAGGACACCATGCCGACCCTGGACCCGTTTGCTTCTAGCTCCTCTCTGCGGACCGAGCAATCAGCGAGTTGACAGGAAAGACCCTGACAAACCCGTAGGTCGTAGTCTGGATTCGCCAGCAGGTGATAGAAACTGGCGGTACCAAAAACTTCCGCTTCTGGGGTCCCGGTGCTTTGATGGACCTGTTTGGAAACTCCAGGGCGTAAACCTCCGGCGTGCTCCAATTCGTGGAGCACAGATTCACGTTGAGGTTTACGCGGCGACATCAAGCTAGTCTAGCCGCTGTTGGGTTTCTGCTCTGAATCCTTTTTGTTCTGCCGATCAACGCTCTGATAGACCAAGTCCATATCGCACCCCTGCGGCGGAAGCTCCTTCAGCAGGTGACACCGGCCAGCTTGAACCACAAGCACCCGATCAAAGAAATTCGAAAGAGGTTGCAGTTGATGCGAAATCAAGACAATGGCCGCACCCGCTGCTCGTCGATCAACGATCCATTGAACGACCTGAGAACGAAACTCTCGATCGATGCCGTCAAACGGTTCATCCAGGATCAACTGCTGTGGCTGCCCGATCCAAGCCGCTGCGAGCAAGGCGCGGCGACGTTGCCCCTTCGACAGCTCGCGTACCGTTTCACTTGCTTGAGCTTCCAGCCCTGACCAGGACAACGCGTCGGCGACCGACTGGGGCCGCTGATTTCGCAATCCAGCGACCAGCATCAGAACAGTTCGAATCGAAGCATAGGGACTTAGGTCGGGAGATTCCGGTACATAAGCAAGGCGGTTACGTGCCGCCACCTCATCAACCCACGGATCATGACCTCCAATCAGCACCGTCCCCGCTAGCGGTTTGGCGACTCCGGCCATGAGTCGAGCGAGCGTGCTCTTGCCACCACCGTTGGGACCGACAACCAGCGTCAAGCCTAGGCCAAGGTCGATACTGGCATCTTGAATCACCGGGTGTTCGGGTCGGTAGCAGTAAGACACTTTGTCCAGGCGAATCATGAGGTTCCCGACATGGTCCCGTCGGCCATAGGAACATAAGTCAGCTCGTCCCATCGCCCTACTCGAACTTGTCGTTCTGCGGTCGCCGCAAGAGAAACCGCCATCGGAAGGGCGAACATCAAGCCAACCGTCACCCAAGGAACCAAGGCGACCACCATCGACAGAACAAAGCCCTCACCAAGCAAAGAAATACCAGGAGAGCTGAGCGCGGTGATTGGGCGTCTCACAGCAGTGGCACCTCTCACTGCTACGAACGGTATCGCCGCGAACACGATCGGCAAGGCGCTTGCTCTGGCTATCGCGCAAACCAAGACTCCCGGCAACGCTGAAACGGCCAACAAGCTAGCGTCAAGAACAACCAAGGTTGCAGCTGAACGCGGCAGGGAACGACTCCACTCCCATGTTGGGCGTCGCCTGGCCAGTAGATCGGCGAGTGTCGCCATCACTGCCACCGTCGCCAATAGAGATGCCATCCGTACACCGAGAGCCGTTTGCCATTCTGTGAGTTCATTGTTGCGGACAAAAAACACTAACGGAACAATCGCTAGCGCTGCAGCACCGAGCGCACCGGCACTGTTCCAACCAAGGGCCCGAAGAGAAATCAAAGTCCAGATCTGCGCGGCCTTGATGCTAGACAATCTCTCCACCGTAGGCGTTCTGGAATCCCAGTGTCTCGTTCGCTGAATACCCGGCGGCTTTATTCCTCGGGGGTTTACTTCAAGAACACCCACAAGTGCGGCGCCAAGACTCAACCAGGTCCAAGTTCCGACCACCGATGCAATCCCTGCGGCCGCATAGGCCGCCCTGGCTACACCAGGAATCCTGCTGGACAATGATGTGTTGGCCACTGACCACATGAGCAACAAGATTCCAAGCATCCTAGGGATCGTAGAAAGCGGAGAGGTCATGGCTGCCGACCACCCGACACCGACAAAGAGGATGAGAATCGGAATCTGTACAAAGAACATCCCCAGCACCGCACCTCGGCGATATTCAACACCGGTCGCCGGAAGGTGTCGTGTCCAGGACCCAAGGTCGGTTCGTATGCGAGGGGACATTACCTTTGTCACCGCAGCGCAAGCCAAGACCAAGATAGCTATTGAAACTAAGGAGAAATGTGCCGGGTACAGAAGCGCTGCCAACTTGCCCAAGAGTGCCCGCGGATCACCATGTAGTACCACCGCTACAACCATGGCCACAAATCCCATGGTCAAGCTCCGAAGCCCTACACGAATCCCAGAACGCAGGTGATACCGGGCGATGGCGAGAACTGGTTCGAGGCGCATGATGCGCTCGCTGTCTTCTTGCTCTAGTTGCGGTCCAGATCGAATTGACCGTTGTGCTCGAGGCGAATCTTACGTGTGCCCACTGGGCCGACCACCCAAAGCTTGCTCTTAATCCGGTAGTTGATATCGCTCTTCTGCTCGAAAATTGAATAAACCTGGGAAGCTAGGCGCAGGTTGCTGATGAACAGCGGTACTTCCAGTGTCGCGCTGTCCAAGCCCTCGATTTCCAAGCGTTGGTTGGAAACCCCGCGACCAATTTTGGAGCTCTCGAGAAACAAATCGAAGGACGATCCGTCAATCGTCATCGGCTTACGATCACCGTTGACGATACGCAAGGTGATCGTGCCTTCGGTCTCAAAGACCTCAATGTTGTCGATGTCGAGACCGGCCAGAGTGATCTCGGGGCGCTCAAAACCCGGCAGGCTGGCACACGCAGTAGCAAGTAAGAGAAGTGCGAGAACTAGAATGCGTTTCATGGCTGCAGATGCTAACACCGGTGGAGAACCTCAAGGCCCCGGCTTTGAGCCGTCCAGCAAGTACGACATCGAGTTGGTCACCGCCGGTCAAAGACAAACCTTGCCCGATCGCTTGGCGGTGGAAGAACCACTGGAGATCCGCTGGCGCGAAGCCCATGACGACGGAGCGGGGGAGCCGTTAGCAATCACCATGCGGACCCCCGGGCGAGACCAGTTCTTGGTTCGAGGTTGGCTATTCGCTGAGGGGTTGATCGAAGCTCAAACTCCCTTGACGGTGATCCGACCGACCACCGATCAAGGCCGACCAGAGCCGCATATCGTGATCGCAGAACTACCGCCCGGATTGGCCGAGGGAACCCGGGCTTTGGTGCGACAGATGTTCGTCAATTCGTCCTGCGGCTTCTGCGGCAAGCCTGGGCTGGAGGGTTTGAAGCTTCCGCGCACACCCCACTTGGCGGCTGGCCCGCAAATAGAAGAAGCGACCATCTTGGGACTGTCGACAACCTTGGAAGCTGCCCAGCCGACCTTTCAGCGCACCGGAGGACTGCACGCCGCAGCCTTGTTTGATCCCAGTGGTGAGTTGCTCGCGGTTGAGGAGGATATTGGTCGACACAATGCGCTCGACAAGTTGATTGGTCGCGGGTTGGCCGAAGGACGACTCCCAGGCGATGACCTGTTTGTCTTGGTCTCAGGGCGGGGTGGCTACGAATTGGTGCAGAAGTGTTTGGTGGCCAACATCGCGGTGTTGGTCGCGGTTTCCGCTCCTTCGAGTGGTGCGGTAGCGTTGGCTCGTCGCTACGGCATGACCCTGGTCGGCTTCGCTCGAGAGGATCGATTCAACATCTACTCTGGGGCGGGGAGGATCGCCGCAACAAACGCCAGGTAGAATGGCCCGATGCTAGGACAATTGATCCCCCAAGCTCTACGTCGCTTCGCCGGCGGGCTACGATTTCCGCAGTTGTTTGCGCTAGTCAGCGTGTTGTTTGTCTTGGACTTTTTTGTCCCTGACGCAATTCCTTTTTTCGACGAGATGTTCCTCGGCTTGCTGACCCTGATGTTTGGTTCTTGGAAGGAGCACTCCGCCGATAAGGGCCAAGCCGCTACCACTGAGCGCCCGCCAGTCAAAGACGTCACCCCTCCCGACGCCCCCAATTCTTAGTTTTCTCTTCGCAACCTGCTATCATCCGCCAGCGAGGGAACCGCTCTAAAGCTGGGGGGCTTAACGAGTGGGTGCCAAAAATAAGTTCATTTCTGGACTACGGTCGAAATTGCCGGTGTTGGTTGAGGTGGAAAACCTCTCGACAGAGAGGGTGCGCCTACAGCACGCCGACTCCTTCAGCATCAAGAATCTCTTGTTGCGCACCAGTCGGCCCTTACCCCTGGGTACCCCGGTGCGACTACAGTTCCTCTTTCCTGCCGATCCCGCCTTAGCGGGAGTCAGACTACCCAGCCCTTTTCGCGGTGTGGTTGTCGATGGTGAAGTTGAGAAACACCTGGACGCGGTGGATGGTCGGGTTGGGGTTCAGTTTGGTTTTAACCCGGATGACGAGGAAACCGTCCTTCTCACCGACATTATTGGCAAATCAAACTTTGCCGAAACGCCTATGCGGCGCGCAGAAACTGCCAGCGTAGGTCGCCGTCCAGATAGCGAAAAACCGTCTCGTTGACCTCCACCTTATAGCGCCGCAACAAATCTGCGGTGGTCTCTCCGCTCGCCGCTCGCTCGATGGCATCGGCGACATCCGGCCCACCTTTGCTCAAGTAAGTCTGCCAAATCGCCTGCTTAATTGACATGGTGCCCATGCTGACGTTGGGTATGGTCGCCACGCCGCGGCGCAAGTGACTAATCTTGGCTTTGAGTTCCACTGGAGACGCCATCGGTTGTCGCTGCCACCCGGTGTAGGGCTTGGGGATCAACACGTTGACCCCGAGGTGGATCTGGCCGATGACTCCGGTAGGCGCGAGTTCTTCCAGCATCAGAGCTCGACAGGCGCGGGCTAGATCAAGGATGGCTTCTATGTCCTCGGTGTTCTCCTCTGGCATGCCGATGATGAAGTAGAGCTTGAGCTGGCGAAATCCATGGCGAAAGATCAGTCGCACCTTGTCCAACAACACCTGGTTGGGGATCGGCTTGTTGAGCTTGACTCGGAGTTCGTCCGATCCGGTCTCAGGAGCCAAGGTGATCGAGCGATCGCCGGAACGATGCAGTTCGCTAAGCACCGCTTCGGTCACCGCCGGGATGCGGATTGAAGAAACCGCGGAACGGAACCCCAGCTCATTGGAGGTCGCCAGGATGGTTTCGATCTCTGGATGATCTCCCACCGCGGTGGCCAAGAATCCGACTTGGTCGGTCACCGAGCGACCACGCTCTAAGGCCTCCAGGATGTACTCAGTCGGATGCCAGCGAAAGCCGCCCATGCCAAAGGTCGCCCAGCAATAGCGGCACTTTTCCGGGCAGCCACGGGACATCTCAATCAAAAATTTGTTGGAGAACTCGGTGTTCGGGGTGACGATCGCCGAGGTCGGTAAATGACCCGGCAGGCGCATCTGTTCGCCGCTCAGGTCGAGCTTGCGTAGTTTGGATTCGCTGTCGGTGCTGACTAACCCGTGTCTGCTGGGCACATAGAAGCCATTTTGCTCTGCCAGCGCTGCCATCGTCGCTTCGCGATCATCCAGCTCCAATGCGGCAAGCAAGGCCGGCAGCACATTCTCGGCGGCTCCCAGGACAAAGAGGTCAACAAACTCGACCATAGGCAGCGGATTGATGGTGGAGCAGGAGCCTCCCATGATCACCAACGGATCATCCGAGGCACGATCGCACCGACGCACCGGGATTCGGGTGCGCTGGAGCATCTGTACCAAGTTGACGAAGTCCTCCTCAAAGGAAACCGAAAACGCCACCGCCGGAAACGCCGACAACGGGGTCTCGGACTCGACTGAAACTGGTTCCGCGGTACCGTCGCAAAAGAACCGCTCCGCCGCCCAGTTTTCCGCCTGGTGCACCAACTCGTAGGTGCGCTGGAAGCCAAGACTCGACATGCCGATGTGATAGCTGTTGGCGTAGGCAATCGCCAGCCGACGATCGGCGTGGGGGGTCAATGGCGCCGTTGCTTTCTCTTGCTCGCGGATGCTGCGCCAATCGACATTGCCTCGATGGGCTGGGTTCCGTGGGGATGACATTTTCGGCAGTGAATCCAGGTGGGAAAGGGATCTTACCGCTCTCAAGTCCTTTGCTCTCGGTATGCTCGCCAAGATGAGTGCTTCCTTGCTTTGGTCAACCCGGCTGCTGCTGTTGGCAATCGAATCTCTACCTCGGTTCGCGGTGCAGCCGCTGGGACAATTCTTGGCAACGCTTTACCGCTTCGCGGCCCCGCGCAAGATGCGGCGGGCGCAAACCAATTTGGCGATCGCCTTGGGCGATCAGCTCGACGACGCCGAGATTTCTCGCCTGGCGCGAGCGTCGTTGAATCATCAGGCGGTGTCGTTACTAGAAACCGTGCGTGAGCTGCGGCGACCTGGGGCGGTCACTTTCTCTGGTGTCAAAGAGTTCAACATTAGAGCACTTGACCTCGAACAAGGAGGCGCGGGGCAGCTCTTAATCACCGCCCACATCGGGGCTTGGGAGTTCATCAACCGAGCCGGTACCCAGGCCGCTACCGGTAGCTTTTATGCCTTAGCCAAGGAACCAAAACAACCAGCCGCCAACCGACTTCTGGATGCCCTGCGTGAGTCCGCAGGGATGGAGGTTTTTCCTTCCGGTCGAAAATCGACATTGCGGCGTATGTTGCGGGTATTGCAACAGGGCGGCTGGATCGGCCTGGCGATGGACCAAAAACCGGACGGCCCTGGTGTTCCAGTGCAGTTCTTTGGCCGCACCACTGAATTCGTCGTCGGCCCTGCAGCACTGGTCGAGCGTCAAGGGTGTCGGGTTCTGGTCGCGTTTAGCGTCCGCGAAGGAAACAGCGCTTATCGAATTCTCAGCGAAAAGCTAGAGATTGAACCCGGTGAATCTCGACAAGACCTAACCCAGAAGATGGCTGACACAGTGGAGAGGGTCATTCGTCAATACCCCGAGCAATGGCTATGGACCTATCGTCGCTGGCCGGACGTGCGATAGAGCAACGCTTGAGTAAGACAGCTCTCGTTGCCGGTGATTCTCTAGAGCCAAACCTCAACGCTTTGCGTATTCTTGATGTCGCCCCGCCTATGACTCTCGCTGCCCAACTTGCCCCCACAACCGAGCCCGACAGCGCGCCGCGGGTGGAGCTGCGTTCCCTGGACACGATTTGGTTTCAGGTCACCGGCACCTTGTGTAACTTGGCTTGCCAACACTGTTTGGTTTCTGCCTCGCCAACCAACCGCACCCATGAATTTCTTTCCCTGGAACAGGTCCGAGAGGGACTCGACGACGGCGCCTCTCTGGGTGCCAAGGAGTACTACTTCACCGGCGGCGAGCCCTTTCTCCATCCGCAGATGGAGGAAATGATCGAGCTCGCCTTGGACTTCGGCCCGGTCACGGTCTTGACCAACGGCTTACTACTGCCAGCGGATCGCTGTCGCCGACTCAAGACTTTGTCCAATTGGTCTTCCTATTCTTTGGACTTGCGAGTGTCTCTCGATGGTTATGACGCCGCCTCCAATGATGCGGTTCGCGGTCAAGGAACGTTTGATCGGGTTTTGAAAGCCCTGGTTCGACTCAACCGAGTCGGATTGAATCCGGTGCTCACAGTCTCCGAGGTCGACAACACCGTGGGCAGCGAGTCAGGGCGCAAGCGATTCTTGGCTCTACTGCGCCAATTGGGGATCGACCAACCGCGGCTCAAGGTCCTGCCGTTGTTCTCGATCGGCGCCGAAACCGAACGGGGTGGCGGCTACGCCGACTGGCAACGCCTTCAGGCCGACGACTCAGAAGATTGGGACCACCTGCAGTGCTCCTCCTCTCGGGTGATCACCGATCAAGGCACCTGGGTTTGTCCAATTTTGGTCAACCAGCCTGGCGGGCGAATGGGTTCCCGGCTTGCTGACACCTTGGGTAGCTGCAGCGCTGATCATTCCGCCTGCTGGACCTGCCATCAATATGGAGTTTCCTGCCGCACGTGAGCGACTCTGACCCCTTGGCTTCAGAGTCTTTGAAGCGCCACCGCGGCAAAGCCACCTGGGGCGATCGCTTGGTTGACTTGGAACCCTTTCGCGCTGCCGCTGCGGCCCAGGGCGAAACCGGGACCGCACAACAACGACAACAAGCTGCTAAGCGGTTCTTGCGCCGCCGAGAAGGCCAGGCCTTTCCTGGGAATCAGGTCTTACTTGAGGACCACACAGTGGAAGGGCCATGGAGCAAGGTCGTAGTGTTCGGCGGGATCTACAACAACCACAGCGCTCTCGAAACCCTTTTGGAAACAGTGCGGGACATGCAAGTCGAGGCGATCTACTGCCTCGGTGACCTGGGCGGCTTCGGACCCTCGCCGGAGAAAGTTCCACCGCTGCTCGAGAGCGGGGGAGTGCTCGGGATCCAGGGAAACTACGAGCAGTCTCTGGCCGCCAACGCTGAGGACTGCAACTGCGGTTATACCGATCCACGCGACAACCACTACGCCAAAATCTCTTACGCCTACACCGCCGAACGATGTGACCCCGAGCTGCGTTCTTGGCTGGGGTCTCTGCCGGCACACCGCCGGGTTTTGATCGGCGAGCAAGAATGGCTGCTGGTGCACGGATCTCCTCGGGAGGTCAACGAGTTCTTGTTCGCCTCCGCCAGCCCCGATTCCTTCTTAGACTTGCTCTGCCGCCAATACCGCTGCCACGGATTCTTGTGCAGCCACAGCGGGCTCCCTTGGCAACGAACCCTCGCCTCTGGACGCCAAGTGGTCAACGTTGGAGCGCTGGGTCGACCCGCCAACGACGGCGATCCGCGAGTGCGCTTCGCGGTCTTGGAGCGAGATATCCGGCCCAAGAATCAGCCCAGGGACCAGCGCAGCGACCATCCCAAGAACCAGCCCAGCGAACTCAAAGCCGGAGCGCCCACAACCAGCACGCCCAAAACAACCGTGACCATCCATAAGCTGGCCTATGACCAGCACCAACTGGCGCGGGAAATGGAACAGGAGAACTTGCCTCAACCCTTCATCGACACCATTCTCGGTGGCTGGTGGACTACTTGTTTGGAGATTCTTCCGGCCAAAGAGCGTGCTCTTGGCAAATACTAGGGTCTGGCCGCCAACACTAGGCCGCCAACACTAGGCCGCCAGCGCTGGGCCGCCAGACCTAGCTGTCAGTACTGGCCTGGCGAACCATCAACTCATAACCAATTGGTTTAATGTCTTCCAATTCTCCCCATTTAGCGATCTTGGGCGCCGGGCCGATCGGCCTGGAGGCCGCCCTGGCGGCGACCGAGAGAGGTTGGTCTTTCACTCTCTACGAAGCGGGAGATCGAGTTGCCGACGCGATGCGTCGATGGGGCCATATACGCCTGTTTTCACCTTGGTCGATCAACGTGTCAGCGCGAGCGCGACGAGTGCTGGAGGGCGAAGCAGAGATTCCCGATGACCACGAGTGTCCCACCGGCGACGAGTTAGTGGACCGGGTTCTCGATCCCTTGGCTCGCACACCCCAGATTCATCCCCATCTGAAATTGCAGCATCGAGTCCTCGAGATCGGTCGCCGTGGTTTTCTCAAGGGCGACGCCATCGGTACCGGGGAACGAGATGCGGCACCCTTTCGCCTGCTGATCGACACTCCCGCTGGAGAACAAGCCGCCTCGGCAGATGTGGTGCTGGATTGCACTGGGGTCTACGGCCAGCCCAACCCCGCCGGCGCCGACGGCATCCGCGCGTTGGGAGAAACCGCAGCAGAGCCTTGGATCACTCGGCATCTACCTGACTTTCAACACGACCCTAGCCAGTGGGCCAATCAACGGATCTTGTTGCTCGGCAGTGGCGCTTCTGCCAAGACCGCGGCTCGGGCCTTGGCGCAGCTAGTCACTTCGCATCCCCAGAAACAAATAGTCTGGGCGATGCGCTCTGACCCGGCAGACTGGCGACTCGACCCCGACGACCCGTTGCACGAGAGACAGCAGTTACTCGAATCGGCCATCTCTCTAATTGCAGAGGATTCCAAGTTCGAAATTCTGCCCAATACGCAGATTCAGCGCTTCTTGATTGGGGATTCAGTTGAGGACTTGCTGACTGAAGAGGCTCTGTCTGAGGAAGCACTGACTGAGGAAGCACTGACTGACGAAGCACTGACTGAGGAGGCTCTGACTGAGGAAGCACTGGCTGAGGAGTCACTGGCTGAGGAAGCACTGACTGAGGAATCAGTAGTCGAGGGCGCACCGCCGGCCCCGATTCAAGTTGAACTGGTTCAACAAGACGGCGCGTTGCACAAGGTCACGGTCGATCGAGTTCTAGCCTTGACCGGATACTCCGCCGACAACCACCTCTACCGCCAGTTGCAAGTCCACGAGTGCTACGCCACCGGCGCTCCGATGAAATTGTCCGCCGCGCTATTGTCCGACGGCGGCAGCGCCGACTGCCTGCAACAACCTGAGGTTGGCGCTGAAGCACTGACCAACCCCGAGCCGGGTTTCTTTATCCTCGGCGCCAAATCTTACGGGCGCAATCCGACCTTCTTGATGCGTAACGGCTTTGCCCAGGTGGATGAAGTCTTCGACCTGCTGGTTGAGCTACGAACCGCCCTGAGATAAGCCGCCTCTTTGTCATTTGGCGTCATCCGTTAGACTCCTCGCATTCTCGCATCTATCGCGGTCGCCGCTCTTGAGCACCGAGGTCCGCGGGATCCGAGGAGACCGTCGTGGAAAGCAAGAAAATCTTGAGAGTGTTCATTGCCAGCCCCGGTGGGCTGGAAGCCGAACGGAGGGCTTTCGCCGAGGAGGTCAAGGAATACAACCGGATCGAATGTCATGGCCGAGACCATCAATTTAAAGCGGTCGCCTGGGAGGAGATGCTATCGAGTTATGGTCGTCCACAAGCGCAAATCAGCCACGAACTACAAACCTGCGACTATTTCATCCTGGTGCTGCATTTTCGTTGGGGAAGCCCGCCTTCCGCAGATCCTGACCATCCGTATTCTTCGGGCAGCGCAGAGGAGTGGGATCTGGCGCTCAAGGGTTTGCAGGACCCCGAGCAGTCGATGCGCGACGTCGCGCTCTACTTCAAAAGCGTCTCGCCAGAGCAGATGGCCGACCCAGGCGAACAACTGCAACGAGTGCTCACCTTCCGGAGTAAGGTTGAGGAAGAAAAAGAGATCTTCTTCCAAACCTTTGATCAAAGCGAGCATTTCTCGACAAGGGTTCGTGAGCTCCTGGCTCGGTGGTCTCGGAAGGAAGAACAAGGGGTTACAACCCGGATTCAACCCCAGGCCATCACGCTCAGCTCAGCGGAAACCGGCGAGCGCGTGCTTCTGAGCACGGAACCAGGTCTCGTCGCAGATGCTTGGGTGGCAGCCAACGAAGGTCGGCTGGTGGACGCGGAGGTTCTGTTTGCCAAGGCCACCACCGGCGTGGTCGATCCTTGGGCCGTTCTTTCCTATGGTGTGTTTCTTGACCGTATTGGCAGCCTGGTTCGAGCCGAAGCGCTCTTTGAACGAGCATTGGAGATCGCAGGAGACGACAGAGGCGCTGTAGCCGCTGCCTACGGCAACTTGGGGCTGATCTACAAAACACGAGGTGACCTAGAGCAAGCGGAATCCATGCACAGAAAATCCCTCGCTATCAATGAGAAACTCAGGCGCAAAGAGAGTATCGCCATCGACTACGGCAACTTGGGGTTGATCTACCAAACACGAGGTGACCTAGACCAAGCGGAAACCATGCACAGAAAATCCCTCGCCATCAATGAAGAACTCGGGCGCAAGGAGGGCATGGCCAGCGACTACGGCAACTTGGGGGGGATCTACCAAACACGAGGCGATCTAGAGCAAGCTGAAGCTATGCTCAGAAAAGCCCTCGCCATTGAAGAAGAACTCGGGCGCAAGGAGGGCATGGCCAACAACTACGGCAACTTGGGGGTGATCTACCAAACACGAGGCGATCTAGACCAAGCTGAATCCATGTATAGAGAATCCCTCGCCATCAATGAGGAACTCGGGCGCAAGGAAGGGATGGCCAACAACTACGGCAACTTGGGGGTGATCTACCAAACACGAGGCGATCTAGAGCAAGCTGAATCCATGCACAGAAAATCCCTCGCCATCAATGAAGAACTCGGGCGCAAGGAGGGGATGGCCAGCAACTACGGCAACTTGGGGTTGGTCTACCGAACACGAGGCGATCTAGAGCAAGCTGAATCCATGCTCAGAAAAGCCCTCGCCATCGAAGAAGAGCTCGGGCGCAAGGAGGGCATGGCCAGCAACTACGGCAACTTGGGGGGGATCTACCAAACACGAGGCGATCTAGAGCAAGCGGAAACCATGCACAGAAAATCCCTCGCCATTGAAGAAGAGCTCGGGCGCAAGGAGGGCATGGCCAGCGACTACGGCAACTTGGGGGTGATCTACCAAACACGAGGCGATCTAGAGCAAGCTCGAGCTAGCTGGGAAAGGGCTCTCTTGCTGTTCCAGGAGATAGGAGCGACTCCGAAAGTGGCGATTGTCGCTGGGTGGCTCGAAGAGTTGGACTAGCTTGGCGTTGGGACTTGGGGTGGGGTTTGGGGCTTGTGTTTTGTGTCAGGGGGCCGCCTAGCCTCGATCACCAACCACATAAAGTTTGGAGAGATCGGACGACTGTGACTCGCCTTCGATAGTCACCCGAACATCCACCACCCCGCCAAACTGACCCTGAAGCCAGGTTCGCACCCATTCTTCGGTCTGTTCACGCGCGGTAGCGGCCACCAGGTCACGGTGTGCGGAGGCTTGGGCATCTAACCACTCCGTCATGCGACTGCGCACGCGTTCGATCGCTGCGGCTTCGTCACGCAGAGGGTTGTCGCCGCCGGCATCGAGTTGCATTGCCGAGATATCGACGGCGGGGGGATTCCAGCGTAGCTCTGGCGCTTCAACGGTCAGAACTCCGGTCTGTTCATCCCAGGTGAGGGTCCAGGGGTCGTTGAGATCGAGGTAGTAGGTGTAGGTCACCGGAACTTCTGCCCGGACCACGACATCCGGCAATTGCAGCTGACCCCAAAGAACCGACGCAGCATCTCGTTGTGACACCACTTCGGTGGTTTCCAGGGTGGCAACTTGTAGGCGTTGTACGCCTTCGACCTCGGTGGCGTAGTTGGTCAGTCGAGTGGTTAAGGTGCCTTCTCGGTAGGCGCGAGCAATGGCGGCGGCGGTCTTTCCCGCTTGGTCTAAGGAGGGCAAGCTGGGCACCGCTCTCAAGAACAGCCACCACGCCAGAACCGCCAAGCCGACCACCAACACCAGTGCCAGCGGCCAACCAATCAGGCGAGAGCGGGAAGAGCTTTGATTCTGCGAAGACATTGCTTGATGGCTGGGAATGGGAGTAATGGCTAGCCTGGAAAATCGTCGCTACGCGGGGTCCAGCCGGTTTCCGGATCGGAGTTTGACTCAGAGTCTGCTTCAGAACTGGAACTGGTCGATTCGACGGTCACCCAGCCGCGCACTTGAAAATCTGCCCGGCAGCCACGGTCGACCCAAACCAGTTCGCGTTCGCGACCCCAACTGGTGCCCTCAACACACGGCGCTTGACTGCGACGGCGTTCCAAGGCGACTTCAGCATTCAAAGGAATCCGGCAAACGCTGCGTCGGCCGTTGTTGGATTGGCAGCTGACGCGACCGGTGCGTAGTTCTTGGCTGGGGTCAACGCGGAAGCGTCCGCGACAGCCGCCATCGACCCAGATCTCTCCCGAGCGCACCCCCCAATTCCGGCTCTCTTGGCAAGGTACTGCGCCCGTGTTGCGCACCAGTTCAACTTTCCCTGGGGTGGGTAGTGCGCAGGTTTGATAGCGGACCCCGACACGGCCGCACTCCAGTTCGACGATCTGATTGACCGGGCTCGGGGCAACGCCGATCGCTTGTCCGCCGGGAAAGGTCCAGATCTCAACTTCAAAGACCCGTCCGTTGCTGTCCAAGCGGCACGACCCACGGTGGCCGAGGAGACTTTTCCAGGTCAAGAGGTCTGTGGACTGGCCCGCCTGTGGGTGGGCTTCTTGCGCCGAGACTTCACTGCCGGTCAAGGCTTCGGCGGCTCGGCGGCAATCTTCTGCATCGGCGCTCGCCAGGCTTGGTACCAACAGGATCGACGCCGCAGTAACCACAAGGACTAGCGCACGGTGGCGTTGCGGCGCGTAGCGCGTTTCGGGGTTGGGGCCGGGGTTGGGGTTGGGGTTAGGGTTAGGGTTAGCGTACTTCATCGCTCCTCCTCAGGATGTTGCAGCCAGTCTTGCAATTCAATCACCCGCGACAGGCATGCGAGCGGCCCCTCAGCCAGCAGTACCTCTCGGGGTTGTGCGCCGCTGGTGACGCCGATGGCGTCGACCCCGGCGTTTCGTGCCATCGCTAAGTCGTGAATCGAGTCGCCGATCACCAAGGATTGATCGGCGCGAAAGCCCGCTTCTTCCAACAGCCCTAAGACCATCGCCGGATGGGGCTTGGACTCGGACTCGTCCACCGTACGGCTGATGGCAAAGTGGCCGGCAACCCCGGTGGTGGCAAAGTCGTCGACCAGCCCGTCGCGGGTCTTGGCGGTGGCGATCGCCAGGGTGTGCCCGGAGGCCGCCAGGGTGGCAAGCATCGGCTCCACGCCGCCAAATAGCTTGGAGCGTCGGTTGAACCCGCCGCGCCAAAGTCGTCGGTAGGTATCAAGCACCTCTTGGTAGGTCTGCTCGCTGCATCCGGGCGCCAGTTGGTCCACCGTCTCACGCAGCCCAAGTCCGATCGCGGCGCGGATTTCAGACGCCGGAAGCGCGCTTAACCCCAACTCCGCCACGGTCTCCTGGGTGCAGGCGACGATGGTCTCGATTGAGTCGATGAGGGTGCCGTCCCAATCAAAGATTAAGAACGGATAACGGTTGGCGCGCATGGATTAGTTGGGTAAACGGTCTCGGTGAATCATCTGGAAAACCCAATCAGAAAACCAGTTAGAAAAGTCCTGTCAGAAAATGCAGTGGACACCGATGGTCTCACAATAGTGTGACGCAAATGCGGTCAGGGTTCGCTGAATCGGGCCGAGTCAGCATCGCCGAAGAGTACATGGTATCGCTGGCCAGCTCGACGCCAGGGCCAACCACGACGCGCGACAACCGAGTGTGTTCTCCCAGCCTAGCCCCAGCCAAGACCACGCTGTCGACAATTTCTGCGCTCTCTGGAACTTCGGCCTGCGCCGAAACCGGAGAGCTGCCTTCTCGTTGACAAGTCGCCAACACGCCGTCGAGATAACGCGATGGGGTTCCCAGGTCAAACCATGGTCGATCGGCGGTGTAGGCGGCGATTACTTGGCCCCGGTCAAGGGCTGGTTGATAGAGATCGCGCACGGTGTCGCAGCGTTTGACCGCAAGCCCCTGGAGAATCTTGGGGTCAAAGACCTGTAACCCGGCAAACACGCGTGCCTCTCCGGGCGCCGGTTGGAGAAATCCCCGCACATACCCGTTTTCGACGCCAATGCCGCCACCAAAGCGAACCGGGTCGGCAAACGAGGAAACCAGCAGGGTCGCCAACGCTTCCGTGCTTCGGTGGTGTTCGATCACCGCAGCAATCGGCCACTGGCACAGCGAGTCGCCGTTGATCACCACTGCCAATTCAGCGGGTTCCAGGAACTCTTGGAGCTGAGCCAAGGCCCCGAGGGTGCCCAGAAGCTCTGCTTCCTCGGAATAGACCACCGGCATGTCGGCAAAGGTGTCGCCCAGATAGCCGCGGATCTTGTCGCCAAGGTGATGCAGGTTGAGGGCGACAGCCTCGACCCCCGCTTGGGCCAGTTCGCTGAGGGTGCGCTCCAGGATCACCCTTTCGCCCACTGGGAGCAGCGGCTTAGGAATCTCGTCGGTCAGGGGGCGCAGGCGTTGGCCGCGCCCCGCCGCCAGCACCACGGCCCTAATCTTCGCTGCTTGATTTCTTGGTTGCTCGGCTGCGCGAGCCTCCGGTTCTTGGGTCATGGAATCCCCAGCGGCAGGAGCCACTAGTCAAAGACCATGTGGCGCGGGGCGTCGGGGTGCTCCTCGCGGTAGGTCTCGTAGAGCTCGACGTAGCTTTCAGTCTCCGCGTCCGCGGGATCGAAACCCATCAGCGCTACCACCTCGGCCGCGCGGTCACCCTCGATTTCGACGAAACTGCCAATCGGCGTTTCGTCCAAAGCGATCTCGGCGCTTCCCAGGTGCCAAGTGGAGCGTCGCTTTTCGTAGTAGCCGGTTTCTTCGAACTCGACCGCCTCAAGTAGCGTTCGTGCCGCTTCCAGGTCGCTGATCCCGAGTTCGATCTCAGTGCGTACTCGTGCCCCTTTTTCATGGGTGACCGGACCTTTGTAGGTCAACCGAGCGCCACTGTGGTCTTGGCGCAGACGCAGCACTTGGCCGGAACTGCGAATGCGGCTGCCACGATCAAAAAGCCAATTGCGCTCCAAGGCAGAGCGCTCGCCGCGCTCCGCGCCGATACCTTTGATCTGCTCGATCACAGCGCCCAGGGACTCGACCCGAAACTTGTATTCCCGTTCGATGTCGTTGGTCACCTAAGTGGACGCTCCCAGTCGATCGAGAAAGCGCACCGTGGTGCGAATACCGGCGTAGAAATTGGGAATGTCGAACTTCTCGTTGGGTGAGTGCAAGCGGTCGTCGTTGAGGCCAAAGCCCATCAACAGCACCGGCGTTTTTAGAACCTCGGCAAAGGTGGCAACAATCGGGATCGATCCACCTTCCCGCACTTTGACCGAGGCGACTCCCCAAATGTCCGCCTGGGCGGCGACTGCGGACTCGGCGATCGGCCCATCCAAAGAAACCAAGACCGGCTTTGCGCCGTGGACGTAGTCCACCTTGACCCGCACCCCAGCTGGCGCCACTTGATCGATGTAGTCAATGGTCAAATCGGCGATCTCTTGCGGATCTTGATCGGGAACCAAGCGCATCGAAAACTTGGCGCCAGCCCACGCCGGCAGCACGGTCTTGGCGCCCTCTCCTTGATAGCCACCAAAGATGCCATTGACGTCCAAGGTCGGGCGCGCCCAGACCCGTTCGAGGTGGGTGTAGCCTTGTTCACCGCACAGCTCGTCAACGTCCAGCTCGGCGGCAAATTCTTCATTGCTGAAAGGCAGCTTGCCGAAGCCCTCCCGCTCCCAGTCTTCCAACGGTCGCACCCGGTCGTAGAACTCGGGAATCATCACCCGCCCGGTCTCTGGATCGTGGAGCCGCGAAAGGATGGTCGCTAGGGCGTTGGCGGGGTTGGCGACACCGCCGCCGTAGGTGCCCGAGTGCAGATCGTGGTTCGGGCCGTCGACTCTCAGCTCAACGTAGCAAAGACCCTTGAGCCCATAGAGCAGCGACGGTTGGCCGGGGGCATACATCGACGAGTCAGAAATCACCACCGCGTCACAGGCCAAAAGTTGGCCAGCGTCTTCGCGCACGAAGTGCTCGATTGATTCGCCGCCGGATTCTTCTTCGCCTTCGATCAGAAACTTGACGTTGACCGGAAGCTCGCCGCGTTCAGCGATCAGCGCCTCCACCGCCTTTAGATGGCAAAACGATTGCCCTTTGTCGTCGGTGGCTCCGCGAGCCACAAGTTGCTCGCCTTCGACGGTCGGCTCGAAGGGGTCGTGGCGCCACTCTTCCAGAGGCTCAGGGGGCTGGACGTCGTAGTGCCCATAAAACAACACCGTCGGCTTGTCGTCGCTGACCTTGCGCTCGCCATAGACCATCGGGTGGCCGTTGGTCTCGATCAACCGGGCGCTAACGCCGACGGCTTCCATTTTCTCGATGACGAAATTGGCGCAGCGGAGGATTTCTTCCGCGTAGGCGGGGTCGGTCGAGATCGACGGGATGCGAATGTAATCCTTGAGTTCTTCTAGGTACCGCTCACCGTCTTGGTCGATGCGAGAAAATACATCTTGGCTGTCTGTCATGCTTGGTCCTTGGTTACTTACTGCGTCATTGTTCTAGGTCGAATCTTGGGTCGGCGTATCGGCTCGGCGTTTAAGGGCCCTGCCTGGGGGTGAGTCCATCCAGTCCATGCCAGGTTTCATCGGAGTCATCAAATACCGGGAGGTTGGGCTCCCAGCCAAACTTTTCCATCGATCGCCAGCCCCACAGGATGGACCACTTGGCGAAGGTGCCGTAGGCCTGCGTGCCACAGAACACCAAGCCGTGAAGGCCATCGAGAATACCGAGTTGGATGAAGTAGGTGCGAAAAAAACGCCATGCAGGGCGAAACACCACCTCTATCAAGCCGACGCGACGGCCTTCGCGCCAGAGTTGCGAGGCGCCCCAAATTCCATACCGAGTGATGCGCTCAAAGTACTCCGAGAGATCGTAGGCCATGTAGTGACGGAGCCGATTCTTGAGCCTCAGGGTCGGCCCTTCGGTGACCATGTCGGCGTGTACCCGGCGGTTGGGGTAGCGCGCTTTGCCTCGCTCAAACAAGCGCACCACCTCATCGTGTTGAAAGCCGGAGAAGCAAATCTCGTGGTTTAGAAAATACACCCGCCGACGGATCACATAGGCGACACGATCCGGCCCAGCGGCGAGTAAGTCTTCGATTTCTTGTTGCAGTTTCGGGGTACAGCGTTCGTCGGCGTCGAAGATCAACAGCCAATCGTGCTCAGTGTTGTCGATCGCCCAGTTTTTCTGCGCCGCTGAACCGAAATAGGTGCGTTGCTCCAATCGAACATTGGGGAACGATTGGACGATCTCTACCGTGCGGTCAGTCGAGAACGAGTCCACCACCAAAATCTCTTCACACCAAGACAACGACTCCAAACATTCAGCAATGGTGTTCTCTTCGTTGAAGGTGGTGACGATTGCTGAAATCGCCGGACGCTGCTGGTCAGCTGTTTGCACGTTACTCATCGTTTTCTTGCTAAGCCTACTCCACCTCAGGGTGGTTCGCCGATGATCGACGGGTTACCCGAATTAGGTTAATTCCGTTTACCGTTGCGTGAGCGATCATGGGTGCGACCAAAGTGCCGGTCCAAAGGTAGAGCGATCCCAGCCCCAAGCCGGCCAGCGCGGCGACCGCCGCCCAGAGAACTCCCGCACGCCCTGGACCCAGGTGGGCAACCCCAAACGCAGCAGCACTCACCCAGATTCCCCAGGCCGGCAGCATCGCGCCCCGAAAAAAGAGCTCTTCAGCAAACCCTGACAACAAGCACAGAGCCCAAAGCTCCGAGCGGTGAAACTGTCCGACGATCTCGGCAATGTGTTTTTCCAGGGCCTTCAGCGGAGGAATAAGCCGCAGCAAAAACCAAGCTCCGGCCAACCCGGCGCCCGCCGCCAGTCCAAGGCCAATATCGCGCAACCATGATTGAGAGTCAAAGAAGTGCTGCCAGCTAAGCCCGGTTGCGCCAACGCTGGCCCACAGGGCGCCGCCGAGCGCCAGAGCCATGTAGAACCACCAAGCTCGGCGGTAGATCGAGCTACTGCCGGCAAATGGATTCCAAAACGGCTGGTTTCCGGCTTGGCCTTCGGCGGAGGGTCGCAATAGCTCCGAAACCTATTCGCTGTCTTTATTGGTGTCAGTGGCGATGCTCTCTTGCGGGCTTTCTTCGGCACTGGCTTCTTCCATCGTCGCATCCTCCGGCTCGCCGAGCTTGGCCATCGAAACCAGGATGTCGTCGCCCTCGATGTCCATCAACTTGACACCCTGAGTCGAACGGCCGGTCACCCGCACACCGCTGACACCGGTGCGAATGATCTTTCCTTCCTGGGTGATCATTAACAGCCCTTCGTCGGGTAGCACTTGGCGCGAACCAATCACCGGGCCCGTCTTGTCCGAGACTTTGAGGTTGATGATTCCTTTGCCGCCGCGACCCTGAATCCGGTAGGCCGAGAGATCGGTGCGTTTGCCGATCCCGCGGGCCGCCACAGTGAGGATCTCGCCCTCGTCGCCCAGCACTTCCATCGACACCACCTTGTCGCCCTTGCGCAAGGAGATTCCGCGCACGCCGCGGGTCGCTCGACCCATCAGTCGGGCGTCTTTTTCGGGGAAACGGATGGCGAACCCCTTCGCGGTGGCCAAGAAAACATTCTCCCCGGGGGTCACTTGTCGTACCCCTAAGAGACGGTCGTCGTCGTCAATGTTGATGCCGATAATCCCTCCGGAGCGCGGCCTTGAGTAGGCCTCGAGGCTGGTTTTCTTGACCGTTCCCTTCTCGGTCACGAACACTAGGCTGCGCTCCTGGTCGGCAAAGTCGTGCACCGAGACCGTCGCCGCCAGTTTTTCGTCGTCGGCCAAGGACAACAGGTTGACGATCGCCTTGCCGCGGGCCGCGGGGCCCATCTGGGGGATGTCGTAGACCTTGAGCCAATGCACCCGACCTGATTGGGTGAAGACCAAAATATAGCTGTGCGCCGAGGCCACGTGAACGTGCTCGACCCAGTCGCCCTCTTTGGCGTCCATTCCTTTGCGCCCTTTTCCGCCACGATTTTGGGCGCGGTAGAGCGACAACGGAGATCGCTTGACGTAGCCCGCCTGGGACACGGTGATCACCATGTCTTCGTCGGCGATTAAGTCTTCGACCGTGTAGTCCTTCAGTTTGTCGACAATCTGCGAACGGCGTGCGTCGCCGTAGGTGTCGCGAAGCTCGGCCAGCTCGCGCTGGATCTCTCCTGCCACCAGCTGATCGGAGGCCAAGATCGCGCGTAGCCCTTCAATCACACGAGAGAGCTCTTGGTACTCCTCGACCACCTTGTCGCGCTCAAGTCCAGTGAGTTTCTGCAGGCGCATCTCCAGGATCGCTTGGGCCTGCGGCTGGGAGAGGGAAAAGCCTTCCATCAACCGTTCGCGCGCTTGGGCCGGGGTTTGGCTGGAGCGAATGGTGGCGATCACCTGGTCGAGATGATCCAGCGCCTTGAGGATTCCTTCCAAGATATGCGCGCGTTCTTCCGCCTTGCGCAGATCAAAACGGGTGCGGCGAACCACTACGGTTTTGCGGTGGTTAATGAAGTGGACCAGAATGTTCTTAAGCGGTAGAACCTGGGGCTGGTTGTCGACAATCGCCAGCAGAATGATTCCGTAGGAGGTCTGCAGTGGAGTCATCTTGTAAAGCTGGTTGAGTAAGATCTCGGGAACTTCTCCACGCTTGAGATCGACCACCACGCGGATGCCGTCTCGGTCTGATTCGTCGCGCAGGTCGCGTACGCCTTCAATTTTCTTGTTGCGTACCAGGTCAGCGATTTTCTCCATCAATCGCGCTTTGTTGACTTGGTAGGGCAACTCGGTGACGACGATCGATTGTCGATCGCCGCGGACCTGGGTTTCGATCGCCGCCCGGGCGCGCAGTTGAATCGACCCGCGACCGGTTCGGTAGGCCGACTCGACCCCCTCCACGCCGTGGATAAATCCAGCGGTGGGAAAGTCCGGGGCAGGAATCTTGGTCATTAGGTCTTCGACGGTGGCGTCAGGGTTCTCGAGCAAGAGCAACACGCCGTCGATCACCTCGGTGAGGTTGTGGGGCGGAATGTTAGTCGCCATGCCGACCGCAATTCCGGACGAGCCGTTGACCAACAAGTTGGGCACCCGGGCCGGGAGCACGGTGGGCTCGGCCAAAGATCCGTCGTAGTTGATGGTCCAGTCAATGGTCTCTTTGTCGATGTCCTCGCGCAGCATTTCCTGGGCCAAGCGGGTCAAGCGCACTTCGGTGTAACGCATGGCCGCTGGGCTGTCGCCGTCAATCGAGCCAAAGTTTCCTTGGCCATCAACCATGGTGTAGCGCATCGAAAAATCTTGCGCCAGGCGCACCACGGTGTCGTAGATCGGGCCGTCGCCGTGAGGGTGGTACTTACCCATGACGTCACCAACGATGCGGGCTGACTTTTTGTAGGGACGGTTGGCTAGGCTGCCGCCTTCCCACATACCGTAGAGCACCCTTCGGTGTACCGGCTTGAGTCCGTCCCGCACGTCGGGGAGCGCCCGGCCAACGATCACGCTCATCGCGTAGTCGAGGTAGGAGTGCTTCATCTCCTCTTCGATGTAGTGGTCCACCGAAGAATCAAACGGGAGAACGCGGTCGCTGTCGCTCATAACTTCTGCTTCCTGCTCGGTTAGATATCGAGGTTGCGCACGTCCAGCGCGTTTCTCTCAATGAACTCACGGCGCGGCGCCACTTGGTCGCCCATCAAGACGGTAAACAAATCGTCGGCCTTCTCATTGTCTTCAATGGTTACCCGCAGCAGGCGGCGCTTGTCGGGGTCCATGGTGGTCTCCCAAAGCTGCTCGGCGTTCATCTCTCCCAGGCCCTTGTAGCGCTGAACCGTGAGCCCCTTCTTGGCGGCGTTATAAAGCCCTTCTACTGCCTCTTCCAGGGAATCAAAGGCTTCCGATGCGTCTTCGCTAACCAAGGCGGCTGCGCTTGCTGACCAAGCCTCGAGCCCTTTCTTGTTGTTGGCCAGCTTAATGAACTCTCCGCTCACCACCAGGTCGAGATCAAAAATCACCTGCCGTTCGACCCCGTCTCGACGACTGGTGAAGGAAATTCGCTGGGTGGGATGTTGCGGGTCTGGCTCGACCACTACGTTGTGAAACCCCGACGCTTCGATGATCTGTGCCACTTGGTGCACTTTTTCCTCGTTGTTGAGCGCTCGGCGGTTGATCAGCCCTTGCTGCAGGGCGACCCGCAACGCGTCTGCCGGGTAGCCGCGGGCCGTCAGCCGTTCCAGTGAGGCCCTGAATTCTTCGGTTGCCAGCAGCAGTTGCCCGAGGCGCGGACCTTTGATCGGCTTGCCGTCGTCGAGCTGCAGCGCCCAACGGTCGAGAATCCGCTCGTGGAGCATCGCTTGATACTCGTCGTCATCCTTGAGGTAGGTTTCGCTGCGCCCTTGCTTGACCTTGTACAGCGGCGGCTGGGCGATATAGAGATGTCCTCGTTCGATCAGCTCCTTCATCTTGCGGTAGAAGAAGGTCAGGATCAGAGTGCGGATGTGGCTGCCGTCGACGTCAGCGTCGCACATGATGATTAGCTTGTGGTAGCGCAGTTTGTCGCTGTTGAAGTCGTCGTCACCGATGCCGGTGCCCAGAGCAGTAATCAGATTGATGATCTCGTCCGAAGACAGCATTTTGTCGACCCGTGCTTTCTCCACATTCAGAATCTTTCCCTTAAGCGGCAAGATCGCTTGGAACTTGCGGTCGCGACCCTGTTTGGCGGTACCTCCCGCTGACTCTCCCTCGACCAGAAACAACTCGGCAAAACGCGGATCGCGCTCGCTGCAGTCGGCCAGCTTTCCAGGCAGGCTGGCGGCGTCAAGCGCCCCTTTGCGTCGGGTGAGTTCGCGCGCCTTGCGCGCGGCTTCGCGGGCTCGAGCTGCCTCCAGGCATTTGTCGATGATGCGCTTGGCGATGCTTGGGTTCTCTTCCAAGAAGGTGCCTAGCTTGTCGTTGACTGCCTGCTCAACCCAGCCCTTGGTCTCAGAAGAAACCAGTTTGTCTTTGGTCTGGCTGGAAAACTTAGGGTCTTTGATTTTGACCGAAATGATCGCCGTCAACCCTTCGCGCGCGTCGTCCCCGGACAGCGAGCCTTTGAAGTTCTTTGCCAGGCCGTGTTCCTTGGCGTAGGCGTTAAGGGTTCGGGTTAGTGCAGAGCGAAAACCCGAGAGGTGAGTTCCGCCGTCGCGATTGCGAATGTTGTTGGTGAAGCAGTGGATCTTTTCTTGGTAACCGTCGGTCCACTGTAGGGCGACTTCTACGGTCTCTGCGCCAGTGCCGTCGTCGCGTTGTTCTTCCAGGTGGATTGGCGGCTTGTGTAGCGGGGTTTTCGATTGGTTCAGATACTCGACAAACGACTGAATTCCACCGGAGAAGGCGAACTCGTCGCTGCGGTCGCTTCTCTCGTCGGTCAGTCGAATATGAACCCCGCGATTGAGAAACGACTGCTCACGCAGCCTGCGGGCCAAGGTCTCGTAGGCGTAGGTAATATGGGTAAAGATCTTAGGGTCAGCCCAGAATCGCACCCTGGTGCCAGTCTTGTCGGTGGCGTCGCCAGCCTCGATCGGCGCCATGGGTAGGCCTTCTGCGTAGGCCTGGTTCCACAGCTTTCCTTCGCGGGCGATCTCTAGTTCAAGCCGGGTGGCCAGAGCGTTGACCACCGAAACCCCGACGCCGTGCAGTCCGCCGGAAACCTTGTAGGAGTTCTTGTCGAACTTTCCGCCGGAATGGAGCTCGGTCATGATCACCTCGGCGGCAGACCGACCTTCGCCCTTGTGCAGGTCGACCGGAATACCGCGCCCGTCATCTTCGACGCTCACCGACTCGTCGTCGTGAATGATCACGTCAACCCGGCTACAGTAGCCGGCCAACGCTTCGTCGATCGCGTTGTCGACCAACTCAAAAACCATGTGGTGCAGACCGGACCCGTCATCGGTGTCACCGATGTACATTCCCGGCCGCTTGCGGACCGCTTCCAGCCCCTTGAGAACCTTGATGTTCTCAGCCGTATATTGCGCTGCGGCTGCAGTTGTCTCTTTCTTCGGCACCTCGAGAACCCCCGGTTGTTTACCTAGAAACTCCGTTTTTCAGGAGAGCGGAAAGAGCCAAGGAGAAGCGTTGCTTCCAGCTCGGTTGACCCTTGCCTCGCAGGGCCAAATTCTAGCACGTAGAGAGGCTGTTTTTCTACTGCCTGTGGGAAAAATAAGCCGTTTTTTTACAACAACTTAGTGCTCGACACCTTCTGCTTATCTGGTCGGTATGAAAAGTCTCTAGCGAGCGCCGGATTAGGTTCCGTTCACCATCCCTTCGACGGCTGTATGGGTCACCCCCTCGGTGCCGTTTTGCCATGCTTCCGATTGACTGGAGGTGGCTATCACCTGGGGCAGTTGGTCGACCATTGCACAGACCTTAAGGCGCCTCTGAGCGTCTAGGTCGGAGTCTATGTCGTCGATCAATAGTACTGGCTTGAGACCGGCTTCGACCAGTCGCTCCACCACTGCGGCAAACAGCGCCAAAGTAAGGGCCTTTTTTTCTCCTCTGGATCCTCTCTTGCGCACCTCCACTTGATTCCAGGTACATTTCCAGTCGTCCCTCTGGGGGCCCCAAAGTGGATACCCACAGGCTTGTTCCTCGCTCTCTCTTTGCCGCAGCGATTGCAAAATCAACTCCTCGGTTGGCCCCTCGTTGGTTGGCCATGGGTCGCGCCCCGCGGTCGACGCTAGATAGCTGAGCTGTGGTTCGCTTCCGGGTAGCCCTAGCTCTGTCACCAGGTGCTGGGTTCTTTTTTCCAGGTCGCCAATAAACGCCTTTCTCCACCGTTGTACTTGTTCGGCCAGTGGCGCCAGAAGTTGATTCCAAGGGTCAACTGGTTGTCCTTGGGCCAGAGCGCCCCTCTTGGAGTCCAATACCCTTCTAAGCCTAGCCAGGAGCACCAGCGCGTCTGGTTTTTCATTGATCAAGCTGCTGTCAAGGAAACGACGTCGGCTGGCGGGCTCTCCCTCCAATAGGTTGGTGTCTCTCGCCGAATAGGCGACGATCGGTTGTACCTTGAGATGGTTGATCATCGATGCACTTGATCCGTTTACCATGCGGCGCACCCCTTCTTGGCCGCTCCAGGCCAGCCGCAGTTCAACGCGCCCGTGGTTCTCGGTTTCAATTGCTGTCGAAAAAACAGGACCGGCGTTGGCACAACACTCGGCAAAGCGATGAGTTGTAAAACTCTTACTTGTTGCCGCCAAATATATGGCTTCTAGAACGCTGGTCTTGCCCGCGCCATTGTCGCCAATAAGCAACGACCAACCGGGACCAAATTCAATCTGGCTATCTTGAAGGTTTCTAAACTGCGCGGTTTGGAGAGAGCGGATCAACCCTTATTATGCGTTCAGCCTCATCGGCATGATGACGCACAGGTAGCGAGTGTCTTTGCCTTCGACCGGAACCGCCACGCTCTGGGCGTTTTCGTCTTTCAAGTGGATCTTTATCTTTTTGGTTTCCACCGCGGTTAGAAACTGCGCTAAATAATCCGGGTTGAGTCCTATTTTTACTTCGTCGCCGGTCATTGAGCATTCTAACTGTTCCACCGCCTCTCCCAGTTCCGGATTGGTCGCCGAAACTGTCAACTGGTCGTCACCAAACTCACAACGAACCGATCGCAGTCGATCTCCGGTGAGCAAAGAAACACGCTGCACAACTTCTAACAACTCGGCCCTGCTGATAATCGCGTTCTTCTCATGATCGCGAGCGATGACTCTTTCGTAGTCAGGAAAGGTCCCCTCAAGAATTCGGCAAATCAAGGTTCTGTGACCCAGTTCAAAAGAAAGGTGGTTTTCCCCTCGGGAAAAGCCAACCTCACCGTCGCCGTCGAGTCGCTGTAGCTCCATCAGTGCTTTGCGCGGAATCAAAACTCCTTCCGCCTCTTCTCCGCCCTCTACTTGGTTCTCCACCAACGCCAACCGATGCCCGTCGGTGGCGACAATCTCCATTGACCCTTTCTTCATTTTGAGCAAGGCACCGTTGAGTTGAAAACGGGAGTCCTCAGTGGAGACGGCAAAAATAACCTTGCCCACCATTCCTTGCAGGGTGGCAAAAGGCAGGTTTAAGGATTCACCTTCAACCTTGGGCAGTTTGGGAAATTCCTCGGTGGACAGGCCGTGGATTTTGAACCGTGATTTGCCAGCCTTGATCTCCAGCGCATTTCCTTCGTCGCAAATCAAACGCAGTTGATCCCCCGAGCAAGCGCGAACAATCTCGTGAAACTTCTTTGCCGGCACCACCACTCCACCCTCTTGGACAACCTCACCTTCAACCGAAGAAGTCAAAGAAACATCGAGATCGGTCGCGGCCAACCGAACCTGCTCGCCTGAAGCCTCAATCATCACGTGAGAAAGAACTCGAATGGTGCTCTTACGTTCGACGATCCCCATCATTGGAGAGAGTTCTTGCAAAAAAGCGGTTCTGTCCACAAGTAGTTCCATAGGGGTTCTCCTCTTACGATTAAGATTCTTCAATATAACACATCGTAGTAGTAGTAGAGGCAGCTAACGAGAACTGGAAAACGTCTTTAAACAACCAAAAATAAACAACTTAGAAGACGTCTTTGCTGTAGAAAACCCTTCGCAAGAGCTATGGAAGAGCTGTGGATCAACAGTGGACAAATTGAGTTTGTTTTAAAGGGCTCGCTTTTCCATAGCCCGCCCCACAAGATAACCACAGGCCAGACCTCTCAAAGAAAGCCACCCAAGAGATTATCCCGGGCTCCCCCAAAGAGAGCCGGTAGAAAAAGACGACAAGAAAACTAGGCGAAATGACGGAGAAACTGTTCCAAGGTACGGGCAAAGTCGGAGTCGCGGTCGCGCTGCTGGTCGATGCGCTCAACCGCGTGCATCACCGTGGTGTGGTGTTTGCCAGCGAACAGCTTGCCTATTTCCGGGAACGATAGATCGGTCAAATGACGACAGAGGTACATCGCAACCTGACGCGGAAAGGCGATCTGCCGAGAGTTGCTCTTGCTCTTGATCTCGGTCACCTTCAAACCATAGTGGCGCGCCACCATGCGCACCACCTCGCTGGCGATTTGTCGGTGGTCATCTTGCGGCAAGATGTCTTTCAGGGTCTCCTTGGCGAGCTCGAGGCTGAGCGGATTGCCGGTCAGCGAAGAAAAGGCCACCACGCGATTGAGGTGCCCCTCGAGCTCGCGGACATTGGAACGTACTTGGCGCGCAATAAACAGCGCAACGTCACCCGGAAGCGAGACCCCGGCTACCTCAGCCTTGCGGCGCAAAATCGCAACCTTGGTCTCTAGGTCGGGCGGCTGTAGGTCGGCAATTAAGCCCCACTCGAAGCGGCTGCGCAGGCGCTCTTCCAGGGTTGGAATCTGCCGCGGCGAGGAGTCCGAGGAGAGAATAATTTGCTTCTCTCGAGTGTAGAGCGTGTTGAAAGTGTGGAAAAACTCTTCTTGGGTGCGCTCTTTGTTGGCCAAAAATTGAATGTCGTCGACCAACAAGATGTCGATCGACCGATAGCGCTCGCGAAAAGCCGGCATCCGGTTAAAGCGCAGTGAACTAATCAACTCGTTGACAAACTGCTCGGCGGGCAAATAGAGAATGCGCAGGTGTGGATTGCGGCGCGCGATCAGATGACCGGTGGCGTGCAACAGATGGGTCTTACCCAGACCAACGCCACCGTAGAGAAAAAGCGGGTTGTAGCTATTGAACGGATTCTCAGCAACCGCCCGGGCGGCGGCGTAGGCAAACTGATTGGAGCTGCCGACCACGAACGAATCAAAAATGTAACGCGGATTGAACTGCCCATCCTTGGCGGGCACCTCCGGCGTCGGCAGCGGCAACCGCGGAGCCACAGTGATGCGCAATTGTTGCAGCCCGCCCCCGAGGTCGTCCAAGGCGCGCTGGAAGGTTCCCTTGTGGGCGGCTTCGAGTGCCGTACGAAAGCGATCATTGGGAGCGATCAAGACCAACTCTTGGTCGGAACTGGCCTCTACCGAAAGAGGTCGTACCCAGGTCGCAAAGTCGTCGGGCTCGAGTTGGTTCTCGAGGTGCTTTCGGAGTTCTGGCCAGAGAGATGATGACATGCTTACCGAGTTATCCACAGGCAATCCACAAGCCGTGGAAAACCGTCAGTTCAACCGAAGAACAATCCGTCCTTCTGTCGAAGGGGGGCGGATCTTAGCACAGGCTTTATCCGCCGCAACCCGAGCCAAAATGGCTCAAAAAGGGGCGGAAAGAGCGGCTGCGTCGGCTGGCAACTCAAGCCCTTGGGGCACTGCCAGACGGAGTGAAAAACCCTGTAAAAGATTGGCGACTTGAGCCGCTTGACGCTCTTCTAAGAAGCGCCAAAAAGAGGGTGGCCGGGGAAAAAAAGCGACCCCTGCGTCTTGCGGGTCCAGCCCTGCTTTTTCTGCCGCCGTCTCGATTGCCGTCGACAATCCACCGAGTTCGTCAACCAGCCCCAAATCAAGCGCCTGAGTGCCAGTCCAGATGCGCCCTTGGGCCGCCCGCTCGACTGCCTCGGGGGTCATCTGACGACCTTCGGCGACGTGCTGAGTAAAGCGCCGATAGGTACGTTCGATCAGGGTGCGCACCCGCTCCGATTGGGGTTCAGAAAAACGATCTAAGATCGAAAAATAATTGGCGTTGTCGCCGCGCTGGATCGAGTCATGGGAGATGCCGAGCAGCTCTTGTTCAAAGGCGCGGGTTGCGACCTTGCCGAAGACCACTCCGACAGAACCGGTAATGGTCGCCGCCTCGGCCACCACGTGGTGGGCGCGCGCGGCGATGTAGTAGCCGCCGGAGGCGGCAACGTCGGACATGGAGACCACCACCGGTTTGGTTTCAGCCAATTGCTGCACCGAGCGCAAAATCAAATCGGAGGCCAAGGCCGAGCCACCGGGGCTATTGATGCGCAAAACTACCGCCTCAACCGAGGCATCTTCCGCTAGCTCATCGAGCAGCTCAATAATTTCGCCCGAAGCGATCGATCGCTGTTGGGTCCAAGGATCATAGGAGGCCGCGCCGCGGACGATGGTCCCCTGGGCGAAGACCACGGCGACCTTGCCGCGAGAGGGCTTCTTACGAGCGTAATCGCCAAGCTCGACCCAGGCGGGGTCTTCGCCGAGCTCTTGCTCCAAACGATTCTGGAAACCATCGTGGTAGTCGAGGGCATCGACCATGCCCATCGACAGCGCCTCGTCGGCGTCGTAGGGGGCGCCGTTGATAATCGCCGAAACCGAGGCGGCCGGCAGTCCGCGGGCTTCTGCAACCGCGCTGACGATTTGCCCATAGAGATCGTCCAGAACCGTTTCATAGGACTCTTCGGCGGCGGGAGAAAGCTCGCTGCGGGTGAAGGTCTCACCGGCGCCTTTATAAGTTCCAGCTTGATAGAAGTCGGGCTCGACCTTGAGCTTGTCCAGGGTTCCGCGATAGAACGACAGGTCCCAGAACAACCCCATCAGATTCAAATCTCCAGCTGGAGCCAAAGTGATCCGCTCGCAGGCAGTCGCCAAGTAGTAGTCCAAGGTGCCGTTGCCGCCCGCGCCGACCGTTTCCAGAAAGCACTCAGTGCGCTTGCCTTGGTCGCGCAAGCGCAGCAACAACCGGCGAACCTCTTGTGCCCGAGCTAGCCCAATCCGGGGGCCGTCGATGGTGACGGCGAGCGCCACAACCGAATCATCTTCGGCCGCAGATTCCAGGGTCAAGTAGAGGTTGGCGAGGCTACGCGAGGGACCGGCAGAGAACGGCAAGGGTGCCTCCGCGACATAATCCGGCAGGGTCCCCGATAGGGTCAAGGCGAGGATCTTGTTGCCACCGCTAAAGACCGTGGAACTAGACCCCGAAGAAAAATAGAACGCCGCCCCAGCGACAACCACCGAGACCAGCAACAGCAAAAGAAGAACAACGAGAAAACGTTTCATGGTGAGCAAGAATCGTAACAGGGTTGGCCTGGTTCACGACATCACGGCGAGGATTTCCCGGGCGCCCTATTACCTCCGCTGGCCAAGTGAGATAGCGAGAAGGCCCAACCGATGACAACCGGACAACCGAGGCCGACCAAGGGTGCGCGTCAACTGCTCGCCTGGTACGACCGTAACCAACGTCAGCTGCCGTGGCGCCAAGATCGCGACCCTTACCGGGTATTGGTGTCTGAGTTCATGTTGCAGCAAACCCGCGTTGAGGTCATCGCCAGCCGGTTTGTTCGATTCATAGAACGGTTTCCGACCGTTGAGGAGTTGGCTGCTGCCCCAGAAGAAGAGGTGGTTGCCGAGTGGAGCGGACTTGGCTACTACCGCCGGGCTCGCAACCTGTGGGCAAGCGCGCGCCAAATACAAGGGCGGGGAGGATGGCCGACCACCGCCACGGAATTGAAACAATTGCCGGGGGTTGGCGAGTACACCGCCGCCGCAGTGGCCTCCATCGCCTTCGGTCAACCAATCGCAGTACTCGACGGAAATGTGCGACGGGTGATGACACGGTTGCTCGCTGAGCCTGGGAACCCAGCCAGCCGAGCGGTCGTCAACCGGCTCCAAGACGAAGCAGGCCGTTGGCTGGACGAATCTCGACCCGGAGACAGCAACCAGGCTTTGATGGAACTTGGGGCGACGGTTTGCAAACCCCAGCCGAAATGTGGCGTCTGCCCGGTGGCCGACCAATGCCTAGCCCAGCAACGCGGGGAGGAGCGGGTCTACCCAACCGTTGCGCCGACCTCACCAAGACAGCATCGTCGCTGGCAGGTGGCGATTCTTGAGCGGGGTGCCGAGATTCTGTTGCTGCGTCGAGGCGAAGATGAAAAATGGCTACCAGGGATGTTTGAACTGCCCTGGGTAGTGGGACCAGAGGGACCGCTAGCGAAACCGCAAGTGGCGGAGGCGGAAGCGGCATTGAGCAATAAACTTGGCCGAAGGGTGACACTTGAGCGCCACCTAGGAGTGATTTCCCACGCGATCGGTCGACGATCGATTCGTGCCGGGGTGTGGTTGGCGCAAGCGGCGAATGGAAGACAAGCACCCCATGGCGACCACGCCGGAGTTTGGGTTAAGCGCGATCAGGTCACCGACCTACCGACCACCTCTTTGGTGGGCAAGGCTCTCGCCAAGTCCTAGCCTGCGGCCATCAACGCTCGAAGCGGAGAATTTCTGAAAAAGTCACTAGCGAGGCCCGCAACTGGGCGGCGGTTAGGGTGGCCGGTGGTGTCAATTGCACCACGTTATTGGAGGACAAAACCAGGAAGCCGCGCCGCCGCGCCAGGACAGCGAAATGGCTTGCCGCCGCTGCGGAGTTCAGGTGAAGGCCTTGTATCGCGCCGCGACCAGAAAGATCCAACGGCAACTCTTGCGACTGGCCCCAGTTCTCCAACTGCTCACCCAGGTCGACGGCCCGCGATAGTAAGTCAAGGCGCCGGATTCGTTTGAGGTTGGCGAGCGCTGCAGCGCAGGCGGGGGGATAGGCGAGGAAGGTTGAGGTATGAACCGCCTCCGGGTGTTGCGAGAAATGGGCAAAGACCTCTTCGCGACCGATCACAGCAGCCAGTGGAGCGCCTCCAGAAAGCACCTTTCCACAGCACAAGAGGTCGGGGCGAACCGCATCGTGCTCGACGGCGAACCATCGTCCGGTGCGCCCGCCTCCGGTGAGTACCTCATCGGCGACCACTAGAGTGCCGTGCCGGCGCGCGACCTCGGCCACTTCGGCCAGCCAACCTTCCGCAGGCTTCTGGATTCCCTCTCTTCCCACCACCGGCTCGAACAAAACAGCTCCAGGACGGTGACGAGCAAAGGCTCGATCGAGCTCCGACCGAGGAGCCCCGTAGGCGAGGCGGTGGAATCGATGGGCAGCAAGTAGCGTCTTGAACGGCTCGCGAAAGGCAGGCCGCGAAGTGGCGCCCAGAGCACCGAGACCGAGGCCATGATAGGCAGGATCAAACACCACCACCTTCTCTCTGCCGGTGTGCAGATAGGCAGCCTTGAGAGCTAGGTCTACGGCGTCGGATCCCGAGATCGCCCAATAGATCCTCGGTTGGTCCACCGGGGCGATTGCGGTGAGCTGTGCGGCGAGCCGAGCGCGTAAGGGATGACCGGCAGCGTCGCTCAAGCCGAGCAGTAGTCGGTCGGCTTGTTGTTGAAGCGCGCGCACCACCTCGGGCGGGCGATGGCCGCTGAAGGCGACGCCGAAGCCAGCAACCCAGTCGACGTAGCGGTTGCCGTCGACATCGACGACGTTGGCCCCTTTGGCGGCCGCCAACGACGGCAAGAAATCTCCAGAGGTGGATCCGTGGATTGCTGGCGCCTCGAGCGCCGACAAGGAGGCCACCAACTTGCGCGCCGCGGGCCCGGGTGGCGCCACGCGCACAGCCGGCAGCCGATCACCGCGGCCCAATAGGCGCTGGTCGCGATCAGACTTGTCGTCGACCTTGGAGCGCACGGGCAAGCGTGACTTCGTCGGTGTACTCGATATCTCCGCCGACCGGCATGCCGAAGGCGATGCGCGACACGTTGGGTGCCGGGTTGCCGTTGGCTGTTTCTTTGAGTCGGCGCGAGAGGTACAAGGCGGTGGCTTCTCCCTCGACGTTGGGGTTGGTGGCGAGGATCACCTCTTGGACCGGACCCAGGCGAAGCATCAAGGAGTTGACGGTAAGGTCTTGCGGCCCGATCCCCCGTTGGGGAGAAATTGCACCGCGCAGCACGTGGTAACGACCGCGAAACCCCGCGCGTTCCAGGGGTTGGATATTGAACGGCTGCTCCACTACACACAACAGAGCTGGGTCTCGCTCACGATCGGTGCAATAGCGGCAAGGGTCGACGTCGGTGATGGCAAAGCATTGGCTGCAATCAAAGATCGATTCCTTGACCGACTCAATCGCCGCGGCCAAGGCGTTGGCGTCCGCTGGCGTCACGCGAACTAGGTGATAAGCAAGTCGACTGGCGGTCTTGGGTCCGACCCCTGGGAGTCGCGCCAGCTCGGCGATCAAACGATTGAGAGATTCCATGGAGTTTTGCGGTGACACTGGTGTCGCGCTAAGACATCCCAGGCATGCCCGGCATCAAGCCGCCGAGCTTGGACTGCATCTGCTCATCGACTTGGCGCCCGGCTTCGTTGACCGCCGCCAAAACCAAATCCTGCAACATTGCGACATCTGGGTCGCCAGCCTCATTGCTATCCAAAACTGCGGGATCGATACTCACCGACAGCAGCTGTTTGCGTCCGCTCATGGTGACGCCGACCGCGCCGCCGCCCACCGAAGCTTCCACTACCAGCTGGTCCAATTCCTGTTCCATGCGCTCTTGCATTCCGCGTGCTTGTTCCATCAGTTTTTTGACGTTCATGGCTTTACGCTCTACTCCTTACGCCGAGAGACCGAGGTCACCTCTCCATTGAAGATATCGAGAACCGTCTGCACCTGAGGATGACCGAGTACATCTTGGCTTGGCTCCACTCCCGGATTGCCGTTGGCTGAGCGATTCGCTGCGGGGCGAGCCGGCTCAGCCCCCTCGACCAATGTAGCGTTCGCGGATGCGCCAAGAAGCTCCCGAACCGCCTCGGAAACAACCTGTTGATTCCCAGCCCGGCTCCACGCCCGCACCAAAAGCTGGTCGTCGGGCGCATGAGAAACAGATAACCGCTGTCCATCGATAGATATTTCGGCGCGCACCAGATGCGAAGCCAGAGAGGGCTTACTGGTGCGGACTAGTTCAATAAAGCGAGCGGCAACCGCTGCGGGGTCCGTGATCACTGGGTCCGGGTTTTCTTCTTTGACTTCAAGAACCACATCGCCACTGGCCTCGGCGCTTTCACTTGGCTTCGACGCAGGGTCTTTGGCAGCTAAGTGTTTGAAAGCCGAGTCTTCGGACGTCGGGTCTTCGAGAGGCTGGTCATCGAGAGCTTGTTCTTCGATAGGCAGCCCTTCGAGCACCGGACTCTCTCTCGGCCGGTTCTCGAGAGGCGAAGTGGCGCTTGTCAAGTCTTCTGGCAGGCTTATCGGTTGTTCTTCGCTGGGGGCCGTCTTGGGGTTCTCTGGGGTCGCGTCTTGTTGTGCGGCTGCGGTTTCTGCCTTCGGAGCGTCTTCGGCTGAGTTGCCCTGTGCGGCCGTCTCTGGTTCTGGCTCGCCGGAGACCGGCTCTGTGCTCTGTACTTTTTTAGGTCGTGTTTTCTTGGGAGGCACCTTCTCAAGCGGAGGCTTTTTTGAAGCGTCTTCGTTGAGACTAACCTCTGGAGAGCCAGCCTCTGGAGATTCAGGTTTGGTCTCAACCGCTGGTGAAGCGGGCGAGGATGCCTTCGCCTCAGGATCGAGTGTCGCGCTACCCCCCGATCCGCCGGGTAGGCGCCCAGACAACAAGGCCTCTATGGACGACAAACGCGGGAGCTCAGCGGCTCGCAACAACGCCAACTCGAAGGCCAAGAACGGGGAGTCGACTTGGCGCAGCAGAAGCTCACTGTCCAATAGATGTTGCACTAGGCGCAGTACGTTTTGATACCCGAGGTCTTGGACCACTGCGGTAAGCCCCTCGATTTCATCCCCGGGCAAATCAATCGATTCCACCGGCACTCCTACGGCGAGATGAAGAGCTTCCCGAGCGTAGCCAAGCAGTTCGGTATAGATCCGTCGCGGATCGCGCCCAGTGCTGCGAATCTCAGCAACCAAGGCGCTAACCGCTGCCGAGTCACCCACTGAGACCAGGGAGAAGAGTTGCGCCAGGGCGGTCAAGTCCAAGCCGCCGAGCAAACGCGCAACCTCAGAATCGTTAATCGTGCCGTCACCCAGGGTCGCCATTTGATCCAGCAACGCGACCGCGTCACGCACGCTGCCCTCTGCGGCGCGCGCGATCCTTCGCAGGCTGCCAGCCGCAGCGGAAAGCGACTCTCCTTCGCACAGATGTTCTAGGTGTGAGGTTAAAAGGTCTGCTGGCACCCGACGAAAAGAGAACTCTTGGCAACGGGACAAGATAGTTGCCGGTACCGCGTCGACATCGGTGGTGGCAAAAATAAAAACTAAATGCTCCGGCGGCTCCTCGACAATCTTGAGCAGGGCGTCAAAGGCTTGGCGTGACAACCGATGCACTTCGTCCAAGATGACGACCTTGTAGTTGCCCCCAGACGGGCCGTACTGCAAACCATCGGTCAGGTCGCGAATTTGATCCACCTTGGAATAGGTCGCGGCGTCGACTTCAACCACATCAATCGAAGACCCAGAGGTGATTTCTTTGCAGTTCGCGCAGTTGTTGCACGGTTCGCCACCGTCGCTATCGGTGCAGTTCAAGGCCTTAGCGAGAATCCGCGCGACGCTGGTTTTGCCTACCCCGCGAATGCCCGAGAATAGATAGGCCTGAGCAATGCGCTGATCGCGCAAGGCGTTGGTTAACGCCCGAACAACCGGCTCTTGCCCAACCACCTCAGCGAACCGCTGGGGTCGAGAACGACGGGCGAGAATTTGGTAGCTCATGGAGACGGAATTTTGAGTAGCAGGAGCAACGATAAAAAACCATGGCCAGTGGTCGGCGAAGGGCCCCGGCTATGCTGCAGCACCCGAGCAAATCACCTTATCGCTGCTCCCTTTCGGGCCTGACGAGGTTCGGAGCTGCCCGGCGCACAGGGCCCGAACCCTTCGCCGACCACTGGCCGAAAACCATCGTATTCCTGCTGGCTCTGGTTGTAAAGCAAGCTGCAGCCCCGGTTTACCTTTGTGTGTGGGGGCGCGTAAGATAACCCGCCGGTCGGGTTTCGAGGTGCCGGGTTGGGCCGCATGCAAGGGCACGAACCATGGATGGAACTGGCGCTCGAGCTAGCACGCCGCGCGGCGCGCGAAGGTGAAGTTCCGGTTGGGGCGGTGTTGGTTCGAGACGGGAAAGTGCTCGGCTCTGGTCGCAATCGGCGAGAGCAGAACGGTGATCCGTTGGCTCATGCGGAAATAGAGGCGATTCGCCATGCCGTCCAACGCGACAGGGTGGAGCGCGGGTGGCGCCTGAATGGGACCACCATGTATGTAACCCTCGAACCGTGTGCGATGTGTGCCGGTGCGCTGGTCGCGGCCCGGGTCGACGAGTTGGTTTTTGCCACCGAAGACCCGAAAGGTGGTTACTGCGGTACCTTGGGTAATCTAGTTCAAGACCCAAGGTTGAACCATCGCATGGATGTCGTAGCTGGGGTTTGTAAGGAGCAGAGTCAAGAGCTGCTGCGATCTTTTTTTGCTTCGCTTCGCGGAGCGAGAAAGAAAACGCCGAGCTAGTTTCTCTGCCTCTTTGAGTTGGGGTTCTTTGACAACGTTGATTTACCGAGAACACGGAGAGGTGACCGAGTGGCCGAAGGTGCACGACTGGAAATCGTGTGTAGGGGAAACTCTACCGAGGGTTCGAATCCCTCCCTCTCCGCCATCTTCGCTATCGCTCAAGATGGCGTCGAAGGAGGGTTTCTGAAGAGCGACTTGTGCATCGCACAAGTCGACTCCGAATCCCAGCTATGTAACCTTCGTTATCGCTCGTCATGCGTTAAGAGGGAGGGATTCTGAGGAACAACTTGTGCTGCGCACAAGTCGACTCCGAATCCCAGCTATGCAACCTTCGTTATCGCTCGTCATGCGTTAAGAGGGAGGGATTCTGAGGAACAACTTGTGCTGCGCACAAGCTGGGTCCGAATCCCAGCTGTGCGAAACTTCGCTATCGCTCGGATAGCGTCGAGGGAGAGATTTTGATGAGCGGCTTGTGCAGCGCACAAATCGACTCCGACTCCCGAATACGTAGTCCTCGTTGGCGTTCGCTTGGTGTTGAGGGTTCTGTCTTGTGTAAATCGAGATAGGAAAAAGGAGAGGTGCCGGAGTGGTCGAACGGGGCGGTCTCGAAAACCGTTGACCGTGCAAGCGGTCCGAGGGTTCGAATCCCTCCCTCTCCGCCATCCTCACTGCGTTCGTCCGGCGTTGAGGGAGGGTTTCTGAAGAGTGTCTTGCGCATAGCACAAGCCAACTCCGAATCCCGAATACGTAGCCTTCGCTGCCGTTCGTCACGCGCCTGAGGGAGGGTTTCTGAAGAGCGACTTGTGCATCGCACAAGTCGACTCTGAATCCCAGTTACGTTGTGCTGCTGGCGCTCATCGTGTGTCAGAGGGAGCGTTTCTGGGGAACAGCTTGTAGTACGCACAAGCTGGGTCTGAGTCCCGAATACGTAGTCCTCGCTGCCATTCGTCATGCGTCTGAGGGAGGTTTTCCACAGGCAACTGGGTGCGGCGGGGATTGACCGCAAAGCCTTGTCTCTGCTAGGTTTTGCAGTCGCCGAGTGACAATGAGTGCTTGAGCGACAATTATTGAAGACTGCCTACTAGGCGCACGAACGACAAGAAATCGAAACCAAGCTCGGAGGGACTGAGCTGTGAAAAGAACGTATCAGCCGAATAACCGGCGCAGAAAAAAGAAGCATGGCTTCCGGTCTCGGATGCGCACCCGGTTTGGCCGGGCAATCCTTAGGCGGCGACGTAGCAAGGGAAGAAAGCGCCTCACCGTTTAACGGTTGAGATCTGGACTTGTCTGGCGAAGCAATTCGACGCGATCAACGGCTAAGAAAAAAAGAACATTTTCACCGTTGCTATCGACGCGGTCGCCGAATTCAAGGTCAGTACCTTGCGGTTCACTTTGCTAGGAACGAACAACAAAGTTGTCGCATCGGGGTCACCGTAACCCGCAAAGTGGGCAACGCAGTTGTTCGTAACCGACTCAAAAGGCGAGCGCGAGAAATCTATCGACAATGGCCATTTCGGCAACAGCTTTCCGGTTTGGATCTGGTGGTGCATTTCTATCCTCAAGCGAGCAAGGCTCACTTCAAGCACGTCCAAGCAGACTTGCACCAGATCTTGACCCGCCTCAACGAACTCTAATGGCAGCGATAGCTCTCGGATTGTTACGCGGCTATAAACGCTGGTTGTCGCCCTTGTTGCCCTCTGCTTGTCGTTTTCACCCGACTTGCTCGGAGTACGCACAGATGGCAGTTGAGCAATATGGCGCTGGCAAAGGCCTGTGGAAGGCGACCGGTCGACTGTTGCGTTGCCACCCGTTTCATCCTGGGGGCGTTGACTACCCTTGATCACTGGCGAAGAAATTCGACGGCAAATAAGAGAGCACTACATTGGATCAAAAAAGACTACTCATAGCGGCGATTCTTTCGCTGGTGGTGTTGTTCGGCTGGCAGGCGCTTTTCCCGCCGGTTGACCCGGCGATCGTTGATCCAGCGGCCGAGGTTTCCGAGGGAACCCCAGCGAAAAACGAGCCAGAAACGGACCCGATCAACGACCTGACGCCCAGCCCGCAGCCCGAGGCGTCTCAATCTGCAACCGACACTTCGCTGGAGATCTCGGAGTTGACTCTGGGGCCGTTTGTCGATGAGAGCGTCGCCCAGTTTCCAGTTCGCGCTGGTGATCGTGAGCAGGTGGTGGTGATTGAGTCCGGCTCCCACCGCGCGGAGTTCACCAACCGTGGTGGCGTACTGCAGCACTACACGCTCCTGGATCGCGAAGAGACCGGAGGCGGTGAACTGGATTTGGTTCGTCGTCGAGAAGGCGGCTTGATGCCGTTTGCTTTGGTCGATGAACTAGGACAGCCGATGGCGGCAAACAACGAGCTGTTCGATGTAGAGAAGGGTTCCGACTGGGTTCGCCTGATGTTTTCCGACGGCAACCAGCGAGTCGAAAAACACTGGCAGTTGTTAGCGGAGGGGGAGCTCTCTTTTAGCGTTTCAGTCTCAGGAGCGGAAAACTGGGGCTGGCACCTGGGCCCCGGCGTAAGGAACCCACCGGAAGCCGAGTCCAAGAGTCGGATGATGCGCCGCAATGCGGTTTACTACGCTGCGGACAAAGTCGAAACGATTACTTCAAGGAAGGCTACTGCGCCGGTGAGCCTAGCTGCTACCGGGGCCTCCTGGTTCGGAATTGCTGACAACTACTTTCTCGCCGCGGTGATCCCAGAGACTAAGTCTGGAGAATTTCGTTTCGTGCCCTTTCGCAGCACCGCCGGAAACAGCGGAAGTGGTATCTGGGTGGCACCAGGGCCAGTTTTTGAGGCCACCTCTGCAGAGTCAACCGAGTGGGGGGCCTGGGTTTTTCCTGCCGCAGAAACCTGGGATGGAAAGCTCTACCTGGGTACCAAAACCTTGTCACAACTCAAGGCGGTTGCCCCGGGTCTTGAGAAAACGGTGCATACGGGTTACTTGAAAATCCTAGCCCATCCGCTGCACTTGGCGCTGCTTTGGATCCATGACCACATCGTCGCCAACTACGGTTGGTCGATTGTCTTGCTCACCTTGTTGATGCGCATCTTGTTGTTTCCATTAACCCACAAGAGCGCGGTTTCGATGCGCAAGATGCAAGCGCTGAATCCTCGAATTCAAAGCATCAAGGGTAAGTATCGACCCAAGTTGAAGGACAAACAAGGTCGACCCAACGTTGAGATGCAACGCAAGATGAACGAAGAGGTCATGGGGTTGTACAAATCTGAAGGCGCCAACCCGGCCGGTGGCTGTCTGCCGATGTTGTTGCAGATGCCGGTATTTATTGCCTTTTACAGCATGCTGCCGGTGGCGGTGGAACTACGCAACGCGCCGTGGATGCTGTGGATCAAAGACCTCTCGATGCCGGATCCTTTGTACGCGCTGCCGATCATTATGGGCGCGAGCCAGTTGATCATGCAGCGACTGATGCCCTCGACTGGCGACAAAGCCCAGCAGAGAATTATGCTGATCATGCCGATCTTCTTTACCTTTATGTTCCTCAAGTTTGCCGCTGGCTTGGTGCTGTACTGGTTAACCGGCAACCTGCTTGGAATCGGCCAACAACTTTTGACCAATCGACTTCTTGGCCCGCCGCTGAGCTCCCAAAGCGATAGCGCTGCCAAGAAGAAGCCTGCCTAACTAAGAATAGGAATCAAGCAATGACAGAGCGCAGATATTTTTCCGGCAATAGCATTGAGCAGGCGGTGATGAGCGCCGCCCGCCACTACAAGGTCGACCCCAAGAATTTGTCGTACAAGGAAATGGAAAAAAAGCACGGCTTCGTCAAGACGCGCCGAGGGGTAGTGATTGAAGTGGATCCGAGCAATCCACGCAAGCCCTTGAGCGATGAAGAGGCATACCAGCGTGCGATGAAGATGGACCCCGAAGCGCACTTGGGTCGCGACCCACAGGATCCGAGTTACGTCACCGACCCCTCGCAGCCGTCGCGACGTCGGCAACGGAGACCTTCCCGACCCCGGACCGGTGGTTCGAATCAAGCTAACGCCGAGAGTTCAAGGCCGCCACGGAAGGAAGCGAAACGAGACCAGCGCGAGGTGCAGCCTCGCAGCAACGGGGATCGGGCGAGCAGGGATCGAGGCAGGCAAGCTCAAGCTGGGCGAGATCAGAGTAGACCCAGTCACAACGGCCGAGACCAAGGCAACACCCACAGGAGTCGCGACGTCGAGGGGGGTGCTCGCAATCAACGAGATCGAGCACCACAAGAGCCAAGGACCCAGGAATCAAGGACCCAGGAACCCCGGAATCAGGAACCGAGCACTCAAGAGTCGAAGGTCCAACAACCTCAAGGACGGCAAGCGGAAATGCGCCCGGAGCGCCAGCCGGAAATGCCCCGGCGAGTGATCACTTCAACCACATCGGTCGCCCGGACTAAGCCGGAAGCGCAGGGTCCAGCCGCCGAGGCAGCACATTCTGGAATCACCAGCCTGCTCGGGCTTGCCGGGCTAGACCTACAGATAAAAGTGCATCAAGGTGAGGATCGACTCGAGGTCGACCTCGCTGGAGTCGACGAAAAGAGGGTCACCCAACGTGGTGGTGAGCCCTTGGCAGCCTTGCAGCAGTTGATGCCGAGCCTGATCCGTTCGGAAACCGGCGAGCGGGTATTTTGTCGCGTCGATTGCGACGGCTTTCACGAAATCCAAGAAGAACGGCTCCGCGATTTGGCCCAACGGGTCGCGGGCAAGGTTGGACGTGGACAACGGGCCCAAGTTTTGGAGTCGATGCCGCCAGCGGAGCGACGCATTGTCCACATGACCTTGGCCGATGACCCTGCGGTGTCGACCGAGAGTCTCGGCAATGGCTACTTCAAACGAATTCGGGTATCGCCGGTTTAGCCCGCGAGTGCCCCTTGGAGCACCTTCAGCTTTTGGCGCGGCGGTAACAGCGCAACGCGCGCTGGCCGGCCAAGGTGACAGTTTTCTGCCATTGCCAATCGGGATGGTTGGGCTCAGCTCCCTCGCCCCAGGCCAACCAACAGGCTTCTGGAACCAAGAGATCCTCTAGTGAGCGCTGATAAGACTCGACCCGGATTGCACGCGCGGTGAAAGCTGCAAAGCGTCGACCGAGAGAGCCTTCTGTGATGTCGCTGCCATCCCAGTGTCCTGACACGATTCGGCATTGAGGGAGCTCCATCGCCGCCGCCGCTTGGCGTAGGAAAGCGACCTTGCGTTCACGGGCTTCGAGCAAAACAAATTCTTGGTCGGGGCGACAAGCAGCCAGGACTAAGCCGGGAAAACCCCCTCCAGAACCGAAGTCGAGAACCGGACCCTGCGGCAGCAGCGGCAACCCGGCCAAAGATTCTCCGTAATGGCGCGCCGGAGCTTGATCTACCGAGCCACGACCAATCAACCCAACCGTGGGGTTCCAGCGGCGGAGTAACCGGTAATGGACGAAAAGGCGTCTCCAGATTGCCTCGTGGAGTTCGATCCCAGGGGTGAGAAAAGAAGAGCTCTCGGCCAAAATAGTTTGGCGAAATTCACCAAAACCAAGACCCGGAAGACTGCGCTCAGGGTTCACTTACCTAGACTCCGTAGTTCTCTTTCATGGCGCGGAAACGCAGAAACGACTTGGCGTCCAAGTCTTCGGATAGGTGGCTGTCAAGAATCGGCATCAAGTCCTCTCGCAGACAAACCCCGCGAGCCATCCACTGATAGTAACTGCGCCCCCCGTGATGGTAGGGACCATAAAGCTTGGATCTGGGGAAGCGGGTCTCCAACCAACGGAACAGCGCTTCGTGGTCGGTGTGCATGCGTAAGGTCACTTGAGGTTGGCGGCCATCCCCGCCGAAATGACCCTCGCCGACCAATATTCCCACCAAGAAGCCACGGTCAAACTCTGAAAGCGGTAATTGCATGGGTCTCCATCGCCTAAATTAAGTTCGCCCACTGTCAGGCGAAGTTGTTTCACCGTCAAGTTTCCCGTGAAACAAACGGCAGGTCAAGAACTTGCTTGGTCGGTGCTAAAGTGGCCGCTCGCCGTGAGTCAGACAAGGCGAACCGGGGAGGACTCTTGAGCCGTACTGTTGCAATCGCGAACCAAAAAGGTGGAGTGGGAAAAACCACCACCAGCGTCAACTTGGCTGGCGCCTTGGCGGTCTTCGAGCGCCGTGTTCTGTTGGTTGACTGTGACCCCCAAGGTAACGCTTCACGCGGTCTGAGGATAGAGGTCGAGCCTGCGGGAACTGGGCTCTACGAGGTGATGCGCGGAGAGATCTCAGCCCAGGATTGCATTCGACAGACTTCTCTGGAGACCCTTTCGGTTCTTCCGGCAAATCGCGACTTGGTGGGAATCGAAGTTGAGTTTGCTGGTGCTAGTCAATGGCACTTGCGTCTGCGCGATGCTCTACTGCCGGTCGTTTCGCGCTACGATCACGTGTTGCTAGACTGTCCTCCTTCGCTCGGTCATTTGACAGTCTCCGCGCTTTCCGCCGCCAACGGGGTTTTGGTTCCGCTGCAATGTGAGTACTACGCGCTCGAAGGAGTAACCGAGCTCCTAGGCACCTTGGGCCGGATCCGCGAAACTTTGAATCCGCAGTTGTCGATTGCCGGGATCTTGCTCACCATGTACGACGAGCGGACCAACCTCTCCAAAGATGTGGCGACTGAGGTGCGCAAACATTTTCCAGGGCAGGTCTACAACACGGTGATTCCCCGCAATGTTCGACTGGCTGAAGCTCCGAGTCACGGAGTTTCGGTTTTTGAATACGACGTTGCCAGTAGAGGAGCGCAGGCATATCTTGCTTTGGCGCAGGAGTTCATGAGGAGAGCAGTATGAGTACAAGCCGCCGAGGTCTAGGTCGCGGCCTAGACGCGCTATTGGGCTCTGCCCCGGAGGGCGCCAGCGTCAGTCCGGTTGTCGAGCGGTCTCCGTCTACACTCCCAGTGGGACAACTCCAACCCAACCCTCATCAACCGAGGACGCAGTTTGATAAGCAAGACTTGGATAGTCTGGCGGCTTCGATTCGCAACAGCGGATTGGTACAACCGATCGTCGTCAGTCACCAAGGGGATACCCACTACATCATTGCCGGCGAGCGACGATGGCGCGCCGCCCAACTTGCGGGCTTGACCGAGGTCCCAGTAGTGGTACGCGAGCAGGTCGGCGATCGTCAGATGCTGGAGTTGGCCCTGATCGAGAATCTACAGCGCGCAGACCTCAACCCGATCGATGAAGCCAAGGCATTTGCAGGTTTACGGGATAGCCACCAGCTGTCTCAAGAAAAAGTGGCTCGCGTGGTTGGCAAGAGCCGAGCTGCGGTGGCCAACGCTCTTCGCTTGTTGGACTTGCCTCAAGAGGTTCAGGGGTGGTTGCAAGAAGGCTCGCTGAGCGCCGGACAAGCGCGACCGCTATTGGCGCTCGGCGCCGCCGAAGCGATTGTCAATGTGGCCTCAAGAGTGCGGGAACAAGGCCTGTCAGTGCGACAAATCGAGGCTTTGGTTCGGTCCAAGGGAAAGAAGCGCAAGCCGACCAAAGAAAAAGAAGCACACGCGAAAGATGCTGAGGAACGCCTCACCAGAGCGTTGCAAACCAAAGTCGAAATCGAACGCCGTAAGCGAGGAGGGGTTATCAAGGTCTTCTTCCACTCCGAAGGTGAGTTGATCCGCCTCTTCGATCATCTCCATCGTTCGTAGCATCACTACCAGCCTTGATAGCTGGGGACAAAGGTCAAGGGTCTCTGCGCCAAGGCCTCAGGGGCGAAGACCTGGGTGATGACCTCTCCGTCCAGGTCAGCGGCGACCGGCAACCCAACCGCGTAGGCGAGGGTGGGCATAATGTCGACCAAGCGCACTGACGGTAGGCGTTCTTGCCTCCGAATACCGGGTCCGTGAACGATCAAGACCCCGTCGTTACCACCCTTTGCGGTACCTTGACCCTCGTCTTGTCCTCTCAGGTTGACAATAAATTCACGCCAGCGTGGAAGTGCGGCAAACCCATGCACCGAAACCAGTACCGTGATTTTTTCCTCTGGCAACGTGGCGTCCCATGAAGCGATCGCACGATCCAAGGTTTCATAGGCGACCTCCAACTCGGCGGCAGCCTCTTCCACCTCGGTTCGATGATCCCCGCCCTGGGAAGCGGTGTAGCCACCAAAAGACCCTACCGATGGCGCCAAGAGATCACCCAGAAGAACGAAGGTTGCGTCCCCAGAGCCGTCCACTTGTGGCAGAGAAAGATGGTCCACACCCCGGTGGCCTTGGTCTCCTGGCCAGCCGACGACCTCTGCGGTCAACCCCAACTCGCGATAAATTTGCCATAGTGGTTTGCGTTTCAGATCATCGGCCGTCACCGGACGAACCGAAGTCCCCAACAATCCCCAACGATGAAACCCCAATCCCTCAGGTAGCAACCGCACATTGGCCAACCCCCAGGGGGCTCGGTAAACAGAGGAACCTTGGAGCTGATGATGAAACGGCCAAGTACCGGTAGCGACGCTGGTCCAGAGGGCGTCAGAGCGGGGTGGCCTGAGAGTCGAAACCGGTGCCAGAACCCCCTGCTCCAGCAAACGACCGATCATCGGCAAACTTCCCTGCTCGACCATCGGCAACAGTGCTTCAAGAGTTGCTCCGTCCAATCCGATCACCACGATTGGCAGCAGCGGATCCCAAGCTGGTTTGCGCACCGACGGAGTGGCTGGTGCGGTGCTCTGCGGACGCAGTGTTGGAATCAAGACTAATGCGGCCATTCCGCAAGCGGCCACCAAGCCGAGACTGCGAGAGCTATATGGCCTGCGGTGCAGGGTGTGGAGCAGTGCGGTGTAGAACGCGACCAAACCAAGCAAGGTAAGAATGGCTGCGGCATAGACCAAATTCCGGTTTACTTCAGTGGGAAGGTAGAACGCCCAACGTGAGGCATGCACACCAAAAAACAAAGCTGTGGCGGCCAACACGAACGTCATAGCCCAAGGAAAAAAACGTACAGCTCGATCTAAGTTGCGCCAAAGGAAGGGCAATAGCACGAGGGTCGCCGCCACCAATCCGAGCAGCCCAAAATAGAACACCAGCGGCCAGCCATCGGATACCGAAAGGGCAATTTGTGGATTGAGAAAAACCACCAACAAGCCGATGACAGAACCGGCGACCCCGCCGGGCAGGAGCCCCCCGGCAACAGACAACAGTAGGCCCCGCAAGGAACGGTCAGGATGATTGTCTAAATCTTGCGTTGTTTTGGCCACGATCTTGGTATCTTGCGCTGGGAAGATACTAGCAACGATGCCGAAGATAAGTTGGATGGACGCTCTTTACCGCACCGCGCGGCCACTGCTGTTCGCCTTGCCGGCAGAGGGCGCGCACCATTTCGGGCTCAACCTGCTGCGATTAACTGGCGCGGCTGGAATGCCGTCCTGGTCTCCCCCAGAAACTTTGCGCCAAGAACTCTTGGGCGTCAAATTCCAGTCTCCAGTGGGCCTGGCCGCAGGCTTTGACAAGGACGCTAGGTGCTTAGCGGCATGGCCCCGACTGGGGTTCGGTTTTGCCGAGGTCGGGACGGTTACCCCGAGAGCGCAGCCAGGAAACCCCAAGCCGAGGCTGCTTCGACATAAACGACAACGAAGCCTGCAAAACTGGATGGGCTTCAACGGTCGTGGTGTGGGTTTTCTTGCTGCCAATCTTAGGGCGCGACCTACCTCATTTCCCGTTGCAGTGAACTTGGGGAAAAATGCCGACACCCCGATGGACAACGCGGCGGACGACTACCTGCTAGGAATCCGAGCCACGGTTGATCTATGCGATTTCTTGGTGGTCAATGTTTCCTCCCCCAATACGCCGGGGTTGAGAAAACTGCAAAAAACAAGCGACCTGATGAAACTGTTACGCCCGGTGGTCGAGTTGGCAAACCCAAAACCCGTGCTGGTGAAACTATCTCCCGATGAAGAGATTGCGGACCTGTGTGAGCTATCTATCGCCGCAGTAGACCAGGGCTGTACAGGTGTAGTTGTTTCCAACACCTCTGTGGACTATGAATTGTTAGATGGCACCGATAATACCCATAAAGGTGGGATAAGTGGTCGCCTAATCACCAATCGATCTCGCCTGTTGACCGCCAAAATCGGCGCTGCATTGCAAAAGCGCGGTATTTTGGTCAGCGTCGGTGGAATCGACAGTGCGGAGGAAGCTTACCGGCGGATTCGCACCGGTGCCAGCTTGGTCGAGCTATACACCGGCTTGGTCTATCGAGGACCAGGGCTGCCACAACGAATTGCCGAAGGCCTGGCAACTCTCGCACAAGCAGATGGTGCGAAATCTATCAATGAGGTTGTAGGAGCTGATTTATGATCCATTCTTCGCTGTCTAAGGTCGCCGTGGCGCTCGACACATCTGATTTTGACGAGTTCACGGAATGGTGTGCGTTTTTCGGTTCGCGTGTCGGGGTGCTCAAGGTTGGCCTTGAGGCGTTTGTTCGTTGGGGAGCGGTGGCGGTCGAGTGTGCTCAAGAGACCGACGCTGAAGTTTTTCTCGACCTCAAACTACACGACATTCCCGCCACCGTGGCGGGCGCGGTTGGCTCTGCGGCGGAGTTAGGGGTCTCTTGGCTCACGGTTCACGCCAGCGGCGGGCCGACAATGCTTTCAGCCGCTGCTCAGAGTGCTGCCGGCAGAGTCAAGGTGATTGCCGTGACAGTACTGACGAGCCTTGCCGAGAGCGACATGGAACAACTCGGGTGGCCTGGGGAGATCCCTGAGAGGGTAACCTCTTGGGCCAAGATGGCGGAAACAGAAGGCTGCTCTGGGGTCGTCACATCCCCCAAAGAGCTGGCCGACTTACGCGTTGCCGTGGCGGACAATTTTCGACTGGTAACCCCTGGTATTCGGCCCAGTGGTGCCCAACGGCAAGATCAGAGTCGTGTGGCAACCCCGAGAGATGCCCTGAGAGCGGGGTCCGACTTGCTGGTCATGGGTCGACCTTTGACCCGTGCTCCAGATCGCGAACAAGCCCTCGAAGTCTTAGCCGAAGAGCTAGCCGCTATTTGAGCAGCCCTCGCACTGCCGCTCTCGAGCAAGCTCAACTAGAAGTAATAAAGTGGTCTGTTGATTTTCTCGTCGAATTTCCAGATATAGGTATAGCCAGGAAACTCGATGGGAATTTCATATTTGCAGTGAATGCGAATCTCGTTGCTGGTGCGCTCGACCTTGAGGTTCTCGGGTTTCACCGGCAGATCAAGGTCTTTGGCCTTCTGAAGAATCTGTCTTTTGATCCCTTCGGTTTTTGACTGCAACCCAAACTTAGCTTGCTCTTCCATGTAGTCGTAGAACTGAGCGGAACCAATTTTCACTGGAACCATCTTCCAGGCGATCAAAGCGGCAAGGCCCAAGATGAGGAGCCAAAAAACGCAGCCAATCTTGCTGTCTCCGCGAACCCGGTGGTTGTTGATCATGATTGTCTCCCGAATCGACAGGCCTAACGAGTAACTTGCCCTATTGATCGAAATCCTAGCACCCCAGAACTGGAGCTAACGAGTACTGGAGCTAGCGGACCACATGAAACACTCGCCCCCAGCGCGTGTTCGGGAAGAAGCCGATCGCGGTTCGAGCAAGTTGCCCCAGTTTGTGTCCCCACCCTCTCCAGACACCGTCTGAAGTTTCCCCAGAATAAGACCAATAGACCAACCATGGTCTTCCTTTGACCAAATTCTTGGGTAGAGCCCCCCAGAAGCGAGAGTCATTGGAGTTGTCTCGGTTGTCGCCCATACAGAAATACGAATCGTCGGGAACCATAAAGGGCCCAAATTCATCGCGAGGTCTGCCGACGCGAAATGAGTCGCCGTGGCGAATAACTGCGGAGTCATCGATCGGCAAGCCGTTGATGTGCAGGTTCTTGTTTCGCACCTCGATGACGTCTCCGGGCACCCCAATACAACGCTTGACCATGTCAATGCGGGGGTCCTCCGGCGAGCGAAACACCACAATGTCTCCCCGCTGCACGTCGCGAAGGGGCAGCAGCGCACGCTCGACCGGTGAGCCATTGCCAAACACAAATCGATTGACAAATAGATGGTCACCGACCAGCAGCGTCTCTTCCATCGAGGCCGATGGAATGAAAAAAGTCTTAAACACAAAGGTATTAGAGAAACTCAAAAACAACCCGGCGATCAACAACGCCTCGAGATACTCGCGGATAGTGGAATGACTACGCATGGGGCGGTGATTTTAGCCGGAGTCAAGAATTCTTGCCGACGTCCAATTCCTTTGACGACTTCTGGCAACACCGGATTCGACTGCAACCACCGGGCCTAACCGGTTCATCCAGTCTGTTTTGGTTCCCTTTCCGGCAAGCAGGGCTTGCTTGGTGAGGGCCACTATTAAAGCTGGACAATCTCTTAACCTATTTAAATTAAACATCTTAAAGGTTTTATCAACGGTGGCACCGAGCGTGATTAATAGCTCGGTATGAAACGAAACCCGAGAAAGGAGGTGCCACCCGGATAGCCACAACCAAAACCAGACGAGACGGGTCCGGCGGTCCCCGCAACCCACCGCCAACAAACGAAGTTGAATTGTCACAAACAAACAAAGGAGAAAAACAATGACAAATACCCATCGAACCATCGCAACCGTTCTGGTCCTAATGCTTACCTTCGCGGCGTTCCCGGCCTTTGCTGCCGAGGGCAAAGTCAACATCAACACCGCTGCTGCAGAGCAGTTGGAGCTTCTACCTCGCATTGGTCCTTCGATCGCTCAACGGATCGTTGACTACCGCGAAGCGCAACGCTTTGAGGCGCCTGAAGACTTGCTGTTGGTCAAGGGGATCGGTGAAAAGACCTTTGATCTTCTCGAAAGCTATGTCTCGGTTAGCGGGGATACTACCCTGACCGAAAAGGTGAAAGTGCCGCGCAAAACCGACGAGGCGTCCAGCTAGGGCACCTGTGGGAATGGGGGTGGCCCTCGGGCCACCTCTTTTTCTCCACGGGCCTAGGGACCCATGATGACTAAACAGCCACATAAGAGGGAAGGCTACACCCTGGTTGAAGCCCTGGTGACGCTGGCGGTGATCGCGATCGCAACCACCACTGTGACCGCCAAGGTGCGCGAATTGAGCGGACTGACTCATCTGAGAGTTGCTGCTGGGTCGGTTGCAGCTACGCTACATCAGGCGAGATCTGAAGCAATCCGAAGGGGCCGTCAAGTAGGGTTGCGATTTGAAAGACGAAACAGCGGATCGTGGGTCGGAGTTGCCTATCTGGATGGCGATGGAGACGGGGTCAAGACTGACGATATTCGCAAAGGAACCGATACTGAGGCTTGGCGTCGGCCGGTTGAAGGCGTCGACGCGGTGGTCCGGTTCGGCATCATCGAGGCGATGTCACCGACCGATCCCGGCGACCCAAAGCGCAAGCTGCAACGTCTGGATGACCCGATCCGCTTTGGTCGCTCCAACATCGCATCTTTTGGACCCTTGGGTACCTCAACCCCAGGATCAATCTACTTGCGAGACGGTGATCGAAGGCAAGCCGTAGTTCGACTGTATGGACGTACCGCAAAACTGAGAGTGATGCACTATCAGCCACGGAATCGCCTCTGGAAGTAGAAAACCGCTGACTGTCTCAAAGGTACTGATCTAGGACAACCGGTTGTTAATCCTCGACCCGGTCCATATGATCGGTAGGTGTCCGAACCACTCGCAGTACTCACCACCGTTGGCACAGAGCAGGAGGCGAATCTGATCGCCAACGAGCTGATCGAGCGCCGGGTTGCCGCCTGCGTCAACATCACTCGCGGTGTGACCTCAGTGTTTCGCTGGCGCGATGAAATTCAGCGAGACAGCGAGTTCCTACTGCTTATTAAGACCGTGCAGGACCGCTTTAGCGATGTCAGCGACACTATTTGTGAGCTCCACAGTTACGAATGTCCGGAGATCTTGGCAGTCCCAGCCCAAGCGGGCGATCTTCGGTTTATGGACTGGCTAGAGCAGTCGACACGCCCAGCCTAGTTGGGCTTCGCTTCCGGCGGACCGGCTAGCGCAACGCCTGGTCGAGATCGGCTACCAAATCGTCGATCAACTCAATACCCACTGACACTCGGACCAATCCTTCGGTGATCCCAGCAGCTTGGCGCTTTTCAAGCGGCATGGATGCGTGGGTCATCGACGCCGGGTGGGAGATCAAGGTCTCTACTCCGCCGAGGCTCTCGGCCAGAGTCAAAACATGTAGCCGATCCAGAACTTGTTTTGCCCGCTCTTGGGACCCCAGCTCGAAGGAGATCAGCGCGCCAAAACCAGAAGCTTGGCGTTGCTGCAGTTGATGTCCAGGATGATCCGGCAAACCGGGGTAGAGAACCTCACCCACGTTATTGTGATCAACAAGAAAGCGTGCAAGGTCGCGTCCGGATTTCTCGTGCTGCTCCATGCGCACCGCGAGGGTCTTCAAGCCGCGGAGAATCAGGAAAGAGTCCATCGGTGAGAGGATCGCTCCAACTGATTTCTGCACGAAGGAAAACCACTCCGAGAGCTCCGGATCGGAGGTCACCAGAACACCACCAATACTGTCGCTGTGGCCATTGAGAAACTTGGTCGTCGAGTGCAGCACGATATCTGCCTCCAATTCCAACGGACGCTGGAAGTAAGGCGACATAAAAGTATTGTCGACCGCCAGAATCGCGCCATGGTTGTGAGCGATTTGCGCAGCACCGCGGAGATCAGAGACTTCAATCGTCGGATTGGTCGGAGTTTCGATATAGACGATCTTGGTGCGCTCCTCCAGCGCCGCCGAAACCAGCTCTAAGTCGGTGGTGTCGACCCACGAACAACGGATCTGGTAACGATCCATGATCTGAGTGAAGAAGCGGTAAGTACCCCCGTATACCGAGCGCGAAGCGACAATGTGATCTCCACTGGAGAGCAGCGTCGAGAGGGCGGAAATCGAGGCCATACCCGACGCGAAGGCATGACCAAAGCGACCCGATTCGAGGGAAGCCATATTCTCTTCCAGCGCACTGCGGGTTGGGTTCTGCACCCTGGCGTACTCAAAGCCCTTATGCTTGCCCATCTCATCTTGGGCATAGGTAGAGGTTTGATAGATCGGCATTGCTACCGCTCCAGTGGTTGGGTCTGGTGGTTGACCAGTGTGGATTGCGCGGGTTGCGAAACCTAGATTTTTTGGGTCACCTTTCATTTTCGTCCTTTCCAGTGTTCCCGGACTGCGCTGATGTAACAACCCTTCGCAACCCTACATTCCCGTATCGTTCAGATCACAGCAACATCTGGCGAGAGCGTACAATGCTTTCATGAACCACGAGGCGATCTTTTCCCCGATTCGATGGATAGACAACCACCTAGAGTTACTCGAACAGACGGTGCTGCCAATTCGAGAAGAATGGACGACCTGCCGAGAACCGGAAGACGTAGCTGCGGCAATTCGGCGCTTGGCGGTTCGGGGGGCGCCGGCGATTGGCATCGCCGCAGCTTATGGATTGGTGCTTGGCATGAACCAAACCGACAAGAATCCACGGAGTCGATTTGAGCAGGTGTCTGCACTACTAGAAGCGACTCGACCGACTGCGGTCAACCTCAAGTGGGCGCTTGATCGTGGGCGCGAAGTGTTTGACAAGTATGAAGGTGGGTCGGCATCTCAAGTGCGTGACGCGCTGCTCGAATGGGCGCATCGCTTGCACCGCGAAGACGTCGAGGGCAACCGCGCGATTGGCCAACACGGCGTGGAACTCTTCTCTGCCGGAGACCGAGCCCTCACCCACTGCAACGCTGGAGGCTTGGCGACCGCAGGATACGGCACCGCGATCGGGGTTCTCAACGCCGCCTGGGACGCCCAACGATTGGAAAAAGTTTGGGTTGACGAGACCCGACCACTCTTGCAGGGCGCACGGCTCACCTCTTGGGAACTGGATCGTCTAGGAATCCCTCATCACCTGGTTACCGACTCTAGCGTTGGCGCGTTGATGAGCCGAGGAATGGTTGATCGCGTTGTGGTGGGTGCGGATCGGATTGCCGCCAACGGAGACACCGCGAACAAGATCGGCACCTATACCGTCGCGGTCTTGGCCAATCGTCACAGTATCCCGTTCTACGTTGCGGCGCCGCGCTCGACGATCGACCTAGCGACCCCCAATGGCAATGGGATTCCGATTGAAGAGCGCGACGGGTCCGAGGTCACCGACGTCTTTGGTCAGCGCTTGGCTCCGACCGGCACCGAGGGGTTCAACCTTGCGTTCGACATCACCCCAGCCGAATTGATTACCGCGATCATCACCGAAGTGGGAGTGAAGTCCCCGCAAGCTCTGGTACAAGTGTTTGCTGAGCATCGATAGAGAAACAGCGCAGTCTGAAAAAGTGAACACTTTGTTGACTCCAAGAGTCGGACCGTTCCGACCTGCGTCCACCAACAGCAGTCCATAGATGCTGGCATCGGCGACATCTGGTACAGAGAGGTCGTCGCTGTTACTTCAGGATGACAGGCTGTTTTAGGGCCTAATGCCAGAGTTCCACCTACTCCGAGAGTTTCTTCGACGGCCTAATAGGATTGGCTCAATCACTCCGCGCCCGGAGATTTTTCCCATGAGATCACCTCTTCCATTGGCCTAAGCAAGGCTAGGATTGTGGTCGAGTCCGGGGCCGGTACCGGGCCTTTCACCGGCGAGATCTTGCGAAAGATCAATCCAGCAGTTTCGTTCGTATGCATCGAAAGATCGCCGCACTTAGCCGGAGTTCCGAGGCGTCGCTTCCCAGATCTCGATCTGGTCGAAGATTCGGTAGCAAACCTGAAGTCGATCCTTGATCAACGCGGGCTGGTGGTGGCAGACAGTGTAGTGAGTGGTCTGCCGTGGACTTCGTTCGGGTCCGAGCTGCAGGAGTCGGTGACTCTAAACCCCCGTGGACGGACTCAATCCCGGTAGCCAGTTTGCTACCTTTGCCTACCTGCACGGATTGTTGCTACCCACCGCCTGGGCCTTTCGCCAAAAGCCTAGTTCGAACTATTCGCAAGTATGCACATCGAAAGTCGCTTGGCCCAACCTGCCGCCATCGTTTGTTTACCGTTGTATTCGATAAACATTGGTGGGGGATCCCTCTGGCATGGGCTAAGAAGTCCACGCTCGAGCAGCCGTTTGACACAAACCCAAGGAACTCCTTGAGTGCGATTAGTCCTTATGCTACCGCGATCGCCTCGATCTCTAGGAGCCATTCAGGGTCGTAGATTTCAGCAATAACAACAGTCAGTGCGGGCTCTCGTGGGCCCAGAATCTCCCTGCGGATTTCACTGTTTTGTATGCGATACCGGCGGTCTGCCAGGAACGTTGTGTGCTTGGCAATATTGTCCAAGCTCAAGCCCACGGCCTCGAGTTGGTGTTCTAGGTTTGCCCAGGCCAACCGAGCTTGAGAAGGAAAATCGCCAGGTGTTTTCCCCTCTCTGTCCTTCGGAATCTGGCCGCTAATGAAAACAATTCGATCTAGGTCAGATACTTCGACGGCTTGCGAGTATCCGCCTGATGCGAGGGGAGCTATTGTAGAGTCGATACATGCAATTTTCATGATAAGCGTTTCCAGTGAAAAATCCGCAACCCTGGGAATCGTTCCAAGCGCTGACTTGGTCAGCGCGACCGCCAGATCCCACCGCTTCGCCAGAGTGAAGCGACGCGAATGATGGTGGAGGCGGTGGGAATTGAACCCACGTCCGAAGAACGCGTTCTGTGAGTTTCTACGTGCGTAGCCCTCTATTTGTATTCTCGTCCGATGGTGTTTAGGAGGAGGGCCTCCGGCACCGGGACCAGCCTTGTAAATGACCCGAGTTCAACTCAAGGCGCGTTGAACTCTTGGATCCGCAGGTGTGACACCCCTACCGACAACCGCGAATCAAAGCAAGCCGGCGGGGCGTCGCAGCTAGTTAAGCTGCGAGAGCCAAGTTATCGTTGGCAGTTGTGTTTTCCGTTTTTGCGAGCGGAACCTCGACACGCTACCCATAGACCGCACCTGTTCCCCGTCGAATCCGGTGCGCCCCCATACTGAAAAAGAACCAGCGCTGCCTCCAAGCCTAGATTGCAGCGTTCTCAGTTATAGACAACCCTGCCAAGCCAAAAAAGATTCCGCTCTTCAGCCGCGAAGGGTACGAAAAGCCAGCGAGCTAGCAACTCAAACGGTTGGCTGATCGGCGAAATCCGTGAGTTGGTCCTCGACGTCTTGCCAAAATGACTCCAGTCCGCGGTAGCGAAGCCTTGACCCGACCAGCATCCAAGCCGAGACCGCGAGCACCAGTCCGATTGCCGCGAAAGGAAGCAGACCAGGAAAAAACGGCCAAAAGACACTGGCTAGCCCACCGCTTGCGCCGAGTAGCAGAATGACCAAAGCTTGGCGGTGGAAGCGGTAATTGATCGAGACGAGGTTCCACTCTGCCTCCGAACCGTTCTCTGTAAGCTGTATCTGGAGTCGCGCATTGCCGATGCGTAGCCCAGCGGAAATCGGGAGATGGACCTCCATCTGATGTTGGAGATCTTGCTCGGGACTGACTTCAGCGCCCCAATTATCTGCTACCTGTCGAATTGCCCCTCGAATTGCCTCGGAATCGACAGTAGAGTGATGAAATGAACCAGATGACTGACTCACAAGTCCACTGCTGAGGTGTTTGAGGCGCTAAGAACACAAGGAAAGCCCACCAGAGTAGTATTATCTGGTGAACGAACGGGTACCGTGATTGCGCTGTTTGCGCTTCGAGTGGACTTACGCAGCTTCTTTTTCCAGTTTTTCGAAGAATTGGTGGACTTCGTCGAGAAATAGTTCTGCGTCAGGGATCTCGTTGATTCGTTGCCGCAGGCTGCGTCCGTTGGGAAGTCCGTGGGTGTACCAACCGGTGAACTTGCGCAGCTTGTGTAGCGCGTGCCGATCAGATTCTCTCTCTACAACCCAGCGAAAGTGAGTCAAAATTAGGTCCCGCCGATCTCCAAGCGTCGGTTGAGCGACCTCTCCACCGGATGACCGCGCTTCGATCTGGCGAAAAATCCAGGGATTCTTGGTCGCGGCACGGCCGATCATCACCGCATCACAGCCGGTTTGCTCAAACATCGCGACCGCATCATCAGCGTTGCGGATGTCCCCGTTGCCGGTTACCGGGATCGAGACAGCTTGCTTGAGTTGACGAATTGCATCCCACCGCGCCTGCCCAGAAAACTTGGCCTTTGCCGTACGTCCATGTAATGCGACGCCGTTGACCCCTTCTTCTTGGCAGATCTTGCCCAACTCAAGAAAAGTGGGCCGAGAGTCATCCAAGCCAATGCGGAATTTGACGGTCAACGGAATTGAGATCGCCTTGCGTACCGAGCGAACGATCGAGGTCGCAAGCTCCAAGTCGCCCATCAAGGCAGCTCCGGCACAGCCCTTAAGTACCTTGTTGGCCGGGCATCCCATGTTGATGTCGCAAATGTCGGCGCCCATCGCCTCCACCATGCGTGCTGCTTCGGTCATCGTGGCGGCGTCCGAACCATAGATCTGGATCGCTAGCGGTCGCTCTTCTTCTTCGTAGTGGGCCAACTTGAGAGTATGTGGGTGCTCCGAGACCAACGCCCTCGAACTCAAGAACTCCATGGTCACCAAACCGACACCACCGATGCGACGAATCAGGAGACGAAAGTCCCGATCCGTCACCCCAGCCATCGGAGCTAGGACCGTTGGGAGTGAAAACGTCAGGGCTTGGAGTCCATCATGCACCAGAGTATTCTAGTCAGAATTGGCTAGATCTGGATTGCAGGTACTGCATATCGCGAAAAGACGCTTTCGATGAAGAGGGAGCGTTTGGTGCATCTGCAGGCTGATTCGCTCCTTCGTGGGTGCGTTGAGCAAACAAGATAGCGTGATTACGGGCTATCTGAACTGCGGAGATAGTATGGTTGTGACGGTAAATCAATGCGGTACACAAGAATCGATGCGAGGGGGAGGTAATGGCGTGGTACCAGGAGTGGTTTGGCGAGGAGTACCTGGATCTTTATGCTCACCGCGATAGCGACGAAGCGGACCGCCACGTTGATTTCCTGGAAAGCCAATTCATAACTAAGCCGCGTGCGATTCTCGACGTTGCCTGTGGGGCTGGACGGCATACTGCGGCCTTGCGCAAGAGAGGTCACCGAGCGCTGGGGTTGGACTTATCCAAGGTCCTCTTGGCTGAAGGAAAGGGCCTTCCCAGAGTCAACGGGGACATGGGTTGTCTCCCGTTCCCAGACCAGACGTTCGACTGGGTGGTCAATTTCTTTACTTCCTTTGGCTACTTTGAGAGCGAGGAGGAGAATCGCCAGGTTCTGGTCGAGATGAGGCGCGTTCTCTCCTCAGACGGTCGGCTAATGATGGATCTATTTAATCGAGACTATGTTTTGTCGCGGTTGGTGGCCAAAGAAAAGCGGGTTCTTCGCGGACAAGAAGTGGAGATTGAACGTTGGTATGACCCAGAGCAAGAACGGATCAACAAGCGTATCCGTATTCATACATCGCCAGAGACCAGCAGGTCGTTCTTGGAGAGCGTGCGCGCTTACCGTGCCAGCGAGGTCATCGAATCCGCTCGCGAAGCTGGTCTCGAAACCCTGAGCACGATGGGTAACTTTGCTGGCGAGCCGTTTGGTCCAGAAAGCCCACGATTTATACTGATAGCGAAGCGACATGAGTAGGCTGAAACTCCTTTTTCACAAAGTGGGCGTGCTGGAACCTTCTACCGTGACCAGAGAGAAGAGGACGCGGAGTTTGAGCGGCTTCCATCGCCGAAGACTAATGTTCTTGGTACTAGTAGGAGCTGGAGCTTTGCAAGCTCAGCAAAATCAAAGACCGAATCTCATCGATCGAAGCGCCCATGTCGACCTGAACTTTGTCCATCAGAATGGCATGGTTGGAGAGCTCTATTTCCCCGAAATGACCGGGCAGGGCGGTGCCCTATTTGATTTCGACAATGACGGAGATCTCGACCTGTATTTGGTACAAGGGGGCTCGTTCGGAGATAACAGTGACAACTCAGTGGGGGATTTGCTTCTACGAAACGATTTACACAGTGGCCTTGACGGTGCACAGCCCCGCTTTGTTGATATCACCGCGAAGAGTGGAATTACCGCGACCGGGTATGGAATGGGAGTGGCCACCGGTGACTTCGATGGTGACGGCAATGTGGACTTCTACGTCACCAACTTTGGGCCGAACCAGTTGTGGCGCAACCAAGGGGACGGCACCTTTGTAGAGATCGGAGTGAAGGTTGGCGTTGCGGGTGGTTCATGGAGTACTAGCGCGACTTTCCTAGACTTTGACAACGACGGTCATCAGGATCTGTACCTGGCGAACTACGTTCATTGGGACCTCACGGACAATTCGAATTGCTATGCTCCGGACAGCCGTCGCGATTATTGTGGTCCGAGTGGGTTTACCCCAACCGCGGACAAACTCTACCGAAACCTTGGAAACGGGAAGTTTCAAGATGTCACGTTCTCCGCGCTGTCTGGATATATTCCTGGCCCGGGGTTGGGCGTGCTGGCGGGAGATTTCAATAAGGACGGCGAAGAGGACATATTTGTCGCCAACGACGGCGAGCGCAACCAGCTGTGGATCGGTCAAGGAGACGGTACTTTTGTCGAGCGCGGCTTGATGCAGGGGGTTGCCGTCAATCTCGATGGCGAAGCAGAAGCGTCGATGGGGATAGCGGCGAGAGATTTTGACAATGATGGCGACGAGGATCTATTTGTCACCCACTTGATGGGTGAAACCAATACTTTGTACGTGAATCAAGGCGATGCGCTGTTTGAAGATCAGACTCGAGAGCGTGGCTTAGCCGAACCCAGTTTACCGTTCACCTCTTTCGGGGCTGGCTGGCTTGATCTCGAAAATGATGGCCAGTTAGATCTCTTTGTCGCCAGTGGTTCGGTCAAAGAGCTGCGCCAGCTTCGAGCCCAAGGGGACCCGTTTCCACTAGGGCAACCCAACCAACTGTATTCTAATAACCGAGGTCGATTTTCCAATCGCTCCGCCCAAGAACCGGCACTGAAATCGTCGAATGTGAGCCGAGGAATGGCACTCGGCGATGTCGACAACGACGGGGATACTGATGTTGCGGTGTTTAATAGCAATGGGCCGGCGCGGCTTCTAGACAACACCCATGGGCAAAAGGGTGTTTGGCTTGGCGTTTCAGGAACCAAACTCCTGGGAACCGACATAAGGTTGACCTCAAGCAATGAAACCGAAAGACAAGGGGCATGGGCGCGATCGCGCACCGCGGGAAGCTACTGTTCAGCGAGTGACCCGCGGCTACGATTCGGACTCGGAGCGAGCCAAAGGAGTCAAACGCTTGAGGTTAAGACAAAGACGGAAACCCACCTTTGGGTTGGACTCCGCTCGTCCAAGTACTACGTAGTGAACTAGAGCTAGAAAGAAAGATGTCAAGAAGAAACTTATTTCCAAGTCTCGCTTCCAAGCTTCTCGCAGTCGCGCTTTTGATAGCTGAAGTTGCGCTGGCAGCCGAGGGGTCGGCTGAGCGTTGGATACAACGATTGCCCAACCCAGATCTTGCAGGTTTGGAGTCAGCGGTTGCGCAACAGTTGCAAACGGTTAGACAAGACATCCTAACGGCCCACGAACGCCAGCCACTGAGCGCCGAAGAAGCTGGGGAAGCTCTTGGACTCTTGGGGCAGCATTATCACGCCTACGAAATGAACCTTTCTGCGCGAGAGTGCTATGAGTTGGCGCGCAGTGAGATGCCCGAAGATTTTCGTTGGCCGTACCTGTTGGCATATTTGGCACAAAGGGAAGGTCTACTCGAGAACGCTGCACAGCTCTACAAAGATGCGTTGTTGGTAGACCCCAAAGTTGCTCCGGCCTGGATGCGACTTGGAGAGGTTGAGTTGGGTCGTGATGATCCCGGCGCTGCTGAGCGGGCGTTTCGTCGGTCAATACAGATGAACGATGTGGCCGCTGCAGGGCGAGCTGGTCTCGGGAAATCCCTCGCCGCACAAGGGCACTTCCGGGAGGCCGCGAAAGCATTTGAAGTTGCCCTCACTTTGGCTCCAGAAGCAAACCGTCTCTACTACACGCTGGCGCAAACATACCGAGAGCTCGGAGAGAGCGAGAAATCGGAACAGGCTTTTTCACTGAGCGGAAGAATTGGTGTTCGACCGGATGATCCCTTGATCGATGGGTTGTCCAACCTCAAGACCGGAGAGCGCGCCTTCTTATTGTCTGGCCGAATGGCGTTTAATGCCGGTGATTACCCGGCAGCAGCGACGGCCTTTGAGCGCGCCACCCAGGCAGACCCTCAGAGTATCCGGGCCAAGATCAACTTGGCCGCTGCACTGGAACCCCTTGGAGAGACGGCCAGAGCCCGAGAAATTTTGCAAGAAACGGTCGAACTGGCGCCAGGAAATGAAACCGCTTGGTTTAACTTGGGACAACTCTTGGTGAAAGAAGGGGAACTCGAAGGAGCTATAGAAGCCTTTCTCCAAGCCAACAGCTATGGCCCCAACGACCCTGAGATTGTCTTCGCACTAGCGGAGACCCTTTACGCCACCGGGGATCTAGAGCGGGCTCTCAAAGCATATCGGCGAATGCTGGAACTATCTCCCGCAACAACACAGGCTCATCTCGGGGTCGCTCAGACACTGATCGATATGGCTGATTACCCAGCCGCCTTAGGAGCACTAGTAAAGGGAACCAACGCTTTACCCACTAGCGGAAGCTTGACTCACGCGTTGGCTCGATTTTTGGCGGCAAATCCAGACCCTGACTTAAGAGACGGAGATCAGGCCACAATGCTCGCACTTGGTGTCTACCAAACCAGGCCAACTTGGCGTCATGGTGAGACGGTCGCCTTGGCCTTAGCGGAAACCGGGGAATGCGTAGAGGCCGCTAAATGGTTGACAGACCTTATGAAACGCCACGAAGTTCCCGCTGAAGAGGTCGACAACCTCTCCTCCCTACAGGAAAAGTACTCCCGAGGTGCCCCCTGTAACGGTTCATAGACAACAGTTCTTTCTGGATGTTCGGCTTACTTGGGTACTTAGGCTTGGGTGTACGTCAGATTTGTGAGATGAGCGTTGGGTGTGGCGATTGCTAGGCGGATTTGCGCGCTGGGGATGAAGCGTTCCAGAAGAGGTCGAATCGTCGGCTGAGCTTGGCGCAGCGTAGTGCGAGGATGGCGTTGGCGCCGTCCAGGGTCCAGTGCATGTCTGCTCGTTTGAGTCGGTGAGCAACCACGACCTTGCATCCGGCTTCTACGACGCCAGTCGCTATGCACAGGCCTATGGCTCGGAAATGTGCGTAGCGCATGCGGTGTCGATTGCGTTGGAAGTAGCCAACGGCTTTGCGAGCCTCATCACAGCTCTCTTGGTGCGCTCTTAGGGCCGTCAGAAGGGCCGTTGAGGTTGCCGGCGTCGAGTTCGTCGTAGCGCTGGTGTGTCCATGCCCGGCCCAGTTCACTGCCGGCACCATAGATTGCTCGTGCCACCTTGCTCAAGTGCTCCTTGGCGTGGAAGAGGTCGACGGTCGCGGCACTGGATTTCGAGACTCTGGAAACCGGCGTGCGTCAGCGCGCCCTTGCCGTGACCGCCCGAGCGGTCGAACGCCGGCTCAATGCCGATCTCTCGGATCACTTGGGTGCGACGACGCCCTGCGCCTGTGGCAAGCCGGCTCGTTATGCGGGACGTCGCTCCAAACACTTCCAGACCGCCTCGGGGCCAATCAGCTCGTCGACTTCTGCTGTGACCTCGGCCTCGAGGATCGTCTGGAGCCCTTTTTTTTCTCCGCGTTTGCGCTTTCAAACTCGGGGTCGGTCAGCTCTGCATCGGCCCATTGCTCACAAGCCTGCCAATAAGCCTCCAGGTGCTGGCGAAACTTTCGACCTACGGCGATCTGTTGGCTTACTCTTTCGGCCTGTTGCGCCGTTAGACGCCGCGATTGTGTCCGGCCCCCCACCGCGCGAGTGAGGCTGAAGTAGGGACCGTGGCGGGCTTCTTCACTGCTGGCGCACTTACAGTTTGACTTGCCACACTTGAGAAAGCGCTCTCCGAGCGAGCCTCGTCGCATCGGCTTGGGGTGGCTGAAGCTCTCGACCACCTTTCGGACTGTTTCGGGGATCATTTTGGGTTTCGCCATGGCGTCCTCCTGTCGGCTATAATAGCCGACAGATAGATCCCCATGCAACCCAAGTCGCTTGAACATTCTCAGCTTCTCACACTGATGTCGTACACCCCTTAGGCTTCAGGCGCTGGACAAATTGCGCGAAGGGTGTATAGTCACTGTACTTTTCTGGAGGGACTCGATAGAACTGGGTTGGATGAGTTGGCGAGAGTATTGTCTCCTCGTTCAGCCAGAAACAAACGGAGGTTAGTGTCATGGCTAGTCGAAACAAACTAATTATCATTACTGCAATCGCGTTGCTCGCAGTCGGAATGACTGGTGTAAGCGCAGCCCCTGGCGATTTGGCAGCGGCAAGCGTCAGCCCAAGTGCCGTAGCGTTCTCTGCCAATGGAGGAGCTAACAACTGGCAACTGTCTGTCTCCGGCCCTGGCGACATCTCTTTTAGCCTGCAGTCACGGGGAAATCCTCCTGCGTTGCAGCTATCCCATCGTGGAGTCAATCTTCCGGACGGGAGCTACACCTATGAACTGCGTGGCTGGACACAAGGCGCCGCTCCACAGTCGGACTCGAAAGCCAATGGGCGTGGACTATTAGTTCAAGAAGGCAATGCAGTATCGCGTGGCGAGTCGGTCAGTGGCACCGTGACCATTCGCAGTGGCCGGTTCGTCGCCCCGACCGAAGAAGGCACTTCTGTGAGAGGTGAATCTTCGGTGAACAGTGGAACTTCAGAGAACATTGGCGAGGTCAACCCCAGCACCCAAGTCATCCTCATGGACTTGGTGGTTCAGGGCAGCGAGTGTGTAGGCTTCGACTGCTCCAGCAGCCCCTCGTTCGGCTTTGACACCCTGCGCCTCAAGGAAAACAACCTACGTGTCAAGTTCGACGATACGAGTACCAGCGCGAGCTTCCCCAACCGAGACTGGCAGATCACTATCAATGACTCGGCCAATGGCGGTGCCAACAAGTTCTCGATTGATGACATCACTGGCGGACGGACACCATTCACCATCGAGGCCAACGCTCCTTCCAATTCTCTCTTTGTTGACGATGGAGGTCGGCTCGGTCTTGGTACGGCGACCCCAGTGGTTGATGTCCACGTCGTCAGCGGCAACACACCGACCTTGCGCTTAGAGCAAGACGGCTCATCCGGCTTCGCCCCTCAAACCTGGGATGTCGCTGGCAACGAAGCGAACTTCTTTGTTCGCGACGCCACCAATGGTTCGCAACTTCCTTTCAAGATCAAGCCGGGTGCGGATAGTGGGTCCTTGTTCATTGCGGCTGATAACGACATTGGCATAGGCACCGAAAGCCCTGGGACAGATACGGATTTGCACATTCGAAGAACGGACGCAGCCCCCACTAGGCTGCAGGTTGAAAACGCGAATGGAGCAGGCCAAACAACGGCGATACGTTTAACAAATGCAAGCAATGAGTGGGACCATCGCCTACTCGGAAATGGAAATTTCGCCATCACCAGCACCGCAGTGAGCGGTCAGCAATTGTTGATCAACGGGTCAACCGGTGAAGTAACGGTCGCCGGCGATTTTACCGTCAGTGGCACCAAGAACTTCGGTGTTTCCGATCCTGAGGACAAGAGCAAGTGGATCTACTTCTCCGCTCTTGAGGGCCCAGAGGCCGGAACTTACTACCGCGGAACAGCACGCACGGTTGACGGGAAAGCGGTGATCGAAATGCCTGACTACTTCAGCAAGATGACAGAGTCGGAGGGGTTGACGGTTCAGCTCACCCCGGTCGGCGGCTGGCACCAGTTGTACGTGGCTAGCAAATCGTCAGAAGAGCTAGTCATCCGTGATACCAGCGGAACCGAGCCGGTGGAATTCGACTTCATCGTTCAAGGGATTCGTACCGGCTACTCGGATTTTGCCGTGGAGCGTCCTGCTCCCGAAGATATGTAGTTACACGAATTAGCTATTTTGAAAGGCGGGCCTCCTTGGCCCGTCTTTTTTGTCTCTAGCAGCCTGCTGAAAAACGGGCAACGGAGCTGAATTCAGTGGTCATAACGGTCGAAGTACTTTGAATGTGGAGACGAATCAAGGTGGCTGGCGAGTTGAGGGTGCGACGCCGATACGCTCAGACACGATCCATTGCTTAAGACAGTGTGTGATCGGACACCCAATGATCCAGTAGGTCTGTCCTCCCAGCCGACGCTGTCACGGTTTGAGAATGCTCCAGATGGCTTGACGTTAAGACGCTTAACGCGTTGGCTGGAACAGAGCTGGATTGACGCCTTGCCAGAGTCGACAAGCGAGATCATCTTGGATATCGACGCTACCGATGATGAAACCCACGGCCAGCAGCAGCGTTCCTTCTTCCACGGCTTCTACGATCACCATATGTACCACCCGCTGATGGTCTACGACGGCGACAGTGGACAGCTCGTTAGTGCCTTCTTGCGTCCGGGTAACACTCACTCCAGCCGCGGTGCTTTGGGCTTGCTGCGACGATTGATCGGTCGCCTTAAACAGCGTTTTCCCGAAGTCGCTATCGTGGTGCGAGGAGATGCCGGTTTCGCCATGCCTAAGCTCATGAAAGCACTTGAAAAGCTTGATGTGGACTACCTGTTTGGCATCGCCAAGAACGCTCGGCTCAAACGCCTTGCCGAACCGACGATGGATTGGGCCGAAGAGATGTTTGATCGCTCAGAGACTACCGTCAAGCGGTTCACCAGCTTCGAGTACGCCGCTCGAAGCTGGCCCTATACTCGACGCATCATCGCCAAGGCCGAACACTCGGCCTTTGGACCCAATCCGCGCTTCGTGGTCACTTCGCTCGAAGGCTTCGACGCCGAAACGCTCTATCGAGCCTACACCCAGCGCGGTTTGTGCGAACTCTGGATCAAGGACTTCAAATGCGCCCTGGCGGCTGATCGGCTTTCGTGCTCAAGTTTTGCCGCCAATAGCTTCCGTCTCTTGCTCCACGCGGCCGCCTACCGACTCCTTCACGCCCTTAGACAAGAAGCTGCCATGGTCTCTCCAGAACTCGGCCGAGCCCAATTCGATACCCTTAGGCTTCGACTGCTCAAAGTAGCAGCGATTGTGCGCCAAAGTGTACGGCGCTTGTCGATCCAGTTACCCAGAGCCTACCCCTGGAGCTACGCCTTCGCCTGGCTCGCTCAGCGCATCAACGCTCCGCCTCTTCTCGCCTGAAAAACCCCAGACAGAACAACTGCCTCCTTGTTCAACTCCACCGTCGAACTGTGTCCGAACCTCGCTCTACCAACACTCACAAACGCCTTCTCGCCATTAGCCTCTGACAACCAAACATTTTCAACTGCTCAGCGTGACCAAAACTGACCTTCTCAATACAAATTCAAACCTCATGAATAATGCAGGCTAGCCCGCTGCTCCAGCATGGCCAGAGCCGCTGTTGTCTCACCGTTGCCGGTGACGATGTTGACCTCGGTGTTGACAATCATCCCGTGCCGGTTCTCGACCAGAATGTTGCCCCGGTAGCTTAGTTTTGCTTCCTTACCACGGCCTTTTCGCGACAGCCGAGACTCGGGGTCGGTCGTCGAAGCGTGCGTTTGGTTCAACCGCTTCTGGCCTCGGAAGTCCGCTCCACCGTCCAGAGGTTTAACCTCTTCGTCCTTTGGCCGAAAGCTCTTGTGCGAAGCCCAAGCCTCGATCAGTGTGCCATCAACGCTGAAGTGATCCGGTGACAGCAGATCACGGTCCTCGGCTTGAGACAGCACCGCTGCAAACAGTTCTTCCGCGATCGAACCTTCGAGCAAGCGCTCTCGGTTCTTGCAAAACGTCGTCGCGTCCCACACCCGCTCGTCGATACCAAGACCGACAAACCAGCGAAATAGAAGGTTGTACTCAAGTTGCTCCATCAGCTGGCGTTCACTACGCACGCTGAAGAGCACTTGAAGCAGCAATGCTCGGAGCAGACGCTCGGGGGGAATCGAAGGGCGACCACTCGAAGCGTAGATCGTCTCAAAACGCTCCGATAGCTCTCCAAGAGCTTCGTCCATCAAACTCCGGATCCGCCGCAACGGATGAGACCGAGGGATTCGCCGTTCCAGGTCAACGTAGCTAAACATTGATCCCTGACCTTGATCCGATCCACGCATCCAAACCTCCTATTCCCAATCATAGAATCGTCATGGTCCGGTGTTGGGGTTTTTCAGCAAGCTCCTAGAGCTCTGGATCTTGTCGAATGGCTGAGTACTGGGCCTCGTCGGTAAGACGACCTCGATTGTAGATCGTACCGGCTGCGTGGAGGGTATCGCGCCAAAAATTTCCCGTTAGGTGTGTTCGAACGATGGTGGCGTGTTCGATAGCCAGAGCATATTGCTGGGTCTTGGTTTTCTGGTTGTCCCACGCATAGTTCCCGAGAAAATGCGTGTCGGCAATTCCTGGCCCGAACGCCCGCATTAGGAAACCACTTTGGACGTAGGGTTTCGGTGTGTTGCCACCTTTGTTTTGCCCATTATTCTGGACGTAGTTGCCAATGAACTGCTGGCGTCGGCACCGTTCGTACTTGGAGAGTATGACAAAACCGGCAACATCGGAGGTGACCGACCAATTGCCTAGCACCAGTAGATCTGAGCAGTCTCGAAAGGTAAACCCGGTTTCGCCACAGTCGATCGAAATATTGCCGACTACCTGACTACGATGAACGCAATGGAAAGAGTAATGGTCGGCGGTTCCGTAACCGCCGGGGCCGTGGAAGTCGCCATTACCGATGATGACGTTTCGTTTGATCGAGATGAATTCGTGGCGTTCGCTGTTGAGCGTCCCAAGAAAGATCGGATTGCTCATTCCTGGGTCGAGCGGAAAATCCAAAATCGTGTTGTCTTCGAAGCGGACATGCTGACTTGAAAGGCTACTTTCTCCAAACAGCCAGATCGCGCGACGGTGGATCTCAGAAAAATGGCACCGCAGGATCGCCACGTGGGAGGCACCTTGGCCTACTTGGACGCCATGGCCGACACTGTGAAACTCACAGGTTTCGATCAATACTTCCTGAGTCCTCCCGGACCCGAACACTCCAGGTGGGGTGTCCAAATGAAGCGCAGTGACTCCTGGAGTTGAAGCGCTCCAGCCTGTGAAACGAACACCGTTGATCCAAATTCGGTTGCAACCGGCGCCAAACTCGACGATTGCCCGAAAGCAACGCCCATTCGAGTTGAGGGTTAGGTTTTGGATCACAATGTGATTGGAGCCCTCTTCGACCTGGATCAAACTACCATTGCTGAAGGTGGAATGTGCGCCAATAGAGGCAGCAATGCGACCTTCGCCAAACAACTCCACGCCGGTGCGCAGGGTCAGGGTAGACCCAACCAACAAAGGTTCTTGAATGATGACCCGTCCACCGCCGATCGCTGCTACCAAATCAATCGCGTTTTGAATCGCAGCGTAGTCGTCGGCGCCAGCACCAACCGTGGTAGGAACAATGTCCGCGCTCGGCCGTGGAGCTTGCAATCGAAGGCTTTGCGCGTCAACTTTGGCGGATGTCAGTCCCCAGGTGGCGAGAGTAATCCCAGAAAGACCTGCGGCCAATTGTCTCCTAGAGAGCTGTCCTTTTTTATGAGAAGCTAAGAGTCCGTCAATTTCTTTTCGCATGTTTGTCTGCCTAGAATGCTGATCATATTTACGTGCGTGACTAATCATTGCCATGGGCGATAGCTGTTCTTGGACTCTCCCAGCGGACGGGTCTGGTCGCAACACCAAGCAGACGGATATCAGTGGATCGCCGAAGCTTGTGATACTGCCGATAATTGCGGAAGGGTCGAAAGGTTGGAGTGACGTCAAACGACACGACAACGAATCTCTCCTCGGGCTTGTCTACAATAAAGCGGTGCTCTTCCCACCCACCTTCAATCAAAAGCTTTCGAGCTGGAACCCCATTGATCGATACCAAAACCGAGACAGGTGTTTGGCCTGCTCGTGGATGCCCGTTAGCCAAGCTTAGTATAAGCACTTCGTCCTGCCACAATATTCTTTGGCTGGCATGGGCTTCGGTCCAAAGCAGGGGCCTTCCAGAGGAGGTTTCAGCTTCGTGAAATCCGAAGGTCTGATTGCCGACCAAGGCGGGTGGATGGAGAAAAACAAGACGTAAGATGGTGACCAAAACGGCCAAGGCTCCGAGCACCTTCGACACAGTTGTGGTCCACTTGGGTTCTTGGGTCGAGGCTATTGCTGCGATGGCCCCGAAAACGATCCAGATCAACCAGGCAACATTTTTTATATAGAAGAGATACTGGACGAGTCCGTATACCAAGATGGCAACAAGGCTGAGCACCAAGGCAAAAGAAAAAGCGAAGTTGTCCTCACGAGGCGTGCGAACAGAGCTAACTGCGCTAGCGAACAGCAGGCCGCAAGCCAACACCCCCAAGATTCCGCGTTCTGCCAGCAGATGAAGATAGAGATTGTGGACAGTATTGTGACTATGGCGAGCCCCTTCGGTTCCCGGTGGGCGAAAGAGGTCATATACCGGAGCGAAAGATCCCAGTCCCCACCCGGCGGCAGGCCTTTCCGTGGCCATCTCCAAGGCAGCACTCCACAATGGAGCGCGGCCTTCCAAGCCATAGCTTGCCGATCGAACTCTCTCCATCAACGGATTGTTGATACCGCTCATCACCCCAATGGTGCCCAGTGTTACCGCGACTAGGACACCCCCGCCAATCCAAACTTGGTGGGGGTGAAGGCCTCTCTTAAGGATTGATCGGAGCCAGATGGCGCCGCATGCGGCAGCTTGGATCAGACCCACCAACCAAGCACCCCTCTGTTGGGTGAAGACCAAGGCGGCAAGAGTGAGACCGACAAACGGCAAGGTCGCTCTTCGCCCCCACTTTCCACCAGTCCACAGTGCGGCGGTGGCAAGCGGGGCGACGATAACCAGATACTCAGCGAGCCAACCAGAGAGAAAAAAGACCGACTGTAGCCGTTCTATCGGACGATGGATTCCATAGCGAGGCCGGAAGCTATCCAAATCGAACAGGCCTACTTGAGTCGTGACGCCGATCAAAAGAACACCGGTCAAACTGACCAAGAAAGCAATTCCGAGCTGCCTTATGCTCTGCTGATCAAAGGTCTTGCGAACCGCTCGAAAGAGCCCCCATCCGATCAACAAATTGGCAGCAGCTCTCCAGGTATAGAGCGCAGTAAAGCTCTCCACTCCAGGAAAAGTCTGAGCTAGTCGCCACAGTGAGGATGGATGCCAAGACGGCGGGAGGTAAGAAAAGGGAACCAGCGACAGAAGACCTACCAGCACGAAAAGTTGAGCCGGGCGGTCTAACTGTGAGTGCGTACGTTCCCCTCTGAGGCATACGATGATCGCCGTGATTGCGGCGACATCGAGCGCGGCAAGATAAGGCCCTCCAGGGGGTGAACCGAACAGCGGGAGAAACACGACCAAGGCCAAGAGCCCCAGTTTCGGTCTGACCGCTCCCAGTATGGCAACCAGAACAGGGACTGACCAGATAATAGATTCCGCAGCCATGGATTGGCAGGAGTAATAATTTAGGGAGACGATCGATACCTAGAAGAGTGGCTCAAGGGACGATATCGAAAACTTGCGTATCGTTGTCAAGTTCCTCGCCAATCGGGCTCTCAGGTGCGTTGTCCTTGGATTCTAAGGTTGCTTCGGCTTTGGGTCGAACGGTGCGAATCAAGAGCACGGCCACGAACTCAATGCTCAGAAATCCCAGACCTAACCACCAGTTCCCACTGACCGCTACCAGCAACGCCATGGCGCAGAACGCCACCGCCAAAGCATAGAGAGTGAAAATGACCCTGGAGCGCTGCCGGTTGGCGCTAATCAGCAGGTGGTGCAGATGGCTGCGGTCGGCGTGAAAAATACTAGCGAGTCGGTTTGCTTTGCGGTGCCCGCGAAGAAATCTGTACCACATGACCAATAAGGTATCGAAGACGGGTAGTCCAAGTGCCAAGATAGGCACTAAGATCGCGACCGCCGCAGAGGCTTTTATCGATGACCGCAGCGGGAAGGTAGCCAGGAGGAAACCCAGAGTCAGCGAACCAGAATCACCCATGTAGATTTTTGCGGGATGCCAGTTGTGGCGCAAGAACCCCAGACAGGCGCCAACCATGCAGCTGGCGGCAATGGCACTGGCCGGCCGGTTCTGGAGAACAGACAACATTAGAAGGCTGCAGGAAATAATCGCCACCAAACCAGCTGCCAACCCGTCGAGACCGTCAATGAAGTTGATCGCGTTGGTGACTCCAACGATCCAAATCACTGACAACAACGGGGCAACGGCTCCGACATATAGCCGCCCATCCCACGGGAATCGAAGAGCAGTAAATTGCCAACCAAGAGCAACGACAATCGCTGCAGCACCGACCTGAACTACCAGCTTCATAAAGGGGCCAAGAGTGTAAATATCGTCGAAAAGACCAAGAGTAAAGATGATCAATGTCGCGATGGAAAAACCGATAATTTCCTTGGGAGACAGCGTTTGTCCAGAGAGCAGCAGCAAGCTGGGCACCAAGGACACTAAGATCCCCGCCATAATGGCGATGCCACCCAGTCGCGGTGTTGAAACAATATGCTTCTTTCGGCCCCCAGGTTTGTCAACAACATGAAGACAAACGGCCAACTTGACTACCGATGGAGTCAGTATCATGGTTACCAATGCAGCCCCAACTCCCGGGATCAGGACTTGTAGCCAGTTCATTTGGGTGATTCTAGCAGTGCCCCTGAGGCAGTTAAGAATGACGCCGATCACGCAAAGAAGCTTCAGTCTGACAACCGAGAAAGAGCAGGCTTATCTTGGTACTCTCTTTCCTGAGGTCAAGAGCAACTTTATGGTGAACGGAGCAGGTTGAGACGATGCGAGTATTGGTTCTGGGAGCAGCGGGGATGCTCGGGCATAAGGTCTGCCAAGTGCTAGGCCGCACGAAACATGAGGTCGCGGGAACCCTGCGCGATGATGTAAATGCGCACCCTGCGTATCGAGACCTCTATCGCGAGATGACCTTGTTGGAAAAGGTTGATGTTTTGGACGACGAATCTCTCGAGAGGGCGATTCGATCTGTTGAGCCTGAGTTCGTGGTCAACTGCATCGGCATAGTCAAACAGTTGCCGGAAGCAGAAGATCCTTTTCTCTCGGTAGCGATCAATTCCTTCTTGCCACACAGGCTAGCTCGTCTGTGCCAACAACGAAACTGTCGATTGATACACATCAGCACCGACTGTGTTTTTGATGGTTCGAAGGGCAACTATTTAGAAACAGATCTAACCAACGCGGAAGATCTCTATGGACGTAGCAAGGCGCTGGGCGAAACGCAGTCGTCACAGACTTCAGCGCTGACGCTTAGAACGTCCTTTATCGGCCGTGAACTCAAGGCCTCTACTCATGGGCTGATCGAGTGGTTTTTGACCCAGGGCGGCCAAAGAGTTCAAGGATTCGCAGGAGTTACCTACACAGGTTTGACATCGTTGGAGCTTGCCGCCGTTATTGGTTGTATCGTGGATGGTGGAATTGAGTTGAACGGGACTCGGCAGGTTGCGAGTGAACCGATCAACAAATACCAGCTGCTTTGTCTGGTGCGAGACGTTTATGGCCTCGACATCGAAATTGACCAGGTCACGGAGCCGACTTTTGAGCGAAGTCTGATTATGTCTTCGTTTTCCGAAGTGATGGGATACTCAGCGCCGAGCTGGAAGCAAATGATTGTCGATATGCATCAAGATCCGACACCGTATAACGTGTGGGCAAGATAGAGGAGACTTAGAGTGATACTTGAAGGCAAGGCGGTTCTAGTAACGGGCGGGACGGGGTCTCTCGGCCGATCGTTGGTCCGAAGAGTCCTTGGCGGGGAACTCGGTGCCCCTAAGAAGGTCATTATCTTGTCTCGCGATGAAGCGAAGCAGCACGCGATGAGAGTCTCGTATTTGAACAACAAGGTTACGACCGATGAGGTGATCTATCGAAACTTCGAGAAGGTTCTGGAGTTTCGAATCGGGGATGTTCGCAGTTACGCCGACGTATGTTCAGCGCTTCGAGATGTGGAGATCGTGGTCAATGCGGCCGCACTCAAGCAAGTTCCAACTTGCGAATATTTTCCCGCCCAGGCTGTGGCTACCAATTGTCTGGGGCCTGAAAATATCGTGCGCGCAATTCGTAATCATGGCTACCCGGTTGAAACGGTGGTGGGTATCAGCACCGACAAAGCCTGCAAGCCAGTCAATGTCATGGGTATGACCAAGGCGATCCAGGAGAGAATCTTTCTTTCCGCCAACGTTTTGATTCCATCGACACGATTCGTCTGCGTCCGCTATGGCAACGTCCTTTCATCGCGGGGATCGGTGGTTCCTTTATTTCATGAACAAATCCGGGCTGGTGGTCCGATCACACTGACCAGTCCCGAGATGACCCGTTTCTTGCTGAGCTTGGACGATGCTGTCGATGTCGTATTTGAAGCATTGCACCGAGCAAAAGCGGGTGAGACCTACATCCCAATTGCAAAAGCTGCCAAAGTTGTTGACATTGCACAGGCGATGATCGGCGATAGCGATATCGAAATGAAGACAATAGGTGTTCGTCCCGGAGAGAAACTCAACGAAGTCTTGGTGTCCGAAGAAGAGTGCAACCACGTTATCAGGCGTGGGGATTACTATGTAATTCTCCCGGTCTTGCCCGAGCTAAAGACAGGGGAAAGTGTGGACAGAACGGTTCTTGACCAAGAATATGGTTCCGGTGGCGATTTGCTCGACACCGAAGCTACCCGAGCACTGTTGGCAAGAAATAACCTGCTGCCGGATTCTTTGTCGCCGAGTGAATCAAAAGATATTTTGCAGTGAGTCGGACTCTCAGCCGAAGAGACCCCTGATGTCGCGGATCAAAGTCGCCACGATTGTTGGAACCCGCCCTGAGTTGATTAAGCTCTCCCGGGTGATAGCTGAACTTGATCGCCACGTTGATCACACCCTGATTCACACCGGACAAAATTTCGACTACGAACTCAACCAGGTCTTTTTTGAACAACTAGACCTTCCGCAACCACAGCACTATCTAGAAGCAGCGGGTGAGACCCCCGCTGAAACGGTTGCAAACGTGATCGCCAAAACAGATCGAGTCCTTGCGCGGTTGAACCCCGACGCGGTCCTGCTACTAGGTGACACCAACAGCTGTCTTGCAGTCATCGCCGCCAAGAAACGCCAAATCCCGGTCTTTCATATGGAGGCGGGGAATCGCTCATTCGACCAGCGAATACCGGAGGAGACAAACCGCAAGGTGGTCGACCATCTCAGTGATATCAATTTGCCGTACACGGAGCACGCCCGACGCTATTTAGTTGCCGAAGGGTTGGACCCAGCACGGGTGATTAAGACCGGTTCGCCAATGCGGGAAGTTCTTGAATACTATATGCCGAATATCGAAGCCTCGACGATCCTTGAGGATCTGAACCTGGAAGCAGGAGGCTATTTTGTCGCCAGCGCCCATCGAGAAGAAAATATTGATGATCCAGAGAGACTCAGTCGATTGATGGAAGCCTTTCGCCAAGTTCATCAAGAACATAGAAAACCGATTATTTTCAGTACTCATCCTAGAACCCGGGCACAACTGGACAAACAAACAGCAGCGGTGGAAAAAGAGATCCGTTTTCTTAGGCCACTGGGTTTTCTTGACTACATTTGGTTGCAACGGAATGCTGCGTGTGTGATTAGCGACAGCGGTTCGTTGACCGAAGAAGTGTCTTTGTTGAATTTGCCTGCGGTTACCATCCGGGAAGCGCATGAACGTCCTGAAGGGATGGATGAAGCGACGCTCGTGATGTCTGGATTGGAACCGCAGAGGGTTTTGCAGGCAGTCGAACTGGTGATGGCGCAGCATCGCACTGACCGAGCGCCCTTCGATGTCGTCAACGACTACCGCTGTGGCAATGTTTCCAAGAAAGTTGTTCGGATCATTTTGAGCTACATCGACTACGTCAACGCAAATGTTTGGCGTAAACAGGTCTAGGTCTAGGTCTAGATTCATAAATGATAGCCACTAGATTGGGCGTATTCGATAGAACTTCGCTGTTCGGCCTTGGAGGTTTAGCTCACCTAGCGTTGCTCTTGTCGATCTTCGCAGCCTTTGTTTTTTCGATTGGAGTCTTACTACAGGCGGGTTGGGACAACGGAATGCTGTGTTTCATGGCGTCAGCATGCCTATTCATAACCGCGCTTCCGGTGTTTGCCGGAGGTGCCAAGAAGTTGTTCGAACCAATCTGGTCGGTTTTGCTCATTGTCGGAACTGGCATCACGGGGAAGGCTTTTTATCTAATCTATGGTCCGGTGGAACGGACAGAGTTTCTGCTCCTTGGCAAGGAGCTAAAAGAGCTACTGTTCCCCATTTTGGTGATCGGAGGAGGACTACTGTTCCTTGCGGTGGGCTATCAACTGGGAGAGTTTCGCTGGCGATTGCCGACCAGATCACAACGTTTCCAAGAGCCCTGGGACCAAAGAAAATTCATCGCCGTGACCGGCGTGCTTACGGTGTTTGGCTTGTTGTTTTTTGTACTGTTCACCAAACGCCTGGATGTCGCCTTTGATTCGCTGAGCGACGTTTCGTCGAAGCGGTTCGTTGAGGTGGAGGGTTCGACCTATCGGGGGACTCACGGATATTTACGTTGGGGGGCGATGCTTCTGGAGACCGCGTTCTATCTGGTGCTCGGATATTGGGCCACCCTTCGGCGTCGGCTGTTCTCGGTGACAGGGTTTTTCGTTGTTGCTCTAGGGGCGATGGCCGCCCTTTTCCCTATTTTTGTCAGTAGTCGACAATCGTTGATGTTTGTGGTGATTCGAGCCCTCTTGATCTGGCTTTGTATCTGCGGTGAACCCAAGCCCCGTGCGGTCCTTGCGCTGACGCTTTCGGGATTATTTGTAATCGGTTCGATGCTCGCTTTTCGTCGTGGATTGTCGGACTGGGAGGACGTTCGCAGTCATGTGGGAGTTAGTGGATTGCTGGAAGTAACCGTTGGCGGTCGGCATTTTCTCGATCTATCAAAGACCGCCCACGTCATTTCTGCGGTACCGGAGAGGGTGGACTACCAGTACGGTCGAACTATGTTGACTTGGTTGGCCGCTCCGATTCCTCGTGCTGTTTGGCCCAGCAAGCCGGCCGTTGGCGCTGGCATCGAGCTCGGTCCAGAGATATTTCAAACGCCAAGTGGAACCGGTGTTCCTCCGGGCATGATCGGGGAGCTCTACTTAAACTTCGGCTTTCCCGGGGTCTTGATCGGACTGTTGGCTGCTGGGCTTCTTCTGCGCTCGTTGTACGAGACTTTCATTGTTCACTTTCCTGCTCCCAGTTTTGTGCTTATCTATGCTGTTGTCATGTCTCGATTGTCGCTTGCAGCACTGGCCAATTCTTTTTCTGGCAGTATGATCAAGCTACTGATGGAGTCGATCCCGTTAGTGGTCGCCGTCTATTTGTGCGCAAACACGAAGCGAATCGATAAGAGCGTTACGAAATGCGCGCCAGCAACAATTTCTCCGTGATGCTCCGAACCTTAGTGAGAGGGATTTTCTTGCTGGCGTTCGTGTCGTGTCGACCCCCTTTGTCGCCAGACCATATTATTTTGGTGACGATTGACACGTTGCGAGCGGATCACCTAGGAAGTTACGGCTACCCCCGCAATGTCTCGCCGTTTCTTGACCAATTGGCGGCAGAGGGCGTCCGATTCAACAAAGCTGTTTCGTCCAGCTCGCATACGGCTCCATCTCATGCTTCACTTTTCACCTCGCAATACCCAGCAACTCATGGCGTGATTGCCAACGGCACTCAGCTGAACGCAGAAATCCCCACTATTGCGTCGATGTTCCAATCAGCTGGCTTCCAAACAGCGGCAGTTATAGGTGCTCGCTTCTTGAGCCAGGTTACGCCAGGGTTTGAAGAAGTGCATCACAAGCGGCCAAAGCCGAGCGGCTATTGGCCAGCGGATCGTGTGGTCGACAAAGCAATCGTCTGGTTGACTGGTAGAGACAAGGAGAAGCCATTCTTTCTATGGGTTCATCTGTACGACGTTCATAGCTCACGTGGCGAACAAGGTGGTCCACCGTATGAGTACCTGTCGAAATTAAAAAAGGAGTTCCAGCAAGATCCAATACCGATTCAGGCAGCGTGGAAACAGCATGGGCTTTCGGACGACGTAATTGGTAGTCCTCGGCAATTACATCACTATGATGCACAGCTCGCGTATGTCGACACCGAGCTTGAGCGGCTCTATCGTTTTGTCGAGACCCACGAAAGTGATTCAGAGGTACTCTGGGCGATCACTGCGGATCATGGTGAAGGGCTAGGAAATCATGGCTTTCTGGGCCACGGAAGGTACTTATATCAGGAACAACTCAGAGTGCCTTTGATTCTCCACGCACCGAAGTCTTGGGAAGCTGGGTTGATTGTTCCCGAGTTGGTACGACACGTCGACCTGATGCCAACTCTGGCCGAGCTGACGGGGATCGCGGTTGATCAGAAGAAGCTCGCGATCGAAGGTAGATCGCTACTTCCGCTACTAGACCCGAGCAACCCTGGGGTTGCGCCCGCTTATGCCTATTCGCAACGCCGCCCTCCAACCGAGGGGCGATTACAAGCCGGGTGGTCTCCGGGATTGATGATCAGCGCACAAAGTGATGACTATAAGTACATCTTGAGGACTGACGGCGACGATGAGTTCTACGACTTGTCCAAAGATCCGATCGAATTGGAAAACATGATCGAAACCGATTTGGCAGAAAAACAACGCATGGCCGAGTGGTTGGCGCGCAAATATGAAGAGATGAGTACGAACTCATTGGGTGACAGGGAGACGGGAGTTCAGGAGGAGTTCGTCGAAGAGCTCAGGGCTCTCGGGTATCTATAGTGGCCTTTCGATATCCGACATCGTTTTCAAATCCGTAGCGGCAACAATTTGCTGAGCTGCTCGCTCAGGAGAAAAAAAACTCCTTAATAGCTTTCGACCGTTGCTCGCCAAAGAGTGACGCAGGCCCTGATCTGCGATCATTTGTCGCGCTAGAGATAGAAGCTTGTGGTCGTCGCCGTTGACGCAAACTAACGCTGCAGCGTTTTTCTCTAGAATTCCATTGAGTTCGTTGCCGGGGTTCATCGCCGCGAGAATCGGTTTACCAAGCAACAGGTAGTCAAACATCTTTCCAGGAAAGTTGTGACCTTTCAAACGGGGGCTCAGGGACATCAAACCAACGTCGACTTCTGAAAGCAACCCTAGATAGGTTGCTTGATCGACAGCGGCGAGAAATTGGATGTTTCTGATTCCTCGTTCCCGCGCGGTCTGCTGGAGCACGTCAAGCTCACTACCAGAGCCGACGAACAAGAAACAAGCTCGTGGGTCGTCCTGGAGAGTTTCTGCCAGTCGAACGAAACACATGGCGCCCTGCGCTACCCCGAGATTGCCGCCATAGAAGAAAACCACACGGCCTTCCAGGCCGAGCTTGCTCCGCATTTGAGTTTTGGAATTCTGCTGACCCCGCGAGCGTGCCCAGTTGTAGAGAACTTCGACCTGTACATCAACACTGTGCCCTCGCTGATCGAAATAACCCAAGTTTCCTCGTGACTCGACGCCAATGACATCGACCGCTCGATAGAGTCGATTCTCGTAGTGGGTAAAGAAACCGTGTGCCAATCCGCCATTTCGCATCAAGCCGGCTTCCACACACCATTGTGGGAAGATATCTCGTAAAATTAGGTAGCTGGGACAGTTCCATAGGGATTTCAATCGGGCGACCAGGCGACCAAAAAAAATTGTCGGTGCATAGCTGACGATCAAGTCACATGGATTTTCGATCAAGAAATCCCTGGCAGCTCCCCAGATTGTGTAAGAGAGGCGCCACTCGTAATAAGCCCGCAGCGGGCGGGGAGTATTACGAAATTGACCAGAACGAACCCGTACGACGGTAATTCCATCTTCCTCGGTGACCGTACGACGGCTAGTCAACGAGGCATCTGGGGCCAGCAGTACGATCTGGTGTCCTTGGTCGCGAAAGACGAGTGCTAGATCATGCATGATCCGGGCGCAGGACTGGATGTTCGGATAATAATTCTGAACCAGGAGGAAAATACGCATTCAACCAAAAACCAAATGGTTCAAGGCGTTGGGTAGTTGTATCGATCGACCCAACTTCGGTCTTTCTCGTACTGCAGGTGAACCAGAGCATCTCCTGCCAGGTGATCGAAGATCTCCGCTGCTTCGCGCGAAAAATGGTTCTTCCAGTCACCGACCACGCCCTTACGGATGTGCTGAGAAAGATCGGATTTCCCTGGTTTACGCCCGGTTTGGCGTTGCATTGACATCTTTTCAACGGTCGTCTCGATGCGCCACGGATCGGGTTCCTGGTCGAGGAGCCGGCCCAGTACCCGGCTCAAGGTGCCGGCACAGTCTTGGCGTAATTGCTCGTAGCTCAGATAGGCGATATCGGGCCGCCCTGGCTGTACCCAATCGATGACGTGGTCTCGCCAATGCAGTGGCGTTCCGCGGCCGGGATTTTCGAATTCGAACTCGATGAACCGCGGCAGGTGGGTAACCACATCTTGCGGGTCGTAGTTGCGGCCGAACAGGCGTTCGTAAGTGCGGTTCAAGTGGGCACTGGCGGGCCGTTGAGCGTAGCGAGCGACTCGAATTCTGTCGAAATAAAACGACGTCATAACATCACGGCCATCGCGGTAGATATAGAAAACCCTTTTGAGACGCGGCTGGTAACGCCAGTGATTTTGAATCACCGAAGAGAAAGTGATTGGCAGTACGGAATACCTGGGAAACGGCAGTACCAGATAGTCGCTGACCATTTGAGCCAACCAAGTTCCACCTGACTTCGGATGCTCGGCGACGTAGTAGAAAGGAAAAGACTCGCCCCAGCGGGCGCCGATCAACCGGGTTGATTCTTTGGCGAGTTTTTCGGCAATTCGCCTGGGATTGGGCATAGTTGATAGGGGTCTTTGGTAGTCAGTCCGAGTCGCCGAAATATACTACCGTGGTAATGGACCCGAACAATGTCGCAGAAGCTCTCACATCCTTACCTCAGCGCCCAATAGCGATCATTACCCACAAGCGCTCGGGTACTCACCTAACAATGGATGTCATGCGTCGGCAGTTCGAAGAATGTGACTCTTGGAAGTGGTGGGGGGAAAACCACAGCCGGCTTTATCTTTCCCTGCAGGCTCTATACGACCCCAAATCGCTCACCCCGATAAGTGAAGAAAAGGCGATACGGGTACTGCAGCGGTGCCAGTGTCCTCTGGTCAAGACCCATGACAAGCCGTCTGACGTACCTCTGGGGCGGACAACCACCCGTGGCGCCCTCGGTGAACACTGGCTGCAGTGGCTCAATCATTCAGTCAGGAAGCTCTATGTTTACCGCGACGGTCGCGATGTAATGTGTTCGCTTCGGTTGTTGGCGACTAAGCGAGACCGCAGCGCGTGGAAGCCAATCTCCCAATTCATCCGCGAGGAAGTCGAAAACGGAATGTCCCGAGCTGCGTATTGGGCGTGGCACGTTGAGAGCGGTTTGAGTCAGCCGGACTTTGCCCCTCTCAAGTTCGAAAGCTTGGTTCGTGACACCCGGGCCAGCCTGGACTATTTGGCACAGCGCTTCAATCTGACAGCGCGACACCAAGATCCGTTGTTGCCCAAAAAAATCCACTCCGTATGGCAGTCTAGGTGGTCGCGATTGCTTGAGCGAAGGCCACAGAGTAGTGCGATTCTCGGTCGTCCTAAAGAGATCAAACTAGACAAGTGGCAAGAGGTATTCAGCCCAGAAGATAGGGCGTTTTTCCATCGCGAAGCCGGGCAGGTTTTGCTTGACTTAGGCTACGAAGAATCTGATTCCTGGGTCGAGGGTAGTTCCCAGGAGTAGCCCAGGCGCAGCAATGGCGGCTCAAGGATTGGCCGTATCATTTCCAGGTTACGGTCGGTCAAAAGTTGACGCCAGACATTGGTACGAGTCGGGTCAGCGTCGTTGACCACGCTCTGTTTGAAATCCTCATCGGGAGACAGATCAGCGAAACGTTGCAGTTTGTCGGCCCATATTTGTGGTTGCGAAACTAAGTCTTGGTACTCGACCTCTAGCCACTGTTGTTGCGGAACCAATGGTCGAAAGTTGAGGACCGGTTCCAACGTATATCGCCACTGTTTGGCGAGAACGACGATCTTGGGGTCATGAGCCACCCAGCTTTTCCAGCCCTGAGGTCGTGGGCCCCAGTAGGCCATCTCGCGCCCCAAGAGCCGGTGTCCGAGAGTGTTCCAAGCTCGGGGGATGAACGAAGGCCACTCCCAGAGAGGGGTCCCTAGAAGCCTCCGCAAGTACCACTCGCGATCAGGGGCTCTGGTCTTAGCGACGATATGAGTCGAACTCAACACTGCACGACCGTCTCGATGAATGTGAACAAATCGAGCGTCTGGAAAGATGGCAAAGATAAACGGTAACCGAAGACAATTGCTGGGTGTTTTTTCCACCAACTGATTCTTGCCGTGCTTTTCCAAGAACCGAGCAACTTGCCCTCTTATCCGCGCCTTGATCTGCGGGGTCGCGTCGGCCTCGGCTAGGCAATCATCTGGGCGGAAGTTGTTTCCCCTTGACCAAACGTGTCGAGGCTCCTCCCAGTAGGCGACTTCGGAATGTTGGCTCAGAGCCCTACCCAAGAAAGTAGTTCCTGAGCGATGAGTTCCGATTACAAACAGCGGTGGTTTGGAAGCGGGGGCCATCGTAGGACGTTGTTAGGAGCAGGAGTCCGAGGAGAAGAGAATTGAGTACTAAGAAGTCTTTTGATCTGCGGTAGGTTGTGACCGCAGAGCATCCTAGCAGCCCCTCCATCTTCTCTTTCAGATGAAGATTGTCCATCATTTTATCTACCTGAACGTGGCAGGAGGGGCGTACTATTCGCACGACGGCGACCGGCGAAAAAGCGCAGGCAAGGGAGTGGCTTCCGAAGGGTACGGTCGAAGTGGTTCCAGTAGCGGTGGACCTATCGTCTTATCGGCACCGGCATATTCGAGCCAAGCGCAGGGTGGTACCGGTCAGAGCGTGCGGTTCTAGAGTGGCTCGATCCCGACAATATGGCTCAATACGAGCAGATGTATCGGTGTGCAATGAACGCATAAGCAGGGTAGTAGTGCTGCGCCCAGAAAGGATTCTCATCGGACCAATTTTGTTGCTGCGCTACGCAGAAGCTGGACAATTCGTTGTCGCTCGGTGGGTTCTGACAACACGCTTAGGGCTAGCAGGAAGAACAGTGAAACCGAGATGGCCAGTAGCACGATCAAGCGTAGGACGGTTAGATCGACGAAGTACGGTCGAACCAGCCACATCGCAATCAAGAACAAAAAGCCGGCTAAGAGTGGCCTTGGCAGAGACTCCCGAAGAACAACACGAATCGAGAGATCCGTGACGTTCTTGAGCGCGCGCAGAACGACCCCAGGAGAAAAAAGCACATGCGAGACAAAGATAGCGAGGGTTGCTAGGACCGGGTTGCCAAACCAAGCTATCGAACCGATCGCCAAACCCAAGCAAAGTAGCGTAGCCCACTTCGAAAACCAGGAGTACGATCGAACTTCGCCCATACCGTACAAAATACGTTCGACACCGAAGAAACCGGCACGAAGCGTCCGCACGGCAAGAAGAATCAAGACCATCAAGGTTGCTAGGTTGAGCGCTTCAGCTACCGAAATCCCAGCGATTGTCAGGCTAGGGTCATTGGCGAAACGAGAGCCAACCCAGAGCTCCAAAAGGGGGTGAGCGTAGACCCCAAGGAGGATCGCGGTGGGGATGCTGACTGCGAATTGATATCGAATGCTGCGGGTGATCAAAGCTTTGACCACGGTCATCTTCCCTTCTTTTTGCAGGTGAGCGGTCATCGGTGCAATTCCGCGCAAAATACCGTCAGCGACCATGCGCGCGAAGCCGGAGAACTGGACCACAACTTGCCAGATCGAATTGTAAGTCAGCCCGAAGAAGAGGTTGATTAGTACAGCAACGAACTGAGTATTCAAGTTGAGTAGCAACGAGATATGAGAGGTGTGCCAGATCGTGTGGCGGACAGCTTCGTACTCGGCTCTGTCGAAAGCTGCCATGTCTAGTTTGAGTCCGGGGATACGTCGCTTAGCCCACCAAATACCGAGTCCCACATCCGCAAGCTGCAGGGTCGCCCGGGAAACAGCGAAACCTACGAGTTGGCGTGAAAGAGGCTCTTCGCGAAACAGCCAGCCAAACACGATGACTGCGGAGAGCGCATAGGTAAGCCGTGCGCCAACAGTGAGAAGGTTGTCGAGCCCAACCTGCTGCGCAGCGAACAAAGACTGCAAGAAAGGTGCACTGAGTATTCGGACAACTGCGTGAAACCCCTCCGACAGAACCAGAATGGCGAGCACCCACTTTAGCTCTGGTTGATTGTCTGGAGTATTGAAAACTCCCGCTGCAGCCAAGCTAGCCAGAAGTGCGGTTAACCCCACCAAACCGATTGCGGTTTGGCGGCAAAGGTAGAACGTTGAAGCTATATTGATACGCAGTGCACCAGGGTCTTTTGACGCGATAGCACCAGCTAGCTCTCTAACTAAGCCGATGCGGATCGTCCTCTCAAGAGCCCGGGAAGGACTGGTGCTGGAGACCGACAAGGCGATCATGCCAAAACCAATCGTGCCCACTGCTCCCAAGATGTACCAAGTTGAGAAGATCCCGATTGCGAACCCGGTTCCCAGCCTCAGATAGGTTGTTACTGCATTGCTAAGAAGCCGGGTCGATAGGCGCATCAACAGCTATCATAAACGTCGAGCCTGGCTTTCTTGGATATGAGCGCTGATCAAAGAGTACCCGCAACGCAGCCCTCGTCGCGATTCCCCGATTTCTTGATCGTGGGAGCGATGAAGAGCGGAACCACTTCGCTCTTTTTCGATCTGCTAACTCACCCAGGGATTTTCTTGCCAGACGACAAAGAACCCCACAGCTTGGCGGATGATGAAGTCCTAAGCCCGCAAGGCAGAGAAAAATACACGCAGTTATTTGCTTCCGCAAATGCCGCTCAAATTTGCGGAGAAGCTTCGACCGGATATACCAAACGACCCGATATTCAGAATGTTCCGGAACGGGCACAGGAAATCTGTGGCCCAAGTTTGAAGGTGATTTATCAAGTGAGGGAACCGGTCGCGCGCTTGATTAGTCATCACTACCATGAGTTTACTGCGGGCAAAGTGGGCCGAAATATCAACCAAGTGGTAAGAGAGCACCCAGAGTTCATCAACTACAGTCGCTACGCGCATCAGATCCATCCTTGGTTGCAAACGTTCGGATCAGAGCAAGTGAAAGTAGTTCGATTCGAAGACTATGTCGCAGATCGGAGCGGTGCCGTGAGTGAACTAGTAGCTTTTCTCGGAGTGGACAGTGGTGAACTGGACTCGAACTTACTGGCGGAGGTCTATAATCGCAGTGAGGGCAAGCCAGCTCCGCGAGGTCGAATGTGGAGAGTCACGCGGAGGTCCTGGTATCGACGTTGGGTTCGCCCGCTGCTTTCGACTAAGATGCGACGTCGGCTAACTGGCTATTTACTGCCTGCGGCGCCGGATCGTCCTGAACCACCCTCGCATAATACGGTCGCATGGATCTTGGACCAGTTGGCAGAAGACAATAGATTGTTGCAACAGATAATGGGACTCTCGAGTCCGGTTTGGGATGATGATGCGGTTTTGCGAGCGTATGAAACGAACGAAAAACCAGATGCCTAGTCAACCACTAGAGTTTGGTCAAAAGAGGAGAATCCATGCCATCTGACGAGATTGGCCTAGCCGAGTTGACTTACCTAGCACGTCAACGCTGGAAGTTGATCACTGGGTGTGCAGCAATCTTTGGGCTGCTCACCTGGGGGTGGTTTCAGCTCGTGGTTGACCCCAAATTCTCTGGGACGGCGAGCGTTATTGTTCGGCCTTCTCTCGATGAATCGACAGCGGCGATGAACACAGTGGATGTCTATCGGACCATTCTGGAGAGCGAGGCGGTGGTTCAAGAAACGACTACCCGGCTGCAAGACGCAGGAATGCTTAGGAAGAACCAACAGATTCGCCAAGGGCGTGATCTACAGGCGAAAGTTGAGAAAAGCTCCAGTCGCTCCAAAGAAGCCGTACCGATTTTGCAGCTCTCCGGTCTGGCAGATAGTCCAGAGTTAGCGGCGGCACTAGCCAATACTTGGGCACAGGTTCTGACAGAGGAGAGTCGTCGAATTGTTCCAGCGGCAGCTTCTGAAGCAGGAGAAATACTCGCTATACAGATTCCCTCAACCCGCGAAGATCTTGAAAAAGTAGAACTTGACCGGACCCAAACCATGAATCGATTGGAGCTTGAAGAGGGGAGAGTTGCCGCCGAATGGGACCGTCGTATTTCAGCAGCAAAGAGCAGTGCCGCTCGTGGCATCGCTAGGTATCAGACTGAGACAAGGTTTCTTTTGGAGCAAGCAGCCGGTCTGTCAGGAGGGAAAGAGCACGCGCCAGTAACCGGAGAACAATCGAGCGGAATGCTCTCGGGAGACCGTATTCGAGCGAAACTACTGGAGGTTGTTTCGGTACGCGTACAACAGGCTCAAACTCCCAGGATATTGAGGTTGGAGAAATCCGCCACGGACGAAACGATGGCAGATTTCATCGCTACAGAAACCGACGTTCCAAGTTTTGATCAGACGGTTACAACAGAAGAAGTCAACCTTTTGTACGATCAACTAACCCTCCGCGCTTTGGACTTAGAGAATGCGTTGAAGCGCATGGCGTCTGACCAACTCGAATTGGTTTCAACGGTTCTATCCGCGCTGCAAAAGATTCAACTTGAACGGGCCGCAGGAATGAACGCGCTGGTCGATAGTAGAGACCTAGAACTGAAGTTGTTGAATCGAAATGGGTCCCGAGCCTTGGGCGAACTTGAACGCCACCGAGTTGACCAGCAGGCTGAATTTGCTCGTCAGCATGGACAGCTTACAGATCTATCCGCTCGCCTTACGGCGCGGTATAACGCCGTTTCGGTTGGTCGACTCTTAGGCGAGGTTGAAGTTGTCCACCTAGCCGCTCCAGCAGTCGTCGACCGCAGGGCCGAGCCAATTCAATTGCCACTGAAGATCGCGCTTGCGGTTTTCCTAGGAGCCGTGCTTGGTCTTATGGTTGCGTTGTTTCGTTCGGTTGGTCAACTAGAAACAACAGAATCGTAAGGTTGGGGAGAGCGAGGAAGGCCTGGTTTCTTCAAGCCCAGACTGGCTGAACACACTAGCGTCGTGTTCGCTTCAATACAGCGGGGTATTTCTCCTCCGCAGCTTCAAAAGTAGGGCGCTGAGTGTTTTGCCGGAAGAAACCGTTGACTGAGAATTTGCGCGCCTTTGTTTGAGGCATTCCGATGGGAGGATTGAGATCGTGGCGTCCATCGTGATGGCTGACGGAATAAAGCTATTTCCATCTGCTTATGGAGTTGGGTAAATGCTCATCGTTTTGATTTCTCGTTAGTCTGTCGAAGCTCATCTAGATCACCAGATATGGTGGGTTGGAGTACTAGTTCTACTGCGCTGTCCCTATGCTAGGGTCCAGCTTAGTTACCACGGATGGGGTTGCCTGAAGCTCTTGTTAATTGAATAATGCATGCAAAGAACAATTTGCTCACTGCCCCTCACAGTGACAAACCTCGGCATCGATTCAGCAAACAGCTTCTGCTCGCCATTGTAGCTACAGCCATCGGCGTGCTCGCTGCTGAGCTAGTTCTGCACCGCGCAGGGGTTAGAGATCGACGCGTACAGTCGAGATACCGGACCCCTCACCCAGTCTTTGGGTGGGCACCAGAAAGCGGTGCTTCGTACGTCAACCCTCTCCCTGAGGAGCAGGTTCATGTTGCCTACAACAGTAAAGGCTGGCGTGACCTAGAACGAGATATCGAGAAACCAGAAGGCACGTTTCGCATCGCGGTCCTTGGTGACTCTTTCATGGAGGGGTACTCTGTTAACTTCGAGGAAAGTTTCCACCGCCTTCTAGAGGACGCCCTTGACGGAAGATCCCGAGATGTCGAGGTGCTTAACTTCGGTGTCGGGGGTTACGGCACGTTGCAGGAGTATCTTGTCTATCGGGAGGCGGTTAGCAAGTACTCACCAGATCTTGTGCTTTTGGGTTTCTGTATGGGGAACGATCTACGCAACAATAGCCGCGAACTTGAGTCAAAGTTGGGTGCGGGAAAGTTCAAGACAGTAGCGCGCCCGTTTCTAGAAGCCTCGACCGATGCATGGAGAGTTGCTGAGACGGACAACGAAGCGGCTCAGCGTCGCTATCAAAGAGCACTAAAGGAGCGTCGCAGCATTTTGAGTCGTATATACCAGTCTTCGTCTGTCTTGCAGCTTCTCCGAGGTGCAGCAGCTAATCTATTGCGAACTCGGATTGGAGAAACTAGTGCTGACGATATGGATTTGGCTATGACCGGTGTGCACTATTGTGAAGAACCACCTGAGATTGCAGACGCTTGGGACACGACGAGCAGGATCCTTGTCCGTCTCCGCGATGAGGTAGCGGCCGACGGGGCAGATTTGGTCGTTTTTTCGGTTCCTTCGCGCCATGAGGTGAATCGCAGCTACATGCACCGTGTCCGTAGCGATAGCACTAACCCTGACCGCCTCTGCTTAGACGCGGCACCGGGGTTCGATCGACTTGATTCGGTGCTCGAAGAGCTTGGAATTGTAGGGGTTGAGCTGTTGGATGACTTCCGACGAGAGGCGGCTGAGGAGGAGCTTTTTCGTCGCAGCGATCAGCATTGGAACAGCCGTGCCCATGAGACTGCAGTCAGCGCAGTGAAAGCAAGCCTGGATCAATGGGGTTTAGTGCCAAGGCAGGCTAACTAATACACTAAGTAAGACTGGATTGACCATCAAGCGTACCGGAAGATATGCCTGGGAACCTTTCGGTTGCGATGCCTTGGCCGTCGGCGCTGAGGTAGCTTACACATATGAGACAGAACGGCTATCCCTCCGAAACTCCGGTATCAGATAGACGCCACTCAGAGAATTCACGTCACCGTTGAACCTTGCTAGCTTCAATGTCTATGTTTTGTTGCGTCATCGACGCAACCCCTGTTCGCTTTGCGAACCAGATGTCAGGTTCAGACTTGAGTCTCCGCTTGCTTCATAAGAAGCATAATCCTATGGCTGCGCGTCATCGCGATTCCCACTGTAACTTAGGATTGGGTCTCCTTTTGGTCAGAGATGGGGGTAGCTTGCGTGGCGCACACTCGGCCTAGAAGAGAGTGTAGATGAACGGGGCAAGACCACTGCCGCCAGCGACTAACAGGGCGCTGACGAGCAACAGTACAACGATTATCGGTGTCATCCACCAGCGCTTGTTCTCCATCAGGAATCCAGCGAACTCAGCGATGAAAGACTTGCGCTTCTGGGTAGCTGCACGTTCGAATTCGCGAGAGTTTGGTGAAGACATCGACTAGATTTCCTTTCGGCGTGTCTTAAGGCTATCAGAACTGTCGGAAGTAGCTAGCAGCCGACCGCTTAGTTTGCCGCGAGGCCCAATAGGTGTTTGCCTCTGGTTCCAAACCTCGATGGAGCGAATCGCGACCGAAAACCCTAAATATGAGCCCGATGGGAGTGACTATTAGATAGTAAGCGAAGGCCAAAGTTAGCGTGCCTACTACCATACCGATGGGGTACGCGATTAGAGTCAAGGCAATAAAAAGTGGCTTCAGAACGGGTGGAGTGAACCAGCCAACGAAAGCAACCATTGGACCCGTCACCCAGAGTACGGATGAGATCACGTTCATTCCCGTCTTGGACCAAAGGACCGCCCCCAAGACCAAACTGGCAACAAGAAAAGCGCTGCCAAATTGACGGAGTTGACGATTGGTGGGGTGCCAGTTGATATCGATCATCCAGTATTCCTAGTCGAGGTCAAAGCTTTCGATGTACTCGCGCGTTTCCCCTTTTGTGAGCAGTTGAGGCTGCTCCTCCTTGAGCATCACAAACGACTCAAGTACCAAGACATCCATGTTGGTTGCCATGAAGCAACGGTAGGCGTCTTCAGGGGTACAAACGATTGGTTCACCTCGGATGTTGAACGAAGTATTAATAGCCACAGGGCAACCGGTAATCTCGTAAAATCGCTCTAAAAGCGGCCGGAATGGACCACTGCGTTCGGCGTCAACCGTCTGGACTCGTGCTGAGTAATCGACATGGGTGATAGCTGGAATCTCCGATCGCGACACTTTGAGCTTATCGAGCCCTTGCGCATCCACAGCTTCACTATCGAGTTGCACTCGCTTTTCATCACGGACATCTGCTACTAGCAGCATATACGGGCTCTCTTGCCCAGCTTCGAACTCAAAGAATTCATGATTGTGTTCTGCGAGTACGATGGGTGCAAAGGGGCGAAATGATTCCCGAAACTTGATCTTGACGTTCATGGTCAACTGCATGGCTCGGCTTCGGGCATCGCCGACGATCGAGCGCGCACCAAGTGCGCGCGGCCCGAACTCCATTCGGCCTGCGAAGTAACCGACTACCTTCTCGCTAGCCATTAACTGCGCCACGCGATCGTAGAGTGCCTCACCGTTGAACTGGTGGTAAACAGCGCCGACCGAGTCCAGGTGCTCGCGAATTTGGTCTACGGAGAAACGAGGTCCTAAGAGCGAACCATGTTGGCCGTCAGGGCTGGACGACGAACGTTTGTTGTCAAGGAGCTGATACCAAACGAAGAGTGCAGCCCCTAGTGCGCCGCCAGCGTCACCAGCGGCAGGTTGGATCCAAATTGAGTCGAACGGGCTTTCCCGCAGCAGGCGACCGTTGGCTACGCAGTTCAACGCTACGCCACCAGCAAGGACCAAGTTAGTTTGCCCTGTTTTTTGGTGGACGTACTGCGCCACCCGCATCATGATTTCTTCAGTCACCGCCTGGATTGAAGCAGCAAGGTCCATTTCGCGTTGAGTTAGCTCGCCTTCAGGCTGCCTTGGCGGACCGCCAAAGAGCTGATGGAACCTCCTCGAGGTCATGGTTAACCCCTGGCAGTAATTGAAGTACGACATGTCCATGCGGAACGAGCCGTCTTCTTTTAGGTCCAACAAGTGCTTGAGGATTAGGTCTTTGTACCGTGGCTCACCGTAAGGTGCGAGACCCATTAACTTGTACTCGCCACTGTTGACGCGAAAACCTGTGTAGTACGTAAACGCTGAGTACAAGAGTCCTAGTGAATGCGGGAACCGCAGTTCATGTGTGAGTTCGATTTGGTTACCTTGGCCTGAACCAAAGCTCGCCGTAGCCCATTCGCCAACCCCGTCCATAGTCAGGATCGCAGCTTCTTCGAAAGGTGACGGGAAAAAAGCGCTGGCGGCGTGCGATTCATGGTGTTCGGTGAAGACGTAGCGGCCGTCGAAGCGTCTGTCGAGACCGCGGTCGATCTGCCGCGGCAGCCACAGCTTTTCCTTGAGCCAGAGCGGCATAGCCTTACGAAAGGAACGGAAACCTACCGGTGAGTAGGCTACGTACGTTTCGAGCAAACGCTCAAACTTAAGTAGAGGCTTGTCGTAGAAAGCAACGTGGCCGAGGTTTTCGGGCTCAATGCCAGCTTCGGAGAGACAGTAATCAATGGCATTTCGCGGAAAGCTGTGGTCGTGTTTGTTACGAGTGAAACGCTCTTCTTGAGCTGCGGCTACAATTTCTCCATCCACCACCAGAGCGGCGGCAGAATCATGATAGAAGGCCGATATACCTAGGATGGAGGTCATTGTTTGTAAGGGCAATTTGGAGCAGCAACGCCTTGAGCCTGCGCCCGCGCAACGAACGTATTGTTTGGTTTGGTCTCCTTGATGAAGCGAGATTGCGATATGACGAACCCCGATGTCGATTCAGGCGAATTCTACCTCAGTTCCCCGATTTCGATATCTGCACCGTTTGCATAAGTTTCTTGATTTGAGGATGCGTTGTTTTCTATCGGGTCAGCAAGCGATTGTAAGAAGCTGTTACTCCCCGCGGAACAAGATGGAGCAAGAGGTCAATTCGTAAACAAGCGGTTTCCAAATTGGTGACGCGCCGCTGTCGTACAGGCACAGACCTCCTTGCTGACCCACCACGTTAGGGCTACCCAAGTGGCGAGGACATTTCCTGGGCTAATAACCCCTTTTGACATGGATGCTCCCCTCGACGCTTCCGTTGAAAGATTCAAGAAGGATGCACTTTGTAAGCTGCGTGCATAACCTCGCGGCGCTTTCCTGCATTTCCAGCTCTCGGAACCGGTACAAAAAGGGACCAGGGATTGTTTCCCTGGCCCTCATTGCTAGTCGAACTTGCCAAAAACTATTGGTCGCTGAGTTTGAGCTCCAACTGCTCAAGGCGCTGGGTCAAGGCGTCGATTTGTTGGTCTCTATCTTGGACCATTTGATACAGCCCTTGTACTGCTGCGATGGTGACGCCGTTGGTGTCGAGAAGAGAAATTCGCTTGTTGTCAGCACCGGTCCCAAACGCGGAGTGAAAATCTTCTGCCATCGGACCAATGTGGCGAATCCCTGATTGATCGTTGATGAAATTCCACTCGGTAATCGGTAGCCCAAGAACTTTGTCGAGGACCTCTCTTTGATTCAGAGGAAGGAAATTTTCCTTGAGACTCTTAGATGAGGTGGGCGTGAAATCCGTGGCTTTGATCGTGCCGCCCACAATCATGGTGCTTGCTGTTCCCCCAGTGGTGAGCGTGAACTCAGTCAGACCCGTGCCGATTCGACTAATGAGGAAGTTGCCAGCGTTGTTCGATTTGAAGTTCCAGGTGGCGCCATCTGACTCAAAAAGAAAGGAGGCGGCGCCACCAGTTTTCTTCACGTGAAGCGGACTGGTTGGGTTGTCGGTACCAATACCGACATTGTCGTTCTTGACAAAGAGTACCCCTTGAGCGGATGCGGCGACCGGCATCAAAGCCAGGGTCAAGATGGCTAACAAGGCTATGGTGATTTTTGGTGTCTGTTTCATTCGATGCCTCCTCTGGGCGAGTTATGTTTTTGTCCTTGAACGGACTTCTTTTTCCGGAATGGCTCCATTATCTTTCACGGAAGTAGGAGCCTTCCTCCCGTTGTTTTTTCTACTATTTTGTTCGTGGGCCAGTTCAATTCTAAAGTCCGCATTGGCCGCAATCGAAAAACCATCTCCAAGCACGACCGAATCCCCAGCTCGAAAGGTGACGTCACCACCACTTTCAACCGTGACGCCAGTCGCGGTCAAACCGCCTTCACTTTCGATGAGATGAGTTCCGTTGAACTGATTGCCGACAAGAGCTCGCGAGGCGAGTGTATCTGGTGAAATCATTGGGCTTCGTGTGACCCAAGTTAGGGTAACCGCGAGCAGAAGGACTGCCGCGAGGGCTGCACGGTAAAAGTAAGTACGATTCAGCAGTCGAGGCTGAGAGGTCGAAAATGTTGCTTCGAAGGCACCCCTGGTGACTTCAAGTTGATCGCGGCAGCTTTCACAGTTCGTACAGTGGTTTTCAATGGAGCTCGCATCTTCAGTCGAAAGGGAGCTTGGATACATCGCAAAGTGCGCTATCCGATCGCTCGAAGGATGCTCTTCACTGAGAACCTCGGCAATGAATTGATAGGTGTGAGACCAGTCTTGACACTCGGTGCAGCTCTCTACGTGGGTGTTCAGCAGTAAAGAGTCTCGAGCTGGCGATCCACCACCCCAGGCTTGTCGAGTCATGATCGCGACGGCTTCCTGATGATCGATTGCGGTTTTCAAAGACATCTAGGTTCTACTCTCGTTGCGGGGCACAATGTGTAAATCGTTGCCGCGAAGTTTTCTCGCAAGGATTTCTTGCGCTCGCCCAACGCAGCGATGCATCTGCACCCGAAGCGCTCCTGGACTCTTGCCCAGCAGTGTTTCCAGGTCACGATATGGCTTGTTCATGCCTAGGTGCAGATAGATCAAATCTCGGCATGGCCTATCCAGTTTTGCCAGGGTTGATTGCAGTAAATCTTCACGTTCTTGCTGAAGCAGAGATGCCATTGGACTGGGTGTGCTTGAGGGCAGTTCGAAATCGAGTTGGTCGATGTTTTTTTTTGTTCGCAGCCAATCGATACACCTGCGACCAGCAACAACGGCGGCGAACCCCATGAAATTCCTCTGGGAATCGAAACTTGAACGGTTAACTGCTTGCCAGAGTTGCGTCATGACGTCTTGAACCAGATCTCTCCGTTCTTCGGCTGGAATGCGGTAACCGCGAAACCCGACAATCTTTTCCACCTGAGCTCGGACTTCTTGCACGGCGTCTGGAGATCCAGCTTGAAACTCTTTAGCGACATTGCGTTGTACGTCATCCTTCAACTGCGTGATCGGTCTTTGAACATCTCTCGTCATCTATATATATCGATAGGGGGGTCTCGATGTTACATGTCATTTGTCAGCAATTCGCAGGCCCGGCAGTATTTGCTTCACCGCCCGCAAACTACCAAGACACCTGGATCAGGCACTTGGTACCATGCAGGGCGGAACTCGACTCGGCTAGACGGGCGTGGTTCTTGGTTCCAGTGAGGATGGTTGGAAGAGTTTTTTCCGTGGAAAAGTACTAGTCGAAGATAGCAAACAAGAAGCACAGTCAATTCAACTGTAAGGCCCATAATTGTCTTTGTCAGAAAATGGAAAAATGAAACTGGTCGCTCAGCTTGCTCGTCAAGGTAGTGGCACAGCAGATATTGCTTTGACAGGAGAGCTAATCGATTTATACCAACCACTAGCAGTAGGTTCGGTAGCCCGAGGACCAGCGGAATATCCGCGCCAGAAGCTCGCCGAGGCGCTCGGTTTGGCGAATCAAAAGTGGGGACATACGCGAGCAGAGAACTTATCGCAATCTCTAGCGGTTCCCAGCACTAAAGTGATCGTGACGGGGCAGCAGCCAGGGATTTTCGGCGGGCCTTTTTATACGGTGATCAAAGCCTTGACGGCGACTCTACTTGCCGAGCAAATGGAGCAAGCTGGTCAACCAGCGGTGGCTGTTTTTTGGATCGCCGGAGAGGATCATGACTTCCGAGAAGTCTCGTCGGCCACTTGGTTGGAAAGGGGTCGCGTCCGCCAGGAAACTCTTGGGAAAGACGCCAGTCCGTTGCTGCCGGTGGGCCAACGACACCTGGGGCCAGCGACCGAAGAGCTTGTTGCTCAGTGGGCAGAGGTCTCCCAGAGCGGCTATTGGCAGCAAGAGGCACAGCGCCTGGCTGTGCACTACCATTCAGAAGCAACCTTTAGTGGGGCGTTCGCGGCTTATTTGGTGAGCGTTCTCGGAGAGAAATGTCCGCTGCTTCTCGATTCGCAGAATTCGGTGGTGAAAGGCTTGGAGCAACCTCTTCTCCGCAGATTGATCGAAGAACGTGAGATTGTGACGGAGCAATTGTCTAACCAAGATGAACGTATTCGAGCGCTAGGATTGTCACCACAAATTCGCTCTCGACCGGGTTCGGCTCCTCTATTTCTCCACCACGATGGGCGTCGAAAACGGATTTTGTGGCGAGAGGGAGGCTTCGTAATAGACGAGAACAGCAGTGTACGGTCGGTGGAAGAATTGCTCGATATGTTGGAGGCGAACCCGGAATCGGTAAGTCCAAGCGCATTGGCTCGCCCGGCCATTCAAGACGCGTTGCTGGGAACTTCATTGTTTGTGGTTGGTCCCGGTGAGTTGGCCTATATGGCTCAAGCTGCGCCGCTCTATGAAGTCTTGGAGGTGAGTGCTCCTGGGTTGGTGCTACGGCCATCTGTGGCGATAGCGCCAAAACGAAAACTTGACCAAATGACGGCCGCCGACTTGCCTCTTGAAGTGCTGATGGCTGGTGAGAACGACCTAGAGACGGCCCTCGCTCGTCTCTCTGGGTCGAATCCAGTGTTCGACGCAAAGACCAATATGGAAACAACTCTCGAGCAATTGCGAACGCCGCTATCTGCGCTGCACCCGGACCTCGCGCAGGCGCTAGAGAAAACTAAGGTTAACGTAGCCAAGGCGATGGAGCGGTTAGGAACGCGAGTTGATCGCGAGTTGGCGCAGCAGGACGAAACGACGGCACATCGCGCACGGGAAGTGCAGCAGTTACTGTCCCCTGGGGGCAATCCTCAAGAAAGAGTATTTTCAACTGCGTTTCTACTGGCGCGCTTCGGTCCTGACCTTCCTCTTCAACTGAGCCAAGCGCTCAAGTTGGAACCGGGGCAGATGCAACTGATGGCGGTATGACTTCAGAAAAACGGTGGGCAAAGATAAATGAATCTCGAAGTACTAGCAATTGGTGCACACCCAGACGATATTGAACTGGGCTGCGGTGGGATGTTGGCCTTGTTGGCAAATGCTGGACATCGCGTTGGCTCGCTCCACCTGACGAGCGGGGAGGCGGGCACTCGCGGAACGCCCGATGAGCGACGCGAAGAAGCGAGAGAAGCTGCGAAGGCGCTTGGAGTCTCGCATGTCGAGTTCCTTGATTTCGGCGATGGAGCACTGCGAACGGGGAAAGATGAGGAAGATGTACTGATTGCCGTTCTTCGTCGATTGCGCCCCGAGATGGTTCTAGGCCCTGCGCAGCGTGACCGCCATCCAGATCATGGGAGGGCCTATCGTTTGGTTGTGGATGCTTGTTTCTATGCTGGGTTGCAGAAAAGAAATGTAGGCCAAGCCCACCGTCCTGCAGCGGTATTTAGCTATCTGCAACACGACGATGCCCGACCTAGCTTTATCGTCGACATCACTGAGACCTGGGCGCAAAAGATGGCTGCCCTAGATGCCTACGAGAGTCAGATTCATCGACCAGGCCGCAGGGAACAGCGGGCCGAGCCCCAGACCAAGATTTCCTCATCTATGTTTCGTGCCGCTGTCGAGGGACGGGCGCGACACTTCGGCCAACAAATTGGGGTTGAGTTTGGAGAACCTTTCCTGAGTGCCGGACCGTTAGCGGTACAGGATCCCTTTTCGTTGATCTCCAAGGGGCTACGATGAAGGTCTTGATCAGTTGCTATCCGACCATGGGTGGCTCGGGAGTGATTGCCACAGAGTTGGCGATGGCGTTGGCAGCATCTGGTGACGAGGTCCACGTTGTCAGTTATGCGATGCCATCCAGGCTTCAATTGGTCCACCCGAGGCTATTTTTCCACCAGGTGGAGGTACCTAAATATCCACTTTTTGAGTATCCACCTTATTCCTTAGCGTTGGCAACGACCATGGTAGACGTGGTTAAGAATCAAGATGTCGACCTCGTACACGTCCACTATGCGGTCCCCAATGCGGTATCAGCCGTACTGGCCCGGCAAATCTTGGCCCCTCGCTCGGTCAAAGTTGTGACCACCTTGCACGGCACCGACATAACCTTGGTCGGCAATGATCCCAGTTACCTTGCGACAACTCGTTTTGGTATCGACGAAAGCGACGAAGTAACCGCCGTGTCCCAAGCCTTGGCCGAGACGACCCGCAGTGAGTTCGGCATTTCGCGCCCCATCACCGTGGTTCCGAACTTCATTGACCCTACTCGGTATCAAGGCTTGGACCCTGAGGGTGCCCAGCGGTGGCGGCAAGACGGCGAGAAGATTCTGATTCATGTTTCCAATTTTCGTCCCGTCAAGCGGCTTTGGGATGTCATCCGAACATTCCGTTTGGTCAACGAACAGATCCCTTCGCGGTTGCTGTTGGTCGGCGATGGGCCTGAACGGGTGCGTGCAGAACGAGAGTGTCGCAAACTTGATATCTGCGACCGAGTGGTGTTTCTGGGAAACGTCGGCGCGATCGAGGAAGTTGTCAGTGGTGCAGACCTATTGCTGCTTCCGTCAGAGACCGAGTCTTTTGGGCTAGTGGCTTTGGAGGCGATGGCGGCTGGCGTGCCAGTCATCGCTACCGAGGTCGGCGGTCTTCCGGAGGTTGTGCAACACGGGGTCCACGGTTTTCTCCATCCGGTCGGAGGGGTGGAACAAATGGCCCAGAGCGCGGTCTCCTTGCTTACCGATTCGGATAGACATCGCGCGTTTTCTAATGCAGCGCGGGATCGGGCGATGACGGATTTCCCGCAAGACCGAGTGGTCGGCATGTACCGTGAGGTCTACCGAGCAGCTCTTGAACGCTGACTACCAGGCACCCATTAGCCGGACGCGGAGTGAGATACGTGTCAAAGGATCTCGCTTTCTCGCCATCATCGAACCGGTTCTGACGCCCAACGAGGCCATGCAACAGATCGCGAAACTACGCGCAGAGCACTCCTCAGCAACCCATCTGTGCTGGGCGTGGCGCCTTGGGAGAGAGGCCCAGGAACGCTGTTCAGATGCTGGAGAGCCTTGGGGTACCGCTGGAAAGCCGCTCTTGAGCGTTCTGTCCGGCGCTGCGGTTTCCGATGCTCTAGTCGGGGTAGCCAGGTGGTTTGGTGGCACCAAGTTGGGCCGAGGCGGCCTGGTAAGAGCATATGCGGAGGTAGCCCGAGCCGCTCTTGAGGAATGCAGTCTGGAAAGTCGGCTCCCGGTTGTTACGGTTGGATTGCACGCGAGCTACGGCCAATGGGGCGCCGTTGAGCGTTTGGTAGCGTCCCTGAAGGGTGAAATGGACGCAGCGTTTGGCGAGGTGGTCTCCGCTAAGGTCACCGTTCACGCGGCGGATTCGCAGGAACTGGTTGCCCGACTTGCGGATCTGGGAGTGCTCTCGGTGGAAGAAGGTTAGGTGATGGAAGTTCCGATCAACCCGGTGGAGCCTACTGGTAGCTATGGGATCGACCCACGTCGAACCGTCGCCAAGTCGACTGGCCTTGTCACATATGCGAAGCGCAACTACACTCAACCGAAGCTTGCGGCTTGCAAAGCTAGAGAAAACTAAGGAGGTTGGTTGATGAGTGACCACGAAGTTTCTAACGATTCCGCCGAATCGAACGGCGCCACTGAATCCGCGCCACCCCCGCCCCCACCCTCTTCCGCCCCCGCGAACGAAGGTCCCGAGAACAAGAGTCTGATGTTGGTCTTGTCGTACTTGTGGATCTTGGCGCTGATCCCACTGTTGGTAGAGAAAGACAGCGAGGTGCAATGGCACGCCAAGAATGGCCTGGTATGGACTATCGCCGAGTTTCTAATGCACGTAGTGCTGACGATTCTGGGTATGGCTACCGCATTTGTTGGTTGTTTTCTGGGTCCGGTCTTGATGTTTGGCTGGTTGATCGTACGTATTTTGGGAATTATGAAGGCACTCAAAGGTGATCGCCTTGAATTGCCGGTACTTTCTCAGTTCAACGAGAAGTTTTAGCGTCAGCTGAGAACGGAGGACACAGAGGATGAATCAACCACTCGGCAACGCCTGGGAGCGCCGGGGCGAGCACGGCTTCGTCAAGGGCTTGATCGGCGGACTCAAAGATTTTGTCACCCAGCCCGGGCAGACCTACGAGCAGACCCGACGGTCTGGCGACTTGCTCAGCCCGCTGTTGTACGCTGTGATTTTAGGCGTAGTTGCCCAGGCTTTGGGATTGGTGTGGAAGATGTTGTTCGGACGCAACTGGATGCAATACCTACCCCCGGAAGCCAGGGAACAAATGGATTCGTGGGGCGTTTTGGGAGCCACTTCCGCTGGCGGAGGTCTTGTTTGGTTGATTTTTGCCCCGTTGTTCATTGTCGTGGTGCTGTTTATCTGGGCGGCAATTCTGCATCTCTGTTTGCTGGTAGTCGGGGGGCTCAAAGACTCTGAGGCCGGATTCGAAGGAACCTTGCGCAGCGTCTCGTACGCACAAACCGCAAGTTTGGCGCAGGTGATCCCGCTGATTGGGGGTTTGGTCGCCTTTGTTTGGATGATGGTCTTGACGGTGATCGGATTCATTCGCCTGCACCGTACCAGCGAAGGCAAGGCGATCGTGGGGGTAGTGCTCCCGCTGCTGCTTTGTTGTGTCTGTGTTGTGGTGGCGATCGGATTCGGCATCGCAGGAGTGGCTGCGGCATTTAGTAACTAGGATTTAGAAGGTGTCCAGTGGACGACAACAAGCACTCTTGTGGGGTGTGGTGGCTGTGGTTTTAATCCTGGCGGCGCCTCTAATCGCAGCAGCAGTTCCGGCGATTCCAGGATGTCCACTGAAGACGATTTCTGGAGTGCCCTGTCCAGCTTGTGGGTCTGGACGCGCTGCCATCGCCTTGAGCCAGGGGCATTTCGGCGAGGCGTTCCGCTGGAATCCAGGGGCGTCGTCATTTGCAGTTTTGTTCGTCGTTGGTGGATTGGCGTTCGGGACCGCCGCGGCTCGCGGTATTGAGCCTCCGGGCTTGGTGAGAGAGCTTCCGGTTTGGGCTCGATGGGGTTTGCTGTCGCTGTTGGTTGTGAACTGGATCTACGTTTGGCGGGTTGCCGAGTTATAGAAACGGGTACTCCGTTAGGGATAAACCATGTGCGCTGACCATCGACCTAACCCGGAAGAGTACGCTGAGTACTATCAGGGATATATCGGGCAGGTTCCAGAGGGGCCGATTCTCGCGCGGCTAGAAACGCAGGTAGACAAGTTGCAGCGAGATCTGCTGGCAGTCGACGAAGTCTCGGCGAATTTCCGCTATCAAGAAGGAAAGTGGAGTGCCAGGCAAGTGTTGGGTCACATGACGGACGTAGAGGCGGTTTTTGCCTACCGAGCCCTGGCGATAGCTCGCGGCGACAGCCAAGCGATCCCAGGGATGGACCAGGATGCATGGATGGAAGCGTCTCCCTTCGAGCAACAAACTTGGCGGCAACTGATCGACAACTTGATCGCCCAGCGTCGGGTAACGCTGTCCATCTTTTGCGGACTGAGCGATCAAGATTGGGATCGAACGGGTGTTGCTTCTGACTGCCGTTTTACCGTTCGATCAATCGCCTGGATCCTTGCCGGGCACTGGATCCACCACAAGACGATTTTGCGCGATCGCTACCAAATCGGCGATTAATTCTGGGAGGTATCAAACCAATGCCCATTCGCCGTTCGGTCATTTGGTTGGTCGTAGCGCTGGCGATCTTGGCGATCGATGCCAGCCGTGCCCCGCAGTCTCAGGTGACCGGTCGAATGGCCGGTGCAGCGATCAACGCCTACCAGGCCATGCTATCTCCTTGGATGGGTAGTTTCGGTGTGGGGTGCCGTTTTGATCCAACTTGTAGCCACTACGGCGAAGAAGTGATCCGACGTTACGGGATTGCACGGGGAGGCTATTTGGTGGCCAGAAGAATTGTTCGTTGTGGACCGTGGACACCAGCGGGAACCAGCGATCCACCACCGACGGACTAGGCCTGTGCCTTCTGAGTGCGTGGTTAAGCACAGCGCTTTCACCCCGAACCGCACAATTTCGCTTCTTAGTGGCAGACCGCAACGCGACACATCGTACCGTACCTCGAAGTGACTGAGAACCACCGCTGATTTGGCGAGCAGCCGCTATACTTCGAGGTTGGTCAAGTGTTCATCGAAGGCTAGATTCGAGGAGATCGAGGAGCAACGTACGCAAGGTGAGGCGGTGAACGACCGTGGCTGGCGCGTCGCGGGAATGCTACCTATGGAGTTACAATCACCCAGGTGAACCAGAACAAACTCTTCTTCGCCCGCTGCCTCTACTGGACCGGGTTGGAGGCGGCACTTCGCGGCCTGTTGTCAGCTGTATGGGGACGACATGTACGCGTGGTCAACTATCACGATGTACCGTTGTCACTGGCCGACAATTTTGAGCGTCAATTGCGTTTCTTCCTTCGGCATTTCGTCGCCGTTACGCCGGGTGAACTGGAGGCTCTGCGTACGGGCGAGTCGGTAGAGCGGCTGCACGCCAAACCCGGCCTGATCCTGACCTTTGATGACGGATATCGCTCCCACTCAGACGTTGTGGCGCCGCTACTTCAGAAGCATGGCTTTGTCGGTTGGTTCTTTGTTCCGGCCGCCTTTCCGTCGGTGCCAGCAGCGGAGCAGGTCGGCTGGGCGCACGAGCACAAGATCTTTCCCGCTGAGCCAGTAATGGGCGAACGGGTCGCTATGACCTGGGGCGAGGTCCGGCGACTGGCCCAAGACCACGTGGTGGGCTGTCACGCGATGCATCATCGCAGGCTGGCGGATTCGCTTACGGTGGAGGACTTGGAGATCGAGATCCCGCTCGCCAAAAATCAACTAGAAGCTGAGCTTGGCGGCAAAGTGAGTTCGTTCGGTTGGGTGGGCGGCGAGGAATGGTCGTATAGCGCCGCGGCAGCCGACGCCATCCGTCAAGCTGGGTTCCGCTGGAGCTTCATGACCAACAATGCTGTCCTGCGTCCTGGATTTGAACCACTGCAGATCCAGCGCACTAACATCGAGGCGAATTATCCCGATGTCGTGACGAGCTTCCAGGTCTGCGGCCTGCTCGATCTTCTGTACTGGCCCAAGCGACGCCGTGTGAACCGCATTACCGCTGCAGACGGCTAAGTCCATGCACGTCGTCCACCACTTCACCGAGATTCGGCGTGAGGGCGGCGGTGTACCCCGAGCAGTTCTCGACCTAGTGAGGGTGCAGGCTGAGGCCGGACTTCAAGTCAGCTTGCTGACCGCCGAAGGCAGCGAACTGCCTGATGAAAAGGAGGTCCAGGCCAAGGTTCTGGAGCCCGTCCGCAGGCCGCTCCAGCGGCTCTCGCGTTCGGGTCGTCGGTGTGCGGCCGAGGTTCTAAAAGATGCCGATGTGGTGCATCTGCATGGTCTCTGGCGGCCCCGCAATGCCCAGATCGCCCGGCTGGCTCGGCGACTCGGACGGCCCGTCGTAGTGTCGCCCCACGGCATGCTCAACTCGTGGGGGATGGCCCAGGGCACCCTGCGCAAGGCTCTCTACTTCAGGCTATTCGAGCGCCGTACGCTGCGCGAAGCGGCGGCGGTGCACTTCGCCGCCGCCCGGGAGCGTGACGAGGCGGCGCGATGGCTGCCAGGCGTGCGCAGTGTTGTCATTCCACTGGCGGTGGATCTGGTACCTTTCTTGGAGCTTCCCGGGCCGGACTTGATCAAGGAGAGCAATCCAGAACTGGCGGGTGATGTGCCGGTCATCCTCATGCTCGGGCGGCTCCATCCGGGCAAGCGCGCCGACCTTCTTCTGGAAGCTGCTGCCATCCTATGCCAGCGTGGAGTGCAGTTCCGGCTCGTTTTTGCCGGTCGTGGGGAGTCGGCATACGAGGGGGAGCTTCGAGCCCTCGTGTCGCGTTATGATCTCGCGGATCACGTGCGATTCTTGGGCTTGGTGGTGGGGCGTGAGAAGCTGTCGCTTTATCAGCGGGCTCGGGTCTTCGCACTGCCCACAGAGCACGAGAACTTCGGACTAGTGTTCTTCGAGTCGCTGCTTTGTGGTACGCCGGTGCTGACGACTAGAGGGGCCGACACATGGCGTGAACTAAAGGAAAGCGGGGGGGTGCGCATCGTCGGTGCTACGTTCGACACCACAGCCGCGGCCTTCGCCGATCAACTGGCCGAGTTGCTGGCCGACGGTGTGCTGTGCCGGTCGATGGGTGAGTCGGGCAGGCAGTGGAGTATTGAGTACCTCGACGTCGGTCGTGTGATCGCAGGTTTTCGCGACCTCTACTTCAGCCTGTAGCTCATCCTTCCTTGGGGCGCTCCAAGATATCCCGCCACATAGCGCAGACAGACAGGCCTCGCAAATCTGCTACGAGAATGCCCAAGCCTACCGCGCTTTCCCGCAGCGCGACGTGGAAGCTTTCGTCAAGGGCGAGGCGCTCGGCTACCAGCAACCGCGCCGGCTGTGTCGTACATGACGACGAAGTCGCGTCGGGTGGTGAGATTACGCACGCGCAGAACGGCCTCGCCACAGCCATCCGTCATCTGAACTATCTAGGCCACCCAGCCAGCACAGTAACGGGCCGCTAGCCGGTTCCGAGGTTGACGAGGTGGATCGTGCAGAACTGAATCCCTTCCGTGTCGGCAAGGTGCTTGTCGCCTGTCCAGTTTGAAAACTTTCGCCGAGGGAAGTTCGGCCATTCGGCTTCTCGTCACATTGGCAGTGCTGGCGCTCAACACCAGCTGTGCGCTGTAGTCTCGGTGTGGGGTGCCGTTTCGATCCAACTTGTAGCCACTACGGTGAAGAAGTGATTCGACATCATGGGATTGCACGGGGTAGCTATCTGCTAGCCAGGAGGATTGTTCGTTGTGGACCGTGGACACCAGTGGGAACCAGCGATCCACCTCCGACGGACTAGTCTTGTGCCTTCTGAGTGCGCGATAGCAGACGGAGGGTGGGATCAGGAGACCGACGGAGCAGGCTGGGGCAGAAAATGGCGTAGCCCGGCATACAGAAGACCGGTAATCGCCAGCGCTGGGATGGTGGCTCCGGTGACCGAACCGTTGACTTGAAACCACTGGTAGGCCAATGCGCCGAAAATCCAAGCAATCGAGCTTGCAAGCGCGAACTGTCCGGTTGGGGTGGGGTCAGACACTTTGCGTCCGGTGAAGAAATGGACCAGCGCGATGGCGACGATAGGCAGTAACAGGGTCGCGATCCACTCCATGAAACCGGCGTAGCGATTGAGTAGTCGCGGCGATGCCATGCCGAGGGCGGTGCCGACTCCACCCATGGTCAACACGGTCAGCCGCTGCGGCGCGCCAGCCCAAAGGTTCTTGACCGCCAGCGACGAAAGATAGATGTTGACGAAGTTGGTGGTGACCGTGGAAAGAGCCATCAACACCAAGGTGTAGACCGGCAACCCCAGTCCCAAGATCATTGCCGTCGGGCTGTTGCCGCCACTGGCCAGTCCCCCGCCTGCGCCCACCAGCATCAACCACGCACTGGATAGAGTCAACCCAAAGAACACCGATCGGCTGGCCATCGCCTCCTTGACCTGAAAGCGGGTGTAGTCTGCGAACATCAAGCTCCAACTGACCTGATATCCAGCCACTAAATCGAGCCCGGCCAGTAGCGGCATACTGCCGTCACCTGCCTGATGCAGTGCTTCTCGACCGCCGGCACCAAACAACTGAACGGTGAGAGCGATTCCCACCAGAACCAACAAGGGCACTGCGAATCGATCAAATATCGCCATCGCGCGGGGCCCAAACAAGGCGACGCTGATCGCCAAAACACCGACCACTAGACCCCACATGGCTTGCGGCTGATCGGTGAGTTGCGCCATCGCCTCGGCGGCAATGACATTGTTAACTGCGATCCAAGCGAAGTTGGTGATGATGAGTAAGACGCTGATAGTCGCCGCTCCGCCGATGCCGAAAGGATGGCGGAGAACCACCATCGACGGTAGACCAAAGCGAGGGCCGAGCCGAGAAAGAAAAGCCAGTGGCAGGGTGCCCACCAGCATCCCCAACGACACAATCAGAGTTGCTTGAGAGAAGGAAAACGCGGGAGCCAAAGATCCCCCGGTTACCAGTGTCGTGGTGACGATATTCGCGCCAGCGAACAACAGCAGCACATCCATCACCGAAGCGGTGCGCTCTTGCAGCGGAATGGGGTGAAGATCGAGACCGGCTTGCATGGAGAGTCTCAGAGGAACCGAGAGGCGCGATGCTAGCATCGGTAGCTGGTTGATCCCTTACTGGTCGGCGATTTCAAGAAACATGTCTAAACTGATCGAATTCAGACGCAACCCTGAAATGCGGAGCGCTCGCCTCACCTGGGATGACGGGCACACGGCGGAATTTTCATACGACCATCTACGCGGCTATTGCCCGTGTGCTGGCTGTCAGGGGCACGGCGCCATGGGTATCAAGTTCTATCCAGTGAGCCAGCAGGTCGATGCGGTCTCGGTAGAGCCGGTGGGGCGATACGGAATCTCCATCCATTGGTCGGATGGTCACGCTACCGGGATCTACCGCTTCGATTTTTTGCGTGAGATTTGTCCGTGTGAGGTGTGCACGGCAGAGAAAGTCGCGGGCTAGCAGCGCTCGTTGAACAGAAGGCTATTCGACATAGCCAAGAGCTCTGAGTTGTTCCAGGGTCTCTTCGTCCTGTTGCGCTTGCTCGGCAACCTGGGAAGATCCCCGCTCCGTGAGTAGCTGGAGCAGCCGAAAATGATACTCAAGAGTTCTCGGTCGTTGCGTCGCGAGATTGACCCGGTCAACGGGATCGTTGATCCGATCATAGAGCAGCACCTGTTTCCGCTTGTGATCGATGATCAGCTTCATCGAAGACGTGACAACTGCTTGCGCGGTACCTATCTCAGCAAGGGTCAAAGAGTTCGCGATCGTTTTCTTCGAAATCGCGAATCCGTCGAAAGAAGGCGAAGAAGATCCCGCAGCTTGCAAGATGGTCGCAGGGATATCGACGTGCGAGACGGGTGCCGATATATGGCTTCCTAGTTCGAAGGGCGACTTGCCTTTAGGCCATTTGATAACAAACGGAACGCGGAGTTGTTCTGCGTACAAAGTTTGACCATGCTGCCAGCCACCGTGGTCGAAAAACTCTTCCCCGTGATCGGCAGTAATGACAATCAGAGAGCCTTGATACAGGCTCCGTTCTTTGAGACCGGCGATAAATTGACCCAGGGCATCGTCGACTTGTCGTATCTCTGAGTCGTACAAAGACAACAGATCTAGAGTTGGAGGATCGGCCCTAGACGGTAGCTTCTTGATCGATTCCATACCTCCGATGCTGCGATCTTCAACCGGCCAATAATCTCGGAAGTCGGAGGATGACAAATAGGGGGCGTGGGGATCGCTTACATGCAGGTAGCCAAACAAAGGATTCCCATCAGGTTGGTTGTCGATCCACTTTAGGGTGGCCCTGCTTGGGACGTGACCACTGTAGTGCTTGAGATAGCGACCAAAAGGTCGAGGGCGTTGGTAGAGATCGAAACCACGACCCAACCCGACACCTCGGATGTTGGCATTGGTAATCCATCCAGCGGTTCGATACCCAAGCAAAGAGAGGGCTTCTGCCAAAGTGGGAACCTCTTTGGCCAGCGCATCTTTGACAGTGAGGATGCCGTGGTTTCGCACGTACTTTCCAGTCAGAATCGAAGCGACCGAGGGCCGAGTCCAAGAAGACTGGGCTACCGCGCCAGTGAAGACCACTGCTTCGCGCGCCAAGGCGTCTAAGTTGGGAGAAGTGTCTCGCGAGTAGCCATAGGTCCCCAGATGATCTGCTCGTAAGGTGTCGACAACCCACAGGAATACCGAGGGAGGCTCCTTGTTGGAGGGTAGCGAAGTGCTGGTCAAAGACTCCATCCGCGCCACTTCTAAGGTCGGCCAAGCGAGTTCTTTGGCTTCGATTTCTGGATCAACCAGTTGGATCGTCGGCTGTCTTCCCAGGGACAAGAGTTTGCCCCACCAAGTGCGAGGGGCAATGACCTGCAAAGTCAGGCGAACGTAGTGTTCTTGATCCACGCCAGGGATAGATACTTGGTAGGACGGGGAGCGTTTGGTCAGTAGGACGTCTAACTGGCGGAGTCCATCGTCTTCCAAGCTGACACGTAACCCATCGCTCGCGGTCAGGTTGAGCTCTTTGAGGCAAAACGTAAGAGGGCCACGAGCACGTAAAGTGGTACGAAGTCGCCGCGACCCCGTGATCCGGATGTTGTTTTCGCGCGCTTCTTCAACCTTACCTATTGGTAGGTGGCGCTCCTTCAACCCCAGGCCGATCCACCTGACGGCCAACGGTCGATGATCACTGGATGATGACAATACCTCTTGCGGCCGACGCCACCACCGATAACGCAAGCTCACTTGCGCTTCCTTCTCCCCGGTCCATTCCTGGGGCAAGCGCACTCGATAGGTGTGCATCCAAGGAACCAACCGCAGTCGGCGCACAAAGTTCTCGTCGATCAAGACATCCACCCACTGGACCGTTGCCCCCTGAAATAGAAATGGTTTTCCCGTGATGACAAGGGTTTGTCGGGCAGGCGAGAACGACAACTTGATGTTCGAGCGGTCGCCGATTCCCCAAGCACCAACAGTTGGATCAAACGCCCATCCTTGGTCTACTTTCAGCGCCGAGAGTTCTACAGTATTGGTTGATTGTCCCGATTGAAAATGCAGATCAGGGAGCAAGGCTTGGAGCCCGGTGCTAGCCCAAATAGGGCCAACATGGGCAGCAAGAGCGAGGCAGAATGCGAGAAGTGGTCGGCGCAAAGGGAACCTAGAAACGCAGCAAGGCAGCAGTGAACTCAAACTGCGTGGTTGTTGAGACGATTGATTCCAAGATAGTTCGGAGTGGTCGGGATGACACTGAGAACGAGTTCAATTATTGCCCCAGATATCCTAGCGATTCGAGCTCGTCGAGGGATGGCTGCTCACCCGACATCGAGCTCGTTGCTTGGCGAGGTGAGGTTTGGTACTGCTTCAACAAAGCGCTTAACTCTGTGGCTCTTTGACGATCCACAGAGCATAGGTTGACGGTTTCACCCGGATCAACACTCAGGTCGTAGAGCTCACAGTCGTTCTTGCCACGGCCATCGATAAACTTCCAGTGGTCCACTAAGACAGAGTCCAGAGACATATCGCGGAACCGAGTCGAGAAAAAAACAGGCGAATTATTGGATGCCGTAGAAAGCGTTCGGGCTGGAATTTCATCGGTCGAAACCCCCACGAGTTCCAGAAGTGTAGGCGCTAGTTGTCGCAAGGACACAGGATCGCTGCGTACACCGGGGGCGAGATCTCGGGAGCGCAGGATCAGCGGGACATGGACCAACTCTTCGTAGAGATTCCAACCGTGGAAGAAATCTCGGTGTTCGCCGAAGGCTTCGCCGTGATCGGCAGTCACTGCGATAATCGTGTTCTCGTCTCGACTCTGTTGTTGCAAGAAGTCTCCCAACATCTGATCAACATATGCCGCGTTTTCCAGGTACAAACCGCGGGTCTTGGAGATGTCCTGGTCCGAAATAGCCAAGTTCCGCGGTCTTGTTTGGGAATCAGACACGGAAGCAGAACCCACATCCAGAGTTGAGCCCTCTAGGGAGGAAGTGCGGTCAAAGGACTGCTGATGCCGGTACGGATAGTGTGTATCCATTAAGAAGATCACAGAAAATGAGGGACCAGGGACGGATCTGCTCCACTCGGAAGCCTCAAAGAACAGATGCTCCGCTTGATCTCGGAGGGTCACCATTCTGCTGAACCCTTGATCGAGGCCCATTGATGGTCCTAGCCAGGGGTTTGCAGAGAAGGAAGCCGTGACATAGCCATGGCTGCGGAGAACCTCTGGCAAAGTCTCTATCTCTGTAGCGAGGATGTTTCGTCCTTCGGTTTCCAAGCCGTGTTGGCGCGGGTAGCGACCGGTAAGCAATGAGGCTACTGACGGGCGGGTCCAAGGAGCCGTCACGCGAGCTTGGGAAAACAACAGCACGTCCTGGGACCAATTGTACAAATACGGCATGATCTCCGGGTCGCCAGCCACATCACTGCGCAGCCCATCGACGATGACCACAACAATATTTGGTCGTTGCTGCTTGCTGGTAGCGACCCAGCGCGGATCGGAAACAAAGCAGTCGTATCTTGAGGTTCCTATTTGCCGGATAGCTAGGTCACCAACTGAGTTTTTCAGCAACAGTGGCATCCATTTATCAGGCTCCTCAACAGTCACAACTTTGCGTTCTTTGCTGGTTATTATCTCAATGGCTTCTTGTTCACTTGCTCTAGGGCAAGCGAACGCCATATCGATGTTAGTACCTTGGTTAACCGGGGATCGCAGCTTGACCACCGCATTCGCCGCGACTGGCAAAGCGAGGCGACTGTCGTTGCCAACCTGCACCAGCTCAATCAGATCTGCGAGGTTGGCCGGTAGACCTTGTCGCATTTTTTGGCGTTCGCGTTCGTGGGCTGTTGGTTGATACCGACACTCAATCTCAAGGGTGGAGGGAATTTCTGATTGCGGAGTCGCGAGATACAAACCTCGCTGCAAGAAACCGCCTTGACTGTAGTGATAAGAGAGCTTCCGCGGCGTAGTTCCTCGCTTCCACTTCGGAATACGCTGACCATGCACCAACACTTCCAGAGTGTCCACGTTGATCGTGGAGGGCGTCTTGAGATTGCGCCAAACGGTAAAGGCCCCTCGACCGCTAGGCAGTGCCGTCGGTGAAGGAACGAGCTCCCAGGACTCTGGTTCAATCGCGCAGCTACCAGGGTCAGGCAAGGGGGCTGGGTGGGCGCCTGTGGTGTCAATCGACACCAAGTCTAAGTTGTCAAACCAGAAACGAAACTCGGTCCCTCGATGGCAACTTGCTGTTGCTGCGAGTACCACCAAGAACAGGAAAGTGGATGGTGGGTAGGCTAATCTATGCACAAACCGCATGCTACGATGCGCCGCCATGAGCGCGAAGGGATACATTCTAATGGTGGCGGCTCTGTTGGTCGCTCCGATTTATCCCCAAGAAATACCAACCGCTGAAGAGGAACTGGCAACCATGCTGCGATTAACAACCAACCACGGAGAGATCCTGATCGAATTGCTCCCCGAGCAGGCACCGGAATCGGTGGCGACGATTGCTGCTTACGCCGCCGAGGGTCAGTATGACGGCAATATTTTTCATCGGGTGATTCCAGGGTTCATGATCCAAGGTGGGGGATTTACCGACAAGATGATGGAAGTGGCGGTCACCAAGCCGTTGATCCAGAACGAGTCCAACAACGGTTTGAGCAACACCCGGGGAACGGTAGCGTTGGCACGGCGCAATGATCCGCACAGCGCGAGCCGCCAGTTTTTCATCAACTTGGGCAACAACGACAATCTGGACTTTCAAGCGCCGAATGGCTGGGGTTATGCGGTGTTCGGCAAAGTGGTTGAGGGAATGGGTGTCGTCGATTCGATCGCCAAGGTGCGCACAGGCCGCCACGGGGGCCACGGTGATGTTCCCAAAACACCAGTACTGATCGAAAAGGCGGAGCTGTTGACGCCTAGCTCTGGGTCAGAAGACGCGTCGCCGGACGCGTAGCAGCCTATTTCTTGGTTTTCGACCGAACGAACTCTAGAACAGCCCACAATTCGCCGAGTCGTTCTTGACCGGCGGGTAGCGTCATGTTGCGCCAGATATCGCGAACCCCAGCCAACAGCTGGTGAAAATCGACTTCGTCACCTTCAGCAATGATTTTGCGCAAGGCGACGAAGAGGTCTGCCACGGTCCACAAAGAAGGTTGTTTTCCCCGCAAGTGAACCCATACTGGTCGCAAGGCTTGCAGCCGAGCCCTGGACAGGTCTTGGTCGCGATATACGGTGCGCAAGGTGCCGACCTCAGGCAGGGTGTCAAAGCGATCCTCATCGACCTCAACCGTAGGCAAGAGTTGCCAATGCTGGGGCAGTAGTTCTTCTTTGCGGATCTGCATTCCCAGGATGTCAAACCGTGCTATCGGTAGTTGATCGAAGAGGTGGGCGATCCCAGGAAGATCGTCTCCTTGGATGAAAGCCGCGATCTCACTCTCGGTTGGCAGTGCGCGAGGTGGAGGGGCTGTCGGTTCAGTTGTGGCTTCTAAAGCTGGATCTGGGCTCATGGTGCACGATTCTTAACACAGCGGACGCTGACAGGCCAACTCGACCTCCTTGAAACCACTGATTGCAACCGGCGTCCGCTGTGCCTACACTTCAACCTGTGACGACCTCGATTGCCATCAACGGAACCGGCCGCATCGGTCGAGTCTTGTTGCGTACCGCAGCACAGCGCCAAGACTTGAGAGTGGTTGGCTTGAATGACTTGGTCTCTGCTCAGCAGACGGCACACTTGCTGCGCCACGACTCCACCCTAGGTCCGTTTCCAGTCGACCTCGAAACGGACGATTCGAGCTTGCGCATGGCTGGTCACTTGATTTCCTACAGCCAGCAGGCCAATCCCGAAGACATTCCCTGGGGAACCTCGGGGCCAGGCCGAGCGGTTCCAGACTTGGTAGTCGAAGCCACTGGCCAGTTCACCTCTCGTGCGGACGCCGCGCGCCATCTACACGGCGGAGCGCGACGGGTGATCGTCTCAGCCAACGCGGGCGACGCCGACGCTTTGGTCTGTTTCGGGATCAATCATCAAGAACTACGAGTCTCGGACGAGGTGGTGTCCGCGGGTTCTTGCACCACCAATTGTGTGGCCGCGGTGCTGGCGCCGTTGGCGGTGGCGGTCGGAATTGAGAAAGTGATGTTGATGACCGTGCACTGCTACAACTCGAACCAAAGCTTGGTCGATAGTGCACAGCGCGATTTGCGGCGCTCAAGAGCGGCGGGCTTGAACTTGATCCCCACAACAACCGGAGCCACTTGGGCGCTGGAAATGGCGATGCCAGAATTGGCTGGCAGAGTCAGCGGCTATGCGGTTCGGGTGCCGTCTTCACAGGTGTCTTTGGTGGATCTGGTGGTGCAAACCAAGAAGACAATGACCACAGACGAGGTGGTGGAAACTTTGCACCAAGCCGCCGACAGCGACTTGAAGGGAATCTTGGGAGTCAGCGCGGAGCCGCTGGTGTCCACGGACTTTGTCGGCGATTCTCGATCGGCAATTGTAGACCTCGAGTTTGTTGGTGCCGAAGATCGCCACGTGCGGATCATGGCCTGGTACGACAACGAGAGTGGCTACGCACATCGTTTAGCGGACTTGGCGGTATTTATGGGGAACCAGTCGTGAACGACTTGCTTCATCTAGACGATCTACCTGCCGACCTCACCGGTCGGGCGGTTTTTGTCCGGGTAGATTTCAATGTTCCGTTGGCAGAGGGTGAGGTTTTGGACTCTTCTCGGATCGAAGCGGCGATCCCGACCCTGCAGCAACTGGTGAGCCGAGGGGCGGTGGTGCTTTGCGCATCGCACTGTGGTCGCCCCAAAGGAATGGTCAACCCACAATGGAGCTTGCGGCCGGTGGTTCCGGTGCTCGCCAGCCTTCTAGAACGACCGGTGGCATGGGTCTCTGAATGCGTTGGCGAACCGGTTACCAGGGCCGTTGCTGATGCTCAGCCGGGCGACCTCTTGTTGTTGGAAAATCTTCGTTTCCACGCCGGCGAGTCGACAAGCGACAACCAGTTTGCTGAAGCCTTGGCGGCCAACGCAGACGTCTTTGTCGGGGAAGCGTTTGGCACTGCTCACCGCGACCATGCTTCGGTAACCGGGGTTGCCAAGCGGGTCGCCGACAAAGCGGCCGGATATTTGATGCACTCTGAAGTCACAGCTTTGACTTCGGTGTTGACCGCACCGCGAAAGCCTTTGGTCTTAATCATGGGTGGCGCCAAGATGTCAGGCAAGATTGAAACCCTGAAAAATCTATTGCCGCTCGCCGATCGAGTTCTGTTGGGCGGAGGAATTGCCAATACCTTCATCGCCGCCCAGGGTCACTCTTTGGGAAACTCCCTGGTGGAATCCGAACGCATCGAGACGGCTCACCAGATTCTTGAGCAAGCTGCGAGCCGGGGCGTTGAAATCGTTCTACCCAGCGACTTTGTGGTGACCACCGATCTTGGCAATGCCAGTGGCGTGCGCGAGCGAGAAATCGACGCGATAGCTGAGGATGAAGCTGCCGTGGATATCGGCAGCGACTCTTTGGTGCGCTATCGACAAGCCTTGGAAGGCGCCGGTACGGTTCTATGGAATGGTCCACTGGGAGTCTTTGAAAAGCCTCCTTTTGATCGAGGCACGATGGAGATTGCCAAGGCGATGCAAGGCTCCACAGCGCAGCGCATTGTTGGCGGCGGCGAAACCGTTTCAGCGGTCAAGAAGGCCGGTGTCGCTGCTGATCTAGATCATGTATCCACGGGCGGAGGAGCGATGTTGGAGCTATTGGCGGGAAAAGCGTTACCTGGAGTTGAGATCCTGCGAAAACCGGAGGGGAACTAAATGAGGCGTCGACCCTTAGTGGGCGGAAACTGGAAGATGCACAAGACCTCACGAGAGGCCGAGAAGTTTTGCCGGGCTCTGGGCTCTACACCCGAACCCAGGACCGAGGTCGTCCTCTTCCCCAGCCATCCCTTGCTTTCCGGTTGTGCCGCCGCTTTGGGAGAAACCTGGCCGCAACTGGGTGGCCAAGATGTCCACGCGCAAGAGCAAGGAGCGTTCACCGGAGACGTCTCAGCTGCACAACTCGAAGACACCGGTTGTACCTGGGTACTTTGCGGCCACAGCGAGCGCCGCCGAGACCATGGGGAGACCGACGCCATCGTTGCCGAAAAAGTTGCAGCCGCTGCTAAGACCCGTTTGATCCCACTGATCTGCTTTGGCGAGTCCTTGCAAGAACGAGAGACCCACCAAACCGAAGAGGTCTTGAGTCGCCAAATCGAGGCCGCCTTCAGCTCTCGCCCTCGCCGTTTTGCTGTGGCCTATGAGCCGGTTTGGGCAATAGGGACAGGCAAAACAGCGACTCAAAGCCAAGCCCAAGCTGCCCATCATCACGTGCGCAACTTGATCGCCGACCTCTACGATCAGCCGACCGCGGCAAGCCACCGAATCCTCTACGGAGGGTCTGCAACACCGGAAACAGCCCCCGGTTTGATTGGATGTGAGGATATCGATGGGTTCTTGGTGGGCGGCGCAAGTCTTGACCCAGCTAGCTTTCTCGCTATCATTGCCTGCTGCGGTTAGATTCGCGGAGGTGTAATTGTGATTTATCTTGTTGTAACAGTCCACATAATCGTGGCAATTTTTCTCATCTTGGTCGTACTGCTTCAACGCGGAGCCGGAGCGGATCTCTCAGTCTTTGGTGGCGGGGGTACGCAGGCGGCTTTCGGCGCTCGTAGCGCTGCGACCTTGCTGCACAAGCTCACGGTTTGGTCTTTTGTTGCCTTTATTGTGACTACGATCTCCTACAACTTCTTGGCCAGCCATCGCGACCGTGATTCGGTGTTGTCTGAAGCCGCGGGCGTTGCCGCGGTTGAGGCGGTAGAAACTACTCCGGTGGTCGACCCACTGGCGGTCGACGCGGCAGTAGAACAGTCAGTGCAAGAAGCGGTGGAAGACGCGACGGCCAGCGACGCAGCTAGCGAGCAAGTCGACGCTGGAGAAGCGTCGCCCGAGTAGCGTCTGAGTTCGGGGTCGGTTGGATCAAGAGCCGAAGTGGCGAAACTGGTAGACGCGCACGGTTGAGGGCCGTGTGGGCTAAACCCCCGTGCCGGTTCGAGTCCGGCCTTCGGCACCATTCCGACTGACAATCCCCTCAAGTCCTCGACCCACTGCTGGTCCGTAGAGCTTAGAGTATGTCTGCAGGAGAACCCCAATACCTGCCTTTTAGCGAGCAATCTTTGATGCTGGGCATCGAGACTTCTTGTGACGATACCGCGGTCTCGATCGTTGACGGCCAAGGTGCGGTTCGATCTTCGGTCGTTTCGAGCCAACTTCAAGCCCACCAGCCCTATGGGGGTGTGGTCCCGGAGATAGCATCTCGCGAGCACCTGAAAAATTGGCCACCGGTGATCGAAGCAGCCTTCTCCGAAGCCGAGATCGAATGGAAAGACCTCGGCGGCGTGGCTGTGACTTCGGGTCCGGGCTTGGTGGGGTCTCTACTGGTTGGTATGTCGATCGCTCGGGCGATCGCCACGGGGCGCGGGATTCCCTTTTTTGCTGTACATCATCTGCAAGGGCATCTGTTTTCGCCCTTCCTCGATCCCGACGGTCACCCGGCGGTGACTCCGCCGAATCAGTTCATCGGCTTGGTGGTTTCTGGAGGACACACCGCCCTCTATCGAGTTGAGGCAGGCCGAATCGAAACCCTAGGCACGACCCGCGACGATGCCATGGGTGAGGCCTTCGACAAGGTCGGCAAGCGTTTGGGGTTTGACTATCCGCAAGGACCAAGAGTGGACCAAGTGGCAGAAGACGGCGACCCAGATCGCTTCGCGTTCACTCTGCCCAAGTGTGGAGAGACTCTCGATTTCTCCTACTCGGGACTCAAGACCCAGGCTGTGAATCACTGGAGTGACCTCGAGCGCAATCTAGGCGAGCAAGAGGGGATTGACGGAAAGGTGGTCGCTGACTTGTTGGCGGGTTTTCGCCAAGCTGCGGTGTCGCAGATTTTGGACCGCTTGGATCGATTGCAGCACACCCAAGAAATCCGCCACTTGGCCGTTTCGGGAGGGGCTGCTGCCAATCGACTGCTGCGCCGTCAACTGGTGGACTGGGCTCAGGTCGAAGGGATTGAACTGTCTTTGGTTCCGTTGCGGTTCTCTGGGGACAACGCTGCAATGATTGCCCACGCCGCGCTTCGGCGGGCGTATCGAGGGGATCATGATGACCCGTTTAGTGCCGAAGCTTCCAGTCGGGTAACGCTGTAGTTCGGGGCTCTGTTGCCGCAGATCACCGCAACTTCGTCAACCGACATCACGAGTAAGTCGTGGCCAATTGGTGGCTGAGTCATCCATCTTGATCGCGATGCACTCCGAATGAAACCGACCCGTTGGCTCTATCGACCACAGTTCTGGGCGGCCGTGATCTTGGCGTCCTGGGTCGCGGTCGTTATTCCGACTTCAGATCCCAGCTTTGTTCTCGGTGGCATTCAGGTCAACGAACCCGACCACCAAGATTGGGTTGAACGTCTGCGCATGAGCGGGATGAATACCGTCGAGGTAACGGTCTACGCTAAACAGGGTGACTGGAACAGCGCCAACCTGTGGTGGCAGGACGAGCAACCATGGGTGATCCACGAGATCGCCACTGCCCGAGCAGCCGGTCTTCAAGTGGTGTTGATTTTGAGAGTGGCGCTGGACCACGCGTTTGAAGCCAATCGCCACTACTGGCACGGTCAGATTTGGCCGCTTGAGGATCATCAACTGGACCAGTGGTTCGATCGCTACCAGACCTTTGTTGAAAAATGGGCCAAGCTGGCCGAGCAGCACGGGGTAGGCATTCTGGTGGTTGGTAGTGAGTTGAACTCGTTGGCGTCGACCACGGTTGTCGAACGACTTCCTGACCTCCAGGCGTATTGGCTGGATGCCGAGGCGGTGGCGAAGGAACAACAGAGTCTGGAGCGACACCGGGAGTCGATTTCGCTGGAGCAATTGGCCACTACTGATGGAACCTCCACTTCCGACCTCGACGAGTTACTTAGCACCAACAGATTGGCACAGCGGCGATGGTCAGAAGTCTCAACTTTCCAAGACTCCAGTGATCCGGTGGCGCAGCTAAATCGCCGACGTCAGCTTCTGGATCAGAGGTGGAGAACCGTCATCGGTACGGCGCGCTCCCACTTTTCGGGAAAACTGACTTACGCCGCCAACTTTGACCAATTCCAGCAGGTGGGGTTTTGGGATGCCTTGGATTGGATGGGCATCAACGCTTATTTTCCCTTGCGCTCGACCTGGTCCACTCGTGGCATCGACTCCTCGGCGCTGCCGGAACTGGAGCAGAGCTGGGAGAAGGTCTTTGGAGAGATCGAAAACACGCAGCGAGCTGCAAGTGTCTGGCGTCAGCCGGTGCTATTCACGGAACTGGGCTACACCATGAGGCGGGGCTCCACATTTCGACCTTGGACCCAAGATGGTTTCGACGTCGTCGCTTCTGAGACTGGCGAGCGATTAGTGGTTTGGGACCAACAGCCGATCGACCTCGGCGAACGGGCGCTGGCAGTACGTGCGTTGCGCAACATTCATCAGCGAATCGGAACTCCGCTACAGGGGATCTTGTACTGGAAGCTGTCAACCCGCAGACCCCATCGAGAGATCGAACCCTTCGTGCTCTTGATCGACCCGCGATCTGAAGATCCTCTGTTGCGAGAGTTGACCCTGTTCAATCGAAAGACCGGCTGGAGGAGGATCGTGAATCGGTTGCGGCAAGCCCCGCGCGCTTCAAACTAGACGGCGCAGAGTCGGGTCAAGGTCTGGGTCGCGGAACTGAAAGCCAGCGGCTTGCAAAGCGCGCGGAGCAGCTTTGATGCTGGATAGCAGCATCTCGTCGGCCATTTCGCCAAACGCCAATCGCGCGGCGAAGGTCGGCAAGGGAAGAAACGCCGGTCGGCCTAGGGCTTTTGCCAGCGAGCGGGTGAACTGACGGTTGGTCACCGGATTCGGTGCCACTACGTTGTAAACCCTTGCGGGCTCGGCGGTGGTGGCGGCAAAGACCGTGGCCTTGGCGGCATCATCCAAGCTAACCCACGAGAAGACCTGATGACCGTCACCCACTACGCCGCCAAAACCAAAGCGAAATGGCGGCAACATCTTGGCTAGCGCACCCCCCTTGGGCGACAAGATGACGCCAAAGCGCAGTCGTACCACTCGTTCGACCAAATCCTCGGCGGACCGCGCAGCGTCCTCCCATTGATGGCAGACCGCGGCCAGGAAACCAGCCCCCGGCGGCGAGGTTTCATCCATCGGCAACGCTCCTTGCGAGCCGTAGTAGCCGATAGCCGAGGCGCACACTAACCGCATCGGTGGGCTGGGCATCGCACGCAGTGATTTGATCAGCTTGCGCGTTCCCTCGACCCTGCTCGCCAAGATGGAGTTTTTCCGTTTTTGTGTCCAGCGGCGGGAAATATTTTCACCGGCGAGGTGGATGACGACATCGAGTGATGGCACCGACTCCGGTTTGAGGATCCCCTTGGCTGGATCCCAGGCGATTTCGTGGCTTCCTTTGGCCTTGCGACGCACTAGCGCCACGACCTCGTGACCCAAGTCGCCGAGTCGATCGACCACTGCTGACCCGATCAACCCGGAAGCGCCACTGACGGCGATGCGCATACGCCGATCCAAGATCGTCGCTGGAGCTTCGCGAATGGGTACTGTCATGATTCCGAAGTATAAGCCCTCAGTACGAAGCGGAGCAGAAATGGTGACTAGGGAGTGATCAGGAGGCTGAGGCGATAAAGAGCTGAGGAGAAAGGGTCAGACAGCGGAGTCACGGTAACCAGGATTTCATCTCCTTCAGGAGTCCAGGCGGCGGGGCCGACGTGGACAGCTTCCCCAAGATAGTGAGTAGAGAGGGGATCGTTGAACCCGGTCAACGGTGCGAGAAGATCACCCGCAACGTTGGCAACCCAAAGTTCGGTCCGAGGCAGGAAAGAGGGGGTCTCTCTTTCCAGAGGAGCGAAAGCGGGGAAACCGTCGGTGGTGGCAAAAACAGCGATGTCTTCGGTCGGAGAAAACGCCAAATACCCATCCCAGGCGGTTGCCGACTCGGTCCAGGGCGCCAGTTCTTTGCTGTCCAGGCGGTAGCGAAACAAATCCTGACCCTCGATCGTCGAGGGAGGTTGTCTAGAGGTGGCTGACAAGTCGATCGCTAGGTCATCGGGCGCGAACCCAGTGACCGCAACAAAACCCGGTCCTGTGGGTCGATGTTGGGTGACCTTGGCGAGTTTGGGTGTCGCTCGCGCGAAGCGAAAGCGCCCAACTTGCAATACCCATGACCCCCACACCGATCCAGCAGCGGAGGCTTCCCGCTGCGTCCAAGCCAGGTGTCCTCCTTCGTGGGAAAACGCAAAGGTGTGAACCGGAGATCCGCCGCGATTGGCGGTATTGGTGAGATTCCAAAATCGTCTGCCATCTGCTGACGCCAACCATAGGTCGCTGCCTCGATTGCGACCGGGGATCGAGAGGAAAGGCGTGGGTCGAAAATCACTATTGGCAGTGCGTCGTCGATTGGACTCCAAGGGTTTCTCAACCAGGAAGGCGATCAATTCGCCCGAAGGATGCCATTTGGCTGCGCCGGTGTGTTGGCGTTGGAAGTCTGGGCTGTCACAGGTCAAGCATCGTTCAAAGGTACCGTCGCGGCGCATGGTCCAAATGCGCTGGAAACCGTCGTGGCTGGGACGTTCAAACAATAGCCGGTCCCCTTGCACGGAAAACTGCGCACGAGCCCCAGATTCTTGTACCAGGGTGACCTGTTGTACCGAGATTGACGGGGTGAGATCAGCGGGAACCTGAGCGAAACCAACCGAGCAGCAAAACAGCCCCACCCAAGACCACCAGCGTTGGCGAAAACCGACCCTGGAAGTCATCTGGCGCACGATTATTCGACTCTTTCGACCCACACCAAGTTGGTTGTCCCTTCGACGCCAAAGGGTACACCTGCAGTGATCACAATGCGATCACCAACCTGACCCAGGCCGTAGCGGCGGGCGCGCTCGGTCGCCACCTGCACCATTTGTTCTGAGGAACTGACCACGTCTGCGAGTTCGGTTCTGACGCCGAAAGCCAAGGCCAAACTGTGGCGCACTTTGGGTACTGGTGTGAGTGCGACGATCGGTCGATCGGGGCGGCTGCGCGCCACCCGCCAAGCTGAGGCACCGCTGGCGGTGAACACTAAGATCGCGGTTGCGGAAACCGTTTCGGCAATTTCACACGCAGCCCGAGCGATCGCATCCCGAGTGGTCACCGTCGGTTCTCGATTGAGAGAACTGGCTCGCTCGAGAAACTCTTCTGAGGCTTCCACGTTTTCCGCCACCAGCCGCATCATTTCCACCGCCTGAACTGGAAATTTCCCTACTGCGGTCTCCGCAGAGAGCATCACCGCGTCGCTGCCGTCGAGGATTGCGTTGGCGACATCGGAGGTTTCCGCCCGCGTGGGCTGTCGGTGACCGATCATGGATTCGAGCATCTGGGTCGCCGTGACCACCGGTTTGCCTGTGGCGTGGGTTCTGGCGATCAGACGCTTTTGAATTAACGGCACCTGTTGCGGCGGTAGTTCAACCCCAAGGTCTCCGCGCGCGACCATGATGCCGTCGGCTTCGTTCAAGATCTCGCTGAACGACTTGACCGCGGCCGGAGTTTCAATTTTGGCCATCAGCTTGGCGCCGGAAGAATTGGAGCGCAGGAGTTCTCGTGTTGCCTCAAGATCTTCAGCGCTGCGGACAAAACTGTGCGCCACCCAATCGACATCCAGTTCCGCCGCCAAGGCGATCGCCAGGCGATCTTTCTCGGTCAGTGAGGGTAGCTTGAGAGATACCCCAGGGGCGCTCAAGCCTTTGCGCGAAGAGAGCCAGCCACCAGCCTCGACTTCAGCGACCAGTCGACCTTTTTGTTGCTCAACCACGCGAAGCCGAACTTCTCCGTCGTTAAGAAGCAGCTCTTGTCCTTTGACGACCGCATCGATCAAGGATGGATGAGAAAGAGAAACGCCGGTTTTTGATCCAAGCACCGGTTCCGCGTAGAGGTCGAAAGAGTCGCCCGGGGTCAGCTCTACCCCGTCCTGTTCAAAATCTCCGATGCGCACTTTCGGGCCTGGGAGATCCAGTAGGAGCGCCAGGTTCGCTCCGGTCGAGTTGCGCAACTTGGCAACATTGGCGGCCGCCTCCCGGTGCTGGTTTTCGGTGCCATGGCTGTAGTTGAGCCGTACTACGTCGAGACCCGCGTCGACCATCTGGCGCAATACCGTGAGGTCTTGCGATGCCGGGCCGACAGTGGCGACGATTTTGGTGCGTTTCTTAGACATGTCTAGCTTTCGTTATCGGGCTTTCGTTTCTTTGTTCCACCCTACGCTATTGGGCGAAACCAAAGCGCAGCGCGCTGTCGAGACTACGGCATAGCAGCCGTGTGACAGGCACTAATCAGCCTTTGGGGAGTAGATACCGACGAACAGATCGTTCCACGTCTCTCCACCATCGCGAGAAGCCCGCCAGTGCTGACGAACGGTACTGTCTTCCAACGGTGACCAGCGAATCTCATGATTGACCGTCGAGCCATCGGCACCTGGCCGCTCTCCGGAGAGCACCATATCCTCGCCGTCCAACCCACCGACTAAATCCAGTCGCCCGCCGTTTGCGTCAACCCAAGTCTGCCGCCACTCACCGCCACGAGCATCATAGGTATTGAAACTCTTACCGGTCGAACCCGCCGCCCCTTGCCATTGTTCCAGCAACACGCAGCCATTGAGAATCGGTTGGATCGAGTTTTCGCCGGCGACTGTGCCGTCTGGTTGAGTCACTGCCCATTCGCCGACCCAGAAATCGAAATGACGGTATTCATCTGCGGAGCAGGGCGGAGGAGTGGTATCGCTCGGCTGAGCTGCAGCGGTGGATTCCTGCGCCAATGCGACGACAAGAACGACGCATAGGGCGAAGGCTAGTAGAAGGTTTTTCATAGGGTGTCTCCTGAATGATGACCAGAGATGCTGATTTCCTAATGACAAGGTTTTTGATGATATGCGCCCAACGACACAAGATCCCAGGCAGACGTGCCAACAGCCAACTACAATATCCTCAAGGAGGCTCTACCAACAGGCGGCGAGCCCAACTCTGGGGGAATACGCGGCAATGACAACGATCAGTTTTGTCACTTTGGGTGTTGGCGACATCGACGCCACCGTTGAGTTTTATTGCACTGTTTTTGATCTCGCTCCTCCAGAGGACCGTGCTGGCTTCGTGGTACTGGAAACCGGTGCCACCAAACTGGGGTTCTATCCCTGGGACGGCTTGGCTGAGGACGCTGGTCTTGATCCTATGAAAGGGGAAGGGTTTGCTGGTGTCTCGCTTTGCCACAACGTCATAACTCGAAATCAGGTTGACACGGTTTGGAAGCGAGCACTGCAATGTGGAGGAGCTGCGATCAAGACCCCGGAAAAGACTTCCTGGGGCGGCTATGCGGGGTATTTCGCAGATCTAGATGGCCATCTGTGGGAAGTGGTGTGGAATCCGCACTGGGACCCGGTGGAGTGGGGCTAAGTGGCAGCAAACGAATCTTGGATCATGTTGCTCTTGGTGTTGGGCTGGTTTGTGATTTGGCTAACGGTTTGTTGGCTGATTGGCTCAACTTGGTGCTGGTTGGCACAGCAGTATCTGCCGGTCGATGATTTCCAAGGTGAGGAATCGCGGTTTCGCAATGGCAAGCTCAACTGGATCGGCTACGGCAATTGCCTGACGCTTATCGCTGGTTATCGGTATTTACCTCTAGCCGTCTTTTTTCCCTTTCGCTTTGGTCATCCCAGAGTCTCGATTCCATGGAGTGAGGTTCGCCTTCGAGCGCAAACTGGCCGTTGGCACTCTTGGGTCGCCCTGAGCTTGCAATAACAACCCGCCGTTACCTTGCGCGTCTTGAACCAAACAGGGAACGATCTGATTCAGTTGTCGGGAGGCAGACTTGATAACGTACCCCTGGAACAACGTTGAAGTCGATAGGATCGCTCGATGAGCAAAGCAGATCGATTTGAATCCATTGCCATCATAGGCTGCGGCAAACTCGGCGGGATCTTGGTTCGGCGCTGGACGGACGATGGGTTGTATCAGCCGCAGCAGGTTCGCGCCACGGTGCGGCATCAAGCGCGAGCCGAGGCGCTGTCCCAAACCAATCAGTTTGCCGTGGGCACCGACAATGCGGCGGCGGTCGCTGACGCGGCAACGGTGGTTCTGTGCGTCAAGCCTCATGTCGTCCCAGAAGTTGCCGCGGAGCTGCGTTCCGCCCTGAAGCCGGGGGCGCGGGTGATCTCAGTGGCGGCAGGGGTTACCACCCGTCAACTCGAGGAGATGCTCGGCGACCAAGTTCCTGTGATCCGGGCGATGCCCAACACGCCCGCCGCAGTCGGTGAGGCGATGACCGCTCTATGTGCCGGAGCAAAGGCTACCGACGGTGACGTTGAGCACGCACGGGCGCTGTTCGATGCGCTGGGCCGCACGGTGGTTTTGGATGAACATCACTTCGATGCTGTGACCGGCCTTTCAGCTAGCGGCCCGGCGTTTATCTACGTGATTTTGGAGTCCTTGGCCGAAGCCGGAGTCAAAGTGGGCCTACCGCGTGACACCGCGACCTTGCTGGCAGCCCAAACTGCGTTGGGCGCTGCGCGCACAGTATTGGAAACGGGCAGTCATCCAGCGCTATTGAAGGATGAGGTCACGACCCCAGCGGGTTGTACCGTGGATGGTTTGATGGAATTGGAAGAGGGTAAGTTGCGGGTCACGCTGATCAAAGCGGTGGTCAAAGCGACGCAACGCGCCGGACAGTTAGGTTAATCGTTTCCGTGATCGGAAGTGGTCGTGGCACAATTCCGTTTTGGACACCGGTGGCCCATTTTTAACAGGAGGAGTGGAATGAGCAGGAAAATTCAGGCATCACAATTGACAAAGACACTATTGATTGGCGCCGTGACGGTATTCGCCGCGGGTTTGTTGGCTGCCGAAGCCGTGGTCGAGGTGTCCCAGGGGTCGGTGGCCCGCTGGGCAGGCAGCGATTGCAGCCAATGCTCGATGAACGGGCGAAGCTGGGATGCAGTTGAAGGCACTTGCTACTACCCGGTGGACATGGCGCGAAAACCCGACCACTACCAAATCGGCCGGGCGTGTTCCGGCACCTTCGAAACCGGATGGTTGGTGGTCACCGAGAAAGAGTGCAAACAAGAAGATATCGAGTTTCCCGACCAGAGCTATGTAGATATTTCTGGGCCCAACCTCGGACGCCACCACGGTGAGCAGTCGCAGGTTAAGCCTCTCTTTCGCCGCCGAGAAGGCAACCCACGGTTCACCTTGCCGCTGGCCAAGCCGGCTGATTCGTTGCCAGCGAGCGATAATTTTGGTGTTTGCCGTACTTTCAACGGCGAGAAAAAAAATCGCCACACCGGGGCCGACTACGCCATTTCCGGCACCGCACGCGCGACCGCACCCGGACGAGTAGTCCTTGCTGCCGACCATTTCTTTGCCGGTAATTCGGTGTATATCGACCATGGCAACGGCTTGATCTCAATGACCTTTCACTTGAACGAAATTGCCGTTGAACAAGGCCAAGAAGTGAAGGCTGGCGACGCGCTGGGAGAGATCGGTTCGACCGGACGCTCAACCGGAATCCATCTCCACTTCGGCTTGCGCTGGCACGGCGAGCGCATCGACCCAGACTTGCTGTTTGCCGACCCGTCGCAGTTGCCGACGGTGTCTTAAGTAGCGCGCTACCCTGAACGCTCTAGTCGCAAATCGCATTAGCGCCCAAAGCTTCTGTTGGCAGGTGCGCTGGCGTCGTTTCTCGTGCCTTGAACAGGTTCAAAAATCCTTGACATCTTGCTCAGAGGCTCGTAAGGTCACGCCTGTTGAACGTGTTCAAAACACAAAGGAGCAATCATGAATATTGTCGTTTCAACTTATGTAACCTACTTGATCATCAGCGTTCTACTGACCATGTGGGTGGCCAAGACTCTTCACAAGAGCGGCCGCGTTTTCTTGGTCGATGTTTTTCGTCGAGAGGATCTGGCAGACTCGGTCAATCATCTACTGGTTGTGGGCTTTTATTTGGTCAACCTCGGCTACGTGTCTCTAGCGCTCAAGATGAAGGGAGAGATTGAATCGCTACGAATCGGTATCGAGGCTTTGTCGTGGAAGGTCGGCGGCGTCTTGGTAGTCCTCGGGTTGATGCATTTCTTCAACCTCTATGTCTTCAGCAAGCTGAGAAAACGCTCACTTTTGCACCTCGATCCGCCACCAGTCGATCCCGATCATATCTTGGAGCCTAGCTACTAGGGAGTGTTCACACTAGTTGATGTATACTCGGTGGATGGAAATAACAATAGAACAATTTGCACGAATCGAGCCTTTTCTTCCACGACAGCGTGGCAATGTATCGATAGATAACCTCCAGGTGCTCAACGCGACACTTTACGTTGTAGAACATGGCTGTAAGTGGCGCGGGCTGCCGAAGCGTTTTGGTAATTGGCATACCGTCTATACGCGTATGAACCGTTGGGCAAAGAAAGGCGTGCTGGATCGAGTGTTTAGTGAACTGCAACGCCAGCAAGTCATTCAGGTCCGTGTTGAGGCGGTTTCACTCGATAGCACAGCGGTTAAGGTACACCCTGATGGAACGGGCGCTCTAAAAAAAACGGTCCACAGGCGATCGGCAAGTCGCGGGGAGGATGGACTACAAAGATTCATATGGTTGCCGCAGATGCTCGGACCGCAGTGAATTTTTCTCTGTCTCCTGGCAATGCTGCTGACGCGCCAGAGGGTCGTAAGCTGTTGAGGAAGACAACTCTATCGGCCAAGTACATGATCATGGACCGAGCGTATGAAGGTAATGAAACACGCCAACTCGTGCTCGATCTTGGTCTCACACCTGTTGTGCCGCCGAAAAGCAATCGATTACAACCTTGGCTATACGACCGAGAAATGTACAAGAAGCGCAATGAAGTAGAGCGCTTGTTTCGTCGGATATTCTCACGCTTCGACAAATTGGACATAATCTTCACATTCTTTATACACTTCGCACTCATTGTCGATGCTATATCTAGTGTTAACACACCCTAGGTGAATGCGGCAGATTACTGTCCTCTACGATCAGGGGTGCAGCCTCTGTTGCCGCGCCCGTAACTGGCTGGAGCGGCAGACACAGTTTGTGCAACTAGTATTCGTTCCTGCTGGCAGTTATCAGGCCAAAATAAAGTTCCCGACGATCGATCACGAAGCAAGCAAGGTTGAACTGACGGTGATCGCTGACAGTGGCGAGGTTTACTATGATGCGAAGGCTTGGATCATTTGCCTGTGGGCACTTCGGGAGTACCGTACTGTTGCGCTTACCATGCGCACTCCTAACACCCAGTGGGCAGCCAAGAAACTTATCTACTCGATATCAAAAAACAGACACCGTTTGGCCTTCTCACGGAACAGAAATTGATCCAAGAACCTGAACTGGATGGAGCTGGCGTGAAACAAAAGAAACCAAAGTCCCACCGAACGCGCCTCCATATTCTTGAGACGGCTCTAAGGCTGTTTCGAGAACGTGGCTTTGAGGGAGCGACGATGCGGGCAATCGCAGCCGAAGCGGATGTCTCGCTGGGAAACGCGTATTACTACTTTAAATCCAAAGATCACTTGATCCACGCTTACTATGGCCGTTCGCATGTCGAACATCTAGCAGCTTGTGGCGAACTACTAAACACCGAGACGGATTTCGAGAAGAGGTTGCTCGGCGTTCTGCGGAGCAAGATAGAGATCTCCGAGCCCTACCATCGGTTTGCTGCCCAGCTGTTCAAGACTGCAGCCGACCCATCCAGCCCACTAAGTCCGTTCAGCTCGGAATCGATGCCGGTTCGGTTGGAGGTCACTGAGTTGATGGAGAGAGTAGTGGAGGGCTCGAAGATTAAGCTCCCTCCCAAACTTGCTGAGGAGCTACCAGGGATGTTGTGGCTATATCTCATGGGGATTATTTTGTTTTGGATTCACGACAGCTCGAAGGACTGTCGACGCACCTATCGGCTGCTCGAACGAACCACCAGTATTGTAGTCCGCTTGATCAAGTTGTCATCGCTGAAGATTATGCAGCCTCTAGTGCGAGGATCTCTCGATTTGGTCAGCGAATTGAGAGAATTATCAGATATGCAACCCGAACCTAGCTTGCGCGAAGCTTCGAAGTGAAAGTCGCGATATAGATTCCGACGTGCGATACAACGAAAGTGGAACGGGTAGTCAACGTAAGTTCTTCTTGGCCCAAGAATCGCGCAGTGGCACAGTACGGTTGACCACCAACCGGTCTTCGGTGCTGTCTGGGTCAAGCGCAAAGTAGCCTTGGCGCTCGAACTGGAAAGTGGTGCCAACATCGCGGTCTTGAAGCGCCGGCTCGGCCCAGGCTGGATAGATAACTTGGAGTGAGTCTGGGTTTAGAAACTCACGAAAGTCGGGACCGCTCTTGCCTTTATCCGGGTTGGGGGCCAAGAACAAGCGATCGTAGAGTCGGACTTCGATCGGTAGAGCATGGCGCGCGGACACCCAATGGATGGTGCCGCGGACCTTGCGACCGTCGGGGGCGTTGCCACCTCGCGTTTCCGGGTCGTAAGTAGCGCGAACTTCCACCACCTTGCCGTCGGCATCCTTGATGGCTTCGGTGCAGGTGATCAAGTAGGCAAAACGCAGTCGGACCTCGCGACCGGGAGCTAGGCGGAAGAATTTCTTGGGCGGATCTTCCATGAAGTCGGAAGCTTCGACCCATAGCTCGCGGGAGAAGGGCACCCTGCGTGAACTTTTGGCTCCGCTGTCTTGGGGAAAGGATGGGGCGTCGAAGGATTCTTCTTGGTCTTCTGGGTAGTTCTCGATCACCAACTTGATCGGATCCAAGACGCACAGTCGGCGCGGAGTACGGTGGTTGAGATCGTTACGCACCGCGTGCTCAAGTTGGGCGATGTCGACCACCGAGTTAGCTTTGGCGACGCCGATCGAGTCACAGAATGCGCGAATCGACTCTGGGGTGTAGCCTCGTCTGCGTAATCCAGCGAGGGTTGGCATGCGGGGATCATCCCAGCCAGACACCAGCCCTTCTTCTACCAGTTGCAGCAGTTTGCGCTTGGACATCAGGGTGTAGGTGAGGGCCAATCGTGCAAACTCGGTTTGCTCCGGCAGTGGACGATCGACCGTGGTGCTTGCCAACACCCAGTCATAGATTTCGCGGTTGTTCTCAAACTCCAAAGTGCATAGCGAGTGGGTGATGTGCTCGAAAGCATCCGACAAACAGTGGGTGAAGTCGTACATTGGATAGATCGGCCAGTCGTCGCCGGTGCGGTAGTGCGACTGGTGGCGAATCCGATACAGCAAGGGATCGCGCATTTTCATATTGGGATGCGCCATGTCGATCTTGGCCCGCAGCACCTGAGCGCCATCGGCAAACTCACCGGCGCGCATCCGACGAAAAAGATCGAGATTCTCCTCCACTGAACGGTCGTGATCGGGGCTGTTGACGCCCGCTTCGGTCACCGTGCCGCGGTTGGCCCGAATTGCAGCCTCCGATTGACTGTCCACGTAAGCTAACCCGCTCTCGATCAACTCCTCAGCGCGTTGATAGAGCTGCTCGAAGTAGTCCGAGGCGTGGTAGATCGCATCCCATGCAAAACCCAGCCAGCGAACGTCGCGTTGGATCGCCTCGACATACTCGTGGTCTTCCGTTTCAGGGTTGGTGTCGTCAAACCGTAGGTTGCAGGTGCCTCCGTACTCCTGAGCCAATCCAAAGTTGAGGCAGATCGACTTGGCGTGACCAATGTGTAGATGGCCATTTGGCTCGGGGGGAAAGCGCGAAGCCACCCGGGTTCCGTACTTGCCGGACTCCTGATCGGCGTCGATCATTTGCTGGATGAAATGTCTGGGTGCGGCTGTCGTATCTTCGGTCATGAATCTCTCGGTCGTTGTGGAAATAGGGAGCCTATCCGATCCGGTCGCCTAGAATCCGTTGCATGAGCACCCCACTTGGGACGAAGCCAACGGCACCGTGGACCTTTGCTCCTTTAACGTCCGAGAACTGGTCCGATTTGGAGCAGCTGTTTGGCGAGCGAGGAGCATGTGGCGGTTGTTGGTGCATGTGGTGGCGGTTGACGCAAAAAGAGTTCGAGGCGGCAAAGGGCGAAGCAAACCGAAATGCGCTACAGAAACTCGTCAAAGGTAGGCGTAAGTTGGGGATTCTCGCCTATCGAGATCGGCAGCCGGTGGGTTGGTGTGCCGTGGAACCGCGCGAGGCCTATCCGCGGTTTGATCGATCGCGGATTCTGAAACCAGTCGACGATCAACGGGTGTGGTCAGTAACCTGCTTTTTTGTCCACCGCTCGGCGCGGCGTCAAGGTCTGTCAGTTGCGCTACTGGAAGAAGTTGCGGCCTACGTCGCGCGGCATGGCGGATCGGTGGTCGAGGGCTATCCAGTCGACAAAATCGATTCACCCCCGGCGTTCGCTTGGACGGGTACCGCTGCCGCGTTTCGTAGTGTTGGTTTCAGGGAGGTGGCGAGGAGGTCGCCCACCCGACCGAATTATGCGCAGAAGGGTTAGAAAACCGACCACATGATCCAATCAGGCGGGTCCCATTAGGTCCCAGCGGTTGCCGGCGATATCGACGAACACAGCGATTTGTCCGTACTCTTCGGTACGCGGGGCAGTGACGAACTCGACCCCGGCTTCGACCATCTTGCTGTAGCTTGCCTTGAAGTTGTCAACGCGGAGAAAGAATCCGACCCGGCCGGAGAACTGGTTGCCAACCACGGCTTTCTGCTGCTCACCGTCGGCTTGTGCCAGCAAGATCCCGGTTTGCGCGCTGGGCGGACGAACCACCACCCAGCGCTTGGGTCGGCCGTCATTGGTGAGAGAGGGAGAGTCCTCCACTAGCTCGAAATCCAGGACATCGACAAAGAACTGAATCGCCAAGTCGTAGTCGTTGACAACGATGGTGACCAGTTGAAGAAAGGACATGAGATCAGTGCTCAATGGTGGTCGCGGGTCTAGAAAACGGGCTCATTAGGTGGTGGCGATTAGATCAATCACCGCTTGAGCAAACTCCTGCGGTGAGTCTTCCTGTAGAAAATGACCTCCACGTAAGGTCTTGTGCGGTAGTCCTTCGCTTCCGGGGATTTGCTCGCGCAGCTTGATATCCAGACCGCGCATGATCGGATCTCCTTTACTGAAGGTGGTCAAGAACGGTTTGTTCCATCGGCCCAAGGCCTCCCAAGCTTTGAGATTAGCAGGGGCTGCCGGGTCGTTGGTCGAGATCGGAACCAGTTTTGGGAAGGCACGGGCTCCAGCTTGGTACTTGCGCGACGGATAGGGCGCGTCATAAGCGCGCTGTTCGTCGTCGTTGAGGGTGCGTCCGGTGCCTAGGTTGACGATCCTTGAGGTCGGAAACACTGGGGTCCACAGAGCGAAGGCCTTCCAGATCTTGAACACCAGCGGAGGCTTTCCCTCGCCGGTGGGCAGAAAGCCATTGCCAATGACGATGCGGGCAAAGCGATCTGAGTTTTCAGCCGCGACCCGCAGGCCAATCAAAGATCCCCAATCTTGCCCCACCAGGGTGATCTCTCGCAGTCCGAGCTTGTCGAGGAACGCAACCAGCCAGTCGCAGTGGCTCTGATAGCTGTAGTCGGTCAGGCGCATCGGCTTATCGGAGCGCCCGAAGCCGATCAAGTCTGGCGCTACCACTCGCAAGCCAGCTTCGACGCAATGAGCGATCATGTGCCGGTAGAGGAAACACCAGGAGGGCTCTCCGTGCAGCATCAAGATCAGCGGAGCGTCGCGCGGCCCTTCATCAACGTAGTGCATACGGAGATTGTCTTCAACCTGCACATATTTGGCGGCAAACGGAAAGTCCGGAAGGTCGTTGAAGCGTTCGTCAGGGGTGCGCAAGATTTCCATAGTTGAACTCCTAGGTTGAGGGGCTGGTCGATTGGGGCGCAGCGGTCAGGTCAGGCTCGATTGGATTCATTAAGTTTGCGATTTGAGTGGGCTGAATAGGAGGTCTCGGCACGGCGGGCTGCTGCCAACCACACAAACTACTGAGCGCCGGCATACAAACCCTGCCTTGGCAAAGACCCATACCGCACCTCGACTGCAGTTTGTTTTCTCTTGGGCCCACCGAGGGGTCAATCTCGTGCCAAGTTACATCTTCACAACGGCATACCAAGGTGTCGTCTTGCACTCGCTGGTGCAGCTCTTGGCGCGGCTCAAAAGCGGAGGCCATATTGCGGGCGAAGCGATGCAAATTGGATCGCTGTCGTAGCCAACTTCTCGAAAGGGTTCCACCGGCCACCGTGGCTCCGGCAATACGACCCTCGACCAAAGCCAGGTCAGCGCCCCCGACCCCGCTGCATTCTCCGACGGCATAGACGCCAGCGACCGAGGTCTGTTGAGTGGCGTCAACCTGCAGCTCACCGAACTCGTTAGCCTGACAATCCAGCACCAACCCAAGTTCGCTGGCCGGAACCAAACCGTAGGAGGTAGCCAACAGGTTGCACTGTATGGTTTGCTGGCGATGACCGTCGGTTAACTTCACTTGCAGTGCGGAGTCGTTTTGTTGCCCAGACTCGATCTGCGCTGACTCGATCTGTGCTGACTCGACCCAGGTTCCCAACTGGTAGCGAGTAGCCAAGAATGCAGTCCGGTATCCAGCCGCTTCCCGTAGCTTCCCGGGATGACGCCACAGGTGACTGGCAAACAGGGCCACCGCAGAGCGAGGTGCTTGTTCGGCAACCGCGATGACTTCAGCACCAGCACGTTTTGCCAGCGCTGCGACTGGTAGCAGTAGCGGTCCAGAACCGGTGATCACAACCTTTTGACCGGCGACCCTGGCTCCAGACTTGATCATCGCTTGCAAACCGCCGACTCCGACCACATTGGGCAACGTCCAGCCGGGAAATGGGAGAAAAAACTCTCGCGCGCCGGTCGCCAAAATCAGCTGTTGAAATTCAACCCAGCTGGCTTGGCCGGCGGTTTCGATCAGCAGAGCACGGCTTGAAGGACAAGCGCTGAGGACGCTGGTTTGCCAACGACACTCGACGTTGGAAGCCTCTAATTTGGTTAGCAATTTCTGCGCTTTGGCTGGACCGGCGAGCTGGTAGTTTCTGAGCTGGGCATTGCGCCATATCTGCCCGCCGAAGCCGGTGCGCTCGTCAATCAGCAAGACCGACCGCCCCCAACGAGAAGCTTCCAAAGCTGCTGCGACGCCACCCGGTCCGGCTCCGACCACCACCACGGAGTGGCGGCTGGCTGGAGAGAAATCAGCTTCGCTCATTTTTCTCGTCGTTCTCGGATGGCGATCGTGAAATTTTCATTCCGGGTTTGCATGGAGTGATGCAGGCGCGTCGCGGCTGGCCGTCGACCATAACCATGCACTCGTAGCAAGAACCCATGGCGCATAGCCAACCGCGTGGTTGGCCCCCGACCGAGGTCTTGAGCCGGGACATACCGGCGTTCCACAGAGCAACCGCGACGGTGTCGTTCTTGCGCGCCAAGGTCGACTGGCCGTCGACCACGATCTCGAATTCGGCGAATGCCGAGAGGACGCTCACGACAGGACTCTCTGCGGCAAAAAAGGAGCTGGGTCGAGCGCCGGATCTTCGCCGGTGATCAACTGCGCCAACAACATCCCGGTGCCCATTGCGTTGGTATGGCCTAGCCCCTCGTGCCCGGAGGCGACCCAGGAATTGGCGATCTGCGGCCACGGCCCAATCAGGGGTAAGTTGTCCGTGGTTGCCGGGCGGAATCCGAACCAGCCGCGAATCGCGGTCAACTGGCCCAACCGAGGCAAGAATTCGGTCGCCCTGGCAATCATCTTGGCAACCAAACGGTGATCGAAACTGCGGTCCCAGCCGACGTGCTGGCGAGAAGAACCGATCAATACCTGACCGGTCTTGCGCGGTTGGACGTTAAAAGCGACCGACTCGTCGTTGGGTGTATGGGCACTCTTCAGGTAACCCAACTCCAGCATTTGGTGGCGGATAAACCCGGGATGGCGATCGGTGATCACCAAGTGACCCTTGCGCGGTACCACCGGCAGTTCCGGCATCAACTCAGCACACCGGGGTCCAGCGGCGTTGACCACCAACCCAGCGGTACGAAAACCGGTTTGGGTTTTGACTCCCTTTTCCTCGATCTCTACCACCTCACAGCCGGAGATCACTTGTCCGCCCATTGCACGCACTTGCTGCAGAAACCAAGTGGTGACCACCGGTGGGTACAACACCCGATCTCCTGGCAAATACAAACCTCCAGCCAAGCCAGGCCGGAGTTGCGGCTCCATGGTGGCGAGTTGTTGTGAGTTCAAGATCTCGACCTCGACCCCCCGCGTTTGATAGCGAGTAGCTTTGGCTGGAATGATCGCTGCTTCGTCATCGGTCTCAGCCACCCAGATCGCCCCGTCTCGGGTGTAGTCGGCGGTTGCCGGGAGCCGATCGGCGATCTGATCCCAAAGCCGACACGACAAAGAACTGAGAGCGAACTGTGCTGGAGAGTCGTCCATCACCGCCAAATGACCCATCCCAGCCGCGGTGGTACCGCCGCCGATGATGCCACCTTCCAACACTTCGACCCTTAAGCCCCTCCGAGCGAGGAAGTATCCACAAGCAGCGCCGATAATCCCACCACCGACGATCAATGCGTCGGGTGCCGGCTTCATGAGCACTCGCGCAGAGTAAATCCGGTTACCAGGGGATCTCGGTCGGCGAACTGCAGGGTCGCGTGGGAAACCACCCAAGCCGAACCGCGGATGTAAGGCCAGAGCGTTCCGTCGTCATCAACTTCCAGCCAACCGGTAAACAGGCCACCGGTAATGCTTTGGTTGCGAAAGTGTTGCCCCAGTTCGAGGTCACCGCGATCGTTCAGCACCGCAAGCTTCGCTGAGGTTCCGGTTCCACAGGGAGATCGGTCCCATTCGCCACCGGGGCAGAGGACGAAATTGCGACCGTCGCAAGCGGTTCTCCGCTCGCTTGCCGACGCCAAACCTGGGGCTGAAAATTCGACGTGGTCGATGGCACCGAGGTTGAAGTCAGAGATCCCGATTGAAGGTAGAAACTCTGGCCGGTCTACCACTTCCGCGATTGCCCGAGAACGCGCCAGTAACGCGTCGAGGTGGTCGCAAGTCAGAGGGATATCGCCTGAATCGGTGATGAAGAACCCATTGCCACCCCAGGCGACATCACCGATCACCGGGCCAACCCCGGGCACATCGATCTCTACTCTTTGTTTCAGACAAGAGCAGGGAACATTGCGGAAGGTAACCTGTCCGTCGGTGCTGAGATTTGCTCGCACACTGCCGACAGGAGTGTCGAAAAGATGCTCCCCAGGACCGATCTTGCCGAGAAATTCCAGCCCGCGGACCACACCGATCAACCCGTGTCCACACATACCCAGGTAGCCAGCGTTGTTGAAGAAGACGATCCCGGCGTGTGCATCGTCTGAAGTGGGAGGGGTCAGCAGTGCGCCGACGATCGCGTCATGACCCCGCGGTTCACAGACCACGGCTTGGCGTAGGTGATCTTGATGCAATTGCATCCAGCGCCGCCGTTGCTCCATCGATGAGCCGTCAGGTTGGGGCCACCCGGCGACCACGATACGCGTTGGCTCGCCCTCGGTATGGGCGTCATAAACCTCGATCTGAGGCGGGAAGGAATTGGCCGTGGGTTGGCTCATGGGTCTTGCGCCGAGAGATCAGGAGTGCTTTTCAATGGCGTCGACAGTCCATGTTCCATCAACCAGTCGGGGGACTCCCTGTGGGTTGGCGTCTTGCAGTTCTGGTGGCAAGAACGAATCGGGTAGATCTTGAAAACAAACCGGGCGCAAAAATCGATCGATCGCGGCTGACCCTACCGAGGTCGATCGAGAGTCGGAAGTGGCAGGAAATGGCCCACCGTGGTGCATTGCGTGGGCAACTTCAACCCCGGTAGGAAAGCCATTGATCACCACTCGACCGGAGATTGCGGCCAATTGACTCACCAACCCTGGATGGTCATTCAGATCGCGGTCAGTGGCGTGCAGGGTGGCGGTCAGAGCTCCAGGCATCGAGTGCAACACCTCGTTGAGTTCCTCGGTAGACTGCCAAGAAACGACCAAGGTCGCCGGACCGTAGATCTCCTCTTGCAGGTCGTCATTAGCGATAAATGTAGCTGCGCTACAACGAAAGACCTGGGGCGATACGGTGCTACTGGAATCGTTCTGTGTGGCCTCGCCTGTGACAAGGCTCGCTTCGATTTCGCCCACAGCCAGAGTTCTCTCGGTCGCCTGCCGATAGCCAGTAGCGATCCCAGGATGCACCACGGTCATCTCCCCGCTAGCGCTGAGGCTGTCGGCGAGTTGTTCAGAAAAAGAATCGGTCTCGGCGCCAGTGGGAACCAGCACCACTCCGGGATTGGTGCAGAACTGGCCACTACCGAGGGCCACTGAACCGGCCAAGCCTTGGGCGATGTTTTGTCCGGATTCCCGCAGAGCTCCCTCAAGGATCACCACCGGATTGATCGAACCCATTTCCGCGTAGACAGGGATCGGTTTAGTTCGTTGTTGACTCGCTGCGACTAGTGCTTGGCCACCGGCAAACGAACCGGTAAAGGCAACTGCGGCGATCCCAGGATGCAGCGTGAGACTTTGCCCGACTTGGTGCCCAACCCCGTGGATCAGCGAAAACAACCCGGTGGGAAGTTGGCAAGTTTCCAAAGCTCGCAAGATCGCGGTCGCCACCAATTCACTGGTCCCCGGATGAGCAGGATGAGCCTTGACCACCACTGGGCATCCGGCTGCCCAAGCCGAAGTGGTGTCTCCTCCGGCGACCGAGAAGGCCAAAGGAAAGTTGGACGCGCCGAAGACCGCCACCGGACCGAGTGGTAGCAGGGTTCGCCTCAAGTCGGGCTTGGGGATCGGTTTGCGCTCGGGGTCGGCAGTGTCGATGCGGATTGACCGCCACCACCCCGCGCGCAGCAGCTCTGCAAAAAAATGAAGTTGACCGGTGGTGCGACCTCGCTCGCCGGTGAGCCGTGGGACGCCCAATGCAGTTTCTTGATCCGCGCGCTCGATCAGTGGATCGCCGAGCGCTTCAATCTCTTGCGCCACGGTATCCAAGAATTGGGCCCGCAATTCTGGGGAGCTATTTGCCCATTCTGCCGCCGACCTGCTTGCGGCTGTGACCGCGTCGTCGATTTGCTCTCCATTGGCTTCGTGGAACGTCGGTTCCAGAGTGTCACCGGATCGAGGGTCAACGGCACGAAAGGCTTCGCTCTTACTTGTGACCGCCCGCCCTCGGATGAAGTGAGTACCTGAAATCATAGGGCTGGATAATACAACCGGTGGGTCTCCCTGAGTGCAACGCCGATTGGATACACTGTCGTTTTGGAGGGTAAGAACTTGCACATTGATTGGTTTGGTGTCTATCCCGCGATAACTACGCAATTCAGAGACGACGAAACTCTCGACTTGGTCGCCACGATTGACCACGCTACGGCGCTGCTGCACGCTGGTGTTCACGGGATCATCTTGGGCGGAACCTTGGGTGAGGGTCCATCGCTGACCGGCGAGGAAAAGGGTCGTTTGTTGGAAGCAATGGTCGGGGCAGTTGACGGCAGAGTGCCGGTAATGACCACGATCGCCGAGACCACGACGGCGTTGGCGTGCCAGAGAGCCGCAGAGGCGGCGGAACTGGGTGCCGACGGTTTGATGGTGCTACCGGCCCTGGTCTACCACTCGGACGCTCGCGAGACCGTCACTCATTTTCGAACCATCGCGCGCGCTACCGAATTACCGATCATGGTCTACAACAACCCGGTCAGCTATGGCGTTGATATCCGTCCAGAGATGTTTGTCGATCTGGCAGATCAAGCAACCTTGGTGGCGATCAAAGAGTCGTCCGACGATGTTCGCCGAATCACCGATCTGAAGAATCTCACCGGCAATCGCTATCGGTTGTTCTGCGGGGTTGATGACTTGGCTATGGAAGCTCTGGTCATGGGGGCGGACGGCTGGGTTGCCGGAATGGTGAATGCATATCCGCGGGAAACGATCGCCCTATGGGACGCGATTCGCGCGGGTCAATTCAACAAAGCGAAGAGGATCTACCGTTGGTTTGCGCCGCTGTTGCATTTGGACACCGAGGTTAAGTTGGTGCAATACATCAAGATGGCGGTCGAGAGAGAAGAGTTCGGCTCGAGTCTTTGCCGGGCACCTCGACTGCCGATCGAGGGTGATGAGCTACAACGGGTCGAAACCATTTTCCGGCAAGCCGAGGACACGCGTCCTAGCCTGGATGCTTGAACCGAGAGCCGGAGCAGCAAAATGGCTAAGAAACAGACCTACCCAGGCGAACACCTCACAGTTACCTACGACCCGGCGGCTTGCTCTCACGCCGGAGAGTGCGTGCGCGGACTTCCCGAAGTCTTCGACGCCAAGAAGCGACCCTGGATTAAGCCCGACGCTGCCGACGCCGCAGCGGTGGCCGAAGCGGTTTCCCGCTGTCCATCCGGCGCTTTGGCGATCGAAGACACGCCGCAAGATAGTGACTTGGCGGTTGGCGCTCAACCTGAGGAAGAGAGTTCGGCGATCGAACTCAATCAGTTACAGATATGCGCCAATGGTCCGGCCATTGTTAGCGGTCAAGTTCGCATCATGACGCGCGAAGGCGCGGTGGTAGAAGAGACCGCCCGAGTCGCGCTCTGCCGCTGCGGGGCGTCCGCCAACAAGCCCTACTGCGACGGTAGCCACAAAGGCGTCGAGTTCACCGATGAAGGATTGTTGCCGGAAGTCGAAAGCCAGGAGATTGAAGCTGGCGACGAAGTCGTGGCCGTGCTGGCGGAAAATGGTCCGGTGATCTTCCGCGGCCCGATGCAGTGGTGCGCCACCGACGGCTCGGTCGCTAGCTTTGATAGCAAGGCTCTGTGCCGTTGTGGCGAGTCCGCGAACAAGCCCTTTTGCGATGGTACCCACAAAGGGACAGATTTTCGTACCGAGGGTCGTTAGAGACGCTGCGATACGAAGAACCTGTAGAACGGAGTAGCCTTGGTAGATGGAGATTTCAATTGAAATGGCTTTGGGTGCCTATGGAGCACTCCTCTCAACGGGGCTTGCTGTTCTGGCTATCTTTAGGTTCTGGAGGGAGAGACCGCGAATATCAGTGAACGCAAGAATAATCGTCAAGAGTGCTTCAAAAGAAGACGAGACGCATGGTGTATTACGGCAGGCTCAACGAGGTGACGACCTCCTTTGGGAAGAAGTTGATGTTGAGATCAGTGTTCGAAATTCCGGCGCCGAACAGTGCCAAATCTCTGGCGTGTTCGTTGAAACTGGATCGGCGCTCTTCGAAGTAGCGCCGACCAATTTTCCGGTTATATTGACGCCAAATACTGGGTCCTCCGCATTAGTGCAGCCTGAGTACATTGTTCCCAAGAAGATAACGCTGAGCGGTCAACTGTTGGATGAGTCGGTAAGCGCGTTTGGTGTGTTTGATGCGCTGGGAAACAAGCATGCCATCCCGGAGTCCGAATTGAATCAGATTGTGACTTCTTGTCGTGGCTTGCCACTTAGAACGTCTCGGTACAAACACCGTAAGACAGGCCGGATGGTTGTTGCATTTCAGGTGAAGGACAACGGAGCCTTAATAGAAAAAAAATAATTGCCTTTGAGTGAGCATATCGATGTTACTGGGACAATGACTATCTCTGCGAAGCACAAAGGCAAGGTTAAGTCGTGTTATGAATCAAGGGAAATGCGGTACCTAACCCGATAAGTAACCTAGCTAGGGTTTTGAAGCTGCGAAATGTTTCTTCATAGCCTCTCTCGGGCGCAGGAAGACCAGAACCCCAGAAGGATCCGTTTCCGCAGTGTTAGCCAGCGCCGGAACCTCCCGCAACCATCGGTTGTAAATGAAACGACTGGCGATCGCGACGTCGACATCGATCGGCAGATCGCGCGACATGCGAACGTGCATGCCTCTTTGATCAAGGGTCAGGATCGCCAGCGAGGCCCGTGTTTGTGCCGACATCCGATAGCGTGCTTGCAGGTCGGTAGTGACCTGGACGGTCTTAGGTCGAGCAGATTTGAGTTGTTCCGCAAAGGTCTCCCAGGGATAGCGCAGTAGGTCTCCGACCTGTGCAGACTGGTGCTTGGCCAAGACGTTGCGGTTGTATTCAAAGCCCAAACCGAAGAAAGCCAAGAACACAATCACGAGAGTTACCACTTTCGCCCGCTGGCCTACGACCACCAGGGCGAGGAGACAGGCCACTGTCAGTACCACGGCCGGCATTAGAGTTCCGGTTAGAAACAGGTCAGGAGACCACCCGAAGCGAGCTAGCGCTGCTACTGGAAGAAAGTCAGCAGCGTCCAGTTGCCCCAATCTGTAGGGCACGACAATCAAGAAAATCACGGCACTGGCGAGTCCGGCAGGGATCAAGACGCGTGGAGTCAGCAACTTTCTCCAAGAAACCTCCTCCAGTCCAGCGTCGAATAGCAGCAGGCTGGACATCAGGCAGGCCACCGGAATGATCGGAATCAACATTCGCCCCGAGAAAGGGTGACGCATGCGGAAGTAGAGAACGATCAAAGCCAATAGGTATGCAATCGGTAAAAAATGCAGCAGCCGAATCTCGATTCGCCTACGACGCAGCCCTGCGGCAAAGGCGGCGGCCACCACCGCCACCCAGAGGTTGCGTAGGGCGAACAGCGCTGGATGCCCTCCTGGTCGCCAGATGACGTTCAGCCAGCTCGACGAACCGCTGCGTGGTGGTAACTGATCGGGGAAGTTCATCGGTCCAGTTTCGACCAGCCGTCCGCCAGGAAATGAAAACAGGAAATCTCCCAAGATCCATCCGTCTAGCATCATCAGGACTGAAAAAGTTGCTGCGATGCCCCCAGTCCAGTAAAGACTCCTGCGGGAGAAGCGCCGAAAGTCCAGTCGCCCATCGGTAATAAGGAATAGCAGAGGCAAAGCCAGCAAGACAGCGCCCACCTCTTTGGAGCGAAACGCACCAATCGTGAGCACTCCGACCGCGAGGGCGTGCCATTCATGTCGGGAGGTATCCGTGTGCTCTCGGGAGAGCCCGTGCATGTAAATCGCGACCGCGGCGGTGATAAACATCATTGCGCTGTAGTCAGCAAAGCCTGAGCCGATGGTGCCCAGAACCACGGTTTGCGACAACAGGATGAAGAGTGCAGCAGTGAGAGTGCGTAGCTGCAAACGGGGCCCGACAGAGCGCACTGCAACCGCTAGCGAGGTCACAGTAGTGGCAAAAATGAAAGACCACCAAAGGCGAACCCCGAGGAAGGGATTTCCTCCACTCAGAGTTACAAAGGCTTTGACTAGGTATACGTGAGCGTAGCGACTGTAGAACCAATTCTTGGTGCCGTACTTTGCAGCAATCAGATACGCGGTGTCATCCCCACCCCGCACGGTCCCGGTGAACGGCAAGATCGCCAGAAAAGTTAGTACAAAGAGCCCCAACAGGAGGAACACGCGGAAACCTCGGTTGTTTGCCCACCCGAGACGTGGAGCAAATCTTTGCTGGAGCGCATCGATCGGTGCGGCCAGAATGTAGATCGCCAATAGACCTGCCGCCAGGGTTAGAGCGGCTCCCAGAAGCTGGCGGTGGGATTGTGGCCACTGAGGTAGCGTGTCGCGCAAGGCTCTGCGCAAAGTGACCGGGCGACCCGCGTAGAGCTGTTCCGATGGCAAAGCGGTGGCTTCCGCTAGCGAATATCCAGGCGCGGTCCACTCGATTGCTAAATGGCTCTCCCCGTGCCTTTGAATCAGCGCGATCTCGACCCGGTGGAGCCCTGGCTCAAGAGTCTTTTGCCCTTTCTTGCGCTGCACTTTGGCGGTGCCGACGTTATCGACTACGGTATCGCCGTCGATCCGAAAGTAGCCGCTGTCATTGGCGTCGACAATGAAACGATGGTCGCCTCCCTGCTCGACCCACCACCAGCCACTCCAGCGCACGCTGAACGCTACCTCGGTTATCAGCGCGTCGTGGATCTGCGAGACCGAATCGAGCTTGGGCTGAGCGGTGGTGGCGTAAACCGGCCTCCCCTCCCACGGTGCGCCCAGATGGAAGTACTCGGCCTTGAGACCGGGGCGATCGAAGATCAGCATCATCCCAGCCATCAGCAAGGCAAGAATGAGCAACAAGCTCGTTCCAGTTGCTATCTGTCGAGGTGTAGGTGTGCGCGCCAATGGTGGTATCCCCAAACGTTCCGAATCTACGGCCAGCAGTGTACTAATTGCGGCGGGGGTGTGCCTTGGAGCGGCGCCCCTTGGGAGGATCCGTGTGAATCAACGTTTTGTGGGGCAGGGTGGAGGAGATTCATTGGATTTCGCCGCTCTCCTCGCGGCTAGCCGGTTCCAATCTAGGGCTCGAGACCGCTCAGCCGATAGATTGCGTGAGCCCGGTCGTCGGAAATAAGGAGAGATCCATCGGGCATTTGAAAAACATCCGACGGGCGACCCCACGAGGTTCCATCGTCTAACAGCCAGCCATCAACCAAGGTCTGATAGCCGACGCCTTGATCCCCTTCCAAAGACACCGTAGTGACTCGGTAGCCGATCGGTTCAGAACGATTCCAAGATCCGTGCTCGGCGATCACCGCACGGTCTTGATACACCTGCGGAAAGGACTCTCCGGTGATGAAGGTCATGCCAATCGAGGCGACGTGGGGCCCAAGTTTTTGCGCCGGAGGTCGAAATTCGCTGCATTGGCGCTCCTTCCCGTGGCTGGGATCGGGGATATCTCCGCCGTGGCAATAAGGAAAACCGAAATGCTGGCCGGGATCGGTGGCGATGTTGAGTTCATCGGGGGGCAGGTCGTCGCCGAGCAAGTCGCGCCCGTTGTCGGTGAAGGTCAGATGCCCGGTTCCCGGCTGCCAGTCGAAGCCAACGCTATTGCGAATGCCGAAGGCATAAGGCTGTAGTTCGCTGCCGTCGGGGCGCATGCGCGAGATGGTGGCAAACAGATTGGGGTCGGCGTCGCCCCAGCCGAGTCGACTCTTGAGCGGAACGGCGTCACAGGCGTTGCAAGGAGCGCCGACTGAGACATATAGCCAACCGTCCGGACCAAACTTGAGGTAGCGCCAACCGTGATGTGCTGCAGCTGGAAGAGCATCGCTGACCACGATCGGTTCCGGCGGACTGTCGAGATGGTCCTCGATGTTGTCATAGCGCAGGACGCGACCCACCGCGGCTACATAGAGAGCACCGTCGCGGTAAGCAATGCCACCGGGGTTGTCGAGGTTGTTGTCGATCAAGTAGACGATGTCCGCCCGTAGGTCGTTGTCCGCGTCGACTACCGCGTGGACCTTGCCCGCACCTCGGGATCCGACGAATACCGTTCCGCGGTCCCCGAGTGCTATCTGGCGCGCATTTTCAACCCCAGCCGCGTACAAACGAACTTCAAAACCTTCGGCGACCCTGAGCGAGGCGACCCGCGTCTCAAGACCCCCAGACACCGACCCCGACTGAGGCGCGGCGCAAGCCCCTTGGACCGTGACCGCAGCTACCAGTAGAAAAGCGAACTGTTTCATTGAGTGGTGCTTAGCCAGCACGGAGATCAGTAGGTGTTGTAAGGGTCTGAAAGCTATCTTGAAAAAGCCTAGCCCCAAGTTCTCCACGGAGCATCGCCGGCCGCCCACAAGGATTCGAGCTTGTTCTTGTCCGCCAGATGATCCATGCAGTGCCAAAACCCGGCGTGTTTGAACGCCATCAATTGGCCGTCTCTGGAGAGGTTGGCTAGCGGTTGGCGCTCCCACCAAATCTGGTCACCGTCGATGTAATCGAGGCATCCGGGTTCCAAGACAAAGAACCCGCCGTTGACCCAACCGCCGTCGCCGTCCGGCTTTTCGATGAACTTGCTCACTTGGCTGTGGTCGTCACCGAGTTCAAAGTAACCGAAGCGACCCGGAGGGCGAACCGTGGTCATGGTCGCCAACTTGCCATGATCGCGGTGAAACTTCACCGTTTCTTTAATGTCGACGTCGCACACTCCGTCGCCATAAGTAAAGCAGAAGGTGTCGTCGATATGTTGGGCCACTCGTTTCAAGCGGCCACCGGTGTAGGTGTCTGGACCGGTATCGACCAAAGTCACGCGCCACGGCTCAGCGTGGCTCTTATGCACTTCTAGTGAATTGCTGCTCAGGTCGATGGTGAAGTCAGCGTTGCGGGCGAAGTACTGGGCGAAGTATTCCTTGATCATCCCGCCTTTGTAGCCCAGGCAGATGACGAAGTCGTTGATCCCGGCGGCCGAGTAGAGTTTCATGATGTGCCAGAGGATAGGTTTGCTACCGATCTCGACCATCGGTTTGGGTTTAATCACCGTTTCTTCGGAGAGCCGGGAACCAAATCCGCCGGCGAGGATGACTGCTTTCATGGGCGTACGGTATCAGTGAATTGAAGGGAAGTGGATGAGCTGGCATCGAGGGAGCCTGCTACTCTGTCAGTGCTTCCCGGGAACTGTCTTTCGCCGTCGCGGGTCGAATGTTTCATGTACCGCTCAATCTGCTTGAATGTTCTTGTGGTTTGGTTAGCAGGTCCATGTCGAGTCTCCCTACCCGTTGACTTTGAAGCTGAATGGCAACAGACGGAGCTGTGGGCTATTGCTGGGTGTCCTGAACAGGACAGCATGCGTACACGAGTGCAAGGCCAAAAAGACTGGCAGCCCCCACATAGCCCACCTACCACCGGGCAGGAGGTTATTCGCAATCATTTTTCCTACTGGCGTAGATACCGGGGGGGACCAGAGGAACAATTGATTCGTAGGACCGCAGTGGGTGCGGTCTCTTTCCAGGTCAACACCATTGCTGAGTGGCGCCCCAACTATCGCTGCTTGTTTCCAGAGCAGGCCCATCACAACTACATTGAGGGCTATGAAGGCAATCAATTGGTGTTTAGGGGTGCTCAGGGTCCGTACGGTTGGCCTGAATGGTCGATCGAGCCATATCAGACAGACATGGGCCAATCGCGTTTGGCTACCTTCGATGCCGCTCGGGAGAGGTTGGAGGTATTTCTAGGGCGAAATTTGGAGCGACCAGAAACAGCTCAATATGTACGTTTGTCAGGATCTATACTTCATGGTTGTCAGTGTGTCGCAATCAAAGAAAAGTCTGTTGTATATCTAATTCGAGGTCAAGGAAGGCAATCTGAAATTTGGATGATCGATCTGTCGCAAGGGCCGGTTCCAGAATCAGAGGTGCGCAAACTCACCGACCCGCGCCTTGGGCGTCGACCAGAGGTGCTTCCGAATTGGCTCACCGCTGGCGGGCGCTGGTTCCCCGCTGAGAGGGTATCGCCGTCGGGCTTAGTTTGAAGACGAGACGCCCGCCTTGGTTGAGATCGTGGTGGCGTTGGGGACGGTCACCTTGCTATCTGCCGGGACATCCTGGGTGACCACCGTCTGAATGCCGACAAAGACCCGATCTCCGATGCTGACGTCGCCGATCGCCGCGGAGTAAGCGGCCATATAGACACCGTCGCCCAACTGAGGCATCTCAGTGATCCGGCGTCCCGAGGGCGCGCCCAAGGTAACCCCTTGCAGCAGGTGGCAGTTGGCGCCGATTTTGGTCCAGGCGCCGATCACCAATCCTTGTCCATGAGTGATGCGAAAACCCGGGCCGATCTCTGCCGCGGGGGCAATGTCACAGCCAGTACAAAATAAATTAACTCGAGCAAACAGCGGCCCACAGAACGGGATGTTCTTGGACTTGAACCAGTGGGCGATCCGGTGCAAGAACACCGCTTGGTAACCATTTTCAAACAACAAGGACTCGATCACATACCAAGGGGCGGCCTTGGTTTTGATTTCTTTGAGGCGAAGGGTGTCGGCTCTTAGGTTGTCCCACATGATCCTACGACTCGCCACTCCTGCGGGTCCCACAATCTGTCATTCCCGCGGGTGGGTGTGTTGGGGGGCGGGAATCTCTTCCACTAGGGATGACTCCTACTTGATGAAGGTCCCGGCCCCACTCCCATCCCCCCGCCGGGATGACCAATGCGGTCTTCAGCACCGCCTTATTCTGGAAAGCGTTCATTTTGCTCCTGGCGCAGTCGATCGCCAATTCGCCCCTCTGGCACAGTCACGTCGTCGTAGGTCAGTACCGTGTCTTTGGTGACGGTGTGTTTGAGGCTGCAGTCTTCGGCCAATCCGATTGGCAGTAGATCTTCTGCTCGCGAGACCGGGTAGTTCTCTGCCACGCCATAGCTGTCGTAGCCGCCCAGGCCATCAAGGGTCTGTCCGACCGTTAGGTCACGCTTGGCAACCGCCACCACATCGACCTTAGGGCCGGCGAGCGGCTCCATGACCGGGTCTTTGAGCAGCACCGCTCGAGCGACGCTGGACGGTACTTCAAAGTGGCACAGATGGTAAGGAATATAGAACGAGTACAAGGGGCCTTCGCCAAGTTTGTAGAGGTTCAGGTAATGGCGCTGCTTGGGGTCGTCATGATCGGCGAGGATAAACACTCCCGGTCCCGGTTGGGAACCGACCACGTAGTCCACGATGCCGCCCCATTCGCGCAGTTGGTCATAGTCGTAGATATTGGCTAAGTCGTCGACGTGCTCGCGATGATCCAGGCCCAACATGCCGCGCTGGGCGACCTGGAAATCGACTGCGTTGGCGACGATCGCTTGCTCAAAGGAGATTTTGGTGCCGTCGGCGAAGCTGGTCACCATGTTGACGTTTTGCCCCCACTGCTTGGCAAACCCTTCTTGGGTGGTGGGGTTACGGTATTCGTCCTGCAGCCCTTTGATGTTGCCAATCAGTAATGGCCGCAATCCGATGCCGGAGACAAATCGGTAGAGATTCATCTGCACGCCGGGCTGATCTCCTTCAGAGGCGGTCAGAATGACTCCGGCGCGATCGGCGTAGGTTTTCAACAGGGGGCCAACCGTGCCGTCGAGTTCGGCGTTCATCATCACAACGTGTTGCCCGTTGTGGATCGCATCCAGAATCAACTCCGCGGAGTAGTGAACTGCCCCGGTGACTTCGACCAAACAGTCGATCAAACCGCAGCCGGTAACCACACTAGGATCATCGGTGTAGCCGCAGCCCCCGGCCTCGATCATCCGGGTTAGCTCGGGTGCGTTGCTGACCGGTCGGGCGTTTTCGATCCCGGCTTCTCGGTAGATCTCCGCGGCGCGCTCTGGGTTGCGGTTGACCACCGCGCTGACTTCCATACCCGGCGTTGAGTTGGTGATCTGGTTGAGCACACCCTTGGCCATGAAACCGGCGCCAACTAATCCAACCCGCACCGGTTTTCCTTCTTGCTGGCGCTTTTGCAGCAAGCGATCGACAACAATCATGCGTCGTCTCCACCACTGGAATTGGGGTCCAAATTCTGGTCACCGTCGGGCTGGAACAGGGGCCAAGAGCGGTCTTTGTCCGACAGCTCAGTCACTTCCATCGGCCACTTGATGCCGAATGCTGGGTCGTCGTAGCGCAAGCCGTTTTCGTGTCCAGGGGTGTAGAACTCTCCCACCATGTAGAAGATCTCGGACACTTCGGTGAGTGCTTGGTAGCCGTGGGCGCAAAACCCTGGCACATAGAGAGCGGTTCGGTTTTCCTCGGTCAGTTCGACGCCAAAGTGCTTCAGATAGGTGGGTGACTCCGGGCGAATATCGATGATCGCGTCGTAGATCGCCCCCTTGGTGCAGCGCACTAATTTGGGCTCGATGGCGGGCTCGGTTTGGTAGTGCATGCCGCGCAGGGTTCCGGCTCTGGTGTTGGTAGAAATGTTGCACTGAGCGACGAACGGTTCCAGTCCGTGCTCCTCGAACTCTCGCCGACAAAAGGCGCGAGCAAAAAAGCCGCGATCGTCCCCGATCGGTTCCAAGTCAACTAAATAACTACCGTCAATCGATGTGGGGGTAAAACGCAAACGGTTCTCCTGGGTCAACTGCGGGCATAACTGAGGCTGTCTGGCAGCTTCGAGCCTTAAGCGAAGTCTAGCGGAGTTCGTCAAGTTTCCGCCTCGAAAACGAACATGGGTAGCCCTAGGTTTGCTGGACGCCTAGAATCACCGGAATGAGCACAACCACCACAGATGTCGTCGTTGTTGGAGGTGGGCTGGTTGGCTGTGCCACCGGACTCGCTCTTGCGCGTCGTGGGCTCAAAGTCGTGGTGCTAGAGGCGGAAGACGCTCTCGCTCGCCACCAGAGCGGGCGCAACAGCGGGGTGATTCACTCCGGTCTCTACTACAAGCCGGGGTCGTTTAAGGCCAAGTTCACGGTTGCCGGTCGCGACGCTCTGTACAAATATGTTGAGAAACACGACATACCGCATCAACGGTGCGGCAAGATTGTGGTGGCGACGCGAGATGATGAAGTGCCGCGTTTGGATGAACTGGAACGCCGGGGACATGCCAATGGTCTGAAAGGGTTACAGCGACTGGATGGCCCGGGTATCCGCAAAATCGAGCCCGAGGTGGCCGGAATGGCTGGCCTCTGGGTTCCCGAAACCTGGATCGTTGACTATCAAGAGGTCAACCGGTCCTACGCTCGAGAGATCCAATCCCTGGGTGGGGAAATCCATCTCGGAAGTCGCTTCACCGGAGTTGAAGAGGGTGCTGACGAAGTTGCGATCACCACTTCTAATGGCGAGCTGCGCGCTCGACAATTGATCAACTGCGCGGGCTTGCAAGCGGATCGCGTTGCTCGCGTCTGTGGCTACTCACCCGATATCCGCATCGTCCCTTTTCGCGGCGAATACTTCATGCTCGGCGGTGCTGCAGCTGGAATCGTCGAGCGACCGGTATACCCAGTTCCAGATCCGGTGTTCCCTTTCTTGGAGGTTCATCTCACCAACAAGGTTGACGGGCGCATCGAAGCTGGCCCCAATGCGGTGTTGGCGCTGAAGCGTGAAGGGTACTCTAAGACCGCATTTCGACTTGCCGACGCCGCTTCTACCTTGACCTATGCTGGATTTTGGAGACTGGCAGCTAAGCACTGGCGTACCGGAGCGCTGGAGGTCTATCGGTCGATGTCCCAAGGGGCGTTCGCTCGGTCTTTGGCTCGGTTTGTCCCGGCGATCCGTAAACAAGACCTAGAACCCGGCGGCTGTGGCGTGCGCGCTCAGGCCATGACCCCAGACGGCAAGTTAGTCGATGACTTTGTCATCGCCAAGCAAGGTCATGTCCTACATGTCTTAAACGCAGTCTCTCCGGGTGCCACCTCTTCGCTAGCGATTGGCGAGCACGTAGCGACCCTCGCAACCAACTCGGCAAGAGGGTAGAGCAAGAAAACCGAGCGGTTTCCCGCCCCGTTCAAAATCCACTTGGATTCAGCCGATTAAGGCTGAGCTTCTTCCTCGTCGTCAAACGTTGGAGAAGTATTCGGCAGGCTCCCTTCGAGCAGGTTGCCATCGGGGTCGAGTACCGAGATTTCACCGTAGTTGAGAGCTTTGATCTCCTCTTCGACCTTGGCCCGATCACCGACCACCACCCAAATCAGCTTGTCGGGATGAATCACTTCTTGGGCCGCAGCGTTGATGTCCTCTGGGGTCAACGAGCGAATCGCCTCGGCGTAGGTGTCGTGGTAATCGGCTGGCAGATCGAACGCGTTGAGCTCATACAGAGCCCCGAGCACGTCGCCGTTGGTTTCCCACTGACCGGAAAGGGTCAAGGTTGCGGCGTCTTTAGCGAAGCCGATCTCATCTTCGGTGATTTCAATCTCACCCAAAATACCGTTGAGCTCCTTCTCGACCTCTGCCATCGAGGGGCCAGTTTTGTCGGTTTGCACCGGTGCATAGGCGATGAACGGACGCTGGCCTTTAGCGTCTGGCATGAAGGAGTACGCGCCATAAGCCCAGCCTTTCTCTTCACGCAAATTCATGTTGATGCGGGCGGAGAAATTGCCGCCGAGGACATCATTCATGGTTTGGATCGCTAGGTCATTGGTGGCCGAACGGGGTGGCGCGATGTGACCAGCAAAGATGATCGATTGCTCGGAATCGGGCCGATCGATCAGGTAGATGCCTTCGTCTGCGGGAAACTCCACCGGGGTTAGGTTTTTGGTCGGGATGGTGCCCTCTTTCCAGGAAGCGAAACGCTTGCCGACCAGGGACTCGACTTCTTCCAGCGAAGTATCGCCGACCACCAAGAGCGTCGCGTTGTTGGGGCGGAACCAGTTCTCATGAAAGCTTACCAAGTCATCGCGAGTAATTGCCTTGACTGAAGCCTCATCGCCGGATCCAGTGAAGGGAAGCGAATACGCGTGGCCCTCTCCGTACAACAACTTGGGAAAAACTCTCAGAGCCATTTGAATCGGTGTCGATTTCTCGCTTTGAATCTGGGCCAATTGTTCTTGGCGCAGGCGGTCGATTTCCCTCTCAGGAAAGGATGGGTTCAAGACGATGTCGGCGAACAAATCGAGGCTGGGAGCTAGGTTGCTCTTGAGAGCAGAAACTTGCACCCAAGAGTTATCGAGACTGTTTCCGGTGGCCAGTTCGGCACCCAGGCTGTCCAGTTCCTCAGCCAGTTCCAAAGACGTGCGGTCACCAGACCCTTCATCGAGCAGGTCCAAGGCCAAGGTCGCGGTGCCCGGGTAGGCGTGGACATCGGAGGAGCTGCCGGCGTTGACCATCAAGCGCATTTCCACCAACGGTGCGTTGCTGCGCTCGATCAGCGCAATCTTGAGCCCGTTAGCTAGTACTGTGGTCTGGGTTTCAGGGAAGCTAGGGTCGGTGGGAGTTCCGGCGTCGGGTACCTGCGAACGATCCGCACCTTCGCCGGTCGCCGCGTACTCAGGATAGGGATAGATCTCACCCTGCAGGCGGCCCTGAGACAGCCATTTGCCACCTGAGGAGCGCAAGTCATCGGGGGTAGCGTCGTTCATCCTTTGCAGAGAAGTACGGTAAGCAGCGGGGTCGCCGCCGTAAACTGCATTGGATGCCAACAGGTTCGACTTGCCACCAAAGCCACCGATGCCTTCCAGGCTGCGCACGAAACCGGCAAACTGGCTGGTCTTGGCTCGTTCTAGTTCTATCTCGGTAGGTCCTTCTTCGAGTAGTAGAGCGAGCTCTTTATTGATCGCGTCGACTACCTCAGTGAGGTCACCGCCGGGCTGGGCGGTCGCTGAGATCATGAAATTGCCCGAGATTTCAAAAGGCCACACCCAAGCGTTGACCTCGGTCGCCGTGCGATCTTGGTAGACCAAGCGTTTGTAGAGGCGTGAATTTTTGCCGGTGCCCAGGACATCCGAAAGCAAATTCAGGTAGTCCATCTCCGCGGTACCCCATTCCGGGACATTCCACTGCATGTAGACCCGCGCTGCGGGGACTCGGTCCTGAAACACTACGGTTTGATCGCTGGTGCGCGGTGCAATCCAAGAATCCAGTCGGGCAACCGGAGGGCCAGGGGGAATATCACCGAAGTACTTCTGCATTTTCTCGCGGGCGGTTTCGACATCGATGTCTCCCGCCAAGACCACCACAGCGTTGGCTGCACCGTAGTAGCCGGCGAACCATTCCTTGACGTCTTCCAAAGCGGCGGCACTCAGATCTTCCATCGAACCGATGGTGTCCCAGGAGTAGGGGTGGCCTTGCGGATAAGCCAGAGCAGGCATTTGGTTCCACCATTCGGCGTAGGGTTGGTTGTCACCCTGACGCTTCTCGTTCTGTACTACGCCGCGCTGTTCGTCGAGACGTTCCTGAGAAATCGCGCCCTGGAAATGACCCATGCGGTCGGATTCCATCCACAGAGCGGTATCCAAAGCATTGGTCGGTACGTTCTGGAAGTAATTGGTGCGATCCAGCCAAGTTGTTCCATTGAGCTCGGTGGCGCCAATGCGCTCCAAGATCTGAAAGTAATCTTCGTTGAAGTTCTCGCTACCGTTGAACATCAGGTGCTCGAAAAGATGTGCAAACCCGGTGCGCCCCAGTTTTTCGTTCTTGGAACCGACGTGGTACCAGACATTGACTGCCACGATCGGCGCTTTGTGGTCTTCGTGGACAACCACGGTCAGTCCGTTGTCGAGCTTGAACTGCTCGAAAGGAACTTCGGGAATCTCGAATTCAGCGGCAGCCAGCGTTCCACTCAACGCGAGCGAAGCTAGAGTGGTCGTAATTAATCGTCTGGTCACAATCTCCTCCGGAGGGTTGCCAAAAAGGGTACGGAAGGGTTACAACGATCTGAAACCAATTCCCGATTTATTCTACGCTGTATTGCCTAGAAGGTTCTTGAGCGGCGCTCGAGCTTGAATCGAGTAGGATCGCGCGGTGTTTATTGAAGCCCGAGATCTCGAACGCAACACACAACTACAGACGGAGTTCTGCATCATCGGTGCTGGGGCAGCGGGAATTACGCTTGCGCTAGAACTGGAAGCCAAAGGACACGACGTCATCGTCTTGGAATCCGGTGGGTTTCAGTACGACGAAGATACCCAGAAGCTGTGCGCAGGTCGAGCTCACGGGACGTTTCTAGACCCCAAACAGCAATACCTGTCCCGATCTAGGGTGCGTAGATTTGGTGGCAGTACCAACCATTGGAACGGTTGGTGTGCTCCTTTGGAGCCAGCTGATCTTGAAGGGTCAGATTGGGCCGAACACGGTGGCTGGCCGATCTCACGCACCGATCTCGACCCTTACTACAGTCGGGCAGCTCCCTATCTGGATATCGAAGCAGGTTTCAACGATGTCCCTGGGTTTCTGTCTGATGATTCGGTCTTTGAGCCCTTCTACTTTTCCCTCAGTGCCCCGACTCGTTTTGGCCTGAAATACCGAAAGCTGTTGGAGCAGAGAACACGGGTTCGTGTTGTTCTGCACGCCAACCTAACCGAGGTCTTGGCTGACCCAAGCTCTGGGGCGGTGACCAGTGTTGTTGCATCAACCTTGGAACACCACCGGGTTACCGTGAGGGCCGGGCGGTTTGTGCTGGCCTGCGGAGGTGTGGAGAACGCTCGCGTCTTGATGGCGTCGGCAGAGAAAGAGGGCGGAGTACGGACCGAGTCGGAGGCGCTGGGTCGATTCTTCATGGACCACCCGATTACTCGAGTAGGGCACATCGTCCTGGCTCCCAATCGAAAGGCAGGAATGGCCACGTTCAAGGATCGAGACGTGGCCACTGGTGGGCGTCGTGGGCTGTTGCGGCCACTGCTCTCGGTGCGACGAGAGCGACAGTGGCAAAATGCGTTGGTGGTTTTGGATCAACAGCGACAATGGCACGCGGGGTCTTATGCGAAGTGGATTGCCAAAGCAGGGATCGCTGGAGCACGCCTGGCGGGAATTCCTGGCAAAGTTGGTGCGGCTCCGTACTTCGCCGCAGTGAAGATAGCGGTGGAGCAGACACCGAACCCTGAAAGCCGACTGGAGTTACTGCCGGAGCGGGATGCACTTGGCATGCAGCGAGTTCGATTGCGCTGGAAGATATTGGATCGCGACACCCGTGCCATGGAACAGATGGTGGACCAATTTCGCAGGCGTATCGGAAGTAGGTTCGAGGGTCGGATGCGCAGTACCTTGGTGGATGGTGCGCCATGGGAAAAAGCAGGAGGATCGAACCACCACATGGGGACCACCAGGATGGCCAGTTCTGCTGCTAAGGGAGTTGTTGACTCCAATAGTAGAGTCTTTGGCGCCGATAATCTCTACATAGCCGGGAGCTCAGTTTTTTCGACTTGCGGAGCGGTGAACCCTACCTTTACGATCGTTGCCCTGGCGATTCGGTTGGCGGACCACCTCGGAGCCCAAGCATGACTTCACTGGATCGTCGAGAATTCGTCATTGGATTGACCGCCGCTGTGGGGGTGTTGTCGTTGGCCAGTTGTGGTCGACGAAATCTTCAAGCTACTAGCTCAGGACTGCTGGAATTATTCGGAGACGACGAGGCCTGGAGAGTGCTGGGCGATGACTATTTGTCCAGTTCGGGTACCACCTCAGAACAAGCCTTGGAAGTGCTTAACATCAGGCTGTCTTGGCGTTCCAAGCAAGGGGTCGACGCCCTGGTTCAACAGGTTGTAACCGCCATCCGGGAAGACTTCGACAGCGGTGCTTTGCAGGGGCCTGGTGGCTGGAGTTTGTCCGTTACCGAGCTGCAAATCTACGCGGTACTAGGAGCTGCGCAAGCCGAGACGGAAGCAGTTAGTTGAACCCGAGATACAGGTTGGGATACTGGTAAAGTTAGCGGATATTTGGCCGCTGGCTGCTTTCGCAGGAAGGCCACGGCGGTAGCGACCAAGACTCTCCATCGCTGGCCTCGATAGCAACTGGTTCAAAGGCTGCGAGTTCGGCCCCCAGCCGGACGCAGTACCGACGATTGAGAAGGACTATCGTGATGTCACCGTAGCGGATCTTCGAGGGTTCGACGCGATCCTCCAGTTGGTCAACCTGTCCAACGATCCGCTCGGCGACCTCAACTCCGATTGACCTATGAGATCAATCACTGAGCGAGCGTGCAACTGGCTGAAGCTGCCCGCGAAGCCGGGGTACAACAGTTTGTTTTCTCTTCCAGTTGCTCGACCTACGGCGCGGCGGCGGACGACTTTTTGGACGAATCGGCGGAGTTCCATCCGCGGTGAATCCCTACGGTGAGTCGAAGGTCTGGGTTGAGCGCGACCTCAATGCCCTGGCCACCGATGAGTTCTCGCCGACTTCTTTACGCAACGCCACAGCCTACGGAGTTTCACCCCGCCTGCAGCTAGATATTGTGCTCAACAATTTGATGGGTTGGGCGGATACCACCGGCAAGGTGGTCTTGCTCTACGACGGCAGTTCTTGGCGACCGAGTTTTCGAGTAGCATTCTACGGTGTTTATCGATGCTCAGAATCTGGATAACGGAACTCGGCTGGAAGCGGAAGTCTGCATTGTTGGCGCGGGAGCTGCGGGAATTACTCTTGCACTCCAACTGGCGGATGCTGGAAAAGACGTGCTACTGCTAGAGTCAGGAGGATTTCAATACGAGCAGCCAACGCAGAAGCTCTACGGGGGGAGATCTCACGGTGCGGTTCTAGATAGTAGTGAGAAGTACTTAACACGCTCGAGATTGCGTAGATTCGGTGGTAGCACGAACCACTGGAATGGGTGGTGCGCGCCCTTGGATTCAGACGATTTTGAAAAGCTAACCTGGAGCGAACACAAAGGCTGGCCAATCTCACGCGAAGATCTAGACCCGTACTACCGCCGGGCTGCCCCGTACCTTGACATCGTGCCTGGGTATAACGATATCCCAGGTTTTATGGCCGAGGATTCGGCCTTTGAGCCGTTCTATTTTTCCCTTAGTCGGCCAACGCGATTTGCGATCAAATATCGACAACCTCTGAACCAAAATCCACGGATTAGAGTTGTATTGCACGCCAACGTTATGAAGCTTGCGGCGAACGAGTCAGGGGCGGTAGATAGCGTCACTGCATCCACCTTGGAAGGGGTTCGGCTTTCGGTAACCGCGCGTCGCTATGTACTTGCGTGCGGTGGTATCGAAAACACCAGAATCTTGATGGCCGTTCGCGAGGCGGAAGACGGTATTCGAGTCCATTCAGACGCCTTGGGAAGATTTTTTATGGAACACCCGATTGCTCGTGTCGGGCACTTGGTACTAGCTCATGGCCGGAAAACTCGGATGGCCGATTTCGACAGGTACCTTGCCGCCGACGGCACACGGGTTCGGCGGGGAGTGTTTCGGCCTCGAGCAGAAATAAGGAAAGAGAAAGCTTGGCAAAATGCGGTGGTTGTACTTGAGCGTGAAGACTCGTGGGATGCCGGCGAATACGCTGAGGCTGTTGCCGCAGCGGGGATCGCCGGAGCTCGGTTGGGGAAGACCCCAGGCAAGGTTGAAAACGGGTCGTATTTTGCGAAAATCAGCTTTGCGACAGAACAAACCCCCGACCGAGAGAGTAGGCTTGAGTTATACCCTGCACGCGATGCGATGGGGATGCAGCGAGTACGTCTCCATTGGCGGATCTTGGATAGAGATGCTGTTGCCATGCGAGAAATGGTGGAGCACTTCCAGCGACGCATCGGTGTGGCCCTCGAAGGACGTATGCACAACTCAGTCGATGACCTCGCACCATGGGAGCGCGCAAGCGGGTCCAACCACCACATGGGGACGACCAGGATGGCTGAGTCTGCCGCTGACGGAGTTGTTGACTCCAATAGTAGAGTCTTTGGCGTCGATAACCTGTACATTGCGGGCAGTTCGGTGTTTTCGACTTCGGGAGCTGTCAACCCCACGTTTACCATCGTTGCTCTCGCTGTTCGATTGGCGGACCACCTAGGAACCCAAGTATGATCTCGTTAGATCGCCGAGAGTTTGTTGTTGGGTTGACCGCCGCGGTTGGCGCATTGTCGTTGGGCGGTTGCGCTCGCCCAGATTTGGCTGGCACACGCTCTGGATTGGGCGAGCTATTCGGCGACAAGGAAGCCTGGGTGGTATTAGGAGAAGACTATTTGGCAAGTTCGGGGTTCACCTCGGAACATGCGTTGGAGGCGCTCGCTTCCAGGCTACGTTGGAGTTCCAAGCAAGGGGTCGACGCTCTTGGACAGCAAATCGTTGCAGCACTGCGAGAAGATTTCGCCGATGGGGTCATGATGGGGCCGAGTGGTTGGGGTTTGTCCGAGACCGAGTTGCAAATCTACGCGGTGCTAGGAGCTGCGCAAGCCGAGACGGAAGCAGTTAGTTGAACCCGAGATACTGGTCGGGATACTGGTAAAGTTAGCGGGTACTTTGGTCGCTGGCGCTTTCGCAAGAAGGCCACGGCTGTAGCAACCAAGACTCTCCATCGAGCAGTTTCTCCAACCACCCAGAAGAATCACAAGGAAGGACTCATGCGCGTACTCGTGACCGGCCACAATGGCTATATCGGCACCGTCTTGACCCCGATGCTAAGCGACCAGGGATTTGATGTCTCTGGCCTCGATAGCAACTGGTTCAAAGGCTGCGAATTCGGCCCCCAGCCGGACGCAGTACCGACGATTGAGAAGGACTATCGTGATGTCACCGCAGCGGATCTTCGAGGGTTCGACGCGATCCTCCACTTGGCCAACCTGTCCAACGATCCACTCGGCGACCTCAACTCCGATTTGACCTATGAGATCAATCACCGAGCGAGCGTGCAACTGGCTGAAGCTGCCCGGGAAGCCGGGGTACAGCGGTTCGTTTTCTCTTCCAGTTGCTCAACCTACGGGGCTGCGGGGAATGATTTCTTGGACGAATCGGCGGAGTTCCATCCGGTGACTCCCTACGGCGAGTCGAAGGTCTGGGTCGAGCGCGATCTCAACGCCTTGGCCACCGATGAGTTCTCCCCGACTTCGTTGCGCAATGCCACCGCCTACGGGGCTTCGCCCCGTCTTCGGTTGGATATTGTGCTCAACAATTTGATGGGTTGGGCGGTCACCACCGGCAAGGTGGTCTTGCTCTCCGACGGCAGTCCTTGGCGACCGATGGTGCACGTGGAAGATATTTGCCGCGCCTTTATTGCCGCATTGCAGGCGCCCCGTGAAACCGTGCATACCCAGGCCTACAACGTCGGTCAAACCGAGCACAACTACCGGATTCGCGAGCTGGCCGAGGTGGTCGGAGAAGTCAGTGGCTGCGAGGTCTCGATTGCCGATGGCGCCAGCCCAGACAAGAGAACCTATCGGGTCGACTGCTCTAAGATTCAACGTGATCTGGACTTTCAACCCCAATGGGATGCTCGTAGCGGGGCGCAGCAACTGTTCGAGGCCTACAACCAGTACAACATGAATCAGGCAGCGTTTGACGGTCCGCTCTACGTGCGCCTGCGTCGCTTGGAAGAGTTGATCGCCGATGGCCAGATCGCCTCGGATCTGCGTTGGATCACAGCATAAGAGGGGGACACAAACCCCGCTCAGCGTGGCGATTTGCCCAATAACCAAAGACTAGCTCTCATTGCGATTCGGCGAGAAACGGGGAAGGGTATTGTGTCCCCTTAGAAAAGACGGCTGATATAAAAGCCGTAAGCGCCGAGTAGCAGCAACCCACCCACCTTACCGATCCGCAGTTTCCAGATCATCAACGGAATCATTGCGACCGCGAACCCGACTAGGCCATAGATCTCCAAGGCCGTTGGCCCAACTCCGAAGCGAAAAGGATGGACCACCGCGGTGGTGCCGAAGACCGCTAAGATATTGAAAATATTGGAGCCAACGACGTTACCTAGCACCAAGTCGTACTCGCGTTTGGCGGTGGCGGCGATCGCCGCGGCCAGCTCTGGAATACTGGTGCCGACCGCAACCAAGGTCAGGCCGATCACGCGCTCGGAGACTCCCAACGCTACGGCGACACCAGTCGCTCCTTGAATCAATATGTGAGCGCCGACCGTTAGCAGGACAATTCCAACTGCGGTGACTAACAGGGGGGTCATCAGTCTTTGGTGTGTTTCGCCTTCGCTGGTCTCCGAGGTCGGGTCAGCGAAAGAGCCTCGAAACAGGACTCCGACGTAGACCGCCAAGAGCGCCACCAACAAGAACCCTTCGATGCGCGCCAAGCGACCATCCCACGCGAACCCCAGCCCGAGCACTGTCACCAAGATCATGAACGGAACTTGCTTCAGCAGGAAACCAAAAGAAGTGGTCAGTGGAGCCAACAACGCGGCCACCCCCAAGATCAGCCCGATGTTCGCAATGTTTGAACCGACCACATTGCCGTAGGCGACCTCCGGTACACCGGATATGGTGGCAATCAGTGATGCCGCGAGTTCCGGAGCCGAGGTACCGAACGCCACCACGGTAAGGCCGATGACTAACCGACCGACCGACATGGCGTTGGCCAGTTGCGTGGCGCCTCGAACCAGCCACTCTCCACCAAGATAGAGCAGGGCAACGCCGAGAGCGGTTTGGAGTAGATCCCACAGCATGAGCCGGGATTCTGCCACAGGGGGAGAAACGGTTAGCATGGCCGGATGGGTTGGTTCTCGAAACTGTCAATGTTTTTTTGCGTCGTCTTTGGTGGCGCCTATCTGCTCTGGCTGACCTGGGCCGAGGGCTGGATTCTGGGCGTCCTGTTGGCGGTATTGACCCTGGTCGGTGTTCTCGGTTTGGCGGTACACACGGTCCTCGCCGAGCGTGAGGAATAGCCGTAACACGGCGAGCGATGGGGGGCTTTGGTACCATCAGGGGTCCGGCAACCGCATAAAGCTGTCTAGCCGGAAGCATTTTCGGGTAGTTTGAGTTTGAGATCGAAGGGTTGAAAACTGGGTTGCCCGGTTTTAGGGAAAGTGAAGAAATTATGGCTACCAATCGATCATCCATGGCTAGACGCCAACGAGAACGTAAACGGCAACAAAAACGCCGTGAGAAACAAGCTGCGCGCGAAGAGCGCAGAATTGTAAAAAAGGAAGCGGAACCGACCGAGATTCCTGACAATCCAATGGACGACCCGACCATTGACTGGGGTGCTGCGGTTCGCGAAGGGGACAACCTAGCGGTCAATCCGGTCGAGGAAGAAGAAGTCGAGGAAGAAGAGCTTGAGGAGGCTTCCGCTTAGCTTCTCAATCGCGGTCCTGATCGCTAGCTCGGTTTCTCCTTTGGCCGCTTGGGGCCCTGATGGACATCGTCTAGCCGGAAGAATCGCATGGCTATCGCTGAGTACAGCGGCGCAGGAAGCGGTGGTGGAGATTCTGCCCAACGGTCGCTATGCGACCCTGGCGGAGGCTTCGTTTTGGGCTGACGCATATGCTCGCGAGTACGATCAATATCAGTGGGCCAACCAACTTCACTACGTCAATATAGACCCGAACAGTAGCCACTATGTTCGGCAGCGAGATTGCCGCAATGGCCAAGACTGTGTCGTCGAGGCGATTGGCCGGTTTGCTGAGGTGTTGTCCGATTTCTCCCGGCCGCTAGAGGAACGCCGAGAGGCGTTGTTTTTTCTCGCTCACTTCGTCCAAGACATTCATCAGCCGCTGCATGTCGCGCACCCGGATGGGCGCGGTGGCAATCGGATCTTGGTCACTTGGTTTGGTCACGAACGAAATTTGCACCGAGTTTGGGATGAGGAAATTTCGGGTCGTTTCTTGCGCCGCCGACTCCCGATCACCTATTGGTTTTTCGGTCAGGCTTGGGTGCGCCAAGCCTCCGAAATGGCGAAACAACAAACGCCGCACGCTTGGCGGTCAGCAACTAATCCGGAACAGTGGGCCAACGAGTCCTTGGTCTTGTCCCAGCAGCATACCTATGGCGTGTTGTCGGGGATGAACCTGAGGAAAGATTACTACCAGCAGTCTGCCGAGGTGGCCATGACGCGTATCCATATGGCAGGGGTTCGTTTGGCACAGCTTTTGGAAACGTTATTACTGGGAGATCGTAACCAACAGTAGAAGCTCGACGACGGGGTGTCGATAGTCATTATTTTCTAAAGAAAAATTCAACGAAGGAGAGCAGTATGAGAAGAGCGAAACTTGGAGCGATTCTAGGTTTGACCCTGTTGACTTGGGTTGGTTCGGCGCTGATGGCGACCGACCTGACCCCAGAGCAAATTTCTGCAGAAGTCACGGCAGCGATGGATAGCGAAGCTGACCCTTGTGCGGACTTTTATCAATACGCCTGTGGTGGTTGGTTGGAGACCACCGAACGACCGGCGGATCAAGCTCGCTGGGCGCGCAGTTTCTCCGTTATCCGTGAAGACAACCGCGCTTTTGTCCGCGATGTCCTGGAGGATGCCGCACAAGATCCTGGTGAAGACCCCGACCGCGTCAAGATAGGTACTTTCTATGGAGCGTGCATGGACCAGGAAGCGATTGATGCTCGCGGTACTGAGCCGCTGCAGAAAGTCTTTGGCTTGATTGACGCTGCGGAGGGTCCAGCCGACTTTCTAAAACTCACAGCGATGGCTCAACGTCACGGAGTGGCGCCGTTTTTCGACGTCGCAGTATTCCCCGATTTTCAGAATCCAGACCTCAACATCTCTTGGATGTTCCAGGGTGGATTGGGCATGCCGGACCGCGACTACTACGTTTCTGAAGACAGCAACAAGCAAGAACTGCTCGCTGAGTATCAGAAGCACGTAGCCCGGATGTTGGCGTTGGCGGGAATCGAAAATCAGACGGCTGAGGAGAATGCGGCAACCGTCTTGGCGATCGAGACTCGTCTCGCACAAGCTTCACGTCCCGCCGAAGAGATGCGCATCATGGAGCGTCTTTACAACAAGGTTGACCGGTCCGGGCTCGAAGATCTGACGCCGAGCTTGGCCTGGGGTGATTACTTTGAGACCACGGGATATGGAGACTTGGTCGACATCAGCGTCGCTACGCCCGAATTCTTCGAGGCGATTCAACAGTTGTTTGAGGACACCTCGGCAGCGGACATCAAGACCTACCTCAAGTGGCAAGCGGTCAACGGGTTGTCCACTCGGTTATCCACTGAGCTGGTCGAAGCCAGTTTCGATTTCTTTGGCAAGAAGCTTGCGGGGGTTGTGGAAATTCGTCCCCGTTGGAAGCGTTGCGTTGCCGCCACCGAGGCCGCACTCGGGGAGATTATCGGTCGGGTCTACATCAAAGAGCGTTTTGCTGGAAACTCCAAAGATGTCGCCTTGACGATGATTGCTGATATCGAACAGGCGTTTGAAAACGGATTGCCGGGGTTGTCCTGGATGGATGACGAAACTCGGGAGCGGGCTATTGAGAAAGTCGCTACGTTGCAGGACAAGATTGGATTTCCCGACGAATGGCGTGACTACTCAGCGCTCACCGTGACTGCTGACGACTACTTCGCCAACGCCGGCAATGCGGCGGAGTTCGAATATGACTACGAAGCGAAAAAGGTTGGCAATCCGGTCAATCGCAAAGAGTGGGGAATGACGCCACAGATGGTCAACGCTTACTACAACCCGTTGTGGAACGAGATTGCGTTTCCCGCTGGCATTTTGCAGCCTCCTTTCTTTCACAAAGACTTTCCCGCGGCGATGAATTACGGTGGCATCGGAAGCGTCATTGGCCACGAATTGACCCACGGGTTTGACGACCAAGGCAGAAAATTTGGCCCCGATGGCAAATTTTCTGAGTGGTGGGCAGCAGAAGCGATCGAGGCCTTCCAAGAGCAAGCTCAGTGTGTGGCCGACCACTATTCAGAGTACGAAGTCGCTGAAGGTGCTTCGGTCAATGGCAACTTGACGTTGGGCGAGAACATCGCTGATATTGGCGGTGTCAAAGAGGGCTACGCCGCCTACAAGCTTTACGAAGCGCGCCAAGAGGGCTTGCAGCCGGCGGTTGAAGGGATGACCAACGATCAGTTGTTCTTCGTCTCTCAGGCTCAAGTTTGGTGTCAACTCGCCAGCGAAGAAATGGAGCGCATGCAGGTCACCACGGACCCTCATTCGCCGGCCAAGTTTCGCGTTCTGGGCCCGCTGACCAACAACGCGGTCTTTGCTGAAGCGTTTCAGTGCGCTGAAGGTACGGCGATGAACCCAGAGCAGCGCTGCGAAGTTTGGTAGCCACGAGAATAGGGGACACCATTCCATGAGAATAGGGGACACCATTCTATGGTGTCCCCCTCAGTCCGCTTCGGTCTCGTTGATTCGATTCACGTTGACCCGCAGCGGTCGGTCCTTGGTTGGCAGTTCTAGAATGCTGCGGAAACGCGTGCCCCAAAGCACCTCGTCCGCACAGTAGGAGGTCCGAGCGTTGACGGTTTGTGCGTAGGTGTCATCGAGCCCGGTGAGCAGAACCAGAACTTCGAGCTCTTTCTCCATTGCTTGTTCTGCGGTCCAACCGTACAACGGGCTGTCCTCGGTGATTGGATGCACGATGGTCCAAGTCAGTGGAAAGAATGCTACTCGTTGTCGCTCTAACTCAAGTTGGGCAAAATCGCGGCGGGTTGCGGTGCACTGGTGGGACTTCCAGGAGGCGATTACCCGAGCTTGGAGGTTGATGATTTGGCTACTGCGCTTGTTTGCGGTGCGAAACATCAGTGCTTGGATGTCGCGATAAGGGGCGACCACCGCGTGGCCACTAAATACCAGCCTTGCGTGGGGTCTGGCGAAGCGCGCAAAAACCAATCCGGTGATCAAGGCGCCGAAGAAAAAACCCAGCACGGACTGTACGGTCACCAGGGCATCAGCCAGCCAGGTTTGCGGGTAAATGTGGCCGAAGCCAATGGTTGACTGGGTTTGAATGCCGAAAAAGAAAGCTGCTGCGACTCGACTGCGTCCTTCGGGGATCGCCAGTGCGTCCGGCCCGGCAGCCAAGTAAGCAACAGCAAACACTAGGTTAATCAACAACCAGATCGCAGTGGCCGCAGCCAAGAAGCGCGGCCAAGTCGCCTCGATGGCACTGTGGTAGATCGACAGACTGTGACGCCAACTCAGGCCATAGCGTTCGACGTTGAAACTGCCGTCTTGATTCAACAGCCGTTGTTGGGTGGTGTTGGAAACCACTTCGCCAAAGCCCAAGTCCGGACTCTGATCGTTCGTATTCTCGATGTCCGTTTCGATCTGGACTGCGTCGATCTTGGAATCCGCGACGGCAGCTTCTTCAAAGCTGGGGCTCGGCCCCCCCGCCCCTTTGACCGCGGGTGTGGTTGGTTCAGTCATCGTCGAGCGATCCTACCCGGCTTGGCGCAAAGCGAGACTCAGTTCTGGACCGAGTGAACAACAAGTGCAGGGTCCGGGTGCAAAACCCCACCAACGACATCATTGGCTGCCCTGCGTCATGTCGGTGTGCGCCGACAGCGAAGGCTTTTCGCCACTGAACCGCTAGAGTACGGATCGCCTGGAATAGCGAAGCGCTCGGGTCGTAGATGTGGGCTGCTTCGCCGGACACTCCGTTGACCTCCAAGATCGACAAGCCGACGCCTTGCTCCAAGGCTTCTGGGTTGGGCACGCGTAAATCGTAGCGGCCAACTCCCCAACCTGCCGCTCGACTGATCTCCCCAATTTTTGCTCGCAACGCAGTCGAAGTGAGCTCCCGCGCATCAATAAAAGTCGCGCCGCGGCAGTGGGTTCCCAGATCTCCGAGCGAAATGGACTCACCGTCGCCAGGGACTTCTTGGATGTCTTCGCGTTCGGTCCAATAGCGATCTACGTGGTGGCGAGCTCGGGGGTCATGCAAGATCAAGTCGCCGAGAGTTCTTTTGCCGTCTCCAATGACGGTGGGGAGCCGCTTTTCTGCGATCGAAAATACTTCGCCCAGTTCTTCACCGGGTCGGTCGATCCAGAACACGCCAAATTCGTCACCCGAGACATGGGCCTGGCAGATGGTTGCCTCGCCGGTGCTGTCGAGGTAACGCTCGATATCGGAGTGGGTGCGAGCGACTACCACCTTGCGTCCTCGCTCTCCGACGTCCGGTTTGAGTACAATCTGCGGCCCGTGTTCGGCGAAAAAAGTCTGTGCAAGGCGTTCGGCTTGTTCCCGATCCCTGTGCGGTTCAACCACGATAAACGGTGGCGTTGAGTCGGCCGGCAGGCGGTGCAAGATCGCACTCTTGGATTCCCCGAGTACGCCGCCATCGACCATCCCCTGGTTGGCGGCAGTAAAAGTCAGCCCACGGTGGCGGATCGCCAGCCAGGCACAATAGGGAATCAGCGGAGCGTAGATCAGCCAAAAGGGCCAATACTCCCAACGCAGCCGCCTCTCCCAGCGAGCACGGAACCGTAACCGGCCGTGCCGCGTCGCTAGCAACGGTAGATTGTGAGCAAGCCACCACAGGACTCCCACAACAGCTAAGGCGATCAACCAACCGCCAGCCCGAAACCGTTCCACGAAGCCGAAAATGGGCTCTCCTACGGCGGCGGAAACGGCGACCAAAACGGGTACCCACAAGGCGGCGGCAAGCAGTAAATAGAATCCAAAGCGCCAAGCGCTAGTGCGCACCAATCCTGCGGCGAAGTAGGTGGCAACCCGTGTTCCGGGGGTGAAACGACTGGCGAAGATCAACCAGGGTCCTTGTTTTTCAAACAGTACCTTCGCTCGTTGTACTCGAGAAGGTGGCAGCCACCACTTGAGCGGTGCTCGACGCAGCGCTCGAGGACCGAGCCAACGACCGCTGGCGTAGATCATCAGATCACCGCTGACGATCCCGACAATCGAAGCAATCGACGCGTAGGCGAAACCCAAGCGTTGATCGCTGACCAACAATCCGGCGCCAATGGTCGCCAAGTCTTCGCTGACCAAGGTGCCGACCGCGATCAGCGCCATGAGTGCAACCAGTGCCAGACCTTCAATCGGCGCTGACCGTTGGTCGGGGGCTGTGGATGCTTGGCGCAGGCGTTCTGCGGAAGCATCATCGCGGCCCTTGGCGGTGCCGGCCTCGACATCGCTGAGAAATTCGCTGATCACCTTGGCGACGCGATCGGGTTGGCGGAAAATCATCAGGTGACCACTTTCAGTGAGCTCCAAGGAACTCTGCGGCACGATTCGATGGTGTTCCAGGGCGGCCTCGACTGGAACTAAGTCGTCGTCTTTGCCGTGAAATACAAAGGTTGGAATTTTTAGCTTGCACAGAATCGAGCGCATCGGACGCTGGTCGGTGTCGAAGAAGTTGCGCGCGTAGTTCAACCCCAACATCGAGTCGTCGAGAAATCCGAAATGGGGAATGCCGTTGTGGATCAACTGCAACCCGACGAGTTGCAGTCCGTGCATTGCGTGATTGACCGCATAGTTGCCGAACAGCTCGTGCTCTTGCACACCGGTTGCGGCTAGCAAGGTCAAAGACTCGACTACCGTGTGCTCGGTGGGTTGTTCAGGGTCGAGCAGGTCGATCGCTACCGCCCCGCCGAGTGAGAAACCGACCACATGCGCTTGATCGATATTGAGTCGGGTCAATAATTGATCGACATAGTCAGCGTGTGCTGCGATCGAAAAAGACGGAACTTTGGCCCTGAGTGGGCCGAAGCCGGGTAAATCAGGGGCCAAGACGTGCCATTGCTCGGCCAGGAGCGAACCGACTTGGTTGAAATTGGCGGCTGCACCAGGGCTGCCATGAATCAACACCACGGTAGGGCGTTGGCGCAGGTGCTCCCGCCCCCACTCCAGATAACTAGCAGGGATGTGTTCGCCAGTTCGCGACCCCTCGCTGTCAACCACCTCAAGGGGGATCCGCTGATGCTCCCCCAGGTCAACGGGGCGAGGTATTTGGCGAACTAAATGGGACGCTGCCAAGAGCACCAGATAGGAGATGAGAAACAGTCGGCCGATCGGGCGTCGCCTGTTTTCCGTGGTCATGCCGGCGATAGATCGGCGGCGTGGTCGGCCGTCACCGGTGAGTCGAGAACCGGAAGATCCAGCACCAGAGGTGCCCCTAGGGCCGTGCGGCAAGGAGGTCCAGCGGCGTATTCCATGGTCACGTGGTGCTGTGAGACCCGCACCCGGGTCAGACTTACGGTATGCGCGTGTTCGCGGTGCATGCAAGGAGTCCGTGCACTGGGTTGGCCGCCGCCATGACTGCGTTGGAACGCCAGGAGCTGTTCTGGGTCCGAAGAAGTCACCATAAGCTCATACAAACTGCGTCGGGTCGCCTCGGCCCCGACTTGGTCTCTGGAAGAAGAAACTACCGGTTGGGAGACCGGACGGCTAGCCAGCTTTTCACCATCCCAACTCCAGCCTAAGGGCGATTGGTCGGGGCTAAGAGCGACCAAGTGAAACGATGAGTATCCGGACTTAGAGAGCAGCTCAACCAGCCGTGTCTCGATCTGGTCGACTCGTCGAAATCCCGCCAAGTTGCGCACTAGAAGCCCCCGACTTCTCGGCAAAGAGGTTGGTTCCGACTCGGGCTTTTCCAGGTAGCCGTTGAGTAGGCAAAGGGTGAGGCCGAATTGATTGGCTGCGATCCAGGTGCCGCCACCGGCGGGGTCGGTAGGAGCTAGGAACCGAGCCGCAGTTTGCTGAGGGGCGTTCATAGAACGACTCTGAGTTTCGCTGGTTTGCAGAGAGGGGGCGATCGCTAGAGGGCGCAAACGCAACTCATCGCGATTGAAGTAGACCTCGTATCCCCACTTCTCTTGCCGCCAAGTAAGAGTGCACACTCAGGTCGACTCGTGCCAGTGACGAAGAGTGGACGGCGCGACGCCGAACTGTGGGCCCGGATCGAATCCGGATCGTCGAAGAATCATTGCGATCAGCGCATAGTGATGCACCGTGTGACTGACCAAGAACTGATATTCACGTCCCAGGGTCGAATGGGCACTGGGTTCATCGTCCGCTTCCTCGGGGATATCGACACGAACGCGCAACTTTCTCCCAGGATCGTATTCGATCGACTTCATTTGCGCATGCAATTCGTGCAGAGAGGACAAGGCGACGCTACGAGAAGATTCCAGATCAGCAGATCGAGTACGGGCGTCATAGTCCACTGAGCCGCTCTGCAACCCTCGCAACAGACAGTTGCAGGCATCAACGCAATGGCGCAAATGGGGGCCAGGAGTCTCCTTGAAGCCCGGTTGCGGGTCGACGCTGGCGTAGAGTTCGTCACTGATCGATTCCAGCAACTCGATCCCTTGCTTCAGGAGTTGTAAAGTCTGTACCTGCGCGGCGCACAAGGAGGCTTTGGTCGTCATCAGGTCACCAAGATCTTGCTGTTACGGTTTATCTCTTCAAGCTGCGAAAAGCTGTGCCGACGGCTTCTTCAAGTCTACTCGCAAGGCGCTTACGGTGCTGGTCGAGGATGGGTTCTACGCCGAACTCGATATCGGCCTTGAAACCACGCAAACTCATCAATCTCCAAATATGCCGCCCGAACTCCATCCCACCCCACCAGCAAACCACCTCCTTGGCAGGCGGGTCACCGTTCAAGGTTCGGTAGTGGATGGCCGCCCAGTAGACAGGAATCCCCCCTTCTGCAGCCGGTGCTAACAGCGATGGGCGGAAAGTGGCGACATCATCTCCGCCGGTACTAGTTCCCTCAGGAAACACCAAGATAGTGCTAGAAGTTTCCAGGCGGCGCCGGATCTCGGCGATGACTCTTGGAATATCGCGCTTCACGTGGCGGCGGACGAAGATGACCTCGCCTACCCGACAGAGTTGGCCGAAAATCGGCCAACTTTCGATCTCACTCTTGGCGACAAAGCTGCCGCCGCCCGCGGCACCCAACAACAGAATGTCGATATAGCTGAGGTGATTAGAGATCAAAAAACCTCCGCCCGGCGGAGGTTGTCCGGTTTGGGTCACCTGAACCCGCAAGATGCGCAACAGCATGCGCCCCCAACTACGCAGAATGAAGTCTCTCCAAAGCAAGCGATCGGCCCAGCGCCGGTGCAGCAACGGATAGCGCAACATCCACACGAAAACGATGCCAAAGGTCGCTAGCGCGGCAATGACCATGGTCACGCCGGATCGCAGCCAAGCGATCGGCTTCATCGAAAGAACATCTTGTAGGTCCGCTTGTCCATCGCTTCGATGTCAAACAGCATCAGATAGTCGATGGTCCGAAAGTGTCGGTCGATCGCCGGGCCGCCACAAACCTTGGCTCCGTAGCGCAAATAGACACGAAACAGAGAGGGCAGTGAGACCACCGCTGAGTCGTCCAGGTCGCCCGGTGGACAGCGAAAGTCGGCGAGCGGTTGGATGAATAACTCAAGGTGAATATGCCCTGCTTGCTCGAGTTGGCGCCACAGATCGTGGCCCTCTGAGGGTTCCTGACTGGTTAAAGAACTACAGCCGAACAAAAAGCGTTTGCGGTTATGGGCGACATAGAGCGCCAGACCGCGCCACAGAGAAAAAAGGGTGTGGGTGTTGCGGTGACTCTCGGCGACGCAGGCACGGCCAATTTCGATCGCGTCCTCCAGTACCTCGGCTGGCATGGCGTCGAAGTCGAATTCGGTTGCCGAGTAGTAGCCAAGGTGCGCCTTCGCCATCTCGCCAGTTTGCATGCGGTAACTACCGGCGAGAACCCCGCTGCGTCGATCGACCACCATCAGGTGGTGGCAACCAAGGTCGAATTCATCTTGGTCACGCTGGGTCTGGTACGACGATTCCAGCCCCTCGCCCAACTCCAAGTTGAAAATCTCGAACCGTAGACGCAGAACCTGATCGAGGTCTTGTTCATCACGAGCGAACCGGATTTCATACGGCCCGGTAACGAGCGATTCTGGAGGAAGCTGGTCTAAGAAAGGTGGGTACGAGGTCACGGCTTTTCAAAGGCCGAGTGCAGCCGACGAATAGCCATGGTATCCAAGCGCAGAAATTGAAGGTCCCCTCGCTGCTGCACAATTCCCTCGACCTGGACAGGTTCAGCGATCCGGCTGAGAAGCTCAGATCCTATGGGTTCCTCGCCATTTGGCACAAGTATCACCGCTCGGCGACTATTGCGTTGTTGGCTAAGCAGTACCGCGGGGATACCACCGCGGATACACAAGGAGGCACAGGCTCGATGGGGCTTTTTGCGGCCGGGTTTCATCACCCCGTAGTAGCACTTGGCGTCGACGATTTCTCCCCGGAGGGTCTGTGATCCGAGGTCTTGCAAGGAGGGAACAGAGGGTGCAGCTGTGGGCTGTAGTGCAATAGATAGAGTTTCGCTCGGTATCGGCTCGATTGAATGCACTTCAATCATCTTTCCAGCTTCGCTTCGGATCAAAGACCCAATCACCCGAACTCTCCCAGGGGAGGTCCGTTGAGAGGAAAATCCATATTTTCCCAGCTCGACCAACAAATACCCGCCTGGGGCGACCGGGGCACCCTTTCCTGAGTCAACGCCAGGTTCAACCCACAGGTGGGGAATCGGATCGGAGAGCAGGGTGCCAACCACGGTGGTTTCAACGCCAAATTCAAACACCCCTCGATCAAAAGGCTCCTGCCAAGTTGCCAAGCCAGCGGCCAACAGCGCGCTTATCGCGAACAACCCGATGCTGGCCAGGCTCAAAGATCTGGCGATCACCTGTGGTGCCTTGGCTTGATATCCCACATAGAACGGACTCTGATCCGGATCGGTCGCTTTCGCCTCTAAACAGGTTGGGCGGGTGCCGGCCGGTTGCGGTCGGGGGTCGATCTGGAGACGACCCTGACTGAGGCGCAATCGATAGACCGGGACACTCTCTGTAAACGGCGGGGGTGAGGTTCCTGTTTCAAGTTGGTACTCGTATCCGTGCCAGGGGCATACCGCGCAGTTATTAACCACTCGACCCTCGCCCAGAGGGCCGCCCTGATGGGCGCAGACATTGCCCAGGGCGACCAATTGATTGCCGTTGCGAAAAATCGCTACCCGTTCATTACCAGCCAACACCACCTTGGCGCGGCCATCGGCGATTTCTGAGGCCACCCCTGCATCCACCCAGGGCACCTGCTCGGTGGTGTCTGGAGGTACCGAGGCGCCAGCTCGATCGTGCACTTGCTCGCGCCAGCCAGCGATCAGGTGCAGACCGCTGATCCACACCACGCTGGCACCCAACACTACAGTCAAAATTGGGTTGCTCTCAGCTTGAAGAACGCCGAGCGCGATGTGGCCGACCAACAACACATAGGCGACATAGACTGCCATGTGCAGGCTTTTCCAGATCCTGGGATTCAACACGTTGAGCCAAAAGTCGTGGCTGGTAGCCGCCATCAAGAAAAGCACTGCCAAAGCCGCCAGCCCAAGGAGTTGAAAAGGGAAGAACGCCAAGTCGGAATAACTGCCATTGCTCACCAAAAGGCTGACCCACGGGGACAGCACTCCCCAGCCGTGAAACTGAATCAAAGAAATCAGCGCGTGAGCCAAGCCAACAATGAAAGTAGCAACCCCAAGATGGCGGCGGTTGTATAGCAATGGCAACAGTCGTGGACTAAGCCGAGCGAGTGGTCCAATGGAAAGCACTACATTGAGCAGTAAGAAAGCCAGCGTGCCGAGACCACGAATCAGAAGTGTTTCCAACGTGATCTGGGGATGGGTGATCAGGGCAACGGTTGCGAAGACCGCTAGGTAGACCAGGATCCCAGCCAGCAGAGTGAGGTCATAGATGCGCTTCTGGCGATTCCAACCGACCAAGCGATAAGTGTGGGCCATAATTTATGAATCGACCCTGGAGTCGAGATCTGTCTCTGCAGCAAGGCCACTGGACGGTTGGTAATCGGGTCGATGTTGCACTGAGAGCACAAGGATGCCGAGGGCGGCGATTGCCAGAATCCACCATAGCCAGCGATGCAGAGTGCGCAGTGAGTGAGTCATAGATTGATACCTGTGGATGCGACCGAATAGGTCCAGTAAGTGATGGTTTCCAGGGTCCTATCCACGCTTTCTTGCCGCCACCCACCGTTTGAGCAGGTATGGCCAAATTGCCGCACTGGCCGGAACAATGGCGAGCCGAAAGCCCCAGGTTGCGGACTCCGCACGGGAATCCAAAACGGCTGCGCCGCGCCAAGAGAAGAAAATGGCGATTACCAAGCCGGTGGCCAGGTAGAGGCCGACCAGTAATCCCAAGAATTGAGTGAGTTCCGTAGCCACAAAGACCATTGTATCCATTTATAGATGCTCTCTGATAGCTTCGCGATCTGAGAATCGAATCTCAAGAAGCCTCATTTCTAACAACGCAAATTCAAGAACCAAAGCCAAGACATCCAAAATCCGGAGCTAGCACAACATGAGGTGCCAAACATGAACCCAACCCGCATTGCTGAATTGGCGGAACTCGAAGATCGCAGCCCAGCTCATGCGTTGGTCGAAAACGTCGACTTGGTGATTGTCCGGGCGGACGACCAAGTATCGGTGCTCTATGGACGCTGTCTCCATCGGGGCGCGTTGTTGGCTGATGGCTCGGTTCACGGTGAGGATTTGATTTGCGGAGTTCACGGTTGGGACTTTCGTTGGGACACAGGGGTTTCCGCATACAACCCGAAAGAGGTTTTGACCAAGTTTCGCTCTTGGGTCGAAGAAGGTGGGGTTTGGGTCGATGCCGAGGAAATTGCCGACTGGGCGAGTGACCACCCACAGCCGTACAACCGGTCCAGCTATCAAGGTAATTACCAAGAGCATCGGACCGGTACCCCTGCTGAACCGCACGTCAAGGTGATCAGAGAATTGGCGGCCGACGGGCTCTCCAAGGTTGGTCATCACGGCCCGGTCAAAGCCATGGGTGTGTCGCGAACCGAGTTGCCGACCTGGGATGATTTGCAGTTCGTCACCGCACAGTTGGCCAAACTGCCCTTGCTCGATGAGGAACCGGTAGAGACAGAGCTGGTGATCGGGCCCCAAGCGAAGAAACCTCTGCGCCTGTCGATTCCGTTGTTTGTCTCGGACATGAGTTTTGGTGCCTTGTCTTTTGAGGCCAAGGTTGCTCTCGCCAAAGGAGCTGAGAAGGCGGGAACTGGGATTTGCTCCGGCGAGGGCGGCATGCTTCCTGAGGAGCAGCAGGCTTGCTCTCGTTACTTCTATGAATTGGCATCGGCCCGGTTCGGTTTTTCCTGGGAGCAGTTGGACCGCGTCCAGGCGTTCCACTTCAAAGGTGGGCAAGGCGCCAAGACCGGTACCGGCGGCCACCTACCCGGTGAAAAGGTGATGGGCAAAATTGCTGAAGTTCGACAGCTTGAGGAAGGGCAACCGGCGATTTCTCCATCACGGTTTCCAGACTGGGAGAGCTTGGACGATTTCCGTGATTTTGCCGCTGAGGTTCGGCAACGCACTGGAGGCATTCCGATCGGTCACAAGTTGTCGGCCCAGCACATCGAGAAAGACATCGACGCGGCCCTGGAAATCGGCGTTGACTACATCATCTTGGATGGTCGCGGTGGAGGCACCGGGGCAGCCCCGACTTTGTTTCGCGACAACATCTCAGTGCCCACTATTCCTGCCTTGGCGCGAGCTCGAAGGCACCTCGACCAATGCCAGAAGAGTGGTGAGGTAACGTTGATTACCACCGGTGGTTTGCGCACCCCCGCCGATTTTGCCAAGGCCATGGCGCTCGGCGCCGATGGCGTTACGGTCTCGAATGCTGCACTGCAAGCAATCGGTTGTTTGGGTATGCGCGCTTGCCACACCAACAACTGCCCGGTCGGCATCGCGACACAGAAGCCCCATCTGCGGGAGCGACTGCCGGTCGACGAGGCCGCCGATCGCTTGGCTCGCTTCTTCGGCGCTTCGGCAGAGTTGATGAAGGTACTGGCGCGGGCCTGTGGTCATCGCCACCTGAATCAGTTCACTCTTTCCGACCTGACCACCTTCCATCGAGACATGGCTGACTTGACCGGTGTCGAGTACGGTGGCTTCCGGCCAATTTCCCGGTGACAGAAATTGCTTCATTCCAGTTTCGCTCTTGGGTTCGCCGCTCTTGCCGAAAGGCGGGTTGGTGGACCGCGGTGACAGTGGCACTGCTGGGCGCAGTAGTGGTGTGGCAGGGAGGGCTCAGTGGCGCCCCTTTGGCTCGGGCGCTCGGGGTCTTGGCAGCCTACGGGGTGTTGTTCCTGGCCTCCTTGATCAAGATCTGGTGGACCGCTGGAGGTCCTAGTGCTGGCTGGAATGAGGAAGGTCTGTGGTTTCAAGCGCTGCACAAATTCCGTCCTACGCGAGTGTTTTGGGAATCAATCCTGGCGGGCGGCAAGAAACAGGGCACTAACTCCTATCGTTTGGTCGAGCAGCGCCGGGGTGAAGCGCGCGAACGGTTCCTGAATCTGGCGGTAATTCAGAGCCACCATCGGTTCGTCGACGGCTTGGAATCTCGCTTTGCTGATCTTGGGTTTGAGCCCAGCGCTGTTGGATGGGCACGCCCCGGATGGGATCTCGAAGACGACCACATCCCCACTTAAATTGCAGAACTTGGATCGACTCGGACTACCGAATCACCTTTCGACTTGATCCGACCCGAGGCTGCTGCGCATTGCACCGGGGTCGTCGGTAAAGACACCGGAGAAGCCGTCGGCTTTGAGTTGCTGGACGGTGTCGAGCGCCGTTGACGGTATGGAGAAACTTGGGCAGCGAAACTTCCGCCAAATGGGAATCCTGGGCCAGTCGATGATGGCTGTGGACACTGACTGCGTCGAGTTCACGAGACAAATCGCCGAGACCGGCAGTGTGGTGCCGTACCAAAGGAGTCTCAGATACTCCAGCTGCGCGTTTGCCCGTCGAGCGCAAGACCTGCCAATCGGAACTAGAGGCAACAACATGACTTAGATTGAAGATCAGCGGAACCAGAGCTGCTGCTGCTCTGCCTTGACCCGCTAGCCGGTGTTTGATCTCCAGGTTGAGTGGCTGGGTGGCCGGAATGAGCTCCAATATTCGACTCAAGGTGGGAAGACTGGCCTCGCCCTCTCGTAGTCAGAGACAGTGGGTTTTCCCACCACCATACCCTCGGGCGTCCACCAATCGTGGCACGCAACCCACTGATCATCGGCGGTCAACTGCAAACCCAACTCGATCATGTCTACCCAGCGCCGCGGCACCGCGATGGCCAATGATCCAGAAATTAGCACCCGGGTTAACGTGCATCGTCGGCTGCGAACCCTATCGAATTGCGAATCGTCCGTCTCGACGACAAGCCTCTTTGGGCCAATCAGAGCGATCGAGGTTTAGAATCACTAGGCGGCGGATTCCAACTTGACCAACGTGCCTGACTCATCGTCCACCTTGCTACCGATCCACGATCGTTTGCAAATTCCGGGGTTTTCGATCGGCCATGAGCAGGACACGGTTGGCAAGACCGGGGTTTCAGTGATTTTGTCTCCACAGGGAGCGGTGGGCGCGGCTGAGGTACAGGGAACTGCGACCGGCACCCGGCAGTTCGATTCGCTGGTCGACCCGGGACACATCGCCAGTCGGGTCCACGGCTTGGTGTTCGCGGGTGGCAGCGGCTTCGGATTGGGCGCCGCAGATGGCGTGGTTTCTTTCTTGGAGTCGCGATCAGCAGGGTTTGATACCGGCGTCCGCAGGGTCCCCCTGGTACCGACGGCAATTTTGTTTGACTTGGCTTTCGGCGACGCTCAGGTAGCGCCTACCGCTGGAATGGCTCAGCAAGCTGCGGAAAACGCCAGCGACGGACAGCAGGCGATGGGATCGATCGGGGCGGGTACCGGAGCCACGGTGGGCAAAGCCAACGGACCGGCCTGTGCGATGAAGGGTGGTATCGGTTTCGCGGCTTGCGAAATCCCCGGGGGTGCCCAGGTTGCAGTTCTGGTCGTGGTCAATTCCTTGGGAGATGTCGTGGATCCGTCCAACGGAGAGCCGGTCGCTGGCTGCCGTATCTCACCGGACAGCCGACAGCGAGATAGCGCCCGTCGGCTATTGCTCAATCCGCCTCCAGAACACGCCTGGGATGGCAATACCACCCTAGTGGCGGTGCTCACCGATGCGGGGTTGTCGCGGGTGGCTTTGCAGAAGGTCTGCACCATGGCCTTTGGCGGCGTGTCCCGAGCCATTGACCCAGCCTTGACCCAGTACGATGGTGACTTGGTGGTGGCACTGTCGATGGGAGAACGCTCTGCTCACCCGCATCAAGTGGGCGTCGCGGCGCAGATTCTGGTCGCAGAGGCAATTGTCAGGGCGGTGGTTGAGGCCGACGGCTTTGGCTTGCTGCCCAACACTAGGGCCAGCATCAAGTCGGCTGCCATGCCCGGTGCGACGACCGGCAGGACGACCAGCACGGCGGCGAGCAAAGACCGACCATGAATTGGCAATGGACAAAACCTCCGGTGCTCGCGGCCCTGACTGCCGGCGCGTTGGTCGTATTGGTCGGGGTCTGCTTGTGGAATTGGCGAGAGAGCTTCGCTTGGTGGACGATCGTTTGGTGGCTATTCGCCTTGGTCATGATTCAAAGATCTCGTGTGGAGCTGGGAGCGGTGGCGATCAGCCCGGCGATCTTGCTGCAACCGACCGTCGGTTTACCCCTGGTGGTTTTGGCCAGTGCGACTTCGATGGCTCTGGCTCGCCGACCTGCTTGGGTAACTCCCCCTGAATCCACGAAGAACCCGAACCGGCTCGAAATGGTAATCCCCAGATTACTTGCCGCATTGCCCGTGATGCTGGCGATGCTTGTCGGCGGAATGGCCTGGGCTCGGCTGGCGAGAGAAGGCAAGTGGTTGCTTGCGATCACGGTCGCGACAGTGCTTTCGTGGGCGGTGGGCCGAGGCGCCGAGATTCTTGTTGGGCGAAGCCACGTGCTGCACTCGGGAGAGTGGGTGCGGCTCCTTTGGTGGCTGGCCGCTTGGGCCACGGGAGCTGTATTGGTGCAGGCGGCCACCGTGAACAGGGTCTGGCTTGCGGTCGGGTTGGTGGCAATCGTGGCTGTTCACCGCGAGGCTACCTGGAGTGAGAATCTTTCCCCCGACACCATCCGGCGTACCGCCGAGGTTCCGATCTGGGTGGAAGAGGTCTACGGGCTGGTCTTGGAAGCTACCGGATGCTCTTGGTTCGAATTGCGCATGGTGGTCAACGGAGCGGCCGAGAGATGGTCTGCGGGGCCCAAGAAAGAACTGATCCCTGGCCCAGCCCAACCTCCTGCTCGGCCGCCGGTTCGATTCGGCATCCACCGGCGTCCGCGTTGGCTGGCCGAGAGAAAAGGATTCGACAGTGGAGCTAGCGAGGCGGAAGTGTTGCTTTGGCTCGACCCGCGGCAGTTTCGTCCGGGCGCTCTCGACAGCCGACTGATGGACGAGATCGAGCGGGCGGTGGCTGCCGGGCGGTTCCGCAGCGCAGCCGACCGCTTGCCTGGGGGGCGATTGGTCGATCGCCAGCAGGTCTTGGAGCTATTGAACGGAGCCTTTGCCAGCGCTCGCGACCAAGGCAGCTCGGTGGCGGTGGCATTGGTCGGTCTAGATCACGCCAAGGAGATTCAAGAGATTCACGGCACCGAAGCAGGGGAGCAGGCGGTGGCAAAGATCGGCGACGTGTTCACCGAGTTGCTTGGCAACCAAGATGCGGTTTGTCGCTACGGCGGCGAAGAGTTCTTGCTGTTATTGCTGGGACGGGACGGGGGCTCGGCAGTGGTGCTGAGTGATCAGATTCGGAGCGGAGTTCAAGAATGCCAATTGCAGGTCGATGGCGAGCCGATTCCTCTCACCGCCAGCGTCGGCATTGCTGCCTACCCTGAGGTCTACGTAGCCAAAGCCTCGGAGCTCATACCGATGGCGGACTCGGCGCTTTATGAAGCCCGTCGTGGTGGCAAGAGTGGATCGCTGCTGGCCACCGGACGTGGCCAGTTTCGAGATCTCGAAGGCGACATCGTCGAAGGCAGTGCAGAGAGCGATGAAGTTGCCGCGCCACGCTTGTTTGTTTGAATCGCTTAGCAGTCCAACAGAGCCTCAGGCAGGTCACGTAGGTTTAGTTTTTCGACGGGCATAAGCCCTTTGGTCTTCACTAATTTGGCGCGGTGAAGAAAATTACCTAGAGACGCAACGGGTTCGAGCTGTCGAAGGTTCAATGTAACCAGCGTAGCTCGCGGGATCGCTACCGAGAGGACGCATATGTTCGCGAGGTGTCCTGTCTGAGGGTCTAAGCGTCTGTCTTCTACATGTACAAGGGCGATCTCGATGGGAAGAAGGGCGAAGAGATCTTGTGCGACACGAAGGACGGCGCTGCAGATATGATTTTGATAGAGACGATAGAAGCTGCCTTTTGGCATAGCTTTGACGGAGAGTTTCCCACTTTTTAGTAGTGTTTTTTGGCTTGCAGGAAGTTCGGATTCACTTCTGCCCAGAATCGTAGCCTCCACGACGTCAGGCACTTCTACCCGGAAATCGAAATGGGAAGCGACTGAGGGAAGCTTTGTAAAAGAACCTAAGTCGCGAATCACGTCCAAATAGGCCTGTAGGTTCTCTCTTGCACATACCTCTGCAGCCAACTTTGTAGTTCTTTCCCACTCCAGGTGCGCCTTATCGTAGGAACCGATTGCCGCTAGGTTCTCTTTCTCGTCCTCCAGTCTGCAGTGTTCCCAGTGTTCCTCCAGTCTTTTCCTCGCTGTTTCCTCCCGGCGGAAGAGTCTGTCTATAGGTGACGATGAATAGGAGTCGATTTTTGACTGAGCTTCTATTTGTCGAGATGTCGTTTTGGTTGGTGGTTGGGGCGCGGGCTTGCTCTTGAGTATTTCCCAGTCGATAGATCTCACGCATTGAGTATGTAGCGTTCTTAGGCCGACAATTTCTTCTTCGAAGGCTTCAACCTCTGCTTCGGCTTGTAGATATTCAGCATTTTTTTGTCTCGTCGCTTCTTTTTTGTCTCGTGCCCTGCTTGCTTGATCAGATGCGCGCTGAGCCGCACGGTACGCAGATCGCACTTTGCGAACGTCACCTTTCCACCCCATTGGATCCTCCCTTTTCTGTCAAGCGTACTTTATGACAAAGAACTGCTGGGTGTTACCAGTAGTTCAGGGTAGAAGTGGACGGGAGACTTAGTGCAGTTGGGGGAATTTGGCTGGCCAAAGAGCGCCGTCCAAGATCACCGTGTGAAAGGCGAACAGCCCCATGCCGATAACCGCCAGTAAGTAACTCAAGCTTGACCCAGACTGGCTGTACCAGATCGTCAAGAGTAGCCACAGACTGCCCAAGGCCACCAAGCCCAACACCACCCGAATCAACCACCAACCCCCAAAACTGGGGTCGCTGGCGTAGAGTAAGGTGGCGGGCAGCCAGATTGCCGAGGGAATCAAGATCAACAGTAGGCTGAGGTGAATCGCCTGCCAAGTGCCGGTGGAAAATGAACTCTCGGTCCGCTGCACGTAGGCCACCATAGCCAGGTAGCCAAGAGCGGCGGCAAGCATCGAGACACCGTACACCGGCCGCCAAGACGTCGGCACACCGCTCCACATCTGTGGCATCTCCGCTCAGTGGGTGAGAAATCCCCAGAAATAACTGCCAAGTACCGCAACTCCACCGGCCACATTGAGCATCCAGAAGATCGTACGCTGGCTCACTGTCGCGCAGTGTAGTCGCAGTACCGTATGGTCGTCACTGTGCGGTCGTCGAAACTGTTCTAGACCAAAGGCGACAAGGCGCATGGGGCCAGCTCCGCCTGCGGTCGTCCCAATCGCAGTCCCACGGTGCTGTTCTCTAGCATCTCCGCCGGAGCCTCAGAGTCGGCCAGCCCCAGCCATTCGGCTCGATTCTTTGCCGTTGCTTCGCCGATCCAGGACACAGCCTGATCGGCGACCAGCAGATCCAAGTGATCGAAGGGCAGAAACCAGACCGACGACGGATCGTCCAAGTGGCAGCGATCGCTGGCCTGCTGACCCAACTCGGCGACCTGTTGGTGGAGAATCGGTGTCGCCGACAGCCAAGCGTCGCGGAAAGCGCCGCGCGGAGGGTCGATCTTGATCTGCGCCTCCATGGACGAAGACCAAAAGCAGGGTTCGGCACCCACGTCAGAAGACGGCAGAAGCGAACTTTCTACCCAATGTTGGGTTTCCGGACTGGAACAGGCCTCGATGGGCTGCCCATCGGCCCTTGCCATTCGGCGTCTATGCACGGCGCCTAGATCTTGAATTAAGGCGTCGCCGAAAACTGGAACCCAAGAGGTCAGGTTTGCGCGCAGTTGTTGCCACGAATCAGAGGATTCGTTAGCAGCGATTAACGCCGGTGGCTCGGAGCTACGCAAGTGCATCCGCTGGCGATGGAACCACAGCGCAGAAACGGTTCTGCGATTCAAAGATGTTCGATCATCGGATCCAGGACGCAAGACCAAGTCGTCCAGTGGGTCGTGGAGATTGCCCTGAAAATAGGGTCGCAGGTGGACGAAACGGATCGGATCTGAGTCCGGAACGGGGCACCCCAGGTGATAGCGCGCGTAGCGCCAGGCCGAATGAAAGCCGTGACGAAATATGGTGCACCCGAGATGGGTGAAGGGTGGCAGCGCTCCGGGGAAGAAGAACGCGCGGCTGAGCAAGAGAGATCCCTATCCAGGTAGCCCAGCGTCTAACGACGCCAGAACATCGGCGTAACCAGCGCCGCGAACGAGTAGAGTTCCAAGCGACCCATCCACATCAAGACCACCATCAGCAACTTGTGAGCGTCGCTAAAGAAAGCGAAATTGTCGGTGGGTCCGACTTGCCCCAACCCCGGGCCAATATTGCCTAAGGTTGCCGCCGCAGCAGTTGCCGCTGTGACGATGTCGGGACTGCCGATCGAGAGCAATACCGAGCCGATGCCCCAACTGGACAAGTAGAGAATAAAGAAACCGACCACCGCCTTGGCCACCGAGTCCGGCACCGCCTTGCCACCGACAAAGACGCTAAAGATGGTGCTGGGAGAGAAGATCTGTTTGACCTCGCGGAAGGCGGTCTTGACACCGATCACCATGCGCATGATCTTCATCGACCCCGAGGTCGACCCGGCGCAGCCACCGACGAACATCAGAACCACTAGCAGCAAGGTCGAGAAGGTTGGCCAAGCCTCGAAATCGGCGGTGCCGAATCCGGTAGTAGTAGTGATCGAGACCAACTGGAACACCGAATCAAGAATTGCTCGTAATGGCGAACTATAGGTTCCATGAAATAGAAGATCGGTTGTCACTGCGATTACGCCACCAGCCAGGATGCCCAAATAGACGCGAAATTCCGTGTCGCGAAAAAAGACCTTCAACCGCTCGCGGGGAACTGCAAGAAACAAAGAAAAATTGGTTCCGGCGACGATCATGAAAAGGATGATGATCAACTCCACGGCCACCGAATCAAAGGCTGCCACCGATTCAGCCCGCGGAGAAAAACCCCCGGTGGACAAGGTTGAGAAGGTGTGAGTCAGGGCGTCATAGAGATTCATCCCTGCCAGCATCAGCAACACCGTTTCGAGTGCGGTGAATCCCAGGTAAACTTTCCACAGCACGGCGGCGGTTTCGCTGATCCGAGGACCGACAGTCTCTGCCTTGGGTCCGGGTACTTCCAGGCGATACAAGAAGCGCGCGCCGGGGCCCAACTGCGGTAGCAGCGCGACGAAAAGAACCACAATCCCCATGCCTCCCAGCCATTGAGTGAAACTGCGCCAAAAAAGAATTGCCCGATCGGCGGCTTCAATGTCGATCAAGATGGTGGCCCCGGTGGTGGAAAAACCGGAAGCAGATTCAAACACCGCGTCGGCGACCGAGTGAACGGTTCCAGCGATCAGAAAGGGTAGGGCGCCAAACAAAGAAGCGAGTACCCAGCCACCGACCACGATCAGGATTCCCTCGCGTCGAAAAAGCTCGGCGTCGCGCTGGGGGCGAATCGCGAAAGCGAGCAAGGCGCCGACTACTCCGGTGACGATTGCGGAAATGGAAAAAGCGTTGATCGATTGAGGTTCACCGTAGATCGCGGCTACCGCCAACGGCGCCAACTGTGCGACCGCTAGCAGCAGTACCAAGCGACCGAGAATACGAAGCGCTGAGCGATAACTCACGAAGCTAGTTCCGGCTCCTTGCCGGGAAACAGCAGGCGGGCGGTGTCTACTTCACTCTTGTGCACGAACAAGATCACCGTGTCGTCGACCTCAAGCCGATCTTTGCCACGCGGGACAAATACCCGTTCGCCGCGCACCACAGCTCCGACGATCAAGCCACGCGGAGGACTAATTTCAGCCAAGCTGCAGCCAGCGACCGGAGAGGCCGCTGCCAGCTTTCGCTCGGTGACAAAGGCGTCGCCTTGTTTGAGAGAGACGATCTCAGCGGTGTAGCCGCTGTCGATATAACGATGGATATGTTGGTAGGCGAGGGCGCGAGGCGAGATCACCTGGGCCAAACCGACTCGTTTCCACAGCCTAGAAGTATCCGACCGTTGCACCAGCGCCATCACCTGGGGAACCCCCAGGTCTTGAGCCTGCAAGCTCGCCATCAAGTTTCCTTCGTCATTGCCCGAAAGAGCGACGAAGGTCCGCGCATCAGCCACTCCCTCGGCCCGCAACAGCGGCATGTCGGTGGCGTCACCATTGAGAATTTCGACCCCAGGGAACATTTGCGACAACTGCGTTGCCCGTTCTCTTTTGATTTCAATCACTTTGACCTGGGCGCCGATGCCAACCAGAGAGCGAACGATGGTTTCTCCGGTGTTTCCAGCGCCGGCAATGACCACCGTGCCGAGGTCTGCGGGAGCCGAAGTGGCGGTGCGCTCCGCGGTGCGAATTACTTCGGTGGTCCCCAAGATCAGCGCGTCGTCCCCGGGTTCAGCTCGATCTTCTCCAGAGGGGACGATCAATTTGTTGCCGCGAAACAACCCCACCACCAGACTGTCCTGGGGCAGGTTGACCTTGGAAAGTGGTTGCCGCGTCAGAGGCGAGTTGGCGTCCAGGTGGATCTTGCGCAGTTGGACTTTTCCTTCAGCCAAGTACTCCACAGCCATGGTGTTGTGACCGCGAATGTAATTGAGGACTCGAGTTGTGGTGAGCAGTTGGGTGCTGAGCAACAGGTCGACCCGAAACAGGTCTTCAAGCACCGCGCGGTCGCGCACCACTTCTTCTGCTACTCCCATTCGCACTACGGTTCTCTTGGCTCCCATCTCTTTGGCCAACAGAGCTGCGGCCAAGTTGGCTTCATCCGAAGAGGAAACAGCCATAAACAGATCTGCCGAAGCGACGCCAGCGGCTAACAGGGTCGGTGGATGGGCCCCATTGCCGTGGACTACCGGTACATCCAAGAGATCTTCGGTGCGTGCTTTCTTGGCCGAAGAAAGTTCGATCACCACCACATCGTTACCTTCTTCGCTGAGTGATCGAGCAAGATGGAAACCGACCTCGCCGGCGCCCATGACCACAAATCGCTGCCTTTCCATAGTTCCTTCCTAGCGAGCTGATGTTGAATCGACGATCGATATCATCAATTTTCCAGGGTTGTCTTGGGCTCGCATCGAGTTGATTCTGCGAGGTATCAAGAGCGGTGTCCAGGGCGACATTGGGAAATATCTCGATTTCAGTCGCAAAAATGTTTGACAGTCAACTGCGCTAAGCGTCAAAGTCAGCGCGTTGCGGTTCTCTTAAGGAGGTTTCCAATGCCCTCAATCAAGAAATGGACTCTGATCTCGATGGTCGCTTTTTCGATCATGACCACCGCCTTGGTTGCCCAAGGAGCGGGTGATGTCGAAGGTGCCGTCACCGGCGGCGACGGAGTTGGAATTCCCGGAGTGACGGTGGTGGTCAATGAGGCGGGAATGGCCGGAATCACCGGTAGCAACGGCGCCTACAGCGTCAAGCGAGTTCCCGAAGGAACCTACTCTATGACCTTCTCTCTCGGCACTCGGGTCTTGCTCAGCGAAGGGGTCGAGGTCAGCGCCGGGCAAACCACGGTGGCCGACATGGAGACCGACTGGGAAGTGTCTTTCGCTGACACCATCACGGTGTTTTCAGCGTCGAGACGCCCCGAGAGAATCGTCGAAGCTCCGGCCGCGGTCACGGTGATCCCTGCCGAGGAGATTGAACGCGAAGCTTCGCACGGACAGCTTCCTAAACTGTTGGAGTTCACTCCCGGGGCTGAGGTCACCCAAAGCGGCCTGTACGACTACAACTTCAATACTCGCGGATTTAATAGCTCGCTCAACCGTCGGGTCGCCACGCTGGTGGATGGGAGGGATCCTTCGGTGCCCTTCTTGGGTGCTCAGGAGTGGTCCTCGGTTTCTTTTCCGTTGGACGACCTGGAGAATATCGAGTTTGTGCGCGGCCCGGCCGCAGCCTTGTACGGTGCCAATGCTTCCAGTGGTGTCCTCAACATGACCACCAAACGCCCCAAAAATAGCCAGGGCGGAACCCTGCGCATCGCGGCGGGTGAACTGGAGACTTTGAACGCTGATCTTCGTTGGGCCACCGACTTGGGTCGCGAGTGGTACGTCAAATTCAACGGCGGTTTGAGACAGAGTGGAGATTTCTCGGTCTCTCGCAACGGGAGTGTCGAATACGCAGTTCCTTGTCCTGCGGCGGTTGACTGTCTGCCTCTGGAGACACCTCTGACGCACGAAAACGAAGTCGACATTTCGTTTTTCGGCCTGCGTTTTGACAAGCACTTTGGCGATACGCGGTTGTTGTCGTTGGAGGGCGGTAACGCGGCGGTGGAGGGGCCGTTGTTTCAGACTGGAATTGGCCGGGTGCAGTTGATCGATGTGGAGCGACCGTGGCTGCGCGCTAACTTCTCCACACCTCGCTGGAACTTGCTGGCTTTTCGTTCCGAGCGCGACGCTCCCAAGCAAACGGCTCTTTCCAGCGGTAACAACATTTCTCTGATTACCGACAACACTCAGATCGAAGCCCAAGGAAACTGGGAGTTCGCAGACGGTGACGTGCGGTTGGTGCTGGGAGGCGCTGCGGGTAGCACAGACGTCAGCACCGAAGACCCTGCAACCGGCCGCCAAACGCTGACCTTTGCTCCGGTTTCGACAGATCGATCCGCCCTGTTCGGTCAACTCGATTGGTCGATCAACGACAAGGTCAAGCTGGTATTCGCCAGCCGCTACGACGACAGTGACTTGCACGATGGTCAATTTTCTCCCAAAGCGTCTTTGGTCTATGCGGTCAACGACAATCATTCCCTGCGCTTTACCTTCAACCAAGCCTTCCAGGTACCCAACTATTCGGAGTTCTTTCTCTATACCGATGTCGCGGCTCCAATTACCGCTCTTGGTGGCCTGGAGGCGGCTCTTTGCACTCCTTTTGGCGTCAACTGTGGCCTTGGCTTGATTCGGGTGTTGGCGGTCGGCAATGAGACCTTGGACCTGGAAGAGATCGAGACCATGGAGCTTGGCTACACCGGAATACTCGGCAACAACGCTTTCATGACCGTCGACTACTACACCAGCGACAACACCAACTTCATTACTGATCTACTGCCGCAGTTTGGAACCTCTCTGGGAAAAATCAACCCTAACCTTGGGCCTTATCAGCCACCCGCTGGATTGCCAGCACCGATAGCAGCCGGACTCGCAGATCTGTTGCGAGCGGTACTTGGCTCTAGCTTGTCCAATGGGCCGGATGGTGCCCCGATCTTTGTTGCTGTCTCCTACACCACCTTTGGTCAGGTGGACACGCAAGGCATCGATCTAGGGCTAACCATGCACCCCGCACTCGGCTGGAGGGTCGACTTCAACTACTCGTGGTTTGACTTCGACATTGGCAGTGGCGCCGCGGGCCTCGCCGACATTCTCACCCCCAACTCCCCGGAGACCAAGTTCTCGGCAGGGGTCGCCTGGGTAGGCGATAAGTTTGATGTTGCGGTGAGCGCTCGCTGGGTGGATGACTTCGAGTGGTTTGTCGGTCCGTTCCAGGGCACGGTGGAGTCCTACACCACCGCAGATATCAACGCCAACTACCGAATCGACGAGAGCTGGTCGGTAGGCGTAAATGTCGCCAATGTTCTGGACGATGAACATTGGGAGTCCTTTGGCGGAGATATCCTGGCCCGTCGAGCTTTGGCTCACATCGCGTTGACTTGGTAACGCAGCGATCGCCAGTTCGAGCGATCACCAGTTCGACTGGATAGTAAAAGGCGCCTCGGATTCCGAGGCGCCTTTTACTTGTTTTCTGACGGCGCGGTCGACCGCACCCGCTGTAGAGGAATTAATCCTCTTCGACTGTGCCCAGCGCGAACGCGACGCTCACCTGCGCCTGAACGTTGACTTTGCCTTGGGAGACAGGCGTTGAAGAATCAGCTGCCGCGCTGCGCATCATCATCGCCTCTTGATACACCGGCTGCTCGATCCGTGCTCCGCCCTCGTTGACCATCAACACCGGCCCCAAAGGCAACCCCAGGGCGCTGGCCATCGCTTCGGCCTTGCTGCGAGCTTCCTGAACCGCGAGCTGTAGTGCTTCCAACCGGGCGTCTTGATCGTCGTCAAGCTGGAAATTCACCCCTTGGATTTCGTTAGCCCCGGAAGAAATGGCGGCGTCCACCACCGGACCGACCAAATCGAGGTCCAAGACCCGGATGGTCACCGTGTTGGAAGCGCGAAATCCGATCACTAAGGGCTTTCGCCGGTTCTCGCCGCGGTCATAAATCGGGTGCAAATTCAGCCGAGAAGTCTGGACATCGGACGGCTCAATCCCGAGCTCCGTGATCGCCGCCAAGATAGATCTAGCAACCCGATTCACCGCCGCTTGGGCCAGCCCGGCCTCTTTGTCTTCCTCAACCACGCCCAAAGTCACCACTGCCAGATCCGGATCAGTGCGTACTTCGCCACGCCCGGAAACGTGCAATTCCGAAACCTTCTTGGAACGAGAGTGGTCAGCTTTGGTTGGTGTAGTCATCATCACTAGCCCCAAAGCCGCGATTGAGACGATCGCAAGCCAACTAGGGGTCTGGGTCAATGTTCTCATGGGTTCTCCTCTGCTGGTACCGATAGCCACTTCAACGCTCGCCAATGCGGCCATCCTTTCATGACTGTTGTGAGCACAGCCAAGACCGCCGTCACCTTGCAACCAAGCAATGTTTGTACCTGATCGAGATCTTGTCAGAGCCCCAAAACAGAACCTCTTGATTGACACTTCACGAGGGGCGCCCGTAGACTCCCGATCCGCGTTTCGGCGCCTTCCAGGGGGCGCGCGTTTGGTGGCGGGGCGTAGCGCAGCCTGGTAGCGCACCTGCTTTGGGAGCAGGGGGTCCCCAGTTCGAATCTGGGCGCCCCGACCAGCGCGGAACGAGCTTCACGGCTGCCTGTAGCTCAGCTGGATAGAGCGGCGGCCTTCTAAGCCGCGGGTCGGGGGTTCGAGTCCCTCCAGGCAGGCCACCCGCTCAAGGCGTTCTTTTACTACGTGGTGAGCGTAGCTCAATCGGTAGAGCCCCTGGTTGTGGTCCAGGTGGTTGCGGGTTCAAGTCCCGTCGCTCACCCCACGCACCCGTAGCTCAGCTGGATAGAGCGACGGCCTCCGGAGCCGTAGGTCAGGGGTTCGAATCCCTTCGGGTGCACCACTTCGCTTCGCTCAGTTTGTACAACCCGAAGGGATATCGGTCGATGCGAGTGCGAACTTGTTCGCACTCGCGTTGGAACGAATCCCTAGCCTGCTGTATCGCATCCGTTTCACTCCACTTGTGCTCCCGAAGGAATTCTGTTCGTTGCAAGTGTGAACGGGTTCACACTTGCCTTCGAGCGAATCCTCGTTTTCAAAATATATTCAGCTGACACCTTTTCCACAGCTCGGGATCGACCAGATCGAATCGATATCGAGGCAGTCGTTACGGATGTTGATCGGTGTGGGTTGGAGCTTATTGCTCAGGCTGTGGCGGAGACTGTGATGCGGAGCCAAGTGTGACCATCGCGGAACTTGCCGACCGTTGACAGAGACCGGACTGTCCACACGAAACCAAGTTTCAGGTGATCTCCGTATTCGGTTTGTAGTGCGCGACTTTGGGGTGATCTGGCGAATTGGGGGCTCATGCAGTGTAAGATTGGCCTTGACACTAGGCTGTCAATTTGATTCGCTTGGTGTTAAGTAAGGCTGTAGATTTGATTAATCACTTCATCCGAGGGGACAAATGAAGGTGCGATACGGGTATTATCCGCCGGTTTCAATGGCGATGGATGCAATTGCCAAGCTCTCGGATCAAGACTTTGAAGTGATCAGCCGAGGGGTAGAAAGTGCGGATGCGTTCGACACGGACAGCGCACGGCTGAAGAGTCTTAGAAAGCAACTTAGTTCAGATATTGAGGCGAGTTCACTCTTACAGATGATGAACGGGCTGGAGTACCTCTACGGGGCGAGCCGAGAGTGGGCAAGTGAGGGACAGAGCCATCAAGAGGTTGTTGGCGAATTTTTGGACTTTACGGGCTTTAAAGATGAACTCGGTGACCGATATGAACTGATCGTGGACCGCCTTTATGAGCTCTTGCGAGAACATCCACATCTCGACCGAGCGCGGAAGCTCCGTTGGCTTCGAACTGGTATTCTCGATACTGCTATTAAATTCACGTCTTTCGTGGACCTAAGGCCGCGCTTTGACCAAGAGCGCCTAGAGATCCGGGAATTTGTGCCGACGGTGATTTTCCAGATCGTTACAGATTCCGAGAATGGCTCACAACAATCCAATGTTGTTCAATTAAACATGTCAGGTTTTGCCGAATTGAAAAGCGCTATACAAGATGTTGAAAAAAAACTGGCGGCGCTCGCTGCGGATAAGCGCATTTGCGAGATGATCGACGATCTGCCAGAAACTGAGAAAGAGTAGAGAGAATGACCTCGAAAATAACTGAGGCGAGAATTCCACCTCCCGCAGATTGGCCAGTTCATAGCGCACGATATGTGTCGATGCAACACCTTGCCTCTACCGTGGCGTTAACGCGTGTCATGTCAAGCCAAGGGATAGCGCCATTCTACGGAGCACCCGATCCACCAATTCGACACCTTGAAGCCTCAGCGGCAATCTTCGGGAGTCTAGTGAGTGGCCTGGTCAGTACTGGCGCGACAGACCGATTGTTAGTTGATGTTTTCAGCAAGGAGCAAAAACCACGCGGGTCGTCTGTCGTTGTTGCGCTGTACGGAGAAAAGCAAAAAGAGAAACTACGAGTACGAATTCGCGAGCTTGAAGCCAGCGAAGAACTAGCTAAGGCATTCGAGGAACGTGAACTAGTGCGAAGCTTGATGGAGGACGATTGGTTGGGCGCACGGATCTTGGCTAGTGTGGTGCAACATCAAGAAAGGACAGGCTCAGAGATCTGTGTTGACTTGAAGGCGAAGATGGATACAGTTGCCGTCGGTCTCGCACGTCTCACGCGGTTCAAGGCGTTGCATGCCAGGGGTAGCCTGTTCACGAGTACACGACTTGGTGAAACCGTCTACGAAAGATTCGACAGTATTGCTACCAATTAGCCGTTCCTTTTAGGGTTCCGATCTTGGGCTTCGATCGAAATATAAGGCAGGTAGAGCAACGAGCCTCTGAAGCTTCGTTAGCTATTCTTGTTTGGGGCCCCGGCAGAGACGATGCTGCACTCTACGTGAAGCGAGAGAAAATCAAGGATAGGTTAGCGACTGAGTTTCCTAACGTAGAAATTCGTTTTAGCGAAGACCAGGAACTCGACAAGATGATTCAGGGGTCAGCACATTTGAGCGTTCCAGAGAAGGAGATCTACCATCTTGCAGCATGCGATGTCTGTGTTGTCTTGGATGCATCGAAGGGGGCCGGTGAGGAGATCGCCTTATTTTCACTCTCTCGTCTCTCAGAGAAGTTCTTCATACTTACGCATGAGCAGTACAGGGATGTCGACAGCTTCCCTGCTCAGCTGCGGAAATACCATAACCAAGTGTTCTACACTGACGAAGAGTTCGTGTCTTGCAACATGGTAGAGAGGGTGGTCACGCATGTCCGAATTGAGGCAACGCGAAGGCTGTTCTTTGCTCCGGCTAAATCTAACCCAGCGTAGCCCTTCATATAACGAGCTGGCTTCAGACATAGGTACCACCCTTGTTTCGAGGGGACGGTGTGCCTCTCGTTGTGCCTGGGCCCAGACTGTGGAGCCAGTCATCGCGATGCAAGGCAACTGAGGGCTGGAGTTCTTGTTTCTGGATTTCATGGCCTACCTCGTTTCGTTCTCTACGAGGGGTCCCAGGAGTAGAGATAGGTGCGTAGAGATAGGTGCCAGATGAGATGAGTCGGTCGGTCTCCAAGCTGGGACAATGTGCCAGTTTGGATCAACCAAAGAAATCGGCATCTAGCCGAGAAAGGAGACCGACCATGGAGTATCTTGGCATTGACGTTCACTCAAAGTACAGCGAGGTATGTGGGATATCTCAGGAGGGTGAGGTGACGGTTCGTCGTCGGATTTCGACGACGGAGACGTCGATCCGTGGGTTCTTCGGTTCTCGTGAGCGTGCACAAGTGACGCTGGAGAGCGGTCCGGTGACGCCGTGGGTATATCGGTTGCTGTGTGATCTAGGTCATGCGGTAACGGTAGTCAATCCCCGGCGAGTGCGTTTGATTGCCGAATCGACACTAAAGACCGACGGCATTGATGCCGAGGTTTTAGCTCGGCTGAGCCGATTAGACCTGGGGTTTCTGCGTCCGGTGTATCAGCGAAGCCCTGAGGCCCAGGAGCTTCGCACTCGTTTACGGGTGCGATCGGCTCTGGTTAAGTCTCGGACTTCGTTGATCAACGCGGTACGTGGGACTCTGCGTGCTCAGGGCTACCGGATGCCTTCGTGTGCGGCCAAGATTTTCATGGTGCGTTACGAATCGATGGGATTCGATTCGGGAGTATCAGAGGCCCTGGCTCCCTTGGTATCGACGATCGGTGAGCTGTCGGATCGGATCTGTGAGCTAGAGAATGACCTGAAAGCTCAAGCAAGTACCGATGAGCTTCTCGTTCGTCTGCAGACAGTGCCCGGGGTAGGGCCTCTGGTGAGCTTGGCTTTTGCCGGCTGGGTAGACAATCCAGATCGGTTTCAAAAGAGTCGAGATGTTGGAGCATGCCTGGGCTTGAGGCCCTCGCTTCGCAGCTCAGGAGGGCATGAGATCCGTGGCCGGATCACTCGGGAGGGGGATAGCGAGATGCGCCGACTCCTGGTCCAGGCTGCGCATGCATCTTTACAGTGTCACAAGGACTCAGCGCTCAAGCGCTGGGGTGAGGGTTTGGTGGCAAGGCTAGGTAAGAGCAAAGCAGTGGTAGCGCTGGCTAGAAAGATCGGAGTCCTACTGCATAGGTTGTGGGTCACAAACGAGAATTTCCAGCCGTTTCCACAAGCCACATAAGCGAGGATTCGAAGTAAGAAAGCAAGAGAAATCAGTCATGAGTTTCAAAGGACGGATGAAAAGTTTCGATGACTCCGATAAATGGGTTGGAGGCTGGGACTCCGCGTGCCAGATGGGAGCATCGAATTTCCTCAACAGACGGAAAACTCACCATGCACCGGTCCAAAGACGGACCCAAGAGAGTGCGAATAGAAGCTCGTCCTGAGGTTAGATCCGAATCTAAAGAACGCATGATCGATGGAAAGAAAACCCTTGACTGGACCGCCCGACTCATAGAACCCTCTTTTTCGAGGAGAGATGTTCGCTGGCGTGGTCAGTCAGGCCTTTATCAAGGAGAAAGGAGATTCGTAGTGGGTAACGTATGAACGGGGTGTTCCGTAGCAGTAAGTTCCTGGACTTCAACTCCGGGGATGTGTTCTTGCCACCAATGCAGTTCATTCAACAAAAGCAGAAGCCGTGGACTCTCACGGACAAGATCGAAATCTTCGAATGTAGAGTGGAAGTCTGGCAGCTTGGTGTTGCCGTGCAGGTGCTAAAGGAGATGGAGGATGATCGGGAGGGGAAGCAAGACATTTGGTGTCATGCTGCCTATGGGCTCATCGCGATTGTCTTCTCGTACTTCGAAATGATCGGTAAGATCGTAAATCCAACCTCTAAGAGCTTGCTGAAAAACCCCACCACCTGACCATAACGATTCTATAATTGGGAATAGGAGGTTTTGATGCGTGGATCGGATCAAGGTGAGGGATCAATGTTCAGCTACGTTGACCTGGAACGGCGAATTCCTCGGTCTCATCCGTTGCGGCGGATCCGAAGTTTGATGGACGAGGACATAGGTACCACCCTCTTTTTTCTTTTTTTTGAACTTCAGATCATGAAACCTGATTTATCTCTTGACCCAACCCAAGTACGAGTCCTCGGTGCGCGGACTCATGTGGCGTAACCGGGCTATACGGGCACGGGCGCCGCTAGGTACCACCCTTGTTTCGAGGGGACGGTGCATGACGTCGTTTGATGTGTGTCAACACTTTCGTTTGGTGTTTTTGAGCGAGATCGCGTCGTTCTCTAGGTTGAATCGCAGGCCAAGTGGGGTAGGTCGCGTTCTTTCTGCTGGATTTTTCTTGTTTTTCGATGTTGGGGCGCGGCTATGTTTCACTTCCGGGATGGAAGTGGAAAGCCAATCTGGACGGAGCCGTTGCTATACGGGCACAAATGGCCTGGGTGGTGGGAAGGACCCAGGAGGGAAGGCGGCGGTGAGGTTGCCAGCTTTCAACCGAGCGCAGGCTTCACGATATGCCAGGACGAACCACGAGTAGGCTTCATAGAGGATCCTGCGCATCGCCTTGCTGGCGCAGTGAAACATGGGTGCTGGTCGGCGCTTGAGCTTGCTCGGTCGGTATGTAGGGTCCAGGTCGGGAATCTCTGAACGCTCTATGAACGGATTGTCCTGTTGCACAATCTGGATCAGCTCCTGTATTCGTTGAGCAATCCACTTTGGATTGCGATCGGCCCAGCAGGGAAGGGGAGTTAGGAAGACTCGTTCCCTGGTACGAAAGACCAAGCCACTGTCCAACCCGCGAGCATGAAACTCTCGGGTCCTGTCTCTCCAGTGGCCTTCGACGGTCGACTTGCGGCGCAGCAACGTCTCTACGCTCTGAACTCCAGGCCAATCAACTGGATGGGCAACCAGCCTTTCTTTGACGCCCTGGCTGAGTATGTATTTCATTCGCTCTTCTTGCGCTGCTTGTTCTTCACTGATGACGATGGCTTGGTATCTCCTAGACCAAAATTTGTCCGTCCAATTGTGCAGTCTGCCGAGTTCGCGGGCCAAGTTTCCGTTGAGATGGTTCATGAACTTGGCCATTTGCTCGGAGTCAGCCACCGAGATCAACAGGTGGTAGTGATTGGACATGAAGGCAAACGCGTGGATTTCCACCGGATACTTCCTTTGTGCTCGCCCTAGGACACCTCGAATGATGTCGTTGGCCAGGGGCGAAGGCTTGAGGAGAAAGCGACCTTGGATGGTACGGCATGTGACCTCCACCAAGGCGCCTCCGGGCGGGATGAATCGAAGTCGTCTGCTCATGGTGAGAGGGACGAGAATCGTTGCTGTGTCCTTGCAAATATTTGGCTGGCACTTTCAGGGTTGGGTCCCTCTATTTACGTAGCCGTTCACAAGAATTTGTAGGCTGGGGACAAATACTAGACAATGGGTACGAGGATGACGTTTTGTATTCCTACTGAATTACAAGAATCAGGTGGCGAAGTAGTCGCGTTGCTGGTTGAGAGTAAGGCCACCTTACGCATCACCATGCATCCGGTGCCTGAATCGAGCCAGGCAAACATGCAGATTGGGGTTGCCCTGACGAAGGGAGCTTCAATGGAGATCTGGATCTCGAAAGGGGGCGATCTCAGTTTTGTCTCAACGGTAGATCCGGGGACCTTTGTCATTCGGCAATCGGCGAACATGACGAGAACTCAGCGAATTCATGAAATCCGGCAACGAGTCGAAATGTTTCTCATGAAGCGAACGATCTATTTGAAGAGGGAGAGGGGATTGTTTTGGCGGCTACTTCGTTCATTGGGGCTGTCCGTTTACAGTGATCTCCGGCAGGTGAGACAAGTCGGTATTTGAAGTGATCCAAATTCACAAATAATCGGCACCTACCCTGTACGACATCTCCAAGACCAACTTCCTTGGAAGAGGCCCGAAAATAGTTGGCTTCTACCCATTCCGGCGCATCCGGATCTGGGAAGATTGAAGATCAGTAACTGGCGAGTCCACTTCTGCTGCTGCCCATGCTGTGGGTACTGGATGGCCTGCTGCTTGGTTGGGCTGGTAGTGATAGCGATGCTGCTGTTCTAATTCTTGATCTGCTAGATTCCACCGATGACGCCATTATGGAGTCCGGTTCTCTTGTTGACTGTTGGCCTTCTTAACCTTGCTTTGGCGCTCAGGCTCAAGCATATGGGTGGCAAGGCTAGGAAGTTTCTCTTGTATTCTTCCATTCTCGTTGTGGCTATTGCTCTGGTTGCGCTCGGTGCGACCATCGAGGAACATTTTGGCTCGCATCTCAACCATTAGTGATCGCTTCGTCCTACCTCACCGCAGCATCCAACGCGGTAGCAGCCAACATCTTCCCGGTCCACGCCACCACCGAGCCAGATCGCCCTGGTTGTCAAGGCACACTCTCTGACATCAAGCGCCAGGAAGCCTACGAACTCGCCAAGCTGCTGTAACAGCGCTGGCTAGATCACGGTCGCCCAGATCGAATTGATATTGAAGCGGTGGTTACTGACGTTGATCGGTACGGGTTGGAGTTGGCGGCTCAGGCTGTTTCAGAATCGAACAAGAATGTCTTGACAACGACAACGAACTACGGACTGCAATGACGAAACCGAACGACACCAGGGATCTTGCGATCCTCGGCGACGGATTAGTACTAGCAACCGCGCCCTCCGGTATCTTCATGATGTTTGTTGGCCCGATTGTATTTTCGCCTACGTATTGGACGGTTGTTCTCAGCGTTCTTATCCCACTGGCTGTACTTTGGCTGACAGGAACCTCTTGCTTGGGCAAAGCAGGGTTGATGGACACCTTCTCCCAAAAACTCATTGCCATGGCCACATTCTTGTTCGGTGCGGTTTTCGCCGCGGTTGTGGTTGCTTGGATGAAGTCGTAGCAAAGACGCAGGCCGAAACGATCGCGCTATTCTTTTTGAGCCAAATAATCGGCACCTACCCTCCTACCCTGTAATGCATCGCCGGTCCAGCCTGGGAGAGCGACCGCAACACTGTTAATAACAAGGACGTTTAGCTATGCGGGATTAATGTTCTCTGCTGGGGCGGGACTGTATATCAGGCCCACAACCGGAGAATTGGCGACCTACGCGAGCGAAAAATATCCTGAAGACAGCTCTGCTCCTTGGGCCAACAACCACGACCTGGATTGCGACGAGTGGTGATAGACAGAAGTCATCAAGTTGCAACGGACCTGCTAAAGTGGTGTGGTATTGAAACTGATCGGTAACAGGAGGTTGTCCATGACTATTAGCGCCCCAAAACAAATCACTTGGATCATTTCAGTGGTGTTGGGTGTCCTTGCCTTGTTGGGTAAGTACGGCATCATCGTTGCCCTGGCCCCGTATGCGTTCACCCTGGCGATTGTCGGGTTGGTGCTGCTGGCGCTTGGCTGCTTGTTGGCCGGTCTCTAGTTCGGAGGGGTTTTAGTTCAGCGCGTCGCTCGGCGGAACAAGGCCGGGGAGTTGGAGTGGTTCGTAAAGATACGGTGCTTCTCCACGGTGTTGTTGCGTTCTCCATAAGCGAGAGAACCGTCTGGATGGTGTCGATCGTAGGTGAGTAGGGGAATGGAACAACATGAGAACTTGTCCCGTAGGTTAGGGGTATGGGCGTCCGTCCAAATAACAGCAACATGGTAGTCAGCCGACGCATTTTTTCGTTGGTGGGTTGGCTGGCGCTGGCGTTGGCGCTGGTTTCGATCGTTGATCTCTTGCGCCCACGGCCATTTGATGGGGTTGTGTTGGACGAGAGGTTGGCTGCGATCTTGTTGGTGCGCGAGGTGTTGCCTGGATCCGGAGCTTACGAAGCCGGGATCCGTCCCGGAGACACAATTGTCGGTATTGACCGATCGATCCTGAAATCGACCTCACATGCCGCCCAGATCCTGGGCCAAAGAGCGGTTGGGGATGTGGTGCCGTATCTGGTAGAGGATGCAGCCGGGGTGCGTGAGGTCGAGGTGGAGCTAGGACCCCGCCGTCTGATCACGGCACCCTATTTCTACGCTTGCCTGCTCGGTTTCGCGTTCTTCTTTGTCGGTTGGTTTGTTTTCCGAAAGCAACCGCGCCAACGGGCTGCGCAATTGTTTTTCCTGCTCGGCGGGCTGTTCATGCTGTTTTTGGTATTTCGCCTGCGTCCGCTGTCGTACTCGGCGTTTGACGCGGCGGTGTTGCGAGTGGGCACGCTCGCGTTGCTGTGGCTGCCGGCCTGTTTTCTCCATTTCTTTTTGGTCTTTCCGCGTCGCATTTTTCCGGCCAGTGAGATCAGAGAATCGGACATTCCAGGTTACGACAAGCGCCTGCGCCATCGATGGATTGCTTTGCTGGTCACGATCTACCTGATTCCTTTTCTGACGATGGCGGCGGTCCTGACGTGGGCTCAAACGGAGGGTCGAGCGGTGGAGCTGGTGAGTGGTGCTCCACTGGCCAACTGGTGGGTGCTCGCGATCTACATGGTGCTCGGTTTGGGTGCACTGCTGTGGAACATTGCGCGCTTACGTAGCGCCCGGGAAAAACGTGGTGGCTACCTAGTGCTATTTGGTTCGTTGTTTGGCTTGCTGCCGTTTTTGATTACGGCGGTTGCGTTCCCGGCGATCTTGCACACCGACAAGTTTCTCTACTTGGGCGTGTTTCCGTTAACCCTGGTGCCGCTGACGTTTGCCTACGCGATTGTGGTTTTTCGCATGCTGGACGTGCAGGTGATTCTGAGAAAAAGCGTTCTCTACACCGTGACCACGGTGGCGATTACCGCAATTTATGCGCTGGTGATCGCCGGGTTTGGCGTGTTGTCGACGGCGACCGATTTGGCGGGATCGGTTTGGTTCCCCGTCTTATTGGCACTGGCCATCGTGCTTCTGTTTGAGCCGTTGCGTCGCCGGGTGCAGGGATTTGTCAATCGATTCATCTATGCCGAACGCAGTCATCTGGAGCGGGCACTGCAGGAGATCGAAGTTGCTTTTTCGCAGCAGGACGACCTTCGGGAAGTGGTACGGGGATTGGTTGAAACTCTTCCCGAGCGGCTGGAGCTGAAATTCGCTGGTCTTTATCTGGCGGAGGCAGACCTAACTTCACCGGAGGTCATGGTTCTGAATCGGGTGGCTGGACCAGACTTCTTGCCTGAGGTATTGCCGTCCATCCCTGGGATCGAACACAGCTTGGCTGCCAAGCGTGGAGTTGTGGCCCTTGGGGAACTCGAGAGTTTGGTGAATCGGCACCGCGACTTGTCTACTTGGGTTGAGGGACTCACCTCAAGCGGGGTCAAGGTGGTGTGCGTCCTTTCTTCGCCTCGCCGCACCGCTGGGTTGATGGTGTTGTCCGACAAGACATCACAGATGGTGTTTGAGGAAGATGAGCTGGGGTTATTGCGGCGCTTGAGTTCCCAGGCGGCGTTGGCCCTGGAGACCAATACTCTTCTGCTTGAGCGTACGGCACAGGCGGAGATAGAGAAAGAGTTGGCGATCGCCGCTTCGGTCCAGGAAGATCTGTTGCCGGAGACCATCAATTTCGGTCCGGGATGGGAAGTCGAAGCACATTGCACTCCAGCGAAGAAAATTGGCGGCGACTTTTTCACCGAACTGCCCGGTCCCACGGAAGGATCAAGTGCGTTGGTCTATGGAGATGTCGCTGGCAAGTCGATCTCGGGCGCCTTGATGATGATGGCTGCGCACGAAGCCCTGCATTCATTGGCGCTCACCGAGCGTTCGCCGCAGAGGCTGTTCTGGTTGGCCAATCAGCGGCTGTATGTGTTGGGAAAGCGGCGAAGTTTTGTTGCGCTGGCGTATCTGACCTCTCCGGATGGTACCAACTTGGACTATGTCCTCGCAGGGCAGCCCGAGCCCTTGATTCGAGGTGCTGGTGGTGAGGTTTCTGAGCTCACTCCACCGGCTCACCGAATCCCCTTGGGAGGTCTGCTCAATGGTGACGAGTATCAAGTGCAACGGGCCACAATTGAGGTAGGCGATCTATTGCTGTGTTATTCGGATGGTGTGACGGAAGCGATGAATCCTGAGGGAGAGCTGTTCGGCTTGGAGCGCCTCAAGAGTGTGGTGGAGTCGACCGATGGAAGCCCACGCGAGCTGGTGGCAAAACTTGTCGAGGAAATAGCCGTATTTGTAAGGGACGCTGAGCAGTACGATGACATTACGGTCATTGCTCTGCGGCGTCCGCGAGAGATGGTGGCCAAAGGATCGGCACTCTAGAGGTTGTGTAATGAAGAAACCAATTTTGATGTTATTGGTTGGCGTGGCTGCTGCCGCGGTGATGTTTTCCTATTTTCGCGAAGACCAGGGCACCCAATGGACCACCGAGTCCCCGGAGGCCCTGGAAGAATTTCTCCTGGGCCAGGAAGCTCGTATGCGGCTCTACGGCGACCAAGCCAAAGCTCACTTTGTTCGGGCCGCTGAACTGGACGAGAACTTTGCCGTTGCCAAGCTGATGGCACTTCAGTTTGCTCCGCGCAGTGAACATGAAGCGTTGCTTGAAGAGATGCGGCCGTTTGACGTGAGTCAGCTTCGAGATCACGAGAAGTTTCTGATTGAGTACGCTACGTCCCGGCTGGAGGGAGAGCAAGCGCAGGCGACCGAAATCCTTGATGAGTATTTAGTGGCCCATCCCACCAGCCCCTGGGGACTAGAAGCGAAGGCGGGACTCGCTTGGGGCCGGGTAGAACTCGACGAAGCCGAAAAACTGTACAAAGAACTGTTGGAGGCGGACCCCAACTGGGTCACAGCACAGAACAATCTTGGCTACATCGCAATGGGCAGGGGAGATTTTGACGAGGCCGAAGATCACTTCATGACCTATCAATACATCGCTCCCGATCAAGCTAATCCCCACGACTCGAGGGGAGAACTACTGACTCTGGTGGGTCGCTACGAAGAGGCCTGGGATGAATTTAAGGCAGCACTCGACATTCATCCCGGGTTTTGCGCTTCCTACAGCCACCAGATAATGGTGGGCATTCTTGCCAACTACGAAGACCGTTTTCCAGCGGTGCAAGAAGCTACTCGAGCCAACTGCGAAGAGGCGATCAGCAGAAGGATGGACTGCGCGATTGAACTCTGGAGTGACTATCGATCCGGTCGTTACGACAATTGGTTTGTCGATCGAGACGACGATTGCGTCAAAGAAGTAGGCTCGGATCTAATTCTTCATCGGATGGCTCTGCTCTCCGGTCATTTGGAAACCGCGCAGCAGATGGAATCTGAGTTCGAGAAGGAAGTTGCTGAGCTGGATGAGTTGGGGTTGCTCACCGAGCAACATCCGACCCACGGGATCAAGCTCCACTATCAAGGGTCGCGAATCTTAACTGCGGGCAATGCAGCCCAGGCAGCCGAGAAATTTCGCGCTGCGGGAGAGTACTTTCCCTATCTAGGCCACGAGCTGGGAATCTTGAAGCTGATCAACAGCCTCGATCTGGCCCTGGCTTTAGAGCTGGCTGGAGACGACAGCGCTTCGCAACAGGAATTGCAAAAAGTGCGCGAGGTGAACAACCAGCTTGACGGGATCTACGAATCCCGCAAGCAAGAGTTGGCCAGAGCACGGGCGGCAACCTAGCCGGTTAGAGAACCTCCTCGCTCGCGGTGCGATCAGGGCCTAGGAATCAAAGTGGACGGTCAGTGTGTACAGAGACTCAATAGGTCTTCCGTTTGAGGTTGCAGGTCGAAACGTCCATTTGCGCATTGCGTCAAGAGCAGCGTAGACCACGGTTAGCTCTCCTTCAGCTCTAATTACCACTGGCTCCCGTACAGCGCCGTCGAGGCCAACGATGGCCTCGATTTCAACCAGAGCTTGGGTACCGAGTCTAGCTCTGGGAAATACAGGTGAAGGAGCCTTCAGTTTCTTTGGCGGCAAAATAAGGTTCACATCATTAGGCTCGGAAGGAAAATCGAATGGCTCAAGAGTAAGGCCAAGGTTGACGAGGTCCTCTTCCGAAAGCATCTCGTCCAAGTATCCTTCGCGTTCACTGGATTTTCGAACAGGGTGATGCTTGAGAAAGGCCCCTGCCTCTCCATAGGCCGCAAGCGTGGATTTCTCCAGTTCTGGAAAGAGTTGTAGCGCCACTTGCCATTGCCACACTGCCTCTGCTTCTTCCCCAAGACCATAAGCGGCCAATGCTTTGCGGCTAAGTGCTGACCCCAGAAAGTGGCCGGTTGCCGGCCCATTAATCAATCGATCTCGCATTTCGTCAAGAAGCTTTGAAGATCGCTTGTAGGCAGCTTTCGGGTGCTTCTGAAGAAGCTCGTCGATTTTCTTGATTTCTACTTCCCAAATCTCAAAGACCTGATCAGCCTGTTTCGGCGGCAGTGAAGTGGCTTGCCCGAGTAGCGCAATAGGTCCAGAGATCAGCAGAGCTGCGAACACGGGAAAGTTGAAAATCGAATGTCGAATCACCGCAATCTCTCAGTAAAGGCGATCATAGTGCAAGTCCTTAATCGACTCTGTTTTCTTAGGGTGAACGTTAGCTAGGTAGTCTTGAGGCGAGGGCGTAGTAGCTCGCAGCACCCGCTAGAGCGGCGGCCAAGACCGCCACCGCGACCCCTTCGCCAGCTCCGATCAGCGCATAAATCGGTCCTGGGCAGGCCCCGGCCAGCCCCCAGCCGAGTCCAAAGACGATTCCACCCATCCAGTATTTTTTCCCGGACCCGGTGAACTCTTTTCCTTCTAGTTCGGGTGTGTTGCCGTCAAGGTCGCGCATACCGAGTTTCTTGAGTAGCCGCACTGAGATTCCAGCGGTGAGCACGGCGGTGATCAAGATGCCGTACATGTGGAAGTCAGCGAAGCGAAACATTTCCTGGATTCGATACCAGGAGTTCATTTCTGCCACCGTCAAAATGACGCCGAAATAGGTCCCAGCGGCCAGGTAGAGCAGGAATGCGCGGATCGGATGGCGGGTGGAAGTCATAGTGCCATCACCCCGGGCAGTAGAACCCAATGAGCGAAAATGCCACCGATTAAGAAACAGAGGACGGCGACGATCGAAGCTTTATCCAGGTTCGAGGTTCCGGTGATGCCGTGTCCTGAGGTGCAGCCACCTGCCCAACGCGCTCCGAATCCCACTAAGAATCCTCCCAGAACGATAGTGATGACTCCGGGGGCCGTGGCCAGGCTGCTCCATGAGAAGAGTTCTGCTGGCAGGAGTCCCTGCGAGGGCGCCAACCCCCATTGGGCAAAAATGTCCGCCGCCTGGGCAGCGACATCCACCGGGCCGCCTGCGCCCAAGAACCGCACCGCGCCCCAGCCACCCAGGATCAACCCGGCAGCAAAGACTAGGTTCCACAATCCGTCCCCCTTCCAGTCGTAGGCGAGATAGGGATTCTTACCCCGGTAGACCGTAGCGCAGGTGTGGCGCAGGCTGGAGGAGATGCCGAAGGATTTGTTACCAATCCAAAGCAACAACGGAACGGTAAGGCCGACTAAAGGGCCAGCGATATACCACGGGAGGACGGTGTGGGTTTCCATTGCGAGCGAGACTATCTGCAGTTAGGCGTTTTTTCTATCTATGTCCTCTGTGTCGGCACACCGACAGACATAGCCCAAGTGGTGGGCATGAACCGTGGCCGTGCCCGTGAGTTATCGAGTTAGATCTGCAGAGCTACTGAATTTCGCTGGGTTCGACCGAGTCCACTCCGCCAGACCCGGTGGGAAAGCTGGTGGCACCGGAGCCCACAGCTTGGCCAGGGGGCGCGCCCAATCCACTGACTGGCAGGCCGCCACGACCGGCATCGCCCGGCTCAGCGAATTGGTCGACGCTGTAATCGGGTCGATTGTTGTCTTGATCGACGATGTAGTTGAGCAGACGAGTCGCTGGATCGGTCGCCACCTCGTCTCCCTCGGAAGCGTCGTAGTTGGCGACATAGCCAAGACGGATGCTTCCGTCGGCCATCAACTCTGCGCCACGACCGCCAGGAACCTTGGTGTCGAGGGATACCACTTGGTCTCGGTCCAATTCTACCCAGTTGCCAGAGACCGTTAGCATTTTGACCTTGGTCTCGTCGCTGGCGGAAATCACCGGGCGGTAATAGGAAATCAATTCGGTGCCGTTGGCGAGAGTCGTGGTAAAGGTCTGCGCGGCAACCGACGGGGTCAGCACGCTTGATACCACTACGGTTGCAAACAAGAAAAACACAGACAAAATTGAACGACGCATAGGCGATCTCCTAATAGCTGTGTATTTTGTATCGGGTTAACCGGTAGCTGTCAACCGAAAGACCCACATGTCATGTCGCGTTGGCACATCAAGAGGTTGGAAGTTTCTCGGGTCGCAGGCATCGTCGGTAACGTTGCGAGAACGGCCACATCGCGCAGGTTAGACTCAGAGCGCGCTTCGGAGGACCCAATCAAGGCGAAGGAGGATTTGCAGGTGAAGATCAAACAGGGTGTGTGTTGTTTCTTACTGTTGGGATGGTCCTTGGTTGCGGCTCCCAACTTCGCCATCGAGGTTGCCGATCTAGGACAACTCGACTTTCCCAACTCCGGTTCTGCGGAGGCACAGCAAGCCTTTGTCACCGGAGTCTTGTTGCTCCACAGTTTTGAGTTCGAAGATTCCGCTGAGGCTTTTCGACAAGCTCAGGAGATCGACCCCGATTTTGCATTGGCTTACTGGGGTGAGGCGATGTCCCACAACCATCCGTTGTGGCGCCAACAGGACAGGGATGCAGCTTTGGAGGTCTTGGGCAGCTTTGCCCCTAGCGCGGATGAGCGATTCGCCAAAGCCCAGACTCAACGGGAACGAGACTACTTGGCGACCCTGGAAGTGCTCTATGGAGAAGGCTCCAAACAGCAACGGGATAGGGCCTATTCCGCGGCGATGGGACAACTATCCCAGACCTATCCCGACGACTTGGAGGCGAAAGCGTTCTACGCACTGTCTATCCTGGGAACCACTGGTGGCGAGCGCGATTTCGCCACGTTCATGCATGCTGCTTCGGTTGCCGAGGAGGTTTTCGCCGCCAACTCGCGTCACCCAGGAGCAGCCCACTACCTGATTCATTCCTATGACGACCCAGTCCACGCTCCTCTGGGCCTGAGGGCGGCTAGGGTTTACGCTGGTATTGCTCCTGCGGCGTCGCATGCGCAGCACATGATTTCCCATATCTATGTTGCGCTCGGTCGATGGGCCGATTCCATTGCTGCCAATGAACAGTCTTTTGCGGTTTCTGTTGATCGAGCCCGAGCCAAGAATCTGGGGGTCGATGCGCGAAATTTCCACGCCTTACACTGGCTGCAGTACTCACACTTGCAGTTAGGCCAGTTCGAGCAAGCGTGGGCACTGACCAGCGAAATGGATGAGTACGCGATCGAATCCGGCAAAGAACGCGCACTTTGGTATCAAGCGGCGTTTCGCGCTGGCTGGGTAGTGGCAACCGGTGCTGAGTATCTAGAGCCGCTGGATGCGCCTGCCGAGTTGGAATTCGGGGCCGCGGTGCAGGATCAATTTGGCCGTGGCTACGCAGCTCTGAACCGAGGAGACTGGGAGGCCGCGACCGCTGCTTCCGAAGAGATTGCCCGGCTGCGAAAAGAAGCGAAGCCAGACGACGTCGTTGAGAGTGCCCTCAACGAGGCGCAGGTGTTGGAGTTGGAGTTAGCGTCGATGGTCGCCCTGGGCCAAGAGGACGAAGCCCGAGCACTGGAGCTCTTGGGTCAAGCGACGGCAATCGAGAATCAGTTGCCGCTGGAGTACGGTCCACCGGACATCGTCAAACCGTCGTTTGAACTCCTGGGCGATGTATTGCTCAAGCTCGGTCGAGCTTCGGAAGCCCAAGCCGCTTACAACAATGCCCTGAAGCGGGCACCGCGAAGACGCCAGTCTTTGCTGGGGTTGTCGCAAGCGGCGTTGGATCTTGGCGATCAAGCGGGAGTCAGCGCAGCGTGTCGAGAGCTCAGTGCGATCTATGGACACGCCGACCCAGATCTCGAGCGACCCCAAGCCTGTGAAAACGGATAGCGCATAGAATCGCCGAAGGCGAGTTGTTCGCCTAGGTTCTTTTTCATCCGTTGCGGTTGCCCCCAAGTCCACTCGGACGGGCAACAAGAGGGAAGCCGGTGTAATACCGGCGCGGCCCCCGCCACTGTAATCGGTGACGACGGCAGCATCTGCCACTGCATCAAGAGATCGTGATCTCTGGTGTGGGAAGGCGCTGCCCGAGGGAGACCCGAGAGCCAGGAGACCTGCCGCGACGACTCAACGAAACAGCGACTCATTGACCCAAAGGAGGTCCTATGTTGCATTCGTATCGAGTTTGGAGCACTGCCGGGGTGGCGTTGCTTTGGACTACCGCCCAGGTTACGGCGGCGCCTGTTGACCCAGTGCGCCTCGATCCAGTGCGCTACGACGAAGAGATCGTCGTTACCGCAACCACTCAAGCCACCCCCAGAAAAGAAATCCCCGCACGATCAGAAGTGATCGTTGCCGACGAGATTGCGGCCCGCCAAGCGGTCGATGTCTCGACCATCCTGGCTTCGATCCCGGGAGTGATCGTGGCGCAGTCCGGTTCGCCAGGCAAGGCGACCTCGGTGTTTTTGCGCGGCGCAGAATCCGACCAGGTGTTGGTGATGTGGAACGGGGTGCGCCTCAACGATCCGTTCTTCGGCGGCTTTGATTGGGCGCACTTGACCACTGACGGATTGGCTCGAGCCGAAGTGGTCTACGGACCCTCGGGAGTGCTCTATGGCAGTGACGGAATCGGCGGTGTGGTCAACCTAGTTACGCAAAGGGATCGCGCGACTTCAGCGGTCTTAGAAGTGGGTACCGACGGCTACGGTCGTGCCAGTGCCAGCAGTGCTTGGGAGCAAGGCGACTCTTCGATCGAGGGAACGCTCTTCTGGCGTACCGACGATGGTGCTGGAAATGGCGGCAGTCAAACCAACGACGACTACCGTGTTGCTGGTGGCAACCTGAGCGCCAGTTGGAGCTTGAATCCAGGGTCAGAATTAGCGGCGATGGTGCGTATCACGGATCATGATCTAGGGATTCCCACCACATCAGGTTTCCCCAGCCCCAATCGCCGACAAACTGGAACCGCTTGGCAGGTTGCAGTTCCCTGGGACTGGACTCAATCGTCCTGGAATGGACAGGTGATGGTGACGGCGCATCGTTCGGAACTCGAGTTTCGAGATCCAGACGCGTTCTTCTCTTCTTCTAACACTGAGGTCGAGAGGCTGCAACTGCGCAGTACTGTGCGCCGTAGCGGACCGTCTGGTCACCTTGCATTGGGCGTCGAATCGTTTGATGACATCGCCGACAATCGTTCCAACTTTGGCGTTGCTTTAGACAGCGTGGAGCGTGGCCAGTGGGCAGCCTTCGCCGAAGGGGCCTACCTGCTGGGGGATCGGACCCGGATAGAACTCGGAGCGCGCTACGACGACGATGAGTTCTTTGGCGCACATTCAACCGTGCGGGGCGGCCTGCAGGTGCAATGGAATCCGCAGTGGGCGAGTCATGCACGTTTCGCCGAGGGGTTTCGCGCCCCATCCCTGGGTGAGTTGTTTTTCCCCTTCTTCGGCAACCTCGACCTGGAGCCGGAATCAGGGGAGACCGTGGAGTTTGGAGTGCGCCGGGCGGGAGATCATTGGACCTTGGAGGTTGCCCGCTTTGATTCCGACTTTGAGAAGCTGATCGACTCCGATCCGATTACCTTCTTGGCAGTGAATCGTAGCGATGCTCGCAGCGAAGGCTGGGAGGGCTCATGGGTCTTGCGTGCTGAGACCTATGGCGCGCGCGTTTCGTGGACCGATCTCGAGACCCAAGACGCCAATGGCAATCCGCTGCTCCGGCGGCCAGAAACTTCCAGCTCTGCTGGCATCACCCGATACGGTGAGCGCTGGACCTGGGATGGTTCGCTGCGCCATGTGGGTTCTCGACCGGACCTCGATCCAGCAACTTTCACTACGGTCACCAACGCCGCCTACACCACCGCCAACTTGGCGGCGGCCCGGGACTTTGGTTGGGGTTCGATTCGGGCCCGTGTGGAGAATGCGTTCGATCGCCAGTATCAACAGGTGTTGGGATTCGATTCTCTCGGGCGACGATGGGTGTTGGGTCTTGCCTGGAAGTAGAGGGACAAGCTTGCTGATGCACTGGTCTTTGTTGAAGCACTGGGCTCGGACGACTCTGTCGCGGGTGCAAGTGGGCGTAACGGCACGAGCAGCCATGATTCTGCTGGCGATGGTGCCGCTGCTGGGGGCCGCTGTCGGTTGTGGCCGGGAGACCGACAGCGGGAAAGCGAATGCGGCCGCTTCTGATCGGGCCGTTCTGGCAACGCCGCAACGGGTCATTGCATTGGCGCCGTCCGCAGTCGAGATGGTGTGCGCGCTGGGGTGGTGCGATCAGTTGGTGGGAGTTGGCAGCTACGCGACCTACCCGCCGCAAATTACCGAGTTGCCCAAGCTCGGAGGTTTGGTCGACGCCGACCTTGAGCAACTTCTCGCCTTACAACCGGACCTGGTTATCTTGCTCAAGAGTGAAGAGGAACTGGCTGCCAAGCTCGCCAAACTGGAGGTCGAAGTCCTGACCATTCCCTCCGACTCTCTGGAGGATATTCAGATTGCCGCTCAGTCGATTACCCGGCGCTTAGGCGTTCCTGAGCAAGGGGTCGCATGGAGTCGTGGCCTGGAGCAGAGTCTCGCTCCGATCACCCGAACCGATGCGCCGGTGGTACTGCTGGCAGTGGGCCGCGGACCGGGGAAAATCGCCAGCTTCTTGGTCCCTGGGGAAGACACTTACCTAGGAGTGCTAGTTCAGCGAGCGGGAGGCGTGGTGGCGGTACAAGGGTTTGGTCACCACTATCGAGACGTCGGGCTGGACACCGCCTTGGCGACCAGACCAGATGTCATTCTGGAGTTTGGCTTTGACGATCAGGTTGACCGAGGCTTACTGCTAGACGACTGGCGCGGAATCTATCCGTCCGCGTCGCCCATGCCCTGCCACCAAGTCATCGCTGGCAGCCACGTTCCGGTGCCCGGTCCCCGGGTTGTTGAGCTGTATGCAGACATCGTTGCCGCCTTGGCGGCGTGCGCCGCATGACCAATTTGGCGGTCGCGGAGCGGGTGGTTTGGTCCAACCGAAGTGGTTTTCAACTCGGACCGCTCGACCTGATCGCTGGTCCTGGTGAGGTCGTTGTTCTAGTTGGTGAGAACGGAGCGGGCAAGTCGACCTTACTGAGAATCTTGGCTGGGATTTGGTCACCGCATCGAGGTCGCGTCGAGTGGCCTCTGCTGGACAATGACTCATCGAAGTCGCTGGCCACAGTAGTCGGTTATCTACAGCAAAACGTCCCAGGCGGCATTGGTTCTGGCCTCTTGGGCTCTAGTGCATCTAGTTCTGGGGGCCCAGGTTCTGGGGGTTCGGACTCAGACAATCTAGCGATGCGCGTTGCCGAGCTGGTTACTCTGGGGCGCTATGTCCATCGCAGAGCAGACACACCGACCACCGTGACCGCTGCGGTCGACGCGGCGCTGGCCGCAGTTGGCCTCAGCGGATTCCATAAACGCGCAGTCGACAGCCTTTCGGGTGGCGAGAGAAAACGCGTCTTGGTGGCGGCGGTACTGGCGCAACAGGCACCGTTACTGGTCTTGGACGAGCCAACTGCGCATCTCGATCCCGCTTCCCATCGCTTGATGGCAACCGCGATTCGGCGTTACGTGCAAACAGAGGCTCAAGAACGAGGAGCGGTCATCGCCACCCACGATCTGCACTTTGCTCGTACCATTGCCACCCGAGTGGTCGGCCTGAGACAGGGAGCCATGGTTGACCTCGGTCCTCCAGAAACTGGATTCAGCATCGCTTCTTTGAACGGGTTGTTTAACACCGACTTTGTCCACGCGAGCCACGGCCCACCGGTGGTCGAGTTGGATGCCTCAACCCAACAGGAGCCGGGCTCATGACGCCCAAGTCTCGGGTCGTACTGTGGGTCTTGCTAGCGCTGGTCGCCCTCGCCGGGCTGACCGCGTGGGAGTTCGCTAGCGCACCCGGAGAACTCTCCTGGAGGTCGCCGTTGGGGCAGACCGTGTTCTGGAGGTTGCGGCTGCCACGATTGCTATTGGCGATGGCCGCCGGGGGGCTTCTCTCGGTGGCGGGCGCTGGATTCCAAACCATTTTCCGCAACCCGCTCGCCGAGCCCTACACCCTTGGTGTTGCCAGCGGGGCAGCGCTGGGTGCGGTGCTGGCGATTCAACTCGGAGCTGCAGTGGTGGGAGGGATTCCAGCGATTGCCTTGGCCGCTTTTGCGGGCGCTCTTGGGGTCACTTCGCTGCTGTTGTCTTTTGCTGGGCGCAGGTCGCAGATCGGTGGTTCCAGTGCCGCCACCATCTTGCTCGCCGGCGTGGTGATTTCGTTGACCTGCTCCGCGTTGATCTTGTTGCTCCAAGCCCTCGCCGACTACACCCAAACCTTCCGTATGGTGCGTTGGATGATGGGAGGCTTGGCAACCGTCGACTACCAATCAGTTCTGTGGCTCAGCTATTGGAGCTTGGTGGTGCTCGGGGTTGCGGTCCGATTCCATCTCCAGTTCGATTTGTTGCTCACCGGCGAAGAATTCGCCCAAGGTCGTGGCCTCAACGTTGCCCGCTTTCGACGCTGGGCACTGGTGACCGCGTCTCTCGCCATCGGTGCCGCCGTCGCCGTGGTCGGCCCGATTGGTTTCGTTGGCTTGGTGGTGCCGCACATCGGCCGCAGCTTGGTCGGCACACGCCATCGACAGCTGCTGCCGGTGGTGTGGCTTCTCGGCGCAGTCCTGCTCGCCTTCGCTGACTTCGGCGCGCGCAAAATCCTCTCTCCTGCCGAACTCCCGGTCGGCGTCATGACCTCCTTACTCGGTGCCCCCGTGTTCTTGTGGATCTTGCTGCGCCGAGGTCTTCGGTCCGGTTAGTGGATTGCTGGGTGGACCACAGCTACCCACAACACCCCCTGCCACCCAAGACGACGGGCCAGGGGTCTGAAATCAAAGAAACGAGACAAGAAGAAACCAAAAGCCTTCAGCTAGGTGCCCCCGCCCAGCCCGAGTAGATCAATGGCGCGGTAGACACTACGCCGAGAGATTCCGAGCTGTCGGGCGATCTCAGTTTTTGAGGTCCCGGCTTCGGCTAGGGTTTTTATCGTTTCCACCTTCTTGGGAGTTAGAACGAACCGCGCGCCCTTCTTGCGACCACCCCAGGTTTTGCCTTCCGCCTTGGCTTTAGCAATCCCGGCGCGGGTGCGCTCAGAAATAATTTCCCGTTCGTACTCGGAGAAGGCAACCAGGAGAGTTCTAAACATTCGACCTGCCGGAGTGGAGGAGTCAAGCGCTCCACCATCGCGGATCGACACCAAGCGCACGCCCTGGCCGTCGAGTTCATCGAGAAACGGAACCAGCTCGCGCGCAGTACGGCCCAGACGGTCCAGTCTCCACACAACCAGAGTGCTCTACCGCACCGCGGCGCAGATCGTCGCTTAGAGAGCCAAATCCTGGACGGTTGAGGGTTCGACCGTCAAAGTAAACCCAACAGCCAAAAGAGTCACACCCACCACGAGAAGCAACCATCCAAGTAACCGGAGCTCGCTAGGCGCGATCATCGGCCCTTCCACCACACCCACAAAGCAATAGCAGCTATGTATAAGAAAAAGGCAAATCGGCCCCAGGGCAGTGGCTCCCCCCCCCCCGAGAATCGAAAAAGGAAGACCAACAACCACAAAAACCATAGCTAGAAGCAAAACCACAGCGAGCCAGAGCAGGCTGCCGGCCTCCTTGAGAAACCCCATCACGGCTCGATCTTAGCGGCGGGCCAGGCTCCAACCCATCGGTCGGTGCGAGCTTTAGTAAACCAATGACCGATGGCCTCTTGACCAACCTTTGAGGTGGTAGCAAAAACCGGTCGGCCTTTATCGTCGTCAAGAAACGAGAGAAGGACTGGCGCTTTTTTAACTCGCGCTAGTACAGCAGCTTCGGTTTCGGCAGGTTCTTGCTAAGGAGGGCAGCATGAGTAGCAAATTGACAAAAGTGTTTTTGGCGGGTGTTTGCGCGACAGCTCTAGCGATTGGCGCATATGCGCACTCTGTAGTCGGGGTTAGATACGGTGAATGGAATGGAAAAAAATTCGTCGTGCTGACGATGTCAGATGGAACCTACGATATTCGTACGCTCTGAAGCGGGCTAGGTTAACCGCTTGTTTGAAAGAACCCTGCACAACCGGTCTGGTAATGTCTTGGACACCGTAGGCCGCGTGGATACACTCAAGCCAGTGTCCAGAATTACCGGGAAAAGATTTTATGCGTAGATTAGTTTACGTTTTGGTTTGTTGCTTTTTTGTTTTTGGGACGCACGGAGCGCTGGCCGTTGCTGCGGAACCAGTGGTTCTCCAACGCATAGAAAGTAAAGACCTAGACAGCTTTCTCGTCGAGGAAGAAACAGGCACGCTGTTGTTGGCAACAAGCGAAGGCGCCAGTTTTTCGTTGTTCAACACCAAGTCTACAAAAGTCGCGAGTTTCTCGTTATCAGGTAAGCATATAAACACAACCGGGCCACTCAAGGACGCCTTGGCGGACCCACTTCGATCTCCGGGGGTCAACCAACTTAAGGATGGGGGCTCTGGCTTTGCCCTCTCAAAGTCTGGGACCATTGGCGTCGTGGGCAACCCTTTTTTTATGTACACATATCGGGCAACTGGCAGCAAAGAAAAAGGGGCGTTTTCCCTTATGCCCGTGGCCACCTCGGTTGTTGCGGTGGGAAGCAGGTGGGCCGTAAGCACACTTCCGCTGCCTGGCGGCATGCTAGGCGAAGATGTTCCATTTCCAACGAGCCGGCTTATTGTTTACGACAGTGATGGAGACGCAAGACTAGGTGTTTTGGATATAAACGAGGCGGGCAGCCCGACGATTAGAGCAAGAGAGTTGATACTCGTTTCAGATGGAAACAGAGTCCGTTATGCAATTGAAAGGGGGTCGCATCGCGTTTATGCATTAACGCGCGACTATGAAGTGGCGGAATTAATGGAGGATACGCGACGGCAGTATCAACCCCCCGAGGACCTAGAGGAGACAATTAAGCACCACAAGGAGGAGGCTGACAAGGCCTACAAGCAACACGTCGACACTGCCGGCAAAGAGCTAACAGGAAGTGCACCGTCAACGATCACTCCCGAGAAGCCACCTGCGCCGCGAAGGGCAACATTTCTCAAGATCAAGCCCGCTGTGCTTGCGGCCACCTGGAACAAACCCCTAGGAAAGCTGGCAATGGTTTCTACCGGGAAGGGCGGCGAACAATTTCTTGAGCATTTTGACCCTACTTCAAAGAAGCTTACTCGCTGGCAGTTGCAGGAGCGTGGCTGGAAGGTCGGCGGAATGGTGGCCTGCAACACGAGCTACGTGTTTCTACTGGTGGGGGAGAACGGTCAGCAGAAGATCGGAAAACTCGACAGCTGGGAACTGGAAAACGGAGAGCAAGCGGAAAGCTTCCGTGTTACAGAAATTGACTAAAGTGGTTGCGATACTAACCCGCTGCACCCTCCGCCAACAAAGGTGCAATTCGCCTGTTGGCGATCCTTAGAAAAGCCTAACTCTACTTAGAGTTATCCACCGACCGAAGGTGTTGGCGTTGCGCTTTTCACGGTAAAATGTGCGGAATCGTTTGCCGCGCTTGCGTCGGACTCACCCCACAAAAGGAAATGAAGAGGTTTTTGCAGGAGTGCGACAAGCCACGCCTGGGGCACGAGCCGCATCGGTGTAATTTCTTACTCTAAGCCTAGGCTGTAGTTCTAACGGGATCCTCTACTGAGGCCAGCGCGTGGTTGGCACGAGGGTGGCCAAAACCTATAGCAGTATCCGGCTGTTGCAACATGTGTCAAATGAAGGAAGGTTCTAGTGGCACACCGAGACGAGAGCCAGAGTCCCCGGGATACCCGCCCATGGAGGTACGGACGAAACAAAGGGTTCATTTGGCACACTTTTGGGATAGCGACCCCGGGCCGATCCGCTCGAATCGGAGCGGCCTTGCGCACCCGTGTGCGCCTGTACGCGCCCGTATGCACCAAGGCAAGAACAACGTACGAGAATTCAGCTTTTGTTATTAGGGGTCAAAGAAGGAATTTTTGCCAGCTGGCACAAGTAGGCAGCGGCCAACAAAAGAGCCCCAATAACTAGATCTGTCGTCAGGGCGGCGAGAAAATCAACCAGCACCAAACAATTTTGCCACGCAACATTTATTAGACAAAGCTGCACGCTCGCCCGGCAACTTGCGGCTTTTCAATAGGTTAAGAACTAAAGCCCGACCGGAGGCACGCACCGTAAAATGGCCTGGACATGAGAATGCCGAGAGTCACAATCTCGCTTCTAGTAGACCTTGTGGCCGCGCTTGACAGTGCGGCTGTTGACGCAGGGTGTTCGCGTTCCGAGCTCGTCCGCGTAGCGCTTGCGATCTACCTAGCGCAGCCCTACACACCGACCGCCAGCGAGGCCAAGGTTATTTCTTCGTGCTTCGAGCCGGACGTGACTTCGGTGCAACGGCTAGCTTCAGTAACGCAATTCCCGTCAGCTCTCCTAGAATAGAAGCGATGCGTTTGTACCGACTTGGCCCGGACGGGGTCTACGCCGTAGAGGACGATGAAGGGTTTCGCTTCCTCCACTCGGACCCTTGGCAGACTCAACCCGGTGGCTGGGAGTACGGCCGAACGATCGACGCTCCGCCGAGTCTGCTGCCCCCGGTCAAGCCGGGAAAGATCGTTGGCATTGGTCGCAACTATCGCGCTCACGCTGAGGAGTTAGGCAACGAAGTTCCTGACGAGCCGTTGATCTTTCTCAAGGCACCTTCTTCGGTGGTCGGGCCCAAGGCGCCGATTTTGACGCCCAGCATGAGCGAACGGGTCGACTACGAGGGTGAGATCGCAGTGGTCGTGGGTCGACGACTGGTGCACGCCAGCGAGGACGAAGCGCGCGGTGCGGTTTTTGGTATCACCGCAGCCAACGACGTCACCGCCCGCGATCTGCAGCGCAGAGACAAGACCTTTGCTCGTGGCAAATCATTTGACAGCTTCTGTCCGCTGGGTCCAGCGATTCAAGTCAACCCCGATTGGGATGCCTTGGAAGTGCGCACCCAGGTGAATGGCGAGTTGCGCCAGCACGGCCACATCAGCCAAATGATTTGGTCACCGGTGGAACTACTGGTCTACATTTCGCGTCACATGACGCTATTGCCAGGGGATTTAGTCCTCACCGGAACCCCGGAGGGGGTCGGCGAGCTGGCAGCTGGCGACCGGGTTGAGGTTGAAGCGACCGGGGTCGGAATCCTAGAAAACAAAGTGGAACCAGATCGTCGAGGCCAGTGAGTCGAAGCCAGTAAGTCGAGGCCAGTGAGTTCAGGACAATGAAAAAACTCCAATCCCGCGCGAGTGAATTCTCCTTGGCTCACGTCTTACTGCCGACCGTAGCTGGTCTCGCCGGTGCGCTGTACTCTCGATACTTGCGCCATCATCCCTGGGCGGCGGCCTTGATGATTGGTCTAGCGGTGGCAACTTTGGCCTACGGGGGCATCAAGTCTCGCCAGCGGTTGCAGTGGATCTATCGGGTTGCCCGCAGTCCGTGGCGCCGAGAGTAGCCGACCTCGAATGCGCCAGCAGCGGAGAAACGTGGCAAGATTCTCTCAGCGATGAAGATCATTGAAACAATTGCAGTGCCTGTGGCCGTCGGCTTGGTTCTGACTCTAGCTGCCTGTGGCACCCCCGAGCCGGTGTCGGTAGACCCCGGTGAGGCGGTAGACGTCACCGCCAGTCCGGTTGAGAACCTGACTACCGAATACGACGAGGTCGCCCCCGAGCGCGACGAAGAACAACTGTCCGGAGTCTTACCGACCGGATTCCCCGCCGATGTACCGGTCTACACTCCTTCCAGCTTGATCGAATTTGGCGAGGGCGGCGGTGGGCGATTTGTCCTTCTGGCGAGCCCCGACTCTGCGGATGCGGTTCGCACTAGCTTTCGCTCCAGTTTGGAGTCAGCCGGTTGGGTGCGATCCGGTGGCAGTCGTGAAGAGCGCTTCGCCAAGGACGATCGAACTGTCAAAGTCGAAGTGCGGGTCAAAGGCAGTGGCAGCGAGATCCGTATTGCCTACTGATCTGATCGTTTTCTAACTCCATGCCCAACGACCCCATGTCCATTGATTCGATCAAGCTGGATTTGAAGGACAAAAATCCGAAACCGTCGCCTGATCATGGCGAGGCGGACGCGCTTCAGGGCGATACTGCCGCTGACAAGGCAAACGCGGCTTCCGCGAAACAGAGATCCCAAAACCTCAGTCCCGGGTTCGATTTCGCCGCCGCCGTTGCTGGCCTAGCTTTGCTCGGCTATTGGATCGACCGCAGCCAAGGATCCAGCCCCTGGGGTGTCCTGATCGGTTCTCTTCTGGGTATCGTTGGCGGTCTATACAACGCGATCCGGGCTGCAGGGATCGTTGGCCGATCCTCCAACCGATGACTCCACGAGTATTTTGGCCAACCGTGGTCGCCGCGTTCCTGGTGCTTGCCCTGGTCAGCCGATGGCTGGTTTCAAGCGAGAATTACCCGGTGGTGCTGGCAACCCTAGCCGCCACCTTTGCTGGTGCCTGCGTCGGCGCGCTCATCCTGCTGGTCTTGCGCATATCTCCCAATGCCCTGATGGCCGCCACCCTGGGTCGTTCCGCGGTCTCGATCGCTGGCGTGGTCATGGTTTGGTTGCTGATGGAGCCTCCGGTCAAGCCGCTTCTCGGTGCCCTAGCCCTCGGCTACTGTGTCTTTCTCGCCATTGAAACCGCCCTCGCCTACTCGGTCAACCAAGCCAAGATCGGTTGACTGGATCGGTTGCGGAAGACCTGAGTCCAAAGTCCCAATTGCTGCGATGTTGACGGGAGGGGTTTACCCCCTCTCGTAGCGTTTCCATTTGGAACTCGAGCGTCAGATCCCCCTAACCGCCTTTGTCATCCTGAGCGACCGTAGGGAGTCGAAGGATCTCAAACCTCCCCACCGAGAAGAGCCCGACCAACACCCAGACCACACGAACGTTGGCCTCAAGAGACCATACCAGTATCCGACAACCCTTGATTCCGTGCCTTCGTAGGGCAGGGGTTTATCCTCTCCTGAACGGCCTCCCGAGCTGCCCTCCGAACTGGCCTCCGAAACACGACCCAATCCGCACCCCAGAGCTGACCTAGATCAAACACCTGTGAGACAGCGCCGTTAGTCGCCGAGGCTGTGGGGGATGTGGGAATCTCGTGAGAGATTTCCAAGGGCTGTGGGAAGGCAAGCGTAGCTGGCTTTGCACCAGCCCATCATCATCCACAGCCTTGACAAGTAAAAAGGGGGCCAAGATCCTTCGGGTCTATCGAATAACCCAAAACGAAGGGAGGCCCCCAGATGCAAATCGTCGCACTCGATCGCAGTATCTACAAGTACTACCGTGAAGACATCGTTGTCTTAAGCTCTCCGGCTCGTGATCGGCTGCGCTTGGTTGCGAGCTTCGAGCAACTACGCGACAAGGGGATCTCGGGTGAAGAAGCAGCTCAGATCTTGGGCAAGAGTCGAGCTACCCTTTACCGCTGGCGCAAACGCCTTGAACGTGGCCCCCGACATCTAGAACCGATCTCAAGCCGACCCAAACGGGTGCGTAAGGCTGACTGGTCACCTGAACTGGTACAGAGAGTCGAAAGTCTTCGTCGAGACTTTCCTGCCTGGGGCAAGGAAACCCTAGCGCCGCTGATCCAGGGCGAGGGCTTTGAGGTATCAGAAGCCACTGTCGGGCGTATCTTGCGCAAACTAATGGATCGAGGGGTAATCCACCGGGTACGCTACCGGCGCCAGAAGTACAAAAACTCCCGGCGTATGCGCCGGCTCCACGCTCAGCGACTGCCGAAATGGTGTCCCCGACCAACGCGCCCTGGCGAGCGACTGCAGATCGACACGCTGCATCTGGTCCCTGCTCCAGGCAAGTGGCTCAAACACTTTTCAGCCTCCTGTCCGGTCAGCCGGTGGACAGTGGGAGAGATCTATCAACGTGCCACTTCTCGCTGTGCAGCACGCTTTCTAGACAAAGTCATTGCCGAGTGTCCGTTTGACATCAGCTCGATCCAAGTGGACGGTGGTAGTGAATTTATGGATGAATTTGAGAAAGCCTGCCGAGATAGAGGCATCACCCTCTATGTGCTGCCGCCAAAGAGTCCGAAGCTCAACGGCACCGTCGAACGAATGCAGGAAACCTGGAGAGGAGAGTTTTATGAAATGTATGAGCTACCCGATACTGTCTCGGCTTTGAGACCTTACATCCAGAGATTCCAGGACCTCTACAACACCTACAGGCCGCACAAGAGCTTGAAAAGAAAACCCCCGGCAAGGTACCTTAGAAAACTCGACCCAGGGGTCGTGCTCCCGCCAACTGTCTCAAAGGTACTGATCTAGGACAAGAGCTTGTGAGAAAGTTCACAAGCTCATATAATCCGCCCGCGCCCCCGGCCTCCCGCTGAGGGCATATGCTTACTCCGAACTGATTTCTAATTTGGCGCTCAACTAGTCGAACTTATGAGTACGAGTCCGCTGGAACACATCGTTCAGCACCCCATCAAAACGGTTGAGGCCAATGCCGGGATATTGACTCCGGAGGGCACGATTACGGTGTTCTCGGACCACATCAGCATGATCCTTGCGGCTGGCTTGCTGTTGCTGCTAGTCGTTCCAGTGGCGATTCGTCGGCGTGGCGGCATCAACGGTCTGGTTCCTAAAGGGCTTGGAAATGGGATTGAATTCGTCTGTAACTTCATCCGTGAGAACGTAGCCCGCCCTTACTTGGGCGAGTACACTGATCGCTTCATCCCTTACATCTGGAGCGTGTTCTTTTTCATTTTGACGATGAATTTGTTGGGGTTGTTACCGCTTGGTTCGATCTTTCCGGTGTTTTCACTACACCTGGGCGGAACTGCGACTGCGAACATCTGGGTCACAGCGACCCTGGCGTTGATGACTCTGGCAATGATGGTCGTCAATGGGCTACGAATCGGCGGCAAGCATTTTGTTGCTCATCTGTGCCCTGGCCCGTTGTGGTTGGCACCGTTGCTGGTGCCTTTAGAGCTGGTTGGCTTCCTGGCTAAGACTTTCGCTTTGGCCGTTCGTTTGTTTGCCAACATGGTTGCTGGCCACACCCTGCTTGCGGTCTTGATCGGATTCGTTCTCACCGCTGGCACTGCTCTGGGGACAGGTGCGGGAATTGCTCTGTCGATTCCGATCGTCCTCGGTGCAGTCGCGATCAACATGTTGGAGTTGATGGTTGCGGGGATTCAAGCTTTTGTCTTCACCTACCTGACAGCAGCCTTTATCGGCAGCTCGATTATGTTTGATCACCCGGAGGCGGAAGCGCACTAACTAAAAGTGAACAATCGCTATGCCCGAAGCTGCGAGGCTAGAACGGGTCGTAAGGCGTGACTGCGATAGCGAGAACAAACTGGGTGACCTCGCCCCCGGAGATATTTTGAGGTATTAAGAATGTCCAAACGCAAAGCTAGAGTAAATCTGATGGTCATCTGTGTCCTTCTGTTTGTCCCGTGGTTTATCCCTTTCGCTTCGGCGCAGGAGGAGGTCACGGAGGCTGTTGATCAGCAAGTAGCAGAAGTGGAACAGACTGTCGATCTTGGTGGTGAGGGCGAAGCAGTGGCAGAAGACGAGGCTGCTTCCGAAGCTCCTGAAAAGTATGTCTTTCTCACCACTGACGGTGCTCGCAAGCTCGGCGGCGCGATTGGCGCCGGCCTAGCAGTGATGGGTGGAGCAGCCGGAATCGGTCGTATTGGTGGAAGCGCTGTTGAATCTATGGCGCGTCAACCCGAGGCCAGTGGCCAAATCAACGGTGCGATGATTCTAACCGCTGCGTTTATTGAAGGCGTGACTCTGTTCGCCATCGTGGTTGGTCTTTTGGCCGCACTGTAGAAATAACAATACGGTTTATCGAAGTACTCCGGGCGGGCGGCCAAAATCTGTCCGCCCGGTGAAATCGAGCGAGGTTTGAGAGATTGGGTCGGAGCTAGATATGAAGTTATGGACCGATAGTAAGTACTCCACCAAGGTCACATTGGGGCTTGTTGCCCTGATGGCATCTCCAATGTTGGCGTCACAAGAGACTCACGAAGTGGCGGGCGAGACGGCCCACCAACCCAACCTGTTCGCCGGTGATATCGGCAACATGATCTGGACCTTGGTGGTGTTTGCTCTGGTGGTTTTTGTCCTGGGCAAATTCGCCTGGAAGCCGATCCTGAGTGGCCTGCAAGCCCGAGAAGATTTCATCCGCACCTCCTTAGAAGAGGCCAAAGCGGACCGCGATCAGGCGGAAGCCGCACTGCGCGGTGTCGAAGACAAGCTGCAAGAAGCACGCGCCGAGGCCTCGGCGATCGTCGAAGAAGGGCGTCGGGATGCTGACGGTGTACGCCAGCGCATCGAAGTCGAGACCCGCGAAGAAGCAGAGAAAATGGTGGCGCGCGCCAAGCGTGAAATTGATTTAGCGACTCAGAGCGCGGTCAAAGAGCTCTACACCAAAGCCGAGACCTTGGCGATCGAGGCGGCCTCTGCGGTGGTGCGGCGTGAAATCAACGCCGAGGATCACCAACGTCTGATTCAAGACGCGATCTCCGCGATCGAATCCCGGACCGACGCCTAAGAGACCAACTGGAGTATCTGCGTGGCCACCATTGACGATCGCCAACTTGCGCTGGGCCGGGTTTACGCCCGTGCAATGTACGCCGTTGCCGCTGAGCAGGGCGAAGAGCAGCAGTTGGGGGAAGAACTGAGTGCGCTTGGTCAGGCGATTGCTGGGATCCCTGAATTTGATTTATTTGCCGGCAGTCCACTGGTAGGTGCGTCGGATCGCGATGCCGCCGTTGAGAAGACCTTCCGTGGTCGAGTTTCTGGTGTCCTGGCCGACTCGCTGGCGGTGATCTCCTCCAAAGGGCGCTTGGCTTTGATGCCGGCGATCGTTGAGGCCTACCGACAAGAGCTGCGCGAACGTGGTGGGGTGATCGACGCCGAAGTGGTCAGCGCGGTTGAACTGACCGACGAATTGCGTAGTGCCTTGCGCCAAGCGATTCGCAAACACACCGGCAAGGACGCCGAAATCACCGAACAGGTCGACCCTGACATTCTCGGTGGCCTGATCGTGCGCACCGCCGGACAAAAGATTGATACCAGCGTCGCGGCGCAGCTTGGCAAATTGTCCGAGAGTCTGTCGAGGCGGGCCAGTGAAGAACTGATCCGGGGGTCATCGTTTACCGAGGAGTCCGCCGAAGCGTCCGAGTGACAGATCGCGGCCCTGAAAATAGAGCTGGAATAGGTACAGAGAGCAAAAAGGTTTAGCCCATGAAATTTAGAATCGACGAAATCTCCTCCATTCTCAGCGAAGAAATTCGCCAACATCGCAGTGATATCGATCTTGCCGAAGTCGGGAAGGTGATCGAAGTTGGTGACGGTATCGCCAGAATCTACGGTTTGGAGAATGCCCAAGCTGGCGAAAGGCTGCAGTTTGAAAATGGTGCCTCTGGCCAGGTTTTTAACTTGGAAGAGAACTCTGTCGGCGCGGTGATCCTGGGCGACTATCTGGAAATCAAAGAAGGCGACGAAGTGCGACGCACCGGCGAGCTACTTTCGGTTCCAGTTGGAGCAGAGGTCGTGGGCCGGGTGGTAGACCCCTTGGGACGGCCACTCGATGGCTTGGGAACGGTAGAGACCAGCCAACGACGTCCGCTCGAGTTCAAAGCACCGGGCATTTCCGCCCGTCAGCCCGTCACCGAGCCGATGCAGACCGGCATCAAGGCGGTTGATTCGATGATTCCAGTCGGTCGCGGTCAACGTGAGCTAATCATTGGCGACCGTAAGACCGGCAAAACGGCAATTGCCATCGACGCCATCCTCAACCAGAAAGATAGCGGTGTGATCTGTGTTTATGTCGCCGTCGGCCAGAAGGAGTCGACGGTTGCAGCATTGGTCGAGAAGCTGCGCGAGCACGGCGCGATGGATTACACCGTTGTGGTCTCGGCGTCTGCCTCCAACCCGGCACCGTTGCAATACATCGCTCCCTACGCCGGAGCCGCGATCGCCGAGCACTTCATGTATGGCCAAGGCCGCGCGACCCTGGTGATTTACGACGATCTCACCAAACAGGCGCAGGCCTATCGTCAGTTGTCCTTACTGTTGCGCCGTCCGCCGGGTCGTGAGGCCTATCCGGGTGACGTTTTCTACCTACACTCCCGCTTGCTGGAGCGTGCGGTCAAGCTGCGCGATGAATATGGCGTGGTCCCCAAGGACACCGCCGAGGACTCGACCGATCGTTCCATCGTTTTGCGCCACCCTGAAGGCTTGGCCGCCGAATCCGCGCATCGACCCGACGACACCGAGGGGCTCTACCATCGCCCGGAGGGCTTGCACAAAGCCACCGCTTGGTTGGAGAGCCTTGAGAACAAAGGCGACTATCGTGTCCACCGGTTCCCTAACAGTGGCGGCTCGATGACCGCGCTGCCGATTATTGAGACCTTGGAAGGCGAAGTCTCGGCATACATTCCGACCAACGTAATTTCAATTACCGACGGTCAGATCTACCTGGAGCCGGACCTGTTCTTTGCCGGAGTGCGCCCCGCGGTTAACGTGGGTATCAGCGTGTCCCGCGTCGGCGGTAACGCACAGATCAAGGCGATGAAGAAAATCGCCGGTTCGTTGCGTTTGGACCTGGCGTCCTTTCGTGAGCTTGAGGCCTTTGCTCAATTGGGCACCGATCTCGACGCCACCTCACAACGCCAATTAGACCGCGGCCAACGGATGGTCGAGTTGCTCAAGCAGCCGCAGTACCGACCGTACTCGGTGCAAGAGCAAGTGGCCTCGATTTTCGCCGCTTCCAAGGGCTATCTCGATGACCTGCCCACCGATCAAGTGACTGAGTTTGAGGAAGGCTTCCTCGGTCATCTGCGCGATGAGTTCCCCGAGATCATGGATGAGATCCGCGATCAGAAATCGATTTCCGATGAACTGAGCGACAAGCTAGGCTCGGTGATTGTCGCTTTCAAGATCGGTTTCACCGCTGCTAAGGAAGCCGCCTGATGTTTCGACCTGCAGAGCTGTCTTTTGCTCGTCGCCAGAGCGGAGGGTTCTCTCACACTCGTCATCCCGGTGGAGGGTTGTCTCACACTTGTCATCCCGGTGAAGGGTTGTCTCACACTTGTCATCCCGGTGAAGGGTTGTCTCACACTCGTCATCCCGGCGGGGGTTTTGGGAGGGGAGCCGGGATCTATCCGGTCTATCTCCGAAACAGTGAGACAGATCCCCGCCCCGCTTCACCCCCACCCGCGGGGATGACGATGGGGAGTATCCCGCCCGCGGGGATGACGATGGGGAGTATCCCGCCCGCGGGGATGACGATGGGGAGTATCCCGCCCGCGGGGATGACGATGGGGAGTATCCCGCCCGCGGGGATGACGATGGGGAGTATCCCGCCCGCGGGGATGACGATGGGGAGTATCCCGCCCGCGGGGATGACGATGGGGAGTATCCCGCCCGCGGGGATGACGATGGGGAGTATCTCGCCCGCGGGGATGACGATGGGGAGTATCTCGCCCGCGGGGATGACGATCGACATTTGCTGTCTAAAGCCGAGAGTTTCAGACTATGGCTAATCGTCGCGAAATCGTTCAGCGCCGCAAGGCGGTACGCAATATCCGCAAGATCACGCGGACCATGCAGTTGGTAGCCACCGCTCGCTATCAAACCGCATACACCCGCGCGGTGGCGACCAAGCCCTACGCGGAGAAGCTAGCCGAGATGGCCGCCAACTTGTCGCGCGCGGCGGGCACCATCGATCACCCGCTGATGCGTCAACCGGAAGATCCTGGGCGGGGCGTGGTGATCGTCATCTCCAGCTCGCGTGGACTGGCCGGCAGCTACAACACCAACTTGCTGCGCCGGGCTGGCGACCATCTGGATGAACTCTCTGCCTCTGGTCGCGAGATTGAGACCCAGATGATGCGCAAGAAAGGCGCGGCCTACTTTCGTTTTAACGATCGGCCGATGCAAGAGATCAACACCGAGATGCCCGACATGCCCGGGTTTGCCGACGTCGAACCGATGGTCAATGAATTGATCGCGCGCTTCACCAGCGGCGAGCTCGACTCCGTTGACGTGGTTTACACCAACTTCATTTCCGCCAGCAAGCAGCAACCCGAAGTCTTGTCGCTGCTGCCGCTGAGTGCCGAAGGCGGAGAGGATCAAGCCGCTGTCGAGTATGAATTCTCGCCCGAGCCGCAGGAGCTTTTGGCTGAATTGCTACCGGCAACCGTGCGGCTGAACCTCTACCAGGCATTCACCGACGCCGCCATTTCCGAGCAATTGGCGCGCATGGTGGCAATGAAAGCTGCGACCACCGCCGCCGAAGACAAGATCAAACTGCTCACCCGGGAATACAACCGGGCACGCCAGACCGCGATTACCACTGAACTTTTGGACATTGTCGGGGGCGCTAACGCGCTCGCGTAACCGTTAGGAACACGCATCATGAGTGAAAATTACGGAATCATCACCCAGGTCATCGGCTCCACCTTGGACGCCCAGTTTGACGAGGCTCAACTGCCCGAGATCTACAACGCTCTCAAGGTCGACATGGGCAGCGGTGAAACTCTGTGGTGCGAAGTCGCGCAGCATTTGGGCGGCGGTCGGGTGCGCGCAGTCTCGCTTGGCTCGACCGACGGATTGAGCCGCGGCGTCAAGATTCTCGACACCGGGTCGCCAGTGACCGTTCCGGTTGGCGAAGAAACCTTGGGTCGGGTGTTCAACATGGTGGGCGAGCCGATTGATGATCGCGGTCCGGTCGCAGTCACCGAGCGTCGACCGATTCATCGCAAGCCCCCTGAGTTCGCCAGCCTCTCGGCCAAGACCGAGATCTTTGAAACCGGCATTAAAGTCATGGACCTGCTGTGTCCCTTGGTTCGCGGTGGTAAGGCCGGCCTGTTTGGTGGAGCTGGCGTCGGCAAGACCGTCATCATTCAAGAGCTGATCGCCCGGTTGGCCCGTTTTCACTCGGGCTACTCCTGCTTTGCCGGGGTCGGCGAGCGTACCCGCGAAGGCAACGACCTGTGGTTGGAAATGCAGGAAGCCAAAATCGGCGATACCGGCAAGAGCGTCATCGACCAAACCGTCATGGTGTTCGGCCAGATGAACGAGCCGCCAGGTGCCCGTCTGCGCGTCGCGCTTTCGGCACTCACCATGGCCGAGCACTTCCGCGATCAAACTGGCGCCGACACTTTGTTGTTCGTCGACAACATCTTCCGTTTCTCTCAGGCCGGTTCCGAGGTCTCCGCGCTGCTGGGCCGCATGCCTTCCGCAGTCGGCTACCAGCCGACCTTGAGCACCGAGATGGGCGAACTGCAAGAACGAATTACCTCCACCGACCAAGGCGCGGTGACCTCAATTCAAGCGATTTACGTTCCCGCTGACGACTACACCGATCCAGCTCCCGCTACCGCGTTCGCCCATTTAGACTCCACTGTGAATCTCGAACGTGGAATCGCTGAAAAGGGCATCTACCCAGCGGTCGACCCGTTGGCTTCTTCCAGCCGCATTCTCTCTGCTGAGTACGTTGGCGACGAGCACTACCGGGTTGCCCGCGAAGTGCAACAAATCCTGCAGCGCTACAAAGACCTGCAAGACATCATCGCCATCCTGGGTACCGACGAACTCTCCGAAGACGACAAAGTCGTGGTCCGCCGGGCGCGCAAAATCGAGCGCTTCCTATCGCAGCCGTTCTACGTCGCCGAGCAATTCACCGGCTTCCAAGGCATCTACTGCTCCCGCGAAGACACCATCCGCTCCTTCGGCGAACTCTGCGCCGGAAAATGGGACCACCTCCCCGACCAAGCGTTTATGTACGTCGGTTCGATTGAAGAGGCGGCGAAGCGCGCCGAGGAGATGGCGGCGTAGCCGCCATCCTGAGCGAGGGCTCAGCCCGAGCCGAAGAATCTCAAAAGGTACCAACACCTCAACGACCGCAACCCAACTATGGCAAACGAAACCTTCACCTGCTTCATCATCACCCCCGACTCGAATGTACGCCTGCGGCGCTCGTCGCTGTGGGTGTGCCGATCTAGCAGACGCTTTGCGATTTCGCTGACGGCTAGGTTGAGTTTTGCTGGATGTACCCACGCTGTCATCCTGAGCGAGGGCGCTTAGCCCGAGTCGAAGGATCTCAAAAGCAGCGAATTATCCCCAAACCAACCATGACAAACGAAACCTTCACCTGCTCCATTATCACCCCCGAAGCCGCCGTCTACTCCGGCGATGTCACCTTCGTTGTCGTCCCCGCCCACGATGGTGAAGTGGGTTTCATGAAACACCGCGCCCCCTTCCTGGTGCGCCTCGGCATTGGCTCCCTTCGTCTTGAAGGGCCAGGCTTAGAAGGCTCTGACGGCAACCAGCAGTTTTTCGTCGATGGTGGCTTCGCCGAGATGGTCGACAACCAACTCACCGTTCTCACCGAGCAAGCCATCGCCTCCACTGACCTCGACAGCGCAACGATTCAGGCCGAACTCACCACCGCCCAAGACCTCCCCGCCCATACCCCCGCTGAAGTCACCCAACGCGACCGTGAGCTGGAACGCGCCAAAGCGAAAGTCAAACTGGCTGGTTAGACCCCGCCGTACCATCGCTAGGGTCCCAACGCCCCAACAGGGATCACCGCGACCCCGTCTTCACGCAGGTAGCCGTAGCCGGCACCGACAATCACGGCCAGCACCTTGGGTGTCCCGATCTTGGTGGTGTCTACTCGATCGGCGAACCTGAGGAGGCTCGCAGCCCCTTCCTCTACAAGCCCGGGACCCAGCTTGACCTCAAAGGCCGCCCAACGACCATCTGCGGTTTCCACGATTGCATCTACTTCGAGGCCGGTGTTGTCCCGATAATGGAGAACCGTCGCGTCTGCAGCCTGAGCATGGATGCGCAGGTCCCGAATAACCAATGATTCGAACAGAAATTCGAGCAGATTCAGATCTTTCAACAGCCGATCAGGCGTGGCTCGCAATGCCGCCACAGCCAGCGAAGGGTCGACGAAATGGCGCTTGGGGGTGCGCCGCAGAGTCGACTTTGAACGCAAGTGTGGCGCCCAAGCCGGCTGGTCCTCCACAATCATCAGGCGTTCAAGGGCGGTGAGGTAGTCCTTTGCCGTTTCGTCATCGAGGGCACCGTCGGCGCCCCCGGCGTTCGCTGCAAGCGTGGTGATAGCGGCTTGGGTTGCCACGTTTCGTGCTAGCGACCGTAGAAGCCTGCCGACCTTCTCAGGATCCCGGTGCTTGCCCTCGACCCGGCCGACATCGACCCGACGGATCTCCTCAAGGTAGTCCCGCGCAGCTCGTAAGGCCTGATCTACCGGGAGATCGAGATGGCTAGGCCAGCCTCCGACCGCAATGCGTCTCGTAAGGTCGGTCACAGTCAGTCCTGGATCTGGACTTCGCGGAACTTCGCCGGTGAGCAAACCTTGGAGTGATACTGACCCGGTACTGTGCCCTGTCTCGTAAAGGCTCATTGGGCGCATGCGTAGGCGCGTCAGCCGCGCTGCTCCCGTGTGCCTTGTGATGTCGTCGGCAGGAACTGCAGATCCAGTCAAAATGAACTGCCCCGGCTCTCTGCGGTCGTCCACAGCTCGCCGGATGTGGTTCCAGATCGTCGGCTCAAGCTGCCATTCGTCGATCAGGCGTGGCGTCGCGCCGCCCAATACCAGAGTGGGCTCCACTGCGATCGCTTGGCGAGCATTTGCGTCCACATCGAGAAGCACCTCACTGGCGGCGACTTGTCGGGCGGTAGTCGTCTTGCCACACGCCTTGGGCCCTTCAATGACCACGGCACCCGTCGAGGACAATCGGTCGGTTAGTTCAGAGTCAACAACGCGTTGGTGGTACTTCATTGAGAATTAGGAGCTGGCGACGGGTAATGTACCCGGAAGATTGTAACGCACACAGCCGGAAGATTGTAATCCAGAGAACCGGAAGATTGAAATCTTCCTGGTGCGGTCAATCCCCAAGCGACGGCACCCCTAATAGCAATAAGCGCTCCCACGGTCTCTTTCCTTGTCGTCCTGAGCGAGGGCGCTTAGCCCGAGTCGAAGAATCTCAAAAGTAGCGAATCACCCCCAAACCAACCATGCAAACAAAACCTTCACCTGCTCCATCATCACCCTCGAGGCCGCGGTCTACTCCGGCGACGTCACATTTGTCGTCGTCCCAGCCCACGACGGTGAAGTCGGTTTCATGAAACACTGCGCTCCCTCTCCTGGTGCGCCTCGGAATTGGCTCACTTCGTCTTGAAGGGCCAGGCCTAGAAAGCCCCGATGGCAACCAGCAGTTTTTCGTAGATGGCGGCTTCGCCGAAATGGTCGATAACCAGCTAACCGTGTTCACCGAACAAGCCATCGCCTCCACTGACCTCGACAGAGCCACCATCCAAGCCGAACTCACTGCTGCACAAAACCTTCCCGCCCACACCCCAGCCGAGGTCGCCCAACGCGACCGCGAGCTGGAGCGAGCCAAGGCGAAGGTCAAGTTAGTAACAGTTTAGAGATCGCGGCGAGGTCAACCAGGTTTGAGTTGCTGTAAGTCTGGTTCTTCGTAGGCGATGAGTACGGCTCGATCATTTTTGCCAAAGACATAGATCTTCCTCCTTGCGGAAGAAGGGGAGGAGCGCGGGTTTAGCACCAATTCTTTTTTCCCGCTGCTTGTAATCGTTTCGTAACCAACAGGGATGAATGCTGCTCCTCTTTCCAGTGCTTGGCGTTGAAGCGATTCAAAGGTTTGCCCGGTCCATTGTTGACCGGCATCGACGAAATACACTTCATTGCTATTGGAAGTGGCCGTTAGCAGTCGGAGGACTACCCTCGTAATTCCTGGGGTGATCACCGCCTGTGCTAGTACTCGTTCGGTTAGATCTTCAACGGAGACGATTTCGCAGTGATTGATCCGGCGAAAGTGCTCCACATTCGCACTATCGATCACTTCGACAACTTGGTGGAGAGCCTCACCCTTTGACGCTCGATCTGCAGAAAGTGCGACGAGTAGAGAGCGATGATCCAGGTATTTCGAGCCTTCATCAGTGGGATCTCCACTCGCCAGGATAACCAGGGTCTGAAACTCCCTCAGTCCAGCTCGTTTAAGGTCCTTTTCTTTGGTAGCGTCAGCTAGGATGAAAGTGACATCTCTGAGTTTGGCGGAAGCGATTTCGTCAGCTTGTGCTTCAGATAGGCCGCGATTCGTGATAACCGTGACTACGAATCGCTTCTTCTTGGCAATAACATTGGTTTGAAGCTGTCGAACGATCTCAAGTGCCGTACTTGACCAACCGCAAATTCCGATTCGGATAGTTTGTCTTTCTTTCTTTGTCATGCTCGTCTCCCCCTCCGGAAATTGGCGTACTTTCTTACGCGAGATCTTTTGCCACAACATCGCTCTTCTTAGGTCGGTCGAACAATCTGCCAGATATACAAGCTCATCTGCAGCCTTGAGCGCGTCCATTGCTGTTAGTGCGAACCCCGAGGGGTTTAGTAAGAAGTACCTCTTCTCACGCTTGATTTTCCCGCTACCTGTGTTCTTCTTGATGGTCAATGGATTCTGCGGTCTTATGCCGATCGGTAAGACTCTTGTTTCGAATAGATACTCTTGAATCTGCCGAAAGGTTAGTCCCACCAAACGGGGCGGGACAGGAGCAGAGTAAATTTCTTGCGAGTCTTTCTTGAAGGACAGAATCTCGTCGTAAAAGCGGGTGATACCACGAGTAATCACGGCTTGACTAATCATCCGTGCGCTGAGGTTCCAGGTCTCGATAATCTCGTCGGCTTCGGTGATATTAAGATGCCTTGCCAAATCAGGGGAGCCGACTTCAACGATCGTATGGATGGAAGGAGCAGCGTTCTCAATAGCCAATGTCGTAGCGATACTAGACAATTGATCGCGTTTCTTTGCGAACTTGGGAGCCATTACTACTGCTGCTTTTGCTGTAGTTACGTCTGCTTGAATAAGCGTGTTTTCTTCCCAGGGATTCCCTTCAACCACCATGGTCCCCCGGGATTCCCTTGCCTGCTGAACCCGGGCCTGAAGAGGATTTGGGGTAATGACTACAACTTGAGGACGACGACTAAGATCTTTACTTCTAAGCTGCCGCAATAGTCTTGCGCTTCGCTCCGACCAACCAGCGAAAATAATGTGGTCTCTCATCGGAAAATACACGCGTGGCTTGAGAGATAACCGCTTGAGATTGAGAGCCCTTTCCACGAGCCAAGACACAACTTGGCCCGAAAAGAAGACCAAAGCAGCAGCACCAACTACAAGGATAAGAATGGAAGCAGCATTACCGAGTGGCGTGACGGGATACTTCGACTCCAATCCCCCGCTCACTAGATAGTGAATAGTGGCCAAAGAAGAGCGCCCGAAGGTTCTAAAAGCGGCGTTCTTTTCGGACTCGAGGGAGTACATGATCCACGATCCAGATGCCCAAACAATAAGCAGAACAGCGAGTACTCGTCCCAGGAGATATTCGTAGAATAAGTAGGAAAATCTGGGAACCCGCCTCAGAATAAGCAACGACAAGATTCCGGCCAAAAGAGGCCACATTTTCTCCAAGATCTTTCGGGCTCGCTCCAATAACGAGAGATCAACGCTCGCTTCTGAGTAGTGATCTGCGGCAGCAGGATGGAAGGGTACAGTCGAATGTTCTTGGCTTCGCACAAGATCTTGCCCAAACGTAGTCAGGGAGCGCCTTTCTATAACATCAATGAGTTGTTCTACGGTTTCCCTTTCCAACCCTCGACGCGTGGCGAGCAGCGCCCAAACGGAGAAGCTGGCGACGTTTTGTTGAATTGCGGAATAATCCGCCACAGTAATCTCGGACGGTGAAAGCAAGAAATTAGCTCGTCTGATCGGTCGGGATAATTTTCTATCGAACCTCAATAGGCTTCCAACCCGACTACGGAGTTCGTTATCAATTTCGTTGTTTGGTACAGAAGAGGTTACGAAGACAACGTCAACTTGCCGTTCTTTGAGTTGAAGCAAGGCTTGAGTTGTAGAAAGAAAAAGTACTGATTCCGTAGGAATTTCAAGAAATTCAAGAACTGTGAGCCCATGGGCTGCTGTTCCGCTTCCTTTGGGGCCAACTGAGATTCTTTGAGGTTCGACGTTCTCCTTAATGTTGTGAACCTCATCAAGACCGAGTTCCCGACGCGCGACCACATGAATTGTCTCAGGAAAAAGAACCGCGATTCCCACGAAAGATCTTTCTTGGTATCGCTCAAGGAAAGCAACATCGCTTTGAATCAGGGCTAAATCCACTTTTCCTTGTCGGAGAAGATCTGCGTTTTCGTATGAGCCGCCAGTGCTTTTGACAACGAGCGAGAAGGATGACCCTTCTTGCTCGATAGCGTTGGCAAGGCTGTTGGCGAACAGTGAGTAGTTACCATCTGGAGATCCCGCTGCGATAACTAATGAGGCTCTTTGTTTGGCGCCTTGTTGTTGGGGAGCGAGCGGAGTTGTCTGGACTACCAGCATCGCCGTAGCAACGCCTAGATGTAGTACAGCCGACTGTACGTAGGTCCGTGCACGAAGAGGGCGTGCTTCACTGATCTTCAATGGTTGGAATATCCCTTCCACAACAACCCCTCAAAGCGCCAACTCCCTTGGTCGCAGCACAGACAGAACGCCCTGGTTCAGGAGCCTTGTCTCTTAAGAATGGACAGAGGTTACCGGAGGCAGATCGAAATATGCAACTAGTTTGTTCTCAGGTCTTTGTGTGACTGTGAATGAGCGGAGCAATCCGCTCCCCAGTCGCCAACAGTTGAAGCGCTTGCCGGATCCTCCGGCGAATTGGTGGGTCGAGGCGTAGCTCCTCTTTCAGCGTTCAAGGGTGATATCGGATATGCAACGGTTGCGACCATGGAATTGGCGGATCCGTCCCGATTGTTGTGGAAATTGAGAAAGGCGTAACCTCCGGTAGTCAAAACCCATCGCCGAGTAGGCGAAAGGAGGCTACGCCATGGACAAGAGTACCAATCAGAGACCGGAATCATCTCGTTTCCAGCAAGATATTCAGTCAAAGCTTCAGCACCGTATCCGGGAAGCAATCGAAATAGTTCTAGAAGAAGAGCTTGCTGACGCATTGGGTTGTGTTGCGTACGAGCGCTCAGATGAGCGCTCGGGCTATCGCAACGGCAAACAAGAGCGGACGATCACGACCCGATACGGATCCCGGCAACTGCGAATTCCTCGTGGTCGGGTAGTAGGACAAGATGGATCCACTGAGGAGTTTCAAAGCCAGCTTGTTGAGCGCTACCAGCGGCGCACCCGAGAGGTGGATGAAGCGATTCTCGGCTGCTACCTAGCAGGGGCCAACAGCCGTCGGATCAAGAAGGCCTTGACTCCACTGCTGGGCAGGGAGTATCTATCCAAGAGCGCTGTGTCTCGGGTGGTATCGCGTTTGAAGGAGCACTTTGCCCGTTGGAGTGAGCGAGGCCTGTCTGAGGAAAGCTACCCGATCTTGTTTCTTGATGGCTTTCACTTGAAAGTGCGGCTTGCTCGGCGAGTGGTGTCAGCTCCGGTGCTGGCTGCTCTGGGGGTAAGAGAAGATGGCACCAAAGTCCTGGTAGCTCTACGGTTAGCAGCCAGTGAGGCAGGCAGTCACTGGAAGTGGTTGATTGAAGATCTTAAACGCAGGGGCTTGAAAGCACCGCATCTCCTGGTCTCAGACGGCCACAAGGGTTTGGCGGTGGGAGTCAGGGCTTGGCCAGAGGCCAAAGTCCAGCGTTGTATCCAGCACAAGTGGGAAAACCTGAAGAAGCACTGCCCTAAGCATGCTCATGGTGAGCTCAAGCGAGACTGGGATCAAGTGGTGCGAGCCCAAGATGCCCTGGAGGCCCGAGAGAGCTATTCAATCTTTGTTACCAAGTGGTCCAAGCTGGTGCCCGCAGTAGCCAGGAGCTTCCAAGAGGCTGGGATGGAACTGATCACTTTCTACGATTTACCGAGATCGTTGTGGCGATCCACAAGGACCACCAACGCGCTGGAGAATCTCAACCGTGAGTTTCGGCGCCGTACCAAGACCCAAGGCTCATTCTCGACTGAGGCAGCGGGTGTCACTTTGCTCTGGGGACTCGTCGCTTTCGGTCAGATCAGGATGCACCGCATCAACGGCTACCAAGACTTGCACCGGATGCTTGACCGTCAAGCAGCCGCGTAGGACTAGAATCAACTAAACCTGACCGCGGGAGACGCTACGCCAAATACCAATTTCCACAAGATTCGGGACACATCCGAATTGGCGGCAGACCTTCAAAATCAATAGGCACCGCAGAACCGATCAGTGCCATTATTCATGGGCGCATACATTAAATTGCAAGCATCACTGCCGTTGAGTAAGATTTCTCCCGAACCGGACAAGAACCAGATACCACTGGTTTTGACTGTTGATACTAGTTTGATTGGTGCGCCATATCACCGGTTAGCGAGGCAATGCCGGCTTGATCGCGCAGGAGCAAAGTGTTCTCGGTGCCGATTGGGAGGAATGAATGAGATTTGGGGTCAGGGTTGCAGCTGTATTGCACGCGGTATCAAAAGCTGTATTCAGGGCAACGCGAGACGTTGCGGAACGAATCGGCCTAGCTATTACTCGTTTTGGTCGAGCACTATGGAGATTCTACTCTTCCGTTGAAAGAGCGTTTGCCGGTTTATGTGCGGATCTGATCTTGTGGGTTTGGGCGAGCAGAAACATCGTTCTACTCATAGTCATAGGGGGTGTCCTTAGCTGGCTTGCCAGTTTCAGGGCTGTCTGGTTGGGAGTAAGCGTTGGAATCGTCTACTTTGGACTGATGGTGTGGGCAGTATGGCGATACTTCCAAATTGACCTCGATAACGAACAAGATCGGTACGAGCAGGCCCGTTTGAGTCTCGCTGCAGTGCTGACGATAGCTGTCAGAGTTATCTTGTCTGCCGTAGCCGCTATCTTGTTGTTTGTTGCTTTTGGCAGAGGTCCTCTTTCCTGGCTGCCCAGAAACCTGACCAAGTGGAGATCCCAGACAACCAAGCCTGCTGATATTCAGTCCCAGACACCGGTTGGGATAACAACTTCTCCTGCCCCATTTCTGGAGCTGCCGGGAGCGGAGGTTTTTTCTGAAACCGTCTCGGTCGTTCTGGACAGCGTCGTGGATGGCCATACTCACGCATCTGTTGAAGCCGAAATCGCTGCTCAATTTGGCAAGGGTGCTCATGTAGAGTTAGTTGGTTTTCAAAACGGTTGGTATTGTGCAGAACTGTCAACAGGTCGATGCGGTACATGGATCAATAGCAGAGACGTTGGACTGCTGAACCGAAGAGGATCCAAGCGGTGGCCTGGAGAACAGAAAGATTCTCCAGAAGTGAGCGCTGCGACGATTGAAAATCTCAACATTCGCGATGGGCCAGGAACTAATTATGAGACGCTGTTCGTTATCAGTAGAGGCGAGCGAGTTTGGATCAGCGCCCACCTTGGTGGCTGGTGTCGAGTGAACTCAGTCGAACGTGCTTGGGCCAACTGCTCGTATCTCCTGACCGGGGGAGGGTAACAGGTTGCTTGACCTCCTGCGTTGCTCTACTGGAGGCGAATTACGCGAGTTGGCATCTAGTCAACCGGCGCGAGCGAGATCAAGGAACAGCAGAAGCTCCCTAGCACTCATCAACCCATACTCTAATTAACCACAGACCCATCCCCCCGCAAAACCAACGTCGCAGGAAACGCCTGGACACCCAGCGAGGCAATGACCTCAGGGTGGCGTTCCCACTCCAGGTATGCGGTTTCCGCATGTTCGCGTACCCAGGCGTGGACTTCTTTGTCGGCGAGGCCGCCGCGTTTTTAGGCTTGGCAGGTGGGGCAGAAGTCGGCGGTGGCGACGACCAGAACGACGGGATCGTTTTCGGTGGCTCGATCGAGGGCTTGGGCCAGGGTGACGTTCTCATCGAACATCTTTGGGGTGTCGGTGACTACCCAGAAGTACCGGATTTGAAGTGATCGTCGTGGATTTCGAGGTGAATGCCTGCCGTGCGCAGAAGCTCTGGAAGGGTATAGCGGCCTAGGTTGCGGTCTGCAAAGAAGGTCGTTTTAGGCGGCGAGGAGTTCGTACCGGATCGCCTCTTCAACCTGTACTTCCTTGAGTCGGAAGTCTTTCCTCAGTTCGGCAATCGAGTCGCCAGAACGATACCTTTCGGCCAAGATATCTGTGCGGATTCCAGTACCAAATATTACCGGCTTGCCGAACGACACTTGCGGCTCGATAGCGATAATTTTCGGCGACCTGAAGTCTTGGCTGTGAGTCCAAGGAAAGAGGCGGATCGCGAGGCCCTCGGCGTCGTGCTCCACCCGCCGTAGATGAGCTGCCAAACATTCCCTAATACCCAACTGACCCATCTGGGAAAGATTGATGAGTCGCCCGTATTTTGAAATGAACAGATCGATGCCGTTGGTCTCGAGCTTTTCAGCCAGCGGATGGCGGGAGTGAAGACTCTCGCTGAGATACTGAATAGCCTTGCGAACATACGGCATGCGGATGCGATGACCGCGGCGAATCGTGGCCAATGCGCCAGCTTCTACCAAGTTCATAAATGAAAGCGTAGGCTGATTTCCCGCGGGTAGCTCGATGAGCGGTGGCCATGATCGAGTACCTTGAGCGGTCTCGTATTGTCGCCCCAAGGTCCAAGATCTAAGGGTTGCCGCGGGAATGCCTAGGTAGCCCGCTGCCTCAGAGATTCCATAGGTAGGAAACTCACGGAGGTCACCTCTTGAGGCGGTGCGAATAGCAGATCTGGGCATCGATGTAAGTACCTCTCTGAACACGGAGAGTATAACCGGACCGACCTAATACCCGTTGTCGACCGCCCGAACCACCGATTACAGGGGTTCCCCGCGGTTGAGAAAAGCGAGAAGTCCGGCACCACTCTTCGGTCCATAGTACGAATCGATGATGGACCCATCCCCCCGCAACACCAAGGTTGCGGGAAACGCTTGAACCCCCAGCGAGGCAATGACCTCAGGGTGACGTTCCCACTCCAGGTATACGGTTTCCGCATGTTCGCGTGCCCAGGCGTGGACTTGCTTGTCGGCGAGGCCGCCACGTTTGTAGGCTTGGCAGGTGGGGCAGAAGTCGGCGGTGACGACGACTAGGACGAGGCGGTCGCTTTCAGCGGCGCGTTCGAGGGCTTGCTCCAAAGTGACTTTCTCATTGAACATCTTTGGGGTGTCGGTGACCACCCAGAAGTACCAATAGCCGTAGGCACCGGCGACGGCTAGGAAGATCCACTTGAGGGCTGTTTTGAGTTTCTTGGGCATCAAGGGTTGTCCGTGTGCCGTCGCAGGTTGGCTTGGTCATTCGCAGACGTGTCGATCGAAGGAGTGCGTCGTCTAGTCAGTCGCAAACCATTTGGTCGCAAGCAGGAGCGGTGGAGGACTAGTACAATTATTTGTATGCGAATAACGCGTGTCCGGGGTGTTTTGCTGATGGTGATGATGGCTGGAGGAGGACTGCTCGCCCAGGAGCATTCGGCCAAGCGGAATCAGAAACGAGAAAGGGTGTTCCGCGTACTTACAACCCAGCTCGGTGAAGTTGATTCGCAGCTTGAGCAAGAAGACCAGAAAGGTGCACTCAAGGGCGCTAGAAACCTCCTTACGAAGGCTTACAGACCGCCAGTGCGTGGGCCAGGGGCGGCGGACTTTTTGGCGGCGGTCCATCTGCGCATTGCTATTGCTGCGATGGGGGTCGATCCCGACGAAGCTTCGTGGCACTACCAGACAGCTCGAATTCTCGCCTCTGGGGTGGTGGAAGTCGATATCGCTCGCTTTGAGGATGCCGAGAAGTTTTTCGACAAAATCGATTCGCAAGATCGGCCTCGCGGTAAGGAGTTGCTCGCTCCGGAATCGGATAATGGGTCGCCCACGGAGGAGTTTCCACCAGGGTTTGAAGTTCGGAGGGTCGAGTTGACCCCTCCCAAGCAAGTGCGCAATTCCGTCCCGCGAGTCAGATCGTTAGGGAAAAAGGCCCGTGTTGAGCTCGAGGTCGTGATTGATCGCAACGGCGATTTGAAGTCGCCCAGGCTCCTATCGACCAATGCCGATCCGGTGTTGGTCTCCGCTGTTCTGGATGCGCTGCGGCAATGGAGATACCGCCCAGCTAGGGTGGGTTCGCGCCCAGTTATGGTGTCCTACCGAGTGACACTGAGTTTGTGATCGCGGTTTCTTGATGGTTGCTAGAAGCTAAGAAATCTCAATCAGCGTCACCGACTCCGCTAGGCTGTCGGCCAATGATCTGCCGGTAAACCAGGACACCACCATCGGGATCCCTGCCAACAGCAGCGTAGCCAGGGAACCGAGCCATCTGTAGGCAGCTTGCTGGGCGGTCAAGGGTAGGTTGGAGAGGTCGCGGGCGATCAGGCCGACGGAGGCCATGCCTGGGGTGCGGCCCCAAAATAGTAGTGAGATGACGTGGTAGAGGAATGAGAAGGCGAGGACGAAGAGCAAGACGCCGGGTAGCAGGCGAACCCGCGGGGCGATTCCCAATAGGTCCGCTCCGACCAGAGCGATCAAGGTGACGGCGAGCATGGCGGCGAAGTCGAGTAGGCCGGAGGTCAAGCGCGCCAGGATCGGTACCTGCGTCGGGTCTTGCGGTTGGGTTGGGGTTGGGTCAAGGGTCGGCTTCGCTTTTCGATGGAGGGGAGCTTTGGTCGACCGTTCTGCGCCTCGACCAAACAGTGCGCCCAACCCTTTGCGCTTAGCCGGCGCATCTACCGGCTGTTCGGCTTCCATTGCCGCCACGACCTCTTCGTCAACTGGTTCCTCGAACAGGATTTGCTGCGGGACTGCCTGGGGGGTGTCGTCAATATCGCGGATTTCGAGGTTTTCCAGAGTGATGCGCGGTGGGTCGATGCGCATGTCTTCCACGGCAGGAGATTCCGTTTGTGTTTCGTGCAGAGCCCGATCCACTTCCTGTTCCTCGACAGTCTGACCCCCGGAGGCCGATCTGGGTGTGCTGCCAGCAGAATCGCCGGGCGGAAGCGGATCGAAGAGAGAGGGCCCCTGTGGATTGTCGCTCATTGGGTTGGCCTCGCTAGGGTACGGCAACCGGAGTTGGCCTGGCTTCTCAAACTGATCATTGGTTGAAGAATCACCCGGTTAAACCCTCGTAGGGGGATTTTATCGTTGAGGCAGGTACTTGACGAAGATTCGGTAGCGCAGGTCTTGACCACCGCCGATGTATTGCTCTGCAAATCGTAGGGCTTGCAGGATCTGCTGGTCGCGGGGGGCCAGTTTGGAAGCTTCGCTCAGCGACTCGACCGCGGACTCGACGCTACCTCCAGCCAGTGACCTACGCGCCATATTGAAATGGGAAGCGATTAAGAGATCGCGTATCGCCGGGTTGTCTGGCGATTCACGAAGAGTGCGCCACAAGGGCGCGATGGCAGTGGAGTAGTCGCCGTCGCGATAGGAAAGGTAAGCGTCTGCGTAGGGTTCCATGCGCTGTTGGGCGACGCTCAACAGGGCGGCTTCGTCGGTGGTGAGAGGCGCCACTGCGGCTGCTTGGTCAAAGGCTTCGACGGCGCGGTGAAATAGTCCGGTGTCGAGAGTCGCTTCCCCTTCGGTGATCAGGGCATCTCGGGCGGCGAGTTCCTCCGCTGATGGTTGACCCTCTTCTTCGACGGTGGCGGCGGCAACTTCATCGGCCTCGGCTTGCCATTTTTCGATCAATGCTTGGGCTTCCCCGTGGCGGGCGTCGGTGGCGGGGATTCTCTCCAGGACAACCAGGGCGGAATCCAGGCGTTCGCGGGTGTATAGGGCTTGTGCCCGATCAATTGGATGGCGAGCGACCCTCTGTGACGAATCACCTCCGGCGTTGGGAAAAAGATTTTGTCGCTGATTGAAAATGAACCAACCACCGATGGTCACCAGGGCGAGAGCCAAGCCAGCGATCACCAGAAATTTTGGGCTCAAACTGGTCTTGCGTTTGCTCGAAGCCTTTGGTGTTGGATCAGAAGCTCTGGCTATGGAGTTGTCGCTCGAGGCAATACTGGCCCGTGTTGCCCGTGGAACGTCTGATACCGGTATTGGAGGGGGAGGGGGAATCGCCTCGGTCGGTTCAGCTTGAAGGTCTTGGCTTGAGGGTTGGCCAGTTTCAGGGGTCGCCTTGCCCGCCTCCAGTCTCTCAAGATGCTCTTTTGCAGCAACGTGATTGGGCTGTAGCTCCAAGGCCGCCATCAAGTCGGCGCGCGCACCCTCGGTGTCCCCAGACTCGATCTTCTCCAGTCCGGCGTGAAATAGCTCTTCGGCTTGCCGATCTCTCTCGGCCAAGCGCCGTCGGGCTTCTTCGATCTTCTCGTTGGCCGTGGCGTGATCCAGGTCGATCAAGAAGACTCTTGACCAGGCGTCGATCGCTGTCTGGAAATCTCCACCATCGAATGCTGCTTGACCCTCGGCGAGCAATGCCGCGACCCGATCGTCGGGCTGGTCATCGGGCTGGTCATCGGGCTGGGGGTCGCGAGACTCCTCGTCAGGGGCCGGTTCTGCGATCGTCGATTCGTCACTGGCAGGATCTTCAATGACTGGTTTTTCAACAGTCTCTTCAACTGCGAACGCGGCGTCTGACTCTTCAACGACCGAGTTGTCGGCAGGATCTGACGGCTCTGCAGTGGCCGCAGGTTCGTTGTCCGGAAGCTCGGTGTTGGACATCAACTCGATGGTGGAGTCGCTTTCGCTAATGACCGTGGATTCCACCGTTTCGATCGGCTCAAGAATGGTTGAGTCGCTGGAGGCTTTTGGGGTTCCTAGGCCAGCGAGAGCTGCCAGATCGGTGATTTCGACCCCACCGTCGGCCGCATTGTTGATCCGAGAGCGCAACTCCGCAACCGGAGCGAAGCTCGGATCCAGGCGTTCGATAAAGGTGCAGCCCATCAGGGCGTCGTCGTAGTTGCCATCGGCTACCTCACGCAACATCGACCTGAAAGTCGACTGCACACGACGTTGGACGTCTTCGGCGAGATCAGGATTCCCAGGATAGTTCAAACGTGTTGCCCCTTAGTTCGCAAGACGGCTGGGTTATGGTAGCAAAGGAGGGGCCAATAAGAGTGTGTTCGAAAAGGCTACGGTCAAGAGGTGCGTGGCGCGCTGATGGCGTGACCAGAAGCGAGAGAGAGGGAGTATCGGTGAATCTTGGACCTATTACCAGGGCTGATTCTTTTCCGACTAGATCCTCGTGGAGGATCGATCGCAGGTGGGGCAGATTTCCATGATTCTGGAAGCCGTTCCCAACATCAGCGAAGGGCGGAACCTTGAGCAAATTGCCTCTTGGGCCCGGTGGTGGGAGTTCCAAGACGACGTTGACTTGCTCGACCACTCCGCAGATCCTGATCACCATCGATCGGTGTTCACTTTGGTTGGTGAGCGCGACCGGTTGATCCACGGGTTGGTCGAATGGTTGGGTGAGGTCTTACCGTCGATCGATCTTCAACATCACGCCGGGGTTCATCCGCGTATTGGTGCGGCGGATGTCGTGCCTTTGGTGCCGTTGGGTTCCACGACCATGGCAGAGGCGGTCCAAGCGTCTCACGAACTGGCAGCAGCGGTTGCCAAGCGTCATTGTTTGCCGGTCTTTCTCTATGGTCGGGCGCTTGACGACGACCCGGTGAAGGCAGGAAAACGTGCTCGACTGGCGCAGTTACGACGCGGTGGCCTGGAGGCATTGAATGAAAGGATCGACCGGTCCTCCAATTGGCAACCTGACTATGGCGGTCTGTTCGGGGAAGACGGCTCTCTACCTCCACAATGGGGTGCCAGTGCGGTGGGTGCTCGTGGCTTTCTGGTGGCGTGCAACGTTTTGCTGTCCGGCGGCGACGTCCTTGCGGCTCGATCTATCGCTCGATCGGTGCGCCAATCCAACGGCGGTCTTCCCGGTGTCCAAGCCATTGGCCTCTACCTAGCGTCTCAAGACAAACTACAGGTATCGATGAACCTGGTGGAGATCGACAAGACCTCGGTGCCTAGAGTCGTGGCGGAAGTCGAGAGGTTGGCGAAGTCGAGGTCCTTGGCGGTGGATCAGGTGGAGTTGATTGGGCTGGTGCCGCGCGCAGCTTTGGACGGTGTACCGCCTGCCCATTTCGGTTGGAGTGAGAGTCAGGTGTTGGAGACTGGTTTGGAGGAATGTGGTTGGCTCGAGGCGTTGTGACGCCTGTTGTTTCTTGATCCTTGGCTATTTCCTCACTGTGCGACAATTGAGATCCTTCGACTCCTTTCGCTGCGCTTCAGTCGCTCAGGATGACCTTGTGGGGGGATCTTGTCCGAGCGGGAGGGGTAAATCCCTTCCCTACGAAGAAGACAGAATTCGATCTAGCAGCTTCTCCAACAAGGCAACTATGGCTCGATGTTGGGTGGTGGCCTTCGTAGGGGAGGCCCTTGCGGCCTCCCGCTCTAGTCAGGCTCACCGTCATCCCGGCGGGGGTTGGGGAGCCGGGATTTGTCCAGGATAATGAAGGGATCGATTCCCGCCCCTCTCCCTCCCGCCCGGGGGAATGACGAAAGAAGCGATCGGTCCAAGTGGGAGGGAATAGACCGCTCCCCTACAAAGAAGACAGAATTCGGTCAAGGTGTCGAAAGTGGAAGCGTCTTCTCGGCAGTGGGCGCCACTGTTACCAGCAGGATCTCTTTCTTGTCATCCTGAGCGAGCTTGCGAGTCGAAGGATCTCGACACCCCAGAAGAACTTCTGCCGCGCATTTGTGGAATCACCACCACGTCATCCCGGCGGGGGTTGGGGCTGGGGAGCCGGGATCTGTCTGATGCGGGGATAGATTCCCGCCCCACTCCCTCCCCCCCGCGGGAATGACGAAACAGGTAATCGGTCTGAGCGGGGGGGGGATAAACCCCTCCCCTACAAAGAAGGCAGAATTCGATCTAACGGTTTCGCTATAGAGCAACGAGGAATCGATGCTGGGTGGTGTCGCTCTTCGTAGGGGACGCCTTCTACGGCCTCCCGCACTTTTCAGGAGGAGGCTTACAGCCCAGCTAAAACTCTGCGCGGCAGGTTGTCAAACGAACCGGAGGACATGGTCAAGACCAGGTCCCCAGCTCGTACGGTCGCCAAGGTGAGCTCCAAGAGTTGGTCGTTGGATTCTGCACAGGTCGCCTCGCCTTGACGACTACGCAGTTCTTCCGCCAGCCGATCCAAGTCCAGCCTTTGATCGTCGCTCAGTCGTCCGGCGTGGAAGATCGGTGCTAGCAGCACGACTTCTGCTTCGGAGAAAGCGTCCAGGTAAGCCTGAAAGAACATCTCTCGTCCGGCGGTGAGGCTGCGGGGTTCAAAAAGAACCACCAGCCTTCTTCCGGGGTAGGCGGCCCGAGCTCCCTTAAGCGTGGTGGCAATTGCGGTGGGGTGATGAGCAAAGTCATCGACCACCACCACGTCGTTAGCTTGACCGACCATTTCCATGCGTCGTTTGACCCCCTCAAACCGGCCAAGGGCTGTCGAGACTTCACTGGGCAGATAGTTGTCCATGCGCAGGGCACCGTAGACCGCAAGGGCGTTTTCCACGTTGTGACGACCGGCGATGTTTAGATGCACCAGCATCGGCTCCTCATCCACCATCCTGACTACGAAACGCTGACCTTCAGCGTCCGCTTCCAAGTCTTCGGCGCGTAGGTCTAGATTGCTGTCGGCGTCACCAATTCCGTAGGTCAAAACCGGTGCACGAGCGCCGTCCAACACCTCCTCGATCCCAGGAGCGGTGCCGCAAGCGAGAATGAGTCCGTTCTCCGGCACGATCGAGACCAATTGACGATAGGCGTTGAGCAGTGACTGGTGATCCGGATAGAGATCGGCATGATCCCATTCGACGCTGGTCAGAATCAGGGTATGCGGTCGGTAGTGGAGAAACTTCGGTCCACGGTCGAAGTAAGCGGCGTTGTATTCGTCGCCCTCGATGATGAAGCGATCCCCGGTGCCAGCGTTGAAACTCCGACTCAGGTTGGTGGGGATCCCGCCGATCAGATAGCCAGGATCGTGGTGTAAATCGGAATACGCCCAGGCTGCGATCGAAGTGGTAGTGGTCTTACCGTGGGTACCCGCGATCACCAACGGTTTCCGATCCTCCAGGAAGAATCGCGCCAATGCTTGAGGCATCGAAATGCGTTCAATTCCACGATTCTCGACCTCGACCGCCTCGACGTGGGTCCGCGGAACCGCATTGCCGATCACCGCCAAGTCTGGGTCGACCTGATTTAGATTGGCGGGGTTATAGCCAGTAATGGTTTCGATCCCGGCGTCCCCAAGCAGAGTACTCATCGGCGGATAAATGGGCCCGTCCGATCCGGTTACTTGATGTCCAGCCTCCTTGAGCAAACACGCCAAAGGCGCCATGCCGGTACCGCCGATCGCGACTAAGTAGATCGAAGAGGGAGAAGTGCTCACAGCGTGGAGTTTGCCACACCGCAAGGCTACCGTTGAGCGATTGTCGATGGCTATTCGGAGACGAATTGGTTCAGATCGAGACGCGCTGAGGTCACCCCCGAGGTTTCATTGAGGGTGTCGAAGAAGGCCCCGGTAAACAGGTATTCTCCCGGTGATAACTCGAAAGTAGTACTGACCTTGAAAGCGTCACTGGGGCGAATGCCCCGAGCATTGTCGACTCGTACTTCAGACGCTTCGAGTTCCCGAAGCTCGATCAATTGACCGTTGACTTGGTAGACCGCTATGAAAGGCTCGAGTTTGGCGACCAGGTGATCACCATCCACCATCATTCCTATTTTGTGTGCAGGAGTCGCAATCGTGACGCGGGTCTCGATGTTCTTCCCGTCTTGGAGACCGCTTCCAGATAGATGGACCGGGAATGAACCATAGCTACCCGGTAATAAGGACATTCTCTCCACCTGATTGAGTAGTAGGGATCTCTTGTCGAGATCGACGTAGTTTCGTTGGTAGGACAAACGAGCCAACGGGTGGCCCTCCACTTTGACCTTGATGCGGTGGTGCAAACCATCCCTTCCGTGCGGCACGAGTACCGTGACCTCATACACTGGCTCCTCAAAGGCACGATGGAAAACATACGAAGGATCGTTGAGAACCACCCGATGCCCACCGGTATGGATCGACATGTTCCTGGCCAAGGAGCCCAAAGAAAGGAAGTGTTCATACCCCGAAGCCACAGCGGCGGTTTCCATGTACTCGCCTATCAAGCCCATGTCGCTGGCCGAACTATCGGCAGACCCGTAGCGCAAGGTGAGACCAGACATGTCGGAGGCATGAAGAACGACTCCAGCCGCAGCAGCCAAGGAGCCCAGTTCCCAAGACGCGCGAGTCGCTTGGAAGACATCTTTGGCTGGACAGCCTTGGGGAACCGAGCTAAAGCTGGTCCCATGAACCCAAACGACCGTCTTGCGACCGGGGAGGGGAGACAGACTTTCAACGAGTTGCCTTAGTTTGCTGGTCTGTCCGACCATCCACTCGGCCTGCATTCGGCAATCGGAGCCCCGAAATCTCTTGAGTTGTTCATCCTCACCTGTCGCGGTAGTTGGGCCGGCATTGGTTTGAGACGGATGTGACGCGGCATTGAATTCCCTTGCCTTTTGCACCCACGCTGATTCACTCGGGGAGGCGACGAACCGCCACACACGCGTCTCTTCGCTCCTCTTTTTCTTCAGCTCTTCTAGGGTTGTCTTGAGTGTCTCCGGGTCTTGAGTGGGCGAATCGAGCAGGCCGACCGCCCCGTCCAAAGTAGCAACGATCCATGTCCGTTCGGCCACCAGCCTGGAATTCTGGTCGACCCAACGCGAGATCTCGTCGACCGCGTTGACAAAACGAATTCGGTTGTCGACGAAGTCAAACAGTAAGACGACGGTTTCTTGCTGCCGAGGGTTGGCCACCACAGGCTGTGGAGTTGGTGTTTGTTGCTCCGTTGTCTCAACTCTCGCTGAGGCAGTTGGTGTCGCCACACCTCGCGGATTGAGGACTTGGAAACGGACGATTTCTACCGGCTCTCCATCTTCGGTGACCGTGAAGTCACTCTGGGTCAGGTCGTCTACCGGTAACCCAAGACCGTTTTCAATCCTCACTTCCAAACGGACTTCGTGGACAGCAATACTCTCTTGAAAGACAGGGGAAGATCCGCCTTGATCTTGACCTAGGACCACGCCAGAGGCCAATGAAAGTGACAGAAGAGCACCAATGATTGGTTGATAAGACCCCGTATGAGGACAACACAAGCTACGTTTCGCCATAAAAAGACATGAAAAGCAATAACAATGCCGGATATCAGCTGGTGGGGTAGACGCCAACCGATCGAAAGCTAGCTATCGAGATCGGCGAGAGCTTGGGTCACCAAGAAGCGAGATGCTGCAAGAGCTAGGTCTTGGTCACCCCGAGAGATACTCACCTCCACCGCAACTCGCGCTTGATCGGAACAAGCCTGCAGATATCCGATGCCGATGACCTGATCGTAGATCCACCAAGCCCGATCCCCTAGTTCTGATATTGGTTGTACCAGTTCGATCTTTTCCTCAGCGCCGTCGTTCTCGGGGTTGTTCGTTGGAACTTCGGGAGCCGAACAGAGAATTGATCCACCGGGAAAGTGTTGAGTTTGGCTGACATGGAGGGTGACTTCGTTGGAGTCCTCGGCGAAGCTCAACCAACTGCACGACTCGGTTTGAAATCCACCGTCAATCTCAAGGATTTCCTCGACAGCGTAGGAAGCGTACTCCAGCGGGTTGCCCAGTAATTCTTCGACCTCGGCTTGGGTGATGACGCTGCAAGGGTAGTGGTCCGCTCCTGGCGCTGGGCCGGGAGCGAGCGGTTCGTCGTCCGCCCAATTAGGGGCTTGCGAGCTGTCCGCTGAGCCCGAGGATGCTGACGCATTTGCTTCCGACTCGTCCTTGCCGCAGGAAACCGTCGCAAGACCGACCAAGGTCACAAGAACAAGGATACTTTGTAGTTTGTAGGTCATCGTGAGGGCAGCTCCGTGGTGTTTGAATTTATCAGTCACGGTTGTGCGGCGGCTCAGGTTTGGGCTAGCTTCGTGTTTGTTTCAGCTGAGCGAATTGCTAGCAGCGAGAGGGGATAAATCCCTTCCCTACAAAATCAAGGGGGATTTGTTGTTGGGTTTGGGTCGATTCTTGGTAGGGGAGGCCTTTGCGGCCTCCCCTCGGCATTCGGACAGGTCCTAGCGATCAGAACGGTCCCCCTTTTTGTCATCCCGGCGGGGGTTTGGGTTGGGAGCCGGGATCTATTCGAGAATTAGGGAGAGATTTCCGCCCCTCTCCCTCCCTCCCTCCCTCCCTCCCTCCCGAGGGAATGACGAGGAGTTGGAGGGCGACCCCGACAATAGGAAGGGCGCGACATACTGATTGGTTCTCTCCGTCATCCTGAGCGACTTCCCTTCCTCCCGAGGGAATGACGAGGAGTTGGAGGACGACCCCTGACAATAGGAGAGCGCGACGTGCTGATTGGTTCTCTCCGTCATCCTGAGCGACTTCCCTTCCTCCCGAGGGAATGACGAGGAGTTGGAGGACGACCCCTGACAATAGGAGAGCGCGACGTGCTGATTGGTTCTCTCCGTCATCCTGAGCGAGCTTGCGAGTCGAAGGATCTCAACGGCCCGTGGTTGGCAAATACTGATCTCAACCTTTCCGTCCAGAGGAACCGGATCCGTTATGCTTTCCGACCGATGAAAAGAGACTGTAGAAGCCACTCACAACACCTCGCCGCCACCGTATTGTTCCTGGTCGCACTAGGAGTGAGCCTTGGTTCGTCACCGACACTCGCAGCACCCAGGGCGGTGGCCATGACCACCATCGAAGACGTCGGCCGCATTGACGACGCGAACGACGTTGACGTCGCATTCAAGATCCAAAATCAAGGAGACAGTGATCTCGACTTGGTCGACGTTGTCGCGGCCTGTGGCTGCACCGTGGTCGACTACGACCAGCGAATCGTCGCCGGTGCGACCGGGACAGTGCGGGTGACGTTGAAGCCGCAAGGTTACTCCGGGGCCTTGGCGCGCTCAGTGCGGGTGTACACCAACGATGCAGGCAACCCCTACATCGATTTCGTCATCAAAGCGGTGATCGCGCCGTCGGTCTACATGACCCCTGGTTATGCGCGCCTGGTGGCAATCGCTGGAGACCCAGTTGAGCCAGCGAAGCAAGTGATTTGGGCAGCGGATTTTGACGGCCTAGAGATTCTAGAGGCAACCACCAAACTCGACTTTGTCGAGTTAGACGTGCGGCCTGCTGACGAGACTGAACGATCGGACCAGGGATCTGGCTCGCAATGGGTGGTCACTGCGCGACTCACAGGTACCCCGCCAGCCGAGGAATTCAGCGATACGGTCACCATCCGCACCAACCATCCCCGTCGAGCCGACCTCCATTTGCCGTTGTTTGGCCAAATTCATGCGCCGCTTCGATCTCTGCCGGGCACCTTGCAATTGGGTTCCCATGCCTTGGGCTCTGAAATCGAAGCCTCGGTGCGCTTGGTCTCCATGCGCGAAGGGGATGAGGTTGAATGGGGTGAAGCAATCCTGGCCCCGGGGAATGCAACAGCGGAGGATACAGCTCCCGCGGCTGCCGGAACTGTCGAAACCTCCTATGAAGAAATCGAAGACCGTTACTACCTCGTCATGTTCTTTCGCGACTGGCCCCTTGGTCCGATCAACGCCGAGATTCTTGTCTCCACCGACAACCCGGAAATGCCGGTGTTGACGATTCCGGTGGTTGGGGAGATTGTTGAGTAGTCGCTTCGATTGGGAGAAGTACCGCGCGATCACTGCCAGTTCGGTGAGTTAATGCACTCCAATGACAAGAAAGGGAGTGCGGGCACTATTGCTAAGTCACACCGAAAGAGACCGGAACCCCGAGCGTTTGTCCTCAGCACGGCTCATACCGTGAGAGTGAGCCGAAGGATCTCTAGCCCTCGATGCAGGTTCAAAGACCCCTGATACGTCTTCTGGTATGTGCCCCGGACCTACTACGTTTACATCACAGCCAGCTGGACGCGGGTTCTCTATATCGGAATCACGTCGAATTTGCCCAGACGTATGAGCCAGCACCGTGTCGCCCAAACCGGATTTACCGCTCGCTACAAGGTTCGCCGACTGGTTTATCTAGAAGAGTTCAGGGATCCTTACTCAGCGATCGCGTGCGAGAAACAACTCAAAGGTTGGCGAAGAGCGAAGAAACTGGCTCTTATTGAAGAGCAGAATCCTGATTGGCGGGACCGTACCGGGAGTTTGGGTCTTTGAGATCCTTCGACCTCGCCGCTGCGCTCTGGTCGCTCAGGATGACAAGACGGAAAGTAGCACCGTTGGTAACGAATTGCCGAGGAACAGCCTCGTTGCTGAACAAGGAAAACGTCCGTGAATGGATTTGGTTTGGCACCCGTGATCCAACCGGAGTGTTAGGTCGGAGCCGAGCGGCAGGTTGTGATGGGCTCTGTCACACTCACTCTTTCTCTCATTGACAAACGGATGCGCCGGGGGCGAGCCGGCTCAATTTAGTCATCCTGAGCGACCCCGAGTCTTCGAGGGGAGTCGAAGGATCTCAGGAGATGGATTTAGGAAGCCGTCGCTGTGCGGGCGGAACTAGCTATCTCGACGGTTCCCACATCGACGCCTCATCGTGCATCGCCGGTTTCTTGCGTCTTCCCGGGCGCTTGGACTCAACCGCTCCCAGAGCTTCGGCGTCGATACCCAGATTAATGCACATAGGTTGTTCGCAGAGGGTGGAGGATCTATCGCGTGAAAATAATAGAAGTTGTGACCGGGCTCGCTCAAATTAGTCATCCTGAGCGACCCCGAGTCTTCGAGGGGAGTCGAAGGATCTCAGCAGATGGATTTTGGAAGGTGTTTGCTGTGCTGGCGAAACTAGCTATCTCGACGGTTCCCACATCGATGCTTCATCGCGCATCGCCGGTTTCTTGCGTCTTCCCGGGCGCTTGGACTCGACCGCTTCCAGGGCTTCGGCGAGGACGCGGTTTTGCTCGGCAAACAAGGGCTTTAGGCCGAGGTCGGCGAGGTCTAACAGGCGATTGAGGGCTTCGCGGGAAAAGGTGGCGCGTTCGCCGGTACCCTGGACTTCGACCAGTTCGCCCGTAGAAGTCGCGATGACGTTGAGGTCGACATCGGCTGCCTGATCTTCGATCGCCTCAAGATCAAGCAATTCAACCCCGTCAACGACGCCCACTGAGGTGGCCGCTATTTGGTGTTGGGCCGGCCAGCGTTTCAGGTCGCCGGTGAGGAAGGCCTTGGACAACGCTGAAATCGCGGCGACGTAGGCTCCGGTGATCGAGGCGGTACGGGTTCCCCCATCGGCCTGCAAGACATCGCAGTCGAGGGTCAGGGTCCAGCCGGGCATTTTGCTCAGGTCAACCGCTGCGCGCAAGCTGCGCCCAATCAGCCGTTGGATCTCTGAGGTGCGCCCGCGCGGGCGACCTCTTTGAACCTCACGTGGAGATCTGCGACTGGTCGCGCGCGGCAGCATCGAGTACTCGGCGGTCATCCAACCTGATTTCTCAGGGTCCAGAAACCGCGGCACGCTCTGTTCCAAGCTGGCGGTGACCACCACCTGGGTGTCGCCACAGTGGACCATTGCTGACCCGTCGGCAAACTTCATGGCATCGAGATCGATACGAAAGGGGCGGGGTTGATCTAGGGCCCGTCCGCCGGGCCGAGTGAAAGCGTTATTCATGGTTCGATTATGACAGTGGCTGCTGCGACGGTGTCACCTGAGATGCTCTTGCGTTGCGGCGATGGGCTTGCGTGAGTGGGATCGGGAGGTTGAACTTCCAGCCCCAGATCGGACCCTGACAGTAGGCAATATTCAACGTCTTACCCCACGACTTCGACTTGTTCCAGAGTCACCTGTTGATCGCCCAGTACTCGTCGCGCAATCTCCTGGAAACGGCCCGCGGTGTCGGTGGCGAAAAAACGATCCGGGAGGGTCCGTGCTGACGCCAATGTGCCTTGAGACTCCAGGTCGTTGGCGACTCGTTCCGAAACGGATTCAGCAGAGTCCACCAAGGTCACCTGGTCACCCATGATTTCGGCAATGGCCCCCTTGAGCATCGGGTAGTGGGTGCAGCCGAGCACCAAAGTGTCTACCTCGAACTCTGCTGCTTCTGAAAGATAGCGCTGCAAAACTTCCCGGGTGACCGGATCGTTGTGCCACCCGGTCTCCACCAACGGCACCAACAAAGGGCAGGCTCTGTTCCAGATATCAAGGTCGTCGCGAAAATGCTCCAAGGCTCGTTGGTAGGCTCCCGACTCAATGGTCGACTCGGTGGCAATCACCCCAACTCGGCCCCGGGTTACACGCGCCGCGGCTTCCGCGCCAGGCTCAATCACCCGCCACACCGGAACTGCCAATCTGACTTCCAGGTCGACATCCAACTCCACCGCCGAAGCGGTGTTGCAGGCGATGACGATGCCTTTTACCTCTCGGTCGGCCAAGAACTGCAAATTGCGCTCGGCGTAGCGGCGCACGGTTTCCGGTGACTTAGTGCCGTACGGCAGTCGGGCGGTGTCACCCAGGTAGAGAAACGATTCATTGGGCATGCGCTTGCGTAGCGCTGCTACCACTGTCAGTCCACCAACCCCAGAGTCGAAGACACCGATCGGCCGATGGGTCACCGAATCTGGTGATGGGGTCATAACTTCTCTGTCACCGCTGCGGTCAAGGATTGGGCGCCCAAGCTTGATCCAAGCTCACTGGTCGGGTGGTGTCGAGGTGGCCACCAAAACTCTCCGGCTGACGACCGTTCCACAGAACCACCATTCGTTGGACCTCCGGTACGTTGGTAGAAACCGAACGCAGCAAACTGGCAAACATCTCCGCTTCTTGGCGGCTACCCATTTGCGGTGGGTTGGGGTAGGTGTCGGACAACAACTCAACAGTGCAAGTACCATCGGAATCAACGAAGACACCGTCGACCACGGTACCGGCAGGCAACGGAGCGTAGAACTGTGACCCAGTGGGCCCGCCAATCAAGGTCTCGACCACCCGCTGGGCTCGAGCGTCACCGCCCGCCGGCAAGTCTGCAACCTGGTGACTCTCTTCGGCCACCCAGCCTTGCTCAACAGGAAAGTACAGACGGATGGTTTCGGTGACGCTTTCCGTGGCGCTTGAATCAGCTCTATTGCCGGACCAGAACCACATCGCTGCGGCTAGCACGATGGCCACGGCTGCGGCCAGAAAGATCAGCATGCGCGTCTGACTCATGGAGTAGGCGCTTCCAAGGCCGCGGTGGCGTCGTCTTTGGTCGTGTCAGAAGCCGGCTGCGATGGTTCAGAGGGTACGTTCACCCGATAGGCCTGGATCGCGCGTACCAGAGTGTCGACCAGACGTCGTTGATAGGTGGGATCTTGCAAATTGCGTTCTTCGTCGGGATTGCTGATGAATCCCAGCTCTACCAAAACCGCAGGCATGTTGGCCCCGCGCAGTACGCGAAACGGAGCTTGTTTGACCCCTCGATCTCGCAATCCCAGACTGGAATTGAACTCCGCCTGTACCAGCTTGGCCAAACGCTGGCTCTCGGCCAGATGATGGCTCTGCGCCAGATCCCAGAGGATGAACTCCAGGTCGTTGTTGAAGGTCTGGGTGCCAGTGTCGGCCTCGTCTTCCCGGGCCGCCAACTCCGCAGCATCTTCGTCCGACGCTTCCAAAGACAGAAAGAAAGTCTCGGCGCCGCGTGCGGTGCGGCCAAACGAAGAGTTGACGTGCAGTGAGATAAACAAGTCCGCTTGCTCATGGTTGGCAATCGCCGTGCGGTCGGTGAGTGCTAGGTCTCGATCGTCACTGCGAGTCAGCAGAATGCGAGCTCCGGTGCCGCGCAGACGGTCCGATAGCGTTCTTGCCACTTGCAAGGTGATCGCCTTTTCCTCGACCCCAGAGCGACCCTGTGCCCCAGTGCTGGCGCCACCGTGGCCAGGATCAATGACAATCGTGAACGGGCCTCGACCTCTTTGCGGTGGTACAAAGGTCGAAGGACCTCTGTCGCCCAGCTCGCTAGTCGCCTCGCCGGGCACCAAATCGATCACCAAGCGAAACGGGGTGTCCAGGGTGTAGTGACGGACTTCGGTCTGGGCGGCCAACTGCAGAATTATCGCGCTCTCAGCAGCTCGTAGACCTTCCAAGTGGCCCCCAGAGGCATCACTGGAAAGATTCACCCGGTCGCCATAAAACGATACCGTGGCTTGTCGATCACTGGTTTCGATTCGGTAGCGGGATGGTTCGTTGAACTCAAGCACCACGGTGGTGACCTCACCAAACGAAGTCACCGAGGGACGGACCTCAAAAACCTTGCCGCCACCGCGGGTCGCGATCAGGGTTGGTGGTTGCTCCTGCCACTCAAAGTGAATACCCAAGGCGGAGAAGGTGAGATCGAGAAAATCCAGCGGTACGTGAATGCCACCCACCGCCGATTGAGGCGGTTGGCTCAGGCGCACCATCTCTCCATTGACCGCAAGCTGGGTGCTTTCCGGCCCGAATAGATACCTTTGATCAGCGATTTTCAGTTCATGGCGCTCACCCAAAGGGCCGACCTTGAGCTCGCCACGCCAGGCCGCAACCAACGGTTCCAAGGCCACCAGTGGGCCGCGTAGCCCGCGCACATAGGGAGCCGAAAATACCCGTTCACCATCGACCACGCGGGCGGTTCTAAGTCCCAAAGCGGGCCGGGTCGTCGAGGTCGTTTGCGGTGCAGCTTCGGGGTCGTTGGCTGTTTGGCCGACGGCTGGGGTCGACAGAGCGACCCCGATTGCCGCCACGACAACAAAAGCCAAAGTGAAAGAACGCAAGTAGCGGGGAGTTGGTGCCAGGGTGAGGAGAAAAAAACGCAACATAGATGAAATCGCCAGTCGAGAGATTGAAGTGAGAAATCTTCCAGAAGAGAAAATATGCAAGAAATAGCCCCGGTAAACGGGGTAACCGAACGAGAATAGCATTCACAAGGGAGTCAATCGCCCGCTAAGACCCTTTGGCCCTTGCCGGTAAATCGCCCCTTTGCTATGGTTTGCGGCCCGGTCGCAGCCGGCTCACGAGAGCCGCTGCACCGGCCCACTCCTGGCCCGTTCGTCTAGTGGTTTAGGACGCCGGCCTCTCACGCCGGTAACACGGGTTCGACTCCCGTACGGGCTACCAATTACTCCACTTCGTTTCGTTCTTGAAACCCGTACGGGATTCTGGGGCGTCACACTCTCGGTTTCACCGTGAGTGCTCTGGCCGCGAAGCCATTACTCGTCGCCAATTGTTACCCGTCGTCCAGTTCCTGGACTCGGCATGAAATTCTGGGGCATCACACTTACGATCGCTTCTTGAGTGCTCTGAGTCGCAGATATTAGTGTTCGGTGGCAACGTACCCTGGCTGCGGTTTCATTCCTTTTCTCTGGTCCGCTTCAGTTGGTTTTGTCACTCTTATGTCCAGAGGGCGATCCAAGTTTCGATCACCGAATTTCCGCAGGCCGACACTATTGGCTTTCATCGTTTGTCATTTCAAAACCTGAAATCGACAGGGTCTTGAAAAAATTCAAACGGTCTGAATCGGTAGTAGTACACTGAGCTCCAAGTTCACAGACGACGAGTGGGGGTTTGCAGAATTCCGCAGTCTTCAGAAAAGAGAGGGGAAAGTAATCGCCATAAGACGACCGACTACAGAAGGAAGTTGACAAGGTGCCAAATCACCAGGCTGATAACGGTAGAAGTTCAATCTGTTGATAGATATCTACCGAGGACCGATGGCTTCCGCGTCTGCGAAAAACGAGTTTTCGGTAACACCAAGAGGAGGCATTGATGAACGAGTTTGAGTTTCTTGAAGGCACTTGGGTTGAGTTTCAGCGAAAGGCAACTGCACGAAGGGTCCGAATCCATCCTTCAACCCTGCTGGCTGTGCAGAACTATCTGCTGCGCCGTGGTGTTCGCCGTGTATCGGATGCCGGCAAGGTGCAGATCGCCAGAGACATTCTGCAGGCTGTAATTGAAAAAGAGGAGCCGGACGCTGTCATAACTGCGGGCTCGATCAGCGCACATCTCGAAGATCGGTGTGAAGATCCGTTCGGAATGTGCAATACGAGCGCACTGAAGACCCTTGAACAAGAGAACGACATACTGGGCGTACAAGCTGTAGCTCGAGTCGAGAAGAAATTCTCCGATGAGTAAAGACGCCGACAAACAGAGCAAGCTGTCATCCGAGGGCGTACTGGTGTTCATCAAAGAAGTGCAGGGGACCCTATTGTCTTATCTGGAGAAGGGTCTTTTTGTGGAACTCGAAGAAGAGTCCGACAAGGTACGTAAGTACCTCTCGAATGCGCTTGAAGCGTTTAACGACAAGGATTTCGTCAAGGCGAATGATTTGGCACTTGCTGCGGAAGACCATATCCACCGTGCCTACTATCGGGCCAGTTGGATCTGGCGATGCAACGTTCGATTTCGTCCGTTCATCGTTCTCTACAGTGTCTCTATTCTGCTCTTGATCTTCTACTTCGGTTGGAGCGAAGCGCCCCACCAGATCGGTCGGCTAAAGGTCGACCCCGATGGCAAGGTCTGGGGCGTGCCGTTGACGATGCTGGCCTTTGGCGCCAGTGGTGCACTTCTGCGCGTGCTCTACTGGGTTAACGTCAAAGTCGCGCGCGGCGACTTTCGACCACAGTTTCAACTTTCCAATCTGTTGGCGCCGTGGATAGGGGCACTATTCGGCGCCATCACCTTCGCTGTTGTTCAGGCTGGGCTATGGACATTTCAAGAAGGGACAAATGGTGATCTGAAGGCCGATCCTTGGGCGGCGCAGGCTCTGGCTGCATTAGCAGGGTTCAGTTGGGAGTGGGTTATCCATAACCTCACGAGGCTAATGGAGAGAGCTGGCAGCCAATCGGGTAACAAAGACAAATAATCCTGTCAACGTATTCGAGTCTCGCGGATCGTATCTGCGATGGGTCTGTCAAATGCGCGTTTGAGTGCGATTCGTATAGCTTTGAATAGCCAGCAAGACTGGGTAGTCTTCCTGCCACCGGCTGATCAGACGTCACTCGCGAATCGGTCATCCGCTCGGCGATCCCAGGCGGTGACAGGATACGTGTCACGTCGTCTCTCCAAGAGGGATTCAGGCAGAGCGGTCGCTAACGAGGCGGAAGATTACGATGAGTATCCTGTCACCGTATTTTTCTCTAAAGGTTAGACGCGGCCTTGCGTCAAATCGCCAGTTGGTCCGTTTCTGTTCAACAAGGGATCTCTCCTGGTCGGCCGTTGTTATGCTCATGGCCAAGGTGCAGACACGATAGCCAAGAAACTTCTACGTGGAACCGAGAGTAAGCCGATCGACAACCGCACGGAACCACTGCATTGCATCGCAAAGGGTTAGCGTGTCGTCCGGGCTGAGAAAAAAGCCATCTGTTACCTTAGGGTGGTACATCTTGTCCCGTAGCTCGATCGCACGCGTGACGGAGTTTTGACCAGGGGCCCGGAAAAGTTCGCTCGCGGAGTGTTCCGAAATCTTCTCGTAAGCCTTGATTGTGAGCTCAATCTGATCTTCTAGACCCATCTTGTTGCGCGTCGAATCAGTTGCATCTTGTACGCGCCTCTCACCACACACGCACTCTAGGTACTCCACTTCATCGGCAGTTAAGTTCACCTCACCCCTGCTATTCGCGTACAAGACTGCCCGGCCGAGGATTGCACAAACTCCTTCGATTTCACTTAGGAATGTAACTCCGAGGATTCGGCCCCCGTGACTGAATGAACTCGACCGACCTGCCGCTCTCGTCAACTGCTCGTACTCCTTGCTCTTGGAAAGGGCCCATAGTGAGTCATGACCGAGTTCCGTTGACATGATGTGAACCAATCGGCCCGACTTCTCTTCGCTCTCCTCGATTTCGCGAAACAACTCTGCGTCGAAGAGGGCTTCGATTGCCTTGCGTTGGCTTGGGATCGCGCGCAGTGGTCGATCTACGAGCTCGTCCTTGCCTTTTGACGACCTCTCGTTGGTCTTGGCAACTGCGGCCACAACGCGGCGCTCTAGGTCGTGTACTTGAATTATCGCTCGACGAAGGACCTCGACTTCCCGATCGTCTGCAAAAAGATCCGTTAGACCCTTCGGGTGGGCTAGCTGCCGACGGGTCTGCCGTACTTGCGCAAGGAGGTCGGACAGCTCCACCTTTTCTTTTTCGGCTCTCGTGAGGCTATGGATCTCAAAAACGGCTTCAATCCCTGCGTTGAACCGCTGGTTCATTGCGAGCCTCCGCCACTGTCGGTCTTCAGTCACCTTCCGCGAAAGGCTGGCCTTTGAGGCCCCTGTTACTGTTGCCAGCAAAGAAAGGTCGCGATTCGTGTTTGAAAGAGCTTCTATGTGGGAAGGGAAGAGACGAAAGGCAAGACGCCTCCAGCGAAAGATTTCCGCTAAGTAACTCTTATCCTTGGGCTCTGCGATGAACTGCTGATTAGCGTGCTCGATCCCATCTAGGATCCACTGCCCCTCGTGAAGAACCAGGGACATGGTCGCGCCAAGGATGTTCTTTCCGAGTTCAGTTACTCTCGTTGACATCCGTACTCGCTACGCCTGGGCCTGTCGCGGATGTAGTTCAGTGACGGTAGCCGCCTGGGCCAGAAGCTCCAGCGCAAAGCGATCGCCAGGGGTCACCACTTCAATCAGCCCGCGGCAGCGCGTGGATAAACCTCAACATGAACATCAACTTGCTGGCCAAGCTTTCCGAGGATTGTTATTAATCGGTCGATGGTAAAGCGGCTGAGCTGGGCGTTGCGAATACGAACAAAGTCAGCGTGGTCAACTCCAGTGCGCGTTTGAGCTTGGCGCGTCGAGAGTTTTCCATTATCGAGAATACCGATGATTTTCGCGGCCAGTAGTGCTTTAGCCTGCTGTGTATCTGGGTTCGGTCGATCGAAGTCACGGAACACATTCCCTGAGCCGCGCACGAGTTCGAAGTTTTCCGTCATTGTTGTAGCTCCTTTTTCAAGTGCTTGAGCCGATCCCGGATGAGCTCAATTTCTTTCTTCGGTGTTTGGATGCCCCGCGTGCTCTTCTTCTGAAACGCATGCACAACCCAAACATCTTCTCCAATCTGCAGCGCGTAAACGGCTCGGTAGGCGTCTGAACGGTACTTCAGCGCGACCTCAAGCACTCCCGATCCGAATCCTCGCAGTGGCTTAGCAATGTCAGCCTTGCGACCCTCGGCTGCGATGGTGAGCGCTGCGAGGATTTCATCTTGCGCCCCCTTGGGGAAAGCCTCGAAGCTTTTCCTGGCTGCCTTAATCCAAGAGATAGGCCGCGTATTTCTGCTCACGCGTGAATGGTGGCACATATGCCACCAAGCGGTCAATAGTGACCTGACCCGCGCGGTTCGGTCTGCCGCAGAATATTTGTTCCTAGTGGTGGCGGGGGCTGGGTGCTTGGGGGTTGGACTTGGTGTGCTGCGACGGTTTCTCCACGCAGCACGCGAGTTGGTTTTATGGAGGGTCCCGCTGGGCCAAGAGATCAACCCGCGAGCTGGGATATTCTGCTCTAGGCGCTCTGGCAACCAGCAAAGCCCGGGATGCCGGCGGCGCGGCAGAAAGTCGAAAAGATTACCGAAAAGAACAACGCCCTTGGTAAGGGCAACGCGAAGCGCAACGCCATCCAAGCCATCCGAAAGCTCGAATGGGAAAATCCGGAGGCCGCTAAAGCACTCGGGAAAGTTGCGGGCAAAGAAATCAGCCGAGAATTAGCAAGCCGCAGTCGGGGATTTGGTCGCTCAGCCGTGGTCACATTGCTCAGGGGGCTGGGCTATCGAGCAAATCAAGATGAGCCTGCCAAAAGGGGCGAGAGCATTTAATCGACAATTTAGTTTTTAGTAGTCCAGGTTATCCAGGTGGTCTCATTCGGTCATCGCAACAGTTCAGCCAATTTTTCAGTCGGTTTCATCCATCCGAGCGTTTTTCGAGGTCGATCATTGAGCATATGAGCACATGGTCGAGATGCGCCTGGCTGTGGACCTCGAGGTCGGTTCCCTTTGGGAAGTACTGGCGCAGTAACCCGTTGGTATTCTCGTTGCTGCCTCGCTGCCATGGGCTATGTGGATCACAGAAGTAGACTTGTGGACGGTCATAGATACGGTGACAGGATACTTACTATTGCAAGGTGGTGACGGCAGATTTCGTTCCTTTGGTAGATGGCTCGTATCCCTCGTATTGTCATTCCACGGATTCCGCATCATGTGACCCAGCGTGGCGCGCGAAAGATGCGGGTATTTTTCTCTCCCGCTGACTACCAAACCTACAGACACATCCTGAGCCGGCAGGCGAACCGACACGCACTTGATATTTGGGCCTACTGTCTGATGCCCAATCATGTGCACATCATTGCTACGCCAGCGACCAAACAAGGCTTGGCGCGACCCTTTGGGGAAGCGTCATCGACGCTACGCTTTGGTCACCAACCGACGCCAAGGGTGGCGTGGCCATTTGTGGCAGGAGCGGTTCGCTTCGTGTCCGATGGACGAAGCTCACTTGGCAGCCGCAATTCGCTATGTCTTGCTCAACCCCGTGCGAGCTGGATTGGTGGGCGCGGCCACTGATTGGCCTCATTCAAGTGCCAGGGCACATATCTGGGGAGAGTCGGATTCCTTGGTCAACCCTCTTCCCGTGGCAAGACGGATTTTCGACTGGAGTGAATATTTGAGAGTTGATAATGACGATCCCACAACGGAGCTGATCAGACGTCACTCGCGAATCGGTCATCCGCTCGGCGATCCCAGGCGGTGACAGGATACGTGTCACGTCGTCTCTCCAAGAGGGATTCAGGCAGAGCGGTCGCTAACGAGGCGGAAGATTACGATGAGTATCCTGTCCCCGTATTTTCGTGCCGCTATACTTCAAGGCCGCAGTCGTGGGTGGAAATTAAACATGACTATTCTTCCCGGATTGATCCTCGCCTTGGTGTTAGCGATCGCTGGCCAATTCCTGTCTGAACTCATCGGTGTCACCTGGATGGGGCTTGCCAAGAGCCCAATCAGTCCAATCATGCTGGCGATTTTGCTAGGAATCTTGGTACGAAATACCGTACCTCTGCCAACGGTCTTTCAGGCGGGCATTCGCTTCGGGTTGAAGCGGGTACTGAGGCTGGGAATTGTACTTCTTGGGATTCGCCTCAGTTTGGGTGAAATTGGAGCGGTCGGACTGAAGAGCTTGCCAGTTATATTTGGCTCGGTAGCAGCGGCTCTGATCATGGTCACCTATTTCAGTCGCAAGCTCGGTTTGAGTGATCGCCTTGGAACCCTGATTGCGGTTGGAACCAGTGTTTGTGGCGCTACTGCGATTGTGGCTACCGCTCCCGCAATCGGTGCGCAGGACGACGAGGTTAGTTATTCCGTCGCCTGTGTAACTTTGTTCGGCATTCTCGCGATGTTGGTTTATCCCTTTGCCGCACACGGGATTTTTTCGACCAACCCTTTTGCAATCGGCCTTTTTCTCGGCACCGCGGTTCACGAAACAGCACAAGTTGCCGGTGCTGGCTTGGTCTATCAGCAGTTCTACAACGACCCTCAAGTGCTAGATGTAGCCACTGTGGCCAAGCTGGTCCGTAACCTCGGAATGATCATCATCATTCCCTTGATGAGTATCGTCTACCACAGGAACACCAGTGAATCCGACCATGCCCCGAAGTGGTGGTCGATGATTCCGTTGTTTGTTGTTGGCTTCGCGGCGATGAGTTTGATTCGAACGATTGGCGATCAGGGTGACTTGGGTGATCGGGCGTTCGGCGTGTTCCAGCCGGAGCATTGGCAGTTGATCATTGAGTACATCAAGAAAACGGCCGAGATTTGCCTCGCAGTCGCCATGGCAGCGGTCGGGCTAGGCACCAGTGTCAAGGCGTTACGAAGCCTTGGAGCTCGACCTTTTGCGGTCGGATTGTTTTCTGCGTTGCTTGTCGGCGGTGTAAGCGCCTCGTTGATCACGCTCTTGTGGTGAAAACAACAGATCTAGTTATCCATTAGACGACCCGCGAGTTCCTTGACCAACTTAGCCGCCAAGACTGCGGTGATTCCTCCAATATCCAGTCGTGGATTGAGTTCCACGACGTCGGCACCCACCAACTCGGGTATCTGCCAAATGATGTTCAGAACTTCACGGGTGGTGAGGCCGCCAGCTTCGGGATGTGAGACCCCGGGGGCATAGGCGGGATCAAGGCCGTCGAGGTCGATGGAGAGGTAAACCGGTGTCTCAAGGTTGAGGCTCTCCAGATCAATCCAGCTCGCTCTGGGCACGATCTCGACGCCAAAACGCTGGGCTTGCTGACGCTGATGTTGATTGGCGGTGCGGATGCCGATTTGCACCAAGCGCTTCACGCGACCGGTTTCCATCACTCGTGCGAAGGGGCAAGCGTGCGAGTAGCGATCTCCTTCAAACGAATCGTAGAGATCCGGATGGGCATCGATCTGGACCACGGTCAAGTGCTCGTGTTTCTGGCTGTGAGCGCTCAAAATCGGGAACGCGACGCTGTGGTCACCGCCGAGGCAGATCGTCTTGTCGTTGTCTCGGATTTGGTTCGCCACCGCCTGCTCGATTTCCGATCGGGTCTTCTCGCCCCCGGTTAGCGTTATATCTCCAAGGTCTTCGAAACGCTCCTCGGTCGCCAAATCGTATCCAGACTCAGTGTTTTGGCTCGAAGCCTCGGAGTACAACGCGGCACGGATCGCAGCCGGACCCGCGGCAGCTCCGTGCGCATAGCTCGACGCTTGATCTGTCGGCAGGCCCAGAAGACGAACTGAATGGGTAGTTGGCACCTATGATTCCTCAGGATAACGACCTGCCGGAGACTAACAGCCGTGAGCCTCCCGATTTGAGCCACGAGCCACCGAGTTACGACCGAGTGTGTGAACAACAACGACCGGTCAAGAACGGCGAGTCTGCCGGCTAGCTATGGCTCGCTGACACAGCTGACATCAACGTCGTCTATGCAACCGCTATCGAAAAACTCGGCGACGATCGATGCGTAGCAACTGGTCCAGGTGGGAAAGTGGCCGACGCCAGGGGCCACTAGGTGGAGACTATTGGGCAAGCTCTCAGAGATTTTCTCGGCGATGTTGGCGGGGGTAGCTGGGTCATGATCGCCTGACATCAGAAGGGTAGGAGCCTGGGAAGTGACGGGGTGCCTGAATGCGGTGGCGACCGGCTGCACGGACCAGGTTTGGCAGGCAGCGACGGCGTTGTCGCGAAGCAGGGATGTGGCAAACGGGCTTTCGTTGGCGTCCAGACTCCAGAACGGAACGTCTTCAGCACAGACTACGCCTAACAACACCGGGATACTGAATCGGTTGATGATTCGCTCCACCCCGTTGACCACCTGAGTGAGTGGGCCGAGTTCGCCCGCGGTGGTCGCGGTTACGATCGCCGGGAGTGACTGTGCTGTGCGCGGATCGTAGAGAAGAAAGCGGACGATACCGTCGAGTGCGACCCGGTCCACCGTAACTTCGTCGGATCCGACGCGGACCGTGACCGGCTCCGTCTCGAGTTGTTCGGCTAGCTCGGCATAGGTTTCAGACAGTCCTGGATTCAGCTCGGTAAGCACGGCGAACTCCTTCGCCGCGCCGTTCAAGAGCTGAGTCGTAATGACCTCGGCAGGAGACGACACACCGCGGAGCACCGATGCACGCAGGTGATCAGGATAGAGACGAGCGTACTCCAGTGCCAAACGGGTTCCGTACGATGCGCCCATCAAGTTGATCTTCTCGGCACCGATCGCTTGTCTGACGCGATCGATGTCGTGTGCGAAGACGGTAGTGCGGAGACTCTCGCGACCGTTGATTTCCTGTGCGCAGCGCTCCAAGGTCTCTGACATGCGGAACGCGAGCAGCAGGTCTCGTTTCTCAGCGGCAGAGAGCGAGCAATGGAAGTCTCCGGACTCCCCTGTGCCGCGCAGATCAAACAGCACGATTTCGTGCGTTTCTTGAAGGTACATCATGCTGTCGCTGAAGAAGCTCGTGGTTTCGGTTGCCGCAGTACCCGGTCCGCCGACCAGATAGAAAACTGGATCGAGCGGCGCCTTATCCCCACGAGCAGGGAGGATGATTACTTTGAGGTCGAGGCTGTCTAGCTCCGGCGCGTCGTAGTTCAGTGGCACGGTAACGGTTCCGCACCGCGCACCGTATGGAAGATCCTGTCGATCACATGGTTCGAGTGCTGTCGCATTGGCGACCTCAGCAAGTGAGGCGAAGGTGACTAAAGTCAGTATTGTGAGTCTTTTCATGCTTGTTCCTTGTTGGCAGAGGTCGGTCCCTGAGTTGATTTAGGTAGCGCTGCGGTACGCGCCTTGAGGAAAGCGACGACCGCGTCCACCACGCCTTCGGTCAGGGCCGCAGAGTCTGCGTCTTTTTTTGGCCAAAACTCCCTTTTGAAGTGAAGCTCTCGCAACGGCATAACCAGCAATAGGGCTGCGGTTTCGAGGTCGTGGCGGGGCAGCGGGTAGGCTCTTCCAAGCGTATCGATAGTGAAATCGAGCACAGCTACACGGATCTCTTCGGCCTTGGCGGCGAGCGATGAGTCCGTCGAAACCGCGCTCTCGAGTAGTCGGAACCGCCCTGCATGCGACCGATACGCCTTCACGAATGCGGAAGCGAGGTGACTCACGAGTTGGTCGTTGGAGTCGAAGGTAGCGAGGCGCCCTCTCGACTCGTCGATCATGGTTTCGTATCGATGCATCAGTGCATGGAGCAATGCGCCCTTCGATGGAAAGCGCGCGTAGAAAGCGCCGATCGTGTATCCGGCTCGGGAGGCGATTTCCTGCACCGAGATTTGGTCGTAGGTCTTCTCAATACCGAGCGCCTCGGCGGCGTCGATCAATGCTTCATGAGTCTGGCGACTTCGTTCCTGTCGAGGGGTTCGTGCGAGCTCCATATAAAAAGAATAGTGGATACTATTAATGTTGTCAACATACAAATCCCTCCGCGACCGGAGAAGCCGAATTCTCAAATCTCAAAGAGGATGACTCGTCTCTTCCTTGACTAGATCTTCCATGAGTTCAGTCGTGATCTCACTAATCTTGGCTCTCCTTTCTTGCGTAAGGAGATGGTTGTGTACTAGGAAATGTAAATTGGCGAGAAAACCAAGCGAGAAGATCAAGCGACAGAATCGAACTGGAGTCTTTTGATGACAGTAAGATTGTTGTTTCTGTCCGAAAGACCTTCAGAATGAATAGCCGATGACTAGGTAGGCAATAATGATGAGTAACCTGTGATTGCCGATGCAAACTTGACGACGACATGAATTTTGCGCCCGAAACGATCGTAGGGCCATAAAAAATCTTGGACAGCTTGGTGCCGGTGGCATGAGTGTGGTTTACACCGCACGACACGCGGTTAGGTCGAGATATTGCTCTCGAGTTTCTGACTAGGGATCTCGCCAGCGACTCAACCGCAAAGGCAAGATTCGAGCGCGAGGCGCGGGCGGTGGCATCCTTGTCCCACCCCAACATCCTGTATGGCCTGCTAGGCTATTGGCATGACCTCAAGTCGAGAGACCGTGCTGACTGATCTAGAGAAAGACATTCCCACGACCGAGGGGGACGTGGAAGTTCTGCGACGCCTTCGTAGCGAAAAGGCGAAGGCTCCGTTTGACGAGCAGCAAAAGCTGGTCGATCAACTTCCTCCTGCCGCTCGCAAACAGAGCCGATCCACCTCGGAAGGCTGGGTCGAATTCACGCTCTAGGCGCGCGCTACCCCCGAGCCGCTTCCAAAGTTGCCATCAACCGTTCGATATCCGATTCATCGGTCCGGTAGTTGGTGATCGTCGCCCGTAACACCGGTACTTGACCTCCCAGCTTGGTGGTGGAGATCCAGGCTTTGCCGGAGTTGACGATGCGGCTGCAGATGGCTTCCAGGCGAGCGAGGGAGTTGTCAGCGTTCTCGCCGTCGGTCCAACACACGGTCGGTAGAGGAGTGCGATTGACCACCTGCCATCCGTGGTCTGTGAGCTTGCGGCGCAAAACCTCACCCATTTCTGTCTGATGGCGGATCGCCTGCGCGTATCCTTCCCAGCCAGCGACCAGTAGAGACAGAAAGACCTTGAGCCCGATGAAACGTCGCGACCACTGCATGCTGCTGGTGAAGGGATCGATGACGTCACTGCCCACGGTCGGCATGTAGTCGGTGTGGATCGAAAACGCCCGGCGCAGAATGTCCGTATGCCGGGTGAGAAAAATCCCCGCTCCCATCGGTACCGACAGCCACTTGTGGGCGTCGAAAGTGATCGAGTCGGCGCGCTCAATGGCTCCAAGGTGAGGCCTTAGTTCAGGCACTAGCGCCGCGCCGCCGCCCCAAGCCGCGTCCGCGTGCAGCCACATGTTTTCTTCAGCGGCGATCTCCACAAGGTCGTCAATGGGATCGATCAAGCCGGCGTTGGTGGTACCCATGGTGGCGACTACCAAGAAAGGTCGATGCCCGCCGGCACGATCTTGAGATACGAGATCGCTCAGAGCACGCGGATCCATGGTGAAGTCGTTGCTCAACGGTACTTCGCGCACTGCAGTTGTGCCCAGTCCGCAAGCGCGCGCGGCCTTGACCAACGAGTGGTGGCTCTCGCGGGTGACGTAAAAAACTGGCCTACCCTCAATAGCTGCCACTCCGTGCTCAGAAAACTCTGGAAACTTCGCCACCAGGGCCGACAGCACGCCGGTGTGATTGGCTTCAGCCCCTCCAGAGGTGAATGAGCCGGCAAGAGTCGCCGGGTGGTAGCCGAAGCGGCTGCCCAGGGCGCGCAAGCTGTGCTGTTCGATCTCACAGGCCGCCGGACTGTGACTCCACGCCGCCAACTGCGGATTGAACGCCGCCACCAAAGCGTCGGCGGCGATGCTCACGGTGGTCGGATTGGGGTTGAATAACCCGTAGTAACTGCGGTGCGAGGTATGCACCTGGGTGCGCATCAACAAATCGGCGATGAAGTCGAGAGCATCTTTGGGCGCTACTTCTTCGCCAAAATCAAACGGCGCTAGCTGCTGGCGGATCTCCTCGCCGGTAGTCGGCTGGCTGACTGGTTCCTGATCGATCGTCTCCAGGTAACGCTCAATCCGTTCGATCAGCTGCTTCCAGAGAAGGTCGCGTTGTGTTTTGTCTAAGTTCAGCATCGGATCGCAATACTAGCTGCTACTAACGCTACTGACTTTTTGAGATAGGTCCCGGTGCTACTGAAGCTGGGCCTCGTGGGTGGCGTGGATTAATATGGCACAATGAAAAGAAATACAAAAGACTATTCGCCCACCGAGCGCAGTCGTACCGCCGGTCTCTGGATTTTGCTCGCATTGGTCACCACCACAGCATTCGCCCAGGCTCCAATCGTTCACCCTGGTTCGCCTGGCGAGCCAGCGCGCGAACTCAGTCCAGCCGAAGCGATTGATATCGCCAACACGAGTTATTCACCGGACGACGTACGTTTCATGCACGACATGATTCCGCATCACCATCAGGCGCTGGAGATGGCCGCGTTGGTGACTGAGCGTACCAATCGACCTGAATTAATTGATGTCGCCGGGCGTATCAACGCGTCACAAGATGACGAGATTGAGTTTATGCACCGCTGGCTCGCTGGGCGTGGTGAACATGCTCCCGATCCAACCGACCACAAGGTAATGCACACTAGCCACGAGATGGCTGGTATGGCGACTCCAGAGCAAATGTCCGCACTGGCTGCGTCTCAAAGCACGGACTTTGATCGTTTGTTTCTGGAGCTGATGATCGCCCACCACGAGGGAGCGGTGGAGATGGTGGATGAATTGCTTGAGCAGCCGGGATCGGCCTACGACCCGATACTTTTCGAGTTTACTAGCGATGTAATCAATGACCAGAACGCAGAAATCAAGCGCATGAACGTGCTTCTTGCTGGCCTGTCCACCGACCCTCGGGCGACGCTAGCACCTGGGATTGAGGATGCTGGCGAGGCGACCTTGAACCTCAAGCTAGTTGCTTCGTTGCCCAAGCCTCCGGGCTTCTTCGACCCCGAAAATCCGGCAGGGTTGCCGCTTGAGCAACTGCGAAAACAGGCTCAAGAAGAAGGGCCGGATCAAGCAGTCGAAGGCATTCCAGTTGCCGAGGAAAAAGAGAAGGAGGACGAAGAGGACGAACGTTGGCCGCTGTTGAGTTTTGCCAATACCGATATGGCATTTTCTGGTGATGTTTTGGTGGTTGGTAACTACCACGGTTTCAACATCTACCGACTAGGCGACGACGGTCGTCCGTACTTGGTCAGTTCGGTGGTCTGCCCCGGCGGTCAAGGCGACGTTTCCATTGTTGGTGATCTGTTGATTATGTCGGTGGAACAGACTCGGGGTCGGCTCGACTGCGGGCTTGAGGGTGTGCGCGAAGATGTCAGTTCCCAACGTTTTCGCGGTTTGCGCATCTTTGACATCAGCAATTTGACCCGCCCAGTGCAGGTTGGTGCGGTGCAGACTTGCCGTGGATCGCACACCCATTCGGTGGTGTCTGGCCCCCATATGGATGGAGGCGAGTCCGATCGAATTATCGTTTATAACTCGGGTACCAGCTCGGTTCGCGATGAGGAGGAGCTTGACGGTTGTTTCGGTGAGTTGCCGGGTGATGACCGTACGGCTTTGTTTCGCATCGACGTAATCGAGATCCCGGTGGACGATCCGGCGTCGGCGCGCATCGTCGATAGTCCAACTGTCTTCGCTGACTCGGAGACCGGCATCCTTGCGGGTCTCTGGCGTGGTGGTGATCACGGGGACGACACACAAGAGACCGACGCCACCGATCAATGCCACGACATCACTGTGTTTCCGGAGCGTGGCATTGCCGCCGGTGCGTGTTCTGGCAATGGCATCTTGTTCGATATCTCCAACCCGAGGAAACCGAAACGGATTGACGCGGTGGTCGACAAGGGATTTGCATACTGGCATTCGGCGACCTTCAACAACGACGGCACCAAGGTGCTATTTACCGACGAGTGGGGTGGTGGAAGCCGACCACGTTGCCGCGCCTATGACCCACTCACTTGGGGGGCAAACGCGTTTTACGATGTCGTCGATGGCAAGCTTGAATTTCGCTCTCACTACAAGTTACCTGCACCGCAGCTCGAGCAAGAAAATTGCGTCGCCCACAATGGTTCCATTGTGCCGGTACCTGGCCGCGACATCTTCGTCCAGGCTTGGTATCAGGGTGGAATCTCGGTCATCGACTTCACCGACTCGGCCAATCCGCTAGAGATCGCCTACTTCGACCGGGGTCCTATTGATGCCGAAGAATTGATTGTTGGTGGATTCTGGTCGACCTATTGGTACAACGGACGTATTTACGGAACTGAGATCGTGCGCGGCTTAGACGTACTGGCTCTGGTACCGAGTGAGCACCTGTCGGCAAACGAGATCGCGGCAGCCGCTCTTGCTGACGAAGGCGGTACCTTCAATCCGCAGCAGCAATTCTCCGTTACTTGGCCAGCCGAGCCGGTCGTGGCGCGTGCCTATTTGGATCAGCTGGTGCGCAGTCAAGCGATGCCTCAGGCCGATGCGTCCAAGATCGCCGCAGCGTTAGACCGGGCAGAAAAACCCCTCGAAGCAGGCGTTGTTGAGAAGGGTCTGGCTGCAGAGCTGAGATCATTTGTCGGGTTGTCGGCGGGAGAAGATGTTGGAGATCGCGAAGCGCAGAGGAGACTTACTGCGCTCCATGCCGTCCTAGGGGGCATCGCGGCAAGGCTGCAATAAAGCCACCCAGAAATCATGGGAAAGCGGGGGTCGATTCGGGACAGGTGGCCTATCTATCCTTCCGTTTCCACTCAGCGGTATGAGGTCGCAGATGACGGCTGTCAGATCGTTGGGGTTTGTTACCAAAGGCTCGGTGTCCAGGGTCGTCTGATTCTAGAGCCGCTTGATGATCTCGACTACTTGGCACCGATGGCCTTGTTCGATCGGTAGCCCGCCCCTTATTAGTCGCTCATGGCGGCGAGTCTCGAGAATCGATAGCCTAGGGCGCCCCGGCGGAAGGGATCAACGAAAGGAAGATCGATCATGAGTGAGTTCTTGAACCTCGAAAACTTTGTGACCCTTGGCTTGTTGACTCTGCTCCAGGCAGTTTTGGGTTTGGACAATCTGCTCTACATCTCTCTGGAGTCGAAGCGGGCTCCGGCGGAGAAGCAGGCGATGGTGCGCAGGTTGGGGATCGCGATCGCCATCGGTGCTCGAATCGCGCTGCTATTTGTCCTGGTGAACTTGGTTCGCTTTTTCCAAGCGCCATTTTTTGGCATTCACGCAGGTGGTATCGCCGAAGGAGAGTTCAATGGGCACTCGCTGATCGTTCTCCTGGGCGGTGTCTTTATTTTGTATACCGCCACCAAAGAAATCTTCCACATGATGGGGATGGAAGATGTCGATCATGAACAGCGAACAAGCCGTTCGGTCGGAACCACGGTGGCTTGGATTGTGGCGATGAATTTGGTGTTCTCGTTTGACTCGATCTTGAGCGCCATGGCGTTGACCGATGTGTTTTGGGTGATGGCGGTGGCGATTGTCATCGGCGGCCTGTTGATGATTTGGATGTCCGATCGGGTTGCCGAGTTTCTCGAGAGAAACCGCATGTACGAAGTGCTCGGTCTTTTCGTCCTGTTCGTGGTCGGCATCATGTTGCTGACCGAGGGCGCACACCTGGCCCATTTGAAATTGGCCGGCAACCCGATCACGCCGATGACCAAGACCACTTTCTACTTCGTGATTGGCGTCCTGATCCTCACCGACGTGGTGCAGAGCCGCTATCAGAAGAAACTGGTCGCGTTACGTCGACCGGCGGACCCACATAGATCGTAGCGGCGTCATTTGACTCGCGATTCTCCTGAAATAGCCGTGAATACCACGACTTTTTAGGGGACACAATACAAGTATTGTGTCCCCTAGCTGTCAAAGCGTTGATGCTGCCTGGTTCGTACCAAGTAGTCCACCATCAACCAGTTTGGTCCCTACAAATGAGTAACCTTCTATGAGTCGGTCGGTCTATCTCACGGCGTATTTTTAGTTCAGTCATTGGTTCTCTTGGTTCGGATGGATCCTCAGGACGAGCTTCTATTCGCACTCTCTCAGGGTCCGTCTTTGGACCGATGCATGGTGAGTTTTTCGTCTGTTGAAATTCGACGCTTCCATCTGTCACCGTATTCGTGTATTTCCTTGATACCAGTGGTTCACTGGCGAATAGACCCCGTTGCAGCGGGGCTAAGCGTTTGCTCAAGAAAAGCTCTGACAACGATCAGGACAAGTTAGACATGCACCGCAACACTTCGACGCGCAGCGGGATCAACCGCGGCAACAATCTAGGAGATACCTGATGCATTCAGTATTCAGTAAGACCGGCCCGACACCACAGAAACTTCTAATCTTTTTCTCTGATCTGGAGTTCGCAACCATGCCCACTAGCTTGAAACGTAACGGAAAGGTCCTTGAGGTTCGGCCGCAAGCCTTACGGCTACTTGAATTATTGATTTCTGGGACCGGTTCAGTGGTCTCTTTGGACGAGATCGCCGATTTCTTGTGGCCCAATGCCCCCTATGGTGACCGCTTGTGTAAGGTCCGGGTCGTGATGACCCACCTGCGCAGAGCAATTGGAGACAATGTAAGTAGCCCCACATGCATTGAAACAATTCGAGGTCAAGGATACAGGTTCGTGGCTCCAGTAGAATATTCCGAGTTCTCACTGGTGCGACGGGCGGACAACGCGGACACCTCACGCCTGTTTGCCACGCGGTAATCTGTGTCGGTTGGTACGGACATTGCTCCGAGACCGAGTATGCGCTCTAGGCAGATGGTATTCCAAGACCCCAAGCAAAGCCCTGAGAGGACCAAGAACCTTCTACCTTTTGAGTTGGAGCGTGAAGGGAAGCAGGCCGCCGAAGCGGAGGCGACGGCGTTTCCCGACGGCGTGTTGTTGCTGGGATCAGCCGTGATCCAACCTCGTCGGTTATCGGTTACCAATGGCCATGGAACCAAGAAAGTGGAGCACCAAGCGATGCGGGTGCTCCTGGCTCTAGCCCGGCACTCGCAGCGAGTTGTCACGCGCGAAGAATTGCTTCAAGAAGCCTGGCCAGATGTCATCGTCAGCGATGACTCTCTGAGTCGGGCGGTGTCCTTGATACGTAAAGCCTTGGAAGATCACCCGGAGGATTCTCGGTACATCCAGACGGTTCCTAAGGTGGGGTACCGTTTGATCCCCGTTCCGGAATGGAAGCCCGGCGTGGGGGTGATGAAATCGTACGGTGGACTTGGGCGTAGATGGATGTTGGTGGCACTGGTGATGGGGGCTGGCGCATTGATCCTTGGACTGACCTTCGCTCGACAGCTGCCTTGGCAGGATAGCGAGACCAGTAGAGAAAACCAGCCTGAGGTTGCAGAGGCTCGGATCTCGTCGCTGCCCGGTATTGAAACTGATCCTGTCTTCTCCCCCGATGGGAAGTGGATCTTGTTTACCCACACTCCGAGTGGTGCGAAAGATTCAGATATTTTCGTAACCACAGACGACGGTAGCGACTGGAGGGCAATTGTCAGCACTCCGGGTGTTGACCATAGTCCGAGTTGGGCGCCCGACGGTAGCCGCTTCGCTTGGATGCGGCAGGAATTGATAAACGGCAATCAAGTTTGCACCATCGTCGCGGTCAACCTGCTCAACCCTACCGTTGAGCAGGTCATAGGAGAGTGTTTCGACTGGAAACAGCAAAGCTTACTCTGGTGGACTGAGAAATCCATGCTTATGACGGGTGGAGCGGGAGAGGATGGTTTATACGGCCGCGGGCTTGAACGGCTGGACATCGATACCGGTACCCGGATTCCTGTCACCTTTCCACCCTTGGATTCGATCGGAGATTTCGTCGGCAGAACTTCAAAGAACGGATACGTTGCGTTCATCCGCAGCAGGGCGGGCGCCAGAGACACTCTGCATGTTCTCGACCCGAAGGGGACAACCCGGCAAGTCAGCACTGGAGATTGGAGTGTCTTTGGTTTGGACTGGACGCCCAGCGGAGATGCTCTAGTAGTTTCGGGGTCGCCGATTGGTGAGCAACGCGGAATATGGATTCTGTCTCTTGAAGACGACCAAATTGAGATGATCGCCTCTGTTCACAGCGACTCCGTCACTGTTTCTCCGGCTGGCTCCGTCGTCTACACCGCCTCCACCACTAATATTGATACTTACGTCTTGTCCGACCCAAGTTCAAGTTCTCCCAAGCTGGTCGAACCACTAGTAAGTTCGACATCGGATGACGAATATCCGACTCTCAGACCCTCAAAAAACGTAATTGCCCTCGTTTCGTCGCGTGATGGCCACCCGCAGATCTGGACCATCGATCTTGCCGACCAGTCGTGGACAAAGACCACCAATTTGAGGGCTACCGTCGTCGAACGGCCGGTTTGGACCGGCGACACAATCTGGTTCGCAGCCGACGGGGATATTTACTCAGTCGATACAAAGGATCGCCGGGTCACACAGAGGACAACGAACCCCGCCGCTGACCGCGACCCCGTGGTATTGCCGAATGGCGATCTTGTGTTCGCATCCAACCGCAGCGGAAAGTGGAATCTTTGGCTGTACAAAGACAACGGCGAACCGCGCCAGATCACCGAAACCGGAGGTTACTTTCCTAGCTTGCGCCCTGATGGTGCCTGGCTTTACTTTCAAAAATGGTCAGAAGCAGGCATCTGGCGTGTGCGCGCTGACGCTCTCACGGATCCTGCCGAATTGGTCAGCGACATATGGGTCTTGCGGGCGAACTGGTTGCCCCTCATGGACGGCAGCATAGTCTGGTATCGAAGTGGCCGAGTCTGGTACGAAGGTTCGGATGGGTCGGCTGCGCGCGAGGTCACTGCACTCCCCACCAGTGATTTCATGGTGGCTGGTATGAGCCATTTCAAAAATGGGGCACTCGCTATTGCGTTTAGCGGCCCGGCCGAGGCCGATCTGTTTCGCCGCGATCTGTCGGCTCGTGCGCCATAGTTGGCTAGTTTGTCCAACCTTTAGAACTACTAGTTCAAGAAACTGAACAACTTACAGCAGTCCCTGCAAACGCAGTCTTGGTAAACCGGGACTTGTCGTTGGGAGGTGAACATAGTGCTTGCATGACGTTTCGCAGCGATCACTCTCCATCGAACGATGTTTCCTCTCGGGCTACTTGGGTTCGATCATTGCCAGGATGGCTTCGAACTTGCCCTTCAGTTAAGGAGGGATCGGTATCGAAATAGACAGGGAGAAAAAACGAATGTCCAGAATCACTTCACTCTTGATGACCACCTTGCTCTTCACCGGGGCTGCGGCCGCGCACGCCCCGCAGACCGAACTTCCGTGTACCACGGATGAGTATCGTCAGTTCGATTCTTGGGTAGGGGACTGGGTTGTCACCACCTTGGATGGCAACCGTGCCGGCGAGAACAAGATTCGGCCAATCTTGAACGGCTGCGTGTTGCTTGAAAAATGGCATGGCGCGCGCGGTTCGATGGGCAAGAGTTTCAACGCGTATTCTGCGCGCTCCGGCGAATGGCGCCAGGCTTGGGTCAGCGGTATCGGAGGACGTCTGGATTTGGCAGGTGGGCTCGATGACCGGGGCCACATGGTCTTAACTGAAACGATGACGGACCAGGAGCGTGGCGAAGTCCTCCACAAGATCTCGTGGACACCCCAAGAGGACGGTACGGTGAAGCAACATTGGCGCACTTCCGATGACAATGGAGCAGAATGGGCCGACAGCTTTGTCGGGATCTACACGCGGCAAGTCGATTCCACCCAAAGTATGTCGGATTCGAGCTTGTACAACGGAAACGACGTTGGAATCGCAGGCCCGCATGGCCGGCTACATCCCCAATCGCCCTCGGAAGCCGATCAGTTCGACTTCCTGATCGGAGAATTTTCCTGTAACGACCGTTCGCGGCGCGCAGATGGGGCATGGAGGGAATCGAAGGCAACCTGGAAGGCTCACTACATCCTGAACGGTCACGGCATCCAAGATGACTACCGGAACAGTGCCATGGCGGGTACTGGAATCCGGGTCTGGGATTCGCAGGAAGAAAACTGGCGCGTTTCCTTCTATGGAATGCCAGGTAATGCGTTTGGGCTTGAGTGGAAAGGCCGCAAAGAAGGCGACAACATGGTGATGCGGCGATCAACCAACAACGCCGCCGGTACTGCGGTAGAGAGTGTGCTCACTTTCTCGGAGATCACGGCGAATGGGTTTGAATGGGAGAGTCTCAAAATTCCTGCGGAGGGAGATCCCTTCGCAACTTGGAAGATTTCGTGTACCCGAAACGCAAGTGACAGTTAGCTAGGAACTTCACTTGGGTGCAGCGTTGTGGCGCCTGCCGCAGGTGTTCCAGAGAGCGTCGACAGCATCGCCCTCCAACCGTTTTCGGTTAGTAGTTTGCGCCGGCGCATCAATCCATGATGACGACGGCTTCGCCGCCTCTACAAGCACAGTGGATGGGAGCCATTGGGTAATAGTGCTTGGTTGATTCACTCCTCCAGCACGCGGTCGCCTAACGGCTCTGACGAGTTCAGAATTGGCCTCGCCCAATTTCGGTCCAAGTGCCGAATCAACCTTTTGAACAAGACCCCCTGTTCGATCCGGTTGGTTGAATCAACCGGGTGTTTGGAGGTATGGGAGTGCCTCAATTCTTGGCAAGAAACCGAAAAAACAGGGTCGAGTCAACGTTATTGTCATTGCCAAGTATTTCTTTGTGTGTAGCTCGCGTTATGAGAGCGGATGATTACCAGCGACACCGCCGACTGGGGAATGTTGATTGCTGTTCTCGTCTGGCAGTGCACGCGGCCATTGAGGTCACGGAGCAACTTCGATAAGGAGAAACGAATGAGGAAGAACAAACAGACTCTCTGCTGGGCTGCGCTACTCGCTGTCTTGCTGTTGGTCCCGGCTGCCACCTTCGCCCAGTCTGCGTCCGGTACCATTTTCGGCCGCGTGTTGGACGAAAACGGCAACAGCCTCCAGTCCGTGACCGCTACTGCGGTCTCGCCTGCTTTGCAGGGCAAGAAAGTTGCCGTTAGTGACAATGACGGTGGATTTAAACTGGTCACCCTGCCCCCGGGCGTGTATGCAGTGACCTTTAGCATCGATGGGTTCCAGGATGTTGTCCAAGAGGATGTCCGTGTCAACATCGGCGGGCAGATCCCACTGGCTGTGACCATGAACTCAGGCTTCACGGATACGGTGGTGATTAGCGGTGCAGATCGACCGCTGATCAATACCTCAAGCACCGAGTCCGGGATCACCCTAGATCAGGACTTTTTCCAAGATTTGCCCACTGGTCGTAGCTACATTACCGCCGCTCTCGTGGCTCCTGGTGCCCAGACGGATGCGTCCGGGACAACCTTCTATGGCTCGACTGGTGCTGAGAACGCGTATTACATCGATGGCGTCAATACCACTGGCATTGAATTAGGTATCCAAGGCCAGGCTCTGAACTTCGAGTTCATTCAAGAAGTGCAGATCAAGACCGGAAGTTACGGTGCCGAGTACGGTCGCAACACCGGCGGCATCATTGAAGTGGTGACCAAGTCCGGTGGCAATGATCTCTCCGGCGACGTCTTTGGTTACTGGGATGACGATTCGCTTGAGTCCAGTCTCAGTTCGGCTGCTCACACGGGTGCGGTTTCCGGCTCAACCAGAACCGTCGGCCGCACGCGCGCGGACTTCGGTTTCGATCTGGGCGGAGCTATTCAGAAGGACAAGCTCTGGTACTTTGTCGCTTATGACAAGGTTGACAATAACAATGATGTAGAGTCGTTGAAGAATTTCGCGCCGTTCGTCCCGGGCGCTCCTGGTCTGGGCGATGGTTTCGTCACCGATACGACACGCAACCTGGCAGCGGCCAAGTTGACCTGGAAGATCGCGCCGACACATACTTTGGCAGGTTCTTATTTTGATGATTCCGGTACTCAGGACGGATTACTAACAGGTTACTCGCTTGCTGCTCCGTCGAGCCACTTTACCGGCGTCAACGATTTCGGTGCGCCCGATCATGCGCTCAACTATGATGGCGTGCTCTCTGACGACCTCTTGATTTCCGGGCGCCTGTCACGCCATGAAGAAACAATAACGTTTTCAGGAGAAGGAACCGATCTGGTGGGCTTCATCGATTTCACCGATCCGCTTGGCGATGGCACGACGACTTGGGGATGGTCAGGAGCTCCCAACGCATCTGGCCTCGGCTTCTTCCAGAACCAGAATTTTGTTCGTGATCAGAATCGTGTGGACTTGACTTACTTTGCCAACAATTTTGGCGGCGAGCATGAATTCAAGGTTGGCTTTGAGACCGAAGAGATCGCGGTGGATAACGCCAATCGTAACTCCGGCGGCCAGCGAATCTATCGTTTCAGCTGCAGTAGCAGCCGTTGTCCAGACAACCCTGAGCAACCGTACTACTACCGACATCGCTACTTCGTGAACTCCAAGATTGATGCTTACAATGCGACAGCTGCCGACCTGAGAGATCCGTTGACTGTGAACACTAAGGCGGAGGACGAGGCGTACTTCATCCAGGATTCCTGGCGAGTGGCCGACAACCTCACCCTAAACCTCGGCTGGCGCCATGACACCCAGACGCTGTTCAATGCCGATGGTCAACCCCATCAAACTTTGGACGACGCGGATGCGCCGCGCATAGGTTTGATCTGGGATCCGCTAAAGAATGGGCGTTCTAAGGTCTATGGGCACTATGGCAAGTTTTACGAGACCATCCCGATGGATATCGTGATTCGCTCCTACGGTGGTGAAATCTCTGTGTTTGCCTACAACTTTTCGCAAGATCCTGCGGATATCGCGGGTGACCGGGCTGTGCGTCGTGGCTCTACGACGCTCGGTGGGGGGTTCTCTCGGGTTGACCCACTCACCGAGAGCCAACACATCGAAGAAATTGTGATTGGTGGCGAATATGAGATCACCAACGGCGTGTCGCTAGGAGTCAAATACATCGACCGTGACCTCGAGAACATCATGGAAGATGCGCTGTCTGCTGATGGCGACTACTTCATCGGCAATCCCGGTCGTGGAGCCATGGTCGGTACCTACGACCTTGGTTATGCCTTTGGCTACAACACAACCCTGCACAGTCTGTCGGTACCCACGCGTGAATTTGAAGGCTATGAAGTCATGATCACCAAGCGCCCAACGAAAAACCTCCAGTTCATCGCTTCGTTGCTCTTCTCAGAGCTCACGGGGAGCTACGACGGGTTGTTCCAGGCGTCTACCGGTCAGCTTGACCCCAACTTGAACTCGGCGTTCGACTACTATGATTTTTCTGTGAACAACAAGGGCAAGTTGTCCAACGATCGCCCTTTTCAGGCTAAATGGGATGGTGCCTACAACTTCGAGAACGGCCTAGTTCTCGGTGCATCAGCCTACTACCGTGACGGCACACCGGTCACTGCCATGGGCTACTCCACCGCCTACAGTAACTGGGAGTACTACCTCTCAGAACGTGGGGCTTTTGGTAGCACCGATAAGGAGTACGAGGTCAACCTTCATGTGGGTTATCCGATCACGCTCAACAATGGTACCGAGATCAACCTAATGGCAGACATTACCAATCTTCTGGATCGGCAGGGTGAACTCACCCGTAGCACTGCCTACGACGTGGTCGAAGACTACGGTGTTCTTGATTGGGTTACGGGCGAGGAATACGCTCCTATCACTCCTGGTGACACTGCCCGTCCGCCGACCAATGCTTCGTTCAACACAGCGAGCACTTGGCAGCTGCCGCGGTCAGTCCGATTGGGTGTGCGTTTTAGCTTCTAGTCCGCTTTCAAACAGCGTGTATGAGAGGGGGCGCACGCCCCCTCTTTTTTTTCGAAAACTACAAATACGAATTACGGTGCCAGATGGAGGCATCGAAATCGTCAATAGACGGAAAACTCACCATGCACCGGTCCATCGACGGACCCAAAAAGAGTGCGAATGGGATCTCCATCCCTAGAATGGATCCGATTCTAAGGGCCGAATGACCGACGGAAAGAAAACCCTTGACCGGACCGCCCGACTCTCCTCATCTGTCACCGTACTAAGGTTCGTGGGCACCATCATGGTGTTTGTTGATCGCGATTGGTGTGGCGGAAAAGCCAACGGGTTACTGAGTTTCTGGAGAGAAAACCGCATGTACGAAGTGCTCGGTCTCTTCGTCCCTTTCGTGGTCCGCATCATGTTGCCGACCGACGTGGTGCAGATCCGCCATCAGAAGAAACTGGTCGCGTTACGTCGACCGGCGAGGGCGCATAAATCCTAGGGGACACAATACAAGTATTGTGTCCCCTCCCTTAACACCGGTTCCCTGGTCGCTGGCAACGCGTCGTACCAGGGCGCAAAACTCATGAACCGCGGATGCCCGTCGACGTCAGCCACCAGGTAGAGAAAATTGTTCCAACCCAACTGGTGGAACTGGCAGTAGATGGCGAACTCGCCCTGCGGTACCTCCGTCCATAGCGCACTGCCGTCGACGGTGTTGCTCTTGTAGCTGGTGGTGCAGGCGTCCTGCGACGGCGAATCCGCTGCTGCCGTAGTCGCCAGGGGCAGGCCTGCGATCATTACTCCGCAAGTCCAAATCAGAATCTGAAACTTTGAACGCATCATTCTCTCCTTCTGGTCCGCGAGCGGTTTGGATCCGCCTAGTGGCGCTGCTCGGGCAATCCGAGCCGCGTCTCAACCGAGGTAGCTCGTCGTGGACGATCTAGGTTGTGCTGAGGGGACCATACCACTGTGCAGCCGGTGGCGTGCGTGGCCGCGCTACAGAAGACATCCTTGTTCAGGGAGGTTCTGATTGCAGTAGTCGGCCATAACTTGCTCCCAATATGGGAACAACGATATAGTAGAGGTCGCGATGATTTTGGTTCGGAGGAGGGAACTCGATGCGTTTAGACGAAAGCACCCAGATGTCCGTAGCTGGCTCGATCAATGGGTTGCTGAGGTAGAAAGGGCGGAATGGAGCAGCCCTCAAGAGATAAGAGATAGGTACGCGAGTGCAACGGTGATTTCTGGAAATGTGATCATTTTTGACGTAAAAGGCAATAAGTATCGGATGGAGGTTTTGGTTTCGTTCGAGCGCGGAGTGGTTAGCGTCCAACGGTGGGGAACACATGCCGAATACGACAAATGGAGCTTCTAGAGAGAAGGACACTATGACCGTGATTCGTACAAAAGCGCAATATGAAGGCCATCTCGAAGAACTCGAGGAGCTACTGCGCAGTGGAGAGCTAGGGAACGCTACCGTGGAGGCTCTCCGCTTGGATGAACTTGCGAGGGCTATAGAAGACTATGAGAAGGAACGATTCCCCTTTCAAGTCCCCAGCCCTGTGGAGGCGGTCGAGTTCAGGTTGCAGCAGATGGGGTTGACACGTCGCCACCTGGAGCCTCTGTTGGGTGGGCGAAGTAAGGTGTCGGAGGTTTTGTCGGGAAAGCGCACGTTGACAGTGCGGATGATTAGAGCCCTCAACCACGGTCTTGGAATTCCGGCAGACCTTTTGTTACAGGATACTCAGATAGCCAACCTCTCTATCGAAGAGCTTGATTGGAGCAAGTTCCCCGTCAAGGAGATGGTGCGTCGCCAGTGGCTTGCGACCTCGGAACACGACGCAGTCGAGGCAACGAAAACCTTTGTCGAAGCTGTCATTCCAGCTGAATATGCTCCGGCGTTGTTTCGACGTTCTAGCTCGATAGCCAAGGGCGCAATCGACTACTACTCACTTCTAGCCTGGATGGCGAGAGTTATTCACCTTGCGGAAACTGAGCCAGTTTCTAAGCCATTCGACAAAGGCCTTGATCAAGCCGCGTTATTCAGCGAGATGGCGATTCTTAGCAGTAACGAGAACGGGCCATTCCTAGCGAAGAGCTGGCTTGCTAATGTGGGCGTTAGGTTGGTCGTAGAGCCACACTTGCCTAAGACGCGGCTTGATGGAGCTGCACTACTTGATTCCGCTGGCAACCCAATAATTGCACTTACCGTTCGCTATGATCGTCTAGATAGCTTCTGGTTTACGTTGTTGCATGAACTTGCGCACGTTTTCCGTCATCTGAATCAAGAAGATATGGTCATAGTCGACGATCTGGATCTTGACCGAAGTCAAGATTTCTCGGAGATCGAGGCTGACAGCGTCGCACGAAATGCACTAATTCCACGGCAACTGTGGGCAAGAAGCGATGCTTACCGCGTTCGTACCAAGCGGACGATTTTGGCATTGGCAGACCGGCTGAAAATCCACCCAAGCATTGTCGCTGGACGCCTTCGTTTTGAGACAGACAATTACCAGAGGTTTGGGGAGTTACTGGGTAGCGGGGAAGTGCGGAAGCACTTTCCAGAGGTGAAATGGTGAGTGGAGTAAACGACCACAGACACTACGTTCCAATTCTCAAGTCGAAACAAGGGGAATTTGGAGCTCTTCAGAGATTGCGTGAGGAGGACCGAGACCGACTCACCCCTTTATTGGATGTCGTACGAGTCCCTTTCAATTGGAAAACGCAAAAGCCAAGCAAAGAATTGGGCGAGCACCTCGCAGCCAAGGCGGCCAAATTTACTGCAGCGTGGGGTAGTCGGTTAGCATTTGTTGATCTATACGATATTGACCTTGCATACCGTGTGAGTGGAAACAAACACCCTCTCTTGTTTGTCTTCGAAAGATTCCGTGAGGAGGGTGCCACGGCCATACCCGTCACTGGCTTTGATAGAGACCGGAATTACAACAATGCCGTCAAAGCCATCCATCAGGCCGACGGGAGAGGAGTTTGCATTCGGCTACTTCAAGAGGATTTGCTCTTGATGGGCAGTCTCGCAGATCAGGTCGCGGGTATGTCAGCGCAGCTAGGCGTCCCGTTGGAACGAACGCATTTAGTCATAGATCTTCGTGAACTAAAGCCTCGCGATGTCCCGAGTTATTCTCGATTGGTACGTGATGCGCTGTGGGCCCTAGACGACACAACACGTGGGGTTGCTTCGCTTGTCCTATCGGCGTCCTCCATGCCAAGCCAGCTCGGCGATGCAGTACCAACTGGGAACACCGACTCATTAGAGCGACTTGAGTTTCGTTTTTGGAGGTCACTTGTCGCGAACAGCGACCTCGGTCGACTTCCTTCTTTTGGTGACTACGGAATTGTTGCACCGGATTTCCTGGAATTAAACCCGAAAACCATTTCGATCGCACCAACAATCCGCTACACGACTCAAAAAAACTGGTTGATCATGCGCGGCATAAGTACGAAGAAGCATCCCGATGGATTCAAACAGTTCCATAGCCTGGCAGCGGATCTAGTTTCTCGACCAGAGTACTTTGGGGCCAGTTGTTGTTGGGGTGACGAATACATTTCCCAAAATGCCACACGCGAAGTGGGCCCCGGCAATGCGTGTAAATGGGTTGAGGTCGGGACAAATCATCACCTGTCCGTCGTCAGTCGGCAAATCACCGCACTTCCGCAACTGCGCACTCCCAGTCCTCTCTAGCGCGCAGCGTATTGCGCACAATTTCTAGCAGTTCAGGTAGCTCAAAAGCTTCGCACACTTTCTCCCACACTATTTGGCGTTGCTTAGTACGCAAGCCCCGCGCAAGCGCATGCTTTTTCAGAAGGTCCAAGGCTTCTTCTCGCCACAGGAGTTGCGCCACCGCGTATGCCTTCTGCGAAGGATTATTTTTTGGTTGACGAACGCTATTCAACGAGATCCGGTCATCTTGTCTTGACGCAAGGATGAGACCCCACCACTTTGGTACGAGGTCGCGGGCTCGCGCCATGTGCAGCTTGGTTGTTACCAGCGATACTTGATCCAATACATCACAATACACTGCGGCTTGGCGATTTAGCCGTCTTAATGTGTCACGGTCACTCTTAATCTCAAACCCGTGCAGGGAACAGTTGACAACAAGCAGGTCGGGCCGCGCAGATCCCTGGCACAAGCCAACCTCTTCAAACAGTTGGCCTTCGGCCGTTCCAGGTAGAAGCGCCCTTCTTAGTTCTCTTCTAATATCTGAGTCAGAAATCCGGTTAGTACTCAAATTTCTGTTAGCTCCGGAGGTGTCCCCATTCCTGTATCTTAGAAGAAGTCAACTGAACTACCGAACTAGGTGCCACTCAGGCGAATAATGGGAGTAGCCTCCTTGGAGGCTCGCCTGGTTCTCGGGAGTCCCCAATCAGTCGAACTACCTGTCTCGCACTGAGTGGTGGCGTTAGCCAACCCAAACGCCCTCCCCGCTAGGTGATTGCCTCGAGCCCCAATTTGGCGACCGGCTCGGTGTATCCGCCGACGGCGCTCGCCTGGCGGCTGGATGCATTGCCCTGCATCGAGCGTTTGGCGACTCCTTGAATGATGGAGGCGAGCCGAAAAAAGCTGAACGCTATATAGAACGAGAAGTTCTTGATGCCGGAGATCTTGGCCTCCCGGCAGTACTGAGCCACGAGCTGCTGCTCGGAGGGTATTCCGAGGTGGTCGGGGTCCTGTCCGCGCAAACCTGACATCTTGCCGACACCCGCTGGCATGCGCAGCAACATGCACAGATAGCCGACGTCTGCGAATGGATGTCCGAGGGTCGAAAGCTCCCAGTCGAGGACCGCACGCACTGACGGTTGGTGGTGGTCGAAAACTAAATTATCAACGCGGTAGTCCCCATGCACTAGCGCGACGCGGCCGTCGTCTTTGGGCAGCAGCGTATTGAGGCGCGCCATCAGCTCTTCCATCGCAGGAATGCGCTGGATCTCCGAGTCGCGGTACTGGCGACTCCAGCGACTGAACTGACGATCGAAGTAGTTGCCAGCCTTGCCAAAGTCTCCAAGCCCTGCGTCGTCGATGTCGACTTTGTGGAGCGCGGCAAGCACGCGAACGACCTCTTGGTAGATCGGGGTGCGTGCCGACCGGTCAACGTCCGGCAGCGCGGCGTCCCAGAAAACCCTGCCATCGCAAAGTTCCATGATGTAGAACATCGACCCGATGACACTGCGGTCTTCGCACAGATAGTGGACTGCGGGGACGGGAACGTCGCTTCTGGCGAGCGCCCGGAGGACGCGGAACTCCCGATCGACAGCATGGGCCGACTTGAGCAGCTCCCCCGGCGGTTGCCGTCGCAGCACGTAGGTGCCAGACGCAGCTGTGAGCTGAAACGTCGGGTTCGACTGGCCGTCGGCAAACTTGTAGAGGGCAATCGGGCCACGAAACCCGTCGAGATGCGCCTCAAGATGCGCTGCTAGAGCTCCGAGATCGGGAGCGCTAGCATCCACTTCTGGGAAATCATCAATCCTCACAAACGGTCGGCGCTTAACTCCCGTGCGAGACTGCGCCCCAGTTGCATCATGTGGACCTGATCCGGCCCATCCGCCAGCCGAATGGCGCGCGCCATCGAATACGCGCGAGCGAGAAAGGTGTCCTGACTGAGGCCTGCCGCGCCATGGATCTGGATGGCGCGATCGATGACGTTACAGGCCATGGTCGGCACCGCGATCTTGCTCATCGCAATCAGATCCTTAGCAATCTTCGTCCCCTCTTGATCCATCTTCGCGGCCGCTTTGAAGGTTAGTAGTCGCGCTTGCTCCACGTCACACGCGGACCGGGCGATGTCTTCTCGCACGGACTGTTGGTCGATCAGCGGGCGGCCGAACGCGATTCGCGAACTCGCACGCTGGCACATCGCTTCAAGAGCGCGTTGTGCCAGGCCGACTAGTCGCATGCAGTGGTGGATCCGTCCGGGCCCGAGTCGTCCTTGTGCGATTTCAAATCCCCGCCCCTCGCCGAGCAGTAGGTTTTCCTTCGGCACCCAGACATCGTTGAAGTGCACCTCGCCGTGTCCCTCTGGGGCCGCGTCGTATCCGTACACCTGCATTGGGCGCACGACGTCCACACCTTCGGCATCGATGGGCACCAGGATCATGGACTGCTGCCGGTAGCGGTCTTCTTCGTCTGGGTCAGACTTGCCCATCACGATCAAGACCTTGGTGTGGCGGTTATGCGTACCGCTGACGTACCACTTGCGCCCGTTGATGCGGTATCCCTCGCCGTCGCGGATGATCGCCGTCTGGACGTTGGTGGCATCCGAACAAGCGACTTCGGGCTCGGTCATGGCGAACGCCGAACGGATCTCGCCTTCGAGCAGCGGAATCAGCCACTTCTCTTGCTGTGTATCAGAGCCATAACGGGCAAGAACCTCCATATTGCCGGTGTCCGGAGCGCTGCAATTGAAGGCCTCGGACGCCCACACCACGCGGCCCATGATCTCCGCCAAAGGGGCGTATTCAAGAGTGGTGAGACCGGGGCTGAACGTGCCATAGGACTTGGGCAAAAAGAGGTTCCAGAGGCCCGCGGCCTTGGCATTTTTCTTGACCTCTTGCAGGATCGACGGAGGCTGCCATCGGTCCCCCTCCTCGACCTCGTTCCAGAAGCGCTCGTCATTGGGATAGATGTGCTCGTGCATGAACGCCAGCAATTGCCGACGCAGCTCTTGAACCTTGGCGCTGGGTTCGAGATTCATTCCTTGTGAATGCCTTTCGCTCGGAGGTTATGCACGGAATGTAGTGTAGCGTTTGAATGTAGTGGAATGTAGTGGAGGTTATGCACGGAATGTAGTGTAGCGTTTTGTGTCCCACCAAAGGCGAAGTGGCTCGGTCGGCAGTCACCGTTCAGAAATTGAAATTAGTGCCAGAACTTAGGTGTCACCCGAGTAACGGGAGCGCCTGGAAAAATCCGAGATCCGGCGATTACGGCGATCAATTCTTGCTGCATAGGCCTGACCTCTCCTGATTTTGCTTCCAAAGTTCGGGCAAGGTTCTGCTCTACCTGGTTTCAAGCTCGATATAGATAGAGAGATTCCCGGAAGGCTGCATCCTTCGGCGACACCCCCCTTAGTAGACGAGCGTTTCCAAAGTCATGGTCCAATACCTAGGCAACGTTGAGATCTTCGATACCGTGCTTCCATCTGAAGATGACAGGAGCTGCGTTGAGATCATCGAAGTAGGCTTCGATCCGGTTCCAGAGTTCTTCTTTGCTGGCGACGCGGATGTGTCGCAGCACGGAGCGCGCCATCTTGGAGAAGAGGGTTTCGATCAGGTTGAGCCAGGATCCGTGGACAGGTGTGAAGACGAACTCGAAACGATTGGGGACGCTCTTGAGGTAGGCGTTGGTCTCCTTTGAGAGGTGAGCGGAGTGGTTGTCGAGGATGAGGCGGATCTTGGTGTCGGGGGAGTAACTGCGCTCCAGCAACTGGAGAAACTCGATGAACTCCCGACTCCGATGCCGATCGCGCATCAGGTGGTGAACGTGACCCGTCATCAGATCGACACCGGCGAGCAAACTGCTGGTTCCATGACGGACGTATTCGAACTCCCGCGAGATCGTGGGATGACGGCCAGGTACCGGAGGCAGGTCCGGCGCCTTCGACTCGATGGCTTGGATCCCCGGCCTTTCGTCGTAGCTGATGACCACCGTGGAGTTGTCCTCACCCGTAGCGCGTTCGAGCTCCACTTCTTTGTACACAAGGAGTATCTGGACCATCTTGTGGTCGAAGTCGGGATCGCGCCGTTCCAGGTAATACCGGACTTTGTGCGGCCGCACCTTGCTCTGGGCCAAGATCTTCGACACGGTTCCTCCCGCCACCTTCGACAGACTTGGATGACCGGCATCTCGACAGTGGTTGTGAATGTGTCGGACCAAGAGGTCAATTGTCCACAGCTCATGCGGGTAGCCCAGATCCTTCGGTTTCTGACAGGCGAGCGCGACCAGCCATGCTCTGGCCTCTGCTGTCAAGCTCCGCGGTCTCCCCGACCTCGACCTGTCGTCCAGCGCGGCAATCGCTCCGATCTCGAGCGCGCGATTCACCACGCGATTCACCGCGCTGCGCGACATCGATCTCTCCCGTGCGATCGCAGAGATCGACTCACCTTCCGCATAGGCGAGCAGAATCATCGCACGATCCACTCGAGATCGGGCTGCGCGTCGAGAGCGAGAGAGAGCCTCCAAAGACGACTGAATTTCACGATTCAACAAGAGCGGTGGCTTCGTCGAAGAGAATGGCATGACCGGCTACCTCCAAAAGACTGCTCAGCGAGATTGGTGAGCTTCATTTATAGTAGCTGAAATTCGGAAACGATGATGTAGTTAGCTGACGAATGCTCTTGGTGGTGGAAATGATCCAGACGGGAAAGCTGCCGTGAGGTTGCCGGCTTTGAGTTGCTCGGAGGCGTCGCGGTAGGCGGCTACAAAGAAAGCGTAGGCTCGGTAGAGAGCTCGCCGCATCTGGCGGGTTGCACAGTGAAACAATGGGGCGGGGGAGCGCTTGAAGCGAGACGGCCGATGGGTGGCTGATAGGTCTGGCAATTCCAGTTCTCCTGCTTGAGTACCCGATTCAATTGCTTCAGCCTGGACCAGTTCAATGAGCTCTTCTATTCGGCGAACGTTCGAACGAGAAGTTTGGTGAGCCCAACAGGGTAGAGGTGATAGGTGCAGTCGTTCTTGCAAGTAAAGTGCGGGACAACGGCCAGTTTGAATTTTTTCCCGGTACTCATCTGCACGCTTGCGCCAACGCCCGGTGAGGGTCGTGTGACCTTTACTCAACGGCGTGGCTGACTGTAGGCCTGGCCAATTTCGTGGATCATTGACTAGCCCTTCTTTGACCCCCTGCGCAAGTAAGTACTTCATGCGGCCCTCTTGGGCGGCTACCTCATCGCTAACAACAATGGCTTGGTAGCGACGACCCCAGAACTTTTCATTCCAACCGTACATGCGGCCTAGTTCTCTGGCGATATTGCTGTTGATGTAGCCAACGAATTGGGCCATTCGCTGGGCATCCGGGACGGAAATGAGCAGGTGGTAGTGGTTCGACATAAAGGCGAACCCGTGCACTTTCACGGGATAGAGCCTCTGAGCCCTCCCGAGGACGCCAAGAATGATGTCGTTGACTGCCGCAGATGGCTTGAGGAGGTATCTACCCTGAAAGGTGCGGGTAGTTACCTCGACTAAGGTGTTTTCATCTGGAATGAATCGTAATCTCCGTCCCATGTAACAAGGGACGCAAAAGAGTCTTTCTATCTCCCGTTATTCGGGTGGCACGTTGGAGGCACGGGAGGCACGGCACGGATCAAACTCATCCATCAAAGTAGGTGGATTGTAGCGCTCAGCAAACGAGGACGCGTTTAAGAACCAGATAGTGGATGACTATTACGCTATCAGGCCGCGGCTCGCTGGGGACACAATACAAGTATTGTGTCCCCTTCCTCTTTCGCTTCAAATCGACGTCATTTTGTGCCGCACGGTCAAGGTGACTCTTGTAGTCTGAGCGGGGAGACGAGGCACGAATATGGAATCCAAGACAGTTACTGTTGTCGGAGGGGGGGCCAGCGCCCATGTGCTCATCCCCTTTCTGTCGGGCGCGGGTCATCAGGTACAAGTCCTAACACGGCAGCCGGACAAGTGGTCCAGCGAGGTCCAGCTCGAACTCCAGTCCATTGATCGAGAGTTGTTGCAGACGTTCTCGGGCTCACTCTCTCAAATAAGCGCGGATCCCGCCGAAGTGATTCCGACTAGCGACATTGTAGTTCTCTGTATGCCGGTGTGCGCCTACCGAGCTGCTTTGCACCAGATTGCGCCGTTCATACGGAGCGTTCCCGAAGTCTCCGTGGGGACGATCTACGGTCAGGCGGGCTTCAATTGGATGGTGGATGAAATCGCGGCGAAGTTCGACCTTGATTCGATTGTGGCCTTTGCCGTCGGATTGATTCCGTGGGTCTGCAGAGTTCGTGAGTATGGCGCGGTGGGAGTCACCTATGGGTGTAAAGAGGTCAACGTAGCTGCAGTCTCGCCACGCGACCGCTTTGACGGGCTCAATGAGTCTTTTTTTAGACCGATCTGCGAGCAGTGGCTGGGCAAGGGGGCTTTCGAGCAATCCGACAGTTTTCTGTCTTTGACTCTTTCGGTCGACAATCAGATCATCCACCCGTCCCGCTGCTATGGGTTGTTTCAGCGCTACGGGGGGAGCTGGGCGACCCCTGACGAGATTCCCTACTTCTACCGGGATTTCGATGAGCAGTCGGCGGACTTGTTGCGGGCCCTCGACGCGGACTATTCCAAAGTGCGGGAGGCTATCCGGACTCGATTCTCTGAGCGTGAGTTTCCCTACATGCTGGACTATCTGTCCCTCGAGCGCTTGTCGTATCAGTCGGCCAACACCGACATCCGGGAGTCCTTTGTCACCTCACAAACGCTTGGCGCAATCAAGCCACCTGTTCGTAAGAGCGACCAAGGAGCGTGGGAGATCGACACCGACCATCGTTTCTTCACCGATGACATCACCTATGGAGTTTGCATTGCCAAATGGATGGCTGAAGAGATGGATCTGCAAGTACCGACGATAGACGCGATCATCGAGTGGGTGCAGGGTTTGAGAGGTGAGGAGTACATCCAAGACGGACATCTGCTTGTGGATAGCGAGAGCCTGTCTGCACCGTTGAAGTCAGGGATCCCCCCGGTCTATGGAATGCAATCTATGCGTGAGGTGGTGGAGAGCGGATAGTCTGAGTGCGCGGACAAAAGGGGCAGGTCACCCCAGCGAGCTGTGCGGATTCCGACAGCGTCAAATGACAGAATCAGAAGCCATGAACCGATCCACGACACGAACCGCGCTGCGGATAGGTGCATTGGCGCTGGCCGCGCTGATCTTCTTGGCCGGTCGTTGGAGTACAGGGGGCCTGTCGTTTCCTTGGCAGCCAGCGCCGGTGGCGTGGGAGGGATCGGAGAGCTCTGCTCAAGGTTCGGTTGAAGCCGCCTATGCGGGCCATCAGTCCGATGTCTGGTTAGGTGCCGACGGATTGGTAGATCGAGTGTTGAAAGATGACCGCAAAGGCTCTCGCCACCAGCGATTCGTGGTGGAGCTAGTGTCCGGGCACACCGTCCTGGTGGCCCACAACATCGATTTAGCCGAACGAGTACCGCTCAAAGCGGGCGACCGCGTCGAGGTCTACGGAGAATATGAGTGGAGCGACCAGGGAGGAGTGTTGCATTGGACCCATCACGACCCCCAACGGCGGCGAAAAGGGGGCTGGATTCGCCACCGCGGTGTCGAGTACCGCTAGGCAGTTGTTTTCGAGCGGACGATGGCCGCGATCCGTCCGATCGAGTCCAGATTGTCGACGTTGATCTCGTGCGCAGCCAAAGCGACTCCGAATTCGGTTTCCAGGAATGCGGTCAGACCGAGTGTGGCAATCGAATCGAGAATACCGGTAGAAACCAAAGGACTCGAGTTGTTGAGGTTCTCAGAATCTTCCGGGTCTAGAACCTCTTCCAGTAGGTAGGCTCGGATGCGGTCTTCGATCGCTGGCAGGGGCATACGTTTCTCCGGACTCTATGGATTTTGCAACAGCAGTAGTTGTGGCTGTTCCTGTAGTTCTTGGAACAGTCGCTCGGCGACCAGTCGATGGCCAATGGCATTGGGATGTTCGTCGGCTGGACTAACGCGCAGTTCGGCGCGTTGGTCATAAGGGTACACGCCGTCGAGCGAGATTATTTGGAATCCAGCGGCCTGCGCATTGCGCTTCAGCCGTGGCAGGTTGCGCCAACTGGTGTGTTCCCACAGTTTGGGCAAGTAGACCCACACCGGGCGAGCTCCCGCTTCAATCGCAGCTTGGGCGAACTGGTTGTAACTGTGGGCGACTGCTTGATTCGCGGGTACCCCTTGTAGCTGGAGGACTGCCCGAGAGATCCGTTCGTCTTTGGTAAGTCCATCAGGCACTCTGTCCTGAGGTGCTGCCGTTTGCGCCAACTCATCGAGGAAAGCATCGGGGATCTCGACGCCACTCACCAGGGTGCGGGCAAGATGCTTACGAGCCCAGAAATTTTCATCCGAATGGGCGATGTAGAGCACCAAGTCGGGTTCAAACCCCAGAACGCTCTCCCTTAGAAGCACCAACTGTTGCAAGGGGCTGTAGTCGTCAATGGCATGGTTGAGTACCTGATAGCTGGTGTTGTCTCCGAAATCCTCTCGATTGAGGTCTTCTTCCAGGAGGTGGGCGAAGACCTCGTTGTCGCCGACCCCATGACCCATGACGTGGGAGGCTCCCATCACCGCAATGCGGAATGTTTCTGGTGGCTTCGCCAATGAGTATTCCTGATCCCGCATTCCCCACTGATTGGAGGAAAAGCGCTTGCCTTTGTAGAGGCCGGTGGTATTGGGCTGGATCTCATGCCACAAGAAGTCGGTGCGCCGCCGGAAGAGATCCGAGTCGTGAGCTGCAACGGCTGGCTCGGCAGCGGCAAACCGCTGCCAAAGTTGGGACTCGAAACGACTCGAATGCTGGAGCGTTTCGTAGTAGCTATGTTCCAGCAGTGCCCGGTCGGTTGCGTTCAATCGAGAAGATCGCAGGTCTGCCACCTTGCTTGCGAATCGCGGTCCCAATGGGGCTGCCAATGAGGGGACCGTGAGCAGAGCGACAACCGCCAAGAGGCCAGCGGTCCAACTCTCGGGTTTGCCTGGCACCGCTTTGAGCAGATAGGAAAGGTCTACGCTCCCTTTGGAATTCGGCATCCGTCGAAGAAACCGCAACACCAGATACGGGACGACGACAGCAAGTAGCAGAGTCCAGCCGCTGGTAACGGTCCATAGCCTCGACCAGGAGCGCAATGATTCCGCCGACCAGAGAGACCACAGGATGGCGACCGTGGTGAAGGTCATCAGCGCTTTGAGGAAAAATTCGACCGTTCGACGCGGGGTCCAGGCAACCGGACCCAAGCGTTTACGCCCCTTGGTCTTTGCTTCGGTCAGGGAGTTGGCTAGGACCACGACTCCCATCGCGCCCCAGAAAAGGGCGTCGGTGCCTCTTATCGGAAAGTCGCCCTGGAGCCAGAACCACTGATAGGCGTGGAGGAACCAGGTAATGGCGAAGACCACAACGGTTGCGACGCACAAGGTAGCGGTACGACCCATGCCGCGCCGACTCAGAGTCATGTAGATCGGCAGATAGAACACCTTGACCATGAAGTCTTTCCAATAGATGTTGATCCGTCGCCAGTAGTCGTTGAAGTTGGTGGCAAAGAAGTAAAGATTGTTGGTTTCAGGAAGGTTGAAGCCGAACATCTTGAGCAGCCCGACGATCAGATGGAATTGACCGCCGACCCTCAGATAGAGCAGCACTCCGACCACCAAGTAGCGAACCAGCGTTGCGGCGTTGGTCACCTCGTGGGGGGCCAAGGTGAAGTAGTAATAAACCACTTGATAGAGAAGTAGGTGCAGAACACCACGACCCATCCAGTGGAGTCCCTGGCGATAGAGGGTTGGTGGGTCTTGGTCGAAGTAGTGGTTCGAGAATCGGTGGTAGTCGAGAACCGGAAACAGGGGAAAGCAGACATTGGGCAGAGGAAAGAAATAGGCCAAGGTACGCATCGGGCGAACGTCGGTGACGTTGTGCCGGATGTCATAGAGGTAGACGATCAAGCGAAACATGAACATCGACGCCAGGATCGCCCACGCTGGGCGCGACCAAGGCGAGGGCAAAACGGTGATCCGCTGCAGAGCGAGCACTGCGCCCGCGCCGAGCAGTAAGACAAGCCTGAGGACAAAAGGAATCGGTAAGTGACAAAGCAAGATCAAGCTGATCCCGATCGCCAGAACCCACAAGCCGGTCGAAACGCCGGCAACCCACAGCAAGCCAGTGATCGAGAGAGCGACAAAGAATCCCTGCCGGTAGCGCAGTGGTAACAGAGCGCTGACGACGAATCCTCCGAGAGCCCAAACCATCAGATCTTGCAGCGCAGAACTCTCCAGATCGAATCGGCGCACGATCACGGCCAGGAGCGCGAAATAGACCACCGACCAGACCAAAGTCGCTGGATGTAGTGGTTGGCTGGGGTTGTCTGCTGGGACGGTGGAAGAGTTCACCAGTTATCCAATGCGCAGGCTTGCCAAGGGCTCCAATTCACCCCGGGAGTAGAGAAGTCGGTAGTGCCGGTGTCGTCGTTTGCCGCTAGAAGTCTTGCTCATCGAACCGAGCGGCAACAAAACGATGTCCCAGGCCGCCACGCCTAGGCCCTGTACTACCGCTTGGCGCACCTTTCGTGGCAGTTTCTGAGGAGTTTCAACCTCTCGGTCTTTGAGTTCCGCGACAATGACCAACTGTTGGGTGCCAGTCTCCACGTCGTCAACGCCAAAGACCGCGAAACAACCCGGTCGCAAGAACGGAACCTGAAATAGCGTGCTCTCGAAATCGCTCGGGTCATATTTCTTGCCGTGCAGGTTGATTCGTTCTTGGGCACGGCCGGTCCAGAACAACTCGCCGTCACGTAGGTAGCCCAGATCTCCGGTCTTGAGCAAGCCGCTGGAGAATGCGGATCGACTAGCGTCTGGATCGCCGAGGTAGCCCAACATGCGAGACGGAGTATCCAAAGCCACCTGTCCGACGTGGCCGTCGGGAAGCGGTTGATCTAGGTCATCCAAAATATGCACTTGGAGCTGCGGATGACCCTTCCCGGCGCTCACTACATCGACCGTTGGTTGGTCTGCGGCGTCAACGACCGGCGTCGCGATGCCCCGCTCGTGAAGCTGCGAAGCATCAACCTGTTCCCAGCGCGCACCGTGGTTACTGAAGGTCGCACCTCCGATATTTTCGGCGCAGCCAAAGTTGGTCTTAAGCGCCTGCCAGGAAACTCCCAATGGAGCAAAGCGGCGATGGAAAGCTTGCAACGTGTCCAGGTGGATGCGCTCCGCGGCGTTCCAGAACCCGCGCACCGAGTCGAGGTGAAGATCCTCGATCTCCTGGTCAGAGACCCTCTGCGCAGTCAATGCAAAGCCAAAGTTGGGCGACCAAGTGGTAGTGGCCCTGGTGGACGACAGCGCGCGTAACCAGGTTGCCGGGTCGGCGACAAAGCGTTGGGTTGGCAGCATTCCAAGAGGGATTCCATGGGTCATACAGAGCAGGAAATTATTGACCAAGCCCATGTCATGGTAGAGCGGAGTCCAGTTGATAAATAGGTCGTCGGCGTTCAGCTGCATGGCATCGACCATTCCGTCAACCGCTGCCAGAACCCGATCTTGACGCCAGGCGCAGATGCGCGGAAATCCGGTGGTTCCCGAGGTCAATTGGAAAGCGGCAAGGTCGTCGCCAGATGGTGGCTGGTGTTGCAAGTTGCCGTCCATCGGTAGGGTTGCGTCGTGCGCAAGGACCACAGGTCGCAATCTGGGCACTTCAGCGGCAACTTCCTCAGCCTCTTGCCGGAAGCCGTCGCGGCTGACTAGGAGCTGAACAGACTCGCCGTTGGGAGAAGGGACTTGCGTCGATAAACATTGTGCGACGTGCTGCAAGACCTGGCGCAGATTGCTATGCAGTCCACGAATGATCGGTGGAGCAACCAGGACCGGAAGAGCATTGTTGAGCAAGGCGCCCAACAACAGAGCACAACAGGTGGCGTCGGAATCGAGAACCAAAATACACGGAGATCCAGGCCGTAGACCCGCACGGTGAAGAAAATCCGCGGCTCCAAGGGCTCGTTGGTGGGTCTCCTCGCGCGTCCACCACTGCCACTGTTGACCGTCATCTGAAAAGCCCAGTGCCCGAGCCTGTGGCTTTGAAGTCCAAGAAGCCAGCAATCTGGATTGAATTGAATGCGTTGTACTAACCACGATCGTGCCGGGAGTTTACCTGCCGCCGTTTAAGATTTCTCACCGCCGGTGGCTGGTGGTGCATGAGCACCCAGAGCCCGGTTTGCCACCGGAAGCAAGAATACCGGTAGAGTCGGTTGGGACCTACGCACATGTCAAAAGAAGACAATTCTGGAGATTTCGAGTTCGCAACTTCGGAATCGACGACCTGTGGTGTGCCTGTCTCGGTCCAAGCGCACTACGATTCGACTCGCTCGCGGCCCAATCGAGGTCTGTGGTTTTTTCTCTACACAGTGACGATCACCAACGGCGAAGAGGAGTGTGTCCAACTGCTGACCCGCCATTGGGTCATCCGCGACGCTCAGGACAACCTCGAAGAGGTCCGAGGTGATGGGGTGGTGGGAGAGACGCCGACGCTGGCTGTGGGTGAGAGCCATCAGTACACCTCTGGCTGTCCGTTGACCACCGAGTTTGGATCGATGCGTGGCAGCTACGGCATGGTGACCGCTTCGGGAGAGCACTTCAACGCCGAAATCGCGGAGTTTGTTCTGAGTCCTCCTTATACTGTTCATTGATAAACAGTGCATTGATAAACAGTGCATTGATAAACAGTGCATTGATAAACAGTGCGTTGATTGACAGACGCTGTATTGATTAACGATTGAACAGTTGGCTTCAGGATCTGCGTTATGGCATTGCGGTGTTTACCGTGGCGATCGTGCCGTTGATATTGGTCTATTGGTATTTGATTCATTCGTTGACCCGATTGTGGAGGTGGATCGGCGTTCGAGGTACCTTTGCTATTGCTGGGACACTCTGTTTGGCCGCTTTTTGGACAACGGTCCATTTTCGCCAGCTCCACATGACCGCAGTTTGGCCATTTCACTGGATGCTGGTAATGATAGGAGTGGCGCTGTTGGCGGTTGCCTACAAGATCGAAAAAGAGTGTCATCGACTCCTAGCGTTAAGGGTCATGGTTGGCATTCCTGAGTTCGGCGACCAAGAGTGGGAAAACACGACCTTGCTCACCCAAGGGATCTACAGCCGAACCCGCAATCCTCGCTATTTAGCGATATTGCTAGGGATGCTGGGGATTGCCTTGATGGTGCAGTTTCCGGCGGTCTACTTGGCCTGGGTGGTTATTGTTCCCGGGACCTATCTTTTGATTTTGCTGGAGGAGAGAGAGCTCAAAGGGCGATTTGGCCAAGAATACCGACGCTATCTAAATGATGTGCCACGATTGATTCTGCGGGCTCAGCGGAGCCACGACCCCGGTGATCGAGGACAGTGATCGAGGACTTTCGGAGGAGGAGCCATGAAACGAGCAATGATTCTCATGAGTGGACACCTGTGGCTGATGCTCGGTGCGTCTCTCGCAGCACAGCCCCCGCTGTTATCGGTCGAAACCGTCCGGGCGCTGGCAGACGAACTGTCAGGGACGCACGCCAAGTTGGTGGTCCAGGAGTTGACCGAACACCATCGGATGAGGGCGTCTCAGGGGTACCGTGCTGCGGCTGAGGCCGTGCTTCAACAAGCTGAGCAAGCTGGCCTGGAAACCGAGATAATCGAGCTTCCCGCCGATGGGAAGATCTATTATGGCACCCAGAGATCGCGCCCGGCATGGAATGTGGAGTTTGCTGAGCTTTGGCAAGTCGAGGAGAACGGCAACGACCTGCGGATAGCGTCGTATCAATTGCGCCCTTTGACCGTGGCTCAAGATAGCGCTTCGGGTCGTGCGGAAACCACACTGGTGGATATTGGAGTCGGCACTTCTGAGGTCGACTACCAAGGCAAAGAGATTGCCGGGAAACTGGTTTTGACCTCGTCGCAACCGGGTGCGGTGAGCGCGTTGGCGGTCGACAAATATGGTGCCGCGGGCATCATTTCCTATGCCCAGAATCAAAAAAGCGCTTGGTGGGGTGAGGATCGCAACCTGGTGCGTTGGGGTCACCTGAACACTTTCCCTGCGCCAACCACATTTGGATTCATGGTCACGGTCAATCAGGCACTGAAGTGGCAACAGGAGATAGCCGCTGGCAGGTCGGTGAATTTGCGAGCGGTGGTTGAGGCGGCGCGGCAATCGGGTGCCTACCTGATCCCCACCGCCTTGATTAGGGGAAGCGAGTTACCCGAAGACGAAATCGTGTTTTCCTGCCATCTCGATCATCCCCGTCCTGGCGCCAATGACAACGCCAGTGGCTGCGCGACGATTTTGGAGGTCGCTCGCGCGCTGGCCAAGCTGATTGACGAGGGCAAGATCGAAAGACCTCGCAGGTCGATCCGCTTCGTATGGCCGCCAGAAATCGAAGGCACGATTGCACTGCTCAACGCCCGCCCAGAGATCGCGGAAAATGCTCGGGCGGTTCTCCACCTCGACATGGTGGGAGGCTCGGCCGAGGTCACCAAATCGATCTTTCACGTCACTCGTTCTCCACGCAGCTTGCCTACTTTTGTTAATGACGTCAGTGAGGCCTTTGCACGGTTTGTTAACGAGCAGTCGTATTGGCATTCGGCGGGCAGAGAGGTGGAGTTCCCGTTGGTGGACCCGGAAGGAAGCCGCCAAGCGTTGCAGGCGCGTATTGCACCCTTCTTCATGGGTAGCGATCACCAAGTTTGGGCTGCAGGTTCTTTTCGCGTCCCGGCGATCTACCTCAATGATTGGCCTGATCGCTACATCCACACCGACCGCGACCACCTGAGCAATATCGACAGCACCAAGCTGCTCCGGGCGGCTTTCATTAGTGCTGCTAGTGGCTACTACTTGGCCAACTTGGGGACAGAGGAGATTGCAGACTTGTTGGCAGTCATCCACCGGCAGGCGGTGGAGCGCACGGCTGGTGTTTTGGCCGAAATGGAGCGTGCTGAAGGTTACGAAGAGGCCGCCAACCTCGCCGGCCAGCACGTGCTCTACGAGCAGGGAGTCATCGACTCGATCGGTACTTTTGTCTCTCTCTCCCCAGAGGCACAGCATCATGCAAAGCATCAGATCGCGCGCCTGCAGATTTTGGTCGGAGAGGGCAAGTCGAGTGACCTGGAGTCCTCGGACGAATTGATCTGCACCCGGACCTTCAACCCCCGCGGGCCGATGAATGGATTTGGTTACAGCTATTTCTCCGACCAGCTCCAAAAGCAGAAACTGGAGCAACCCGAGCTGTTGTCCTATCAAGGTCGATCGGGCGGCGGAGCTGAGTACGCTTATGAAGTCTTGAACTTGATCGATGGCGAGCGCTCCGCTGCCAAGATCCGTGACGCGGTTGCCGCGACCTATGGGCCGGTGCCGGTTGAGACGGTGCGGGAGTATCTGCAGGCGTTGACACAGATCGGTGTCGTCGTGTGTGGTCAATAGGCCTTGGTGAGGCATCTCCTTCTTTCTGTTAGATTTAACGGACACATGTCTGATGGTTGGAACGGATAGACAGTATTGTGGGTGGCCATAAGATTCTTTATGGTCTCTGCGCAAGTCTTTTTGAGTGTGTGTTTTAGGAATGTATTCCTCGCCAGATCAATGGTCATTTGAGCCTGGCACTGCGCTTGCGCTTGACCCCTTGCGCGCTACGGATTAACCGTGGTGATCAACCTGGGAGGCTGAAAACCGTGAGAACAGAATCTTTGCCCTCAATCACCATCGCTTGCTGGTTAGCATGGGCGCTAGTGGTGGTGGTCACAGCACCGGTGGCGTCCCTTTGGGCTCAGGCATCGTTGTCGGTCAGCGACCCAGCGGTCGCTGTGCCTGAGAGGCCAACCGAGGTGACTTTCCTGATCGAAACGATCACTGTTGAAGGTAATCGGCACTTTACTTCCGAAATCATTTTGTCTGAGTCGCTGTTGAGAGAGGGGCGAGAGTATTCGGAGCGACAGCTTCGAGAGGCGGTTAACCGAATCGTCCGGCTCCCTCTCGTTCTTGATGCCGAGTTCTTCCTTCGTAAAGGAAGCGATCGCGGACTACATACGTTGGTCATTGAAGTGGAAGAAGCGAGTCGCTGGTTTTTCGGCTTTGACACTGAGTACAAGCGTGGGGATCGATCTGTGTTCTCTGAGAGTGTCGGGGATAGCCGTCGTCCTCTAGCAGCCTGCTGAAAAACGGGCAACGGAGCTAATTTCAGTGGTCATAACGGTCGAAGTACTTTGAATGTGGAGACGAATCAAGGTGGCTGGCGAGTTGAGGGTGTTGGTGACCCCTTGGGTCAGCTCTTCGATTCGCCCTACCGGGTGATTCGAGCGATTTGAGGAGCACTTGGGATAGAAATTCGTCATGTTGGCGCGCTCAGATTGGCTATTCGGAGCAAGTTAAACGCTGTTGCCGCAAAAGTGAAAGACCAACCGATGCGGGCTACGCCTCGAAACATCGGTCTGCGTTGCAGTCCGTACTGTTTGAGCCAGCCGAAGGGTGCCTCGACTCTCGGTCGTCTCGCCAAGCTGATCTCGTAACCTGCGTGGCGAGTGGTGCGTCGGTCAATCCGGCTGCGGCGATTCTTGGTGCTTTGCGCTACGTGAGGTGTCGCATTCAGCTTCCTCGCATTCTCTACAAACGCTCGGTTGTCATAGCCCTTGTCAGCACCCACCGTGACGCGATGATTGCTAGCCCGCTGCTCCAGCATGGCCAGAGCCGCTGTTGTCTCACCGTTGCCGGTGACGATGTTGACCTCGGTGTTGACAATCATCCCGTGCCGGTTCTCGACCAGAATGTTGCCCCGGTAACTTAGTTTTGCTTCCTTACCACGGCCTTTTCGCGACAGCCGAGACTCGGGGTCGGTCGTCGAAGCGTGCGTTTGGTTCAACCGCTTCTGGCCTCGGAAGTCCGCTCCACCGTCCAGAGGTTTAACCTCTTCGTCCTTTGGCCGAAAGCTCTTGTGCGAAGCCCAAGCCTCGATCAGTGTGCCATCAACGCTGAAGTGATCCGGTGACAGCAGATCACGGTCCTCGGCTTGAGACAGCACCGCTGCAAACAGTTCTTCCGCGATCGAACCTTCGAGCAAGCGCTCTCGGTTCTTGCAAAACGTCGTCGCGTCCCACACCCGCTCGTCGATACCAAGACCGACAAACCAGCGAAATAGAAGGTTGTACTCAAGTTGCTCCATCAGCTGGCGTTCACTACGCACGCTGAAGAGCACTTGAAGCAGCAATGCGCGGAGCAGACGCTCGGGGGGAATCGAAGGACGACCACTCGAAGCGTAGATCGTCTCAAAACGCTCCGATAGCTCTCCAAGAGCTTCGTCCATCAAACTTCGGATCCGCCGCAACGGATGAGACCGAGGAATTCGCCGTTCCAGGTCAACGTAGCTGAACATTGATCCCTGACCTTGATCCGATCCACGCATCAAAACCTCCTATTCCCAATTATAGAATCGTTATGGTCAGGTGGTGGGGTTTTTCAGCAAGCTCCTAGTGGGCGAGGACGAGGAGTTTCTGTTTATGGGGTGGAGAACAGCGATCGGGCGCAACGGGGTCGCCTCGGTCGCGGCGGAGGCTGGCCTCGGTACCAGGATTCAAGTTGGATACACGCACTACGATCTGTTCGGTCGCGGTGTACGCGCGAGCGCAAACTATCGATCAAGACCAGCGTCTGGAACTACATTCGATCGAACAGCGATTAGCGAACTTGACGTAGGAATTCCGCTGAAGGGGAATCATTCCTTGAACATCGTTGCTGTCAACACGACAAATAGGGGTTCGTATTTATCCTTTTTCTATACTGAGGACGCAACTTCGATTGAGACATCGTGGCTGTTTAATACGCTCAACGACCCAGTCTTTCCAACGTCAGGGCGTTTTGTCCGGTCGGGGGTCGAATTTGAACAGAGGCGCTCAGAGAGCTCAGGTATTGTCCACTTCAAGGATCAGGCCGAAAACATTTCAGCAGTTCTTACTGGAGATCAATATTGGCTGCTGTCTGAAACCAGCTCTCTTTCGGGAACGTTTGAGATTGGGACTAAGCAGGAATCGTTCGGAGATCGATGGCGAGCGGCTATTGGAACTCAGTACGCCAAGTTTCTCTGGCGCGACGTCCAGCGACCGCACTGGCGCGAGCTACGGTGGGAGACAAGCCTGGAAGTAGCGCACAATATTTTCTCTTTCTCTGGCGATCCGGGCTCTTCTGGGATCAGCGATTCTCGCACGAACAGCGCTGGCTTATCCACAGGCTTGAAGTTTCGAAGCAAGAGCAGTGTATTGCGCTTGGCTCTCACCTACCAAGAGGTGGACCGGTCACGATGAGAGTTCGAAGAACTCTGTTGGGTGTGGCGGTTTTGGTCAGCGTGTCTATGCAACCACTTTGGCCTCAGCCAGAGCTTGAGTCGGATGCGTCTGGAAACATGACACTCAAGAACCTCCCCTCGATCTTGAACGAGCCAGATCTTGAACGATATTTGCTAAGCGGACTGACCACGACTGTAGTCGTGCGCATCGAGAATGATCAACGCGAAGTTGTCGGGGGGCTGCGTGTTGATCTTCGCTACGAACTTTGGGATGAGATATTTTTTCTCACTGTGCTTGATCTTGTGAGTACTGAGTCCTCCTTGTTGCTGGATTCCGGTCAGGCACTGAACGCGTGGTGGAAAGTCTTGAAGATTCCCATTGTGGAGAGTGTGTCTAGCGTATCGACTTCGGAATTGCGCGTTACTCTCACGGTAGTGCCATTTTCTCGTACAGAGCAGGACGATACCCAACGCTGGTATGCGGAGTCAGTGCACCGAGGAGCACAGGGCTCGGAGACTACCGCTGGCGAAAGAAGAGAATCCCTTGAGCGCGTCTTTAGCGTCCTTATCGCCACTTCGATTCAGCGACGCCCTCTCGGATCGTATTCTTGGCGGGTGAGAGTTCCGGAAGAGAAGAGGGTGCGATGAGGGTTTGGCAGCCTGTGTTGGCAACAGTGCTTGCTGCTGCGGCCATTTTCTATTTTTTCCAGGGATATCTAGTCCGCGCTTCATTCGATCTGACCTCTGACGGGGCCGTCATGTCCCAGATCGAAGCCTCTCTGGAGGATCAAAAAACCTTGGCGAAATTCGACCCTGGGAGCGAAGCGCTTTATCGCGCGCGGTTTGACGAGCTCGAGACAACAACTCAACGTTTACGAATCCTCGACCACAACCGTGAGCGATTGGCACAACGGTATCAGTACATTCTGCTTGGCATTTTTTCTCTTAGTACCGTGTCTATGATGGTTGTTTACGGGCTTCGGCAAAGGCATCAGGCGATTCGTTTGGAGCACTTACGGGAAGCGATCACCCGGCTTGCTGAAGGGCGAACAGGATTAGTTTTGGGTTTGCGGGGTAGAGACACAATTGCGCGGATTGGTGACATGATCGAACGAACATCAAAGGTGATTGGACGGGATCGTCAGCGACTTGTGGCTCTACGCAACCTGTCAAGTTGGCAAGAAGCAACTCGGAGGCTCGCGCATGAAATGCGTACCCCGCTGGCGGCAGCTCAGCTTGAGCTAGATCGGATGCGGAGCCAGGTTGTGTCTAAGGAACCTTCTGAAGAGGTCGACAAGACCGCTCGCAGCGTTGCTGAAGAACTTTCCCGCTTGGCCGCATTTACCCGTGGCTTTGCAAGCTTCGCTCAGCTTTCGCCGTTGAATCGGACCGAGGTGGATATTGGGGGGTTGGTGAACGAGTTCGTCCACACCTTTGACAAAGCGTGGGCCAACCTGGACTTGGTCCATGATCTGGAGCATGGTCGAAAAGCGTGCGTTGATGTCGGGCTGATGCGGCAGGTATTGACCAATTTGTGTGACAACAGCTCTAGAGCTCTCGGCGACCAACAAGGGCGAGTGATGTTTCGTGTTGGAGGATCCGCTGAGGGGGTTCACATCGATGTTGCGGACGACGGTCCTGGAATACTGGAAGCGATGCGGGAGCGAATCTTTGAGCCGTATGCGTCAACTCAGTCTTCTGGCGAAGGGATGGGACTGGGAATGGCGATTAGCAAGAAAATCTTATTGGACCACGGCGGCGACCTTGAGTTGGTCACATCAACAAGCAGCGGGACAATCTTTCGCCTTATGTTACCTGTTGAGAGACAGCCTTCCCGAGATCGATGCGCGTCTTGATCGTCGAAGACGACGCCAAGACGCGGGCGACGTTGCAAGCACAGTTACGTGACGAAGGGTTGGCACCAGTCGCCGTGGAGAGCGGCGAGGCTGCACTGGCAGAAATCGAACGCGGAACCCCAGACCTGCTGCTGGTTGATATACGGCTCCCCTCCATGAGCGGAGTTGACCTGGTGCGGCAGCTTGCCAGCGAGAATCGCCTGCCACCAACGATTATCTTGTCGGGAGAAGCGACGATTGCCGAGACCGTGGCGGCTCTTCAGCTAGGTGTGTACGACTTCCTAGAAAAGCCATTTCACCGTGAGCGGCTATTGCGGTCAGTTCGCAATGCACTGGAACACAAACAGCTTCGCAGTCAGGTTGCTCAATTGAGCGATCAATTGGTTCGCAGTCAGGAAATCGTAGGCCAGTCGAAAGCGATCGAGCAACTTCGATCGATGATCGCCAAACTTGCTCCAACCGACGCAAATATTTTGATCATGGGCGAGAGTGGAACCGGCAAGGAGCTGGTTGCAGAAGCAATCCACAGGCAAAGTGCCCGGGCAAAGTGTCCTCTGGTGAAAATCAACTGCGCGGCGATTCCAGCGCAGCTGATGGAGTCGGAACTGTTTGGACATGCACGCGGGGCCTTTACCGATGCTCGAACGAACAAGGCTGGTTTGTTTGAGGCAGCTCATGGGGGAACACTTTTTCTCGACGAAATCGGAGAAATGAACCGTGAGTTGCAAGCCGGACTGTTGCGAGTTTTGGAAGACGGACGAGTTCGGCGCCTCGGGGAAAATCAGGAGCGGTCTGTCGATGTTCGCGTCGTGACGGCTACCAATAAGGACTTGAGCGAGGCGGTCTCAACAGGGGAGTTCCGCGGCGATCTCTACTTCCGTGTGGCGAATATTCCAATTCAGGTTCCGTCATTGCGCGACCGAGGGGAAGACGTACGAGTGTTACTCCATCACTTCATGAAATCTTACGCGCGTCGCTACGATCACGAAGTGTTTGACATAGTTCCGGCGGTTCTGGATGCCTTGGACCGGCATTCGTGGCCGGGCAACGTGCGGGAGCTCAAGAATCTTTGTGAGCGGTTGGTAATACTCGGGTCCAACCCCATTACGTTGGATCAATTGCCCACGCTTACGGAAGGCGAGAGTCTAACTAAGTATCGACCGCGAGAGACCGTGTCTCTCCGTGAATTTCGTAGCGAAGCCGAAGCGAATTACATTCGCCGAGTCCTGACGGAGACCGGCTGGAACGTTACCACCTCTGCAAGGAGGTTGGGACTTCGAAGAAGCTACTTGCATCAAAAAATGGCCAACCTTGGCATCCAACGTCCACCAACGGAAGTTTGAATTCTTGAAGTCACCAAGAATCGGAGAAGGCAAGTAGAATCTGAGACGCTGGTGCGAACTTGAATTGGCGCTGGCTAAGGTTTTCAAGATGAATCGATTAAGTGCCAACGCTCTTCGGACTCTAGTTTCTTCGCTACTGTTGGTATCTAGTGCTTGCGCGATTGCGGTCAGTAGTCGCGATCCAGGGGCGGCCACTGTGGTTGAGCACTCTGCAGCGATTGCGATGCCGGACACCTATTCTGCGGCAGTTGCTCAGGCAGTCTTGGAGGCAGGAGGCAATGCGGTCGATGTGGCGGTTGCGGTGGGGTTTGCTTTGGCCGTCACCTACCCCGAAGCGGGGAACTTGGGTGGTGGGGGATTCATGTTGATCCGCATGGACGGTGAGACCGAGTTTCTCGATTACCGGGAAACTGCGCCGGCTGCAGCAGATCGCGATATGTACCTGGATGAACATGGAGAGGTGATCGCAGACGCGACCACGGTGGGCGTCTTGGCGGCTGGGGTGCCAGGGACGGTTGCCGGTCTGTGGGAGGCGCATCAGAGATACGGAACGCTGCCGTGGAAAGAACTGGTGGCGCCAGCGATCCGGTTGGCGAGCGACGGGTTCCTGCCGCACCGCAAGCTGATCGACAACATAGAGAAACAGCGGGTCCGGTTGGACGGAAAGACCAATTTCTTTGAACACTTCGGCCCGGTGCAGGTCGGGACGGTGTTTCGTCAGCCGGAGTTGGCTGTCGTCTTAGGTCGTATTTCCGAAAAAGAACGGAGCGGGTTCTACCGAGGGAAAACGGCGAAGCTGACGGTTGGTTACGTGCAAGAGAATGGCGGAATCCTGTCATTGGAGGACTTGGCCAGTTACCAACCGGTTTGGCGACGCCCACTGAGAGCCACCTGGAGGGAGTACCAAGTGGTGTCCGCGCCTCTGCCGAGTTCCGGTGGGTTCGCCGTGATTCAATTGCTCAAAATGAAGGATGCTCTGGACGAAGCGTTTGCAGGACTGGAACACAACTCAGCTCAATACATTCACTTGGTAGCTGAAATCGAAAAGCGCGTCTTTGCCGACCGAGCCGAGTACCTCGGCGATCCAGATTTTGTCGATGTGGATGTCGAGGCGCTGATTGCTGACGACTACCTACTTCGTCGCGCAGCAGAGGTTCAAGCCGATCAGATCTCGGATATTGCCGCCGTGGGGCCAGGGCTGGAGTCCCCCGACACGGTGCACTATTCAATTGTTGACGGCTATGGCAACGCGGTGGCGAACACCACCACCCTCAACTGGACTTTCGGCAGTGGGTCCGTGGTCGAAGGAGCGGGGTTTCTACTCAACGATGAAATGGATGACTTCAGCGTCAAACCAGGAGTACCAAACCTCTACGGAGTGATTGGCGGGGTGGCGAATGAGATTCAGCCAGGGAAAAGGATGTTGTCGTCGATGTCCCCCACCATGCTGCTCGAAGACGGCGAGGTGGCGATGGTGTTGGGAACCCCAGGAGGCTCAACCATCTTCACTTCGGTGTTTCAGGCGATCGTCAATATTCTGGATTTCGGCATGACCCCCGACCAAGCGGTGGCCGCGACCCGGTTTCACCATCAGTTGTTGCCAGCGGACTTAATCACTCACAGTGTCGCGAATCCACTTCCTCAGGCAACGATTCGCGCCCTTGAGGAACGCGGTTATCGAGCGCAACCCCACGACTGGGAGTTCGGCAACCTGCAAGTGATTTGGCGCGACGGCGATGTTCTGGTTCCGGCTTCCGATCCGCGCGGTCGCGGCGAGTCTCAATTTTTGATGCTTTTGGGAAAAGAGTAACTGGGGGAACCAAGGTTCCCAAGATGTTTGTTGGTTCCAATAATCGGGGCGATCTCTACGCCCTGAGCGTCGCCGCATGTCGCTACCCTCACCAGATAGTTCACACTCGGTAATTTCAGCGGCATCACCGGTGGCTGGAGCGGAAAATGAAGCTGCGATTCCAAACACGTACAACTAGTTGATAGAGCGGTTGCCATTGGCAAAACTTTCCCCTGATATCTGATACAGATTGATGACCGATTCATCGGGCCAGTTTGAATTCGAAACGGTTGGTGTAGGCAACTACCAGCTTTCGACCGCTCATCCGTCTGGGGCACAAAATACTATGGAGATCGTGGTGGTCGAGGGTTTCCAAGAAGTTGAAGTGGTGGTCAACTGAGACTTTGGTGACGACCAGTAGAAAACTATTTGGTGACGATCCAGCCCCAGGCTTGTCTCAGTGTGTGAGTACCGTCAGCCGGGAACTGCCCTGAAACGAAACCAACCACAACCAAGAATTCAGTACTGCCAGGGTGATGACGGCGATCGTCACGGGTTTGATGGCCACCCGGTGAATAGACAAGAGCATGCCAGCGACGACGACCAGCATGGGAAGAGTCTCAATATACGCTCGGTTTCCATACGAATCGCCGAACCACCAACACCACCAGTTGCCGTTGATAACAGCGAAAGCCGAGAAAGAAACCAACGCTGACCACGCAAGAATACGCAACTTGCGTTTGCGTGTTGCAAAGACAACGACGCCTATGAGTAACAAGTAAGCGGGGTGGTAGACGAACAGCCCGTGGCGGGCATTAAACAGCCCCGATACGATTCCTTGGATCCCGGAAGTGAAGCCCTCGCCAGGATATGACGATACTTGCAGGCCACCCCACATCATGTGCAGTGTTCCGAAATGCACCACCGCAGCTAAGGCGGGGCCCAAGGCAGACCAGATGAGTCTTAGTGTTACTCCCCCTCGAAACCATACCAGCGTAGCCAAGAAAGGCAGGAGTGCGACATTGGAATTGCGGATGAGCAGCAGAAGTCCCAAGAGAAGACCAGCGCCAATAGCACCGGTGGTTGACCAAGGACGAGAAGGGTCGTGGCGTGAGATCACCGAAATCAAGAAGCACAGCACACCGATTCCCGCAGCGTGTGCCATTGTGGGTTCTTTGGCAATGTAGTGGAGGAGATTGGTCGCTATCGCCATCCCGGCGACCAAGAATGAAGCGATCTGCGGGTCTGTTCCCATTCTGATCAATGCTCGGCGCAAGAAGACTAAGCCGAGTATCGCGATGGCGATTAGCTCCAAGGAGACCAATACTTGATAGATCCAGGAGACACCATTTGCCGGGATGCCATGGATGCCGCGTGCAACTAAATGACCCAGGGCGACCGCGGGTAGCTCCAGGATAGGCAAGCCGACAGGGTATTTGTTTGAGGTTTCTCTTTTTGGCGTCGAGCGATAGTAGTCAGGTGGTAAGGGGTCGTACTGGTAGAGAGCCTCGTAGTCATTTTTGAAGTTGAAGTCGCGGTCGAGGACCGCTGAGCGGGCCCAAACGTAGTAACCCTTTCCATCACCGACAATCAGGTCGGGTGAGTTCCCTCGAAATAGAGATATCGCTTGCACACAGCATGAAAAGAGAAAAAAGAGGATCAAAAAGGTGCGAAACGTAAACCTATTTGTTGAAGAAACCGACATTATTTCTTTACTAGCTGAGCCACTCTGCGACAAACGTAGACCCTAGCACCGCGTCGTGCGCGGTGTCATGGGAGACACACCAGCGAACCAGTTTCTTTCTGCTTCGTTGAGCAAGCTCAGACGTGCTGCTTCGGCGAGAGCGGCGCTTGCCCCGGACCTTTCTTATCGAGGGGAGTCTGACTGTCGGCTTGTGAAACCAGGGTAAAGGTCGAGAGCCACGTCCAAACATGCTGCGCTATGGGCTAATCGGCCTACTGAAATGATGTCGACGCCGGTTTCGGCAACTTCTCGAATGGTATCTGCGGAGATGTTTTCAGAGGTTTCGGCAACAAATTGTGGTTAATGACCAGTAATACTCGATATGCGTATGAGTGGGCGGCGAAGGTCGTGTCAAGTGCTTCGATCCATCCGCCACCCGGGAAGTCCAACGCCGGGAGAAGATCGTTCACGCAACACTTCATGCCTAAAGCGGAATAACTTGGCGGGTCTTCCACCGGTGTTGCGTTCGACGTTATCGGTTTCCTCGACCAAGCCGCCCTTTTCCACCAGTCGACGAAAGTTTTGTTTGTGGAGTCGGACTCCGGCCAGAGCTTCTACGGTTTGCTGCAGTTGGAGCAGGGTGAAGGTCGGTGCCATGAGTTCAAAAACCAACGGGCGATAGCGGATCTTGCCGCGCAGGCGCGCCAAAGCAGTGGTCAAGATGCGCCGGTGGTCACTGGCCAAACTGCGGCCAAAAACCGGAATCTCGGAGGTCGCAGTCGCTCCATCGCGACTAGCCTCAGCAACCCGCCCGGCTTCATAGAGCAATTCGTAGCGCTCCAGCACCCGCTCGCCACTCCACGGGGCTCCATCGGTGCCAAAGGTAATAGCCAGTCGCTGGTCGGCGGCTTCCCTAAGCGAGAGGGAGAGTGGTGCCTCTACCCACTGCTTCAGGGCTGGGACGACGCCATGTTTGAGAACGGCAGGTTGTCCTTTTCGCCAGTCCTCCCAGGGGATAAAGTCGTAGACTGGTTGCCAGGAAATGCCGCTTCGTTTCTGAACCGCGGTTTCTTGTACCAGAGCCAAATAGGCGATCGATAGAACTCGGCCAGTAGCTCCCTGTGGTGTTTTTCGATCACGATCACCAAAGGTGTACAACTGCTCGACGTAGCCGAGATCGAGACCAGTCTGTTGCTGGACCCAGGAGCGTAGACCTAGTTCGAGAGTCCGGTGACTGCCTGGGTCGAGAGGTCCGAAAGGCAATGCGGGAAGATCGTTTTCTCCGTCGATGGCCAGGATTCGAGGTTCTTCATTGGTGACTGCGATGATGACTGCGTTTAAGCCTACGGTGATGGTTCCATCCATATGTACAAGCATAAACGACCGCGTGGATCGGTGATCCTTCGACGCTTATAATGGCCTCGTGGGTAAGCGAAACATAGAGTTTGTGACAAAATTCCTGGTGCTCCAGGCGATATTGTTTGTAGGTTTGTTTGGCGGCGTTCTGTCGGCTCAAGAAGTGGGCCAAGACAACGCCGAGCACGACAGCTTTGTTGAAGTGGTCGATGTCGAGATCGTCAATGTCGATGTCTGGGTCACCGATCGGCAGGGTGATCCAATCAACGGGCTGACACAAGAGGACTTTGAGGTTCTTCGCGACGGTGAGCTAATTGAAACCACAAATTTCTATGCCGTGGCTGGAGGTCGCTCAGTTCGGGTTGAACCGGAAATTGATCCTGAAGTTTCGTCGGAGATTCCCCTTCCCAGCGAACCCCTGGTGGCTCCGGAACATCAATTGTGGTTGATTGTCTATGTAGACAATTTCAACATCGACCCGATCGAGCGCAATCGCATCTTTCCAGCCTTGGAGCAATTTTTGTTTCGCACCCTCGGCCAAGGCGGCCAGGGGATGGTGGTCAGCTACGATCGTTTTCTCGACGTACGCCAGCCGTTTACCGATCAAACCGTGTTGTTGACCAATGCTTTGGCGGGAATTCGCGATGATGCGGGGATTGGCGCCGTTCGCCGGCGCGAGCAAATGGCTGCGCTGCGCGGCATTGACAAAGCCGAGAGCGTCGAGAGTGCGTTGATGAACGCGTATATCTATGCTGAGTCGGTACGCAGTGGAATCGATTTCACCGCAGATGCTCTGGACCGTTTGGTGGACACCTTGGCGGGGCTTCCGGGTCGCAAGGCGCTGGTGCACGTCTCCAGCGGTGTACCCATGGTGGCCGGTGAGGAGATGTTCTACGCTATAGGAGAGAAGTTTGACGCCTCCGAAGCCTACGCAGAGATTCCCCGCCACGATACTTCGCGGCGGTTTGAAGCGGTCAGCCGTAAGGCCGCCTCGCACCGGGTGGTATTTCACACGCTGGATGCAGGTGGGCTACGAGGGATCGAATTTGGCGCAGCAGAATATGGTGGCTTTGTCAGTCCTAAGCTGCGTACCACGTTGGACTCCGTAGTCCCGGAAAATCTGCAAGCGCCGCTAAGGCTGATGGCTGAGGAAACCGGCGGCCATACGATTCTCAATCAAAACGACGTGCGGCCTGCGCTCGAACGCGTGACCCAAGATCTCGGATCTTTCTATTCTTTGGGGATCCCCTCCGTCGACGCCGACAGCGGTCGCTTTCACGAAATTGAAGTGAAATTGAAACAAAAGGATCGAGGAATTCGCGTGCGGCACCGTACCGGCTATCGCAGCAAGAGCAAAAACACCCGGTTACAAGAGACCCTGCGCTCAGCTCTGTTGTACGAGCACGAGATGAACCCGCTTGCCGCGGAGATTGGTTGGGGCAAAGCCGCGCCCTACGGCGACAAACTATTTCTCCTGCCGATCGAAGTCCGTGTGCCGTTGGGGAAAACCGTTCTACTGCCGATGCCAGACGGCAAACACGAGGCTCGATTACGACTCTTTGTTGGGGCCGCCGCCGAAGACGGTGATCTTTCGGGGCTGGAAGAGACACCGTTTGGCGTTCGCGTTGCGCCTGAAAACCTAGAGGCCGCTCTCGGTGAATCGTTGATCTACAACCACAAGCTGCTAGTCAACCCAGGGTTGCAAAAAGTTGGAATTGCGATCCTGGATGTTTTTGGCAACCAATCTTCGGTGATCACCGGTGTGGTGCAGGTAGGAAACTCGCAGCGATAATTGAACCCGCGACGCCGAGAGTCGCCTTCAATCCGGTCCACACTGTCTTTCGAGCGTGTTACTCCAGGTAGGACAGCATGTCGCGCGCGGTTTGTGCTTCCGCGTCTTCCGGGGCCAGAGTGAGGAACTTTTCCAATGCCGCCTTGGCCTCGACGTTTTCTCTGCGCGAAACATGATCTAAGCCAACGAAGTAGTAAGCCTTGCCTAAGTTCGGGTCGAGGCTCAAAGCTAAGCGTGAAAGTCTTGCCGCTTGCTCAGGTTGACCGCTGTTCCAAAGATCACCCGCTTGCTCAACCAACTTGACGCCACCGAAGTCGGGGTCGATTTCGGCCAGCCGGGGCGCGATTTCCGTCAAGTCTTCAGTTCGACCCAGGGCGTCGTAGGCGTCATAAAGCACCCGCAACGTCCGGACGTCTTCGGATCCCAGCTCCAGTGCCTTTTCAGCTGCCGCTGCCGCTTCCGCGTAGTCGCCGTTGGCGTACTCCAGCGTTGCTACAGCGTGGTGTGCGTCGTGCAGCGACGGGTCGAGCTCCGCTGCTCTTCGAAACTTGGTCAACGCGGTGATCTGATCCTTGGCTTGGAATGCGGTGGCCCCTTCATTGTAAAGACGCCGGGCTGAAGCCACAGCGTCTTCCGCTTGATCCAAGGCGGCGCTCACCAATTCCGCATCGTCGTTGCGACCCAACACCAAGAGCGCTTGGTGTTTGACGCGCAGCGCTTCGACATTTCCAGGTGCCAGGGCGAGGGTCTGGTTGGCGGCAGCAATTGCGCTTTCGGACTCTCCGGAGTCCAACAGCACCTGACTGAGAACCATATTGGCGGGAACCAAAGAAGGGTCTGAGCTGAGGGCTTCCTCAAGCTTAGAGCGGGCGGTTGTCAGATCGCCGTCTTGCTGGGCGGTGAGCCCGGCATTGAACGCCTCGATCGCGACATTGGTCGATCCCGTGACCACAGCACCCAGATCCCCGTGACTTTCAATCACTTGGCTTTGTGAAGCTTCCATGACGAACTCTTCCCGTGTCTGCCGAGTCACCGACGGAGAATAGGGCTGGGTAAAACTCTGGAAGCCAGACTTTTCAAACAGGAGGTTGAAGAGATACTGTGATTGGCTGTTTTGAAAACGGATCTTGAACTCGCCGTCTCCGTCGGTGGTCAAAGTCTTGCGAAAGGAGGTTAGTTCTTCGGAGGTTATGGTCACCTTGGCACCCGAGAGGGGGCTCCCATCGCTGTCTACCACGGTGCCACGTAACAGACCGTTTTGAGCCCACGCCAAGGAGGAGAGCAGTAAGCAGGTAAAGCCGACGATCCAAGTTCGTTTGGTATGAATCATGAAATGAGATCTCCCGGTGGTCAGGTAATTTAGTGGCAAAGCGCTTACTATATCCAGTGAAATCATGGCAGTCTTTTTCGCCAGCACAACCCGTTGAGGTTCTCTACTATGCAAAACCAAATCCACAAGCCTGAAGTGGCATCGATTCGACAACGTCTGGGGTCGGCTAGGTGGCTGCTGACCTTAGCTTTGCTGATCCAAATGCAGGGACGAGTGCCATTGCTGGCCCAAGAAACGGAGACCCAGTCGCCAAGTTTCTTGGAAGCAGTGGACGTTCGCGTGATCAATGTTGACGTCTCAGTGACTGACAAGTCGGGAGTGCCGGTGGCGGGGTTGAGCGCCGAGGATTTCGAGCTCAAGGTGGATGGAGAAGTTATCCCGATTACCAACTTCTATGCCGAATCGGGCGGCAGGGCGCGCGAAGTTACGAGCACGGTTCGGAAGTCGGATTCGGAGTTCCGAACGGTGGAGGAAGTGGCGGCAGATCCTCGCAGATCTCACGTCGTCGTCTTAGTCGATCATTCTCGGCTTCGTCCCAATAATCGCAAACGTGCATTCACCGCTCTGCGGGTCGCGGTGGACCGCTTGGCCCCCCAAGATTTGGTTGCCATCGTCGGGATCGAAAAAGAGTCAGTCGTCTTCTATTCAGATTTCCTCTATGACCGCCAGGCGATCCACCGAGTTCTCGATCGTCTACTCAAGGTTTCGACTCCCAGCAATATCGCCGAGATAGAGCGACGACAGATCGTCAACGAGCTCACCCGTGGTCAAAGTGGAGGTATCCAAGCGCGAGCTTCGCTGGCTCAAGATGGTGCGTTGATGTCTCGCGTGCGCGCTTATGCCGCCCAAGAGTATCAGCGTGGAATACAGTCTTTGCAGCAGATCGAACAGATCGTCGCAACCATGGCGGGTATTCGCGGACGCAAGGCCCTTTTCTATCTTGGAGAGGGGGTACCCACACGGCCCGGTGAAGGCTTATACGTCGAATGGAGAAACCGATTTGGTGGTAGCGAATCGAATTCAATCATTGGCATGCGACGGACAGACTTCAATACCGACTACACCCGGGCAGTTGGGCGATATGACTTGACAGCTCCAATGCGTAGCTTGGCGTCTTCGGCGAACCGTTCTGGAGTTACGATGTATGCAATTGATGCTGAAGGCTCGCATGGTGCGCTCATGCGTTCGGCACTGAGTGAGCAAGGTGCATCTTCCGAAACGCTGTCAGTGATTGACGAAAACTACCGAACGCCATTGGAATATGCTTCCAAAGCGACCGGTGGGCGCTTGTTGCAGTCATCCGGTTTGTTGTCGGAACAGTTGACCAGCGTGGTACAGAATCTGGGTGTCTTCTATTCCTTGGGGTTTAGTCCGCCAGAGAGTTGGGAGCCAGGGTCAGACCATCGGATCAAGATTAAGGTGGTTGGCAAAGGCCTCGATGCGTGGCATAGAGAGACGGTTGGGCTACCTCAGAAAGATGAGCGAGAAGCGAGCGCTACGGTAGCCGCATTGATGTATCAATCCACGTACAACCCCTTGAGCGTTATTGCAACTCCTGAGGCCGGTACGGCGAGAGATGACGGATCAATTGCTTTACCAATTCTCTTGGAACTGCCAGTGGCGCTGATGGGTCTTTTGCCAATGGAGGGAATGCATCAGAGTTCGTTAACCATCTATGTGACGACCAAGAGCAAAGACGGTCGAGCCAGCCAAGTACAAAAGATACCGTTCAATCTCAGCATCCCAGACGACAAACTTGCTGCTGCCCAAGAGGACTCTGCATACTACACTCTACCGGTTGTTTTGCGCCCGGGAGATCAGCAGGTTGCTATCGGGATACGGGACAATATCAAAGGGTTATTTTCGGCGATTCGGGTTGAAGTGACCGAGCTCTCATCCACTGAGTAGGGGCAACCTAGTCGCAGTCAAACGCATTGCGTCACTGGTTGAGCGGATGTCTCCCGAATCTTGTGGAAATTGGTATTTGGCGTAACGTCTCCAGCGGTCAGGTTTAGTTGATTCTAGTGCTACGCGGCTGCTTGACGGTCAAGCATCCGGTGCAAGTCTTGGTACCCGTTGATGCGGTGCATCCTGATCTGACCGAAAGCGACGAGTCCCCAGAGCAAGGTAACACCCGCTGCCTCAGTCGAGAATGAGCCTTGGGTCTTGGTACGGCGCCGAAACTCACGGTTGAGATTCTCCAGCGCGTTGGTGGTCCTTGTGGATCGCCACAACGATCTCGGTAAATCGTAGAAAGTGATCAGTTCCATCCCAGCCTCTTGGAAGCTCCTGGCTACTGCGGGCACCAGCTTGGACCACTTGGTAACAAAGATCGAATAGCTCTCTCGGGCAGCCAGGGCATCTTGGGCTCGCACCACTTGATCCCAGTCTCTCTTGAGCTCACCATGAGCATGCTTAGGGCAGTACTTCTTCAGGTTTTCCCACTTGTGCTGGATACAACGCTGGACTTTGGCCTCTGGCCAAGCCCTGACTCCCACCGCCAAACCCTTGTGGCCGTCTGAGACCAGGAGATGCGGTGCTTTCAAGCCCCTGCGTTTAAGATCTTCAATCAACCACTTCCAGTGACTGCCTGCCTCACTGGCTGCTAACCGTAGAGCTACCAGGACTTTGGTGCCATCTTCTCTTACCCCCAGAGCAGCCAGCACCGGAGCTGACACCACTCGCCGAGCAAGCCGCACTTTCAAGTGAAAGCCAACAAGAAACAAGATCGGGTAGCTTTCCTCAGACAGGCCTCGCTCACTCCAACGGGCAAAGTGCTCCTTCAAACGCGATACCACCCGAGACACAGCGCTCTTGGATAGATGCTCCCTGCCCAGCAGTGGAGTCCCTATCTGCCAACGTAGCTGAGACACTTGGCCCCCTGATAATTAGAGGGCGGAAGGAGGTTTCAGTATGTTTCAGAATCAGCCCATATTGCCCGTCTCGCCGAAGGCGACCGAGGAGCGTAGCGACGAGGGAGCCGGAGGGGAGACGGCGCAGTTGTCCTCGACCCCCGAATCGGTACCCGACCCTGAGATCGAGGCTCGACCCGCCAGACGGCGGTTTACGGCAAAGTACAAGCTGGCGATCTTGGAGCAGGCCGACGCTTGCTCCAGCCGAGAGGAGGTCGGGTCCCTGTTGCGCCGGGAGGGTCTCTACTCATCTCATCTATCTAACTGGCGCCTAGCTCGGCGACGGGGATCGCTTGCCGCGCTCGGCAAAAGCCGTGGACGCAAACCCAAAAGGCACCCGTTGGAAAGCAAGGTTGCTCGACTAGAGCGGGAGAAGACTCGGCTTGAGAACGAATTGCACAGGGCACAGCTGATCATCGATGTGCAAAGAAAAGTAGCCGGGCTGCTGGGTATCCCCTCAGAGGGCGAGAAGAACTCGTGAAAGCGGCCAGGACGCTGGCTCCGTGGGTCGGTATCGCACCGGCCTGCCGGAGCCTGAGCGTCAGTCGTGCAACGTTCTATCGTCGGCTTCGGCCGAGATCAACCGAGCCTCAGCAGCCTCGACCGACTCCAGCTCGGGCACTGACAGTCAGCGAAAAACAACAGGTCCTTGACCTACTCAACGGGCCGCGCTTTGTCGACGCTGCACCGGCGGCCGTGGTGGCCACCCTTCTCGACGAAGAACGCTATCTGTGCTCGGAGCGCACCATGTACCGACTCCTGGCAGCTGAGAAGACGCTGCAGGAGAGACGGCGCCAACGCCGCCATCCGGTCTATACCAAGCCAGAGCTACTCGCCACAGCGGCAAACCAAGTCTGGAGCTGGGATATCACCCGGCTGCGAGGTCCTCAGCCGGGATGGTGGTTCTATCTCTACGTTGTCCTCGATATCTTCAGCCGCTATGTGGTCGGCTGGATGCTCGCCGAGCACGAACGCGAGGCCTTAGCCCAAAGGCTTCTCAAGGAGACCTCAACCAAGCAAGGCATTCCCAAGAATCAGCTAACCCTACACAGTGATCGGGGCTCGCCGATGACCGCCAAGGACACCGGACGACTCCTCGTAAGGCTTGGTATCTCTCAGTCGTTCTCGCGGCCTCGCATCTCCAACGATAATCCCTTCTCCGAAGCCCAATTCAAGACCCTCAAGTATCACCCGAGCTTTCCCGATCGGTTCGGCTCGATCGAGGACGCTATCGCCTTCTGCAGGTCGTTCTTTATCTGGTACAACACCCAGCACCGTCACGCCGGCATCGCCATGCTGACACCCGAAGATGTCCACTACGGCAAGGCCGACCACAAGCTCAAGATCCGTCAACTGGCCCTTGACCAAGCTTGGCGAAACAACCCACAGCGATTTGTCCGTGGAAGACCGACCGTTCAGCTATTACCGAGGGCCGTCTGGATCAACCCACCCAAACATCAGCGCACCAAGGAGGTTGTCCCGATTCACTAATTAGTTCTGCCAACTGTCTCAAAGTTGTTGACAGGTTCCGAGTCAAGGCCTTCTTGATCCGACGGCTGTTGGCCCCTGCTAGGTAGCAGCCGAGAATCGCTTCATCCACCTCTAGGGTGCGCCGCTGGTAGCGCTCAACAAGATGGCTTTGAAACTCCTCAGTGGATCCATCTTGGACTACTACCCGACCACGAGGAATTCGCAGTTGCCGGGATCCGTATCGGGTCGTGATCAGAGGTGGACCCCAATCGTTGGACAGGTCAGCGGCCAAATTAAGGTGGAATCCGGGGTTCATTGTTAAGCCGCTTTGGCGGTCTCAGAGCCGGGGCGGAGCCCCGGATTTGAGACCGTCTGATCCTGATTGTACGCCTCATTCGGTGTGCGATCTCCAAGCGACGAGTGAGGGCGTCTCTGGTTGTAGAAATCCATCCACCAGGAGATCCCGGCCTTGGCTTCGGTGCCTGTCTGAAACTCCGACAGATAGACCTTTTCGTACTTGAGGGATCGCCACAGACGCTCGAAAAACACATTGTCCATCCACCGCCCCTTGCCATCCATCGAGATCTTGATACCAGCCCTCTGCAGCACCCGGGTGAAGTCCAGACTCGTAAACTGACTACCCTGATCGGTGTTGAAGATCTCCGGTGTGCCGTAGCGCTCGATGGCCTCTTCCAAGGCCTCGACGCAGAAGTCAGCATCAAGCGTGTTTGAGAGCCGCCAGCTGAGCACCTTGCGCGTTTTCCAGTCCATCACTGCGACCAGGTAGAGAAAACCGCGTTTGAGCGGGATGTAGGTGATGTCCGAGCACCACACCTGGTTCGGTCGCGTGATCGCCAAGTCTCGAAGTAAATATGGGTATGTCCGGTGCTCTGGATGCGGCTTGGAGGTATTTGGCCGTTGATAAATCGTGCGTAAGCCCATCTGCCGCATCAGGCGCTTAACGCGCTTGCGATTCACCCTCAAGCCCTCACGCCTCAAGTGCCGCGTCATCTGCCGAGAGCCGTAAAACGGCGTCTTGAGATACTGCTCGTCGATCAGCCGCATCAGCCTCAGGTTGAGCTCGGTCTCGCCCTTGCCTTGGTAGTAGCACGAGGAGCGAGACAACGACATCAGCCGGCACTGGCGAACCACACTCAAATCTGATTGCTTGAGTTCGATCATCGCCACTCTCTTGGTGTGGCTCAACGATCGAACGCCTTGGACAAAAAATCCCGTTCCAAGACCAACTCTCCAACTTTGGCTCTAAGGTCTTTGATCTCAGATTCCCGAGACGCCTCGCGACGGGATCCTTGGCCTGAAAAACCGGCCAATACCTGCTCGCGAGCCTTCTTTTTCCAGTTGGTGATTAGATTCGGATGAACGTTGTAACGGCTCGAAAGATCCGACAATGTCCGCTCTCCACGGAGAGCTTCAAGCGCTACTCGGGCTTTCAACTCCGGAGGATAACTACGTCGTTTTCTTGGCATTCCAGACTCCTTTTTGTCTGTCTGGATTCCACCTTAACAACCTGTCCGAAATATGGGGTCCACCTCTATCGTCCGCTCTTGTTTGCCGTTGCGATAGCCCGAGCGCTCACCTGAGCGCTCGTACGCAACACAACCCAATGCGTCAGCAAGCTCTTCTTCTAGAACTATTTCGATTGCTTCCCGGATACGGTGCTGAAGCTTTGACTGGATATCTTGCTGGAAACGAGATGATTCCGGGCTCTGATTGGTACTCTTGTCCATGGCGTAGCCTCCTTTCGCCTACCCGGCGATGGGTTTTGACTACCGGAGGTTACGCCTTTCTCAATTTCCACAACAATCAGGACGGATCCCGTTCAATATATCCGTGATCAGCCCAATCAAGGAATTCTAGATTCTCTCAATAATCGCCTGGGACCTCAGTCAGATCTCTTCATTAGTTGGTGACATCAACCGTGACCGTAGCGGTATCCGACTGCTGTCCATCGTTGACCGTTAACTCCACCAAGTAAATACCGGCGTTGGAATAGCTGTGGGTCACGGATGGTAACGAAGAGCTGGCGCCATCCACGCCTAGATCCCAGGAATACGTCAACGAGTCTCCGTCGAGATCGACCGAACCAACGTTACGTTCCCTCAATCGTCAATGCATAGTTGGCGGCACCACCGAAGCTATTGTCCGTAATCGTCACATTAATATCATGGGTCGTAGCTCCAGGCGCGGCCGCAAGGATCGCGATGCGATGATCGGTGTCCTTTCCTGGATCTCGAATTGGCCTCAGCTTCACGATAAACTTAGTGGAAGGGTCTAAGCCATCACTGCTCAGGATACTAACTTCATCATCCAGCGCATCCCACACCGGAGTTGGGGTCCATCCGCTGTTGACTCTATCCGCTACCGGGCAGGCTTCTAAGATCGGCCAGACATCAAGAGTTGCCGCATTGGAGATGGTTTCGCCAACGTCATGCCAAGCTCGACAGCGATACTGTCCTTCGTCACTGAGGGCGGCTTCCGAGATCCTCAACAGTTTCGGCCAAGAGAGCTCAAATAATCGGCTGGCTCCTCTATTTCCTCTAGCTCTGCGGCACCTCTATCTCAAGTCTGTATGTCTATGAGGGCCAGCGATACAATGGCGCGACGATACGAACGCTTTCTGGTAGTCGAAACTCGACCCAGGGATTCCTTCCCTGCGCTTCCGGTCGTTCTTCAATGAGGTAGTCAAAGCTAACTTGTAACTCCGCCGTGATATTGTCGGCGAATACCCAAGTTCGGGCAGCTTCAATGGCTGGAGCCGCAAGTAATATGTCACCCGAGACATATGTTGCCGCTACTACGGCTCCTTCAACGATTGACAACCTCACCACAGCGGTCCCCGTTAGACCATGGATCCTGAATTCGACTGGGTATACAGGCAATGTTCCAGAGACCAAAGCCAACACTTCTACGGTTGAGCTGTGGATAGCAGATTGCCGAGCCAGAAGAGCCCAATGCTTACCCAGCAGCTCTTCGCTGGGCGGTGAGGCCGAAATTACTTCCTTCAACACAAACAGTGCTGGGCCACAGGATCCCTTACTCAACGACTCAACTTCTGAACTAGGCGGTCTTCGCTTCAGCCAAGCAAGCAACCGTGGATTACCACTAGGCAACTGCCGAACAAAGTCCGGATCATAAGGACCAAATGAACGCGGCCCCCGAAGGACGCCAATAACTTCTGCCAGAACCCTTCTGGGCGGGTTGCCGTCTACGACTCCATGGGGAAGTCTTTCTCTCCGTTTCTCTTGCAGCCTAACGAGTCGCCTCATTCCTCGAACACCTGGGTCAATCTGCAGACATGCTCGCGGAAGAAACGACCGTTCGCAATCGATCGCTTCAATGCGATTCCAGATTAGCCCCCGCGTACGAATCATGCGTTCTTCGTCTACGCCTATCTCCGAGAGAGCTTCACAGAAATCTACGCGTTCGATCTCCATGTCCTTGATTTCACCGGTGTTTGACCCGATTGACCTTTGACCGGTCGCAGCTGAAACGGGCCAGGCGGCCATAACCGTAAGACCCAACATCACAACAATAAGAGCGCATCGTTGGGTTGTGAGCGGGGTCATGGACCACCAGAAAACTTACCACCGGGCTTACTAGTTGTCATTCCATAGAGACCTGAAGGGTCAGCAAGAATTCTTCCTATGGCAAGGTCACGATCCGCAGGGGTTACTCCTGCACCAAGGGTTTCACCTCCAAAGCTCAAAGAAGTTCCAATCTCTTCCTTAACGATTTCGTCCGTGGTCAGGAAGGCGCTGAACTCATCTGCGTACTGAGTAAGATCCAGCGCAGGATTTCCAATACCTGTCGCGTAGTCCACACTTCCCCAAAATGCGAAGCCGTTCTCGACATGTGTTCCCTCATGCCCAAGGGTAATCAACAAAGAATCCCCACGGTCACCAGTGACAAGTGTAACCGTCGATATGATGTCCAGGCCGTTGTTGGCGGCGTTACCAACAGCTTGCGTCACTGCTGTTTCGGCCGCTTTCATTTTGTTCACGAAAGTGATCACTACTCCATTTCCATCGCCTTGGATGCCCAATGCTGCTGCTGCCGCTTGAGCTCTCGAGCCCTTGCTATTCGCAAGCCGTACTATCTGTTTTGCCACTTGCTTGGCCGATTTCTCGCATTGCTTAGCGGAGGCCTGTCCGCAATCTATGTCGTACATCCCCGTTGGGTCAACGAACCTCAATGGGTTGTTGATAGCATAGGAGTATCTATTCCAGGACTGTGGGGCAGTCATGGAGCCCAACACCGGATCAACACTGCCAAACCTCCCCAACCACGGGCTGTAATACCGCGCATGCATGTAATCCCAGTCATCGATCGCCCCCGACCCATGGTCGTCCCGTTCATGGCCGGTGAAACCAAGCGTGGTCTCCGGTTCTCCATCTGGGTCAGTGGCTACTTGGCGACCAAAAGGTAGGTAGTCGCGGGACTCGATGACCTTGCCGTTTTCATCCGTAATTCTGCGCACCGAGCCCAGGTGATCGCTGTGCAGATGGTAAGTAGTCACCTCTTCACGGGGAATTGCGTTTACCGGTGCAGCGAGGCTGAGAAAGTTGGTGACAATGAGTACAAAAACCAGCAGCGTGGCACGGATTTTCATGGCAGTTCCTCCTTGGACTGAGTTGACAAGATTTCCACTCATCTTCAAATATCTAACCCGCTTCATGGGACCACCACCAATTCCACCTTCTTCATGACGATGGTCGTCGGATCGCCGTCACTGTGCCACTTTGTGAATTGCAGCCGAATGTCTGAATAGTTCGTAAAACCCGCCACAACGCTGGCTGAGAGAGGTACTGCTTTGCGTTGGAACGCGGTACCAAAATAGACGTTGGTCCACCACAAAACAGTGTTATTCGGTGCCATGACGTAGAGCCGAACATGCTTCGCCATTAGACCGTTTTCCACTTTTCCTGTGAGGTATGAGGTGGACCCCACTCGTTGGACAGGTCAGCGGCCGAATTAAGGTGGAATCCGGGGTTCATGGTTAAGCCGCTTTCACGGTCTCAGAGCCGGGGCGGAGCCCCGGATTTGAGACCGTTCGATCTTGATTGTACGCCTCGTCCGGTGTTCGGTCTGCAAGCGACGAGTGCGGTCGCCTCTGGTTGTAGAAATCCATCCACCAGGAAATGCCCGCTCGGGCTTGTCGGCCATTTTCGTACTCTGACAAGTACACCTGCTCGTACTTGAGTGAGCGCCACAGACGCTCGATAAACACGTTGTCCATCCACCGGCCCTTGCCGTCCATCGAGATCTTGATCCCGGCCTCCTTGAGCACTCTGGTGAAATCCGAGCTGGTGAATTGGCTGCCCTGGTCGCTGTTGAAAATCTCAGGAGTGCCGTAGCACTCAATCGCCTCCTCCAAGGCCTCGATGCAAAAGTCAGACTCAAGAGTGTTCGACAGCCGCCAGGAAAGCACCCTGCGGCTGTACCAGTCCATCACCGCAACAAGGTAGAGAAAACCTCGTTTGAGCGGGATGTAGGTGATATCCGTACACCACACTTGATTGGGTCGATCGATCACAAGATCGCGTAGCAGATAGGGGTAGATTCGATGCTCCGGATTCGGCGTTGATGTCCGTGGCCGTTGATAAACGGCACGCAAGCCCATTCGCCGCATCAACCGTTGGACTCGCTTGCGATTGACCTGCAATCCGTCGCGCCTCAGATGGCGCACCATCTGCCGAGAGCCGTAAAACGGCTTCTTCAGATATTGCTCATCGATCAACCGCATCAGTTTCAGATTTTGTTCCGCCTCTCCTTTGCCTTGGTAGTAGTAAACAGATCGAGACAACGAGACAAGTTGACATTGCTGGACAACGCTCAAGTCGCCATGCTCGCGTTCAATCAAAGCCTTTCGCCTTGAACGACTCATCGACTGAACGCTTTGGCTAAAAAATCTCTCTCCAGCACCAACTCGCCGACCTTGGCTCGAAGATCCTTGATCTCAGATTCCTGAGACGCTTCATGTCGAGTTCCTTGACCTGAAAAACCAGCCACTACTTGCTCCCGGGCCTTCTTCTTCCAGTTCGTGATCAATTTCGGATGGACGTTGTATCGAGACGATAACTCCGCGATTGTACGATCGCCCCGAAGAGCTTCAAGTGCTACACGCGCCTTCAGCTCCGGTGGATAACTGCGTCGTTTCTTTGACATTCCAGACTCCTTTTTGTCTGTCTGGATTCCACCTTAACAACCTGTCCGAATTTCGGGGTCCACCTCTCTGTGCAGGTCCTCGACCACAGAACCAGTGTTCTGGCTGATGTTTTTCTCAATAAACCCGAGCGCTTCGTACGCGGCTGCCCGAAGCCAAAACCATTACCCGACGCTGTCTGGATTAACCCACCAGATCGGGATCGATCATCGCTTGGCGATGCTCACTAAATTAAAGATGACGTGTGTCTCATTATCGTTGACAGGTTCCGCTTTGACCACTTACCAACCTCAATTCTCGAAAAATCAACAACTCAAGATCATAGCGAAGCGCGTCGCCCTTCGGCCTTCCAACCATGAGACTGTAAAGCCAATTGGCAAAAGTCCGCGGAATCTCGCGATCAGCCGACCATTTCTTGGCCAAGTCGATTGCCAAAGATCTGCAGACAGTCCAGGCTCGCCAGTTTTCCAAATGCTCAAAATCGACGCCCGCTCGTGAAACCATGCGGTCTACGAGATGCGCGGCTGCATTGCGCTTGAACTCCGACTCCTCCCAATATGGAGCTATCCAATATTTCGAATCCAAGGCTAAATCAACACCTTCTAACCGCATTCGAATGACACCTTCCGCATCCTGGCGAGAAGCTCCATGCCACACTCTGAAGTCGCCCTGTCTTTCTACAGCAATGTTCATCTTATTTAGGCCGACCGGAGCGACCTCAATTCGCTCTACGGACGAGCTTTCGAGGCTCACCACTTTGAGTTCGGCACGGTGGAACCCAGCAAAGGCATCAGCAACCTGTGTCCAGTCCGGACATTCAACTGGAGCATTCCTTCCTACTCTGAGTATCGTCATGATCTTTTGTCGATTTAATAACTCGATCAGAGTTTGGGGTCCTCTGGTTTTGTAGGTTTCTTGGGTTCGGGCTTTGGAGACGTATCTTCTCCACGTTTTCCAAATATCTTGTCAACAAGTTTCTTGACCTTGTTTTTGGCAGCTCCTGCGACAAGCCCTACTACAACCGCTGCTGCATCCACTGCATTCTCCGCTTCTGATGCACCTCGAACACGATCTTCTATCTCGGATGCCTCTTGGGCCTCGATGCTTTCAGCTGCTCCGGTGCTCGTCTGCCCTTCGGGCATCAATATTTCACCGGCTTCTCTAACTCGATCACTTAGGGCAGCAACCGCAGAATCGAATGAAGCTCCCACCGAATCAGCCGCCGCTATCGCCTCTCGTTGATAGCTCGGATTGGCAGTTGTAACAACGGCAACAACACTAACAACGATAAGCCCACCAACAATCAGCGCTACCGCGAACTCGCCATCTGGGTCAGCAAATACGACCGGATTATTTCGTCCGTAGGAGTATCGATTCCACGTCTGCGGGATTCTGACATCAGCACTCCCCAACACCGGATCAACACTGCCAAACCTCCCCAACCACGGGCTGTAATACCGCGCATGCATGTAATCCCAGTCATCGATCGCCCCCGACCCATGGTCATCCCGCTCATGGCCGGTGAAACCAAGCGTGGTCTCCGGTTCTCCATCTGGGTCAGTGGCTACTTGGCGGCCAAAAGGTAGGTAGTCGCGGGACTCGATGACCTTGCCGTTTTCATCCGTAATTCTGCGCACCGAGCCCAGGTGATCGCTGTGCAGATGGTAAGTAGTCACCTCTTCACGGGGAATTGCGTTTACCGGTGCAGCGAGGCTGAGAAAGTTGGTGACAATGAGTACAAAAACCAGCAGCGTGGCACGGATCTTCATGGCAGTTCCTCCTTGGACTGAGTTGACAAGATTTCTACTCATCTTCAAATATCTAACCCGCTTCATGGGACCACCACCAATTCCACCTTCTTCATGACGATGGTCGTCGGATCGCCGTCACTGTGCCACTTTGTGAATTGCAGCCGAATGTCTGAATAGTTCGTAAAACCCGCCACAACGCTGGCTGAGAGAGGTACTGCTTTGCGTTGGAACGCGGTACCAAAATAGACGTTGGTCCACCACAAAACAGTGTTATTCGGTGCCATAACGTAGAGCCGAGCATGCTTCGCCGTTAGACCGTTTTCCACTTTTCCTGTGAGGTAGACGGTGTGGTCGGTGTCCTTGCCCGGGTCGATCATCGGTGACATGCGCACCCGAAAGCTGTCGGTGACCCCTGACGACTTCTGGGATCTAACGACGTTGGTATCGTCATCCAATTTCGACCACAACGGACTCACGGCCCAGCCGTCGTTGCTGAGATCTGCCACTGGAAGAGCTGTTTGCGTCGACGAAACGGTGAGCGTCGCAGCAATAGAACCCTTCCCGCCATAGGGATTGTTGGCAGCACAGCGATATTGTCCGGCTTCGCCATTGGCGACATTGCTGATGGTGACGTTTTGAGTTAACACTCCAGAATATTTGCCTCCATTGTTGAGATCGGTCCAAACATTGGATATCTTCTTTTGCCATTTGTAACTGATCGGATCGGTACCCGTGGCAGCACAGGAGAACGTTGTGTTGGATGCAGGCGCCACTGTGCGTGAAGTTGGATGTTGGGTGATCGTCGGCGGAGTGGGGACAGCCACTGTAACCGTTCGGGTAAGACTACTGGTGTCCTGTCCGTCGCTAACTGTTAGACGCACCGTATAGACGCCTTCCGAGGAGTAGCTATGGGCAACTGCTCCAGTTGAGGCCGTCGTTCCGTCACCAAAATCCCAAGAATAGGTGAGGGGATCACCTTCCGGGTCGGTTGAGCAGTAGCCGCCAAACGTGTAGTTGTCCCCGACAAGCAATGAGATATCGCCAGCGGGCCTACCAATACACGCCTTAGGTGGAAGATTGGACACTGGGACTTCAAGACAAAGCTTTTGTAGAACTACGGTCGTCGGATCGCCATCAGTGTGCCATTTGTTAATTTGTAGCCGGATATCTGAGTAGTTGGTCAACCCTGCGACGGCAGTAGCGGGTAGCAATACTGCTTTCGTTTGAAACGCGGTGTCAAAATACACATTGGTCCACCATAGAACCGTGTTGTCAGGAGCCATCAGGTAGAGACGGACGTGCTTTTCCGCTAGACCATCTTCAACTTTCCCGGTTAAGTAAACAGTGTGGTCCGTATCCTTACCGGGATCCGAAAATGGAGCCAGCCGAACACGGAAACTGTCGGTAACACCGCCCGATTTTTGAGATTTCGTCACGTTGGTGTCATCGTCCAGCATTTGCCACACTGGGCTTGGAGCCCAACCATCGCGTGAGAGGTCGGCAACTGGACAAGATTCCAAGATGGCAAGTACGTCCAACACCGCCGGGTTGGATGGAGCATAATTGCCACAAATAGTGCCAATGTCACAATTTGTCGCTGTGTTGTGAGTCCAGCATCGGTACTGGCCTTCATGCTCAAAGTTCACGGGATCAATCGTCAGCTGCTTAGTAAAAGACCCGCCAATTGATCCCCCATCACTTAGCATGATCCACGCCCCCTCTTGGTAGCTCTGCCATCTATAGGTAATCGGCTCCGTGCCGGTTGCATCGCAACTGAAGGTTACGGCACCACCGGCGGCCACAGAATCAGAAACCGGATGCTGAGTAATCGAGACAGGAACGCGGTCCTGTACGTTGATGGTAATCACCGCAGTGTCACTTGAGGTTTCATCGCTCACCGTCAAGGTTATGGTGTACATGCTAGGCGTCGAATAAACCTTGCCTGAACTTGGTCCATTGGCTGTCGTGCCGTCCCCTAAATCCCACTCGTAGGTTAAGGGATCGTCTTCTGGATCTGTGGAGCAATCGGCGTTGAAATCGAGTTTTGCTGGTGCGATGTAGAGATCGCCGTCTGAAGGGTAGGAAATGCACGCTGTTGGAGGCGAGTCTACGATATCGTTCTTAACCGTGGCAATCGGTTGTCCATCACGGAAAATATTGTCGCGTTCCCAAGAGAGGATGAAAGGATCCGGCCCCTCGTGGGTCAGTTGTCGCAGCACTTTGCCGCCCAACCCGCGTGCGGAAAATGTTTCCACTCTTTGAGCCACTGACCCGTCTTCGGAAGCAACCACTCCGACGCGCTCATCGTCAGCGTCGTATAAGTAGACTTCTTTCCCGGCGTTGTATTGCCAAGGCATGTTTAAGGGGTCGTACTGATAGGCATTCCCAGAGAAAGCCAGCAAGTTGCCGGCAGTATCGTAGGTGGCACCCACACCGCCTACATTGGCAATCCTGTTGCTGCTACCGCTAATCGCGATGCTGAGATTCTCAGTTGATCCAGGGAGAGTGAAGTTGTGCTGTGTGATGTTGCCGTATTGGTCGTAGGTGAGGTTCTCGGTGTATTTTTGGCCACCCGATGTCACCTCTCCCTTCTTGAGCCGCGACACTGTATGCGTCCATGACATTTGGCACTGATCGGTATGTTCAGCTACGTATTGTAGCGGTGGTCTTTGTCGGTGGCTCCAGTGGGGCCTTTCGGCGTTAAACCAGAGCATCCAGTCGAAGAGTTTTTGGTTGAAAGCTTGGAGGTCAGTGAAGAGCAAGTCTTCGTTGTAGTCAACGAATTTCTCTTGGATGGTTCGATTGAATCTCTCGGCTTGGGCGTTCATCTTCGGGCACCTGGGGTAGGTGTACCAGCGTTTGATTCCAGCCTCAGCAGCTTTCTTGTCGAAGGCTCCTTGAAACTCACTACCGTTGTCTGAGAGCACGGTAGTAACAGCAAATGGCAAGACATCAAGGCTCAGGTCCAGAAAGCGCGCTGCCGTGGGATGTGTCCCGAATCTTGTGGAAATTGGTATTTGGCGTAGCGTCTCCCGCGGTCAGGTTTAGTTGATTCTAGTGCTACGCGGCTGCTTGACGGTCAAGCATCCGGTGCAAGTCTTGGTAGCCGTTGATGCGGTGCATCCTGATCTGACCGAAAGCGACGAGTCCCCAGAGCAAAGTGACACCAGCTGCCTCAGTCGAGAATGAGCCTTGGGTCTTGGTACGGCGCCGAAACTCACGGTTGAGATTCTCCAGCGCGTTGGTGGTCCTTGTGGATCGCCACAACGATCTCGGTAAATCGTAGAAAGTGATCAGTTCCATCCCAGCCTCTTGGAAGCTCCTGGCTACTGCGGGCACCAGCTTGGACCACGGAGGTTACGCCTTTATCAATTTCCACAACAATCGGGACCGATCCTGGATCTTCTGCCGCTTGCTATCCATGAAAATCAAAGCCTATTCATCCTGACTCACCGTTCGGGCCTTCGGTCTCCTGAAAAAAAACCTACTATGCCCTCTGCTGACTTCTGCGATGCGGTCAAAGCACCTCACGGTGCTCTCAGTCCCCTTTGCAAGAGACACATCGCAGACCTCCCGAGGTAAGTTCAAACCACCTTCACCGCACATACGCCGGATTTACAGCCCAGACGCTTGATCGGTATGGACTTTGTGACCTCTTGCTCACTCGTCCCACCTGGACTGCCTCGTATCCGATTCCCGTTCGTCGTGTCGCGGTTTTGCTCCACACTGCCTTCAGACCAGACCTCACGATCTCGCCCTTGTGCTTCGCTAGCACTTCACCTCCATCTGGTTGTGCAGGGACTCGCACCCATAAGTTGTTGAACATGCTCGGCACACAAAAAAGGGCCCTCCTGAGGAGGGCCCTTAATAACTTCTTTGAAAAGTTGTACTAACTCGAAGCTAGAACCGTAGCCTTGCTCCTACAAAGAAGCGTCTGGGTGCAGCGTAATCAATACCGTCAAGATACTGAAAACCGTCTCCGCCAGGCAGCAGATCTTGCAAACGAATCAGAGACTGATCGTCAAGGATATTGAAGACATCGAGAAAGAAATCAACTTCGGTATCGCCATTAGTGGTCCACACGTATGATCCACGGATATCGAGGATCCCATGGCTGTTGCCATCGTGAAAACCAAGCGCGTCGGGCTCAATCCAGGTGTCGTCAAATCCGCCACCAGCCCAACCAGCGAACGCAAAACTCTGGTCCACGCGATCCGGAAGACTACGACCAAAGGCTTGTTGGTCGTTACGGTTGAGAATGATTCCGGAATTCCAGCGATAACTACCACCAACCTGGAAACCGTTGTCCCAGTCGTAGGAACCGTGAACTTTGAACAAATGCTCAACCAAGCCCGGCAAAGTGCCGGTACGGTTTGGAGCTCGCGGATCTAGGAAGACAACGTCACCAGCGCCATCAAAGTTGGCGTCGGAGTTGGAGTTCCCTTCACCGTCGGCGTAGTTGTACGAAGCAAGCAACTGCCAGTTGTCGCTGTAGCGCTTACGGAAAACCAACTCAGCACCTTGCCAGTCGCGAAAAGCGCTGGGAAGGGTGCCGATCAGGAAGTTGAGATTGGTGGGGATGTCGCTCAGGCTGCTGAAGCCGAAGTATTGCGGACCCAAGAATAGTGAGTTCGGATCGTTAAGATCGCCACCCCATTGCGCGGCGTTGTAGTAAAACGAACCGTAGTCCTCACCGATGGCACTGGTTTGCCGGTCGACTAAGTTGACCTCAAACATCATGTTTCGACCCAGGTCACGTTTGTATTGGATCTGGATCTCCTCGGTGACCGGGGTTTCGATGCTCGGAGCGAAAAAAGCGTCCTGAACTGCAGTGCCACCGCGAAAGCGGAAGCGCACCCAGTCTTGCAACGCGTCAACGTAGACCTGCTCCTCGATCACTCGACCGGTCAGAGAACCAGCAAAATCGATCGCAGTGTCGCGGAAGGCGTCGTAGTACTCACCGTAGAACACACCGATGCTGCTCTTGCCGTCACCGTTCACGTCGTAGGCAACACTGATGCGCGGAGCCACTTCGGTGTCCCAGGTTCCCACGTCATCGCCGTTGTCAGCGATGAAGGTGGTGTCTTCAGCACGGAGGCCAGCATTGACGCTCCATTTGTTGTGCTGCCAGGAGTCCTGAATGTAGAAGTGTGTCGACTCGGAGCCTTTGCTGGAAATACCAGCCTGGGTCTGCAGGTCGCGCGTGTAGTTGACCAAACCATTTGGATTGCCTGCGGTAGTACCGAAAGTCATGTTATTGAGAATCTCTGTTTGGTCAAGGACGCCATTGTGGTTGTCATCCCACAATCCAACCAATGTCGCCAGCTGGCCTGCGGTGAGGCCTTCGTTGAAGCCATTTAGCTCGTCGCTGGAGACGCCAAAGTCACTTGTCGACCAACCTGTCGCACAAGTACCGACTACCTCGCACAGTACGATCGAGCCGCCTGTGGGAGAGAGCGAAATATAGGTTGCCGGTGGGCTGCCAGTCGTCGAAGGATTCTCAAATAGGGTGCTTTCGCCATCGACCATACCGAATTTCAGCGAATGGTCGCCCCAACTGGTGTCGAACAAGTACTCAAGGGATCCCCGAATTGACTCGGTTGCACGGTTGACCGTGACGTTGGTCCCCGAACCACCGAGCTTTTCTTGCGCGGAAGTGAAGACCGATCCAGGAGCAAAAGAGACATCGTTACGAGGTGCCTGATTCTTCGGAGTTTGATTGCGATCTGCTTCATGGTCGGTAAAGGCAACCTCTAATGCGGTGGAACCCCAAACGCGGTTGTATCCAACGCTGTAGCGCTCACCACCTCGTTCACGGGTGAAGTCGGCTGCGTTAGGAATATCCCGATCAAAACTGGCATCGCGATCAACTGGGTCGGTCAAGAAAGTACCAGAGAGGACATCGCTATCGGTGAGCGCCCAGGTTGCTTTGAAGAAGCCCTGATCAGCACTCTCGGTAGCTGTGCGCAGAAGCTGGCCTTGTTCGTTGGCCACGTCACGCTCTTGTTCGACCTTGCGAAAACTTCCAAAAAACCAAGCCTTGTCCCGGGTGATCGGGCCACCCAAGGTGGCGGCTGCGTCAAAGGTCGAGAAGGTTTCGTCTGCGAAGTGCTCGTTGTCACCGACCAAGCTATCGTTTTGTAGGTAGTAGTTAACCGATCCTGAGAACTGGTTACCACCACTCTTGGTGACAACGTTCGAGATCAGTCCCGGGGAGCCGACAAATTCGGCCGGGATTGCACCAGTGAGCACACTCTGCTCCTGGATGATCTCGGAGTTGAGATCGGCGCCAGCGATGCCATCTGTGCGGTCGGTGGTATTGATGCCGTCAAAATAATAGAGATTGTCACTGGAACGTCCAACGTCGCCGCCTTCACGGTCGGCGTCACGGTAGTTGACGCCGGAACGAGAGGCAGGATTGTCGGAATCGCCCAAGGTGGCTTGCACGCCAGGCACCAACTGTAGGTATCCGGTATAGCTACGGGCGGTCGGTAAAGACTCGGTCAACTGCAGGGTAATGTTCTGCCCCGCTTGGGTCTTGGTGACGTCAACGAGTGGTGCTTCGGCGACGACGATTAATTCGTCGGAAACCGAGACTCCGCCCAGGGTGACCGTGAGGGACTGTGTTTGTCCAGCCTGCACAATAACGCTGTTCACAGTTTGGTCGGCAAACCCGTCGAGTACGATCGTGACCACATAATTGGTGGCCGGGGCGAGCGCAACAACCGACACTTTGCCGGTTCCGTCGGTTACCACAGTGCGGCGGGTGAGGGTCTCGTCTGAAGCAACACTCACCGAAGCACCGGGCAATCCGGTGCCGTCGGTATCGGCCACAGAGACGTCGATACTCCCGTTTTGTGCTTGACCAAAAGCCGCCGGTGAAACCAGCAGAAAGGCCATCGCAGTAAAGATTAGAACTCTTCGCATCCAGTTCTCCTTCTGACATGTAGGTTAAGAGGAAACATTTCCTGTCCAAAAAAGCTGCAAAGGGTAGACCATCATTTCTGTTAGCTGCTAATAGCTTCGGCTTTGTATCTAACAGTTTTCGTTCGCTAGTCTTGACCGCAAATAATGGCGTTCGATTTGTCTGTCGAATGCCATCCGGAACCACTCTCAGGGCGTCCGCCGCACGTCAAGACATAGGAACTTAAATTCCGTGTAATCAATGCTTAGCGAGATTAGCGATTCCCTGCTCAGGGTAGCCGATAGTTCGATGAGAGACCTACCTTGATCTTCAATACGAACTGGGTTGGCGTGTAGAGGTGCCCAATCTGTGCTCCTGAATTTTGAGCGCACCGGGGGGCGGGAGCAGGTTTCCCGTCAGTCGCCCATCAGCCAATCCAGTCCAATGGACCAATGTGTTCAATATCTTGAAGTGAAGGCAATATAAAGAAACGTTTTAGCGCTATGGAAGTGGGTGTGCTGTGGCAGTGCCTCAGCGACAAAAAGAAAAGGCCCTCCGTTGGGAGGACCTTTCGTCGGCCTTGCTGGAGGCCGAGTTAACTCGGGCGCGGGGCTAGAAGCGTAGTCGCGCTCCGAGGAAAAACCGGCGTGGCTGGACGAAGTCGATACCGTCGCGGAAGTTGAAGCCGTCACCACCAGTTTCGATGGTTTGCACCCGAATCAACGCCTGGTCATCCAGCACGTTAAAGACATCGACGAAGAAGTCCACCTCGCGACTGTTCGCAAGAGTCCACAAGTAAGACACACGGGCGTCGAGAATCCCGTACGACTCGCCCTCGAAAAACCCCAGCGCGTCGTCGGCAATCCAGAGATCGGCGAATGGTCCGTTCTGACCGGTGAAGCCGTTGGAGGCGAATGGCGTGTTGGTCCACGCCGGGATGGTGCGGTCGAAGGATTGGCCTGAGTTGCGATTGAGGGTGACCCCGGAGTTCCACCGGTAGCTGCCACCGACCTGGAAGCCGTTGTCCCAGTTGTAAGAACTATGGACCTTGAACAGCTGCTCCACTAAGCCGGGCTGGGTACCGGTGCGGTTGGGCGCGCGCGGATCGAGTGGAAACACGTCGCCAGCACCGTCGAAGTTGCCGTCCGAATTGGAGTTGCCCTCGGCGTCGGCGTAGTTATAAGAAGCCAGCAGTTGCCAATTGTCGCTGTAGCGCTTACGGAATACTAACTCCAGCCCCTGGTAGTCACGAAAAGCCTCCGAAGGTAGGGAACCGATCAAGAAGTTGAAGTTAGTGGGGATATCACTGAAGCTGTCGAAGCCAAAGAAATTTGCACCCAGGAACAACGAGTTGGGATCGTTGAGGTCACCGCCGTTGCCGGTGTATTGTGCTGGATCGAAGTAAATCGCACCGTAGTCCTCGGCTATGCTGGCGGTCTCTCGGTCGATCAGGTTGATCTCAAACATCATGTTGTTACCGAGGTCCTGCTTGTACTGGAGCTGGATCTCTTCGGTGACGGGAGTTTCGATTTTTGGTGAAAAGGAGCCGTCAATGGTCTCGATACCACCGCGATCGCGAAACTTGACCCAGTCCGCCAGTGCGTCGACAAAGACTTCCTCGGCGAAAACGTTGCCGGACTTTGAGCCGGCAAAGTCAATCGCGTTGTCGCGGAAGGCGTCGTAATACTCACCGTAGAACAAGCCAACACTGCTGCGACCATCACCCTTTACGTCGTATGCGATGCTGATCCGTGGAGCGACCTCAGTGTCCCAGGTGCCGATGTCCTGGCCCAGATCGTCCAAGAAGGTGGTGTCCTCAGCGCGCAGTCCAGCGTTGATACTCCACCTGTTCCTTTGCCAGGAATCTTGAATGAAGTATTGCTTTGACTCTGACCCCTTCTTTGAAGTTCCTGCCTGGGTCTGAAGATCCCGCGTGTAATTGATTTGACCGTGTGGGTTGCCGGCGGTCGACGCGAAGGTCATGTTGTTGGTGATTTCCGCGTTGTCGAGAACACCGTTTTTGTTGTTGTCCCACAGACCAAGTAGAGTCGCCGTCTGGCCAGCGGTGAGGAACCCGCGGAAGCCCTCTAACTCGTCGGGTGAGGCACCAAAATCTACTTGCGAGTAATTGGCTGCCGCACAGGCTCCAGTGACTTCGCATAGAACAATCGGAGTGCCCAGGCCGCGCGCTGAGAGGGAAAAATAGGTGGCGGGGGGACTACCATTGGTAAGTCTCTGCTCTGCCAGTCCGCTGTCGGCGTTGTTGATGCCGAATTTGAGAGAGTGATCACCCCAACTGGTGTCAAACAGGTACTCCAGCGAGCTGCGAGTTGATTCGGTACTGCGCAGATCGAGACTGCTAATACCGGCTCCACCAATGTTGGCTTGAGCGGAAGTAAATACCTCACCGGGCGCGAACAGGATCTCGTTTTGGGCGTCCAAATTGATTGGAAATTCGTTGGTATCTGCCTCGTGATCGGTAAACCCTAACTCTAGCGCCGCCGAACCCCAGACTCGGTTATAAGAGATCGAGTACCGCTCGCCGCCTCTTTCGAAGGTTGCGTCAGCGGTGTTCGGGATCGTCCGACTGAAGCTCCCTGTGTCGTCACGGGGATCGGTGAGATAGATCCCAGTCAACAAATCGCTGTCGGTGATCGCCCAGCTTAGTTTGCCGAAAGCCTGATCTTCATCTCGTTTGACGGTACGAAGGAACTGGCCCTGCTCGTTAACTAAGCTGCGTTCGGTATCGAGCACGCGAAAACTGGCAAAGAACCAAGCTTTGTCGCGCGCAATCGGACCACCCAAAGTGAAGGCGGTGTCGAAGGTGTCGAAGCCATCGTCGGCGAAGTGCTCGTCATCTGAGACTAGATTGTCGTCCTGAAAGTAGTAGTTGAGTGAGCCGGAAAATGCGTTCCCGCCGCTCTTGGTCACCACATTGGAGACCAAGCCGGGAACGCCGACGAATTCCGCCGGAATGGCGCCGGTAATAACACTCTGCTCTTGGATGATCTCGGTGTTGATATTGGCACCGTTGGTTCCCAAAGAACGGTCGGTGACGTTGATGCCGTCGAAGTAATAGAGATTGTCACTGGAACGACCGACGCCACCCTCGGTTCCGGCGGCATCGCCCTTTTTTCGATCGCGATAGTTGATGCCGCTGCGAGACGCAGGGTTGTCGGATTCGCCGATCGCGTCCTGAACGCCCGGGACCAGCTGCAAGTAACTCTGATAGGTGCGAGCGGTTGGCAGGGACTCGGTGAGCTGTAAGGTGATGTCCTGCCCAGCTTGGGTCTTGCTGACGTCCACCAAGGGCGCTTCGGCGACAACAATCAGTTCGTCGGTGATGGATGCACCGGCGAGGCGAACTTCAATCGACTGTGATTGACCGGCGCGCACCACTACTTGGCTGATCGTTTGAGAGGCGAAATTGTCCAAGTTGACCGTGACCACATAGTTAGTGGCCGGGTCCAAAGAAACAATGCGCGCTCGACCGGCGTCATCGGAAACCACACTTCTCCGAGTCAGGGTTTCGTCAGAAGAAACGCTGACCGTGGCACCCGGTAAGGGGCTGCCGTTGGCGTCGGTAACCGTGACATCCACGGTTCCGCGTTGGGCTTGGCTAAACGCTACCGGGGAACCCAGTAGCAAGGCCGCTGTCACAAACATCAGAACTCTACGCATTCTGTCTCCTTTAATCGTTGGTTGCGCCGCATGCCGCCAAGAAGTGCAAGGTGCAATCCAGAGACGAAGCCAGCGACCGTTAAGGAGAAGGTTCGAGCTTAGTGTACTCCTGAGAGTCGGGCGAATAGGCCCAAACATATTGTGTTGTGGGTGTCGACTCTGCTAGCGAAGCGATCTTTCGATAGGCCCGAAAGATATGGTTGTAAGTTGTTTTTCTTCAATCCTTTGAAAGTGTTGCTTGTGCCCGGTTAAGGGGTGTTGTTTATGCCGCTAGGTGGACGGCGACCATGCTTGGTGAACCCAGGTGTTTGCGGGGGGGCTTCGCGCGAGAAACAAGTCTGAGAAAGACTGACACCGCGTGAGAGCACGCAGTGCAATTTGCTTCCCGATGCTTCCTCTTAATTTCTTATATTTAAGGGGATTGTTGGCATTTCAATCGATTGGACTGGGCACTCCAGTTGGTTGAATCTTTGCCGCGCATCTGAGCGCAAAGAGTCAGGAACAAGACCGATCAAGCGCCGAGATCCGGGCGGCGGCTGGGGAACCCGGTGCCGATTTGAGCGATCGGCAGTAGTACCCGACCGCAGCCTCAATTCGACCTCGGCCTTCCGCGGCAAGGCCCAAGAAAAAGAAAGCCTGGGGGTTTACTGGGTCGATTGCGAGTGCAGCCTCAAAATGGGTTACTGCAGCTTCCAACACTCCGCTTTGGGCCAAAGCGTTGCCCCAATCGTTGTGTGCTGAAGCGGTAGTTAGTACCCCTAACGCAGCGGTTGTTTCAAAAGTGGAGATTGCCGGAGCTAGCTGAGCAGTTTGCATCAGAGCTCTTCCCAACAGCCAGCCGGCGTCCGGGTCATCTGGGGTCAGTCGAACCGCGGCTTCGAGATGGGGGATGGCAGCGGTGGTCTCCTGTTGGTCCAGATACAACGAAGCGAGTCGAACCCGACTATCGACCGACTCCGGGTTCAATTCAACGGCCCGTTGAAGATAGTGACCAACCTTAGAAATTTCGCCGAGATTGCCATAAGCGACCGCCAGTTGAAGATGTGCCTCGGCGTTGGAGGGGCTCAGTTCTATGACTTTGTTCAAGCCAATGACCGCCTGTTCATTGTTGCCGTTTTCCAGAAAACTCTTTGCCCGCTCCCAGATTTGGATCGAACTCAGTCCCTCAGCCACCACTTGGCCCATCAATGGATCCGCAAAGAGGTTGTAGCTGGCGGCATCGCGCGCTCTGGTCGCGATCTTGCGTGCTTGATCAGTCCTTCCTTGTCTCATATAAACCTGACCGAGAGTCGACAACGCCTGACCGTGACGCGGCGATTTGTTGAGCACAGTCTCGAGGAGATTAGCCGCGGAGTCTAACTCCCCCGAGGCCAGTCGAACTTGGGCCAGGGCGACCCGTGCTGGCTGCAGAGCTGGCTCCAAATCCAGTGCCCGTTGGAGATTCTGAGCGGCCTCGCCGGGGTTGTTCCGCGAGATTAAGACGTTACCCAACCGCATGTGAGCGGGCGCGTAGTCTGGATGAAGCTGCATGAAGGAGCGAAAAGACTTTTCTGCCGACTCCAGATCGGTTCCTAGGATGCTCAACACGTCGCCGAGAAAGTAGGGCCAACGCTCGTCGTTGGGGTCAAGGTCTCGGGCGTTCCGGTAGGCGATCTCCGCCTCGTCCAGCAACTCGTGGGCGTGAGCCACCATGCCAAAGCGACCCCATGCTTCCGCTGATGTTGGCTGAGCTTTAATTTCGCTGGCCAGCTCGCGCAACCGATTGGCAACCTGGATCTCCATGGTGGACAGCTCGGGGAGTGGCACTTGGTTGGTAGCAGTTTCTTCTGATGTGCCGGAGTCTTGGCAGGCCACAGCGCCGACCAGTAACGCGAGCAAGGCCCGGTGGAGGAGTGCCAGCTTCACCCTCCCTCTCCTCGGACCAAGGTTGTCACCTGGTCTACAGAGATACCCGAGAAGGATTCTTCCAGGCCATCGGGCCAGCGCACCAAGACCGAAACATCCTCTGAGTGATCACCCAGGCCAAAATGAGCCCGTGGATCGCTACTTGAGAGATAGCTCATGGCGCCTTGAATGGTTCTCTGCTGGCGCCCGATCGTGGAGGTAACCGTGACCCGCGCTCCCAGTGCCCGTCGACCCAGAGTCGGGTCAACCGCGTCGAGAATCAGCCAGTGCCCTTCACCAGGAGTACCGCGCAGGACGCGCGCCGGGCTCTCAATACCGCTGACGATCAGATCTTGCCCCCCATCGCCGTCGAGATCTCCAACCGCCAATCCTCGACTGACCTCTGCTGCCGCGGTAAAAGCAGCCACGCCTTGGTTGTCGTCCAACAGTCTAAAACTGCCGTTGGAGTTGAGGTAAACCAAGTTGGGTTCAGCGTATTGATTCCACGGCTCGGGCAGGACATCGGTCAGCGATTCCCCCCGCGTGACCCGACCATTGGCCACTGCGATGTCGAGGTCGCCGTCCAGGTCGAGGTCGATCGGAGCGACTCCAAAACCGGTAAACGGTGTGCTTGCGGCCGCCAAACCGACCTTGGTGGTTTGATCTTCGAATCCCATCCCTGCCCCCAGATTGCGATAGAAAGTGTTGGTTTCATCTCGGAGATGGGTGACGAACAGGTCGAGATGCGTGTCGCCGTCAAAGTCCGCCGCGACCACACCCATGCCGGCTTCGTGCAGCCCGGCTGCGTTGACGCTGGCGCCCATGATCAATCCGTCATCGATAAACTTGCCATCGACTTGGTTGATCCACAGTTGGTTCGGGTCGCCATCGTTGGCGACGTAAATATCGACCCAGCCGTCGTCATTAAAGTCTTCGCACACCACTCCGAGTCCGGCCCCGGTGACGACGTCGATCCCGGCGCGGTCGGTCACGTTGCGAAAGGTTCCATCGCCACGGTTTTCCAGCAGCACATCGGTACGGTCCTCGAAGCCATCAGGACCGCAGTATTCGCGACGTCCGGCGGTGTCAGTACACTGGACATTTGGGTCAAAGACCACGTAACGAACCACATAGAGGTCGAGGTAACCGTCGCGGTTGAAATCACAGAATGCGGCGGAGGTCGACCAGTCGTCGTGGTTGGTTCCGGTCGCACTGACGCCTGAGGTCGCTGAAACGTCAGCGAACGTTCCATCACCGCGCCCTCGATAGAGGTGATCGGGGCCGATGTTGGCGACGAACACGTCTTGGTGTCCGTCATTGTCGACATCGCCAACCGCTACTCCGGTGCCGTATCCACGGTCATCGAGCCCTGAGGAATCGGTGGTATTCCGGTAGCTGCCGTCGGGCTGGCGGAGAAACAGCTGATTGCTGGGGCCGTTGTCTGAGTCAGATTGACCGAGTTGCTCCGCTCCATTAATGAAATAGAGGTCCAACCGACCGTCTTCGTTGGCATCCAGGACGGCAACTCCACCTCCCATCATTTCGGGAAACACCAAATCACCGCTGGCTCCTGAACTGTGGTTGAAGTCAATACCCCAGTCGGTGGTGACCTCAACCAAGAGTGGAGATCGGGCTTCACTTGGGTCTTCAGAATGAATCTCTAAGCTAGCCTCCTCTGGGGAAGACTGTGGCGAGCCACAGCCGAACAGGGTGGCAACGACAATAGCGGCGACAGATCGCGTCAACATCGTTCTGATACTAGCAACCCAAGTGTCGTCACCGCAGTGAAGCAGAAGGGTCCGTTACCGACAGAAGACATTCCAGTACACTGCCGTACGACTACCGATGCACACCAAGAATGAAATCGTTGCTGTGGCACGTGGTTACTACGCTCTTCCTATCTTGATGGCCCTGGCGAGAGCTGGAATTGTTGAGCGGATCCTGGAGCAAGGGGTCGATCTTGCGGATCTTAAAGGTAACCAAAGAAACCTCCGTATTTGTTTGGACTATTTGCGCAACCTGGGTTGGTTGATTCTTGAGGAGGATCACTATCGAGCAACTTCACTGGGAGCGTCTGTTCTACGTAGATGCGGCGCGTTTGGGATCTTGTTTTCTTACCGCCCGTACATTGCCAACCTTGATCAACTTCTGTTTGATGACGAGGCGAAAGTTCAGGTCTATCGAGATGAGAATGTGGTTGGTAGCGGAGAAGCGCACGTCCGTAAATATTTTTCTCGCACTGCCGAATTTCTTGCTGCCTCCGAAGCCCAGTATGTACTGGATGTCGGTTGTGGCGATGGCACCTTCTTGAATTATTGTCGAGAGGTGAGACCGGACATTGGCCTCATTGGTGTGGATTATTCTGAACGCGCCTTGGAGGTTACTCGTAATAACCTTGACGCAGAAGCCATCTTGTTTCAGGGGAACGTTTCAGAGCCGGAAGTTACCTTGGAAAAATTACACCGTCGCGGCATAGATCCAGCGGAGATTCTGGTTTCAGTCTGGTTTATCTTTCACGAAGTGTTGGGCATGGAGGGAATCGACTTGGCTGCCATGCTCCGAGGGTACAAAGAGCTTTCCCCTGAGCACGGGATGATTGTTGGTGAAATCTTCGATATTCCGCATGAAGTGCTGGCAGAGCACCACAACGAGATTGCGATCCCCGAATTCAATTTGTTCCACGACTTGTCGGGCCAAAAGCTCTTCACTCGAGATGCATGGCAAGAAGCTATTGCGGTTTCGGGGTTTGCGACCGGTAACTTTATTGGCTTGGATGTCTTGCCTTGGAAAGAAACTGAGTACTTCGGGTCGGCAATCTGGTTCTTGAAGTAGTAGCCAAAGGCGACTAACCGCCAACGATCATGCCGGTCAGGTACATCACGGCAAAGCCGGTGGCGAGTCCGGCAAAGATAGGTCGACTGGTGAGAAACGGAAGCAGTTCTCGGCCCCCAGCCATGCCGCGACCGATCTGCGGTACAACCTGAGCAATCGCTCCTGCTCCAATCGCCAAAAAGATCATCGACCAGAAGGTTGAGTAGACCAAGCCGCCAATCCAGGCACCGAGAATGGTCGGTGCGCCAGCCAGTAGGCCAAGCCATAGCAGTCGAGGCCAGTGGGTCTTTTCCTTGCTCAAGGGCGAGACGATGGCCAGTCCTTCGGTGGTGTTATGTAGCGCAAAGCCGACGATCAACAGAGTGCCCAAGGCGACTTCTCCGAGACGAAAAGCAGCCCCGATAGCGAGTCCTTCCCCAAGGTTGTGCAAGCCGATTGCGATCGCCATCAGCAGAGCGCTGGTCCAGGCTGGTTTGCCCCAGGCTCCCGACTCGCCTTGCCTGGAGGTCGTGCGCTGGCGCAGCCAGGCGCCAAGCGATTCGATCGCCAAGAAGGCCAGCCCACTGACCAAGACAAAAGCCACGATGCCTTGGTATGAAGACGCCAGTTCATGCGCTGTCTCCAGGCCGTCTTCGACCGTGTCAACAAACAAGAACAGCAGCAACCCGATGGTCAAAGCGAGCACGAATTCCAAGCCGCTGCGGCCCAGTCGTCGCACCAAAGGCAGCCAGAGGATGCCCAGGGCCACCGGCAGGACCCCAACGTAGATTCCGATCAAGGCGAATAGGCCGAGGAACCGAGCGTTGGCGGTTGGCGTTTCTAGCGCTACGTCGATGGTGTGGTCAAAAGTGACTCCCGAAGCGGTGACCAGGACCAATTCATGGGCTTCCCCCTCGACCCACGGATAGGGGACGGAAAGAGTGGCGCGGTCCAAGTGTGCCAGCGGACCGGGAGGGCTCTGGTGAAAAGCCCAATAGGCCTCGTCAACCATCACTTGGGCAATGGTGATCGGATCGGGACCGTCGTTGACCACCGAGAACTCGATCATCTCTGGTTTGAGGGTGGTGCTTTGAAACGCTAGCAGTTCGATCGGCGGCGCGTCACCACGCAGTGTTCCGTCGATGTCAGATTTGACCAACCAAGTGATCAGTGCGGCTAACAGCAGCAGCGGTATCAAGGCCAACAAAAAGGTCGTGCTCTTGCTAGATTCGCTCATGACGCCACTTCCTAGCCTTCTGCCGCTTCAAAGAAACCCATCCAGCCGAGTTCTGCGAACTCGCTCTGGTGGGCGTGGAACATGAACTGACCGGGGTAGCGAAAACGGGTTTCGATAATTGCCCGCTCTCCCTGGCACAACATGATGGTGTCGGTGGTCTCCTGTGAATCCAACCGGGTGCCGGTGCGGAACACGTCAAAAAACATCGCGTGTAGGTGAAAGCTATTGATCGGATCAAACTCCGTGACATTGAGTAAGTAGATCCGCACCAGCTCACCAACCTTGACTTGGATCGGTTGGGCCATATGGAAATGAGCCACGGTATTGACTGCGTAGACCTCATTGCCACCGTCAAAGTTGGTGTCGAAACCGTTCATCACCATCACTACTTCATCCGCTTCTGGCCGACCCTCTTTGGGGTCGACGATGAAAGCTCCATAGAGCCCTTTGTGGATGTGGCGCTTGAGTGGAACGGCGTGGCAGTGATAGAGATGAAAACCGAACGGCTCGGCTTCAAACTCGTATAAGAACTCTTCACCGGGCATTACCTGATCGGCCGGTACCGATCCATCCATCTCGGGACGGTGCCAGCCGTGAAAATGCATGGTGTGAGGATGCGAGCCGTGGTTGACGAAGCGAATGCGGATCCGATCCCCTTCAGTAGCTCGAATAGTCGGCCCTGGGACCTGACCGTTGTAAGTCCAAGCGGGAAAGTAGACGCCGGGCGCGATCTCAATTTCCCGATCGATCGCGACAAATTCATACTCCCGTAGCGTCGAGCCATCAGCTTGTGGGGTTTCCCGGTAAACCAAGGAGCGCTTGTCCGCGGGAAGGTCAGAGAAATTCCAAGACCGCAGGAAACGCATTGGATCGAACCGAGAAGTGTCGACTTGACCCACGACCCCCATCTGGTGCGATGAATGGGGTGGGGTTACGGTTTGGCCTGCGGCGGTGAGTTTTTGTAAGCCCGTCGCCCCGGCTGCGAGAGAGCCGATGCCCGCCGCCTTGAGCAAGGTGCGGCGTGAGGTTGTGGGTTTCGCCATGATTTTGTGCTGATAAAAAGTAAAGAGAAGTCTAGCGAGAATTTTGACTACTCAAAATAATAATCTTGAAGGCTATAAAAAAGCAACTAAAACAGGATATCCTTAATCGCCATGCCCACCAGTACTGTCGAGGACTACCTGAAACGCATCTTGTTGGAGGAAGCGAAACCCGGTGCGCTGGTTAAGTTTGGACCCATCGCCATCGGTCTCAATGTGGCACCAGGCACTGTGACCGCGATGATGAAGACCCTGGCCGACAGCGGACTGGTCAGCTATGAGCCTTACTCCGGCGTACGCCTTTCCTCTGCCGGCCGGCAGCTGGCGATGCACGTGCTCAGGCGCCATCGGCTGATCGAATTATTTCTGGTCGAAGTCCTCGGGTTGGACTGGACCGAAGTCCACGCCGAGGCCGAAGATCTCGAGCACGCGGTTTCCGATCGGATCGTCGAACGCATTGATGCTTTGCTGGGATTTCCCACCGTCGATCCACATGGAGATCCGATCCCTGACGCTCAGGGGCAGTTGTCTACAGATTCTGCACAAAACCTTACGGCGGTGCCAGAGGGAGGCGTGTTTCAAGTTGTGAGAGTTCTTGACCAGAGTCCAGGGTTCTTACAATTAGTTGAGCTTGAGGGCCTTCGACCCGGCAGCCTACTCACGGTTGAGAGTCATGATGAGGCTTCCGACACAATGGTATTGCGCCGAGATAAAGGCGATTTGATCAGCCTGGGCTTGAGGGCGGCGAGCAAGCTTCTGGTCGAAGAAGCGGCGCTCAGGTTTGAATAGACTTAGGTCGTAATGGGCTCATGTCAGCTTGACACGGGGCTCTATTCGTTGTGTTTTCTCTTGCGACAGAAATGACTGAATAAAGAAATGTCGAAGAAGTTGTCACCGAGCACTCAGCAATTCGTTCTTCATTGGGGGTCTATGGGGCCTCACTGGGGAGTCAATCGTAGCGTCGCACAAATCCACGCTTTGCTCTACCTGTCACCCGACCCCTTCACCGCTGAAGAGATTTCCGGATTGCTGTCTATTGCAAGGTCAAATGTAAGCAATAGCCTAAAGGAACTCCAGTCTTGGCACATCGTACAAAAAGTCGCTGTGCTCGGAGATCGACGGGAGCACTTCAAGTCCGAGATTGATGTGTGGGAGATGTTTCAGACTGTTCTTGCTGAGAGGAAGAAACGAGAATTCGACCCGACATTGAAGTTGCTGCGGGAGATGCCGACAACGGGACACGACTCAGCGGAAACTAACTATACGCGGGAGCGTCTTGCAGAAATGCGTGAGTTCTTCGAGTCGACTTCAGCTTGGTATGTAGAGATCGGTCGCTTGTCGCCCAAATCTATGCGTCGGCTTGCCACTCTTGGGCGGAGGGTGCGCCAATTGGTTGATCCCGGAAGTCGTTGAGTTTTTTTGTACCTGTAGTTCTGTTATGACAGAAATAAAAGAAACGAATGCACGTTCGCTTCTCTTCTACGATGACGAATGTTCTGTTTGTCGGAGCACGGTGAACCGTTGGAAGTGGGTGCTGAGGAAGCGAGGTGTGGAGACGGTAGCGATGCAATCAAGCCGCGGCCGCCGTCATCTGGGCTTGGAGAAGGGAGTGGTTCCGGATGAGATGAAGCTTCGCCTGTCGAGTGGAAAGCTTGTGGGTGGCGGAGATGCTCTGATTCATTTGACGGGTCTCTTTTGGTGGGCGAAGCCCCTTCACACTCTTGCCAGCGTGTGCCCTTGCAGTGATCGCATTGCCAATGGAGCATATCGATGGGTGGCTGCTGGTAGGTATTGCGTGGCTGGAGCATGCAGGGTCACGAGTAGTCCAAAGGATCACAACCAACCGAGCTGGCGCGAAATGATTTTAAGTAGCGTGGGGTATCTGCCATTGTTTATTGGCGCAGGCCTCGTGGCGTCTATCCGCAGCAAATTTTCGCCCTGGGTGTTCATGTGGGTTATCTCCTACACTCTCTTCGTCGGCTTCAAGTTCTTGACGCTTTGGCTGCAACGCGAGAAGTTGCAGGGTGTACCGTCTTGGCGAATCCTGGCGTATGTTTTCGCTTGGGTGGGGATGGATCCCAGGCCGTTTCTGGTGGGGCAGGGTCGCTCGACGCCAAGGGTGCCACATAGTGGTCTGGCGTCCAGCCTTTGCTCATTGATTGTAGGAGCCTTGATTCTTGTCTTTGCCGCATCAAACCCGGCCCATTTGCAAGATCAATTGAGGGCGGGGCTCGGGCTCATAGGTTTGGCCTGCGTTCTTCACTTCGGACTTTTCAAATTAGTAGCGTGGTTTTGGTCCAATATGGGCATCGCGGTTGCTCCGGTCATGAATGCACCGCTGCAGGCGACCTCGGTCAACGATTTTTGGAGTCGTCGTTGGAACTTGGCGTTTAGAGACCTCGCGAGAGTTACGGTCTACCGCCCGGTCTCACGCTTGGCAGGTGGGGCGGTAGCAATGCTGTTGGTTTTTCTAGTCTCAGGTTTTCTGCACGAAGTGGCCCTCTCGTTGCCTGCACGGGGTGGCTATGGTTTACCAACTCTCTACTTCTTACTGCAAGGGTGTGCGGCTCTCACTGAGCGTTACGTCCGGTCTCAGAGACCGTCCATGTCTCGGTTTGCCTACCGACTCTCGGCTCTGGCAACAGTGGTTCTTCCGATACCCCTGCTCTTTCACTCTGCGTTTCTCCGCACGGTCATCATTCCATTCTTGAATTCTCTACAGGAAGCCTTAACCATGAGAATTACCTACCCCCCCCCTTTGGGTTTTGATCGCAGTTGGAGGAATGGTGCAGATTGCGATAGCGGTCGCTTCGCTCATGGTCCCGAAATGCCTACAGTGGCGCCGACGCTTGCTGGGAGTTGACCCAATCGTGCGACACCTTTTCTGGGTCTACGCTGGGTTTATCTTCCTATTATCCCCAGAAGCTGCCGCGTGATGTATACGTATCTTCTTTGTATCTCTTAGATATATCCGGCCAATCTGGCCGCTGAGATAGATAAACCTGTCCGCATTACTGGGACAGGTTGTCCGTTCGTACAAAACGCGTAAATTGCTCTGTTGGTCGGAGGGATCGACTGCCTTCGATGAGCCCATGATCGCGCAGCTTGGCAAGTCCTCTGCGCACCGTTCGATCGGAGATTCCGAGCGCACGTCCGAGGTAGTCGCGAGACGCGAAACACCACCCCGTCTTTCTGGCGAGAACTTCGATCATCGCCAGAAGGGCGTACTCGTTGATCGTGAGGTTCAGCTTTTTGCGCGCATGCAAGTCGATTCGCACATATGGCGGATTGTTGGCCTTTTGGCCGGTGCGGCGATGGTTGTGCATGTGTGAGCCACCGTACGTCAGCATAAAGGGAGCGTCTAGTGAACGCTGGTCACGGGAGAACATCCGTTCACTCGATAGTGCAATGTCTCTTCGCCAAACTGGAGCAATGGAGTATGACTTTCCAGAAATCATGAGCCGCTGCTCTCATCTCTCCGAACAAGAACGCGAAGCAGCTCGCGAGCGCCTCAACCGTTACATCAGACTACTTGTCGACATCGCTCGTGATCCAGAATCACGCCGAAAGTTGGATCAATTGACGAGGACAAGATCGGCGCGTACCGTGAACTCACGGTCGAACCATTACAAGTCCTAACCAAACACCCGCACTATGCAAAAGTGTTTTGGATACATCCGTGTATCCAGAAAACGCCAAGAAGAAGGTGTCTCGCTCAAAGAACAGCGAGCAGCCATCATCGCCTACGCTACGAAGCACGGCATCGTCATCATCCATAAGATTGACCGAAACGCCTGAAACCTCCATGACTGGGCCGACCTTGCCGACCTCACCGAAGAGGGTGCACTTCCGTCGGGAACGGGCGGCGAATACCGCGCTTCTCTAGCGAACCCGCAAATATTACCATGCCCGAATCAGCTCGTCTAATGACAAGGTTGCTACGAGAATCGAACTTTTGTGGCTCTGCTGAGCTTGTTACTGTTCACACGTTGTGCGACGTTCTAAACACCGTTTTCTCGAACCACATAGCATTCAGAGAACCCAAAAGACCTCTCGGCTGAGAGGTTTTTTTTGGGACGTTCTTCTGACGAACATTCCTTATTGTCTTGTGTACGAACTCAGGACGTAGCTCGAACTTCGGACAATTCGTCCGATTTGGGCACGAAGAACATTCCGAGGTGGTGTGTCCCCATTATCGAGGCGCTCGTTCGCTTTGCCAAGGGATAGTACGACAGGTTACAGGACAATCCCCGCGACGTTCTTACGGGTTCTAGTCGGCGGCAAGGTTGATCTCTGTTCGATCCCCCTTTTCTTGGACGGAGAACGATACCGACTCTCCAACTGCCAACTTTCTTAGCTCAAGCGTGTGTTCGGGCTGCTCTTGATCTTCAACAACCTCGATGGACAAGGGCTCCGAGGTAGCCGAGTCATCGTAGGCGTAAAGAGTGACCTTGCCAGCTTCGATACCTCTGACCTCGAATTCACCGGAAGCATCGGTCGTAGTCGATAGCTCGCGTCGGCGACGCCCATCACGTTGCTCCCGGATGGCCACAACAAATGCGTCCGCCGGAGCGTCGTTCTTCACAACGTGGCCCACAATACGTGTGTTCTGCAGTACCACAGGAACCTTCGCATGGGTCGCTCCCATGGGACGTTCAATAATTTTGGTGCCGGCGGATTGTGTCCCGTTGCTGCCCATCAACTCAACTTCGATCGCCCATTCCCCTGCTTCAGGGAGATACCCCACGAAAACGACCGTTCTCGTCGGTGGGCACCCGAATCGACCGCACGCTGTTTCGACCCCCAAAAATGAGGACGCCAGCTGTCCGGTCGTCCCCTAGGAGCTTGCTGAAAAACCCCACCACCGGACCATAACGATTCTATAATTGGGAATAGGAGGTTTTGATGCGTGGATCGGATCAAGGTCAGGGATCAATGTTCAGCTACGTTGACCTGGAACGGCGAATTCCTCGGTCTCATCCGTTGCGGCGGATCCGAAGTTTGATGGACGAAGCTCTTGGAGAGCTATCGGAGCGTTTTGAGACGATCTACGCTTCGAGTGGTCGTCCTTCGATTCCCCCCGAGCGTCTGCTCCGCGCATTGCTGCTTCAAGTGCTCTTCAGCGTGCGTAGTGAACGCCAGCTGATGGAGCAACTTGAGTACAACCTTCTATTTCGCTGGTTTGTCGGTCTTGGTATCGACGAGCGGGTGTGGGACGCGACGACGTTTTGCAAGAACCGAGAGCGCTTGCTCGAAGGTTCGATCGCGGAAGAACTGTTTGCAGCGGTGCTGTCTCAAGCCGAGGACCGTGATCTGCTGTCACCGGATCACTTCAGCGTTGATGGCACACTGATCGAGGCTTGGGCTTCGCACAAGAGCTTTCGGCCAAAGGACGAAGTCCTTTCTGCCAACATGAGTGAGACACTCCCCCGTTCAACAATTAATGTAGGGCGGACGGAGGTAAATCATGTTGAAGATAGATACAAATCGAAGTCTGGTTGGTTCGAGGGAGAGATCCCGTCGCGCTCGACCCGGAGACCCCTGAGAAGCCATATCGACGGCGTTTTAGCGCCGCGTACAAGCTCGGTATTCTGGAGCAGGTTGATGCCTGCACCGCAGCGGGTGAAGTAGGAAGGTTGCTGCGTCGCGAAGGGCTTTACTCCTCACATTTGACAAGCTGGCGCAAAGCGCGGCGCGAAGGCTCTCTGGCTGGACTTTCCAAGCGTCGCGGGCGCAAGGCAAAGCCGGTCAATCCCCTGGCCAAGAAAGTCCAGCAGCTTGAGCGTGAGAATGCGCACCTTAGCGGTGAGCTTGAGAAAGCTCACTTGATTCTATATGTCCAGGGAAAAGTTGCCGGGCTGCTGGGATTGAGCTTCGACGACGGGAAAAGTTCCTGATGGCCGCAGTAGAGCTATCGGGCACGGTCGGTGTGAAGCCGGCGTGCCAAGCTCTCGGGGTTGCACGGGCCACTTACTACCGTCGCCAGAAGCATTCCAATGGGCGAAAGCAGCCCCGACCGACTCCCGCCCGAGCGCTATCGAGCTATGAACGCGACCGAGTACGCGGACTTCTATGCTCGCCACGATTCGCCGATCGAGCCCCCGCTGAGGTGGTTGCCACCTTGCTCGATGAAGGCACTTATCATTGCTCTGAACGCACGATGTATCGCATTCTGGCTGCCGACAAAGCAACCAAGGAGCGACGCAATCAATTGCGCCGTCCACGCTATGCCAAGCCGGAGCTGGTGGCCACAGAGCCCAATCAAGTTTGGTCCTGGGATATCACTAAACTCAAAGGCCCAAAGACTTGGACTTGGTATTACCTCTACGTCTTACTCGATATCTTCAGCCGCTATGTGGTGGGCTGGATGGTGGCATCAAGAGAAAGCAGTGCCCTAGCCAAGCGATTGATTCAAGACAGCTGTATCAAGCAGGGCACTGCCCCAGGAGAGCTCATCCTGCATAGTGACCGAGGATCACCAATGACCGCCAAAGGCACTGCCCAGCTCCTAGCTCAGCTCGGCGTCACTCGATCACTTTCCCGACCCAAGGTCCCGGACGACAATCCCTTTTCAGAAGCCCAGTTTAAGACCCTGAAATACCATCCGGGATTCCCCCGTCGTTTCGGCTCCATCGAAGACGCGCTCAGTTTTTGCCGACCTTTCTTTACTTGGTACAACACCGAGCATCGCCACAGCGGGCTCTCGATGATGACCCCGGAAGATGTCCACTACGGACGCACTGTGCAGGTCCTCGACCACAGAACCAGTGTTCTGGCTGATGTTTTTCTCAATAAACCCGAGCGCTTCGTACGCGGCTGCCCGAAGCCAAAACCATTACCCGACGCTGTCTGGATCAACCCACCAGATCGGGATCGATCATCGCTTGGCGATGCTCACTAATTAAAGATGACGTGTGTCTCATTATCGTTGGCAGGTTCCGATCAGCCAGGTCTACAACTACGTAAGAAAGATCAGGGCGACCAAAGCCAAAGACCGGAAAGGGCGGCCAGTCACGCTTGGGCCAGATTTGCCTTTCTATGCGTACATACTTGCCGACATCACTCCTTCGCTTGAGACACAAGCGGAGAACGCGAACTTCATTCGTTCGCCGGACAGCATGGGATATTTTGGTTACAATTCGCGCCTCCGAACCTACGTTGAGATTATGAGTTTCAAGAAGGTCGTTGTCGATGCAAAGAAACGAAATACGGCCTTTTTTCGACGGTTAGGAATTTCGTAGAGTTAGCCGAGAGAAGAGGTTCGGATGTCTGCACCATGGCACACTTGAACTCAAGAAATGACGGACCTCGCCAACACCTGGCAACAAAGACATTGGTCGCAAGTCACTGATTTTGTTGTGGTTATCTCTTGTGTTCGATTGAGGTCTATTGGCTCGAACCAATCTTCAAAACCGTTGTCCCGTTCCGGATCGGCTCGGGGGGTTGGTTCGATTCCCATGCGCTTCCGCCATTTAAGTTATTGGAATTACAACATCTCGCGGCTGTCGCGTCCGAGGCGCAAGGTGTGAAAGTAATTTCGTTGCGCTTGCTTTTCCGGGTTTGGAGATCAAGGTGGCGAGTAGATCCGGTTGGCCCTCGGGGGATTTTGCCAGGCTAGTGTGATAAAATTTGGTCCCGTTAGGATAGAGGTTTCCAATGCTTGTTTCCAAGCGCCTTGTCTGCAGTTCGTTGGCTCTTATTCTCACCGCGTTAGCCGCTAGCGTCGTTGCGTTCGCAGATGAGATCAAGACTGAACATGCTCTTTGGGTTGGTGGAGACCCAGAGGCCGTTGTGACAGTGATTTTTGGGGAATCTACTGCTGGAGATCCTGGTTGGATTTTCGAAGGGAAAAGGTCGCAACTTGGTGCGCAACGGAGCAGATGGACTGGGCGGCCCGCGACGTGTCCACAAGCGTACTTCTGCAGCTACGTAGACGATGGCACTCAGGGCCGACTCGTCGTTGATGATGCAAAGGCTCTCGAGCTAGTTCTGCAGCCTCCGACGGACGAAAACCCTAGAGAGGGAGGCGTGTTGGTGGAGGCTCTGCTCAACAATATTCAGGGAAGAAGTGCGTTCGTGCGGGTGCATGAGTTTAAAATTGGCGAACCGACCGCAGAGTTTTCGTTCCCTGCTACTTCGGAGGTTCTTAGGGTCTCAGCTGAGGGGTTTGCGCCCACTTACCAAGTGCTCGTTGAGCACGAAGCGGCTACAAGCCGGCTGACAATTCCACTCCGGCGAGCTGGCACGGTTTCAGGGTGGGTGATTGATTCCAGCGAAGAGTCTCCATGGAGTGTCGTGGCAGTACCAGAGGGAGATCCGGTCGGTTCTGTTGAGACCGCACCTGCTTTGGCTACAGCCACTCAGGACGGTGGGTTTTTCTCAATACACGGACTCGCTGCTGGTATCCACAAGCTGGTATTGCAGCACTTTGAAAAAAGAGTTCATGTAGTAGTCGGAACGGTCCGGGTGACGGAAGGCGAAGAGGTCAATGTCGGTCTTGTCGAGACACCAGTTCCTATTGAGCATGTCGTCTTTGCATTTACCTCCGAAGAAAGTGTTGGGAGTCCCAAGGATTGGGAAATCCAGATTGTCTCGTTAGGGCAAAGTAAGCTAACCATGTCGTCGCGCTTTGATGAACTGGGACAAGCTTCACTCGATGACGTATACCCCGGTACCTACAACTATTATCTACGTTTACCTCACGGCAATACCTTTCAATCAGGTTCTATTGAGATTGATGAGGGTCGCGCCTTTCATTCCATTGATCTGCGTGTAGCGAAAGTGTTTGGAGTCGTCACAAACGCGGGAGGAGATCCTGCCACTGCAGAGCTACGTGTAGGAAACGGCTCAGGACCACTGATTTCCACTCAAACTGATGCTAGTGGCTACTACGAAGTTCTTATTCCGTATCCAGATCGCCGACTAGTTGTAGCCCAAGTGACACCGACGCTTGGCGACAACATGTTCTGGGAGTCGATCTCTGATGTCGATGTCGAAGCAGACGGCATCACAGTCAATCTTGAGATTCCTTCGTTTGCACTCGATGTGGTGGTCGTCGACAGTTCTGGTTTGCCAGTAGCAAATAGCCAGGTTATAGCGAAAGACAAAGGGGGGCTGGGTGTACTGGCGGAAACCAACCAAGAAGGGGGTGCGCGGGTGCGTCACCTTCGCGAGGGTGAGTATTCGGTTCGGGCTCGCACAGATGAGGCGCAATCAAACGTGGTACAAGTGACCGTATCTAAGACGAGCCCATCTTCGCCCATCCGTCTTACGCTGAGAACTGACGACACCATTAGTGTACTGCTTAGCGACGCGTTTGGAACTCCCCTACGAGCAGCCGTCGTATTCGCTTCGTTTGACGGGATACCGGTGTCAAAACGCGTCAGTTCCGGGATGGATGGATGGGTGAAGATCCCTGCGCCTGCTTCCGCAAGTAGCGTAAGCTTGGTTGTCCTTTCCGCCAGATCCGGAGCTATTGCGACGAGCTGTGTGTCGGTAGATCGAAACGGCGACGGTTCACTTACTTTCCCGTCTGGGGGCACAGGCACCATAGTGTTTGCGCCCCCCAGTGATGCCGCATCTGCTGAATTGTATGTTGCCCAGCTACTTATGACGGGACTCACGACACCTCAAGGTGGATTCCTGTCGTTGCAGCATTTCGACGAGTGGGCTCGCATAACCGGGCAAGCATTTGACATTCGAAGCTTGTTGCAGGGTGGGCGCCGTCTGTCAATTCACGGGGTCGCAGAGGGATTGTACGCGCGAAGTCATAGTCATCATGGATGCATTGCAGCACCTGCTGAACCCTGGGGTGCAGTAGGCAACGGCCAAGAGTTGGTAATTCGGGCGACGCCGCAAGAGGAGGCGGGCCTGACAAAGAAAGGAGATCCAGTATGAGAAGGACGTTATTATTAGGCTTCGTAGTTGGGTTCGTTGTGATTCTCGGCGCACCGAACTCGCCCGTGGAGGCTACTTGCTTCAATTGTGAGCCGACGACAATTTGTTCGTGGGGATATGAATGCGTGACAGCCAGCGGCCCGGGAGCGGAGGGCGACCTTTGCGAGCAGACGATTATTTTTATTAACAATAGCTCATATTGCCTCTGCCGTTTTCTCGGTTGGTGCGACGACCAATGGGCAAACGGCGAGGCTGGAACTTCCTGCGCGGCAGCTGCTGAAACCCAACCTATTGACGCCTGCAGTATTGAGGGGGGAGTAGGTTTCGCTGCCTGCGAATCGAATAGCCAGATGGTCACCTAACCAGCCCTGACTCGCCCAGTTGAACGCTGGGATTCTAGGCTGTCTTACTTGCAGTTCGGCACTGAATGATCGGGACGGTTGGCCGCCGATGAGTAGTGTCAGGTGAGCGTGGAAGTTGTGCAGGATAGAGAATCGTCTGCTGAAAACGTGGGCGAGAACTTCCGCGCGGGAACGGGGTCGCTTCAGTGGCACACTCATGGCACAGTTGACTCAAGAAACGACGATTCATGCCAACACTTGCCAACAACGTTGATGTGGGCAAGTAGTTGATGTAATTGTGGTTACGAGTTGACGTTTGTTGGGATCTGTTGGTTCCGAGCAATCTTCAAAACCGCTGCCAGTCAACCTTTCGGCTGGCTGGGATCACACTAAAGTCTTCGGTTCGTTGCCGCTCACCGCGACTCCTTTCGCGGCTCTGATCTTGAGCGGAATCTTATGCCTGATCTTGGCTGCGTTGGCTCACTCTCGAGTCCGTTTCCAGGTGGTGCGCGCACGAAGCGGAAAGCGATGATCCGGATCGGTCTTCTGGTGGTTGGGCTGGGTTACTTGGCCCATGGCTTCTGGTTGTCACTGAAGGCTGAAGTGGCTCAGGTGCTGCTGGATCGAGCGTGGCAACAGACGATTCAGGGAACCCATCAAACGCCTCCCTGGCCGTGGGCCGATACCTGGCCGGTCGCGCGGATTAAGGTACCCAGACTGAAGATTGATCAGGTAGTGCTGGCCATGTGGCGCTTACGGGACATCGCGATACTCATTTCCGTTTCCTCCAATATCTTCGTCCGGGAGAGGCCCTGAGCTTGCAGTCGATCGACGGTACCTGGAAACACTACGTCGTTGAGAGGTCCCAGGTGGTCGATCAAGAAGCAGTCGAAGTCTTGGCGCCAACGGACATTCCAACCTTGACCCTGGTGACCTGCTACCCGTTTGATCGGTTGGCGGTCGGTGGGCGTCAGCGATTCATCGTTCGGGCGGTCGGCGAGTGAGTCGCGGAGTCCGTGTCGCGCTCGCCTGACTGGGGTACAGAGGGTTGATCACCGCGTAGGCGCACTCTTCGCATGTTATTCTGAGCCTTGTTGTGGATGGAATGCGAGTGACGAAGGCCGCTGATGTGGTCGAGCGGAGCCTAGTTTGACCGGGTCACTCGAAGGGAGATGATGATGGCTACGACCGTTTACATGGCCTGTGCCGCGATTGGTGGAGCGGTGTTGATCATCCAGATGTTTTTACTTCTGATCGGCGGCGATATCGACGCTGACATGGACATGGACATGGACATGGATATTGACGACGCCGATGCTGGGGATGGGTCTTTTAGTCTGTTGTCGATCCGTGCGGTTACCGGATTTTTGACGTTTTTCGGATTGGTCGGCTGGTGGGGATCGGTCGAAGGCTGGGGACAAACTAAGACTCTGTTGGCAGCCTTGGGATCCGGCTTGGTGATGATGGTCGCTATTGCCTGGTTGTTCTCGCTACAGCGGCGCCTTCACTCGGAGGGCAACGTGGACTTTCGCAACGTGGTTGGACTGACCGGAAAAGTCTATCTGCGGATTCCAGGACACAAGACAGGAAACGGCAAGATCACGGTCGCGATTCAAGGCCGGTCGATGGAATTTCTGGCGCTTACCAGTGGGGAGGAGATTCCCACAGGTAGCGATATCCGCGTGGTTGCGATGACCACCGAAGGGACCTATGAAGTTGAGCCACTAGATGGCCACGGAGGATGATTCTGATGTTGAGCACTCTGATATTGAACGCAATGAGCTTGTCCGCAATCTCGCTGTTGGGCGGCATATTTCCGCTATTGATTGTCTTAGCGGCGCTGCTGATCGTCGCAGGTTTTGTGATGGCAATCGCACGGCGCTATCGAAGGTGTCCCAGTAACCGCATCTTAGTGGTCTATGGACGCACCAGCGCCGGACAGTCGGCGAAATGTGTCCACGGTGGCGGAACCTTTGTCTGGCCGTTGATTCAGTCCTTCGACTTTTTGGACTTGGACCCGATTCAAATCGAAATCCCCCTAGAAGGGGCGTTGTCGATGGAAAACATCCGGGTGTCGGTACCCAGTGTGTTTACCGTTGCGATTGGCACCGACACAGTGACCATGAATAACGCCGCCATTCGCCTGCTTGGTTTGCAAACTCAAGAGATCATGAAACAGGCGGAAGACATCATTTTTGGTCAGCTTCGGCAGGTGATCGCTTCGATGAAGATTACCGAGATCAATCGCGACCGTGACGTTTTTCTGGAGAAGGTGCAGCAATCGCTGGAGCCGGAACTGGCGAAGATCGGTTTGGTGTTGATCAACGTCAACATCAAGGACATCACCGACGCTTCGGGTTACATCGAAGCGATTGGTCGCAAGGCAGCGTCGGAAGCGGTCGAGCAAGCCAAAATCGACGTTTCTGAACAAGAAAAGAGAGGCTCGATTGGTGTCGCGGAAGCCAACCGCGAGCAGGAGGTCGAAGTCGCCAACGCCGAGAAGTTTCGGGATATCGGCACTAAGGAAGCCGAACGCGAGCGAGCGGTACGCCTGGCTGATCTCGACAAAGAGAAAATTGTTGGAGAGCAGGCTGCGGCTTTCGAACGGGATGCGCAGGTCAAGGACTCTGAACGGGAAATGCGGGTACAGGTTGCCAGCGCAAACGCCAAAGCGGTCGCTGGTGAGAACTTAGCCAAGGCAGAGATCGCCACTGTCAACGCCGACCTCAAAGTTAAGGAAGCGGACGCGATGCAGCGCGGTGAGACCCGACGCCGAGAGGCTGAGGCGGCGGTTCGTGAGGCTCAGTATCGAGCCGAGGCTAAGGCTGCAGTTGCCGAGGCTGAAAAGGTTGAGGCCGAGAAGCGCGCCGAGTTGGAGTCGCTCGCTCGGGCGGTGAAAGCGCAACAGGTGGTGCAGGCAGAAGCCGACGCTGAGCAACAGCGAATTCGCGCGGAAGGTGAGGCGGCTGCGATCTTCGCGCGGCTGGACGCCCAAGCCAGGGGTGAATTTGAAGTCTTGGCAAAGAAGGGCCTCGGTATGCGGGAGATTATCGAGAGCTGTGGTGGCTCGAAAGAGGCGTTCCAGATGTTGATGTTGGAACACATCGACCACATTTCGGAGACCGCCGCGAGCGCAATCGCCAATATTAAGTTCGACAAAGTTGTGGTGTGGGACGGGGGTCAAGGAAATAGTGAGAACTCTGGGACCGCCGGGTTCGTGCGTAGCCTGGCTAGCGCACTGCCTCCCGCCCTGCAGTTGATGAGAGATATCGGTGGTGTCGATATGCCCGAATACTTCGGGAAGATTTTGGCGGACGAGCAAGCAACGCCCAGTGGAAAAGACGAAGCTGTCGATTCCGAGGCTAACTCTGTCGAAGACGGTTGCGCGGAGACAGAAGAACCGGAGTAAGCAGATGGTGGGGCTGGACGAACCAACTCTCAGCACGACGCCCTGGCGGACTCCGAGCCGTTAGTCTGAGTCGCCGGTGACGATTGCGTCCTTGGTGGTCGCGACAATTGCAACCAATTCGTTGGTCTCCGCTTCAGGAATCTCGTATTTGGCGAGCACGCCTAGAAAAATCTCCACCATGCGGCCCCATTCTGCTTCCGTGATGTTCAGGTGAGCGTGGGCTTCGTCCATCCCCAGACCGGTGTAGGCGCAGGGGCCACCGGTTGCCTGACAAACCATGGCGGTGACTTGGTACTTCAGGTAGGCGGCAGGGACGCGCTCCCTGGCGGCGTCAACGGCTTCGTTTTGGTTAATGAACTCGTCAGGAACCAAGATATCGACAAAATCGCTTACGACCGCTGAGATGGCGGGTAGGCCACCAAGTCGGTCGTACAGTGAGGCGGCCTCTTGAGCCTCTTCTTCCTGCGCCCCGATACTGCCTCCCGTCATGTTAAGGACCACGAGGATGAGCAAAAAGACTTTGGATGGTTGTCGGTACATGACGAATTTTCCTGTGCAATGCAACTTGGTTGACCCGGAGACGATGCGACTGTTGCCGAATAATCTCCCGCGGTCATACAAATCGCAAACTGGTTTCTAGGCCCACTGGCCAATGAACCTACGGCAACGATAGTGAATCGTAAGAGGCGAAGCAGCACTCATGGATGTCGAAACCGAAGTTCCATACGCGAAGAATGCATCGCGCCGAAGAGCTAGCTATTGGCGACAAGCGCTTCTGGTTGTCTGCTGACGCTAGTTGTCTGTTGGTCGATCAAGCATGGTCTTGGTGAACTCAACAAAGGTAAAGACGTCAGCGAAGTTGCTCGCGAGTCCGAGGGAGACACGTACCGCACCGGTACTCTTGCCGTCGATGCAGCGCTGAAAATCGACAAAAGTCATGTACTCGCCGCTGGCAAAACAGGTCACCAGTTCCGACTGATCAAGGCCGAGTGCAATCTCGCCAGCTCCGGGATTGCAGAAGCATCCGGTGCGCAGAGAGATATTGTGCTGATTCGCAGCTTGTTCGACCAATTGGTGGTCGATGACTTGACCGTCGCAATCCAAAAAATTAACCGCAATGGCGCCCCCACGCTGCTTCATATCACTGGGTCCGTAGAACAAGAACAACGGAGTTCCGTTGGCGTGGCGAAGCTTCGACAGTTGCCCAAGTAGCCACGCGGTCAGCGCCTGAACCCGATTATGAATTGTCTCTACGCCGACTTGATTCAGGAAATCGAGTCCGATATCGACCGCCGGAAGGTTGGCATAGTCGAGAGTTCCGTCTTCAAAAGCAGCCGCTCCCCCGGCTGGCACATGGGCGTCCGCCTGCACCGAAGCAACTTCAATGGTGCCGCCAGCGAACCAAGGGCGATGCAGCTTCTCCAGCGCCGGCCACCGCGCGATCAGCGCTCCGACACCGGTCGGGTAGCCAAACATTTTGTAAAACGAAAGCGCTACGTAGTCCGGTTTATGGCGGGATAGATCGAGCCGGTTGGTCGGGACAAACGCCGCTGCATCCAGCAGCACATCCCAGCCTCGATCTTGCGCTAGTTGCACCCACTTCAAAGGATGTTGTACGCCCGAAAAATTAGATTGAGCCGGGTAGGCAAATAGATTGTGCCGACCGGGTTCTCCGCGATCGAGAAAAGCGAGCAGGTCGGTTTCGCGCACCCGCATCTCAGGAGGTCGCACTGGGACGTAGGTTGTCGTCGCGCCGTGCGCCCGATCAAATTCCCGAATCCCATTGACCGAATTATGATTGTCAAAAGTGAGCAGAAACTGATCACCAGGTTCGAATGGATACGATTCGCCGACCAGTTTGAGGGCCTGACTGGCATTGGCAGTAAAGATGACCGCGTACTCTTTTTCCGAGGCGCCAAAGAAGTCGAGAACCTTGCGCCGACATTGCTCTACGCCGTCAGTAGCGGTCAACGAGGTCGGGTTGCTGGAGTGGGGATTACCGAGCACACTTGTGAGCAAGAACTTGCCGTGCTCGCGAATCTGGCTCTCGCCGTAGAGACCGCCGCCGGTGTAGTCGAGGTAGATGTGGTGGGTGGCATCTAGTCGGGCGAATTCACTGTCGCGTAGCTGAGGAAAATCAGGGTTATCGAATCGAGGGTTTTGATCGGCGAATTCTTTCCGGGCAGCTACAAATTCTCGCCCGCAGGGCGCGGATAGCTCTAGTTCAGCGGTACGGGTTACCATTGACAAATGGTAACAGCGCAGCGCGCCGGCGACGACCCGGTTACCCCGAAGCCAGGGCTCGGGCTCTGGATGTGTACCGCGTTGGTGGTCGGCAACATGATTGGTTCAGGGGTTTTCTTACTGCCCGCGTCGCTGGCCCGTTTCGGCGGCATCAGCATCGTTGGTTGGATAGTGAGCGCCGCGGGAGCTGTGTGTCTGGCGCTAGTTTTCGCACGTCTCGGTGCGATCATGCCAAGAGTGGGTGGACCGTACGCCTATGCTCGTGAAGGGTTCGGCGACTTTGTCGGTTTTTGGGTCGCGTGGTCGTACTGGATTTCAGTGATGACGACCAACGCCGCTTTGGCGGTCGCGTTCATCAGCTACTCGACGGTCTTTTGGCCGGCGCTGGGAGACTCACCGGCGATTGCTGCCATTGCCGCATTGGGAACCCTGTGGATCCTCACGCTTGTCAATGCCCGTGGGGTACGGGAAGCGGGTCAGGTCCAACTTGTCACGACCCTTCTCAAGCTACTTCCTCTGGCCGCCGTCGGGACCTTCGGTTTCCTATCGTTTCGCGCTGAGCACTTTCAGCCCTTCCATCCTTCGGCCGGAAGTCCGCTTAGCGCGGTGACCGCAACGGTGACGCTCACCTTGTGGGCCTTCTTGGGACTCGAATGCGGGACTATCCCCGCTGGCGATGTACGCAACCCTTCGCGAACGATTCCCCGGGCGACCCTGCTCGGCACAATCATTGCCGCGACCATCTACATCATCTGTACGGTGGCGGTTATGGGAATTATCGCACCGGCAGAGCTCGCTCCATCGACGGCCCCTTTTGCTGATGCGGCAGGCTCGATTTGGGGATCGTGGGGACGCTGGATCATTGGAGCGGGTGCTGCCATCTCCTGTTTTGGTGCACTTAATGGATGGATTTTGGTTGCTGGCCAAGTGCCGCGTGCGGCAGCCTTGGACGGGCTCCTGCCGGCTCGGTTCGAAAAATTGGGGCCGCGCGGGACCCCGGTATTCGGGTTGCTCTTTTCTAGCGTGATCGCAACCGTCCTAATAGCGATGAACTACACTCGAGGCCTTGTCCAGGCTTTCACGTTCTTGATCCTCTTGGCGACTCTTGCGACCTTGCTTCCATACGTGTTTGCCAGCATGACCGGGCTGATTTTGGCGCTTCGTGAGCGCAAGACCTCACCAGAATCTGGTCGTGTGGCCGGTCGCATGGCCCTCAGCGTCTTGGCCTTTGGTTTCTCGCTCTGGGCAATCGCTGGAGCGGGTCAGAGCACCGTGTACTGGGGCTTCATGTTGTTGGTGGCCGGAATTCCCGTCTATGTAGCAATGCGCTGGCGAGGCACAGGCGTGACCAGTGAGTAAGCAGATCTCTCAACAGTATGGCGTCACCAGCATGGTGGAGCCATTGCAACGGGTAGCCATGTGCCGACCAGGAACAGCCATGCTGAAGGCAGATCCGAGCTTGTGGCACTACGCCAAGCCCTTGGATCGAAATCGGCTTCTTCAGCAATACGGTGCCTTCACAGACCTAGTTGAAAAGAGTGGAGCCAACATAGAGTGGATGGCATCCAATCAAAGTCTTGCGGATTCCGTCTTCACCTACGACCCATCGCTTGTGATTGCTGATGGCGCTGTAGTGCTACGCCCTGGAAAGCAACTTCGCGAGCCAGAAGCCCAACTGCACCAACAGTTCTACGAGCGATTGGGTGTTCCATTGCTTGGCACGATCACCGCCCCAGGCACGGTCGAAGGCGGTGATTGTTTTTGGATCGACGATCAGACTATGGCAGTAGGTCGAGGGTTTCGTTCTAACCAAGAGGGAATCTCGCAATTGAAGAGAATCCTCGCAGTCCATGGGGTAACCGTCGAATCGTTCGACTTGCCGGTTTGGGATGGAGATTCAGCTTGCTTGCATCTGATGTCGCTGGTGAGCCCCCTCGATCATGATCTGGCTTTGGTCTATCGCCGATTGCTACCGGTCGCCCTCTACCAGCTGCTCTGCGAGCGAGGTGTTTCTTGCCTTGAAGCACCGGATCAGGAGTTCGCTGCTTCCAAAGGCCTGAACCTGAACGTCTTGGCTACCGCACCCCGTCAATGCATTGCGGTGGCAGGATTTCCTGAGACCGCAGGCTTGATGAGCGAAGCTGGTTGTGAGGTTTCATTGTTCGCCGCCGACGATCTCTGTATTCCTTGCGAGGGCGGACCCACCTGCATGACCCGACCGATCCTGCGAGGCTAGCCAAGTAAGCCGATCGAAAAGCTCCGTTCTTCGGACAGGTCGTCTACGAGTAATCGCGCTGGCGAACGGTCAGGTTGGCAAACAACAATCCGATGACCAAGGAAAAGGCGATCACCATCATCGAAAAGCCAGCTGAGAGCCCCGAGACAACATCTTCGGCCAAAAGCGCCGAAAGGCTGCGAAATCCGATGCTCCCTGGCACCAAGATCAGCAGCGCAGGCAAAATGGGGATCGCCGAAGGGATATTGCGCCAGCGAGACATGAGCGTACCCAGGGTACCCACCAGCCAAGCTCCCACTAAGGCACCCAGGTAGGGCCCCAAATACTCAGTGCCAAAGCGGGCGCCGAAAAAAGCTACGCTAGTCATCACCAAGACCACGGGAGTGTCTTTGGGCCTGGCTTGAAACAACACTGTAAGTGCTATCGAAGTGGCCACTAACGCTGCCAAGACGATTGTCAAGGATGGCGGCGATGGCGACGAAGAGGCTTGCGGGGCGACTGCTAGATCTGCCAACCGTTGTCCCAAAGCTACGCCAAATGCGAGCTGCAGAAAGGTGATCATGGCGCCAGAAAGTCGAGCGGTACCGCTCACCAAATGTCGGTGCGCAAGCTCGCTGACCGCGATGGTCAGCGTCAGTCCGGGAAGAATGACGATCAAACCAGCCAAGGTGGGGATCAACGGGTAGAGATCGCCGAAGACGCCATTGGCCAGGGTGGTTAATAGTCCGGCTGCAATTCCAGCCAGCGAGGGAAATACCAGCGCCCAGCGAGGAGAGCGGGTGATCAAAGTGGCCCCAATACCGATAATCAATCCCAGGGCAGCAGAGACCAGCGACTCACGCCAGCCACCGTCGAAGAAAAAAGCAACCGTAGCCGAAGCAATACCGAAAGCCAGAATGGTAGTCCAAAGAGGATGAGTACCTGGCCGCTGCAACAGTTGTTCAATCGCCTCGGAACCTTCCGAGGGCGAAGTCTTCCTCTGCTGTACTTGCCGAAAAATGGCTTGCAAGTCATCGAGCTTGGCCAGGTTGCTTTCACCGCTGTCCACCCGAGCCAAATATGTGTGTGAATTGGCGCCCGATCCGAAGGAGGCCACGATCGAGGTCGGAGTTACCAGAAATTCGGCTTGGGTATCCAAAGCAGCAGCGACTCGCGCTAACGCCCCCTCGGTTCGATGGGAGGGGCTACCGAATCGATGGAGTGCCCGCGCCAGCTTGACTAAAAAAGCTTGTTCTGGCACCAACGGTTGAGATTGAGTATGCATTGGTCGCGGTGGTCAATTTTGAAGGAGAGTTTGCCAGAGGTGAACCGGTAAACGGCTAACCGTGGCTACCTTACACTTGCGTGGTGGACCAAGTGCTGTTGGGGAGACTCCAACACTCCAAATGAGCGAAGCAAACCCTCCAGGCAGGGCAGCGGACACCATGTTCGCCGGTATTTTTGAACCTAGGAGCCGAAGAGGGGACATCGTGCGTGTCCCCTTTGTCAGTGGATGGATCTGCCTTCCTTGTCCGTCTGCACAAAGCCGCTCAAACAAGAAGCTGTGCGACGACGCTAGGCTTGCTAAAGTCGATGGAGGAACCGTAGCGACGGTACTCCGCCAGGGACTGATTTCCCTGACTCGTTGAAGAATCCATAGTAGGGGTAAGTATGAAACAGACTTTCTTGCGGATCATGGTGATCGTGGTTGCCGCGCTTTTTCCTAGTCGCGGGGGAATCGCTCAACAGAATCAACCGACGCCAAATATCGCCATGTCTGCATATCAACTAGATGTGACTCTGGACTTTTCCAAAGGCGGTGAGGAGTATCCGTTTCTCAACGAAATGGTCGGGAGGGCCCGCTTGACATTTTTGAATCGTGGCGATCAGGCGCTTACCAAGATTCCTGTTTTGCTCAACCGGTTGATGACCGTTACCGAGGCGCGCGACGCGGAAGGCAACAATCTAGTTAGCGATTCCACGTTGGTGGGCATTCAAGGCTGGGAATCGTTCCAAGTGAATCATACTCAGGTGAGACTGGCGAAGCCCCTCGAACCGAGCCAATCTATGACCCTGGATATCACCTATGGCGGGCAGATGGCAGCATCGCGCGAGAGCGGTATGGCCTATGTCCAAGAGACGCTGGATCCAGCCTTTTCGATTTTCCGAATCGAGACCTTTGCCTATCCGGTTATCAACCTTCCCGACGCTCAAGGCAAGAGCCCTCTCGCCATGTCAAGTGCCTTTAGCCAGCGGATAACTATCAATATGCCGGAGGGACACGACATTGCGACAGGCGGCAGCAGACTGCTGGACAAAGTGCAGCACGGACGCCGCACGGTGACTGTCGAAATAACCACTCCGAGCGACGTTATGGTCTTTGCCGTTGCTCCCTACCAAACCATTCAGGTCGAGGATGTGCAGTTCTATTTTTTCCAAAGTGATCAGGAGGGGGCACAACGACTGTCAACGGCGGCGGGTGAAGCTCTTGAGTTACTGGCTGACTGGTTCGGGCCGCGGCAGTCATCCCCGGAAGGAATTGCGTTTGTTGAAATCCCGCCAGGCTATGGTTCGCAGGCGATTTTTCCAACCATCATCCAGACCGCTGCTGCCTACCGTGACCCAGCGCGGACCTTTGAGATGTTCCACGAAGTAGCACATCTTTGGAACGTTCGCGACCTGGATACTCCGTCGCCGCGTTGGAATGAAGGACTCTCGACCTTCTTGCAATATCTTGTAGACGACCGTTTGCGAGAACCCGGAGCTTATGAAAGTGGTACCGAGGCTACGTTCCAAACTGCAAAGCGCCTAGTTGGTGACGACGCCAACTGCGTTGGTATTCGCGAGTTTGGCGATTCCACGGTGATGCGGGGGCAATCGTATATCTTGGGTGGTCTGTTTTTTTCGCGTTTATACAATCGATTCGGAGCCGACTTTATCGAGGCTTACGGAGCGTTTTATCAATCCTACAAGGCGCAAGGTGCGACTAGCCGCGAACTTACCGATTTTCTTGAGCAGCGACTAGGCACCGAAGCGGCGAGGGAAACCCGGACGTGGTTTGATTCCTGCGACTACTTGGATCAGATAAGAGGAGCCGAGAAGTTCTCTGACTTTCTGGCGGTGGCGTTGTCCAACTAGCCGCCGTTTTTCTAGGCTGCTACTCGACCAGAACGGTAAGTAGGAGCAATCGAACCGAATAGGCCCATCCTTCCAAACCGAATCGTTTCCGACTCGAGCTTCCAATCAGTCGGCGATCATCTCGACCGCCAACTGTTGCTGCAGTTCTCCGTAGCGATCCATCATCGAGCCAATGACTTCTGGATTGGTCATGTCGACCCCGGCGCGCTTGAGCGCGTCCATTGGATAGACACTGCCGCCTAAGCGCAACATCGCCAAGTAGTCTTCCACCGCGGTGATGTCGCCCTCTCGAAATCGGCCAGCGATCGCTTCGCCAGCGGCGTAGCTGGTGGCATAAACCCAGACGTAGAAGTTACGATAGAAGTGACTCACCCGTGCCCAACCCGCTTGGTACTCAGGATCGACGACCAAGTCGTCACCGTAGTAGGTCTGCCACAGGTCAGTGTAGGCGGTTCCCAAGCTCTCTTTGGTCATCGGTTCGCCAGCTTCCGCCATCGCATGGGCCTTGGCTTCCCATTCATGAAAGAACACTTGGCGCAGAAAGGTGCCGGTGACGTTGTTCATTGCTTGATTGAGTAGTAACTTGCGCTCATCGGCATCGCTGCTGCGTTGGAACATCCACTCCAAGAATAGAGATTCGCTGGCAACCGACGCGACTTCGGCGACGAACAGACTGTAGCTGGCGTCGTGGTAGGGCTGCGCTTGATCGGCCATGTAGCTATGGATCGAGTGACCCATTTCGTGCACTAGGGTCGAGACCGAGTCCAGAGAGCCGGCCCAATTGAGAAACAGGTAGGGATGGGTATTGTAAGTGCCCCACGAGTAGGCACCGGGTCGTTTGCCCTCGTTGGTGTAGACGTCGATCCAGCGCTCCTGGCGGGCTCGCTCGGCGATGGCGGCGTACTCCTCACCGAAGGTTTCTTGCCAAAAGTCCATCGCCAGGGCCCAGCCTTGGTCGAAGGTGTATTTTTTGTCGATCCCCGTTAGCAGGTTGGCGTAGAGGTCGTAGATGTGCAGTTCGTCGAGACCTTGAAGCTGCTTGCGCAGCCCGGCGTAGCTGTGTACCTGATCAATATTGTCGTGGACCGTGTTCACCAATCGATCGACCACGGTGCGGGGTACATTGACACCGTCCAATGCCATCTCCAAGGTCGAGTCGTAGCCACGGGTGCGCGCCATCCAAACTGCTCGTTGAACGCTGCCTCCGTAGGTCGCGGCAAAGGTGTTGGCGAATTGAGAGTAGGCACCGAACATTGCTAGGGCAGCCTGCTGACGCACCTCGCGATCGTCGCTGGTTACGAAGCGGGTGTACTGGCCGGGCACCGCCTTGGCGTCATTGCCGTCTTCATCGGTCACCGTTGGCCACTCGATGCCGGTGTTCTCAAGTGCCGAGAACGCTTGCTGGTGCGCGCTGCCGGAGAGTGATGACCCGGCCAGGATTCCTTCGACCTCTGGCGACAACAGGTGCTCGCGACTGCGAACCACGTTGTCAATGTAGTGCTGGTATGGCGCTACCTCTGGATGTCTAAGAAACTCGGTGAGTTGTTGCTCTGAGAGTTGTGAAATTTCTGGATCGATGAACGCCGTCGCCTCTTGGAGCCGGGAAGCGAACCCTCGGGCGCTTCCTGCCAGTTCACTCGATTCTGGATCAGCTGTGTTGGTATTGAGTCCTTGATGGGCATATACGTAAAGGTCTTCGAAGTGACGCGAGGCGGCGAATGACGCGTTCAACGCTGTCGCCAGCGCTTCAGGGGAGTCGCCAAGCGTGCCTTGATAGTCGCTGAGAGCGTCAATCATCGGTGCCAAATCCGCTGCTGCTTGTTCCCACGCTTCGCGATCGGCGTAAATCGGTGTCAGATCCCAGCGATCTTGCTCGGGGATCTGGTTACGAGAATCGTAGTAGAGCTGCTCAGCGGTAGCGTCTTCGGCGATTGCCGGGTTGGGCAACATTGAAAACGCGACCACAAGACAGAGAAATGAACACAGGTATTTGGTTTTCATTCGGGCCTCCTCCTAGGGTTTGTGCCGACGGGGCTCACGGCATCGCCGGAACATCGTTAGCCAAGTGTACGTATGAAGTTGCAGGAAGTTACCCCCGTCGTGGAACCTTGTGTTTTTCAAGTACATTGTTTCTGAGGCGGATAGCCCGCAAGAAATAATACGTCGGTCGGTGTGAACAAAGCCCTGGAGGTATCTATGTCATCTCTTTTTTCCCACTCTCGCTCATTGACACAATTTGCTATGACTTTGGTTTTGGTCGTGACGATCCTCTTGTCGGCATTTCCGGCAGCCCAGGCTCAGACACAAGACTCCGGAGTAGAAGCGGTGAAGCTCAGTGAGCAAGTCGCCGCAGAGGGTGTGGCCCTGAAGAAAGAGGGTCCTAGCGAGCCGGTGGTTGTTCCCGAAACGAGTGAAAAAGCGATGCGCTACTACCGTAGTGGCAACGTTCTTTGGTGGGTCAATCTGCTGATTTCGCTGTTGATTCCGGTCTTGTTTTTGTGGAGTGGGTTTTCTGCGCGCTTGCGCAGCTGGGCGATGGGTCTCGGTAAGAAATGGTTCTTGGCTTTGGCCGTTTATCTGGTCGCTTTCAACCTGATCAATTACCTCCTCAATCTGCCTTTGGCTTACTACCAAGGGTTCGTCCGTCAACACGCCTACGACCTTTCCAACCAAGCTTTCAGCAAGTGGATGGGTGACTCGGTCAAAGGACTGGGGGTGGGACTGATCATGGCGGTGCTGTTTACCTGGATTCCTTATTTGTTAATCCGCAAAAGCCCACGACGCTGGTGGCTCTATACCGGCCTGGGTGTGGCGCCGTTTTTTTTCTTGGTCAACATGATCGCTCCGATTTGGATTGCCCCGCTGTTCAATGAATTCGGCCCAATGAAGAATCAAGCACTGGAAGCCCAAATTTTGAATCTGGCAGACCGCGCCGGAATCGAGGGTAGCCGGGTTTTTGAGGTCAACAAGAGTGTCGACACCGAGGCGGTCAATGCCTACGTTTCCGGGTTCATGGGAACTAAGCGGATCGTTCTTTGGGACACCATCATCGAAAAGCTGTCCGAGGAGGAGTTGCTGTTTGTCATGGGGCATGAAATGGGCCACTACAAGCTGGGCCATATCATTGCTTTGACACTGCTCATTTCCGCGATGACGATGCTTGGTTTGTACTTGATCTATCGGGTTTCCGGGGGGCTGATCGCCAAGTATCGACACCGTTTCGGCTTCAGCGAGCTGGGAGACTTCGCCTCGCTGCCACTGTTATCGTTGCTACTCGGTCTGTTCTTCTTCATCCTGACGCCGGGTTTCTTAACCATCAGTCGTCACTATGAGCACGAAGCGGATCGCTTTGGCTTGGAGCTGACGCACGACAACTATGCTGCGGCGACGGCGTTCGTCAAACTGCAGGAAGAAAATCTGGGTAACCCCTACCCGGGGCCGCTTTACAAACTGTGGAGATCCGGTCATCCGCCCCTTGGCGAACGGATCCAATTCTGCAATGAGTACCGTCCGTGGGAGACCGGCGACCCGTTACGTTACGGTGATCGATTCCGAGATTCTGAGTAGAGACAGCAGTACTTTTCATGCGGGTCGATTTCGTCTTTTACGTTGGTCTTCTTTCTCTTGACCTAGGCTTACATTGAAGTATCTTGGGAGTCGCAGCACCACGAAAGGTGAGTGTAGGCACGTTGAGCAACCTCCGCGAAGCTGCTAGCTTGTTGAGGCACACGTCAGGATCTGGTGCCTGGAGGGCGCCAGGACTTAACTACGGTCGCGGAGGGGATATGCACAGTACATCAAACTCAATGCCGCACGGTCGAACCCTGATTCGGTCCCTGGTGGTCCTTGTGGTGATCGCTCTGTCGGGTCTGGCCCCAGTGGCCGTCGGCCAAGTTTCCACCGAGAAACAAGAGCAAAGCAACGCTGCAGTAGAGGCCGTTGAAGTGGGAGCTACGCTTGTGGCCGACGCGCCTGACGACCGGGTGATTGTGCCACCGGCGTCTGAAAAAACGCTCAACTACTACAAGAGCGGTAATGTTCTCTGGATTGTCGGTGTCTTAGTCGGCCTTTTGATTCCAGCTCTTTTTCTCTGGACCGGGCTTTCTGCGCGCTTGCGTACCTGGGCGATTGGTTTCGGGCGCTGGTGGTTCTTCGCATTGGCTATCTACTTGGTGGGATACAACGCCATCAGTTATCTCCTGAAGCTACCTCTGGCCTACTACGGAGGATTTGTTCGTCAGCACGCCTACGATCTTTCGAATCAAACGTTAGCCAAGTGGTTGGGAGACTCAGTCAAAGGCCTTGCCGTAAGTACCATTATTGCAACATTGACCATTTGGCTGGTTTATCTCTTGATCCGCAAGAGTCCAACTCGATGGTGGCTCTACGCTGGGCTTGCGGTGATTCCGTTCATCTTTGTCATCAACATGATCGCGCCGATATGGATTGCGCCGATGTTTAACGACTTTGGCCCGATGCAGGACAAGCAGCTTGAGTCCCAAATTCTTGCCCTCGCGGATCGCGTTGGTATCGAAGACAGCCGGGTCTTTGAGGTTGACAAGAGTGTTGATACAGAACGAGTGAATGCCTATGTCAGTGGTTTTCTTGGAACCAAGAGGATTGTTTTGTGGGATACGGCCATCGAAAAGCTCGATGCAGGTGCGATTCTCTTTGTCGTTGGGCACGAAATGGGCCACTACCTATTGAGCCACGTTGTTGTGTTGGTGTTTCTGATGTCCGCAATCGCGATGCTCGGGTTTTACTTTATTTACAGAGTTTCCGACGGGCTAATTAGACGGCATGAGAAGCGTTTCGGCTTCTCCAAGTTAGGCGACTTTGCTTCTCTGCCGCTTTTGTTTCTCTTGATGAATATGTACTTCTTTTTTGCCAGCCCAGGCCTCAATGCCTACACCAGGTATATGGAACGCGAGGCCGATCGTTTCGGGCTTGAGCTGACCCGCAACAATCAGGCGGCAGCCGAAGGATTCGTCAAGGTACAGACGGAGAATCTTTACAATCCCTACCCCGGACCGTTTTACAAACTGTGGAGATCCGGTCACCCACCCCTAGGCGAGCGGGTCCAGTTCTGCAATGAGTACCGTCCGTGGGAGACCGGCGAACCGTTACGTTACGGTGATCGATTCCGAGATTCTGAGTAGATCCTAGGCTGAGACGATTTTGCGATCGCCCACTTGAGTTAAGCAATTTCCAGCGGAGTAGCTGGGACCTCGATTCTCGCTGAGCCGCCTAGAATTCAGTCTTTTGGATCGTTTGGTGGATCTCGTTGACCTGCATCAAAGCGGCTGAGGCGTAGAGCTTGGTCATTTCATAGACGAAGATCCCGGCTTCGACGGTTGGATCTGTCTTGATGAGCGCTTCGGCCTTGTCAAGAGTTCCCGCGTTGAGTACCAGAATTCCGCGCATTGGTGCACGGTCCATTAGTGGTCCGGCCACAGCCAATTTCCCTTCTTCGGCGAGTCGGCCCATGTTGGCGAAATGCCCCGAGAACAAGGCTTGGCGCTCCTCTGGGTCGGTGATTTTTGAGTCCGCGGGACCGGTTTTCAAGATCACCAGTACGTAGGACTTCATGCCGTATTGGTCTGCCCCCAGTTGCTCTGCCAGTTGTTGGTCGTAGACCTTCTGTGAGGGATGGTCTACCTTGATCGGATCGGAAGCAAGAAGAGGAGAGACGGCGACCATCAATAGAACGGCAGATAGGAATTTCATTTTAGTCATCACGATTCTCGGTTTCAAAGATTTGTAGTGCCGGGCATTGCCAGCGCGAGACGCGACCTCAACCGCAGCACTATTGGGCTAGATCGCCTGACCGGGCTCCAAGAAGCTGGTGCAGGTGGCGCGGGCGTCGCTTTCTGGGTCGAGAGCGGCATGATCGCAACGGCTGGTCACCGCGTCGCGTGCCGCAGAGATCACCTCTTGTCGTTCGGCGTCGCCCTCAGCCCACTCCAGCATTGCGGTGGACAAACGGGCCCAGCTGTGACGGTTGCGGCCGGAAAAAGCTGAATCGTCGACCAAGTGCTCGTCGGCCAGTGCCAAGGAATCTCGACGCACCGACTCTAAGTTTTCTGGAGTGATTTCCATCAGGGTGCGAATGAACCCGGCGCCGCGTTGCAGCCTTGTCGCTGGACCGGTCGCGGTGTCCCAACCCTTGCGGTACCACTTCATGGCTTCTTCGGTGTTCCCGGCGTCGTTTTCCAGCCAGCCAATCCAAGACATGTAGTAGTAAGGCGCTACCGCGTCATCAACCCGATTCTTGAGTAGTTCGATTGCTTCGCCTTTGAGGCCTGAATCGCGAAGCAAGTGAGCCATAGAGTTCATCACCGACTGGAGTTCGTTGGGGTTGGTGGTCCGATCGTTGCCCCATTGAACTTTCTCACGCACCGCCTTCAGGAGTTCTTCGGGGAGCTCTTCTTCTTCCTTCGCGGCCAGTTGTGCAGCGCTGATGCGTGGCCGAAACGCTGCGATTCTCTCCGCGGTGGTCAGCGATTCATCCGCCTCGACCGTGGTTGCGACCTGTAGCCATTGCTGAATCAACTGATCGCGTTGTTCGCCTTCCTCTGTGAGCAGCGGAGCGACCGTGTCCAAGCCATAAGCGAACAACCACCAATTGCTGTTACGCAGGGCCGGGTCGTTGATCAAAGCGGTGGTCTCCGCCAGAAGCTGAGACCGTTCTTCCTCTTCGACCTGGACTTCCTCTTGAGCATCCAAGGTGTCGATATACAGGGCGAGAAAGCGGCTGCGTTCGAGTTGGTACTCGGTTGGTGTCTCGGACCATAGTCGGCGCGCTACTGCCAGATCCTCCTCGGAGGCATAGTCGAAGTCCGAGTCCTGGCCCCAGGAGTGATAGGCAAGCTGCCCGAGGTCGTTACGGTCGGCGTTGCCGGGACCGGTTTCCAGGACACTCGCGACCACTTCCTGGATTGGGCTGGTTGCCGCCAAGGCCAGATCCAGCACCTCGGTGTATTCTGCGATCGGCACATCCGAGGACATGCGTAGAACTTCGTTGCCGTCCGGTTCCAGAATGATCACCGTGGGATAGCCATTGATGTCGAGCTTCTCGCCCCAAATTTGTGCCCGTTCAGTATCTCCGTCGAGGTAGACCGGGACGAACAGCTTGCTCTTGGCGACGAACTCCGGCTTGGTAAAGATCTTGTCCTTGAGATAGTGGCACGGTGGGCACCAGACGGCGCCCCAATACAGGAACACAGGCTTGCGGGATTCTTTAGCGTAGGCGAACGCTTCCTCCACAGAGCCGTCGAACCAAGCGATCTGTTCCGCGCTAGCTTCGTCGTGCTCCGTCGTGGAATCAGAGACTCCTTGACAGCTGATAACAGCCAGGGACAAGGTCAAGAACAGCGCCGAAATGACGCGAGGTTGGGTCGAAAGCATGACGATCTCCGATAAGTCTGGTTTGTGGGCTGCCGGGATCGGAATCCTAGATCCCCCGCAGGGTACCCATTGTACGGAAATAGCGTTGCGATGGCTTGCCCGAAGTTTGGCTCTAGCTATGAGTAGGAATAAGCTGGTGTGGCCGAAAACCACCGTGAACGGAGTAAGACTATGATCTTTCGACAGATAGTTGACTCGCGTTTGGCCCAGTATGCGTATCTACCGAGATTGTGCTCTTGGCCGTTCGCGGCGCGGCTAAGCTCGCCACCGGTGATGTTCCGGACGCGGTTAACATAGCGCCATACTCGCCTTCTGGCACCCAGGATCAACGAAATCCCCCAGGCCGACCAGTTGGCGGTGCATTGCGAGATGGGAGGGAGAGAAAGCTGGCGGTGTCGTACTTGGAGCACAGCGGAATGACGCCAATTCTCATCACCGAGGTTTTTCCCCAGTGGTGGCATGAGCGAAAGAAAACTTCCTCGGCGGCATAGCAGGATATCTGTGAAACCCCATGGGAATATCGTAAACTCGCTCGAGCCGATTTGGCCCAGGGTGAATTCTTGAAACAGAACCGAATCACCGACGGAAACGAGGAGTGAAGATGATGCACAAGGAAAATCCGCAACGAATGGCTTTAGCAGCAATGCTCGGTGTTCTGGTCTTAACCGTGGTCGCAGCTGCTTGCGGTGGCGGTGGCAGTTCAGCCTCTGGTGGTGGCGATCTCGCCGCTGGCAAGGCGCTATTTGGCAAAAACTGCGCCACCTGCCACGGCCTCAACGGAGAAGGTGTCCCCAACCTGGGTAAGGACATGCGCGGCAACCAATGGATCAAGGATCAATCTGACGCCGAGTTGGTTCAGTTCCTCACGGACGGTCGCAAGGGTTCGGATCCACTCAATGTCACCGGTATCGATATGCCGCCCAAGGGTGGCAACGCGAAGCTGACCGATGCAGATCTGGAGAAAATCGTCGAGTTCATGCGCACCTTGTAAGGGCTGGACGATGAGTGAACAGGAACACCGTCCCACTGGCGCATTGGTTTGGATCGCGCTGTACATGGTTCTTTTGGCGCTGGGTTGGCTCAACGTCTATTTGAGACTTTGGTTCTAGCCCTGGAGAGTTTGCGACCCTGAGGGTGGCGGGCGGTAGCTGAGTTGCGTAAGGAGGGCATCAGCATTGAAAAAACATACTCTTTTTGAACTGGCCTGGATCCTGCCGAGCTTGGCGCTGCCATTCGGTATCTTGGTGGCGATCTTGGTCACGGTGTTTGGCGTCGGCATGCACGTGCCCTCCGCCCACAGCCGAATCGATCCAAAACAAGCGGCAACTACAGCTCCGTTCGACCAGTTAGGCGTATTCAAAACCGGGTACATGACCTACGAGGCCCGCATGCTGGCGCGCACTTGGTCCTTCGATCCAGCTGAAATACGGGTACCGGTTGGCTCTGAAGTGACCTTTGTGGTGACCAGCCTGGATTTGGTGCATGGGATGTTGATCGACGACCCCAACGTAAACGTAATGTTGATTCCCGGCGAGGTAGCGCGAGTAAAAGCGATCTTCGACAAAGCCGGCGAGTACCCAATTATTTGTCACGAATACTGCGGCATCGCTCATCAAACGATGTGGGCGCGGGTGATTGTGGAACCCGCGGTCAATGCATCTTTGAACCTAGAAGAAGGAGTTGAGGGTCATGCAGCACGCTGACACCGCGTCCGATCGTAAGCTCACCGGGGCCTTTATTGCGGTGAGCTTGGTGGCTCTGTTTGGTGGCATGACCACCGGGCTGTTTCAAGGCTTGGAGCACGCCGGAATCAACGTCTACGGCAGCCTCAAGCCGGTCGTTCAGTCTTACTACCACGGGCTGAGCATTCATGGCGTATTGAACGCCCTGGTGTTTACCACTTTCTTTATCTGCGGCTTTGTTCCCTTCGTCATGATGCGCGCCCTGGGTCGACCGTTGGCCAGCCGCAAGCTCGCCTGGGGCACTTTTTGGCTGATGACCGGCGGTTTGGTGATGGCGGCAGTTCCGTTGCTCGCCAATGCAGCTTCGGTGCTTTACACCATGTATCCGCCGATGCAGGCACATTGGGCGTTTTATCTAGGACTGACCTTGGTGGTGGTGGGGACTTGGCTGGTGACAGGTAACTTGACCATGACCTACCGGGGCTGGCGGCGAGATCATCCCGGGGAAAAATTGCCGCTACCTGCCTTCATGTGTGTGGCGACCTTTTTCATGTGGACCATCGCCTCGATGGGCCTGGCGACCGAGATGGTGACCATGCTGATCCCGTGGTCGATGGGTTTGGTCGAGAACACCGACGCGCTGACCGCGCGCATCTTGTTTTGGTTCACCGGTCACCCGATCGTCTACTTCTGGTTGTTGCCGGCATACATTTCTTGGTACGCCATGGTGCCCAAGCAGGCCGGAGGCAAGCTGTTTAGTGACCCGATGGCGCGGATCGCGTTTATCCTGTTCTTGCTGCTATCGACCCCCACCGGTTTTCATCATCAGTTCACCGACCCCGGCATCCACGAGGGTTTCAAACTGGTGCATATGATCTTTACTTTTGGAGTGTTTTTTCCCAGCTTGTTGACCTTCTTTAACGTCGTCGCTTCGCTGGAACTGGCCGGCAAGAATCGGGGCGGGCGGGGCATCTTTGGTTGGTTCTTCAAACTCCCCTGGAGCGACCCGTCTGTGGCTGCCCAGGTGTTGGCGATGGTGGTGTTTGTCTTTGGAGGTATCGGGGGTTTGATCAACGCCTCGATGAATCTGAACTTGATTGTTCACAACACCGCCTGGATTCCCGGTCACCTCCACCTGACCGTGGGAACGGCTTCGGCGCTTACTTTCATAGGCATTTGTTACTGGCTGGTGCCACTACTCAAAGGACGGGCTCTTTGGAGCAAGCGTATGGCGCAGGTACAGGTGTGGAGCTGGTTGGTCGGCATGGTGGTGTTCTCCAACGCCTTGCATCGCTTGGGCCTAATGGGCGCCCCTCGAAGAACCCCACTCGGCTCGGTTGCCTACGCCCAACCGGAGTGGTCTTCCGCCCTGCCGTTGGTGGGAATTGGTGGCACTGTGCTGTTCCTCAGTGGGCTGCTGTTTTTCCTCAACATGTTGGCGACCATCTGGGTTTCCAAGCGTGAGGTCGAGATCGAGGTGCCTTTTGCGGAAGCCATCGCCGATTCGTCCGAAGCCCTGGCAATTCTTGAGCGTTGGGGAATCTGGGTGACCTCTGCCGTGGTCTTGGTGCTGCTCGCCTATGGTCCACCTTTGATGGGGATTTTGTCGAGACTCGAACTTCAGTCGCCAGGCTTCAAGGTTTGGTAGTGATCCGGGCTCTAGCAGATTGAAACGTCGTAGCCCGGGTCTCAGTGGCTCGGACTTGTAAGAAAAACTGACTCGGGAGGTCGTATGAATAGCTTTATCCAAGGGCGTCGTTTGAGGCTTAGGTATTGCCTTGTAGTGACACTTCGGAACCTGTCAACAACTTTGAGACAGTTGGCAGAATTAATTAGTGAATCGGGACAACCTCCTTGGTGCGCTGATGTTTGGGTGGGTTGATCCAGACGGCCCTCGGTAATAGCTGAACGGTCGGTCTTCCACGGACAAATCGCTGTGGGTTGTTTCGCCAAGCTTGGTCAAGGGCCAGTTGACGGATCTTGAGCTTGTGGTCGGCCTTGCCGCAGTGGACATCTTCGGGTGTCAGCATGGCGATGCCGGCGTGCCGGTGCTGGGTGTTGTACCAGCGGAAAAACGAGCGGCAGAAGGCGATCGCGTCCTCGATTGAGCCGAACCGATCCGGAAAGCTCGGGTGATACTTGAGGGTCTTGAATTGTGCTTCGGAGAAGGGGTTATCGTTGGAGATGCGAGGCCGCGAGAACGACTGAGAGATACCAAGCCGTACGAGGAGTCGTCCGGTGTCCTTGGCGGTCATCGGCGAGCCCCGATCACTGTGTAGGGTTAGCTGATTCTTGGGAATGCCTTGCTTGGTTGAGGTCTCCTCGAGAAGCCTTTGGGCTAAGGCCTCGCGTTCGTGCTCGGCGAGCATCCAGCCGACCACATAGCGGCTGAAGATATCGAGGACAACGTAGAGATAGAACCACCATCCCGGCTGCGGACCTCGCAGCCGGGTGATATCCCAGCTCCAGACTTGGTTTGCCGCTGTGGCGAGTAGCTCTGGCTTGGTATAGACCGGATGGCGGCGTTGGCGCCGTCTCTCCTGCAGCGTCTTCTCAGCTGCCAGGAGTCGGTACATGGTGCGCTCCGAGCACAGATAGCGTTCTTCGTCGAGAAGGGTGGCCACCACGGCCGCCGGTGCAGCGTCGACAAAGCGCGGCCCGTTGAGTAGGTCAAGGACCTGTTGTTTTTCGCTGACTGTCAGTGCCCGAGCTGGAGTCGGTCGAGGCTGCTGAGGCTCGGTTGATCTCGGCCGAAGCCGACGATAGAACGTTGCACGACTGACGCTCAGGCTCCGGCAGGCCGGTGCGATACCGACCCACGGAGCCAGCGTCCTGGCCGCTTTCACGAGTTCTTCTCGCCCTCTGAGGGGATACCCAGCAGCCCGGCTACTTTTCTTTGCACATCGATGATCAGCTGTGCCTTGTGCAATTCGTTCTCAAGCCGAGTCTTCTCCCGCTCTAGTCGAGCAACCTTGCTTTCCAACGGGTGCCTTTTGGGTTTGCGTCCACGGCTTTTGCCGAGCGCGGCAAGCGATCCCCGTCGCCGAGCTAGGCGCCAGTTAGATAGATGAGATGAGTAGAGACCCTCCCGGCGCAACAGGGACCCGACCTCCTCTCGGCTGGAGCAAGCGTCGGCCTGCTCCAAGATCGCCAGCTTGTACTTTGCCGTAAACCGCCGTCTGGCGGGTCGAGCCTCGATCTCAGGGTCGGGTACCGATTCGGGGGTCGAGGACAAATGCGCCGTCTCCCCTCCGGCTCCCTCGTCGCTACGCTCCTCGGTCGCCTTCGGCGAGACGGGCAATATGGGCTGATTCTGAAACATACTGAAACCTCCTTCCGCCCTCTAATTATCAGGGGGCCAAGTGTCTCAGCTACGTTGGCAGATAGGGCTTGGTGGCGCCGTTGCACTGTCGGCAGCCGATCAACAGGGCGTAGAAGTTGAAGATGAGTCGTCGGAAACCAAAGCGGAATTTCGCCAATCGATTTCCGTTTCCGCCAATCACCCGGATACACCGTCTGAAGTTGTCAAAACCAGCGATGAGATCGAAACTTGGGGCGGCGAAGATCTTGGAGCCTTGTTGCGACGCCAGCCAGGGATGGAAGCAGTCCGGCGCGGTGCCATTGGGATGGATCCGCAGGTGAGAGGACTGCGCGAGGGGCAGCTTGCGATCTTCGTTGACGGTACCCGTACTTTTTCGGCTGCGCCTGGGCGTATGGACTCCGCGCTGGCACACATCAGTCCGCGAGCTGTTGAGAAGCTCACTGTGGTCAAAGGACCATACGCCTTGGAATGGGGTGCTGGGGCGATGGCGGCGATCTACCTCGATACCCACCGCGGGGTCTTTGCCGACTCCTTACTGCAGCCATTGGGGAGAGTTGGCGTCGACTATGGCAGCAATGGCAACCCCCATGACGCCTACGTGAGCTTGTCATCCGGAGGACCACAGGTGCGTTGGAATGGGTTCGCGCAGACGCGTGCTGGTGACGACTATGAAGATGGAAGCGGAGCCAAGATTCCTGGGGACTACCAATCCACAGATCTGCGTTGGAATGTTGATGCCATGATCAACGAGAGTTGGCAACTCGGCTACGCCGGCGGCCGGCAGAGCCAAGACGACATCGACTACCCTGGGCGGCTTCTGGATGCCACGTATTTCGACACCCGCTCGCACGACCTAACCCTGACAGGCAGTTCTCGGTTAGTGGACGCCATACAGTTTCAGGTTTACAGCAACGACAAGAGCCATGCGATGAACAATGCAGCGAAACCCACGGCTCGTCCAATGGCGGGGCGGACGCCTCCGTTCGCGATCCAGGTCGACTTGCCGGCGTCTTCCGACACCAGTGGTGGAAGAGCGATGGTGACGTGGGGTTTCGGCGATTGGTCGTTGACTACCGGCGTCGATCACTACACCCTAGTGCAAAACGCGACTCGCACCATCAGCCGACGCGACACAGGAATGGTGATGTTTGACGATATGGTTTGGCCCGATGTCCAGACACAAGATACCGGGGCCTACGCCAGAGCGACCTACCGTGGAGACCGGTGGACGATGGGTAGCACTATCCGGATGGACAAAGCGTCCACAGCCATGCGGGGCGAGTCCGTGTTGTTTTCTGAATTGCCTGCTGAGTTGGGCGGGCGAGATGACAGTCTGATCGCCGTGGCGGTGAGTGGGCGTCGTCAATTGGGTAGTGAATGGGCGATCGTTGGCGGTCTTGGTGCGGTTGAGCGATTACCGAGTGCTTTGGAGCGCTACGCGGACCGGTTTCCTGCCACGCGCTTTCAAGTGGCAGCGGAGTTCGTCGGTGACCCACAGCTAGCTCCAGAGAGGTCTCAGCAATTGGACCTCGGTATTGAGTATCGGGGAGCAAAGCTGGATGGTTCGATTAGCGTCTTTCACCGAGTAGTTGATGACTACATCACCGTATTGCCGGATAGCACCATTCCGCGCCGTCTCCCGATGAGTCCGAGCCAAGTCTTCCGCTACCGAAACGGTTCCGAGGCAACTTTCAGCGGTGCCGAACTGCAGGCTCGCCGTCAGACCGGGGTCAAGGTTGAGCTGTGGGGCAATCTTTCATGGTTGCAGGGAACAGACGAAGAATTTGGCGACCCAGCCTTCGGAGTGCCACCACTACGTGCCTGGATAGGAGGGCTACTGCACGCCACCGCCTCTCTCGACATTGAACTGGCCTGGACTCTTGAGCACCGTCAAGATCGGGTGGCTACCAGCCGTTTCGAGAAGCCCACTCCGGGATACGGTCGTGGTGACCTGTCATTCGCATGGCAACGCTCCGATTGGCACTTCAAGCTGGTGGTCGAGAATCTTAACGACAAGGCATTCGTCCGCCATCTCAACGCCGCCAACCCCTTCACTGGCTTAAGCGTCTCAGAACGGGGGCACAGCGTTCGCGGCGCGGTGGAATGGAGGTTCTAGTTTGGTAGGGACACAGTGGAGTCTTGGTTTCCGTGATTGGTCGCCAGATATTTGGCAGAAGTGACACCGAGCTGGCTTGGTAGAAAAGAAATGTATAGCTTGGGAGTCACTCGGGCTCGGGCCTTAGACTCTTCGCAACCCATCGTTACGATGAACCCGATTCGTCTCACGGCCATCGTCTTGTTGCTCACCGTAGTTGCTGCCTGCCAGTCTGTACCCAAGAGTTCTTCCAAGGATGGCAGCCCGGAGGCCAGTATGAGCGGTTTCTCGTGGGTAATTACCGATCAACTGGCCGCGATGCCCGCGCCCGGTGGTTCTCGCGACCTTGCTGAAGATCTCGACTACATTGCCGGGCAGGGAATCAGCACCTTAGTCTCGTTGACTGAGGAGTCAATTGACATGGATCGACTGGATAGGCACGACTTGATTGGATATCACATTCCAGTCAAAGACTACACGGCTCCGACCCTGCTACAGATGCATGAGTTCGTGAAAATAGTGAGCCTTGTTGTTGCTCGCGGTGAACGTGCGGCGGTACATTGCACGGCTGGACTAGGCCGATCGGGCACAATGGTAGCGGCGTATTTCGTCAATCGAGGTCTTGAGGCGAACGACGCTATAGCCAAGATACGCAGGCTCCGCCCTGATTCGATCGAGACTGCCGGTCAAGAGCAGGCTGTTCGCGACTACATGCAATTTCTGAAAGAAAAAGACGATTAGGCGACATAGAGGACACAATTGTGTCCCGCTTGGTTATCCGATCCGCGTTCTCATCCATTCGGTCAGTTTAATTTTTCCGATCTGGCCTGCTGCGACGGCCAGGGTAGTTTGTTCCAGTGACTCGGGCGGCGGTAGTTTCTCGGTTTCATTGATGCTCAAGAACACCAAAGTCGCCAAAACCGCGGTGCGTTTGTTGCCGTCGATAAACGCATGGTTTTGCGCGATGTGAAAAAGATAGGCTGCCGCCATCGCTGGCAGATCAGGATGTAAATACTGGCCGTCGAATTGTTGCTGTGGCATGAGTACCGCCGACTCCAATAGGCCGACATCGCGAAGACCACCCAAACCGCCTTCGACAGCGGTGGTGTTTTCGTGGATCGCCAGAACGTTGTTGACGCTGAGGAATTGTAGGTCCACCAAACCCACCTATCTCACCCACTTTTCTCTGGGGCCATTTCACTGAGCCAAGCGTTGGAGCATGTCCCCATAGGTCGGGCGTAGTTGGTCGATCACCTCATCGACCTTGTCTTTTCCCACCCCGACATGGATTGGCGTAACAACCAGTGAGTTTCCATGCACGGTGATCTGAAGTTGAGTATCACTGTCGATTCCCAAAGCCTCCATCAACGGTTTTTCAATGACCAGGGCTTGGCTGTTTCCGTGTTTCTTAAGAGTCTTGACCATAGCGGCACCTCAGGATGACGAAGATCAATGTTATAACAAAGTTAGAACGCGATGTAAATAAGGCGTTGTGCCCCAGTGATGTAACCGAATCCCCCTGGCTTGCATCTAGCAAGGTGAAGGATGTCAATAATCGACGTCCAGTCCGACATGACGATGCAAGGAGACTTGAGAATGAAACACGCAAGAATATGGCTAACCACCGGCTTCGCCCTGTTGATCGCAACAACCGCCGCGGCGCACCCGCGTGACGCGGGGGATTCGGTGGAGAACGGGGGTCACTTCGGGGAACAGCGGATGGAGCGCCACCTGGATCGGATGGTCGAGGCATTGGAGCTGGACGACGGTCAAAAGGCGCAAGTAGAAGTGATTCTCACTGAATCACGCGACCGCCATGCTGCCCGACGAGAAGGGGCTCAAGCTAAACAAGAGATGCTGCAATCTTTACTCGATTCCAATTCTCCAGACCCGGCTGAGGTGGGAGCGTTGATGATTGAAATACATCAATCGAGACAACAGATGAGCGCTGAACGCGAGCAAGTTCACGCCGAGATCTCGGCCCTTTTGACACCCGACCAGTTGCAGCGATTGGATGCGGTGAAAGAGATGCGCTCAGAGGAGAACGAATAAGGGGACACAATAAGAGTATTGTGTCCCTCGCTACGACAAAACCTCCAGCCGTGCGGATGACTGGTGAGCGGTCTTCTATTCGTCTTCGGCCGATTGTCCTTCGATTAGTCGAAGGACGCGGGCGTCCTCCTGGTGGCGCGGGTGATCGATCCGGCTCTTGATGTCCAGCAAACTTGTGCGGTCGATCCAGTTAGTCTCCACCTGTCCGTAGTTGTCGCGGACGCGCGACGCCCACGCCTGCGAGAAGGTTGGGCCGCCCGCGCTCGCGGGATCTCGCAGCAGATCGATGCGGTTTGGGGCAACCCCAAGTTGGAGAATTTCGTCCCTGTTTGAGTTCTTGAGAAGGTAAGGACTGCCGAATTCTGCAAGAGCTTTGTTTGCTTTATCGACGTTGACGAAAGAGGGATCAACCCAAAGGTCCATGTCTTTGGTGTAACGCGGTTTCGCGTGGTAAATGAAGGCGAGCCCGCCAATGATTAGATAGCGGACTCCGAATTGCTCGAACAGGTCGAGAAGGTCCTCAAAGTCCTGGATGGATTCCATACTAGCGATTCTGGTGTTCGCTGACTGCTTTGCGGTTGCTGATTGCTTCCACGTCGCGATGGATCGATACTAGAGCCGACAACCTTTCTTGCGGGGTGCAACTCTGCCAGAACTCCAGATCCCAAAGCTCAGCCTCTTCAAAGCTTGAAGAACTGTGGCCAACAATCCGTTCTCGGCGGCTGCGGCTTCGCTCAGAAAGTGTGGAGCACTGAGGAGGATCCCTATCTTCCAGCATTTCCCCATTCTATCGTGAACCTAGAGCCAGATTGGAGTTGGTGCCCCCTTCCTGCTCTTGGTTCTCGGCCAGCCTCCTTTGTTATCGAGAGTCGGGTTCAAAGGCAATTTGTTCGGCTGTCGGCACGATCGAAAAAGGAGGATGAAGATTGCTGCACCGGCTGAAGATGGAGACGCAGAACCGCAGCCTAGAGCGGAAATCACTGGGTACTTCGCTGCCATTGTTGGGCTGAAGAGACCGAGTACGGGGACGGGTCGAAAATCTAATTGACTTGCCTGAAAACCCCTTGGGAAGCTCTTGGCGGAGTCAGAAGAATATGCCCGACACTGTTCAGTTGCTAAGAGAAGCACGGAACGCAAATGAATGGCACTTTGAGGGCTCTCGAAAAGGGGTTGAACGACACGGACGCCTCGGTGAGTTCGTACGCCAGATCCATGCTCAAGGGTCTAGCGGGTGATTCTCACGCGTTGGCAATGGTCGATGTCCGTGGCGAGTCAGTTCCGTAGGTGCGAATCCGCCCCTCAACTGCAGCAGTGCAGAGTGTCCAATCGGGAGCAGCTCTGTCTCTAATGTAACCGAATCCCCTTGGCTTGCATCTAGCAAGGTGAAGGATGTCAATAATCGATGTCCAGTCCGACATGACGATGCAAGGAGACTTGAGAATGAAACACGCAAGAATATGGCTAACCACCGGCTTCGCCCTGCTGATCGCAACAACCGCCGCGGCGCACCCGCGTGACGCGGGGGACTCGGCGGAAAACGTGGGTCACTTCGGGGAACAGCGGATGGAGCGCCACCTGGATCGGATGGTTGAGGTATTGGAGCTGGATGAAGGTCAAAAGGCGCAAGTAGAAGCAATTCTTACTGAATCGCATGAGCGCCACGCTACGCGGCGAGAAGGAGCTCAAGCCAAACACGAGCAACTGAGGTCTTTGCTCGATTCCAATTCTCCAGACCCGGCTGAGGTGGGAGCGTTGATGATTGAAATGCATCAATCGAGACAACAGATGAGTGCTGAACGCGAGCAAGTTCACGCCGAGATCTCGGCCCTTTTGACACCCGACCAGTTGCAGCGATTGGATGCGGTGAAAGAGATGCGCTCTGAGGGGACCGGCCGGCGACACAAACGCCGCGAGCACCGCGGCAAGCGACTTCACCAACGGCGTGGACACTAGGGCTTGTTAGCGCTTGTCAGATTGCTGCGACGGTGGTCCATTTTGTTCAATGCGAAGAACGACAAGCGCAATGTATTCTATGTACTTCAGTGAGAAGAGACGAAGCAGTGTCCAAAATGGGACCCGTCCCAAGGCGTAGGCTTATTCACCATGGACGTACAACTCGTGATCACCAAGCCGTGGCTTCTTTTCGCCGCTCGGGATGTCGAAAAGGACGCAGATACCGAATGGGTCCAAGCGGCTCAGGCTGGGGATCGCGACGCCTTCGAATACCTGGTGACCAAGTACCAGCGAAGAGTCTTTCAACTCTCCGGTCGCTTCTTTCGCCGACCCGAGGACGTTGAGGAGGCGGCACAAGAGACCTTCTTGACCGCTTGGCGCAAGCTGGATCGTTATTCTCGACGCGCCCCGTTTGAGCATTGGTTAACACGGGTTTGTCTAAACACCTCATTGGGCATCTTACGCCGACAGAAGAAGACGGAGCCGCTTCCGATGGAGATCGTTGCGCGGTCGCCCGGTATCGAAGTACGCATCGAAGCGAGCCAGATGATTGCACGCCTGGCTCCTGCCGACGCAATGGTTTTGCGCTTGTTGCACGCCGAAGGATGGACCGTAGCTGAGATCGCACACCGACTGGGGTGGACCCAAGCCAACGTTAAAGTACGCGCACATCGGGCGCGGGCCAAGCTTCGTAAGTGGGCCGAAGAGGAAAATTCGAGCACCGGAGGCCACAATGTTTAGCCGAGTCCAGGTCAAAGACGAGTGCAGGCAATTTCGTCAGCACCTTGTGGCGGGCAAGCCTGGGAATCGCCACCTTGCCGACTGTCCTCGATGCGGGATTATTGCTCAGCGTTGGCAACAAATAGAGCAGGTCTTAAGCGAAGATTCCAAGGTAGGCCCAGCGCCCGGTTTTGCCGGTCGAGTATGCCGGCGACTGGATGGTCGACCTCATCCGGTGGTCGCGATCGCCCTACGAGTGGTCCCCGCGACCCTGGCCACGGTGGTCGCATTGACCCTGTGGTTGGCCTATCAGGGCGCACTCACCAACGATGGTTCAACTGCAGCGGTGGATGACTATGTTGCCTGGGTCATGGAGGCGGTGGACGATGAGTAAATGGCTCGCGGGCGGAGTCGTACTGTTGGTTTTTCTCTCGGGACTTGGGGTTGGATCGTTGGGAACCCTTGCCTTTCAGCACCACTCTCCCGGAGGCCGTTTTCCTGGGCACCGGTTTTCTGGAAGCGGGATGGTCGATCAGGATCACCGGGAACATTCGGCACCAAGGCTGCTCGATCAGCGCTTCATCCGCAGTTTAAACCTCTCGAAGGACCAAGCCGATCAACTAGAAGCTCTTCATCGGCAAATCGAAGAAAAGATGGCTAAAGTCCGGCCCCGGGTTCGCAGCGAGGTCGAAGGTCTTCGGTCCTCGCACCTCAATGAAGTGCGTACGATTCTCGACGAACAGCAGAGAGAACACTTCGACCGGATGATCGCCCGACGAGAGCGCAGGCATCGGCAACGGATGCGACGCCCCCCTGCTGAGATATCCGAATAGCGTTACGATCTAAGCGTGGCGCACCCAGCGCCACAGCTCGGCAAAGGTGGGTTTCTTGCCGTACATCAGGATTCCGGTGCGGTAGACCTTGGCGGCGACCGAGATCATCAAGAACATGAACGCGGTGGTCAGCAAGTAGCTGAGAGCGATCTGCCACGCGGGTGGTGTCTTGACGGCAATACGCATCACCATTACCAGCGGGGAAAACATCGGGATCAGCGACATGATGACCGATAGTTTGGAGTCAGGGTCATTGATAATCGGAGACAATGCCAGCATTGGCATGATCAGGAATGCGATCCCGAAAACGGCCATCTGCTGAGCTTCTTGTACGTTGTTAAATGCGGCGCCGAGAGTGGCGTAGAAAGCGGCATAGATACCGAATCCCAAAAGGAAGAATCCTAGGAAATGAAAGACCACGGACAGCGGCAAGCTCGGAAGCTCGATGCCCTCAGGCAGCATCGTACTGGCCGCAAACAAGCCCGGAGTTAGGCCGACAAACGCGGCAGTTAGCCAAACCACCATCTGGGTCAAAGCAGCGCCACAGATGCCGATCAGCTTGCCCAACATCAACTCGGTGGACGACACTGCCGACAGCATCACTTCAACAACCCGACTCGACTTTTCCTCAAGCACGCCGTTAAGAACCGCTTGGCCGTACATGATGATGCCCATGTACAGGGACAAGATGAGGAACAAAGCGAGCAAGAATGCCGCTCCACCGCCTTTCGAAGTGTCTCCGTCTGCGCCAACTTGCACTGGATTGAGGCTGACTCCCTGAGTGAGGTTGGCAACCTCGTCGGGGTCGAAGCCGGCGCGAACGAGACGAAGTTGACGGAGCGTTCGATTGAGGGCTCTTCGCAAAACACTTTGGGTGAGTACGTTGGCGGTGCTTTCCGCGTGGTAGTCCACGCTCTCAGTCGTGAGTGGGTCCTTCCCCAGCCAAATCCAAGCGTCGATTTCCCCTTCCAAGAGGCGTGCATCCAGGTCGGACCGCATCGCCTCAACATCGGCCCCGAGCGGTTGGTGGACTAAGTTGAATTGAATTCCTCCACCTGAGGATTCGGAGGCAGGAAATAATTCCGCAGAAAGATCCGCGAAAAGTTCGGCATCACCACCAGCAACCACTAGTTCTTGTACTGCACTGGCACGATCGGCAAGCAAGGAGGGGAGGAACATCATTACTAACATCAGCACCGGCATCAGCAGAGTGGCGATCCAAAAGGCTTTTGACTTCAGGCGTGCGAGGTATTCTCGCGAAGCAACGATCAGTGCTTTCTCAATGCGCATCGCGAATCGTCCTCACGAATATTTCTTCGAGGTCAACGGAAGATCGGGTGAACTCTGCAATCTGGTACACAGAGGTGGCCGCGGCCAAAAAGTGAGCGGGGTCGGTCCCTGGAAGCAGCTGTAGCCGTAGGTGCCCATCGAGTTCCACAACCTCGTCGACTTCTTCCATTGCGCGAAGGTCCTCGATGGATCCGGTTCCTTGCACACGATAGCCGTGATCGCCGAAGTTAGCTTTGATCGAGCCTAATTCCCCTTGTAATACCACTTTTCCCATAGAGATCAAGGCGATGTGGTCGCACAGTTTTTCGGCCTGTTCCATGACGTGAGTCGAAAACAGAATGGTTTTGCCGAGGCGTTTGTAGTCGGCGAGGGTATCCTTGAACAACCCTTGATTGATCGGGTCGAGGCCAGAAAAAGGTTCATCGAGGATGACCAGCTCAGGATCATGCAGCAAGGTGCCGGCGAGTTGGATTTTTTGCTGCTGCCCTTTGGACAGTTCTTCGACTTTGCGTGCTGCCCGGTCGGCCAATTCCATGCGCTCCAACCACTCCATCGCGCGGGTCGATGCGACTGCCTTTTTGAGCCCGTGAATCTTGCCCAAGAACACCAGGTGTTCGAGCACCGTCATCTTGCGATAGAGCCCACGTTCCTCAGGTAGATATCCGACTCGGTGCAAATCTTCAGCGGTGCGCGGTCGACCTCCAATCAAGACCTTTCCGGAATCAGGACCAATTATGTCCATGATCATCCGAATCGTGGTGGTCTTACCAGCGCCATTGGGGCCTAGCAGGCCAAAGATAGACCCGGAAGGGACCGAGAGAGACAATTTGTCGACGGCGACGAAGTCACCGTAGTTCTTGCATACTTCCTGCAAGTCGAGACTTGTGTTCATGATTGGCGTGATTTTTCGTTAAGGTCGCGTACCGGTAGAAGTACGTATGTTGAGAAGCAAGGTTAACAGCATCTTGGGCATCTTCGGATTGGCATGTCCGGCGATTCTCTGCGCCCAGGTGAGCGGAGTGGTGGTCGACGCCAACCAGCGGCCAGTGACCGAAGTGGAGGTGATCGGTTCAGACGGAAACAGCGAAGAACGGCGGCTGTCGGGTGAAGGGGGTATCTTTAAGATCGAACTTTCGCCTCCACTGCAACTGATCGCGCGCAAACTGGGGTTTGGTGAGGTGGAAGTCGCGGTAACCGCGGGAACCAGCGAAGTGCGTATGCAGTTACCGCTGGCGCCTTATGTCGATGAATTGGTGGTCGCGGCAAAAGACGACAGTTTGGGGATTCCGCGCACCGCCTCTTTAGCTACGATTACACCGGGCGAGGGTGCTGCCGGGACTTCGATCACTGATTTGGTATCCCATTTACCCTCGGTATCGCAAAATGGCCAAGGCGGTCTGTTCCAGGTGTTCTCAATCCGCGGACTTTCCCGTCATCGAGTGCTGACCTTGATGGACGGAGTGCGCATTGTTTCGGATCGGCGGGCCGGGTCCTCGACCTCGTTTGCCGATCCACACCTAATCGACGGGGTTGAAGTTCTGCGTGGACCGGCGTCCAGTCGCTTCGGTTCCGGCGCGCTGGGCGGCGTGGTGCAGTTGGTACCGAGAACCAACCACGAGCTGAGGGCGCATGCCAATTGGCAATCCCAAGGCAGTCAAACCGCACTCGGGATCGGTTGGGGTGATCAAAGCACTAGTTTGGATCTGGCCTACCGACGTTCCGGCAATACTGAGACTCCGGAGCGAGAGACTCTGTTCTCTCAATATCGGCAGACCTCCTTGCTGGCCGGCCATCGCTGGGGGACAACTGAAAGGAACTATCGCGTACGCTTGATGGGCTCATCGGGTCGGAACATCGGCAAAGTGTCAACCGATTTTCCCAGTCGCATCACCAGATATCCAGAGGAAACTCATTGGCTCGGGCGATTTGTCGCGTCTAGCGCCAGAAACTCCTGGTCGATCGCTGTACATCCGAGCGTGTTGCGCACCGAAGTGGTTGATGCGCAGTTGAGCCAAGTGGTCAACAGAGCTGCCGATGGGTCGCTGAGTTGGAACCGGACCGAGGGGACCGAGCGCGGTCGATATTTGTGGGGCGCCGACCTCTTTGTACGAAACGGTGTTCGAGCGTCCGAAACGCTAGCCGGGGTGACTACGACAACCTTGGATGGTGGGCAACTCGAAGCCTCGGGCTATGCAACCTGGGAGCGGCCAACAGAGAAGGCCACGTTCTCAGTCGGTGGCCGATGGACCACTTTGCGGCAAAGTCAAGACCATCAGGCCAGCGCGACGGAAACCTCGGGTAGTGCCTTCGTTGGTTGGGCGGTCAATTTGGGTCAACAGTGGGATGTTCGGTTTCATACCGGTTCCGGGTGGCGCTTTCCTTCGCTTTCCGAGCGATTCTTTCGCGGTAGCACTGGACGGGGTCAGGTGATTGGCAATCCAGACCTAAAGCCGGAGCGCTCGCTGAGCGCCGAAAGCGGATTGCGTTGGACGGGTGCCCGAGCGTACGTTGACGCCGGTATGCACTACAACCGGGTGGATGACTACATCGAGCGTTTCGACTTAGGCGAGGTGCGCAGCTTTGACAATGTTGATTCAGGTTCGATCTGGGGTTTCGAAGTCGCCGGGGCGTGGAGTATTTCCAGGACTCTTGGATTGGATTGGGGCGGTCATTTGTTGCAGGGCGAAGCAGATAACGGTGACCCGCTGGCTGACATACCACCCGATCGAGCCTGGGCGAGCGTCCATTGGAGCCCGGAGGACTGGAGCGTCAAGAGTCGCTTGGAACATCGGTTGAGAAAGAGCGACTTGGGTCCAGGGGAGCTCGAACTGGGGTCGGCGACCTTGCTCTCATTCAAGATTGAGCGTAGTCACCGACTGGGTGTTGTCAGTGTCTATGCTGAGAATCTACTGGACCAGACCTACCGCACTGCTGCCGACGACAAACTGCCACCTTCGGCCGGAGCAACAGTGGGAGTTTCTTGGCGTTGGATGGCGTCGTCGAACGCACCTTGATCGCTTGCCTGACGACCCGAGCTCTAGCTTGGGTCAGCCGGTGAAATTGTCGCACTCATATCCGGCTCACAGACCCGGGCCAAACGAAGATCAAAGTCCGTTTCCATATTGAGCGCCTGGTAACGCTTGAGTAGTTGGTCCTCGAACTGAGGTATGTAGGAACCAGGTGAAGAGAAGTAATCGTCACAAAGGGTCTTTAGCCGCTCGACGATATTGCGTCTGACAAAGGGTGAAAAGTGGTTGGGATTCAGCGCTTCATCCCAGAACTCGTTGACATGATTGGCAAAGTCGAAATCGCGCTGGACGCGGGCACGGCCCTCTTCAAACACTATGATCGCCGGTAGTTCACCGACTACGTTGTCTTCAAACAAGCTGCGATAGAACAGAAATCCCTCGTAGTTTGCCACCAAGTCGGCGTTGGAAAAGATTCCGGTGAAGAGAGCGCCAAAGTAGCCATTCTCGTTGCGATTCCCGAGCTTGACCACGCGCTCCAGCGGCAGGTCGCGTAGATGACGCCGATAGTATTTCCAGCCTTGAGAGACGAAGTGCCCCAACTTGTCGGTGCCGATCAAATCGCCTCCAATTCGAATCGTCGGCCCGATCCCCGTGAAGTACGACACCCGTCGAGCCCAGAAAGGGATCTCCGCGTAGATGGTTTCTGACCGCGATTGAGGTAGATGGTCAAACTGTGGATCGGTCATCGCCCAACGTTCGACGGGATCTACCCAATGGCGACTTCCCAAGCTTTGGTACACCGCCGTGGAAAACTGGCGGCGATTTTCGGGCCCTCTCCATTCCTCTGCCACAGTCTGCAGCGCTTGGCGAAATTTCTGATTAATCAGATCAGCGCTATCCTCGATCTGGGTCAGCCGGTTCCAGTATTGATCGCATTCATAAGCAGTCGCCGGAACCGACAAGAAGAGTGCTGCGATGCATGCCACCACAGTGGATCTCAAGCTATTCATCATGCTGGGGAAATTATGAATCAAAAACAGCTGGATGCGAACTAAACCTTTGACACGCGGCGATGGTCTAAGTTAACGAATGCAGACCGAAGCGAGTTTTCCCGCAATTTCAATCATCACTGAGACGGAACCTAGCAGCATGGAAAAACCAATGTCGCTCGATGTTCGACGTGCCCAACGTGGGGACGTGCAGGCTTTCGAGCGGGTGTATCAAGAGCATGTTGGAAAGATATACGGCCTGTGCTTACGCATGGTGCGCGACTCTGCACGGGCCGAAGAATTGACCCAAGACGCGTTCGTGCGAGCGTGGCAGAAGATCGGCAGCTTTTCCGGGCGTGCCACCTTTTCCACCTGGCTTCACCGATTGACGGTGAATCTTGTGATCAGTGCTGAGCGCGTTCGACAAAGGGAACGGGATCGCGTGGAAGATACGCCGGGTGGTGTTGAACACCAACCGACCCTGGGTAGACCTTCGGGGCTGAGAATGGATTTGGAGCAGGCGATCGCCCAGCTACCGGATCAAGCCCGGCGGGTTTTTGTTTTGTATCAGGTAGAAGGATATCGACACGGAGAGGTCGCCAAGTTTCTGGGAATCGCCGAGGGCACTTCCAAGGCACACCTTTACAGCGCTCGGCAAAAGCTCAAGGAGAGCTTGCAATGACTTGTTTAACAGAAGAACGGATCCAACAGTGGATCGACCAAGAACTTGATAACAGTGCGCGAACAGCTGCGGACGAGCACTTGGATGAATGTCCGTCCTGCCGCCAGCGGATCGAAGAATTGATGGTCGTGGTTCATGCGACCGAGCATCTACCGATGTCGATCGACACGCCCCGCGACCTGTGGCCGGAAATTCTCACTCAGCTTAAGCCAGCGTCTCCAACCCGACACCTCCCGGCCTGGTGGCAACTTGCCGCCGCAGCTGCGGTTCTGGTCATGGGGGTATGGATTGGCAGCCAGTGGAACCGGCAGAATGCAGCGCCTTCACAAACGGATCAGGCTTATGCAGCCTTGGCTGTTCAAGTGGACAACTTACGCAACCAATTAACGACCTTGGTCGCCGAGCGCGGAGATCAATTTGATCCTGCGACGGTGGTCGCGGTCAACGAAACTCTGACGACCCTCAACGGGGCAAACGCGGAATTCACGCGGGCATTGGAAAAGGACCCGGCGAACCGTCGTTTGCAATCGATGAGAGCGTCGTCAGCGAAAAAAGAAGCACACGTGCTGGCCGATTTGGTCGTCGCCCTGAATGGGGCATCGATGGCCGGAATCGACCCAACAACTTAGGAGATACGCAAAATGAAATTAACGATAAAGATTCTTATTCTGATGCTGGTGGCAAGCGTCAGCCAGCAACTGTACGCGGGTGAAACCGTGGACCGCACCCTGCCGGCAAACTCTGACGTCGAGATCTGGGTCGAGAATAACGCAGGCGAGGTGATCATCGAGGCGTGGGAGCGCAACGAGGTTCGCATCTTGGCCGAGATCGGTGACGACGTCGATGAATTGGAGATTGAGGGCGATGAGGGCGGTTACTCGTTCGTTGTCGAAATAAACAACGACCACAACAGAGGTTGGAGATTCGGCGGCGACAAGGATGTTGAGAGCAAGCTTGAGCTTTGGGTTCCCGCAGGAGCCCATGTGCAGAGCGAAACAGTGAGCGCTTCCGCTTCCGTGACCGGAGTTCACGGTGGTCTAGAGATCGAATCGGTCAGTGGTTCGGTGGATTTACGTGGCGTAAGCGGCGGAGTCGAAGCTGAGACCGTCAGTGGTGACCTGCAGGTGGAAGCTGAAGGGGATTCGGTTTACGCCGAGTCGTTCAGCGGTACGGTGAGCGTCAGTGGAGCCAGCGGCGATATTCAGGCCGCGTCGGTGTCAGGTTCGGTCAAGATTGGCGACAGCACCGCGCGAGAGCTGGACCTTGAAACCGTCAGTGGCTCGATTACCTTTGAAGGCTCTTTGGCATCCGGTGCCGAAGTTAGCGCTGAAAGCGTGAGTGGGTCCGTCAAGTTGATCCTTCCCGCCGGTATCGAAGCTGACTTTGAGATTGAGACCTTTTCCGGGTCGATTTCTTCTGATTTCGGCGGTAACGCGGAGCGTCATTCTAAGTATGCGCCCGGACAATCGCTCAATTACAGCACCGGCGACGACGTGGAGATCTGCATCGAAACCCTAAGTGGCTCGGTTTTGCTGATCTCTCGCTAGAGCGAGAACCTTCGATTCTCGACACGCCGGCCTTTGGGCCGGCGTGTTTTTTTGTGCAAAGAGACGGATTGTAGTAGCGTGACAAAAAAGTGGGGTGGCTCTCGCCACCCCATATGGAGGAGGGAACCGCAGGGCCGGCGGTCGCCGGCCCTTTGGAACAGTTGACTATACAACTTGGCCTAGAAAGCTTCTAGGTATTCGTCACATTCCCACGGGTGAACATGGGAGATGTAAGTTGACCATTCGCGGCGCTTCGCGGCCAGGAAGTGCGATGTGATGTGCTCTCCCAAGGCAGAAGTAAGGATTCGGTCGCGCTCCAGATTGTCGAGAGCACTCGACAGATCGGGGGGCAGTTGCTTGATCTTTAGCCGCTTCTTTTGTCGCTGACTCATGGCGAAAATATTCTGCTCCACGGGTTCCGGAGCAGTCATTTGTTCGTCGACACCATCGAGACCGGCTGCCAACATCACGGCTATTGCCAGGTAGGGATTGCAAGACGGGTCGGGCACCCGTAGTTCACAGCGAGTTGACATCCCTCGTTTGGCAGGAACTCGCACCAGAGGGCTTCGATTCCTCTCCGACCAGGCAATATTGGTCGGTGCCTCATAGCCAGGAACCAAACGTTTGTAGGAGTTAACCAGCGGGTTGGTAATCGCCACCAAGGAAGGGGCGTGGGCTAGCAGTCCAGCGATATAACCGGTGGCTACCGACGAGAGTTGGCGAGGCGCTTTGGGGTCATGAAACGCGTTCTCGCCGTTCTTGAGCAGGCTCATGTTGCAGTGCATGCCGGACCCGTTGACTCCAAAGATTGGTTTGGGCATAAATGTGGCGTGCAGGTCGTGATCGAGGGCGACCTTCTTGACCACGAAACGAAATGTCGTGATGTTGTCGGCACAGGAGATCGCCTCACTGTATTTAAAGTCCACTTCGTGCTGTCCTGGAGCGACCTCGTGATGGGCTGCTTCCACTTCAAAGCCCATCGCCTCCAAGACAAGGACGATATCGCGTCGACACTCTTCCCCGCGATCCACCGGAGTGAGGTCAAAATAGCCACCCACGTCGTGGGTGTCCAAAACCGGATCGCCAAATTCGTCCCGCTGAAGCAGAAAAAACTCGGCCTCGGGTCCAACCACCATTTCATAGCCAAGCCTGGACGCCCGGGCAACTTGTCGTTTCAGGGTTAGGCGTGGACACCCCTCAAATCCGGAGCCGTCAGGACGATGAACGTCACATATCAAACGGGCCACCTTGGACCCGTCTGGAGTGGTCCAAGGATTGACCTGAAAGGTATTTAGGTCGGGCACCAGCAACATGTCCGATTCCTCAATGCGGGTAAATCCCTCGATCGAAGAACCGTCGAACATGATTTGTCCGTCGAGTGCTTTCTCAAACTGACTGCGGGGCACCTCTACATTCTTGATAATGCCCATGATGTCGGTGAACTGGAGCCGTAGAAAGTGTGCGCCCTCTTTGTCGGCTACCTTGAGGATTTCCGCTGCTTGCATATTGGTGGATTCTCCGTTCTTGTGGTTCCCAGTTGTGATCTCATAATTTACCAGAATCGGCTAAATCTACAAGTCACCTTGATAAGAAACAACCGCAAATCGAAAGAGTGACCACCGATAATGGTCAATTCGACAAAAATGACACATCACTCGACGCTAAGAAAGATAGACTGTGACTATCGGCACATGGACAATTCTCGTTTTCTGCTTACAATTCAGCAATCCGTCGGCGGAAAATGTTAAGTCTCTGGCACTGAGGCACCGTCGGCTGGGTGTCGCTTATGGAACACGTCAGCCTAGAAGACCTGCGCAAGCTGGTATTGCTGCAAGACGGCAGAACGAACCCACGGGTGGTGGAACACTTGGTGAGTGGGTGTAAGCAATGTAGCGATCTGATTAAGCGAGAGTTGATCGATAGCGGGCGGCTCAAACCAGAAAGTGGAATGTGGCATGCCAGCGATCGAGAAATTGACCTTTTTATTATCGACCTACCGGCAACGCCGATCGAAGTGATTAGCCACCTCAGGGACGGCTGTGGCTACTGCATCGAGCGGGCTCGTAAGGTTTTCCGTGATCACTTTGGGGCCTTGCCCTCCAGTGGATTGGGACTTGTGGAAGAAAAGACTCCGAGGGAGAAGTAGATGACACACGTTACTGAATCGGTTGCTCGCCAAGTGGTATGTCGAGATATTGGTTCGAGGGAGCAGCAAGAGGTCGTCGGCCACCTGTTGGACGGATGCCAAGAATGCTTGGAGCGAATGCGCGAGGCGATGGCGGACCACTGGACGCAGCAACATCGTGAACGTTGTGCCGAGGCCGATTTTTTCGATTCTTGGGTCGACGAGTTGGACGGACTTACAGCTCAGCAACAACGAGAGTTTGTCTTAGCCAAAGAGCGAGTTCCCAGTCGTGGGTTCGTCGATCGCTTGGCGCAAGAGAGCTATCGCTGGATGAATGAAGATCCCAACCGGGCAATGGTCTTGGCAGAACTGAGCACCGCGGTGGCAAAACGCTACGCTGAAATCGCACGAGATGAACAGAGTGGATTCGACGCTCGAGCGAATGCCACGATCCAGTTGGCCAACGTTTATCGTCGCTGTCGATCCGACTTTGCCCGGGCGGAAACCTTGTTGGCGGAAGCCGATGTGTTGTTAGAGCAGGGTACCGGCGATCCCTATCTGCGCGCCGACCAGCTGCGGGTTCTAGGTTTGATGTGCAATGAGCAGACGAAATGTGAACAAGCTATTGAGGCCATAGAGCGGGTTTGGAGAATCCATGCCGCGATGGACGACTGGGGTGCAGTTGGTCGTTCATTGGTAGATCGGGGGATCGTCTTGGCTGAGGCTGATCGATTTCAAGACGCGATAGTTAGTCTTCGCACCGCCCTCGGACTTGTCGCTGAGATTCCGGACAGCAGATTTCCGTTGGTTGCAAGCCATAACTTAGCGTTCTGGCATTCTGAAAATGGTGAAACGGAAACAGCTGTTGAATTACTTGGGGTGGCCGAACGGTGGTGTGAGCAAGTCGGCATGCGTTCCGACCGTCTGCGTGTAGTTTGGACTCGCGCTAGGTTGCTATCTCGGAATGAAGACCTAGAACAAGCCTCTGCAGCGTTTGCCGAAACTCGGAATGGATTCGTTGACATGGGAATGGCGTTCGAAGCTAGCCATGTGACCCTGGATCACGCCGCCGTTTTATTGCAGATGGGTCGATTTGTCGAGCTAAAGAAACAGTGCCGAGAGAGCTACGAAATATTCCGTGCGCGGAAACTTCATTCGGAAGCTTTGGCCGCGCTGAGATTCTTGACAGAGGCGGTTGAAAAAGATCGAGCGGATGAAAAACTCTTAGCGTACGTTTACGAGTTCGTGAAGGCAGCTCAATCGAACACGAGTATGAAGTTCACCCCTCCCAGAGCTCGACCGAGTTTCCGGCGACTCGCTCATCGTTGACGGCGGCCGATTTCGTAGACCGACCAACCGTCTCAGATTAGGACGCCTGCCAATGGTGGTGAATAGGTCTGACAGATCGTCTCCAGCTAGGTGCGAATAGGACCGGGTTACCAGCTGTTGCTGGTGCCCGCACCGATAAGGGTTCAAAAAACCCTAAAGTTCGATTGAGCCCTTGGCCGTTGACCCACCGTTGTAGGAACTAGTACCCGAGTTGAAACTGAGCGATCCAGTATCGGAACTTTCGTCGCCACCGGATATACCGAGAAACCCAACCAGAGCGAGCAATAGGGCGATTAGATTCATCATAAGAGACTCCCGTCGTTCAGTGAAAGTGTTTACGAGGTATTTCGCAGCCACCTTCAAGAAATAACTCTTTGGAGTGTAGAACTCTTTGACCCCTAAAGTGATGTGATTTCAGTCACATAGCTCATTTCAAAGAGCCTTGATACGGTTACGCGTAGGCGGCGACAAGACCGGCGTTGGCCTGCGAAGCTGGTTTTTCTGGTGGGCTCGGGTATTCCTGGGCAAGGGTTGTCTATTTCCGCCTGGAAGGTTTTGGCGGCTGGTCGAGCTGTTCTTGCACCAGCTGAAGCTGGCAGTCGCGCTCGCCAGCTGAGGTCAATGTCTCGCGGTCGAGTAGCTCAAAACCGATGCCGATCTGAGAAAACGGCCACGGCACCCAAGTGCGATCCCAAGACGACAAACGGGAAGAAGAACTGGCTGAGGCAGTGATGGCAACAATCGAGAGATCGGTCAACTGCGACAACATGACGACCCCAGGTGCAGCTTGGCGAGCCGGGCCCCGAGGTCCATCGGGGATCAAGACCGGGGATAAACCTTGGCTGCGAGATTCGCGAGCCAGTTGGCGAACCGCCGCCATCCCCCCTGAAGAACTCGAACCGCGCACAGTCTGAATCCCCCAACGCTTAAGAACTTTATCCCCGACGTCACCATCTTCGGAGCGAGAGATCAGCGCAATCAACGGCTTGCCTCGCCGGTGGACCTTGCGAGCGAGGAAAGGCGCGACCAGAAATAAGGACTCATGCCAAGTGGCAAAGATCAAGGGATCGTTTGCGCCGCGCAACGCGGCCAGATGTTCCATGCCAGAGACCACCCGATAGCGGCAGGTGTGAGCATAAAACTCCAGAAGTAGCCATCCAACCCAGGCGCTAAACGCAACCCGCCGATCACGGCGACGATCTGGATCGCGGTCGGTCGATGGATCATCGGTAGAAGATTCGGGTTGTGGTGCTGGCATGGTCGAACCGGAAGTGTAGCTGCCCGTAGCACCGTTAGCCCAGTGGTGATAGTTAGCCCCGCAAACCGAACCCCTGTAGAAGGCCTCCTCGCGATCCTCTGTTCAATTCAGGGTGAAGTGAATCAAGAGTTGATAGCGCACCGGTACTGGAGTGCCATCGAGCAGAGTTGCCGGCTGGAAGCGCCAATCACGCACTGCTTCGACAGCCGATTCGGCTAGCCCCATCGACAGAGATCGAATTACTTGGAGGTCGCGCACGTCTCCGGCTCGGTCGATGACCAACGCCAGTTCAACCACCCCCTCAATCCGAGTCCTTCTAGCGATCTCGGTGTATCCCGGCTGAGAGCCGAAGATCTTGACCGGCGCGGCGACCTCACCCCCAACTTCCAAGACCGTGTCGAGTTGCGGCAGCGGCGGAGCATCCGGAATTGCTAATTCGATCTCGTTGGCGGTGAAATGAGGGCTCGGTGGGAGCGCTTGTATGACTTGGATCGGTTCGGGGGCGATGTCGGGAGGGCCGGGAATCAACACCCTTGTTCCGGTCATTTCGGGTTGCGGGGCAACTGGAGTTAGCGGTTTTGGCGCGAATTCAACAATCTGAAAGGGCCGAGGTCGAGGCGACATCTCGGTGCGAATGAACGGCAGTGGATCGGCCCAGCGCAGGAGAAACAAACCAACGTGCAAACTAATGGCAAACAGAACCGCGAATCGCAGTGCGAATTGCTCGGTAGCGTGTTCTTCGTTGGCGGATGCGCGATCGATGACGCCGAACCCGTGAATCGTTGAAGCGTTGTGTCTGCTCATGTTCACTCCTCTGATGGGATAGACGGTTCAGCGACTTGATGAGTTCCCGTAGCCAGAGAATCCGACCGGCTTGCAATGCGCTTCAGTTCATCAAGGTAAAATCTGCCAACGGACTGCGATATGGGCCAGCACGACGTAGATCGCCACACCGACCCGGAACGTCTCAGGACGTTCACGCGCGAAGTATTGAAAGATCTCCGCGCTCTTCGACGCATGGAGCAAGAAGAGATGTTCGAGACCGGAGTTCGTCGAATCGGTGCTGAGCAGGAGATGTTTTTGGTTGACCCAAGGGGACATCCTGCACCGGTGGCGATGGAAGTGCTAGAGATCTCAGACGACCCCAACTTGACCACTGAGCTGGGCAAATTCAATCTGGAAATCAATCTTGAACCGGAGCTGTTTGTCGACCGGTGTTTGAATAACCTGGAGCAGCAGCTCAATCAGCGGTTAGCGCGGGTGCGCGAGTCAGTTCACCAAGTTGGAGCCGAAGTCGCCCTGGTCGGTATCCTGCCGAGCCTGACCCCACGCCACTTGACCTTGGACTGGATGGCTCCGATTCCCCGCTACTACGCGCTCAACGAGGCTTTCCGGCGGCTGCGCAACGACCGACCGTTTCGATTTCGCATCACCGGGTGCGACGAGTTGATCGGCAAGCACGACAACGTGATGTTTGAGGCTTGCAACACCAGTTTTCAAATGCACCTGCAGGTCAGTCCCGCAGAATTTCCCAGGCTTTACAACTTGGCCCAGTTAGTGGCTGGCCCGACATTGGCGGCAGCCACCAACTCCCCGCTGCTGTTCGGTCGGCAGCTATGGCGAGAAACCCGGATCGCGGTGTTTGAGCAATCGGTCGATACTCGGCATTCTAGCCACCTGCGGGAGCAAGCGGCCAGGGTGAGCTTTGGCCGCGACTGGATACGTTCCTCGGTTCGAGAGATTTACCAAGAAGACATCGCCCGATTTCGCTCAATCTTGGCGATCGATGTGGCCGAGGACTCGCTAGAAATCCTAGAGCGTGGTGGAATCCCGAAACTCGAGGCGTTGTCTTTGTTCAACGGCACCGTCTATCGCTGGAATCGCCCCTGTTACGGGATTACCGAGGGCAAGCCCCATTTGCGCATTGAGAATCGGGTGCTGCCATCTGGCCCGACCACTTTGGACGAAGTGGCCAACAGTGCATTTTGGCTGGGCGTGATGATCGAGTTGCCCGACCAGTTGGGAGAAATATCGGAAGAAATGGACTTCCGCCATGTACGCGACAACTTTGTTGCTTGTGCACGGCGGGGATTGGGGGCGCAGATCGCGTGGCCAGGAATGGGAGAGATCTCGGTGGCGAACTTGATTCTGGAACACCTCCTGCCGGCAGCTCGTCGGGGCTTGCAACAGCGTCAAGTCGATGATGGAGATATAGACCGCTACCTCGCGGTCATCGAACAGAGAGTTCTCACTGGGCGCACCGGTTCCCAGTGGCAGATCGATGCTTTGGAGGCACTGGCACCGAAGGTTGACCGCGGGGCGGTTTTTGGTGCCCTGGTTCAAGGACTGGTCAATCGCCAGTGGCAGGGTGCCCCAGTGCATACCTGGCAATCGGTACAAATCGATGAAGGAGATGAATTGTCAACCCACGCGCAAGTTGAAGACATCATGAGCACCGACCTGTTCACCATCAACGAGGAAGATGTAGTGGACGTCGCGGCGGCGATGATGAAATGGCGCCACATACGCCGAATTCCGGTCGAGGACGGGTCAGGGACCCTGGTGGGTTTGGTCACCTACCGAGGCCTGATACGTTTGCTAAGTCGAGGTGAGGCTGGCCGCATGAAACCGACTGCGGTTTCTTTGATTATGGAGACCGAAGTGGTTACGGTGACGCCCAACGTGCCGACATTGGACGCCGCCCGGTTGATGAGAAAACGCAAGATCGGTTGCTTACCGGTGGTCGACCAGGACAACCGTTTGGTTGGGATCGTCACCGAGAACGATCTGGTGCGAATCGCCTGGCCACTGCTTGAAGCACATCTCGCTTCGGCGTCAAGCGACGACACGGTTTGATCTCTTGGCCTCAGTGTCGAGTCGACAACTGAGGCAGGAGTGCTCTCAACCAAAGACTCGCTACTATCTTCTACCATGCGCACTGATCACCTCCACACCAGCGAAGCAATCCGCCATCGACTGTCGGAGGGTCCCGAGGTCCACTACCTACGAGACTCCATCTACGGAGGTATCGATGGCGCGATTACCACGTTTGCCATCGTGGCCGGTGCTGTGGGTGCCGAGCTATCTTCGGTCGTAGTGATCGTTCTTGGCGTCGCCAACCTATTAGCAGACGGGCTGTCGATGGCGGCAGGCAACTATTCTGCGACCCGAGCCGAAGTCGACGTTGAAGAACACCTGCGTGCGATCGAAAAACGCCACATTGAACTGCATCCAGAGGGAGAGCGCGAAGAGATTCGTCAAATCTTTGCCGCCAAAGGATTCTCTGGGGAACACCTGGAAAGTGTCGTCGAAGTGATCTCGGCCGACCACGGCCGTTGGATTCAAACCATGCTCACCGAAGAATACGGTCTGCCCCTGGAAGGCCGATCGCCGTGGCGGGCTGCATGGGCGACGTTCTCCGCGTTCTTGCTGTGCGGCGGCGTTCCCTTGATTCCCTATCTGCTCAAGGTGCCGCACGCGTTTGCTGCTGCATCGATCACCACTGCAGGAGTCTTCTTCGTCATCGGCTGCGCGCGAGCCCGCTGGTCCGTCGCCCCCTGGTGGAAGACCGGCCTCGGCACCCTCGGCATCGGAGGGTTAGCCGCCGCCGTGTCGTTCGCCGTTGGCCGTGGCTTGTCGATCTTGTTCGGCGTCTAACTACACGTTGTCCTTGAAAAGAATGGTGCACCGAGGAGAATTCGAATCCCCAACCTCCTGATCCGTAGTCAATATTTTCGAGAGTGCTGCGCGTTGCTGTGGGGTGAATATATCAATAACTATAAGCGTTATGTCTTGACTCGGCCGGCTGTACTCTGCCACGATATGCACTGTTTTGATTACTATACGATTACTGTAGAGGTGCAAGGCGATGAAACGCAAGCTCACCAAGCGCACAATTGACGCTCTGAAACCAAAGACTGGGGAGAACTTCGTCTGGGATACCGAAGTGACCGGTTTTGGGATCAAAGTGTTCCCTTCAGGCAGTAAGTCCTACGTCTTCCAGTACCGTGTCACGGTACGAGGCAAGAAGGGACCCGCACGCCGCATCACGCTCGCGCGAGTCGGTGAGGTGACGCTCGATCAGGCGCGAAGGACTGCAACAGATCATCTACAGGCGGCTCGTATGGGAGAAGATCCACGGGGTAGCCGAAAGGCGGTAGACAGTCCAACTGTCGCAGACTTGGTTAAGCGCTTTCTCGACAATTTCTTGCCGAACAAGAAACGCCCACCACGTCCCAAGACCATGTCGTACTACGAGAGCTTGCTGCGATGTCATGTTGTGCCCGCGATAGGTGCCAAGCAAGTCGACGAGATCGAACGCGCTGACATCGAAGCGCTGCACAGCTCCATGCGCGACAAGCCGTATATGGGCAACCGCACCGTGACGGTCTTAGGGCAGGCCTTTGATTACGCGGAAGTCCTGGGTTGGCGGCAACAAGGCTCGAACCCGACTCGGCACATTGAGCGGTATCGTGAACTCAAGCGTGGCGCCAAGAAGGAAGTCATGCTTACACCAAAGCAAATGGGCGATCTCTTGAGGGCGATTGACAAGGAAGAAGCGGATGGCGCAGACCCCACCTCCTGTGCTGCCATTCGCGTCGCCTTCTGGACCGGATGGCGGATCTCCGAAGTGCTCCGCCTTGAGTGGGAAAACGTCGACCTTGAGACGGGATCAACCAAGTTGCTTCTCACTAAAACCGCTGACGCGGAATACCGCCAGATGCCTACTCCTGCGATTGAGATTGTAAAGAATCAAAAGCAGCTCATTGGATGTCCCTACGTGTTCCCTGGCCGTTACAGTTACGGTCATCTCACCACGGTCAAAGGACCGTGGTTTCGGATTAGGAAACGAGCAGGACTAGACAATCTTGAAGGACTCGGTGGGTTGCGCCTCCACGACCTCAGGCATAACGTCGTGAGCTGGGATATCTCCCGAGGTGTTTCGTTGGAAATCGCCGGCAAGAACGTCGGTCACCGATCCCGTGATGCGACAGAAGTGTGCGCGCACTTTGCGCCGGATGCTTTGAAGCGAGCTGCTGATGCGCGGGCCGAAGCGATGCGGAAAGCAGTGGAGAGTGCCGATGCTCGCGCTACTTGACTGGCATGACCGGCAAGTAAGGCACAAAAAGGGCCACCAGAGTGGTGGCCCGGAACTTAGGAGCTGACTACTCAGCCTCGCTTAAGATAATACTGATCTTGAACGCTGCCTACGGGTTCGAGCGGATTGTACCTCGCCATCTTGGCGTCGAGCTTGCCCTCGATCTCTTGGATTGAGAAGGTCGCCGCCGATCGCACAAGCGAGCGGGTGTCCTTCTTGGCCTTTTGTAGCCTATTGAGTACTAAGCTTTGAAGCGCACCGTTCTTGGAGCGACCGATGTCGCCAAGCGTGCGAGCCGCAAAGAACCGCGTACCCGCGTGAGGTGAGTCCAACTCAGCCAGTACCTTTTCTATGCTCTCGCGATTACTCGTGCACATCAAATTGTTCTCCTTGACCTTCTTTGGCCACGTCGGTTAGTAAACAAGCACCATCCGGTCAGTGTCAACGTGGACACGTACCGGAACAAGTCTGCTATCCAGTGTGCCAACCGCAGGGGCGCCTGTCAAGTCCTTTATTCACAGTGGTTTGGATTGGGGCTAACTTAATTTTAGTATAATTATTATTATTTTAGTATTGACATCAGGCTAATAGAATTCTAGAGTCGGGGTTGGAAGGAGAAACGAGAAACATGAACGCAGAAACAGGTCGATCCCAAGGGCTAACTGTGGTGACTCCAGAGCAGCGCGAGACCGACAATGAACACGGCTTTGTCCGCGGCTGGGGTGTCTCAGCCAGTGCCTCGGGCAGTCACGACATCAGTATGGCATACGGCGAGCTGCCTCCCGGCATAAAGGCGGCAGCACATTGGCATCCTTTTGAAACGGCCATCTACATCGTTTCTGGGAAGGTGCGGGTCTACTACGGAGAAGATATGGCCGAGTACGTGGACGTTCGAGGTGGAGACTTCTTGACCATTCCCGCGGATGTCCCTCATGGCCCAGAGAATCGGTCTGATACTCCAATGACCTACATCGTGGCCCGAGCTGCTGCGGCTGAGTCGGGGCACGAGATCTAACCGAACCTTCGTGTCTCTTGTGACTGCTCCCAACCCGTTAAGACTCGGCGCTCGCTCTGGGCTCACACTGATGTGTGCAGGGCCGGCTCAGGCTGAGAGGAGTGTTCTTGCTGAGCTTGGCTCGCCTGTTCTACCGCATTTCGGCCCATCATGGCTTCCCCTTTTCACTGAGACCACGGAACTACTGAAGCTCGTGTTCGGGACCGAACACGATGTGCTGCTCATCCCGGGCCCGGGCACCGCAGCACTCGAGTTGGTGCTGAATAGTCTGGTGCCGCGCGATCAAGCCGTTTGCGCGATCACGAACGGTTTTTTTGGCGGGAGGTTGGCAGAACAGACTCAAGGCCTAGGGCGACGGGTTCATCGGGTTGAGTTCCCAACCGGTGAGGCGGTAGATCCAGTCGTTTTCGCTAGTCGCCTGGGCGATATTGTCGAGCGAAGTCGGTCCGAGGGTATCCAACTGAGAGCGGTTACCTTGGTTCACCACGAGACAAGCACCGGCGTTCTTAATCCACTGCAGGAGATCGCATCTGTCGTTCGTTCGCATGATCTTCTTCTTATTGTCGACGCAGTCTCGTCTCTAGGGGGGGCAGAGTTTGCGATGGACGAGTGGAGTATCGATGCGTGCGTGTCTGTCCCCAATAAGTGCCTGGCGGCTCCCGCTGGAGTCGCTTTGGTAGCGCTAAGTCCTCGAGCTTGGGAGGCTGCGAGTGCAAACAGGACTGCGACAGGCTGGTACTGGAATTTGGAGACTTGGCGGTGGCACGGGCATCAACGGCCTGAGATGCCGTATCCGTCTACACAACCCACTAATGTGATCGTTGCTCTGCGTCGTGCCTTGCTGAACATGATGAACGAGGGTCCCGAGAACTATCGAACCCGGGTCAGGGAAGCGGCCCGTTCAATTCGGTCTAGATTATCTGCCTATGGTTTCCGCCTCTTTCCTCCAGCCGACGTAGCTGCCCCGATGCTGAGCGCTTTCAAGGTTCCGGCCGGTCTCACGGTACAGGAAATCACAACCTATCTGTTACATCGCCATCGGATAGTGGTCGCCGCCAACTTGGACGAAACAACGCCACCGCTCATTCGAGTTGGTCATATGGGGGCGTCTTTGGGGGACGACTATGTTGAGGCCCTTGCCGGAGCAGTTGAAGAACTCGTTGCTCCGAACTGCTCCTGATTATGGCAGCAGAGACGAGCGGCGAAGCGAGGGTCCGCCACCTAGCGCAATATTTTTACTCGCTTCGAATTCAGCGCGGCTATGAGACGGTCGCCGAATACTTACGATTCTATTCGCTGCCGATTAGCGAAGCCTATTATAGGGCTTTGGAGTCGGGGACGAAGACGGGGCGCGAGGTTGGCATCGAAACGGCTCTGCGCCTTTGCGACGCTTTGGATGCCGACGAAGAACAGTTTTTTCTTCATCTCTTGCGCGATCTCCTTCCCGTTGAACTCTTTGAGCGGCTTGTTCGACCAATCCCCCTTCGTTCGTTCAAATCCGTGGCCGAGCACCAGGCAGATCTCGAACATGATGTGCAGATATATCGTCAGGCTATGGCACAAGCGCGAATGGCGGAGAGCTATTTCCCGTCTCTGGAGGCAGTGGACCATCTGGCTAAGAACACCTCACTGCTTTCCTATATTCACTTCATTTATCTCTCCGAGAGTTGTACTTTCTCGGAACTCAAAGCATTCCAGCAAGCTGCGAAGCTCGAAGACGATCTGGCCGACGTGATTACGGTGTTCAAGGCACTTGACCTGATTGAATTGACCGAGGCTGAAGCGCCAAGCGGTCCAAGGGTTAGGAAAAAACGAGCACTCTTCAGGGTTCCGCATTCACCAAGCGGACAAACCCTGAAGGATCTTTTCCTAGCGCAAGAGATTCAGCGAAGCTTTACTTCCGAACGCGCCGCTTTGCCATTCCAAGCGGGCACGAACTCCTTTATTGAGTCGTTTGTCGCGGCCTACAGTGCAAATGCCCACGAGGGACTTCGCCGGCGAGTGCTCGACGTGTTGGCTGAGCTTGCTGCGCACTCAGAGGACGCGGAGCCGTCTAATGCGGAGCCCTACTTCGTGGCCCTGGTGTTTTCCCCTCGTCCGGAGTATGTTAAAGCTACTAGCAATTTAGGAGAGTAAAAGGTTCTATGACGACGGAATTGAAATACTACAGCGACCCATACTGCCAGGAGGTAGATACAATAGTCACCGCGATTGAAGACAAGGGGGGGCGTGCTGAGGTTGTGGTCGAGACAACTATTTTCTACCCCGAAGGCGGGGGGCAGCCAAGCGACAAGGGCGAGATCAAGGGACCGAACGGCACCCTCCGTGTGGACAATGTTCGAGCCCAAGTAGGGGAAGTCACGCACGCTGGCGTGCTCGCTGGAAGGGTTGAAGTTGGCGATCCGGTACACCTCCACCTGAAGTGGAACTACCGACTACGCAATATGCGAGTTCACGCTGCTGGTCACTTACTTCATGATGTACTCATGAGCTTGCAGGGAGGTCTCGAACCGCGCAAAGGTGCTCATGGCAAAAAAGCCTACCTTGAATACGCTGGCGAGATGACTACAGAGATTAAAGAGCAACTAGAAACGGCGATCGATGAGGCCATCAAGGCAGATCTGCCGATATCGATGAGGGAGAGTTCCTACGAAGAGATCGTGGAGCAGTGTCGGTTCGTGCCGGATGGGCTTCCGCGAAACAAGCCACTCCGAGTACTCCAGATTGGCGAGTACGATCCCATGCCCGATGGAGGCGTGCATGTTGCGACAACGGGGGAGATCGGTGCGATAGTGATTCAGGACGTTCGTGTCGAGAATGGCGGGACATTCATTCGCTACCGTGTCACAGGAGGGTAAGCTGCCATGATCTTTTCTACCTCACAAGGCTCTACCTTCTCAATCCCCTAGCTGCCTTCCTTGGTTAGGTTGCTCAGTCTCGGACGATGCTGAATGTGAGAGGTCCTCCAATGACTATGATTCCAAATGTCTCAGTTCTGAATAGGAAAAAGGTACTTGTGCTCGGTGGCTACGGGATGGTGGGGAGAGCTATCTGCCGGCTTCTGTTGGATCGCGGGCCAGCGGAAATCATCGTGCACTCACAATGGGAGCAAGATGCACTCGCGACCGCAGAATACCTGCGCAAGATTAGGGACGAACAGACCGGCAGTGCTGGAGCTACTCCTAAGGTGATTCCCTGCCACGGAGATGTCTTTGTCCGAGAGAGCTTCAAAGATCGCCCTCAATCAGAACTTCTGGCAGATGCAGAAACGCGAGCCGGCTTAATCGAAGATCTACTTGAAGACGTTACTCGCCAGAACGCAGACCGCGGGGCACTCTGGCGTTTGTTTGAAAAACACCGGCCGAATATCGTTATCGACTGCATCAATACGGCTACTGTCCTGGCCTATGGCAACGTTCACAAGGAAATGCAGTCTGTCTACAACGCGGTGTCAGACTCGACCATTCTGAGAGAAGAGCTGAAAGAACGCCTGGAGCTTCTTCTCTACAGTCTTCCCGTACCTAGGTTGGTTAAGCATATGCAGGAGCTGAACCAAGCAGTTCGTGATTTCAAGACAGAGATCTACGTAAAAATCGGCACCACCGGCACCGGAGGAATGGGGATCAATATCCCCTACACGCATGGAGAAGTGAAGCCTTCCAAGCAATTGATGGGCAAGACAGCGATGGCGGGAGCACACTCGCTGCTGCTGTATCTTCTGTATGCGTCACCGGACCCCCCTATCACGCGGGAGATCAAGCCCAGCGCAGCGATAGCGTGGAAGGACATTCAGTTCGGCCAAGTTCGACAGGGCAGAAGGGTGATCGAGTTAGTTGATTGCCCATGCCCACTAGGCTGTGAGCGCGGCGACCACCTCGAGCGCGTACTCGACGGAGAGGAGGTCGAAACGGTGGTTGATGATGAGGGAGAGCCCGAGACTCTGCAGGCCGTCTATATAGATACGGGGGAGAACGGCATGTTCTCGCTCGAGGAGTTCCAGGCTATTACCACGCAGCGCCAGATGGAGTTCATAACGCCGGAAGAAATTGCAGCAACGGTTGTGGATGAGATCTCAGGTCGCAGCACGGGGCATGACGTCCTGAGTGCGATCCGAACGTCGTCCATGGGACCCTCGTATCGGGCTGGTTTTCTTCGAGACGTAGCTATTCGGAGAGCGAGAGACCTAGTTCGTAAACACGCAAAGGACGGCGTGGCCTTCGAGTTTCTTGGGCCGCCGAAGCTCTCGAAATGGCTCTTTGAAGCATACCTGCTGAAGAAAGCGTTCTCGACGTTAGGCAATGTCGTCAAGTCGGAGCCAAAAACGCTCGTAGAGCGGTGCCTTGACCTAATTGAGAATGATCGAGACTTGAGAGCTCATATTCTCTCGATCGGGCTTCCGATTCTCCTTCCTGACGGCAAGCGCTACCTCCGAGGGAGGTCCATTTGTCACCCTGATTTTGGAGTCGAGGCTCGGTTGCCCATCGAGCAAGAAGAGCAAGTGGGTCAGTGGGCCGTCGAGGGATGGGTGGACCTCCGAGAGGTGAACCTGTCCTGGTGGCGATCGCAGCTTCTTGAGCTGGTCAGAGAGATCGAGTCGATTCCAGAGACGGATCAGCATGCAGCTACCTCTTTTCATACCAGGACCAACGTCTTCTGGGGTGCGACCGAGGACAAGAGCAAGCTCCACGAACTAGAGTTGGACATAGGAGAGATCGTAGGCTGGCTCTTTGTTCGACTCGAAGGTGCGCGGCCAGGGCATGAGGACTGAGACACGACTGAATTCATCTAGACCGCCAGCGATGGGCGTGGAGAGAACGGGGATCGTCCAATCACGGATTCAACGGCGAGAGAGATTGCTCCATGGCGCGTGCCGAAGACCGAAGAGGACCGAGGAAAATGCCGACTGAGAGGCTCTTCTACGCTAGCCAGGCCATAGCCGGTGAAGCCGTAGTCACAGGTGTTGAAAGCGGAGGTGAGAATGCGAAGGTCTGGCTGAATGCGACCATATTCCATCCGCTCGGCGGCGGTCAGAGAGCGGATGAAGGACGGATTGGCGATGCTCAAGTCCTCCATGTCTGGGACGACGGAGACGACATCGTGCACGTTGTTGACTGTGTTCGTGATCTGAAGATCGGAGATCGAGTACAGCTAGAGGTTGAGGAGGATGCGAGAAGGCTCCACGAGCGCCTTCACTCAGCCGGTCATCTACTGGCGGCGGTGACCAAGGATTTGATTCCTCATGCCAACACCGTCTGCAAGCACCATTGGCCGAAGGAGGCGTACATGGTGTTCGCCGTCGGCGAGTCCGTTCCCCAAGATAGCCTTAAGAGAAGACTGGAAGAGGCTCTTCTTGAGCAGATCGAGCAGGCACTGCCAATTCATGCGACTGGCGATGAGTCCACGACACGGGCGATTACGATTACCGGCTACTCCGCTGTTCTGTGTCGTGGGACACACGTTCAGGCGACCGATGCGCTGGTTCGCGTGAGCGTCCGTTCCATTGACCAGGGGAGCGGAGTGCTGTGCGTTGGATACGACGTTCCGCTCGTGACTCCCTCGCGAGAACCCTGGTATGCGTAGCACCAGGTTCCGCAAGCCAGCACACGAGGCAAGATGCACGATCTAGAAGACATACACGTCTCGGGGCTTGAGAGAGTGGCCGCGGCTGACTCCCCAGAGTCACTACAAGAAGTGCGATCGGCGCTGATCGGACCGAAGGGCGAGATCGCTGGTCTGTTTAAAGAGCTGTCTTCAGTGCCCGCTTCCGATCGCAAGTCTCTTGGACGATTACTCAACGAGACCAAGAAGAAATGGGAGGCTGCGATCGCGGAGCGGCGAGAGTCGATACTTGATGCAGCCTCGGTGATTTCCGAAGGCTTTGACGTCACTCAACCCGGACGACGCCCAGCAACGGGCGGGCTGCACCCGATTATTCAGATCATCTACGACTTGAACGATGCTTTTCGTTCGCTTAACTTCGAGCTTTACGAAGGCCCGGAAATCTCGAGTGAGCTCTTCGCGTTCGACGTGCTTAACTTCCCACCCGATCACCCAGCACGTGAGAGCATGGACACCTATTGGCTTGACGGAGACTCGGATAAGCGCGGCGCAGAGCGGCTCTGTCTGCGACCACACTTGACTGGCGGAAGTGTGCGCTATATGCGCACCCACACACCACCCTTTCGCTTTGTCTATCCGGGTCGCGTCTACCGAAATGAGTCGACCGATGCGAGCCACGAGCGTGCCTTCTTCCAGTATGAAGCTTTGATTGTTGATAGACGGGTTCCATTTTCGGCAGGCCAGGTCATGGTTAACGCGGTTCTTGAAACTGTCTTTGGCCGAGCAGTTAAGACACGACTGCGTACGGGGTTCTTTCCGTTTGTTGAGCCGGGCTTCGAAATCGATATGCAGTGCCTCGGTTGCGAAGGCTCCGGCTGCAGTATTTGCAAGCGTGTTGGTTGGTTAGAAGTCATGCCAGGTGGACCGCCACATCCCAATGTTCTCCGAAAGGGAGGCCTCGATCCCAGCAAGTGGGAAGGCTTCTACGTCAACGTCGGGCTCGATCGACTAGCGATGATGCGATACGGCATCAATGATGTGCGGCTTTTCCACAGTGCCGATTTACGTTTCCTCTCGCAGTTCAAATAGGGCTGAACTTTGAGACTCTCTCTTGATTGGGTCGCGGATTATGTAGAGTTGCCTCCGGAACTGAGTGCGGAGGACATCGCGTACGCTCTTACGATGGCGACAGTGGAAGTCGAGCAGATCGTCCGACTCGCCAAGCCGCTTGAGCACGTCCGTGTTGCACGGGTGGAGAGCGTCGAACGCCATCCAAAAGCGGATCGGCTGTCTGTGGTGCGCTGCAGCATCGGAGACGGCAAAACCGTTGAAGTGGTCTGCGGCGGCACGAACTTGACGCGGCAACAGCTCGTCGCTCTCGCATTGCCTGGTGCGACAGTGCGCTCTCGCAGCGGCCACGACCAAGTCGCTGTGGTTGAGCGTGAGATCCACGGCGTGGTGAGCTCGGGGATGGTGTGTGCCGCTTCCGAACTCGATCTTGAACAACTGTTCACGCCGGGCAGCGAGACCAACGTTATGGACCTTTCTGAACTCGACGTGCGGCCCGGTCAAGGTCTGGCCGCAGTGATCGGCTTTGACGACGTGGTCCTCGAGATCGACAATAGATCCCTCACTAACCGGCCCGACCTACTCGGACACCGCGGTCTGGCGCGCGAACTCGCAGCGATCTACGCGCGGCCTCTTGAGTCACTACCGAGGTTTCGGCCTCCCGGGATCGCAGGTGATCTCGCGGTCGACATCGAGGATCCAAGCCAATGCCGTCGCTACACCGCGACCTGGATCGAAGGTGTGACGGCTACGCCGTCGCCATTCTGGCTACGGAGCCGGCTTGTGCGGGCTGGTCAGCGCCCTATCAATCTACCAGTCGATTTGACGAATTACGTCATGCTCGCGCTCGGCCAGCCGAGCCATGCTTTCGATACCGAGCAACTCCGCGGCGCGATCCAGGTTCGTCGAGCCCGGTACGGCGAGACGTTGGGGCTATTAGATGGTGGAGCGGTGGGGCTTGATGAAAACAGCTTGGTCATCGCTGACGAACGACGTCCAGTTGCACTCGCTGGGGTGATGGGCGGTGTCGGCTCCTCAATTTCGAACAAGACGTTGCACATGGTTCTCGAAATAGCAAACTTCGAACCAAGTGGCATTCGGCGAACAGCTTCCCGTATGAGCGTGCGTACTGAGAGTTCACGTCGCTTCGACAAAGGCCTCGACCCTAAGCTGGTAGAAGATGCGCTTGCTCTTTTTTTCGATGTCCTTTCACGAGCGCTACCGGACGCAAGGGCTACCGGATTTGTAGATAACTATCCGGCTCCGTTCGATCCTGTTTTAGTCGAGACGACGGTTGGTTTCATTAATCGTCGTTTGGGAGCGTCGCATTCGCAGAGCGAGATTTGTGAAGTGCTTGGACGGCTGGGATTCGACGTGTCCGCAGAGGGTAGCAATCTAGCTGTTAACGTTCCGTCATGGAGGGCGACCGGAGACGTCTCGTTGCCGGAGGACCTTGTAGAAGAAGTTGGTCGGCTGTTCGGCTACGAGAACCTCGACTTCCAACCTCCACAAGTCTATCTAGAGCGCGCAATCCGGCAACCAAAGCTGAGCCTTGATCGTCGCGTCCGAGAGTATCTTGCTGGCCCAGCGGCCATGCAGGAGATCGCTAGCTATCCGTGGGTGGAGGATCGTTACCTAGATGCGGTTGGGGCAACGCCACCCCTCCGATTGGTTACCCCTCCAGCACCTACTGCTCATCGGCTGCAGTCGTCCTTAATTCCGCAGATGTTGTCTGCAGTTGTCTCGAATCTTCGCTTTCTACGGGAGTTTCGACTATTCGAGATGGCGCGGGTTTTTCCTACTCGGTCCATCGAGCGGCTTGACGAGCACGGAGAGAGACTGCCATATCAGCCCAAGTACGTTGCAGCTGCGCTAGTCGGCAACGACCCCGCCAGACTTTTCCTGGAAGCGAAAGGCGTCCTCGAGAGTCTTGGTAGGGAGGTGCAAATGGAGCCGCTCAGCCTGTCTACCGATTCTTGCAGTGCATCGTGGGCGGAGCTGACCGCTCAGATGACTATCAGCTTCGGCGAGCAAGTCATCGGGTGTATGGGTTTGGTCTCAGCGAGGACGATGCGTCTCTCAGGAATCAGGCGCGCACGGGCTGCGCTGTTTGAGTTTGGACTGGACCTCCTTCGACCGCATCCCTCCCGAGAAAACATCTTCGAACCGATTCCAACTTATCCCCAGAAGGAGTACGATCTCTCGCTACTCATCCCAGTACACGTCAAATGGACTGATCTTCATCGAACGATGACGGAGGCTCATGAGCTAGTACGGAGCGTTCGTCTAGTTGAGGAGTACGTCGGCGACCAGGTCCCAGCAGGCAAGAGGTCACTCCTCGTACGCGTAACGATGGGTGCTGCGACCCGCACCCTCGAAGCCAAAGACGTCGATATGGCTGCCTCTGCTATACTAAAGCGTGCGAATGAAGAATTTGGTGCGGAGCTTCGCAGCTAGCGCTTCGAGTTTGCTCAGTGGTGGCGGCTATGCTCCAATGCGATGGATTGCCTAGGGAATTGAATGCAACTCCACATTTGGCGTAAGGGAGGAACCGGAGATGCCGAGAAAACGCGTTCGCCTACTACTATCGTTGTTTCTGACCACGAGTACGGGAAGAGGTACGAGAAAAGGACTCTTGGCTTCGGTTCTATTCTTGACTTCGATGCCAGTACAAGGGCACTGTATTTGGAGTCATCCGGGGCACTGCCTCAAAGATGTGGTCGAAGCGCCCGTGAGGATACCCACCGAGGTCGCCAAAGAGATCGGTAAGCAACTCGAGAAGGTCGACGGAGGCGTGGGCGAGGTGGGGGGTGCTATTGCTAAGGCGGCCGGTGACGTGCAGAAGACGCACTCGAAAGCGATAGACGATGTTTCTAGGACAATCGAGAAGGCCGGGCAGGATGTTGACGCCACTCTGCGCAAGGCTGGTGAGGACATCGATGCGACGCTGAGAAAGGCTGGCAAGGATGTCAACGATGCGGCAATAGCGATCGGGCACTTTCTGGAACGCGAGGCCCAGGGGGTTGGCGACACTTTGTCAGACGCTGAGAAGAGGGTTCGCGAAGGCAAGTTCATCGATGCGATCTGGCATCTTGGTACTGACCCGGCTAGGCGCTCAGAGGAGAACGCCGCGAAGTTGGCTCAGGAGAGCTCGCTAGTTAACGCACTCGCTCAAGTGGCCGCGTCCGCCTATGGGGGCCCGGGAGGGGCGGCGGCATACGCAGCCTGGTACACGTATCGTGCAACAGGCGATGTAGAGATGGCGTTGCGTGTGGGCATGATGGTTGGCGTGACCTCAGCGGCCGTCGGAGCGGCGGGTGAGTTGCCGACTGGCACGAGCGGAGAGTTGGCGAAGAAGGCGGCCGTTACTGGAGCCATCGGCGGGATTGGCGTTGCAGCGAGTGGTGGCGACGAGGACGCTATTTTCGAGGGTTTTCTAAAGTCCGGTGGCATGGTGTTGGTCCAAGACGGCTACGAGAGCTATACGAAACATGACATTGATCCTCGTGGCGCACAGGGCGACAGCTATTGCGTTATGACAATGGGCGCGGAATGTTCTCCCCCTTCCGAGGCGTACCTAAGAGACGAGAGTGGAGCGCTTGTTCGAGACGAGAACGGCGTGCCCAAAGTCGACATGCAGTACCTGGAGGCTCGCCGCCCTCACGTGGGGATCGGTTCACCAAAGGACGCAACGGGACTGGTACACGAGCTTGTGGAAGAAGGCGGAGTAGTGATGGACTCCGTCGCCAAGATAGTCCCTGTTACTAACGCGGGTTCCGTCTTCCACGACCAGTGGGCGATACAGTGGAACATGAGCCGCGCCACCAACTTGGCAACGATCGCTCCGGCAATGGTCATGACGTACTACGGCACTGACGGGGCGATCAATGACTTGATACGGTCCACCGCTCTGGATCGACAAGAGGATAGTGCCGACGAGGCGACCAAAGCCGGGGCCGGAGTCCCTCAGACGACGCAAGTAGAGTCATCGGTTGGACTAACCCATCACGCCTTCCGGTGCTTCAACGGGGAGCTGGCGAGGGTCATTCAGGTCGACGAACTAGATAACAAGGCGCATAGCGTGTGTCGAGTGATCTATTCAAGCGAGAAGGGTGTGAGTACGCCCTGGTATGCTAAGTTCAACGCTGACTATTGCTTGCCCAAAGCGATTGAGCTTGTGAACAAGCAAGCGAACTGGGGCTGGTCCTGCTTCAGGCTCTAGGATCACCAAGCGAAGCCGTTGGGCTCGCCCCTGGGCACACTTGCCCAATCAGCAGATTACGACGCCTTGGCAAAGTGCAAGATCGATTGCATGATCTTGTTTAACGTTGCAAAAGTTCGACTCGTGTTCTGGTCAGAGCACACTTGCACAAGACGCAAATCATGACGTCTTGACGACATGAAGGCAGCTCTGTTGAGCTGTCTTGCTCGTCTACGTGTCTTGGTGCCCAAAGAACCACACACCAGGATTCGAACTGCATACTGGGTTCCATTACCAGTTAGTTAACGTAACGAGTATGGAACCCTACGAATATGAATACCGGGAGCACCTACGGGCATGCTACCCGGATCTTCCAGACGATGAGATTGAAGAGGTGGTTGATCGCCTCGATCGGTATCTCAGAGTCATGATGCAAATAGCACAACGGGAACGCGACCAGAACTCTGGCGGGGGATAATCACAAACCCGACAACCGGGAACAGATGCGCGGCCATGTCAATTGAACGTTGTCGTTCAGAGGTCTACGATGAAGCTACAGAACTTTGTGGGGCGTTCCCAGATGCTACTTTTGAGCAACTTATAGGAAGCCTATTGGCGTTTCAGTGTCTACATGAAGTTCCTGGTCGACAGTCATCCTAGTGAAAGAATAGAGAATAATGACAATCCAATGGACCAATGAACAACAGCGTATCTTGCAACGAGACCGGAACGATGGTTGTGCTCGAATCCTTGCCGGACCAGGCACGGGTAAGAGTGCAACGATCGTTGAATGGATCGGTCGTATCTTGCAGGAGCCAGATCCACCAAGAGTCAGGTTGCTGACCTTCACAAGAGCCGCGACCGGTGAACTTGCCGCTAAGGTAGCGCAGCACCAAGCGACAGAAGCACTCCAGCCGAGCACGATCCACTCGTTCGCGATCTCGATACTCTTGGCGAACCCGGGTGTGGGTGAACTTCCAACACCTCTGAGAATCGCTGACGGGTGGGAAGAGAGAAACTTGATATTCCCATCTCTGTCCCGAAGAGTCGGCACCACCGCGACTAGTATCAAACGCCTGTTTCAGGAGCTTGCCGCAAACTGGGAGTCTCTTGAGGAAGAAACGGAGGATGAGAGAGTTAATCGAGACGTACGCCTCAAGTTTCAAGGCGCGTGGCAGGAGCATCGTCGGATCTATGGATATACCCTCCTGGCTGAGCTTCCATGGGCACTTCGTCGAGCATTGCTAAACCACACAGATCTGGAAGGCACTGACTTTGATGTTCTCGTCGTTGACGAATATCAAGACCTCAATGCATGCGACCTAGAAGTGATCAGATTGATTCGCTCTCGGGGCACATCGATCATCGGTGTTGGAGATGATGATCAATCGATCTACTCCTTTCGAAAGGCTGCCCCGGAGGGGATTCGGCGATTTCAAACAGACTACCCCGGCGCCGACGATTTGCCACTGTCGGTCACACATCGTTGTGGTTCAACGATTATCGAATGGGCAGATCACGTTATTTCTCAGGATCCGGATCGACCAGCGGACAAAAGGCCCCCGCAACCAGCTCAAGGCTCTCCACAAGGAGAAGCCGCGCTCCTAGCGTTCGGTGGTCACGCAGCAGAACCCAAGGGAATTGCAAAGCTGGCGCATCATCTGACCCACGATGAGGGACTAGATGCTTCCGAGATTCTCGTGTTACTTAAGAGCGACCCGAATGGCCGGTTTAGTAGTCCGATACAGCATGAACTTGATGCTCTGAACGTGCCATGAACTGATCCTGGAGCAACGGACCGTTTGCTCGATGATCCGGAGAATCAGCGATTGCTCGCGCACTTCAAGCTGGCATGCAATCCCCATGACTCACTTGCCTGGGCATCGCTACTGCACTCGACGACTGGCGTAGGATCGACGTTTATCGACACAGTCTATGAATCTGCGCGAGAGGCAGGTACCACCTTTGGCGAAGCACTCTTGGCGGCAAGAGAGTCTGGGTTCGCAGATTTCACGATCAGAGTACCGTCCGGAACCACTCGACCGGTGGACGAGACTCGGGGCTGGCTTACAGAACTGGATCTGCCACTCGAGATGCCCGAAGAAGGTTGGGGCCGCTGGATGGTGTCTGTAGTTGGAGAAACTGATCACCTGGATATTTCCGACGAATTAGAGGCTCTTTTGTGCTCGGTGGATGAGAACATCCGCGAGTGCGATCTGGCTGGCTATCTAGGTCAGTTACGACCTCTCTCGAAGGATCAGGCACAAGCGAAGAGTGCTGGGGTCAGAATCATGACGATGGCCGCCTCGAAGGGTTTAACTGTAACGGCTGCAATCGTTACGGCTTGTGAGGAGGGGATCACTCCGAGCTACAGGCCGGGCGTGGACATCAACGAGGAACGACGACTTCTTTATGTAGCGATGACTCGGGCCAAGAAGTACCTCTACTGCACTTGGGCCCAGCGGCGCACAGGCCCAACGGCACGATCTGGGGCTTCACGAGTCCAAAATCTGAGGAATCCATCCAGCTTCTTTGATGGTGGGCCGATTCAAAACCAGGATGGCTTGAAGTTCATTGCTAGGCGATGGTTATCGTAACGAAGTACAGGTGATCTTAGTTCGTGGCACCGTCTAAACAACACTTGCCGGCTGGCAGACTCTGCTTCTTTAAGGAACGCAAGAGTTGGCCTTTGCAGCTGGAACTTGACCCTGAGCAATGTTCCACTTGCCTTAGCGGCAAATCACGACGTCTTGCCCTTTGGCCAGATTGTCTGCAGGATATTGTTGAGAGCACGTTTTGTTCGAGCCGTGTTCTGGTCAGAGCACACAGACTGAAAATCATCCGGCTTTCGCATTTCCGAGAAGGGAAAGCGTAGCTCAACGGACACGTTTCCGTTCTCAGCGAGTCGGTTCGAACTCACCGTTTCGACGAGAACGCGCTTTTCCGTGTCAGTTGCCCGTCCAAAGCTCTGTTGAGCCGTTGCCGCCAGTTCGAGTGTTTTCGTAGCCAAGTCGTACAGCGCCTCAGGATTGGCCTGTAGCTTGTCTCGACGCTCGGTAGTAGCACGTGCTTCGGTGAGTAGTTCTTCCTTGGTCTCGCGGTACTGCGTTTGATCGAGGTCACCGTCAAGATACGCGATGGTGAGTCGTTTGAGACGGCTTTCGATGAGACCGCTCTGGCGTTCAAGGTCGCTAGTGTCGTTCTTGGCTCTTGTTTCCGCCGTTTCTTTGCCTTCGTCGAGCTTTTGCTTGAGGTAGGCGATTTCCTTGTCGTTGAACGAGATGGAACCGAGGGTGTCGGAAACGGTCTCGGTCACCACGTCCTCGCGAACGGTTCTTCCGGGGCATGCTTTCTGGTGACAGCGATAGTAGACGCGGCCTTTCTGCAGCTCGCCGACCAGGAACCGCTCGCAGTGTACGCACCGGAAAAGCCTGCGATAGACGTGCTGGCGACGGCTTGTCTGCTTGATGGCCTTTCCATTCATGACTCGCTGGACGTCGTCAAAGAGGCTCTGCGAAATCAGTGGTTCATGCTTGCCTGGGTACGTGTCTCCGGTTGCGCGCACCTTGATCGTTCCGGCGTAGAACGGGTTGTGCAGAATTTCGGCTAGGTATGGTTTGTAGACGCGCTTGCCGCCACCGGTTCGGAGGCCCTTCTCGCACATGACCGCGCTCAACGCATCGAGGCTGTATTCACCGGTCGCGTACAGCTCAAATGCTTCTTTGATCAATGGCCCGGTAACAGGGTCAATTGCCTTTGGCTTTCCGGCTCCCACGTTCTGGTACCCGAGTGGCGCGTTAAAGGGAAACAGCCCTTGCTTGAGCCGTCCACGATGACCTTTCTTGGTTTCATCGCGCAGATTACGGATGTAGTCGGCAGCAACGACGGCTTGGATGTCGGCAGCCAGTCTGCCACCTCGGGTTGAGAGATCGAGACTCTCGTGGGCAAAGTGGATGGCGCCTTGATCCATGAACTCGTTGAGGTCTGCCCAATCGCGCAGGTTGCGGGCGCTGCGATCAATCTTGTGGATGACGAGAGCCTCGACTTCCTTGGCGCGCAGGCGCTTGAGTACCTCACGGAATACGGGACGACCACGCTTGGCTGCTGTCTCCTTTTCCTCGAACCACTCGACGATCTGCATGTTGTGTTTTTCGGCGTAGCGTTCGATGGCAGAGCGTTGCTCTATGAGCGACACCCCCTCACCTTGCTTTGCCGTGGATACGCGGATGTATCCAAAACACCGTTTCATAGCTTGTTTTTTAGTTACTGCTGGTAATTTCGACCACCGTCATCTTGCGCCTCGTCTCGGGCACCGTCAAGCTCCTCGTGCAGCATGCGTCTGGCGATGTTCGACATGACACGCAGGTAAGACTCCAGGCGTCGTTCGGCCTTTTCGAGCTGGCGCTCTGTCGCGTCAGGATAGAGATCTTTGATTGAGATGGTCATGTCTCTAGCGTGACCCGTGGGAAGCTGGGTCGATAGGGGTCACGATTTGCCTCAGAGGCAAATGCTGGTGTCTTTGACAATTCACCTGCCACCGCTACCGTGCCAGCATGGACAATCTCGAATCTGCAAGCGATCCCCGGGAAACTCGCGGACCTACTCGGTCAAGAGATGCATTCTACGGCAGGGTATTTTTCGCGCTTAGAGACGAATACAAGCTCTCGTTTGCCACCTGCCTGCTCTCGGATGTGATTCACACGCTCTCGGTCAAAACCGGCTGGTGCTTTGCTTCCAAGGCATACCTTGCGAGCGTGTTCGGTGGATCAGAACGAAGCATCCAGCGCAGCGTCAGTGAGCTGGTGAAAACGGGTCTCGTTGAGCGCCACAATCGTAAGTTACGAACCACACCACAGTGGCGTCGACTGACTGGTCGGACATAGCGGTTTGTTCGGAACGTGCTATGGAAACCGTGGACGCTGCCCGCCCGAGCCCCCACCCTGCAAATCTCTGAGGAGATTTTCACAGCGCCCACCGTTCCCACAGCCATCGACGGCGGGGATAGCGGGTGGATAACTTGGAAGAAGACGACAGGAATGTCGGGTGCTGCGACACGGAACACGCCCAAACCGCGCCAAATTTGGCGGGGTTATATAACAAGATAAAGAAAAGATGATATTTGTCTGCACTTGCCCCGGGGGCACAATGTGACGTCTTGGGAGTTGATGATCTCTCTGTAGGATGTAAAGCAGATATGCATAGTTCTTTACACAACTACATATGCACGGAGCGAAGGCGGGTCGAGCTTTCGCAAGGTGATCTGGGGTTTCTTGCGAACCTCAAAGGTTCGACTGTCTCACGCCATGAGTGCTTCAAAAAGGCACCGACGCTTGAAACGGCCCTTCGCTACGCAGTCATCTTCGACACTGACCTTCGCGGTCTTTTTGCCGGTCTCTTCGAGGAAGCTCAAAGAGAAGTCCAACAGCAAGCCCGGCGACTACAGAAAGACCGTGAGGCAAACAAAGAGGAATCGATCCACGCGCACCTTGCCGTGCTCGCAAACGACACCGATGACGTGTACTACGTTGCCGAGCAAGACGATACCTGGCGATGAATGAAGTAAGGCGAGTTCTTTCCGTTGAGGTCACCTATCGAGGTGTCTCGTTTGCGGTTCTCGAAGGACCAGAACGGCTTATCGACAGGGGATCCCGATTGGTCAGCGGCGACGTCTCGGCGTATCTTGCAAAGCTGAAAGTTTTACTCGACCACTACCGTCCAGACCTCGTCGCACTCGAAGACCCAGCGTGCTCACGGAAGCGAACCGAGGTTTGCGCACGCCTTGCCTGGACCGAGCAATTTGTCCGCGACCGAGGCCTAGAAGCACTTGCACTGTTTCGATCACGCACGGAAAAGTACGACCAAGCTCTCGCGGTAACACGATTGTTTCCCGAACTGTCTCGCAAACTCCCTGCTCGGCCTCGACTCTGGGAGAGTGAGCCACGTGCTTTCGCAACCTTTGTTGCCGTCTACCGCGGTCTTGAGGCCTGGGCTGTCGTTGAAGCTCGACGTAGCGCCCACGACTGACCCGTCACACCAACCCGTAACCCTAACCGTCGACCTTGCTGTCGTTCCGGTTAGATCAAACCCAAGAAAGGAGGTATTTTGAAAGAAGATCTATCCATTGCAACCCGGTACCGTATCGAGTTGGTCCGAGAAGGCACAAAGTCGTATGAGTCAGCATCGTGCTGTAATCATCCAGAACTCGTTGCTACGTTCTTGGTCGAATTGGTGCGACCCTTTGCCTACGAGGCGATGGGCGTCGTACTGCTCGACGCAAGGCACCGCGCCATCGGTCACGTCATCGCCTACCAGGGCACGCTCTCGCGTGCGGCGGTCGAGCCACGAGGATTGCTCGTGCCGGCGCTACTCGCAAACGCCGCAAGCATCGTCGCCTTCCACAATCATCCCAGTGGTGACACCCGCCCGAGTGCCGAGGACCAGGCATTCACCGAGCGCCTCAAGAGTGCCGGTGAGGTTGTCGGTGTCCAACTCGTCGACCATCTGATTCTTTCAGGCCGCGACGAGAAGTGGCTGTCGTTCAAAGAACGCGGCCTGCTCTAATCCACGAAACCCTTCCACAACCGAACGAAAAGGAGGTTTCCCCATGGGAGACACAGAGAAGACGTGTACCAAGACCAGCCCACTGTTTCCACTCGGTCGTGTCGTCGCAACCCCTGGAGCGCTTGAAGCGCTTGAGGACGCGGGGCAACTTGCATCGATCTTTCTGGACCGCCACGTCAGTGGTGAGTGGGGAGAAGTCGAGGACGAAGACGCACAGGAAAACGACCTTTCCGTATGTGAAGGGTTTCGAATTCTCTCCGCATACCGGACCGAGCGAGGCGCAAAGCTCTTGGTCATCACCGAAGCTGATCGCTCATCAACATGCATACTCCTTCCCGAGGAGCATTAGTTCTTTTCGCCCCCGACTTAGGTTCGGGGGCTTTCCTTAACGGCAGATGGCGCAGTCTTGGCGCTTGGAGCGCCACACTCCAAGATGAGATTATGGAAAACAACGTCACCTACATCGGGTATGCCAATGCCAGGGCCAAGCTGCGGCGGTTCGGGATACGAGAGTGGGATCGCTTCTCGCACATCCATATCCTCGGCAAGACCGGCACCGGCAAGTCGACCATGCTCGGACAGATGGCCACGCAAGACGCGATCCGTGGTGACGCGTCCGTTGTTTTGATCGACCCACATGGCGATTTAGCGCGACGGGTGCGAGATTCCCTTGCCCAACAGGGAGTTCCCAGTGACCGGGTACGCTACCTTGCCGCCGACAATCCCGACTTTTCCTTCAACCCACTGAAAGGCGTTTCCCGGTCTCACGCGCCACTTTCCATCGCAGCGCTGGTGTCAGTCTTTTCCCGTCAATGGGAAGACTCGTGGGGGCCACGAGTTGAGCATGTCTTGCGCAATGCCATCGGTGCTTTGCTCGCAGCCCAGGATGCAACCATCGCCGACATTCCTCGCCTGCTACGCGACCGATCGTTTCAACGTCGGTGCCTGTCACAGGTTCGAAGTCCAAGCCTTGAGGAGTTCTTCTACCGTGAATGGCCGAGCTACTCGCTTGGCTTTAGAAGTTCCATTGCCGCGCCGTTCTTGAATAAAATCGGGGCGTACGTCTCTGATGAACGCCTTCGTTCAATACTGACTGGCAACAACCGCCCCCTGCGTCTTGGAAGGGCGATGCAACAAAAACAGATCGTGCTGGTTGATCTGGCAAAAGGAACACTGGGACCAGGACCCGCCTATCTACTCGGTTCACTCTTGCTCGCCTACGTTGCGCTCGCTGGGCTCGCCCGAACTGACAGCCACCCCGTGTTTGTCTACGTGGATGAGCTGGGGAGCGTTGCCAGCAGTTTTGTCGGCTCAATGCTTGAGGAACTGCGTAAGCGAAAAATCGGGTTGACGTTGGGGCACCAGCACCTTTCGCAATTGGGATCGGAACTTGCCGATACCATCATCGGAAACGCCGGAACCAGAATCGCGTTTCGGCTCGGCAGCCGCGATGCTGCAGTCATGACCCGCGAATTCGCCCCCGCGTTGGCACCCGAAGACTTTCTGAACTTGCCGAACTATGCGTTCTACATTCGGCTGTTGATTGACGGGGAACCGAGCCGGGCGTTTAGCGGTGAGACGAGATTGTAGCGGTCTCCCCTGAACTCTAGATTTCGTCTTGTTTGGAATCGTTGACCTGTCCAATGATCGAAGTCCACTTCTCTGATCTCTCGGCCCTTCACGACCATGCTGTACGGTAAGCAAGAGCAACGGTTCGAGACCTGCTCTACTCTCAAGGTAACTCGAAGGAGTGCGCGGCGAGATATGACGCGAGGGAAAGTCACCCCGTTCTTTTCCGCCTCGACATGGATTCAATCCAGTCCTTGAAACGCTTGACGTCTTTCTGCACATCATTTTCGAAGTCTGGAGTCTCCTCTTGCAACGGACCTGCCTCGTCATGAACGTAGAGAGAGCACTTCGCCATGGCTTCTGAAATCTCCTTGACATCGTCCTCGGTTATGTCGGTAAGACGTTTTAGTCGCTGGGTCTCGACGCCTCGACGAAAGCGCTGCACAACACCATTGAGAAGGCGCTCTTCAATTCCACGCTCCCACGAATTTCTGAGGAGCTTGTAGACGCGTTCTACGCCTTCTCTGTAGGCACTCTCATCGCCCGACTCCCAGGCCGGTCTAAGTTCACGAACTCTGTGCTCCAAAAGTTTCACACGTGCGCTCACTCGCATTCCATCCCACGACGCACCGTCCACCACAACTCCGAAACCCTGACTCCCTCGTTCGAGGTGAACGACAGAAACGGGCTTACTAGCCGAGCTGTCTCCCTCGGTTAGCTGTGACAAGAACACGTTGTCGTGTGTGAAGACGATGACCTGCCTTTGCTCCGATTCCTTCCGCAGTCGTCTTGCGACTTGCTTGCGCCACCTGTGGTCGAGAGAAGATACAGGATCATCGAAGACGAGTGCCGACCTATGTTGCGCTACCGCAAGCTCTGCGAGAAAACCGGCAAGCGCAACACACGTTTGTTCACCCTCGCTGAGGACGCGGCGAAGCTTCACATCCGGTTGAGCGACAAACTGTGCTCGGAACTGTGGAGTCCCTTGACGAGACCCTGTCGGTGCTAGCTCAACCTGGGCTGTCCGTACCCGGAGCTCGACGAGTTCCTTGAAGAACTGCTCGCGTAAACGATTCGTGACCTCCGATTCCGCCATCTTTGAACTCTTCCGACTGACCTTCGTCGTGCCAGCACTCTTGACGGCCCGGTCGATCCGAAACAGCCGATTTAGGTGCTGTACCTCGTCCTCGACGACGGGCAAGAACTTCCCTAACTCACGTCGGGCCTCTAGCTCCGCCTTTTCGGATTCATGCACCGCGCGCACCTCGGTCTGCGCGGACTTTTCGATTTCCTTGATGCGTGCGTCGAGCTTCGGAGTGCGCTTTTGAAGGTCCGCAACTGGGCCGGTACCGATGTCCTCGGTTGGAAAGCTCCCTCTCCCCTCACAGGCGCGCAACGCTGCCCGACGCTTTAACCGCGCACACACCACAAATCGCCTCACCGAGTCCGATAGCTGTTCGCCGACCGGCTGAACCAGGCGCCTCGAACTCGACGGCATCTTCAGTTCTTCGAGCTTGCGTTTTTCCTGCTCGAAGCGCTGGCGTGCTGTCTGGGCTTCTTGCTCCGTGTTGGCACGAACAAAGCTCTCGAATGCCTCAAGTCGTTCTTGAGCGTCAACAGCGAGCGGCTGCTGGCAAAGAACACACAAAGCCTCTTTCCCGACCACGGGAAACTCGCTATCCGGATACGCTTTCTCCAACGAGAACCTACGCGCGGCTTTCCAGAGTTCTCTCCAGGGTGAACTACCGACACCCTCCAGAGGCTGCTCGGCGAATAGGTTGGACGCAGCCAGACGAGCAGCTTCCGTCTTGGTTGCGGCGTCCCGCAGAGCTTCTTCAAGGGCCGCGATTCGGTGTGCCGAAACTCCCTTGGCGACAGCCTCCACCAGCTGAAGAACTTGGGTGAACTCACGCTTCCTCTGGCGAGACTCCGTCGCCGCCTTCGCTGAGTTCTGCGACAAGACCTCCTGAAGCCAGGTGAGACGCTCGGATTCTTCAGCCGACAGCGTTCCTAGTCGGCGCAGTGCAGCTAGGTCGCTGTCGTGTTTGAGGCTCGCCAAGCCACTACCCGCTTCGGTTTGTCGGCCCAGGTCGTCTATCTTGCGGCTTAACTCGTTGGAAGCTCTCGCTTCTTCTATAGTGCGTTCACTTTGGAGTTGCTGTTTGACGCGACTGCAGAGCTCTCCAAGCTGCTGCAGAATCTCGAGTACATAGGGAGTGAAGACGACGTCGTTTTTGTCCGTCACCTGGACCAACGCACATCTCGAGTCGAAGACTTGTACGAATGGGAGCTCCGGCGCTGTCGGCTCTCCCTCTGCCCACTCAAGCGTCTTCTCTACATCTCCAACTCGAAAGTGGATGGTCGCTTTCGGTTGGGTCTCCTCTTCCGGGGCATCCTCAAAGGCGTTCGGAATCAGTTTTCCACCGCGGTCCCGAGCTCTACACACCCGCTTGAGAATACGAGCGTAGCCAGATTTGCCGCTCGCGTTGTCGCCGTAGACGACAGTGAGCCCGGAAACCTCGAAGGAGAGAGTCTGGTCTCCGGCCAATGCGTCGACGCTCCGAACGCCTTCGACCTTGATGAGTGTGACCGGAGCAGTGATCTCCTCGCCCCTCGGAAGGTCTTGAGCAGCAAGAGGAACGGCAACGGGCGGCTCCTTGCCTACCCGCGCCGGAACGGCTGTCGATCTGCCGAAAGGCAACCCGTGTTCGAGCCGACAGAGCTCAAGAATCTCGGCGAACTCTTCGTCAGTCAGGGTCTCTGTGACGATGCTCCGCAGGCCATGGCGCTGCCACTCCGGTAAGCTAATGGACCAGTTGAAGAGATCCTGTAGCGTCGTCGCACGGATTTTAGGGATTCTCTTGTTCATTCGATAAAGGAATGCTGTGAGCGACACCTCGAAGAGCTGTTGTGACAGTTGAAGCCGAACATGACGCCTACTATCGCATGGTAACGAAGTCCCTCAACCGGGAGTGAGAAACTAGACAGTTAAGGTTCGGAATTCGGTGTGACGCGGTTTTCAGGAGATAGCGGATACCAATTGCTCCGGCAGCGAAGCGACCCAGGCGAAGCTCCCCCATCTAACGGTCTGAATCGGAACGCTGTGCCAAGCGCTAACTTCTCCAGAGAATAGCGTGGCCCCCCTATCTACATTTGTGTCTGTACTTACTCCTACAGAGTTTGTTTTTCGAAACTCCCGCCTTGCGTCGCTTTGTGGAACCAATCTTGCCAGGTTTGAATTGCCAATAGAGGAACCTGTCCATGAACGCCAGAGAGGAGGAAGGGTGACGACGGATGGTAGAGGCCTCGGAGGAGGAGTTCCACTACCGTAGGGGTGGCGAAACGCGGGGTAACGTACCAGGTATCTAGGTTTCGTTCCTTGAGGGCGTGCAGGAGTTGCCAGAGTTCCGCTGAAGGGCCATCGTAACCGCCCTCGCGCATTCCCTCTTTCGGCGAGACGTAAGTGTAGCCGTGAAAACGAACAACCGGCTGGGGCAGTTGTTGAGCGCGGTCATTGTGCATAACTAGCCAAGCCCTGCACTCTTCATCAATAAACAGAATCGGAGCATAGCCTTGGTCCAAGAGACGGCCAATCCTTTGCTGATCCCAGAGGAAGTATTCGAAAGCTGAGAGCGACCACGAGTCGTCAAGATCCGCTTCGATGAACTCAAGCCTAACCATTTGATCCTTGTGGAGCTTATCCATCCAGGGTCTTGGGAATGATGCCGTGCCATCCTCTACGCGAAGAATCCTTTCAATGTCGGTTTCGCCGTAAAAATCGGCCATCGCTCGTGGTGTGAGATTAAAGACAGACTTGCGAAGGAAAGCATGATTTTGGCCGAGGCATCTTCGGTAGGCGTTGACTTGGTCAGGGTGTTGCTGACCATGGTCGAACTCTTCGCGTTGTTCTTTTCGATGTTCTCTCCAGACGTGAAATACATTTCTTGCCAACATGACTAGGCCGGTGACACCGTCTAAAGCTTGCATAAATAGGCTCCTATGGTTGCTATCCAAAGTTGTTCTTGACGAAGATTGAGACGGGTAGGGTTTTCGTTATTCTCTGTCAAGCAATCGAAACGCCCTCCAAATATTCGAGTGGCACCGAAGTCCGCTCCCATCTCTCGATAATAGCGTTACCGTTGACCGATCAGAATTTTCGACATCAGGGGAACAGCTTTGTTCTTGCCGAGGAAGTCGTGAGAGCTCGCGAAGTCCCCGACATTCGAGCCCCAGCTGGAAGCTCCTTCGGAGAAGGCGGATCGACACCGGGCAAGATCTTCCAGCCTGATTTCGGTGGATTACAGGAGTTCAAATTCGAGGCGTTGTCAACGTAGACAAAACTCAAGATCGCGCTACCCTGAAGAGATCTTCATATGCGCGATAGATATCTTAGAAAACTACAAATCAAGCTGGTGGATGGGGAGTTTGACAACCCCATAAACGAGCAGATCCGGGACCCGAGTCAGGTCTACGGGATTTTTCGAGACATCAAGGACAAGTCTCAAGAGACGCTCCTCGGGCTCTATTTGAGTGAGAACCAGAAAGCCAATGTGTACTCGGTGTTAAGCGTTGGCAGCAGCCATGAGGCGCTATGCTCACCTGAGGAGATTTTCAGACACGCGTACCTGACAAGTTCCAAGACGTTCGTCCTGATTCACAATCACCCGGGTGGCGATCCGTCACCGTCCGAAAACGACCGAGAAGTCATCCGCATTCTCGAACGCCAATCGAAGATACTGAACTTTCGTTTCCTCGATTTCATCATCGTTGGCAAAGACGTGTATTGGAGCCTCTTTGAGGAGACGATGGAGGGCGGTGAGTATGCGCTTGGGAGGATGTGAGGAACGCGGTCGTGCTCCCAAGAATTGGTCAATTAGTTTTGTTGACGAGTGCAACGCTACTCGCCAGTATATGGCTGTCCGCTAGCCTCGTGATTCAGGATATTGGGCCCGTTTCAAAGCCCCACAGAATCCACCGCCCTGGAATCCAGACTAGATCCAAGTAATCTTCCGAACCTCCAGCGGAATACTTATTGTAGAAGAGGCTGACTCGTGCTTTGAATGGGTTCGATCGGACAAAAGTTATGTCCAAGTGATAACAAGTTGCCCATTGCAAGGTCTCTCTTTTCGTTGGTTCGATGATGGACTTTGAACATGAGTGCAGATCTGGGCTCCATACTCCCAGTTTTTCCGCCTCTTGTTTTGGAAGGAGGGTTCCATTGTGACTCGCCAACCACTCTTCGTAGGCAGGCAGGTCGTCTGCCAGCAAACGTACCGTCGACTCACCTAGTATTTCGACAAAAGGCTTCTGAATAACACCATCGTAGAAATTTCCGCGTGTAGCAGCATCTGCCAAGATTTTGGTCTCCACTTCCCTTAAAAGGCGCGGCAAATCACGGGCCAATGCTCGATCTTTGAGAATAACCCAAGATCCAGCTTGGACCACAACCATGATGGCAAAGATCCCGAAAGCGGCGAGTAATGGTTTGCGCAATGGTGGCTCCCATGACCAAAAAAACTGGCCCCGGCTTCGCAGCCATTCGTTGTTATGTGGCGAACCGTCGATGCAGCTAGTTCACTTCCTCGCATGACGGCAAACGAACATTCGCCGAGTCCAGCGAGATTCCGGTGGTGTGAGTAATTGTACCCTTGTACTCCGACCAATCCACTCTTACGTTCTTGGCTTCGTACAGCCATAACAGTGAGCCTTTTTCCCCGAAACATTGCTTGAGGTCACATACGTCCACGCAATCTGGATCTCCAACTGGTTGACGAGCCTCAATGTAGTCTTCCCCGAGAAGAGCCACGACATGCTTTGGCAAGAACTTTGAGGCCTCATCTGGGCTCGCCATTATGTGATTAGCCACGCCGGGTGTTTGAGTCGTATGTGGAGTTTCTGAAGTGCTTTTGCCCCGAAGACTGAAGAAGATGTCGAGCCACATTAAAGGACAGTCAGAGCATCCTCCTGTAACGTGTCCCCTATAGGATTTGTATTGGAGTTGCAGGGTGTCGTGTTCTTGATAGGTCTCCTCGCCATGATGGCGATCTGTGTCCATCCTAAAGACATAGGCCGCGTCGGGATCTCCTAACGACCTAAGTGTTCCCGCGAGACTCGCACCAAGACGCGTACCAAAGATGAACTCTGTTCCCTGAGAGTTGGATGGCAAATCGGTTTCAAACGTTTCTGTAGATAGGGCCCCACCGCAACTCCCAGCAGCTACAATGAAACCGCAAAGACAATAACGCGTTAGCCAAATCTTCCGATAACGAGAGGTCAATCGATTTCTCAAAACGGCCCTGGCACCAAGCAAACGACACCATGTTTCTAGTTTATTGCTCACACGGCGGCAATCGCACGTTGCTCCAGTCAACGGTGATCGCGCTGGCGCGTACGATTGAACCGTTGTACTCGGACCAGCCAACGGCTAGATGACGGTCTTCATACAACCAGGACAAGAATCCGCTATCTCCAAAACATTGTTCGAGGTCACACGTATCGACACAGTCGGGATCCTCAACGTCCTGGCGAACCTCGATGTAGTTGTTACCCAGAAGCATCAAAACGTTTTCTTGCACCAATCCTGGAGGTTCCAACGGATAAACGCGTATCCCGCTTACCACTCCTAATGGATGATTGCCGCCTAACGCGTGTGGAGCAACCTTGGCCCGAAGATCAAAGAAAACATCCAAACGCATTGGCGGGCATTGCGGGCACTTCTCGAAATGCCCTTCATAAGACTCGTATGTGAGTTGCAGGGTGTCGGGATTCTCATATGCCTCTAAGCTCGTTCCCTCCGTAGTAACCCCGCTAAACAAGAATGCCGCATCTGGACTGCCCAAAGAACCAAGAACTTCGACTAGGGTCGCACCGAGATCCGTGCCGAAGACGGTCTCTGCTCCATGCGTGTCGGAGGTGGGGGTTAATTCGATTTCTCCAGTCGTCAAGACCTCATCGCAGCTCAGGGCGACAAGAATAAAAAGAAGCACCTCACACCGCGTTCTGGAAACTTTTCTTTCGTGAATGACCGGTTGATGATTCAAAATGGCCCCGCCCGATTCGGAATTTGATTCGTCCCTTGTTAGTGTGCTGGCTGGCCCAAACCACGGTAGTTAGGAAAAGCTTCGTTAAAAGCAGTTTCCACAGCTGCCAAGAATTTTTCGCCACAACTCGCCGATCCTGCTCTTGGAAGAGTGCTCTTGGCAACTCCGTGATACTCCACGCTGACAATGTCATTCCCCATTTCAGCTACGCAATCAAGTGAATGAACTTGACCTATTTCGTCGAACACAGCTTCAAAGAGATTAGTATCTGACTCGCGGCATACAGCCCTGACTCCGGTGGATGCCGGCATCACCATACATAGACGCCCATCTGTCCTAAAGCTTTCGGAGTTTACGATTCCACCTCGATCATAAACAATGACAAGTTTTTCGCTTTGAGAAAACAGCGCCAATTCGTGAACATGCCCCGACGCGCATCCCGCCATAAGCGCTGCCCAAAGAAGCTGCGAACTACTGCGCCGCATCGAGTCGTTCATGGCCGGTCTCGCTTAACCTTGTATTCTTTGGTTGGTCTTTCTGGGTTTACTTGTGTAAAGGTCTGGCTCACCTATTGTTGAGGGTGCGGTCCACAGCACTGAAAAATCCGGTGCTCTGGAACACAGATCGACGCAGCCGTGTGAACCAAAACTAGCGCCCCCATGAATGGTAAAGCCGGAACTACAACTGGTCTCATCGAAACCGTGAATTCAAAAACCCCATTGTCCCAAACCTTCGTAATCTGGGAATACCGCACCAAAGCCTCGCTCGACCGCATCGAGAACGTCCTGCCCACAATTCGCTTCGCCGAAAGATGGATTTCCGCCAAACTCTGTGCCCAAAAAGCTGCTGCCCGTAATATCGTTGCCCATTCCCTCTACACAGTCTTTGCTGTGCACAGCTTCAGCCTGGTGAAGAATCTCGATGAAATGCTTCGGGTCGGCCGTTTTACAACGCGTTTTTATGTAGTGGGGCCGACGAGCCACAGTTACGAGGCAGAACTGACCATCGTAAGTGAGTACTTCGCCGACCAGAAATGCTCCATGGTCGTAGCTGATGTCGAACAATTTGCGCTCTTGGAATGGCTCGTAACCTACGACAGAACCAGTTGTACACCCAACCAGGGCAAACAAAGTCATCGCAAAAAGCATTCGGTTTGTCCCTCTGGCGGGTCTCATGGTTTATCCCTCATCAGTTTGAATTTTTTGTTGGGTCTTTCGGGATTGACTTGATCGAACAAGTGAATTCTCCTCCCGCGTACTTCGTCGACAGCGTAGTTGACCCGTTGGGGCAGTCCTCTTTCAGACCGAATCTGGTTGACAAAATTAACGATTGGGCCTGTATATCCTTTCTCACCTGCCGGGCGCCCGATTCCGTCGGGTGCATCCGTTAGGTTGGTGATAGCGTGCCGGAGTTCGTGGATAAGGAAGCTTCCCAGGTTAAGAGTTGTCAAATTGACGCGCTTGGATTGTGCAGTTTTGGCTTGAGCGAAGTTGAGATGCACATCATTTGTTCCGGGGGTTCTTCTGTTATGGCCTTCTGTACAGCTGTGCTATTGCTCAGCACCTCTTTTTCGGGCGCTCTGGGTTGACTCGGAAAGTTGAGCCTGGTCCCACCCCTTACCAATCACCAAGGCCCCTGTAGCTCACGAAGGCGCTACTGAATGTAGCCTCAAACTCTCGAAGGAAATCTTCACCACATTTGGAGGAGCCTGGTTTGGGGCTCGTACTTATAGCGCGCCCTAGATACCCCACAGTTGCAATATTGCGCCCCATCACATCGACACAGTCAGAGTCGTAGGCTTCCTCGGCCCCTTGAAGAATCTCTCGAATCCTAGTTGGGTCGCCTTGCTTGCAAGATACCCATTCTTTGCTTGGACTCTTCGGTCTGGATAGGCACAAGCGATTGTCATGGGTTATAAACTCTGAACTGACGAGTGAATCATGGTCAAGAATAATGACCAGGATCTGATCCTGGTCGTACGTCCCGTACGATCGCGAATGCAGGCAACCGGCCAGTAGCAAAAGAATGGTAGATGCAAGAATTGGTTTCACGGGTTACTCCGCCTTAGTTTGTACTGTTTTTTCGGACGCTCAGGATTTACGTTCCTGAAATAGTGTGTCTGCCGATCTCGGGTAGACCGAAAAGCAACGTAATTAACTCTCGTAGGAAGACCTCGCTCTTGGCGAATGGAGTTAACGAAATCAACGACTGGTCCGGTCAATCCAGGCTGCGTGATTAGCGGCGTCTGAAGCGTCCCGTCCCGAGTGTCCCGCAAACCGGTGCTTGTGTGATAAAGCTCGTGAGTCAATGTCGAACCCAAGTTAAACGTCGTTAAGTCAACGCGCTTCGATTCTGCCGACGTAACTTGCCCAAAATTGATCCCAATGGCCCCGGTTTCAGGGTTTCCATTGCTAGATCGACCTTCGATCGCTGTCACCTCAAAAACGCGGTCCATACCAATCGCGTCGTTGAAAAAATCAGTGGCCGTAGACGACGCGTCAGCCCCGACATCCACGAGCACCAGCTCTAGGTTCTTGTTGACATCGTAGGTATTGCCGGTGAAGTCGTTGAGAGCCTGGACGAGCTCGCCCCGCTGCTCTTTGGTCAGTTTGGAAAGGCTGATGGTCTCACCAGTCGGGTCGACATACTTCAAGGGATTGCCCGCGGCATAAGCGTAGAGATTCCAGGTCTGCGGTTGGCCCGGGTATCCCCAAGCCGGGTCGGTGGTCAAAAACCTCCCCAGATACGGGCTGCAATAACGGGCATGCATGTAATCCAAATCCTGCCGATCGGATATCACGTTGCCGTCGATCTCAGCCACAAATACCGCTCCATCGGCGACTACAAAGTTGTTTCCCAGCTCGATCGTCTCCCCAGCGATAAACCGCACTTCATCGGTTGAAGTGACGGTGGTGTTTTGTGAGGTGACGGCATCACAGCCGATAAACTGCTGACCAGTGGAGATGGTTTGATTATCGACCACTGTGGTCCCTGATCCGCAGTTCCCAGAGGTGTGCTCATCCCTTTCATGGCCGGTGAATTGGAGTTGTTCCAGATCCACGCCCTCCGCCACTTCTTCGCCGAACGGCAGATAGTTGTGGCGGGCCGCGGGGCCTTTGGCGGAGTTGGTCCAGTAGCGGGGGGTGCCGAGATGGTCCAGGTGGGCGTGGGTAGTGCCTCCCGGCGTCACTTTGGCGAGCGTCTGGCCTTCTCGGCGGACGTAGTCTTTCTCCCAGGTCCAGGTGTTCGGATCGGCGTTGAAACCGCCTTCCACATAAGTACGAATGACTTGCCCGTCGAGGTCGCGGGTCATCCAGCGAGCCGAGGTTTGGGTGTTGCCGGCGTTGGCTTCGATGATCGCGATCCTCTCGTCGTCGCCGGTGTAGACGTAGGACTCGTTCTCGGCGCCATCTTTGAGCCTCACAGCCATGTGCAGTTCGTCGTAGGTATAGGTCGCCGTTCCCCAGGCCGTGACGCTGCCTGCGGTGTTGTAGGCAATCGGGCGGCTAGCGGTACCAAGCAGGCGGTTGGTGGTGGGGTCGGTGGGGTTGTTACGGTTTACATCTATCCCAGGGCCAATGACTCTGGCCCTAACACGGTTGCCAAAAGCATCGTAGGCGTTGTGCTCTGAAAACTGCGCGCCTTGGGCGTTTCCCGCGGTGATTCTGGAGAGCGAGTCGTACTTAAAGTTGTCCGCGCCCATGGCGGTGATGTTTCCCGAACCATCGTAAGAATAGGTACCAGTGTCGAAGTTCGTGGCGGTGGAGCCGGTGGTGCGGATTCTTGAAGGGCGGAGAATCCGGCTGGGGTCACTATCCCAAACGTCCGACACTCCGTTGCTGTGGACCACGGTGTTGAGCAGCAGGTTGCGGCGGTAGCTGATCGAAGTGGCGTAGCCCGGAACCGAAGTTAGGAATCCACGGGTGTAGTTGTAGGAGATCTCGGTTCCACCACCAGCGCAAACTTCCGGATAACAGATCTTGCTCGGCAGCCCCAGCCCGTTCCATTCAAACCCAGTGGTGTATAGGCTGACGTTGCCGGTGCGGAAGGTCTCCCGTTCGCTCACCTGACCACCGAGACCTCGATAAGCGTACACCTCCTGAATGACCACCGTGGGTGAGCCACTTACGCCCGGCAGGCGGTTGTTACGCTTGGCTTTCTGGAGCTTGCCGCGCAGCCGGTTAGTGCCGACGTTGCTCTCCCAGTAGACGAACTCTTTGAGGATAATGCCGCCGGTTTCCTGGACTTTGGTTACACGCTCGGCTCGATCGTAGGTCAAGGTAAGGTCGGAAGGTCCGTCCTGTTTCCTGGTCGCGTGACCACGGGCATCATAGCTTGAGTAAGTCACTGCGCCGGTTTTCTCGGGATGGGTTTCCGACAATAGGAAGCCTCTGCCATCGTAGTTAAACGTGCGGGTCTGGGTGGTGGTGCCGTCGCTCATCGCAACCGAGATCAGGCGGTCAGCGGGATCGTAGCCATAAGTGGTCACTGTCCCGTTAGGTTCGGTGACTTGGTACAGACGACCCTGGCCATCGTATTCCTCAGTGGTCGTTTGTGGGGTCTCGACGCCAACGTCGGTGCCAACATTGACGGTGCGATGGACCCGCCTAATGCCATCGTAGGCGAGCACCACCGCGTTGCCGTCCGGAGCGGTGATCGCTGTCGGCCGACCCAACTGATCGTAAGTGTTGTTAGTCCAGGTGGTCGGCGCACCGTTCCAAGTGGTCGAAACTCGATCGACAATTCCACGCGCCGTGTACTCGGTGTCCCGCCGATTCCAAACCCCATCGGGCATTCTCCGTTCCTCGCGAATAACACGGCCGAACCCGTCAAACTTGACGCGGTTTTCGGTTAAAGCGGTACCGCCGGTGTTGGGTCGCTCAACAGCATCCACCTGCGCGGGAGTTGTTCCTGAAGCAGCGGTATACGTGTACTCGGTGCGCGCGCCGCCGTGGTCGGTATCCGGTTGCAACAGGGTTGGACGACCTAGAAGATCGTAGGTGTAGTCGATTCGTAGGCCGGAATCGGCGATGGTTTCGTCCGGAAGTCCGGTGTTGGGATCAATGTCTCGATGCACCGGTGCCACTCCGATCCAGGCGCCGCCGGTCGTGTCATAACGGACCCAGCGGACAGTGCCATAGCCATTGGTTGGGCTGCGCTGGATCTGGTAGGTCTCTGCTCCCGGAAGGGTCAGAGCACATAGATTCGATGAAGTGCTGACCGCTTGTGTGTCACCTCCATAGTAACGCTCATATCGAACCATCCCGCCGGGGTTACCCGCTACCGCGTCAGGTTCGTACTCGACGATGAGATCTTTGGCCTGGCGCCCGGTGCCTGAGAGCGTGCCCGCCTGGGTGCGCTTGCGCTCCAAGAAGCCAGTCGAAGACTCGAAGCAGAACTGCTCCTTGTAGGTCGTTGCACCTTGGGTCACCGAGCGGTCGGTGAAGGTGCTGAGAATCCAAGGGTCGGTGGTCGCCGGAGGGGTGTAACCTGCGCTGGGATAACTTCCGTTGCCGGGGTTGTAGTTGGCGAACGTCGAACGAACGTTGCCGGATGAGAAATTTCCGTGGGTGACAGCGTTGCGATAGTGGCCGAGTCCGTCGAAGTCCGAAAACACGCTCCCTGAATAGCGGTTGCCATCGTCCACAAACACCGTCCGCTGAGCACGCAGACGACGGTTGGTGTCATGCCAGATTTGGTAAGCGTTGGCGTTCCAGGTGGCATAGATCAAGTCTGGTAGGTCATCGTGCTCGTAGTCGACGTAACTGCGTCGCAGCGCAGTCCCAGAGCATGCAAAGCGGTTATTAAACGGGCGGCTGACGGCTGACGTAGAATTCCACTCTTCCACCGACAGGTAATAGCCACCGCTCTTGGTGCTCTCTTCCGAAAACGGCAAGCCGTAAGCCCAGCCCGGATCGGTCTGTACCGCACCGACGAGAAAACCGGGGTTGGCGTCGTGATAGTGGGTGGTGCAGCTTCCGTCCGGTTTCTTGACGTAGGTTCTAGTTTCCCTTGGTTTATCCTCGGGATCGTCATCAAAGAAAGGCCATAGCTCGTTTTCGTACTCCCAGGTGCCGATGAGCGTTCCGTTGGCGGTGAGTGTTCGTCGCTCGGTGACGCCGAGGGTAAGGGTTTGTGCCGGAGGGGGATTGTCTCCCCAAGTGGTCTCGTTGTTCTGGGTCATGTCCCAGACGCCGTAGTCCCATTCGATCTGTCCACGGGTGGGTAGTCGGATGCCCTGCAAAGCCCCCGATTCTCCGTCAGTAGCGCAGTCCAAGCTGTAACGGGGAGAACCATCAGGGTTGGTCATCTGGTAGGGACCGTCCGCAGGTTGCGAAACTTGGGTCAACAGGGAGACATCGTAGAAGGTAGACAACACATCCGACTGACAGCCCTCACCGATCGATCTGGTGGCGTAGCTGAAGTTGTAGACCGCACGCTGATTCTGGGCTGCGGCAAGGTCGACCGAACTGACCATGTACCCTCCCGATTCCCCGTACGGCTCCATATGGGCGTGGTAGGTGAAGTTGATGGTGTGCGAGCGACCGGTGCTGTCAGTGATCGTCCACTCCGTGTTGGTGTAGCTGATATCTACCGAGTTGCCGAATGGATCCTCCATCTTGGTCACTCGCCAGATGTCTCCGACAGGGCTGAACTCATGGACCTGACCGTTGGGAAACTCGACGGTGTAGAGCGAGGCCGACACTTGCTTGAGCCTCAAGTAATTATTGCTGCGCGTATACCACGTTGTAGAGCTTCCGTCCGTTTCACCGTCGTGCAGTTCGTCCCAAAAAAAATGCTGTCCTGAATCTGGCCCGATGTACCGCCAGTGGGTTCGGTCCCAAGGGTTGGTTCTGGTAAAGGGGGCGGTCGGGTCAGGAGCTATAAGCACTCCCCAGCTAAGCTGCCATCCAAATCCACTATTGAAGAGTCCGTCCGGTTCACCGACCGACAACATTTCTTGTTCTTGGCAGGGCGGATCTTCGCAATCGGCGAAAAGCTCCTTGTGGTACTTCCAGTTTTTTCCTGCGAAAGACAAAGTCAATCCGTACGACAAAGATTCACTGACAACATATTGTTGCCCAATCTGAACAGCGACAGTAAGTCCTCCATTAAAAAGACTTACCGAGTCGACGTCGCCTACTTGGTAGGTCTTTTCCGGCGTAAATCCTCGCTGCTCTCCCTGGTTTTGTTGGGCCTGGACAACAGATGAGGCAGAAGCCGCAACCAACAGGACCAAACAACAAGTAACGTGCTTTTTTGTCTTCAATTTCCCAATCCTCCAAACACGAAACGTTGGCCCTCGGTTGGCCCCGCAGTAGCCCACAGGAAAACTAACCGATCTCGATTCGCGACCCACCTAGGTTAGTCGAACGACGGGCTGAAGGACAAGTGACAGTCACACTTGCCCGATTTGCACGCTCGCTATCGGGTAATCGCAAAGTATGATGCCCTCGTTCAGTTGTTAAAGAAGGAGGTTTTTCATGTCCGTGAACAATGCTATTTCGAGTTGGCATACCTTGATTGATGATTTTTCCGCTTCTGGCAAGGACTTCTTCTCCTCAGTCGAAGACGCGGTCAAGGCTCGTGAAGTTCCCGACATCGAGTTCTCGCGATTGCTGTTTAAGGAGGGCGGACTTGCTTCAGCCAAGCGCGAGTACCTTCGGATCGAACGAGGAAAGGTCGCATTCGACCTGACGGCGTTTCCGTACGGCACAGGGATGTACTTCGGTTGGTGGTTGCGCAGGATCGGACCCAAACATCCATGGTTGTGGTTGCTGGGCTTTTTCGCCGCAATCTTAATCTGGGCATTCATGCTGTTTGGATCGATGTTCGGTGCAGCATTGGGGAGTGACTCTGGTGGCTGCATGGTCTTCATCATGCTTTTCGGCATTCCCGCAGGACTCATTGCCCTCGGCTGGACAATCCAGGAGAACAAGGTCCCAATTGAGGAGGAGGCTGTCCTGGCACTTCCAGTCATCGGTTGGTTGTACGACAAGCTCTTCAGTCCAAACACGATGCATGCTCACGATTCGGCACTCGCAATGCAGGAATCGGTGCGAAGAGCCGTGAACGATGTCCTCGACGATCTCTTGACCGGTCAGGGACTGCGAGCACTCACCGACGAAGCCAAAAAGCCATCGATCCGCTCCCTAGCTTGATCTTGACCGCGTGAGCGTTCCGAGGGCGGTTGAACTCACCGCCAGTTTCTACGAATGGGAACGGAGAGGTAGGGGGTGGGAGCGATACCCGTATCCTGTCTCGATTGAACCGCCTCTTGTTTGGCCCAACTTTCACCGCAGTACAGCACAAGCAGTCGACGACACATACCAAGAGACGTGGCGGTCGAGGCTGTTTGGAAAGCCTTCGTCGCAGGTTCCGGAAGTCGAAGAGGAAGTCGAGGCAGACCCACCGGACGCAGTTGATCCCGTGGACTATGAAAGTGTTTCAGTCATAGCACCCGAGAGACTTGAAGTACCAGCACGAGCGGCTACCGCGTGGCTTGCGAGCTTAGAGACGTGTCAGTACCCAGTAGCGTGGGAGATTGTCGGCATACGCGACCGCGTCGTGCAGCATGTCGCATGCGCACAAGCTGACCTCGATCTTGCGACCGGATCCCTGAAAGCACTGTTTCCAGATGTCGTCGTTCGTAAAGACGAGGAAACGCTTGAAGATCGGTGGATTGAGAATGAGGAACAATTCATCACCGGAGTTGAGTTTGGGCTGGGGAGCGAGTTCATGCTGCCATTGGCACAGGCTGCTTTCTTCAACACCGATCCCCTTGCCCCCATCGTTGCAGCACTTGGAAGCGTCGACGGCATTGCCGCCCTGCAGGTTCTCTTTAGCCATGTCGAGAATAACTGGCGAGATGCGACGCTGCGGGCGGTGACCACACCCAATGGTCAGCCGTTCTTTGCCGACGCGCCACACATCACCACCCAAGCTCTGGAGAAGATCTCTACGCCACTGGTTGCGGCGACACTGCGACTATCGGTCAGTGCGAGTACAGAAACGCTGGCTTGGGATGTGGTGCGCGGTGTTGCCGGCGGACTTGCGCAACTCACGTCAGCGCGTGGCAATGACTTGATACCCGTCGGCATCGAATCTCCGAGTGCGTTGCGTGAGGATGTGTTGATGAGACAGACGCACCGCCACGGGATGATCCTCTCCATTGAGGAGCTTGCGGGACTCGTTCATCTTCCGAATCCTTCAGTTCGTGTCCCAGCACTTGTGCGGCTTGCGGAGGCAACCAAGGCGGCTCCGGAATCCGTCAAACGAGACGGGGTGTTGCTGGGGATCAACGAGCACCAAGGTCAAGAGTCTGAGGTGCATCTGAGTACCAGTGATCGTCTACGCCACATACACGTAGTGGGAGCTTCCGGTACTGGCAAGTCAACGCTCTTGGTCAGCATGATGCTCGACGACATCGAAAAGGGACACGGGGTTGCGGTACTCGATCCCCACGGAGATCTGGTTGATGAGCTGTTGACGAGACTGCCCGAGTCACGGCTGGACGACGTAATCCTCTTTGACCCTGCAGACACCGAGTTTGTCGTCGGGTGGAACATCCTGGGAGCCAATACCGAGCTTGAGAAAGAGTTGCTGGCATCTGACTTAACTGCGACGTTTGCTAGGCTCTCAACGTCCTGGGGTGACCAGATGTCGACCGTGCTCTCAAACGCGGTGCTTGCTTTCTTGAACTCAACTCGTGGTGGCACGATCCAAGATCTGCGGCAGTTTCTCGTCAATCCGCCGTTCCGCTCTGAGTTCTTGGAAACGGTCACCGACGACTACATCGTTGATTATTGGAACCAAGACTTCAAGCTGATTGAGAAGCGCAACCCGCAGGCATCGATTTTGACGAGGTTGAACAACTTCCTGCGCAACAAGCTGGTTCGTGCGGTTGTGACGCTCAAAGACCATCACGTTGACTTTCGTAAAGTGTTGGACGAGAAGCGGATCTTCCTAGCCAGGCTCTCACAGGGAGCAATTGGAGAAGAAAACGCCAGTTTGCTGGGCAACTTGCTTGTCTCCAAGATTCATCAGGTGACGCTTTCTCGGCAAGACGTGGCTTCTGGAGAGCGGAGCCCGTACTTTCTATACTTGGACGAATTTCACGAAATGGCCACGGCATCCATGGCGACGATGTTTTCTGGTGTAAGAAAATACGGTCTTTCTTTAACCGTCGCCCATCAGGATCTGTACCAATTGCGCCAGACCTTGCCGCAGGTGGAGCGGGCAGTGCTCTCAAACGCCCACACCAGAATTTGTTTTCGGGTTGGTGACGACGATGCCAAGAAGCTCTCCGATGGGTATTCAGAGTTTGACGCCAAGTCCTTGACCGATCTGGGGATCGGTCAAGCGATTGCCAGAGTTGGAAGGAGAACGGACGATTTCAACCTCAAGACCTTCGATCTCCACAAGATCGACCGCGAGGAAGCCGCAGAGACGCTGAGAGAGCGCAGGAAGGCTGTTCTTGAGCGCTGGGGTGTACCACGTGAAAAGCAAGAGAAAAAGGCCTCAGAGGACGAGCAGGAAAGAAAAATTGACGACGCAGGTGCCGAAATTAATCCTGCGAGCGAACCAAGCGAGTCTGATCCTAAAAAACACCCGGAGGGACCGGTTCCAGATGAGACAGCTACCCAAACAGAGGGAATCGCCGCCAAACCCAAGATCGACAAAGTTACTCTCGACTACCTCGAGCACGTAGCGCGCGAGCCGTTCCTTCCAGTCAGTGAGCGAAACGAATCTCTCGGCCTTTCAGCCTGGAAAGGGCAGGCGATCAAGACCGATATTGTTGAGAGTGGTTGCGCCAAGGAAGTCTCGATCAATCCCGGTGGTCGAGGGAAGCAATTCAAGCTCTTGGAACTCACCACAGAAGGGAGAGCGTTGCTTGATGAGTTCGGAATCCCTGCGCCAGTGGGTCACGGTCGAGGCGGCATCGAGCATCAGTGGTGGGTGAACGAGATCTCGGAGTGGCTGAAATCTCAGGGAATCGATTCGAGGATTGAAGATGAATCAAGTGGAGCGAGAGTTGATCTTGTTTTTGAATCCGAGAGTAAGAAGATTGCTGTTGAAGTAGAGACGAGTTCTGGATACGAAATCGAGAATATTTCGAAAGATTTGGCGACTACGAGTTTCGAGTATGTGGTGTCGTTACTCTCCCTGGAGTCTTCGATTCCGAAGCTCCAACAACGAATTGGCGGGGAACTTCCGGACGCGCGAAGCATCCGTCTAGTTCCCCTATCTGAATACAAAGAAGGCCTCGCACATCATATTAGTCCTCGGCCTTCTGCCTTAGGACCCCAGAATCAAAAGGAAGAAACAAAACGTACGCGGCGTAGACGCTCTCCGATATCTCGCTCGACCGAAGCTCCAGTTCCGAGCGAAGTGTTCTTCCCCGAACACGGCGTGATGACAACACCAGTTGCAGCGCAGTACCTTGGCCTGAGTCCAGCAACCCTTGAAACGAAGCGCGTTCGGGGTGGCGGCCCGGTCTTTGTGAAGCTCGGAAGACGAGTTGTCTATAGGAAGGAAGATCTTGATTCTTGGATCGAGGAGCACCGCCGTCATTCGACAAGCGATCCTGGGAAGGGCGCGTGAAACGGTATGTCGTGATTACTATGTGATTACCAGCCGAGACGCTTACGGGCCAGGAACTCTCGTAAGTTGTTGAAAAGAATGGTGCACCGAGGAGAATTCGAATCCCCAACCTCCTGATCCGTAGTCAGGTGCTCTATCCAATTGAGCTATCGGTGCACGTTCCAAGAACGGCAGGGAGGCGAATTTTAGGCGAAGAATGGGTCATCAGCAAGCTCGTGTATGCGTCCATGACATATGGCACTGATCGGTATGTTCAGCTACGTATTGTAGCGGTGGTCTTTGTCCGTGGCTCCAGTGGGGCCTTTCGGCGTTAAACCAGAGCATCCAGTCGAAGAGTTTTTGGTTGAAAGCTTGGAGGTCAGTGAAGAGCAAGTCTTCGTTGTAGTCAACGAATTTCTCTTGGATGGTTCGATTGAATCTCTCGGCTTGGGCGTTCATCTTCGGGCACCTGGGGTAGGTGTATCAGCGTTTGATTCCAGCCTCAGCAGCTTTCTTGTCGAAGGCTCCTTGAAACTCACTACCGTTGTCTGAGAGCACGGTAGTAACAGCAAATGGCAAGACATCGAGGCTCAGGTCCAGAAAGTGGGCTGCCGTGCTCGAGGTGTGGGAGTTGGTAGCTATTGCCAGACTCATGCTGCTGGCGGCATCGCTCAGAGTGATCAAGTACCGGCGTTGGCCATCACAGAATCGCTCGATGGTATCTACTGCCACCCACTGGCCAGGCGAGCATGCCTTGGTTCCTTTGGGCTTGCGAGGCTTACGCTTTCGTTTTGCTTTCACTCGACCCAGGCGATCAATCCTTTGGGGCACCAAGCGCATCTTGTCGGGAGCGTCGGCAATGATACGGCCAATCGTGCTCACAGACGGGCAGTCAATCCCTAGCGCCTCGCACCAGGGTTTCAAGAGTGGGTAGATCTTGTCCTTGCCAAAGTTAGGCTCTTTGACCCGCAGTCGACGGATCTCGGCCACTACATCAGGAGGCCAAGCACGACGTCTTCTCTTCTTCGGAGCTGTTGATTGAGGGTTTAGAGAGGTTAGCTTTCCTTTGCACCTACGAAGACGAGACTTCCAGCGATACAGAGTCCTCCGGTTCACCGAAAATGCATCGATCGCTGCATCGATCCCATGCTCCTGCCAGAATCTCAATGCTCGGATACGTTTCTCAGCGCTATCTTGGGTCATGACCCAAGATACCCCTAGATGACGAAGATGTCCCAGGCCTTGGAAACGCCCTCTGATCAACCTCATGCTCATCGACACTCCTCATTGAACGAGTGCCATTTGTTTCTGAACTTATGCAGCCTTGGGCCTGTGAAAGAAGGGGTTGTGATGTTTGGTCGATCGTCGCGACTGATAAAAAAGGGGCGGCTGAAGCCGCCCCTTTTTGGTTCGGTTGAGTCTCTGCGACTGGCTAGAACCTGAAACCAACTGCAAAACGGTATTCGCGGGGTGTGACGAAGTCTGCGTTACCACGCGCAGATCCAAACGATGGTGACTGTACGAACTGCGTCGGTCGACCGAGTGAATCCAAGGGGCTCCCCGTAGCGGGTGCAACGTCGACGTCCCAAAAGACCTGCCTGTCCTCGTTGGTGAGGTTGAACAGTTCCGCCTTGAGATAGGCATCTAAACGTCCAAACGTTGGGATACTGTAGTTGAGAGACAGATCAAAGGTGTTCCAGCTGGCGAAATCACCGATGCCGCGATCGCCAAACCACAGCGTTGGGGTTGCTGGAAGGGACGCGTAGCCAGGATCCAGCGCTATCTGTTGTGCGGTAAGACCCTGGCGATCAGCGAAGCTAAACACACCGCCGGACTCATAGTTCATCAACAGACTGGTGGCAAGACTGCCTGCCCGACCAAAAGAGAAGTTGTAACGAGCCCAGACCCGGATCTTGTCCTCGACAAACTCATCGAGACGACCTAGAGGGGCGTTACGTCGATCCAGAAGCTCTGGATAATCGCCAAAGTTCGATGCTCCGAAGCTCTGTCCTGATTCACCCTCATAGTCGCCATCGTTTTTGAACTGATGGGTGACATGCCCTTCGATGGTCAGCTTGTCGGTAATACTGTACCTACCTTGGATGATTGCTGCCTGATACTCCCGCGTTGGCACATCTGTGTTGTCATAAACAACGTTGTTGAGGTTGAGTGGGGCCAGCCCAAGGTCAGGACGGCTGACGATTGTGCTGCCGTTGGCAAACTGAACCAGGTCTTCTACGAAATTGCTGGTATCGCGATTGACCAGTGTGGCCTCAAGGTAGCCACCTTTTGGTAGTTCAAAACCACCCTGCAGTGTGAATTCTTGAACTGTTGGTGAGCTAACGTTGTTTCTAAAAAACACATTCGCCGACGGGAAGGATCCGGCTACCAACACGTAGTTGTTGGGATCAAAACCGGCCACCGGATCACCCGACGGACCGACATAGAACCCGTAGGCATAGCTTGGGTTGCCGACGTTGGTTACCGATCCAAAGTTGTTGCCACCGAAGCCGTAACCTCCCGCGTACTCACCGAATGTAGCGGTAACTCGGTACTTGCCATCTCCTTTAACGTCATAGGTCGCAGCTAGGCGAGGAACGATCGCGTCGGTAGAGACCGGGTCGGCACCAGCGTTGGTGGAGCTGCTGATATCTTCATAACGGACGCCAATATTGAACGACCAATGGTCATCTAGCTGCCAACGGTCGTTGACATAGAACGATTGAGTCTGCAGCTGAAGCTCCGCACCACGAAACGCCTCAAAGAAGACCCCTAAGCTTGAGAAAAATTGTGGATCGGGAATCAAATCCCCGTCAGAACCGATGACCACATTGCCAGCGGCATCCTTCAAAGGATCAATGAAAAACACCCAGTCGGTTGCTGATTGCGAATTTCCACCGACATTGACATTGGTGAAGTCTTCGAAACCAATCCGTAGGTCGTGTGTGCCTTTGTTGGTATCAGCGAAGTACGAGACACTCGCTGTCAGTTGCTCATTGTTGCGATCTTCGGGATCGGTCGGGTCGAAGTAAACGCCGTTGTAGTGGCAGTCCGACGCATCATTCCAGCAGCGAACCGGCGAGGCAGTGATGTCTGTGTTGATGCCACCCTGTAGTGGAATATGGCGAAAACCGAAGTTCTTCTCGGAAAACTGAGCTTCGCCAAAGACAGACGGGGACCATACGCCGCTATAGCCGAGTTTGGTCAGTTCTTGGGGAAATTCAATGGTTTCGATGGTTTGCAAGGTTGAGCCAACGTTAGTGGACGGACGCAAGTTGGATTGTTCGCGCTCGGTATAGCCGAAAGTTGCCGTATGCTTTTCAGCAAATGTCGCAGTTAGCTTTCCTTCCAGGCGTTCGTCGTTGTTTTGCTGGTTAAAGGGGACCGCGGTACGGGCCAAAGTGATCTGCGTGGTTGCAGCAGTGTCTCGACCGGCGGCAAAAAACCATAGTTGGTCTTCGATGATCTTGCCGCCAAGGGTGGCCGTGAAAACTTCGTTTCGAGTATTGACCCGAGTAATACCCGAGGTTTCCTCGAAAGGCGTTTCATCTCGCCATGATGGGTTGGTTAAATCGACCCGGGCGCTTCCAGAGAACTGGTTACCTCCGCTCTTGGTGATTGCGTTCACCACGCCGCCGGAGAACCTGCCGTATTCGGCGGAGATTCCGGAAGTGAGTATCTGGGTTTCCTCGATCGCTTCCTCGATGAAGAGGTCGGTCGCGGTGGCAAAGACCGGGTCGGTAATGTCGACGCCATCCAAAAGCCATACCGAATCGAACTGGAAACCGCCGCTGATCGAAACCTGACCGGGCACATTCGAGGTGCTACCTTGAGTTAGCCCGGGAGAAAGGTCGGCAATTGCTGCCATTCCTCGCCCTCCAAGTGGCAATGTGTCAACTTCTTCGGCGGTCAAGTTGATGCCCACAGTCGGTGTCTCCAGTGCGCTGACTGACTCCCCGGAGACCACGATAGTTTCCTCAAAGTTGGCTTGAAGCTGCGCGGAAACGTTGGCGCTTTGACCGAGGTCGAGCGTCTGTGTCACCTCGACGGTCGACATTCCATCTATGGTGAAAGTGACCGAATAGGCGCCCCGCGGAAGCCCACGAAGAACGTAGGCGCCGTTAGCTCCGGTTACGGTTTCACGTGCCCCCTGAAGAGTGCTTGCCGTTGCCGTTACCAACACACCCGGGAGTGCGTCACCTTTTTCGTCGGTTACCGTGCCTCGCACTGTCCCGGATTGGGTGCCCTGGGCAAGCATGGGTGCAACGAGCAGGAAGGTTGTCGCAAGCGCAAGTGCTACGACAATTCCCGTTTGCTTTCGGATCATCATTCTGTTCATTCGAACTCCTTCTTGGTTCCGTTAGATAAATATCTGCGGCCACGGTGGCTGCCGATGTGTTGCCCAGATTGAGCAAGAGCAGTTCCCAACCCTTGGCCGAGAGCGTTTAGTGCGGCTATTTGTTGCGGAGGAGAGCCAAAAGAAACATCTGCATCGGCAATTCATCGGGGTCCTCAGGGATACCTCTGAACTAGTTCTTGAAAATTGGCCAACCAGGAGTCCCTTTGCGCCGAATAAATGCAGATTCCCGGATTTGTGGTCAAAAAAATGGATCACGCGCAATCGAGCCGACTAGAAACGGGCTACGGGCTCGCTTCGATTCCCTATCTGCCAACGTAGCTGAGACACTTGGCCCCCTGATAATTAGAGGGCGGAAGGAGGTTTCAGTATGTTTCAGAATCAGCCCATATTGCCCGTCTCGCCGAAGGCGACCGAGGAGCGTAGCGACGAGGGATCCGGAGGGGAGACGGCGCAGTTGTCCTCGACCCCCGAATCGGTACCCGACCCTGAGATCGAGGCTCGACCCGCCAGACGGCGGTTTACGGCAAAGTACAAACTGGCGATCTTGGAGCAGGCCGACGCTTGCTCCAGCCGAGAGGAGGTCGGGTCCCTGTTGCGCCGGGAGGGTCTCTACTCATCTCATCTATCTAACTGGCGCCTAGCTCGGCGACGGGGATCGCTTGCCGCGCTCGGCAAGAGGCGCGGACGCAAACCCAAAAGGCACCCGTTGGAAAGCAAGGTTGCTCGACTAGAGCGGGAGAAGACTCGACTAGAGCGGGAGAAGACTCGACTAGAGCGGGAGAAGACTCGGCTTGAGAACGAATTGCACAGGGCACAGCTGATCATCGATGTGCAAAGAAAAGTAGCCGGGCTGCTGGGTATCCCCTCAGAGGGCGAGAAGAACTCGTGAAAGCGGCCAGGACGCTGGCTCCGTGGGTCGGTATCGCACCGGCCTGCCGGAGCCTGAGCGTCAGTCGTGCAACGTTCTATCGTCGGCTTCGGCCGAGATCAACCGAGCCTCAGCAGCCTCGACCGACTCCAGCTCGGGCACTGACAGTCAGCGAAAAACAACAGGTCCTTGACCTACTCAACGGGCCGCGCTTTGTCGACGCTGCACCGGCGGCCGTGGTGGCCACCCTTCTCGACGAAGAACGCTATCTGTGCTCGGAGCGCACCATGTACCGACTCCTGGCAGCTGAGAAGACGTTGCAGGAGAGACGGCGCCAACGCCGCCATCCGGTCTATACCAAGCCAGAGCTACTCGCCACAGCGGCAAACCAAGTCTGGAGCTGGGATATCACCCGGCTGCGAGGTCCGCAGCCGGGATGGTGGTTCTATCTCTACGTTGTCCTCGATATCTTCAGCCGCTATGTGGTCGGCTGGATGCTCGCCGAGCACGAACGCGAGGCCTTAGCCCAAAGGCTTCTCGAGGAGACCTCAACCAAGCAAGGCATTCCCAAGAATCAGCTAACCCTACACAGTGATCGGGGCTCGCCGATGACCGCCAAGGACACCGGACGACTCCTCGTAAGGCTTGGTATCTCTCAGTCGTTCTCGCGGCCTCGCATCTCCAACGATAATCCCTTCTCCGAAGCACAATTCAAGACCCTCAAGTATCACCCGAGCTTTCCCGATCGGTTCGGCTCGATCGAGGACGCTATCGCCTTCTGCAGGTCGTTCTTTATCTGGTACAACACCCAGCACCGTCACGCCGGCATCGCCATGCTGACACCCGAAGATGTCCACTACGGCAAGGCCGACCACAAGCTCAAAATCCGTCAACTGGCCCTCGATGAAGCCTGGCGAAACAACCCGCAGCGCTTTGTCCGAGGAAGACCGACCATTCAGCTACTACCCAGAGCCGTATGGATCAATCCACCCGAACGTCAACATGCCAAGGAGGTCGTCCCGATACACTAATTAATTCTGCCAACTGTCTCAAAGTTGTTGACAGGTTCCGATTGCCGATTTTCTGGTACTCATGTCGCCAAGTCCCGTGTGAGTCAATCCCATTCCTAGTTGAAACAATTCACGGCTCCGGTTGATTTAGGCCGCTCTTGCGGCCACTTCCTTGTTTTCGATCTTCAGTTTCCTCATCAAGGCTTCTCGTAGTTGCGGCAAGTGACGGTAGCCCATCACTCGTCTCAGCCGCGGTTCGATATCCAGCAGTGCGGTGACCAGCCAGCGTTGCCGTTGGTTGGAATTTTTCCAGTAGTCGATCTTGGCGCAGCGGGCCTCGACAGCTGCATTGATCGACTCAAGACAATTGGTAGTTTTAAACGAGCGACCCAGGACCCCGTAGAGTCCTAGTTGATGCAGCGTCAAGGTCTCTTCCAGCCCTTCTCGCAGGCTGGCCGCCGCTGACTGGTTGCGATCTTCCAGCTCGTGGCGGAGCTCCTCAAGCGCAGTCTTAGCCTCCTCGTATTCTGGTCGGTTGTAAGCTCGCTGCAACCTCTGGCGCCACAGCGCCTGTTCTCCCTTGGGTAAATAGCTGACCACGTTCTCACGCTTGTGCCACTGGCAGCGTTGCACCAGGGCTCGACCCTTAAACGCCTTGGCAACGGCCGAGCGTAATCCCTTGCCACCATCAATGATCACCAGCAAGCCCTGGGAAATGTCGAGACCTCGCTCGATGAGTGAGCGCAGAAAGGGCGTCAACACCTTCTCGTTCTCGGTACCCGTCTCGACAAAGCCCAGGAAGCGTTTATCTCCGCTGGCCGTGATGCCCAAAGCCACTACCATCGTGGTGTCAGCAAACGTCTTACCGTCCAAGAACAGAGCAACCACATCCTCTCCACCGAGGTCGCGTTGCTGAAACTCTTTGAGCTTGGCTGCGCTGGCCTCAATAAAGCCACGCGAGACCGTCGAGCTAGACAGCCCGATGGCACCTGGAATCGACTCCGCTGCCGCTTCGTAGTCACGGCATGAGATTCCGTAGAGCACCCGCCTTAGGAGTAGATCGTTGGCCTCCCGGTCGTTGCCCAGGGCTTCGTAGCTCGAGAGTGGAATCTCTCCCCCTGAAACACTGCGGACCCGAGGCACTTGGATCGGCACTCGTTGGCCAGCAAGGCCCACCGTGCCGGGGTTACTCCCGTGACGCCGACCTTGTGTTGATGACTCTTTGCGCGCGTATCGCTCCCCTGCTAGAGACGTCACTTCCTGGTTCAGCAACTCATGGATGTGCATCAAACCTATTGGCACCAAAGAGCGAATTAGATCCACTTTGGTGTCCAGTTCAAGAGCAGCGTAGTGGCTGTGGCTCACGACTTCGACCTCACCCAGCTTGCGATTCTTCTTGCGTTTCTTGACTCTATGTAAAACACTCATCTATCGGCTCCTTTTCTCGTTGTGGCTTGATGGCCTCTTGGAAATTCCATCAAATCACGGGTTGAGGAGCCGTTTCAAATTTCAACTAACTTTAGGACACACTCTCCCGTGTCTCTGAAACTTCTCAATGACTGTTCCTACTTTGCTCAGATCTCTGGAGACGCCTCACGTGCGGTGATTGCATTGTAACTGGCCGCAAGATTTGGGTTGCTGATGGTTCGGGCTGTTGCGGTTCCAGTTCATTTGAGCCCAAAAGCAACCAGGCTCGACTTAGGTAGAAGAAGATCGGCGAGAGTTCGGCGAAACATCAGGACACGCTAGTCAACAGTTGAGACTGTTCTGTATGGAGGACAGTGCAGCGCAACAAGGAGACGCAATGCAGTCAATCAGGACACTGAGCCCAGTAGTTTCCCAATACCCCGAGGAGCCCAAACAAGTTGTCTATCGGTTCGCCGAGTTCGAGTTGTCTTCCTTGCCGATACGTCTGAGGTTGAATGGCGCGGAAGTTAAGGTCAGGCCGCAGGCTCTTCGCGTGCTTGAAATGCTACTCCGACATACCGGAAATACGGTCACCGCAGGTCAACTAAAAGGCCAAATTTGGCCTGGCAGAGACCACGGAAGCTTCAAGTCAGCTGTACGAATTGCCGTTGTACACCTCAGAAAGGCCCTTGGAGACCAAGCACAAATGCCACTGTATGTAGAGACGGTACCGAGAATTGGATACCGGTTTGTCCATCCAGTGATGGTGACCGAGTCACTGTTGGTGCGTCGGAAGCAGTTGGACAGAACCAGCTTCTAGTGAGTTGGTTACGTTCTTGCTACTCAGAGTCTCCGAGTGAGACCTGAGGCGACACAAGTCAACACGGATAATAGCGCTGAGTACTTAGGAGATCTTCCAACGGGAGATCTATTGGTCGGCACCAAGGTGGTGCGCCCGCTGGCGTTGGAGATCGCTGACGACATTGGAGTCGAACGCATCGAAGCGAAGACGATGCGGGTTCTCATGTGCTTGGCCCGCAAGGAAGGTGAACCGGTCACCCGCGAGGAGCTTCACAGTGCGGTGTGGTCTGACGTTGTCGTCACGGACGATGTCATTCATCGTGCGATATCGATTCTTCGCAAGGTATTTGGAGACAGCGCCACCGAGCAGCGGGTGATCGAGACGATCCCGCGGGTTGGCTATCGTCTTGGAGTTCCGGTTGAGTGGATTGCCGAGGATTCTGTATCGCCGCCAGGCCCACAATCGAAGAAAAAACGAAGCCAACTTGTCACCAGTTTTCTTGCAGTGCTGACCCTAGGAGCGGGAGTTGCTTTTTTGGATGGACGTGGCATGCGAAATGAACCACTGGTCGCTTCTGATCAGGTGGTGGGACCGATTGAACGCGCAGACGCTCTGGTCAAAAAGGGAGACTTACTGGCTGCTGAGAAAGAACTGCAGCGACTCTTAGATAGCGAGCCGGGTCAGTTAGCAAGTCGCACACGATTGGCGACCATGCAGATTCGTCGAAAAGATAGTGCTGCAGCACTCAGGACCCTAGCGCAACGCCCTCAAGGACAACAAGACGATATCGACTTACTGACCTTGAAGTCTTACGCGTTGAATTTGGATGGAAAAAACGACGCAGCTAGGGAAATAGTGCAAAGTGTGCTCAGTCGATCCAATCGCAACATTGCTGCCCAACGCCTCTACGTCAACCTGATCAGGGATGTCGGCTGGCTAGTGCCGGAGCCATTGCAATTTCTGACGCCACCTGCTGCGGTCGAACAAGATATCGCGCTGATTTACGCGCACTCGGCCGAGTGGGACGGGCGCCCAGACGTGGCGAATGAAGCTCTTGAGAGATTGCGTGAGAGCCTACCTGCTGGCAGCGACCGACAACGAGAAGCGACTTTGTTGTTGTCTAGATTCTATTTGCGTCACCGATCTTGGGGCAAGTTGATCGCCTTGGCTGAGCCTCAATTCCGGCAGCCCAGTTTGCCGACTCATATCGAGCTGCTTCGCCACTATTCCGAAGCGCTCTTTCAAGAACGCGGGTTGGCTGCTGCTGTGGCGTTGTTGGAGGGGGTTGCTAACTCGGGTCCGGCGGCCGCCAAACCCACCATGCTGCGTAAGGCAGAACTCCAATTCCGTGCGGGTCGGGTAGAGAACGGCGAGGCATCGCTTTCGCGATTGCGCGAACGGGCAGATGCGGATGGCCTCATTGCGGTCGCGCGGGTGTACGAACGCGTCGGTCGTTCGGAACAGGCCGTTTCGACCTCTTTTGAGGCTTTGGCCTTGAACCCAAGATCGGATCGCGGCCAGCTCTCATTGGCCTCGATCCTTCAGGATAACGGTCGCGAAGCGGAAGCTGAGGGCATCTATCGCACTGTTCTCGAACGTTCGCCGAGCTCCGCGTTCGCGCTCAACAACCTTGCATTTTTACTTGCTCGCAGCGGGCGGAAACTAGACGAGGCGCTCGAATTCGCGAATCGCGCAGTGGCATTGGCGGGCAATGACTTCGCCTTCTTGGACACTTTGGGTTGGGTTCACTTTCAGCTGGGCGATGGTCAGGCTGCGATCGAACTCCTGCAGCGCGCGATTCGCCAGAACCCATTCGATCCAGAGATTCTTCACCATGCTGGAGACATTGCTCGGAGCACCGGCGATAGCGAGCTTGCCCACGAGTACTATCAGCACTCTCTTGCACTTCCTGGAGCGCGCAAGGCTGACATTGAACGCAAACTGAGTGAGCTACCTCCTGCGCCTGCTGAGACAAAGAAGGAGCGCCAGTAGACGCGCCATTGGCGGTGTATTTTCCGAGGTACACGGGCGGCCGCTGCCCTCGATCAGTACCGATTGTCTTCGGACCGAGACGGAAGACGGACATATCGGAGTTGCGCCTTGTGGCAGAAAATCAGGAATTTTGATCCCAAACCGCCTCTGGGGCGAAACCTAAGGAAATCCTAATGAACCTAAACGGTTGGTCATGCGTTGTTGTTTTATAGAAGAGGACAAATGCGAACTGACAGACAAAGTAATGACTTCGAAAGATTGAACCGAGATTCCATTGAATTGGACTAAGGGGATGAAGTTGATCGTCAACAACCAATTGCAGCGCCACAACAACCTTCATTCGCTCCCCACGTACAAAGGGTAATGAGTGATGACAGACGAGGAGAACGATATGGGAACGATTGCCAACATGAGAGACAGCGGAGAACAGTTTCGCCCCACGTCTGACAGACCCGTTCGTCGGGTCTACCGTTTCGGTGGTTACGATTTGACCACCTCGCCGCTACGCCTCGACCGCAATGGACAGCGAGTTGAGGTACGCCCGCAATCGCTGCGATTACTTGAGCGCTTGTTGAGTGAAATCGGCTCGGTGGTCGCCACCGATGATTTGTTTCCAGCGAGTCAGGACGCGAGAAGCCAAGCTCGAGTGGCGGTGGTTCACCTGCGTCGGGTGCTAGGAGATAGAAGTGGATCGCCACGTTTCGTCGAGACGGTGCGCGGGCAGGGCTACCGGTTCGTCCATCCGGTCGAGGTTGTAGAAGAGCCGATGGTTCGTTGGCAAGTCCGTTAATCGCGGCACAGCTAAGAGTCGCGGCAAGTTGATTGCAAGAATCTGACGAAATGGAGCCGTCTCTGCAAGTTCAATCACCTGAAACGGTGGTCAAGGAGTTGTTGTCACCGCCCCGCGAGCTAAGGCTTCCTGCGGGTAGATTTCGGGTTGGTGACTTTGAGGTCGAGCCTCGACGGCTTGAAATCGCCGGTCAGGATCGAGTGATCCAGGTGGAACCCAAGGTGATGGGTGTGTTCGTCGATCTGATTCAGTCAGCCGGGACACCCAGAACCAAGCGGGAAATCCTGCAAGCGGTTTGGCCCGATGTGATCGTTGGCGACGCGGTGTTGAGTCGAGCGATCTCCATACTGCGTCACTCACTCGGCGAGGATGCCAAGAACCCGCAATTTATTGAGACTATTCCTCGGGTCGGATACCGGTTCGTTGGCGAGGTTTCCCACTATACGGAAGAGATTATCGAAACCGTCAAGGCCGCAGAAGAGAAGTCGTTCAATTGGTGGATTGCTGCCCTGATTGGGATCTTGTTGATGGCGGCGTTTGTATTGGGTTTGCTAGTTAGCAGCTAACCGATTAATCCGTCCCATGGACTCGACGCGGAAGCGTAGAGTTTCTTGCCTATCCGGCCAGCATTAGCCGCTAACCAACCAGCCTCTACCGCGTGTTTCATGGCTGCGGCCATGCGTACCGCGTCTTTCGCTCCAGCGATCGCGGTGTTCATAAGCACCGCATCACATCCGAGTTCCATTGCCAGGGCTGCGTCCGAGGCGGTACCGACACCGGCGTCGACAATTACTGGCACAGGGTTCTCACGGGCGTGGGCTTGTTCGACAATGATGCGGATATTGGCCGGGTTGCGAATGCCCAAGCCCGAGCCAATTGGTGCCCCTAGTGGCATTACCGCCGCAGCACCTAAGTCTTGAAGCTTGCGGCAGACGACGGGGTCGTCAGTGGTATAGGGAAGGACGATGAAGCCTTCGTCCACCAACACCCTGGTTGCTTGCAGCAGCTCTTCATTGTCGGGAAACAGGGTTTCCTTATCGCCAATCACCTCAAGCTTGACCCAGTTCCATCCACCAACTTCGCGCCCCAGACGAGCGGTGCGAATGGCTTCTTCCGCGGTAAAGCAAGCGGCGGTGTTCGGCAGCAGTAGGTACTTCTTGGGATCGATGTAATCGATCAACGACCCCTTACCGATGTTGTCCAGAGACACCCGCCTGAGCGCGACCGTGATCATTTCGGTTCCAGAAGCCTCGAACGAGGCCACCATGGTTTCGTGGTCGCTGTACTTGCCGGTGCCCAGGATCAATCTGGAGTGGAAGGTGTGGTCGGCAATGGTCAGGGAATCTATTTGGGTCGAGGGGTGTGCGGAGGTTGAGGAGTTATTCATGGGTTGGTGGATGTTACTACCGGAGTGTCTTCCCGGAGGGTGTTCGGCAGCGGGGCAGCTTCAGTTTGTCGTATTGAGGAAAGCCCCTGGCCCCCAAGCCTCCCCGCAGGGATGACGGTTTTTGGAAGGCCATTCTGAGGGCATGGAGTGTCGGCATTCCAGCGGTGATTCAGGCCTTTGGCGATTCAACCAGTATGTTGTCGATCAATCGGGTGCTGCCGATGATGCCAGCGATGGGCAATAGGACCGGTCCAGAGATCTCTCGAACCGGTGAGAACGAGCCAGGGTCAACCACCTCGGCATACTCAAGCGTCGCGAAGGGCTCTTGTCCGACTACTTGCTTCATCACAGCGCGTACGCTGTCAGCGTCTGTGCTCCCTTTGGCGATCAATTCGGCTGCTCGGGTTAGTGCTCGGTGAAAAACCGCGGCTGCCTGCCGTTCAGCGGGCGACAAGAGAGCATTGCGCGACGACATCGCCAACCCATTGTCCTCACGAACAGTCGGATGGCCCAGGATCTCGACTCCGAGTTCCAGATCGGTGGTTAGGCGGCGAATGATCGCCAGTTGCTGAGCGTCTTTCTCTCCAAAAATGGCGACTTCTGGAGAGGCTATTAGCAGCAGACGGGTGACCACGGTGGCGACGCCACGGAAATGCCCGGGTCGGAAGGCGCCTTCCAGCCGATCGGAAAGGCCATCAACGTTGATGTAGGTCGAGTAACCAGCAGGGTAGATCTCTTCACCGCTGGGCAGAAACAGCAGGTCACAGCCGTTGGCTTGCAGCAAATCGGCGTCAGTAGCGATATCCCGCGGGTAGTGATCGTAGTCCTTCGGGTCGTTGAACTGGGCGGGGTTGACGAAGATCGAAACCACTACCTTGTCAGCGACCCGGCCAGCCTCCCGGACCAGTGCGAGGTGGCCTTCATGCAACGACCCCATGGTCGGAACCAGTGCCACCCGCAGTTGCTGTGATTGCCAATCGCGCACCATCGCTCGCAGTTCATCAGCGGATTGACAGGAGCGCACTAACCGTAAACCTTGCGCAGCTTGGTCTCTTGGGCGAGCTCGGGTTTTGGGTTGTCGTAGCTCTCTTGATCGTTGGGAAAACGGCCGTTGTGGACGTCATCGACGTACTGAGAGATCGCTTCGGTGGCTTGGGCACCGAGATCGGCGTAGCGTCGGACGAACTTAGGAGACAGGCGGTCCTCAATGCCAAGTACGTCGTGGTAGACCAAAACCTGTCCGTTACAGCTCGGTCCAGCGCCGATGCCAATGGTTGGGATCGAAAGTTCCGTGGTGACCCTGGCGGCGAGCTCGGCGGGCACGCATTCCAAGACCAATGCGAAGGCACCAGCTGCCTCCAAATCCCGCGCGGCCTCGATCAGAGCACTGGCAGCGTCCTTGCCCCGACCTTGGACCCGATAACCACCCAGTTTGTGGACCGACTGGGGGGTCAGGCCGAGATGTACCATCACTGGAATCTCAGCATCGGTCAGGGCTTTGACGACGTCGGGTCGAGCGCCTTCGATCTTGACCGCCTGAGCGCCCCCTTCTTTGACGAAGCGCAGTGCGTTGTCGACGGTCTTAGTGAGTTCGCGATGAAATGAGCCATAGGGCATGTCTGCCACCAGCAGCGCCCGTTTGAGCCCACGGCGCACCGCTTTGACGTGATGCAGCATCTCGTCAACTGTCACCGACAGGGTGTCGTCGTGGCCGAGTACCACCATCGCCAAAGAATCACCGACCAAGACCATGTCGACCCCGGCCTGATCGACAATCTTGGCTTGCGGATAGTCGTAGGCAGTAATCATGGTTAGCTTTTGGTCGCCAACCCCAGCCGCGGCAATCTTCGGTACCGTCATCGGTCGCCGGGTTGCCTTTTTTGGTTCGTTCATGGTGTCTCCTCGGAAAGCGAAAAACCCTTCCGCCTGAAAGACGGAAGGGTCACAATTCGTGTCCCAGGGTTCTAAGCCGATCACATCACAGCGGCTTCAAACATGTTCCGTCTCGGTCCGTGATCGGATCCAAGCGGTGCCCCGAAGGGCTCACTCATTATAACGGCGCTGTTGAACGAACTATTCCAGAAGGACTGTGTACGGTCAGTTGGGGTCAAGTGTGTCGCAGGCGGTTCTCCTTGGACCGCAGTAACAGTTAGCGTTTCGGAGTCAGTCGATTGGCGCCGCCCGCACAGTGACCGATCCGTTGGTCGTCTCAGCGTGGATAGACGGTCCGCCGGAACCCAGCGTTGTGCGCAAGTTTTACCGATTTCCGTATTTTTCGGTCCGCTTTGGAGTTCCAACATCGCTCCGCAAACGACCGTTGGTGGTGGAAACGTTCAGTTCACCGTTGAAGTCTTCCGGAACCGTAAGCGATACTCCGCCATTGGTGGTTTCGACGAAGACCGGAGAGTTGCCGGTGTCTGAGTTGTCGAGGGAAACGGAAACCCCGCCGTTGGTGGTGCGAGCGTTAATCGGTCCGCCGATGTGAGCCAACGAAAGACCTCCGTTGACGGCCCGAGCAGTGATCGCCCCAGATACCCAGTCGACGCTGATACCACCGTTGTGGGTCTCCAGTTGGAAATCCGTAGAGTGCGGCCCTTGAAGTTGATAGCTGACCCCCCAGCTCTCGTGTCTGCCGGTGGCGGGGCCGGTGGCTCGAATCGTTGATCCGGTGCCGATGGAAATTCCCTGCATCAGTTCTTGGGCCCGAGCGTCGGTATCAGCTCACGCAGAAACCGCAGCCAGCAGAACAATGCGATCTTGATCCCACCCTTCGACCGAAACTCCACCGTTTTGCCCAGCATCCAAGTCCACTTCGTCTCGCATCGAGATTTCGATCTCTCGAATCTCGCCAGACCAACCTCGCTTGTGATTCGACCCATCCTTACACATGTCTTTCTCATCGAAACTGCCAGCGGCGAGGGTTGAGGCACAAAGTGTTAGCAGTGCTAGGTTACTTACGAGTTTTCGCATACCAATCTCCCGGTTGTCTATCAGTGGTTCGTTGGACAGCATTCTCCGCTTGAGAAGTCTCTGTTGGGACTATCGGAGTAAGGAAAAGGTTAAGTTGCTTGAGCCCACGCGGGCTAGATCGAAAAAGGGTGGATTGAAAAGGTCCTGGACCGAAGGATAAGGATAAAGAGATCTGATCACCTTCGGTTCTAAACCGGACCGTGAGAAACGAGGATGAAGGCCATGAAGGCAGCCAGCCTAGCTGCGACCGCGGGGCACGTAGTACTGAGTACCGCGGATCGGATGCGCCAAACGCTGAACCAAGTCTTCTAGATCCTCTTCCCGCGAGGTGAAGTCCAGATGACGGGTGTCGACCACCAAGAGCGGCGACTTGTTGTAGTAGTGGTAGTAGTGATTGTAGGCGTCGATCAGCTCCGCCAGGTAGTCCTCAGAGATGTTCTTCTCAAACTTCCAGCCTCGGTGTCGAATGCGCTCTTTACAGGTGGCCAAATCGGCGACCAGATAGACCACCAAGTCCGGCGTCGGCACTTGAGGTTCGAGCAAGCCATAGAGCTTGTCGAACAGCATTAATTCATCGTCAGAGAGGTTGAGATAGGCAAAAACACGGTTCTTAGGAAAGGTGTAGTCAGCGACCACCAACTCCTCGAACAGGCTCTGCTGGGCAATCTCTTGCTGCTGTTTGTAGCGCGAGAGCAAGAAGTAAAGCTCGGTCTGAAACGCCGAACCCGGTCGATCGGAGTAGAAGTCCGACAGAAAGGGGTTCTCGATATCTTCCAGGATTTTTACCCCGTCGAAACGATCGGTGAGTAACTCCACCAAGGTGGTCTTGCCGACCCCGATCGGGCCGTCCACCGCTAGATTGCGAAATGGTAGCTGGTCTGCCATCTAGGCCACCGCCTGACAAACCGGTTGATACAAAGTATCTCGCTCGACCGGCTCGAACCCAGCCTCGCGTACCACCCGTTCGAGTTCGCGTCGTGACAATGCTTGGCCCGAGTCAGCTCCCGCCATCTGGTAGATGTGCTCTTCCACCACCGTACCGTCGATATCGTCTGCGCCGAAACTGAGAGCTACCTGCGCCAACTTGGGACCGATCATCACCCAATAAGCTTTGATGTGCGGGAAGTTATCCAGCACCAGTCGAGACACTGCGATATGGCGCAGGTCGTCAATCCCAGTGGTGTGGAACTGCAAGCCCATGTAGTTGTTTTCCGGATGGTAGGCGAGCGGAATGAAGGCGTTGAAGCCAGGCGCCTGGTCTTCCAGATCGCGCAGCTGCATCAAGTGATCGACCTTGTGCTCAATTCCCTCAACGTGGCCATAGAGCATGGTGGCGTTGGTGCGGATACCCATGTTGTGGGCGACCCGATGCACCTCGATCCACTCCTCGGCGTCCAGCTTACCGTTGCAGATCTCAGCCCGTACGTCAGGATGGAAGATCTCGGCACCGCCACCCGGCAGCGAGCCTAAACCGGCGTCGCGAAGTTGCTCCAGAACCTGCTCGATCGACAGGTTGGCGATCTTGGCGAACCAACCGATTTCGATCGCGGTGAACGCTTTCAAATGCACCGAAGGAAACCGCTGTTTCAAGCCGCGTATCATTTCCAGATACCACTCGAAGGAAAGATCGGGGTGCAGCCCACCGACGATGTGAAATTCGGTAACCTGCTCGCCACCTTGCTTGGCGGCGTGCTCATAGACCTGATCGTGGGTCATTGCCCAGGCGTGGTCTTCGTCGTTGAGCGCTGCAAAACTGCAGAACTTACAGTCGTAGGTGTAGACACAGACGTTGGTTGGGTTGATGTGCCGATTGATATTGAAATAGGCGTTGTTGCCGTGTCTCTGGCGGCGCACCGCGTCGGCGATTCGCCCCAAAGCGAGCACGTTGGGTGTGGTCAGAGCCAGTGTAGCGTCCGCGGAATCGAGGCGCTCACCCGCCACAACCTTGGCAGCAATCGTTTGCAGATCCCTGGGGAAGTCTTGGGGTTTGATCTTGGGCTGCACGGTAGATTGAGCGGCGGTTGGCAATGGTCCAAATGGGGAGCCAGAGTATAGCAACGGTAAAGAGGCCGATTGTTTTTGAGATCTACTCTATGTCACGCTGTCGGCATTTGAAGCTAGGAGGTTATGTGACGTCAACAATCCTGATGGCTACAAGTGCTGGGATCATTCTTACTCTCGGTCTTGTCCATCTGATCTACACTTTCTGGGGACCGAAACTTCGACCTCGCGACTCTGATCTTCAGCTCAAGATGAGCCAGGTCTCGCCTGTTATCACCCAGGAAACAACCATGTGGCGAGCCTGGGTTGGCTTCAATGCCAGTCATAGCATGGGTGCGATCTTGTTCGGGCTGGTTTACGGCGTTCTCGCTATTGGGCATGCTGACTTGCTATTCGGGTCTTCCTATTTACTTGTCGTTGGCTTGATCATGCTGATTGGCTATTGGGCGCTTGCCAAACGCTATTGGTTTAGTGCGCCGTTTGTGGGAATTAGCATTGGGTTGGTCTGCTACGTGGCAAGCACTGTCTTTGCGACCCAAGGTAGATCTTGAGTTGAAATGGCGACGGCTTTCTCACATCCAGCTATTGCCTTGGCCTTGCGTTTGGTCGGCGGATCAAGGGTTGTTTCGCGGCGATTGTTGATCGCTGCTGCGATCTGTACCGTGTTGCCGGACGTTGATGCGATCGGATATTGGTTGGGCGTGCCCTACCAGCACCTGTTCGGTCACCGAGGGTTGACGCACTCTGTGTTTTTTGCGGTCGCAGTCGGTTGGGCGGCTTCTCGTTACTCGGCTTTTCTCGGGGTGACGCGCAAGGCGGCTTTTTGGGTGATCATGGTGGCTACCGCATCTCACGGTTTGCTCGATGCCTTCACCAATGGGGGGCTGGGAGTCGCGTTCTTGAGCCCGTTTTCCAACCAGCGATGGTTCTTTCCTTGGAAGCCGATTGTCGTGTCGCCGATCAGCATCAGTGGCTTTTTCGAACCGCGGTCCTGGTCGGTTTTGGCGTCGGAGTTGGCGTGGATATGGTTGCCCGCAGTTTCGATTGGATTGCTGCTGGGGGCGTTACGCTCTACGGGTTACCCGAGTTCGCGCTAGCTCAAGAAGTGTGGTGTTGGGAGTTGGGGTAGCTACCAAACACTTTCGTAGCCGTCCGCGAGGAGGTCGAATCTTGAATTGAAGACGTGAACGCGCCTCGATTTCTCGCCATTCTTGTCGACAAAGGAACCCCCTGCGTGCGACCAAGAAAGAACAGAACCGGGCATGTTGTGAGCGTCAATACCGCGCGCACGTAGTGCAGCTGTTTGCTGTCCGCTACGTCCACCGATGGTGCAATAACAAACGATCGTTGCGTCTGGGTTGTCGTTGGTGTTGGCCTTGAGCTGGTCCAAGGTGACGGCATCAGGGATCATAGAAACTTGCCGTTCTTTCGGAGCACGTACGTCGATCAATAGAAACTCCTCGCCGGCATTTTGGCGATCAATGACCTCTTCAGCGGTGATCTCGGGTACCCCGGCAAATGCGCGATCCCTGGTACTGCGATACATGGCGTCGATCTGCGCGCGTTTCTGTTCATTGGTCATCTGCGAGTATTTTTTGCGAAACAACATAAGATCTCCCAGGGTCACGGCTTGGCGTCGAATGCGGCCTAAGGTGAAGAAAGTATATGGTGAGTTCGCTAGGTTGTTGTGAAGGAAGTCGATCAAGTTGAGGACTATGATGGCGGACAAGAGAGAAATGGTTCTGGTGGGAGGTGGGCATGCCCATGTGCAGGTGCTCAAAGAGTTTGCCGACGCCCCGCCCGTTAATTGCAACATCACGGTGGTGGTCGACGACCCGGTAGCCATGTATTCCGGTATGGCTCCGGGCTTTGTGGCGGGGCAGTATTCCCGCGAGGAGCTGGAAATCGACGTCCGCCCCCTGGCTCGTCTGGCGAAAGCCGAAGTCATCGTGGCCCGTTGTGAAAGCGTTGACCCAGAACGGCAATTACTGCACCTGGCGGTTCGAAAACCGCTTCGCTACGACATAGCGTCGTTCAATATCGGTTCGACGGTGTTGGGCTTGGAGTTACCGGGTGTTCGGCAACACGCTCTGGCGACGCGCCCGTTGAGTGGACTGGTGGGCGGAATCGCGCAGCTTATCGAACGTGCGCACGCCCACCAGGGCGATCAGCCCTTTCATATTGTTGTTGTCGGTGGTGGTGTCGGAGGTGTCGAGTTGGCGTTTGCCGTCGAGGCCCGACTTGAGAATGAAATCGGTCGTGCAGTGCAGGTCACGCTTCTCGACAGCGGCGAGCGCATCCTTCCGCGTTACCCGGATGCACTGGTCCACCGCATTCAGCGTATGGCTGATAAGCGGGGGATAACCCTGCGCATGGGCGAACGAGTGACCGCCGTCCATCAAAACCACGTTGCACTCAAGAGTGGCGAGCAACTGAATTCGAATGCCATTCTTTGGGTTACCGGGCCGACCAGCCATCCGGTGTTCACCCGATCACCTGGGATCGAAACCGACGATCGTGGTTTCGCGTTGATGCGGTCAACGCTGCAGCTCGACGGCTACGACAATCTCTTCGCGGTTGGCGACTGCGGCACCTTGATCGACTATCCCAAGACCCCAAAGGCCGGAGTCTACGCGGTGCGCGAAGGGCCGTTTATCACCCACAACCTAAAAGCGTTGGTAGCAGGTGAACCGCTGCGCGAGTACCTGCCGCAGGGAGACTTCTTGACCTTGCTCAACCTCGGCCATGGTTATGCGGTGGGAGCCAAGTGGGGAGTCACCTTCGGCGGCAAATGGGTGATGCGCTGGAAGGACAGCATCGACCGCAAGTTCATGACTCGGTTTCAAGTGCTGTAGATGGCGCGGACCCTCAGTTCAGTCTGATGGCCACAGGATACTTATTTGGCAAGCAACCGAGAAGCAGAGCTGTGTACCCTGTCGCCGATTTAGAGGCATGAACTCATGATACATCTGCAAGAGAGTAGAAGGACCCAGCTTCTGATCGCGGCTGCGGTTGGCTGTGTTCTCGCTGTGGTGCTACCTCTTTCGAGCATGCAGAAGGGCGTTCTTATCCTCATCGGTGGCGCGGCGGGCGTTAGCCTAGGTGTCTACTATTGGCGTCGGCTGGAAGAGCGTATCGACACTCGAAATACGCTCATCACTTACTTCGCTGATTCCCCGTTTTACCTGCTTGTGGTTTTTCTTGGCGTGGGCATGCTCCTCCCACGAAGCCTGTTCCAGTTCGGCGAGTTATTGGTTTTGTTTCCCCAGGCTTTTGAAGCTGCACTTCTTCTGGTGGTGGCTTGCTGGGTTGCCTATGAGGCGGTGCTATTTCGCTCGGTGAAGCGTTACGAAGAGAATCATGGAGCAATCAAAACTAAGGCGTTCTACGCTCGAAGCTCGACGGGACTCGAGGGAATGCATGGTCGAGAGGCGACGGTTGTGCGCAGATGTGCGCCGATCGGCAAGGTGAGCCTTGGGCCGGAGCTTTGGGATGCGGAGTCGATCGATGGGCGACCGCTAGAGGAAGGACAGCGAACAGAGATTCGCGACATCGAAGGCCTGCGCCTAGTCGTTGAAGCGTCCAGCGCCGCTGACCGACTCTCTTAGACCAGCCTCTCTAGAGGGTCTCCTAAACAAAACCACACACTGCGGAGCTAATCATAGGAGCAGCGCAGGATTTTTCTGCGGTTGCAGATTCCGAAGGAGAAGATCATGAATCTCATCTATGCAGCTGTTTCTTTGCTTGTTGGTTGGTGTGGAACGCCATGGCCTATTCGATGGCCGATTCCGATCCCACCCCGACCTGAACCAGATCCACCATGTCCAGTTTGCGGAAACGTGGTTAGTGCTCTGGGCGGTTTAATCGGTGGATTCCTGGTTACCCAACTAGTTCCGAACGAGGTCTCGCTGGTGAGCGTCGCGATCGGTTCCTTTGTTGTGGCGCGGATCGCTGGCGACCTATACAGCCTCGTTTCAAGGAAATAGCCAAATAGGGGAAGAAGACTGGGCGCACGTGCGGGTGCGACATGAGTCCGATACAGGTCTCCACCATCTGTGAGGCTCAGGCATCGGATCTTTGAGTACGAAGAAAAGCGGCAGGCAAAGCCCGGAGATATAACCGAAAGTTGTGTATGAGAGTTTGAAGGCGGCGTATCCTGAGCCCGGTTTTCAAAGCTGGGTTCAATCATCCCAAAAGGAGGATACGCCGTTGAGCAAGAGTAACGTAGTTTCAATCGATCACGTAGAACGTCCTGAGGACGCTCTGAGTGAGGTCTTGCGCCGAGGTTCACGGTTGCTTCTTTGCGAAGCAATCGAGGCAGAGGTGGAGAGTTTTTTGGTTGAGTACCAAGATCACCGTACGGCGGTCGGTCACCGGCGGTTGGTGAGAAACGGCTACATGCCAGAGCGGGAGATCCAGACCGGAATCGGCGGCATTTCGGTCAAAGTGCCACGGGTGCGGGATCGCCAGGGTGAGCTTCATTTTCGCTCCAATCTAGTACCACCGTATCTGCGCCGGTCCAAGAGCATCGCGGATCTCTTGCCCTGGCTATACTTACGGGGGATTTCTACCGGGGACTTCTCACGAGCTCTGGAAGCTTTGGTGGGCCCTGAAGCGCCAGGTCTTTCGTCTTCGACGGTGAGCCGCCTCAAACGCGTCTGGGGCCAGGAGTACAGCGAATGGCGGCAGCGCGATCTTTCGTCCAAGCGCTACGTCTATGTATGGGCTGACGGCATTTACTGCAAGGCTCGCCTGGATAACGCCAAGCTCTGCTTGCTGGTGTTAATTGGTGCCACTGCGGACGGCAACAAAGAACTGATCGCTGTTGAAGACGGTTACCGGGAGAGTGAGGCGTCATGGCTGGAGCTGTTGCGAGGCCTGGAAGCAAGAGGCCTTACATTCGAGCCTAAGATCGCAATCGGTGACGGCAATCTGGGTTTCTGGAAGGCTCTGGCTCAGGTGTGGGGAAATACCAAGACCCAGCGCTGCTGGGTCCACAAGACGGCCAACGTCTTGAATAAGCTCCCCAAGGCGATCCAGCCCAAGGCCAAGCAGGCAATCCACCAAATCTGGATGGCGCAGACACGTCACGATGCCGAGAGGGCTTTTGATGCATTCCAGGCAATCTACCAAGCTAAATATCCGAAAGCAGTCCAGTGCTTGGTCAAAGATCGCGTCCAGCTACTCGCTTTCTACGATTTCCCGGCTGAGCACTGGGTGCATTTGAGGACCACCAACCCAATCGAATCAACTTTTGCTACCGTACGCTTGAGAACCTCCAAAACCCGGGGCTGTCTGTCGCGAGAAACCATGCTCTCGATGGTCTTCAAGCTGTGCCAAAGCGCAGAAAAACGATGGCGGAGGCTACAGGGCTACAGGCGCATTGCCGAAGTCGTTGAAGGTCTCCAGTTCGTGGACGGAGAAAAACAAAAACAGATCGCCGCCTGATGGCTCAATACACAACTTTTGACAATAACTCCAAAGCCCGCCGCTTTGAACGAACGAACTTGCCTACTTGTCTACTCTTCTGAGGGTGGACTTGGGTGACGTTGCGTCGCCGCCATGTAGACCCGCGAAGAGTCACAATCCATCACGCCTCCAAATAGCTCACCTGCCTTCTCATAGCTACCGGCAGCGTGCTGATCCCAGTCCGTGCCCTGTGTCTTAAAGTTGGCGTGGGTGGAGACGTACTTGAAGTCGAACTCCTCACCGCCACCACCGTAGGCCGGCATGAAGGCCCAAATGCCTCCTGTGGAACCGTTCTCGCCCTTGTACTCAGCCCAGGATGCCATTGCGGGTGCGACATCGTTAAAGCTCTTACCTTCGGCGATGGTGCAGTCGGAAAACGACATCACGAAGTTGTCCGGTGGCGGACCGACTGGATCCTTGAACGGGATCGCCGCAAAATTGCTGTGGTTAGAGCAGGTGGAAAGTTCATTCCACTCTGCCGCGCTCTCGGAGCCGTTTGCTGCAGCAGTTGTTAGGTTCAGTTGTTAGGTTCCAGGCGAATATTGGGAGTTGTTTATCCCTCCGGAATCGGCTTTGTATTTCGCCGCCCTGGGACGTCAGTTCAGGGTATATGTCTTTGTCGCCCAGTTTTCCCGGAAGTTTGCCACCCACTGGGTAGTGGCTGTTGCCTGTTATTGCTGCAGTAGCTCTGGCTAGTTAGGTCCAGGCGAATTTTGAGAGTCGCTATTCCTACAGAATCGACTTGTTTTTCGCCGCCCTGGGGCATCAGTTTGGAGTGACTGTCTTTGTTGCCAGGTTTTTTTGGAGGTTTGCCACCAACTGGGTAGTGGCTGTTGCCTGTTATTGCGACCTACCGACGCAGTCGTGCCCCACTAGGCGAGACTAGTGTCGTGTGGGAAGAAGTTGTTCCAGAGATAGCGCCTAGGTTGGGACAAAGGGTCTCGGCGGTGGGAACGATCCTTCCGGGAACGCGACGAGCAGATTCCCAGCTTTGAGTTGCCTGGAAGCCTCACGGTAGGCAGTGACGAACCAGCAGTAAGCCTCGTAGAGGAGCTTTCTGGCGACTTTGGTTGTGCAATGGAACAGCGGGGCTGGAGAGCGTTTGAGTTTTGCTGGACGTTGAGTAGGAGAGGGATTTGGGAGGTTCCCGACGCTTATGTCTGTGCATTCTTGCTGCACAAGTTCGATGAGCTCTTGCACCCGTTTGCTAATCCAACCAGCACTCCTGTCGGCCCAGCACGGAAGGGGTGTTAGATGGATCCGTTCTACTGAGCGAAAGACAAGTCCTTTCTGGTTTGACGCCAGGGCGTGAAACTCGCGGGTGCGGTTGCGCCAGTGCCCGGTCAGAACCGTTTGTTTCTTGAGAAGAGTTTGAGTGGACTGGGTTCCTGGCCACCTCGCGGGGTGAGAAACCAATCCCTCTTTGACACCCTGGCTGAGGATGTATTTCATCCGGCTCTCGTGTGCTGGTTCCTCATCACTGACAATGATTGCCTGGTACCTTTTGGACCAGAACCTGTCGGTCCAGTCGTGCATCCTGCCCAGTTCCCGGGCCACGTTGCTATTGAGATAGCCGACGAAATTGGCCATGCGTTGGGCGTCAGGGATTGACATAAGGAGGTGGTAGTGATTCGACATGAACACGAATGCATGGATTTCGACAGGATACTAGTTGTTAGGTCCAGGCGAATTTTGAGAGTCGTTATTCCTACGGAATTGACTTGTGTTTCGCCGCCCTGGGACATCAGTTTGGACTGACTGTTTTTGTTGCCAGATTTTTTGGAGGTTTGCCACCCACTGGGCAGTGGTTGTTGCCTGTTTTGACGACCTACAGACGCAGTCGTACTCCACTAGGTGAGACTAGTGTGGTGTGGGAAGAAGTTGTTCCAAAGATAGCGCTTAGGTTGGGACAAAGGGTCTCGGCGGTGGGAACGATCCTTCCGGGAACGCGACGAGCAGATTCCCAGCTTTGAGTTGCCGAGAAGCCTCACGGTAGGCAGTAACGAACCAGCAGTAAGCCTCGTAGAGGAGCTTCCTGGCGACTTTGGTTGTGCAATGAAACAGCGGCGCTGGAGAGCGTTTGAGTCTTGCTGGACGTTGAGTAGGAGAGGGATTTGGGAGGTTCCCGACGCTTATGTCGGCGCATTCTTGCTGCACAAGTTCGATGAGCTCTTGCACACGTTTGCTAATCCAACCAGCACTCCTGTTGGCCCAGCACGGAAGGGGTGTTAGATGGATCCGTTCTATCGAGCGAAAGACAAGTCCTTTCTGGATTGACCCCAGGGCGTGGAATTCGCGGGTGCGGTTGCGCCAGTGCCCGGTCAGAACCGTTTGTTTCTTGAGAAAAGTTTGAGTGGACTGGGCTCCTGGCCACATCGCGGGGTGAGAAACTAATCCCTCTTTGACACCCTGGCTGAGGATGTATTTCATCCGGCTCTCGTGTGCGGGCTCCTCATCACTGACAATGATTGCCTGGTACCTCCTGGACCAAAACCTGTCGGTCCAATCGTGCATCCTGCCCAGTTCTCGGGCCACGTTGCTATTGAGATAGCCGACGAAATTGGCCATGCGTTGGGCGTCAGGGACCGATATAAGGAGGTGGTAGTGATTCGACATGAACACGAATGCATGGATTTCGACAGGATACAATCTCTGTGCACGACCCAGGACTCCCTGAATCAGGTCATTAGTGGCTGGCGATGGTTTTAGAAGATAGCGACCTTGGATGGTGCGGCAGGTGACTTCAACCAAAGCCCCGCCATGCGGAATGAATCGAAGACGACGGCTCATGGAAACAAGAGACGCAAACCGAGTTTTCTAACTTGCAATAATTCGGGTGGTACCTAATCTGCTGGTACCTAATCTGTACCTAATCTGTAGAGGTTCAAGGTACTTGGTACTGGTACCAAAATTGGCTCGATCGGGTTCTAGAGTTGTGTGCGAGCGACGGTGATCGCTATCGCGAGCGACCCACAAACCCATAGAAGCTTGTGGTATGGAATAGAGTCAGAGTCCATGGGGGTTCCAAAATACGATGAACTGTTTAACCCGTTGATTGAAGCTATTCGAAACGTGGGTGGTTCTGCTTCTATCCAGGAACAGACAGATGAGGTTGCGGACATCTTGAATCTGTCCGAAAAAGATGTGGACGCGATTCATCGTGGAAACCGCACAAAGCTTAACTACCGACTTGCGTGGGCTCGAAACTACTTAAAACGCTATGGCACCTTGGAAAACTCATCACGCGGCGTGTGGGCATTAACTCCAGTCGGTCACAAGACACCGCAGGTTGACAAAGAGGAAGTCAAGAAGTTCGTTGTAGCGTTGGATCGGAAGGAGAAGCCAGAAACTCGGACCGGTACGAAAATCAGCGGCAAAGGGTCTTCGACATGGGAAGAGGAACTACTTGTATGCGTGCGGAACATGTCTCCAGATGGTTTCGAGCGGTTGAGCCAGCGTCTGCTTAGAGAGTCTGGTTTTATTCAGGTCGAGGTGACAGGTCGGTCTAACGATGGTGGCATTGATGGAAAGGGTGTTGTTCGACTGGGGGGACTCATGTCTTTCCATATGATCTTCCAATGTAAGAGATTTAAGGGAAGTGTTGGTTCTTCGATTGTTCGAGACTTTCGCGGGGCAATGGTGGGGCGCGCCGACAAGGGACTGGTGATTACAACTGGATCATTCACATCTGAAGCTAGGAAAGAGGCCCAGAGGGATGGAGCTCCGCCCATTGACCTAATAGACGGCGATACTTTAGTGCAGAAGTTGAAAGAATTGCGCCTAGGTGTGGAAGTGCGCGAAAGAACAATAGAGGAGGTTTCCGTTGTTCCGGAGTATTTTGCCACCGTGTGAATGCCGCGCAAATGTATTGATCAAGTGTCTCTGACGAAGTTTCCAAGAATTCTTTCATCGAAATCAGCTTGTTAGAGCCCATAACCCTGCCAACTCTCACGACCCATTGTCCCCTCGATTGCCCGGACACCTGCGCCTTAGACATCGAGGTCAGTGACGGACAAGTCACCAAAGTCGGCCCTGCGGAGGGGAACCCAGTTACACAAGGGTACATCTGCTCCAAAGTAGCTGGCTTCGACGGGCGGCAGAATCATACGCAGCGGATTCTGCATCCAGCTAAGAGGATCGGCGCTAAGAGTTCGAAGGAGGGGGGCTCGGGCGGGTTCGAGCGGATTTCTTGGGATGAGGCTCTGGATGAAATCAGCGACCGATTCAAACGATTGATCGCAGAAAAGGGTGGAGAGTCGATTCTACCGCTGCATTACGGTGGCTCGAACGGCATCATCACCGAAGATTTCTTGGATGAGTTGTTCTTCGCCCGGCTGGGAGCTTCGCGGCTGGACAAGAACATCTGTGCGGTGCCAGCGACGCTGATCGCCACCGGGATGTACGGCAAGATGCCGGGAGTGGCGTTTGAGGATTATGTACACGCCAAGCTGATCGTGATCTGGGGTGCCAATCCCAAGCGTTCGAATATTCACTTGGTGCCGTATTTGCGAGAGGCGCGCAAGCGCGGAGCCAAGGTGGTGGTGATCGACCCTCGCCGCAATTTCTCGCACCAGGAGATCGATCTGCACTTTCCGGTTCTACCGGGCCAAGACTTGCCGTTGGCGTTGGCTTTGATCGGTCACTGGAATGAGCGGGGCTTGTTGAACCAAGAGTTTCTCGATCAGCACGCCGATGGTTTGGAGCCGCTGCTGGCTGCCGCCGCAAATTGGTCCTTGGAGAAGGCTGCTGAAGTTTCAGGCGTGGAACTAGAGACGATTCAGACCTTTGCCGATCTTTACGCCGAAGCCGAGCCCGCGGTGACCCGCTGCGGCTGGGGGGTGGAGCGCAATCGCAATGGCGCGCGGGCGATCGCCGCGATCTTGGCGATGCCAGCCTTGATGGGGAAGTTCGGGGTGCGGGGCGGTGGCTACACCATGTCGAACAACGGCGCGATGCGCTTCGATTTCTCGCAGGTTTTTGGCTCGCTGGATTGGACCACGCGGGAGATCAATATGACCCGTCTGGCGCACGAGCTGGAGACCCGGTCGGACCCGCGCATTGAGGCGATGCTGGTCTATAACGCCAACCCTGCGGTGACCGTTCCTCATCAGGCGCAACTCCTGGAGCAACTGCAACGAGAAGATCTGTTCACCGTGGTCCACGATCAGGTGTGGACCGACACCGCGATGTTGGCGGACATCGTTCTTCCAGCGACTACATTTCTAGAGCATCATGATCTGCGGGTTGGCTATGGCGCCTACCACGTGGGTGAGGTACGTCCGGTGGTGGAAGCGGTGGGTGAGGCGCGGTCGAATGTTTGGCTGTTCGGTCAATTGGGCCAGCGGATGGGTTTCTCCGACCCGGCTTTTGGCTGGAGCGAAGAGGAACTTGCTCAGCGAGCAAGACAAGCGTTGGCACCGATCGACGCCGCTACGGAAGTGGCGGTTGGCAACGGCGCAGTGCCTAACCGAGCAGTGCCCAGCGGCACAGTACCCAGCGGCTCAGTGCCCAACGAAACAGTGCCCGAGGCTGATATCCAGAGCCGCAAAGCCAGAGCGTGGGCGGTTCGCTTCGAGGGCAAAAATCAAGAGACCGATAATCCGATTCCTTTCGTCAACTCGATGCCCCTGACTGCGGACGGCAAGGTGCATCTGACCCCAGAGGTACTGGGAGAGCAACCGTTTCACTGGCAAGCGCCAAAGGCTGATTTCCCCTTGGCCCTGATCACCCCAGCCGGTGGCAAGCGCATCAACTCGACGCTGGGAGAGTTAGTGGAGCAGCCATTGACCGTGACTCTGAACCCAAAAGACGCAGCGGATCGGTCTATCTCCAGTGGTGATCGAGTTGAGGTGTTCAATCAATTGGCGCGCATCCGGTGCCGCGCCGAAATATCCGAACAGATACGGCCCAATGTGGTGTCGATGCCCAAGGGTGTGTGGCGCAAGAACTCAGAGGACGGGCTCACCCCCACCGCGCTATGTCCAGACCATGTGCAGGATGTCGGTGATGCTGCTTGTTTCAACGATGCCAGGGTCGAGATCCGGGCTGCAAGGCGGTAAAATGGCTTGTGACCAAGACAGGCAAAGAGACTGATCAGAAAACGCAAGAGCTAGCGGATTTGTATCGACGCCGAGCGGCCAACTGGGACCGCTTTGAAGAGTGGCAGCGGTCAAACCCCAATGATTTAACTCCCCAAGTGGCATTGGCTGGGGTCGGTTTTCTCTTCGACCTCTTGCCCCTAGAAAGCCGTACGAGACCGGTTGACACGGCAGGGATTCAGAGCATGCGGGAAGCGATATCGGTTCTGGGTCGCTCGGCCCCGTGAGTGGGCAAGAGCGTACGCTCGCTCAGTTAGCGCTACGATTTGCCGACGCCCAACTGCCGTACATGGTGATTGGTGGCCATGCGAATGCCGTATGGGGTGAACCACGGGCCACTTTGGATATCGATGTCTTGATTTGGCAGCCCAAACCAAAAGCAGAAGAGGTTCTAAAGCACCTGAAACCCCAGTTCAGCTCCCGGGTCAGGAATCCTCAGCCCTTTGTCGAGGAAACCCGAGTGCTACCAGTGGTGTCTGAAGACGGCCTAGCGGTTGATGTAATTTTCGGTCAACTACCTTTCGAGGAGCAGGCTATCGACCGTGCGTCAACGGTGGTTGTAGGTGGTGTTTCGATTCGCTTCGCGACCGCGGAAGATCTCATTTTGTTGAAGATCATATCCACCCGAGAGAGGGATTTAGAAGATATTCGTGGTGTCGCGAGAAGTCAGAAGGGCAAACTGGATCTTGTCTATTTGGAACCTCGAGTGGAGGAGCTAGCGGTGCTACTGGATCGGCCCGAGATTCGGGAGTTCTGGGCATCGGTGCGTGATGCCGAGATGCTATCCGAGTCCTAGTTCGCCTGCCAACGCAACCCCCGCCCCTCGGTTTCCAGCTCCCAACGATCGATCGTCCCTACCGCTGTGCCTGGACCATGTGCAGGATGTTGGCGTTGGTGCCTGTTTTGAAGAAACTGGGGTGCAGGGGACGGCATCCACCATCGAGCAATTCTGTTAGGTATCCCCGAAGAAAACGAGCGGCCCGTGGACCGCTCGCTCAAAAGGTCAACTTGATTGTTGAGACTAGTTGTTCGGCCAGGACCCCCAATTGGAGCAGTGACCACCGCGGTCGGTGCCAGTCAGCGACTGCTGCACACCCGAGTAGGCAGCGTTCATGACCGCACGTGGTGAGAAATGGATCTTGCCGTTGGCGTCAGTGCGAGAAATCTTGCCGAAGTGACCCTGCGACAGAGCGTGACCGTTTTCATGGAGAGCTACAGTTTCCACGTCGATATTGCCATCGATTGCCCAAAAGAAGTTGTCGTTGTAATACACCTCGCGAAGCGCGGCATCCGCGACTCCGTTGTTGTCGATGTCAGTACTTGAGTTGTCGGGGTTGATGAACCGAAAGGTAAAGGTTACTCCGATAATCGAGTTGCTGGCACCGGGGCCCCCAATTGCATCAAAAAAACCGGCAGCCAGCCAGCCAGCTTGGGTGATGTCAGCGAAGACGAAAGGAGAACCAGATGCTCCTCCAGAAACGATGTTCTGAACCACACCAAAATCGAACGCAAAGTCGCCAAAACCGATCAATGGAATATTGGAGCAACTCTCATCCTGCCAGGTCTGCATTGCTCGAGAAATTGCAGGGCTGGTATCGGCCAGCACCAAGCCACTGGCGGTAGAGGCTTCACTCGCGTCGTTGATCCACGTGATACCGGTTCCCACGGTGTCGCCCCAAACCCGTCGCGGGTCACCGGGAACAAAATCAAAGGTTAACTGTTTATTGCCGCGGTTGTTGGCGAAAATGGTCTGACCCATCATGCCGCTATCGGCCGCCGTGAGGTATTCAGCGGACACCACGCGGTGACTTGCGCCCATCATTTCCAGGGCGACGTTCATATCATCGAGAGCGTTGGGCTGGGGATCCGCGTTCAGGGCTGGAACTCCCGTAATCAACAGCGCCAGCGCGGCGATCTTGCAGATTCGTTTCATTATATAAAACTCCTTTTGTGACCATTCATGGCACAACCAGATACAGATGTCCAGCAAGTGTAGCCCCTTCTGATTAGCAGAGCCTGTGACCAGCGTTACTGGTGCCAGCGTAGACCCCGACCCTCGGTCTCCAGCCCCAACCGATCCATCACCCGCATTGCATAGTGGTCGAGGGGGGTCTGCATTTGGCCGCCCTTCTTGGAGGGGTCGCCGAGGTAGAAGGCCGGGATCGGCGGTTGGATCACCGCTCCAGCCAAAGCCAGCTTGCGCAGGTTGTCGGTTTGGATGGCTGAGATTGGGGTTTCGCGGTAGCCAAGAATCAAGGGCCAGCCTTCTTTGAGGGCGACGGCGCCGGCCCGATGGATCAAGGTTTTTCCAGTTCCGGTTGCCAAGGTTCCGGCGGTGGCTGCGCTGCAGGGCAGAATGACGGTTCCCGACAGCCGGTAAGAGCCAGAGGCGATCGGAGCGTCGAGTTGGCTGTCTTTGTGGATGGTGACTTTGCTGGCGACCTAGTCGGCAGCGATCTGGTGGTGGAAGGTAGCCGCCTCAACCAAGGCGTTCGCACCTCCAGAACCCCCGGAACCCCCGGAACCCCCGGAACCCTCGGAACCCTCGGAACCATTACCCAGCTCGTGTCCCATGGCCTGCGCCGCGGCGCTGGAGGTCACTAGATGCACCGGTTCGATGTCTGGATGATCCACCAACGCTGCGAGCAGGGTGCGCGGCAGGGCCATCCCTGAGGCACCGGAAACCAACAGGGCAACCGAACCAGTCATCAATCTTAATTGTCGGCTAAGTGAGCCAGCGTGCCACTGAGAAGACGCCAGAAGCGCTCCACTGAGGCGACATGAACCCGTTCAGCAGGCGAATGCGGATGCTCGATTTGCGGGCCAATGGAAATCATGTCCATGCCCGGCTGCATCTCGCCGATCAGGCCGCATTCCAATCCAGCGTGCACCGCGTAGACCTCTGGATCGACGCCCAGTTCGCTTTGGTGGACGCCCTGGACGATCTCCAGCATCTTGGAGCTCATGTCCGGCTGCCACCCGGGGTAGCCATCGTCCTCATGAACCCCAGCGCCGCCGAGTTCGCCTGTGGCGCGGATCTGGCGTCGGAGAGCGGTGAGAGCCGAGGCAACCGAACTGCGACTGGACATCTCAATGTGCAGCCCAGCATCCTTTTCTTTGACCGTGGCGAGATTGGTGCTGGTCTCGACCAAGTCTGGGATGTCATAGCTCATAGCAACCACGCCGTGTGGCAGGGAATTGAGCAGGTTGAGGACCTTCGCTGTGGTCTCTGCGTCCCAAGCTGTGGCGGCGGGCTCGGTCGCCTCCAGCGACAGCGTCATGCTGGGCTCGGCGGACTTCGACTCGGCATCCGCTAGGGCATACTCTGCCGAGATCGCGTCTTGTAGCGCCTGCGCTTGGTCTGCGCTCACCACGATCGTGGCGCGGGCTTCGCGCGGGATGGCGTTGTGCGCGTTACCTCCCTTGAAGCTGACGATGCGCATTACGGTGGCGTCTGAGCCAGCGGTAAGAATACGAGCCAGAACCCGAACCGCGTTGCCCCGCTGTAAGTGGATATCGATTCCGGAATGGCCGCCGTGGAGGCCGCCAATACCAACGGTAAACGCCGCGGAATTTTCGGCCACGGTTTGGCGCGCCAGGGGAACCGACAAATGGGTGTCGGCGCCGCCGGCACAGCCGACACAGAGTTTGTTCTCATCTTCAGAGTCGAGGTTGATCAAGCGCCGAGCACTGAGCAGCGATGGGTCCAGTTGCGCCGCTCCGGTCAGTCCGGTCTCTTCGTCGATGGTAAAGAGCAGTTCCAGGGGAGGGTGGACTAGATCGTCGGCTTCCAATACCGCGAGCATGGTGGCGACGCCGATACCGTTGTCTGAACCTAGGGTGGTGCCGGTGGCGGTCAGGTATTCGCCGTCCATCTGCGGCTGGATTGCGTCGCTGTCAAAATTAAAATCGACGTCCGAGTTCTTCTCTTGGACCATGTCCAAATGGGACTGCAGAATAACCACCGGAGCGTCTTCTTTGCCAACGGAGCCAGGCTTAGTGACGACTACGTTGCCAGCGCTGTCCACTTGGTGGGACATGCCGTTGCGTTCGGCGACTTCGATCACATAGGCGCGCGCTCGGCCTTCATCTTTGGAAGCCCGAGGGATGGTCAAAATCTGGTCGAAGTGGGCCCAAATGGACTTGGGTTCAAGATCGGAAACGAAGGTCATGATGGGTTCTCTCCTGTTCAGCGTGCTTGCTTGAGGTGTTTGTCGGTGTCTGAATGCTGCAACAGTGACACCGCAAATCAAATTGTAACTGGGTAGAGCTGGAAGCGGAGTGGTAGTTTGCTTGGTGGGTGCTGTTTGACCCGGTTCTAGGCCGATAGCTACAATGCCGCAGGCCCTTGGGGCCTGTCCCGACAAACTTCATACGGCACCTGGAGGCTTCATGTCCGAAAAACCGTTCAAACCTTTTATTCCTGCTTCGCAGGAAATGGCCGAGCTGACCGTCAAGGCGGTAGTGCTTGGAGCAATCATGGCGATTGTCCTGGGTGCCGCCAATGCCTACCTGGGCATGAAGGTGGGCTTGACCGTTGCCGCGACCTTCCCGGCGGCGGTGGTGGCGATGGCTGCGTTGCGGCCGTTCAAGGGCACCATCTTGGAAGAGAACATCACTCGGACATCGGCGAGTGTTGGTGAAGCGCTGGTCGCTGGCGCAATCTTCACCATCCCAGCTTTTGTTATCAGTGGGGTTTGGGAAGAGATTCACATCTTCGAAAGCATGATGATCATGCTGGTCGGCGGTGTGCTCGGCGTATTGTTTGTCATCATGCTGCGCAAGACTTTGGTCGAAGAGGCAGGCCTACCGTTTCCTGAAAGCATGGCGGCGGCAGAGATTGTCAAAGCGGGACAGGGCGGACAAACCGGAGCCAAGTTCGTCTTTGGTTCGATGGGCTTGGCGGCACTGTGGGAGATCTTTACCAATCCCCGCGGGCTGACCCTGGTGCGGGATTCGGCGGCTAAGTTCTTTGAGTTCCCCAAGGCACAGATCGAGCTCCTGGGAGCCAAGCGCGATTTCGCTGGAGGTTTTCGCCTGGAATCTCCCGGAGCGCTACCAGCTCTGCTGGGAGTTGGTTTTATTGTTGGCTTCAAGGTCTCGGCAGTGCTCTTTGCTGGTGCTGTCTTGGGCCACTTATTTCTGGGTCCGCTGGCTTTGTTTCTGCAACCAAGCCTGACCGAAGCAGTAGCTTCGGGGTCGGCGAATTGGATGACCTTGGCGGGTGAGGTTTATAGCCAACAAGTGAAACCGTTGGCTGTGGGCACGATGATCGTGGCCGCTTTCTATACCCTTTACTCCTTGCGTAAACAGTTGGCCTCAGGAATTGCTGCGGGTATCGCAGAAGTCCGCTCCGGTGGCGGCTCAGGGGCTCGCAATCGGCTGGAGATCGACATAAGCCTCAAGCGAGTCGGGCTGGGAGTTATCGTTTCCTCGATCGCTCTGTTTTTCCTTTATCAGTACTTCACTAAGAGTGTCGGCGGATCGTTGGTGTTGACCGTGGTGATGGTGATCCTCGGCTTCTTGTTCGCTGCGGTGGCTGGTTACTTGGTCGGTCTGATCGGCAGCTCGAATAACCCGATCTCAGGTCTTACGCTTTCGACTTTGATCATTGCCGCGTTGTTGATGTTGATGCTCAACGTAACTGGCGGCGCGGGCATTGCCGGTGTACTCGCGGTTTCGGGAGTGGTTTGCTGTGCTTGCGGGGTCTCGGGAGACATGATTCAAGACTTGAAAGTGGGACACGTACTGGGTGGCACACCGTGGAAGATGGAAGTCGGCGAGATCATCGCCGTGGTCCCTGCAGCCTTGGCCCTGCCGGCCGTTTTGCTGGCCCTAGACCAGACCTACAAGATCGGCTCCGAGCAGCTTTCAGCGCCGCAGGCGGGCTTGATGTCGCTGATGGCTACGGGAATCGTCAACCAGGAAATGCCGTGGTTATTGGTGGTCGCTGGAATGTTCTTGGCTGGCGGTCTGATCTTGATCAAGGCTCCGTCACCGATGTTGATCGCGGTGGGCATGTACCTCCCGTTTGCTGCCACTGCTGGAATCTTCGTCGGTGGTCTGATGAAGGCGATGCTCGACAAGATGCTCGATAAGGAGAATGCCACCGACGAAGATCGCCAGAAGGCAGAAAACACTGGGGTCCTAATCTCCAGTGGCTTGATTGCCGGTGGTGCACTCACCGCTGTGGTGATCGCGTTTATGGTCCTTGGCTACAACCTGCTGGGAACGCCAGCTCCAGGTGCCGAGGGCGTGCCGACCTTTTTGGACAGCGCGCGCAACGCCCTTGGCGCAACACCGAATGCTTGGCTGGGCTTGATTTGTTTCGCAGGGGTTGCCTACATGTTGACCAAGGTGCCGATGAAGTCGATTCGCGGCGGTTCCTAGGCCTGAACCCGGCATCTCCGGGCTCGGCCTCGAGATGTCGGTTGCCTCAATGGCGACACAACAATCAGCACTGGATGGCGTCAATCTGCTGGACCTGACGCCAGTCCGGACTACCGAGTGGTCGGAGCAAGGGGGCTTTGTGGTGTTGCACCTGCCCGATCCACCGAGTTGGTGGCGAGCCCCAATGAAGTGGATATCCGCGTTCATTACTTCCAAACGTCTGCGCCTGGACGAGGTCGGCAGCACCGCGTGGACCGAAATGGATGGCGAAAAAACCGTGGCAGAGGTCGCCGAGAAGCTACGGCTGGCGTTTGGCGAGCGGGTCGAACCGGCAGAAGAGCGCCTGGGAACGCTAATCAAGACCCTACGGCGTGAAGAATTGATCGACTATTTGGCTATCGACAATGTGGTTTCTGAACCAGTGGCACCGACTCAGGAGACCGGGTATTCACAGCCCAGGTGATACAATCAACCACAGGGAAGAAAACAAACTCATCTTAAACCGCCCTCAAGGCTTCCCATCCTGTCGACCCAATTTCAAAAATCAAGACACAACCATGACGATCGGTTACGGCCGACGGTGATTTGCCGAATGAGCGCGAATCCACTGCATAGGTCATGGACAATCAGAAAAAAAGGAAAACGAAGAAGTGAATGACGAAAGGAAGATCGCAGTATTTTGCGACTTTGAAAACATCGCTCTGGGAGTACGAGATTCCCAAATTGATAAATTTGACATCAAGTTGGTCCTCGAGCGGTTGCTAGAAAAAGGCAAGATCATCGTTAAGAAAGCCTATTGTGACTGGGGCGCTTACACTGCGTACAAAAAGGCGGTACACGAAGCGGCCATGGAGATGATCGAAATCCCTCAGAAGTACTATTCCGGGAAAAACAGTGCCGACATTAAGATGGTGGTGGACGCAATGGACTTATGCTCTTCCAAAGAGCATCTCGACACCTTCGTGATCATGTCCGGGGATAGTGATTTCTCGCCGTTGGTCTCCAAACTCAAGGAGAACAACAAGTACGTGATCGGCGTTGGGGTCAAGGACGCGTCGTCGAAACTGCTGGTCGACAACTGCGACGAGTTCATTTTTTACGAAGATATTTGGCGTCAAACGCAGACCAAGAAGAAGACTCGCAGCCGCAAAAAGACCGGCAAGACCAAAGAGAGCGCAGAGGCGTTCGACATGATGCTGGACTCAATCCAAGCGTTGCTACGGGAGAACAAGGATGTGCTGTGGGGGTCGATGATCAAGCAGACCATGCAGCGCAAGCATCCTTCCTTCAACGAGGGTTACTACGGGTATTCAACATTCTCCGAAATGCTGGAGGACGCGCAGAAACAGGGTTTGATTCAACTCAAAAAAGATCAACGGTCTGGAACTTACGTAGTGACAGAGTTCGCCGGGGAGTAGCCTGGGGCCTTGTGATACGGTCCGCCGACTGGGAATCGGTGGCGGCTGGGCTTTTCCAGCCCACTTGGAGCAATTGGACCTTTTGATTTCTGGATGGGAGCGAGAATGGCGAAGCGCTGGAAACGAGAAGATATTACCTACTTGAAGCGCTATGCGGCGCAGCGCACCCTGGGTGAGCTGTCGATTCGGTTCAAAACTGACGAAGAAACGGTCGAGGCCCAGTTGGTGAACTTGGGGGTAGCCGCGCGGGGCAGTGACCGCGCCCGCTACGTGGAAGACCCGGCGGTCGCTGAACTCGAAAAAGCGGTGCGGGCGCTGCACGCTGGAAAACTGGAACAAGCTAAGAAGAGCCTGGATATTGCTCTCAACTGTGAGTTATCCGAGGTCGCGGGTAAAGCCAAGCTTTATCTACGGCGCCTGGAAATGATGTCGAAAGCGGTACAGGTCGGCGATCCTTATTTGCAGGCGGTTTACGAAAAGAATAATGGCGAATTTGCCAATGCCTTGAGCGCGGCTAAGCGCGGAGGTCGTTGGGACAAAGAAGGTCGGTTTGCCTATTTGGGAGCGGCCGCCTTGATGGGACTGGGAGAGATCGAAGAAGCTGAACAGCGACTCCAGACCGCGGTCGATTTGGCGCCGGAGTTTGGCATCCAAGCCAAAGTGGACCCCGACTTCGCCGAGTTGTTCCCTGACGAGCCCGATGAAGATGAGGTTCCAGAAGACCAGGAAGACCCAGAAACCGTGGAGATCGTCGACGAGCCTTCGTCGGAGGACTAACGAAAGGGTTGACCGAGTTGCCCAGCGAGGGTGTCTCGCGGACCTGAGAGATCGGTCATGACCGCTGATCACGGCGGAATCCAGCAGAAATCAACCAGCCAAAGGGCACCACAGTCGATCCGAGTGGTGGTGATCGGCGGTGGCAGTGGCTTGTCGGTGGTCTTGCGTGGGCTCAAACACCATGTCGGCGAGCAGGTCGCAGACCTGACCGCGGTGGTCACGGTCTCCGATGACGGAGGGTCTTCAGGTCGCCTGCGCCGTGACCTTGGCGTTCTGCCGCCAGGGGATATACGTAACTGCATCGTCGCTCTGGCAGACGACGAAGCCCTACTCTCTCGATTATTTCAATATCGATTTCCCGGCGACGGTGGACTAGGTGGCCATTCGTTTGGCAACCTGCTCTTGACCGCGCTGGCTGGGGTCACCGGAGACTTCGCCCACGCGATTGCCACTGCTGAATCGATTCTTTCGGTACGCGGACATATCTTGCCGGCGACGCTGGAACAGGTGCATCTGCGAGGTCTGGGCCGCTCGGGCAAGTCGTACGTTGGCGAATCCGCGGTGGGCGCTTCCGCAGAGCCCTTGGTCGAGGTCACCTTGGAGCCGGCAAACACCGCTGCCTATCGACCGGCTGTTGAAGCGATCCTGGCCGCCGACCTGGTGGTTTTGGGGCCCGGGTCGCTCTACACCTCAGTGCTCGCCAATCTACTGATTCCGGGGATCTGCGCTGCGGTCAACGCCACTGCGGCGAAGGTGGTGTTGCCGCTTAACTTGATGACCCAACCCGGCGAGACTGATGGTTTAGACGGCGACCACCACCTCCGGGCAGTTGCTGAGACCCTCGCTCCGGGTGTTTTGGATGCTGTCTTGGTTGCCGATCATCAGCCAACAGAGGAGCAATTGCAGGCATATACTGCCCTGGGTGCAATGCCGGTGACCGTCGATCAAGCAGTTGCAACCCATTTTGGTGCCTCGGTTTTGCCACGCGATCTCCTCGATGATGGCGTCCTGATTCGCCACCATCCGGACAAGCTGGGTCGCGCCCTGATCGAATTAGCGAGTTTGTGAAGTCGACAGCAGAGGAGCTTTTGAGTCAGACCACCTTCCAAGACCGAGCCGTAGGAGTGATCCTGGCGGCGGGCAAGGGAACGCGGATGCGTTCTTCGTTGCCCAAGGTGTTGCACCAAGTTGCCGGGGTGCCGATCTTGGCGCATGTTGCCGAGCGCGCGGTTGAAGCTGGGTGCATACGGTTGCTGATCATTGTCGGCCACGGTGGAGAAGCTGTACGGGAAGCAGCTCAGGGACTCTTGCCCGAGGGCATCGAGGCCGACTGGGTTGAGCAGAAAGAGCAGTTGGGAACCGGCCATGCGGTGCAGCAAATTGCCGGTCACGTGGATGATCGAGACCATCTGTTGATTCTCTCGGGGGATGCTCCTTTGATCGAGGTCGAAAGTCTGCAGTCTCTGCTTGGAGCTGAGACCGCAGCCATGGCGGCAGCCGAAGTAAACCCGCCTGGCAGTCTGGGTAGAGTGGTTCAAAGAGCCGATGGGCGGTTGAATCGTATCGTCGAGGCCGCGGATGCCGATGCCGACGAGTTGGCCATCTCTACGGTCAACGCTGGTTTCTACGCCCTACCAGCGGGGCCGCTGCTGGCAGCCCTGGCGACCTTGGGAACCGACAACCAACAGGGTGAGATCTACCTGACCGACGCTGTCGGCGTGCTTGCAGATGACCTGGGAGTTGAAGTTCATACGCTGGCCGACAGCAGCGAAGCATGGGGGATCAACGACCGGCGTGATTTGGCGTCGGTCGACCGGCGCTGGATCGAGCGCCGGCTGGACGCCTTGATGCAAGCTGGAGTTACTGTCTATGACCCGCCTTCAGTGCGGATCGAGGCGCGGGTCGAAGTTGGTGCCGACAGTGTGTTGCATCGCGGCGTGGTGCTCACAGGTAACACCACGATCGGTCAAAACTGCGAGGTCGGCGTGGGCTGCGTGGTACATAACACCGAGCTGGCTGACGGGGCTTCGCTGGGTCCCTACACGGTGACCGATGGCGCTGTGTTGCTGGCTGGTGCTCATGCAGGTCCGTTTGCCCGTTTGCGTCCAGGTGCGGTGTTGGGCGATGGGGCAAAAGTGGGCAACTTTGTCGAGGTCAAGAACTCGAAGTTGGGCGTAGGGGTAAAGGCGGGTCACTTGGCTTATCTCGGTGACGCTGAGATCGGTGCCAACGCCAATATCGGGGCGGGCACCGTGACTTGCAACTACGACGGGGTGAAGAAATCCAAGACCACCATAGGCGAGGGCGCCTTTATTGGCAGCGACACCATGTTGGTGGCCCCGGTTGAGGTGGGACCGGGGGCGATTACCGGCGCTGGATCGACCATCACTCACGACGTGCCCGAGGACGCCTTGGCGGTCGAGCGATCGGATCAGAGGACGATCGACGGTTGGGCGCGGCGTCGTCGAAGCCAGGACCGTCAAAGCAAGGGTAGTCGAGACCACGGCCATGGAATCAAAGACGACAAAAGGAAAAACGACTGATGTGTGGAATTGTTGGATATCTGGGCGATCGCGAGGTAGTGCCGTTGTTGGTCGATGGCCTGTCGAAGCTTGAATATCGTGGCTACGACTCAGCAGGCGTGGTGGTCGCTAGCAATGGAGATCTACGCACCGCCAAGGCTGAAGGAAAATTGGCCAACCTTCGAACCAAGCTCGAGAGTGCCACCTTTGAGGGCAGCTACGGTCTGGGCCACACTCGCTGGGCGACCCACGGAGCGCCGTCAGAGCGTAACGCCCATCCGGTCACCGACTCCAAGCGTCGGGTGGCGTTGATCCACAATGGCATTATTGAAAACTTTGTCGAGCTCAAGAATCGACTGAGTGGTGACGGTTGGGGATTTAGTACCGATACCGACACTGAGGTGGTCGCCAACCTGATTTCTTCCTATCTAGAGGAGGACCTTCTGGCCGCCGTGCGCCGCGCCGTTGCCGACTTGGAAGGGATGTACGCCTTCGCCGTGATCGCCACTGGCAGCGAAGAAATTGTCGCTGCCCGCAGCGGTCCGCCGTTGGTACTTGGCTTGGGCGAAGGCGAGCAGTTCTTGGCTTCCGATCCTGCGGCTTTGCTCGCCCACACCCGAGACGTGATTTTTCTTGAGGATGGCGAGATCGCCCGCCTGACCCGAGAAGCGATCTCGATCAGCGATCGCGACGGGCAGCCGGTTGAGCGCCAGCCGCAACGACTGCTGTGGGATCCGGTGCAGATCGAGAAGGGTGGCTATCGCCACTTCATGCTCAAAGAGATCCACGAGCAACCACAAGCAGTGCAAGACACGTTGGGCGGACGATTGGACTTTGAAACCGGCGAAGTCACCCTGGACGATGTGGAACTGACCGCTGCCGATATCGCGGCTATCGAGCGAGTACAAATCGTCGCCTGCGGAACCTCTTGGCACGCCGGGCAGGTGGGTAAATTCTTAGTCGAAGGCCTAGCTGGAATCCCCACCGCTGTCGACTACGGTTCGGAATACCGCTACCGAGACCCGATTACCGGGCCTAACACGCTGACGGTGGGCATCTCGCAGTCCGGAGAAACCGCGGACACCCTGTCGGCGATGTCTGCCGGACGCGACAAAGGCTCCAGACTCTTGGCGATCTGCAACGTATTGGGCAGTCAAGCGACACGGATCTCCGACGGGGTCATTTACACCCACGCAGGGCCAGAAATCGGTGTTGCTTCGACCAAGGCGTTTACCACCCAACTGATCGCTCTCTATCTCTTGGCTTTGAAGTTGGCGCAACTGCGCGACCGCGAACTTCCCAGCGCCTGGCTCGATGCCACCGCGCACTTACCCCAGGCACTGCAAGAAGTGATGGAGTTGAAAGGCGAGATCGAGATTTTGGCGCACAAATACTCCCGCGCCGAGAACTTTCTCTACCTGGGCCGGGGCATCAACTACCCGATCGCGCTGGAAGGGGCGCTCAAGCTCAAAGAGATCTCTTATATTCATGCCGAGGGCTACCCGGCTGGAGAAATGAAGCACGGGCCGATTGCTCTAATCGACGAAGAACTGCCGGTGGTCGCCGTCGCCACTGGCGATCGGGTGTTCGACAAAGTGATGTCCAACGTCCAAGAAGTCAAAGCTCGCGGCGGCATTGCCATCGTCTTGACCGACCGCCGAGCGGAAGAGGTCCAATCGATCGCCGATGAGGTGGTCCTGGTGCCCAAGGTCGATGAATGGCTGCAGCCAATCGTCAACGTCATACCGCTGCAGCTTCTGGCCTACTTCATTGGTGTGCGTCGAGGCGCTGACGTGGATCAACCCAGGAACCTCGCCAAGAGCGTGACCGTGGAGTGACATCAGCCGACTGTCTAGACGTGCGGGCCAAGACTTGGTCAATGCGCCTGTCCTTACGACAGGTCCTCAGTACGGACTCGGTGCCAAAGCAGGATCGATCAGCGATAGATAGCGCTCAGCGCAATGGCCGCAGCAACCCTCGGTGGCAAGCCATCCAGGAAAATCGCGTCTAATCGAGGGAGTGATTTCAGCTACGAGGTCGTGAGCGGCCCAGTCGGTGGTAGGGAAGCGGCACAACGGGCAACGAGTATTGGTCTTGGCTTCGTCGACTTGACGATCAGCGGAAGCTCCAAGGTTGGCGACATTTGGTGAGCGCACCCGGTCAGCCGCTTGTTGCAAACTGGCGAGTAACCGTTTGCCGAGCTCCACAGGAAGGCTAAGGTCACATGGCCGCGCAGCGATCACCAGATAAGCTGGGATGCCTTGGCCTTGCCGTTCACGGTTCTCCCATAGCTCGGCGCCTTCATCCTCCCGATTGCCTACGGATCGAACCAGAATGTACTCCAGGTCGGTCGATAGGCAGGGAAAGGCGTCGAGCCACGCCGCCAGCACCTGATCGAGTTCGAGCGCGCGGAAGAGTTGCCAATAGTGTTCGCGGAAGGCGGACTCTCGATCCTCGCCGTGCGGTAGTAGGTAGAGGTCGTCCAGACGATTCCGGTTCTGGTGGCGCAGCCGAAGCAGTCGCGCGCCGGGTAAAGTGGAGGGACCGTTGTCCAAGGCGAAGCGAACGGCCTCCTCGACCAACGGAGGTTCGTATTCTACGGTCGCTCGAGCGGCTGGCGCGGGAAGGGTATCTTGGGTCATCGGCAGACGGGGAAGACGCTTTCGTGTGGTGCCACAGGTTCACCGTCTCCGCCAACCCCACACGAAAAACAAGCCCCCTCGGGTTCCGCCCCACTGACCTGGGGGGAGGGGAGCTCGGTGAAAGGGGCAATCTCCATGACCGCGCGCTCGGCGGCGACGAAGGCGCGCGCGAAAGCTGCCAGAGTGCGGTAGAAACTGGCATCGGTACGGGCTTCAAGTTGCACACCAAAAGACGGTAGCCACCAGCCCAGATGATCAATAAAGAAGCGCCGTTGCGCTTGCCTGCAGACGCCAACCTGTTCCTTTCCCAAGCCTTGCTCGGCGGCGTAGAGTTGCCGTGCGATAACGATCTCCATGAATTCCGCCTCCAAGGAGAGGAAATCAATGCGCTCGCGGGCATTGGCACGGCGGTCGAGACCGAAGCCACGGTAGAAGCCGGCGACGTCGGCGAGTCTTTGCGAACGGAAGGTAATGTCGCTGTTAGTGTAGTACTCGTTCTCGTACGGTGGACAATCCTTGCTGATGGTATGGCCGAAGACCTGCAAGTAGTCTTCGGCAAGGTCATCGTCATTTGGAAATAAGTGATCAGCCGATAGCAGCGAAGGGTGCAGCTCCCCAGGTCCCAGGAGCTCCGGGTGAAAGCGTGGATCGTCTCGCAGCCAGTTGACGGCAGCGTTGATCACAGCACGAAAATCGGGATCAGAGAGCGCTGCGAATCGCTGGTCCGAGGGCGGCAGTGGCGCCAAGCTGAGGTATCGGTAGAGGTTGGCCCGAGCCAGATCAAGAGTCGTATCGTTCAATCCATGGCTCCTGCTTAGATCGAATTGGGGTGCTGTCCGGGGCGCTCGAAAGTGGGTTCCTCAACGGTGGTCCGCACCACCTCTTTGCCCGAGCGGCCGTATCCGATGACGGTGTCGTTGAAGATCTCCAGGGTCTTCTTGCTCCCTGAAGGGAGCGTGACCTCCCGCTCGTGAATCTTCGGTCCTTCGACGATCTGGTAGCGGAAAATAATCGGTCGTGTGGCGCGGAATAGTTGCAGCACTGCCAGCAGCTTGCGCGACGGGCACACGTAACGCTCGATGGCCTGTTCGACTCCGGGGCCGAACATCTGTTCCAGATAAGGGCGCGGGACCCAGCGGGGAGGAATGTAGAAGCCGTTGGGTTCGGTGCCAAATTGAGGATACAAAGGTAGAGCCACCTCCTCCTCGCGGATCAGCAAGTGAAGGGGGTTTGCAGTGTCCTCGACCCATGCCCCCTCTTTGCTGGTCTTGACCATCCCTTGCAGGCGAATCTTGCCGACGCAAGAACTCATGCAACGGGTCTCGATCGGCTCGCCATCGGGAGTGATTTCGGCATCACGACCCTCAAGGCGGGGGTAGCAGGCGATACATTTTTCACTGGTGCGTGTGGTCGGCCGATACAGCGATTTCTTGTAAGGACAGGCTTCCACACACTTGCGATAACCGCGGCAACGCTTTTGGTCGATCAGTACCACGCCGTCTTCGGGGCGCTTGTAAATGGCGCCGCGCGGGCATGCCGCCAAGCATCCAGGGTAGGTGCAGTGGTTACAGATACGCTGTAGGTAGAAGAACCAAAGGTCATGCTGCGGCAGGCTAGCGGTTTTGCCGTATTCGCCCGGCTTCCAGTCGGGGCCGGTGGCTGTGTCTTCGCCTCTATTGGGGGCACTCCACTCGTCGTCGCTTGGCAAGTACCCGAGGACACGGCTTTGAGGGCTAGATTCAATAGGGTGCTTGGCTTCGAATATGGTTTTACCGGAGAACACTCCGTAGGGTGCCTCATGGTCGTCTTCGGACGATCCGGACTGCCAGCTTTGCCCGCCAGGGTTGGCTTGTTCGAGCAGCCCCAGAGTCTTGACGTCCCAGGCTCGCGGATAGCTACCGTAAGGTTTGGTCTCGACGTTGTTCCACCACATCTGCTCCTGGCCTTGCGAGAAGGTCCAGGTCGACTTGCAAGCCATGGTGCAGGTCTGGCAACCGATGCAGCGGTTGATATTGAAAACAAAAGCGAACTGCCACTCCGGGTGTGACTCGTCGTATGGATACTCCATTTCCCGACCGAGCTGCCAGTTGTAGACATTGCTCATGGCTGTTGATCCTCTCTGAGGCTCCGAGATTGTCCGATTTGCACCAGATTCGATCGCTCGTGGGTGGACTCGGTGTCGTGTTCCACGACGCGAAACACGCCGCATTCGCCGATCACGGCGGCGATCGTGGCTCGTACGGCTTGCTCGCCTAGGTGCAAGTAGGTGGGGTGGATTGCCGCGTATCGGGGCTGACGAAAGAGCTCCAAGATCTGCTCGGGGCCGTAGCCCACGGCGGCATATTCCTCAATGAAGCAGCGCATAAGTTGGTTGACATCGGCTCCGGGCACCTTGCTACCGACCAGAGTCATCGGGTCGCTCGACTCGGTCTGCTTGTTGGAGCCGTGGGGGGCCACTAGCGCTGGGATTGGTTTCTTATCCATTGCCCTCAGCCCCTCTCGACGCGGGTCAGCTCGCCGCCGAGGTAGGCGAGAAAAGTCGAATTCTCGCCCGCTGGTGTGCAGCCTTCCTTCGCGGGTGCCCAGACGCCCATGCCGCCGATACCCCCGGACTCGGCTTTGGTGATCTTGACCAGCGTCTCTTTGGGCACTGTATTAACGGCGTGGTTATCGATATCGAATCCGAAGACGAAGCCCATTCCGCCCACTTTCTTGTGGAACAGGCTGTCGGTTTGGTGCATCGGCATAAGCCAGTTGCGGGTGATCGATTGGTGAGAGCCGTAACGGTAGGACGCCTGGTATCCAGTCTCTGCGGCCAGCGCCCGCCCGTCGGCGCGGCTTTCGTGCGCGCGCACAGTCCTCGGTGTGGCGATCCAGCCAGTGTGCTTGAGGATGGTGAAACCGTAGGGAAGGCCTGGGTTGTACTTAACCCGCACCATGCAGCGGTAGGCGTGGTAGGCGTCATCGCCAGGTTTCCAGCCGATGTAGGGTCGGTCAGCACTATTGGCGTCAACATACACGTAGTCACCGTTTTCCAGACCCTGGTCTCGGGCTGCCTGGGGATTCATTTGGATTTGACGATCCGAGACCCCCGGAGCGCGCTTGTCGGTGCGTAGCGGATCGCCGAAGTTGGTCGACCAAATCCAGTGCCAGTCAACTACCGACCACGATGAGTGCGTGGAATGCCGGCTCTTGGGTGTTGAACAGTAGAACTGGTAACCGCGTTGCCACAGCGGGTTGACGGTCTGCTTGGCCTGTTGCCAGGACATCATGACGTTACGCACCTGGCGCTCGCCGGCTCCCATGGCGTCGAGTGGGATGCCGTAGTCACGCGGGCGGATGTAGGGGCTGGTTGAGACGATTACGTTGGGCAGGTACGGAGTCGCCTCGACACCTTCACGGTGGACAATCAGATTCTCGCCATAATCGATGGCCTCGGGCAGGTCGCAATAGGCGGCAAGACGTCCACAGTCGGTGTAGAAGGGCACGGAATCTTGAATCTGCTCCCAGAACGGCACCCGTGGGTAAGTGCGGAACAAAAAGAGCGCCGCCCCTGGCTCGCCGCCGTAATCGCCGTTCATCAGCTTGTCGATCGAGTAGGGTCCATCTTCGCCGCGGGTGGTCGAGCAGTTGTCAAACACCCGCTGGATGTAAACCTTGGCCTTCTTCTCGCCGATGAAGCGGAAATAGTCTGAGAAGCGCACATCACCGGTTTCCTCCGCCAAAGCGTCGGCAACTGCTGCAAAGATGGCGGCGTCATCCAAGGAATCGTAGATCGGCTCAATGCCGTCTCCGCCCCAGGCCTGGAGAAAAGGATTGGAACACGAGCCACCAACCTCCACATCCTGGAACTCTGCCCACGAGTTGGCTGGCAGCACGACATCCGAGAACTCAGCCGACCCGGTCCACTCCATTTGCTGGTCAACGATCATGTCGACTTTCGGGTTGACGTTTTGTACCAGTTCATAGACCCACTTGGCCTGGTTGATCAGGTTGGCGTTGTTGTACCAGATGAGCTTGGTTGGCGTCGGCAGGTGAGTGCGACCGGTGAACAACTTGCGGCCTTCTTGTGGGGTGTCGACGATCAGCGGCTGGTCGCCGTAGGCCCAGTAGGAAACCTCCTCTCCTTTAGTGGTGTTGCGCAGGTTCTCCTTGGTGATGCGAGCGTTCTCGTCGAGCACTGGATTGAACGGATCCTCGTGGGTGTAGGTCCCAGCTCCTGGCCCACTCCACGGCGAGGCCTGGAACAGGGCCCCTTTGTAGTTCCCTGCCCAGGTGTAGGCTCCAGCACCGTTCTTGCCGATGTTGCCAGTCAACATCATCAGCAAGAAAGCCGCTCGATTGTGCAGCGTGGCGTGAAAGTAGTGGTTGATGCCTTCGCCGAAATGAATTGCTGCAGGCTTAAGCGTCGCCAGGTCCTCAGCCAACTGGCGGACCTTGGCTGCTGGGGCTCCAGATATCTCCTCGACCGTTTGCAGGTCGTAGTCGCGCAAATGAACCCGGTACATCTCCATCACCGGCATCACCTCGACGGTCTTGCCGTCGATCGTCTTGACCTCGAACCGACCGTCAAGTGCCGGGTCGACACCGGTCTTATCGCCAAGTTGCTCGCGGCTGAGGGAGGCAAAGTCACCGATGTGGTCGTCAAAGACGACAAAATCACCGATCCTCTGGCGCTGTTCCAAAGTCAGTCCGTGGTCCTGGTGGGAAACCGAGAGTTCCTTGAGCTGGTAGTCAGGGAAAATCTCTTCGGGGCGGAGTCGCTCAAGGGTGTCGGTTCGCACCAGCAAAGGTAGATCGGTGAACCGTTTGACAAAATCGTGGTCGAAGAGGTCTTCGTCGATGAGAATCTTGGCGACCCCCAGGAGAACTGCTAGGTCACTCAGCCCAGGGCGTACACTCAACCACTCGTCGGCTTTGGTGCCGGGTGCGTTGTACTCTGGGGCGATCGACCAGATCTTCATCCCCCGTTCCATGCCCTCGATGAACCAATGAGCCTCGGGCATCTTGTTCTCGACCAAGTTTTTGCCGATTTGAATGTGCAGTCGCGAGTTGCGCAAATCGTTGAGGTCCATGTCCGAGGTTTGCAGGCCGGTTACGAAAGGAGTTCCTGGAGCCTGATCGCCACGCCAGGTGTATTCGCTCCAATCGCGAGCACCCTTAGCCTCATCGGGACCAACCCCTCGCACGTGATGGTCAATAAGCCCGGTCAGATTGGCGAAGCGAAAGATCCCAAATTTTCCGACCAAACCGTGGAGTGGCAAACAGGATCCGATCTTCATCGTCCGGGTTCCAGCACCCTCCCAGTGGGTCAGTGTTTCCTCGACGTAGCCGTCAGCCTCTAGCCGTCGTTTGCCAGCATCGCCACTGTAGGTATCCGCGATCGCCAGCATCGCACGTGCGACGTATCGGCTGGCGTCCTGCCAGGGAACCGAGACAAATGTGTCGTTGCCCCGGTCGTCGAAACCAAAGCGGGTGCGCAGTGAGGGGTCGTCGCTGAGGCTGGGAAAGCCGGCGTCGGCCCACTCCTTCCAGCCGCGCCGCAGTACTGGGCCCTTGAGTCGGTAAGGACCGTAGATGCGACGGTGGAAGGTGTAGCCCTTGGGGCAACCGCGTGGGTTCCAGTGCACGGTGGAGCGATTGCCGTAAAGGTCGCCGTACTTGTCGACGTCATAGTTTTGCTCGGTGCGAACGATGACCCCGTTGCGTACGAATGCGCGCAGCCGGCACATATGGGTGTCATTGGGAGCGCAAATCCAGGTGAAGGAACGATCGACCCGGTATTGATCACGATAGACAGACTCCCAGTCACGGTCAGGGTAGCCGGCCAGTGGGTTGTCTATGGACACGGTACTGGCGAGTCCACCGCCGCCTTCAAACAGGCCACAGCCCAACTGCACACCGACCGCTCCAGCTCCTGCAAGGGCAGCGAGAAAGGTCCGTCGGTTTAGTCCTGATTGATCGTTGTGCTTGGAGTCCATTGTTTACTCCTTGGGAGTTTCTTGCGCCGAGAGAGGGGGCGGTGAGTCATCAAGGGCCTCTAGACGCTGCCACTGAGACACCAGCTTGGTGCCATTGCGATCGCCCGCGGACCCATTCCAAATCGCCACTGCCATGGGGACTGGGCCAGCGGCAAAGTCGACTTCGAATGCGCTGTTGCTGGGACCCATTGGCGCGACGAAAAGCACTCGATAGGTGCCGTCTTGCCAACCGCCACCACCTGAACTAGTCATCACGTCAGCCGAGCGGGCGGTCAAGGTTCCGAAGCCTGCGGCGGCCAAGGCGTGGACCGGGCGTTTCGACAGTTCAGGGTCGGCCGTCGGATTGCCTAGGTCGCGAGCCGGGGCGAACGGCGCATGATCGTCGCCAGGTAGATCACCCGATTCATAGGGCTCTGCGCCAGGCGCGGCATCGCTGGCGTGCTGATAACGGTCAACGGTTATGCGCGGATATGCCGCTGCAAGCGTCTTTGGGGCGCCATCGTCGCCGGCGACCTGGCGGTCGGCGCGCCAGTACCAGATCTCGACTTCGCCGCCGGAACCGGCTTGCCCCATGCCGATGAAGGGAGGTGGATCGGTGAGTGCAAATTGCACCGCGACGCCGTCGGCGAAGTCCTCGGTTCGAAGCGTCGACTCGTCACGGCTAGCGTCTTGCCACTCCAACAGTAGGGCGAGCTCATCGCCGACGCGTGCGGCTCGGAGGTTGACGAACGGGGGGTAGTCATTGCGGTACCAAAGTGGTTGCAAAGCAACTCGGTGCGGAGCGATGGTGTCCCAAACAGGCGACCAGGGGTCCTCAGTACCATGGTTTCCGGTGACAGCGGTTACGGGCACAGGGCCAGGGTCGCTTTGTGCCGTTTGAGCCCGACCGCCGGGCGCCAAGGACAGAATGTAATAGACCAAACCCCATACTTGATCGTCACTGCCAAATGCTCCAGCGAAGGAAGGCATCGGCGTACCCTCCATGCCGGTAAGAAAGGTGCTGTAAAGAGCTTCAGGGCTGCCGCCGCTCTTGTAGATACCATAGGTGAAATCCGCTGCTGGGAACGGGTCACCTTCGCTGTCTTTCAGAGTCGCCGCTGACGGGCCATCTCCACGCCCGTCCGGGCCGTGGCATTGACCACAACGAAAGTCCACGTAGACCTGCTCGCCGATCGCAACCAACTCTGGTGTTGGTGATGGCGGCGCGGGGATCTGCAACAGTTGGTCGGTAGCCAACGGAACCTGCTCGCCGAATCGCGGGCTGAAGGACTTGACGTGGTCAACCAACTCAGCGATCTGGTCTTCGTTGAGCAACTCGCCGAAGCTCAACATCGAAGATCCGGGGATACCTTGTTGGATGGTGCGGGCTAGGTCGGCGTCGGTAGGAAGTATGCCGGGTGGAGTGGAGCGCAACTTGAATTGAGCACGCTGGAAGTTTCGTGGCTTGGGGAACAACAGATAGGCGGCAGGGCCGTGCCCGTCGCCATCGGGTCCATGGCACGAAGTGCAATTGGCGTGATACAGCGTTTGGCCATCGGTCAGTCCTCCAGCTTGGGATTGGTTGCCTTGACGGCAGCCGGCGACCACCATCAAGACCGCTGCAGCCACTGTTGCGATGAAGACAACCCGATACAGCTCCCCAGAACGCAAGCGGAAAGATGGATGGATCATCGGTGCTGACTCCTCGCGGTCATTGGATCGTCGCGGTTCGATTATGGATATTCACCTCTGATTAGCGTATTTATACTCCTCAGCCTCTGGTGTCAAGTCGTTGCTGGCGGTACTCGCCTAACAAGAGACCGTTGCCACTGGCTGAAAGCGTCACAAGAAACCCCGAACTCCCACCAAGCTCGACTTCGCCCAGCGCAGCTAGATAGGCCGAGAGCCTTGGTCTGGGCACCATCTTTCGCGCGTCGACCTTGTGCTCCGATTTGGCCCAATGGCCTTTGCCTTAGCTATTCTCGCGAGTGGGTCTGTGTCAGCAGGGAGGGATCGGGGGCAGCGGACAAAGGGCAAGAGTCAACGGCAATCCTTAGCCATACGTGATCGCGAGTGAAGTAGCCTTCGGGGAACCGATGAAGACCATCTACTCCCATCTGCACACTAGCCACCGCGGCAATCTGGAACTCAGCGGTGGCGAGCTGATTACTTGTTTCGAGGTTCCGAAACGCGCCGAAATCATCTTGAAGGCGGTCACCGAAGGTGGCCTTGGCCCGGTCCTGGATCCAACCCTGCAGTCGCTCGAAACCGCCCGCAGCGTTCACAGCGCCGACTACGTGGATGCGTTGTCGAGAATCTGGCCTCTGTGGCAGGCGGAAGGACGCCAAGGCACCGCGATCCCAGCGGTGTTTCCAGTGGGCTCCGCCAATCAGGTAGCACCGCAGACCGCAGGTGGGCTGCTGGGCTTCTACAGCTTTGACGCTGGAGCAACGCTTGTCGAAGGCACTTGGCAGGCGATCAAAGCTAGCCAGGATGTTGCTCTCACAGCGGCAGACCTGATCGCCATCGGAGAGCGGGTCGCATTTGCCCTGTGTCGACCGCCCGGCCATCACGCAGGTGCGGCGACCATGGGCGGTTATTGCTATCTCAACAACGCCGCCATCGCCGCCCAGCGATTGCTCGAGAAGGGAGCCGAGCGGATCACCATCCTCGACATCGACTACCACCACGGCAACGGCACCCAAGAGATCTTCTACGACCGTGGAGACATTCAGGTCATAAGCATTCACGCCGACCCACGATTTGCCTACCCATATTTCTACGGGCACGCCGACGAGCGAGGTCGTGGCGCTGGGCAAGGTACGAACTTGAACTTACCCTTGCCGTTGGGAACCGACTTCCCAGCTTGGGGTGCAGCCCTCGAGGCGGCTAGTACGACGATCGGTGAGTTTGACCCTGCTGCTCTGGTCGTCTCCCTCGGCGTGGATACCTTCGAGGGCGACCCGATCAGCCAGTTCCGTCTCCAAACGGAGAGCTACCCAGGAATCGGTGTGCGAATCCGACAACTCGACCTACCGACGCTGTTCGTCATGGAAGGCGGGTACGCGGTGGAGGAGATCGGCGCCAATGTCACCGGGGTTTTGTCTGGTTTTGAGGGTGCGTAGCTTCGTTCTGGGTCGAGTAGGATCCTCATCTAAATGCGCTCTCTGACCCGAATGACACTGGTCCTGGCCTTTGCCTGCATCACGTTGTCCTGTGGCGGGGGCGGCCCCAAGGTTGAAAAACATGGCACCAAGGCAGTCTTGATCGGCATCGACTCAGGCGACTGGAAAATGATCGATGAGATTGCCGCAGATGGCGGCATGCCGAATCTAATGCTGCTGCGTGAGCAGGGCACTTGGGGGCCGTTGGAGACGCTCAACGATATCCCTCTGTCCCCGGTGATTTGGACCAGTATCGCAACCGGTAAGACCGCCGCCAAGCATGGTATTTCGTGGTTCATGGTGGATCGAGTGGATGGCACCCGGGTGCCGGTGAGGAGCCACAACCGCAGAGTCAAAGCGATTTGGAACATGCTGGCGGAGGGCAAGCGCAAGCCCAACATGCTGGGATGGTGGGCGACCTTTCCGGCTGAAGATGTGGGCAAGGGCGTCCTGGTTTCCGACGGACTCGGTTTTCACGGCTTTGGCTCCACCGCGCGCGGTAGTACCGATGCCGAGAAGGTCTACCCGGCTTCCAGGTTCGACGATTTTGACGCCCTAGTTCCGCCGTTGCAGCAAATCCCCTATTCGTTCACCTCCCGCTTCGTGAATCTGACCGAGGACGAATACCAGGCGGAGATGTTCAGTCCGGGACGTTTTCCCGATCCCAATCCCTTCAACCCGATTCATCTGTTCCAGCAGTACGCCGCCACCGCCCGGGGATACACGGCGATCGCCGAGCAGCTCCTAGAAGAGAACGATTTCGACTTGTTTGGCGTCTACTATGAGCAGGTCGATAGCTTTTCGCATTTATTCATGAAGTACGACCCGCCCAAGCTCGAGTGGGTCGAAGAGGCGTCATACCAACGCTACAAAGACGTGGTGCGCGAGTGGTATCGCTACCAGGACGAATTGCTGGGGCGCCTGCTGGAGAAGATCGACCTGGAAACTACCGCGGTATTTATCGTTTCGGACCACGGTTTCAAGAGCGGCGACCGGCGCATTCGTAGCGAAGAAACTGTGGATGTGAAACGGGCTCACTTGGACCACGAAACTCAGGGCATCTACTTGGCGGTGGGGCCGCACATTCGTCAAGGGGACCGCGTCGCCGGAGCTTCGGTGATGGACGTGACCCCCACCTTGCTCCACTACTTGGGCTTCCCGGTGGCCAAAGATATGGATGGCAAAGTCCTGGAAGGGTCGTTTGCTCCCGAGTTCATGGGCGAGCACCCGATTCGCTACATTGTGAGTTACGAAGACCAAATGGAACAGAAAGCCGAGGTCAAAGAGGACTATGACGCTGAGGCATCGGCGTCCAACGAGCGAGCCCTCAGGGCGCTGGGTTATTTGGGTGGTGATACCGAGTCTGAGGTCGGCGTGGCTGTGGATGGCGAAGAGTCATCTCCCGAGATCCACAACAACATGGGCCGCATTCACCTGCGCAACGGCGATGTTCCGAAGGCGCGATCCGAGTTTCGCAAGGCCTTGGTACTCGATGAGCGCAACGCTGATGCGCTGTTGAATTTGGCTGGCATTGAGCGTGGCGAGGGTCGACTGGCGGACGCAGAGGTCTTGGTCAAGCGGGCCTTGCAGGTCGACCCCAATTCGATCGGGGCGCTGGCTCAGCTCGCCGAGATCGCTCGTGATCAGGGTGACCTGCCGGAAGCGGTACGCCTGTTTCAAGAGGCCTTGGCGATCGACGACTCGCAGCCTTTCTTGCACCAGGGTTACGGCGACGTACTGCAGCGCGTCGGGCGTTTTGCCGAAGCCGAAGAGGCCTTCAAGTTGGTGCTGCAACTCGACCCAGATTCCTTCAAGGCGCACTACAACCTCGGTGTCACCTATGGCAATCAGGGCAAGATGGAACTAGCGGTGACCGAGTATGAGAAGGCGCTGGAGATGTCTCCTCAGCATCCCGAAGCGTCTCTGGTGCACAATAACCTGGGGGCCATCGCCTTAGATCGTGGTGATCTCGACGGTGCCCAAGCGCACTTTGAAAAAGCGGTTGGCCAGGCGCCACACAACCTGGAATCGCGCTACAACCTGGCGCTGATCTACATGGACAAACGTGAGGTCGAGAAAGCCATTGAGATGCTCGAAGGAGCCGCCCTGGTCGACCCAAACCACGAACTGGTTAATGTCCGCTTGGGGTTAGCCTACCTGGAAGTTAATCGCGGCGAAGACGCTTTCCGTACGTTTACCCTGGTCAAACGCCTCTATCCCAACAACTGGATGGCCCCGATCGGCCTTGCCGTTCTCCACGCCGCCAATGGCCGCCCGGATCAGGCCAGAGAACTGCTCGCCGGAGCGATCAAACAGGGCGGATCTCAGGCGTTGCAAACTGCGCGCGGGTATCCGGTGTTAGCGGATTTGTTGTAGCACTCTAGACTTCTAGCTATCTGGCCGGGGCTGGCGGCCGAAAAAATTTAATCCGGTGTCTCTGCGGGTTGCTTTTCCGCTTCTGGTAGGGGCCTATTCCCGACCGCCAATCCGCGCTTTTTGGCTAACCTCTCCTACCGTTTGCGTAGCTGGGCGAGTTGGTTGTCTTGGCGTCCGGTCAATCCCTAGGGTCGACATCGACACGTAATTGCTGGATATCCAGTGACTTTGCCGGCGGCACCAACAATTGACCGACTCGGGTGAGGAAGTAATCCTGGACCCGCTGCCAGTCCGACTCGCCCTCTCCGGGAAGCGCGGCTTCTCGGTCGGCGTCTGCGAAGTAGGTAAGAGCACGCAGCAGCAGGGAATCATCTACCTGACCGTAGACCGCTCGCAAGGATCGCAGACACTCGGCGATGCCAAGCTGCTGGTCTTGGAGCACGACGTAGAGGTCAAAAAAGTCCCTACGGGTACCCCGATCGAGGATTGCGTGCATCTTGGTTGCGAGAATCCCGGTGACGCTCAAGCGCCGTTCCTCGGTGAAGGGAGCAAGCTCTTTGAGCAAGAAGATGGAAACTGGAATCGCGTTCCACAACAGGTGAACTGTGTCAGCGCCGCGCTCCTGAATCTCAACTGTGCCGGCGTTGCTGAAGGTGGAGACCAGTTCGTCGATCGATTGTGCCTCGGAGACACCAAAATCGACGTCACGCGTCGGTCGGTAGGGACACAAGCAGCGTACTGCCTGACCACCGATTACGAACCAGAAAGGAAGGTCCTTGACGATCGCGCGAAGCGGTGCGGGGATCACTTCCTCCGGTCGGTAGGGGCTCATCGGATACCTCTCGTGCGCAGGATCGCCTCAAGCAGCCCTTGGCTACGAGGTCGCCAACCTGGAAGGCTCGCGGCTTGGCATAGCGTTAGCCAGGGAAGCCCCGCGGCGAAACAGACCGCTTTGAGGTCGCCGTAGTTGAGGCAATAGAAAGCTAGCTGGTGTCCAGGCACGGCGCTGTCTTCGGTCAAGTTGTGCAGAGCACTTCGTACCGTAGTTGGCAGCTCGTTCACTGAATAGCTACGTGTTGGTGCCCGTTGCATGTGCTTATAAATCGTCGCTCGGGCGGGAGTCTTCCTTCCACGAGCGCGGCAGAAATCATCGAGGGCGCGCAGGATCGTGTTGACCCTAGGACGTTCCTGCCCCTGCAGCAGGCGATCCAGTTCTGTGGACACCTCCACCGGTAGCCGGGAACGTCCACGATCGCTACGCACACGCTGCCCCGTTCGGTGACCCCGGAGTCGACTCTCACCACGGCGTACAGATTCTTCAAAATTAAATAAAGTCATTTAGAAGAATAATAGCAGACAATAGCCACTTTAATAATGACAGTGGCTCGGTTTTCAACGCTAACGTTGCCAGGTCCCGCTTGCCTAATTCATCTCGAAGCTTCTTTTGTACGGGCTCAGAGCATGCCCTACACGGTGCGGGATCGATCCAGTTTAAGAGTTATGTTGAAATGGTGGTCTCCAGCGTGCCAGGAAATCTTGAAATCCACTTATGACGTGGCGCTGATTAACACTGGGTCTGGTGGGTGTTGTTGTCAGGTCAGTGACCAGCGATCCAGGCGTCCACCTCATCACTTGTAGCCTCATCGTCTAGGATCTGCTCGATCGTTGATCGATCTCTGGGGTCGAGTTCCAGTTGGAATAATCGTTTCCCTTCGTCGCGAAAACGTTTTTTCTCTGTTGCATCAGTTCCCAGGTAGCTCTGATAGGCAGTCCAACGCCCCAGTCGGTATTGAGTCGGTTGGTCGAGGTCGGGGAGTCTCGCCTCAGCATCCGACAACTCCTGAATGAGAGCCTTGGGGTTCAGCGAAGACCGATCTCTTCGGATCTGTTGATAGACCGCCGATGCCGGTTGACTCAAAGGGAGCTTGTCGATGTTAAAGATCAGAGCGCCCAGAATCCTCTGCAGATCTTGCTCTCGCCCGGCACGCGCCGCAACCTCAAGATCGACCGCCATGACTCCGAGGCGAAAGGAAACATCCTCCCCGACCATTCCCGTCGACCCTCCGCGCAGTTCACTCCATCCGCGGAACGGCATTGACTGATCGGCAGCAATCGATTGAGCGACCTGGCGTTGCAGGGTGAGGTCCCAGGGTTTTGCACTGTTGAAAACGCCGACTGCGATCAACAAAACCGCGGCAGCTGCGAGGAATGAGACGACGAGCTTCCATGGAGGTCGGCTCTTGCCTTCTTGCGAGGCCCCCAGTTCAGACATCACGCGAACGGTTTCGGCCACGGTTTCTTCACAAGAGGCACAGCTCAACAAATGCTGTTCGATATCTGAACGCTGGTCGTCGGACAGGTCGCCGTCGATGTATGCGGCCAAGTCTTCCGGCGTCGGACATTGTGCTTGGGCGGGATAGTTACTCATGGGGCGTTCTCGACTGCTTGCAGGGTAGGCATAGTCAGCGCTTCATCCAGACCTGTGACATCCAGGTCAGAATCAACACCAACCCAACCTACCAACGCGCTCACGTCTTGTGCAGCGACGCCGCTTGCTTCCATGGTGGTGCGCAACCTCCGCAAACAGCCCTCAAACTGCCGATACAGCTTACGCCGATCGACCCCCATTCCGGCAGCGATTTCGGTCACCGTCAAACCATGAGCGAAGCGCTGTCTTATAAGTAGACGGTCCTCTGGCTCAAGTTGTTGTAGCCCAGCGTTCATTGCGGTGCGTACCCGTTCCATCTGTTGGTGGAGCTCGCGGTCTCGCACTCCAGACTCGGCCGATGATTTGTCGCTGACTTCAGCGACTTCATCCAATCCAACCGTGTGGTGCGTTTCCCGTATCGGTAGTCGTGCCAACAGCTTTTCAAGCTCGATCTTGGTTTTTTCGGGCTCCGCCGAGGCTTGTACCAGGAACCGTACCGCCTCGGCAGCACTGCTGCCGTCGCGATGAATCTTGCGCTCCAACTCGACTGCTTTGGCCCCCAACCGCTTGGCAGTAGCTGACGGACGCCACCGTCCCCATATATGATCCAAATAATCTCGAAGAAGATTTTGCACCACGACGGCGAGATAGGTCCGTCGTTGGCTCCGGCCCTCAAACTTACGGACGCGCCGATAGTTGTTTTCGATGAAACGAATTTTCGCCCAAGATCCAAAGTCCTCCGACTCCTCCGAGCGAAGCCCTCGCTTTCGACAACTGATCTCGATCAGTTTTTCGATTTCCGGAAGCCACTGCAAAAACTGGTTTTCCCAGCGAGCCGTGTCCGGACGTTGTTCACTTCCCCGCAAACGCACCTTCCTTCAAAGAGACCGGGGGGAGTATAACCAACGAGTTCGCCATTTCTTCGAGCGACCACAGAGGAATGCGATAGGAGCATCGCTGATGACCATCTTGGCTTGTTCGGAAACGCCTATCGACCCAGAAGCCGTTCTAGCCTCCCAACCTCGACCGTTTTCCGTCCGCTTTTCGAGCTTTCAGTATCGTGATTGTCGTGGCCTAGGTGAGCCTCGGGACTCAAGAGCAACTATGAGTGCCGGGAATAAGGTAGTGCGCTGCTCCGATGTTCCTCGGCCAGGAACGCGCCGATTTCGAACCCTTGAGAAAGTCGCCGAATCGCTTCGCGCTCCGGTTGATTCTGTGAGAAATGCAGCTCACCGAGCCCATCTTCAGGGTCTCTATTCCTTGGTGTGGGCGGAGAGCCAGGAAGAACTGAGCGCAGTGAGGCGTCTGTGGGAGCGAACGCTGAGTAGCTCTGACGGGAATAACTCGAAGCTACTAGCAGACTTGGCGGCGCTGGCACTCGTTCAATCGCGTTCGCGGGATGAAGGGTGGCTGCATCTTGAGGCGTTGGACATCGCGCAGCGCGCACATAGAGAGCTTCAAGATGACCTCGCAGCTAGCTTCAACATGGGATTGGCGCTTGAGAACGCTGGCTTGCGTTTGGCGGCCCAAGAGGCCTGGAGAAGGTATTTGGCGCGCGAGGCTGAAGCAAGCTGGCGCTATGAAGGGAAGGATCGTCTTGCTGAGGCCAGCGATCCGACCATGGTTGAGCTGTGGGAGTACGATCGGACGAAGCTTAGACGGGCCATTCACAATGAAGATTTTGGAGCATTTGGAACGCTTGCCGAAGCGCATCGACAGCGTTTGTTCGACGATTTTCTCGAACGCAGCCTAGGTGATTGGTCCGAGAGTCACCTTGCTCGTCGCACCGACTCCCAACGTCGTCTGCGCGAGCTTCAAGTTGTTGCTGAATTGTTTGAAAAATGGGGTGCTGGATCTTTTCCGGCTCTCAGGGCGCTCGATGCCGAAAAAGAACCGACCTCTGCCCATGATTCACTCGCAAGGCTGGTTGGAGGTTTTTCTCGGGGTGTAGCTGCTTATCGAGAACAACAGTTTGAGAAAGCCCAGAAACTCTTTAGGAAGATTGATATTGGCCTTGTTGGTCATCGATCGAATTTGGCAGCTTGGGCTCGGTACTATGATGCGGTTTCGACGTTTCACAGCGATGTGGTCGGTAGTGGGCGAAGCCTCAGAAGCCTTGCAGCGGAGGTGCCTGACAGAGAAATGGTCCTTAGGGCACGAGTCTATTGGGTTGAGGGTTTGGTCGCTTCCCTAGGAGGTGACCACGAGGCGGCGCTAGAATTTTTTGGTGTGGCCTCTTCCTTGCTAGAAAACAGCCTGGGATATGAGGCCTCGTTGGGCGCAGTCGTTCAGAAAACTAGTGTGCTGGAGTCGCTTGGAAGGGAGTACGAAGCTTGGAGTGCTTCTGTCGAGGCGTTACGGCATTTGTCGAAGAACGGGGATCACAGACTGTGGTTTGAGCGTGCTGGCCTACTGGGCAAATATCTCTGCGAGCAGGGCTCATCAGAAGTCGCCATGCTTACGATAAGGGAAGCGCTAGCGATTGCTGAAGCTTGGGGAAACGTTGTCTCATTACAGGAAGCACACTACTGGCTTGGCCAATGTTTGTTTCGCCAAGGAAATGTGGGGGCCAGGTCCTATCTGGAACAGTCGTACAGATTTGCAGAGCAAGTCAAAGATCCTAGTTTTAGACGAGTCCTCGAAGCGGATGTTGATACCGTCATGGCCGACGTAGTGGCTAGTAAGGACTCTACGAGAGCGTTGAGTCTTCTCGAAGGTGTTGTCCAAACCTACGAGGGTCTAGGTGATGAACTTAGTTTGGCAGTGGCGCTTGAGGTGCAAGGGAGGACTCTCGCTGGAAGAGGTTTTCGGGAGGAAGCGTGGCTGGTATTGCAACGGGCAGAACGGATACTTCTGTCGGGTGTGCAATGGGCGAAACCAACAACGGAACCCCTGCGCCTCCGGGTCGCAGAACGTTTGTACGGCTCGATGTTGGCTCAGGCCGTTGGACGTGGTGATCCGCAATTGAGCTTGTGGTGTGCAGAAGCGAAGCGGGCGGTAAGCGAAGGGCGAAGACCACCTTCTGGACCAAAGGATCTCATGGGTCTATTCCCCCGCGGAGCCGATGTGGTGTTTTATGAAGATGTTGGGGACGTCACGTATGTCTGGTGGGTACGGGACCAGAGCATTGAGATGAACAATCTTGGCCGAGTGCCGACGCTTCCATCGTCAAAGCAACTTGCGTTTTCCGCTGAGTGGATGGCGAGACTCTATGATCTATTGCTAGCGCCTTTGTCCATCAGTAAGTCGCAACGTCCGCTCTTGGTTATTCCGTCTTCCCGTCTCATGGGAGTTCCCTTCGCGAGGTTGCTCAACGGTGTTGGTACCAATGTGGCTGAGTGGCGCTCGATCATGTATTCACCTAGTCTGACGGCGCAAACGGATTTCGATGTAAGCAGCGGAGTGCAATTGGAAGAGGACTTGTTGGTATTCGCGCCGCTTGTTACGGGCGATAGTTCAGCATTCCCGTTCGCACAAATGGAAGTCAACGATATCGTCGCACTTGTCCCTCACGCGACGGTATATGCCGGAAGAGAGGCATCCAAATCTGCTTTCCTACGGGCGGCTCCAGGCTCGCGGGTAATTCACTTTACTGGGCATTCCACTCTCGATGCGCTCATCCCATATCGAGCGAACCTTATGTTTGGGAATAGCAGCAACAAGTTATCGACTGCGGAGCTAAGTAATGTCGAACTTTCATCCGTCCAACTCATCGTGCTTGCTAGCTGCACTTCTGCCATCGACCAGGACTTTGCGAACGTATCTCGATTCGGTATGGCGCAGGCTTTCCTTGCGAGAGGCGTCGGTGGGGTTCTTGGTTCAATGTGGGAGGTTTCAGATAGTGAGACGAGAGTATTCATGCGGCGGTTCTACTCTGAGTTCTTGGCAGGGAAGACGCCTGCTGCTGCGCTGGCTTTCATCCAAAAGGAGCGCGCAGCAGAAACTGGCCGACCTGACTGGGCAGCCTGGAGGCTGGTTGGCAGGATGTAAATGAAATAAGGAGTGTAATGAGCTATCAGCTAAAGATTCATTTTTGCGGGATGATTGTGTTTGATGTCAGTGAGAGACGCGCCTTTCTAGTCCGCCACGGCCTTCACTATCCTCGATTGACTACGGAGAAGCTGGGTTCACCTGAGAAGTTGCTCATGGACAAAGATACGAAGAGGCATAGCCACCCTCTCTATCGACTCCAGCCTGATTACCCAGGCGGATGGGATTTGGAACAGTACCAATCTCTCGAAGTTGTTGCACAAGGTGGTGATTTGACTTCTCCGGGCGCAGACCACTTGGGAGCAGTTGTGAACCTGCGAACATTGTTTCCGCGTATGGGCCAGGTGAACGGGAAACGATGCATAACGCTTTTCCTGGATGAGTGTCAGTTGGTGCAAGGAGCCTCCGAACCTGGGGTTTGGTGTTTCTATGTCGACAAGAAGGAAGTGCATCAGATGGAATATGTGTCACAAGCTGTGACAGCGATATATGACATCCCTGATAATGCGGTAGTTGAACTACAAGGTGTCTTTAGTAACAACTCGAGAAAAACCCTAGGAAGGTGGAGTCAAGCCTCTGAAGCTTGGATTAGTAATTGGGATAAAAGATTCTATGGGATCAACCAGAAAAATGACGCCCCGGACCTAGTCACGCATTTTGGCGCGTTTGCCTACAAACCAAAGTCGGTCAAGGTTCTGCATGAGAATACCAAGAAGAAAATCAAGGCGAAAAAGGCTGGGAGGCCTAGTCAAGTCGCGGCGGGCGCGAGGTTGTGTCCACCTTCACAAACGGGTGGTGGCTAGAGAATCGGTCGGAGAACGGAACGGAGCCGATTCGAGCCTAGGGAGTTATTGAATGGATCGTTTCTGCAAGATCCAATTCCGGAATGTATCCCGCAGATTTGGAGATTCGCCAGCTGTGACCAAGACCTAGCCCAAGAAAGGAATCCGTCGGTGCTTGTGATGGCAATAGATGAAAATCGGTAGCAGCTTTGGCCTGCGTTTACACCGGCGATTTTACGTTCCTGGTCACAGTCTAGAAAATAGGCGGCGCCTCCGCTGTCACCGTCGCAGAGGGTCGCACCACTATCTGTAACCGCAAAATAGCTTGGAGGCTTTGGTATTTCCATGATGCGGGCCTCTCCGAGTCTGAGGTCACCGAAGTCCGTTACCATTCCGTGATTCTCTCTTCCGCAGCCAAATCCCAGCAGTCCGAGATTGACTCCGATCGCAACTTTCTTGGAGTCTGTTTCGATTGTTTCATAAGTTATGAACTCAACACTCTCATCGAGTTGACACAGCGCGAAGTCAGGTGAGACCTTCGCATACCAGTCCTCGTCCGCCTCATCTACGTCCTCTTGATAGTCGGGATGATGATCGCAGGTTGCATCTATTTTGTTTCCACAAACTTCCAGGGTCCCCTGCGAAGAGTCTGCGACGCAGTGAGCGGCCGTTAGAACAGCTCTGGGACCGACGAGGGTTGCTGTACAGTCCTCATTCCCATCAAGTCTGAGAGTGGCGCTCCATTTGTTGACCGAGACTTCGTCCCCTCCGATAACTGTTGAGTTAGTCAGCTTCTTGCTGGTCATATTCTGACAATAAGCTGTACTTTCCGCGATCATCTTGAACGGTGCTTCAGTAGAGGCGACTTGACCTCCAGAGAGAAACAAGAAAAGGGTAGAAGTGATAAGCGATCGTCTCATCATAGCTGGTTTCCGATTAGGGTTGTCGCAACCTCGACCTAGTTGGAATCGCTCTTCTTTAGCGAATAACTGAGTCCAACCTTTGCCCCAAACCGCTGATCCACGTCACCCAAGAACTCGGGTTTGGTTGCATAGTCAAGCGAGATGGGAAGTGTTACTCCCCCTTTGAGGGGTACGGTATAGGTTAATTCCCCGACCCAGCGTTTTTGCCTTGAAGGGTCATCGTCTACCCAAACATATTCGGCGGTGAGGTCGATTCTGGGGTGTACTTGTTCTCCACCGACATCGATTGTTTGAGCTGTCAGTGCTCGGCCCCAAGTGAGCTTTCCGCACCATTCGTCCGCGGACTCAGCAGTCAAAGTAGCCACTTTTGGAAACGAGTTTTCGGCTCCGGTTGCTGGATCGACGGTAACTTGATCGTATGAGTAGGAAATGTCCCTAGCGGACCGTTGTACGTAGGTGAGCGAGACGGCGAACCGGTTGTCTTTTTCCTTATTGTTAATACTAATGTCTTTGAAGGCTTCGAGTAAACCAATGCTCTTTTTCTTGGATTTCTTGAGTACCGAGTTAATGTTTTGTAATCCCCACTCGTATTTGGCAGAAGCTGACCACTCATCTGATCCGACTAAATCGTCACGCCACCGCCAGGCAGACTCCAAGACGAACTGAGGCTGGCTGTCGACTAGTTCGGGAAGTTTGTTGAGAGTGCCAGACGCTAAAGCACGCGCCTGCATGTCCGGTGCAATATCGATGGCCAATTGGGCAATTGAAGTTGACACCTGGGTTTTCACTTCTTCTCTCGACCAGGTCCCGTTGCCGCATGTCTTGTGGAGATCGATAACAGTCTGCGAATATAGTTGACTGTATTCACAGTTCTCTAATAGTGGTATTCGATAATCGATCCCTTCCAGCAACGCTTGATCAGTGTTGCTTGCTTGCAGATAAAGTTCTGCAATAACTTCTGTGTACAGTGTTGGGTTACGCCCGATGCCAAGTTGTATTCTTGTGGGCGTTTTATTGACGAGGGCTTTACGATTGATGCCGTACGAAAACGAAATCGCAATGTCATCTGTATCGCCAAGCTCGTCCAACAGACTATCGGATTGCCGTTCCTGTTCTGAATCAACAATTGTTCTTACAAGCTTGCTATCCAAAACTGGTTCTCGAAGAATTGTGCTGATTTTGAAGTCAGATCGAAGACCAAAGAGCTTATTTAGATCAATTGTAACGGTTTGGTCCTCTTTGTTTGGAGAGATCGCATCTACCGACAGCCCCAGGAGAGAGGTGAAATTGGTTAGCGAGGAACCAACTCGGGAACCAAATCCACCGTCAGTTCCGACGGTTGCAGGTTTGGCTTTCTGAAGGCTCCTTGTCTTGTCTGCAGAGTGTCTTGAAAGGAGTCTATCCAGATAGTTACGTAGAGATTCTTCTTCTCGAATAGGCAGGCGGTCTGTGAGTTGCTGCGCGTTATTAGAATCGATGCATCGATTGACAACCTGAGTTTCGCACTGGCAGCACTCGGACGCTTCTCCGAGACCGGCAACCAGAAGTAAGGACAGAGATACCAGGGAAGTCTTCATCGTATAACGCTCCTTTTGGTTTTTTGGACGGCGGACAGCTTGAATCGCGCGGCGCGCGGTTCATCGTCAGCGGTGTAGGAGTACGGACCGTAGTTCTCACCATCGATGAGTACTGTCATGTCCGCGGTATCACCTTTCTTGAGGACCTCGACAACAATGGCGCACCGTTCGGATGTATGAACGGACCAGGGGCCATTTGACGGTGTCCAAGACGATCCTGGGCTCAGGCCCGCTACGCAACCTGAATCGACCGGCGTAGGTTTTTGCCCCTTTTTCCACTTGTACACGGTGATACAAGAGGCAAAGATGGGTCTTGTTTTGGCTTCGATTTTGACGTTGATGGTTGCGGGAGCATGTACCCTCCGCCAACTGTCCAGTATTTGCTTTGCCACTATTGTCACTCCTTTTGATGAGCGCTAGTCCTTGATCTAGCGCGACCGTTGATTTGATTTCACAGAAAATGTAGACGGACGCAATGCTGCGTTTTTCCTGTCCGATCTCTTCTCCAGCTCTTTGGACAGCAGGAAGCGAAGCCCTTGCACCCGACCCTCCCATCGGCCAGACTCAGGCCGATGTCATCCAGCACCAAATTTCCCTGGGAAACGGAGTTAAATCCGGAGCAGTATCAAGCTGTGACCCATGGAGAGGGGCCGCAGTTGGTGATCGCTGGAGCGGGGTCGGGGAAGACTCGGGTGATCACTTACCGGGTGGCGTGGTTGATCCACGAGCGGGGTATCGATCCGCGTTCTGTGTTGTCGGTGACGTTTACCAACAAGGCTGCGGGGGAGATGAGGGAGCGGATCGAGCAGTTGCTCGGAGTGTCGCGGCTGACTTCGTTTGTCGGCACGTTTCATCGCTTGTCGTTGGATCTGCTGCGCAAGTACGGGGAGCGAATTGGAGTGCCAGCGTCTTTCGCCATCTTCGACAGTGATGATCAGAAGCGGCTGGTCAAGCAGGCTCTCAAGGACGAGAAGCTGGATCCGACTCGGTTTCCGCCGCGCCCAATGTTGTCGGCGATCAGTGCGGCCAAGAATCAGATGTTGACGGCGGAGGCGTTTGCCAGTCAGGCAGACGGTTTCTTTCAGGAGCGGGTGGCTAGGGTGTACCGGCGTTACCAGAAGCTGCTGGAGGACGCTGGCGGGGTGGATTTTGACGACATGTTGGTGAAGGCGGTGCGTCTAGTCTCGACCCAGGAGGACCTCAAAGCGATGTTGCGCGAGCGGGTGCAGTATCTGATGGTCGACGAGTTTCAAGACACCAACAAGGTGCAGCTGCGCTTGGTGCATGAACTGGTGGGTGACGGCGGCAATTTGACCGCGGTGGGTGACGAAGACCAGGGGATCTATCGTTGGCGGGGTGCCGATCTCGAGAATATTTTGGACTTTGAGCGCTATTTCCCCGGCGCCACGGTACACAAGCTGGAGCGCAACTATCGATCGACCGCCAATATCCTGGCTGCAGCGGGAGAGGTGGTTTCCCAAAATCGTCTACGGCGTGGCAAGAACCTGTGGACCGAGGACGATCCAGGCGAGTTGCTAGAGCTGTTCCGAGCCGGAGATGAGCAAGACGAAGCCCGCTGGGTGGTCAACACTCTTGAGCAGTTACAGAAGGACATGCTGCTTAAAGACATGGCGATTTTGGTGCGCACCAATGCCCAGACCCGTGCTTTGGAGGAGCGCCTAATCCGCGCCAAGATTCCCTACTCACTGGTGGCGGGGGTACGTTTCTACGAACGGGCCGAGGTCAAAGACGCGGTGGCCTACCTGAGAGTGCTGCGCAACCCAGACGACGACCTCTCTTTGTCACGGATTCTCAATACCCCAGCTCGTGGAATTGGCAAGACCACCCACGAGGCGCTGAAAGAGGCCGCCCAGGAGGCTGGGACCAGCCAGTGGGGGATGCTCACCGGGGAAATGCCGCGCGGGATCGCCCAGCGTAGTCTCAAGGCGTTGGAGAAGTTTCGCGACTTGATCGTGGACTTGCAGTCGGTGATCGATGAACCTCCGGCCGAACTCATCAACCGGGTCTTGGAGCAGTCTGGATACGCCGAGTTTTTGCGCGGCAAGGGCGCAGAGGCGGAGAGTCGGTTGGAGAACTTGCAAGAATTTGCCTCGGCAGCTTCGCAGTTTGAAGAGGATCATCCAGAGATGGAGGATCTACTGGGGGCGTTTCTTGATCACGCTGCGCTGGTTTCAGACATTGACGGCTGGCATCCGGAAAAGGGTGTCTCATTGATGACCCTGCACGGGGCCAAGGGATTGGAATTCAAGGCGGTGTTCTTGTCCGGGTTGGAGGATGGCATCCTGCCGCATTTCAACGCCGGAGAAGTGCCGGAAAATATTGAAGAAGAGCGGCGTCTGTTCTACGTCGGCATGACCCGTGCCCGCGAACGGCTGTTTTTGTCCTGCTGCCGGCGTCGCCGGGTGGCTGGCCGCTATCAAGATCAACGACCGTCGCCGTTTTTGGATGAGGTCCCGGAGAAGTACTTAAAGATCCACCGCAGCCCGGAGTTGTTCGGCGCTCGATCCCAATCGGCGAGATCATTTTTTCGAGCGGTGCCTTCGGCGGCTAGGCAGAAGAGCTCAGGTCCCAGAGCGTCGAGTTCGTTGGGTCCCGCGGCAAAGGGTCGAAGTGCGCAAGGCAAAGGCCGTAAAGTAAGGCACGCCAGCTTGGGAGAAGGGATCGTTCTCGATGTGGAGGGCAGTGGCGACAGCTCCAAATTGACGATTTACTTTCAGCACGCTGGGCGCAAGAAACTGATCGCCAAATACGCAGAATTAGAGTGGATGTAGACGGAGTAACGAATCAGATGAACGACTCAATCAACCAACCCCAGAAACAGCTCGCCCCGCAACCGATCGCCCGGGTAATCAATTTAATCCCTGATGATCAGCAGCGGTTGATCGGAAGCACCGTTGAACAAGCTAAGCAGGCGATGGTCGAAGGTGGCCAGCAACTGACCCAGCTCCGTGGCTCTTATGCCCTGTTGGCCCGAGAGGGAGAGCGGGTGTTGATGGCTCGCAGCCTCGATCGACCGATGCGTTATTTTCTAGCTAAGGAAAAGAGTGGTCCGATGCTGATCGTAGCGGATCGGATCGACGCGATTCGTGACCGATTGGCGGCTGAAGGCTATGCCGACCAATTCGAGGCCAACTACACGCGCATGGTGCCGGCTCACCATTTGACCCGGTTGCGACTGATTGGTTGCCCGGACCCGAACCCGGAGCATCTGCGCTTTGTCCAACCGCAAGAAGCTGGTGCAACCGATGTTGAGTCGCTGGGCAAACGCTACGTTGGGGCGATGCTCGATGAGGTCTCGGCGTGGCTGGAAACTCTCAGTGATCGAGAACCGATCGGAGTGTTGTTTTCCGGTGGCATCGACAGCGGAGCGGTTTTACTAGCGATCTACCGAACTATTTTGAATCGTGGTGAAGCCCCTCAGCGTCTCAAGGCGTTTACCCTGAGCGTGGCGGGCGGCAGCGACTTGGGCCAAGCGTGCGAGTTTCTCGATCGACTCGAGTTGTCCTATCTGCACGAGGTGGTGGTGGTGGAGCCCTCGGAGGTCGATCCGTTGCGAGCGGTAGAGGTCACCGAGGACTACAAGCCGCTGGATGTTGAGTGTGCCGCGGTCAACCTGGCCTTGGTGGCAGCGATTCGGCGACGCTACCCAGAATGGAAATGGTTGGTGGACGGCGACGGTGGCGATGAGAATCTCAAGGACTATCCGATCGAGGAAAACACCGAACTGACGATTCGCAGTGTGGTCAACAATCCGTTGCTCTATCAAGAGGGGTGGGGGGTCGACGCAATCAAGCACTCGTTGGTGCATTCCGGCGGCTACAGTCGGGGCTGCGTGCGCACCTATGCGCCCCTGGCGACCTATGGTTTCCAAGGATTCAGTCCTTACACCGCAGCGTCGGTGGTGGAGGCCTCGACCGCGATTCCCTTTCGTGATCTGGCCCAGGGGTCACATGAGCGGTTGTACGCGCTCAAGGGTGAGATTGTCGCCGCCGGGGTTAGGTCCCTGCTGGGGTTTGAGATGCCGGTGTTTGGTAAGCGTCGATTTCAGGACGGCGCGGTGGGGGCTCCGTTGTTTGCCAAAGATCGCGGCCAGGCGGAAACTGACTATCGCCGACACTACCGCCGACATTTCAGGCGCAGCTTCGCCGCCTAACAACCGGTTCGATCATTCGTTGAGCGAGCCTGTTTCTTCTCTTTGGACCGCGGCTTCAATTCGCAGGGTTCGACCGGCCAAGAATCCTGTCGATCCGTGGCAGATCGTCGATCTGACCATCGAGCCAGAGCGACGACTGGATGAAGCGATAGTAACTACGGCCACGTTGTTTCTCGGTGGAGCGGAGTGCCCGTTCACCTGCGTCTTCTGCGATCTGTGGAAATTTACTCTGGACCATCCGAGTTCAGAAGGGGCGATCCACCGACAGGTCGAGGAAGGATTGCGCCGCTTGGCAACCCGCCAGGAGATTGATCAGCCGCACAGCCAGGAGGCGATTGCCAATTTCAAGCTCTACAACGCCAGCAACTTCTTTGTCGATCAGGCGGTTTCGATTCAAGATCGAGAGATGATCGCGGCAACTCTGAAAGAAGCTCCACAGGTCACGGTGGAGTGCCATCCTCGGCTGATCGATGATTCAGTCTTCGACTTTCAGAGTCAGTTGTCGGGTCAACTCGAAGTGGCGATGGGTTTGGAGACGGTGGCACCGCAGGCATTGCCGAAATTGGGCAAAGAGATGACGCTGGACGACTTCGATCGCGCCAGCGAAAAGTTGCTGGAGCACCGCGTAGATGTCAGGGCCTTTGCCTTAGTTGGGGTGCCGTATCTTGCCCCGGTTAAGGTGTCGCATGCGGAGAAACAAGAAATCGAACTGCAGTGGATCGAACGAACCGTGGATCACGCGGTGTCAGTTGGCGTCAGTCGTATCAGTTTGATTCCGGTTCGCTCGAGCAACGGAGTGATGGAGCAGTTGCAAGAAACCGGAGAGTGGCTGCCGCCTACCTTGGGCTTGCTAGAGGCGGCGCTGGAACGCAACCTCGATCGGGGTGAGATTGTGGTCACTGCTGATCTCTGGGACCTGCGTCAATTTTCCAACTGTGGCCACTGCTATGACGCTCGGCGGGAGCGGCTGGCATCGATGAACTTGTCGGGTTGCGTCGAACCCGCGATCGAATGCGCGTTTTGTCGTCGAGATGGTGTGACCAATACCTAAACAACCAGTGCCCAAAACGACCAGTGCTTGAACCAGCAGTACCTGAGAGAGCTAATGCCTGAGAGAACAGTGCCTGAGCGAACGGCGCCTCAGCGAACATTCGATATTGCAGTGGTGGGAGCTGGGTTTGGTGGAGCGCTGTTAGCCCGTTTGCTGGCGCTACAAGGTCGCAGAGTAATCTTGATTGAGCGCGGCCAGCATCCGCGCAACCGCATCGGCGAGTCGACCACACCGTTAGCCAATTTCTGTCTGGAGAGGATCGCCCGACGCTATGGCACGAACGATCTCTTGGACCTGACCTCCTACGGTCGCTGGCGAGCGTCACGCCCGGACCTGCGCTGCGGTTTGAAGCGCGGCTTCACCTTCCTCAAACATCGAGCCGGAGAGCGCTACCGAGTGGCAGAAGAAAACCAGAACTTGTTGATGGTGGCGGCCAGCCCAGACGATGACTGTGCGGACACTCAGTGGTGGCGCGCCGATGTAGACCACGAGTTTGTGCGCCGGGCGGTGGCCGATGGCGTGGAATATCACCACCGTTGTCAGGTGGTGAATTTGGTGCAAGGTGAGGACACAGTACAGATAGAGATCGCGGAGCCCGCTGGCCGTCAGCAGATTTCAGCCGACTTTGTGGTCGACGCCGCGGGGGGTGCAATTGCACGGCGCTGGTTTAGGGTCTTGGAAGGAACTCTGGAGACCCACACTGGGCTGTTGGCGGGGCACTTGGCTGGCGTCTCTACGGCTGCAATCAACTGGCCGACGCACGCTCCATATCCGCCGTTGGCGGCGGCGGTGCATCACTTGGTCGATCATGGTTGGCTCTATGAACTGCGGTTCGATGCTGCAGAGGATCGGAGCGCATCGCCAGAGACCGAGCAACTGGCGTCGGTTGGCTGGGTTATTCCGCAGGGCTTGAGCACGGAAGAGCTCGAGTGGAGTGCCCTGATATCGCGCTATCCGACATTGAGTGAGGCCTTTTCGTCAGCCGAGTTGATCGAACCCATCACCCGGATTACAAGGATGCAACAGCGGCTCGCCACCGCCAGCGGTTCGCGCTGGGTGGCGCTGCCCTCGGCTTATGCTGCCATCGATCCGCTGTTTTCCACCGGTATTGCCTGGACGCTTCGCGGCGTCGAGCGATTGGCGCAGATTCTCGGTCAGCCTCAGGAGCGAGATAGCTCGATCGACCAATATGCCCTCGATCTGGCCGAGGAATGTGACCAAATTGATCGCTTGGTGGCGGGTGCCTATGAAGCGATGACCGATGAGCAGCGATTTTTCGACTACACCGCGCTCTACTTTGCTTTGGTCAGTTTTGCCGAACTGCAAGAGCGGTTGGTTCTGCGCGATCGACCTTCAGCTGGGTTTCTGGGGTCCAGCAACCAGCAGTGCCGTGATCTGGTGCGCTTGGCGCGCCGGAGCGACCTCGATGGTGAGTCTTTCCGCCGGTGGCTCCAGCAAGCTGTGGAACCTTGGAATGTGGTCGGCCTTCTAAACCCTGGCCGAGCCAACCTGTATCCGGTCGATCTCCATGAACTGCGCGCTCGGGTCGGTCGACTGGGGATTGAACCAGAAGAGTTCGACCAGATGGGTTCTCTCCTGCGAAGTGCATCGTAGCGGCGCACTTGCCCCCGTTTACTTGAGGGACGGTCTCTTCCACTCGCTGCGCAACAGTGCGAACAGGGCATTGTCGCGGCGTTTTCCGTCCAACACGAAGTAGTCCCGCAGGGTGCCCTCACGCAGGAACTGATTCGACTCCAAAACGCGTATCGATCCCAGGTTGCGCAAGTCGCAACGAGCCTCGATTCGCTGCAGGCTGGAACGGTCGAAGATGGTCTCCAATACCTTAGCCAGGGCGATCTGCATGATTCCCTGTCCTTGAGCTTCTTGAGTCAGCGCGTAGCCGATCTCGGCAAGACCGTGCTCCCAGGAGAGGATCGATAGGGTCACCCAGCCGACCGGTCGCGGAGCATCAATGATCCAACCGAATCGAGTGCCTTGACCGCGAGATAGATTTTCCGAGCCAGAAGAGAAATCGCGGCGAATGGCGTTGGCGCCATGACTCTCCACCGGTTGGTATCGGCGCACCGATTCCTCCGCCCGCCAAGCGCCGATGCGCTCGGCGTCAAACGGGTAGGCGGGGCGGACTCGAATTTCGCTTTCTGTCTTCATTGTCAAGAATCGCTCACTCCAAGACGTACTCGGTGGCCGGGTAGCTGGAGGTCGGCAGCTGGCGCGGTGGCAAGCGAGTCTCGAAGGTCTGGATGAAAACCGTGGCGTAGCCGCCCGCAAACAGACCTAGGAAGGGAATCGAAGACCACCAGTGCATCCACACAGCGACCCCCAGAGCGAAGCTGCAATAGAGCGCCAGTCCGGCTTCATAGAACCAAGTGTGATCGTTGGCGGCGCGGTAGCGAGGCAATCTCGGGGCTGTCTGATTGTTGTCGGTGGCAACCTCTGGGGACGGGTTGTCGGCGTATTTGGGCGTGCGGTGAAACACCCCTCCCAGGCTCCACAACCCAGCCACCACTGCTCGACTGTTGGCGGCGGCAAAGCCAAGGCCCAGTGCCATCGCTCCGACTAGGTCTGCAATCCGCCGAATTGTGGCAACTTGGCGCCGACGTACGGCGTCGATGAACACCCAGGTGAAAGACCCGGTTCCGGCCAACAGCAGAAATTGGTCTAGCCACAGCAATCCGCCGAAGTCGAGTCGCTGGCGAATCATCAGACTCGGCAAATAGAGCAATGAGATCGCCAGCAAACAAAGGTGGCCGAGCGGAGAAACGAGATGCATCAATCCGTGTGCCCGTTGCCGCAGTCGATCGCGGCCGAGTACTAGACCCAGAAGTTTGCGTAGTGTTTGGGCGCCACCAGTTGCCCAGCGGACTTGCTGGCTCTTCAATGCCGACATCAAAGTGGGAAGTTCCGAGGCGACTCCGAGGTCAGAACAGTAGACGAATTTCCAGCCCGCCAGCTGCGCCCGATAGGAGAGGTCCAAGTCCTCGGTCAGGGTGTCGTGGGCCCACCCACCAACTGATTCGATCGCAGATCGACGCCAGACTCCAGCGGTACCGTTGAAATTGAACCAGAGGTTTGCCGCCGCTCGACCGGGCTGCTCGACCAAGAAATGAGCGTCCAGCAAAACCGCTTGAGCGCGGGTGAGAAACGACTGGTCTCGATTGAGATAGTCCCAACGAGCCTGCACCATGCCGACTTGCGGGTTCGCAAAATGAACCAGTGCCCGGCGCAGGAAATCGGCGTCCGGCACAAAGTCGGCGTCAAAGATTGCCACTAGATCAGCGTCGGATTTCTGCAACCCGTCAGCTAGGGCTCCGGCCTTGAAACCGATTCTTTGCGATCGTCTGAGGTGGTCGACACGGACCCCACGAGCACGCCATCGATTCACCACTTCGGCTAGTCGCGCGCAAGTATCGTCGGTCGAATCGTCGAGCACTTGGATGTGCAGTCGATCTCGAGGGTAGTCGAGAGCGCAGGCGGCATCGACCACCCGTTCGGCGACGTAGCGTTCGTTGTAGACCGGGAGTTGAACCACCACTTCGGGCAGCCCCTCGTCGGACGGCGTTGCGTCGGCCGTTGCTGATCGATCACACGGGGCGTCTGTCGAAGACCCCCGCATCGACCGCCACAGTGACAGTCGGTAGAGGCCGAATACGGCGAGCGTTGAAAGCGCCGCATAATAGACAGCAATGACCAGCCAAGACACCATTGCCATGAATTCTTGTACCAGTTGATGGTCGATCCATGCCTGCAACGTCGATAACACCATCGTTCTACCGCCTGCGCAAAGGTTTGCCGTGGTTGTCGATCAGCATGGTGGTTGCGGCGGTGGTTGCCTGGACGTGGGGCGATCTCGTAGGCCAGCCCGTTTGGTTGGTGGGCTGGGGCGCGGTTGGATTCTCGGCATTGGCGGTTGAGGCAGTGTACCGCCGACAAAAACCCGTCGAGGGCGTGGTTAGGGTGCTGGTGGTGGCTGCATTGCTCAGACTGATCAGCATCTTTATTGCTCCGACACTCAGTACCGACATCTACCGCTACGCGTGGGATGGGCAGGTGGCTTTGTCGGGCGCCAACCCTTATTTAAGCGCGCCGAATTCTTCTCAGTTTGAGTCACTTCGCTCGCCGCTGTGGCAACAGCTCGACCATCGCGACGTGCCGACAGTTTACCCACCTGTGGCGTTGGCGAGCTTCATGGTGGCGGCAGCCGGACCGGTTCCGCTGACAACGCTCAAGGTGTTGTTCGGTTTGACGGATTTGGTCACGGTTTGGTTGCTGATCGGTATCTTGAGACGTAGGGCGATCGATCCAGGGTGGGCAGTTTTCTACGCGTGGAATCCGTTGGTCGTTTTGGAGACCGCAGGGATGGGGCACGTGGATTCGCTGGGGGTGATGCTGGTAGTCGCGTCAGTGTCGGCGATCGACCGCAGAAAGCCCCGGATCGCTGGATTGGCGGCGGCGGGTGCGGTGCTGACCAAGGCGGTGCCGATTTTGATATTGCCTTTGCTGTGGCAAAGACGCTGGTGGGTCTCGGCGGCGGCGCGAACTCGGTTTTGGACCCTCGCGTTCGCCGTTGTGGGCACGATTGGCTTCGTTTGGTTTTGGCTGTTGGCGGGAGTTCCGCCGGGTTGGCTGCGATTCGGCGTCTCGTGGGAGTTCAATGGGCCGCTGTTTGAGCCACTGTGGCGCGTCTTAGAAGCCTGGTCGGCCCCCGCAATGGTTGCCGCGGTCTTGGATCAACTCAAAGAATTCACCGGTCGTCACGATTTCTGGAATCTTTTCTACCCATGGAACTATCCCCAGTTCTTGGCCAAGGGGATTCTCGCCCTCGGCTTGGCTGCTTGGCTGGTAGGTGCTTGGCGTGCTGCGACACTAGAGGCTGGCTTGCGTAAGGTCTTTTTTGGCCTGCTGGTTTTTTCTGCCACCGTCTATCCTTGGTATCTACTCTGGGTATTGCCCTGGGCGGTAGCGACTCGACGCCTGTCTTACCTGGCGCTGTCGGCCCTTGCCTTGATCTCCTATCTGCCACAAATCTATGGGCAGTCGGTGTTTCCCTGGTATTGGGGTTTAATGTGGGGTGGATTCGCCTTAGCCTGGGTGTTGGAAAATCGCCTACGCCGGGTAAATGATCAGGCCGCAAGCCATCCGTCATGAACCGCACTCAACTCATTGTCTCGTACCGTGGCACCGCCTATGTCGGTTGGCAGCGGCAAACCAATGGGCTGGCGGTTCAGCAGGTGTTGGAAGAGGCTATCGAGCGCTTGGTCGGCGATCCAGTGACGGTGTTCGCGGCCGGTCGTACCGACGCTGGAGTCCACGCTTTGGGCCAATCGGTTCACCTCGACACGATGCAGGAGCTACCCGCCAAGGGTTGGGTACACGGAACCAATCGATTCTTGCCGGAAGATATTCGCGTGCTGGCAGCGGTTGCCAAGGACCACGACTTTCATGCTCGTTTCGGCGCACAGCAGAAGGAGTATCGATATTGGGTGTCGACCGCGCCGGTGATCGACGCCCTGGAGTGCTGGCGCTCGATCCGAGTTTCGCCGGTGATTGATTTCGAGCGCATGAATCAAGCTGCACAGTCCCTAGTGGGTGAACACGATTTTGCCGCCTTTGCCCTGGCTGGAGGCGCGCACCACGATGCCAAACGCACCGTGTACTCCGCTTGGTGGCGGGCTGACGGCGAGCGAGCGGTGTTTACCATCATCGGAAACGGGTTTCTTCGTGGCATGGTCCGGTCGATTGTCGGCACTCTGCTGGAAGTTGGTTCGGCGGGCCGAGAGCCGGAGAACTTGGCTGTGCTGCTGGAGGGTGCAGATCGAGGTCAAGCGGGACCGACCGCACCGGCCAAAGGGCTGGTGCTCCAGAGGGTGGTGTATTCCGATTCGACGAGAGAGAATAGCGTTACAGGAGGTGGTTGAGGCAATCTGGTGGCACTCGATCTCGGTGCCAAGCCTCATGCTAATTTGGTTTCCAATATGCGTGGAAAAGTTTCATCTAGTCAACAAAACAAACCCAAAGAATTGCTCTTGCGAAGAGTGCAAGAAGAGGAGATTCCGCGCCACGTAGCGGTGATCATGGATGGCAACGGGCGCTGGGCGCAGGCCCGCAACCGACCTCGGGTCGAGGGCCATCGGGCCGGCGTGCAAGCGGTGCGCGAAACCGTCGAGACCGCGGCTGAGTTGAAGCTCGAGTACCTGACGCTCTACGCCTTTTCTCAAGAGAACTGGCAGCGACCCAAGGTGGAAGTGTGGACCTTGATGAACTTGCTCAAGGAATACCTTCGCCGGGAAAGGCAGAATATGGTCGATAACGACATCCGCCTGCAGATTCTCGGACGCTGGCAAGAGCTTGACTCATCGGTGGTCAAGGCTGTTGAGCGGGGACTGGCTGCCACCGCCGACTGTCAGGGGATGACTTTGAACATTGCTCTCAACTACTCCGGTCGCTCTGAGATCGTCGACGCCTGTCGACGGATCGTCGGCGACTGGGCTGCCGGCCAGCCGGTGGATATCGATGAGAAGACCCTGGACCAGCATTTGTACACCAGCGGCCAGACACCACCGGACTTGATGATCCGCACCTCCGGAGAGAAACGAATTTCAAATTTCTTAATTTGGCAGATTGCCTATTCGGAACTTTGGTTTACCGACAAGCTGTGGCCCGATTTCAAGCGCGCAGATTTTCTTCAGGCTATTCTCGACTATCAATCGCGATCGAGGCGATTTGGCAAAGTCTCGGGACAGAGTGCAGCGCTGAGCGACCGTTCTCTGTTGCTGGAGCATGAATCCGAGATCGGCCGAGATGCTGGCGAAGCATCGTCTGATGCCAGTGCTCGATAACAAACTAGACAGCTTGTGCGGCGCCTAGTTACCGCAGTGATTCTTTTGCCGTTGATCGTCGCCGCCATCTGGTGGTTGCCGGAAACTGCTCTTTCCTGGCTTTTTGTGGTGGTCTTCAGCAGCTGCGCCGGCGAGTTCGCCCGCATCAATCAACTCAGCTCTCGACCTTGGGTGTACGAATTGGTGGTTGCCGGGTTGTTGGTCGCGGCGCTGGGTCTGCTTAAGGCCCCGGTCGCAGCAACTCATCTGATGGTGTTGACGGTAGCGGTCGCGGCGCTGTGGATGGTGGCCTCCAGAACCTCGATGGATCGCAGAGCGACCGTTGGTGCGACTGTTGCCTTTGGGTTGGTGTACTTTGTGGTCGCGGTGCGTGGCCTGGTAGAGGTTCGTGCCCATGGCGCATCGTTGCTGTTGTTGTTGGTGGCGATGGTCGCTGCCGGGGACACGGCTGCCTATTACCTCGGGCGAGCTTTCGGTAAGCGCAAGATGGCGGAAACTCTGTCCCCCAACAAGACCTGGGTTGGATTCTTTGCTTCGCTGGCGGCGGCCACCTTTTTGGCCGGTGGCTGGGCGGTTTGGCAGCAACTGAACGTGCCTATGTGGCTGGTGGCCGGAGCGGTCACCAATTTGGCGGCACAGGGTGGCGACCTATTGGAGTCGGCCTTCAAACGACAGGCCGGGGTCAAGGACTCTGGAGATTTACTGCCCGGACATGGTGGAATATGGGACCGTGTCGACGCGATCTTGTTGGCGGCCCCCGCCTTCGCCGTGATGCTTCCAGGCTAGCGACACAAGCGGTAGAAAGTGGCACGGTTCCTGCGGCGGCTGAGACCGCGGAGGAGGGCCCTGAAACAGGTCTGACGCTTGACGGCGAACCGGTAACGTTGTCGGCGCCGATGTTGAATATTTCGCCTGGTGGCGTTGTTTGGAGTTGATATGCAGATTCTGACTAATCTACTTGCTTTTATCTTTGCCCTCGGGGTGATCGTTTTTGTCCATGAATTGGGGCATTTCGTGGTCGCCAAGGCATTCAATTGTCGGGTTCATACTTTTTCCCTCGGCTGGGGAAAACGACTGTGGGGGTTTCGCCGTGGTGAGACCGACTACCGCGTGGCGCTGTTCCCGATTGGTGGCTACGTTCAGTTGGCGGGCGAGGATCCCAAAGATATCGATCCCCAGGACGAACGCCATTTCATGAACAAGCCCCGTTGGCAGCGGATTTTGGTCTACCTCGCCGGTCCGGCGATGAATGTGGTGTTGTCGGTATCTGTGATCGCGATCTTGTTCATGGTCGGAATTGAGGTTCCAGGATTGCAACGATTGGGACCAGTGATCGGTTCGGTGGTTGAGGGCTCTGCCGGTGCTGAGGCTGGTCTGCAAGCCGGAGACAAGGTCCTTACGATTGACGGTAAAGCGGTGAGCAATTGGGACGACGTACAGTTTGCGATCCTCGCCGGGGCGGGACAGACGCTGACGGTCGAGGTTGAGCGCGAGGGTTCGGTCAACACCCACCAACTGACCCCGGTTCAAGTTCCTAAGTATGAAATTGGTGACGCTGGCATTTACGCCCAGTTCGTACCGCGGGTGACCATGGTGGAGTCCGGTAGCCCAGCGGACCTCGGTGGTTTGAAGAATCGGGATGAGTTGCTCGCGGTTGATGGACACCCGGTCACCGGAAGCGGGGAATTTGTCGCTCTGATTCGCGAGCGGGGTGGCGCTAGTACCAAGCTGGATATTTTGCGCGATGGCGAGCCGTTGTCGATTACGCTGACGCCGAAGGGCGAGAAGGGTGAGGGGCTGATCGGTATTGGTCTGGGTGTTTATCAGCGATTCGGACCGATCCGAGCGCTGACTGAGAGCGTCCGCTACAACTGGCAACTGGCCCGGCAAACCGGAGACGTGGTCGGACGTATCGCCACCGGTCGGATGGCCGCCAAGAGTGCGCTGTCGGGGCCGGTCGAGATTGCTGCGTTGTCCGGTGCCGCGGCGAGAAGTGGTTTCAAGAACCTCTTCTACTTGATGGCCTTGGTCAGTATCAGCGTCGGATTGCTGAACCTGCTACCAATTCCGATTCTCGACGGTGGGCAGATTTTGCTGCTATTGGTCGAGTCGGTGATGCGTAAGGATCTTTCACTGGCATTCAAGGAGCGATTTAACCAAGTTGGCTTCGCCATGGTGATGATGCTGATGGCGGCGGTGCTATATTTCGATCTGAGCAAGAATTGGCCAGACTGGCTGACACTTGGTTGACCAACATCCCATAACCAATATGACTAACCAATCAATTTCGATCGGATCCGGGGCGCCCGATTTCGACCTTTCTTCGACCGAGGACGTGCTCCTGATGTTGCGCGACGAAGTGCCGCGCAACGCCATGGTTCTCTATGTCTTTTTAGAAGATGACGATTCGACCCGGGCCGATCTCCAAGTACTGGGTGAGAGTGTCTCCGGGTGGGCCGCCAAGGGCATACGAGTGATGGCACTGGCGCCGCTCAAGCTGCCGGTCCTCAAGCAACTCCAGGCGGAGCTCCAGTTGCCGTTTCCGCTGTTGGCCGATGACCGTGATTTCTGCGCCCAATATGGGGTCGACCCGGAGGCTACCGGTCGCCGTCTGGTGGTGGTCAATCGTCATTGCCAAGTCGCATGGATCGCCGATCCTTGGACCGACATTGTAGAGGCGATTACAGCGATGAAGGCTGCCGGTCTCGACAAAGAGTCGGCGCTGACGAACTATCCGGGCAAGGTCATCAACCGACTTGTGAGTTGGTGGGTCAACTGATCGTCCGTTGCGGTTCGCTGACGAACCGCCTGCAATCATGAACCAAGGTCAACAAAGGACATGGGTCCGATGGGCCGCCAGAGGAGTCGCCGCCGCGGCTCTATCGCTGCTATTCGTGGTGTCGGCCTACACCGCGTTCTCGATGTACGTCCGGCGCGGCGGGACTGTACTGCCAGACGTGAGTGGCATGCCGGTCGCGGAGGCTCGTTCAGCGCTGAAGGGTGTTGGGGTTGACCTCAAGGTTCTCGAAGAAGACGCTCGGTTTAGCACCGAGGTTGCTGAAGGCGCAGTAGCGCGACAGCGACCGCGGCCAGGAGCTAGCGTCAAGAAAGGCAGTGTGGTGCGGGTGTCAGTCTCGAAAGGCGCTGAGTTGGCGTACTTGCCGGATTTCTCCGGAGATCCGGTTGCCATTGCTCGTACCAGAGTACAGTCCGACGGTCTGCCCGCTCCGCGGATTCTGTGGGTCTATCAGCCAGCCAAGCCTGCAGGGGAAGTGGTCGGTCAACAGCCCCGAGCCGGCGCCCGGGCGCCCGTCAATCAGCCGGTGCGCTTGTACGCAAATACCACCGACCCAGAGGCGGTCTACGTGATGCCGGATGTGATCTATCAAAATGCCGAACGCATGCGCCGTTGGTTTGAGAATCGAGGTATTCGGGTGGGCAGCATCAAGCCCGACGCTTATCAAGGGGTTCCAGCGGGGACCATCTTGCGCCAGTACCCATTGAGTGGTTACCCGCTCAGCCCGGGAGATGTGGTGGCTTTTGTTGTCGCGTCTGGGGAACAAGGGCGAGCGAGCCTATGATCCAGATTGCGCCATCGGTGTTGGGAGCAGATATGGCTGACATGGCCTCAGCGCTCAAAGTCTGCGAGCAAGGTGGCGCAGACTTGGTTCATGTTGATGTGATGGATGGCCATTTTGTGCCCAATTTGACCTTTGGGGCACCGATGGTCGCTGCGTTGGCGAAACGGTGTTCGTTGCCGCTGGACGTCCATTTGATGGTTGAGGATCCAGATCGGTTGCTCGATGACTACATGGATGCTGGCTCAGTGTGGATCACAGTGCACTGGGAAGCCTGTCGACACCTGGATCGAACGCTGCAGGTGATTCGCGAGCGTGGGATCAAGGCCGGCGTTGCGATCAATCCGGCGACCCCGGTCGAACCATTATTTGATCTCTTGGAGTTGCTCGACCACGTCTTGGTGATGACCGTCAATCCAGGATTCGCTGGCCAGCCATTTCTGCCCTACGCACTGCGCAAGGTGCAGCGTTTACGAAAACGGATCACTGAGGGCGGTCACCGGACCCTTTTGGAGGTCGACGGCGGTATCGGGGAGTCAACGATTGGTGCAGCCTTTCGTGCCGGGGCCGATGTATTCGTTGCCGGATCGGCGATCTATGGAGCACAAGATCCGGTGGCGCAAATTTCTATATTAAGAACTTTAGCGGAAGGGGAATCGTGTTGAGTAAGACAGCTTTGTCGATGGTTGGTGCGATGGTGGTCATCGCGTGGGTAGGTGGTTGTAAATCGGGAATTGAAGATGACCCGATTCTCAGGTTGTCGTCAGCGGAGGCCCTGGAGACTGGGGTCGAATTGATGGCTCAGGAGAAGTACTCCAAGGCAAGGGACTATCTGACTCATGCATTTGAGGTGGAGCCCAACTCCGAGGGTGGTCAGAAAGCGTTGCTGATGGTGGCAGACAGCCACTTCCAACAAGGGGGAGAGACCCACTGGATTCGCTCTGAGTCACGGTACCGGGACTATCTAACTAGGTTTCCCACCAGCGCTCGGGCCGATTACGTGCAGTATCAGATTGCTCGGTCTTTATCCGCGCGGGTGGAACGCCCAGATCGCGATCAGACCGCGACCGAGCAGGCGGTCGAAGAGTTCCGAACGCTGGAACGGCTGTTCCCCTCCAGTGAGTATGCACTGTTGGCAGGCGAAGAAATTGTCCAGCTGCGGTCGCTGTTGGCCGACCATCATTTTGCGGTAGGCGATTTCTATCTGCGTTATCGCAATCCGCTCGGAGCCCAATGGCGGCTGGAGCGGATGCTCGAAGAATTCCCTGACTATCCAAGTCGCGACAAGGTTCTGTTCCATTTGGGCCGCAGTTTCATGCGGCAGAATAAGTTCAATGATGCTCGGGATACCTTTGAAACCTTGCGCCAAGAATTTCCAGAAAGTGAGTGGATCTCTGAAATTCCGACCGAGATTCCGGAGCAGGTGAAACTGAAAGATCTGATCGCCGAGGAGGCGAAAGACGGCGCTGATGAGCCATCTGAAGCCGTGACTGAGGAAGGGACCGGCGACGAAGCTGGGGATGCTACGGAGGAGGCTTCGGACACGGTCGCTGATGAGACGTCCTTGGAGTGAAAAGATAGTCTCAATCTCGGCACTTTCCCTGCCGGTGACCTGCCGTCTTGACACCCTTTCTCCGTAGAGTTAGCTTGATACCCAGAACTCACTCGTTCCTCTGTGAATGAGGACAGACTGGAGATGGGGAGTCCGATGACTCGATCAAAGCAGGTATTGCTGGGACTAGCGGCTAGTTGGTTGATTTTTGCCCCGACGATGGTGGCCGACACCCCACCCACCAACCTTCACCTAGTGGGAGACCATTGGACGGCCTGGGATCCACCGCAGGAGTTTCCCGAGGGCGTGGAGATCTACCGAATTCAGCGGGGGGATACTCTGTGGGATCTCGCGGTTCAGTTTCTGGATGACTCCTATCTTTGGCCGCAGTTGTGGGAGCAGAACCCTTACATATTGGATGCTCATTGGATCTATCCTGGAGATCCCCTGGCGGTTGGTTTCGATATTCATCCGGTGGATACCTTGGCTGACGCGCCATTGAGTGAACCCATTGAGGAAGATCACGGCCCTCAATTTGCCACTGAAGATGGATCTTTGCGAGCTGCTGGTTATCCTAGCGATCTCTATTGCACCGGATTTGTCGATGACCCGGACCTCAGCTTTGCCTATCAAGTGATTGGTTCCGAAGAAACGGCGTTGGCGCCCACTCTACGGTCCCAAGACCGCCCGGCGAAGCGCACGCGACAGACCGTGAAAGTAGACCTAACCACCGGGGATATCGTCTATGTGGACGGCGGCGCGGCTGGCGGATTGCAGGCTGGCACCGAGTTCTTCATCGTTGGCCAAAGTGAGTTGGTAAAGCATCCGATGCGCAAGTCGGTGGTGGGTCGCTACTATCAATATCAGGGACGCTTGAGGGTCTTGTCGGTACAAACCGACACCGCGATTGCTGAAGTGACCCACGCCTGCCGAGCGGTACACGTCGGCGCCGGATTGATGCCCTTTGAGACCTTACCGATTCCGCTGGTCGCGACTTCGGTTCCACCTGCGGTCAACGCGCCGGTTCCAGATGACTTCTTGGATGATGCCGCGACCGTAGTGTTTTCTGAAAACGATGTGTTCTCACTCGGTGAGGGCAGTGTGATCTACGTTGATCTGGGCGTCGGTCAGACCCATCCGGGAGACCGTTACCGGATATGGAGACGCAACCATGAAGGTCTTCCGCCGGTGATTCTGGGAGAACTGGCGATTCTTAGAGTGGGAGATTCGGCTTCGGTCGCTCGAATCCTCACCTCTCGCTACACCGTTCGAGTTGGCGACCGCATTACTTTGTAGCCTGAATTTGCAACCCGCGGTCATCGAGCCAGAGAATCGGGTAGGCTCAGCGTTGGTTATCGAACGGTTTTTTTTGAAAAGCGGCCTTCGCGTCTGATTGTGGCTAATAAGAAAACGCTCAACGGAAAACTCTGCAAGCTGGTGGATCAGTTGGTGGAGCAGGGACTGACCCTGGATCAAGCGCGTCGCGAGTTCGAAAAGCAATTCATCCTGTCTGCCCTTCGATCCAACGCCGGTAGTATCTCACGATCGGCAGCGGCGATCGGCGTACACCGCAACACGCTGAGAAACAAAGCGAGCAATCTGGGAATTCAGCCCAGCGAGAGCAGTCCCAAGAAAACGCGGAGAGTGGTCTCCGGCGAAGGCTAAAAGAGACCGCCAGCTCGCCACCGATTGCGCAGCCCAGCGATCAGGGTGCTCAGCGACATCCCGTCCACCCAACTCAATCGAGCCGGTTGAAGCGCCCAAGGGCGATCCCAGAGAAGGACCTATTAACTGTCGGAGTTGTTGTCGTCGCCCTCGTTGAGGCCGCTCTTGAAGTTGCGAATCCCTTGACCTAAGCCTTTGCCTAGCTGCGGCAGTTTGGAGGCGCCAAACAGCACCAGAACAATGAGCAAAATGATAATCAGTTCTTGGGGTCCGGGCATGGTGAATTTCTCCGTAGTGGGAATCAGTCTAGCACCGCGCGAGGGTGCTGGAGCCGTGAACTCGAACCGGCGCGCTCTAGAAAACCAGATCTGTCAACCAGTCAGATCGAAGCTCGACTCCGTGCTCATGGGTCTCAGGCAGAGCTTCGAGGTGATCGACAAATCGATGCAGAGTCGGGACGATCAACCGTTGATGACTGGGATTTCCTTGTGTCGCGGCACGCGCATAGCTGCCTACCGCTTTGAGAGTGCGCTGCGCGCCAAGGGCGCTGTAGGCAGCTCTACCCAACTTGGGTAGCGATTCTTTTTGTATCGAATCTACGACTTGGTGGGGCGGAAACAAGCTGTCATTCATCAAGGAGACGAAGTCATAACCCATAGGAGCCAGGCGCAGATCTTGATGGTCGATGACCCCGATGTTGCCGTCTGCCATCGGCACCAGGTTCCTGACCATGAAGTCGCGATGCGCGGGTTCGAGTGGTAGCGCACTGACGGTGTCGATTACCTGCCCGCAGACGATTTCAAGGGTCCGCCGAATCGATAGGGCTGCTGGGTCGCCTGAAAACAGCAGGTGCTCGAGTGTGGTTTCTAATTCTGTGGCAAGCACCGACGCGTCGAGTGGCGGAAGTAACGACGATTGGGCCGAGAGATCCAGTCTGCGGATCTTGGCCACGATCTCTGCGGAGCGGGCAAACTTCGCCCGGTCTGAGTCCTGATATTGGGCTCCTGGCACATACCAAGGCGATTCGCCGAGGTCTTCGAGCAGCATCATCCGGTGGCTAGGATCGGCAGCCAGCACGGCTGGAACGCGGATTCCCGCCGCCGCTAAAATCTCGGTGCTCGCCAAGAATCGCTCTGCAATGAACCACTGGTTGTGGGGATAGCGGCAGATAATCCAAGTGTCGAATCCTGAGTAGAGGCGACAATAGAGACGACTCGAAACGTCTCCCTGCAGAGCGGCGCCGCGCTCAATGTTCCATCCCTGAGCGCGGGCAAAAGCGATTGCCTGCTCGATGGTGTGGGTTGTTGTGCTGTGGTTAGCCAAGGATTGTCCGGCGATTCATGGTGCAAATGGAATTGTACTTCCGTAGATGGTGGACGCGGGTTTGACAGTTATCAAGCTCAGTGGTGAAATCGACTCGAATGATGCCACACGATCAAGACATGGAAGGTCTGCTGCAAGAGTTGGAAGTGCTTTTCCTGGGAGCGATTTCCAAGACACCGTCCACCCGGCGAAAAATCGAGCAGTTGCGTCGAGATGGCTATCAACTGGCATTGCGGTTGGAGTGCCATCGAGACGAAGAGGTCGCCGCAGAGACCGAGCTAGTTACCGGCCCCGATGAGTGCGCGACCTGGTTGCAAGCCCCCGCTGGTAGCCGACGACAACCCCAGTTCATGATCGACCGTGGCGATTTCACTTTTCTTCGCTCGATCGGTATTGATCCGACCCGAAAAGCTAGCTCACGCTCCTCGCGCGAGCGGGACTGACGGTCCTGACCACTGCTGCTGAAGAACCAACTCTCGACATGCGTCTTGACCTGTTGGGGCTAAGTCGTGAGGAACTCGCTCGTTTGTTGGTCGAGGAAATCGATCGCCCGTTTCGGGTTGACCAGTTGTTTACTCATCTCTACAGCCAGGGGCTGGGATCGTTCGACCAGATGATCACTCTGTCGCGGACTCTGCGAGACCAGTTGGATGCCAAATACCGTATCGGCCATTTGTCGTTGAAGTCCGAACACCAATCGAACGACGGCACTCGGAAGTTGCTCTTCGAGCTAGAGGACGCAGTAACTATTGAGACCGTCGATATTCCGGATCCAAAACGGCGAACGCTCTGTCTCTCGAGCCAGGCCGGGTGTGCTTTGGCCTGCCAGTTTTGTGTTACCGGTTATTGGGGTGCAGGTCGCAATCTGACCGCCGGAGAGATCGTTGCTCAGGTGCTTGGGGCTCGTGGGCGACTCTCGTACGGCGAGTCGGTGAATTTGGTGTTTATGGGTATGGGGGAGCCGTTGCTCAATTTGGCGGCGGTCAAACAAGCGCTGGATGTCCTCACTGACGCCATCTCTTGGCGCCGCATCACCGTGTCGACGGTAGGCATCTTGCCGGGGTTGGAAGAAATGGCCTCGTGGCCCAAGCGACCCAATCTGGCGATTTCGTTGCACGCCCCAGACGATCAACGACGCAGCCAACTGATGCCGGTCAACCTGACCTATCCCTTAGCCGAGTTGATGCAATTGCTACGAAAGTTTCCCTTGGAGCGCGGTCGGCGGATTACCTTTGAGTATGTATTGATCGATGGATTCAACGATCACTTAGACGATGCATTGGCGCTGGTGTCGTTGCTGCGATCGGTACCGGGCAAGGTCAATTTGATTCCGGTCAATGCAGATCCGGTGTTGGGGGAAGAGATGGTTCCCCCTCCTAAGGAGCGAACCCAGAAATTCGCGGAACTGCTTCGCAACAGGGGTGTTTTCACCACCATCCGCAAGCGTCGGGGTGACGATGTTTCCGCGGCGTGTGGCCAACTGCGGGCTCAAGATCGGGAGCCTCGCGGCTTTCGCCGCAGCAATCTAAGGTTCTAGCAGCCTGGTGAAAAAGTCGCAGATTTGGCGGTTTGAGGATCAATTTTGCACCGACCGTCGGCGTAACTCCTTTGTTTTAGTCTTCTGAACGAGCCATCGCATGTTTTTCGGCACCCTCAAAATCGTTTTTCAGCAGGCTCCTAGGGGGAGCCGCAAACGTGTGGCGGTTGGTTTTTGAATTTGGCCGCGCAAAAATCTTGGTGTCCATTTGTTGGCGCTGCGTAGGGATGCGAATTTTTTCTGTTATCTAATAGGGACAAAACCGCCGCAATAACCGATCGTTCGTAAGCAAATCATGCCTAGTCTCCCAGCCGAATTTTCCGCTCTCAAGTCTCGGAAGTGGTTTGTACCCACACTGTTGGTTGCCGGGGCGCTGATGTTCTTAGGCTTCCGTCTAGGTGCCCGCGATCTGTGGAACCCCAATGAGGCGATCTACGGCCGAGCCGTGGTTGAGATGGCGGAGAACGGCGAATGGCTGGTGCCGTCTCTGAACGGGGAGTCATTCTCCGAGAAACCAATATTGTATTACTGGCTGTCGGGTCTTGCTCATCGGCTCACCGGGTCGATCAACGAAGTGACCCTGCGGTTGCCATCTCTGGGCGCTGGGGTGCTCAGTGTCTTGTTCATGTTTTTCTTGGTGCGTCCCTACGCAGGCACTAAGCGGGCGGCCCTAGCGTCACTGTTGCTGATGACCCAATACCAAGTTTGGTGGGCGTCCCGTTCGGTGCAGATGGACATCTTGGTGATGACCTGTACTTTGGCTACCTTGTTGCCGCTGACTCGTATGCTCGACCATGGGTTGTCGCGTCGCTGGGCCTGGAGCTTGGCTGGGGTTGCGGTCGGTTTGGGCTTTTCCGCCAAGGGACCGGTGGCCGTGGTCATTCCAGGTCTCGCATTTCTGGGTTTTGTAGCGCTCGATCGACGATCTTGGCGCCAGTGGTTGCCAGGGATTCACTGGGGGGTGCTGTTCGGGATCCTGTTGGGGGCACCGTGGTATTTGGCGCTGGCCGTCTCCGGCAATATCGAAGTCATCAAAGAGGTGTTACTGCGGCAGAATCTAAGTCGATTCGTCGAAGCCTGGGACCACCAACAACCTTGGTGGTACTACGCGCAGTATTTCTGGAGTGATTTCTTCCCCTGGTCTTGGTTGATCCCCGCAGCAGCGTTCCTAAGGCCGCGAGCGGAAGCTGAGCGCTCCCTCCATCATTGGGCCTGGGCCTGGATCGCCACAGTGTTCGTGTTTCTCTCGTTGTCCGACAGCAAGCGGGCTCCCTACATGCTGCCGATCGCACCAGCAATCGCGGTGCTAGCGTCGTCGGTGGTGGCACGAGTCGAGGAACGAGTGGAGAGATCGGCGACCACCGTGGCGGCTTGGATTGCGATGGTTCTGCTGGCGGTAGTGAGCATCGCTGGCGGGGTCGCCATCGTCCTAGAGTCCGCCCGTTGGAGCGCCGAGTCCTTCGCACAGTACCTGCCAATCGTCGCGGTGATCTTGGCGGCGATGGGACTAGCCATTGGCTTCGGTTTTCTCCTCCGATCAACACGATCGTATTGGGCTACCCGCGGTGCTTTGGTCGGGGTTGCCCTGATTTACATCCTGGCAGCTGGCTGGCTGCTTCCCAGCGTTAATCCGCGCAAGTCGGAACGTTTTTTCATGCAACAAGTCGATGCGATTGCCGGATCCGACACAGAACTGGTGTCGTTTCAGATCCCCTATCGCCACGCCGGTTTTCTCTACTATGGGAATCGGCGAGTACCCAACTACGATCATCTGGATGACCTTGAACAGAAAGTTTGTGCGCATCAATCTGGGGCACCGTGGTTGATCGCCCAAGGTCCGGGGCTCGAAGCACTGGCCACAGAGTTCGCTTCGTTACCGACGCTGATGGAACGGGATATTGGTAGCCGCCGTGCTGGGTTAATCACTGCGGACGCTTTGTGTTCAGCGATTTCATCGAATCGGAGGGTGGAGTAGGTGGAGCAGTATTGTCGGTGTTTGTCGGTGGTCATTCCCGCCTACAACGAAGGATCACGGCTCGGACCGACGTTGGATCGGATCCTTTCCTATTTGAAGTCCTGGGATGGCACTTGGGAGCTGATCGTTGTCGATGACGGCAGTACGGATGACACAGTCGCGGTGGCACAGCAACGACGCAATCCAGAGCTCAAAGTGGTGTCGCTTGGGCGCAATCGTGGCAAAGGGTGCGCCGCTCGCAGGGGGGTTTTGGAGAGCCGCGGTTGTCTGATTCTGATTACTGATGCCGACCTTTCGACCCCGATCGAAGACCTAGATTTACTTTGCCGAGAGTTGCCGCGGGCAACGCTGGTAATCGGAAGTCGTGATCTACCCGAGTCCAACTTGGTAGTGCCACAAAGTTTCTTGCGTCGATTGAGCGGCAAGGTCTTCCGAACCGCAGTGGCGCTGGCAGGGGTTCGGGGAGTTCGCGACAGCCAATGCGGCTTCAAGTTGATACAAGGAGGCGTCGGGCGAGCCGCTTTCGAGGCCATGATCACCGAAGGATTCGCTTTCGACGTTGAGCTTATTTGGTTGGTGCAGCGGGTCGGTTTGGTGGTTAGCGAAGTTCCAGTGACCTGGGCGGACTCGCAAGGCTCGCGGGTCAACATGCTTTTCGACCCATGGCGGATGCTGATGGAGATGGTCCGTTTTCGCATCCGTCATCGAAGCGGGAACCAGCAGCTGGCATCTTCGGTTGAGCTCGCGCTGCACGACCTCGACCGCTAGCCTCCCTGAGAGAGTCGAATAGGTTTTCGTTGTGTTCAGGGGTCGAGGGTAATTGCCGCTAGGTTGCGCCCAGCGTGGACTCCATCGCGACGATAGCTCCACAGAGACTCTGGCGAGCATTGGGTACACGTTCTCACTTGCACCACATGATCTCCTGACTTGAGTTGCAACTGAGACAACACCGCCAGCCCAAGGTCTAGATGAGGATTGTTCGCGGGCTTGTAGACGACCGACCGCTTGGAAACAACCTGGGCAACACGGTCTGCCACTTGGTTGCCGACTTGGTAGCAGCACGGGCCGATGTGCGGGCCGATCCAGACATTGAGTGCCTGGGTTGGGTCCAAGTTCTCCTGCACCGACCGAGGCACGATTTCGCCAGCAATTCCACGCCAACCGGCGTGGATCGCCAGCGTAGTGCTGCCGTCAAACAAGAGAATCGGCACGCAGTCGGCGGTGGCAATCAAGGACGTCACTCCAGCTTGGTTTGAAGCGATTGCGTCCGCTGGAAGAAGGCAGCTTGCGGGCGGAACCACACGGATCGACGCCGAGTGAACTTGGCGAACAGAGGCCACTTGCGTGGGGGTCGGATGTAGCGGCCATGGGGTGGACCGATAGTCACCGATTGACTTGCCGATCAAGACCACGGTGGCACGACCTGAGCGGCCGCTCCAGTTCCATCCCGAGGGCGTGCGTTGAAGCTTTACGTTGTCTATGATCGGCACGAATCCGCCTAGCTGGGTCGATTCTGGCGCCCTGGATGAGCGTCTGCTGTAGCCTAGCGCCTCAGCCACTGATCATGATCCGATTTCACCGCGTCCAACGACACTACGCCAACGGCCAGCGCGCCCTGGATGACATCAGTTTTGAAGTTAGACCTGGCCAGTTCGTGCTTTTGACCGGACCCAGTGGTGCGGGAAAGACCACATTGTTGCGTATGGTCTATCGCGGTGAGGTGCCGACCGCAGGCAAGGTGGTGATCAACGGTGTCGACATCGCGTCTTTGTCGCCACGCCGGGTGCCTTTTCTACGCCGTTCGATCGGCATTGTCTTTCAGGATTTTCACCTAGTGCAACATCGAACGGTTCTGGAGAACGTGGCTACCTTGCCACGAATTCTCGGCAGGTCGCGAGACGACCAGCTGAAACTCGCTCGCGAAGCCCTGGAGCGAGTCGAACTCGCCGACCGTATCGACGCCAAACCCACCGAGCTTTCCGGTGGCGAACAGCAGCGGGTCGCGGTTGCCCGCGCGATTGTTGAACGTCCTAGCATTTTGGTTGCGGATGAACCGACCGGAAATCTTGACCCGCGGTTGTCAAGGGAGATGTACCGGTTGTTTGTTGAGATCAACCGTTTGGGTACCACCGTGTTGATCGCCACCCACGCACCAGATCGTGCACCGCTGGTCAATCCACGGGTGATTGTGCTCAGCCACGGGCGGCTGGTGGCGGACGCCATCTTGCGCAATGAAGGCTCCAAGGGAGGTGGGTCGTGAGGGGGCTTCGGATCGCGGCTTATTTTCTGCGACACGGTTGGCGCTTAGCGGCTGGCAGTGGTCGTGATGTTGTACTGGGAGTGTTGGCGATTGCCATGGCCTTGCTGCTGTGGGGCGTGGTATTACTAGTGGAAGAGAATCTTGGCCGCTCGATGAGCACCTTTGGAGGCGAGCTCAAGGTCCGGGCCTATCTCAACCCAGGGACCTCGGAAACCGAGCAACAAGAGCTGATGGAGACCCTGAGCTCATCCACCGTTCTTGAGGACCTGCGCACGGTGGCTGCGGACCAAGCGATGGAAGAATTGGCGACCGCATTTCCCGATCTTGCCTCGGTATCCGGCGCAGGGAGGGGCGTGGCGAGCGGTTATTTCGAGTGGAGTTGGCTTGCTGAAGTGTCCGACGAAGCTCGCCTAGCCTTGAGTGAAGAAGTCGCGGCGCAGTCCAGTGTCGCTTGGTTGGACGACGATCGACCTTGGCGCGGCAGACTGTTGACTGCGTCGGCGCGCTTGAGAACGATCGGAGTGGTGCTGGCGGCGCTGAGCGTTCTAGCTGCGGGTTTTGTCGCCGCTGCGGTAGTTAGGCTTTCGGCTTACCGTCACCGGGTGGAACTGGAAGTGGAGAGGCTCTCTGGGGCCACTGAACTCTATGTGCGTGCACCGTTTCTGGTCGCAGGGCTGCTGCAAGGACTTGCCGCCGCCGGGGTTGCACTAGGGCTGTTGTATGGATTTTGGAGTGGCACCCAAGGACTGGTTGGCGACACCATCTTGACGGATCTGATCGTCGACCAATTTCTGTCGCCCCTCAGGATCAACTTGGTGCTGGTTGTTGGTGCCGCTGCCGCCATGGCGGGAGCAGCCTTGGCGCTGGGAGAGTCTGCCGATTCTTAGTCGGTCGAGCCACCACCTTGGATTCTGGCGAACTCCGCCAACACCTTCTGTTTTTCTCGTTCTATCGCTTGGAGCTCTCTTGCCCTCTGCTCCAGCTCTTGATTCTCGTTGTCGATCGCCAGACGGTAATTGCCTTCTTCGTAGGCGTCTACGCCTTCTTGCCAGCCCGCCAAAAGTGGAGCGGAGAAAACAAGAGCGCCAAGCAGCAATAGCCAACGATGAGTGCGGTTATTAGGTTGCATCATTGAGTCTCCAATCCCCAAAAGGTGGGCGCGCCGCGAATGGGTGGTGCAAAAGGAACGCCACTCGCACGCATTAGCCTGCGACTGATATTTAGACGGCACAGCGGGGACGTAAGTTCCCTAAGGCAGCCACACGAGAAAAAAGGCCACCCTTCTGGGCGGCCTTTCGACTGATCGTTGTCGTTGGCTATTAGCCGTTGTTCTGTAACTTTTCGAGCTCTTCCCTCAAACGCCGCTCTTCATCGGCCAACTTAGCTAGTTCCCGTGTTTCAGCGTCCACATCGGCGTTGAACTTATCGGTTTCTTCGTTCTCGTTGACCCGAGTAACGCCTCGCGAGTCCCCAGCCTTCTCGTAAGCGGTTCGCGCTTGCGGCCAGTTCTTCTGCTTCTCGTAGACGAATCCCAAGGCGCTCCAGATTTTGGCGGTGTTGGAACTGTTGTTGGTTTTGCGTAGTGCGTCTTGCAAGCTGTTCGCAGCGGCGGAGTAGCTTCCAGTCGCAGTCTGTGCTTGACCAATGTAGTAGGTCGGCAACCAGTCGCTGTTGTTGGCCGATGCGGCTCTTTGGAAGGTACCGATGGAGTCGGCGTATTGCTTGCCGCCGAGTTGGGCTTGACCCAGTCGCATCAAGTTATCGAAGCTGCCACTGGCCGAAACCAACCGCGTTGCCGCAGCTACGGACTTGGCGTATGCCGCTCTTTTGCCGCTGTCGCTACGCTCCTCGCGACCCTGGCGTAGTGCTGCGTCGGCCAGTGCGCGCAGCTTCTCTGCGTCGGCACTCAAGGAGACTGCTTTGTCCAACGCACTTACCGCTCTGCCGGTTTGTCCATCGTTGAACAGCATCACCCCATATTGATACTGCGTGTCCGCGTCGTTGGGGTTCTTGGCGACCGAGTCGCCGAGCGCAGCGATTGCGCTGGAAGTGTTACCACTCTTTTGCAGGGCAATCGCTTTCAGTTGGTTGACCGAAGCTTGCTGACTCGAAGGCAGCGAAGCCACGTTGATCTTGGAAAGCAAGGTGGCGGCGTCGGCGTAGCGGCTTGCTTTGACAAAAGCCTGCCCCAGGACGACCTGTGTGCCGACGTTTGCTGGATCCAAGTCATAGGCCTTGCGTAGAGAAGATACTGCCTCCTGGGCCCGGTCAGCGGCCAAGAAAGACCTGCCAAGCATCATGTGGCCACCGGCGTACTCTGGCTGTGCGCCGACCACGCCTTGAAACTCTTGGATTGCCTGTGAGTAGTTGCGCGCTTTGTAGGCTGCGACACCCTCTTCCCAACCTGCGAAAGCGGGAGCGGACAGTAGTAAGCCAAGAGTGACTCCTGAGCGTAAAATTCTTTGAATTCGGGTCATATTGGTTAACTCCTTAACACCAACTGAAGGTGCCAAAAAAAGGAAAACTGCAAAGGGGGTGCCACCCCGTCCATCAGTTGGATTGCAACGCTACGTGGTGTGAGGTGATCAAACCGTAGAGAACCTTACACACTTCAAAGGGTGACTGATTCCAGGTTCGGGCGATCTCAGTAATCGACCGGCTTCCATCAATGCGACGTACCACTGCCCACTCTTGATGACTAAAGGTAACCGAGGCGCTCGGGTCTTCGGGTTCGGAAAGCATCGGTACTTGCTCCAACGAACCGATCTTTTGCGACAGTAGGCGCCATTCGTCTTGTCGACGGGCAGCTTCCATCAGCAACTGGTTGTTGGAATCGGTAATCGTGCGATCGGGAGGTTCGACCCCAGCGGTAAACACGAACTCACCCGACTCCCAGGCTGCTATGTCGTAAACAGCTTCATTCCCGGTGAGTGTCCCTTTTGATCCGAAGACGATTTTTCCTTCTTCAAGAAATATTTGCCCCTGGTTGGAACCGTTCTGTACCGCAAACACTCCAGTTTTTTGCGAAGCCGCAATCAACTGGATGAGGTCGGCCAGGGATACATCGCTGAGTGAACCTTGAAGTGCCATAGGACCTCCCTCTACTAAGGGCGGGTTAGTTCATCTTGAAGTTGACGGTCAAGGTATAGATGACGTCAACAGGACGTCCGTCGGCGGTGGTCGCGGGCTCAAACTTCCACTTCTTCACCGCATCCACAGCCGCCTGATCGAGACCCATGGGAAGGCCCTTGAGCACTTTGACGCTGGTGACATTACCTTCTTTGTCGATAATCGTCTCCAAGATCACGATGCCTTGAATCCGTGCTTTGCGAGCGATCTCGGTGTACACCGGATCCGGGTGGTAGATCTTGGCGGGAGCTTCAATGTCACCACCGACGCGAATCGGTCCGGTGAACTGCTCCGGCGGAGCTTCCGGGATGTCAAAGACGATGTCGTCGGTTGGGATATCGAAATCCTCGTCAATTTCCTCTTCCAAGCGAATCGGTTCCGGCTCATCGGGTGTCGGATCAGGAATCGGGACCTTCTTCGCTTTGGGCTTGGGGACTTCCTGCTGTTGTTGCGGTGGAGGGGGCTTGAATCGCACCTGCTGCATCACGTAGACCTTTTGCTTCTCTTGGGCTTGGGTGGTGCTGGTGGCCTTCGGTACTGCTATGAAGAGAAGCGCCACATGAACCGGGATTGCAATTGCCCAAGCAATCCGACTGAACCTCCGATCTTCGCGCTCTTCGAGCGCGTAGATTCCGTATTCGCCAGCGGCCACATCAATGGGGGCAGCGGCCTTGCTGATTTTGGGCTTATTAGCTTCGCTCATCGTTCTCCCCGTCTGGGTTCTGTTAATACCAGAACTGTTCGACCTCGCGTTGGGTTGGAATAGAAATATTCTCGACTTTCAGCCCGATTCTGTCTTCCGCTTGACGCAATTCGTCGAATACGTCCACCATGTAGCCATATTCGGAATCCTGGGAAGGACGGATAATTACCGGTTTTTTGGGATTGTTCTCAAGCTTGGGCTTGAGGTACTCTAAAACCTCGCTCAACGGCATCGGTCTGGTGTCGACGATCAGTTGGCCACCTGGTTGGATCTCGATCAAAACCGAATCCTCTTTTTCGACCTGTGGGGGGCTGTCATCGTCCTTGGGCAGGGCGAAGTCCAAACCTCGAGTGGCGGCAAAGGTCGTTGTGATCATGAAGTAAATGATCAACAAGAACGCGATGTCGGCCATCGACGAAGTCGGAATTTCGTCTGAAACATCTTTCTTTGAAAAGCGCATCCCTAGGCTCCTTGGCCTTCGATCGTTTCCTGCTGCGACAACAGGTAGATCACCCGTGCTTTTGCTTGCTTGAGCGCGTCGACCACTCGGTCGACGGTCTCATACGAGACCTCGCGGTCAGCCTTGAGCACGAACTCCTTATCTGGGTTCAACGCCAGAACTTCAGCGGCGAAGGACAGGACGTCTTCCGGTCCCGGTACTACGCTACTGGTTTGCTCCCCGTCGCTGACCCGTATCCGACCGCTCTCGGTTACCGAGATGTAGGCAGCCTTCTTAGGGATCTCGAGGCGGATGGCGGTCTCTGGCAGCGACACCGATGTCTTGTCCACCTCAAAAGTGATGGTGAGCATGAAAAAGATGATCAATAGGAATGCGATATCCGCCATCGAAGCCGTCGGGATGATCGCCGCACTTTGCTGTCCGCGTTTAAGACTCATAATTCCCCGCTTCTCTCCTGATCAAGCGGAGGTTCCGCCCTTGCGGTCCATATCGTTGAATGTCTCGATCAACATGTTGGAGGAGGTCTCTACATCGCGCACGAACTTATTCACCTTGGACATGAAGTAGTTGTAGAGAACCTGGAAAGGAATGGCTACTGCAAGTCCTCCGGCGGTTGTGGTCAGTGCTTCTTTGATACCCGAGGCAACCAATCCAGGGTTGGACAGACCTGCTTCAGCCAGCGCGTCGAAGGAGCTCATCATGCCGGTGACGGTACCGAAGAAACCGAGTAGTGGAGCAACATTGGCGACCGTCGCCAAAACCGGCAGTCGGCGCTCGAGGCGGCCCATCTCATAGAGGGCAGCATTCTCGATGGTCTTTTCGATCTCTTCCTTGTCATGACCGTGCTTGAGCAGTCCAGCCTTCATGATCGAAGCGATCGGCCCCTTGTATTGTTCGCATACCTGAACGCCGTCCTGGATCGAACGGTTTACTAACAGGGCTTTGCGCAATTTGGCAAGGAATTCATTGACGTTGACTTTGGCCTTGCGCAGAACCAGGAACCGCTCAATGCTGACGACCGTGGCGAGTATCGACAGGAACAACAAGATCCACATGATCCACCCGCCCTGGTAAAAGTACTCGATCAGTTTGAAATTGCCCACTTCAAGAACCTCCGTAAATGTTTAGACCAATGGCGTGTGCCTTTGGTTCCCTCCGTCACCGTGGGTTCTCCGGAGGCCATCCTTTGTGGCTCCTTGGAACGGTCTAACGGTGGTGTTGGATGTCGTATTCAACATGTTAATTGCACCCTCTGAGGGTAGCGCGGGATGTTAGCACGCAGCCTGGAATACGGGCAAAGATCGAACTCACTGGTTCGTCTAACGGTCGCGCTACGCGGTGGTTATCCTATCGGTCAGTCGTTCGAAAGCTTCTCTGTGGGCACAGCAAATGGCAACCGCCAAAGCGTCTGATATGTCGTGTTTGAGCGCCTCGCTGGGTAGGCTGAGAAGCAGCCGGACCATGTGTGCCACCTGATGCTTGTCTGCCCGACCGTGCCCGGTGACCGCAGACTTGACCTGACTCGGGGCGTATTCTCGGATGGTCACTTGGTGCGCTGCCACCGCTGCGATCAGGGCTCCCCGGGCTTGAGATAGGACGATCAACGAGCGGGGATTGATCCCGGCAAACGGAGTCTCCAAGGCGACCACTTCGGGGCGGTACTTGAAAACTAGCTGGCTCATTCCCTGGTGCAGAGCCGCCAATCTCTCGGCGAGCGGGGTCTTGGCCGTGCTCGACAAGACGCCAAAGTCGACGGCATCCAGTTTGCTGCCTCGAGATTCGACCACGCCATATCCAGTCGCCTGGCTACCGGGATCGATGCCCAGGATCAACACTTGGGCTCAGGCTCCTTCGGCCATGAGGTCGGCGTCGATCTCAAAGTTTGCCCAGACATGTTGTACGTCATCGTGGTCCTCAAGAAACTCCATGAGCTTGAGCAAAGACTCCACGTGGTCGTTGCCGACTTGGATCGTGTTTTTGGGGAGCCAAGCGAGTTGCGCCGACGCCAACGGTACCTCACGACGGTCCAGTTCTGCCCGGAGCTCCAGATAACCCTCCGGCGTGGAAAAGATTTCGTGCGTCTCGCCGTCGCTGGAGAAATCTTCCGCGCCAGCCTCGATGGCGATTTCCATCAATTGTTCTTCGTCCATCGAATCGGCGTCGACGGTCAAGTAACCACGCTGATCGAAAATCCACGCAACACAGCCGTTCTCTCCCAGGTTCCCCCCGTATTTGGAGAGCAGGTGGCGGACCTCGGCAACCGTACGATTCTTATTATCCGTGAGAACTTCGACCAAGATCGCCACCCCACCGGGGCCGTAGCCTTCGTAGGTAAGTTCTTCTAGGCCGCCTCCTTCCAGTTCCCCGCTACCCTTGAGGATCGCGCGCTCGATGTTTTGACTGGGGACGTTGCTGGCTTTGGCCTCTTGCACCGCGGCTCGTAGCCGATGATCGTTGTCCGGATCAGCTCCACCCAAGCGTGCCGCGACGGTGATCTCCTTGAGCAGCTTGGTCCACAACTGGCCCCTGCGCGCGTCGGTCACTGCCTTCTTGCGCTTGATCTGCGCCCACTTACTATGTCCAGCCATTTGTAATTCTCGATCGTTTCGTAGTGTGAAGATTGGCAGCGACGAAGCTACACAATTGAGGTGCCCACGACTTGCAATGCCCGAATTCTAGCGGATCGGAGGTGGTGGATTCGATTGACGGAGTTGGGGTCGAGTGTTAGAACGGAATTGCGTTGACCGCCCAACTTCGGAAGTGAGGGAATCGAATCCGGCGTAGGTTGCATCAAGGAGTAGTACAGCCATGGGATCTGACGACAAACCAACCAATGCTCAAGGAGCGAAGATTTCCACCCAAGAGCTTTTTGGCGATTTTCTGGGCGAGGTGGAATCTGCGTGGGATGCGGGCTTGGTCGCCGCAGAGGAGAAAGACGCAGATCGCGGTGCCTCGGTATCTGCAGCGCTTTCTGTTCCGGTGCAGAGCCCCAGTCGGACGGGGAACCCTTCGGCTGAGCCCATGGAATCATTGCAAGCTCCGGAGCCGCGGCAGACGGCGGGGGTATCGCAGGAGGGTGGCATTGTCCTCGACGGCCTTGAGGATACGGCACCGACGGAAGTCCTTGACGCTCCTGAAGTCGAGGCGCAGACCGAGACGCTTCCTTCTGTCGTAGATTCCCAGGTAAACGCTACCCCCAACTCTGAGAGCAATGCATTTGAGAGCCGTGCCCCTGAGAACGAACTACCCGAAACCAGTTTAGGTGTGAGCGCGTTGTCGGGAGCACCAGCGAGCGAGGATTTGGACGTACCTGCGGCGAGTTCTCTTGGGCGAGAAGGCGCAGAAGACACGTCGATCGAGCTTGAAGAGCCAATCTCCCAAGAAGCGGTCCGCCAAAAAGTAGCCCTTGAAGAGCCGGTACCAGCCCAACCCACCGGGGCGTCGCCAAGCATCGGACCCGACTTGGCGATCCCGTTGCTGGCGAGGTTTACTGCAGAACTGCAAAGAGAAGAGGGGCAAACCGAACCCACATCGATAGAAGAAACCACGACTCTCGAAGCGGACTTGGATCAGGTGGAGTCCGTAGTCCTTCTTGACTCGGGAACGCCCCAACTCGGTGCGGCCGAAATCGGGGAACCACCGGTTGACCAGCCATTGGCGTCAGACTGCGAGTCCGCAGCAGCAAAAGTGGAGGCGATTGAGTCCACTGCCTATATGCCTTGGATGGAAGATGGTTCCGGGACCAATTGGGCGCGGCTAGCTGCCATGGCGCTCCTTGTTGGGGTTTTCGGGCTGATTGTTTGGTGGTTTGCCTTTCGTCAGACGACCGGGGCGACAGACGCGACCGGAGCTACCAGCTCCGCAGTCTCAACTGCTGCAGATGTAGCCACACCGATCGCACCTGTGACGCAAAGCCCTGAGCAAACCATCCCGGCGGCCGGTGAATTGATCCCTGGGCAGACCGGCGAGCAGGCTGACGAGCTGACGACAGCAGAACTCGCGGTCGCTTTGGTGTCCGGGTCTACGGAAGTCGATGGCCCAACAGTCGAGTCCTCAGGCGTGGTGGCCACCCAAGAACGAATTTCTGCCTGGCTGGACTCTGAGATGGCGGTTCGCGAGCAACGGCTGCGTGCTGTATTTGACGAGCAGCGCCGCCAGATTGAAGAGGAGATTGCCAGGATCGAGTTGGCTACTACTGGGGCGGTGGTGCCGGCGGACACGCAAGCCGACCAACCGGGGAATGCACAGACTGCCGTATCAACCGAGGTGCCGGTTCAAGAGTTAGCGCAACAATCGGCAGCCGAAGAGTCAGGGCAAGATTCAGTAGCCGGTAATCCGCGTGAGACCGGCGAAGTGGCTGCGCCTAGGGACGCAGCTGCGGAGGGTGGCGAGGGCTAAACTCTCCTGCTTTGATCCTTTTCTGCTGGAAACTCAAGGTTTGATTTTTTTCGAAGCGAGCTAAACTCGCCAACCGGGTTGTCAGTGCTCCCGTAATACTGAAATCAAATGCCTTGGTTTAGAAAAGCTCGCCAACCGAAACCACTCCGAGAAAGAGCCAGTCGGAGCGGCGTTCCCGAGGGCTTGTGGGTTAAGTGCGGCGGTTGTCGTGAAATCGTCTACTCCAAAGAAGTCACCAAGAATGGTGAGATCTGTCCCAAGTGCGGTTTTCACTTTCGCATTGGAGTGGACGCGCGAGTCGATCTGCTGCTCGATCCCGGAGCGGTCGAAATAGAGACCGGAATTGTTTCCGGCGACCCACTCTCGTTCAAGGACCAAAAGCCCTACTCGGCGCGGTTGTCCGAGTACCGCAAGCGAACCGGTGTAGAAGACGCGGTGAGGGTCTATGAAGGGGAGCTCGACGGAGTGGCGGTGATTCTTGCGGTGATGGACTATCAGTTCATGGGTGGTTCGATGGGCTCGGTAGTGGGAGAGAAAATCACCCGAGCGATTGAGCATGCCGTGGCAGTCGAGCGACCCTTGATCGTGGTATCCGCTTCCGGCGGAGCCAGGATGCAAGAAGGGGTTCTTTCGCTGATGCAAATGGCGAAGATCTCTGCGGCTTTGTCGAGACTTCGAAAGGGATCGATGCCGTATATTTCGATCCTCACCGATCCGACGACTGGTGGTGTCACCGCATCTTTCGCCATGCTTGGAGATATTAATATTGCCGAGCCCGGCGCCTTGATTGGTTTTGCCGGGCAGCGCGTGATCCAACAGACGATTCGCCAAGAGCTTCCAGAGGGATTTCAGCGAAGCGAGTTCCTCCTCGAACACGGATTTCTGGATGCGGTGGTTCCCCGAGACGCACTCAAAAAGACCGTTTCCACTGCCATAGGCCACTTTTCCGGTTGACCTAGTGAGTAGAGCGGGCGATCCGCCAGGCCAGATACTGGCCCGCCTCGAGTCGACCGGGATCCGACTCGGCCTTGCCCGGATTCGGGCGCTCCTTTATCAGTTCGGCGACCCCCAGAAAACTCTTCCAGCGGTGTTGGTGGCCGGGACCAATGGAAAAGGCACCACCAGCGCCAATCTGGCCGCAATGTTGTCTGCTGCGGGTTTTACGACCGGGCTCTACAGTTCGCCGCACCTTGAGTTCGTGGAGGAACGTATCCGGGTAGACGGACTGACGATCGAGTCACACGAGCTGTCACGGTTGTTGCGAGAAGTGGTTGATGCCGCAGTGGAGGCGGGTTTTGAACCGCCGACTTATTTCGAGGCCATGACCACTGCGGCGATCCTCCATTTCTCGCGGACTCCGGTCGAGGTCGCCGTCTTTGAAGTCGGTCTTGGCGGCAGACTGGATGCCACTAACGTCCTCAATCCAATTCTCTCGGTGATCACCGAGATCGGGCTCGATCATCAGAACGTCCTAGGCGATTCGTTGGACACCATTGCACGGGAGAAAGCAGGGATTCTACGTCCCGGTACAGCGTGCTGCTATTGGGTGTCCAACGCTCTGGCTCGCAGAGAAATTGAAACCCGCGCAGAGGCGCTCGGGTCGCCTTTGTTTGATGCTCGACTTGCGACCGCGATCGAGACCATCAACCACCACGATGGCGAACCAGAGAAAATTAGAGTGCAAGGTTTGAAGATAGTGGCGGAGTTTCCGACGGATGGCGGGGGAGAACATCGAGAGCGAAATCTGGCGTTGGTTCTGGTGGCCTTAGAGGTGCTGGCACGGTCTTGGCCCGATGAAGATGGTTTTGTGGTTGATCCATGGCGCGTGGAACTGGCAGTGGCCTCCTGCCTGTGGCCCGGTCGCTGTGAGTGGATTCGCCGACCGGACGGTGGCTGGGTGCTGCTGGACGGGGCTCACAATCTCCAAGGTGCGAAGGCTCTGGCAAAGCTGTTAGCGGGCAGAACCTACGGGTTGGTGTTTGGTGCCCTCATCGACAAAGAACCAGAGAAGATGATCGACGCTTTGGCCGAGGGGGCAGAGTGGACGATCGTTACCCAGCCACCGAACCAACGATCACAAGATCCGCACGTATTGGCCTCGACGATTGCCGCCGCGCAGGTCCATCGCCAACCGACCGATGCCCTAGGTGTCGCTCTAGGTCGAGCTCATTCTGAGTGTGTGGTTGTGGTCTGTGGGTCGCTGTATCTGGTGGGAGCGGTGCGCTCTAGGCTGCGCGAACTGTGGGGTCGCCCGGACTCGGTGGAGAGAATCTACCAGCCGTTCTTGCCGAACCGCCCCGATGAACCAAAGGGCGCGCAGGATCCTTAGACCGGGAATCCTCGGCACAAGTCACGGACCTGTGATTCGATCGAGGACAGCAAGGAATCGTTCTCCGGGTCGTGGATGATTTGAGAGATCCAGTCGGCGATTTGGCTCACCTCGCCATCGCCCATACCCCGTGTCGTGATCGCCGCGCTGCCGATACGAATGCCCGAGGCGACCATCGGCGGCAATGGGTCAAAGGGGATGGTGTTTTTGTTGACCGTGATTCCTGCTCGATCCAATGCCGCTTCCACCACCTTACCGGTGGTGTCAGCCGAGGCAACATCTACCAAGAAAACATGGTTGTCAGTACCACCGGAAACGATCCGTAGTCCGCGTTGACCAAGTTCTGCGGCCAGGTTCTGTGCGTTGGCGACTAGCTGCCGCTGGTAGCCCGCGAAATCGGCTCCGGCGGCCTCCTTTAGCGCCACCGCTTTCGCGGCGATGATGTGCATCATCGGCCCGCCTTGAATCCCCGGGAAAACCGCTCGGTCAATCGATTTCTTGTGCGCGCGTCGGGTCAGGATCAAACCGCCCCGAGGACCGCGGAGAGTCTTATGCGTTGTCGTGGTGACGAAATCACAGTGAGGCACCGGCGAGGGATGGATCCCGGTGGCAACCAGGCCAGCAATGTGGGCGATGTCCGCCATCAGCAAAGAGCCACACTGGTCGGCGATTTTTCGGAAGCGGGCGAAGTCAATGACCCGGCTATAGGCCGACGCTCCACAGACGATCATTTTCGGTCGTTCTTTGAGTGCCAGGCCGGCGACTTCGTCGTAGTCAATGCGCTCGTTATCCCGATCGACGCCGTATGACACCACTTCGAAATCGCGCCCGGAATAAGACAGAGGATGACCATGGGTCAAATGGCCGCCACTGGCCAGGTCCATTCCCATCAACTTTTCGCCGGGACGAAGGGCGGAGAAGTAGACTGCCATGTTGGCTGAAGTACCGCTGTGAGGTTGGACGTTGGCGTGCTCTGCGCCAAACAGGGCTTGTGCTCGGTCGATCGCTAACTGCTCACCGATGTCGACGAACTCACAGCCACCGTAATAACGGCGTCCTGGATAACCCTCGGCATACTTGTTGGTGAGTACCGAACCAGTGGCTTCCAGTACCGCCTGGCTGACAAAATTTTCGGAGGCGATTAGCTCCAGTCCGTCCCGCTGACGCGATCGTTCGCCGACGATCGCCGCGTAGACTTCTGGATCTGCTTGTCCGAGAGGAGGTCCGAGACCCACCGGATCAGGTCTTCTTGGTCGTGGTTTTCTTGGTCGCTGTTTTCTTGGCTACGATTTTCTTGCTAGCAGCCTTCTTCTTGGTCGCAGTCTTTTTGGCGGCAGTTTTCTTAGCTACCGTCTTTTTAGCTGCGGTTTTCTTGCTAGTCGCTTTCTTCGCGGTGGTTTTCTTGGTCGTGGTTTTCTTGGCCGCTGTTTTCTTGGCTACGGTTTTCTTGCTAGCAGCCTTCTTCTTGGCAGCAGTCTTTTTGGTGACTTTCTTCTCCGCCGAAGTCTTCGCGTTAGCACCTCGGGCACGTTTCGACCCTGAACGCCGCGCCTTGGCGATCTCCTCACGGCGCTTACGTTTGAGGCGCTTCTGGCGCCGTTGACGGCGACGTTTTAGTTCTCGATCTTTTTCACGCATGTTGGTCCTTTCAGTTTGCTCTGCAGAGCTGGTTCAATGCACAAGATTCGACGCACAAGAATCGTAGTCTCCAGCCCGCGCAGGACGGCGTGAGCTTGTCGAACCGCCCGGAGGCTGTCAAGCGATGGGTCGGAGGCGTTTCCTGTTCTCGCCGGTTCTTGATCTCAATGCCAGCGGTGACTTTGTCTCAGAGGGGGAGATTGCCGTGTTTTTTGGCCGGGACGGATTGGCGTTTCGCCGACAGTTGCCGCAGGGAGCGAATGATGGCAAACCGGGTGTCGGCGGGTTCAATCACAGCGTCGACAAACCCTCTTTCGGTGGCGATGTAGGGATTGGAGAACTTCTCGCGATACTCATCGACTTTGGATTGCCTGAGTTGGTCCGGATCGTCTGCCTCTTTGAGGTCTTTGCGGTAGAGAATGTTGACCGCTCCTTCAGAGCCCATCACCGCGATCTCGGCCGTCGGATAGGCAAAGTTGACGTCGGTGCGCAAATGCTTGGAGGCCATAACGCAATAGGCGCCGCCATAGGCTTTGCGGGTGATTACGGTGATCTTGGGTACCGTTGCTTCAGCATAAGCGAACAGCAATTTGGCTCCGTGCTTGATGATTCCGCCAAACTCCTGCTGCGTTCCAGGCAGAAATCCTGGGACGTCTTCAAAGGTGACCAACGGCAGGTTGAAGGCATCGCAGAAGCGCACGAATCGAGCCCCTTTGAGCGAAGCATCTATATCGAGTACTCCAGCTTGGTAGGCTGGCTGATTGGCGACGATCCCGACCGCTCTGCCGCCGAAACGGGCAAAGCCGACCACAATGTTGCGGGCATATTCCGCGTGGACCTCGAGGAATGCGCCGTCGTCAACTACTTTGGAAATTAGCTGGTGGACGTCGTAAGGACGATTAGGGTCGGTCGGGACCAGATCATTGAGTTCGGGTACCTGTCGGTCTTCTGGGTCGTCGGTGGGCTGCGCCGGCGGATCGTCAAGATTGTTCGAGGGTAGGTAGCGCAGCAGCTCTCGGATCCGGGCGAGACAGGCGGCATCATCGCTGTCGGTGAAGTGACAAACACCGCTCTTCGATGCGTGAGTGTGCGCTCCGCCCAGTTCTTCTTTGGTGACCTCCTCGTGGGTCACTGTGCGAATGACGTCGGGGCCGGTGACGAACATGTAACTGGTTTCTTCGACCATCAGGACGAAGTCCGTGATGGCGGGTGAGTACACCGCACCGCCAGCACAAGGGCCCATAATCGCGCTGATCTGAGGTACAACGCCTGAAGCCAGGGTGTTGCGTAGGAAGATGTCGGCGTATCCGCCCAAGGACGCGACACCTTCTTGGATGCGGGCGCCGCCTGAATCATTGAGACCGATAATCGGCGCTCCGTTCTCCATCGCTAGGTCCATAATTTTGCAAATCTTCTCGGCGTTGGTCTCAGATAGAGAACCTCCAAACACGGTGAAATCTTGGGCAAACAGATAGACCAATCTCTGATCTATGGTCCCATAACCGCAGACCACACCATCTCCGGGTATCTGCTGTCGTTCCATGCCAAAATCATGACAACGGTGGGTTACCAAAGCGTCGACCTCGACAAAGGTGCCCGGGTCGAGCAATAACTCGACCCGTTCATGGGCGGTCATCTTGCCCGCGGCGTGCTGTCGCTCGACGCGTTCGGCTCCGCCACCCTGGCGAGATGCGGCAAGCCGCTGCTGATATTCAGTGATCAAATCATCCGAGAAGCGAGACTGAGACATGGATTCTTGTCCTTCGATCTGGGGGTTTCGCCGCAGCTATGGCACAATCCGACCTCGCATGCAGCTAGTGATTGATGCTTCAGCCGTCGCCCGCAGTTTGTCACAGGTCGCCGCTGATCCTGACCAAGCGGAAGTCTTTATCGAGGCGGTCGAAGTAACCAGACTTGGACCGACTGGGAGTCCACAGGTGCGCAGAGAATCTGGCTTTGCCGTGCGGGTGCGCGATCAGCAGCGACTGCGCATGGCATCAGAGGACAGTCTCGATACGGCGGCCTTTGAAAGAGCGTTTCGTTCGGTTGCTTCGGTACGTCCTCAGGCTCCCTACCGCGCTCCCGAAGGGCGCTGTGAGTGGGGAGATGATCCATCAACAGCCACGCTCAGAGATTTCCGACGCCAGCTGAAGGCAGGTCTCGCCCGACGACAGGTTTCGGTGGACTACGGGCTGTCTGTTGAACATTTCCGCAGGACGATTCTGGTGGTTGGAACGCAGGTGACCCAGCCCGAACAGACGGAAGACTTCTATTCTTTTCGCATCGATCTGCCGTGGGGCTCTTTGGGTCGGTTGAGCGTCAGCCTGGATCAGTCGGTGTGTGATCAGGTTGAGCGTCTGGTTGCCGCAGCGGTGCGCTCTGCCTCGGCAGGAGCTATTCCTAGCGGTCGCACCAATCTTCTACTTTCTCCCCAGGTGGCAGGAGTGCTGTTTCACGAGGCGGTTGGTCATGCTTTGGAAGCGGACGTTCTGGCTCGCACCGGAGCGGTGGATGGAGCCCGTGGAGTACCGCTGGCGAATTCAATTTTGAGCGTATTGGACGATCCCGGTGCTGGTCTGGAAGCAGTGGCAAGGGGTACTGACGATGAGGGTTCTCCGGTTTGCCGCCGCTGGTTGGTGCGCAGGGGGGTGGTTGAGGAAGCAGTGGCAGACTCCCGGTGGGCAAACCTGGTGGAGACTTTGCGCGCCGGATCAGGGCGAGTTTCAGATCGCCATCAACACCCGGCACCACGCATCCACCACCTGGTGGTGCTGCCTGGAAATACCTCTTGGAATGAGATGTTGGTGGCTGCCGAAGGTGGGTGGTTTGTCCCGGAAGTGGTGAGTGGGCACCTGGACGCCCACTCGGGGGTGGTTGAGATGGTGTTTGGCTGGGGTCGCAGAGTAGAGGGCGGAAAAATTGGAGCTGCCGTTGGTCGTTTTCGGTTGCGTATGCACTTGGGAGAGTTATTGACCCAGGTCGCCTTGCTAGGAGATCGTGCCTCGTTTTCCGGGGCTGGGTGGTGCGCCAAAGACGGACACCGATTGCCAGTTTGGGCGACTACGCCTGCCGTCTTATTGCGAGATGTCGAGGTTGAACCGTGTCTGAGTTGACCCAGTCTACAACTGACGCTGAACGTCAAGACCCAGTGGACTTGGCCCAGGAACTAGCGCGACGAGAACGCTTGACCGATGTCGAGCTATACCGCAAATCGGGGAGAAGCCGAGTTTTTGTTGTCGAGACGCAGAGGCAAGCGGGCGAAGACCAACCAGTCAGAATCCGCCAGCAGGCCCGAGACCGTACGGAATCAGGTTGGGCAATTCGCTACGGGAACAAGCGCGGTTCGGGCTTCCAAAGTGGTACTGGGGAGCTACCGGCTCAGCCGGTCTTAGATCGCCCCCACGGCTACCCCCTCGATCTCCCTCAAGAAGTTGGGGATGAGGTACCGATTCAGGAGTCAGCGGCGCTTCTTACTGAGACCATCGCGCTGCGGGCGGTGGATCGTTTAAGCCGAGTTCTTCCCCCACCGAAGATTGCGCGACGATTAGAAATTCAAGATGGGGAAGCGCATAGCACTCTGGCCAACAACCATGGAGTATTCCATCGCTGGCACCATCGAGTGGGTTCGATTTTGCTGGAAGAAAGGCTCGCATCGGGGATGGTGTTGCGTTTGAGTTCCGTTGCGGCTGACGCGGCAAGCGCGGTGGCCGAGGCCGAAAAATCCTGGCTGCAGCCTTTGGTGCAAGCCTCACAAGTGCGCGGCAGTGATGTTTCGGATCAGCTGACCGAGCGCGTGAGTGCGGTTGTTCTAGCGCCAGCGGCAGCGCCGTTCTTAGCCGCTGCGATGAGTTCCTGGTTTTCTTCCGCCAGTTCGGATCAACCTCGATTGGTGGCCAATCCTGTAGTCCAGGTGTCTGACGCTCCAGACTGGCCACAGGGCCCGCTGAGCGTCACTGTTGACGGGCGAGGCCAACCCTTGCAGCACAGAGCGATCGTCGCTGATGGTGAGATCCAAGGCTCGGTATGGACCGACTCGGATCGCCCTTGGGTTCGCCACGGGTGGCGAGACCTACCCCAGCCGGGATTTCACCAACCTATCTGGATGCCCGGGGTTGCTGCGGTTGAAGAGCTAATCGCGGGGGTTGGCGAAGGCTGGTTGTTGACCGCCGCAGTTGAAGTGCCAGTCACTGCATCGCGGGCTAGGCCGATGGCTTGTATAGGAGTCAAGATCGTCGACGGGCAGGTCGCGGAAGGAGCAGATGCTCGCGCCCGGGTGATTGTGGTGCAAGCTGAGGCGTCCGAATTTTGCCGAGGAATTCGTGAACTGGCAGCCGATCTGCGGTTCGTGCCGACCGGATTCGGGGTGTTGGGGATACCGGCGATGCGTATTGAGGGACTGCGGCTTTCGACGGTGGTGTCTCGGGCGGCACCCGAGATGACGATCGACGCTAGCTCCGATTAAGAATTGTCTTGGTCGGCGAGTCGGCGTGCTCTTCGCCGTCGCCGCTGCTCCATGGTCGGCTCGGCTGGTTCGGCCCCGGGCTCGGCGTTGTCGGGACTCTGAGACACTGGAACTGAGGCCGCTGGGTCCACCGACGCTGCCGGTTCTACCGGGGCTTTCTCCCCGGTTTGCGGGTTCGGGACCAGTTGCTCTGCCGTCGTGTCCAACGATCTTTCTCCAGATTGAGCTTGGCCGTTCTCTAGGGTTTCTTCGAGCAACAACTCACGGATTTCAGCTGGCTCGGCGAAACGCGGCTCGCGCACAAGTTCTCCAGAGCCTGGATCCGCGTGGAGCAATGCTCTGGTCGCGAGTTGGTTTTCCACGATTAATGGGTTTACTTCGGGAAACAACAACGATGGGCCCAGTTCAAAGGCACGGGCGTAATGGTTGATGGCTTTCCGATCTCGAGCTAAGCGCTGATAAGCCTCGCCCAGCCGGTAGTGGATCCAGGGGTCTCGTTCGTTGGTTGCCAGGGCTCGGTGCAGCAGCTTTCTGGCGCGGGGGGGGTCGTGGTCCAGCTCAACCACTCCAGCGTTATACAACGCCGTAGCGTTGTCCGGATCCAGTTCGATCGCAGTGTTGAAAGCGCTGAGCGCTGGAAGCTGCTCTCCGTTCGCCAGCAGCAGCGCGCCCAGGTCGTTCCAGGCTGCCGCGGAAGGGTCGTTTTCGACTCGCCAACGCTGATGCGCCAAGGCACTTTGATAGTTTGGGGCCGCGTTGGCCTGTGCTGAGAAGAGGAGAGTAAGAGCGATGACAGCAAATCGAATCATGGTGTGGATTCCTCGACAATACGGGCGCTGAGTTTGTAGCTATTGGCCTCGCGGCGCAGAAAGTAGACCACGGTTTGGAGATTGGTACGAGAACGAATACGGTGCGCTTCGCTTACCAGGAAACGGTGAAAGGCCTCGTGGGTGGTGGTTGCGTTGTTGGAGTAAATGGCGTCGAACAGAGGTCGAGTCTGGTCGAGAGGCGTGGCGTCATCAACAATCACTTCATGATTCGGTACCACGCGAGTGACTGCGCGGTCCCCACGTTGCCCCGAAGAGCGTAGGCTGTGTCCGAAGTGTTCGCGCAGCGCGTTGAAGCGCCCTTCGAGTCCGCGCAGCCGAAATTGGTCGACCGTGGAGTTGCCGGAGGCCGCTTGTAGATTTCGAATCTGCAAGGCCAACGAGACCTCCACCGGTTCCGGTGGGGTGTCGGTTGCCCCTCCTAGGAATCGGCGCCATTCGATCTCATACTGGCGAATCGAGAATTCCAGTTGAGTGAGTTGGTCGGGTATGGACATGAATTAGATCGACGTTAGAGTTAACCTCGCGCAGACCAGACGACGAATCTAGCTACACACTCGACGAAAAGCATGAGCAAGACTCATACCCCAAACTCATCGCACTCCGAGCGCCGCAATTTGCCGTCGGTGGATCGGGTGCTAGGTACTGGGGTGATCGTCTCGCTACAGCAAGTATATGGGCGCACCGCGGTCCGCGAGGCGGTACGTAGCAGGCTGGAGGAGAGCCGCCGAAATCTAACTCGATTTCCAGAAAACGATGACGAAGTGGCGCGCGATGTCGAATCGGCGCTGATCGCGCGGTTTGGACCGCCGCTTCAGCGGGTGATCAATGCTACCGGTATTTTGGTGCATACCAATCTCGGGCGATCCCCCCTCCCGAGCTGGGCCGCAGATCGCTTGGCTGGTTTGGTCGATGCTTACTGTGATCTGGAGTTTGATCTTTCGAGCGGTCATCGAGGGGACCGTAACCATCGGGTCGAAGCATTACTTTGTGCGTTAACCGAAGCTCCTGCTGCTTTGGTGGTCAATAACAACGCCGCTGCGGTGTTTTTGTCTTTGATGACCTTTGCCAAAGGGAAAGAAGTGTTGATCTCGCGCGGTGAAATGGTTGAGATCGGCGGATCCTTTCGGGTGCCGGAGATCATTGAGGCGAGTGGGGCTAGCCTGGTGGAGGTGGGAACCACCAATCGCACCCGGATTACCGACTACCAGCAGGCGATTACTGACAGCGCGGCGGTCTTGCTTAAAGTCAATCCGAGCAACTACCGAATCGAGGGGTTTACCGCGAGTGTGCCAACTGAGGAACTAGTCGCCTTGGGGCAGCGTCGTGGGCTCCGGGTGATTGTTGATGAGGGCAGTGGTCTGCTGGTTCGTTCATCGAGAGACCAGCTCAACGATCATCAAAGCCTTGCCGAGTTGGTACAGTGCGGCGTTGATTTGGCTTGCGGGTCCGGCGACAAGCTCATGGGCGGGCCTCAAGCGGGGATCATGGTGGGAACCCGGGAGATGATCGCAAGTTGTCGAAAATCACCGATGTATCGGGCGCTCAGGCCGAGTCGTTTAACGCTGCTAGTTCTGCGGATGGTGCTTGAGGGCCATCTGCGCGGAGCGGAGTTCCCCTTGCAGTCGTTGTGGCCAGAAAACAGCGACCTGCGCCGACGCTTGACCACATTGCAAGAAAAGGTCGGTGGTTCGATTGTTGAAAGAGATGCTTTCGTTGGCGGGGGCTCGGCGGCGCAACGAGGAATTTCGGGTCCGGTATTGGCGATCGAAGGTGGTGAAGCATTGCAGGTCGAACTGCGCACGGCGGACCCTTCGGTGGTTACCTATGTGCGAGATGACTTGGTGCATGTGGATCTGCGGACGGTGAATCCGCGTGACGAGGATCAAGTGGTCTCTGCATTTGCTGCCGTGCGAGCCTTGGATTGATGGAACGAGTCGAAGGCGAAAATGGTCGTCGCTAGTACAGACCAACGTAAGCGGCGACGATCTGGGGTCCATAGAACAACGCCACGGCGCCTCCGATGGCGAGAAACACGCCAAATGGGATCTTAGATTTCCAGCCCGCTCTGCCAAATAACATCATCGCGATTCCAACCACCGCGCCGGTAGTGGTTGCTACCGCCAGGGCAACGACCCCGTTTTGCCACCCGAGGAATGCCCCCAGCATCGCCATCATGTTGACGTCGCCCAATCCCATAGATTCTTCTTCGCGAATCCAATACCAAGTGTTGATTAGCAGGATCAGGGCGCCGGCGCCGCCTAGCGCACCGATCAACGAGTGAGCGAAATGCCCGTTGGGGATCCACGGTTGCAGCAGGACACCTAGTGCGACGCCGGGCAGAGTAATTAAGTCGGGGAGGATCATGTGTTCGAAGTCGATCACCGCCAATGCAAGAAGAGCGGAGAGAAAGACCGCAGCGATCCAGCCACTGGAGTCAAAACCAAAATGCCACGCCGCGACCACGAACAGGGTCCCGGTCGCTAACTCAATCATCGGATAGCGCGTCCCGATCGGTTCTCGGCAATGACGGCACTTGCCGCCAAGGATCAAGTAGGAGAGAACCGGGATGTTGTCCCAGAAGCGAATCGGTTGCTCGCAGCGGCGGCAGCGAGACGACGGACGCCACAACGACTGTTCTTGAGGCAGGCGCAGAATCACCACATTCAAGAAACTTCCGACGATTAGCCCGACGACAAAGAAATAGCCGAGCGCGACAGCGGGTGGCAGAGCAGCGAGTGACATGAACAGGATGCTATCGCGCAGAGGTCTCCACAGGACGTGTTTGGTTGGCTACCGCTGCCAAGAGAGCTGCCACCACGCGCTTCATACGCGCGACCCCCTGCTCGAACTCGTCGACAGGAACCCGCTCATCAACCCCATGAATCCCCTGGCGAACTTCGGGAGGGTAGAGAAATGGTGACAGGCCGTAGGTTGAAATACCCATCTGTCGCAAGTAGCGGGCGTCGGTCGCGCCGGAGATCATGACCGGGACCACCGGAGTGTTCTCCCCTAGAGCATCTTCGATTGCCTGCCACCAGATTCCGCTGGTGGACACCGCGGGGACGGGGGGAGAGGAGTGGAGGATTTCCAGACCGACCCCCTTGCCTAAAATGGTGCGAACCTCGCCGAGAAACTCTTCCTGGGAGGTGTCAGGAAGTAACCGTGCGTCAAGAGTTGCGTGGGCGGTCGCGGGCACCACGTTAACCGCGCTGCCAGCTTCCAGTTGAGTTACTTGGATGGTGTCCAGGAAAAGCTGATGTTGCCCCAAGCGCAACACGGTTTCCGCAGTGCCATTATCGATCGCCTGCTGAATACGATCCATGCTGGGCCCCCTGGGCGAACCGAGCTTGGCTTCAATACCGCGCAAGTAGGTCTCGACTGCTGGTGTGGTGCGGTAGTTGCGAGGTCGGTCCGCCAACGCTGCGAGCGCCCTGGCCAGGTTCTTAGGAGCGGTGTTGAGGTTCAACTTGGCACCGTGGCTAGCTCTTCCGCGGAAAGTTGCACGTAGCCAGAGGGGGCGTTTCTGTTCAAACTCGACGCCCCACCAAAGAAGCCCTTCAGAAAGAACCCGGTTGACCCCACCCTCAGTCAAGGCAACAGCGACTTCATCAAACAAGTGTGGATAGGCAGCAGTAACCCAGGCAAGCCCCTCCTCGCCACCGCTTTCCTCGTCTGCCGTGGCAAGAAAAATCAAACGGGTCCTGGGATTTTGTCGCTGTATAGCATCGATAAACGCAGCGAGGTGAGCGACGCCGAGTCCTTTTGAGTCAATCGCTCCGCGGCCCCATATCTCAGGCCCTTGATCAACGGAGTTGATATTGAACCCGCTACGAATTTCCCCAGAGAACGGTGGAACCGTCCAATCCTCATCTCTGGCTGGCACTACATCCAAGTGATGCAAAAGTAGAATTGCCGGAAAATCTTTCGGCCCCACTTCGGCATACAGATTTGGCCGTCCCGTCGGCCCCACCAGCAATTGAGTGGCTATGCCATGACGATGTAGTTCTTCGGCCAGCAGCGCGGCAGCTTGGTGCTCGCCTTGGGCAGTGGTGCCGTTAATCTGGAGGTACGAACTCAGTAGCTCCACCGGTTGAATGGTTGTTTGGGCTCTCCCTGAGGACGCAAGGAGCAACGGCCCAAGCGACAGCCCAGCCAAGGCACAGCGAAAAAAAGTTGTTGGCGAATTCTCCAGAGATCTGAGAATCATGAAGTGAGTCTAGAGGGTTGTGGGTTAGGTTGGTAGAGCCACGGACGGTCAAGTAGACCAAAGGCCATCATGCTTGCGATTCCGTCTGAGCGGGGAAAGGAATCGAATGTGACAAAGACACGAACGAATCACTCCCCGTGCGGACTCGGGGTCTGCGGTAGATAAAAAAAGAGGCGCCTCTCGGCGCCTCTTTTACTACCCAATGATAGTTCTAACTCAGGCGACACCTGGTGCGCATGCGGGTAGCGAACCGCCGTTGGCGGCTTCCGCTTGCTGCTTACCCACCGGGAAGGCGGCGAAAGTCCCTTCTGCCCAAACGATGTCTTGTTCGTAGCAGTTGGCATAGAACGGAACAGCAGGAGTCTCCGCTGCATCACAGGTGGCGTCGACTACTCCAGCTGCAGGACGACCACAGGAGAAGATCGCCGCTACATTCGAGCCCAGCGGGTTGACCGTGTTTAGAAAGAAGTCAAAATCCCGGCCCCAGCCATCCGATCGTGGCAAATTCTGGATATAGCGCACTCGCCCGTTGGATGGATTTGGGCATGGATCATCGCCTTCGCACAACACCAAGAATAGTTCCGCGTCCGAATGATCTATGTCTGCCTCGGTCGCATAGTGGCCGGGGTCCCAAGTGTTCGCCGTCGGGCTTGCCCCCGCAGCCGCTGCGCCGCCTTCGTCGGTGATGTATTCAAACATCGCCACGCCGATCGAACGAGCGTCGCCGACCGTATCTTTTTGCTTAGCCTTCTGCAGGGCGTCCAGTAACTCCGGGATCAAGATCGTAGCGATAATGCCGATGATCGCGATCACGATCAGCAGTTCAATCAAAGTGAAACCCTGCTGGCGCCTCGTTCTTAAGTAGTTTTGCATCGTCGTTCTCCTTATGGGGTGTACTGATGCGGGCTTCATGAGCATCGACGCCCCAGCCGCGCTGGAGGAAAATGGAGCACGCCTCGTGCCAGCCGTGTGGATTATCTAACTGTATGTAAATGAATGAGTTAACATGCCAACATGTGACCTGTCGCACAACCCTTGTGACGTTTTACGGCAAACGGTGTGACAAATAACGGAGCGTCTTAATACAGGTCAATTTTGGTGGGACGAAGGTCGAGAGAGTGGTTTTCTAGTGGCTGCCGGCAAGGCTGACGATTTCTCGCACCGCATCTCGGTACTCGGCCACTCCATTGACGTAACTGGTAAGCAGGATTCGCTCATTGGGTCGGTCGTTTTGCATCATGCCCGCAGCGACAAACGCAAAGGGCGAATAACCGTAGGTGGTGATGTCGTGTGAGCGAAACTCCCGTCCGTCGGTACCGACGTAGGACAACAAATAAGGTCCCGACTCACCGCCGCGTGCTGCAAGTCGCCTGGTTAGGGTTTCGAATACAGCGTGATTGGTGGTGCTTGGATTGGGTCCGGGGTAGAACTGGGCACTGCGGTTGACACCGGTCATCATCCATCCCGGAATAAGGTCATCGACATTGCCGTGTGGCCAAGCAGTTCGTTGGTTGGGCTGCCGGATTGCGAGATGGGAGGAAACAAATCCGTTTTCAAGCTCCTGAACCGATGAGGGGTTAACTCTCTCCTGTAGCAAGAGTCGAACAAAGAATGGTAGGGCGTCAACTCGCCGTTGGTCGTAGAGCAGTCTTTCTGGCTGAGCCATCACGTCAACGTGGATCGGTTGACGACGGAACCCGGCGAGACTCTTGAGAGTCTCAGCGACCTCGGGAGGCACGCCTACGCCCGCTCGGGGAATATTTCTGAGGTCGGTGTTGAGATCGTCCAGGCGTTGTCGGTTTGGAGCGCAGACGGAGATCTGCACCCACTGCATCTGACCAACTTCAACTCCCCAATAGCGAACCACACCTTCCTCGAAGGATTCCGTGACCCCACCTTCAGTGAGAACCGTCCAAGAACGTTCAACGATTTCTGGATGCTCGCGCAAGAACCACTTGGTCCCCAGGCGGCTGCCGGTCTCCTCGTCGGAGGTGGCGAGCAGAATCAGCGAATATTCTGGCTGAACCCCAGAAGCCGCGACATCGAGGAAGGCCAACATTTGGGCGATGCCATAACTTTTCATATCGAAGGTGCCGCGGCCAGCTATCAAAGGCCCCAAAATCCGGCCCTCAAAAGGGGGGGTATCCCAGTTTTCGGAAACTGCTGGGAAAACATCAATGTGGTGGTGTAAAACCAGCGCTTCAGGGCGTCTGCCCTCAATCACCGCCCACAGGTTGGCCTGACCGGTGGCAAGTCTTTCCATCTGTGGTTCGATTCCATGTTGCCGAAGAATACGGGCCAGCCACTCAGCTCCGGCGAGCTCTTTGCCAGAGGTCGTCTCCTGGGCTATGTACTCTTGGAGTAGCTGCACCTCTTCCATCGAGGCGAAATCAATCCCGTGCCAATCCGGCCGGTCAAGCTCTTCAAATCGCTGCCAAATTTTCAACCCGCCCCAGGCAACAAATGTGAGAGTCAAGATCGCGATCAACAACCGACGCGGGGATCTGTGTAAGCCTGACATCGTACGGATCTTATCCATCTCAAAGGGAAATGTGCTTGAACGTTCCTGCTGTCAGGTCGCAAGCTCTTCAGTGTGGCGCGATTTGTCCCAGGAGAAGGGCGACGAAGCGGCGAAGGACTAAAGCTCGCAGGTTATGTTCTTGCAGCCAGTGATCGAATCCGGTCGAGCCATACAGCCCCCGTGGTGGCTCGCCACCCTTGCTCTTGCACTGGTGCTGTATACGCCAATACCCACCTTCTTACGGCATCACGACTGGCCATCTTTGGGGGAGACAGCTTGGTTCTGGCCGGACTAATTAGGCTGTTGGCGCCGGAGTACAACAGTTTCCCGGAGCTCGATCGGCCAAGGGGACGGCGTTTTTCCTTGGCGGTGCGATCGGGCTTTGCGTTGACGTTCAGTTTCAATCTTCTCACCCACTGTGGCTACTCGTGATTTACACGGTTGCCGCTGGGCTGGCACTAGCTTCTCCGCACTAGTTCTGCAGCCACACACAACGAGCATATTGGCTAGCGGGAATTCCTGAAGAGATCCCCGGAGCAGTGGAAGCGAGCGAACTGATGCGCGAAACCTATCTCTCGTGTGGCATTTGACTCTACGAGCGAGCGTATTCGCTGCACTTCAACACTCTGGAGTCACCCGCTTCGTTGTTGGATGCCAGAGATCGAACAACCCAAAAGCTTAAGAGCGGCGACCGAGTGTTCGGCGAAATAAGAAGTGCATCAGTGTTAGAGAAGATGAAGCTGAGTGGCTATTAACTTCGGATCTACCAAACAATTGGTTGGATCTGTGCTCGGTGCCTGAGGCCACACCCACCAGTTGCTATAGCTGTGACGTTTGGGGCGTCAGTAGAGTTCTTTCCACACAGGAGAGGCGCCTTGATCGTGTCCGAATATATCGCCGAAGTACTAGTGCAGCGATCGTGGGTAGTGCATCGAGTTCAATGGACCCTTAAGGAGTGGATTGGCCGCAAGCGTCGTCCAGTACTACCGGTAGGTTGGAAGCTGAGTGCGAGACGGCCCGGCCCGCTGGCTGTCATCCCTACGATTGAACGGTTGCGCGCTGATGCCCAGCAGTCACCAGGAGGCGCGGTATTTCTGGCCCATCTTCTACACCCGCATGGCCCTTTCGTCTACGACGGCCAATGTCGAACCAAACCAGTGCAACAGTGGAAAGACAGGATGAAGGAAGACCGGAGGAACTTTGACCCAGCGGCGCGCCAGGCATGGTATGTGGCATATCTGGAGCAGGTGTGCTGCGCAACACAGATGTTTGCTGAGCCGTTCGATGAGTTGCGAGATTACCCTGGATTTGAAGATGCGGTTTACCTAATGCACGGAGACCATGGCTCACGGATTGCTGCTCGAAGACCCAGTTTGATCCGTAGTAAAGATCTCTCGGAAAGAGATCTCCTAGACTCCTACTCCACGCTACTGGCAGTTCGAGCACCATCGATGGAGACTGGGATTGACCCTAGGCCGACGAGTATCAATCGTACTGTTGCCAGCTTCTGGAACGTCGACTATCAAGGGGCCTCTAGCGACGGAGTTTGGCTGATCCCGGTCGGGAAAGATAGCCAAGTTCCGTTGGCACGTCTTTGGCCAACAACCGGCAACGAAGACCACCCCGACCCCAGCGATCCAACTATTTGGAACAAACAGCGCCACTTTGTCCCATTGAGAGCTACGCCCCGGCTATGATTAGCATCATGAAAGTTCCGGTGTTTAATCTGAGTCGAGCTGAGCAACGAATCGCCGTAGAACTCGACCGCCGCTGGGCAGATGCGCGTCAACGGACTGCGTTTGTCGGTGGTGATGAGGTGGCGGAGTTTGAGGCCGCTTGGTCTCAGTTTCTCGATCCGGTGGACCCAGTTGGCTGCGTTGGCGTTGCCAATGGTACGGATGCCTTGGAACTCTCGATGCGGGCTCTTGAAATCATGCCCGGCGATGAGGTGTTAGTACCGGATTTCACCTTTGTCGCGACTGCGTCCGCGGTCGCTCTCGCCGGTGGAACCCCAGTGCTGGTTGATGTCGATCCCAAGACCTTGAACATTAATTTCGATCAGGCGGAAACTCTGGTCAACGAACGGACCGTTGGTTACATTGGGGTCCATTTGTACGGATGCCCCTACGATCTCGACCGCGGCGCTGAGTTTGCCAAGCGCCATGGTTTGTGGGTGATTGAAGATGCGGCGCAAGCCCACGGTGCTCGCTGGGATGGTGCTCGGGTAGGGGCCCTGGGTGATCTTGCGACCTGGAGTTTCTATCCTTCCAAGAACTTAGGCTGTTTTGGTGATGGCGGGGCGGTTACCGGCAGAGACGATGCCTTGGTTCAGAGAGTCCGTAAGCTCGCCGACCACGGACGGCAAGAGCATTATTGGCATGACCGCGTTGGTCGCAACAGCCGCCTGGACGGACTACAGGCGGCGGTGCTGAATGCCCGGTTGCCAACCCTGGACGCCGACAATGAGCGTCGCCGCTCGATCGCTGCTCGCTATCGGGAGGTGATCGAACCGCTGCCCACGATCACGGCACTGTCGGTTGAAGACCGGGCCGAAGCGGTGTTTCACCAGTTTACGATTTTGGTTGAAGACCGGGATCGGACGAAAGAAGAACTGGCAGAACTTGGTATTGGATCGGCGATTCACTATCCAGCACCGCTGCATGTCCAGCCGCTATGGAAGGTGCGACCGGAGGTAGTCTGTGGCGACTACGCCGTGGCTGTGCGGGCCGCTCAACAGGTGTTGTGCCTGCCTATGTTTCCGGAACTGACTGACGAAGAAGTCGAGACGGTAGCTGATGCTCTCCAGGTTGTGAGTGCGCAGGCCGTTCAGTTCGCCTGATTCTCTGGCAACCAATCGGGTCGAGGTAGTCGCACTAGCTGCAGGAGTGAAGCGACCAATCGCTGGTCGGGGCCGGCTCGGTGAGGGGTATCGAACTGCCATACGACTTCCTGGTCTGAGGTGACTTCGATCGCCCGGCCCGCGTAGGATTCGACAATCAAGGTGTTGCCGTTGGTCAAACGCTGGACTACACCGGCTTCTGGAGAATCAAGGACTGGTTGGTTGATTTTGGGGTACGACCATTCGATCGCTCCTACTAGGGAGATTTCTAGAGCTCTACTGGTGCCATCGACGTTGCCGTCGTTGTCGAAGATCAGCAGATTGCCTCCAGAGAGCAGAACCGGCTCATGCTGCAAGCGAAATGGTCCTTGCTGGCCCCAAACTAGCTCTTCGGTGGTTGAATCGAGTATTCCGATGAAATGAATTTCTCTTGCGGAGAAGAGAATGTTGCCGGGTTGAAAGGCGGTTCCTGCCACTTGGCCTGCATCAAGCACCGACACTGTGTTGCAGTGGAGAATATCCGCGTGCCCTGGAATATCCTCAAGAACAGAGGACCATCTTGATCGAGAGATGGCGTCTAGGATGGAGAGCGTTCGTTGGACCTCTCCAGATTGCGGATCGATCCACACCAGATGATCGTTGAGAACCGGCTCTGCGCGCAGAGTGGGGCGATTATCGATGCTCTTGCTAAGCGTGACAATGGTCGGTTCGTCGCCTTCACCGTAGTCGAGATCGTTGTATACCCCCAGATCTAGCGACCATCGAATCCGCCCGTTGATATCGACTCGTGCCAAACCACCTCCCTGCCACAAAACGATCAGGTCGCCGTCGGCAAGAAGATGAGCCCGTCGAATGAACCAGCCCCAGGTATCTTGGTTGCTGGGGCGGTTGGGAAACACTTCGTCGAAAGGAATCTGCCAGCGATGAAGGACTCTTCCCCGCATATCGATCAAGATCGCTTCAGAAGCATGCCCTGAGACATATAGGTTGACGCCATCTCCGGCGCGTTGCTGGTCGTAGACGCCCACCCCAGTCTTGCCATCCGTCGAATCGCGAGTGCCTGCCAGGTAGGGTAGCGACAAGCTCCGAGCGGCCAAATCTTTATTGCTCGCTGTGGGTGGTTGAAACGACCATCGCCCAGCCGGCCGTCGTTCGTTTTCTGCGATTTCAACCGTTTGCGATTCCGACCACCACAAGGTTATTGCGGTCAGAACTCCGGCCAGCAGCGCGCAGTAGAGCAAGGTTTGGCGTTTCATGGGTGGTGTATCGGGACTCCTCAAGGATTCGTCGGCTAGTATTCCTCGGTGACCCATTTACGCAAAGTTCTGATCGCCAACCGCGGTGAGATCACTGTGCGCATTATTCGCGGCCTCAAGGAGCATGGAGCCTCGGCGGCGGTGGTCTATTCCGATGCCGACCGAGCTTCACTCGCGGTGAAGATGGCGGACGAGGCCTACCGCATCGGGCCAGCACCTTCGACCCAGAGTTATCTTCAAGGTGACGCGATTATCGAATTGGCGCTCGCGATCGAGGCGGATGGAATTCACCCAGGGTATGGATTTTTGGCAGAGAATGCGAGCTTTGCCCGAGGGGTGAGGGAAGCAGGGATTACCTACATTGGACCATCGCCGGAGGCGATTGAAGCGATGGGTTCAAAGATCCAGAGTCGTCAGCTGTTGAGTGAGGCGGGGGTTTCGCAGGTCCCAGGCGGTTTGGAAGCGCTCGGCAGTCTTGACGAGGCGGGAGAGCAGGCCGCAGAGATTGGCTATCCGGTCATGGTTAAGGCGTCAGCTGGTGGTGGCGGCAAGGGGATGCGGCTAGTGGAGTCCGCGGAGGAGCTAGCCGCTGCCTATCGTGCCGCACGCTCAGAGGCGGCTTCAAGCTTTGGCGATGACTCGGTTTATTTGGAGAAATTTCTAATTCGACCGCGTCATGTCGAGATTCAGGTTTTGGGCGACCAGCATGGAAACGTGATTGCCCTGGGCGAGCGGGAGTGCTCACTGCAACGACGCCATCAAAAAGTGGTCGAAGAAGCACCTTCGCCGGTAGTGGACCAGGAACTCCGCGCTGCAATGAGCGCTGCGGCGGTCAAGGCAGCGAAGGCGGTGGGGTACACCAGCGCTGGGACGGTGGAGTTTCTGCTTGATGCGGAACAGAATTTCTTCTTTCTGGAGATGAATACCCGATTGCAGGTAGAACACCCAATCACTGAATTGGTCACCGGAGTTGATTTAGTCGCATGGCAGCTCAAGATTGCCGAAGGAGCGACAATCCCGCTCGGATTGGTGCCGCAGAATCCACACGGCCATGCGATCGAAGTACGCCTTTATGCTGAGGATCCGAGCCGCAATTTCGCGCCTTCGCCCGGAGTTATCCGTCGGCTGCAATGGCCCGATGGCCCAGGTGTCCGGGTGGACGCTGGAGTGGAGCAAGGCGATGAAGTGACCGTTCACTACGACCCGATGTTGGCCAAGCTGATTGTTTGGGGAAGTGATCGATCGACTGCAATAGAAAGACTGAGCCGCGCTCTGTCTGAGCTGCGCATCGAAGGGATCAGCACCACCAAAGAGCTGTTTCAGAAGCTGGTTGAAGATGACCATTTCCGCACTGGGCAATTCGATATCGGTACCTTAGATCGGATGCTAAACGGTGAAGAGCAGGGTAATTCGATGAAACAAGATGCGAGCGAACAAGAGCAGACGCTCGCTCTGGCAATCGCCGCGATCGAACGGGAAAAGGAGGCCCGACGCTCCTCCCCGAGACTGCAGCCGGTCCGTTCCGGGTCGAGGCCGAATTGGACGAGTCGGGGTCGCGCAGAAGGCTTTGGCCAGGATTCCTAGGGTAGAAGCCGGCTATGAAGTGGATAACCCAATGCAAAACACAGTCTGGTGATCGGCAAGAAACTGTCGAAGTAGGGATTCTTGGCGATCCCCCCTTGAAGGTCACTGTGGGTAGGCAAGAATTGGAGATCGATCTGGTTGGCGGTAGCAACAACGGTCGGCTAACGAGCGTCTACAGCGCTATCGTCGACGGTCAGCAGACAGAAATCGGAGCGACCAGAGTGGCGCTGGATCGCTATGCGATTTCGATCAATGGCCGAAATTTGGAGGTTTTGGTGAACGATCAACTGACCATCTTGGCCCGTCGAGGTGAGGCCAAGAAGGGAGGTCGTGGCAACGGACTGGTGAGTGCCTACATGCCAGGAAAGGTGGTCGCGGTACTGGTGTCGGAAGGCGAGGCTGTGGTCGTTGGCCAGGGCGTCGTGGTCTTGGAAGCGATGAAAATGGAGAACGAAATCCAAGCTGAGATCGATGGAGTGCTAGCCAAGATCCACGTCAAACCGGGTCAACCGGTGGAGGGCAATGACCCACTGTTTGAGATTCATCCTCCGAACGAATGAGCGTAGGACGCCGAAGGTGCCGCCCAGTTTGCACTGGCTAGCGCTCTAGAGGCTGGAATCAATCCTGGTCTCAAGCCAACTGAAGAAGGTCGATTCCGGTTGAGACGCTATGCGCATCTCCCACAATGCCCCCTCGATTCGCCCCAGCAATTTGACTGCGTCCTTGGCGGTAGTCAAGATTGCTTCAGCTCCGGTTTCCTCTTTGACACGCTGAATTTCCTGCAGGCTGGCCTCAGGATAAGCATGGTGATCTCGATAGGAAAGTGCTGAGACGATATTGGCTCCAGCGTCTTCGGCGTTTGAAAGAAAACCGGCATCGTCGGCGACTGCGCTGACCGCTACCACCTTGGTTCCGGTCGGGTCCCTGGGTTGCTGATCGGTGACCGAGACCACTTCTGTCGTGCTCGTCGGTGCGACAAATCCAGGACCAGAAAAGCCGCGGGCAGACAGAGCTTCGGCAAACCGACGACCGTTGGTGACCTTGGCTTCGATGGTCTCCTCATCGCCGGTGACCACCACCGCGTCTGCGTAACGCACTGCGGATAGTGGTTCCCGCAGCCGCCCAGATGGAACGAGCCTTCCGCCCGCAAACAAACGTCGCGCCGGGAAAGCCAAGATGTCGACATCGCGCGCCAAGCGTAGATGGGAAAAACCGTCATCGAGAATAAACAAGGATGGGCTCGGGTCGAGAGCCTCAAGAGCGAAGGTGCCGGCCTGGAAGCGATCTTCTCCGACCACCACCGCAACACCTGGAAGCATCCCGGCGAGCAGTACTGGCTCATCCCCCCCCAACCCCGGCCCAACCAAAGGGCCTTGGCCATGACTGACCACACGAATTCCGGGCTTGCTGCGACCGTAGCCACGGGACAGGATCGCAACTTGATATCCCTGATCCCGAAGGTGACCGGCGACTGCGGCGGTGAGCGGGGTCTTGCCGCTGCCCCCGTAGTGCAAATTGCCAATGCTGATCACCGGGACGGCCAGGCGCCGACAGCGCTTCTGCCAGTAGCGTCGTCGCCGCTGGAGAACCCAGCCGTACAACAATTGCCACGGTGAGTGGGATTGAGTCGGGAGTTTGGCGGTAGTCATCGGGAGTCTTGAGGCGTCTGCCAGCGCGCAATGATTGGCTCCAGAAAGCGCAGAGTATCGGCTAGCGCTCCGCGTCCTTGCTGCACCAGCCGTTGGGCACGTTCACCAATCTGGGACGCTCGTCGCGGATGATCAAGCCAAGCTTGCCAGGTGTCTCCGAGTTCTTGCGCGCCGGATACTCGTTTCCAAGCTTCGGTGCGGTCGAATACTTCGGCGATCGTGCGAAAATTCTCCATCGAGGGGCCGACCGCGATCGGTACGCCAAACACCGCCGGTTCAAGAGGGTTGTGCCCGCCGGTTGGAACCAAGGTTCCGCCGACAAAAGATGCCTGCGCCACACGATACAAACTGGCCAATTCGCCGACCGAATCCAGCACCACGATGTCGACGTTCTTAGCCATGGGTTCCTGCTGTGGATCGTCAAGCTGGCTGCGCAGGACGGCCCGGTAGCCTCGTTTTGCGCAGAGCTCCAAAACCCGGGCTCCTCGTTCGGGATGACGCGGAGCGAGAATCAAAAGAGTCTTTGCGCTCACTTGCTCCAAGGCATCAAGAACAAACTGTTCCTCGCCCTCCATACACGACCCGGCAATCAAGATCGGGCGTGTACCCGCGAAGCGTTGAATGGCGAATTCGAGAGCAGATTCGGCACTTGGAATCGGCGTGTCGAACTTCAAATTCCCTGTCACCTCGATCCTTTGGTTGTCAACACCCAGTTGGATAAGGCGGTCCATGTCCTGCTGGCTCTGAACACCAAATCGGCTAATCGACCCGAAGTAGGCTCGTGTGAGAAATCGCGGCAAGCGCTGAAGACGGCGAAAGGAGCGGTCGCTGATGCGACCGTTGATGACATAGGCCGGTATTTCACGCCGGCGCAAGGTGGAGAGGAGAAACGGCCAGTAGTCTCCTTCGACGAGCACCAAGGCGACTGGCTGAGCCCAGCGCAGGAATCGCTTGATGGGCAAGAAGAGATCAAACGGCAGGTAGCTGAGTTCGATTCGACTCCCCAGAAGTCGTTCGGCGGACCGTTGCCCAGTTGGGGTCACGGTGGTCAGTGTAACCCTTCCCAGGGCCGGGAGATTTCGCGCCAAAACGGCAGCTACGCCCACTTCTCCCACGGAAACGGCGTGAATCCACAAGGAATTTTTTCCGTCGCTGTCGGTGTTGGGACCGAGAAAACGGCTTTTTAACGTGGGCACGTAGTATGCACCCCTGGCGAGCAGGAGGAACGGTGCAGAGATGATCAGCAGCACCAGGTAGATTGGTTGATGAATCCAACGCATGTGGGGGACGACAGACACGGCCCGAAGAGGCGGTGTCAGTATAATTCCTCGCGAGGGGTCGAATGCAGTTTGTTTGCCGATTAGGAACCCCCGACGGACGGGTGGTAGAGGAAGTGCGCGAAGGAGCCAACCTTGCAGCATTGCGCACCGGCCTGGAAAAAACCGGCTACCATGTCTTTGAACTGCAGCCAGCCAGCATTGGATCGCGACTCCGTTTGCCGCGTTTTCGCTCGAAAATACCGTCCCGCGTGCTGATGATTTTCAATCAAGAGCTCGCTTCGCTACTCGGTGCCGGTCTACCTTTGGTTGAAGGGTTGGGGATGCTCGCGGCTCGCCAGAAGCACGCTGAGTTCGGCAAGATATTGACGGAGGCTCGGGATCGGATCGAAGGGGGAGAGAGTCTAGCCTCAGCGATCGAGTCGTTTGGCGAGAAGTTCCCTCCGCTCTACTCCGCGAGTCTGGAAGCGGGCGAGCAAAGCGGTGAGTTGGTGTCGGTACTCCGTCGTTTTGTTCGTCATCAAAAATTGCTCTTGGACGCCCAAAAGAAAACCGTGTCGGCGCTGGTTTACCCTCTCGTCTTGATTGTCCTGTCGATGGTCCTGATCGTGGTGATGGTGCTGGTTGTGATTCCCGCTTTTCAAGAGTTTTATGCAAGCTTCGACGATGCCCAATTGCCTTTGATAACCCGCATTTTGGTTGGCGTCTCAGGTTGGGCACGGGCTAACTGGTTGATTTGGATTCCAGCAACAATCGCCTCGTTGCTCGCCATTCATCAACTGGGTCGAACCGAGGGCGGCAAGCGTTGGTGGGATCGGCAGAAGTTGCGTCTACCTCTTGTCGGTCGAGTTCTGCGACTGATTTCGCTTTCGGAATTTTGTCGCTCCTTGGGAACCTTGCTCCACGCTGGTATGGCTTTGGTGCCATCTCTGGATACTTCGATTCGATCGGTCGGTAACGCGTGGGTACGGACCAGCATTAGCGGTATCCCTAAGCAGGTCAGCCAAGGGTCTTCGCTGTACCAGGCGATGGAAAAGACCGGTACCTTTGATGACCTGGCCATCGACATGGTCCAAGTGGGGGAGTCTTCTGGCGAACTGGCTGGGATGCTATCGACAGTCTCCGATTTTTTTGACGAAGAATCTGAGACCCGCATGGAAAGGGTGCTGAGCTTGGTCGAACCGTTGTTGCTGGTGTTTATGGGGGTGGTGATCGCGGCGATTTTGGTCGCCGTCTATTTGCCGTTGATCTCGATCGTCGGACAGTTGAACTAGGGTATCGAAGAACTAGAGGTATCGAAGTGACCACCGAAAGCTCATTGCCCAATCTGGTTGGCCACGGTGTCGAGACGACGCTGTTCGACGAAGCGGTCGAAGCGAAAGCTTTGGCGGCCCGCTACGACTTGGAGTTTGTCGATGTCGCTGACCTCCACATCGACAATGAATTGTTTCGCAGTGTTCCGCTCGAGTTGATGCTGTCCAATTCGTTTGTGCCTGAATCGTCGTCAGAGGAAAGCATCACCATTGTGATTGCTGATCCGACCGACGTCACCCGGCTGGATCAGCTTGAGTTATCGCTTGGCAAGCCGGTGGACGTCAAGGTTGGAGTCGAGTCGGCGATTCGTGCCGTGTTGCAAAAATCCGAAGGTGCTCAGCAGGTTCTGGACCGAGCTACGGAAGGTTTGCGCCTGGAACTGGTGCAGGATGAGGGTGACGGAGAAGATGTTCTTTCGTTGGACCGAATTTCTGCGGATTCAAGTCCGATTATCAAAATGGTGGATTCAACGGTGTTGAGCGCCATCCAACGGCGGGCCAGCGATATCCATATCGAAACTCGCGCCAGTGAAGTGATCGTCAAGTACCGTATCGACGGAGTTCTCTATCAAGCCATGGAGGCGATTGACAAGAAGCATCACAGCACCATTATCAGTCGAATTAAGGTGATGTCAGAGCTCGATATCGCCGAGAAACGAGTCCCCCAGGACGGGCGATTTAGGTTGTTGTTTCAAGGGCGCACAATCGATTTTCGGGTTTCGATCATGCCCTCTGTGCATGGCGAGGACTGCGTGATTCGGATCTTGGACAAAGAGTCGATCGACGCCGACTTCAAGAACTTGCGCTTGGATATTTTGGGGTTTGATGGCGACATTTTGGTCAAGATGCGGAAGTTCATTCGTGAGCCGTACGGCATGGTCTTGGTCACCGGCCCGACTGGTTCGGGAAAGACCACCACTTTGTACGCTTGCCTGTCAGAAATTCAAAGTACCGAAGACAAGATCATCACCATTGAAGATCCGGTTGAGTATCAACTGGTCGGGGTAACCCAGATTCCTGTCAACGAAAAGAAAGGACTGACTTTCGCCCGCGGCCTGCGCTCCATTCTTCGCCACGATCCGGACAAGGTCATGGTTGGTGAGATCCGTGACGAAGAAACCGCTCAGATTGCTATTCAAGCAGCGCTCACGGGTCATTTGGTGTTCACCACGGTACACGCGAACAACGTGGTCGATGTTCTGGGCCGTTTCTTGAACATGAACGTTGATCTTTATAACTTTGTGTCAGCGTTGAATTGCGTTCTCGCTCAGCGACTGGTTCGGCGCATCTGTCCTCACTGCAAAGAGGAGGTGGCCGGAGAATCTGCGCTCCTGGTGGAGAGCGGACTGGATCCGCGGGAGTATCTCGATCGGCCGTTCTTTCAAGGTCGTGGTTGTCTGGAGTGTTCGGGTACTGGCTTTCTGGGGCGTACTGCGATTTCCGAACTACTCGATCTTTCGGACGAAATACGGGAACTCATTTTGGATCGTCGCCCAGCGTCAGAGATCAAACGGCGGGCAAAAAAAGAAGGGATGGAGTTTCTGCGTGAGTCAGCGTTGGCGCTCGCAATTTCTGGGGTAACTACACTTCGTGAAATCAATAAAGTTACCTTCGTGGACTGACGCCCTCCTGGGATTGGGAGAGATTGCGGTCCCTCCGCACGCTTTTTTTTTGGGGCCGGAGCGGCTCAGCTATGCCTCATTTCAAGACAGTTCCTCGGGGCGTGCATTGCTGCAAGAGGTGGAGGTGCCCATTTCACCTACTTGGTTTGGCGAGGGGGTAATCGGTGGGCCGATCCAAGAAGAGGCCGCTTTTCATACAGCCCTTGAGACCTTGATTGGAAAGTTGGTCGAGCCGCCCTCTAGCGCGAGTTTGGTGCTCCCAGGAGAGTGGATCCGCGCGACCTACCTCAATGTTGATCACACCCCCAAGAAGCGTGCTGAGCTGGATGAAGTTGTTCGGTGGAAGTTGCGCCAAGTTGTGCCTTTTCGCATCGACGATGTTCGTATATCTCATACCCAGATCGGGGCCGGCGATTCCAATCGATTTCTGGTGGCGTTCGCGATTGATCAATTTTTGCGGCAATTGGAAAGTGCTTTCAGCGCTCGAGGAATCACGCTCGGGTCGATCCAGCCGATCAGCTTGGCGTTGTTTGAAGTGGTTCCGCATGATGATGGCGTAGACGCTCTGTTGTGGGCGTCAGATCGAGCCGTCAGTTTGATCGCGCGAGAAGATGGCGATCCAGTGCTGTTGCGTTATCGTCGTATTCGCTCGGCGGATTTGAAAGAATCAACCGTGCGGCGAGATCTTCGCCTCAGCCGATCCTGGTCAGAAGAAAACACCAAAAGTGGGATAACCCGGTTGCGAATCGCCGTTCCTACCGAAGAGCGAAATCTATTTGAATCGTGGTGTAGGAAAGACCTGGGCGTGGAAACCGTGGAGCACTTGGATTTGTCTCCAAATAATTTGCCACCAGGGTCTGAGTGGCGCTTGGCACCGCTGCTTGGGGCGGTCAACCGGAGAGTCGCATAGTGCTCGGAAAGAGACCCGCGATTAACCTGGCTTCCGGCCCTTTTGAGAATCGGCGGCCGATCTCAAGAGTCAAGTGGCTATTTCTGCTTCTCGGTGTGTTGCTATGGGGAGTGGTCGCGGTTAAGTTTTGGGACTATGCAGCCGGGTCGAGTGAAGAGACGCGAAATCAACTGATGATGGTAGAAGCAGAGATCGCCGAGTTGAGTCAACAATTGGATCAAGCGGAACGTCGACTGCAAGCGGCGGAAATTGAACAACGCAACGAGCGCACCATGTTTCTCAACACCAAGCTCGGGGAGCGCGCGTTTCCTTGGAGTCGGCTTTTTCAAGATCTAGCTGCTGCGCAACCGCGTGGTGTTCGGCTACGGCGAGTTACGCCCGACGTAGAAGAGTCAGAAGAAGAGTCCGGGTTGCCGAATTTTGCCAAGTTGAGCCTGGATGGGATCGCTCAAGAGAGAGATATCTGGTACGTCTTTGTCGACAAGTTGTTTGAGCACGAGAGCTTCGTTGCTCCCGAAATGTTATCTGAGAGCGAAGAAGACGAAGGGGGGACTGATTTTCGCCTCGATGTCCTCTATCGAACTGGATTGGCGGGACCGGGCAGCACAGCTACCACGGAAGGATTGTCCGAGTGAGTGCCTGGAGGCGTCATCGAAGCTCTTGGTTGGGACCGGTGCTGTTTGCGGTTCTGGGGTTGATCGCTCTGGGCAGCTACTACCTAGCGTTTAACGGTAAAGCTCGCGCTCTCGAAAGGAGACTGGAAAACCACCGGCAGTCGCGCGATGAACTGCATCAACAGTTGCAGATGGTTGCAGAATCTTTGGCGATGATGGACGCGGATGATCAGCGGATCGAGCAGCTATTCGGAACGATTGAAGATGTGCCCCGTCGTCTGACTCGCTACATTCGCTTGGTTCACCAATTGACCGAACGTTCAGGATTGGAAATCTCCGGATCCGTTGGTTTCGGTTCGGAGGAAAATGAAGATTTCGGGCTGGCTGAGCGGACGATGGATTTTGATGTTCGCGGGGACTACGACTCGTTTCGTAGATTCATCAACATGCTGGAGTTGTCGGAAGAATTCCTGGCGGTTCGAGATGTGCGGGTGCAAGCCGATCGAGACAATCCGAATCAACTGCGGGTGGGAATCAGTGTTTCCACCATGTTCGCTGCAGACCCACCGGTGCCCGAGGCATGAAAAACTGGACTCGTCAGCACTGGTTGGTTGCGGGGTTGGTCTTGCTAATGGCCTACCTACTCTGGAGTCGCTTGATTGCGCCGGGTTTGGCAACCGAACAAGCGGTAGGGACTTCTAGTGTCCGCCGCAACGCGTGGGCGCCAGAGCAGATCGTCGCTTTGAGAGCCGACTTGCTAGAGGTCGACGCTGGGGTCTACAAGAAAGGGCGCAACGTGTTTGCCTATCAGAGTCCGAAGCCAAAACCGAAGCCGAAGGCAGTGAGACGACCAGCCCCCAAACCAGCCCCGGAACAGTCGAAGAAACAGGAGGTAGTGCCGAAAGGACCTCAAAGGCCACAACTTCCGACATTGAATATGACGTATCTCGGGAGTTTTGGCCCGCGAAGGCGACCGATTGCTGTTTTTCGCGACGGAGAGGACCTCTACAACGTTAGAGTCGGCGATGTCGTGAAAGGCGAGTTCGTGCTGGTACAGGTGGGATTTGAATCAGCCGATCTTGGGTATGTCAACTTTCCGACTGAAGAACCGAAGCGCTTGGAGATCACGGGATCGTAGAATCCATTTATTGGGAACCGAGATAATGATGAACCTGCCAAAATTCAAACGACCCGTTTTGCTGCTCACCACACTATTTCTGGTGTCTGCTTGCGCCAGTTACACCGGAGTGTGGGAAGCCAGGCAAGCCGAAGAAACGGGCGATTGGGATACCGCAGTCTTGCACTACTTGGAACTCACTGAGCGAGAGCCCAACAACCTTTCTTATCGCACCGGCCTGATGCGTGCGCAGATGAAGGCGTCACAGGAACACTTGGAAAATGGACGCCTCTACTCGGAGGCTGGTTCCCTGGATGCCGCACTTCGGGAACTACAAAAGGCAGTGCAGCTGGACCGCAGCAATCAACTGGCACAAGTTGAACTGGAGAAAGCACGTCGAGCCGTGGCTGAGAGAGAGAGTGGAAAACGAGGCGAGAGTATTGAAGAGATGAAGAAGCGGGCTGCCGCCGAGCGCAGCCAACCACCGATTCTTAAACCTGCTGACGAGGAACCGATCGACCTGAGCTTTCCTCAGCCGCAAGACGTCAAAATTGTTTATCGAGCGCTTTGCGCTGCAGCCGGTATCAACGTCCTTTTCGCCCCCGATCTTCGCGACGCGACGATCCCAATCGAACTCACCGGAGTCACCTTCCAGCAGGGGTTGGAGTTGGTCATGCGCTCTGCCGGCCATTTCTACAAGGTCTACGCCGAAGACACCATCTTCATCGCTGACGATACCCAGCAAAATCGCCGCTTGTATGAAGATCAAATGATCCAATCGTTCTTTTTGTCCAACGCCGACCCGGAGGCTGCTCTCAACGTCTTGCGCGCCTTGGTGGGTGCTCGTAACGTGGTGTCGAACGAAGACCTCAACGCGATTGTGATCAAGGATTCGGCGGATCGCGTGCGTGTCGCGGAGCAGATCATCGATACCTTCGACAAAGCCCGAGGAGAGGTGGTGGTCGATGTCGAGTTGTTGGAGGTCAACACCTCTGACTTACAAGACCTAGGCGTGAGCTTGAGTGCTTATCAAATTGGCCAAGGGCTAAATTTTGAAAACAATCAGGTTCCCTTGTCACAGGTGGAATTTCTCAATCAATCGGATTGGATTTTGTCGCTGCCGAGTTTGATCTACGATTTCGTCAAGGAGGAAACCAACGCCGAGATTCTGGCGCGACCGCAGTTGCGGATCAGCGACGGAGAAGACGCAGACTTAACCATCGGCGAACAAGTGCCGGTTCCGGTCACCTCATTTAATTCGTCCCAGACAGTTGGTGGCAATATCGTTCCTCTAACCTCTTTTCAGTACCGAGACATTGGAATCAAGATTCAAATCACTCCGCGCATCCACCACAACAATGAAGTCAGCCTGGTTGCTTCCATCGAAGTTTCCAGCATCACCGGGTTTGCTCCAGCTACCGGAGGCGTGTCACAACCCCTGATTGGAACCCGACGCATTGAGTCGACCATTAGATTGAAAAACGGCGAGACGAACTTTCTCGCCGGGTTGCTGCGCACCGACAACAGCGTGTCGAGTAACGGGGTTCCCGGGCTGAGTGAGATCCCGGTTTTGGGTCGGCTCTTTTCCAAGAAGAGGAAGCAGAAAGATCGTACAGACTTGGTCTTGACGATTACCCCGCACATCGTACGGATGCCGGACATTACTCCAGAGGATCTGGCTCCCATTTGGGTTGGTACCGAGGAGAGCTTCTCGTTTCGCGGCGGTAGCCCTCGCATCGAGTCTGAGGAGAGAGGGCCGTTTGACGGTGAACAAGCGAGCGAATTGCAGCAACGGCTGCGTCGCCAATTGGAGGAACTACCGCGAGATCTTCGCGAAAACCCCGACGCCGATGCGGACGAGGAAGAGGCTCCAGATACTTCGATCGTCGATCCGTCTGGTCCTAGTTCCCTGGGAGACGGGAGAGACAATTCGTGGATTCCTGGGAAAGGTTCGCTGGCTAGCCCGTTTCAGTGGGTGGTCGCGTCGAATCGAATTCTTCAAGCGCAAACTGAAAGTGAGCCAGCGCATGCAGTTGAGGTTTTTCTAGCGGTCAACAGTGCGGTCTCCAGTCAGCGGGGTTCTGGAGGCGACCAACTCGGCGTTGCGATCAAGGTCGATAGCCAGAAGGAGATTGCCCATCTTCCGATGGTCATCGAGTATGACCCAACGTTACTCAAGTTCGCTCAAATGACGACTGGCACATTTCTCGGCAGTGACAGTGAGACCACAGCCATGGCCCACGAGCGCAAACCCGGGAGGCTGGTGATCGGGATCAGCCGCTTGGGGGATGGGGTTGGCTTCCATGGGCAGGGTGAAGCAGCCGTGTTGCAGTTCTACCAGGTCGCGCAAGGCGAATCAGAGATTGTCATTCGCCATGTCGCAGCGATGACTCCAGATTTGTCCCACATCAGTGACGTCCATTGGAGTGGGGTTAGGGTTGTGACCAACGAGCATGGGTTTATTGATAGGCCCGTTGAGGCAGATCCAAAAGAGCGTGCGAACGCCGCTCGCAGAACGCGGCGACCTAGACCGTAGGAATCAGCGTTGATTCCTACGGTCTGGAAACCCCGGCGCCAACAATGAATAGCGAACTTGCGCGACCAACAACAACCAGTTTGGAGACCCAGAGGGTCTGTGGCTATACCTTGATCGAGTTGGTGGTGGTGGCGGCTCTGTTGTCAATCATGGCTTTGGTCGCGCTGCCGACCGCCAAATACACCATGAAGCGCTCCAGAGAGCTAGAGCTGAGTTCTGCGTTGCGCCAATTGCGCTTTGCGATTGATGAACACAAACGCTACGCAGACGCCGGGTTGATCGCGATTGAACAGGGAACGGATGGTTATCCCGAGGAAATCGAGGTCTTGTATGAAGGCATCGAACTGGTGAATAACACAGACGGTGAGGTTCGGTTCTTGCGCAAACTGCCGGTGGATCCGATGACCGGTGTGGATGAGTGGGGTATTCGCAGCACTCAAGACGATACCGACTCCAATAGTTGGGGCGGCGAGAACGTCTTTGACGTTTACTCTGAGTCTGAGGGGATCGGTTTGAACGGGATACCTTACGCGGAATGGTGATGCGACAATATCGATCTCAAAAAGGTTCGCACGGCTTCACTTTGATGGAGTTGATCGTAGTGATTACGGTGATCGGCATCTTGGCGGTGATGGCTCTGCCGAACCTTAAGAATGTCCCTCGACGAGCCAGAGAGTCGGCTCTGAAGAACAACGTGCATACCATTCGCAGCGTAATCGACCAGTACAAAGCCGATCGGGGGGTCTATCCGCCATCCCTCGACGAATTAGTGGAAAGAGGGTACTTGCGCAGTGTGCCACTCGATCCGATCACTAAGAGCCGGAGTACTTGGCAACTGGAGTACGAGCAAATCGATAGTGAGGACCCGCCAGTGGAGGCCGATGAAGACCAAACGCAAGGGATATTCGACGTTAAGTCCGGTGCCACGGGGGTCGATCTGCATGGCGTTCCCTATGCTGAATACTGACCGGTATCGGCCTATCAACAGCGGCGGATACACCCTGGCGGGCCTGATGGTGGTGCTGGTAGTTCTTGAGATCTCCCTCGCTGTCTCTTTACCGTTGTGGAGTGCTGCTGTGACCAGAGACAAAGAAGAAGAGATGATCTTTCGTGGCCTGCAGTACGCGGAAGCGATTCGCCTCTTCCAAGTGCAAAATGGTCGCCTCCCCGCAAGTTTCAAGGAGATCGTGGAGAACCAACCCAGAATCTTGCGTCAAGCCTGGATCAATCCGATTGAGGAGGAGATGGGATGGTTGCCGGTGATGCAACTGGAAGGCTCAGCGAATGGTCTTCAGCAAAGGCAACAGGACGGGCAAGGAAGGCAGGGTGCTCAAGCTGGGTCGGATCCGAGGCAAGACAACTCTGACCGAGATCGCCGTCGTCGTCGAGGCCGGGGTCAGAACGAAGAAGAAGAGCAACCGGAGCCTTTCCTCGGCGGCAGTTTAGAAGATCTGGAAGACAATCAGTACGGTCCATTTTCGGGCGTCAAACCGGGATCCACGGGCGAGTCGATGCTGGTCTATCTGGGCAGCGAAGACTATTCGGAATGGGAGTTTGCTCCCGAACATCTGATCCAACCGCCTAAACCCGATGGCACTTTGCCCACCCCACGACTGTGGTCGCAACGATTCTGGGTGCCGCTTCCAGGCATTGAACCAGAGAGCGGAGAAGGCCCTTCAGGATTGGGCAACAATCAGCAGAACTTGGGCTCGCAGAATCAGGGTTCACAAAATCAGGGAGAGCTTCGGCGCAGCCGCCGTAATTAACCACAATAAGACATCAGGATGATGCCGCCCCAGTTGTTGCAGATCACTGTCGCTCGATTGCCTCACGCGCAAGGCCTTCCCTTGCCCAGCCGCGGCTCGTCCCAGGCCGCCGGTTGGGATCTTCGAGCGGCGCTGAGTGAGCCGATTTCGATCGAGTCGTGCGAGCATCGGAGCATTCCTACCGGATTGCAAATCGCGATCCCCAGCGGTTGGGAGGGGCAGGTGCGACCGCGCAGTGGGCTGGCGGCTCGATCTGCGATCACGCTGACCAACGCTCCGGGAACGATCGACAGTGACTACAGGGGAGAGATCAAGATCTTGATGATCAACCACGGCCAAGAGCCGGTGACCATCTACCACGGCGAACGCATTGCGCAGTTGCTATTTGCACCGGTTCCGGAGGTCGAGTGGATCGAAGTCGAGTCGCTCATTGCGACCGAACGCGGCGAAGGTGGTTTTGGGTCTACCGGCATTGACTGACGGTTACCAACAACATCGTTGCAGTGAGGTGACGACGAAGTCGTCACCTCAAAATGCTTTCCACCCGGATAAATATTGATTCTGGTTTGGTTGGAACGAGAGACCGAACCGCAGTGCGCTTCATGGATAAATTCACGGGCGGGCTATGTTCCACTTCATCATCGCATTCCGCCTCTGCCTAGCGTCGGACAGATCCCCGCCTCCGCTCCCGACCTGCTGCGGGGATAAAGAAAAAGGCGCGACCCCGAAGGGCCGCGCCTGCAGCTATGAAACTTTGCGTATGAGCTTAGAAGCTGACCCGCACGCCGAACTTGGTCTTCCACCGACTGTTGATCGAATGAAGATCGAAGATCGGGTTGTTCTCCGGATCCGTAATCTGTCGGAACAGGGTGTAAATCGGCTTGCCAGCAGCATTGACACCCTCGACCTCAACAATACGCTCCGCGTTGAAGTTGACGTAGCGCAGGACACCCGAGTCCTCGTCGATCAGGTTCATCAAGTTGAGGACGTCCCAAGTTATTTGTAGATTGACACCCTTGACCGGAATCGATTGCGCGATATGCAGATCTAAGGTGTGGTTGGTCGGTGCGTTAGAACAGTTGCGCGGAGCTATGCTGCCGCGGTGACTGCTCAAGCAACTATCCGCTTCGATGAAGGCGTTTAACTGTTCCCAGGTCCCTCCTCGTAGCTCGACGTCGTTGGCGGTTGCCGGGACCCAGAACAGGTCATTGCCTGTTGACCGGTCACCGTTAACGCTGGCACCAAAGCCGAAGTTAAAGAAGTCCGAGCCCATCATCCAAGAGAACGGCCGACCGGATTGGACGTTGTAGAACGCGGAAACAAGGGTTGAATAAGCACTACCCTGATTGAACGTGTAGCTGACCGAGGCGTTGATACGGTTCTCCACCTCCCAATCAGAAGTATTTGACTGTGGGTTCTGCGGGTCAACTTGCTCGTTGAAGTTGAAGTTGGAGACCGCGCGGCTGGACGAACCGTCGTTGACGGTATTCGACTCACCAAACGCGTAAGAGACGAACCAAGACAGCGGACTACCAGAAGAGGGCTTCTCCAGCTTGACCGCGATATTGGTGGCGTCGCCTTCAGAGGAATTGGTGATCAAATATGCATCGCCGCCAACAACCCTTGAATACTCCGGGGCACCGTAGAACGTGGTGCCGACTTGTTCGAGGTCAGCCCTCTGGTAGGCGATCTCTTCGAGGCTATCGGAATAGACCAACTCAACCGAACCGTTCAAACCCCAGGGAAGTTGCCGGTCATAGGCCAAGTTGTAGCGCGCAAGGGTAGGAAACTTGAAGTTGGGATCGATGAAGTTGAACTCACCAGATGTGGGGCGGGCTCCGGCTCCGATGTTTGCCGCCTGACCAAATGGGTCAGCGATAAACGGAACATTAGCTGCCTTATAGAAGGTCTGTTCGATACCAGTGCGGCCATATTGGTTGGAGATCCAAACATACGGTGAGCGTCCGGCAAAAATGCCTAGACCACCACGCAACTGCGACCGGGCGTCACCGTTGACATCCCAGTTAAAGCCGAAACGGGGTTGAACCAGCATCTCTCCATCAGGCATTTCACTGGTGTCGAAGCCGTAAGTCGCTACGGTTGTAGGATTAAAAGTCGGGCTATCAGGAAAAAATGGCGCATCGATGCGTAACCCGTAGGTAATCGTCACATCGTCGCGAACTCTCCATGAATCGCCCGCGTAGAGACCAATCTGTTGCACGTCAAATTTTTGAGTATCGGATTGACCCGGGTTGACCTCGGTGTAGTTCCAGTCTTCGACAATGCCGTTTTCGAAGTCATCTAGGGTGTCGAATTCGTAGGCGCCGAGCGCGTTTTGAATGAACAGATTATCGAAGCCAAAGAACTCGTTGTGAGTTCCCAGGGTGATGGTGTGATCGCCCTTGAGCCAGGTGAAATCGTTGGTGAATTCAATCAAGTCTTGGTCAAGCGAGTTACGGCCAGAAAAGGCATCGCTGCCGGCCTCAAATTCGCCACTTCCACGACCGGCAATGTTCTCAATCTCGATCCAGGGGAACAGAGGGAGGTCACGCGGTGCGCGGCGGTCTTCGATCGTCTGCGAAGCAAAGCGAGCCTCATTAAACATGGTGCTCGAAATTGTGCTGTCCAACTGGGCGACCGTCGAGTTGGTTTCGTTACCCTCAGCGTAGGTCTCACTTGAGAACTCGAAGGTAAAGCCATTCGGTCGGTTGGTGTCGTCGCCAGCGTCGACGAAGTTGTGACGCACCGTTAAGCTGTTCTGGTTGTTCAAGTTGACGTCAACACGGGCAAAGTACTTGTCCGATGGATTGTCTTTGATGTTTTCGCCCAGCCCCCCTGGGTCATAGCCATAGCGGTCGGCGAGAATCTGGCGAAAGCGATTGGCCTCGTCGACAAAGCCAAATGTCTGACCGGAAGAGCCATCAATCGACCAACCGGTTGGGGTGGTGCGCTCCTCGATGTCGGCGTTGATAAAAAAGAAAGCCTTGTCCTGCGACAGTGGTCCGCCGAGACGAAATCCGTACTGATCCTCGCTGAATTCACCTAGGGCACCGAGCTCTGCCGGCCCATCACCGAAGTTGCTGTTGTCGCGGGTAAAGTAGAACAGCGACCCTTCCCAGTTGTTGGAGCCGGAGCGGGTGACCGCGTTAATGCTGCCGCCTGAAAAACCACCTTGACGCACGTCGAACTCGGCCAGCACCAGCTGAACCTCTTGAATCGCGTCCAAGCTAATCGGGGTGCTGCCGACACGACCGGCTGGGGTTCCCGAATCACTCAAGCCAAACAGGTCGTTGTTGACCGAACCGTCGATTTGCAGGTTGTTCATACGGCCACTACGACCAGCGATACTGATCGCTTCGGAGTCCTCGTTCTCGCCGCCCACCGTAATGAACGGATTGGTGCGGGCGAAATCGTTGAGACTGCGGGCGATGGTCGGTAGTGATTCAAGCGCCTCGGTGCCGACGTTGGATGCCGCTCCGGTACGGCTGCGGTTGATGAAGGTCGCTTCACCGACCACAGTTACGGTGTCGGAAAACTCGGCAGAAGGAAGTTCAAACGAGAGCTGAGCGGCAGAACCCAAGGAGACCGAGATATTGCTCGCCACCTGGGGAGTGAAGCCGTCCATAGCTACTGAAACAGTGTAAGGGCCGCCAACCCGGACCGGGCCGATGGCAAATCGACCGTCTGCCTGGGTCGTGACAACGTACTGACGCCCGGTCGGGTTATGCAGTGCAGTTACCGTAGCACCGGGAAGGTCAGTTCCCTCGGTGTCGCTAACAGAGCCTGTGATCGAGCCTGTCGTTGAACTCTGAGCACTCAAAGAGGCTGAGGCAACAAACATCGCGAACACGGCGAGAAAAACAAGTCCTCTACGCTTCATTCGGATCTCCTTCTGGGGGATTCCACAATTGGAATCGCTAAACATATTGGTTTTCAACAGATTACAACGACATGGACCAAAACAGGGTCAACATCATTGGCGAAGCGTAGCACGTTTTGTGCTGTTTCAGGGGCAACGATGTGACTGTCTTGTTACGGCCTAAGTTCAACCCAGAATTGGGAGTTTAATCTTCTTAGTGTCTCACGATATGGGTTGACGAGATCTGATCTCGGGGTCGAATGACGACCTCAGAGACGTCATCTGTGGTCAACGGAGTCGTCCTCTGGTAGAGGACATCTGCTCGTGTTTGATCTCCGCCGAAGCGAACCACCGAAAATCCTGTTTCGACCAGTTCTGGGCAGATCTCTGAGATGCGCACTGGGGTTGTGCTGAGTTCTTGGCGTAGCGTTCGAGTGATGGTGCGAACCGCGTGCTTGGTATTGTTGTAGCCCGCGCCCGTTGGGTAGGTTTCAAATCCAGCGGGCGAAGAGAGGTTGATTACTTGACCAACGGTGGCGTGCAGCAATTTTGGCAATAATGCTCGGGTAACCTTGAGCTAGCCCCAGCACGTTGGTCTCAAACCTCGTTTGCCAGTCGCGATCATTGAAGGTGGAAATCGGATCCAAACCGGACGCTAGTCCTGCATTGTTGATCAGGACATCGACTCCTGAGATGTCGTTGGCAAAAGCTTCGATGCTGGTAGGTGAGGTGACATCCAAGGACAGAGTTATTGCGCCGATAGCTGCAGCAATCTCTTGCAGTTGCTCGATGTGGCATGTATCAACAATCACTTGACTCCGGCTCGGGCGAACGCGCGTGCCGAGGCGGCTCCAATCCCTGAGCTGGCCCCGGTGATCACCACTGTCCGTCGTGTTGGTTGCATTGCGGTCAGACTTCGGCCGATGGGCATAGGTCGGCAAGAACACATTGGCCGCATTTTGGTTTGCGGGCGTCGCAAACCGCCCGTCCGTGATCAATCAGCAAGTGCGACCACAGGGTCCAATCTGTTTTCGGTACTAACTCAATCAGGTCTCGCTCGACTTTGACCGGGTCTTTTTGTTCGGTGAGTCCCAGGCGGCGTGACAGTCGTCCAACGTGGGTGTCAACAACCACCCCATCGTCAATCCCAAAGGCGTTGCCCAGAACTACGTTGGCAGTCTTTCGTCCGATGCCGGGTAGTTTGACCAGCTCTGCCATGGCGTGCGGTATCTCGCCGTCGTGTCGTTCCACCAGGGCGACTCCCAACCCGTGGAGTGACTTCGCCTTGTTGCGGTAGAAACCGGTCGAGCGAATCATTTCTTCGAGTTCTGGCAGAGAGGCTTGCGCGTAGTCAGCCGCCGCCGGGTAGCGAGCAAACAGGGCTGGGGTCACAAGATTGACTCTCTTGTCCGTGCACTGCGCTGAAAGGATCGTTGCCACAGTGAGCTGCAGGGAATCTTGGTAGTTAAGTGCACACTTGGCACCGGGATACTCGACCTTGAGCCGTGTCAGGACGGTGTTGGTCTGTTTGACAACGGACGCAGGCAATTTCTTCGTCGCAGGCATGGGAGAGCTAGTTGGCGGAAGATTCGACCAAGTGGTCGGTGACGGGCGCGATTGAATAGGGCGAAATACCTGCTCGCGTCAATGCCACCCCCCAGATGTCTGCTTGGTCTCTAGAGAAGATGAGATCCGGCTGACAAGGCAGGACGATCCAGTCGTGGCGACTAAATTCTTTCGCCAATTGGTCGGCATCCCAACCGGCGCTACCGAGGACCAAGCGAAACGCCTCTGGGGGCTGTCTGGCCAACAGCTCTAAATCTTTGGAGTTATGGGTCAGTAGGAGCCCCTCTCCGACCGATAAGAATTGGTCGACAAGTTGTGCCCGTGCGCTTTCGTCAACCAAGATCGAACCCCGTTGGGGATCGACCGGGCCGCCAAAGAAGGTCGGCTCCTCGGCGTCTCCGGTCCACTCGATCTCCAAGCCATCGAGAACTTCGCGCACGGTCAACTCGGTCGGTCGGTTTACGATCATGCCGTAAGTTCCTTCTTCGTTGTGGTCTAAGACCAACACTAGGGATCGGCGAAAAAACGGGTCGTCAACGTGTGGCATGGCTGCGAGAAACGACGGAACCTGGAGGTCGAGGAGTTCACTCATGGAGGGCTGATCTTATCGTCAAGCTGGCAGCCGGAAGACGAGTTGCGATGAGAGCGCCGAGAACAAAAAAGGTCGACCCATTTGGGTCGACCCTAAATTGTTTGGTTGCGGGGGCAGGATTTGAACCTGCGACCTTTGGGTTATGAGCCCAACGAGCTACCAGACTGCTCCACCCCGCGTCGGGCCGGCAAGGATCTCACATGTTTTTGAATGGCGTCAACCACTGTTGATCGCAATCATGCATTGACCTGGTTTTCCTATGAGTAAGCGAGGCGCGAGGATCAGATTTTTTGCCGCTCGAATGCTGGTCAGGTCCTCCACAAGAAGCTATGCTTACGTTGTCTGGAGAATGGTATCGAATTGTAATGGACAATCCGGTCCTGTTTGAGTGTGGTGGTGTTCCTGCCGCCGCTTGTCACTGGGCGATAAAATTGGAGGGTGGAGATGATCAACCAAAGAATCGAACTCAACCGTTTAGGATCAATGCGGACTTTGGCGGCGCTGGCTATTGGTGTCGCTACGGTGGTGGTGGCGTGCTCCGCACCTCAGGTGGTCGAGCCAACGGATCGTTCTGATGCAGTTGCGGCTAGCGGTGTTCGTCGAGCAGAGCAACTAGGGGTTCCTGGCAGACAAACAATTCCTCTGGGTGACGCGGTGTTGCGCGGAGTTGAAGTTGCATCGTTCGTCGAAGATGTAGGCGTCGAGTCCGTAGTCCCCCCCAACAACCTGCCCACCCAGGCGATGAGTGCCGAACTCCCACGTATGGCGAAGCCCCGCCCTCGAGGAGTTGGTTATCCGGTTCCTGAGGGCACAGTGGTTGAGCGGGCAGAGTCGACGGTAGAAGGTCGAGTCGCTGGACGGAGGACTCGATCCGGGTCGATCGGCAGCGGAGATGCCATGCCGTCACCGTCCGGCAATCTTTCGATCGCTGGAGGACAGGCACCTTCACCACAAGCAGGCAATGGCCTGCCGATCTTCGTCAGCGAATTTCCGGTTACTGATTTCGATTCCAATGCCAATACTACTGGCTTCTTCTCGATTCCTCCGGATTCGCACATCGCTGCGGGCTCTAACCACGTGGTGACTGTGGTCAATACTTCCTTACAGGTATTCGACAAACAAGGCGGTCGACAGCGGGATCAATCGCTACGCAATTTTTTTGCGCCGCTCGGTCCGCTGACCGGAACTTTTGATCCGAGAGTTCTGTTCGACACTCAGTCTGGTCGGTGGATCGTAGTCACTCTGGAGCAGACTGATCGCGCCTTTGGCAATGCTGCAGATACTTCGCGCATTTTTGTCGCGGCTTCGGACGATGCTGATCCAGCAGGTCAGTGGTTCATGACGGCGATTGATGCACGGACGTTTATTGCCGGCAGTGATCGCTGGGCTGATTATCCGTCTTTGGGGGTTGATGAAGAAGCGATTTACATCGCCACCAACATGTTTGAGTTCTTCAGCAACCCCGGATCCTTTGGTGGGGTCCGGCTATGGATTATTCCCAAGGCGGCACTCTACGCAGGACAAGCGGTGAACGTGCGTCGAGTCGACCCTTACGCGGCTGATGGTTTCGCCCTCACCACGCAGCCCGCACAGTTCTATGGCGATTCTTCTGGGGTTGGCGGTGTGTTGCTCGGCTACTCGGGACTCAATGATGGAACGAGTTCATTTGCCCAGGTGATGCGGGTGAACAATCCTCTCGGGGCTATCCAAATTGTTGGACCCCAGTTCGTCAACTTGGGGTCTATCGATGATTTGTGCTGTGCCATACCCAACGCTCAGCAGCAAGGTTCCTCGGAACTTATTGCGACCAACGACCGGCGCATGCTCAACGCGACTTGGATCGGCGGCAAGCTCTATGGAGCTTTTACAGTACGCGCTGGCGGCCAAGCGACCGCACACTGGGTAGAGCTGACGTCCGGGGCTTCGGCGACCCCGACGGTGAGTCGGCAAGCAGACATCCCCGGTGACGAACTGGGTGCTGGCACTCATACGTTCTTTCCTGCTGTGGCGGCAAACGAACGCGGTGATGTAGTGGTTGGCTACTCGGCCTCGGGCCCATCAATCTCTGCGGGCGCCTACTATTCGATTTACGCCGCTGGCGATGAACTGAATGACGTGCGGCCGCCTCAGGTTCTGAGAGCTGGGCTAGGTGCGTACGTTCGAAAGTTTGGAACCGACAACCGATGGGGTGATTACAGTGGTGCCGTAGTCGATCCAGTCGACGGTTGTTTTTGGATTTTCAATCAGTTTGCGTCGACGCCTGGCACCCCGGTACAGAATTCCGGATTGGGACGCTGGGCGACTGCGGCCGGTAAGGTGTGTTTGGCCTTTGGCTTTGCCCAGGCTCCCGATACCGGTGCACCTGAGAATGGTATTCCCAGCAGTGTTCTCGGCGACGGGTCTCCGAGAGGTGGTGCTCCTGAACGTGGGGCATCAGACACTCGATAGCTAATTAGATTTCTGGCAGGGTAAGGATTAGGCACCTTGCTGCCCGAATCCAAAGAAACGAGGAGAGCCGGTGTTTGAGATAACCCAGCTGGATGCTCGAGAGATCCTGGACTCGCGCGGTCAACCGACTCTTGAGGTCGATTGTCGTCTCAGTTCAGGCGCACTGGGGCGGGCGGCGGTACCCTCTGGAGCCTCTACCGGTAGCCGTGAAGCTCTGGAATTACGCGACGGCGGTAGCCGCTATTTTGGCAAGGGCGTTGAGACCGCAGTCAGCCATGTCGTCGGGGAGATTGCGGGTAGCTTGGTTGGGCGAAGTGGCGAGGATCAAGACCTCATCGATCAAGCGTTGGTCGATCTGGATGGCACCGAAGGAAAGAGTCAACTCGGCGCCAATGCGCTGCTCGGAGTTTCCCTGGCGGTGGCCAAGGCGGTCGCTGCAACCCAACACCAACCTCTTTACCGGGCGCTCAATCGCGGCGATGGCCTTCGCTTACCGATCCCTCAACTCAACGTTCTCAACGGTGGGGCCCACGCTGATAATTCGGTCGATATCCAAGAGTTCATGTTGGCGCCGGTTGGGTTTGATCGCTTTTCCGAAGCTTTGCGCGCTGGGGTGGAGGTCTATCACCAGCTGAAGAAAGTTCTCTTGTCCCAAGGGCTGGCGACTGCAGTTGGCGATGAAGGTGGGTTTGCTCCCAACCTAGGCAGCAATCGGGACGCCTTGGACCTGCTGATGATGGCGATCGAAAAGGCTGGGTATCGGCCAGGCGAACAGATCGCTTTGGCTTTGGATGTCGCGGCGAACGAGCTTCTGGAGCCCGACACTTCCGACCGCTACCAACTCGCTGGCGAGAACCGACATAGCTTAGTGGCCTCGGATCTCATCGACCTCTACGGCGAATGGCTGGACGCCTACCCCCTGGTGTCGATTGAAGACGGCCTAGCTGAGGACGACCACGAGGGTTGGATTCGCCTGACACAGCAACTGGGAGCTCGGGTGCAGTTAGTGGGTGACGATCTATTTGTCACCAATCCACAGATTCTGCAGGACGGAATCGATAAGGGGATGGCCAATGCGTTGCTGGTCAAGCTCAACCAGATCGGAACTCTCTCTGAGACTTTGAAGGCAATGGACTTGGCCAAGAACCACGACTACGCAAGCGTGATTAGCCACCGCTCGGGAGAAACAGAAGACACCACCATCGCCGACCTAGCCGTGGCGACCGGTGCCGGACAGATCAAGACCGGAGCCCCCTGTCGTTCGGAGCGAGTCGCCAAGTACAATCGGTTGCTGCGCATTGAGGCGGAATTGGCAGGACAGGCTGTCTATCCCGGGCGATCTTGCTACCCTAGGAGTTACTAGGAAGTCACTTACAGTGCCAGCACGCATTCTCAGTGGACGGTTCCTAATCGCGACAGGCTTGTTTGCGATTCTGCTGTTGTTGGTGATTTCAGGAATTCAGAGCTATCAAGATTTGGCTGCGGCTGAACATCGGTGGGCCGAACTGCAAGGTCGCATCGAACGGGTGCAGACCACGATTCATCACCTGGAACGAGATGTCAGCTCGCTGCAGAATAATCAACAGACGGTCGAGCGGGTCGCTCGCCAAGAGTTGGGGCTCGTGCGCGAGGGTGAAATCGTCTTGATGGTTCCAGAGCCGCCGCATAACGCACCCACCGAGCAGGGCCAACCTGATGCCGAATCTGGTAATTCAACTGAAAGCTAGCCGGACTACTTAACTAACTCGCCTCGGCTTTGGCCGCTTTAATGCGGTCGCCACGAGACAGGGTAATTTTCAGAGCTGGTGGAGTCGCCAGGGTGGTCAAGATCACCATGATGACGACCGCAGAGTAGATCGAAGACGAGATCACCGGGTGTCCGTTGAGGGTCAATGCGGCGCCGATTCCAGCAAAGATCAACCCGACCTCACCTCTGGGGACCATCCCAACCGCCACTGAGATTCGGTCCAACCCTCGTTCAACCACGCCCAAGCCACAGACCATCTTGCCGATGATGGCTGCAACGGTCAGCGCTAGTGCAAACCCAAGGACCCCTTGCTGTGAGAACGTTGAAAGGTCAACGCCAATGCCCATCAAGACAAAGAAAACCGGCACCAGCAAAATCGTCAGCGGATGCACCAGTTCTTCCAAGTTGTGTTCGCCGCGGTCGGTGAAGTCGCGATAGTGAACGTCGTCCAAGATCAAGCCGGCGGCGAAAGCGCCGACGATCGGTGCCAGTTCGATGAGCGCTGCCAGATAGGAAAGGCCAAAGCAAAAGATCAGGGCCATGGTTAACAACATTCCCTTGATGCGCATCTTGCTGGCAATTCGGAACAGGTGCGGAGATAACCAACCCCCTAGGAGGATGGAGCCAAAGAGGAAAATGGACGCCTTGGCGACGATGATGACGATACTGCTCGCCTCCAAGGTGCCACCGGCATTGGCGGCGGTTATCACTCCTGAGACCACAGCCAAGATGACCAATCCCAACACATCGTCGATAACCGCAGCGCCCAGAATGATTTTAGATTCTCGGGCCTGGGTCTTTCCTAGATCGGAGAGAACGCGAGCGGTAATACCGACGCTGGTGGCGCTCAAAGTGGCGCCGATGAACAAGTGGACCAAGGTGTCCTCGTTGGGCAGAAACCAAGAGGAAACCCCCCAGCCGAGGAAAAAGGGCGCCACGACGCCAAGAATCGCCACCAAAAAGCTCGAAGTGCCGACCGACAGCATCTCTCGAATATTCGATTCCAGCCCGACTTCAAACAGCAGCAAGATGACTCCCAACTCTGCCAGCATCGCCACCACCTGGTTGGTGCCGATGAAAGCAAGGCCACCGAATCCCATTAGGGTGAGATTGCCTATGACCACGCCAGCGAGCAACTCACCGAGTACCGCTGGTTGGCCGAGTCGCTCCGCAGTCTCCCCGCCGATCTTTGCCGCGGCAAGAATCAACACCAGAGCCAGGAGAACAGGTCCGGCGGGGCTATGGTGTCCCGACTCCTGATCGGACCCAGTCGCCTGGTGCTCAACCACCCCGTCCGGACTGGCTGCTATTGAGCTGGCGATCATGGGCCCAGAAATCCAAGCTATCGACAGCAGTGCGATTAGTAACAAAAAGCGAGATGACGAGCGTCTCATGCGGTTATCCTTTCCCAACGCCACAAGGCTCGCTAGTCTAACCCGTCTACTTTTTCCCGCCACCCAAAGATGAATTTCGACCCCCACAACCCTTTCATCGACGCTGCGAGCCGTCTGCATTCCTCGCTGTCTTTTGTAGCCTTGGCGGCATCTGACGAAGCCCATCCCCAGCAAGTCACTAGGCTTACGCCCGCGGCGTGTGGCTGGGTGATCGCGCAACTTGCTGCGATGCGGGAACGGCCGATGATGCTGGTGATGCCCCATGAATCGGAGGCCCTCGTGGCAATCGAAGGAGCTCGGCTGGGCATCCAAGTGGGAACGATTGCAGAGACGCACCCGGAGCTGATCCATTTCGCTGCCCCGGCACTCACTCCCTATCAAGAGACCGATCCGGCGCTGAGAGTCCTGGCCGGCCATGCCAGAGCGCTGGCTGCGATTGCCGATCAACGGTCCGCTTTGATTGTCGTCGACTCGCCGGCACTGCTGCGTCCGCTTTCGACCCCGGAACACTGGCGATCGCGGTGCCAGGAAATATGTCCCGGGAGCGAAATTGAGCGCGGGCAACTCTTGGACCTGTTGATGGGTGGTGGTTACGAACGAATCGAGTCAGTGGCACAGGTCGGTGAGTTTTCGGTTCGAGGTGCACTGGTGGACATCTATTCGCCAGCTGCCGCATTGCCGGTACGGGTCGAGTTCTGGGGTGACGAAGTGGTGGGACTGCGAGAGTTTGATCCTCGCGACCAGCGGACGCGGTCAACGGTTTCCAAGTTGGTGGTTCTGCCGATGTTGCCATTCGCCGCTGGCAAAGAGGCGATGCGCCAACTGACCCAATTGCTGAGTCAGCGCAAGTCACCGCTGGGCGAAGAAGAAGCCGACCGCCGGCTGAGAACTCTGGCTGGAGGCGGACTACCCTCGGGATGGACGGAGTGGTTGGCGATGGCGAGTGGCCATCGATCGACGCTGCTGGAATGGATTGACCCCCAGGACACGATCCTGTGGGATCCGAGCACCATCGAGCAGGTACTGGCCAGTGAATGGCAGGCGATAGAAACCGACGCTTCCACTAGGAATCACAAGATCGGATTCAACCTTCCTGCGCACGAAGTCGCCGTGGACCCCGACCACTTGGGACCTAATCTGGCACGGGCCGCGGTGAAGATTTCGGTTTGGCTAGAAGACGAGATCGCCAGCGGCAAGATCGACTTTGGTGCGATTGAAACAGAATTATTGCAACACACACCGGATCGTCTGTCGAGCGTTCTCGATCAAGCGGAGCGCAACCACCTGTCGGTCTACCTACTCCACGCGGATGAGGGCAAGACCGCGCGGCGATTTTTGGACGAACGGGGATTCTCTAATCGGGTGGTCCCTGTTCGCAGCCAATTGGAGAATGGCTTTGTTTTGCCGGACGCCGGGATCGTCGCGTTCGCCGAGCGTCAGCTCTATCCACCGGTTCGAGCTGGATCCGGTCGATCCGGCGCCAGTCAGACGCGTTCGCTACGCAGCCAACGAGCCACTTTTCTCGGAGGTTTGAAGGATCTCAAGGTGGGAGATTTTGTTGTTCACGATGAGCACGGAATCGGACGCTACGCGGGTCTGCGCGATCTAAGTGGTGAATCAGGTCAGAATCCAGGGCTTCCGGCATGGGCCAAGGAGGCCAGCGACGCCGGCAGGGCGGAGTCGATGGAGGTTTTGGAAATCTCCTACCGCGACGGCCGTACGCTGCTGCTGCCGTTGGATCGAGCCGGTTCTCTAACCCGGTTTACTGGCGTTGAGGGCATGGAACCTCGCCTCGACAAACTCGGTGGCAGCTCGTGGCAACTGCGGCGTGATCGGGTTCGATCCGGGGTCAAGAAGCTGGCGATTGACCTCCTCGATCTGTACGCTCAGCGTAGCGCCGCCCAGGCGACCGCGATGCCCGGGGATGGCCCGCTTCTTAGACAGTTCGAGGAGTCTTTTCCCTACGATGAAACGCCCGATCAGTTGCGCGCGATCAACGAAATTCGAGCCGACTTGGAACGCAACGTACCGATGGATCGGCTTCTGTGCGGCGACGTCGGTTTCGGCAAAACCGAAGTGGCGATGCGCGCAGCCGCTCAGGCAGTCGAGGCAGGGAGGCAGGTCGCCATTCTGGCGCCGACCACGATCCTGGCGGACCAGCACCTCACCAGCTTTCGGCGCAGATTTCGTGGTCTGCCGGTCCGAATCGAGATGGTGTCCAGATTTCGCAGTCCAGCGGAGATTAAGCAGCTGTTTCAATCTCTCTCGGCGGGAGAAATCGATATTTTGGTTGGTACCCATCGAGTGCTTGGAAAAACCCCGTTTCGCAATCTCGGCCTCTTGGTGGTGGATGAAGAGCAACGTTTTGGGGTTGGTCACAAAGAGCAGTTGGTGGAGAGCCGAAAAAACCTGCACGTTCTGTCGATGTCGGCAACGCCGGTGCCCAGAACCTTGCAGCTGGCACTTGGTGGCGTGCGCGATCTGTCTCTGATCGAGACTCCACCGCGCGACCGGATGGCGGTAGAAACCGCCGTGGTGCCGTTTTCCAAGCAGTTGATTCGTGAGGCCGCGGAGCACGAAAGGGGCCGGGGTGGTCAGGTTTATTATCTCTATAACCGGGTGCGCGACATAGAAGACATTGCCGCCCGGCTCAAGAGCTGGTTACCCGACTTTCGTATTGCTGTGGGGCATGGCCAGCTGCCCGAAGATGAACTGGCGAAACGTATGCACGCGTTTCAGGACGGCGAGTACGACTTGTTGATCGCCACGACGATTATTGCCAATGGCATCGATATCCCCAACGTCAACACCATGCTGGTGCACAACGCCCAGATGTTCGGTTTGGGAGAGTTGTATCAATTGCGCGGACGCGTCGGGCGCAGCGCTCGATTGGGGTATTGCTATTTGATGGTTCCTGGGGATCGTGTGGTGACCGAAACGGCGCGTAGGCGGCTGACCGCGATTCGAGAATTCACCGAACTCGGTGCCGGTTTTCGGGTCGCGGCGCGGGATCTGGAGATTCGTGGCGCGGGAGATGTCCTGGGGGCGGAACAAAGCGGCCATATTGCCTCTGTGGGTGTGGAGACCTACCTCAAGCTCTTGGATGAAGCCGTTCGGGTGCTCAAAGGGGAGGATGTCGAAGAGCCGGTTTCCTGCGCCATTGAGTTGCCGGGCGAGGCCGGGATTCCGAACACCTACGTTGCCGAGCCAGGGTTGCGGCTCGACCTCTACCAACGATTGGGCGAGATCGAAACTAACCTCGACCAACTGCTTGAAGAGATGGTCGATCGGTTTGGTCCGGTGCCGCCGGAAGTCGAGGCGCTGTTTGTCGTCACCGCGCTACGCCGCCGAGCGGAACTTATGCGAGTTCAGTCTTTGACTTACAAACATGGCTCTCTCTACCTGCGGTTGCGTACCGACGCGAAAGTCGATGTTGAAAAACTGATTCAGTGGATGGAAGAAGAACCCAGCGTCACCTTCTCTCCCACCGGGGTACTGACGGTCGATGATGTCGATCCGGCGCAGGCGATCGCGGCGAGCGAAGAACTGGTGGAACAATTATGGCAAGGCTAGGATCTTTGACTTTCAGCCCGCGGAGTTTTTTTTGGGTGACAATCACAGTGGGTGTAGCGGTCCTCGCAGCTTGTGCTCGTCCGGCTGAGCCGGATGTCGTTGCTTTCGTGGAAGGGGAGTCGGTTCGCTATCAAGCATTTTCGGAATACGTGGAGGCAAACGTTGGTAGGCGAGCGGAAGCGCTCAATTCCGACGTCTTGGAAGTACTTTTTGATGAATTCCTGGACGAGATTATCGCCCGTCGTATTGCCGCGCGAGAAGTTCCCGCTGGGACGCCCCGGGAGCGCAACTTCGAGGTTTGGGTCGACGGTCTAACGGTCGAGCCGCCGAGTACAGATGAGCTCTTTCGTCGATTTCGATCCGATGCTCAAGACCTGTCCCGTCCACCTCGGGTGGTTCTTCGCCAGATCGTGACAGAGACCTTTGAACAAGCTCACGGAGCTCGCCAGGAAATCCTCGATGGGGCTGAGTTTGGCGAAGTCGCTGATCGTTTTTCGCAGCACGAGTTCGCTCCGGCGGGAGGATTGCAAGGGGTTTTCTCGGAGGATGACCTGCCGCAAAATATTGCGGAGCAGGTGTTCGCCCTACCGGAACACACGGTTAGTTTGATCGTTGAAATGGATTTCGGGTTCGCCTTGTACCAGGTCGATGAAATTTTGTCGGCGGAAGAGGTGGAATTTAACGGTGTACGCGAAACCTTGGAGCAGCAGATTTTGAGTGAACGAAGACAGCAGCAACTGGTTCAACGGGTCGAATCGCATCGAACGCGGGACAATGTGACAATCTACCCACGCAATTTGCCCTTTGACTACCGTGGGGCATACAAGGACTTGGTAAATGAGATCAACTAGAAAAACATTCTTGACCCTCGCCGTTATGGCTGTGGCCATGGTGGCGGGGCTCTCGGTTCTGGTGGCGGAGACGGTGGATAACCACATCGTTGTTCGGGTCAACAATCGAATCGCGACCTTGGTCGACTATCAACTACAAAGAGATGATCGGCTACGGGCGATGGCGGCAGCGGACATTCCCCCCGACCAACGGGATCAAATCCTAGATACGTTGGGTGAGAGCGTGATGGCTGACCTGGTCGAGGAACTGCTAATGCTGTCGCGCGCCGACCAGTTGGGAATTTCCGCCCCACGGGCCGCGGTCGACCAAGAAATGGCGGCTGCGCGGGGGCGAGCCGGCGCGAGCACCGACGATGAGTTTCAGGTCGCGCTAGCTCGTGCCGGGATGAACGAAGAAGATCTGCGCAGTCAAATTGAAAATAACCTGATCGTGCGGCAGGTGATTAGTCGTGAAGTGGTGGGCCAGATTGAAATTACCGAAGAAGACCTCCGACGGTATTATTTTGAGAACGCCGACGAATTTACCGTGGCAGAACGCCGCAAAGTGCGCGAATTTGTGCTCTCTGACACCGCAGGAACCGCGGAAGAACGGAGTCAAGCAGCAACTCGCATTCAGGAAGCGATTGCCGGGGGCGCGGATCCGGTTACTACGGTCGCTGAAGAGCCTCTGGCCGGCGCATGGTTTGAATTGGGCTGGGTTGAAAGAAGCGATCTTGAAGTCATCCTTGCCGACGCCGCTTGGGGCTTGACCGAAGGTCAAATTAGTCACCCGGTTGAGGGTCGTGGTGGGCTGCATGTGCTGCAAGTGCTTGAAGTGACAGCTCCCGAACTGATTGATTTCCAGGATGTTCGTGAACAGATCGGGGCTCGAGAGCAGCAGCGTATTTTTGCCGAAAATTACGACGGATATGTCGACGATCTAAGGCGCGACAGCTATGTGCAGATCAACGAAATGCCGGACGACGCTAAGGATTTCGATATTGAGGCCTCCGCTCAGAGAGTGACCTTGAACGACCTTGAAGTGGCCGATGACTTGGCAGGCGAGGCCTCCTCTGAAGAGGCGGAGGTCGCCCCCGAAGAAACCGCAGTGAGTACGACTCCGGCGGAGGGATAGCCAAGCGGCTGGAAACCGGCCGAAATCACCTGAAACGAGCAGTTGGAAAAGCCCTAAATTGGCTCAACTACTTAGTTTAGATACTTGGTGGCCAATAGTGGCCTAATGTGGACAATAGTGGCCCTCATTGCTACACTGGCGCGACTCTTTCCCAAGGAAGGGGACTTAAGCTGTGCTGCGTGGAAGTGCCACTACAAAAATCGACACCAAGGGTCGACTCAAGATTCCGACGGAATTACGTCGTCGATTGGTTGAAGAGCACGGCCGCGATGTCTTTATCACCTCAGTCTTAGGTGATTCCGCACTGATTTACCCGCTTCCTACTTGGGAAGGCATTGAACAACGGTTGCTGGCGCTACCGTCGACAGATCGCACTCGGCGCAAGTATCTGGAACGAGTTCACTATTTCGGGCAAGAAGCACAACTCGATGCGCAAGGCCGCGCGGTAATCCCACAGATTCTGCGTTCCAGTGCGCAAATCGAGGGCGAAGTTGTTGTCGGTGCGCGTCTGGACCATCTGGAGATCTGGAACAAAGACCGTTTGAGCCGTCGATTCGAGGGCGAACCGTTTACCGAAGCGGACTTCGAGTACCTCAGCGAAAAAGGCATTTAGGTGAGAGCCCAAGATGCCTGCCGAGGAGTCAATCAGCAATGATCGGTGGGCTCGCAAGCATGTGCCTGTTTTGCTGGCGGAGTCGCTCTATTGGTTGGCACCCAGGCACGGAGTTTTTGTCGATTGCACTCTGGGCGCAGCCGGGCACGCGGTCCGTTTGTTGGAGGCGGACGCGGGCGTCCGTTTGGTCGGTATTGACCGCGACCCAGTGGCGCTGGGCTTGGCGACCGAGCGCCTGGAACCGTTTCAGGACCGGGTCGAGTTGGTGCAGGGGCGTTTCGATCAACTGGAGGAAATCTTGGGGCGACTCAAGATCGAAAAGGTCGACGGAATCTTTGCCGACCTCGGGGTCTCATCGATGCAACTGGAGACCGCGGAACGAGGGTTCAGTTTTCGTTTCTCGGGACCCCTCGATATGCGAATGGGTGCTGACGCGACCACTGCTGGGGAACTGTTGAACGGTTTGGAGGAGGCTGATTTGTATCGGATATTGCGCGAATACGGTGAGGAACGGAAAGCCAGGCGGATCGCCCGAGAAATCGTCAGGCGGCGAGAGGTGCGTCCCTTGGAGACCACCGAAGATCTTACCGAAGCGGTGAGAGCTGCGGTCGGCCCTACTCCTCGCAATAGGGCGCATCGCAACAGCAAAATTCATCCAGCTACCCGGACTTTCCAGGCGCTGCGGATTGCGGTCAACGAAGAATTGACCGGACTTCAGAGCATGTTGGATGGGGTGACGGACTTGCTCAATCCGGAGGGCAGACTGGTCTTAATTTCCTACCACAGCCTTGAGGATCGCATCGTCAAACACACACTGCGAGGAATGGCTGAAGTTGAAAAGGACCAGATCACCGGGCGTCCGCTGACCGAGCAGCGCGCGATCGAGGTCTTGACCAAGAAACCGATCCGACCCAGCGTCGAAGAGGTCAACGCCAACCCGCGATCTAGGTCGGCCAAACTGAGGGCTGCGCGGAGAGTCTAAGTGCGAGGTGCTTACGTTGCCACCCGACCGGTTACCAATTCCTACTTGGTGCGCGAACGCGACCGCCGGAAGATCCGTGAATTGATGCTGGTGGTCGCACTTACCCTTCCGCCGGTCCTTGGTGCTTTGGGGAATATCTGGCTTCGAGGTCAGGTGGTTCGCACCGGATACGAGATCAACCAGAAAGAGCGAGCACTGGTCGAACTCGAGCGCCGTCAACGGCAGCTGGAGTTGCAGTGGACGGCCCGTTCGAGTCCGGCAAACGTCGAAGCGAGAGCAACAGCTATTGGTTTGATCGAACCAGGTCTCGAGCAAGTGATCCGCTTGGGGGAATGGCAGTGAGGGTGGTAGCACGGTGAAATGGCTGAGACCCACCTTAGTCTTGCTTGCCCTGGTTGGCTGGATGGGCGGAATCGTCTACCGGCTGGCGGATTTGCAGATCGTCCGTAGCGACGTTTATCGCGAAAAAGCGGAGCAGCAGCAACAGCGGGTGGTTGAATTGGAGCCACCCAGAGGGACTATTTACGATCGACAGGGGCGGCCGATGGCTGTGTCGATGACGGTTGAGTCGGCATTCGCCGTGCCATCCCGAGTCGACGATCCAGCACTCACTGCCAAGGCGTTGGCGCCGATCATCGGGGTCAAATGGAGTGAGCTGGTCCCCAAATTGACCGCGGAAAGGAGCTTTTCGTGGGTCGCTCGCAAACTTGACTTTGATCAGTCTGAGGCGATTCGCGCGCTCGATCTGGACGGCATCGATTTCGTTCGCGAGTCACGTCGCTACTATCCGAACGGCACTCTGGCGGCGAATTTATTGGGCTTCGTCGGCACCGACCACAAGGGATTGGGCGGTCTTGAAGCGGGATACAACCAGGCGGTGATGGGTGATGCGGTTCAAAGACAGGTTGTGCGCGATGCCCGTGGAGCTTGGGTGACCGCGGAAGAGCGATCCTTCTCCGACCCGGAGCCCGGTGCCGATCTCCATTTGAGCGTCGACGCGGTGGTCCAGCACATTGTCGAAACCGAGTTGGCGGACTCGGTCAAGAGGTCCAAGTCGTTGGGTGGAACTGCGGTGTTGATGGATCCACGAAACGGCGAGATTTTGGCGATGGCGTCAGTGCCGACGTTTGACCCCAACAACTACCAAAAATTCGACGCCCACGCGCGCCGACTACGACCGGTTAGCGACGTTTTCGAGCCCGGGTCCACGTTCAAGATCATCACTTTGGCCGCGGCGATGTCCGATCATTTGGTGACCGCCGCTGACGAATTCCATTGTGGCAATGGGTTCGTGGTTCTGGGTAACGGAAAAAGAGTCCGCGACCATCACCCTTACGATCAGCTTTCGGTGGCCGACATCATCGCCAAGTCAAGCAATGTAGGAGCCATCCGGATCGGCGAAGTGGCTGGTCGCGAGCGCTTTTACTCGACCATTGCGGATTTTGGATTTGGACAACGCACTGGAATCGACGTTCCGGGTGAGAGCGGAGGAATGCTCCGCGACTTGGAGGATTGGGACAAGTACGCCCATTCCTATGCGGCGTTTGGCCACGGGATCGCGGTCACCACGATTCAAATGGTCAATTCCTTCGCCGCGATCGCCAATGGAGGCACCTTGTGGAAGCCACGGGTGGTGCTGCGAGTTAGCGACCAAGAGATACCTGCCGAAGTCTTGGGTCAGCCACTGACGCGGGCAACCGCGTTGGATTTGGAGCGCATTCTGGAGCACGTGGTGGAGAAAGGAACCGCCAAGGGTGCACGGGTTCTTGGTTATCGAGTTGCCGGCAAGACCGGAACTCCACAAAAAGTAACTCGCGATCGGCGAGGCTACTCGCACCAGCTCTACATGCCGAGTTTTGTCGGGTTTGCGCCGTCCCGCGAACCGCGTTTGGTTGGGTTTGTCCTGATTGACGAGCCGGCTGGTGCAGAGGAGGGTGGGGTAGTTGCCGCACCGACCTTTCAGCGCATCGTTGAACGAGTGTTTCGCTATTGGCGGCTACCTCCTGACGACAGTTGGCCACCTGAGCCGGAGCTCAATCCGGTCTTGGTTGTTGATCACGCTGAGGGAAGAGTTGCGGATGGCGTGTCTTCAGGAGTCGAGGGGTGAACGTGCAAGCCTTGCTTCAAGACTTCCCGATCCAGGGGCCGATACCTTATGACCTTGAGGTGATGGGGATTGCCATGGACTCGCGCAAAACGACTCCAGGAGATCTCTTTGTCGCTTTGATCGGCTCCAATTACGACGGCCGGATGTTTGCTGCCCAAGCAGTTGCCAACGGAGCAGTGGCGGTTTTGGCCGAAGGGCCTGAGGTCGATTCCGCTTCGGTGCCATGGCTGCAGACGGAAAACGCCCGCAATCTTCTCGGTCCGATGTCTTCGCGTTTGTGGGCGCAGCCGGATCAACGGCTGAAGATGGTTGGTATCACTGGCACCAACGGCAAGACTACTCTGGCCGAGCTGTCCTCCGCGATCCTTGAGGGCGCTGGCGTGCGTAGCGTGCGGATCGGAACTTTGGGTACCCGGTTTGGCGATCATCAATCAGGCCCGCAACGAACCACCCCGGAAGCTCCGGAGCTCTACGCTTCTCTTGAGCGAGCGGCTGATCAAGGAATCGAGGCTGCGGTGCTGGAGGTTTCGTCTCACGGAATCGCTCAGGGCAGGGTCGGTGAACTGGAATTCGACGTTGCGGCCTTCACCAATCTGAGCCGCGACCACTTCGACTTCCACGATGGTTGGGAGGATTACTACAGCACCAAGAAGCGGCTATTTGACCAACTCAAGGTCGGCGGCAGAGCAGTGGTTGGTACCGACGATCGATATGGACAGCGCCTGGTGTCAGAGCTGTCAGACGCCCTCACCTACGGTCGAGATGGAGAGATCCGGGCACAGCGCGCCGAGCTTTCGTTTACCGGGATCCGAGCGACGGTGCGTACCCCTAGAGGCGATATCGAGATCGAGAGCCCTCTGATTGGGGCCTACAACTTGAGCAATCTTCTGGGCGCAATGGCGATTGCCGAAGTCTTGGAAATCCCTCATGGCCGGGTAATTGCCGGAATCGCCGAAGTAACTCCGATCGACGGTCGACTGGAGCCGGTGCCGGGGAGAGTTCCGGCATTCGTCGACTACGCCCATACCTCGGCAGGTCTGGAGGCGGCTCTTGGCGCGTTAAGAGAGCTGGGAGCAAAGCATCTAATCGTGGTTTTTGGCTGTGGGGGTGACCGTGATGTTGGCAAACGAGTACCCATGGGTGAAGCAGCAGGAGCCCTGGCAGATCTGGCTATTGCCACCTCGGACAACCCACGCAGTGAGAATCCTCAGCGAATTCTCGACGCAGTCGAAGAGGGGCTAAGAGCGACCTCCGGACCGTCAGGGTACCTAGTAGAACCCGACCGCAAGACCGCGATTCGTCGAGCGGTCCAGGAAGCCACTGCGGAATCGGTGATTTTGGTGGCCGGCAAAGGTCATGAGCGAGTGCAGATTGTTGGTGCGCAACAGATTCCTTTTTCCGACCAGATGGAACTGCGACAAGCCTTCGAGGTGGAGCGGTGACCCGGGCGATCAGCTATGCCGTTGAGGCGATGCAGGGCAGCCTGATCTGGGGCAGCGAAACCGCTCAATGGGAGGGCGTTGATATCGACTCTCGGCGGCTCACCGGTGGCGAGCTATTTATTGCTCTGGCGGGGGAGCGAGTGGACGGGCACGATTTCGTTAACGCAGCCTTCGAGGCCGGTGCCTCGGGTGTGGTGGTTGAACATCAGCTTGAGATGGTCGGGCAGCCGGAGACGCGCGGGGCCGGGATCTTGGTGTCGGACAGTTTCGTTGCTTTGCATCACCTAACCCGCAAAGTACGGAGTGAGAAACCCGAGCATTTGGTTGCGGTCACCGGGTCTGCTGGGAAGACCACCACTAAGGAACTACTGCATCGGATGTTGGCCAAGCGATTCCGTACGGCTGCCAGTCCAGGGAACTTCAACAATCTCTACGGATTTCCGCTGTCGCTGCTCAACATCCCCAACGATACCGAGTGGATGGTGGCTGAGATGGGAATGTCGGAGCCGGGGGAACTGGGCCAGGTCAGTGCGCTAGGTCAACCTGAGATGGCGGTTTTCACCAACGTCGGGGAAGCGCACCTGGAGCGATTGGGCTCGCTGGAGGCGGTTGCCGAGGCAAAAGCCGAGTTGTTGCTGGGGCTTCAACCCGAAGGCTTGGTGGTGGCCAATTGTGACGACCCATGGGTTACGCAAATAGCGCAACGCCACGCAGACGCCGGTGGCCCGGTGGTGCTCTACGGCGCCGGCGAGCAAGCGGAGGTAGTGATCGGATCTCTGCAATCTGAGCCCGGGCGGACACTGTTCGACTTGTCGACAGTGGATGGATCGGTAGCCGTAGATTTGCGCCTGCACGGGGATTACAACGCCTGGAATTTTGCCGCTGCTGCTGCCGCTGCGAATCAGGCAGGAGTTGACCTGGAGTCGATCGCTGAGGTTGGTCTCGAAATAGCGCCGAACCGAATGCGAGGACGACTGGTGCGAGTCGGTGGCCTGACCCTGATCGATGACAGTTACAACTCCAACCCGCGAGCTTTCAAAGCTGCTCTGGCGTCCGCCTCCAAACTGCCCTGTGACCGCTGCCTAGTTGTGGCCGGGTCGATGTTGGAGTTGGGTGATGACGCGCAACAACTTCATCGCCAGGCTGGGATCAACGCAGTCGAGTGTGGGTTCTCGTTGGTAGTGGGTGTTGGCGAAGAAGCGCGTTGGCTGGTCGATGCCGCTAATCAAGCAGGCGCCGAGACTTACTGGTACCCAGATGCTCCGTCAGCGTCCGACGATCTTGTGAAATTAGTGAAAACTGGAGACCTAGTGCTGGTCAAAGGCTCCAGGGGAGTGGCTTTGGAATCGCTGGTTGAACGGATCGAACGCGACTGGGTCGCGAGAGGGGAGCTGGATGCTGTATAGCTGGCTCTACTCAATGCGGGACGTCTCACCGCTGTTTAACGTCTTTCGCTATCTGACCTTTCGTACCGCTTTGGCCGTGGCTACCGCTTTGGTGCTTTCGTTGGTCTTGGGGCCGCGCATTATTCGCGCGCTGCAGCGTTTGTCTGTGGGTCAGGAAGTTCGTGCCGAAGGGCCACAGAGCCATCACGTAAAACAAGGCACGCCGACCATGGGCGGGGTGCTGATCCTTTTTGCCGTGGTGGTGCCGACCTTGCTGTGGGCCGACCTAAGCAATCGATTCATTTGGCTGGTGGTGATCGTGACGTTGGCTTTTGGTGCGATCGGGTTCACCGATGATTTTCTCAAGGTACGCCGCAAGCACTCCAAAGGACTCAGCGCGCGGGTCAAGTTTGTACTCCAGTTAGTGGTGGGTTTGGGATTAGTTTGGGCGGCTCTTAACACTGGGGATGGGTTCAGTACAGAGGTTGCCCTGCCGTTTTTCAAACGCGCAGTGTTCGATCTAGGCTTATTCTACGTTCTGTTTGTCGTCTTCATTTTGACCGGTGCCTCGAACGCGGTAAATCTAACTGACGGTTTGGACGGCTTGGCGATTGGCTCGACCCTGGTCGCGGCCTCCACCTATGCCGTATTTACCTACGTCGCAGGCAATCGTGTGCTCGCCGAGTACCTGCAGGTGACCTACGTCGCCAGCGTCGGCGAAGTGACGATTTTCTGTGGCGCTCTGGTGGGCGCCAGCTTGGGATTTCTTTGGTTCAACTGTCATCCCGCCGAAGTGTTCATGGGGGATGTTGGTTCGTTGGCAATCGGCGGCGCGATCGGCAGCGTCGCTGTGCTCTCCAAGCAAGAGATATTGCTCGGCCTTGTGGGTGGCTTGTTTGTCATCGAGGCGCTGTCGGTGATCATTCAAGTGGGCTCGTTTAAGTCGACCGGTCGCCGGGTTTTTCGCATGGCGCCGATTCACCACCATTTTGAACTGGGTGGTTGGGCGGAGCCGAAGGTGATCGTGCGTTTTTGGATTGTTTCGATCTTTTTTGCCTTGATGAGCTTGGCGACCTTGAAACTGCGATGAGTCGACCAGCCGCAATCCGTGAATGGCAACAAATCCTGGTTTATGGACTGGGTATTTCCGGTCGTGCCGCTGTGGCGCTGGCGGTGGCCCGCGGTCAAGAAGTGATCGCGGTCGATGACAACCCCGACTTGTCGCTCGATCGGTCCGATCCGAGGGTCGACTATCAGCTGGGTACCAACTTTGATCTTCCAGAGACAATCGGCGGTGTGGTCATCAGCCCGGGAATTTCGTCGGATTCCTTGCTACTGACCCAAGCTTCAGCGCTTGGCATCCCCGTGACTTCAGAAGTCGAATTCGCCTATCAGTGGAGCGACTCAGGAAGCTTCATCGGAATTACCGGGAGCAATGGCAAGAGCACAACCACGGCTCTCACCGGTGAGATTCTGCAGCGCGGTGGGCACAGCGTTGCGGTGTGTGGAAATTTTGGTCTCCCGCTGTCATCTGCGGTCCAAGATCCGGTGGACTACTACGTTGTCGAGTTGTCGAGCTTCCAGCTTGAGCGTATCGACGCCTTTCATCCTCGCGTTGCGGCTTGGCTCAATCTTTCCTTTGATCATTTGGATCGACACGGCACCATGTCCGATTACGCCCAGGCTAAGGCGGCGATTTTCCGCAATCAGACCGCTGATGACACTGCGATATTGAATCTCGACGATCCGGTGGTTTGCTTGAGTCAAAGCGCTGCCCACCAGGTGACCTTTTCCACGCGTCGGCAAACGACGGAAGGATGCCATCTAGATGGGGATCAAGTGGTCGAAATATCTGATGGGCGTCGCCTGCCGCTGTTTAGCCCGAGCGACTCGACCTTACCGGGGTTGCACAACTTGGAAAACGCCATGGCGGCTAGCCTGATTGGCCGCTCCTTGAGTGTTTCTCGAGAGATCGTTCGCGACGCAGTTCGGAGCTTCCGAGGTTTGCCGCATCGCAGTGAGTTGGTTGCGGAGATCGATGGCGTGCGCTACTACAACGACTCCAAAGGAACCAATCCCGCGGCCAGTGCTCGTTCTCTGACTGCCTTTGGCGCCAACCGTGTTCATCTGATTGTCGGGGGCCGTTCCAAAGGTGTCGAACTCGGGGAGTTCGTAGCCGCCGCCGATGGACGGGTCAAGCGAAGTTATGGCATCGGTGAAGCCGGACAAGAGCTGATAGCGGCTCTATCAGCGATCGCCCTCGGTGACGATTGCGGCGACCTGGAAGCGGCAGTATCCGCGGCTTTCAAGAGCGCCGAACCGGGCGACGTGGTTCTGTTGTCACCTGCTTGCGCCAGCTACGACCAGTACCGCAACTTCGAAGAGCGTGGAGATCATTTCCGTCTCTTGGTTGAGCAGCTATCTGGGGTGCAAGGTGGCTAAGAAACTCGCCTTCGACATGGTGTTGTTCACTGCTGTAGTGGTGCTCGTTGCTTTGGGCTTGGTGATGGTGGAGTCCGCGTCGACTGTGGTTACCGACGGACATCAAAACGGCTTTAGCCGGTTGTTCACAAAGCAGATTTTGGCGGTCGGGCTGGGCTTGATCGCGATGTTGGTAGTGATGCACATCGACTACCGAAAACTTGGCAAGCCAATGGTGTTTGGGTTGCTTGTGCTAGCTGTGGTGACGTTGCTAATTGCAGTGCTATTCGGTCCCACGGTCAATGGAACGCGACGCTGGATCCTGCTCGCCGGATTCTCGCTTCAGCCGTCGGAATTGGCGAAGTTCGTCGGGGTGATTTTTATGGCGGTGACGATTCACCGGACTGCGGAGTCGGAAAGAGATCGCGACCTATTGTTCCCGGCGTTGCTGGTTCCTGGGGTGTTCGTGGCATTGATTCTTCTGGAGGCAGATCTGGGGACCGCGATTGTGATCGCCGCCATCACCGGTCTAATGCTGTTCCTCGGCGGGTTGCGATGGCGCTATGTGCTACCCGTTGCCGCCGGAGCGCCGCTGTTCGCCTACTTCTTGGTCCAGCACGTCGAATACCAGAAAGACCGATTGACCGCCTTTTTGCATCCTGAGAACGATCCTTTGGGGCACGCTTGGCAGGTCAAGCAATCTTTGATCGCTATCGGTTCCGGGGGACTTTGGGGGCTGGGCCCGGGAGAGAGCTTGCAGAAGCTCTATTTCTTGCCGTTCCCTTATTCAGATTTCCTCTACGCCATCGTCGGCGAGGAGTTGGGCTTTATCGGGGCGGTTGCGGTGGTCCTGCTCTTTGGAGTCTTTGCCTGGCGGGGCATTCGCGCCGGGACTCGCGCACAAGATCTATTGGGTCGCCATCTGGCTTGGGGGATCACGGCGGTGATCGTTCTTCAGGCCCTGCTACATGTGTCGGTCGCTCTGTCGCTAGCACCGACCACCGGCATCACTCTGCCGCTGATGTCTTACGGTGGCTCGTCGATGGTCGTGACCCTGGCCGCGTGCGGTGTTCTTCTCAACGTTTCTCAACACGGATAGTGGGATGGATGAAGGTCATACGCAACACCGCAAACATGCCGTGGTTACCGGAGGCGGTAGTGCTGGGCACGTCCATCCGGGGTTGGCAGTCGCCCGGGAACTCATCGAACGGGGGTGGAGCGTGAGTTGGATGGGGCGTGCCGGTAGTTTTGAGCAGCGCTTGGTGGCAGGGGCTCAAGTGGAATTTGACGCGGTCCCGGCGCTGCCGGTCGTCGGCCGTGGCTTGCTTGGCAAGACGCGAGCTGGAGTGGTGGTACTGCGTGGGGCACATGCTGCGCGAAAGATCTTGAAGCGACGCAAGGCGCAAACGGTCATCGGCACCGGAGGGTACGTCTCGGTCCCTGGTGTTCTGGCGGCCAAGATGCTCGGTCGTCGAGTGCTCTTGTTTGAACCCAACGCGGTTATGGGAGTGGGGAATCGCCTGCTCGCCTGTTTTGCCGATCGGATCGCCTGGGGTCATCCGGGACCCCAGACCGGCGGTAAAAACGTGGTGACCGGAGTTCCCGTCAACGAATCATTCTCGAAGGTGACACAGAGCCAGGGAACTGAGCGAAACTGCTTCCAGATTCTGGTGCTCGGCGGCAGCCAAGGGTCGGAGGAACTCAATCAAGTGGTTCCCAAAGCCCTTATGAAGCTCGCTCCAACCTTGCACAGAGGCCTGGCTGTTCTTCACCAATGCGGCTCGCAGCACGAGGCAGTGACCCAACAGCGGTACCAGCAGGTTGCGGCCTCCGTGGAGGTGGTCGTTCGTGGCTTCTTGAGCGGCGTGGCAGGTCACATGAAGCGTTCCGACTTGGTGATCAGTCGCGCTGGGGCCCAGACGTTGGCTGAATTGGCTGCGGCTGGAAGGGCGGCAATTTTGGTGCCGTTAATGATCGCCCACGGTCATCAAGAGAGCAACGCGAAGCGGTTGGTTGAACGAGGTGCCGCGTGGTCGTCGCCCCATCCCTCCGCCGAGCAACTGGCGGAACGACTCACAGCTCTACTCTCCGATCCAAGTTTGGTTCAAATCGCTAGCCAATCGATGGCAGAGCAGGCGACGCCGCGGGCCGCGGCCCACATTGCCGATTTAGTAGAAGCCCTGGAGGAAGCGGCCTGATGTTTCGCCAGTTCGCCAGTCTCAAGAAGGTCCACTTGGTGGGGATCGGTGGCGCTGGCATGAGCGGAATCGCGGAAGTGCTGGCCGCCAACGACTTTGAAGTGACCGGTTCCGATCTCGAAGCGTCGGAGGTCACCAAACGTTTGCAACGACTGGGTCTGAAGATCTACATCGGACACCAGGAGTCGAACCTCAAGGCGGCTCAGTTGGTGGTGATTTCGTCGGCAATTCCACAGCACAACGTCGAAGTTGTGGCCGCGCGCGAACGCGGTATTGCAGTGGTGCGGCGGGCTGAGATGTTGGCAGAGTTGATGCGGCTGAAGTATGGAATCGCGGTCGCTGGAACGCACGGAAAAACCACCACCACGTCGATGATCGGCACTCTGCTGACCGAGGCTGGAATGGACCCGACGGTGATCGTGGGCGGTCGATTGAGAGTATCGGGAACTGGGGCTCGGTTGGGCGGATCTGAATATATGGTCGCCGAAGCCGACGAGTACGATCGCTCGTTTCTGCACCTACAGCCGATTCTGGCGGTGATTACCTCGATTGAAGCCGAGCACCTGGACACTTATGGTGACCTCTCTTCGATTGAGGATGCTTTCGTCGAGTTCGCCAGCCGGGTGCCGTTTTTTGGCCGGGTCGTGGTTTGCCTCGATGAGCCGAACATTCAGGCGATCCTGCCGAGATTGGCGAATCGCCGAATTACCACTTACGGAACCTCACCTCAGGCTGATTTGACCGCTTCCGAAATTGAACACGGTGACGGCGGCGTTCGGTTTCAAATTCGCCATAAAACCCTTGGCGAACTCGGCGAGATCTATCTGCCGATGCCCGGGATCCACAATGTGCGCAACGCCCTAGCGGCGGTAGCGGTGGCAATGGACCTGGGGGTTGAATTCGAGCGAATCAGGCAGATCCTGGCAGAGTTTCCAGGCGTACATCGGCGCTTTGAACGTTTGGGAACCTGGCGCGAGGCGACAGTCGTAGACGACTATGCCCATCATCCCTCCGAGGTACAGGCGACGCTTGTGGCGACTCGGGCAGCTTATCCAAGCAGCGCGATTCGCGCCGTATTCCAGCCGCATTTGTACAGCCGCACCCGGGATCAGGCGCCGGCCTTCGGACGCGCTCTATTGTCTGCTGACCAAGCGGTGGTGGTGGATATCTATGGCTCCCGCGAGCAGCCGATCGAGGGCGTTGATGCGGGACTCGTTGTCGATGAGGCCAAGGGTTCGGGACACAGAGAGGTGACGTGGATTCCAGATTGGCGCGACGCGGTCGAGATTTTGCGTCAGAGAGTTGAGCCTGGAGATGTGATTATCACTCTCGGCGCGGGGGACATTTATCAGCTAGCGGAGCAACTGGTGGAGTCCAATCCATGAGCCAACTGGTTGAATCGCAGCGTACGTTTCCGTTTCGTCGTCGGCTATTTGTCGCCCGGCATCGAAAGCGAAGCGTTTGGCTGCGGTTATGGAAGCCCTTGGTCAAGGCCCTATTGGTGGTGGGGGTACCGACGGCGCTGGGTTTGTGGGTTTTGACTGCGCCGCAATTCACCCTGCAGAACGTGACCATTCGTGGCACCGAGCAAATTGAGGGGTCTTGGGTTCAGCAGCGTCTAGCTACCTACCAGGGGCGGCCTTTGGTCTCGATGCCCATGGCCGCGGTCGAGGCTCGAGTCTCCTCGCATCCATGGGTTGCAGCAGTTCAGGTTAACAAACAACTACCCAGCCAGCTCGAGGTGGAAATCCAAGAGCAGGTTCCTTGGGCGGTGGTTCGTTCAGGCGAGGGAGCCGACTTCGTCGACCAACAAGGACATCGCTTTGCTCCCTTTAGTTCTACCGCTCGCTGGGCCAACTTGCCGCTTATTGAGGGCACCGAAGAAGTGGATGTCCTGGCTCGCGCAGTCGCCGTGGTGAAACAACTGGGCACGGTGAACCCGAACTGGGGAGCCAAGGTATCGCGAGTCGAAGCGCTCAACGATTGGGATTTTCGTATCGAGACCCACGCCTTACCGTTCGCCCTGACCGTGAATGCGAACTCGGTCGAGGATGCGATACGCAGTCTTTCGACTCACTTGGGCCAAATCCAAAGAGAGTTTTCTCAGATTCAAGCTGTGGATTTGAGAGTTAGTGGATCAATTGTCGTTCAACCGGAAACGCAGCAAGAGGAGTGATGAGATGGCAATGAATCCTTTGGTGGCAATCGATGTGGGGTCTTCCAAGGTCCATGTCTTGATTGGTCAGGCGAATGGAGAAGAAATCGAGATTCTCGGTGTCGGCAAGGCAGCAAACCTGGGCACCCGACGCGGGAACATCGTAAACATTGAAGTCGCCGTTCAGGCGGTCAAGTTGGCCAGCGAAGAAGCCGAGGTGATGGCCGGATGCGAGATTGAATCCGCTTACGTCGGCGTTGCTGGCGTCGACATTCGCTGTGTCAACTCGCGGGCGTCAATGCAAATCGGGCAGCGTCGGGATCGAGAGATTACCCGCCGAGATATTGACAAAGTACTGGAGGCTGCCCAGTCAGCGGCATTGCCGTCCGACCGCGTCGTTTTGCACGCGATTCCGCAAGAATTTGAGGTCAATGAACAGGGGGGCATTTCCGACCCGATCGGCATGATGGGCAGTCGTTTGGAGGTTGCAGTTCACTTAGTGACCGCCAACGCGACTCGCTCTAAGACTCTATTGACAAGCATCAATCGGGCCGGTATCGAGGTGACTCAGATGGTGTTCGAGCCCCTGGCTACCTCAGAAGCGGTTCTCACCCACGACGAGCGAGAGCTCGGCGTCTTGCTGATCGACGTGGGTACTGGCACCACCGAGTACACCCTTTTGGCCGACGGCTTTCCGCAGCATTCTGCGGTACTACCGATGGGCTCCCATCACTTCACCAACGATCTTGCGATGGTGCTGAGGACACCGTTTGCTGATGCCGAGGAAATCAAGATACGACGAGGCTGCTGCATGCCAGGAATGGTTGAGGACGACGAAGGAGTTGCCATCAGCGCGGTTGGTGATGGCGCGTCTCGAGTGGTTCCTCGCCGCGAGCTGTGCGACATTCTGCAACCCCGAGCTGAGGAGCTGCTCCTGCTCATTCGAGACGACTTGTTCAAGCACGGCTTTGAAGAGCCATTGCGCGGTGGAATTGTATTGACCGGGGGTGGATGTGAATTGGATGGGCTACTGGAGATGACCGAAGAGGTCTTCGACTCGGGAGTTCGCTACGGTGTCCCTCAGGGGTTCTCCGGCTTGCCGGAAGAACTCAGGTCACCAACTTGGACCACCGCAGCAGGACTTCTGGTTCACGCACATCAAGAACGAAATCGCGCCAATCGCGGTTCGCGAAGCCCACTTTCGGTTCGCGGCATGGCTGGCAGTATTAGAGAAATTTTTCGCCCACTGACGGGTACAGATAGATAAGTGATGGGACCCCCAAACCCCTAGGAGGTAGTCATGATTGTATTGGACGATCGAAGCAGTGAATCGGGTCCGTCGATCCGTTTGGATGAAGGCGTGGGTCTCTCCCCCGCCAAGATCCAGGTGATCGGCATCGGAGGTGCTGGTGGTAACGCAGTCAATCGAATGATCGATGCCGAGTTGTCGGGGATCGAGTTCATCGCCGCGAATACCGACATTCAGGCACTAGACAAGTGCCGAGCACAGGGAAAACTGCAGCTCGGCCCCAACTTAACCCGTGGCTTGGGTGCCGGAGGTGATCCAGACGTCGGGCGCCAATCGGCGCTTGAAGACACCGACCGCATCTTGGAGCAACTGGAAGGATCCGATATGGTCTTTCTCACCGCTGGGCTGGGAGGCGGAACCGGCACCGGGGCTGCGCCCATCTTGGCGTCTTTGGCCTCCGAGATCGGCGCGTTGACGGTCGCGGTGGTAACTCAACCGTTTTCGTTTGAGGGACGCCGTCGGGCCAAGCTTGCCGAGCAAGGTTTGGAAGAGTTGCGCAATGCGGTGGACACCGTCATTGCCATCCCCAACGAGCGCCTGCTGTCCTTTGTCGATCGCGGCACTCCCCTCACCGAAGCGTTTCGCATTGCCGACGACGTCTTGCGTCAAGCGGTGCAGGGGATCAGTGACTTGATCACCACTCCGGGTGAGGTCAACGTCGATTTTGCCGACGTCAAATCGATTATGAAGGGCATGGGTATGGCGCTGATGGGCACCGGAATCGCCAAGGGCGAAAACCGAGCTCTGGAAGCGGCACAGCGTGCCATTTCCTCGCCGCTCCTGGAAGACACTTCGATCGATGGCGCCAAGGGTGTCTTGATCAACATTTCCGGTGGCGCAGACCTGGCGTTACACGAGATGGCGGAAGCTGCCAAGATTGTCGCCGACGCCGTGGATGCGGACGCCAACATAATCACCGGCATGGTGGTCGATCCCGAGATGGATGACGAAATGAAGGTAACGGTGATCGCCACTGGATTCAACCGGCCGACCGATGGCGCCAAACCGTGGCTCCAGTCTCGGGTGACCGCGGTGGTTGAGCCGGAGCCGGTTGCCGTTACAGAGCCGCTGTTCGAGTTGGAACATCCGGCCGTTGAAATGAGCGGTGAGATGACCAATGAGGTGGCTCAGGAGGAAGATTCTGTGGTCGAAATCGACCAACCTCAAGTCTATTTGAGACCAGAGAGTCACGAGGTCGAACGCGAAGAGAAGGTGCCGTTTTACAAGAAAGCGCTTGCTCACATGCACGGTGACGACGAAGGTTTCGGTCCCAACTGGAAGAGTGTCGACGACTACGACATCCCGACAGTGCTACGCAAGAACATGGACTAGGGGTCCAATCGATCGTCCAAGAGCCCCGGGGAAGTCCTCGGGGCGCATCTTTATCTGATGACTTTTCAAACCTCAACTGAACGCAGACTGTGGACTACTGCGGCGGTTCTCCAGACGGCGATTTATCTCAGTCTCAGTCTGGGCGACAACGTTGTTCGCTTTTTGCGCGACAATGGGTTGTTACAACCGGTGGTTGTCATTGTTCTGTTGGCTTGTGCTCTGGCAGCAGGTAGGCTGATACAAAGCGCCAATATGGGCCGGAGAGCTTGGATCGTTGCTGGACTCATGGTCGGGGTCTACGCCCTCGTACTTGCCAATGTTCATCGACCGGAAGAGAAACTCCACATTGTGGAGTACGGTGCCATCACCGGCCTTATTTTTGAGGCGCTACGCCACCGCAACCTGCCTGGAGGTCGCTTGTGGGTACCCTTTGTCGTGGCAGCACTCGCGGGTTCGGTGCTGGGCTTGCTCGACGAAGGAATCCAATTTCTGCTTCCGGATCGGGTGGGCGAGTTCTCCGACGCAGTGCTGAATTTTGGTGCTGCTGTGCTCGCCGCGACTAGCCTACTGTTACTTCACTGGACTTCAGAGCTTTCGCAAGAATCTCGCTCAAAGAATTCACCCCAGTGAATCCACTCCAAAGCCACCAATCTCGGAAGCCTGGCCGTTCGCGGTACTGGTTCAACTCTTGGGTACCAGACCCTTGACCCGCCAGCAAGGCGACAATAACTGCTAATGGCAAAAAAACGATCATAGTGGTAGCCCACAGGAAAGATGAAGAAAATCATCAGTGACACCGGGAACGTGAGTAAAGAGAGCCACGCGGTCTGTCGCCGTTGAGTCGCCCACCAAACGGCAAGAAGGGCGGCCCCGAAGGACAGCACGCCGGTGACAAAAACCAGATTCAGAACTGCGTCGCGCAGCAACTCGAAAGAGCCTGACAAGGTTCGAGAGTAAAGGGCGAACCGCTCGGTATCTGGGCCCAAGATTACGGCTAAGTGTTGGCGAAACCCGGTCGGCGCCCAGAGTTCGTGAATCAGGGCGAACGCTGTGGCACACACCACGATCGACAACAGAATTCGGCGGTCGAACAGCACGGTAGCCCAGCTTCTTGGGTTGGTCCCCTTGAATCGCACCAAGCTAACGAGAAGCACCAATGTTGGGACTATGTAGAGTGCGATTGCTTGATCTTTGGTCACTCCAGCGAGTGTTGCCGTGAGCGCAAACGGCAGATAGTCGCGCAGCCGGTGCTGACGGAGAATTCTGACAAAGAAAAATAACGATGCGGTAAACCACATCAAATACGGTGCTTCCAGGTTAGCCAGTTTGCTGTAGTACACCATCACCGGCGAAAGCCCGTAGATGGCAGCGGCTAGTAGGGCGCCAGCAGCTGATGGGAAGAGTTGTCGATAGGTGGCGACAATCAGCACCAGTGTGATCAACGCCATCGCGACACTGATCAGGCGAGCGGCCAGCTGTCGCCGCCGGTTGAGTTGATGGGGTTCGAGATCGGTCGGCGAAAACTGATCCACCAACCAATACCCAGCGTTGACTATCCGATAGTGAAGCGGCGGATAGCGGCCATGGAAACGATCCATCGCGGTGTATCCGCGGTGATACGGGGTCAGCTCATCGTGAGCCCAACTTTCAGCGCGCTTTGTGGGCAGGCCCCAATCGATTCCAATCAAATAAAACAACGAACAGAAGACCAAGATGACCGTCAACTTGGGGCCAAGATCTTGAGTTCGAGCCTGCATCGATCAATCGACGATCGCCAACCGTTCTCGACGGTACTCGTCGGCCTTTTCCGAGAGTCCGGTTGCTATGGCAGTCGATACCTCAACCCCTTCTCGCTTCGCAAACTCGCGTAGATCACGGGTGATCTCCATGGAGCAAAACTTAGGTCCGCACATCGAACAGAAATGGGCCTCCTTGGCGGTCTCTTGGGGCAAGGTTTCGTCATGGTAGGCGCGCGCAGTTTCCGGGTCTAGAGCCAGATCAAACTGATCGTTCCAGCGAAACTCAAAACGCGCCCGCGACAGTGCGTCGTCCCAGTCCTGAGCTCCGGGATGGCCTTTGGCGAGATCGGCTGCGTGGGCGGCGATCCGATAGGCGATCAACCCCTGCTTCACGTCGTCCTTGTTGGGCAGCCCCAGGTGCTCCTTGGGGGTGACATAGCAGAGCATCGCGGTGCCGAACCAGCCGATCATCGCTGCGCCGATAGCTGAAGTGATGTGGTCGTAGCCGGGGGCAATATCGGTCACCAATGGCCCCAGGGTATAGAAAGGAGCCTCGTGGCAAAGCTCCATTTGCTTGTCGACGTTCTCCTTGATCAGATGCATCGGCACGTGTCCCGGGCCCTCGATCATTACCTGGACGTCGTGGTGCCAAGCAATTTCCGTCAACTCACCGAGAGTCTCTAGCTCGGCGAACTGAGCGCGATCATTGGCGTCGGCAATCGAACCCGGCCGCAGCCCGTCGCCGAGCGAGAAGGAGATGTCGTAGCGCGCCATAAGTTCGCAAATCTCTTCGAACCGGGTGTAGAGGAAGTTCTCTTTGTGATGCGCTAGACACCATTTGGCCATGATCGAACCACCGCGCGAGACAATCCCGGTGACCCGTTCCGCGGTCAGTGGGATGTAGGGGAGCCGCACTCCAGAGTGGATGGTGAAGTAGTCGACGCCCTGGCGCGCCTGTTCTTCCAAAGTTTCCATGAAGACATCGAAGTTGAGGTCTTCGGGAGCGCCGTCCACTTTCTCCAGAGCTTGATAGATCGGAACCGTGCCGATCGGAACCGTGGCTGCACGCAAGATCACTTCGCGGGTTTGGTGAATCTGCTTTCCGGTTGACAGATCCATCACCGTGTCGGCGCCCCAGCGGGTCGCCCAGTCCAATTTCTCGACCTCTTCCGCAATCGAGGATGTGGTCGGAGAATTGCCAATATTGGCGTTGACTTTGACCCGAAAGCGACTGCCGATGATCATCGGTTCTAGCTCCGGGTGATGGATATTGGCAGGGATGATTGCCCTGCCTCGCGCTACCTCTGAACAGATGAACTCGGCGTCCATGCCCTCGCGGTCTGCGACATATTGCATCTCTTCGGTGATTTCCCCGCGGCGAGCGTAGTGCAACTGAGTGGGTGTTGCGTCGTTGTTGCGCTTGCTAATCCACGGTCCTCGAATCTGTTCGATAGCCATCTGTTTCTCCGTTCCGGGTCGACCGTGGATGGGTCGAGGCCCAGCTGCTGTTGATCGCGAGGGGGGATTCGAGGTTGCTCGCGTCCCTCCGGCGGCATCACCCGCATCAGGTTCCAAGGGTATTTCTCAGCGCCGCCTAGTCCGACTGCGCACCCCTCGCGAAGTAGTAGAGATTGTACCCGACCTATGGTCTTGAAGTACCCGAACCGGTCCCAGATCGATGGCTCGTGGTGCCGGTAGATTTGCTAGCTAGCGCTGAGATTGCGGACGCGGATGAGGAAGACTTATCTCGAAGCTCCAACTTCGAGAGCATTACTAGGCAATAGTCGTTTAAACCTTGACGAGAAAGGGAGGTAGCAAATACTAAACAGCAGTAGGCCGGCGAAATTGACGACGATCAGGTACCACGGCCAAGGGCCGAAATAGTCAAATGGGGTCGCCCCCAGAGGCTTCTGGCTGAGAAACAAATAGTTGGTGTTGTAGGCCAAGTTGACCGGCGCTGCGATCGCCCCCATTCCCCAAGTCGCTATCAAGGCCCACAGGATCGACTTTGCCCTCGGTCGCATGCCAAGAATGAATATCGCCACTGCAATCCCCAAGATCGGCAGCCCGTGGCCGATAAAAAATGAGAAAAACGCAAAGCTGGGAAATCCGGATTGCAGATCCGGCGTATGCAGCGACATGGTGGCTCCAGAGGCCACCCAGAAATAGTTGATTTGAAACACGCGGTCACTTTCAAACCATAGAACGATCGCCGTCAACAGCACCGACATGCCGCACAAATGGAGCGGTAACAGTTTCGGCCACGACTCGCCCAGCTTCCATCGCCACAAGGTTTCAACAGATCGATAGAGCACCAGCACCACCGCCAGAATGCGAGGTGCTGAGGTTCTCCAACCCATCGGTATCCTTTGTATCCAGTAGACGATGATGCCGATGATCGCGAACGTGGCCGCTGTTGCGACCAAGTGTTGAACGCTAAATGCCTGGAACTGCGATGCAGTCACGAGCGAGATTCTACAGAAGTGGGTTGTGGCGATGCTTGGAATGGGTGCGTGAGGACGACGTGTTGCCGCACAAATTCCATGGACTGCCTGACAGCGGGGTCATAGACTGCGCTGTGATGTGGACCTATCGTGACGCCCAGCTCCACTATGCGTGGATGAAGCTTGCCCGAGACTTGGACGCGCGTTTCGAGTCTCTATTGCTGACTGGCAGAGTCGCCAAGTGGTACAGCCAAGTGGGCAATGAAGCGACCACCGTCGCCGCCGGAATGTCGCTGGAGTTCGGAGATACCCTGGTGTCTTTGCATCGCGACTTGGGTGCCATTCTTGCGATCTACCTCGACCCGGACCGAACGTTTCCCGGGATCGGATTTCCCAGCCAACAACACAAACCGGCGCCAGAAGATCTGCTGTATCGACTGGCGTGTCAGCTGTTGGGTCGTGACGACGGCTTTTCCCACGGCATTGAGCGTTCTTTCCACTATCAGTACGCCAATACTGAAGCCGGAATCGACCACGTCGGCATGATCAGCCATTTGGGGGCGATGATTCCAGTGGCGGCAGGGGCTGCTTTTGCGCACCAGCAGAGGCGAAACGGTCGGGTCGCGATGAACTTCATCGGCGACGGGGGAACTTCCACCGGTGATTTTCACGAAGCCCTTAATATGGCGGGCGTCTGGCGCCTTCCCTTGGTCTTGGTGGTCGAGAACAACGGCTATGCGTTTTCTACCCCGACTCGACTTCAGTACGCCTGTGAACGGTTGAGTGACCGGGCCCTCGGCTATGGAATCGCCGGGGCCACGGTGGATGGTAACGACCCACAAGCGATGTCACTGGCTACCCAAGAAGCAGTTGGCCGCGCCCGGGGTGGGGGTGGCCCGACCCTGATCGAGGCGATGCTTGGGCGCATGAAAGGGCACAGCGAAGGAGACGACTCGCTCAAGGTCGTGCCAAGGGACGATTTATCTCGCTACCAAGCACAAGATCCGGTTCCGGCGATGCGCAAGCGATTGCTTGCTGAGGGAATGGATGACGCGCTGTTGCAGCGGATCGAAGCCAGAGTCTCCGACTTGGTGGAAACCAGCCTCGGTCGAGCACTCGAAGCACAACCGCCCGACCCCGGGCGTGCGACGGTTGAAGTTTTTGCCCCAATGGCTTCGCTCGAGCCCGAGACCTCACTGGAACTCGAAACAGACCACGGGGCAGGGATCGATGCTTCGGCTGGAGTCTCTGCAGCGACTAGCTATGTCGATGCGATCGCCGGCGCGCTAAGGGATGAGTTGGAGGGGGATCCGACCTTGGTCTTGATGGGCCAGGATATTGCCGAATTTGAAGGGGCCTTCCGGGTCACCCGGGGTCTCTACGATCGCTGGCCGGAACGTATTCGAGACACGCCGATCGCTGAAAGCGGCACGCTGGGAATCGCCATCGGCTGTGCCTTGGCGGGCATTCCGGTGGTGGTCGAGATGCAGTTTGCCGACTTTGTCACCTGTGGCTTCAACCAGATCGTCAACGTCGCCGCCAAGACCTACTATCGCTGGCAGCGCCGGTGTCCGATCGTGGTGCGGCTACCTTCCGGTGGTGGGGTCGGGGCTGGCCCTTTTCATTCGCAGAATCCCGAGGCCTGGTTCGCCCACGTGGCGGGGCTCAAGGTGGTCTGTCCCGCGACCGCCGCCGATGCTGGCAATTTGCTGCGATCGGCCATCCGCGACCCTAACCCGGTGATCTTTCTGGAGCACAAGTACCTCTATCGGCGGATCAAAGAAGTGTTGCCAACCACGCCTGAGATTGAGTCGTTGGGCCAGGCTCGCGTGGTGCGAGAAGGCCACGACGTGAGCTTGATCGCCTACGGCTCAGCGGTTTGGTGGTGCCAAGACGCGGCCGATGAGTTGGCGGAGGAAGGCATCAACGCCGAAGTTGTTGACCTACGATCACTAGTGCCGCTGGACGAACAAACAATTCTGGCGTCGGTGCAAAAGACCGGGCGAGCGGTTGTGGTCCATGAAGCGCAACGAACCGGCGGGTTCGGTGGCGAGGTGGCAGCATTAATCGCCGAGAAGGCATTTGCTTGGCTCGACGCCCCGGTGGAGCGAGTGGCCTACCCGGATCGACCCGTGCCCTATGCGAAGAATCTAGAAAAACAACTCTTGCCGCAGGGGGGTGATGTTGCTGCTACGGCTCGTCGTGTGTTGAGTTGGTGATCTGGTTTTCAGAACTTGAGGTTGACGGTGGTTACCGCATTTGTCTTTCGCCCGGTCTTGGGGTCTTTAGGTATTTCATAGCGCCACTCGGAGAGTGCCTTTCTCACCGGTTTATCGAGTCTCTTGTCAGTCGAGTCCACAATAGAGACATTGATCACCTTTCCATTGCGACCGATGGTGATCGCGGCAGACACTTCGCCGGTGATTCCCTCGACTTCTGGCTCGACAGAGTGGAGAAGCTTGAGTTGTAGGTTGCCACCTCGCTTGCACTGTCCGCCCAACGAGAAATTCACCGTTAGGGTATAAATAACGTCAATCGGTCTGCCGTCCGGAGTGTGAGCAGGTTGATACTTCCAACGCCTTACGGCCTGCCTCGCGGCCGCTCCCAAACCAGCAGGAAGGTCTTTGAGAGTGCGTACACTCGTAACGTCACCTTGTTTGTTGATGATCGACTCGAGGATTACGAGTCCCTCGACGCATGCGATGCGGGCTTCTTTGGTGTAGACGGGATCGGGTGATCGCAATTTCTTCGGCGGACGAATTTCCCCCCCGACGCGGACAACTCCGGTTTTTTTTTGGGGACACGGGTTTTCAAAGCGGACTGCGACCGGCAGGTTGACTTCCACCGCTTCCCCTGATGAGCGAAGGCGACCCGGCTGATAGAGCCATTCCTGTACCGTCTCTTTAGCAATTTGATCCATCCCGAAGTGTGCGTCGTCCACTACTACCACGTCTCCGACCGAACCGTCTTTTTGAACCACGATCAGCAGTGTGACCACGCCGGTAATGCAGAGATTGCGAGCCTCAGGGGGATAGGCGGGAGCATCTCCAGCAACGCGTTGTGGAGGCTCAATCCTTGCGTCGTCCACTTCGTATAGATCGGCTGCGAGCAGTGGACAGCTCGCAAACATAAGGGCCAAACCCCAACCAACCCAGGGTTGTTTGGACACGCTACTTGTACGAAGCCAGATAGGCAGCGGCGAACGGCAGCAGGGGTAGAACCCACAACAGCGGCTTGGCTACGCCAGGGCTGCGGCGGATCCAGAACGGGATGATCCCGAGGATGATCCAAATCACCAACTTCATCCATACCCAACTTGGAATTCCATGAATTCCCAGCCGCGCCAGCATGCCGAAACCGGCGACGATCATCAGGATCATGCCGACGCCGTGCAGCGCCATCAGGGTACTTTTCTGACTGCTCTCGGCAGTTTTGTGGCCGCTGGCAACCAGGGCGAGCATGCCTCCCAGAGCAACCAAGACGGCGGCGAGGCCGAGGATGTGGATCAGGCTGTAGGTGGCTAAGCTCATGGATGCGGCTCCTTTTTTTGCTGGATCTCTGTTGGCTTGAAACGGGTTCGTTTGAGGGGCGGACTGCAGGTTATCAATCGACGGTCTATCGGTAACGCTGATTCGCCGAGATTCTTTTCGATGGTTGTGCAGGTACCCACCGGGGTTACATCTGCTCCGGCAGTTCAATGCCGAGTAGGTCGCTCAGCACGCTCATCCCACGCTCAAAGGCTTGAAACGCCGCGATCCGAAGATTGCGCAGATCATCATCGGCTTCTTGCAACACCGGGTGGCGGTGGTAGGCGGCGTTGAACTTCTGGGCCAATTCCACCGCGTGCCGAGCGATGGTCGAGATTTCATACGGTGGTGTGGCTGCATCGGCAACCACCGAAGGAATTCTCGCCACGGTGACCACCAGATCCCACAGATCGTCATGTTGGTTCCAGGTTTCAGAGGGGATTTGTGCGATCTCCTGGTCGGAGGGCTGGGCAATACTGGCTGCCTGAAGCTTCTTACGAATATTGCGAGCACGAACCACCGAATATTGCAGGTAGGGACCAGTTTCACCTTCAAAAGCAAGCGCATCGTCCAGATCAAACGCGATCACCCGGGTGGTGGTCGCTTTGGCCATGAAAAACCGCAAGGCGGCGACCGAGATCTGGTGCGCCAGTTTCCTTTTTGCTTCCGGGCCTAGTTCTGACCCTCGCAGGTCGAGTTCCGCGGAACTCTTGGCAATCAATTGGTCGATCAGGTCATCGGCCTTGACGCCGATTCCCTTGCGGCCCGACATCTCGACACTGCCGCCTGAGGTTGAAATGCCCATCGACTCGGCGGTTACCGCCGACAGCGAGACCATTTCGTAGGCGAAGTGAAAAGACTCCTTGGCCTCCTGCTCGTGACCCAATGCCTCTAATCCGGCGCGAACAATCTTTTGCAGGTAGCTCTGGCGAGCATCGATGACATTGACCACATGGTCTCCGCCACCGAATTTGGGGTCAGCTGGCGATTGGCCTTCGGGCTGGCCATGATCGGTTCTCCAGACTCCTTGGTCGGTCCAGTTCAAATACTGGAAGTCCAAGCCCAGAAGTCCAAATTTCCACAACTGGTAGGCGATGTCTTTGCCGACATAGGTGACGGTGCCGTCCGAGCGCACGATGACCTTGTCTGGATCCTCGAGACCTTTGAATTCCTCACTCTCGCTGAGCGGCATGACCCAACAGCCAGCGTTCTTACCGTCGGCCTCAAGGTGAATCGTGCCCGCCTGTTTGAGGCGTTCGAAGGCGCGGGCAAAAAAATCCAGCGCCAAGATGTCGCTCTCGCGAGTCAGCAGGTCGTATTCGATGCCCAGCCTTCGCATGGTGGTCAGGTGGCGGCCTACAACCCGCTCAGCGATTGCTCGCCCTACGTCGGCGCGCGGACCCGATCCAGATTCCAACTGATGCAGAGTGGTACTGCGAAGTCTCTGGCGTTCGGGGTCTTCAGCGAACCACTCTCCTACGCGGGCATAGAGATCCCAGCAATAGAAGTCGAAAGGCTCCGGAATCGCTGCAATTTCTGCCGCAGGCATCTCCGAGAGATCGAGAAATCCAACCACCACATCGGCAACTTGCACGCCGGTGTCGTCGATGTAGTTTTCGACTTCTACCCGGTGCCCAACGGCGCGCAGCAGGCGACCAAGGATGTCCCCGAGCACTGCGTTGCGCAGATGACCGATGTGGGCGGCTTTGTTGGGGTTGATATTGGTGTGCTCGACGATGATGCGGCGCGCGTTGGGTGTCGAGTACGCAAGTGAGTTTTTCAGTACTTGAGGAGCTAGCGCGGCGCGGTCATAAAACAGGTTGAGATAGCCAGCCCCGGCGACTTCCAGGCGTCCGAGATCTTGGGGGACCGATACTTCCTGGCTGATGCTTTCGGCGATTTCCCGAGGTGGTTTTCGCAGTTCCCGTGCCAGGGATAATGCCACCGGGCTGGCCAGATCACCGAGATCTCGACTCGGGGGTAGCAAGACGGGTACCTCAAGTTCCAGCCCGTAGAGTCGTTGGATGGCCGACGAAAGCTGTTTTTCAAAGTCGCTTGCCCAGGTAGACCACATTGGCGCAGAAGTCTAACCCAGGCATGGAGCCAACAACCAATGAGGAAGCGAATAGGGGGTGGGTTTTTGCACCCTGTGATCAGTGATAACATTGAAGGTCAGACTGTCGGAGGGTTGGATGGCTCGAGAACAACTAAAAACAAAAGAAAATCGGATCACAATTCGGCTCGGGGACACCTTTATGGACCTGATCGAAGGTGACGTAACGACTTTAGAGGTCGATGCGATTGTCAATCCGGCGAATGAAGACCTAATAATGGGCGGTGGACTCTCCGGCCAGATCTTGGAAAAAGGTGGAGAGTCGATCCAAAGAGAGTGTGACCGAATCGGTGGAACCGCGGTGGGAACTGCGGTGATTACCGGCTCTGGTGAATTGCCTCACAAGCACGTGATCCACGCTGTGGGTCCGCGTATGGGTGAAGGGGATGAAGATCGCAAACTCTCGTCTGCAGTTCGTGCTTGCTTGGCGCTGGCTGATCGACACGGCTTGGCTTCGGTTGCGGTGCCGGCAATTTCGACCGGGGTTTTTGGCTTCCCGATGAATCGCTGCGCTCGGATTACGTTGACTGAGATTCATCGCTACCTGCAGGGTGGTACCAAGCTTCAGCGGGTGTCCGTGGTGCTGTTTGATGAAGACGCCTATCAAAATTTTGCGCGCGAGCTGCGTCGGGGTTTTCGCTAGAGAACGTCGCTTCGCCGGTTGGCGAATCGTTGAGTCGGACCACAGGTAGCTAGATCTTTGGATCCGATTACCGATCTACAAAGCAAGTCAGTACAGGTTGTGCTTGAGACCAAGCGTCTAGGAGGATGTATGTCGGCGACTAGAGTTCGGATTATCTTGCCCAGAATCGGAAGGGGTTTGGTGAGTGTACTGCTGCTTGGTGTGCTGGTATCCGGAGGGGTGGGCTGTGCCAGCCACCAGACCTCTGTGTCTGATCCAGCCGAGGTCTTAACCTCAGATAGTGACCCCGCTGACGCAGAGACATCCGGGAATGCTGAGAGTAGCGATGGGTCCGGGGAGAAACCTGAAGAGTTGGCCGAGCCCCAGAATCAAATCGTACGTCTCGATCCTCGGGCAACCCCATCTCGGCAGAGAGTGTGGCTGCGCTTGGATCCGCAGCAAACGAGCTATCAGGGTGGGGTGGAAGTAGATATTGCGATCACCGAAGCGATACCCGAGCTCCAATTTCACGCCCAGGATCAAGAGTTCACAGCCTTGGCTCTCGAGGGGCCCGGTGGTGCGGTGGAGGTCGAAACGGTTCGAGAGTCCCAGGGGTTGGTTCGGGTGCGTTCACAGTCGGAGCTTGTGCCTGGGGACTACAAGTTACAGATCGACTTCACACAGGACTTCAATACCCACGCGGTGGGCCTCTATCGCACGGAATACCAAGAAGCGTCCTATCTGTTTACCCAGTTTCAAGCCTTAGACGCGCGCCGAGCGTTCCCTTGCTGGGATGAGCCGGGGGTCAAGATTCCATATCAACTGACGATCTCGGTGCCGAGTGGCAATGAAGTCTTCACCAACACGCCGGTTGCGGACTCGCAGAGCGAGAACGGATGGTCAACCATCGAATTTGCCGAGACACCGCCCACGCCAAGCTACCTATTGGCCATCGCCGCGGGCCCACTGGAGTCGATTCCGGTGGAAGGACTGGACTTTCCTGCACGCATTGTGACCACCAAGGGATTCTCTGCGTTGGGCCAACTCGCCGCCGAGTTGACCCCACCGATCCTCGCCGCTTTGGAAGAGTATTTTGGTCAACCGTACCCCTACGAAAAGCTGGACCAAATCTCGGTTCCAGAGTTCTGGCCAGGGGCGATGGAGAATCCAGGCGCCATCACCTACGCCGACCGGATTCTGCTGCTCGACGGCGAACCGGGCGCGCGGCGTAAGCGTCGATTGACGCAAGTCATGGCTCACGAGTTGGCGCATATGTGGTTTGGCGATCTGGTTACCATGCAGTGGTGGGATGACCTGTGGCTGAATGAATCATTCGCGGCATGGTTGGAGAACAAGATCCCAGACGAGCTCTACCCCGAATTGCGGGCCGGAATGCAGGGGCGGGTTGCCACGCAGGGCGTCATGATTCGCGACTCTCGGCCATCCAGCCGAGCGATTCGCCGGTCGGTAGAGACCAGCGACGATATCTTTGCCGACATTGGTGTCATCTACGAGAAAGGCGCGGGCGTGTTATCGATGGTGGAGCAATGGTTGGGAGAGGATGCATTTCGCCAAGGAGTGCGGCGCTACATGGAACAGCACCGCTGGGGCAATGCCACCTCGGAAGACTTCTGGACCGCGCTTTCGGCTGCCAGCGGTGAGGATGTCGCCGCGATCCTCGCCAAGTTTGTCCTGCAGCCTGGGCTTCCCTTGGTTCGCGTGGACCAAAGAGAAGGTCGTTACTGGGTCTCTCAGGAGCGGTTCCACGCTGCTGGAGTTGAGGTTGAGCCGATGACTTGGAGTATTCCGATTACCGTACGTTACCCAGATCAGAATGGCATCCAGCAACAGTCGGTGCTGCTGGAAGGGGAGCCGATTGCGTTGGAAACCACTTCGGAAGTGCAGTGGCTACTCCCGGATAGCGGGGCGAAGGGCTACTATCGATGGGTCATACCCAACGAAATGATGCTGCGTCTAACCGGGGATTCGTTTTCACCGCGCGAACGGCGGGCGACACTGGATAACGCCTCAGCCCTCCTCGATGCGGGGCTGTTGTCGGGCGCGGACTACTTGGCGCTGCTCGAAGGGTTCGCCGCCGATCTAGATCCCGACGTTTTGGGCGGTGTCCTCGACGGAATCGAAAAGGTCGAAGAGGCCTTCGTTGAGGATCGGAGCCGGGAGCAGTTCGCCGCCTACCTGCGCGCGGCGCTGACCCCGGTTATCGAGCAATTTGGTTGGCAGAAGGTGGAAGGTGAGATCGAAACCACTCACGCGCTTCGTCGCAGGCTATTTCGACTGCTGGGAATTCGAGGACAACAAGCGCAGGTAGGTGCTTTGGCGAAGCAATTGGCGAGTGACTTTTTCCGCGACCGCTCCTCGGTGGATGCCGAACTCGCCTCACCAGCGTTGGAAGTGGCGGCGATTAGTGGCGATCGAGAACTATTCGATCGATACAAAGAAGGGTTTGAGAACCCGTTAAGCCCAGATGACCGAGGCAGATATTTGAGCGCGATGGCGAATTTCTCAGACCCTGAGATTCACGCTGACTTCCTGGAATACGGATTGTCGGAGGCGGTCAAGCCGACCGAATTCGTTGCCATGTTCGGCGGCGCGACCACTGATCAAGCGCTCACGGACCGTATGGAGTGGGCGTTCACTCACTACGACGAGATCAGCGCCAAGCTCTCGGAGCAAGCAATGAGCTTCATACCGTTTGTCGCTGGCGGTTGTTCTCGCGAGAGACTTGATCGAGCAGCGGTGTTCTTTTCTGATCCCGGCCATCAGGTTGCCGGTACCCTGGCTAGGCTGCAGCGGGTATCGGAGCAGGTTGACCAGTGCCTAGCTCTTCGCCAGCGCGAAGCCGACAGCGTCGAGGTGTTTCTCAGCGGCTTTGACGGGGAGGAGTAGGCGCAGGGCGCTGGAAGTGGATAGCAACTCATCTGCGATCAATCTGCGGATCAAGTCACTGTCTTTGAGTGTAATCGAGCTTTCAATCGGGCTTGTTAGGCGCCGAACTTGGCCAAGCGTCCGGCATGGGCAAATAGCAGCGCCATCAAATCGGTCGCGGGTAGTTGCCCAAGGTGGCCTTGAATCACGCTGTTCTCGTCGAACTCTTGTATCGGGTCGACGAAGGCTAGCTCGCCGGCAATCAACAGCGGGACCGGATGCCAACTGTGGGCGCGCATCGGAGCCGGGGTGGAGTGGTCCGCGGTCACCGCGATCACGTCGGGCGCCAACGCCAACAGAGTGGGGAGGTGGCGATCGACCTCCTCGATCACCTTGATCTTGGCGTCTAGATCGCCGTCTTCGCCCGCTTGATCGGTCTGCTTGACGTGGACAAAAAAGAAGTCGAACTGATTCCAGGCCGTGGCTACGTCCTGGAAGAGATCTCCGCAATCTTTGCTCGCAGGAACGTCGGTCATGCCGCAGGCTGAGGCCACGCCTCGATACAAGGGATACCCGGCGAAGGCGCCGAATCGCGCGTTGAAGATTTCACTCAACGAGGCCAACTTGGGGCGCTGCGAAAAACCGCGCAAAACGACCCGATTGGCTGTTGGATGCTCCCGGATTACTTGTTCTGCTTGGGCGCAGAAAGCTGCGACTAAGTCGGCGGTTTGCTGTGCCTCGGGAGCCAGGGCTGTAGGCTTCAAAGGCAACACTCCCACGCGCTGTGGGTCGGTCTCACTGACCAACGGACTCAAACCTTCGCCCCGCAGATGCAGGACAAAGCGGTGGCCTTCCCCGGCGATCACGCGTGTGGCAGTGCTGTAGGAGGAGCTGCTCTCGGAGGCGGCACCGCTCTGGGAGGTCAAGCGATCATTGATCGCGGCACACAGCTGCTCGCAGGTCGCTGAAGAGATTCTTCCTGCTCTACGGTCGGTGATCTTGCCGCTGGCGTCGGCGGAGGCAAAGTTGCCTCGTGCCAGCACATCGTCATCTTCAAACGACACTCCAAGGCCCAGGGCTTCTAGAACTCCGCGTCCGATATCGTGCTGCGGCAACCTGGGGTCGTAGCCAAAGAGCGCTAGGTGACCTGGCCCGCTGCCTGGAGTAATCCCCGGAGCCACCGGAATCAATCGCCCGTTGGATCCGCGCGCCGCCAGGGCGTCCAGATTCGGCGTATCGGCCGTCTCCAGGGCAGTTGTCGGTTGTGCACCGCTCTTTAGATCCCCGACCCCGTCCAAAATCAAGAGAATAATCTTGCTCTGGTTGCTGAGGGCCAGCCGGCTGAGAAGTTCTTGGGAGGGTGTCTTCATCGATGTATTCGATTACTTGGTGGGTCCAGGCTAGGAGGTCCCGAAAGCGGCATAGCTAGGCGACAAAAAAAGCACTGGCTCGAATTTGCACTCGCGATCTGGAGGCGAAACCTCCGCCAGCGACCGCATAAGAAGATTGTGCTCCCAGGATTGGAAGAACCACCCAACCATCGAAGGTTTCGCCCGCTCGATAGGCGGGGACCACCGGCTCCAACTCCGCCAACTTGAACCAATGTTCGGTGGTTCCGGAGAACCGAGTCTGCATTTCGACGTAGGCACGATCCAAATCGACCACCCGATCCTGTGCTGGATACCAGAGAGAGAGGACGAAACGAACCTCGTCATAATGGGCGGTGTCAAAGACCGCCTGGCTGTCTAATTGCAGTTCAAAGCGAAAACCGCCGTCGGCATCGGTAGCAAAAATCTCCGGCGTAGCATCGAATAACAGATGCTGTGGGGGTGTGCGAGGGGTCATCGACGGGAGTCTGGGCGAAAAGATGCGGGTCGCAACGCGGCCCGAGCTTATCATCGGCCATGCGACTTTAGATCACGTCGTTTGTCCCCCAGTTGCGACCGAGGGCGTTGCGGAAGCGGCGCAAAATACCGCGCAAAATGCTGGCTTCGTGGTGGCTGGGCTGGGCGCGAGCGACGAGTCGGCGCAAACTCAGCAACGAGGATTCGACGGTACTGTCCCTCGCGAACCCAGTCTCTTGGAGTAACGGCACTAGATCGGCGAACAACCCTTCGACCATTTCCTGATTGGCGAGGACCGGTGCGCTGGCGTCAGGCTCACTCCTGGTGTTCCCCAGGCCTGCTTTGGACAACTCATAGGTCACTAGCAGCACCGCCTGGGCCAAGTTGAGCGTCGGCTGCCGCGCGGAGCATGGAATCGACACCAGCGGGTTACACAGAGCCAGTTCATCGGTTCTCAATCCCGACGCTTCGCCACCGAAGACCAAGGCTGTCTGGTGCGCAGCATTTTGTCTAAGCACTGCGGCGAGGTCTGAGGCGGGGATCGCCGGTTCGTCCTCGGTTCGAGATCGGCTCGCCGTGGTTCCGACCACACGTTCAAAGGGACCGAGAGCTGCGGTCAGGTCGGGTTCGATGGTGGCTTGGTCCAAGATCTCCCCCGAATGAACCGCGAAGGCCCGCGCGGTGGCGTTGATGCGAGTTCTCGGATCGACCAAGATTAGCCGGCTTCGGCCCATGTTGGCCATTGCCCGCGCAGCGGCGCCGATGTTGCCGGATTCTTGCGGTCGAACCAAGACCACCGCAATGGAATCGTGCTCAACCGCCATCGACTTCAACCACTGCGGCTGGTAACCGCGGAATCTCAATCCCTTGATCGAAGAGAAGCGCACGGGTTACCGATAGAGGCAATCCAACCACGTTACTGTAACTACCGCGAATAGCACCGACGAACACCGATCCCAGTCCTTGGATCGCGTAAGAGCCGGCTTTATCCATCGGCTCACCAGTTGCGACGTAGCGCCGAATGGTGTCGTCAGCTAGGGGGTCCAGGTCGACTAGCGTCGATTCAACCCGGACATTTGGCTGCTCCAGCTCTTGAGTCCATACGGCCACTCCGCTGAGCACCGTGTGGCTTCGCCCACAGAGCGATTGCAGCATCTCCACTGCGTCGGCGGGGGAGCGCGGTTTCCCTAGGATGGCTCCGTCGATCACCACCACCGTGTCGGCGGCCAAGACCACCTCACTAGTTTGAGGGTCTGCCGCCGTAGATTTAAGGATCGCCAGTCGACGCACCAATTCTTGAGCAGATTCACCCTGCAGCGGGGTTTCGTCGACGTCAACGACGCGCTGGATAAAGTCAACGCCCAGGTCTTGCAACATTTGCCGCCGGCGCGGCGATCCGGAGGCCAGAACTAGAGTCCTTTTTATTTTCTCCTGCACCGGGCGATCCTAGCCGACAACGGAGGACGAAGGGCGGCGACCCTTGGACGCGACTATGGGTAGTAGCCACTCATGGTCTTGGCTTCGACTCCCGACTGATCGATCTCCACTTTAATCGTACGGAAGAGGTCTTCGCGGGAAGTATTGGTGGACTGATAGGCAAGATAGTAGCGACTTCTGAGTTCGTCGAGGATTTGTTCGTAGATTGTCTGCAGTTGATCAATTGACTCGATCACGAAAGCGATACCGCCGGTCTCTTCAGCCAAGCGAGCTAACTGTCGTTTCGATTGGCGGGTAGTTTTTTCATCCTCCAGGCGGATTGAGTAAATCGAAACTCCGGAGCGTCGAGAATAGTCGACCATTTCGTCAAACTCGAACCTGCTCGATTCGTCTTCACCATCCGACAGGAGGATTAACGCGCGCTGGCCGCGGATGCCGTTGAAGTAGAAGAGTGAATAGATCACCGCGTCGTGTAGCGCGGTTCCGCGTTCGGCTTTGAGTCCTGCCAACCCGGCGGAGAGCTCCTCCAGGCGATCGGTGAACCGCACCACCACCCTGGGCAGATCGTTGAAGGTCAGCAAGGTGGCCCGATCCCTGGGGCTGAGGGACTCCTCGAAAAACTGCAGGGCACCTTGCTTGGCAGTGTCGAGGTTGGGGGTCATGGAAGCTGAGACGTCGAGCAAGATCCCGGCGTGAAAGGGCAAGTTGGTGACGCGGTCGAAACGCAAAGGCTGTTGCGCCTGGCCGTCTTCGGTAATCGCGAAGCTGGCCTCTGTAAGTCCTTGGACCGGACGATTGTTGCGGTCCACAGCGGTTACGTAGAGCTCTACCAACTGGACTTTGACGTTCTCGGTGAACCCAGGAGTATTGACGAAAACCACGTCTTCCGTCGAGTTGCCGTCCGGCTGGTAGGCGACGGCGCGCACATACCCAACTGCACCCGAGGTCGGGAGTTGAATCGGAAATTCGTAGGGTTCTTGGTAGCTGGTGGCGAGCTTGGTCTCGTTGAAGTAGAACTCGACTCGGTCGATAGAACGGCCTTCGGGGACTTCAACCAGCACCGAAGCTCTTAGGCTGGTGTCATAACGCTCCTCGGGACGCGGATCCACCAATTGCACTGCGAATCGATGCGGGCCAGAGTTGAGCGCCAGTTCGTCTTGGGCTACTTCCACACCGTCGGAATCGTAGGCAACGGCACGTAGAGCCCGCATCTTGGGGGAATGACCCAAATCCAGTTCGACGCTAAAGGGCGCTCCGCGTTTGGTTAGCACTTGGTTGTCATCGAGACTGAATCGAACTTCAGCGATGTCGGGTCCGGTGGTACGGGTGGCAAAGCGCACCATTCCGGTCAACAGGTTTCCTCCCGGGGGTAGGATCTCGACCGTGTTGTCGCCGGTGTTGATCGCCAAGTTGGCTTCGGCCAGAAGCCTAGAGGTAAAAGGATCATCCGGAGTGCGTGGCACCATCTCGCTGACCGCGGGCACCTCGGTTGACTGCTGCATGCGAAACATTTTCTTACCGTGCAGGTCTTCAATCCGCAACACCAAGTCGTAGGTTCCAGGACGCAGGCGGCTCTCGAAAATGAGGGGCAATTTTTCGCTGACGGTTTCGGCGTTGAAGTTGTATTGAAAGCGGAAGGTGTCAAATAGTTTTCCTTCTTGTAACACCTCGCCGTTGAGCAGCAGGTCGTAACTAGAAGCGGGGCCAAACTCTGCTGAGGTCAAGTGCTCGGATTCGATCGCCAAGACCCCTTGCACCACCGTCCGTGAGCGAAACCGGCCAGGAAAATTGACGGTCAACTTGGCGGGAAAGGTCTCCGTTCCCTCGGGGATCTCAGTGGAGAAGGCGTCAAAAGATTGGACCCACTCTTGGTTGGTTACTTTTTGTTCGGGCTCCAACATGCTGTCGAGGAGGCGAGCTCGCTCGAAAGACCCTTGTCGACTGATCTGACCTACTACCCGAGCCAGTTCGTCACGATTTGCGCATCCAGAAAACAGGTCGTCCGAAATACTTCCTCCGGTGCCGAACTTGGTCAAAGCACGGATGCCCTCATAGGGGTACCAAAGCCTGAAGTCACCATTGCCAAATGGTTGATAAAATAGCAACAAAGTATCCTCGCCGACCTGCTGTGCACGATAGATCCAGGCCTCAGCGGGCCAGATGTTGGAGCAACGCCGATATTGGGCGCGACCAGCGGGCTCCCCATTGAGCAACAGAATCTCTGCACGGTCGTCATCTAGAGATCCTAGATTTGCTCGGGCGTAATCCAGACGACGGATATAGCGCTCGCGATACTCATTGCGTGCGGTACCGGGATAGGGATCGCGCTGACGCCAGAACTGCTCAATAAAGTGGTCTCGCTGATAATCTTGCTGAATCGCGAGGAAGGCGATGTGCTCTTCTTCGGTGATGATTACCCGGACCTCTTGCAGCCAAGTACGATACGGCGCCGGTAGTTGCGCGTCCATCGCCTCGATCTCTTTCTTGCTGAGCTTCTCGTCTTCTTGGGCGCCGGCCAGGGTGGCAGTCGCTGCAAGCAGAGCGACCAGGGTTCCGACAAAGAATAGATTGCGTTTCAATTGGCACATCCGGTTCTAGAATAGCTGGTTCTGTTAGGTACGACGATTATGGGTGGATACTTCGATCACAATGCAACAACCCCGCTCGACCCAAGAGTGCTGGAGGCGATGTTGCCTTGGTTGACGACTCACCATGGCAACCCGTCGTCTTCCCATCTCTACGGGCGGGAGGCCTCGGCGGCCGTGGAACAAGCAAGACAGCAAGTTGCGTACCTAATTGTCGCTAATCCAAGAGATATCGTATTTACCTCCTCAGGAAGCGAGGCCAACAACACCATAGTGTGTAGCTATTCGGAGCCGACGTCACGGTTCGCTGTCTCCTCTATGGAACACCCCTCAATTCTGGTGTCGATGGAATCTCAGGGTCGGAAAGGAGCGGTGATCGACTGGGTGGTCCCTGAGGCAGATGGCCGGTGCTCGGTGGATCGATGGGATCAGACTCTGAGTGAAGGCACCTCGCTGGCGATCTTGATGCTGGCGAACAATGAGATTGGAACCATCCAACCGGTGCGAGAAGTGGCGGCAGTCGCCGCTGACCGGGGCGTACCCGTGTTGTGCGATGCGGTGCAGGCGGTGGGCAAGATCCCGGTTTCGGTGGAAGATCTGGGGGTCGATTACTTGGTGCTCGGGGGTCATAAATTTCATGGTCCGGGTGGAACGGCGGCAGCTTGGATACGACCGGGGAGTCGCTGGACGCCGTTGTTGTTGGGGGGAAGTCAGGAAACCGGGCGTCGAGCGAGTACGGTCAATGTTGCGTCAGTGGTTGGCCTGGGTGCAGCCTGCGAGCTAGTCGGTGCGGAGTTGGCGCAGCGTGCCCAGACCATGAGTCAGTTGCGCGACCTATTTGAGCAACGGGTCAAGAGCCTCCCTGATGTGGTTATTCATGGTGCGGAGGTGGATCGCTTGCCCAATACTTCGAGCGTCGCTTTTCTCGATGTCCCAGCGCAAACACTGATGATTCGTCTCGACATGGCTGGATTCGCGGTCTCTATGGGGTCGGCGTGTGGCTCGGGCAAGGTAACACCGAGCGCCACGCTGCAGTCGATGGAGATCCCGATCGAGGTTGCCGGATCGACTTTGCGCTTTAGCTTTGCGAGCACCAACACCGAACAGGAAGTTGAATCTCTGTCGCAAGAGGTGATTCGGCAAGTACAGGCGGTTCGTCGGCAGGTGTCAGCGTGAGTTTGACCGCGGTTGCCATGAGCGGAGGTTTGGATTCGTCGGTTACCGCGTGGATGCTTGCCAAACAACAGCGCGAAGTGGTGGGTTTGTCAATGTTGCTTTGGGATCAATCCGAACCCGAGCCGTCTACCGAAGGACGCAGGTGCTGTGGGGCCTTGGACCTAGGCGATGCTCGCCGGGTCGCCAGCCAAATAGGGATTCCCTACTACGTCTTGGAGATGCAATCGGAGTTTCGCCAGCATGTAGTGGAGCCGTTTGTCGATGCCTACCTAGCCGGGACCACCCCGATCCCATGTACCGCATGCAACACCTGGATCAAGTTCGACTTGTTGCTAGAAAGGGCACAGCAAGTGGGCGCTGGTCGAGTGGCGACTGGACACTATGCACGGATCGTCCAAGGAGATGGCGAGTTGGAACTACACGCGGCGGCGGACCTCAGCAAGGATCAAAGTTACTACTTGTTCGAGCTGTCTCAGGATCAGTTGGCTGCAGCAGAGTTTCCTTTGGGTGAAATGTCCAAAGATGAGGTCAGGAATCTGGCCCGAAAGGCCGGTTTGGTGGTGGCAGAGAAGGGCGAAAGCATGGAACTCTGCTTTGTTTCCGGGAGCATTCAAGAGTTCATTGAGAAGGAACTTGAAGCGCGCGAACAAATGCCTCTCGAGCCGTCCGAAGTGGTCGACAGCGAGGGCGAGTTTCTGGGAACCGCAGCGCCCTACTATCGCTACACGGTTGGCCAGCGCCGCGGCTTAGGAATCAGTAGCGACCAGCCAACCTATGTTGTGGGTGTTGAACCGGAACGCAACGTGGTCACCCTGGGGGGCCGCCAGGCACTAATGGCTCTGGGGTTGGTTGGTGGTAGACCTCACTGGGTCGGCACAGCCTTGGAGACCGGAGCCGAAGTGGAGGTCAAGATCCGGGCGCGTCATCCACCGGTACGATCCCGCTTGACGCTTGGCGAGGAAGTTGTCCAGGTCGATTTCGAAGAACCACAATTTGGGGTCACCCCAGGGCAGGCGGCGGTGTTCTATCGTGGCAGTCAGGTACTCGGCGGTTGTTGGATTCGAGGCCGCTGCGACAGCGAAACCCCCGATTCGTAATCCTCCGCCGGGGCTAGTCAGCGCGGTCGATCACCAGAGTGATCTCTCCTTTGATCTTGGGTCTTGCGCCGAGAGTCTGCCGGATTTCTGAAAGTCGACCTCGAACAATCTCTTGGTGCAGTTTGGTCAGTTCTCTGCCGACCGCAGCCCGTCGGTCGCCCAAGACGCCGATCGCGTCCTCCAGACAGGCCACTAGGCGGTGCGGAGCCTCAAACAGGATCAGCGTGTGGTCGAAAGACTCGAATCGACGCAGGAATCGGATCCGTGCTCCTCGTTTCGGGGGTGGGAAGCCGACGAAGGTAAATGGATGGGGTGGTAGTCCAGAGAGCACCAAGGCGACGATCGGCGCCGAGGCACCGGGCGCGGCGTCAACCTCTATTCCTTGAGCGATGGCTGCCCGCACCAAGCGATATCCAGGGTCGGAGATCAGCGGTGTTCCGGCGTCGGAAACCAAAGCTACGGTCGATCCCGTCGAGACCCATTCCAGGATCTCGGGAATTCGCCGTTGCTCGTTGTGTTCGTGTAGCGACTTCAGCCGCCTCTTTTCGATTCCCAGGTGTTGCAGCAAAAGGCCGGTTCGGCGGGTGTCTTCACAGGCGATCAAATCGGCCTCTGCTAGTGCGGTCCGAGCTCGACCAGAGACATCCTTCAGGTTGCCGATGGGCGTGGCGACAACGACGATGTGTCCCAGGTCAGTCATAATCCTCAAGCGATGCACATGGTAGCAGTCAGCGGAAGAACACTTGTGACGGTCCTACTGTTGTCCTGGCTGCCCTCACTGAAGGCTCAAGAAGCCACGGTCGCGGAGGGTTCCCCAGCGATCTTGGTGGATCGGATCGTCGCCCTGGTGGATGAAACACCGGTCTTTGAATCGGATCTCACCGCGGCTGCCGCGTTGGAGCCGATTGCTACACCAGAGACTCAGAATGAGCAGCAATACCGGCGGCGGTTGCTCGACCAGCTAATCGACGAGAGATTGCGCTATGCGGCGGTTCGCCGTCACGGTTTTGAGGAATTAGACCTGGAAAAGATCGACCAGCAGGTTGAAATCCTGGCCGAGAGGTTTGGTGGGTCGGAGAGCCTTACGAAAGCGTTGCAGGAAGCGGCTATGGACCAGCGATTGCTCCGAGAAATGGTCGCTCGCCAGTTAGCAGTGTGGGATTTTGTCGAAAACCGTTTGGGAGCTCGAGTCCTGGTCGACCTCGATGAGATCGAGGCCTACTACCGGGGCGAGTTCAGTGATCACCTGGGGAGCCTGGGGGAGCCGATTCCACCTCTGCGAGAAGTTCGAGAGAAGATCCGTGAGCTGCTCTATCAGCGCCAGCTGACGGAAGAGGTAGATCGATGGACCGCCGAGCTCCGCTTTCAGGCGGATATCTCTGACTACCTAAACCGGGGAGAATCTACGCCACCAGCGTAGAGAAAACTCCACAATTAGTTGGTTACGGTCGGTTTGATCGTCGGCCCGTAAAGCGAGTGGTAGCGCTCCTGGTTGGTCATCACTTTGACGATGTAGTTTCGGGTTTGGTTGAACCCGACCTTGCTCCAGTACTCTGCGGGGTCCGAACTGAAGCAGTATTCCGCCCAGACTTGTGCTTGCTGTTCACCGGCGTTGTAGGCTGCCAGAATCGCTGGTACAGCAGCGTCGAATTGTTCGCTCAGTTGTGACAGATGACTGGCGCCAAGCGTGATCGCGACTTCTGGGCGATGCAACATAGCTTGGGTCAGGTCTCGGATCCCAGCGCGCTGCGCCGCAGTCTCGGCGGTAGAGACCACGAACTGAGTGAGACCGCGGGCTGAGACTTGAGAAACCGCATCTGGATCAAATCGACTCTCCTGCCTAATCAGTCCGAGCAGCAGGTTCTCGTCGACGCCAAACCGGCTGGCTTGTTGCTGCACTGTGGCCAGGAACGGGCGAGGGTAGAGTCGCTGGTGCAGCCACCGCAGGCCTATCGACTGACTTGCCCCAGCCACTGAGAGCCTCGAACGGAGTTTTTTTTTCAAAATTTCGGCGGTACGTAATCCACTGCGGTATTGACCTGAGAGGTTCGCCAAGTCGATTCCGGCAAGAGTTAGGGAGGGGTCTTCGAGTGGAAACCAAGATAGGGTCGCTTGACCGGTGGTGACGATCCCCAGGCTGATCAACTCATCGCCGGTGGAAGGAGTACCGGTCCACAACGGCCAATCTCGCGCGGGAGTTGGGGATAGATTCCACAGATTGCCGACCGCGGAGCGTACCTGCCGGTCTAGCTTGGCGATCACCGTGGATTGAGCGTCCCCGTCGAGGGCGAAAACGGCTTTCTGCCAATCCGCAACCTGAAACGAACTCGCCAATTGATTGGCGCGGGTCTGAGCGATCGGCTGCAAGTCCTCGCGTAAACGCTGCTGCGCCCAACCGGCGACCGGATGAAACGGATCCTTGGCTAGAGAAAGGTACAGGTCGACTGCCTCAGCCGAGCGACCCTCCAGTTCTGCCAGGCGCCCTTTCCAGTAGACGAATTCCGGGGCACTACTTCGGGACAGCCAGCTGTGCGCTCGATTCGAGTTACCACGTACCAGGTCCGAAGCGGCGAGAAAGATTGCCGCCCGATCGGCCAAGGTTTTCCACGATCGACGCCCAGCAAGTAGACGGTAGAGGCGCAGCGCTTCTGTATCGTTCTCCGCCATGGTTTCCAGGCGCATCGCTGAGAGAAGCGCCGCATCCGCCCAGCTTCCACTTGGATTGGCATCGTACGCCCGGCGAAAGGAAATTCCCGCTGCTTCCAGTCTTCTGTCGAGCTCCAGACTGCGACCGCGTTGGAACCAAGACCGAGCGACCAGGTTTGCCGCTGGAGCGATCTTGGCGGCGCGGGAAAATCCCTCAGCCGCCGCAGTGTATTGACCCAACCAAAAATAGCCTCGGGCAAGCCGGTAGCGGTTGTCGTGGTCCTCTCGTTGGGCTAGGACTTGGGCGAGAAGAACGGTCGATTTTTCAAACCGCCGGTGATGATGGAGGACTTCGGCGAGAGTTCGTCTCACGGTTGGCGTCAGTCGGTCTCGGTGTGGCCACAGAAGATCTGCAGCTTCGGAGGCCACCAGGTCTTTCCCTTGACTGGAAATCAGGGCGGTGAGTTCGGTCACGGCGGGAGAAACTGACTGCCGGAGGCGACATCTGGCACCCGCCAGAGCAACTCTTCTGCGCTCACTCTGTTCCAGTTTCCACAAGGGATCGATACCCAACGCGTCACATTTCCCATTGACTTTGACCGACTGTGTGAGGGTGGAAATCAGCGACGCGGGCCACTGTGAATGTCGCCCCAATCCCTTGCGCGCTAGTTCGGCTGCGGAGTCCGGCTGCCCCAATCGAAAATGCACTTGAGCCAAGCGGGTCAAGGCGAAGTCGCCGACAGGCTGCGGAGCGCCGATTGCTCGCAAGTAGGCGTCAAACGCGTCGTGCAGTTTGTCTTGCGAGCGGTGCAGGTCCCCAAGTGCTAGGTCGATTCCGAGTTCTAGGTACTGATTCGGTTCACTATGCCGAAGGTCGGAAGCGAATGCCAAGAATTCCTGGTCTTGCCCAGCCAGTCGAAGTTCGAGTAGCTCGGCACGCGGATCGAGGTCTTGCGCCGAGGTCGCGGTCGCCGCTAGAAGCGCCACTATGACCAGGAAAAAGCGTCGCAAGTTGGTCAGGAGGAGACGCGCTCCACTTGAGCGCCGAGTTGCGCCAGTTTGTCTTCGATCGCTTCGTATCCCCGATCCAAGTGATAGATCCGGTCAACTACTGTTTGACCTTGGGCAACGATTCCGGCCAACACCAGGCTTGCCGATGCGCGGAGATCGGTGGCCATGACTTTGGCACCGGAAAGTAGCGTGGGGCCGTGAACCACGGCGTGGTTTCCTTCGATGCGGATGTCAGCTCCCATGCGGGCCAGCTCTGGGACATGTTGAAACCGATTCTCAAACACCGCTTCGTGAATCCGCGAAACTCCCTGGGCCTGCGTGGTGAGCACCATCAGTTGGGCTTGAAGATCTGTCGGGAATCCAGGATGTGGGGCGGTGACGATTTCGGTGCCGACGAGGCACTCTCCGCGCCGCACGCGGATGGTGTCGGTATCGGCCGTGACCTGACAGTGGCATTCTTCGAGTGCGGTCAGCAACGGTGCCAAGTGTTCAGGATTGACCCCCTCCACCGTAACGTCGCCATCAGTCAGCGCTCCACCAACCAAGTAGGTGCCCGCTTCGATACGATCGGCAATCACCGTATGAGAACACCCGGACAAGCTCTCGACGCCCTCTATCTCGATTGTCGGTGTGCCCGCTCCGTGAATCGCGGCCCCCATCTTGCTCAGGAGATTTGCAAGATCTTCGATCTCGGGTTCGCGGGCGCAATTCTCAAGCACTGTGGTGCCCTTTGCCAGGCTGGCTCCTAACATGAGGTTTTCCGTGCCGCCGACGGTCGGAACCGAAAAACGATAGCGCGTCCCTTGCAAGCGCTGGGCAGTGGCGGTGACGTAACCGTGCTCCAGCGTGACCTTGGCTCCCAGAGCTTCGAATCCAGCCAGATGCTGGTCAATCGGGCGCACACCGATGGCGCAGCCGCCAGGCAACGAGACTCGAGCATGACCCAACCTGGCAAGCAAGGGACCCAACACCAAGACGCTGGCACGCATCGTCTTGACCAATTGGTAGGGAGCCTCGTCGGTCTCCGGTTGCCGCACAGAGTGCAATCGGAGTTCCCCGTTGAGGTCGCGCTCAGTCGAGACGCCCAAGTGTTCCAGTAGGCTGCACATCGTACCGATATCGCGCACCTGTGGCACTCGCGACAAGATCAAGGGCTGGTCGCTGAGTAGCGAAGCGGCGAGCACCGGCAAAGAGGCGTTCTTGGCCCCTGATGCCCGCACTGTGCCGCGCAGTTGAGAAGCTCCCTGGATTCGAAGTTTGTCCATGTTTTTCTTGGTTCTGTCTAGCTAGGCGGTGTCGTCTTCAGTGTTCAAATTTCACGCCTCGGATCCTTGCCACCTGTTCACTCTGGACTGTGGCCCTTAATTCCTACCACGACTCTCGGTAAGCCTGAGAGGTCAGTATGAATTGTCACATTTTCAAGGTGCTCTTGGCAGAGAGAGGCCACCGCATTTCCCTGCGTAGACCCGATCTCGAACACCACGTGACAGCCGTCCATTAGATGTGAAAACGACGCGGCTAGACGACGATAGACGGCGAGCCCAGAGTCGACAGCCACCAAGGCTTGCGCTGGTTCATGAGATCGGATGTCGACCGCACAATTCCGCCACTCGTCTTCACTCAAGTATGGTGGGTTAGCGACTACTAGGTCGAAGCTCAACAAATCGAGCGCGTCGCACCAATCGGAAGCCAGAAAGCGCACTCGATCACGCACACTGTGCTGGCGTGCATTGTGATCGGCCACCGCCAGAGCCGCCAGAGAAAAGTCCGCTGCGGTCACTGTCGCGGCAGGGATCTCACTTGCCAAAGTGATCGCCAAACAGCCAGAACCGGTGCCCAGGTCGAGAATCGCCAAGCCGGCAGATGAGTTGGACGCCGAGTGGGCAACTAAGTCGGTGGCCAAAATGTACTCAACCAAATGCTCTGTTTCGGGCCGAGGAATCAGCACTCGAGGGTCGACGGCAAACGACCGGCCAAAGAACTCCCGCATTCCGAGAATGTAGGCGATGGGCTCTCCCGCCACACGGCGTGCGACCTGCTCTCGATATAGGAGGGCTACCTCCGCTCTGATAGGGCGAGATAGATCTGCTCGCAACTGCGCTTCACCAAGATCAAGGACCGATCGCAGCAACAGAATCGCCTCTCGAGGAGAGGCGTCGGCAGCCCCAGAGGCCAACTCACTGCGACCCCAATCGACGAGGAAGCCGACTGTTGATTCAGAAACTTCCGGCTCAGCCAGTGTCGAGGCTCGTTTCAAGGGATTTGGCCCGCCAATGGTCGCTGAGTGCGTCAATGAGTTCGTCCAAGTCCCCCTCAAGAACGCTTCCCAGTCGATGCAGCGTGAGACCGATGCGGTGATCGGTGACCCGACTTTGGGGGAAGTTGTAGGTACGAATTTTCTCGGATCGATCACCGCTGCCGACCATCTTGCGGCGTTCGGCTGACAGTTCACTTTGTGCTTTCTCTTGTTCGATCTCCAGGAGCCTTGACTTCAAGACCCGCATCGCCTTTTGTCGATTCTTGATCTGGCTTCGCTCATCTTGGCAAGAGACCACAATATTGGTCGACAAATGGGTGATGCGAACCGCTGAGTAGGTGGTGTTGACCCCCTGTCCACCGGGCCCAGATGAACAGAATCGATCTATGCGCAGGTCTTTTTCATCGATCGCAACTTCTACGTCATCGGCTTCGGGAAGCACGGCAACCGTTACCGCTGAAGTGTGGATTCTGCCCGAGGCTTCGGTCTTAGGTACCCGCTGGACGCGGTGTACCCCGGCCTCGAACTTGAGCTTGCTGTAGGCGCCTCGACCCTCAACGATGCAGGAAACCTCTTTGACTCCCTGGACGCCGGATTCAGAGACGTCGATGATGTCGACCTTCCAGCGATTTTGCTCGGCGAAGCGGGTATACATGCGAAACAGTTCTGAAGCGAACAAGGTAGCTTCGTCACCACCGGTGCCAGCCCGGATTTCCAGTACGACATTTCTCTGGTCATTGGGGTCTTTGGGCGTCAGCTCGACGTGCAGTTCATCTTCTACTCCTTCGATTGCGGTTTCGAGGGCGGCCTTTTCTTCCATCACCATCGAATGGAGTTCGTCGCTAGTATCGATCGACTCCAAGAGCTCTTGATTCTGTTCTTGTTGGTCGAGCAGATCTCGATAGCGGTGGTACATATCCACAGCTGGCGCTATCTCAGCCATCGATTGATTCACTTCTCGGTATCGATTCTGGTCCGACAGAACCTCTGGATCAGCGAGCTGTTGCATCAGCTGCTGGTGCGTTTTCGCAAGTTTTTCTAGTCGTTCAAGCATGTTTGTAGTTCGGTGTTGTGGCTCAATGATGCTGAGTCCTCGGGAATACTTTATCCGGCAACGAAGTCTAAGGCTAAAACGACCGAGTAAACGATCTTTGTTGCTTGGACGTCAAGGGGACATAGTGGTGGAATGAGGAGCCACGCAGGAGAATTCCTTGCAGCGGGATGATTAACCCTTCTCAAGGACAGCGCGTATAATAGGAGAGGCGAAAAAGAGCATCGCTTTCTTTGGGCCAAGAAAAAGGACGTTAACTGTGATCAAGAAATGGATCTTGGGGTGCCTGTGCGCACTAGTACTAATTCTTCCCGCTCGGGCTTCTGAAAGAGATACAGCGGCTAGCGAAGAAGTTGAGGGCGTCGCGACCAGCGTTCCGCATAACGCTGAGACTTGGCGTATCGGTCGCGCTGCCGGGGCGATCGTTGTCGACGGTCGGATTGACGATGCAGAATGGGCGGACACTCTGACGGTTCCGCTGCGCTATGAAACCGACCCTGGGGAGAACGTTGCACCGCCAGTGGAGACTCATGTCTTGCTGGCATTCGACAATTCGACGGTGTACGTCGCCTTTCGTGCGGACGATCCCAGTCCGGACAAGATTCGTGCTCACTTGATGGATCGCGACTCGGCGTGGGATAACGACTTTGTCGGCATTCTGTTTGATCCATTCAACGATGAGCGCCGGGGATTTGAGTTTTTTGCCAATCCCCTAGGGGTGCAGATGGATCTGTTCTTTGACGGGGTTTCAGGCCGGGAAGACAGCTCTTGGGACGCAATTTGGGACTCCGCGGGTCGTATTACCGAGACCGGTTTTGAAGTTGAGTTCGCGATTCCGTTCTCATCGTTGCGATTCCCGAGTACCGAAGACATCCAGACCTGGGGCATTGACGCCCTGCGTTTCTACCCCAGAGAACAGCGCCACCGAATCGCGCTCCAGCCGATGGACCGGGACCTCAATTGCTACTTGTGTCAGGTGTCGAAAATGGAGGGAATCGAAGGCATTGATCCCGGACGCAACCTAGAAGTTGTGCCGACTTTGACTTCGTCCCAGGTCGACACCCGTGACGAAGACACCAATGCGCTGCAAAGCGGCGCTTCCGATACCGACCTGGGGCTGACGGCAAAATGGGGGATCACTCCAAGCTTGATTCTCAACGCCGCGATCAACCCCGATTTCTCCAACGTCGAGGCCGACGTCGCTCAGCTCAACATCAACGAGCAGTTTGCTTTGTTTTTCCCTGAGAAACGACCTTTCTTTCTCGAGGGAGCCGACTTCTTTCGCACCCAGTTCGATACCGTATTCTCACGCAACGTTGCCAATCCGGATTGGGGAATTAAGCTCTCGGGCAAAATAGGGGATAGTGCCCTCGCGGTTTTTGCGGCGACCGATAAAGTGACCAACTTGCTACTTCCCCGCAGCCAAGGGTCGAGTGCGACCTCCCTCGACTTGGAGTCGGAAGACGTCGCGTTTCGTTATCGCCATGACGTAGCGGACAATTCGTCGATTGGCGTCGTTGCCACTTCGAGAACTGCCGAGGGGTATCACAACAATATTGCTGGCATCGACGGCCGGTTCAAATTCAAAGACTCGCACTCGGTAGATGTTCAGTGGCTGAGTTCGGACACCGAGTATCCGTTGGATGTGGTGCAAGAGTTCGGCACGCCGAGCGGCAGTTTCAGCGATCGGGCTTACACGGTTGGCTACAATTACGACTCTCGAAGCTGGGAGGGGTATTTCCGTTATAACGATGTCGGTAATGGCTTTCGCGCGGACCTTGGATTCGAGCCTCGGGTTGACTTCACCTTCTTGTTGGGTGGGTTGCAAAGATCCTGGTGGCCCGAAGACAAGAAGATCAGTCGGGCTTGGTTTGGCGGTGACTGGGATATCACCCACGATCAGTCCGGACAGCTTTTGGAGCGCGAAACCGAGGTCAACGGCGGTATCTCGTTACCCAAGCAGTCGTTTGTCGAATTTGGTGGCGGCGTCCGCGATCGATTCTTCGACGGTGTTACTTTCGACCAAGCCTTCTACTGGAATTTCCTCCAGACGCGACCCAACGGCAACTTAACCTTGCGCATGTTCAGTCGGCTGGATACCGATGCCATTGATTTCGCCCATACGCGGCCTGGAGATCAGTTGCGCTTCAACCCGGAAATTGACTACAAGTTTGGTAAACATTTGCGAGCCAGCGTCGACTACGACTGGCGCCAGTTTGATGTTCAAGACGGAACCTTGTTTGCCGCTGCTCTCACCCAATCCAAATGGATCTACCAGTTTAATCGACGTTCGTTTCTAAGGCTGATTACCCAGTACACGCAGATCGATCGATCGGTAGAGCTGTATCAAGACGAGGTCGACACAGATACCGAAAGACTGTTTAATCAGTTGCTTTTTTCCTACAAAGTCAACCCACAGACGGTGCTATTTGTTGGCTACTCAGAGACTCAAGCGGCAACCAATGGGTCCTCCCTGGAAAAAGAAGATCGCAGCCTATTTCTCAAGCTCGGCTACGCTTGGGTTTCGTAGCAAGAGGGGGACACAATACTTTGTTTGTGTCCCCTTCGTGTCCCCCTGCTAGCTAGCGCTCGCGGCTGGTAGGAATCTCGAGGCGTTTCATCATCTCGTGCAAGGTGGTGGGCTTGACCCGAAGCAATTCAGCAGCTTTCTTCTGCACACCGCTGGTCTGTTCTAACGCTTGATGGATTAGATGACGTTCGTAGTCGGACAATGCTCCGCGTAGGGAAAATCCGTTGCCAAAGTCCGCTGAGGGCAAACTCGAAAAGCCCCCTTGCCCTCGTACCGCCGCGGGCAACAACTCGGCATCGATGATTCGATCGCTGGCCAGAACCACCGCGCGCTCGATCGCATTTTCCAGTTCGCGGACGTTTCCGGGCCAAGAGTAGTGGGCCAGAATGTCCATGGTCGCCGGCGAGAAACCGTCGACCTCCTTGTCGTTCTCGATCGCACAACGGGTGAGGAAGTGGTCTGCGAGAACTGGGATATCTCCCCTCCGTTCGCGCAGCGGCGGAAGCTGAATGGTGATGACATTGAGTCGATAGTAGAGATCTTCGCGAAAAGTACCTCGGCTAACTTCATCCGCGAGGTCGGCGTTGGTAGCGGCTAGGATGCGAGCATCGGCGCGCAAAGTCTCAACCCCACCCAGGCGCATGAACTCCTTTTCTTGGATCACCCGAAGAAGCTTGGCTTGGGTTTCCGGCGGGATATTGCCGATCTCGTCCAAAAAGATGGTGCCGCCATCCGCGACTTCAAAAAGTCCTTGCTTGCGGGAGATTGCTCCAGTGAAGGCCCCCTTCTCATGACCGAAGAGGTTACTCTCCAATAGATCTGGCGGCACTGATCCTGAGTTGACAACAACGAAGGGCCCTTCAGCGCGTCGAGATTGTTGGTGAATGGCCTTAGCCACCAATTCCTTGCCGGTACCACTCTCGCCAAGCACCAAGATATTGCTGTTGGCGGGGGCTGCACGTTTGATCAGGTCGTAGACTACGGTCATCGGCTGGCTATTGCCGATGATCCCTTCTAGCCCGGTCTCTCGTCGTATCTGACTCTTGAGAACCTTGTTCTCGGTGGTCAATCGGCGTTGTTCGAGCCCACGCTGAATGGTTAGCAAGACCTCTTCATTCTTGAATGGCTTGGCGATGTAATCAAAGGCACCGGCACGCATCGCTTGGATCGCGGTCTCCATCGAAGAGTAGGCGGTGATCACCACCACCAGTTGGTCCGGTTTTTCGGCCCGAATCTGCTCCAAGACTGTCATCCCGTCGGTGTCGGGAAGCATCAGATCTAGCAACACCAAGTCGACGTCCTCGGTTGTGGTCAGGCGGACGCCCTCGCGGCCGGTTCGAGCCGAGAGGGTGTTGAAGCCTTCTCTACTCAGCAGGGTAGAGAGAACGTCTTGAAGGACTTCTTCGTCGTCGATGATGAGAATTTTCACGCCGATTCAGACTCTTGTAGCGGCAGTACGACCGTGAACTGAGTGCCACTGGGTCGAGTGGCGAACTGAATTTCACCGCCGTGTCGTTCCACGATGTTGTAGGAAATAGACAACCCAAGCCCGGTTCCGCCGCGGTCGGTTTTGGTCGAGAAAAACGGTTGGAAAATCTTGGGTTGGATCTCGCGCGGAATGCCAGGTCCGGTGTCGGCGACCACCACTCTGGCTCGCGAACCTTCGGTGGTGGCTGAGATCGAGAGAGTGCCCCCTTGATCGGCCATGGCATCAATCGCGTTCACCAATAGGTTGGTGAACACCTGGTTCAGCTCTCCTTCGTTGCCGGTGACCACCAAGCTTAAGGGTAGCTTCTCGACATTCAGGCTGACGCCAGCCGCTTGACGTCGCTCTCCGAGCAGATCGGCGCAATCGCGCAAGATTGAGCAGAGGTCGACTCGGGTTGCCGGTCCGGCGCTTCCACGCGACAGACTGAGTAAGTTGTTGACGATCCTTGAGGCGCGGAAAGTCTGTTGTTCGACCTTCTTGAGCAGGCCATAGCGGGGATCGTCGGGGGCTGTTTCTTCTAGCAGCATTTGGGCGTAGCTGGAGATTCCGGTGATTGGCGTATTGACCTCGTGAGCCACTCCAGCCGCCAGCATTCCCAAGGAAGCCAGTCGTTCTCTCTCTTGCAGCGCATGCTCCATCTCAACCCGCTCGGTGACGTCTTGAACTAGCAGCACATTGAGCGGCTCTTTGGCCGAAGGGTCGGACAACTTTGAGGTCGACAGTTGCAAGTAGGCGGTGGTGCCATCTGCGCGCGCCACCTGCGCCTCGTTCATCTGACCCGGAACGATCTCCTCGATATCCAGCAGGTCGGTAAGACGCACCCCTTCCAGTTGTTGTGGGCTGCGGGTAAAGACCGAAGACAGCGAGCGGTTGGCTGATCGAATGCGTCCTTCCCGGTCGAGCACTGCAATTCCAGCCGGCGAAGACTCAAGAATGCTGTGGGTAAATTCCTGCATTCTCGATACTTCTTCGAGCTGTTCTTCGACCGTATGAAACAGCCGAGCATTGTCCAAGGCGAGAGCAGCTTGGTCAAAAACCGTACGTAGCAGGTCGATGTCGTCGGAGTTCAACGGGATATCCCCGGGGTGATGCCCACAAACGAACAGTCCGACCGGTTCTCCGCGACTCATCAAGGGGAACAAGTTGCGAAAACCGCTCTGATGGAGTGTCGCCTCCGTTGAGGCGGCTTCGCCGACTAGCCCCAGCGGTTGCAACAGTGCGTGGTCGGTGTCCCAGGCGTCCGCCAAGGTGTCCACGTCAATACGCTCTGCGGTCCAGTCTCCAACCGGCTGTAGTTTGTTTCTTTCGGCTAAGAACAACTCCGCTCTGGGTAAGTCGAGGTCGGAACTCACCCGATTCAGCAACTCCAGCGCAAGGTCGTGAGAATCTTCTTCGGTCAAGCGGGTGGCAAACTCGGCCAAATCTCGGCGCAGGGTGATGCGACTTCCATACTGCAAGCGTTCCAAGGAGCCGCGAATGGTTTTCCTGGTCGGTACCATCAGGCCGGCGATCGCCAAGCCAGCGGTGAACGAGACTAAATTGCGCGGTAGTTCGGCAGCGTCAGCCATGACGTCTTTGAGCAGCAGGTTGACCAAAGAAAAACCAATGACTCCGACAAACAGGGTCAGAGCGGTGGAGACCCCACTGCGAATCAAAATGCCGATGTCAGCCAATCGATAGCGCAGGTAGGCATAGCCGAACGCCAAGGGAATGAACCCCAGCATGGTGACCGCGATGAAAGCCTGCCATTCGGGAACCGGTCGACCAAAAAAACCAGGCAGGACGTAGAGCAAAGAAAATGGCAAGTAGCCAGCGGCTAGCCCCACTGCGATCCACATCAGTTGTCGCCGTGGCTCCCAAGTGGTCTCAGTAAGGGCACGAAATCCCAAGATCGCAGCGGCACCCAGTCCAGCCACGACCATGTGCACCAGTTCCCACTGATCGAGACGAACGATGGCCCCACTGAGGTCTCCCTGATCGAACCAGCGTCCCCCGCGCAGCATCAAGTCTGCCTGCAGGACAAAGAGTGCAACCGCCGGGGCATAGACCAGCGCCAGACGATGGCGCTTACCAGCGACCACTCCTAAAGGAGAGGGAAACACCAAGAAGAAGTGAAGGGTGACCGCAGGCAAGAAGATGCGAGCAAATTCGTCGATGCCATAACTGGCGCGATCGAGTAGATCGAATTGTTGTCCCGGAGAAACCAGGAACATGGCGCCGGACAACAAGCACCAGACGAAAAACAGCAAACCCGGCTTTTCACGCCGACGGGCCAAGGCAAAGCCGCCAACCGCCAGATAGGCGAGAGCAATTGCCGCTGTGGCTAGGTACTTCCAATCGATGTTGATGCCTGGCGCTCGAAGTTCAACCCGCGTCATCTGACCGCGCCGCAACACCACCGCTTCCGCGCTGGTATTACTCGATACCGCAGCGGCGAACTCAGCGACGGTGGTGACCTCCCGGTTGTCCACCAGAAGGACTCGGTCGCCGGATTGTAGCTGGCTGTGCCTGGCAGCAGAAACAATCAACCCTTGGGCTTGAGGTGAGAAGTCGGCTTCTAGGGTGCGGAAGTCTTCAATCTTGCGCAACGCACCCATCGCACCGACCACCAAGATTGCGACGGCTGCAAGAGCAGCGATGAGGGCGAATAACTTACGCATCAAAAAAGGCTTCCAAGTTTGTTCTTGGAGAACCCAGTGGTTTACTTAGTGGCAGGATTCGTGCCACTAAATCGGTATTTTGAACCAGTGAAGAGGCTTATTGTGGCAGCACACTCGAGCCAAAAATTCAACATTTTGAATCAAAGTGAAAGTTTTTGAATTCGTCGAAACCTCAGAAGGAGAGGGAAACTCCTCCGGTCAACCGCTGCCGAATATCGTCGCGATTTCGGTTGGGCTCGTTGGGGTGCTGGCCGCGAGCGAACTCGATGCTCAAACGAAGCGCGATGTTGGCCGCGTCAACAAGAGAGTCGAGATCTTGGGTGAGCCTCAGTTGCAGCTTGTCTAAGTTCAGGTCCGACGCCGGTAGGGTGGGTGCCAAAGACTCAGCAGATTGCTGTAGCTGCTGGAAAGCAATGTAGACGCCGGTGTCCGAGCGCTCAAAATGGGTATCCAAGGAAGTCACCAGATACTGGACGTCGTTCTTACTTGAGGCCAAGTTACTCACAACTTGCCCTCCGCCGCCGATGGCTAAACTGGACTCGAGGCGTGATGAAACGGCTGGAGACCACCGCGAGGTGTAAGACACGCTGACTTCGGGCAGTTGATCACCATCCACCAAGTAGATGGTGTCCATGCGATCCAGTAAGTCCTCGTCAAAAAATAGTTGCAACGTTTCATCGAATTCACGATGGGTTGCAGCAAGTGTCAACTTATTGTCGTTTCCCACCTGACGTGCAAACTCAACCTGGTAACAAGACTTCTGTCCACTCTGGCAACCGCCATAGTGGTCTGCGAGTACTCGTCGGTAGCCGAAAATATCGGCGTCTTCGCTATGAACCCGTTCCGCTGCCAAGGTTGAGGCGGTCCATCGGTCGTTGAGCCGAACCACAGCCCCGCCGCGTGGAACAAACGACACCGCGCCGTCGCGAAGTGTGGTCACCAGACCGTACTGCACCAGGACCCGTGGTTGTACTTGGACACCACCTTCACTGAACAGATCTACTCTCTGATTGGGTGACAAACTAGTCACCCCAAAAGCGCTCGGCGACAACGCTGTTTCCCGGTAGCGGAAGCCAGCAGTCAGATGGTGGTCTTTGGTGATTTGCGCGGTGTGTTGAGCCATGAGTTCCATTTCTCGCGAAGAGTCGGGAACCACGGAACTCCACTTCTCACTGGAGTAAAAACCGCTCTGCTCGGTGAACTCGGCGCGAACTACAGAACGTCCCGCTCTTCCAAAATCGCGCGACCATCCGATGGCGTGTCGTTCCATGGCGACAGCGTCGTCGTCGGAAGAGAACCCAGATGCTAGTTGATGCTGCAGGCTGGTGACGCTGACCTCGTTATTGGTTCCGTCAACCGAAAGCGAAATAACCTGACTGCTCCCCGTCGGTTCATTGGACTGACCGCTGAACTCCTGATAGTCGCCAACCAACTCAAGCCGTGCCTTACCAACAGCAGCGTCGACGGTGACGGTGCCACCGGATACCGTGTTGCCAGCAACCCGATCATCAACTCCGACAAACGCCTGGAATTCGGTGCGCACCGGCACAATTTCGTCTTGAATGGATCCAGCTCGGCGAGCCTGGATCTGATCCGTGCTGTTTTGCAGATCGCGCAAGACATCGCTTGGAATTGCCCGCCTAGCACTCCAGAAGTCGTCAGAGTCCGACTCTGCCTCCACGGCTCCAAGCTCAATTTCGACAAACTGTTTCTCGTCAACTTCGCCTCGCGACAACATTAGGATTGCTGGTACGAAACCGGTCTTAAAGGCGATCAGCTTGTAGAGCCCAGGGGCCAAGCTGTCAAAGAGAAAGCGACCATTGGTATCGGTTTCGGTGCGGGTCCAACTGTCTTGAGCAGTCTCGACCGCGTAAATGCGGACTCGATCAATGGGAGCTCGTTGATGGACCACTCGACCGAGCAGTCGAGCGTTGGTCGGTTGTGGGGAAACCGAGGCGGCTTGCAACAGGCCTCCACTGAGAAGTGCGGTCGCTAGCAGCGCGATTACCCTCCAAGCTGAGGGAGTAGCGTTGGTCGTGCCGACCGCTGCCGTCCGGCCAAAATGAAGAGCCCCAAAATGAAAGAATTTAGTCACCGTTTATCAGTATAGGAACCCGAGTGTCAAGGTGTCAAATCGGTCACAGGGTGTACCAAGAGTGTGTACCAAGTAGGCCGCTGCGACCCCTTTTGGTGCCCTCTCTCAACCCGCAGCCCTAACACTCCCGAATCGCAGGCCTTGGTCCAACGGTGGGTTGTTCCATGTCCTGCCACTAGAGTTTGTTTACGTAGATCGTCAGCTAAGGGTTCAAGGGTTAAGTAAAGTTGGGTTGATCCATGTTTTGTTGTGCGGCGATGATCTCGTCGGGATGGGGCGTCCTGGCAATCGCTAGACAGGCAACGGACGGTATTTCGCTCCGTCGTAGGGTCCGGGCTGCCTCCTTGAGCGTCGCGCCGCTGGTAATCACATCATCAACTAGAAGAACAGAACGCAGAGCTGGCTGGTGCGAGGTCGGTGCAAAGGCGCCGCCTAGATTTCGACCTCGATCTTTGAGCGCCAATTTGGACTGAGGTCGAGTTCCACGCCGTCGTCTCAAAAGGGCTCGACAGGGTAGCCCCAAGTGATGCGCAAGGCGCTTCGCCAGTAGCTCGGCTTGGTCATATCCGCGCAGGACGCGGCGAGGCCACCATAGAGGAATCCACGTCACTAGATCATGTTGCTGCAGGGTGACAATCTCGGCTGTAGTCAAGCTTTCCATGAGTCGATCGACGATCTGGCGTCCGATGGACTTTAGGTGGCCGAATTTGAAGGCTCGCAGAGAGTCCGCAACGGGCGGTAGATAGTCCCAGCCAATGAAAAGACGGTCAAACGGGCTTCGATGGCCAAAGCATGTCCCACACTGGAAGTCCTCTTCTGAAAGGGTGGCAATTGGTCGCCCACAGAGATGACAACGACCCGTTGTGCGCTCGGGCCACTGGCAAAGGCACTGATTGCAAAGGCCAAACGGTGGCCGCACGGTGCGCACCGACCGCCCGCAGCAGACGCACGGACAAGGCAAAATCAGATCAAGGCCAATGCCAACTGCTCGCGACCAGCCCGAGCCAAAGGCCTCGGGCGGACCGACCGTGGATAACGGCGGCCGTGGTTGTTGAGCGACCCTACACACGGTTAAGGAGACGCGCTGGTGGACGCTATACTCGCACCCGGTCATGGCCTGTCGATTGCAGGCCACAGGAGTTTCTATGGGCTTGCACAAGTTGAAAATTGCAGTCGTGGGGGTGGTCGTGGCGTTGTTTGCCGGACCGTCAGTCGCGGGGACTCCGTTTTCGATCGGACTGTTTGCTGGCTTTGGAGGCTCGATGGATGAGAGCGATACGGGCCTTGATCAAACGGTGGTGATGGCGAAATTCACGGTTGAAACCCGTCCCCGAACCGACTTTGCGATTCGTCTTGGTGAGATCGATATCGAGCAGCTGGGTGCCGTCACGGATGCCACTTTGACCTATCTCACGCTTTCTGGCGACTACTGGGCCTATGAATCCTTCTATGAATCGGCGCTTTATCTGGGTCTTGGCTACTACGAGATTTCCGGCCTCTTGGGGTTTGCGGAAGTGCAGGAGTCTACGGTTGGAGTGGTCCTCGGGGCTTTGGGTGAGTTCGACGTTACCCAGAATTTGTCCTTTCAGGTTGAGGTCTCAGCCCACTACTCACCGATGGATGTCGCGCAGAGTTTTGTCATGGGGCAGGCCGGTCTCGCAGTTCACTTCTAATCTGGAAGACTCTCTTGGAGTTTGAGGGTACGGTCAGCGTTCAAGGCCGCCGGGTTTACTTGGTGGGCTTGGATCTACTGAGTACTCCGCCGGGAGTAGCAGAAGAACATCTAGATGAATTGATGGCTCTGGCGCGAAGTGCTGGTGCCAAGGTGGTCGGACGATTTGTCCAAAAACGCCGAGCCGCCCATCCAGCGACCATGATCGGCTCAGGCAAGGCGGAATGGTTGGCACAGGCAGCCAAGCCGCTCAAGGTCGACATTGTGTTGTTCGACGACGACCTAGCCCCCGGTCAAGTTCGCGAACTGGAGAAGCTCATTGAGCGGCCGGTCTTGGACCGCAGCGGGCTGATTCTGGAGATATTCAGTCAAAGGGCGCAGACCTCAGAGGCCAGAACCCAAGTCGAACTGGCGCGCCTAGTGTATTTACTACCGCGTTTGACCAAACGCTGGGGTCATCTTTCTCGTCAGGCTGGTGGTATTGGTCAACGGGGTGGAGAAGGAGAGAAGCAGCTGGAGGCTGACCGCCGGATGCTTCGGCGTCGGATCTCGCAACTCAAAAAGAGGCTAGGCAAGATCGAAACCACCCGCGTGGTTCAAAGAAGGAGTCGCCGCCAGATTCCGACCATTGCCTTGGCTGGTTACACTAATGCAGGGAAATCGACTCTTTTCAACCGTCTGACGGGTGCTGATGTGGTGGCCCAAGATCGCCTGTTTGCCACTTTGGATTCCAAGCTGCGGCGTGGCGTCTTGGCACCTGGAGTCGCGGTGGTGTTTGCCGACACCGTGGGTTTCATTCGCAAGCTGCCTCATGACTTAGTGGCCTCCTTTCGTTCGACGCTGGGTGAAGTGGTCGATGCCGACTTGGTATTGCACGTAGTCGATGCCAGTCATCCTCAAGCCGAAGAACAGCGCAGGGTGGCAGAAGAGGTGCTTGCTGATCTGGGTGTGCCTGCTGAGCGCCTGATTCTAGTGTGCAACAAGATGGATCGCGAAGGGGCGAACTGTGCAGCAGTTGGAAACGGCAATGGTACGGGAATCGCACTCTCGGCGACCACCGGCGAGGGTTTGGCGAACTTGCGGCAGGCGATTGCCGATCGGCTGGGTATCGCGACCGTGCCGACCGCTCAGTGGAACTAGAAAAAGGCCCCTACATGGGTAGGGGCCTTGGAATCTCTGGGTAGAGACGGTGGTAGGAAATACGCCCTAAGAATCGCCGTCTTCTTCGCCTTCGCTGTCTGCCTCTTCACTCGCTGCGTGCATCTCAGCGATGTACGACAGGTCGGCGCGTGGGAACCAGTTCTCCTGTTGATATCCGGAAATGCAATCTCTCCACTCAGCAAAGAGCGCGTCCTTCTCTTCCTCACCGAAGGCTTCGGTGAGAACCGCAGGCGCGGTCTTCGCTTCGTAGTAAGCGACCGGGCTTGCGGCCATGGTTACCATGACGAAAGAACCCTCACCAATGGTGACTTCATGGGTAGTCCAATGTCCCGGGGTTTCGGTTTGCGCCCAAGCGTCAACCACCTTCTTGACCACTGCCTCAAATCGCTCCCCCATTCCCGGCTTCACCGAGTGGACGCTAACCTGGATAAACCCCGGAGGGCCTTCCATTTCACCGGAGTGAAAAGAAAGATCTGGGCGCATTTTGTTAACGCTGCTGGAGACCACTTGGAAGTCGATTCCAGAAGCGGTGTCGCGCAACCCAGCCATGGTGTCCTCGCCGATCGCCTCAACCATTTTGGCTTGCATTTCATCGCCGTGATCAAAGCTCGCCATGTCGTTGTGCATGTCGACGATGGTGTAGTCGAATCCGTTTGAGGACATGTACCAGTCCCAAGTGGAGTCCATCTCAGCGCCGGCGAACGCAGCAACCCAGTCCTTGCCCAGCTGCACCCACTCATCGGAATGGGCGGGGTTGACCCGGTAGTGGGTGACGTGGGCGTACATCGTTGGACCCTCATCGCCCTCTTCATCAGCCCGCAAGACGGTCGTGGTCGCCACCAAACACAGAGCCAGCAACCCGAATACAAATAGTTTCTTCGACAATTTTGCCTCCTTCTAACCAACTCTAGGTTGGTTTCCTTTGGTTTCCCGTAGTTCGAGCTTCACAAATATTTGTCAACTCAAAGCGAGCTGAAGCTCGGGATCGTGGCGACAGTATAGCTTGGCTTTTCGCCGTGCTGGACTAGACGTTGTGTTCAATCGTTCCACGCAGTTCCCGTTGCCAGCCAGGCGATCTTGCAGCCTGCTTACGAGATCCCAACGGTGTAGATCGCTGCAACCCCGGCAAGATGCCATCGAAAGAAGGCGCTGTATTCGGACAGTTTGCCGACTGTTTTGATGGTCGACCTGTACACATTAGATAGTGTTTGTTATGGAACGGTTGGTTCCGCAAAGGGGGAAATTCCGAGCGGCTTACCTTGGTCACTGCAGTTCCTGAGTTTTATGAGCAGAGAATAGGATGAAGTGACGCGGAAAGCGATAGTCTGCCCTTCGCCTTGAAACCAACCTCGCCGCGAAGGCGTAGGTTGGACGACGGCTCAGAACACCTCAATATGTTTTTGTTCCGAGTTACCTAAACTCCTACTAATTATGAATCACCAGCGTTCGTTTTTCCCCACGCCAGTGGTCAGCGGTTTACTAATTGTGGGACTGGTCTTGATCGCTGGCTGTCGGGCGAGCATCTTTCACTCCTCCCCCGATCTGGGACAGATCTACACCCGCGAGGCCAGTACCGAAGGGCCAGACCGCAATCCGGTGATCGTCATCCCAGGGTTGACGGGCTCACGCTTGGTCGACCCTGAATCTGGGCGCCTAGTGTGGGGTGCTTTCTCCGGAGACTACGCGAAACCCAACAACCCTGAAGACGTTCGATTGCTGGCCTTGCCGATGGCAGAAGGAAAAGAGCTACACGAGCTGACCGACCAGATGAAGCCGGACGGAGTTTTGGACCGCGTGCGGATCAGGCTTCTAGGTGTGCCCCTGGATCTGCGCGCGTATTTTCAAATCCTCTCGGCTTTGGGCGTCGGTGGCTATCGAGACGAGACCATTGATTTGGCTGAAAAGGTTCAATGGGGCGATGCTCACTTCACTTGCTTTCAGTTTGACTACGACTGGCGGCGAGATAACGTGGAGAACGCGCAACGGTTGCATCAATTCATCGAACAAAAGCGCGCCTATGTTCGCTCTGAAACGTGGCGACGGTTCGGGGTCGACCGCGAAGACATCAAGTTTGACGTCGTCGCACATTCCATGGGCGGCCTTCTGCTGCGCTATTACTTGCGCTACGGCGACGCAGATCTGCCACAAGATGGATCACTACCGACACCGACCTGGGCAGGCGCCGCCAATATCGGTCGTGCGATCCTGGTCGCGACTCCCAATGCTGGAACTCTCGAGAGTTTGGAGCAGTTGACTCGCGGGCGAGACTACGGACCTTTCTTGCCAAAATATTCGTCAACCATATTGGGTACGTTTCCTTCCGGCTACCAAATGCTGCCCCGAGCGCGGCACCAAATGATCAGTGTCGGGGATCAGGTTGTGGAAGACGTGTTTGATCCTGAACTGTGGCAAGAATTGGAATGGGGTCTGGCGGCTCCAGAGGCAGAAACCGAGCTGGCTTGGCTGCTTCCTGAGGTAGAAGACCCCGCGGTTCGCCGACGAATCGCCCTCGACCATCAACGCAAGGCTTTGGCCCGGGCCAAGCAGTTCACAGCCTCGATTGATTTTGAGGACCACCCTGAGTCTGCGGTCGAGTACTACATGATCGCTGGCGATTCGATTCCTACTGCGCGACGGGCGCGGGTCGATCCTCAATCGGGCAAGATCAAGGTGCAAGAGACCGGACCTGGAGATGGCAAGGTGTTGCGCTCGAGTGCGCTGCTGGACGAACGCATGGATGGCGATTGGGCCCCCGGATTGCGCAGTCCGATTGTGTGGCGCAATGTGATGTTTCTTTCCAAGGGACACATGGGGCTGACGAAGGATCCGGTATTTACCGACAATTTGCTGTTTTGGCTGCTACAGCAGCCCAGAGATGGTGACTGAGCCAGGTGCTAAATCGGCAATGAGCGGCAGGTGAGAAAGTCCATAACTATGCGCCCGGTGGTTATTGCCTGTTGCGTGGTTGCGGCAACGGTCGCTGCCTGTGCCACCCTCGATTTGCAGCCCTCGCCTGCGAGTTCCAACGTCGACTCGAGCTTGACGCCGGTGGTGTTTATTCCGGGGATGACTGGAACCAAGTTAGTCGACCCAGCAACCGGAAAGATGTTGTGGGGTTCGGCGACCCAACTACTGCGTCCCCGAGATGGTGGCTACAGCGTTGCCCTACCGGTGGGCTATGGGGAGTTGATGAAATCTCGGTTGCGTGCGACCTCACCGATCCTGCGCATGAGGCTGTTGACTTGGAGCAAGCCGATCTATCAACCGATCGTCGACCGCTTGACTCAGGGAGGCTATCGGCTCGGTCGCCTTGAAGCCCCTGATACCGACGACAGTTTGTTCTTTTTTAACTACGACTGGCGTGCCGACAACCTGCTCACGGTGCGTCAATTGGATCGACAGTTGGAGGCGTTGCGACAAGCCCATGGCGGCGAGGTTGCGGTCGATCTGGTCTGTCAGAGTAACGCTGCCAAGATCTGCCGTTATTTGGCCAAATATGGTGCCCTACCCTTAGACCAGGCGGAACAAGGAGTACAGCCAAAGAGTCGTTACCAGATCCGCAAACTGGTTCTGGCTGGTGCTTCGAACAATGGGTCGATCCGCGTCTTGGAGTTGTTGATTCACGGACGCAGCTACATCCCGGTTGTCGGACGACGACTGCTGCCCGAGACCTTTTTCACCCTCAGACCGTTGTTTGATGATCTTCCGCCGGAGCGCAAAGATTTGTTCTTTGATCGCCAGGGGGAGTCGCTACCGGTAGATCTGTTCAACCCACAGATGTGGCGAGAGTATGGCTGGTCGATTTTTGGCAAGGCCGAAACGGCGCGCGTGGCGAAGCGGGGTCGTAGCGACCTGTTCGGCAATGCCCAGGAGCGGTTTCGTTACTTGGCTCAACGTCTTGACCGCTCACAAAGACTGCACCGTTTACTGCAGATCGAGTCGCCGTGGTTTCCTAATGTGGACTACTACCGACTGGAGAATCAATCCGTTCCAACAGTCGACCGTGCCTTGCTGACTCAGCAAGACGGCGTCTGGCAAACGGTCTTTCCCGAGGATGACTTGATCCAAGACGATCCGTTGCTGTTTGAACTGGCCACGGTACCCGGTGACGGCCATGCAACCTTGGCCAGCCAACGGTACCTGTCCGGCCAAGAGAGCGCTGCGATGAAGGGGACGGCGATGGTCGAAGGTGGCCATTTCGAAATGGTGGTTGAGCCCCCCGGACTCCAAGCCTTGACTTCCTTCTTGCAGGATTAGCCGTTCTTGCTGGGCGCTGAAGCCCCTGTCTCAACGTTGTGGTCGCGAACCCAAATTGGATGCCAAAGAAAACTGGGAGTGGCCGCATTTGCCGCTGGCCGTACAATGGTCCCCATGTCTGTTTCACGGCTGGAGCACATCACCAAGATCGGGGTCGAAGACTTTGGCGCCTTGGCCGACGAACTCAACGACCCTGAGATTCTGCGGCTAGAGAATCTCGATACCGATCTGCGCCCTCCACAGTCCGCCGTCCTGGCGACTCAAGCCGCTGTGGAGGAGGATGTGGCAAACAGCTACCTGCCCTTTGTTGGCTCGAACGAATTGCGGCGTGCCGCCACCGGGTTGGTGGGTCAGCAGTCCGGAGTCAGCTACCATTGGCAAGCCCAGTCCTTGATCACTGCGGGGGGTCTCTCAGGGATTTTGAACGTTTTGCTGGCGACGTTGGAGCCCGGTGATGAGGTCTTGATGACCGACCCGATCTACGTCGGCTTGATAAATCGTGTTCGTTTGGCTGGCGGGGTTCCCCGATTTGTGCCGTTGATTCCGAGCGATGAAGGATGGCGATTGGATCTGGAAGCGCTGCAACAGATTGATCCGAAACCAGTTCGTGCAGCGTTGATGATGAGTCCATCGATGCCAACCGGGGCGGTTTTCAATCGACAAGAATGGCGGGCTGTGGTCGATTTCTGTGTCGAGGCAGACTGTTGGTTGATCAACGACTCTGCGATGGAGCGGATTTTGTTCGACCAGTGTGCCGTGATTCACCCAGCGTCCTACCCAGAGATCGTCGAACGGGTGATCACGGTAGGTTCGGCCTCGAAGGAATACCGCATGATTGGTTGGCGTGTTGGTTGGGTCGTCGGGCCGGAATCTTTGCTTGCCGATGTTTCTAGAGTCAGTATCACCAACGTCTGCTGTCAGTCAGGGATCGGCATGGCCGGGGTTGCCGCCGCGATCACCGATCCCGACCCGGGGATCGAGGATTGTGTTGTTCGCTGGCAGGCGCGTCGCGATCTGATGCTCAACGAACTCGAGGGTTTGCCGGTAGTTCCACCGCATGGCGGCTGGTCAATGCTGCTGAACGTCAATCAGCTTGGATTTGGTGCCGCAGAAGCGGCGAATCGTCTAGTGCAAGCGGGGAAAGTGGCAGTCACGCCGATGGTCAATTGGGGTAGCGAGACAGCCAGTCAATATGTCCGCTTTGTTTTTTCCAATGAATCGCGGCAGCGGCTGTGTGGCGCAGGACAGCGGATCGCGATGGCCCTCGATCGGTAGCGTCCATCAAGGCGCATCGCGTCATTCTTGAAGACAAACGAAAACCGGCGACTCCGGGGAGCCGCCGGTGGAAATCCGGATTGCGGTCGGACAAGTGCCTTACGACACTTTTAACGTGTTCAGTCCCAAGCGGTCTTGAAGTTGTACTTCACCCGAGCGTACCAAAAGGAACCGTTGAACCCGAACGGAGAAAACTGGCTGTAGAGGTTGCCGACGCCGGCGCGCGCACCAGGGTTTTCTTCCGGTGTGGTGTCAAAAATATTCTGCCCACCGATCACAAATGTGGTCGCATCGTTGAACTTGTAAGCGCCCTCAAGATCGACCAGATACTCACCACCGTAGACATTGCCATCCTCTGAGTCGTACCAATCATCGTAGTAGCTCAAGCGTCCGAGGACTCTCCAAGCATCGTTGATATGGTGGTTGGCTGACAAATTCCAGCGGGTTTCCGGCAGCGCTTCTTGCAGCTCGCGAATACGGGTCGCGTCCAAGGTCGCTGGGTTGAACTGGGTAACGTCGGTCGTAGTGTTGTTGAACAACAGACTGAAAATCGTGTCGCCTCCTAGCGCCGGAGGCGCGTAGGTTGCGACTACGTCAACACCGCTGGTCTCGGTATCGAAGTCATTGGTGAAGAAGCGAAAATTTTGCAGATTGGCAGCGCTAGTGATGCCCTCCGCTACCAATTGATTAACCTCGGTTGGACTCAACGAAAATAGCTGCGTTACCGCAAGACGATCATCAAGTTCGATCTGAAAAAAGTCAACCGTCAGTGAGAACGGTCCACTCTCATAGATCCCGCCGATTGCCAAATTCGTGGACTCTTCCGCCGTCAGAGGCTCACCCCCACGTAATTGCGCAACCCGCGAAGAAGACGGGATGGTGCCGTTGTTGACCAAGTCCATCAACACCAAATCGAACTCGGTCGAGACGTTGAAGGCGTTGGATTGACCTGGAGTCGGAGCGCGGAACCCGGTGCTGAAGCTGCCGCGTAACTGGAAGTCGTCCGTCAGCTTGACCCGGCCTGAAAGTTTGCCGTTGGTGGTGGTGCCGAAGTCCTCAAAGTCCTCGAAGCGTGCTGCTACGCCAACCATCCATTTGTCGTCGCCGCTGGTACGCTCAAGATCACCATAAACGGCATAGTTGCTACGACTCCAGTTACCAGCCGCGATCGGACCAAAACCCGGGAAGCCGTTGGATGCTGCACTGAAGCCCTGGTCGGCCAGAGGGCCAATCTGGTACGACTCCAATTGGCCGATACCAATGGTGAACTCTTCGTCGCGATACTCGAAACCGCCAGCCACGTTGGTGCGGTCGTTCAGAGCGTAGGACAAATCAAAGTTGAGGTTGAGCTCTTGTTGCTCGTACGAACCCGGATCAAAGGTGGTCGGAGTGTCGGGGCCGAGGCTGGCGTTCACCGTATTAAAGATGAAGAAATCAACCTCATTGGTACCCGAGCTGACACTTGCGTCCCATGAGAGGCCACCGTCGGTGTGTCCACGCAATCCGGCGAGGATCGAGGTATCCGTCAAATCGCCACCGAAGTTGGGGGTGAAACCACCGGGAAACAGCTCCTGAAAACTGAAACAGTTGGGATTGGCAAATACCTCAGCCAGAGTGGTTGGGTCGGGGATGTTGTTGGTGACATTGACCACCGGGCAACCCGCCGAACCGTCCAAGATGCCGTCCTGAGCATCCAACAGGTCGCCGATCAAGAGAGTGTCGCCACCGTCGCCACTAAACACCGAACCACGGTTGTTGGGGTTCCGAAAGTAGAAGCCGCCGGTTACCTTCTTGCTGACGTAGTTGGTGTGGCCGTAGAACTGTTGACCACCGTCGAACAAATAGCCGAAGTTGCCCCAAAGTTTGAGGTCATCTTCGACCTCCGGCGATCCCCAGATTTGCGCTGGATTGGCTACCGCGCTATTTCCTGCGGCGATCAGTCCGGCGGCGTCATCGCGTTGCACGCTGCGGTCGGTGGGGTCCGAGTTGCCGAACTCGACGCTAAAGTTCGCGAAACCATATTCACCCCAAGGCACACCAAAGTTTGCAGCGACGGACATTGCGTCACCGTCGCCCTCGGTGTAGCCACCAGTGCGGACCTCGACGCTACCGCCACTGCGGTCGTCCTTAAGTTGAAAATTCATCACGCCAGCAATCGCGTCTGAACCGTACTGCGCCGATGCGCCGTCACGGAGCACTTCCACCTGACGCAAGGCAATGGCAGGAATTGCCGAAATGTCAGGGCCTTGGGCGCCATCGGCGACACCGTTGCCCAGCCAGTAAATTACCGCCGCACGATGGCGGCGCTTGCCGTTGACCAAAACTAGAGTGTGGTCAGGAGCGAGGTTGCGCAAATTGGCTGGGCGCACCACTGTCGCTGCGTCGCTGATCGGTTGCGTATTGACAGAATACGAAGGAGCGAGAGTCCGCAGAAGCGTACTGAGGTCGGTGTCGCCTTGGTTGCTGAAATCCTCAGCGGAAATAACGTCCACCGGCACTGCGGATTCGGTGACCGAGCGCGGTTGCGCGCGGCTACCGATAACCACAACCTCGCCGGTAAACCCTTCGTCGGTATCAGCGTCGTCATCGACAGCCGCATCTGCTGCGTCGGCGACATCATCATCCGCCACTTCTTCCGCCGCTTCCTCGGTTGCTTCGGTCGCGTCTGACGCCATCTCTTCAGCGTCGTCAGCCATGTCTGCCGTATCTGCTGCGTCGGCGACATCATCATCCGCCACTTCTTCCGCCGCTTCCTCGGTTGCTTCGACCGCGTCTGACGCCATCTCTCCAGCGTCATCAGCCATGTCTGCCGCATCAGCTTCGGCATCCTGTGCCATTTCTTCAGCTTCCTCAGCCATTTCCTCAGCGACTTCGGCCATCTCCTCAGCAGCTTCGGCCATTTCCTCAGCCGCCTCAGTCATCTCCTCGGCGGCTTCAGCCATTTCTTCAACAGCTTCCTCGACCTCTTCCGCGGCGTCATCTTGGGCCGAAACCATCGGCGCAAGGCCGAAGATCAGCACCAGCGAAAAAGCTACGATCAGCCATCTATTCTCAATTCTCAATCCAAACATCTAGACCTCCTTCAATCTCCATTAACACGCGAACAGTGTGCGACGACTTTCTACGCGAAGGCGTGACACTGTTAGCGATGCGGTTCCGTTCATTGACACGTTGCCGCACGCTACAGACGGTGGTAACAAATTGTCAAGGCAAATGGTCGCCTGAGTAAATAGGAGTTGTGTATCGGAGTTAACGCTTGGAGTCGCCTCGGTCAATGGCGGCAACCCACCTCGAAGTATTTCTTTTTATTCGTGAATGCTGCGAAGGCGACACCGAGTTCGACAATCCAGGCAGGGCCGAGGGTCAGAAACAGCCTAATTTGATAGATACGGGACATTGGTGGAGCCGATCGGGATCGAACCGACGACCTCCTGAATGCCATTCAGGCGCTCTCCCAACTGAGCTACGGCCCCACGGGGTCGATGAGTGTATGAAGGGGTTGGGGTGGTGTCAACGCTGCGGCAAAACCTCGGGCAGTGGCAAAGTCGACCTTGTGGTCTGATATCTTGAGAGCTGGAGGATTTGGGCGATTGCTCGGTGGGGTGAGTGCTGAAATCAACCGAGTTAGCGATGCCGATTTACGAGTATATTTGCCCAGAATGCCAGACGCGGCGCGAGGAGTTGCAGCGGCTCGGTGAGGACGGGCAAGAGCTCAAGTGCGACGACTGCGGTCGTGTGGGCCTGGAGAAACAGTTTTCGGTTTTTGCTGCTGGTGAAACCAGCGGATCTGCATCGATGAGCAGCGGTGGTTCCTGTGGTGGCGGTTCGGGGTTTACCTGAGGTTGAGATGACGCAGCGACCGGGTTGTTGCTGCTCGTGGCTAGGGTTTGGTTCGAGGTCACAGACGTGTGTTACGATTTCTTGAATCGGATATCGCCATGCGCTTACAGTATTAACAGAAGGAGATAGATACTATGGATGACGATTCAAGAGACGAGGTTATGACTTCGGCTACCGAATCAGTGCAAGAGGCACAGCCGCCTGTTCCTTTGGGGCAGCGGTTGTTTGATCGACCGTTCTTGCTGCTGGTGTTGGGCCTGGTGGTGATGTTTGTCTTCTATACCGGTTGGGGGATGGTGGAAGTGATGATGCTTCCGGACGCGCCACTGCCCTGAGCTTGTTGTACTGGCCATGTTGCATGGTTGGGTTGCCCTAAATGACTGACTTGAGAAAGTAGAGAGCTGATGGAGAAGAAGGAGGTTCGAGGATGAGTTGGCACACAGCCATCGTTGCGCCGACCGGGGTGTGGTGGAAGCCCGCTGGTCGGCAAGAAAAAGTTTGGATTGCAGTGGCCTTTGTCTGGTGCATGGTTCTGTTCGCGATGATGCCTCTGTGGCACATCCGCGGTGGACAGAATCCATCGGGGATTCGCAGCAAAGTAACGCCAAAAGCGTTTGCCGAGCGCACTGCGCGATTCATCGCTGATTATCAAGTTGGCGAAGACGGTGGGTTTCCGCTCGTGGCACCGCCGCCAGGGTCTGACGTCTATATGCAGGCGACCATGTGGCAGTGGACCCCGGTTTTGCGCCTACAAGAGGGTGCGAGTTACACCATTCACATGTCGGCCTTGGATGTGAATCACGGGTTTAGCCTGTATCCGGCGAACGTCAATTTTCAGATCATTCCTGGCTATGACTACGGCCTCAAGATGACGCCCAACTCACCAGGCGAGTACAAGATTATTTGTAACGAGTTCTGCGGGATTGGACATCACCGGATGTTGGGCAAGATCATCGTTGAGCCACGTTCTGCTGGGTCTGAGGAGGCGGCATCATGACCAAATTCACTGATTTTGTCTTTCGCCGCTGCCCGGTTACCGGTTTGAAGATTGATCGCACTGCCGAAAAGTTGATTCAGATCAACGCGGTGGTGGCGATTGTCATGTTCTTGTTTGGCGTAGTGGCTGCCTTGCTGCTGGCGTTGACCCGCTGGCAGGCGGTTCATTTGCTGCCCGCGGACTGGTACTACCGTTTGCTGACGCTGCACGGTCTCAACATGTTGATCTTTTTCATCATTTTCTTTGAGATGGCGGTGCTTTACTTTGCCGGGCCGGTGACCCTCAACAGCAGGCTGCCAGCGCCCAAGGTGGGTTGGATCGGCTTAGGATTGATGGTGATCGGGGCGGTGATGGTGGACTGGATGGTTTTGGCCGGTAAAGCGGATGTGCTTTTTACTTCGTATGTGCCGTTGCGGGCCGATCCTAATTACTACCTTGGGATCATTCTTTTTGCGGTGGGAGCCCTGATTGTGGTCGGCCATTTCTTTGCCGCACTGGTGGTTGCCAAGCGCGAGAAGTCCTACGAAGGATCGATCCCGCTGGTCACTTTTGGTGGACTGACGGCGGCGATTATTGCCGTGATCACCTTGCTGCATGGTGCCATTGTCTACATTCCGACCTATCTTTGGTCCTTGGGGCTGATGCACATGGACCCACAGATCTACCGCTTGATTTGGTGGGGTCTAGGTCACTCGTCGCAGCAAATTAATGTCGCGGCGATGGTCGCGGTTTGGTATCTGCTCGGTGGGCTCACGGTTGGTGCCGTGGTTTTAAACGAAAAGGTCAGCCGTTGGGCGTTTGTTCTCTACATTGCCTTTATCTCGATGGCTTCGGCGCATCATCTGTTGGTTGACCCCGGCATGGGTCCGGCGTGGAAGATTTGGAACACCAGTTACGCGATGTACCTGGCGGTTTTGGCCAGCATGATCCATGGTTTTACCGTGCCGGCCGGCCTCGAGTTGGGCCAACGGATGCAGGGGTTTGTCAAAGGTAAGTTTGAATGGCTGAAGAAGGCTCCCTGGGGTGACCCAGGGTTCTCCGGCATGTTCCTGTCGTTGATCATTTTCGGATTTCTGGGTGGCATCACGGGTGTGACGCTGGGTACCGAGCAGATCAACATCCTGGGACACAACACTCTGCGCATCCCCGGCCACTTTCATGTCACCGTGGTTGGCGGTACCGCATTGGCGTTCATGGCTGTGACCTACTACGTCATTCCTTTGATCTTTCAAAAGAAAGTCGCTCTGTGGAAGCTGGCCAAGATTCAGCCGTACCTGTTTGCTGCCGGTATCACCATCATGGGGATGTCGATGACTTTTGCCGGGATCTTTGGCGTGCCACGCCGTCACTGGGATATTTCGTTTTCCGATGCACCGTTTGGCATGGAGTTTCCGCCCGCGGTGGACATCATGATGGCTGGAGTAGGCCTGGGTGGTGTGCTGGCGGCAACCGCCGGCATCATCTACGTGTTGGTGGCAGTGATTTCGGTGTTCTTCGGCAGGAAGCTCGATCTGACCCAGCTTGAGCCGGGCATGTCGGGTGTGCCGCAAGGCGTTTCCAAGCTGCCGCCTCAGGTGCAAGATGGTGTTTCCGCAGAGGAGGTCCACGACAAAGGCACTCCTGGAACCGTTATCTTGGTCGGAGTGTTTCTCACCGTGTTTATTCTTTACTACTTCACCAACTGGAAGATGTTGGCGATGGTGTGGAAGATCGGCTAATGGAGAACGACCTGCGGGTCGAAACACCGCCACGATCGGCTCCCCTAAACGGAAGTCGGTTTGCGGTTTGGGCCTTGGTTTGTTGGCTGGCGATCACCGTCGCTCTCTGGAGTTTGGCCTTCGCTCCTTTTCCCCGGCCCCCCGAATGGCTGGCCGCAGCGCGGCAGGTTTGCTTTGGCACTCTCGCCAATGGGCTTCCCGACAGTTGGGGTTGGATCACCTTGATCGCTGGTCCTCTGGGTGTGCTGGGTTTCTTGCTGGCGGTGTGGGGTCGAGAGCTAATGCGAGGCCTTGGTGACCTGTCGAGGTCGGCAGTTGGGAAAGTGGCGATCATCGCGATGATCGCGATGCCATTGTTCGGCACCATCTGGGTGGGACAACGAGTAGCCGCGGTGCGCCAGCTCACCTTTGCTCTTGATCAACCAGGACTGCCAACCGACTTTCCCGAAGCCTACCCACGCACCGATCGCGCGGCTCCTAAACTTGGCCTAGTCGATCAGCAGGGTCGAGTGGTGGAGGTCACAGACCTTATCGGAAGGCCGACGATCGTGACTTTCGCCTATGCCCACTGCGCCACCGTTTGTCCGCGCATCGTCTACACCGCTAAACAGGCGATTGAGCAGGCTCCAGGGCTCGATGCTCAACTGGTGGTGGTCAGTCTTGACCCGTGGCGCGACACCCCCAGTTCGCTTCCTGGGCTGGTCGAGTCCTGGCGGTTGCAGGATCTTCCGGTTCATTTACTTTCCGGCGAAGTGGAGCAGGTTCTGCAAGTCTTGAACGGCTGGAATATGCCGATTGAGCGGGACCAATCGACCGGTGAAATCACCCATCCAGGACTGGTCTACATCTTGGACTCGAGCGGACAGATCGCCTATACCTTGAATGCCCCCAGCGGCACTTGGCTGCAGCAGGCGTTGGAGCGCACAGGGTAATTTCTGGCGCGAGCCGGGCATATCTGGCTGCGGTTTTTCCACCGAAAAAGGTCTTGTCGGCAGGAGTTGTTTTTACTAAAATGCGATAAGCGCATGGGATTTCGCGCAAACGCTGGCCACGGGCCGACAGAAGGAGATCATGATGTACCTAGGGAGTACCAACTATCGAGCTGCGGTCGCTGGATTGATCGCGATCACAGCGGTTGGTCTGGCTTGTTCCAAGGCCGGAGGAAGCATGTCCGCCGACGCCAAAGCCGGGCAGGAAGTTTTTGAACGTAACTGTGTCACTTGCCATACCGTGGGGCAGGGCAAGGGCATTGGACCGGACCTCGCGGGAATTGGCGAACGCCGCGATCGTGATTGGTTGGTGAAGTGGATTGATGACCCGATCGGTATGTCCAAGACCGACCCTCTGGGTCAGCAGTTGCTGACGGAGTGGAACAACATTCCGATGTCCGATTCCAACCTCAACGCGCAGCAGATCGATCAGGTGTTGGCGTACATTGACCATGCCGGAAGTGCGGGTGCCACTGAGGTGGCGGATGACACCCCGGTCGAGTTAGACGAAGAGAAATTTGAACAGGCCAAAGGTATCTACTTTGACCGTTGCGCTGGCTGTCATGGCACGCTGCGCGCCGGAGCTACCGGACCCAATATTCAACCAGCTCGGACGCAAGAGCTCGGCACCTCGACCATCAAGGCGATTCTCAACAACGGGCTTCCCGGCGGCATGCCACCATGGGGCCGGATGGGAATTTTGAGCCAAGAAGACATTGGTTTGATGGCGGCCTATATTCAGCAAGAGCCACCGACCCCACCGGGCCTAGACCTGGATGAAATTCGCGAGACTTGGGAGGTCAAGATCCCGATCGCCGATCGACCCACCGAGCCGCAGACGGAGTACAACTGGGAAGATTTTTTCGGCGTCATTCTGCGCGATGCAGGTCAGGTGGCGATCCTTGACGGCGACAGCAAGGAATTGATCGAGATCGTCGATACCGGCTTTGCAGTACACATCTTGCGCTCCTCGTCTTCAGGACGCTACTTCTACGCCATTGGCCGCGATGGCAGAGTAACCCTGATCGATTTGTGGACCGAGAAACCGACCTTGGTGGCCCAGGTGCAAGGCTGCTATGACGCTCGCAGCGTCGAGGGCAGTAAGTATCAGGGTTATGAAGACAAGCTGATTATCGAGGGATGTTACTGGCCGCCGCAGTACGTCATCTTTGATGGTTTGACCCTCGAGCCGTTGCAGGTTACGAGCGTCCTCACTCCGACCTACGACACCAACGAGAAGTTGGAAGAAGTCCGGGTGGCCTCGATCGTCGCCTCTCACTACGATCCGTTGTGGGTGGTCAGTCTCAAGGAGTCTGGTCATGTGGCGCTGGTGGATTACTCCCAGCCCGACTTCCCGATGGTGAGCAAGATCGCCGCTGAGCGGTTCTTGCACGATGGTGGTTGGGACAACGACAAGCGTTACTTCATGGTCGCGGCCAATATGCGTAACCAAATCGCGGTTGTTGACGTCAAAGAAAAGAAGTTGGTCACCAAATTTGAGACCGGCATTAAGCCTCATCCTGGCCGTGGCGCCAATTGGTTGGATCCAGAGTACGGCTGGGTTAACGCCACCACCCATTTGGGTGAAGGCAAATTGGCGGTCTACGGAGCGGATCCTGAGGGCAGTCCGGAACACGCTTGGAAGGTGGTACGGGAAATCGAACTACCTTCTTCGGGAAGCTTGTTCTTGAAGACCCATCCTTATTCCAACTGGGTATGGATGGATTTTTCCCTCAGTGCTGACGAAAACCTGACCCGTCAAGTGTGTGTCTACTCCAAGCAAGAGGCCAAGGTGCACAAGTGCTGGCAGCCCACTGACTACGGTCGCACTGTCCACTTCGAGTACAACCAAGCCGGTGACGAGGTGTGGATCTCAGGTTGGGACCCTGAGGGTCAACTGGTGGTCTACGACGACAAGAGCCTGGAAGAGATCGCCCGGATTCAGGGTGATTGGCTCAAGACGCCAACCGGCAAGTTCAACGTTTACAACACCGCGCACGACGTCTACTAGTCGAGCGAAGTTGTCTTTCGTCCTTTGGGCGGGTGCTTTGCACCCGCCCTCCTTTTTTGTGGATCTCTACCGCGGAGTAGTGGAGTTGAAGTTGCCAAAGAGAAGGCTCTTTGGTGCTTGTGCCCTTGTTGGCTTGTTAGGCGGTTGCTCGGGTTCACCGCCGGCCGATGGGTCCATCAACGGTAGCTACCAACATCGTCATCAAGTGTTTGTCTTCCACGGCAGTGAACCCACCGAGGTTGAGGTGATTGACCGTTTGACTCTGTCGCGGGAGGGCAACGAGTTGACCATGGATCTGACCCTGTACACCATGTCAGGAGAGACCTGCAGTGCTCAGGGTCGAGTCAAGTGGGCCGGTCCTGGTTATCGCTTGGAACGGAATGACAAGCGGGCAGAGACAGGAGATTGTGACCTCCGGTTGGTTCCAAAACCCGGCACGCTCGTTTTGCGCTCTGCTGGATCACACTGCGGAGAGATTTTGTGTGGGGGTGCGGTGAACCTCAATCCAGGCGAGCAGCCACTCACGTTCGTTCGCCAACCGAGGCAGGGACCATCCTAGTCGGCAGGCTGGTAGACCTTGAGTTCGCCGTCCTCCTGGTCGAGTAGAACCAAGGTGATGCGGTCCTTAGCCAGGGTTACTTCACGGTCGAGAAAATAGCGAGGAATGCGGGCGAACGCGCTTTGTGCTGTTTGTGCCATCCCCGGAGGTTCGATGGGTGTCATCGAAACCTCCAGGCGCTTGACCCCTGGGTCGATAGTAACCTCTTGATCGACAATCAAAGGTCGATCTCCGCGTACCCCGCCGGGGTCTGCTTGCACCGTGATCACTTCATAACCGTCGAGTGTTGCGCGGACTTGATAGGTGGGCGAGATTCCTTCACAGACAGTCGGTTGTCGCATGTGAAACGGCAGGGCTTCTAGTTCCTCCGGGCTGCGGTCCCGGCACACTTCTAGACGCGTGTTGACGGTGCGCAAAGACAGTCTCAGAGTTGCCTCACCAATCGAACGGCCAAAGGGAATCTGGCCGGCGAGCACCACCGCTGCGAGCAAAGACGCGGTGACCAAGACGCGAGCTGCTGTCGAAAGCCAACTAGAGCTCGACATATTGCACCTTGCAGTCACGCTCGACGCTGATCTCTCTTTCAATCACCACCGGTTCGAGCTCTTCGAGTTGGGCGCGAAACGCCGCTACTGCTCGCCGTGCTTGCGCGCCTTCACCCGGAGCGAAGGCCGCCACCTTGACCCTGCGCTTGTCGACCCGAGTACGCAGTTCGGCTTCACGGTCGCGGTACACTCTTTCGTTCAACCAGCGGGGCCCCTCCCGGTATAGGCAGTCGCGTTCGGGACAGGTCAAAAGCATCACGCCACCGGCTCCGGAGCGCAAAAGATATTCAATCGCCGAAGTGTGAACCGAGCCTGAGCAGCCACTGGTGAGGGGTAGAAAGTCAGAACCCGGAGGCGGCTGCCAGCGATCGCCCAGGCCATGGCCACAGGGAATTACGATCACTTGATCCGCAGACGGTTGGTGGCGGTTGAGAAAATCTTTGACCGCTTGGAGCTGATCGCGCCCAGATCGACCGGCAGGACCAACCACCATCGGAGCGCAGGACCCCGAGCAGATGGCGCAGCCGGTACAAGCATCTGGGTTGACGCGGGCAACCAGTTCCGAGTGTGATGACGGAACCGGACTGGCGACCATCGAGATCGCGTCGTAAGGACAATCAAGGTAACACTGGGCGCACCCGGTGCAGTGCTCTTCGTCGACTACCGAGGTTTCAATGGTGTGAGTCTTGGGGCGCCACCACCAGGGCACCGAGAACAAGACCACTGCGACACCCACCCAGGTGAGCAGGTGTACTAAAGGCGTCACCGAACGCGCCAGCGGCAACCAAAAGGCGTAGAACAGATCTAACGGCACGTTCACGGGCACCGCCAGCACGTCTGCCGCTGGGGGTAGGGGTACCGGAACGACAATCGCCAGAATTCCAACCGCCGCGATAGCTCCATAGTGCAGGCCTCGCGGTGGTAAAAATTGAGCCCTAGCGACTTGGGAGATGTGAAGCCAGTAGAGAACTGCGATCCCCAGGGGCAGCGCCACATGGAGAAACAGGTTCATGAAGAAAAACGACCTGCCGATGGTTTCAGGCTGGGTGAAGGAACGGGTAATCGGCTCGGAGAAGATCGGTAGCAGGTCGGCGAGGCGTGCACCTTCCAGCGCCACCAACTGTCCTTGAACATCCCAGGCCATCACCAAGCCGGTCCAGCCGCACATCAACAGCACCGCCATCGAAATTAAGCCGCTGATCCAAGCCATTGCCCGAGGCCCCCAAGATCGCCCTGAGAGAAACATGCGAATTGCGTGAATCGCCACCGCAACCACCACCAAGTCAGCGGCGTAGCGATGTATCGAGCGAATCCAGCCTCCGTGCCAAGTGGCGTCCAGTCGTGAGACCGATCCGTAGGGGTCGGAGACTTTGTACAGCAGGAATAAGTAGACACCGGTTACCAACGTGACTAACAAGAAGGTCATCGCCAGCGGCCCGGTCTTGTAGAGGGGGTTCCAATTAGCGGTGAACACCCGATTGAACCAAGAGTCGATTGCTAGCAGCGCTCGATATGGAGCGCCTGCTCCGCTTGGAAGCGGCACTCTTTGCACGGCACCTGGAGTCGCCGTGATCCGCTCTCTGGGGAGACTGTTTTGACCTCGATGTTGGGGATCCGTTTCACTCATCAGTAAATTTCAATGGATTGGGAAGATCTTAGCGTTAGCGCTGAACACGCCTCGGGGATTGTGTTGACATATTGGATAGCTAGATACATCATAGGTAGCATGATTGATGAAAAAGACCTTGAAATTTTGACAATGTTGCAATCTGGGGAGCGAGTTTCCAACTCCGAAATAGCGCGTGGCGTCGCCATGACGCCCTCTGGAGTCCTGGAGCGCATTCGCCGCTTGCGGCAACGGGGTGTCCTGCAGGGCTTTTATGCCGCGATTGACGCCGAAAAAGTTGGTTTCGGGTTGCTCGCCTTTGTCTTTGTCAGAACTCAAGAGCGTGCCGGCGAAAAGAGGGTTGGCGAGGCCCTGGCTGCGTTGCGCGAAGTGCTGGAGGTTCATCATGTTGCTGGCGAGGACTGCTACTTGGTCAAGGTTCGAGCATCCAGCCCACGAGCTTTGGGGGCGATCTTACGCGAGCGCATCGGGGCAATGCCCGAGGTCACTTCGACTCGCTCGACGGTGGTGTTGGAAAGCCACAAAGAGACTCTCCAGCTTCCGTTGGCTACGGTCGGGGCTGCAGTTGGGGCTGCAGTTGGGGCCGGGGATGCGGCTGAGAACAGATCTGAGGTTGAGCTATGACCGCTCTGCTGGCCGAGTTGGGCGCCAAGCGGGTAGCTGCGTTGCTCTCGATCTATCTGATCTGGGGTTCGACCTATTTGGCGATTCGCGTGGTGATCGAGACCATGCCGCCATTCTTGACCTCGTCGATACGCTTCATGATTGCCGGCTTGCTGTTTTATGCCTGGGCGCGGCTGCGCGGTGCTGATCGGCCGAAGGCCATCCATTGGCGTTCTGCCTCGGTGGTTGGAGCCCTGCTGTTTCTTGGCGGCAATGGCGCTGTGGTTTGGGCGGAACAATGGCTCGCTTCTGGCATGGTGGCGATGTTGATCGCTACTGAACCGCTGGCGATCGCACTGTTGCTCGCCTTCTGGCCTGGCGAAACCCATCGCCCTGGCTGGAAGACATTTGCCGCATTGGGGGTTGGCTTTGGCGGTGCGATTCTCCTGGCCCTGAGCGGGGGTGTGGTGTCGGATAGTCCAGCACCGTGGTTTGCGCCTTGGGTTGTCTTGCTGGGCACCGCGAGTTGGGCGACCGGATCTCTCTACAGCCGCGACGCGCCAGCGGCCAAGAGTCCGGTGATGACCACCGGCATGCAGATGTTTACCGGCGGGGTGTTCTTGGGTGTCATGGCGCTGGTGCGAAACGAACCCGCAGCCGTCGACCCCAGTGGTTTTTCCACCGCGTCGATTGTGGCGTTTTTCTACTTGATGATCTTTGGTTCGATGATCGCTTTTGGCGCCTACTCGTGGTTGCTGCGCACCACCGATCCGACCTTGATCTCGACCTACGCATACGTCAACCCGATGATCGCAGTATTCCTGGGATGGCTGTTGATGAGTGAGCCGATTGGCGGCAAGACGATTGTTGCCTCGGCGTTGATTGTCAGTGCGGTGATCGTGGTCTTGCGCCGCAGACCCGAGCCGACTACGGACCGTCCGGCACCTCCGATTCCTGAGGCCTGCCTCGGTGAGTTGAAGGACACCGGATAGTCGCGAGCCGACCCGTTTTTGGGGCCAGGCTGAGATCAACGGTGGCAAACCCTAGAGCCGCTTACACCTTAGAACGAGATTTGCGTCCACAACCACCACTTGGTGGTATCTGTGGAGTGTGCTTCCGCTTCATAACTGGCGGTCTTTAGAGCGAAAGTTTGGCCCCATTGAGTCTTGTAGCTGACCACTGCGTCCAACTCGCTGCCGTAGGAGGCGCTGCCGTTGTCAGCGCTGAAGTCATGGTAGATGCCGGACCAACCCCAGGGTCCGTGGGTGCTTGCCACCGAGAGATAGACGTCTTTCAAACCGTTGGCCGGGGTGGCCAAAAATTTGTCGGCCCAACCGTTGAACTTGTGCAGAGTTCCCAGCGGTGTGCGGAAGGCTCCATCGGGGCCGCCGGACAATACCTCTAGCCCCACTTTGACCGTCACCGGGTTAAGAGCCGCGCCGGCCATCAGGTGCAGATAGTCAGCACTGATATCGGCCGGATTGTCACCGCTATCCGACTGGTTGGCGTACTCCGCTTCGTACAACCAGGAGCGACTGTCGCCCCAAGGCTGTTTGCCAGCGAACTCAGCCCCGAAGGTGGTGGTCGATAAACCGGCTAAGTGGTCGTAGTCGAGCGCCAGCACATAGCCGCGCACAGTTGGGGAAACCGAACTTCCCGGAGTGCCTAGGGCAAACTTCGCCTCTGCCAGATGGCTTGACATATCGACTGTGGCGCCGACGATGCGATGGGCTTTGCCCAGATATGCGTAGGTAAGTTCTATGTTGTCGGTTGCCTGGTAGCCCACTCGTAAGGCGTCAAAGGTTTGATGGTGCTGGCGCCAGCCGACCGCGCCAACGAAGCGTTGATCTGCCCACTTGATCTCTTGGCGACCGAGTTTGGCGTTGAAGTCGTCGTCTGTGTAGCTGAGGGTCGCTTCCTGCACCGAAGTGACGGCCGGGTCGGCGATCACCGGGCGATCGCGCACCCCGTTGTCAAGATGACCGGCGCCAGCATTGCGGTAGTCGTCGGAGCCAAGGACCGCGACGTTCTCCGCTGCCAAGCCAAGCGTCCAGCCTTTGTACGCCTTGGATTTGTATCCTAAGGCGGTGCGCAAGGTACCCGCGGTGGCGTCTTTGGTACTGGCGTCGTCATCCACCGTCTCGATCCGATAGCGAAAGCTCAGTTGCACCTCACCATCGGTCAACGCCTGCTTCAGCGTCGCCTCCGTTTCTTCTCCGAATAGGGGGATTAGACCAACAAGCGCGCACGCTGCTGCCAGTGTCATGGTCCATTTACCGTTCATGATTCCTCCGAATGTCTCTTGGTGTACGGTTAGTTATAGGATCAGCATGCGTGGGAGGTTTTTGTCTTTTTAAGTAATCCCATGCGAGAATAGGATTTTATCATGCTTTCGCAAACAGCGATCCACGCCGTCAACGCAATTCAGAAGCTAGCGCAAGCTAGTGAAGGTCAATATTTTGGGGCCTCTGCCTTGGCTCGCAGCATTGGTGCTCCGGAAAATTATTTGGGAAAACTGCTGGCAATTTTGGGGGAAAACCAAATTCTCGAATCGCGCCGCGGACTCGGTGGGGGATTTCGTTTGGCCCGACCCGCAGAAGAGATCACCGTCTACGAAGTGGTCGCCCCGTTTGATCGACTGCATGCCTGGAAGTCCTGCGTCCTTGGCCTCAGCGACTGCTCCGACGACGAACCATGTGCCCTCCATGACATGTGGAAAATCGGTCGTGAGCGATGCCTGGAGATGCTTGAGAACTCCACCGTCGCCGATTTACGCGACTCGCCCAAACAAGCCTAGTCGTCACTGCTAGCATTTCTACACGGAAGCGCTCGGGGGCTGGTGCCTCCCGCGGTCTTCAAAACCGTTGTCCCGTTCCGGATCGGCTCGGGGGGTGGGTTCGATTCCCATGCGCTTCCGCCACCTAAGACACTAAAAATAAGTCACTTACAAGAGAGTTACTGTCGTGGTGCGGTGCCCGGTGGAAATGATTGCATGCCCGATTTGCGCTCCATGGCACACTCATGGCACACTTGTTCTCAACAATTGACGAGTACCGGCACCGATGGCAACAATCCAAAAAAGGACTTCAAAGAGCGGTCACACAAGTTATCGGGTCATGGTTCGCCTCAGAGGCTACCCAGTGCAGTACGCGACCTTCGACCGAAAGACGGATGCCAAGCGCTGGGGGCAGCAGACTGAATCTGCAATCAAAGAAGGTCGGCACTTTCGCACCAGTCAAGCCAGAAAGCACACTCTCGCAGAGCTTGTCGACCGGTATTTTGAAGAGGTACTCCCGACGAAGTTGGCGGTAACTGCCAGGGAACAGCGGCGCCATCTTGCCCGGTGGAAGCAGGAACTCGGTGCCTATGTTCTGGCGGATGTGACCCCACCACTCATTGCACAGAAGCGAGATGCGCTCGCGCGTGGCACGACGGTGCGACACGAAAAACGAGCACCAGCCACAGTCAACCGATACCTCGGCGCCTTGAGCCATGCGTTTTCGATTGCGGTAAGAGAGTGGGAATGGATGGAGCACAACCCAGTGCGACGGGTCCGCCGCCTCAAAGAACCCCGAGGTCGAGTGCGCTTTCTTTCGGACGAAGAACGCATCCGACTACTCACCGTCTGCAAGGAAAGTTCGGATCGCCGTCTCTATCCACTGGTGGTACTCGCACTGTCCACGGGAGCGCGCCAAAGAGAGTTACTGCAACTCTCTTGGAAGGACGTAGATTTTATTCGTGGCGTTGCGGTCGTGCACCACACGAAGAACAATGAACGGCGAGCACTGCCACTTTCTGAATTTGCACGCGGTGTCTTGCAGGAGTTGAAGAAAGTGGAGCGGTTGGATTCGAATCTGGTTTTTGCTGGAGTGGATGGCAGAGCTCTTTTTCCGCGCAAGCAATGGGAGCGAATATTGCGGGAAGCATCAATTGAAGATTTCAGGTTCCATGACTTGCGGCACTCCGCTGCTAGCTATCTGGCCATGAACGGTGCGACGCTGGCTGAGATCGCTGAGATTCTCGGACATAAGACACTGGCGATGGTGAAGCGATATGCACATTTGACCGAGCAACATACCAGTGACGTGGTTGCGCGGATGAACGACAAGATCTTTGGCTAGGCGCTGCATGCACGACGGCTTTCGAGCCACGCATTGAACGCATCTACGTCAATGAGGACACGGCGCCCCACGCGCACGAGCGCCTGATTTAGTCCATTCTCCTCAGCATTGAAGATGAGCCACCGAAGGCTACCTTCGGTGATTGCGGGTACCGTGTCGATACCGACAGGTCGCGAGGCATCAACAATCTGTTGGACAGTACGAAGTTTTTCAAATTGAATCATGTTCCGTGTCTCCTCAGTTGCGAGGGTATGCACACGGCTACTGCGTTGTCAAGAAAAATGACTTGTAACTAATTGATACTAAATGAGTTAGGGAGTCTTGTGTTACCCCAAACACCCCTCTGTTCTAGGTTTGTAGGGGTAAGGAGAGGAGATAAGTTGCCTACTACCAATACATTAAGGAGTCTCTCGGGTCGTCGGACTAGCGTCCGACTCCCGGTCTCTCTCCTCAGCAAACAAATGCGCACTTCGGAAAGTTGATTTCGTCGAAAGCCCGGGAGTCGGACGCACGACGTTCCAACCACCGGCGGACCGGTGGGGAACCTCGGCTACCGACGACCCGAGAGACGAAACTACGTTAATAGCAAGATGCTGAGGAGGTCTTCCGCCGTCCCCCTTGACGGAATCCCGAGTACGGGATGCACGTATTTACCTGTCGCTTCACTCTCTCGTCCCCGCAACCCCACTGAACAGGTAAGGGTTGCGGATAACTCGATTCGCTCAAGCGACAGGTAGCCGCAGCTCAAGGTCGAATGTTATTAGCAAGATAGCAAACCTCAGTATGTATGGATTACCTCGAAATGACTGAACTACAGTTGCGCGAGTTGCTTGAAAACGCCAACAGCGATGACGTTGTTGACTTTGTCTCAGGCGAGCTTCGTCAGTCGTACGCAAACGGTGCGCGTATGCGTGATGGCAAGCGTGGGCGTGCACGGCATCGCACCTCGCAACCCGCATAGGCGGGCATGGCAACCTCCATTCGTGGGGGTTGTCTGCGGCTCCCCACCCACCCGGACGGCGGATATCAAGACGGAAGTGTCGACAAGACACAGAGGGGTGCGGCATACTCGGCTACGTTCCGCAAAGGAGTTCGCATGTATCGATCGAGGTGTGTTCGTTTTTGGGTGTTTTTCGCCGCGCTGTGGGTTGCGCTGTCGACATCGAGTAGTGCGCAGACACTCAAGAAGCTCAATCCGTTTGCTGATGTTCCGAAAGTCCATGTGACGCTCGAACACCCACCCCAGCTTTCACTTGAAATCGAGCGGGTGGCGTTCGCCACCGCTGAAGGAGAGTGCGCCGACGATTTTGTCGACGCCCTAATCTCCGACTTCGTGAGCAACGGTGTCGAAGTTATCGACCGGGCACACCTTGAGGCGTTACTGGCTGAGCACGAGTTCAGCCTCAGTGGTGTGGTTGATCGTGAGAGTGCATTGGAGCTTGGCAGGATTCTCGGCCCCACCACGCTCATCTTCGTCAAGATTCGACGGTGCACCACTGAGAAACAATCGCAGAACAACCACCGAACCACGTATACCGGGCGAGCCGTCTACGAATACATCTCCAAGACCATCGGGTACGTCAAAGGGTCGATTCAAATCGTTGATCTCGCCACTGCACGGATTCACTCAGCCCGTACCGTTGATCAGACGGTACAACGACAGAATACAAGCTCAGGCGGCCAACCAGCTCATCCATCGGCGTACGACACTATCGATGCTGCTCTGCAGCAGGCCACCGGACGGGTGCATCGACTCTTTTTTCCATGGGTGGAGACCGAGTGGTTTCCATACTTCGATGACAAAGACTGCAATCTCAAGCTCGCCTACAACCTCATTCGCGCCAATGACATGTCAGCGGCTATCGAACAATCCGAAACGAACCTTCAAGCGTGCCAGGCCTTTCGAGAAAAAAAGCCCAAGCTCGTTGCCCGTGCTTACTACAACCTTGGTGTCGTTCGTTGTCTAGCCGACCAATTCGATGAGGGGATTGAAGCACTCAATGAATCGCTTCAGCTACGACCCAACGAAATCACTTCATCGGCGCTTGCCACCTGCCGGAACAACTGGAAGGCTGCCGAACAGATGGCGACGTTTGATGCTGAGGCCACAGCCGAGGCGGTCGAACTTGAAAAGGCTGCCGAGGAAGACCCGAGCGAAGAGCTGGCGAAACTTGAAAAGCTCCGCGCACGAGACCTCATTACTCAAGACATTTATGCCAAGAAGGTTGGAGCCATTATTTCGCGCTCTGGCCCACCCGGCGAAACACCGGAGGATCAGCTAGCGAGTCTTAAGAAACTCCTCGGCATAGGTTTGATCTCTGAGGAGCTTTACGAGCGCAAGGTTTCAAAAATATTGTCGGATCTCTAGGAGCTCAGGCGTCGAACAAGCCCCTGCTCCACGAGTGCTTCGACCAAACGTGTCTCTGCGGCCGTGCGAGCTTGAGTCTCGTCAAACCCCGCGCCAGTTTCGGTTACCTGCGGCATCGTTATTGCCTGACCAGACGGCAAGCTGATGATGTGGACTGTGGCGTAACCTTTGACGTTGACCGTGTTACCGACGCCGGTCTCCTTAGCTTGGTCGAAGCGTGTTCGTCCGAGCACCATTGTGCCGGATACTGAGGTGAGACCAAGTCGTCGGAGGGTATTGGCGTTGCCAGCAGATAGCTCAGAGAACATGGCGTTTTCAAACACTGCGGTTGTAAGTGCACTTGCGTTGACGTTGTAGCCATGCCCTCGGAGCTTTTGTGCAAGTCGGCTTTCAACCGCACCGTCAACCTTGAGCAGTACTACACTCGATGGACTTGTTGCCAGAGCAGCGCTGCGGACATAGCGATCACGAAACGCAGCTTCTGCGTGACGTGCGGATGCAGCTTCAGCAGCCTGTCGTCGCTGCCGCTCGGCTTGCGCTTTGGCTGCGATAGCCGCATCGGTATCCGCGACGCGTCCCGCTTCAGCATCCCGAATGGCTTCGACAATAGCCTGGGTGATGGGTTCACACGCTTTGCCTGTCCGCGGACTGACCAACACATCACCGCTGTACAGCTCGACATCTCCCGCAGGGTCACCGCAATACCGCACAAGGGCGGCCCCAGTGATGGGATCAAAGAGCGCGGGTGCGTCGTCAAGTGAGTGGTACGACTGCTTCAGGCTCACCGTAGGCAACTGTGCCTCGGCACTGCCAGCAAACCACGTCATGTGCACGCCGAGCACAATGGGTATGCCGACCAAGGCGAGTAGCAAGAGCGCCACGCTCCAGCGACCCACTCCGAGCACCTCGCGCTCGCGTTCGAGAATTTCAGTTTTGAGCAAATCCACTTTCGATCAAGTTACCACAACACGAGTAGTCAGAACGGTATACTGCGTCGAACGCTTTAATTGCTGCGTGCGCGATATGAAGGAGGAGTAGGTGTCGATGCATTCTCGAAAGATGTTTCTTGCAACGCTCATCGGTTGGGCGTTACTCGCTTTTGCTCCTGTCGTTTTTCGGGGCTTTGTGCTGTTCCTCAGCACGTTCTTTCAGCAGATATCTCCGCTTATTATCGGCATTGCTGCCGTTGGATTCGGCCTCTGGTGTCTCTACGTTGGCTCGCCGCCCCTCACAACCCGGGTTGCACAGCTCTTAGAGGAACATACGCCAATGGCAGGTGCATTTGCCCTTTCCGGAAAAATCGTGCGGGGTGCGATCGCGATCCTCTTGCCCGCGATCGTGTACGCGAGCTTCATGGTATTACGCACCGGCACCGGAGCAACGTGGCTCGTACTTGTTGCCTACGGCCTACTGGTTGCGCTTCTTTGGCCGCTTGCCGTTCGGAGCCTTCGACTCGCCAATCTCAACCTCACTACCTATCCCGAGGACGAAGTGCGGAAGTCTCTTGTTCAAACCGGCGGGTTGAGCACGGTTGCAAGAGAGAAGTTTCAGGAGGCCACAGAAGCGATCCATCAGCTGACCGAACCTGACGTACGACGAATACGCTTGCGGCGGATGGCGAGCTTGGCGCAGGTACTCAAGAACAGAAACCTCGATCCTCGACGGGAAGAACAAGAGACGCTTTCGGACGCAACTGTGTCCGCGCTTGATCGAGACATAGGGGTCAAGACCAAAACCCACGAGTACGACCGGCTCGATTTGGAAGACCTTGCATCTAGGTCGACCATCCGTGCTGACATCGCAGGTGAAGATGCTCGTGCACGGTCGTATGAGCAGAAAGCGCCGCGCAAGCCTCAAACCGCCTATGAGCAAGCGAATGAGCGTATTGGACGAGGTATGGGCGCCGATGAAGCAAGACGGCGGGTCGAGGAAGAAGGGATTGCAAAGTACGACCTAGCGCTTGCAAACGGAGAGATTGACCAGGACGAATACGACCGTCTTGTGAGCAAGCTCAAAGAACTATTACGTCGCTGGCTTGAGGAACAATAGCGAGTAGCAATGGCTCGCCGAAAACTGTCACGCGCGGAGCTGCGCAAGCGTCTGTGGATCGGCACGGCGCTTGAGGATTCCTCTCGTGTCTTTTTTCCTCCCAAGAGCCGTCAATTTCATCTCCACGTACTCGGGCAATTCGGGCTTGGCAAGAGCAAGTTTCTCGAGCACCTCATTCGCCAGGACATCTTGAACAATGAGGGGTTATGTCTCATCGACCCGCACGGCTCGCTCTACGACGCCATCGTCACCTGGTGTGCTGACAAGCAGCTCTTTGATTCTCGACCCATTACCTTGTTTGAACCCGCGGCTGACGCTTGGACATTTGCCTTCAATCCTCTTGATTTCAAAAGCTACCCGCCTGACCGAGTCGCTGACGCAGTCGACACGATGGTTAAAGCGTGCGCGCAGGTGTGGGGTGGCGAGGATATGACACGGACTCCGCGCCTGACGCGTTTTCTCACATCGTGCTTTCACCTGTTGGGGGAGCATGGTCTCACGTTGCGAGAGGCGCTCGATTTGTGCACGCGGGGAGAACTCCAACAACACCTCACAAGAACCATTCATGACGACGTGTTGCAGTCCGAGTGGCAGTACTACCGAAATCTTTCTGAGGCAAACTTCGTTGAGCAAACGGAGAGTACGTTGAACCGACTATCAGCGTTTCTCAGGCATCCCATGATGCGGAGAGCCATCGGACAATCGGAAGACACCATCAACCTCCGCGAGGCGATGGATGACGGGCAGGTCGTGCTTGTTAATTTGGCAGGCTTGTCGTCCGAAAACGCCCGCCTGATGGGGTCACTCCTTATCAGCGACCTTTACGCCAAAGCCCGACTTCGAACCCCTGACAAGAGTCGACCGTTTTACCTCTATGTCGATGAGTGCTACCAGTTTTTCAACGATGACATTGAGCGCATCGTCACCGGAATGCGTAAGTTTGGTCTCCACACAACGCTTGCCCATCAAAACCTCGGCCAGCTCCGGCAGTTTGGTGGTGACGCGGTCTTTAGTGCGGTCAATCAGATTCCCAACAAAGTCGTGTTCGGAGGGTTACCTGTTGAAGACGTGGAGTACATGGCTCGGTCGCTGTACTTAGGGGAGATCGACTATGAGGAGGCAAAGCATTCACTCGACAAGCCAACCGTCACTCGCTACGTCCGCAGTTGGCTTCAGAATCGTTCTGAGAGTGAAAGTATTGCTCATGGAACTAGTCACCAAGCTACCGACTCGGAGAATACGAGCGAGACGGCGAGTGCGACAGTCGACGCAGATGGTGCTGGGGTCTCCGCTACCGTGGGTTCGTCCACGACGCATGGCCATTCGGAGACTTCTGGCACGAGTACGACACACACGCACGGAAGCTCACGTGGGATGAGCGAAACCTTTGAGCCCGAGCTGGCTTGGATGACCACAGCTGTGCATTCGCTTGAAGAGCAAATACATCGCCATATGGCGGTGATGGCGGGACAGCCCGAACGTGCAGCCATCATCAAGCTGTTCAACGAGCCGCCACGTCAGGTGAAGACTCCGTTTGTACACGAGGCGATGATTGGGGAGGACTACGTTGACGCTCGGAAGGAGAAAGTTTTTGCGGCTACTCCGTATGCCCTACCCGTTGAAGAAGCAGAGAAACGGATACGCGATCGCCGCACGCGCCTATTGAAAGAAGCAAAGCAAGCCGTCAAAGACATGGAACCTGACGACTTCCTGGAGTAGCGACAAGTAGTGGAGAAGCGCAGACCACGGTTCAAGCGGACGAAGGTTCCTTCGTTTCGGATAACCGCCCGTGATCTTGCCATCGTCGAGCATGTGCATTCCTACCGGCTGCTTGACTCCAACCACATCGTCTCGCTCGTAGGTGACGGTAGCCCGCAGCAGATTAGACGGCGCTTGCAGCTCCTGTACCACGCTCGCTATCTCGATCGACCACGAGTCCAGATTGCCGACTTTTACCGGCAGCCTGGCACCGTCCCTATGGTTTACGGGCTTGGGGATAAAGGAGCGGATCTCCTTGCTGAGCATGCGAGCGTCACGCGGTCAGACGTTAGCTGGACAGCCAAGAATCGAGCCATACGGTCTCGGTTCTTCCACCATACGCTCATGGTCTCCTCAATCATGGTTGCCTTTGCCATCGCGTGCAGACGCGCAGGAAATGTCCGGCTCATTCCGTGGGAGGAGATTCTCAGAGAAAAATGTCCACAGGAAACCCAAGCCGCCAGACACCCCAAGACCTGGCGCGTGCATATCGAGCAGCACGGTTCTCTGGGGATTACGCCAGATGCCATCTTTGGCCTCCACTACCTCGACCAGCCGGATGGCAAGAATAAGGCGTTCTTCTTTCTCGAAGCAGATCGCGGCACCATGCCTGTGTTTCGCAAGAGTCTCAAGACCACCTCTTTCTATCGCAAGCTCGCCATCTACCACGCCACCCATGCGCAGGGTGTACACACCAAACAATTCGGCATCAAGACCTTTCGGGTACTAACTGTGACTACGGGTGCGAAGAGAATCAGGTCAATAGTTACTGCAGTGCAACGGCTTCAGGGATTGCAGGGATTGTTTCTGTTTGCCGCAGAAGGCGCGGTTACTCGGGGCGATCCGCTGGCGACGGGGTGGAGGAATGGGCGGGAAATAGGGGTCGAGTTAGAGAGTTAACCAGCGTGCAACCTCATTTTGAACCAGAGCCGCAGCAACGGATGTTTCGGGCCAACCCTGCGAGCCACCAGCCAAAGTACTACGACGGGCCGTATGCAAAGCAGTCAAGTCGAATGCGAGTTTGCGACGAGTAACAACGCTGGTACTCGCTCTACTGGACCAAGAATTCCTGCGAAGATGTACTGCAGTTGTCCGCCAGCAAACTCCGGCGAGAAACGACACTATTACTCATTGTTGCCTCCGTTCTTCTTGGTGCGAGTCTCGGGCTCGCAGTTCTGCCAACTGCGCGTACTCGCGACAGATCTCAATAACAACCTGTTTTCGACCAAGTCGCTCTCGGATCCCACCGTCGTACCCTTTCCTTCGAACGGGTCAACGACACCACGTACGCATTTGTAATGCTTGACTCATTTACTTAGTCGTGGTGCAACTCGTTTGTCACTTGACAGAGCAACTCATTATGCTAGTCTCCATGTAGAAATCTTGTCAGTTAAAGCTTGAGCGCCACATGCATTCTGCATGTTAGGCGCTTTTTTATGTCCGTCTGTGAGTCCATCGATCTGTCGGAATCAGACGAGTCAACGATCCAGCAAGTGCTTGTGATTCACCATCTCCATCCAAGAAGCCAACCAGCTTGAAAGCAAGGTCTTTGCTCTCCCCGTCGAGGGAGGCTAATTGCGACGCCCACGAGGAACTGACTGCTGTCCACGTCTCTTCCCTGTTCTCAAAATCAGGGACATCGCTCAACCCACGCCACAACGCTTCAGCTTCCTTACCAAGATCTTGCGGATCATCACCTCCACCAAGTCGAGCGAGAAGGCGAAAAACGGCGCCAAAAATGCGGCTAGGAAGGCTCTCTATTCGAAGCAGACTTACTGTCGCTTTTTGGAGCTCGTTCCATTTTCCTAGCGAGCCGAGTATCACGCAATAAACAATCCAGTTTTGAGAATATCCTGGGGCTTGTGCGCATAGTTTGCGTGCGAGCCCCAATGCTTGATCGAGCCGACCCCCAAGTATGTCGATACGTACGGCCATTGCCATAATTTTGATGGTGCTTCGCCGGGCGAGGCTTCGCTCCAATCCTTCGCGAAGGGAAGCAACTTCATCTTGGTCGATCGGAGCTCGCACAGACCTCTTAAGCACCCATCTCGCCCTCACAACAAGAGCCGAATCGTGTAAATGAAGCGGTCCATAGGACTCGACCCAAGCGAGATTGTCTTCCATTTCGTTCTCGATCGCCGAATCACCGTCGGGTGCATTCATTAGGTAGTTGGCCAATCCCAAGCGAACCCGGACAGCCTTTGGATTGGCAGCTACAAAGTTTCTTGCCAGACCAATGGCCTCTTCAGATAGGCCCCCAGAGTAAAAAGCGTTAGCTAGTTCCAGCGCTACATTGAAGTCATTCGGCCTGTTGTTACTTATCTGCTTGAGTAATTCGATGCCCTCGGCTCTTCGCCTATTTGTACGAACCAAAGCCTTGGCCAGACGGAATTGAATAACGGACTCCTTCTTGACTTCCCACGCTCGCTCGTACAACTCTGCAGCCCTGTGCGACTGTACTGGTCTCGCCCACATACACAGATCGGCTGCGACAAGCAACACATCCGAATTGTGGGGGTCGTTTTTTAGAACACGGTCGAGAATTTCAAGTGCTTCTTGAGGAGCTTTTTCCCCGCGACGAGCCCTACCAGCAAGAGACTGGCCAAGGATGAACTGCGCTGCCTTGTTGTTAGGTTGGACAGATAGAACGTTCCGGGACAAATGCTCCGCATCTCGATAGTTGTCCTGAGCCAAGGCAAGCTGAGCGTGAACGACACTGTCTTTTTCTGCGATCGTCTTTCTCAGCTGGATGAGTTCTGCTTTCACATCGATAAGTCCTGCATGAGCATCACCAGCCTGTGAAATCGTACTCTGCAGGTCATCCCCAACCGTCATACCTTCAGAAGTCGCACCTTCAAGTCGAAAGATAAGGACTATGAGTAGAATTCCTAGAGCAAAGTTCCCAACGACCTCAGTGATTGACTCTCCTCCCGGTACTAGCGCTGCGACAGCAGGTACCTTCGAGATGAGGTAGACGGCAAGGAGAACAAACTTTGCGAAATACCTTTTACCTACTGAACTTCCCATTGACTCCTCCATGGATCCACCTACTATTTTCTTAGACGATAGCAGAACAAAGTGTCAACAGGCTAGTTGAATCTGACTCCTCAGGCATTTCGGTTAGATTCTTGTTGTTTCATGCGATGGTCAACGGCGATAGTCCTCCATTTTGGCCATAGCTCGGCACTCAGCGGTCGACTGGGTTCTCCGTCGATTAACAGACGGAAGTAGAAGTAGAAATTGGGCAACGACAAGAAGTCGTCAGTCGAGAATGTGGGCGAGAACTCTTGTGCGAAGTATCGAGCGTCTTTTGCCCCGACCCGAAAGACGATGATCGTTCCAGCATTTCCGACGAGGGCTTCTCGAATCTCGGGATCCAACTGCGAAGCGTGCTGATTGGCGGCAATGATCCCAACACCATATTTTCTGAGCTCACCGAGCATTGTGGCGGTATGCACGGTACCGAAGCTCTGAAACTCATCAGCGATCACCCAGAACGGATTGCGGTTTTCTCGCTGTGTGTCTGAGCGTGACAATGCCGAGAGCGCCAATCGTGAGAGAAGCAATGATCCCAGAAGGTCACTCGGACCTTCCCCGAGCACCCCTTTGGAGAGGTCAGCAAGAATAATGTCTCCTCGATCCATCGCTTGTCGCAGACGAAGCGGCTCTCCTGAACCCGAGAATACCTTTCGCAACCGAGGGTCAGAGAGAATCGCACCAATCTTGTTCTGCACCGGAGCTAGAGCCATGGACTTGAAGCCCGGACTCCAACGAGCAAATTCATAGCGCCAGAATGCTGATACAGCGGGATTGTCAATGTACCGCAGGGCATCGCTGCGAAACGAGTTGTCTGAGAGAAGCCGTGGTACTTCAAGCAACGTTCCATCCGGCATGTAGAACAAGGTCCAAAAGAGATTGGTGACGATATGAGCCAATCTTGGCCCCCACTCGTCAGACCAGATTTTCTTGAAGGTTTCAGTAAGCCCTGCGACTGCGAGTGGAAACTGACCCTTTGCTACGCCAGCAAACGGATTGAGATTCCATCCATCTACCTGTGCATCGAGAACTCTTACCGTTCGGTGCCTTTCTTCGGCAACCTTCAAAACCTCGGCAACAAGGTCGCCGTGCGGATCGAGAAGTAGGAATCCGTGCGGGCCTTCCAAGTCCTGACTGGCGATTTGTGAGAGCAAGGTGCTTTTGCCGACTCCCGTTTTTCCGACAACCCACAAATGACTGAGACGGTCTCGCTCCTTGATCCCAAACTTGCGCAGCTTGGCTCTTGAGTTGGCGTAGCCAAGGTATGTCACTCGATCTGGATCATGCATCTCTCCAGAATGCCTAACCTCCAACAACTCACAAGACCGCATTTCTTTCCCCAAAAGAAAGGCCCCCATTTCTGGGGACCCATTTGAACAACTACCAGCCGCCTTGCTCCTTGAGGGAGACCCACTGCGTGGGGCTGCCCAGAACCAAATGATCAACGAGTCTGACTCCAACGATGTCGCCAGCGTCAGCGGTTCTTCGTGTGAAGGACAAGTCTTCTGCCGATGGTCTTGGATCACCTGAAGGGTGTGTATGAAACAGGATCATTCCGGCAGCTCCTCGCTCAAGACCTTCGCGAAGCATTGGCCGTGGCTCCACAGCGGCTCTCGTAAGCGTGCCTTGGAAGAACACTCGGTCAGACAGGACGCGATTGCGAGCGTTTAAGAAGATTGCACCCATCACCTCCTGCACCGGCTTGCGGTACTTCAGGAAGAGGTAACGAGCAACTGCATCTGGGTCATCCAGCAGATCACCACTAGGGATTTCTAGCCTTGCTAGTCGAACCGAGAGTTCCAGCGCTGCAGCTATTCGAGCCGAACCGCGCTTTGAAAACCCAAGACCCATCATCTCTCTCGTTGAGAGCCCGATCAGGCCACCAACTCCGCGGACGAGGCCAAAGACCTGTTCAACACACTCGCTCGAAACCGCTGTAATCTCCGACACCAAGTCTTCATCCACAAGCTCTGAAGGTGAGATCAATCGTGTGTCGACAATCCCCCTCCTCCGAGCCTGCAGATCGGTTACCCGGTCTGTCTTGGCACTCTGGATGCCGTTCATTGTCATCACCTCCTTTCTGACTTGCGGACAGATCTCTCCCCAGAGCGCCGTATGCACCCGAGTAGAGACAATCTGTCCTTGGCTACTTCTTGAACTGCTCGCGCTCTTCGATTGAGAGCTGCGTTGTAGCGATGGCTACCGCTTCAAAGATCGATATCCGATCATCTTCCCTTCGCCAGGTCTTCTTGATCCGTGGCAAGCGATCTGAGAGTTCTGGGAAGACTCTCGATACGGCTAGCGCCACTTCGTACTTGGTGAAGGGCTCCACACCTCGAAATTGCTCCTGCACGTCTTTTCTCGAGACTCTTCGAAATCCCACTTCGTTTTTGAGTGCATGCTCGACAAGCACCTCTACAGCTTGCCTAGCTTTGTTGGACCCATGAGATCGATATCTCTTAACGACGAGCAGGTCAGGATCGAAGCGCTCAATGAGACGCTTTAGGCTTCCATTGAGATCATCCCAATCCCCATAGCTGAGGGACTTCATGCCCCAGTCAATCAACCGCTCTGACCCTTCAAGGACAGCCCAGCCAAACTTCTGCGAACGAACGTCGATCGCCAGAACTCGAGTCAGTCCTCCTGCCATGGAACGATGACTGCATCCTCCGGGAAACAGACTTCCGAGAGCCGTTGATACTTCCTCGGTCGAGGATGCATTCCTTCAGCTTCGATCTCTACCAGAAGCTTCTTCGCACGCTCCTTGATGCAGGCCTCGACCTCTTCATAGAGGCCTGCGAAGAGCCTGGAGAGGTTCTCTCCATAGATCACCTCGTAGGCAATCAAGACCTTGATCGATGGATGCCGTGTAGCTAGCTCGTGTCGAGCAATGGTTGCATCTGAACCACCCGAGACCAAGCGTGCGACCTCCTGCTGAGACAGCCCAGCTCGCTTGCGGTATGTCGACAAGTAGTTGTGTAACAAAGAACTCATACCTACCCACCAGAATACGCCTTGACCAGATTCAGCAAAGCCCCCCGCTCTTGACTCAGAGTCAAGAGCCCCGTTTTAGATATCTGTTGCTATCTATATAGCTATAACTATTGTGTGAAGAAATTTCAGGCCCAAAACGAAAAAGCTGCTCACGCAGCACCTCGACTCCTGAACTGCTGTACACAGCTTGTCCACATGGCTGTCGGTCGCAGCAGCTGATTGCGCTCTTGGTGGCGCTCTATGAGCCCCAGATCAACGAGTTTTATCAAATTCGAGTACACACTCCGTTCAGTGATTCCGAGAGCGTTAGCGAGGTAGTTCTTGGAAGCGAAACACCAGCCGGGAGACGCACTCTTCGCCCCAGCAAGCCGATCGATCATCTCCACAAGCGCATACTCCGTCATTGAAAGCTTGAGCGTCTTACGAGCGTCCAAGTAGATGACCACATAGGGAGACGTGCGTTTCTGTTCAGTCATACAACTCAACGTGTTCTAGCAACCGATCTCGAACCGAAATTCCCTGAGCCGCGCACTCCACCGCGCCTCCACCAGACCCAACATCCTCCGGCCACGAAACACCTCGGGCGTTAGGAAGGGAGGCGAGAATCTTGGCTTCAACCTCAGACCGTGACAATCGACCCAACCGGCGATCTCTACGATCTCCCTTTTTCAAAGCAACGACTAGATGCGGAATCCTTGATAGGTCGTTTTGCCAGGCTCGTGCCTTGAAGTACCGACCTGAACCCGTCGTGCAGATAGCCGACAGGCCACTGCTCTCGACTACCAAACACTCGTGGATACCTTCGCAAAAGACAGCGACTGACGACTGGCGCTTGACCACCGCCCATGGAAACAATTCAACGTGACTGAGCTCCGCCGCCGCAACTCCTACGTCCTTCCACTTCTCAAAAAAGACCACCGACCCCGAGCTATTTCTCACCGGAACCGTGATGAGCTCGTCATCCCATCCGATCTGGTGCTTGTTAATAACTGAGTTACTGATACCGCTATCGTTGAGTGCCGCCCGGACAATGCCGGGAAGGCTCTGGTGGTAATCGACGGCGAGCTGTTCAAAGTCGGTGCACATCCACCCAAGCTACCGCTTCGAGAGACCCTGCAAAAGTCCCCGGATGCTGACTGGCAGTCAACATCCGGGGACTGGTCATCAAGGGGATCTCCATGTACCTTGCACACCAATGTCAGAAACAGACCCTCAAAACGCTCAAGAAGAGCATCATCACCTAGAGAAGCTCGCGGAGCTGTTCCTTGACATGTGGCTAGAGGAGCGCACTATGAATACAACAACAAACGATGGAGACAAAACGTGAAAACTGCATCATTCGCTGTCGAGTCAGTTCGGCCAAGCAAGCGAGAGAAGGGGACAGCCTCGAAGATCAAGAACTCGTCGGTCACCGAGTAGCCGCCCGAGACGATTGGAACGTCGTACGGGTTTTCCATCAACCCTACTCTGCGAGCAAACCAGAGCACGCCATGATCGACGAAATCGTCGAATTCATCCAAGACTACTCAGAACCCATACACCATCTCATCTTCAAAGGGATCGATCGATTTACCCGGGCGGGGGTCAGCGACTATGAACAGCTCAAGAATCGGATTGAGGATCTCGGCGTCAACTTGGTAGACAGCTACGGCCTGATTCAACCCAAGCAGAACACCTTGGACCACTTTGGGTTTGAGTATCACTGGAGTGTCTACGCTCCTAGCGAGATGGCCGAGATCATGGAAGCTCAGCGCAGCAAACAAGAGGTACGAGACATCCTGACGCGCATGATCGGAGCTGAAATCAAGCTCGTTCAGGATGGGTACAAAGTGCGACGGCCAGCAGACGGATATCTGAACCAGCGTATTGAAGTTGAAGGCAAGAAAAGAGTCATCGAAGTTCCAGACCCAGATCGAGCTCCCTTCTACCGAAAGATGTTTGAGCTACGAGCCAGTGGGCGTTATTCAGACGCAGAAATCGTCGACCACATCAATGCAATGGGTTTTCGGAGCAAGCCCCAAAAACGCTGGAATGAATCCCGCGATCGGGTCATCGGTCATAGCAAACCGAAACAACTGACCATTGCTCATTTTCAACGCCTGATTCTTCGTCCGGGTTATTGCGGTGTCCGCGTAGAAAAATGGACTGACTGGAAGCCCGTTCGCGCCCAAAATCCAGGACTGGTGTCGATCGCTACATTCAATGCGGCAAATGAGGGGAAGGTTCGTATTGAAGAATACCGTGACGGATCACTAACGCTACACGAAGGAGAATCCAGGAGCCCAATTCGGTTGAAGAACAACCCTACCTATCCTTACAAGAACATCGTCCTGTGCGGCGACTGCGCGAAGCCATTCCTAGGGAGCGCATCCAGGGGAAAGATGGGCAAACGATACCCCGCATATCACTGCAACCGAGGTCACTATTTCAGGGTACCCAAAGACAAGTTTGAGAACGTTGTTGACGCGTACTTCATGACCCTTGATCTTGACGAAGCTGGGAGAGAAATACTGAGGCATTTTCTGGAAGGTGTCTGGGATCGACGGCAAAGAGATATTCAGAAACACGTCAGTAGAGTTCGCGAGCATCAAGCTGCCTTGAAAATCGAGCAAGACGCCGTTGTGGAGTCACTCATAGCTACGACAAATTCCATTGTTCGTCAAAAGCTCGAAAGCAGGATCGCTGAATTGGAAGCTCAACTGACATCCGTCAAAAGAGATGCACATACTAGTAGCGATGTCTCAAGAGCTGATTTCGAAGATTTTCTTTCCTACGTCGATGACCTAATGGAACACCCCATGAAATGGCTCAAGAACACCGTAAACGTAACCAGACAAAGGGCCGCCGCAGAGCTATTATTTGAGGAAACTCCGACCTATCGTGAGATCACTAGTGGAACACCAAAATTACGCCAGTTTTTCGGGCTCGATTGGTTACTTAATGATCTCCAATCTCCGTTGGTGAACCCACAGGTACTTGACTGGAACTCCCTTCATCAATTGATCAAAGGTTTCAGCCCCAAAGGGAGAGGTTAGGGGAGCCGCGTCAGCAACATCGATTATTGAGTCGGTCACCATCATTCAGTTATCCACTATCTCAAACGGCTTCCAACGTCCATACTTTCGGTAATGGCAAATTGGCACGCATTGAACAGCCGAAAAGGAGTAACCATCTCTCTAAGCAAAAGTGGCTTTCGACTCTCTCCTTTGTTGGTTGAGGAATACCACATTGAAAAATTTCAATATGTCGACGTTGTTCACTACCCAAGAACTTCGCGGCTACGTTTCCGTTTCACCGACATAGCGACGAAAAAAAACCGTTGGGTCTTTGCGTTTGGAAAGGGCAGGTACATTCTGGATACCACGAAGATTTTCAGCGAACAAACTAAAGGGCTCTACGAAGTTGGAGACTGGTCGAACCCCAGAGGTGCCAAACCAGATTTTTGGATTCGGTTACCGGAATGATGCGGTTCGTTATCCACGGGCCTTTTCACTGAACTCTAGGAGCCAGTTGTATCGCTGGACTAGGTTCTCCCGTGCGCGACACCTGAGACGATCATTTCGCCAGACAACCAGTTTGGCTACCCTCCTTGCTTCTATGTTCTTCTCGCGCCGCTTCAGGGCTGGCCTGTCCATAGACCGGGCCGGTGTGTTTATCTCGATACCACTGTACATGGTGTTGTCTTTGCGTTGTCTTGCGCCCAAGCTTTGAGCTCGAGTTCTTGTGTTCGCAGATCTTGCCAGGTTGTCGAAACGCGTGCGTAGATCGCTATTTCTCGATCATCCATCCATACAGTATTCGCGAAATGATCGGTGGGTTCATACTAGACACTATCCACGGCCCTTTGGGTGCAGCAAAATACGGCAAGAAAAGGCACTTTTTGGAATAAACCCTTCATTCAAGACACCTCATTGCGGAAAATTGGGCACGAGCAGCAACAGTGTAATTCTTTACTCTAAGTCTAGGTTGACGTTCTCCGTTACCCGGCGTGAGGCGGCGTGCCTACTGCGGAGAAACCGTAATTTTTACACGAATGCTCCCGCTACCCCGAGGTCTACGAGCGCTGAATCGCGTTCCCCTCTTCCCCTTAAACCCCATCACCCTCATGCCATCAGGGAGGTGGCTTGGAATGCCAATGCTGATCATTCCACCGCGATACTTCTTATCGCAAAAAACCAAGTAAGAACGACCCAGAAGATAGCGGCGATTGCCGGAGAAAACACCATTACGTATCCAAACGTTCGCGACTCAAATGAGGTTGCTAGCATTGCTGCACAAAAGAGCACATATGTTAACCAGAGGCCAACGCCGATCTTCCCCCCGGCCCCGTTGATACGATACCAGTCAGCATCCGAACGGAAAGAGGATTCGACACGCACCCCGTAATATTTATTTGGAGCAACCTTACCTAAAGCCAAAGGGAGACAGAATGCGGCTATGAGCAGCCCGCTTGCGATTCCAACAATTGAACCTACCTTGACCAGTTCCATATCTTGTCTCCTGTCGGACAGAGGTCGCCTGGGTCTGAACGGCGACTGTTTATGGCAGGCGCAAATTCGGACTTGACGGAGTCCTCTTCTGTTCTTAATGTCCCGGATGCGCTTATTGGTGGGACGCTCAAAGTCTCTGATGTGGGGATCTCAACCACGCTCTGTACCCAGTCAACAACATGTTCAAGAACTTCTTCACTGACAGTGACCTCGATCTCCGAGTATTCGTCAATCGCTCCTGTCTTTGCCGGTTGAAGAAAATGATTGAGGCCATCATAGAGTCGAATCTCGGGTATTGGAGCACCGGCGTCCACGACCGCCTGTTCCAAGGCTTTCTTGATGGCCGACAAGTTTTGCTCCGGGTCAACCTGGAGATCCAGGGTGCCGTTTAGAGCGAACACCGGAGTTCCGTTGCGGTGAAGATCCGGTGCAGGGTCGTATCTCAGTATTTCGCGGTACCAAGGAGTTGCCAGCTGTGCGGCTTCCTCTGCCTTCCGCAGAATATTTGGATCATGGGGGTCCCCGCCTTCTTCTTGAACTACCTCTAGAACGTGCCTAGTGAGTTGTTCCCGAATTGTTTCCGCGGGGAGGTTTTGCGTCGCGATGTCAAGCAGCTGCTTCTGCAGATCAGTCGTCTTTCTTACTTCGGAATCCGAAGCTCCGTTCGTTTCTAACATCAACGTAACTTGGCGCAGGATCACTTCATCGCCAGGCACGCCAGGTGATGCTAATAACACAGCGAATGCGGGCCCGTTCTCTCGAGCTAGAAGCTTGGAAGCGACGAGCCCTCCTTCGCTGTGGCCGAGGATACCAACGGGCTTATTGCCAACTTCTGCCAACGAGGAAAGAAAGCGAAGCGCTGCCGAGGCGTCATTGGCAAAGTCCGTTGTAGTTGCCCCGGTGAACCTTCCCTCAGACTCTCCGACTCCGCGGTCGTCGTAACGAAGTACTGCCACCCCAGATCGCGACAAGCGGTCAGCCCAAACGGCAAAAGGTCGATGCCCGAAGATCCTCATGTCTCGGTTCTGGGGCCCGGAACCCGTTACTAGAACGATAGCTGGGTGAAGCCCCTCTCCAGCTGGCAAGGTCAAGGTACCCGCCAAGATGTGATTTGTTGAGGGGAACCGAACTTGCCGAACCGTATATGGGAACGGTTTTTGGGGAGACTGAGGTCGTCTATATTGCGGTGTTGAGGTCTGCGTTTCTGTTCGTTGGAGGCGAAAGGGAAATTCATGACCGTGCTGGAAGAAAGTTCCCGCCATCGTGTTTTCCGTAATAATTCCGACAAAATGCGGACTGCCTTGAATTTCTGAGATCTGGAAGCTGATCGAATTGCCGGTCATCTCCACGTATTCGAGGGACAAGCCGATGCCTCCCTGTTGGGGGATATCGATCCTTCCGCTCCACCCTAGTTTGTCACTGTCGAGGTGAACAACCACCGCCAGTTTTGCTGCGCCCAAATCAATTGTGCCCTCCCAGTTACCGCGAACCGGTGGAGCGGCGCTTGCACTGGAAGCCGCCAGGTAAAAGATCAACCCAAACTGCAGATACCTTCGCAAATCGAAGAGGTAACGAACGGGATTGTGTTCTACTTTGGGTGGCATACGTGGACATCAAAATCTTCGTCGAGAAACCGATCTCGGATTTCAACTGTGGGATTCTGGCAGTGATCCGGAAGTCCGAACCATAGTATTCTGTTCTTCGCCACGAAATCGTAGATAACGTTGCGTGCGAAGCGTGGCACGATTTCGGCCCACGACACTAAACGCCAAACTCCCCCTATCACGTTGAGTATCGCTAATACCCCACTCGACCGATCCAGTATTTGTTCGTTAACCCCGCCTGCGTCACGCACGAAGAGCAAGCTGTCCTTTGCTAGTGACCCTGCGTGCCTTTCTCGGAGTTCTAGTGCCACACCACTCTGAAGAGGCGAGTAATAGAGCACTCCTTCACGGTCTTGGGCAAGAAGGAACTGAATAAACCTACTACACAGTCCACAATTACCGTCGTAGAGGACAATGTGTCGACCGTCGGTAGATGCTTGTGGAGGGAACAACACGACTAGCACACGATGGAGATCTTGCTTGAGGCGACACGGCGGTCCGAGGCTAGAGTAATCCTAGTTATGACCGCGGTAACCCCGATCACAATGCCTGCATTTGGATTTATCTTGACCGTATCCATGGGTAAGTTGACCCAATTTGATACCTACTTATTACACTTGGAACCCGTACCCTGATTTGACCCTGCCAGGGGTCGGACAAATAGAGCAGTAGCCCCGCCGCCATTACGAGACTGAAGGTGACAAGTCCATGCATCACGGCGATGCCAGCATGGAGCGCAAGTCCAACAATTAATACGATCTTCCACCACTTAGGATCTATGACTAAAGCCATGAAGAGTAATATTTCCAGCGCTAGTATCGCCCACGTTATGAATACCCCAACAGGAGATGAAAATACAAACAACAGCAACCCTTTAACAGTAGCGGGAGCTCCAAACATCGGATTCTGAAGCCAGTAGTACATCGCTGTTCCGTCAACCCATTGGCTAATCTCCAGCTTAGCGGTTGCGGCCTGAAAGTAAACTACCGCCATCTGTACCCGAATGGCGACCCACGCTACCCTCTGAACGGACCACTTAGCGGGGACATGGGCAGTCTCCAGCGGACCGACACCGGTTCTTAAGAAGATCAAGGGGATCAATAACAAAGTTAGATTCGCCGCTAATTGCTCGCCTCCTTCGACCAGAAGCAGTGAGACCGCCAAACTATGAGCTATCCACCAGTGCAAGATCGCTCCTAGCCTTCCCAGTAGTCCTGCCGCGATGACCAATAGTATTCCGACCAAGAGCCACCTGAACGGCTCCAGAGCCCAAACAGGTAAATGGTGGAAGATACTCAACTCAACGAAAGAACTTGGGGGTACTAGGTCGGTCGCTTTCACGCCGTTGGGTAAAAAAAGAAGATCTGGTTTGTGCACGGCGAGGACGATCGCCGAAGACATAGCAAGTATTGCTCTGGCAAGGCCGAATGTGGAAACAGCGATAGTTGTCGAAGCTCTATTCATTTCGGATTAGTACAAATGTGAGCGCACTTTGCAGGCATTTCGTCGGGGTGGACATCTCCGAACCAAGACCATGGAACCACTTCCTGGATGCGCGCAATAAAGCATTCAGCTCTTACTACCCGAGCAAGAGGGCCTGTGGGCCCGGTGGTGAAATAAGCGTCTGGAACACTGTCCGTATACTTACGGGTGGGCCCCGAACAGTCTCTCCATTGGTCTTCTGGTACCCCTTGGAGAGATGTCTGCAGGGCCATCATTTCAAAACGGTTACCTCGACCCAATCCAAAAAAATGGCGCACCTGTCTGTTGCTCAAGTTAACTTCTTCCCACTGGCCAGGCATACTCTCTTCGAAAAAAAGAATTTGAGGTTCACGTGGGTTGCGTGTAAAGAACCCCCATCCTTGCGGAATTAGTGACTTAATGGCGAGGGATTGCCCCAAGGGCAGGCTGATTGGATTGGGCGGCATCGACGCCCTCAACAACCACACCGCCAGGATGCTGTAGGCCGCAACGGCCAGGGTCACCTTGGCTTGGGGCAATCTCAAAACAAAATTCTCAAAAACGAAAAATCAATGACCGAAAGCGATCGCTATGGAATCCACAACTTGCTCCTGTATGAGGCTCGAAGAGCCACTGCTCGCTGAAGCTCCGACTTCTACCTCAACGACGGCAACTACAACAGCAGCAGCAGCAATAGCGCCCGCAACATACGTCGCTACGGCAGCCCACAGAAAAACAGCAGCATAGGCGACTAGTGCAATAACAGCGACAAAGGTAAGGCTAATAGCTCCCTGATCGGGATTACTTCCGAGCTCGAATGCGGCAGTCATTTCGTCAATCGAACTGTATCCTTTGCCGGATTCACTTTTGAGCATTTTGGCTACTATGCCATTGATGTCCACCACGGCAACTGTTATATCCGCTGCTTCCTCAAGGGCTCTCTCTATCACGAACCGGTTTCCAGAAGTCAAGCGACGGTGAAAACGCTTAAAGAAGGTACTATCTGCCTCCCGGATACGATCGATAAGTTGGTCGAATCTGGCCTCTACGTCTGGCAGATATTCCTTTGGTACGACAGCAGCGAGATCAAGGACTTGGCGCAGTGCTGGAATCTGTGCCAATGCTTCGCCTCGTCCCTGGAAAACAGCCATGTATAGGGTCTCTCCATCAAAATCTAATCTTGGTTTCGCTGTGGCTGTGGTGGGAACTGCGAGCTGGATAAGCATTGCGGTCATCACTATAAAAGATGTGCCATGAACCAGCTTTTCGATTTTCAACATTCTTGATCTCCTTTCCCTTGGTGGCTTGCGGCCAAAAGTTGCTTTCGTGTTTCGGCATCAGGGGTCCAACAACGGATTGATGGTTCGAATCACGACCTTCAAAAAAAGAAGCCTACATTCTGCGCTGCTTCTTGTCTACCGAGTGGTGGAATTGGGGTCTCAAGAGCTCGACTAGGAGGTAGCGGGTTGTTTGGTTCCCGAAAATGACAGTACTGCTCTTTCTTGCGTGTCGTCTTCCATCAGAAAGTGGGACAAGCTCGCTCATGCGAAGGGATTTTCTCCTGTTTTGTAGCTATGTAGCCATAGACCTACCTAGTCGCACGCAAGGCAAGTAAGCTGGTGTCTAAACTCATCACCTTCAAATAATTGGTCAGGGCGCAACTTGGCACTGAAATCAACAAGTCCCGCATCTGTCCGAAAGAAACGAAAAATGAGTCCGTCTGCCTCTTTGCCACAAAATTCTGTAAACGGTGTGAAACCAGGGACATTGCCCCCACAACTGGTGGAACCGTCTCTTTGTGATATTCGAGCACCCCCGTGGTTTACGGCTAACCCTCCTTGAACTATTGTCGGCTCTTCACCTATCACCTGAATGCTTCCATCGTTGCGACGAACAAAAGAACGAAAAGTGACTGCTACGTCGTGGTCATAGCCGTTTCGAATACCGTCTACTGTGTCTATTTTGGTACTGCACTGACTTACCTGTATTTCGATAAAACCACTACAAACACCAGTGCGGTACAGAACGTCAATATCAACTGACCGTTGCTCGCTGCCACAAGTTGCAGTTACGGTTGCTGTTTGCTCTCCAAATCCTGGCCACCAGAACACCGCAAACGTGTTTCCTTGACCTGTGCTCGGAGCACCTTCAGGGGCAGACCACGTAACCGTTGAGTCACATCCTTGCGCGGTAATTGTTACCGTGTCTTGATGAAACACGGCTGTTATACCAGCCGCAGAAATGGAAAAGTTGCTTGGCGCTGTCGGGCTTCCCGCTCCACCTCCACCATCTCCGCTACAACATGCCAACCCGAGAAAGATACATCCCGTTAACAAGATAGTGTTTCGTTTTGTTCGCATGAGCAGCCAGACCTCCATAAACGTACAGCAACCTATCATAGGGTAGCCTATCTTGGGCTACCCCAATATAGGCTGCAGGATTGCAGGATGGCATCCCGCTATCAAGACAGCTATGGACACATGCTCGAATTGCTCAAAACAGCTCGACTTGAAGCCGAGCTCCGCCAGTCCGATGTGGCGTCAAAGATCGGCGTCAATCAGACCTGGGTTTCAAAAGTGGAACTTGGGGAGCGACGACTGGACCCGGTTGAACTCGTTAAACTTGCACAGATCTATGGGAAGCCAGTCAGTGAGTTTCTTCCTGAGGAGGTGCGGTAGCTCGCTACGGGCCTCATGCAGCGTTACAAAGACAAGTAGCAAGTTCTAGTTCTTGCAAAGACGTTCATGCAGGGAAGGCATCAAACGATGCTCGTAGTCCAGGTCTGGATACCTGTGAGCTAGTTCGCCGGTGCTTGTCCATCGGGAATCGTCCATTTCTGGAGCTCTTCTAAGTCGTTGATCCAGTGTTCAACAGAACATAGACTAAAGTGCGCACCCCCTGCAAGCGGCTCAATACTGTTCGAAGCGGACGTATGATGCTAGATACGGGAAGAAAACAACATGCCTAATTTCGATACGCCTATTCAGATCTCGACGATTGGAAAAGTAAAGGAATTCAAACGGTCCGAGCAGCTTGTCGACTGGTTAGAAAGAGAGCAAGAAGCTTGGCAGTGGGTCCATGGATTCAACATCAATATTCGGGCAGCTTCAAGTGTTATTACTGCAATCAAGCAACAACAAGCCAACGAAGATGGCGAGTTCGCTTCGCATCCCACCGTGAATCTGATCAATAGTCATCGTGTTAGAGATGTTTTCTTGCGGTTGCCCGTAAGCACGTCTCCCATGGGCAAGTTCGTTCTTGCAGTCAAAGAAGAGCGAAGTGAGACTGCCGCTGCGGGTGTACTGGAAGCTCTATCAGGACAGCAAGTCGGAGGGCATCCACAGCTACCCGAACATCGAATAGGACAGGTTCTGGGTGTGCTTCGGATGGAAGGATTCACGAAGTCTTCACTTAAGACCGCGCTTGGAAAATGGGATGATCTGAATTCCGAACTCGACACCATCAAAGACGATGCTGCAACTGCTGTTGTTGCGACTTCCGAACAACTAAGCGAATTAGTCGACTCGCACAATGCTCTTCAAGAGCAACTTCGGGACGTTCACGCGAGCACAATCGAAGAGATGAAGACTGAATACGGTGACCTTTTGACCGGGCAGAAGGAGCGCTACGTCGACATTGAGAAGGCATTCAAAGAAAAACTGCAGCTTGAAGGACCGGTTACATATTGGAACAAGAAAGGAGAACGACATAAAAAAAGTGCTATTTACTGGGGAGCTCTACTCGGGCTCGCGCTTGCACTCGGGTCCTTTGGCTTCTTGTTTCTGGCGAGGATGTTTCTCGTGACTTCCGCTGGAGACCTAGTAGCACTTGAGTTCGGACAGGTAACTGCACTGGCGATAGGAGCAATTCCGTTCGTCATTTTTCTGCGACTACTGATTCGCAACTTTCTTGGGCACATGCACTTGTACGAAGATGCGTCCATGCGTTCAAAAATGGTCTCTGTGTACCAAGCGCTGATAGCGGAAGGCGAATCTATTGCTGAGGAAGATCGAAGAATCGTACTGGAAGCCATCTTCAGGCCCACAGCTACGTCATTTGCTAAAGAAGAACGTATCCCAATGGGTGGCTGGTCATCAATTGCCAAAGCAATGAAGAGTTGAACGTGACAAGTCAACCCGTGAGAGAAATTCGGTGCGCTCATCCAAGTCAAGCGAGGAGGTCAACATGGAAGTAGGCACTGAAAGAATATGGGCAATCATTTTTCAAATCGTCACCAGCGTACCGGCAATCATATGGATTGCAACTAGGTTGCGTCGACAGCAAGTCAGGTCCGTTAAGAATTGGGTGTCGAGATTTCGTAGAACTGTCCGCAACACATTATTAACGCTTCCGCCGTTTGCCTACTTGGAACGATTTGTGATTCGACAGAAAGAACGAATCGGTGCTGGTATTTCCGGTCTCGAGCTTTATGTTGCGGTGACAGCAGGACTAGTGACCCTACTCCTTGCCACTCACACGGTTTCCCAAGTTCTCGCTGGCAATCAAATAAAGAGCTTCGTAGCAGCCGTTCTTGCAGTCGTCACCTTCCAACTCGGTTGCTTCATGTATGCCGATGCAAAGCAGCAGTGGCTCAGGTTGCGAGGGGATCGCCCCGCTGCTGTCGTACTCAGCGTGTCTTTTCTGGGACCGTTGACTGTCGCGTTGACCGGCGCATTGCTCGAAATTTTACAGGGCGTCTAATAGCGGAGATTTTGTTTTTGAAGATAGCGTGGAACAATGCCCTTGCTCATTTCCTGTATTGCTTGTGGTGCACTCATGGTGCAGTTGGCCCCAACTATTCACCTGTCAAGACAAGAATTCTCAACACTCATGACTATTCTAAGCAGTTCATTATGGTGTAGTTAGCTATTGTGGGTTGTTGGGCGCTATTGGCTTAGAACACACTTCAAAACCGTTGTCCCGTTCCGGATCGGTTCGGGGGGTGGGTTCGATTCCCATGCGCTTCCGCCACTCGCTTTCAACGAGATTCAATTCGCTCTCGATGGGGCTGGAGATATTACGCCAAATAGTAATTTCCACGGGATTCGGGACACATCTTCGACTCAGCAAAGAGTTCAAACGCGAGGCAGTTCGTCAGGCGCTGGAAAGCGATTCACCGATGTCGTCAGTGGCTCGAGATCTGGGAATCCGGCCCAATCTTCTGGGTAGGTGGAAGTATCAGTACCTGGGAGGCCCAGCGCACGCGTTTCCGGCGAGGGCCGATTGAAGCCGGAGGATGAAGAGGTGCGTCGGCTACCTACGGCGCAGAGGAAGGCCAAACCGAGTTCGGAGAGTACGCCATCGAGTACCTCAAACGAGTCTCGTCTCGTTGACGATATTTGATTGCCATCGAGGGTGAAGACGACGAGCTGCAGTTGATCGGTGACGTCTTGGTGCGGCTATCGCCCAAGTTGTTTTTCAAGGTCAACAGCGGCTTTGGCCTAACCGAGAAGGTCGAGGACTTCGCCCCGGAAATCGGGCTGATGTCCGATTCTAAAGAGCGTCAAGCGAAGCTAAGGCCTGTTCCCGTCGCTCTCGTTCGCGCAGCGCATCCACCTTGTCTGCGGGTGCTACCCGTTGTTCACACTGCTTCTCGGTCAGCGTGCACCGCTCACAGGTAAACCCGACTTCCGATTGGATGATCGCCGGATCTTCAGCAAACCGAATGGCACGACGAGTGGCAGCATTGAGCAGCCAACCAATGGTCACTGAGGACTGGCGGCTGGCGTCCAACGCGAACGGACGCGACGCCGAGAGGGTCAAGAAGTCGAGATCCGGTTCAAAGAAATGGCATCGTTGCGCCTGTAGCTGGGGTGTCGCCACCGGTGGCGTCGAGGCAAGCAGTTGAAAAGAAGGCCATCGACGGCAGTGATGTTCTTGCAACCCCAATCCTTGGGTCAAAGAGAGGGGAGACATATTGAGCAGTTTGGTCACGCGGGCAAAACCTGCGAGTCCAGTGCTCATACGCACGAAGTAAGACTGCTCTAGGTTGAAGGCTTTGGGTACCACTTGGGTGAGGCGGGTGAAGTAGGTCTCAGGCGTGGCGGAGAAACGCTGCATCGCTTGGCGCAACAGTTTCGGCTGCCAGGTTGCTGCGGCGAAGATTTTTGAGATGTCGTCGATCACCGTTTCGGCGTCCAGCAATAGGGCCCCGGAAAAATATGAGGCCTGGAAGTTGTTGAGTACCTGATCGAAGGACTCCACCTGCAGCCAGGAAGAGGTCAGCGCTCGCTCCTTGAGTCCCAGAACCGCGTAGCCGACCTCTCGTGCCAAGACGAAGGCCTGTTGTGAAGGAAGCAAGCTCGGGTTGATGAACAGAGTCGGGCGCTTTCTTGGTTGGAAAACGGAACGGAAGCCGGACAACTCTTGGTTGCTCCCCAGGGCTTCAAAGTCGAGCACGTAGCCAAATCGTTCGTTGAGGCTGTCGGCCAAGGGTTGGGGTGTGATCGGCTTACCCGGTTTCAGTTTGGTCTCAGCGCGAAAACTGGCAGCCGCGCTCTCCAAGTCAGGAAAGTGGTTGTGATGCATTTGTTGATAGGCGCGCAGCGCTGCGAGGAGAAACGATTCGAAGTCGAGGTCGTGGGATTGCGCGACATCGACCAAGGCTCGCATCAAGGCCCCGGCTCGTTTTGGGTCGCCGCTAAACAAGCTAAAAACATCTTCGACGTCGAATCCGAACAGCTCGAAGGGAAATTCGCGCAGAAACGGCGACCCCAGGGCGCTCTTGAGAGAAACTAGGTCATCGCTGACCTTTAGCGAAACCAACTCGTCAAAGCTGATCTCTAGCGCTTCGGCCATCACCATCAATTTTTCCGGCTTGGGATATTTTTTGCCCTTCTCGATTTCGCTGAGGTAGGAAATCGCCATCCCGGTCTTGTCGGCCAGGGAGCTCAAGGTCAGTTGGCGCTGCTTGCGCAGTCGACGCAGCTTGAGCCCGAGAACGAAGCGCGGATTGTCGGTTGAGATATTCATTTTCGCTGTTAGCGAATATTAGAGGAGGTTGGATGGGAATGGAAATTCCATAGTTAGCGAAATTTCGCTTGACAAGAAACTTCACACGTCGGTAAGGTTAGCCCGTTCGGTCCACCGGTTAACCCATATGGAGGAGCAATCGATGCCTAGCAAAGCCAAGATCCAGAACGAAGGTCATCCAGAAACTGTGGAGCTGCCGAGAATGATTGCGGCTACTGTCGGGCTGGATGACACCGAGATCAGTGATCCGCCACTGTTGGTGGCAATGGGCGATGCGCAAGTGCTATTTGGTCCAGGAACCGGGCGCTTCAACGAATTCGACGATCCTTGCTAGGGGCTCCCTTGAGTCCGGAAACCCGGTCGAGAGAAGAGACCCAGGCGCCAGTGGGTGCCGACGGCGGGCCATGGCTTGAGGTGCATCCAGGCGTTGCCATAGCCGCCGTAGCTTGGCATCGATCGGCACGCCAAGTTCTGACACCTCAGACACTGGCCTTGGTGGCCAAATTACAGCGGGAGTTTGGCGCTCAGCGTTTGCGCCTACTTTCGCAACGGCGCTTGCGACAGGCAGATTGGGATGCCGGAGATGTTCCCAGTCGACCTCGCCATTCCCTGGCGCAGGAAATCGCTGGCGACTGGCAGGTCGCAACGCTACCAGCCGACCTTCAGCGACGGCGGGTAGAAATCACCGGTCCGATTTCGGATCCCAAGATGGTGATCAACATGTTGAGCCGTAACGCCGCGGGATATCGAGCTGATTGCGCGATGCTCGATTTTGAAGACTCGATGAAGCCTTCTTGGGCCAACGTGGTCGCTGGGATTCACAATCTGCAAGGGGCAGCCGGAGCAGACCTTCAATTTACCCGGGCTGCCACAGCCAAGCGAGCGGAAAAGGTCTACCGCCTGGATCCCCAAGACATGGCACTGGTGATGGTGCGTTGCCGCGGACTGCATCTGCATGAAAACAACCTCCGCATCGACGGGGAGCCGGTGAGTGCCGGTCTGTTCGATCTTGCCGTCAGTGCTGCCGTGAGCGCTGCACAGCTGTTGTCTCGCGGTAGCACGCCCAAGTACTACGTACCCAAGACCGAGCACTACCTGGAAGCGCGCTGGTGGAATGCGATTTTCAGTGCACTTGAAGGGGAACTGGATCTTTCCTCTGGCGCGCTGCGCGCCACCTTTCTGATTGAGACCCTTCCCGCCGCGCTGCAGGTTGAGGAGATCCTCTACGAGTTGCGGGAGCGCGTCGCCGGCCTCAACGTCGGTCGTTGGGACAAGATTTTTAGTGACATCAAAGTACTCAAAGAACACCCCGATCGGGTGATGGCGGACCGCTCGACCATCACCATGCAGCAGCCGTGGATGCGCGACTATGCACTCAGCCTCATCCATGCCTGCCATCGCCACGGCGCCTTCGCCATGGGTGGCATGGCGGCATTTACCCCAGGCGGAGCCGAGGAGCGGCGAGCCCAGCAGACCGAGAAAGTCGTTGCGGACAAGCGTTGGGAGTCAGAACTGGGGCATGATGGCTGTTGGGTTTCACACCCCTATTTCATCGGCCCAGCGCTTTCGGCCTTCCCGAAAGACCAGCAATTGGAGGTCATTCCGGAGATTGACCGGTCGATGGATCTGATTCCTCAGGGTCAGGGTCCACGCACCTTAGATGGACTGCGCACCAACATTCGGGTTGGCATCGCCTATCTCGAAGGTTGGAGTCGCGACATTGGCTGTGTCGCCTGGGATGACCTGATGGAAGACCTGGCGACCTTAGAAATCTCCCGCGCCCAGACCTGGCAGTGGTTGCGTCACGGCGTGCAGTTGGACGATGGGATCACGGTATCCCAGGAGTTGGTCGAAGACGTTTTTGCCCAAGAGCTGGCGCGTATTGAACAGGAGTTAGCCGGTTCGGCGCAGGGCACGCAATCTTTTCGGCTGGCTGCAAGCGAGGCGTGTCGCTTGTTTTGCGAGCCCAGTTTTCGTCCATTCTTAAGCGACGGGTCGCAGGTAGAGCAGGAGCAGCGCAGTACGCCATCGAGCACCGAGAAACCCTAACGGCTTTGTAGCAGGAGGAACTGAACCATGGATCAAGCAGCGAACAACACTCCGCCTCGATGGGATCAGGTGAAACGACCGTATGGCGAAGCCGATGTCGCAAAACTGCGCAACAGTTTTCCGATTGAGTACACCTTGGCGCGCAATGGCGCGGAACGGTTGTGGGAGCTGTTACACGGCCGCGACTACATCAATGCCCTTGGAGCGCTGACTGGAAACCAGGCGATGCAACAGGTTAAGGCTGGCTTGGAAGCGATCTATTTGAGTGGCTGGCAGGTGGCGGCAGACGCCAACTTGGCTGGCCAGATGTACCCCGATCAGAGCTTGTACCCCTCCAACAGCGTGCCGCAGGTGGTGCGTCGGATCAACCAAACCCTGATGCGGGCCGATCAGATTCACCACGCCGAGGGCGACGACTCGGTGCACTGGATGGCGCCGATCGTGGCTGATGCCGAAGCTGGTTTTGGCGGCTTGTTGCATGCCTTTGAACTGACCAAATCCTTGATTGAAGCCGGTGCTGCCGGGGTCCACTTCGAGGACCAATTGGCGTCAGAGAAGAAGTGCGGACACCTGGGTGGCAAGGTTCTGGTGCCGACCAGCCAGTTCGTTCAGACTTTGGTGTCGGCTCGCTTGGCGTCCGACGTGCTCGACGTGCCAACGGTGCTGATAGCTCGTACCGATGCCGACAGCGCCAAGCTGATCACCAGCGATATCGATCCCGCAGATCACGAATTCCTCACCGGGGATCGAACCGCGGAAGGGTTTTTCCGCATCACTGGCGGACCCGAGGTGGCGATTGCCCGTGGTCTGGCCTACGCACCTTATGCTGACCTGATTTGGTGCGAGACCTCCAAGCCCGACCTGGCTGAAGCGAAGCGATTTGCCGACGCGATTCATGACCGCTATCCGGATCAAATGCTGGCCTACAACTGCTCGCCTAGCTTCAACTGGCGTCAGCATCTCGATGAAGTCACCATTCGACGCTTCCAACGCGAATTGGCAGCCATGGGATACAAGTTTCAGTTCGTCACCCTGGCTGGCTTTCACGCCCTCAACCACAGCATGTTCAGCCTCGCTCGCGACTACAAGAAGACTGGCATGTACGCCTATTCGCAGTTGCAAGAGGCGGAGTTTGCTGCCGAGTCCGAGGGCTACACCGCGACCAAGCACCAGCGCGAAGTGGGTACTGGATATTTCGATCAGGTGAAGCAAGTGATCACTGGAGGGGAAGCGGAGACAGTGGCGATGGCTGAGTCCACCGAGACCGCGCAGTTCGCCTAGCGCGACGCTCTAGCTGCGCGAAATCCGAGGCGATCGGCCCTACTGTTTCGGATTGTCTTCCCAAGACCCATACATCGGGTTGGGGAGCACGAAATAGCGGTCGCCAATCTCCGAGGGCAGACGGTCCTGGTTGAGGACTTCTTGCGTCAGGAGCGGAAAATCGCCGATGTTGTCGCCCAGCCACATCACTACTTCCAGCGGAGGAAGGGGTTCAGGGCGGTTGAGTTGAGCCTCCGGCCAATCCGAGGAGTTACCCCCGCGTAGAGCTTCCCAACGCGGGTCTTTCTCGCGCACACCGTGGCGACACAGCACGATGTCAAAGGCAATGCCGGTCGAACGTAGGTTGTCGGCGCTGGCTTGGCAACGGTGTGATTTGCGGTTGGTGACGACTGCAACAATGCCACCCATTTCTTTCACCCGCGCGGTGAACGCTGCTGCGCCAGGGAGTGCAGGCGCCTGCTTGCGCATCACCCAATCACCCCAGCTGTCGTCACTGAAGGTCACGCCTTGCTGGTTGATTTCGACTTCGTAGAGCGAGTTGTCGATCAGCGTTTCGTCGGCGTCGCTGGAAATCGCCCAGCTTCCTGGCTCCTTATCCGCGGTCAGTTCTTCTAGGCGTTCTAGAGCCAACGTGAAGGTTTGTTCGAAAATCGCGCGGTGCTCTGCGGAGTTGCGGCTCCAGTGCAGGGCTTCGTGGAACACAGCATCATGATCGTCAGCTTCCGAGGTGGTCGGTTCGGACTCCTCGGCATTGGTCGGTGGCGCTGGCACCGTGGGCAGTGGCGATTGGACACTCGAACAACCAATTAGCGTTGCTGCCAGGGTGAACCCTAGAAAAATGTGAAAAGTAGGTGTCGGTTGTTTGGGCATGTTGGGATCCTCCGTGTTGGGGGAGATTGCCGTGATCCGGGCCGGTCGTCAAGCGATTGTATGCGTCCACGACATATGGCACTGGTCGGTATGTTCAGCTACGTATTGTAGCGGTGGTTTTTGACCATGTCTCCAGTGTGGCCTTTCGGCGTTAAACCAGAGCAGCCAATCGAAGAGTTTTTGGTTGAAAGCTTGGATGTCGGTAAAGAGTAAATCCTCGTGATAGTCGACGAATTTCTCTTGGATGGTTCGATTGAATCTCTCGGCTTGGGCGTTCATCTTCGGGCACTTGGGGTAGGTGTACCAGCGTTTGATTCCTGCCTCAGCAGCTTTCTTGTCGAAGGCTCCTTGAAACTCACTACCGTTGTCTGAGAGCACAGTAGTAACAGCAAATGGCAAGACATCAAGGCTCAGGTCCAGAAAGCGCGCTGCCGTGGTCGAGGTATGAGAGTTGGTGGCTATCGCCAAGCTCATGCTACTGGCTGCATCGGTCAGGGTGATCAGGTAACGGCGTTGCCCATCACAGAATCGCTCGATGGTATCTACTGCCACCCATCGCCCTGGAGAGCGGGCTTTGGTTCCTTTAGGTTTGCGAGGCTTACGCTTTCGTTTGGCTTTCACTCGACCCAGGCGATCAATCCTTTGGGGCACCAAGCGCATCTTGTCGGGAGCATCGGCAATGATGCGGCCAATCGTGCTCACAGACGGGCAGTCAATCCCTAGCGCCTCGCACCAGGGTTTCAACAGTGGGTAGATCTTGTCCTTGCCAAGATTGGGCTCTTTCACCCGCAAACGACCGATCTCGGCTACTACCTCAGAGGGCCACTTGCGTTTTCTCCGAGTTTTGGGAGCTGTTGAGCCAGGGTTTAGAGAGGTTAGCTTTCCTTGCGACCTACGAAGACGAGATTTCCAGCGGTACAGGCTCCTTCGGCTGACTGAAAATGCATCGATCGTCGCTTCGATCCCATGTTCATCCCAAAATCTCAATACTCGGATACGTTGCTCAGCGGTATCTTGGGTCATGACCCAAGATACCGCTAGATGACGAAGATCTACCAGGCCTTGAAAACGACCTCTCATCAGTCTTGTCGGCATCAGATCTCCTCACTGAACCTGTGCCAGATGTTTCTGAACGCATGCAGCGATAACCATCATTGCTATGCGGTTTTGCCACAGTCGAGCGACGACCCGGAACCACGGGTCTCATTCCACAACCCATTGTGGATCAGATCCGTACCTAGCGCGGAAGGTCGAGATCCTTCGACTCCCCTCGCAGACTCGGGTTCGCTCAGGATGACCTGGTTGGCTGGTGGTGCCCGACCATTTCGGCAGGGTATTTCAGGTGAGACGCGGGAGGGGGTAAGCCTTTCCTCTACGAAGATCTGTCTTTCCTCTACCAAGATCTGCACAACGGGTGCTGGCGTGGGAAGAGGGTCAGAGATCCGACCACCGTCATCCCGGCGGTGGGTGGGGTGGTGGGCCGGGATCTATTGTGAAATCGACCAGCAAGGACTCCTTCTGCGGATGGGAGTTACTCTGGCGGAAGACGGGCAAGAAGGATGTAGCTTAGCGGGCGAGTCGTTGTCCGACGCGACCGCTACTGGCTCAGGTATACGCTAATCCAGCATAATGCTGACGCGAGGGCAGCTATGCAAACCGGAGGTACGTTTTGTCACGAGTAGTCAAAGGCGGGTTGATTCAAACCAAGGTGACGCCGGACGGGGGTGAGTCTCCGCTGGAGATTAAGACCGCGATGATCGATAAGCACATGGCGATGCTGGAAGACGCGGCTGCGCGGGGTGTGCAAGTGGTCTGCCTGCAGGAGCTGTTTTACGGGCCGTATTTTTGTGCCGAGCAGGAGTTGCGCTGGTACGACCTCACTGAGGAGATTCCCGACGGGCCGACCACCCAGTTGATGTGTGAGACCGCCAAGCGGTTGGGCATGGTGATCGTATTGCCGATCTATGAGGTCGATCTGCCGGGCGTTTACTACAACACCGCAGCGGTGATTGATGCCGACGGCACCTACTTGGGCAAGTACCGCAAGAATCACATTCCGCATTGCGCTCCAGGATTTTGGGAGAAGTTCTATTTTCGCCCTGGCAACCTGGGTTATCCGGTGTTTGATACCGCAGTGGGCAAGGTGGGGGTCTACATTTGTTACGACCGCCATTTCCCCGAAGGCGCGCGGGCGTTGGGGCTAAACGGTGCTGAGATCGTTTTCAATCCTTCCGCGACGGTGGCCGGACTGAGTGAGTATTTGTGGAAGCTGGAGCAGCCGGCACACGCAGTAGCCAATGCTTATTTTGTCGGTGCCATCAATCGCGTCGGCAAAGAGCAGCCTTGGGACATCGGTGAGTTCTACGGTCAGTCGTATTTCTGCAACCCACGGGGTCAATTTTTGGCTGAAGCCAGCCGGGATCAAGACGAAGTAGTGGTCGCCGATTTGGATCTGGATCAGATTGCCGAGGTTCGCAACGTTTGGCAGTTCTATCGCGACCGTCGCCCCGAGACCTACGACGACCTGACTGCACTGTAAGAACCAAGAACCAAGAATCGAGGATCGTTTGTCCGAACTGAAATCAGATCTAACGGCTGCTGAACTGGCTGAAGTTCAAGGCCAAGCTCTATACAACGCGGACTTGGCGCCGGTGCCGTCGTTCGAGCGACGTTGGGGAACCTGGAACATCGCCGCTCTGTGGATCGGCATGTCGGTGTGTATCCCGACTTACATGCTGGCGGCGCAGATGATCAGCGCCGGAATGAGTTGGGCTCAGGCGATTGCGGTGGTGATGCTAGGCAATCTGATCGTGGTGGTGCCGATGATCTTGGTTGCCCACGCCGGCACCAAGTACGGGATTACCTTCCCGGTGTTTGCTCGCGCTTCGTTTGGCACCCAAGGTGCCCATGTCGCGACCCTGGCTCGCGCCGTCGTCGCCTGTGGCTGGTTTGGCATCCAGACTTGGATTGGCGGTAGTGCAATCTACAGCCTGATGCAGTTGGCGATGCCCTCGCTGGCAAGCAGCCCCGAGATTGGGTTTCTCAGTAGCAGTGCCGTGACGGTAAATGTCGCCCAGTTTGTTTGTTTCTTGATCTTTTGGATGATCAACGTTGGCTTGTTTGTTTGGCGCGGCATGGACTCGATTAAGTGGGTGGAGAACTGGGGTGCGCCGCTGCTGATTGCACTCGGCGTTGCGCTGTTTCTCTGGGGATACAACGCCGCTGGCGGACTCGGCCCGATGTTGTCGCAAAAGTCTAGGTTTGCGACCTCAAGTGAGTTCTGGAGTGTGTTTTTTCCGCAGTTGACGGCGATGGTGGGATTTTGGGCGACGCTGTCGCTGAACATTCCAGACTTTACTCGCCACGCGCGGTCACAGCGCGAACAACGAATGGGTCAGGTCTTGGGGCTCAACACCACCATGCCGATCTTTGCCTTTATCGGCATTGCGGTGACTGGCGCCACGGTGGTGGTGTTCGGCGAAGCGATTTGGAACCCGGTCGACTTGCTGGCTCGATTCGACAGTGTTGGCGTGATGTTGGTTTCGATCTTTGCTCTGTTGTTGGCGACCCTGACCACCAATATGGCGGCCAACATCGTCGCCCCGGCGACCGCGTTTTCCAACCTCGATCCGAAACGGATCGGTATGCGCGGTGGCTGCGTCATCACCGGTTTGGTTGGCATCTTGATGATGCCGTGGAAGCTGTTGGCCGATCCCAGTGGCTACGTGTTCACCTGGCTGATCGGCTACTCAGCATTGCTCGGACCGATCGCCGCAATTCTGATTTGTGACTATTACGCGATTCGCAAGACCGAACTGGATCTTGCCGAGCTCTATCGGCCAAAAGGAAGGCACCGCGGCTTCTCGTTGCCAGCGATGATCGCACTCACGGTTGCTGTGGCGGTGAACGCACCGGGATTTTTGGTCACCACGGGGATTCTCAGTGGCGCAGGATGGGCTGGAAGATTCGCCAGTCTCTACGACTACGCTTGGTTTATCGGCTTTACCGTTGCCTTTGTCGTCTATTGGACATTGAAACAGATGCCGAGAGAGGAAACAGCATGAGCATGCCGCAACTTCCTAACTACTCGCATCAACCGCAACCTTACGACGGACCGTCACGAGACGAGGTACGCGGATTGCGCCAGCAGTACCTGAATCCCGGGCTACTGATGTACTACAAAGATCCGATCATGATCGTTGAAGGCTCGATGCAGTACCTCTACGATGAGACCGGACGCCGCTACTTGGACGGCATCGCTGGCATTGCTACGGTGAGTGTCGGTCACAGCCATCCGCGGATCCTCGCCGCTGCCAAGCAACAGCTTGACTCTCTACAACACGCGACCACCCTCTACTACCACCCTGGGATCGCCAGCTACGCGGAAGAACTCGCCGCCAAGATGCCAGGGGATTTGAAGGTCTGTTACTTCACCAATTCAGGTTCCGAGGCCAACGACTTGGCGATCTTGATGGCGCGAGTGCACAGCGGCAACTACGAGCTGATCGCTCTGCGTAACGCCTATCATGGTGGCGTTTCGTCGGCCATGGGGCTGACCGCACACAGTTCTTGGAAGTTCAACTATCCGCACGCGTTTGGCGTCCACCACGCGCGCAACGCCGATCCCTATCGCGGCCCTTGGGGTTACGACGATTCGCAAGCCGGGCACAAGTACGCCGAAGACGTGGCCGACCTGATCCGTCATGCCACGCCGGGAAGGGTCGCAGGGTTTTTCGCGGAATCGATCCAAGGGGTTGGTGGCACGGTGGTGTTCCCAGACGGATACTTAAGAGAGACCTACGAGATCGTGCGCGCTGCGGGCGGTGTCTGCATTGCCGACGAAGTGCAGACCGGGTTTGGTCGCACCGGGAGCAATTTCTGGGGCTTTCAAAACCATGAGGTGATGCCGGATATCGTCACCATGGCCAAAGGAATTGGCAACGGCGCACCGCTAGCAGCGGTAGTGACAACGCCGAAAATTGCCGCCTCTCTGACCCAACGCGTGCACTTCAATACCTTTGGCGGCAACCCGGTATCATGCGCCGTCGGTCGGGCAGTCTTGCAAGTGATTGACGACGACCAAATCCAGGACAACGCCGCGGCGCGTGGAGCGGAGTTGCTGGCCGGGTTCGCTACGCTGCAACAAAAACACGACGTTATCGGCGATGTGCGCGGTGCTGGCTTGATGCTGGGGATCGAGTTTGTCCAAGATCGGCAATCCAAAGATCCGGCCACCGAACAGTGTGTTCAAGTGTTCGAACGCTGCAAGGATCTCGGTTTGCTGTTGGGCAAGGGTGGCTTGTACGGCAGCGTGCTGCGCATCAAGCCACCAATGTGCCTGACTGCTGACGACACCCAGTTCATGCTCGAAGTGTTGGACACCGCGCTGAGCGAACTGTGATCACTGCCCTCTGGAGGAAATGAGTGTGACTCTGAAACCCAGACTCGACGCTAAGGCAGCGCAAGCCAACATGGCGGAAGCGACTCCGGCCTATCGCGGGCAGGAGGCACGCGTTGAAGCGCTGCGCTGCCTGTATTGCTTTGACGCTCCGTGCATCTATTCCTGTCCCACTGGAATCGACATCCCCAGTTTCATCAAGCAGATCGCTGAGGGGCGCGATGCAGCCGCTGCGCGGACTATTCTCCAGGCCAACGTACTGGGGGCCAGTTGCGCGCGGGTTTGTCCCACCGAGGTGTTGTGCGAGGGTGCCTGCGTGATGCTGGACCGGGATCACCAAGCGATCGAGATTGGACGCTTGCAGCGCCATGCCACCGACTATGTGAGCGATCGGAAGATCCAGGTGCTAACGGCAAACTCAACTCAAACCGGACACAAAGTGGCTTGCGTCGGTGGCGGGCCAGCGAGCTTGTCCTGTGCCGCCGAGTTGGCACAGTTAGGGCACCAAGTCACGGTTTTCGAGCGCCAAGAGCAAGCTGGCGGTCTCAACACCTACGGCGTCGCCTACTACAAGATGCCGCCGCGCGTCAGTCTCGAAGAAGTGTGGATGATCGAAAGTCTGGGGGTTGAGATACGCAACGGGGTAGAGGTCGGGGTCGACGTTTCGGGCGAAGAGCTGTTGCAGCAATTTGACGCGGTGTTTCTCGGCATCGGCCTGGGCCGCACTCATTCGCTTGGACTCGAAGGAGAGGATCTTCCTGGGGTGGTCGAAGCGCTCGATTTCATCAAACAGATTCGCACCCAGCCACTCCACGAAGTGTCGGTGGGACGTCGGGTGGCGGTGATCGGATGCGGCAACACAGCCATCGACGCGGTTACACAGTCGAAACGGCTGGGAGCCGAGTTGCGGCAATCGTTTATCGCCGTGGCCCGGAATCGATGCCCGCCTATCAATTTGAATATGAGCTGGCGAAGCGAGATGGTGCCGAGTTCTTCTTTTGTCGTCAACCGGTGGCGATCCTCGGTGACGACAAGGTCAACGGACTGCGCTTGGCGGCGACCTCGGTCCGCGATGACGGTCGAGTTACAGTCGACAGTGAGGACACGATCGACCTGGAGTTCGACATGGTGATCAAGGCAGTAGGACAGCAACGCATGCAAGAGTCGGTGCAGAAGATCTTTCCCGAGGTCGCGTTTTCACGGTCTGGAGAGATCGTCCGCGACTTCTCAACCGGGGCGACCTCAACGGCCAAAGTGTTTGCCGGTGGCGACGCTGCAAATGGTGGTTCGGAAGTGGTGGACGCAGTCGCCGAGGGTAAGCGCGCAGCCTACGCGATACACCGTGATCTGACCGGCGAAACCGGGGATCGTTCGGTGCAAAAGAGCCGCGTTGGCACCCCCGGACAACCGGTGGGAGCGGGGATCGATGGGCCGGTGCGAGTGCCGGCGCTTGAGGCCCAGTACGCGCAGCAACAGCGGCAATCGGAAGGAGGAGCCTAAGAATGGCTGACCTAAGCACCGATTTTGCCGGGATCCGCTCGCCTAACCCTTTCTGGGTTGCCTCTGGACCACCTTCCAACACCGCTTATCAGGCGCATCGGGCGTTTGAAGCCGGCTGGGGAGGGGTGGTCTGGAAGACCATCGGCGAGCCGATCGTCAATGTTTCGTCGCGCTATTCAGCGCTCAACCTAGGGCCGGAGCGGATGGCGGGCTTTAACAATATTGAACTGATCTCTGACCGTAGTATTGAGACCAATTTTCGCGAGATCCGCGAAGTGAAAGACCGTTGGCCCAACCACGCGGTGATCGCCTCGTTGATGACCGACACTCAGCAGAACTGGCGCGACATCATGAAGATGTCGGTGGACTCTGGCGCCGATGGGGTGGAGTTGAACTTTGGTTGCCCGCACGGCATGTGTGAACGCGGCATGGGCTCTGCGGTGGGGCAGAACCCGGACGTCATCGAGACCATTGTCGGTTGGGTGATGGAGGTGGCCGAGATTCCGGTGATTGTCAAGTTGACTCCCAATATCACCGACATCCGGCGATCCGCGCGGGCTGCGGCCAATGCGGGCGCGGATGCGATCTCGATGATCAACACCGTGCAGAGCATTACCCAGGTCAACCTCGATACCTTTGTACCCGAGCCTTTCGTAGACGGGAAAAGTACCCACGGAGGCTATTGCGGCCCGGCGGTCAAGCCGATTGCCTTGAACATGGTGCAGCGTTGCGCGGACGATCCTGATGTCGACATTCCGATCTCGGGGATCGGCGGAATTGCAACTTGGCGCGACGGAGCCGAGTTTCTCGCCTTGGGTGCCAGCAGTCTGCAAGTGTGCACCGCGATCATGCACCACGGTTTCCGTATCGTTGGCGACATGATTGACGGTTTGACGGAGTATTTGGACTCCAAGGGCTTTGCCAGCATCGACGACCTGGTCGGTCGAGCGACCGCCAACGTCACTCCGTGGGAGACCTTGAATCTCAGTTACCACCACGTTGCTCAGATCGACTACGACAAATGCATTGGCTGCAATGTTTGTTATATCGCTTGTGAGGACGGCGCACACCAGTGCATCGACCTGGTCGATCCCGAAGGCGACGGACTGGAACTGGGATTGGGTCCAGGGCGAGTGCCGTTTAAGCCGGTACCCCAAGTGCGGGAAGACGACTGTGTTGGTTGCAATTTGTGCTCTCTGGTGTGTGCGGTCGATGATTGCATCACCATGACGCAGGTCGACAACGGACGTGACCCCCTGACATGGAAGAGCTACCAGGAACAACTAGAACGAGGCGAGATGGAGCCAATGCCGGCCCATCCTTAAGGAAAGCATTCATGACTCAACCGACGCAAATTCCTTGTCCGATTTTGATCGACAACCAATGGCTGACCCCTGATGTTGCTGGGTCTCCGGTACACAATCCATCCACCGGTGAGGTAATCGCCCAGACGCCCTTGTGCGGCCAAGATGAAGTCGATGCGGCGGTGGAGGCCGCGCAGCGTGCCCTTCCCGGGTGGATGGAGACTCCACCGATTGAACGGGCTCGGGTGTTGTTTCGCTACAAGATGCTGCTCGAAGACCATTTTGAAGAGTTGGCACAAATGGTCACCATGGAGCACGGCAAGACGCTCACCGAAGCTCGGGGCGACGTGCGGCGTGGCATCGAAGTGGTGGAGTACGCCTGTGGCGCTCCCGAACTGCTCAAAGGGGAGAGCTTGGAGAACATCGCCACCGGTATTGATTGCATCACCGTGCGTCAGCCGGTAGGAGTTTGTGTCGGTATCTGCCCTTACAACTTCCCAGCCTTGGTGCCGATGTGGATGTATCCGTTGGCGATCGCCTGCGGCAACACCTTTGTTTTCAAGCCCAGTGAGAAAGTGCCGTTGACCGGGAATCGTCTGATCGAGTTATTGATCGAGGCTGGACTGCCCTCTGGGGTGATGAACATCGTTCACGGCGGTCGCGAATGCGTCGATGCGCTACTACGGCACCCCACAGTGCGGGCGATTTCGTTTGTCGGCTCTTCCGCGGTGGCCAAGTACATCTACGAAACCGGGACCCAACACGGCAAGCGGGTCCAGGCGGCTGGCGGAGCCAAGAACTTTGTCTTTGTGCTGCCCGACGCGGACATTCCCAAGGCAGTCGAGGGGATGATTGATGGCGCCTTTGGCTGCGCCGGTCAGCGCTGCATGGCTGCCTCCACCGCGGTGGTGGTCGGCGATGTCGCCGAGCCGTTCTTAGGTCCACTGGCTGAAGAAGCGGCCAAGCTCACGGTCGGAGCCACGGATAGGGATCCCAGCGTCACGTTGGGGGCGGTGATCACCCGTGAGCATCGCGATCGGATTCATGGACTGATCGAGATCGGGGCAAAGGAGGGAGCAGAGATCCGAGTTGACGGTCGCGAAGCGGCGGTCGCCGAACATCCCGGCGGGTTCTACCTGGGGGCGACGATTCTGGATCACGTGCGCGACGATATGCAGATTTGCCACGAAGAGACGTTCGGTCCGGTCTTGAACGTCATGCGCTTTGACGATCTCGATTCGGCCATCGATTCGGCCAACAAACAGGCTTACGGCAATGGGGCGTGTGTCTACACCTCTTCCGGTCGCTCAGCCCGGGAATTCGCCCATCGGGTCAAGGCGGGCATGGTCGGCATCAACGTTGGGGTTCCAGCGCCTTTGGCCTACTTTCCGTTCAGTGGCTGGGACTACTCGTTCTTTGGTGACCTGCATGTGCAGGGCAAAGAGGGAGTGCAGTTCTACACCCGGACCAAGGTCATCACCTCCCGTTGGCACACCCCCGGCGAAGGTGAGGTTTGGCACACAGACTAAATAGTCCAATTGGCAGACTACGAAGGATTCAACACCATGGGCTTACTGATCAAGAACGGCGAGATCGTCACCGCCAGCGAGCGTTATCACGCGGATATCTATTGCGAGGGCGAGACCATCACTCGCATCGGTCAGGACTTGGAATCCGGACCTGATGCCGAAGTGGTCGACGCCAGTGGCAAGTACGTCTTCCCAGGGTTCATCGATCCGCACACTCACATCTACCTACCGTTCATGGGTACCTTCGCCAAGGACACCTATGAAACCGCCAGCAAGGCCGCGTTGATCGGCGGCACCACCTGCTTTGTGGACTTCTGCATTCCCAGCCGCAGTGAGCAACCGCGGGATGCCTTTGAGACTTGGGAGAGCCAGAGCAGCGGCAATGCGGCTTGCGACTTTACCTACCACATGGCGGTCACCCGTTTCGACGACAGCGCCGCGGAGCAATTGCGCCACATCGTCACCCAAGAAGGGATTTCCTCGTTCAAGGTGTTCCTGGCCTACAAGGGCGCTTTCGGGGTGCCCGATGAAGAGCTGTACCACACCCTCAAACTAGCCAAAGAGCTGGGGGTGATCACCACCGCGCACTGCGAGAACGAAGACATCGTTTTGGAGCGACAGAAAGAATTGATCGCCGCGGGCAAGACCGGCCCCGAGTGGCACTACCATTCGCGCCCGCCGTTAGTTGAAGCTGAGGGCACCCAGCATCTAATGACCTTTGCTGAGTTGCACGACGCTCACGTCTACGTGGTGCATTTAAGCTGTCGCGAAGCCCTCGAAGCCGCGATGCGCGCCAAGTCGCGTGGAGTCAACGTCTGGATCGAGACCTTGATCCAGTACCTACTGCTCGACATGACCTACGCCGAGCGCCCCGATTTTGAAGGCGCCAAGTACGTCATGTCCCCGCCTCTGCGCGATAAGGCCAACCAAGACCTACTGTGGAACGGATTGCGTCAGCGCTTCATCAGCACCCTAGCGACCGACCACGCGCCGTTTGATTTCGCCGCCCAGAAAACCATGGGCAAGGACGATTTCACCCTGATCCCCAACGGCATCCCAGCGCTGGAGGATCGGGTCAACCTGCTCTACACCCACGGAGTCGCCACCGGGCGCCTCGACCTTCAGACCTTCGTCGATTGCGCCTCCACCCAGGCGGCTAAGATCTTTGGCCTCTATCCGCAAAAGGGCACCATCCAGCCCGGAGCTGACGCCGATCTGGTGATCTATGACCCGGCCTACCGCGGCAAGATCTCAGCTACTACTCACACCATCAACACCGACTACAGTGCCTTTGAAGGCTGGCAGATCGAAGGCCGACCGAGCGTGGTTACCGTGCGCGGCGAGGTCGCGGTGCGCGATGGTGAGTTTGTCGGAACCGTAGGTCGGGGACAGAGGGTTCGTCGAGAACCGAATCATTGATGGTACCCACCGTCTGAAGACGGTGAGCGGCTGTCAGATTCCTGAGGACGGCGCTCAGCCCAGCCCTGCTGTGCGCCGGGTCTGTGAAGGTCTATCAGCGTTTTACCATGTGCTTGCGGGGACGTTTCAGGATTGGTTGGATGCGGGGTTCTCCCCTCCCCAAAGCACAGGCCATGAAAGGAGAGCCGGCCCCTGCGGCGGCAGCCCCCCACCCATCCAAGACGACGGGTTAGGGACCTGCGATCAGAAACGAAGATAGGAAAACCCAAGGGCATTCGGCTAGGTGCCCGGCCCAGCCCGAGCAAGTCAATGGGCGGTAGACGCTGCGCCGAGAGATTCCGAGCTGCCAGGAAATCTCCGCTCTTGAGGTCCCGGCTTCGGCCATGGTCTTGATCGATTCCACCTTCTTGGGAGTTAGAACGAATCGCGCGCCCCTCTTGCGACCGCCCCAGGTTTTTCCAGCAGCCTTGGCTTTGACAATTCCAGCTCGGGTACGCTAACGCGCGGTCTCCTTACGCTTCTGGTTCTCTTGCTTGCGGGTTGTATCAGCCATTTATTCAACGGCGGAGCAGGGACACCTGAACAGTGTGTGGTCGACGAAGCGCTGCCCGGCTTGTGGAAGAGTGGAACCAACCTGACCGGGCTTGGTCTGCCGCGGTAGAACTTAAATTGAACTGCGATTGTACTTATGTAACCTTTCTTCGTGCGGTAAACTTCACGATTCACATCAAAGAATCAGGCGCCTATTACTTCAGCGACGGGCATCTGGTGTTTGCTCGAGCAAACGGCGAAGAAAGCCGCTGACTCTACGGGCTTGATGGTGGCGAAACTGTGGATCCGCATGTCCGAGAAGGAAGACCCGATGAGGCTGCAATAGAAGAAGAAGTTTTCGAGTGATTGAGTGGTTCCGCGCTGGATGCCGGGCGGGGCATGAAATGAGACCGAAAAGGAAGAAACCAACAAACAAAAGGCCACAACTGCCCCCTTTTTGAAGAAGGTTCCAGTGCCGCATCGACCTTGTGGGGAAACCTGGTCGGCCCGATGTGCTTTCTAGTATGGAGGGAAGCCCCGTGTTTTCTTAAGTCTACCCCCAAGAAGGTCGATAACTAGCTGTTCCGGAAACATACTCGCTCCTTGTAACCTGCAAGGGATTCCAGCAAGTCCACGGCTGATCTTGCGCAGATCTTTTTCCGGTTGCCACTCGCGGAAGTGCTGGATCATGAAAGCGAAGTCGGTCATTGATCCGAGTGTTCGTCGGCCCACGGTTTTCGCATAGACGGCGAGCTTCATCTCGGTCATCTCTTTTTTCACAGCGAGTTCGTCAACCCCGATATCAATCAGCAAATGCTCGAGTTCGTGACAAAGCTGTGAACGGATGTTCTTGCTTAGGCTCTTGGCGGGGCAAACCACCGACAGAAGCGTTGTCGAACTGGTGTAGAGGATGAGTTGTTCTCGACCGCAACGGATCAGGTTTACGTACCAGTCACCGAGAACGGTAGTGCCAGTGCCCTCATCGATGAGCCTGTCATTTGTATTCTTGCCAAGGCGCTTGCGGGTCTTTAGGGTGAGGCGAAGAATGACCATCAGCTAGAGGAGTCGTCGACGGATATTTCGGCTAGGTGCCTTTGTAAGGTGGCGGTAGTCATTTCAGGAAGGTTCGTGGCGGCTTCGGCCAGAATGCGAGTTCCAGAACGGTAGAGCAGTTCCGTTTCGAGATCGAGTTCGTGCTGCTCCAGTCGAGCATTGGCGAGAATCGTGATGGCCTCCTTGAGAAAATCCAGAACCGTGGCAGCGTGGCGCTCCTGTAGCCCTCGTAGCACCATGGCATGGCGCTCGAGTGAGCCGGCTACCTCTAGTAGACGAAGATCGCGTTTCGACATAAGTATTCTCCATCTTATCGAACAACAGGGGCCACCCCTGTGAGAAGCGACAAGGATTACTTTTCCTCCGAGGACTGTCCGATCCGAAGGGTGGCTCATACTGGACACTATCCGGAGCCCCTCGAAGTCAAATGATTTGCGGGTCCCGGATGGGACTTCCAAGTAAACCGATGATTTCAGCCATACTTGGATGATGGAGCCTCAAGAGGATAGCCGTCTACGTTCGCGTATCAACCACGCGCCAGGACCTGAGGGGCCAAGAGCCTGAGCTCAAATCTTGGGTAGAGCAGAACGCGGGCAACGTGCCCGTGCGTTGGTACCGCGACAAGCACACCGGCCGATCTATGGACAGACCAGCCCTCAACAAGCTGGAGCGATCCATTGAGGCGGAAAGGTGGGTGCGGTAGCCGTGTGGCGCAACGACCACATGGGAAGGCGCTCGCGGCAGATGCTCACCTTTCTTGAGCGTCTTGACGATCTGAACGTGGATTACTACTGACTACGCGATGGCGGTCTATTCGCGGACAGGACAGCTTCGGCTCGGATGTTTCGGCACATGCTAATAGGCATGGCTGAGTACGAGAGCGAACTCATCTCTGAGCGCACCCGGGCGGCGCTTGCCGCCAAGCGTGCGAGGGGAGAGAAGTGGGGCGGTCGGAAGAAGGGCGACAGGTCTAAGCTTGACGACGTGATGCTCAAGATCATTGAGGCAATGCTCGCCGCCAAAATTCCGAAGACGCAGATTGCTAAGAGGTTAGGGATTTCGAGGGGTTCGGTCTATGAAGCGATAAAACTGTTTTCAGTTTGCCAAAGCGGCCCGATTCGCAGAGGGTGACCAAGGTCTTTTGTGACGAGACTCCATCGTTTCGTGGTCATCTCAGGAGTGCCAGGGTGTGGAAAGACGACAATAGGGCATGCGCTTGCCGATCACCTCGCCATACCTCACCTGGATAAGGACGCGATCCTGGAGTCTCTTTTTGATGGAGTTGAGTGTTCAGACGAAGCGACCCGCCATCAACTCAGTAGGGAGGCTGATCGAGAATTTGAGACCATTGCGCAGAGCTATTCCTCGGCAATTCTGGACTCCTTCTGGCGGCATCCCTCAGCCGAAGTGAGTTCAGGTACTCCGTCCGCCTGGCTTCCCGCTCCCGAGATTTACTCGGTGGAGGTCTACTGCAGGTGTGCTCCCGAGATTTCTGCGAGCCGTTTCCTAGAGCGGGGGCGCCATAATGGACACCTCGATTTCAGATGGAATCAAGTTTTCCTAGTCGTGCAGTTGCGAGATCTCGCGCGAACTTTCCCCCTCGGAGTTGGCTCATTTCAGATTGAAGTGGACACGACGGACGACGTCGACACAATACTGCTTGCGGAACAGGTACGAATTCCATTGGGTTAAAGATGGAGGGTGTCGCTCTCGCCGAACCAAGGTTCTAGTGGCGCACAATTGAGCAAGCCATCAGAACAGCTAGAAACGGCTCGCGGTTGGTGATCTACGACCCCGACTACCGCGGCAAGATCTCTGCTGATACCCATCCAATCGCCACTGACTACAGCGCCTTTGAAGGCTGGTAGATCGAAGGCCGGCCGAGCGTGGTGACGGTGCGGGGGGAGGTCGCGGTGCGGGACGGCGAGTTTGTGGGAACCGTGGGTCGGGGGCAGAGGGTTCGTCGAGAACCGAATCATTGATGGTACCCATTTTCTTGAAGATGGTGAACGCTTATCGGACTTCTTGAGACCGCGCTCCCGCCCGTCCAAGAAGACAGAAAGGTCTCCACAAACATACAAGGGGAGGGGTTTATCCCTTCCCGCCATTGGTGGGTTCCCCAATCGTAATCTCGGCGGGGGTAGCTCAATACCTCGTCATCCCGGCGGTGGGGAGGGAGGGGGGCCGGGATCTTCGACCTGAATGAGAAAGATCCCCGACCTCCAAACCGCCACCCCAAGCCCCCTTTTCCTTCGCGTTGGGGAGGCTCTGCGGGATGGCCGTGTTGGGCTAGCCAGTGACCACTGACCAGCGCTTCCAGTGAAAGCGTTTCTTCTTGGCCAGTTTTTCCAGTTTGCGGCGCAGGTCAGTGATCTCTTGCTGGTAGTCGCGGTCGCGCGCATTAACCCCACCAGCTAGTTCGTAGGACTGCCGTATGAAGCACACGGGCAGGGGCAACCAACCCTCGGCTCACCGCCTACTTCATTTCGACGATGACTCAGTCGTTTTCGTCTCCCGATCGCTCGACAAAAATTCGAATCCTGCTGGGTAGGTTTGCATCACCGCTTGAATCGAAACCATGCAGGATTTTGTATAGAAGTCGGTGAAGGTGGAGCGAGCGTAGACCAGTTCTTCGTAGAAGTCGGAGAACGAGGATCTGCCAGAAAGCATCATCTGCACGAATTCTCCCTTTTCTGTAAGGGGCAGGACACCTTCGAAGGCTCCTAACGTACGTTCGGTCAAGTGGAGCAACATTTTCAGGTCTTCCCGTTGTGCTTCCAGAACCGATTCAACACTGTCAAAACGACTCGCGGCCATAGGGTCCGTATCGGGATCTAATACTTGCTTCCCAAGGTCGGAGTAGCGTGCACCGTCGCGTTGTGAAATTCGCTGGAACGGTTGCGCTTCTTGGTAGAGTTTCCGAGTCGTCTCGTCAAAGACCTTGAGAGTCGGCTCGCTTTTGAGCGTTTTCAGCAACTCGTCGTAGAGGTTTAAGGCACGCTTCATGGCAGGCACGGATTCACTCAGATGGGAGAATGCGAGTCGAAACGAACCAGCGTCGGCGCCACCGTGGAACTCAGCTATGTTGCCACGTTCCATAAATCGGTTGCCTTCGACCTGACGACCCACAATGTCATCGAACAATGTGTCGGTCAGCAGGAAGCTTTTCTCTAACCAGTCGATCGTGACCAAACTGTCACGATATGGAACATGTCAGGCGGGGGCGTGAGCTACCGCCGGAACGCTCAAGAGAGTCGTTCCAACCAGGCATACGATTGCGATTCTCCTAATTTGGCGCATCATCGAACTCCTTTGCCGCCAGCCCCATTTTCTCGACTATCCAGGGCGGAGGTTGATTCAACTACAAGTGACGCCAAAAATTGTAACACAGCGCCCTGGTCGGCGATAGAGAGCGCGTCAAACGCGTTGCGTGCGGCACGAGCCTCGCCGGAGTGGTGCAGAATCGCCTCGCGCAGAGTGGTCAGGTTGCCACGATGCCCGTATGGACTGCTGCTACCCACGTGCCACAGAGGAGTTGTGAGGAACATATCGGTCGCGACGTTGTCCTGCCGCAGCCTTTCGTTGCAAAAGAACGGATCCTGGTCGTCGCAGATCCGGTGGCGCTTAAGGTCGGTGAAAGCTCGAACTACGGCGCCGTCTTCACCCAGCGGTTCTAGGCGATTGCCGAACCCCTCATAGCGTAGGTCAAAGTCGAATGTTGAGGCGACATGTTCAGGACGAAGATTCCCGGGTCGGTTGTGGGGATTGGGCTCACTAAAGATGGCCGATTCAAGGTGGAGTTCCGGGATATGGCATTTCGCGCAACCAGTTCTTGAAAACGTATGCTCACCAGCAGCCAGCGCAGCGGACTCTGCTTCGGTTGCAGGCTTTCGAGTGGGAATGGACAAAGCGGCCTGAAATAGAGTGATCGCTGTGATGTCTCCGATCGTCAACTCTTCGGAGACACCGTCTTCGTCAAAGTCCTGCTGACCGGTGCGCGGCCAGCCGAAGCGCTCGATGGCTTGCATTCCATGGTGGTGGTTCATGGCGTTGATGGTGAATTCTCGTAGGGAAATGACCACCCCCTTGAAACTGAATGGTTTGATGACGAGATCGGGATCAATACCTTCAATATGCCGAGCGTCAACGGTACCGTCGGGACGACCAATTAAGCGACCGAAAGAGACACCCTTTGCTGTCAGTGGTACCTCTATGTCATGACCGGCGCCAGCGGCCGCCTTCAGTACCTGCTTCTTGACCGCCAGGAGGTCGCGGGTCATTTCCCTCGCCAGCAACTCGATGGCCCCGGATCCCATTAAACCCGGCGTGTTTCGTTCATTGGATTCTTGGCTGGACACGGACGTTGTTACCGGGTCGCGAAACTGCGCTAGGACGAATGCGTTGGCAACGGAATCACCACTGCCACCCGGGGACGGCTGGTTGTGACAGCCAGCGCAAGAATTGCTGTCCGGACCGGATGTTCTGATCACGGCCGGTGCTCCCGGGTTACGTTTGGTGGGCTTGCTATCGCCGGTGGCCATAGGCCTACCAAAGCCATCTGCGACCGTAAACCGGGCGACGAACACGTTGTGCCCATGATGCACTAGGTCGGACAACGAGAACGCGCCGCGATCAATATCCTCCTGCTCGATGTGATTGTGGAGGCCGCGTTCCACGTATTGTTCGACTTCTGCTTTTGCGGCAGGAAATGTCGAGATAGCTATCACCATTGCTGCTCCGACAATTCGTAGCAACAGTAACCAACTGTTCTCTTGAGCCGATAACGGCGTTCGCGTTCCTAACATCAGATCAGAAACAAGTTTGTCATACTGAGGTTCCTCAGCATCGAGACGGATAAACGACCCTACTTGGCAGGGTGGAGTTTGTGCTGACTGTAAGCCTTAGGTCGTGGGAGAGCTACGTGCTCGGGGCTGGCGAGGACCGGGCCACCGGGTAGAGCAGATACTCGCTGTCGTAGTAGGGCGTCTGGCGATAGAACCACATCAGACGTGCCGCGGGGTCGGCGGCGAAGTCGGGGTCTGCGGTGAGCTTGGCCTCGAAGGCTTGGCGTAGGTCGTCGTCGGTCCTGAGCATCTCAGTGGCAGTGGCTTCCAGCACGTCATCGTCGTAGTACTCGGTACGGGTGAGGATCTCCAAGAAAAACCCCCATTGAAAGAAGGAATCTGGAGCCTGGGGTTCTAGGAGCAAGATCGCTAGGTCGCCCAGCGGCTGGTCGGTAGCGACCTTGAATGAACCTGGGCCGAAGGTCCGGGTGTGAACCTCGACCTCAGGTGTTCCCGGGTCGACCCGAGCGTGTCCCTCAAAGGGATTGCTGGCTCCCACCACTGATGGACTGTCGGCGTCGGCGAGTCGTGCTTGGGGGAGTCGAAGCATCGCAACTCCGACGGTGGTTGGTTGCTCGATCGCTTCTACTTCAATCCCATGGTGCTGCAGTCGCCTGGCGATGTCCGCCCAAGCGGCGGGGATGTAATAAGCGTCAGGTCGCGTGACAGACAACGCCGGTTGATCCATGTTGATCCGTTGGACACGCTGGGTTTCCGGTTCCCCCAACCAATCGATAATTTCGCCTCCGGTGATTGCAGACAATCGAACCTGAGACTTGATGGCGGCGAACTCCAACTCTTCGCCAGAGCCTGTGCCGGAGGTGAACGCCAACGGCACGGTGTCGTTCCTAATGGCTCGATCCTCGGTGGTGGCCTGCTGCAGGCCAGTTGCCTCGGCGGCCAACACGCGCAGTACACCGCGCAGAAACACATAAGTGCCGAGGACTCTTTGATCGTAGGGTTTGAGCGAGTGGTTCTCGACCAGGATCGTCGCCAAATGGCGAGCGTCTCCGTAGCCATTGGAAAACCGTAGACCAGCAGTCCAACCCCAGAATCCGTCGTTGAGATCTTTTTGGTTGACCGAGAGCACCAGCGGTCCGGGAATGTGCCCTGCATGATCGAGTTCACTGTCGAGAAACGGGCGCAGCTTGCCGTTCAACCAAGAACGAATCCCGGGTGACCAACCGCCGACGTTCCAGCCGTAGGTAATGTCGTACTGATAGTCCTCGCCGTTGGTGACGTGAACGTCGATGTAAAGGTCGGGCTGATAGTCATTGATCGCTTGCACCATGGCGCGAATCTCGGGCGTATCGAGTTTGGCGTAGTCGCGGTTGAGATTGAGGTTGCGACGGTTGCTGCGCCATCCCATCTCCTCCGGTCCGCGTTGATTGAAACGATTGGTGGCGGAAAATCGCTCGTGTCCGTCGACCGAGAGGATCGGAATAAACAGAAAATTGACTTGGTCCAGCAGCCGCTCGGTGTCCTTACCACCCACGGTCAGGTCGCGCAGCAGCATCAGGCCGGCGTCTTTACCGTCGATCTCTCCAGCGTGAATACCAGCTTGTACCAGCACCGTGGGGCGGCCGTTGGCCCGGACAGCCTCAGGAGTGGAAGCGCCACCGGCTGCGATCAGCATCCAGATGTCGCGTTGCTGGTCGCTCTTGCCTAGCGAGACCATCGACAGATTGGGCGCGGCGTCGGTTAAGCGCTGGGCGAACGCTACGGTTTCGGCATAGTGCGGCGTGGTGGTGAGACCAGAGGCTTCGGCCGGGGTGATCCAGGGATCCGTGTCTGTGACGATCAGGCTTCGAGTTTCGCCTGACCATTCTGGGGCTGGCGGCAGGACTGAGCGGATACTGGATGACGGGTCGCCGGATGCGCTTGCTGACCCCAGGACGCCAAGAAAAACGGCTGCGAGCAGTCCCGCAGCCGTCAAGAATTGCGATCGGATGAAACCTAGACGAAACGAGACCAGAAGAAACCTAGCACCCCGAGTCCGACCATCGCCGCGCCGACCATGGCAAAGGTCAAGAAGGCGGCGGGATGAATCCATCCTAGGGTGATCATCTGTACCAGGATGCCGACCGCGACCAAGATTGCCGAGGTGCGAACAATTTCCCTGCCTTTGGGCGACAAAATAGCTACCGGTCGTTCGCTCATTGGGCACTCTCCAACGATCCTGCGGTCCAAAGGTCAAAGTCTTCGATCTCATCCACATCATGGATCAGATCATGACAGTCCAGGCAACTTGTTTCACCTGACGCCAGCGCATCCGCTTCGCCGATGTGGTCTTCGCCTTCCTCAAACGATCGCGCCCCCTGATGGCAGTACAAGCATTCGCGATTGCTGTAGGGGTCGTAGAGTTCGATTTTTTCCGGTGGGGTCCCGAGGTAGTGCATCCAAACGTGCATGAGCCCCTTCATCTTGGCTTGCAGGTCACCGTACATCGCGTAGGAGGTGTGGCAGGTGTAGCAGGCATGGTCCTGGTCGACCAAGTGATTTTGGTAGTGGACAGCGGGCAGGTAGTCGCTGTCGTCGATCAGCAGGCTCTTTCCGTAGTCGCCCATCTCATGGCACGACAGACAGAAGTGGGTCGATTTGGACTGCTCCAAGTGGGCTCCGGTGTTGAGGGCGGTGACCACGATGGGCAGCGCGAACAAGGCGAAAAACCCCAGGATGGCGCCGCGTCGACCTACCGAGAAATTGGGCTTAATCGCCAGGCCCAGTGCGGCGAGACCGGCGACAGCTCCGAGGAGAAGCAGAAGCTTCATCGAGCGACCTAGCTTCCGTCCTCTGGGGCGGCTTCGAGCGAGCCGACCCAGGCCAGGATCTTGGCTAGATCCTCCTCGCTACCCTCCCAGGTTTTCTTGTGTTCGGTGCCATCTTCCTTGACCTCTTCCTTGCGTAGAAACTTGGTCAAGGTGGTCACATCGTCAGTGGTAAAGCCACCGAGATCGGTACTCTTCATTTTCTCCGAGGTTGCTTCCAAGTCGGCGCTGGCGACGCTGTGGCAGCGCACGCATTTGTAGGTTTCAACGAATAGTTCCTGCGCGGCTTCGGCGTCCACTTCGCCCGCGGTGATCGCTGGGGCGATTGCCATGAGCAGCGCGGCAATAGCTCCCGCAAGGGCCAAGGTCAGGTGAATACACTGGGTTGGTTTCATCGTGTGCTCCTGGTCCATTACCGCGACGTGGCAGGAATCTCTCCGTGGCACCAGTGTTTTATTTCTGCCAACAACATGAGTTTACCCGATATAGGTTGTTGTTGTTGCTGGATGATCGGTGGCTTAAGCCGCGAAGAGGAGCCGTGGCGGATGGAAAAGGGCTAGTTGGGTGCTTAATTAGGCGAATCACATGATAGAGTCGGCTTTAGGTTGGGCTGAATGCCAACGGAGTGAAAACTCCGCCGGTGATGTATCCACAACCCCTGTTTTGTTGAGAAATGGGAGGTTCAACATGCGCTGGAAAATCTTGCTGGTTGCCGCAGTCGTCACGGTCGTAACACCGTGGGTCGCGAGGTCTGCCGAAACCGAGAATCCGGATCCGCAGACTGCGATGGAAGTCTGCGGAGATTGTCACGAAGAGTATGTCCAGGCGGCCCACTTGGGTCCTCATTCGATCTTTGAGGGATCAAAATGGAGTCTGTCTGAGGCCGGTGTTGAAGCGAACGTAGGCTGCGAAGCTTGCCATGGAGACGCAACCCAGCATTTGGAAGACGAGGGCGGTGAGGGGACCATGTTCACTTTTGCCGATGCTCTCCCCACCGAGGCAGCGTGCTTAACCTGTCACCGGGGTAGCCACCCGCGTTTTGTTGGTTCACCGCATTCGCAGGCAGGAATGTCGTGCACCAGTTGTCACTCAATTCACAGCGCCAACCCGGCGGGACCTCCTTTGCTGCAGGCAGTGGAAGTGGCAGCGCAGTTAGCCAATGTGGGCGGCAGTTCCGCCACCTGCTACGGATGCCATCAGGAAGCATTTGTCGAGTTTGAATTCAATGAGCGGCATCGTCTGCACGAAGGGACGTTGGAGTGCACGTCGTGTCACAACCCCCACGCTCCAGCACCCCGGGCGATGTTGACCAGTACCGCCAAAGAACCTTGTGTTAGTTGCCATGCCGACAAAGAAGGCCCGTTCATTTTTGAGCACGGTTCGGTGGTAGTGGAGGGCTGTACCGCCTGCCATTCACCACACGGGTCGCCCAATCGCCACATGCTGGCGAGTCAAGATGGTGGCGAGCTTTGTTTCAGTTGTCACGCTGCGGTGCCGCAGTTTCACGCTGGTTTCAATCCAGCGGCTCCGCCTAGATTTGATACCACGACCAACTGCGTCAACTGTCATTCCGCAATTCACGGATCGAACTTCGATCCTTATTTCTTGCAGTAGGAGGGCACAATGAAGCTATTGCAAGCAAGAAACTACGTTGGAATCGCTACCGTCCTGCTGCTAGCAGGAACATTGGTAGCTGATGAACCGAACTTAACTTCGTTCACCGGTGGGTTCTCCATTGGGGTGCGCAGTGTCGATATCAACGGCGCTGATAACAAGTACAAAGAGGACTTCAATCTGGATGATGGTCCACGGCTTTTCGACTTTCACTTCAATCTGGTGCCTTCTGGCGCTGATCGCAAGTACGCCGATCAGATTCGCCTAGAGGTGCAGAACCTGGGTGGGGATCCATTTGAAAACATTCATTTTGGGATTCGCAAATACGGCAAATACAACCTGTATTATAACCGGACCAAGTCGGACTATTTCTACTCGGACACGTTATTGCCGCATGCTTTTTCAAGCCTGACTAATTCAAACGGCGGTGATTTCCACACCTTCGATTTCGAGCGGGTTCGTGACCACGCCAAGTTGAATATCGACCTCAGCCAAGAGGCACGGTTGACCTTTGGCATGGACCGTACGGTCAAGCGCGGTGAGTCCACCACCACACTGGATATTTCCCGCGACGAGTTTGAATTGGACCGCCCGATTCACGAGTCGACCAACGCCTACTTTGGTTCTTTTCGTTACGCCTGGGACAAGGCCACCTTGGTGGTTGAGGAGCGGGTACGCGACTACGAGAACTCTTACGACATCTTCCTTCCCGGAAAGTCGCTGGGAGAAAACCCAGAGGGCGCGACGGTCGATTTCTTTTTCCTCGATCAGCCTTACGACTTATCCAGCAATACCCACATTGTGCGCTTAATGGCGCGTCCCAATGACAAATTTGAGGTTCGCGTCAGTGGTCTCTTGCAGAACACGGAGATGAATGCTTCTCCTGCCAGCCAAAGCTCTCAAGGGATTGCCTACAACGAAATACCATTTACCGAGCAGATCGACGGTGGTGGTTCGGTAGATCGTGACGCCGATCGTTTTGACGTCGAGGTGACCTACGCCGCCAGCGACCGAGTCGCGGTGGTGGCCGGCGTACGCCAGCAGACGGTCGACCAAAACGGTGGATTCGATTGGGCTGGTGACATCAACCGTGGTGAATGGCACATCGACACTACCGGACTTCGTGCCGGGGTGGAGTTCTATGTCTCGTCGCAGTGGACGCTGCACGCGGGTTTGGCAAGTGAGAGCCGTGATGTCGACTCTGCGTTCTCGATTCTGAACCCCGAGACGCTCGCTCTTGAGGAGGACCATTCCGATCAGCACACCACCGATCGAACCGGTGTTTACGCTGGCGCAGCGTGGAGACCATCTAAGGCGTTTCAGTTGACCGTCGACCTAGAAGAGAATTCCTTCGACGATCCCTTTACCCTGGCGACTCCCACCGACCGCTCACGCTATCGGGTCCGCGGTCGCTATCGCTTCAACGATGGTTGGACCGCGACCGGTGCATTCACCGTCAAAGACTACGAGAACAGTGACTCCGGCTGGGTGTCGGATACCAACATCTCATCCCTTCGTGTCAGTCGCACCGACAAGCGACTCTCGCTCTCAGTTGGTTACTCGGCAGTGGATGCTGAACGCAGCATCGATCAAACGGTCAGAGGTGGGTTTATCACCAACGTGTTCAACATCAACTACATGGCCGACTCCAGCTTCTTTGATGGTCGAGCACGTTTCAAAGCGAATGACCGGCTGACGGTTGGCGGTGACCTGCGGATGTACGAGAACGACGGGTCTTTTGGCCTCGAGCGGGACGACTTTCGAGGCTACGTTGAAGTCAGTGTGTTCAAGGACTACAGCTTGCAGATCGGTTATCGCATCGTTGACTACAACGAGACCGACTTCGATTTCGATGACTACGACGCCGACATGATTGACGTTGGTATTGGCTATAGCTGGTAAGGGTTTTCTATCTCGGATTATCCGAGATTCACCTCGCGGGCCCGGTTGCTTCGGTGACCGGGCCTTTCTTTTGTACCTGCCGTCGCAGAGGACGGTGAACGCTATTTGACCTTTGAGCGGAGGTGGTCACCTCAACCCCGCTGTGTGCCGGAGGAATGCGGCCTGCCAAGAGCTTGCCATGCGCTGGCGGGGATGCCTCTGGGACTGGCAGGTACCGGGCTGCCCCCGCCCTCCCGAGACCGCTGTATTCATTGATCGAGTCGAGACTGTCACTCACTGCTAATGAACGGTAGTTTCTTCGGTGGATCCGAGCCCTTCGACTTGCCAATAATCGCGTAGCAAACTTTGTACTACGCGGTGTCCGGACGGTCGATGGGGAGGAGGTCACGAAACGGATTGGAGAGCTTGTCGCGGATCTTCTCGCGATACTCGGAGGCGGCACCGGCAAAGTAGATCGCGGACACGCGCCCTTGATTGAATAGATGGCTAAGCGAGGTCGATCGAAATTTGCGCTGACGTGTAAAAACTGTCGTAATACACGTGCGGAGGGGGGTGTCGTAATACATGTGTGGAGTGGGGAATGAGCGATTCTCGAATTGGGGCGTTAAGAAGACTTCTGTCTGTTGTCGTGGCCGCGTTTTGGACAAGGGTCAATGATGTAATTGACTCGGATTGCCGGAGTGCCCTCGCTAATCGGATAACGAAAGCTGAGTTGTTGGTTCGTCTCTACTACGTTTACCTGATGGTGGCCTCCTACGGCCGCATCAATGAAACAACCAATGCGTGGGTGAGGGATTCTCCGGTTCACCCGCGTCTTGACCTAGCGCTAACATCATGGATCCCCCTTGCCGCATGGCGGGAAATCGCCGTTGGGTGTGCGGTATTGATGCTAGTGGCGTCCATGCTGGCCGCCACGATTCCTCGTTGGCGCAGTCCAAGAATCATCGCGATTGCCTCGTTTCTGCTACTGGAAGCGATGAAGTTCGATGTAGCAGACAAGATCTCTCACGCAGCGCATCCCGTGGTGTGGGCAGGAATCGCCTTCTGCTTCTTGCCGGGATGGAAGAATGATTCGAGCGAGCGTTGTCGCACGTACCTTGCAAGCTTCTTCGGCGCTCAAGTGCTTGTTTGCTTGCTCTATACCTGCGCGGGGCTCTCCAAAGTCATCGGAATCGCTTATGACTGGCATCAAGGGGTCACATGGCTCAATTCAGAGGCTCTGACCCTGTTGTTCGCCGACAAGTGGAGGGGCAGTCATCATTACCTCACCGCGGCATTATTCTTGTCGAATCCATGGGTCAGCTGGCTGTCGAGTGCCGGCGTTCTCTATCTGGAGATAGGGGCGCTCTTCGCGGTGTTCCGACCTCGTTTGCATCGACCATGGGCGCTCGGCCTCCTTCTCATGCACGCCATGGTTTTGTTGACTATGCGCATCGAGTTTCAGCCATCTGCATTCATCGTGGGTTTGATTCTGTTGTGCTCGCCCTTTGCGCCGGCGAAGGTGCAGATGAAAGAGACATTTCTTGATCTCCCCGTAGTTCGTTTTCTGCGCCAGTGGTTCAGGGCTCGACGTAACGCGGCAGTGAACGGGGACCACCCGGGAACATCCATGGGCCACGCTCCTTGGGTACCCTCCTCGAGGGTTATGAAGCTTTGGATTCCTGTGTTAGTGGTCGCGTATCTTTGCGTGGCCTATGGAAATCTCGACAAGCGCGGAAGATCTGATGGTGAGATCTATCCGGTATCCGCTATGCCGATGTTCATGCGTATTAATACTAGCGAGGAGAATGTCAGGAAGCTGGCTCGAATCCGCAGCCAGCCGGCAAGCGCCAAAGAGAGAAGGAAGAACTCCATCAACAACAGGTGAGATGCTGGATAGGCGTCATACGAGTTTCGAGGAGAACCGTGGGGAAGGCGTGGGCGAGGGCCGACATTCGGAACCTCTCCTCGCTAATACGATTTTCCCTCTCGGGCACCAGGAAACTTGTGGTCCGGCAAGCGACTCTCGTTCTCAGTTGGTTACTCGGCAGTGGACGCTGAACGCAGCATCGATCAAACGGTCAGGGGTGGGTTCATCACCAATGTGTTCAACATCAACTACATGGCCGACTCCAGCTTCTTTGATGGCCGAGCACGCTTCAAAGCCAACGACCGACGGTAGGCGGCGATGTGCGGATGTACGAAAACGACGGGTCCTTTGGACTCGAACGAGATGACTTCCGGGCTTACGTTGAGGTCGGTGTGTTCAAGGAATACAACCTACAGATCGGTTATCGCACCGTTGACTAGAACGAGACCGAGTTTGACTTCGATGACTACGACGCCGACATGATCGACGTTGGCATCGGTTACAGCTGGTAACGATTTTCCTATCTCGGATTCTCCGAGTCTTATCCTCGCGGGCCCGGTTGCTTCGGTGACTGGCCCTTTTTTGTTGTCGAGGCGACGCGTCTAGTTCTTTGGCAGGTTGATTTTCTTGTATGTGACCTTGAAGCCGAAGGCTTGAAGGTCGATGGCATGACGCCTTAGGTTGAGCTTGCTAAAGAAAGGCAATTTCTCAGATGGCTTGTATTCATGCCAAGGACCGATGATGGCATAGCAAACTTCGTAGTCAGGCGCGCTGGGTTGGTTCACGGGAATGAGCTTTTGAAAGGGTTTGCTGAGCTTCGATCGAGTTTGTTTTCGGTACTCTGGACTCCGAACGAACAGTTCAGCGGATACAGGCCCTGACCAAAAAGATGGCTGAGCGAAGACGAGCCAAATTTTCTCTTTACGTGCACAAACTGTCTTTCCGCTGTGAATATGTCGCAGACTTCGATTGCATCGGTACTGGACGAGATTCTGACGGTCTTCTTGTCCATGAGTGCATGTTTGCCTTCGCGTGCGGCTCGCTCGTTGTAGTCCCCTTCCGTTTCTTCGCGAATTGATTTCGTTCCATCGTCCTTGACGAACGGCACCATTTTCGACGGAGGTAGTTCGACTGTGGATGGTTCCAATGAGTCGACAAACTGGTTTAGGGCGCCAACGAGGTCATTGTTGACTTGCCAGAACTGCCCATTCACAAATAGGAACGTGTTTTTCTTGTGGACGAACTCTCCGTCCAAAACTTCGAAGAGCCCCCAGTTGTGCAACATGATTCCATCAGGGTTGAAGGCTCGAACTCTCTGTTTTTTAAGGGCATCGACCGAAATATCCAACGCGTTCATTTTCAACAGTTTCAGGAGATCTGCGATTTGCAGATCGTTAAACTCAAGACTTGTATCAACGTCGAAGCTGAATTCAGCAATCGTGTCAAAGTCGACCAATTTTGGCGGCGCCAACACGAACTGTTCCGGTGATTGCCGCAGCTTGTCTACCAGGGCATTCTCGAGTTCGGGGATTAGAGCGCTAGGTGCTCCGCGAATATTGTCAAGCTGCGTGAACCTAGTCTTGTACGTGTTGCTGTTGCGAGCAGCACGTAGCTGACGGCAAGCATCCAGCAAGCCGACGGCATTGCCAGTGCCACGGAACGACTCGACCAAGTGAATGCTCACCGCGTCTCCACCACTAATGCGGGTTCCCCACTGCTTCTCGTTGGATGGAGAGCCGCCGACGCCGTTCAGAAGGTCTGTAGTCGGGTCAACATCAAAGTCTCGAAATGCTGCGTTGCGGTTGGCTTGCTGGCTTGTGTGAATGGTATTCCCTGCGACATGCGTAGCTTTGATTTGACGCAGTCCTTCATTCACGCTGTCCTGTGTGCCTTCGTAGATTGTATTGAGGGCAACTCGTAGGCCATATCCCTTCTTATAGACGTTGGGCCGAAGCAAAAAACGACCGCTGCCAAACGTAGCAGCGAATACGTCGCCGCCATCGTCCGCGGGGAGGCGAAGGATCAGTGCAACACGATTCATGGCCGTTTTCGTAGGCTCAAATTTGGGGAACCCTTCGCACACGAACCGAGCCCAGTTTGGCTCCTTGAGATCTTGCGGAACGTTGTAGAGGCATGCCTCGAAGCCGAACTTCTTAAAGTCCAGATCGAGCTTCTCGCATGCTCCATCTAGGACTTCGGGGCGGATAGCGTCATCGAACTCTCTGACGGTATCGACAAGCGCGTACAGGGTGAGAGATTGCTTCATGGTTCAACGTCCCTACACTCTGAAACTCTCAACCTGGAATCCCGCTCCTTCGCCTTCCTTGAGCACTCCGATCACGACCTTCTTGCCGTCGGTGCGAACGTTGATGAGGCCGTAGATCAGGCTGTCGACCAGCAACCAGTCCACAACTTTCTTTTCGGGTCCGCTACGGCCTCCGGCACCGCGGCTCTTGAGGCTGGCGCCGCGGATGCTTTTGCCGCTCTTTTCGAGCCCCGCCGGTTCGAAGAGTTGAACCGAGCGAGACAGCTCGGTGGAGTAGATGAGTGGCGCGACGTACTTGCGTTCTTCGAGGTTGAGGAATTTCTTCTTGGTGGATGTTGAAGCGTGGGTGTAGGTTCCGGCCATGCCCAGCACTTTGGCGCGCGGATGAGCATGGGTCTCGTTGTCGCCGCTGGAGAAGAGGGTCGCCATCGGTGCCATTGCTTGCAAGAACGTGGTCGAGATGTCCTCCGAGCCGTGATGACACGACTTAGCGACATGACATTTGAACTCGACCGCTGGAATGTGATGCAACAGCAACGCCTGCGAGTTGAAGTTGAGGTCGCCAGTCATCAGCAAGCGCACGTCTCCATAGTCGATACGCAGCACGACTGACATGCCGTTGCGGGTGAGGGAAGGGCTTTTCATCGAGCCTTTGCTTTCACTGTCGATGTAGCGCAGCGCTGGTTTTCCTTGCCATGACTCTTCGACCGGCCCGAGGACTCGGACGGTCGCTTTGGGACCACCGTCGAAGTCGGGAAGTGTGCCCATTCCGGAGTGGACGCGCTTAAGTTGATCGACACCCTGGCCCTGGAGCGCCAAGAGGTCCTGAAGCCAAGTCGCGTAGCTGCCGGATAACTTCCATTGCCTTCCCCCGCGCGCCGATTTGTATTTGTCGACATCGTCGAATCCGTCGAGCAGGGTGGTCAGGTAAAGCTCCGGGCTACCTGAACCTTCCACCGGTCCGAGCTGGGACATGCCTTTGCCGTTGGCAAACGCGGTTGGCGCGCCGCTAAAGCGTCCGAGGCCGTTGTGGTAAACGGTTCCATAGGTGAACGCACGTACCTTCCCCCCTTTGGTCATGTCGAGGAAGCCACCAAAATGGTCGTAGTCCGGGTGGGAACAGACCACTGCGTCGATATGGAATCGGCCGCTTTGAAAGTCAAATTCGTCGCGCCAGGATTGGTCGACGAAGCGCATCCATTTCAAGAATGCTGGCGCCTGGGCTGGGCTGTTGGTCATCATGGGGCCTGGGCCGCCGTCGATGAACATGGTTTTGCCATTGGGAAAGCGAATGAAGCCGGCGTCGCCCTGCCCGCAGTCGATCTGCCACAAGGAAAAGATGCCTTCCTCCATCAACTCTTTATTCTCAATGCGAAAGTGGTGGCCCTTGGCCGAAACGATCGATGAGCGGCTGTTGGTGGAGATGACGTAGACGGCATCTCCCCACAGAAACGGAACCGATTCCTTGGCGTTGCGGAATTTATGCGCTGCTTTGAGCGGTTTGTACTTCTTCTTCTCCGGGCGGATGTAGGCGAGGGTTCCGGCTTGGATGGTCATGATTCTCCTTTCGGTGGCAACAACAAACCGCGCTAGCGTGCCTCTTCGATCGCTTGGAGGACATCTTTGGGCAGTTCAAAGTCGTCTGGGAGTCCCGGCACTGTTCCGAGGAAGGCGTCGAGGTCGGGGATGGTGGCGAGGTAGCGAAGGAGGTTCTTGGGTCGGTACTCAACTTTGTCGGAGGCGAGTCGTTGCAGTACCGAATGGTGGAAGGTGAGGCGCTTCCGCTCCGAGGCCTCGACTTCGCGGACGCCTTTCCGACTCTGGAAGGTGATGGTCTGCAGGAAACGCCAGAAAGGTTTGTTTGAGTTGTAGAGCTTGGCGTGGGAATAGCCTGAGTGTTGTCCGGCGTACTTCCAGTTGAAGCCAAGACCGGCGTTGCAAGCCTCACCCATCATCCATTCCAGAGCGAGGTTGGAGAGTCCCTGCGTGGGATATCCGCCACCGACGTTGGAGTGGACACCCGCAAACCACCGCTGCTCGAGGGTTTGGTTGTCGTATGTAGAGTTGGAGCTTTGCCAAATGCGGGGGCGGAAGGCGCTGCGCCGTTCATCGACGGCCAGAGCCTGGCGAATGTGATCAACATGAGCTGGCGGAGCGTTGCCTATGAAGGCCTTGCCGCGCTTCTTGCCCAACGAAAGGACGGTGTCCCAAACGCCGAGGAACTTCACTCTCAATGGGGTGATCTCTCCCGCATTCTCCTCAGCTTCGGCCTGCGCATCCTGCAAGGGCTCGCCTTCGTTCATGAGCCGCTTCACTTTGTCTTCGACGATTGCCGCGCGCTTGTCGGTGTAGCTGGAGTCTCCCTTGAGAAAAGCGTCAAAGTAGATCGGGATCCAGTAGGCGTCTTTGGCGGGAGGGACTCCTTCCATCCAGTCGATAAAACGGACAAGGCCTCGCGCGGAGCTGGCGCCGCGGCTGAATCCAAATACGAAGATTTCATCGCCTTGTCGATAATTGAGCGCGAGAAAGGTATAGGCATCCTCAATATTGCCTTCGATTCCTGCGCCAGTGGCGCCACCAAACAGCTTGTCTACCGTCCGGTGTACGCCATTGGTGAAGCCGGGGAACTTTCTGAGCGCGCCAACCCCGAGGTCGTAGTAGGTGATCTGGGCGAAGCCTTTGGCGGGATCGAACCCGCGGCGACGAGATTCGTCGGCCAATGCACGTTTATCCGCCCAATATCCGTGGGTCAGAGTTTCTTCGGTTGAAAAGGGGTCGCCCGAGGTCGCAGACGAACGAGCGTGGATTTCCATGCTGTAGTTGTCACCGGGCACCTCACGCCCGCCAACCGTTGTATGGAGTGCGGTCGACTTGGCGTATCTCGGTTTGCCTTGTCGTTTCTTGAGAATGGCGTAACGGAGGTTGTTCAGAGACTCCGTTGTTTTGCCCCCAATCTGAACGTTGCCGTCGATGTCGGTGAGTGACGCCTGGAAGGTGTACGTTTTGCCGTCGATTGTGACGGTCTCTCCATCTTGAGGCTGGTCAGTGAACACCAGCGTTGCGGTGGTGTCGTCGAGATCTTTGACAGCGCGACAGGTTTTGAGAACGTTGGTGGGCTCGAAGCGTTGCCTTCCGTCATCCCCTGCAGTTTTCTTCGCCGGGCTGTTCCAGGTACCGTCCATACAAATGACGATGCGCTTTGGGGAGGCACTGTGAGGCTGTGCGGCGTCTCCGCTCGCTGCTTGAGCCGACGTGGCCGCGGCGACGGCGAAAACCAGAGCGGCAGCTGTGGAGGATAGGTTCGATCTTGAGTTATCGGTCATTCGTCGAGTGCTTGCTCCGCAGCCAGTAGGACTTCGCGAGCGAAGTAGTAAGCGCGCGCCCGCGTTCGCCACCAAAAAATCAGTGTCATGAGAACGGCCAAGAGGAGCAGCTCGCAGCGAAAACTCGCGATCTGTTCTGAAGACCACCTGCAAAGAACGATGACGATGGTGAGTAAACTGCCGACAAGTAGACCCCGATGGTGTGCGTAGAGGCCGTTGAACACCCCGACTCGGCCTTTCTCGCCACCTGCCAGGGTCAGGGCGTAGAGAAAGAAGTCGTGATTTTCGCCCTTGAGGATCTTGTTCTTTAGCTTGTCGCGAATCCTTTTCGACGAAGCCGCGGGCAAGAAGTGTTTTCCGAATCGCGATTCGGAAAGCAACTGATCGGAGGGTGTGCCGCCCCAAGAGAGAAATAGCAGGGGTTCAATCAGGCTTCCGACGCCTTGAACGACCTGTCCGATGACGAGTGCGAATCCAGTAAGGATAAGGGTGAGAAACGACCCAGGCACTCCATCCAAGGTATCCTCGGGGTTGATTGGTAGCACCCAGATCAATACTCCTAGAATGAGGACACCCGGCAAAAGTACTCCGAGCACGTCGTAGTAGTTGAGCTTGCTAGTCACACGTCTCTCCTGTTTCTTGAGAAATAGATACTTGCCTCGTCCCGGCTGCAGCTACCGGCTTCATGGGCAGATGCGCGGATCGAAAACGTCACGACGGCATCGAATCAACACGATCTCCTTCCTTAGACCCAGATGTCGCAGGTAGGTACATCTCGCAGGCTGCGAGGCCGAGTCAGAGCTAGCAAATAGCCTGATCACTGTAGCACAGGGCGATTGCCCAGCGCGATTGGCAGGTGCTTATGGGCCGAGCGGTTCGAAGACGGCGCTGAAGTGGCGCAAGGCCGGCGGCTGCTCGACAATCCGCACGCCGTGGAGCTGTTCTCGGCGTCGATAGATTGCGAGCAGGGTGTCGACCACGTAGTCGATCTGGCTTTGTGTATAGACGCGCCGTGGAATCGCCAGTCGCACCAACTCGTGGGGAGCTGAGGTCTCTTTACCGGTTTCTGGATCCCTTGAGCCAAACATCACCGAGCCGACTTCAACGCTACGAATACCTCCAGCCAGATACAGCTCCAGCGCCAAAGCTTGGCCGGGAAATTCAGACACTGGGATATGCGGCAGCATGGCTTCAGCATCAATGTAGATGGCGTGCCCACCTGGGGGCTGAACGATTGGCACGCCTTGAGAGGCGATGTGCTCACCCAGGTAGCGGGTCGAAGCAGCGCGGTAGGTCTGGTAGTCCTGGTCCAGAGCCTCATAGAGACCGACAGCGATCGCTTCCAGGTCCCTCCCGGCGAGACCGCCGTAGGTGGGGAAACCCTCGGTCAAGATCAAGACTTCTTTCTCCCGTCGTGCCAGGGCGTCGTCATTGGAGCATAGGAATCCGCCGATATTGGCCATCCCGTCCTTTTTAGCGCTCATGGTGCAGCCGTCAGCGTAGGAGAAAATCTCGCGGGCGATCTCAATCAGAGGTCGGTCGCGGTGCTCAGGCGTGCGCTGCTGAATGAAGAACGAGTTCTCCGCGAAACGACAAGCGTCGACATAGAAGGGAACTTCACGCTCGCGACAAATGGCGGAAGCTGCCGCGATGTTCTCCATCGAGGCTGGCTGACCGCCACCGCCGTTGTTGGTGATCGTGATCATGGCAAAGGGCACTTTGCCTGGGTTCTCGTCAAGACAAGTCTCGAGAGCCTCCAAATCGATATTTCCTTTGAAAGGGAAGGGCTGTGATAGATCATCGCCCTCTTTGCAGGGCAGATCCAGGGCCACGGTTCCGGTGGCTTCAATGTTGGCGCGGGTGGTATCGAAGTGGGTGTTGTTGGGGACCACATGGCCGGGTCGACACAAGGTGGTCGCCAGGATGCGCTCGGCGGCCCGCCCTTGATGGGTGGGGATCACGTGGCGAAAACCGGTGATATCGCGTACCGCGTTCTCAAATCGCCCGAAACTGGCGCCACCGGCGTAGGATTCGTCGCCGCGCATCATTGCCGACCACTGCTCGGAACTCATGGCCCCGGTGCCGCTGTCGGTGAGCAGATCAATGATGATCGCCGACGCTGGGACTTTGAACAGGTTGTATCCAGCTTCGACTAGTGCCGCCCGTCGCTCCTCAACCGTACTCATGCGAATCGGTTCGACGACTTTGATGCGAAACGGCTCGATGATGTTGGGCATGAGGTGCGGGTTCCAGGTTGAAAAAAGGAATGCTTTGTTGGTGTGATTTCGATTAGGGGTAGAGCATCGATTTATCCCATCCGTCTGTGTTCTTATCGAACACCGTGCGCTTGTGCAGTCGAAATGCCCCGGCTTTCCAAAATTCGATGCACGACGGATTCACTCGAAAACCTGACCAGTGCGGTGGTCTCGGAACTTGAGCCCCGGCGAACTTGGCTTCGAAACGGGCAGCTTGCGCCAATAACTCGGCGCGGTTGCTCAAGGGACGACTTTGGCTTGATGCCCAGGCGCCGACCTGAGACATCCTGTCTCGAGAAGCGAAGTAGGCGTCCGCTTCCTGGTCGGACACGAGTTCCACCGACCCTTCAATGCGCACTTGTCGATCCAGTTGCCGCCAATAAAACAGCAGGCTGACCTGGGGATTGGATTGAAGGTCTACGGCTTTACGGCTCTCAAGATTGGTATAAAACACGAACCCCGATGGATCGAACCCTTTGAGTAGCACCATGCGCGAACTCGGGCGTCCTTGAGAGTCAACAGTACTCAAGGTCATGCCGTTGGCGTTGGGGATTTCCGCAGAGATCGCGCGATCCAAGAGTCTTTGGAAGCGCGCGATGGGATCGTTTTTTTTGTTCTCCGTCATGGTCTCCAGTCTAGGCGATACTCCGGTCGGGGTCCGCATTGCGCCAACTTTGCAGTAGCTTGATGTAGTTGACGCGCCGATAAGCGTTGGGGTCAGGGCAGCGTTCCAAACTCAAGGCGCCGCGCAGCCCATCCAGGGATTGATACTCGTTCTCTTCCAGCCACTCTTGGAACTGCCGCAAGATGGTAGTCAATGCTTGCGGTCCTTGGCGAAGCACTGGAGAAACTACCTGGACCGCGTCAGCTCCGCAGGAGATCGCCTTGATTGCAGCCTCTCCGGAGTCGATTCCTCCGGTCGCTGCCAAAGAGCTTTCGGTTCGCCCGTAGAGGATCGCCAACCAAGTGAGCCGCAACGGTAGTTCTTCTGGCGACGACAGGTGCAGGCGACGCTCGACTTCCAGGGTCAGAGGGTCGACATCCGGCTGAAAGAATCGATTGAACAGAATCAGGCCATCGGCTCCGGCCTCAACCAGCCGTTGAGCCAAATTCGCCAACGAGCTGTAGAACGGCGCGAGCTTGACGGCGACCGGGATTTTGACCCTCTGTTTGACCTCACTCACCATATTGATCAGCTCATTCTCGACCTCTTCTGCGGTCCGATCCCCAGAGGTCACCACCTGGTAGTTGTTGAGTTCCAGTGCTGCAGCGCCAGCTTCTTCGATGGCCATTGCATAATTCAGCCAGCGCCCGGCGCGGGTACCGTTGAGCGAGGCAATGACCGGCAGGTCAACGGCTTGGCGTATCTGTCGCACTTGCTCGACGTACTCGTCGGGTCCCAGGATGAAGGCCTCGGGCTCTGGTAGAAACGACATCGCTTCGGCGAACGACTCCATCGGTGAATCAAAAGCATGCATCGAGGACACTTGCTCTTGTTCGATCTGCTCCTCAAATAATGAGGGCATGACGATGGCTGCAGAACCGGCGTCCTCCAGTTGGCGGACTTGGTCGAGATCGTCCGACAGCGGGGAAGCCCCTACCATCAGTGGATGGGCCAGTTCGATTCCAAGGTACTTGGTGGTCAGGTTCATGTTGAACCCCCTGCGGTTTCTTCTTCTGCGTCCAGGGTCAACCCAGCGAGTTGCTGGTAGACGTGCCAACGACGGTCGGCCGAGTGCTGAGCTTGGTCCATCAGGCTACGGTAACGATCCTTGTCTTGTCGTTCAACGATACGAAAACGGGCCTCGTGTTGGGTGAATGAAGACACCGGAGCAGAAGGAGCTTTGGAATCCAGTTGCAGGGGTGGCTTACCTTCGGCGCTTCGCCGCGGGTCGAAGCGGTAGAGCGGCCACAGCCCGGAGGCTACTAAGCGCTTCTGTTGTTCGACGTTTTGCGAAAGGTCGTAGCCGTGGGCGATACAGGGGCTGTAGGCGATCACCAGGGAGGGCCCGGGGTAGGCCTCGGCCTCCGAAAGTACTTGCACCACCTGGTTGTACTTGGCGCCAAAGGCCACTTGGGCGACATAGACGTGCCCGTAGGCCATCGCTTCCATCCCCAGATCCTTCTTGCCGACTTCTTTGCCCAAAGTGGCGAACTTGGCGGCAGCTCCGAGGGGTGTTGCCTTGGACTGCTGACCCCCGGTGTTGGAGTAGACCTCGGTGTCGAGCACCAGTACGTTGATGTTGCGTCCCAGAGCCAGTACGTGGTCGAGGCCACCGTAGCCGATGTCATAAGCCCATCCGTCGCCACCGACCAACCAGACACTTTTTGGAACCAAGTAATCTGCGACAGATTCCAACTGTCGGGCCAAAGGATCGTCAAGCTCGGCTAGGCTTTGCTTCACTTGAGCGACATATTGCCGGGCTAGGTCGATATCCAAATCGTCGTCTCCCAACAGCGTGCGGGTTGCTTCTGGCTCAAGTTGATCCTGAAGCTGATGTAACAGGTGACGCGCCAAGCGTTGGTTGGTCTCCACCCCCAAGCGCATACCCAGGCCGAACTCGGCGTTGTCTTCAAACAACGAGTTGGACCAGGCTGGGCCGCGTCCGTGGTCGTTGACGGTATAGGGCGTGGTGGGCAGGTTGCCGCCGTAGATCGAGGAGCAACCGGTAGCGTTAGCGATCAACAGCCGGTCGCCGAAGAGCTGGGTCAGAAGCTTGAGGTAAGGCGTCTCACCACAGCCAGCACAGGCACCGGAGTACTCAAACAAAGGCTGAAGAAACTGGGAACCTTTGGCGTCGACCCGAGAGATTTGATCGATGGTTCGCTCTGGCAGGCTGAGAAAGAAGTCATAGTTTTGGCGTTCCCGGTCGCGCACCCGCAGTTGAGGGTGCATATTGATCGCCTTGCGGCGCGGGTTGGCGCGATCCTTTGCCGGGCAGATTTCGACGCACAACCTGCAGCCGGTGCAGTCTTCTGGAGCGACTTGTATAGTGAAGGCATTACCACGTAGATCAGCAGCGTTGTAGTCGATGGACAGAAAGCTGTCGGGGGCATCCGACAAACATGCAGGGTCGTAGGCTTTGGCGCGAATCGCGGCGTGCGGGCACACCAGGACGCACTGGTTGCATTGGATACAGACTTCCGGCTCCCAAAGCGGAATTGAGGTCGCGATGTTGCGCTTCTCCCACTGGCTGGTGCCGGTGGGCCAAGTGCCGTCGACCGGGAAAGCAGAGACCGGAAGCAGGTCGCCCTTCTGCGCCAACATCACCGCGGTGATTTTTTGCACGAAGTCTGGGGCGTTCTCAGAAACCAGCGGAGGTTTGGGTTTGCCGTTGACGCTACGCCCTGTGAGATCGACTTCCTTCAAGGCGCTGAAGGTGGCCTCGATCGCGGCGTGATTGCGCTCGACTAGCACCGGTCCCCGTTTGCCGTAAGTCTTGGTGACCGCATTGCGGACACATTCCACAGCCTTGTCAAAGGGCAGAACTCCAGCCAGAGCAAAGAAGGCTGTCTGCATCACCGTGTTGATGCGTGGTCCGAGGCTGGCTTCCTGGGCGACTTGGTAGGCGTCCACCACATGAAACTTCAGGCCTTTGTCGAGAATTTGCGTCTGGGCTTCGCGTGAAAGCTGTTCCCAGACTTGATCCTTGGCGAAAGGAGAATTGAGGAGAAAGACTCCGCCTTCAGTGGCCACTTCCAGGATGTCCAGACTATCCAGGAATTCAAACTGATGACAGGCAACGAAGTCGGCTTGGCGGACTAGGTAGGGCGAACGGATTGGATCTGGCCCAAAACGCAGATGCGAGACGGTAATTGCTCCTGCCTTTTTGGAGTCGTAGACAAAGTATCCCTGCACCTCAAGATCGGTTTCCTCACCTAGGATCTTGATGGTGTTCTTGTTGGCGCTGACCGTTCCGTCAGAGCCCAGACCGTAAAACACCGCACGGGTGCGACCGGCTGCCTCGCTTCCGTCCCATTCCACCTCCGGTAGGGAGGTGTGGGTCACGTCGTCGACGATGCCCACGGTAAACGCTCGTTGAGGTTGCTGCTGAGCTAGATTGTTAAATACCGCTTCAACATGGCCGGGATGAAATTCCTTGGAAGATAGACCAAAGCGGCCGCCGATGACTTTCGGTCGGCTTTGCCAGCTGGCCCACCCCATGGCTTCTGCCGTGTCGATGGCCGAAACCACATCGAGGTATAACGGGTCACCAGGAGCGCCAGGCTCTTTGGTGCGATCCAGAACGCCGACTGTCGCGACAGACTTGGGTAGGGTGCGAGTGAAGCTTTCGACATCAAACGGGCGGTACAACCGTACCTTGACCAAGCCGACCCGCTCTCCGCGACCCACCATGTCTTCGATTCGCTCGATCGCGGTTTCGCAACCAGAGCCCATCATCACCACCACCCGCTCTGCCTCTGGATGACCGTGATACTCGAACAAGTCGTATCTGCGACCGGTGAGTTGATGAAATTCGACCATCGTCTGGCGCACGATCTCGACACACTGCAGGTAGTAGAGGTTGGCGGCTTCCCGTGCCTGAAAAAAAGTATCTGGGTTTTGTGCCGTGCCCCTGATCACCGGACGGTCTGGGGTCAGAGCACGATTGCGGTGGGCGATGATGGCTTCGGGGTCGAGCAGTTCAAGTAACGCGTCGTCACTCACCATTTCAATGCGTTGTAACTCGTGCGAAGTGCGGAAGCCGTCGAAGAAATGCATGAACGGTATTCGGCTACGGAGGGTCGCGGAGTGGGCCACCGCTGCCATGTCATGGGCCTCCTGGGGCGAGGAAGCGGCAAGCATGGCGAAGCCAGTCTGGCGCGCAGCCATGACATCGGAATGATCGGCAAAGATCGACAGCGCGTGGGTCGCTAGAGTACGTGCAGCGACGTGCAACACGAATGGCGTCAATTCACCGGCAATCTTGTACATGTTGGGGATCATCAACAGCAAGCCTTGGGAGGCGGTGAAAGTGGTCGCCAGCGCGCCAGCCTGTAGGCCGCCATGCACCGTGCCAGCGGCTCCGCCTTCGGACTGCATCTCCACCACTTCGGGTACCTGTCCCCACAGATTCCTTTGCTGGTGGGCGGCCCAGGTGTCCGACAGCTCGCCCATCGGCGAGGCGGGCGTGATCGGGTAGATCGCGATCAGTTCACTGGCGCGGTAGGCGATCGACGCGGCTGCTTCGTTACCGTCGATAATTCTCTGTTGAGGGTTCTGTTGTCTTGTCTTACTCACTCTTTCACCGCTCCATTCCACGCTTCCAAGGTTTCAACTACGGTCTCCAAGGAGCGCACGCGTGCCCAACGTTTGTTATCGCCTTCGACGATTGTCCATGGCGCCTGCGAGGTACTGGTCTTGACCAGCATGTCTTGCACAGCCTCTTCGTATTCATCCCAGCGCTCCCGATTACGCCAATCTTCATCGGTCAGCTTCCAGCGCTTGTGCGCTCGTTGTTTACGCAGCTCGAAACGCTTTAACTGTTCTTCTTTGCTGATGTGAAACCAAAACTTGACGATCGAGGCTTTGGCATCTATCAACTGGCGTTCGAAGTCATTGATCTCGCGATAGGCGCGCTGCCACTCGTCTACCCGAGCAAAACCTTCCACACGCTCCACCAGAACCCGGCCATACCAGCTGCGGTCGAAGATCAGGATTTGTTTGTCGCTCGGCGGCGGCAGTTTGCGCCAGAAGCGCCACAGGTAGTGATGTGCGTTTTCCTCATCGGTCGGCGCAGCGTAGGTCAAGACATGAAAGGAACGTGGGTCAAGACTTTCGGTCATGCGGCGAATGGCTCCGCCTTTGCCACCAGCGTCCCAGCCTTCAAACACCACCAGCAAGGTTCTTTGTTGTTTGTAGAGTTCGCGCGCGAGGTGCGAAAACCTAACTTGCAAGTCGCGCAGCCGTTGCGAGTATTCCGGTTCGTCTAGACGCAGGCTTAGGTCAACTTGGCCGAGCATGATTAGTCACCCCCTTGGTCGCCAGATACCGAGTCGTCAAGAGAACGATCGATATCTGGTGCCCGCTGGGCGACAACCCCAGTCAGGGTCTCAATGATCTGCTCCAGGACTGCAACCGTGGCCCAACGGCGATCCGTGGCCGCGATGATGTGCCACGGCGCGTGCGGAAATTCGGTGTGCTGCAGTAATTCTTCGGTGGCAGCTAATCGCTGTTGGTAGCGACGAGGCTTATTCCAGCGACCCTCCAGGGCCTTCCAACTGGTACCCGGGTCCTCTTTCCAGGAGTCGTATCGTTCCAGCTGCTGCTCCCGGCTGATGTGGAGAAAGAACTTAACCGGAACGTAGCCATCGTCGCGCAGAGTGCGCTCAAAATCACCGATGTCGCGTAGGGCTCGACGCCAGCGCAGTTCGTCACAACCGTTGACCCGTTCTTCTACAGCTACTCGATTCCAGCTGCGATCGTAGATCGCCATCGAGCCATAGGCTGGGATCATTCCCCAGAAACGCCACATCCACGGTAGGTCACGCTCGTGGGTACGGGGTTCGTCGGTGACGTGATGGAGATCGTAGCCGCGCGGTTCCAGGCGCGAGGTTAGACGCCGGATGACCGTGCCCTTGCCAGCGGCATCCCAGCCTTCGAGCACCAGCATGGTTGGGACCTTGGACGCCCAACACGCGCGCTGCAGTTGCCAAACCCGTTTCTGTAGCTTCTTGAGCCGTTGCGAATAGTCCTCTTTGCTGAGGGAGGGGCTGAGGTCGATTACTTCAAGCATTTGTGGAGGTCTCCCACTGAAGAGTTTCCCATCGGCAGATGGTATTTACAAACACAAACGAACGGCAGATCGCTAGGCGCACAACTAGGCAACATGGCTGCGATTGACCGCGAAGTAGCGACAGAGCAACGGTCGAGAGTCGAGGGTTGTGTCTGTGAAATCAGGTCGGATCCAAGAGCACCTTGAGAGTGCCTTGATGCGCCGCTTGGTCCAGGGCCTCTACAACCTGTTCTAGTGGATAGGTGGCGGCGATCATGGTGTCGATAGTGATCCGCCCTTTGCTGAGGCGTTCCAGTCCACGCTGCATCGAGCCACACCGCGAGCCCACCAGTCGAAGCTCGTTGACCACCACCTCAGAAGTGTCCAGCTCCAACGGCTGGGTATAAGTCGATTTGAGCACCAATTTTCCTCTTGGGCGCAAGCCACGGAGCGCGATTCCAGCTCCGTGGGGATTGCCGGTGCATTCAATGGCGACCGAGAACGAGTGTTCAGGAATCTCGCTCGCGACCAAGAATGCGAGATCGCCATGATGGGGGAGAACGTCAGGGTTGCTTTGTCGTTGGACGATGAAGACTCTCCTTCCGTCTGCCAACAGACATTGAGCGACCAAGAGACCGAGCTTTCCCGCGCCGACCACCAACACCGGATCGTCGTTTCCTGAGATCTCCTGAACGGCAGCGTCGGCAGCGGCCAGGGGTTCGGCGAATACCGCTTGGTGGTCTGAAACTTGGTCCGGCACCGGATACAAATTGGTGACCGGAAGCGCAACAATCTCGGCAAACGCCCCAGGTCGAGAGCGAATGCCCAAGACTTTGCGTTGCCTGCAGTGGTGGGGGTTGTTGCGCTGGCATTCACTGCACCCGCCACAGGCGATATTGATGTCGGCCACCACCCGACGTCCGACCAACCCCGGTGGTCCGTCGATGACAGTGCCGACAAACTCATGCCCTGGGATACCAGTGAAATCTGCGTAGCCCTCGAGGAGCTCCAGGTCGGTGTTGCAGATGCCCGCCAGTGAGACTTGGATCAGCGCTTCGCCTTGGGCGGGAACCGGGTCATCCACAGAACGCAGTTCGGCTTTGCCCCCTTCGAACCACACTGCCCTCATGAGCCGACTCCATGCACGAACTTAAGAAAGGCGTCGACCGTGGCCTGTGGTGCCTCCAGTTGAGGATAATGGCCGACTCCCGATAACACCGTTAGTGGCCTGTGGGGACAAAGCTCTTGATAGCGGTCAATCATCGCTTGACCGGCCACCGGGTCAACATCGCCGGCAACCAACTGCAGCGGCACCGGGGACTCCACCGTTGCCTGTCTCCAGCGTTGCATGTGCTCAACCCGTTCGTCGAGGTAGCGACTTAGACGGTGGGCGATACGGTGCCCAGCGTCATGACTCACCAGTTGCCAGTACTGATGTAGCTCGTCCGCGGACAGCTGTGTTTCCGGCGCAAAAATGCGCGAAAAACTGGCGCGAAATCGGTTTTCATTAAGCAGCGCAGCGACCACACCGCCGATCGGGGAGCGCAGTAGCTTCTGAATCAGTCTTGGCTTGGCAGCATCAAAAAAGATCCCGCCATTGAGCAAGGTGATCGAGCGCATGTTGACCTTGCCTCGCCCCTCGATTTCGCGCGCTAGGAGCTCCTGTACCACGGTATCCCCGTAGTCATGGGCCAGAAGGTGAAGATCTTCCAATCCCAGATGGGCGACCAACGCCTCCACTAGATCGGCCTGTTCGGCCATTGAGTAGACATGGCGACGCGGTTTGGCGGAGAAACCGAATCCCAGCAAATCCAAAGCAACGACATCGAACTGGGTTGTTAGTCGAGCCCAGATCCGGTTCCAGTCCCAGGAGGCTGTGGGGAAGCCGTGGATCAAGATCAAGGGCGGACCTGAGCCCATCCGCTGATAGAAGATCTGGCGACCGGCAAAGCCGAAGTAGCTTCCCGCCTTTTTCCATGCGTCTATGGATTGCATAGGGAGAGCATATCGAGCCTAGTTGTTTGCGTGCCGGAATGCCCGACTCATTCGGTCCTGCTCCTCGTTCGAGATTCCTCGCCTTGTCGCGACCTCTCGCCAAGTCCTCACAGCCACAACAACCTCGTCGAGGATTTCTCTTGATCGCGCGTTACTTATTCGAAAAAATGGCGCGACTGATACAACCAACTCCGAGTCCTGAGCGTTGTCACTTTCCGAAATGTTTAGAGTCAGCCCTTCGCCGTTCGGATCCGGGTTCATATCGTAGGCCGGAGCCAACTCCCAGCCGCGGTTAGTGAGAATATAGCCATGATTTCGCAGATGGTCATCGGTGTTTGAGACACAGACGAAAAACGAAATCCTACGCCACAGTTCCTCAAGGTCCTTCGCCACACTGGAACCAGACTGCATCAGGAGATCGGCTAGCTCCAGGTAGCTTGCTCCATCGTCAGCCTTGTCGCCATCCCGCCTTTCGAGAAGCGTCATCGCCGAGGCAAAGTGAAGTCGTCTGCCCTTGCTAGTGCGATCAAAACGACGGCTCAGAAAGGTGTGATGCGGCGATCCAAATTGTTCCAGTCTCGCGCGCGCGACCTTCAGGCCGGCTCGAATTGCCAATTCGTGGACAACACTTTCCCACGCTCCCACATTGTTTTCGTCGCGTCGGCTGGGGAACTTGGCAATCCAGAGCTGACCGTTTGAGTCGAGCACACTAGCCTTTGGCCTCGCCCCTCCAAGTGAACCGCCTGGAGTGATCAGCATCTGCAGCCAAGAACTGTAATTTGGATGGGAGGTAGAGTCGTCCCGTTCTAACTGCGAGGCGGCATGCTGGAGTTCTCGCAATGAGGTCCACGGCGGCGCAGCAAATTCGGTGTTGTCGTCAAGAAAAGGGCCGTTGGTGCGAAACCGAAGACCTCCCATGCGGTGTCGGTCGTGGACGCCGAGGAGGTAATCTGACTCATGCAGTCTTCGATCTTTCCGCCCCTCCGCTCGCGCTCTCTGAGCCTCGCGTCGGCGCATCAACACGCGCCCCCAGCGATCGGGGCTTGAGTCCAGAAAGAGTCCGAAGTTAGCGTTGTCGGGCGATGGATACTGCGGGCCACCGTAGAGCGCAAGAGCGGGATCAAGCTGCAGATGATGCGCGTTATCGATCCACGTTGCCTGGTACTCGAACGAGAAGATCTCTTTCCCCCGTGACAGATTGGCAGACAACCGACCCATTAAGGCCCGCTCTCCCAGACCTTGCCAGTCTGCCCATACCTCGATAACGCGTTGATTGCTCACGTCGTAGGTGTCCTGGGGGCACGCTTGGGTGTAGCGAGTTTGGAGTCCTGAAGCTTCCGGCCTAGCGCGTCATCCCGCGCGATGAGGCCGAGATCAGAATGCAATCCCAAACTGTGAAGAACATTGGCATAGGCGCCAATGGTGACTCCTGCCTTGCCGCGCTCGATGGATTGGAGTGTAGTGCGAGACATGCCGCCGCGCTCGGCGAGTAGTTTCATCGACAATCCGCGGCGAAGGCGAGCAAGGTGTATGTTCTCGCCCAGTCCCTTTAGGATTCGGCCGACCGAGGGGTGTGGAGTAGAAGTTTTTCTTGCCATAATGAACATTATTATGGACGAAAATGCCTATGTAAGTCTATTATTATGGACTTTATGAAGAGTGCCACCCCGTGAATCAAGACTAGCTTTGCCCCGTGCCATGCACGCTGGTAGTAGATTGAGCGGCCACCAAAGTCAAAGAAGGAGCCTGATTGACGCCACTTCTCTAGAGTCAGCACTGCTTGAGCATATCCGCGTTGAACAACGTCACCGTGAAGAACACGCGATCCGTGGTCGAGGTGTCGGAAAGACGAGTACTGGGGAAGGCTGCAGAGCAGATTGCTTCTTTTGAAGAGGTGGTAACACGGGCACCCGCCAGCTACGTCTCGGAACAGTCGATTCGGATCCCAGACGACGCACCACCAGGCTATTACAGCTATCAAGCCGCTGTGTCTTTCGGTGAGATGAGCGACGAGTTTTCTGCTATTTTTCAAGTTCAGTAGGTGATCTTCGGGGTGCGACGATGGTTGGTAGTAGCCGCCGTGTTCTTGGCTGCAATCGCAACCACTACACTGGTAATGGCGCAGACCACTCTTTGGTCGAGCTACATGACCAGCGGCCGCCAGGCCTTCAAACAAGGGAAATTTGGCGAGGCAGCAGACCTCTTTCGTGCCGCATCCGAGCAATTTGACGAGAGCGAATCCAGCAATAATGCCCGCTACGCTGATTCAATCTACGAGCTGGGTCGCTGTGAACGGAGGCAGGGGGAGTTGGAGGATGCGGCCGACCACCTGACGGCCGCGTTGTCCATTCTTGAGGCTGAGCGCGGTACCGGTGCGCCAGAAACCGGATCAGCGATGGTAGAACTTGCGGCCACCTATCGGGAGAGTGGGGCGCTCGATGACGCGGAGAAAGTTCTTCGTCGCGCGATGGCGATACGGGAAGCTACGGTTGCAGCGAATGATCCAGCAATGATTGAAGTGCTGGAGGAGTCAGCCTTGGTGGCGATGGCCAGGAGCCGCTTCGCCGAAGCGGAAACTACCTACCGTCGGGTGCTGGCAGTGGCAAGTGCTATCTATCCTGCCGATTCTCCGGACCAGGCACAGGTACTGGTGCGGATGGCTGATATTTACCATGCACAACAAAAGTACGATCGGGCGTTGCCTCTACTACGCAAGGCACAGGGCAGCTTGGTAGAGGATCAACAGGGTTCGGTACTGGCTGCAATTGCTCAAATCCACCGCGAGCGGGATGAGCTTGAGCAGGCCGAGGCGTATTTTGGCCAAGCTGTCGCAGCCTACGGATTGAAGAGTAAACTGAGCGGAGAAAGCGCCGAGATCTCATATCGACTGGCTGATTTGTTGCGCCAGCAAGATCGATATGAAGAAGCAGAGCCGCATTTCGAGAATGCCTTAAACGAGGCACTGGCTGTCTACGGCAAGGGCTCACGCAAGCTGGTGCCGATCTTGGAGGACTACTCGAGTTTGTTTTGGCGGACCGGTCGCAAGCTCAAGGCGACCAAGCTTCAGGCCCGAGCTCAGTTCCTGCGAACGCGCAAAGACAAAGACAAAGACAATAAGAAGAAAGACTAATCCCTTCGTCCCGCGAACAGTTGGACAGCCTAGTTGCCGAAGAGTGCTCTGTGAATGTCCACAAATGAGGACAATCCTCAACAGTATAAGTTGAGATAAGGAATATCTAAGTCTTATCGAATCAGCTTGTTAATCATCTTGGAATGAGGTTTGCCGTTTCTACTGTCATGACCGAAAGGAGGTCACCATGAAACGCACCCTCATTTTCACCGCAACCGCCGCCGCTCTGTTGATTCCGAGCACTCAGGCTAGTGCCTCCCCGTATCGTGGGGAGCAGACGATTCGTTCATTGGCTTACGACGTCGAATACGCCAGTAAGCATTTGTCTCAGTCCGCGGAGCGATACGCCGATCACGGTGACAACCGTGAAGCCGAGGCGTTGGATCGACTCTATGAAGTCCATCGGAGTGCCAGGCACTTTCGCCATGAGCTCCAGCGCTCGCACTATTGGCGTGGTCATTTGGGCCGCGACTTGGATCGGCTGCGCCGCGCTTATCGTGAAGCGCACTACAGCCGTCAGGATCTGCACGGCTTTCGCCACGTGGACCGCGATTTCTACCGTCTCAGCGCGACCATGAGGAGTTTGGAAGCAGCGGTTGGTGGTTGGTATCGTCACTACGGTTACCAGCCCTACAGGTCCTACGGATCGGGTATCCATATCACTTTGGGCCACAGGGACTATGGACATCGCAACCGTGGTCACTACGATCGAAATCGACGTGACCACAAACGGCGCTACGACTCCCACCGTGGCCATCGCAAGAACGACCGCCGCTACTACCAGGGCAAGAAACACAACGGGTCACATCGCGGCAAGGGTCACTACGACAAGCGCGACCGCCATCGCCGTGGATCGGCGACAGGCACCAGACCTAGTCGCTGACAGTCCGACAACCACAACTATCAAGGCCGCCGGGAAACCGGCGGCCCTTTTTCGTTGGCGCGATTGTTCTAGAACGCGAGTCTCAGGGACATAGTCAGATCACGGCCCGGCAACGGCGATTCGTTTTTCAAGAATGAGATGTGGTTGCGGGCCACTTGGTCGGTCAAGTTGCGCCCGCGGACAAGTAGGTCGATCACCATCGCTTCGGACATCCAGCGATAGCCCATGGAGGCGTTGATCATTGAGTAGCCTTGGGTGGCAGTCTCGTTGTCCGCGATGTGGTCTTGGTCAGCGATCTCCCTCCACCGCAGATGCCCACCCCAGGCGCCGCGGTGGTAGTCGAGCCCCAGAGAAACAGAGGCTGGTGGAATGCGTGGCAGATCGGACCCTAGATCGAGTTCTCCTCGAACCCAGTCGGTGGTTACCTCCAGGTCGAGGTGTTGCTTGCCATCGTCAACCAGTTCCACCGCACCCTCCAGCTCTCCGCCGGTAAAGGTCGCATCTGCTTGGGACCAAAGGGAAAGCGACAGGCCGTCTGTAACGTCCCCGGTTATCGATTGGAAGATGAAGTCGTCGAATTGGTTGTGAAATAGCCGCAGCTCGCCGCTGAACCGACTGCCTTGACGGCGCAAGAAGAGGTCGGTTCCCAGGCTGATCTCCTCGGTGAGATAGAGGTTGCCGACTTCGAAGGACTGGGTGGCAAAGTGTGGACCGTTGGAGAACAGCTCTTCACCGGTGGGCATTTTGACTGCCCGCGAAACCGATCCTCCGGTCTGCCAGATTTTTGAGAGCTTGACCAGTAGGCCAGCAGAGGCGCTCAAACCACTGAACTTGCGTCCGGCTTTCAACGCCGGAGTTTGCGTGTCTTGGGATTCGTAGCGGGCACCGAATTCGTAGATCAGGCGATTCTTGGTCCATTGTTCGACGGCGAATACCGCCAGATTGGTGCTTTCGATGCGGGGAACGAAAGCCTCTTCGCCGACCGCTCGGAAGTCTCGGTCCCGTGCCTGGATACCGATTGACCCGGTGAGGTTTCCGCGCGTCTGCTGTACCAATTCGACGCGCGCTTCCCAGGCGTCGTTGAAAAACTGAGTGCCGACCTCACTGCCTTCCAATTCTTGGTGTTGGTAGTTGACCCAACCAGCCCGAATTTTGGCGCTGGCGAAGCGGCCGAACGGGTTGCGAAGTTCGCTCTTGAGGTCGAATCTCCTTTGTTCTAGATCGATGCGCAGTGCTTCTTCATGATCTCCGCCGGGAATCCCGTAGAACGAATCGATCCCTGATACCGAGAGTCCGACCCAGCCCTTGTCGCTGAAGAAACGGGTGACGCCTAGTCGGCCAGAGTCTGATTGCAGATCACTGTTGCCGACAGTTTCCTCTCCAGTGAGGGTTGCTCCCCGGGGGACTTCGTAGGGTGAAGTGTGGCGGTGTAGGCCACCTACGCTCCAAGCCCAGTCTCCAGCGCCGCCGGTGAGCCCCACAGACCCGGTGATTTCCTCGGCGACCGACCCGAGTCTCAAGTCGGCGGTTCCGGACAGCGGTTTGGCTGCTCGATAGCGAGGGATGCGGTCATCAATGACGTTGACTACACCCCCGATGGCGCTCGAGCCGTAGAGCAGGGTGGCGGGCCCGCGCAGCACCTCGATGCGTTCTGCTTGTCCCGGTTCGATCGATACCGCATGGTCAGGACTGGAAGTGGAAGCGTCCAGCGAGCCGATGCCATCTTCCAAGGTGCGCACTCGGCTGCCACCCAGGCCTCGGATCACCGGGCGACTGGAGCCGGGGCCGAAAAACGACGCGGTGACCCCAGGCTCTTGCTCGAGAGTCTCACCCAGCGAGGCCTGCAGGACTTCCAACAACTCGTCGCCAGAGAGAACGTTGATCGGCTGAGCTATTTCTGACTCGCCGCGTGGTTGACCCCCGGCACTGACCACGATCTCGTCGGAGTGGGCGTGGGAGGAGACCGTGAGCTCCACCTCTTGAGAACCGGATTGAATTCGGTGCAGTGACCGCGATCCGCCGTAGTCAAGTTCGATGCGCAGCTCACCGGCCGGGAGTTGGTTGAAGTGAAACGATCCATCCGGGCTGGAGCGGGTTTCCCGCTGCGGTTGCAAGACGCGAACGATTGCGTCCGCTACTGGCTCGCCGCGGCTGTCTACCACCCTTCCGGAGATCGAGCCTTCTTGAGCTGTGGCGGGTGCCAAGTTAGCGACCATCGCCAGCATCAAGGCGGCGGTGCGTAGAGGAACCGGATTGGGTTTTTGGGTTATCCAATAAAACTGCAAATTCATGAGTCCTTCCAGTTGACAAGTTCCTTCCAAGATTTCGAGTCGAGCGATCAAAGATCGATCGCTCAGATTGCCCGAGAAGACGGGCTTGGTTAGGAACGAACTGGAGGAGCGCGACCTTGAGCGGTCGAATAGGGTTGGATTGAAGTGGGTCGGGGAGGCGCGACGAACAGGCTCGATGAAATCTGAGCCAAAGGTTTGTGGGTCGAATCGAGAGCTAGGTTAGCTTGGCCAAGGTTGGCAATACAGAAAAGGCACTCAATGGTCTCGCGCCCGATATCGCAATCCCAATGGAGGTCGGCAATCTGATTGGCGTGTGGACTAATCTGCCGCAGTTCATGATCTCGATGGTCGAGGTCGGTATGTGCTGCTGCATCATTGCCAACGGTACTGCTGACGGTTGTCGCCAAACCGGCTGATCCAGCGAAGATCGCTAGGAGTAACAACCAGATGACGCTCTTGCACCGGTAGCGGGTCATGCTCCTCATAACGTGCTTGGATTCTGGGCTATTCCCGCGATGCGAGAAGCGGCAGCAGCCGCTCATGCTTCGAGAGGGCTGGTCGTCCGGCTGCTAGGCGCTAGCAGCGATCGACTGTGCGGCAGATTCCGGCAGTGGCGCTCGCGCTCCAATGCGTTGCTTACCCAGGAAGGCCGCGCCGATTGCGGCAGCGAACTGCACCATATCCCCCTGTGGAACGTTGACCTCATCGCCGAGTTGCTTACGGATCTCCTTTGCCAGCGACTCAAAACGAAGAATGCCTCCCACCAGGGTGTATTCGGGCTCCATGCGCACTCGCTTCATCAGTTGCACCGAACGTCCGATCAGCGACACCATCGCTCCCAGCATGATATCCGCGGGCGGCCGGCCCAGCGACAGGTGGTTGATGACTTCCGACTCGGCAAACACGGCGCACACGCCGGAGATCGGAGCCGGTTGTTTGGATGTGGCGGCCAAGGGCCCGATTTCCTCAGTGGAGTAGCCCATGTACTTGGCGGTCTTTTCAATGAAAGCGCCGGTGCCAGCGGCACACTTGTCGTTGAGACGAAAGGACTTGACCTTGGCATCATCGTCCAACCTCGATGCCTTCATGGTCTGTCCGCCAATGTCGAGCACCGTCTTGGTGTTGGGAAACAGCAGGCAAGCGGCGCGGGCGGTGGCGGTCATGTCGGTTATTTGGGTGTCACGGAAGGCAACTTGGTGCCGACCGAAACCCGTGGCGATGACATAGCTAATTTCGTCTTCTTGCAATCCAGCGGTCTCCAAGCACTGCTCGAAAAGGCGGCGTGAAACCTCGGGCAGCCGAAAACCGGTGCGGGCTATCGCTTTGGCGACCACTTGATTGTCGCCATCGAGAATCACCGATTTAGCGTAAGTGGATCCAACGTCGAGTCCAGCGGTATAGCTCATGATGCCTCCACGAGATCTTGGGTTGCACTCTTGCGCCCTGGCTGACGACCGGCTCGGATACGGTCCATGGCAAATAGCGCCGCGCCCAGAGCCCCCATGAAATGGGAATCGTCACTGACGTTGAGCTTGAACCCGAGTTGTTTCTCCAGCGTTGCGATCATGCCGATATTTTTCGCCACGCCACCGGTGAACGTCACTTCCGGTTCGATACCAACTCGACGCAGCAGGCCGAGAGAACGGGAAGCGATCGAATCGTGGACCCCTTTGAGGATGTCCTCGATCTTCTTGCCTCGACCCAACCAGGAGAGAATCTCAGACTCAGCAAACACCGTGCAGGTGGTTGAGATGCGAACCGCTTTGGTCGCTTGCAGGGCAGTCGGCCCCAGCTCTTCGAGAGGAATTTCTAAAGCGGTTGAAGCCGCCCCCAAGAAGCGCCCGGTTCCGGCGGCGCACTTGTCGTTCATGCAGAAGTCATCCACCATGCCTTCTTTGCCGATACGGATTGCCTTGGTGTCTTGACCGCCCATATCGATCACCGTTTTGGTGTTGGGGAACATGTGCACCGCCCCGCGGCCATGGCAGGAAATTTCCGTGACCTGATCGTTGCCAAAGGTAATCTGGTAACGCCCGTAGCCGGTCCCGATCACGTACTCCACCTCGGTTTCCCGGATGTCTGCATCGCGTAGGGCTTGCTCATAGGCGTTTTCGGCTGCGGTGACCACATTGGCGCCAGTGTCGGTCAGACAGCGACCGACGATTTCCTCGCGTTCATTGATGACCACGGCTTTGGTTTGTGTGGAGCCCACGTCGACTCCGGCTGCATGCGCCATTAGAACCCTCCCGTTTTGGCTTCGCTGTCGCGAAGGCGTCGAGTTCCCAATCCTTCAAAAAAGGCGTCAACTCTGTTTTTCATTTGTGCTTCGGAGATCACCCTGCGATCCATCATGTCGGACTCGATGAACAGCGTCGCTACGTCATGTTGTTCCATCAACGCTCGACGTCCATCGGCCAGACCTGTTGAGACCGTCCTGCAGCTCTTGATCGGGTGATAGACGACGCCATCGATGCCGAAGTCTTCGATCATCGATCCGACCACCCGGTCGTTGTAGAACATCGAGTCCATGGCGTCACGGGTGGACAACAGGACGCCTTCCGCCAAACTCTCGATCGGTCGGTCCAGGTCGTATTGGAATCCGAGATTACCGCCACCGGAGGCGAACCACAGGTAGGTGGAGTTGACGAACACGCCACCCCAGTCGCTGAACATCTCGTTGAAACGGCGAAAGATCGGGTAACACGGCACACCAACGAAAGACAGCCGGTAGGTCTCTTCATCCAGAGTGCCGATGCCCTCGGCGACTTTGAGTTCCATTTCGTCAACCAAATCCGAGAAATAACCTGCGGCCTCGGGTGTCCCTCGCAGGCCGTTGGCAACCCCAAGATAGATGGTGCCATCGGTAAGCGCGTTGAACACTGCTGGCCGAGTTTGGTTGAGTTCGATAATCCTCTTCCAGGAAGCGGAGACGGTATTGCAGTGGCCCAGCACCTCGCGTAGATGATCGATGTCAAAGCGCTTTTTAGTTAGTAGTTCACAGGCGGTGATCAACTCGCGAATCTGGGCTTCGACGTAGCGTCGATCGCGCTCCAGATCATCATGTCCCAGGGTGGTCAGTGAGTGGGCGCTGCGGGAGCCCGGGACATCGAGGGTGAAGACTTGGGTGTCGTAAAGTCGCTCCCAGATTTCTGCCCACTTGACGTAGGTGTTGCAAGCGTTGGTCAGCACCGCTATCGATGGCCGCGGGATCTTTCCGGCTGGGTGCTTGCCGCCACCCAGTTGCACTGCCACGTCGGCTTTGACATAACCGCAAATGTCCGGGGAGTAGCCATAGTCCTCTGCCTCATCCAAGTACTCGTGGGCGACGTGGCGCACTGCCGTCTGTAGGGAGTTGATCTCGGGGAACACCACTGGTAGGTCGAAGCTGCGCAGGATCTCAACCAAGCTTCCCATGACGAAAACATAGGCGGCGGAACCTTCGTCATCTGCGATTTTGGTGAGGTCCGAGAACCAGTTGCTGAATAACTCTGCTCCCTCAGTGTTCCCGCGTCCGATGATTTCTGGCGTTTGATTCATGATGAGCTCTCAGTCGGATCAGGTGAACATCAGGTTCTCGACAAAGGTCTCAAGCTGCAGTTGCAAGTGCTCAAAACTCCACATCGACTCCTGAAATTCGCTGACAAAATAGGGTACGCCTTGGTCATCGAGGGCGCGGGTATAGGCCACTTGTTCTTCAAGGCCGGGTTCGCACATTTTGGCTGCGGTGATGATCGCAGCCTCGGCTCCGGAGCGTTGGATGCGCTCCAGGAGCATCTTCTCCTTGGGCTTGCGCAGATCGTGCTGCACCGGGCTGTACGAAGACTGTTCCAGGTAGGCGGATGCCAACGCTGCCAGCGGGCTACCGTTGACTTCGATGTCCTCCAAGATCCAACGTAGGCCAATCAGCAAATCGTCATCGACGATGTAGCAGGAGTGGCCAATGGTGCGGATTAGATCGATCGGTGGCTGCTCGCAGAATCCTCCTTCAAATACCACTCGGATGCGGTCTTGCTGCTTGCTATTGCGCTGGCGTAGCTGGGGCAGTATCCACTGCAGGAACTGGTTATGTTCTTCGCGCGGAAGGATGCCCGCCAGCGCTACCAGTACGTAGGCTTCGACCGCCGTGACTACCCAAGGTTGGTCGCGTTTGATTGCGTAGAGTTCGCGCATTAGCTGCCGGTTCTCATTGAATACCGCGATCGAGGCTGTCAGATCGGCTTCGGTGACCTGGTGGCCGGAGATTTCGCTCATCTCTGTGAGCACCCGTTGGTATTCCTGCTCCAAGTAGGTGGGTGCGTATGCTGAGTTGGCGTTTTGAGGAAGGTAGAGAATCTGCGATGGATAGTCGACGTTGCGTTCCCACACCGCGGCCAGATTGCGCGCGGCGTCACAGATTGGGTGACTGACGAATAGATCCAGCTCTAGATTGCCGGATAGGGCCAGTTCGAGTGAAGTCTTGAGGATGGAGCAGAGGTAGGAGCCGAACCTCGACTCGGCCTGGGTCGCCTGTAAGTTACTGCCGCGAATCTTGACCGGCAGCATGCCTGCAGCGTGGGCCAGTTCCTCAGGGAAGTAGACCTGAAAGTGACCGACGACTTTGCCACCTTGTTCGCGCCAAGCTCGAACCGTTGGATATTCAGCATCCTCGACCAAATCGGTCGCCAGATCCAAAGCTTGATCCAGGGTGCAGTCTTGCCACTCGGTAAAAACGGGTTGCTTCATCAGGCGTCCTCATCTTTGCGGCGGTGAGGTGAAATGGCCGCAATCAAGTTGTCGTCCCAGGGCTCACCGCGAGCGATGCGTCGTCGCGCATCCAGAAAGTCCACTTCGCGTTCTCCACGCTCACCAAAGTGGAAGGCGGGGAAGCCGGCCTTGGCTTCGGTGGTCATGTTGAGTGCCAGCCAGGCGCGGTTGGATTCTCGGTTACGGTGCCAGTGTTGCAGCTTGTGCTTGCGTACCGATTCAATGGTTTTGGTGGTGCAATCTGGCAGCGTCAAGGCGAGCTTCCAAGCTAGCAGCTCGACTGCCGTATCGAGGCGGGAAAAATTAACCTGACAGTTGCGAGCGCGAGTCTTGGCGGCAGCGAAGTCTTCGCCTTGGACAAACGCCCCGTGGATGATGCGACCGTACTCGTCCAGCCAACGATCGGTGACCACCTGTGGGTTGGCGATGAACTCGCCGTTTTCTGTGAGCACCGGTTCCAGACCGTTGATCAGTCCGTAGCGCAGCGCCTGATGAGCACTCCACAACTCGCACAAAGTGCAGGATTCCATCGCCCTGGCGAAGCCGACGTAGCCGGGTAGAAAATCGGTCGATCCACCGTCAGGGGCGGAGCCGTGCTTGGGTCCGGCTTGACCGAACACCGCGGTGTCAGCAGCGAGGGAGAAATCACAAGCCATACCGATTTCCTGGCCGCCAGCGACGCGCATGCCGTTGACTCGGTTGAGCACCGGCTTGTCGCATTCCAGGATTGCGGTCACCATGTCGTTGAACAGCCGCATGTACTGGCGGTACTCCTGCGGGCGCCCGGAGTAGTACTCGGCGTACTCGGCGGTGTTGCCACCGGTACAGAATGCCCGTTCTCCGACTGCGGTAAACACAACACAGACAACATCTCGCTCGGACGAGGCACGGCGCAACGCGAGAATCGCCTCCTTGACCATGGCAGTGGTGTAGGAGTTGAGTTGTTTCGGATTGTCGAAAATGATCCAGGCATTAAATAAGTCGGGTACCGGTTTGCCGGCAGCGTCCAGCAGAGGCCGGCGCTGATAGAGGATGTCGGAAAACTCGACTTCGGCCAGTAGTTCGTGGTTCTTCAAGTTAGTCATAGTTTTCTACCCAGCAGCCGTATTAGAAATCAGGAATGAGGACAGGGCGACGGGTATGGTGCTCCTGTTGCAGTAGCTGGTTGAGCTCACTCATCGGGCGGTGCTCAACGAATGGGCTCAGTGCCAACGATCCTTGCGCTACTAGGTCCAGAATGGCGGGGTAGTGTTCCGGTAGGCAGCCCCAATTGCCCTGCGCTGTGGCATCGAAGGCCATCAGGTTGGAAAGCCGTAGCGGGGTCTTGTCCATGGTGAAGCCGACCACCATTAGCTTGGCGTTGTGGGTCAACAAAGACCAAGCGGTTTGTTGGCCCGCCGCTGATCCGGAGCACTCCAAAATCTTGCGTCGGTGGGAAGCAAGCCCGTGCTCTCTTTGATAGTCGGTGATCGCGGTACGTACGGCACGCGCATCCAGGTTCGAGCTATTGAGCGGTAGGTCAAGGTAGTCGCTCAGGGCATCGAGCCGAGAATCGTCGATGTCGATCGCGACCACGTGCGCTGCCAGGTGCTTAGCGACCTGAGCGGCGAAGGTGCCGACGCCGCCAGCCCCCACCACCACCACCAGGTCCTGGGCCTCTACCTCAGCCCGCACCACCGCTTGGTAGGCAGTTGAAACCGCGTCGGCGACTACCGAGTAGTCCTCGATCGAGGTGGCGGTATCGGGTAACGGGCAGAGAAACTGCGCCGGAGTCAGGAAATGGCTGGCAAAGCCACCTGGGAAATCATTGCCGGGCATTTTCTGTGAGCGGCAGACATTGCCGCGCCCACAATCACATAGATCACAGTCTCCGCAGGGAAGTACCGCCGGGACCACGTAGTCGCGTCCGAGCATGTCGCTGTGCGAATCTCCAGCGGCCACCACCTTGCCGACGATCTCGTGCCCGAGAGTGAGAGGTAGGTCAGCATTAGGTCGTACCCCGCCGTAGAGAAAAGCAACGTCGGTGTGGCACAGACCACAAGCGCGAACCTTTAGCAGTACTTCGTGGTCCGCTGGAGAGGGTAGCGGACGGCGGTTGAGGACCAACGGCTGCCCCGGTTCGACCATCTGCCAAGAGAATAATTCAGCACTCATGACGAACTTTTGCTGACTCCCTGCGCGGTGTCCTGGTTGCCAAGCAGCGGAGGCAGGCTGGGTGTGTCGAGGGTCAGTTCGATCTCGGCTACCAGATCCTGCTCAGGACAGCGGGTGACAGCGCCGCACAGGAACAATCGATGAACGGTGCGTGCGAGTTCTGGTAGATCACCGTGGCGCTTTGGCTGGTACCAACCGTAGCTCCAGTTGAGCATGCCGAACAGACAGTAGGTCAGCCGCTCGACTTCCATCTCGTTTGCTGGATGACCGGCAGCTCCTACCCGACCACAACCTTGGTTGATCACCTGCGATGTCACCTGGCACCCGAGATCGAAATAGCGATTCTTGAGATTGCGAATCTGACTGCGTTCTTTCGCCGGCAGGGAACCCGCTTCATGCACCAAGATGCGCATGACATCGGTATTCTGAGAGAAGTAGGTAAGGTGGTTGAGGATTAGAATATTGAGTTGGCCGTTTGCCGACTCGATATCCTTGAGCGATCTCTCGGTGGTGGTGATTAGGTTTTGAAACGCCTCTTTCTGCAGTACAAAGAGGATCTCTTCCTTGGAGGAAAAGTAGTTGTAGGCGGAGGCCAGGCTGCGCCCGGTCGCTTTCGCCAGCCCGCGCATGGTCATCCCGTGGTAACCCTGGCTGGCGATGAACTGCGCTGCCGCGGCGAGGATTTTTTGCCGCTGGGCCTCTCGATGGCGAGTATGGGGGTTGTCCATGAGGATATGTTAAGTTAACGAACGTTCGTTCGTCAACAAGTCATGCATCAGGAGAGACGCGATGTCCAATCAAACAAATGCCACCGCCGAGCTCAAGGCCGAACATCGAGTGATCAAAAGAGTTCTGAGAGTGCTGGACCTGTTGGTGAAGGAGATGGACGAAGGGAAGCAACCACGGTTGGAACTCCTGGGCTCATCCGTAGAGTTCTTCCGCCTCTATGCCGATGCTTGCCACCATGCCAAGGAAGAAGACTTGCTATTCCCGGTGTTGGAGAACAAGGGAATTCCGCGCGAGGGCGGCCCCATTGGGGTGATGCTCGAAGAGCACCGCATCGCGCGTTGCTATGTTGCGCGCATGGCGGCAGCGCTCAAGGCGATGAATGGCGGCGGCGAGAGTGGGGCTGCTGCCGGGGAGTTTTGTGGTGTGGCGCGAGAGTATCTTCAGCTCCTCACTCAACACATATACAAAGAAGACAACATTCTCTTCGAGATCGGCGACCAGGTAATGGACGATGGTGATCGCGCGCAACTGTCGGCTGGCTTTTGCGATGTGGCGTGCCGGGATTTCGACGGCAAGACGCGGGAACAGTTGGAGTTATTGGCTGATCAATTGGAGCAACAAGTCTAGGCAGCAAGACCTCCTGGATCGGAGCGCTGCTTAGCTAGAAAGCGTCCGCCAGGAATCTTCGATTGCTTCTCGCAGTCGTCGTGCCTCAGCAACCATCGCCACGAGGGCTGCTGATATCGCCGGATCCTGAAGGCTGGCAGATCTTTTTGTTTTGAGGTTGCCTGAGCTACCGGCACGATTGAGGTCACCCAAGCCAGCATCCTGATTTCCTGCTTGTAGGCGTCGGATGCGATTTTTCAATGGCTCGACGTCTTCGATCCCACGGAATCGACCCATGCGCGCCGTGTGAGGGTCCTTCTTCTTTCCACCTGGTCGGGAACCACCGCCGCCCCCGGCGGTTTGCACTTCGAGATCGGCGATGCCGAACAGCCGCTGTAGCGGACCCTGGTGAGTCCGTAGGTTCTGGATCTTGGCGATGGTCAAGGTTTGTTCCCGGGTGCGAAACAGTCCTTCACGGATGCGGATGGCTTTGTCGGTAACGACATACCAGCGCATCTCCCAGGCTAGGCGCAGTAGCAGTCCGCTGACCACCAACTGAACCAGGAAGCCAAATACCGCTAGGACCTCGACCCAGTTTGCCAGATTACCGATCTCGATCCCGGTATCGAAGCCGAGCAGGCTAAGTCGGGTAGCGAGAAAGCGGTCGGGAAGTCGGTTGATTCCGCTGAGCCGCATATTAAACACTCGATCCACGACTCCCAAGGGAATCAACAAACCGAACAGAGCACCGGCTTGTTTGACTCCCCAATTCAGGGCTGAATACCCAAAGTACTTGGGCGAAGCGCGGAACATTGACACCGAGTCCGACGAACCCTCGGGTGGCTCCGGTCGCTCCCTGATGCGGAGAAACTTCAGTAACCTCTGTCGCAGCCGGTTGGTCATCAGGACGGGCCGATCTTGGCCGCCAACAGGGTCCGGATCGCTGCCAATTCGCGCGTCACTTGACTCAAAGCATCCACCAAGACCTGACCTCCATCTGATGCCGGAGAGGTACCTTCGTCCATGCCAGTCGTCTCCCCGTGCATCCTTTGATAGAGAAAATCGCGCACTAGTTCGTATTCCTGAATCCCCTCCAGCGTCATTTCTGGCTTGGCAGATCCACTTGCAGTTTGCAGCTCTACTTTCGCCAAACCGAACCGACGCTCCACCACATTGCTCGACAGATGAATGTCCTGCAGACGCGGGTAATTCAGCCGCACCTCACGTCGGAATAACGCTCCCCAACCCATGGTCACGCCTTCTTCGTCGAATGAGTAGTGCAGCGTCCGATACTTAAAGTACAGGGGTAGCAGAATGACAAAGAAGAAGGGCCCAGCGATTAACGACAGTAGACCGTAGTACTTCAGCAGGTTGGGATGAGGTCGACGGATCGATTCAATTGCCGAAAATTCCGGGGCATTCATTGTGAAGTCATCATAGCGGGAACGCGATGCAGTATTACGTCACCAGGGGATTTGGGGGAATCTAGCCTGCAAGTTCAACCATCATTGCCGTGTACATACGTAAATTAAGTAGGAATTGATCGTGGGTCATCAGTTCGTGTTCAGTGTGGCCGGTGTACGTAGAGTCGGGCATTGCGGGCCCAAAACTCACACCGTTTGGCAATAGACGGGCATTGGTTCCACCGCCGATTGCGATCGGTTCGGCGTCACGAACTCCGCTGTAGTGCCGAAAAACATCGAGCAAGACGGGCACATGAGGTGCTTCTTCCAGTAAGTATGGCTCCTCTACTCGGGTGCGGAGAGTCAACGTCGAGATACCGGTCTCAGCCTTCCAAGTTTCGACCGCGAGCTCGATCTTCGCTTCGATTTCCTCAACCGTATGTCCTACTGGTCGGCGAAAGCTGATTGCGGCTTCGTAGCCGAGTTCGGTCGGAGTCAGTTTTGCCAAGGTTAGAGTTAATGGCCCCATGAAGGCGTGGGAATGAGCCAGGTCCCCGAAGTGGGAGCCAAAGTCACCGGTTCCGACTAGGTCGTTGACCATTCGTACCATCCGCGCGGCGCCAGTATCGGGCCACGCGACGCTTCCCAAGGTGGCCGCTAGATGGGTGATTGCATTTCGTCCGTTCGACGGTTCCATAGAGTGCGCTGACTTTCCCCGCGCTTTGATAGAGAGTTGATCGCCACTGTTGGTCACGGTGTAGGTAACGTCGGTGTCCAACTCAATTGCTGTTCTCAGTTGCCGCTCGACCTCGATAGTTGGACCCTGAATCACCGCCTCTGCGTCCTCTGGGACCTGGGACAGAAAGGCGCCGCCGGTCAACGAGTGAAGGTAAGGTATGTTTGTGGTTTCTGAGGGTCCACCAAGGGTCAGATGGATCTCTCCCCAGCCCTTCTCGGCGACCACCACGGGATAGTTCGCGTCAAGGGAAAGGTTTAGACTCGGTTCATCGTATTGTTCGAGAAAAGAGCGAAACGGATCCCAGTCGGATTCTTCGGTATACGACACGATCAGTTCTATCCGCCGCTTCCGCGGTAGCCCGCGATCTTTGAGCGACTTCATTGCATAGAGCGCCAGCGCCAGGGGCCCTTTGTCGTCTTCCGCGCCACGTGCGATGAGGTTTCCGGGTTCAGAGAGTGTGTCAAGTGAAAAAGGATCCTGGTGCCACTTTGTCGGATCGGCCGGTTGCACATCGGCGTGTGTAACGATGCCAAGTCGATCACTCGAATCGCCGAGGCCGACTATCACGACTGAACCGAAGTCGGTGAAATCCAGCCCCAGCTCAGCGGTTTTTGCTTCCAGGTACCTGGTGAAATTCTTAAACTCGGGGTTGTCGACGTTTTCGAGTCCGTCCTGCTTGACAGTCCGAAAGGTCACGAGGTCTTGGAGGGTGGCAAGTGATGCATCAGCGTAGGTCGCGACGGCGTAGTTGGCAATGGCAACACTTCGTTCTGAGGGCACTGTTTCGGTTTTGTTTCGGCAACTAGCTATCAGCAAAAAAAACACAAAAATCGCAAACAACAGTTGATAGCCCGCGTTCCATGCGGGGAACCAAGTCCATTGCTGGGGTGTCTTTCGCTGGTCGACCATCAACTGTCTAGTTCGAACAGGTTGGTTTACATGGGGCATCTTGAGTCGGTTCCTTTCTTCCTTGTTGCTTCCAGAGGTACATGGCTGCGTAGGCTCGCCAAGGTCGCCAAGCTTCGGCTCTTCGCCTTAGATCTTTTGAAGTGACCTTGTCCTTGGGGATAGTGGCGTCTTTTGAGTCGGCGGCAATGGACCGCAGCAGCCATAAGTCAGAAGCGGGAAAAGCGTTCGGTTCGCCGAGCGCACGCATAGCTATGTATTCCGCCGTCCAGTCGCCAATCCCAGGCAGAGCGGTTAGCGTAGCGACGAAAGTTTTTCGATCAGTTGTCGGATCGAAAGACATTCGACCATCGCGCACCGCGCAGGACAACCCCCGGATGGTACGCGCACGGGTCGCGGGCAGCCCACAATTAGCTAGATCGGCATCCGCTAGCACTCTGGCGGTGGGGAAAACTTTGGTCAGGCCATTCGGGTCACCTGCTGGGATTGACTGGCCATAGTGACGAACCAAGCGGCCAGCTAGCGTGGCTCCTCCACGCACTGTTACCTGTTGACCAAGTACCGCCCGCACAGCGAGTTCAAACCCGTCCCAAGCGCCGGGTACCCTCATACCGGGATCAAACGCGACCAATGGGGCCAGTGTTGGATCGCGGCTCAGGTGGCGTGAGATCTGCTCGGGGTCGGCGCGAAGATCGAAAATATTCCGCACTCGTTCGACCGTCGGCATCAAAGCCTTGGGATCGGGGAAGTCAACTTTCAGTGTTAGGCATTGGCGGCCCAATGTTGGTGTAACACTGATCGTTCCCACCGATGAGTTAAGTGCGATAGTCCGTCGGTATAAGCTCGTTTGGCTGTACTCGATTTCAGGTATTGCGCGATGAGAGAGGTATTCAAGGATTGACTGCCACTCAAAAGGGGGTCGATAGGAGAGTTCGAGGCGAAACAACTGCGGATGAGTCGAACCGTGTTTCTGTCTAGCAGTTCGCCGCAATTCGGTCGGTGACCGCTGGTAGGTTTCACGAAACGTTGCGTTGAAACGTCGAATGCTGCCGAAGCCAGCAGTAAACGCTATTTCTGCCATCGGCAAACTCGTCTCGTCTATGAGTTTCTTGGCGAAGTGCAAACGGCGAGTTTGTGCCACCTTCGACGGTGATGCGCCCAAGTGTTTGCGAAAGAGTCGACGTAAGTGCCCTGTGCTGATGTCGAGACTGCTAGCCAGTTCGCTCATGCCACCGGTCTCAAACGTGCCACTGTCGATCAGGCGTAGAGCACGTGAAACGGTGGCCGAGGTACCGAGCCAGGCCGGTGTTCCGGGTGACGATTCAGGTCTGCATCGCAGACATGGCCGAAATCCGGCGACTGCGGCCCCGGCAGCAGAAGCAAAGAAATGCATATTTTTCTTATGTGCCGGTGGGACCGGACAAACAGGCCGACAATAGATTCCCGTTGTCTTGACACCGGCGAAAAATCGGCCATCGAAACGCGGATCTCGGGAAATCATCGCGCGGTAACAGACGGTTGGATCGAGGTCGGGACTTGGCATGATTTGCGGTTTCGAGCTTGGGTTGTGCAGTGTATGCAACCTCGGATGTTCGAGTCTGGCCGTTTTCGGACCTCAATGAAAAATGAATACGGGCCGTGTGCTAATCTCGCATTTGATTATTGGAGAGAGAAAGCAGCAATTGCGATGACTCAGGGTGTTGTTCGCAACCGATCCATCGCATCGTCTTTTTGTTCCGAGAGCCTTTGGTCTTTTTCCCAGTTTGCAGTTCGGAACCTGGACGCTTTTGCTACCGTGTCCTCTCGATGTTGGTCGCGGTCGTTTTTACTCGTCGATCCAGTCTGGGTTTACTTGACCGGAGTCGCGCAGCATGGCGGCGGTCTTAACCAGATCACGGAACTCAGCCACCTTTGGATCTCGGGTTTCGCGGGCTAGTTCTCGGGCACCCGCGGCGACTCGTTTAAGGTCACCGTCTTTGGCCCAAAAGCTTCCTTTCAAGATCTCTCCGAACTCGGCGACCAAGGCGGCCAATCTGAGGGATGGAGCGCTCGATCTGAGTCGCGCGTCAAACTCGTTGAAATGAACCGGCTGCTTCTGTTCGATCACCCGGCCACGCTCTTTGGAGTGATAGCGCACCCGTAGGGTAGCGACCTCAGTGTTTCGCGGTGTGTCCTCATGGAGCTTGATCTCGTAGAGGGCTGTGATGTGGTGACCAGCACCGATCTCGCCAGCATCGACTTTGTCGTTGCGAAAGTCTCGGTCTGCGACATCTCGGTTTTCGTAGCCGATCAAGCGGTAGCGACTGACTACCTGAGGATCGAATTCCACCTGAATCTTGGCCTCGGAGGCGATGGTTTGCAGGGTGCCGGTGAGTTGCTCGACAAACAGCCGACGCGCTTCAGAGATGTCGTCGACGTAGGAATACCGACCATCGCCCTTGTCGGCGAGTTGCTCCATCAGCACATCGTTGTAGTTGCCCATACCAAATCCGACGGTGGTGAGTTCGACACCAGCATCAGCTTCACGCCCAATGCGATTCAGGATTGAGTCTGGACCAGTGCGACCGACATTGGCCACACCGTCGGAGCACAGGATGACGCGGTTGATCGCGCCCTCACGGTAGTACTCTCGAGCTAGGTCGTAGGCGAGAACCAGCCCCTCTTCGGCGTTGGTCGATCCGTTGGCTACTAAGCGGTTGATCGCTCGTTCAATGCGTTGGTGGTTGGAGGTAGGCTGCAGAAGAACCTGGCCGCGATTACCATAGACCACCAGGCCGACACGATCACTAGGAGTGAGTTCGCCGAGCAGCAAGCGCAACGACTCCTTGACTAAGCCGAGTCGGTTTTCACGATCCATCGATCCGGAAACGTCGACCACGAAGATCAAAGTCGCCGGATCACGATCCTCGGCGTGGATTTCTCGACCTTGGATGCCGAAGCGGAGCAGATACTGGCGCTCACCGCTGGCAAAGGGTGATGGGGCTCCTTCAGCGCTCAGGGCGAAATCACCATGTCGCGGGGCTTGGTCGTTGTAGTTGAAGTAGTTCAAGAATTCCTCAACCCGAATCGCGTCCTGGGGCGGCAGATGGCCGCGGTCCAGGTAGCTACGAGCTACGGTGTAGGAACCGGTATCCACGTCCATGGCGAAAGTCGACTGATGATCGTCCTCGGTGTCGATGAACGGGTTGGTGCCGTACGAGTCGAAGAACATGTCGTCGTAGGGCCGGTCATTGGGTTCGGCGGTGCCGCCGACGGATGAATGGGATTTCTTTGGTAGCAGGATCATGTCGGCCCTTGGAGGCTCTTGCCGACTTGACCGGCCGTGAGTGCCAGATTGGAGTGCTTCGAGCTCTTCTCGAAGGCGCCGCTCTTCACGCTGAAGAACCGTCAGGATCGTACTTCTATCCGTCCCTGGTTCATTGTCGACTAAGTAGTTTATCGACGTTGGTTCATGGCGGTGTCTTACAGGTTCCTGAGGGTCCAAGTTGTTGCTTTCCAGCACCGAAAACGCCTGATTCTCCAGGGTTGGGTCGCCAGAGATCTGAGCAGGTGAGGAAAACGTTTCTACTTGAAGCTGAGCTGAAGGAGAGTTGGCGCCTGTTACCGAAGCAGGTCCGGAGGAAGAAGATTCCGTAGGGAGCTCCAGTTCCTGCCTTTCCAATAAGTGCTCTCTCATTGATTGGGCGCGTGTATCAAACGTGCTGTCGCCAAATCTGTCAGCGACTCGACCTTCGGTGGGAGGGGTGGGGTTTACGTCCGCCTTTAGGTCGTCGGTTTGTTCACCCTCTAGGTCCTCTCGATCGCGAGTTACCGCACCTGAGATTTCGACGGACTTCGCTTCTTGGGTGTCGCCTGAAACATCCATTGGGTTGTTTCGATTGGTTTGTTCACGTGTAGCGGTAGTACCGGGAGAAACACGGTCTGCATCTGAGAGGGAGGGAGTAATCCGCCAATGGTTCGTTTCTCCAAGGCGATACGCAAGAAAGCCCCCGAAAGCCACGGTCGCCAAAGTAGCAGCCAGCAACCAAGTTTGCGGTCGCGGCCCCTTGCCTCGCGGCGGCTCATTGCTCACTTCAAGGTCGGATGGGATCTCACTCTTAAGGTCTTCCAGCAGGTGCATCGGAGGCGTCGGCGTTGGGGTACTGCTGAGCAGTCCTTCGACGTCTTCAGGGGTAATTCTTTCTTTTGGGGTATTCATGAGTAGCTCTCCTCTTGGCTGGAGGATGGTTGGTTGAGAATTGCGGCGATCTGTTGATGAGCGCGTTTCAAGCGCTTGCGTACGGCGACTTCTGAAATCCTTTGTATCGATGCGATCTCGCGCACCGGCGTTTCGTGCCAATAGCGCGCTGTGATCGCGAACTGCAGGTCGTCAGGAAGTTGTGCCACCGCTCGCCGCAACTGGATCGACGTTTCTTCGACTTCGAGTCTTTCGCCAGCCGGAGGAGCGTGATCGGGCAACCGGTCAGGTTCTTCGAGAGAGGTGATCCTCTTGGGTCGCCGAATGTGGCTCAGGAACGTGGTGTGGGCGATGCGATAGAGCCAACTGGAAAAAGCACAGTCGCCGCGGAAGCGACTCAAGGAAGCCCAAGCCTTGCGGTAGGTCTCCTGGGTTAGATCCGCGGCCAGATCCTGATCGCCGTTGCACAAGCGAAAAAGGGCGCCGTAAATTCGACAGTAGGTGACCTCTACCAGTTGTTCAGCCGCACTGCGATCTCCGTCTACGAGGGCTTGCCAGAGAGTGGACTCGTCTGGGAGATCGGTTGGGATGGCGGGTTTCATCAGGGTTAAAGTTTGCGCCGTCATATTCCTTTAGACGCAGTGAGATGCCAAAACATAACCGAGAGGGGCCTGCTTCGCTGAAAGTCCCCGGCTGTGCCCCCCCTCGGGATGACCCCGGCTCCCAACCCGCGCCCCCGTCCCCGCCGGGGCAGGCTCGCAGGCTGTGTGTCCTCTTGTTGGGGGGAACCCCGCACCTGCCGGTCCCGGAGGCGTCTTTGCAAGCGCTTGGCACGATGTGGGGAGGCCATCTACATTCCGGCGCGATGCGAAGCCGAGGCGCATGCCACCCTTCAGAGTCCGAAAAGCATGCGCCGTCCTCCCGGGTGGCAGGTGCAAAGAAAACTGAGGTGAGCGCCGTCCTACAGAGTCCGAGATGCGCTCACTGTCTTCAGGACGGCGGGTGCAAAAGAATCCCGCCGCTACCTGACGACGCGTCCCGGGGTCCACGGCACCCCGGCAGCCTTCAGCTTGGCCTCAAGCGCGGGTAGCTCTTCGGTCTGGATCTTGGCCAGTGCCGATTCCACTGTACTCAACTCTTTTTCGACAATGGCGGCTGTCTCTTGCAGTGCTGGGGTTGGCCCGTAGGTGGAGTAGGTCACACCGTAGACCAAGAAGGTGACCCGATCGTTGATCGAGGTGATGTCGAACTCGTTGAGTTGCACGCGCCGCTGGTCATTTTCGAGGTTCTTCTTGTGATCCTGGAGCTGGTTCCAGATTGCGCGGGTGGTCGACAGCAGGTCCAGATCGACGCTCGCTGAGCGCAGGTTCAAGGTGTCGCGGATCTTCTCGATCCGGGCGATGAGTTCGGCGGTTGCTGAGCGAGCTCCCTCGACGCGGCCGTTGAGTTGGCCAACCTGTCGCTGAAAAGCCACCACTTGATCGGGCGTCGCCGAACTCAAGCTGTTGCTGCGCAACGGGACGACGTTGAAGCTCTGCGACTGGCCGAGGTCGGTGATTGCGCCGTTGGCGCGGATACCGAGGTACACCGTGTATTGCCCCGGAGCAGCCAGAAAACCGCTGTGCGGATTCTGATTGGCATCCTCAAGCGTTGCCAGATCGGGGAGCGGTGTAGTTGCAGGCTCGCGCAGATCCCAGGCGACACGGTGGATCCCTGCAGCCGCGGGGCCGTCGACGACCCGCACCACGGATCCGCTTGCGTTGCGTACGGTGAGCACTACCACCGGCTCGGTGTCGCGATTCTCTGAGTCGATAGCCTCCCACCCTGGGAACGACATATCGTCGCCGGCTTCCATTTCTTTTTCCGCTTCCAGCCGCGTGTCCTTGGCGGACTTGTAGCCGTCCTTGAGGTGGTAGGTAAACACCGCTCCGAATGGGGGGTTGGGAGCAATAAAGAAGCTATCTCCTTGCGAGGCTTTGGGGTTGCCGAAGTCGAGGGTGTTCTTAGGCAGATACCAATCGGCATCAGCGACTGGGAACAGCGTCGCCTCTTGCTCCACGGATTCGGCACTCAAAGCGCGCAGAGGAGAGTAGTCATCGAGGATGTAGAAGCCGCGTCCGAAGGTTGCACCCACAAGATCGTTCTCACGTCTTTGGATGACTAGATCGCGAAACGGGATGGTTGGTGCCCCCCCGGTCAGCTTGAGCCAGTACCCGCCACCGTCGACGCTGGTGAAGACACCGAATTCGGTGCCAACAAACAGCAACTGGGGATTGACGTGATCCTGGACCAGTCGCCAGATCACGTGCCGCTCGGGCAGATTACTGACGATGCTGCGCCAACTGATACCGCGATCGGTGGACTTGTAGACGTAGGGCGAGAAATCACCCCCCTTGTGGTCGTCAAACACCGCGTACACGCTATCGACATCGTGCAGGTCTGCCTTGATGTCATTGACAAAGGCCGTCTTGGGCAAGCCCGGCAGGGAGCCGGCCTCCACTTTGCGCCAGTTGGCCCCGCCATCCTCAGTGACTTGGATCAAGCCGTCATCGGTGCCCGCATAGAGCAAATTTTCATCGTGCGGGGATTCCCCTAGCGAGGTGATGGTGTTGTACATCGACATCGCGTAGAGATCCCAAACCGCGTCAAAGCTGCGCGTGCGTCCACCAATCGGAAGCTCCAAGCGATTTTGATTGCGGGTGAGATCGTCAGAAACGGCGGTCCAACTGTCGCCATGGTTGTCGCTACGCCACACCCGTTGGCTGGCGTAGTAGAGGCGCGCCGGGTCATGGGCTGAGATGAGAATCGGGGAATCCCAGTTGTGGCGCTCCAGCGGGGCGCCCTTGGCTGGCTGCGGTTTGATGTAGGTGACTTCGCCAGTGGGTCGGTCGATGCGGGTCAGGTTTCCCTCTTGCCACTCGGAGTAGATGATGTCGGGGTTGGTCGGATCGATGGCTGGCTGATGACCATCGGCAAACAAGGTGATCGACCAATCAGAGTTGCGGATGCCGTGAATATTGTCGGTCGCTGAAGGGCCGTACTGGGTGTTGTTGTCCTGGGTGCCACCGACCACATGGTAGAAGGGTTCATCGTAGTCCACCGCCACCTTGTAGAACTGGGTCAGCGGCAGGTTGGAGACAAACCTCCAGGTCTTGCCCAGATCCCAGGTCTCATAGAGGCCGCCGTCACAGCCAGCCAGCAGGTAGTTGGGGTCGTCAGGATCAAAGGCCAAGGCATGATTGTCGACGTGCTTGGAGTCGGTACCAATGTTGCCAAACGAAGTCCCACCATCTTCGGTCACCAGCAACTTGTAGTCGGAATAGTAGACGCGGTCGAATTTGTGAGGACTGGCCCAAATTTCTTGGTAGTAGTGAGGCCCCGTGCCACCAGCGATCTGGGTGCCCATTTCGGTCCAAGTCTCGCCGAAATCGGTTGAACGCACGAAGCTGCCCTTGCGATGGGCTAACTCAATGGTGGCGTAGACCACATCTGGGTCTTGCGGGGAAACGGTCAGGCCGATGCGGCCCATGTCGGTCTCTGGCAAGCCTTGGGTCACTTCGCGCCAGGTAGCGCCCCCGTCGGTGGACTTGTGAATGCCCGATTCCGGTCCACCGTTGACCAGCGCCGCCACCGTGCGGTGGTGCTCGTGGGTGGTCGCCAGCAGGATGTCTGGGTTGCTTGGGCTCATCACCACATCATTGACCCCTGTGTACTGGCCACCGGTTGAGTCGCCTCCGCCGAGCACCTTGTCCCAGTTAACCCCGCTATCAGTGGACTTGAACAACCCGCGGTTGCCTCCGGGTGACCACAACGGTCCCTGCGAGGCAACAAAGATGGTGTTCGGATCGTCCGGATGAATGATGATGCGGCCGATATGTTGTGAATCTTTGAGCCCAAGGTTCTCCCAGGTCTTGCCACCGTCGCGGCTGCGGTAGACCCCGTCTCCGTAACCGACATGCCGTCCGTTGACGTTTTCGCCGGAACCCACCCAAATGGTGGAGAAATTGTGGGGGTCGACCACTACCGTACCGATTGAATAGGAACCCTGACCATCGAACACTGACTCCCAAGTCGTCCCAGCATTGACCGTCTTCCACACCCCGCCTGAACCAACTCCGACGTACCAGGTGGATTGATCGGTAGGGTCAATGGCGATATCAGCGATGCGCCCAGACATTAGCGCTGGGCCAATGCCTCTGAGCTCCAGGCCAGCCAGAGCTTCTTCCGTCAGCCAGTATTTGGAGTCCGTTTCTGGGGGTTCTGCTCGGCCTCCAGTTGCAGCTACTAGCCCAAGGCAGCAAAAAGCGAGGATTGCGCGCGGTAACTCAAATCTTCGAATCTGGTATCTATACATGGGTTTTCTCCTGGTCGGCCTCCACGAGCGGCAGGCTATCAGGAGGAGTAGTGGCTTGTTTGCACCTTTAAGGTTGCTCGGCTCTCAGCTAATCAAAATTGCGAATGTTAGGATCTTGCCAGTCTAGGTGGATATGTATAGGAGTCGGCGATAGCGGCGAAGGAGACAGAGCATGGCTTTTTTCGATCTGAGTGGTGTCCGGTTTTTTCGAACGGTATTTGTTTGGATCCTAGTGATCTTGATTGGGGCTGGCTTGGCGACCGCTCAGGAGAAGTGCAAACGCAAGAACAAGCATATGGACCGCGACAGTTGCCCCACTTTTGCCGGGCATTGGGAAAATGACACTATCGGCGGCCATACAGATCGTTACTACACCAATGGAATTCAGTGGAGCAAAGAGTTCAAGACCACCGGGGAAATTGAAGATTCTCCGTTTTGGGCACGGCGGGTTCACGATAAGTTGAAACGAAAAGCGGACGTATCAGGAGGAGAGCTCGACGTCTATCGCGGGATCTTGTTTTCCAGCACGTTCTACACCCCGGTAGATATCGAAGACCCTGACTTGATTACGACTGACCGACCGTACGCTGGATGGACTCGGGTTTCGTCTCTCTTCAGCGTGCACTCTACTAAGGTCCAACATCGGCTCGAAGCCAGCGTAGGAGTAGTGGGGGAACTGGCGCTAGGGGAACGGCAACAGAAGTTTGCTCACAAGCACTTGAGCCCAAGTTCGCCGACTCCTCTAGGTTGGGACCATCAGCTTGCCAACGAGCCAGCACTTCAGTTTCTCTATACCTTTCGTCGACGTGTTTCGCCAATCAAAGTGCAGCATTACTTCGACTTGACCCCCTATCTCACAGCGGCAGCCGGAAACGTGATGGTCTCCGGTGGCGCCGGTTTTACCGCTCGACTTGGCTACAACCTTCCGCTGGGGTTTGCTACGGTCATTCCGTCGGCGGGTCCAGATTATGGAATCACGGGACGGTTTTCGATCTACCTCTTTGTCGAAAGCGAAGGTCGGGCGGTAGCTCGATACATGTTTCTCGATGGTAATAGCTTGGCCAACAGCCATAGTGTCGACAAGAAATCTGCAATAGCCGAACTGAAGGCTGGGCTTGCGATGCGTTGTGGTCGTTGGACGTTCACTTACCAAGAACTTACCCGCTCAGAGGAATTTGACTTGCAAGACGGGCGGCAGAAATGGGGGTCGGTAAGTTTGGCGGTGTCACCGCGTGGCTCGACACCTTCCTGCTTCTGAGGCGACGAGAATGCCGACAGTCCAACAGTACGGAGTTGAGGTTGATCCATTTCAGGCCGAGAACCGACGCGGCGAATCAGCACACGAGCTACGCTATATATTGATCCAATCCAGCGAACGTTGGCGAGAGGAGCATAGGCGTGAACTCGCTTCGCTCGGACTAGAGTGCCGTGAGCGGGTTGAACGAGAAGTCTATTTGTGTGCGGGTCGAGAAGTCGATCTCCAAGAGGTTCGGGCGCTTTGGTTTGTTGAAGATGCGGCCGACTACGCGCACCGGTATAAGCTCTCCGAGGAGCTGGCAGAGCCTAGGATGGGGCTTCTAGGAGCTGTCGAGAGAGAGGTTCGGATTGATCTGGCTTTGCAGGGTGATATCGCCCCCCAAGCATTTGTCGCCAAGCTCAATTCTGGTGCATGGAGAACCGCAAACGTCGAGCTGGGGCGATCCAAAGTGCGTTGCACGGTCAATGTTGAAGACCTGAAGTCATTGGCGTTGGTAGACGGCGTACGGCGCATCGAGCCGGTTCCGCAGTATGAGTATTGCGCCAATATTGCTTGTGGGGTGATTGGTGCCTCCGAGGTTCACAGTGCGGCCCAATTGCGCGGCGAGGGTGAGGTGATCGGTATCTGCGATTCGGGACTAGATCAAGGGAAGATAGGGGATGTTCATCCGGCGTTCGCCGGTCGGGTTGCCAAACTCATACCGCTCGGACGATCGTCGAAGACGAATGACCCGACCGGTCACGGAACTCACGTCGCGGGTCTCGCTGTTGGCGATAGCCAATCGAATGAGGCTGCTGGATCGATTACCGGTGCTGCGCCTGGTGCAGAGCTGGTGGTTCAATCGGTGTATCACCGATCTGACCCTTTGCTCGGCATTCCTACTGATCTTCACGATCTTTTCTCGGACGTCTACACAGACCACAAAGTGCGAATTCACAGCAACTCTTGGGTTGAGCGGAAACGGGGGGGATTCTACTCCTTCCATTCGCGGGAGATCGACGATTTTGTCCACCGGAATCGTGATTTGGTTGTGGTCTGTGCGGCTGGCAATGAAGGCCGACCCGACTCGACGACGGGCACTCTGCAAGACCGTACAATTCGTCCGCCTGGAACAGCTAAGAACTGCATATCGGTAGGTGCTAGTGAGAACTTGCGGCCGGCGAAGGACCAAGCTTGGAAGGACCAGGATGTGTTCCCTGGTCGTTTCGATCAAGACCCAATGATTTCTCTCGATGGTTGGGCCGATGATGCGTCAGAGGTTGCGCCGTTCAGCGGTCGTGGCCCGACCGATCACGGACGTATCAAGCCCGACCTCGTGGCTCCGGGAACGGTGGTGCTCGGGCCTCGATCTCGTTCCCTTGGTTCGCCGGGGGCTCATTGGGGCACCTCAATAGACGACCAGTATTTCTACCTCGGAGGCACCAGCATGGCCACACCGCTGGTCGCGGGCTGTGCTGCGGTGACGCGTCAATTTCTCCGCCGTGAACTCGGTGGGAGTCCTTCGGCGGCTCTCGTTAAGGCCGTTTTGATCAATTCTGCTGACGACCTGTCTGGTGCCCCCAATTTTTCGGAGGGCTGGGGGAGAGTTAACTTGGCGCGCGCAGTCCATACCGAGGCTCCCGAGAGAGTACGCTATTTCGATGAAGGCCCTAGTCTTTCGACCGGGGAGGTCGCTACCTTCGATTTACAGTGTTTCGAAGCTGGCCTTCCGCTGAAGGTGACATTGGTTTGGACAGATCCTCCGGGTGAATTCTTGCAATCGGATCTCGATTTGGTGGTTGAGCGAGCTCCCGATGATGTGCGGAATGGAAATCAGGTCCCCGGTTCCCGCGAGTTTGATCGGACTAACAATGTTGAGCAAGTAACGTGGGAGGATTTTCCTAGAGGTTTGTTTAGAGTTCGTGTTCGGGCTTTCGTGACGACACTGACTCCTAGGCAATCTTTTGCCCTAGTGATTCGGGGGGGTATCTAGACCGCGTCCCAGGCATTCACGACCCTAGAGATCTGTTAGTTCGGTCAACACCGCACTGGGCGGATGGGCTCTGTTGAGGAAACTCGAGTTGATGCTGGCGGTCCTACCCGCAGCTGAATCATGCAGAAGAAGGCTGTCTGCAACAACTTCAAAACAACACCAAGGGCATGCGATTCAGCACTATTGCGTGCACCCACTTTTTTCTTGCGGATATCGGCGCATGCGACCGATTGAGGCACGGTTGCCATTGGGGCCAGAGTACGGTGACAGGAACTCCCAAACCGTTTCGCCCGATTGGGTTACCTCGAGGGCTCGACCACGGTGGGACTCGAGACTCACAGTGTTGTCGTAGTGTCACAGCCAGGGTTTGTGAATCCGCGGCGAGAAGCTAGGTTGGTATTCCAAGGAGTGAGCGGTACTCAGGTTGGGGTTGTAATACGGGTCGTCGTTGAGATCGGCCCATCGCGCCAGTAGATACGCTTTTTCCTTTTGCAGGGTGTCAGCCCGGGATTTGGAGTTGGGGTTACCGAGAGTTGCCGATTCAGCGTGCATCAACTGAACTTGGGCGTTCCATAGGATTCGGTAGCCCATGGTGCGTAGCCTCAGGCACAGATCGACGTCGTTGTAGGACACTGCGAGGGATTCGTCGAATCCACCGACCTGCTGAAAGACTTCAGCGCGCATTGCCAGACAAGCCCCGGTGACTGCCGAGTAGTTTTGGATCAGCTGTGCGCGGCCGAAGTGTCTGCGGGTCTGGTTGCGACGACCATTGAGAATCGGGACAGCGGTTTTCCGTCCACCAAGGCGAATCCCAGCGTGTTGAATTCTCCAGGATGGATACAGAAGCTTGGCGCCGACCGCGCCAATTTCAGGCCGGATCGCATGAACTACGAGTTCTCTCAGCCAATCTTTCTGGATCACGGTGGTGTCATTGTTGAGAAACACCAATAGATCGCCCTTGGCATGCTGAGCCGCCCGGTTACAGATGGCCGAGTAATTGAACTGCTGGGGATCGCTCAGTACGGTGACACCGGACTGTTTGAGTGACTCCAAGTACTCGAGCGCGCGACTCTCTCTTGAGTCGTTGTCAACCACGATCAGCTCGACAGCGGAGTAGTCCGTAACGGTCTGTAGACTGCGGATGCACTGTTGCAGGAGCTCCGTCTGATCTCGAGTGGGGATGATGATGCTGACCAGCGGGATCTGTTCGGGCAGCGGGTAATGTACCCGGTTGTAGAAAGGGATCTCTGCAGGCATTACGCGACCTTTGCTCGGAGTGCGGTCCAAGTAAGACTGCACCGCCCGTCGGCCAGCATCCGTTGCATAGGGTTTGGCGGCGGAATCGACGGAGGTCGACTTTGCATGACTACGCCAGTGGTAGAGCACAAAAGGAATATGTCGAATTCGCTCGGCAGAGGTCACTTCACTGACGCGCAGGGCGAGATCCCAATCTTGACTTCCTTCATAGCCGAGGCGAAACCCCCCGAGTGCTTGCACTAGTTCCGTTCTGTAAACGCCAAGATGGCTAACGCAGTTTTGCGCTAGCAGCAGATCTGGGTTCCAATCGGTTTTGAAGTAGGGAGTATGTCGTCTTCCCGACTCATCGAATTTATCTTCGTCGGAGAACAGAAGATCGGCATCCCGGGACCGGTTCAGTTCTTCAACAACCAAGTAGAGCGCGTGGGGTGCGAGTTGGTCGTCGTGATCGAGCAAGGCGATGAAATCACCGGTCGCACTTTCCAGAGCACTGTTGGATGCGGCACTGATTCCGCCGTTGGCTTTCCGTTCAACCAGCACGATGCGCGGGTCTTGATCAGCGAAGCGGCGGAGCAATTCCACCACCTGGGGATTGGTCGAGGCATCGTCAGCGACACTAAGCTGCCAGTTTCCATAGAGTTGCCCCAGGACCGATTCGATCGACTCCCGCAGCCAAGCGAGTGGAGGATCAAAAACCGTTAGCAGTACGGAGATCTTCGGTTGATAGGAAAAGCCACCGATGTGGGATCGAATCGCCTGCTGGTCGGCTCTGGACAAGTCGTCAAAGCGAGCGATCCAACCTTGGTATCTCCGGTCAGACGAGGTGCCAATCCCAGCCCGGTCAACGAGTCCTCCGATGCCCTCAGTTCGCAGGATTCTGCGGCCGCTCTCGAGAGCACGGGCCAAGCGACGGAGCCCGGTGGGTAGAGAACGCAGGGAATACATCGATTTGATCGAATTGAACCCCGCCTATGCCAACAAGGGCTGCCACCATCCAGGGTTTCCCAGGTACCAGTCGATCGTCTTGTGTAGGCCGCACTCGAAATTCACTCGTGGCGTATAGGAGAGCTCGGTGCGCGCTCGTTGGGCGTCAATCGCATAGCGTCGATCGTGCCCTGGGCGATCAACCACAGCCTGAATCGCTTCCTGACATCGCGCGCCGTAACTGGGCCAAGAGTCTGGATATTGCTCTGCCAGCGTCGATCGATCGGCAAATACCTGGTCGAGGTAGGTGCAGATTGCCTCTAACACTTCGACGTTGGTTCGCTCGCAGTTGCCACCAAAGCAGTAGGTCCTGCCAATTTTCCCGCGGTCCAGGGTCAGTTCTAGGCCCCGGCAATGGTCGTCGACATAGAGCCAATCGCGGACATTCAAGCCGTCTCCGTAAAGTGGGATTTCTCGCCCCCTGAGCAAGTTTGTGATGCTCAGCGGGATCAGCTTCTCTGGGTGCTGGTAGGGACCGTAATTGTTGGAGCAGTTGCTGATGGTGGTTTGAAGACCGTAAGTCTCTCCGTAAGCGCGGACCAGATGGTCTGCCGCAGCCTTGCTGGCCGCATAGGGTGAATTTGGCGCATAACGACTGGTCTCATCAAACGGAGGGTCGGTGGTTGTTAGAGATCCGAAGACTTCATCCGTCGAGACGTGGTGGAAGCGGTGACCGGGTAATTCACCAGCTTCCAGCCACACTTTTCTTGCTGCCTTTAGGAGCACATGGGTGCCGACGACGTTGACATCGATAAATATGTCAGGAGCATCAATCGAGCGATCGACGTGGGACTCGGCGGCGAAATGGACCACCGTGTCGATTTGCTGGGAGGACAAGAGATCTTCAACTAGGTCTTGGTCCCGAATATCCCCTTCAATAAACTGCAGATTCGATGAATATATGAGCGGCTCTAGGCTCTGGAAATTGCCGGCATAGTTCAATGAATCCAGGACAGTGAGGAGATCTTCGGGGTGCTGGGACGACCAGTAGCGAACAAAGTTGGCACCGATAAATCCTGCGCCACCGGTGACTAGGAGCCTGCGCATTTCATCCTCTCGGTGCCTGGGCGCGCAAAACAGCGCGCAGTGCTTGCCGCCAATGAACTGCATCCATGGTCAGTTCTTTCCGGCTTTCACGGCCATCCAGGATGCTCATTTTGGGCCGGGTCGCTGGGGTTGGATACTCCTCAGTCGGGATCGGTTCGATGCGGCCGGGTTGTTCCAAGATCTCCATGGCTTCAGCCTCTTCAGAGATCGCCATTGCGAAGTCGTACCAACTGGCGATCCCACAGTCAGACCAATGCCGAATTCCGCTTGCATCCGGCTGTTCGACCCACGCCCAAACTGCCTTCGCCAGTCCCGCCGTAGAGGTTGGGCAGCCGATCTGGTCGTTGACCACCCGTACCGCGCCGTTGGCGGCCAACAGCCTAAGCATGGTGTTAAGGAAATTTGCTCCAGTCGGACCGTACAACCAGGAGGTCCGGACGATCAGAGCCCGATTCGCAAGGATATCTTGAGCCGCATCTTCTCCCGCTAACTTGCTGCGTCCATAGACGGAGATCGGCTTGGGTCGATCTGAGGGACGGTAGGCCCGATTGAGGCTGCCGTCAAAGACAAAGTCGGTCGAAATCTGGATCAAGCGTGCATGGTGTTGGGCCACGATTTGAGCCAGATTCTTGACCCCTTCCGCATTCACCGCAAAAGCTTCCTCAGCTTCCGTTTCGGCCAAATCAACTTGGGTATAGGCGGCTGCATTGACGATGACGTCAGGTTTTGCGTCGGCACAGAACTTGGCTGTCGATCCTGCGTCAGTGAGATCTAGTTCCTGCCGGGTGGGGGAAAAACAGGGGGTTCCTTTGGGAGCATGCAGGCGCAACGCTTGTCCCAGTTGCCCGGAACCACCGGTGACGACGACTCGCATCAGAAGGTCTCCGCTTCGCAGAATCGAACCGCGCCTCGGTCTTGGTCTGAAAGCAGGGGTTCATTGTTGGCGACTGGCCACTTAATAGCCAAGTCAGAATCATTCCAGAGAATGCTTCTTTGATCCTCTCTGAAGTACCTCTCCGTACACTTGTACACCACATCAGCGACTGCTGAAAGGACAAAAAACCCGTGTGCAAACGTGGGAGGTATCCACAACATGTGATGGTTGCTGTCGGAGAGCTTGAAGCCTTGCCATTGACCGAACGTGGGGGAGTCGCGCTCTAAATCAAGTGCGACATCGAAAATCGAACCGGTGGCGGCGCGAACCAGTTTCCCTTGTAGGTGGCTAACTTGGTAATGGAGTCCACGCAATACGCCACGTAGTGAGCGCGAATGATTGTCTTGGACAAATTCGTTGTGTAGGTCGAGCTGATCAGCGAGTTGTGGGTTCCAGGTCTCGGCAAAAAAGCCACGACTATCGCCGTGAACTTTCGGCGTAATGAGCTTGACGCCCCGGAGTTGGGTGGGTTGAACGTCCATGAACGACTCAGTGCTTAGGAAGTCGATGCAGCGCTTACCAAGTTTAGGAGGTACTCGCCGTAGCTCGTGTCCGCGTAGCTTTCGGCCGCTCTTTGGAGCTCGGAGCGATCGATAAACCCCATGGTAAAAGCGACCTCTTCCGGGCAGGCGATCTTCATTCCTTGGCGTGCTTCAATGACTTTGACGAAGTTGGCCGCATCGAGCAAAGACTCGTGGGTCCCCATATCCAGCCAGGCGGTTCCGCGTGGCAGCAGTTCAACTTTGAGTCGATCTTGTTTGAGATAGGCTCGGTTGACATCGGTGATCTCCAGTTCGCCTCGCGCAGAAGGTAGCACCGAGCGCGCAATCCCGGCTGCGTCTCCGTCATAGAAGTAGAGCCCGGGGATCGCCCAAGGAGACTTCGGTTTATTAGGTTTTTCGACCAGGGCGAGAGGTTGTCCAGCAGCGTTGAGTTCAACCACGCCATAACGAGATGGGTCGCGAACACGGTAGCCAAAAATCGTTGCTCCATTGTTATTCAGTGTCGCGGATCGTAGGGTCTTGGACAAGCCCGCAGCGTAGAGAATGTTGTCGCCGAGAATCAGGGCGACCGGTTGCTGCTGGCAAAACTCCTCTCCAATTAAGAGAGCTTGAGCGATCCCTTGCGGTTCCGGTTGAACTGCGTAGCTGATGTCAAGGCCCCATTGGGAGCCGTCTTTCAGCAGCGATTGGTAGAGCTGCTGGTCGTGAGGGCCGGTGATCACCAAGATGGAACGAATCCCCGAAAGCATGAGGGTGGTCAGCGGGTAGTAGACCATCGGTTTGTCGTAGACCGGTAGCAACTGTTTGCTAATCGTTTCTGTCAGTGGACGCAAGCGAGTCCCCGAACCCCCACTGAGCAGGATGCCGCGGTAATCGGCGTGCCGATTGTTCATCAGTAGGCTCCTTTTGCGGTTAGGACTGCGGGCAGTGTCTCCAACAGGATTTTAGTGTCGAGCCAAAACGACCAGCGATCGATGTAGGAGAAATCCATGTCGATGCAAGCTTCAAACCCAATGTCACTGCTTCCGGATACCTGCCACAGCCCGGTCATTCCGGAGCGCATCGCAAGCCGCCGCCGTGTTCGAGGTTCATAGTGCTCGACCTCGGCGGGGATCGGCGGCCGTGGCCCCACCAGACTCATGCTGCCAGTCAACACATTCCAGAGTTGCGGCAGCTCGTCGATACTGAAGTGTCGTAGAAATCCACCGATCTTGGTCACCCTGGGATCGTGGTGGGCCTTGAAGACCGGTCCATCGACTGAATCTCGAACCGCCAGATCGATCTTGCGCTGTTGAGAGTCAATCACCATGGTGCGGAACTTGTACAGGGTAAAGGGACGTCCATTGAGGCCCATCCGAGTCTGTCTGAAGAGGAATGGTCTTCCCGAGTGAACCAAAATGAGCCCGGCAACGAACAGCAGCGCTGGGCTGAGGACCACCAAGAGCCCAAAGAAACGGGTCGCTGGCCTCTGGGCGATTAGCAGTAACGCCCCAGTGACGACCCATATTCCCAGCAACTTCCGGCTTAGCCCGTTGCGAGCGAGGAATACTCGATCGATTCGGGTTATGAATAGCAAGCCAGAGGCGAGAACAGCGGCGGTCACAGTGGAAAATAGAAGCTCTCCAGCTTCCGACAGAAGTGATCGTCTCCGGTGCGAATTGGTTGATCCGGCTGTGATCAGCCCGATCAACCAAGGTATGAGCACCAGGGGCAAGAGAAACCAGTAGGCGAAGAGCGGAGCCAGCTCGGAGTTGCTGCCGAAGTGGAACCTAGTACGTAGTCGGTAGGTAATTGGGAGAGCTAGCGCGATCGCCACCAGATCCGACATTGCCAGGCCGAAAGCGACCAGTCGCGCCGCTCCTTTGAGCATTATGAAATGTCCTGCGAGACGTTTGTCGACAAGTCTTGGGGCGCTAGCCGATGAAATATCTGCGTCAGCGTATCTGCGGTGCGCTCCCAAGAAAACTGCTCCCGAGTTCGCAATTCCACTTGTCGTCCCTGATCTGCCACCGCCGATGGATTCGCCAGCAGCGCATTGATGGCCTGGGTCAGTGTCTCAGGGTTGTCGGCTTGAAAGTAGATCGCTTGGTCGCCGGCTGTCTCGCGATTTTCTGGGGTGTCATTGACCAGAACGCGGTTGTCGAAACCCATAGCTTCCACCAGAGCGGGATGGGTCCCCCCGATTTTAGTGGCTTGGATGTAAGCAAAAGCGTTCGCAAGCAGTTCTAGATATTGCATTCCATACCTCGGCCCAAGAAACCTGACACGGTGGTCCTTTGCCTCGCGTAACTTTCTCACGAATCGGTCGGCGTAGGGCGCCCAGCCAACCATCACCAGTGACAAGTCTCCATTGGCTTGGGCGTAGACTTCGATCACTCGATGGGGTTGTTCCCCGGTTCAAATCTGCTGACATAGAGAAAGTAGCGTTGCGGCTTAAGCCCCAATTCGTCGAGGGTCCGCCCAGTTTCGAGGGCATAGATGCGACCCCGTAGGGTACAACGTCGGAGTCCATCCGGTACTTGTCTAAGTAATATTCCGGGATAACCCCTGAGTCAGTTACCAGGGCGTTGGGAAGCTTGACCGACAATCGCTCTGATATCGCGTATGCGGATCTGGTTAGTGGACCCCACTTCGCGCGATGTTTTTCGATTCCATCAACATGCAGCGCGGTCTTGGTGCCACCTAAGCGAAGGAGTGGGACGAACGCAGCGTCGAATCGTCCAGCCGCGTGCAGGCAGGAAAGCAATGTGTGGATCGGAGTGTCCTAATGCTTAGTTCGGATTGTCGGCAGGACTACCAATTTGACTCCTGTGAATGAGTCCGTGCCCTTGGGCGTAAAGTGAGATCGACAGTAGACGGTAACGTCAAATCCTTTGTCCACCAACTGTGGAGCGACTTGCTCCATCATTGTTTCAAAGCCACCGTATCGAGCTGGAATGCCGCGGCTGCCGATGAGAGCGATGCGTATACGGTGGCCAGTCATAGGGCAACGACTTGCGAAGGAACCACATCGCTGTCGAAAGAGCGGACACGGTACGTCGTGCTTGAATCGCTCTGCGTCGCGCGAGATTGAATTTGCGATGGCGCCATAGCCAAGAAAAAGCGGAGAGCGAACGCCTTTCCCGCGATAAGACCCAAAAAACAATGCCCAAATCGCATACCAGAGATGGAACCAAGGTGACGATCAGAGATCCTCAGCTCTCGTGGTAAGCGCGCAGCAAATAGTGGTTTTTCAGGGAATGGTAGTTGACGGATGGTGTCATCTCGGTGCGTCTTGAGGGTATGTTGGTGCGAAAATGGATGCATCGGGCGCTTGGGCAGTACACTGTATTCCAGCCACGCTCTTGCAAACGGAAGGCGAGTTCCGCATCTTCTCGGTAGGTATGGAACTCCTCGAGAAATATTTGTCCGTCAATATTTGCATCGTCCAAGGCTTGGCGCACGAACAGGGTCCCCGCAGCGGTACCACCAAACACGTACTACCGCTGGTGGTACTGGCCGGAATCGACCACCCCGGACCCTCGGTCCAAGTGACGCCATGAGGTTTTGAGATGTATGCCCGTGGCATCGAGGATGGTGTCGGGAGATCTTCGTTTGCGCGTGAGGCGTGCAGTCGCGCCAACCCTTTTTGAACTCTCAGAATCAAGGCAGGCGATGAGCTGAAGCAAGAAACCTGAAGATGGTTGGGTACCTGGATTCAGACATAGAATGAACTCTGCTGAGGTTTCTGCGATTGCCCGATTTATGCCACCTGAGAACCCGGAGTTCACATCGAGTTTGACCGGACGCACCGAGAAAGCCGATTTTGTTTCTTCGACCAACCTACAAGAATTGTCCTCGCTTGCCGTATCGATTGATCACTTCCTGAAGTCGCGCGGGAGAGAGTATAACTTGGTGATCGCCAGTCGATGTGTGCATGATCCGAGCGACCTTTTCTTTGAGTCTCGGTTGTCCATTCGGAACCTGTCAACAACTTTGAGACAGTTGGCAGAATTAATTAGTGAATCGGGACAACCTCCTTGGTGCGCTGATGTTTGGGTGGGTTGATCCAGACGGCCCTCGGTAATAGCTGAACGGTCGGTCTTCCACGGACAAATCGCTGTGGGTTGTTTCGCCAAGCTTGGTCAAGGGCCAGTTGACGGATCTTGAGCTTGTGGTCGGCCTTGCCGTAGTGGACATCTTCGGGTGTCAGCATGGCGATGCCGGCGTGACGGTGCTGGGTGTTGTACCAGCGGAAAAACGAGCGGCAGAAGGCGATAGCGTCCTCGATCGAGCCGAACCGATCGGGAAAGCTCGGGTGATACTTGAGGGTCTTGAATTGGGCTTCGGAGAAGGGATTATCGTTGGAGATGCGAGGCCGCGAGAACGACTGAGAGATACCAAGCCGTACGAGGAGTCGTCCGGTGTCCTTGGCGGTCATCGGCGAGCCCCGATCACTGTGTAGGGTTAGCTGATTCTTGGGAATGCCTTGCTTGGTTGAGGTCTCCTTGAGAAGCCTTTGGGCTAAGGCCTCGCGTTCGTGCTCGGCGAGCATCCAGCCGACCACATAGCGGCTGAAGATATCGAGGACAACGTAGAGATAGAACCACCATCCCGGCTGAGGACCTCGCAGCCGGGTGATATCCCAGCTCCAGTCTTGGTTTGCCGCTGTGGCGAGTAGCTCTGGCTTGGTATAGACCGGATGGCGGCGTTGGCGCCGTCTCTCCTGCAGCGTCTTCTCAGCTGCCAGGAGTCGGTACATGGTGCGCTCCGAGCACAGATAGCGTTCTTCGTCGAGAAGGGTGGCCACCACGGCCGCCGGTGCAGCGTCGACAAAGCGCGGCCCGTTGAGTAGGTCAAGGACCTGTTGTTTTTCGCTGACTGTCAGTGCCCGAGCTGGAGTCGGTCGAGGCTGCTGAGGCTCGGTTGATCTCGGCCGAAGCCGACGATAGAACGTTGCACGACTGACGCTCAGGCTCCGGCAGGCCGGTGCGATACCGACCCACGGAGCCAGCGTCCTGGCCGCTTTCACGAGTTCTTCTCGCCCTCTGAGGGGATACCCAGCAGCCCGGCTACTTTTCTTTGCACATCGATGATCAGCTGTGCCCTGTGCAATTCGTTCTCAAGCCGAGTCTTCTCCCGCTCTAGTCGAGCAACCTTGCTTTCCAACGGGTGCCTTTTGGGTTTGCGTCCGCGCCTCTTGCCGAGCGCGGCAAGCGATCCCCGTCGCCGAGCTAGGCGCCAGTTAGATAGATGAGATGAGTAGAGACCCTCCCGGCGCAACAGGGACCCGACCTCCTCTCGGCTGGAGCAAGCGTCGGCCTGCTCCAAGATCGCCAGTTTGTACTTTGCCGTAAACCGCCGTCTGGCGGGTCGAGCCTCGATCTCAGGGTCGGGTACCGATTCGGGGGTCGAGGGCAACTGCGCCGTCTCCCCTCCGGATCCCTCGTCGCTACGCTCCTCGGTCGCCTTCGGCGAGACGGGCAATATGGGCTGATTCTGAAACATACTGAAACCTCCTTCCGCCCTCTAATTATCAGGGGGCCAAGTGTCTCAGCTACGTTGGCAGATAGGGATTGCGCCGATACGCTTTGGAGCTGGGATCAAAGGGAAGGTAAATCACAGCCTTGCTTGGGGTTTGCCCTGCGTGGCCACTTCAGTTGCTTGTGAAGGAATGAAATTGGTCCACGATCGACATATTTTGATTGCCGACCAAGCTGAGAAATTTGCTCGCGAGGTGGTCTGTGCTCATCGCGACGACGCCCTGTGGCAAAGTCTCTCGACGGCCGGTCGCGAATTCATGGAAACGCACTATTCGCTGCGCGCTGGTCGCGCAGCGGTTATTGAAGCGCTGGGTCGCCTGGTACCGGGTGTGCCGAGGACTACCGAACAGTGAATTGCGGACGGTGGCGGCTATGAACTGGGGGACATCCCTAGCAGTTCCCTCACGGTCAACTCCAATCGAGTTAGGCCGCCGTTGAGTCCTATCTCTAGCGCTTCCTCGGGTTCGACGTGGTCAACCCAAGCGGACTTAAGAGCGAGCAAAGCTCCGACGCGATTGCCACTGCGGCAGTGAATGGCAACTGGACCCTGCGCTGATTCCATCGCCTCAGACAGCCAAAGCACGTTCTCCATGGTCAGGTCTTCGGCGCTACCGATCGGAATCTGGACGTAGGTGAGTCCCAGGGCGGCGGCCTCGGCGATCTCTGCTGAGAAATCTTCTTCGTCGGGGCGTCGAGTATTGATGATGGTGGTGTATCCGCTTTCGGCCAATGCGCGCAGTTGCTGGCTGGTCGGTTGGCCGCCGGTGAGCACGCCGGGTAGAGGCGCCATGGCGTTGGGTAACAAGTCCGGTGGGTGGGCGGGGTTAACCGGGGCCTGGACGGTTTGTTCAACCACCACCTGTGGAGCCACAGATTCCTTAATCGGAGCCTCGACTCCAATGCAACCAAAAAGTAGAACCAAAGCGAAAAGCAAATTGCCGAGCGATGTTCCCGGGCGGGCGAAGCTTATTCTCTTACGCATTTTGGACATGGAGTTTCCCCTGGGTGCTGTCGAGGTGACGTTCAGTAAGTTCCGGTCGCATTTCGTTGGTCTTGAGTCTCGGCCCGGCCGAAAAATCTCCCAAGACACGTGGAGCTAGTTCTCGGTCAGGCCACGATGGAGCAAACTCAGGTACGCCTCAGCGTTGATGAAGGTGCTCCAAGCCTCATCATAGGCGGCGGTTGGCTGAGCCGCGACGATTTCTTGCAACGAGTTACCTGCGGCGACTAAGGCGGCGACCGCATCCCGCGTGGTGGTGAGCATTTCCACATAGCCTTCCATTTCCGCTTTGCCAATCAATGGTCCGTGGCCAGGGATGATCTGCGTCTCCTCGTTACACATAGCCAAGAGGCGCTGGTTTGCGGCAACAAAACCGTCCACCGAGCCGCCGTTATCGAGGTCGATAAACGGGTAGGTGCCATAGAAAACTAAGTCTCCGCCGTGAATGACGTTGGCATTTTCAAAGTGAACGATGGCGTCTCCGTCGGTGTGCGAAACGCCGACGTAGGAGACGTCGATGTCTTCACCGTTGAGATGCAGGGCAACATCGTTGGAGAAAGTGACCACCGGCAGACCTTCTGGTTCCAAGGCCGGGCTGCGCATGTTGAAAAAAGGCACGACCTGTTCAACAGTGAGTCGTTGGCGCACGTTCTCGTGGGCGACGATGATTGAACCGGTTTCGCCAAACAGTTCATTGCCACCCGTGTGGTCTCCGTGAAAGTGGGTGTTCAGCAGAAATACCCGGTCTGATGCGCCTTCTGGGACCAAAGAGGCGATCTCGGCGGCGATAGATTCATGCACTGGTGCCATTTGATCATCGATCAGCACGGTCGCGTCTGGGCCCACCAAGACACCGATGTTCCCGCCCTGGCCACTGATCATGTAGAGGTTGTCGGCAACTTGCTGGGTTTGCAGCGCTGGTATCTCGGCGGGCTCCTGCGCACCCACTGGCATATTGAAGGCGGTGATTGCGACAGCAATCGTTGAAAGGTGAGTCAATCGCATAAGTCCTCCGAGAGCTTGGGTGAAGATCCGTCGTCCGGTCCGCGGTGAAAACCTAGCACACAGAGATTGATGATTTGTGAGGGGCTTGTGTCCCGGCGCAGCTATTGATCGCGCACTTCACTAAACCGAGAGCAGTATTGAGCGCACCGGCGACTGGGTGATGGTTCCGACTGCAATCTCGTACCAAGCCATCTGCACCCGATAGCGATCAGGAATTTCTCCGGTTGACAGGTCAGTTTTGAAATCGACCAAAGTGGCAGTGCCTTCGGTGACAAAGAACATATCGACCACTCCGTCGAGAATAGTGCCGTCTTGGCAACGATGGAGAAATGGATACTCGCGTTCGAGCCGCTCGGCTGTGCGGGCGGAAGCGATCAGCGGGTGTTGCAGTGCGTTCGTACAAGCCCTGATTGCAGCCTCCGCTTCGGCGTCGGTTGCTTGGTGAATTCGCCGGTAGTAGTCGGCCAAGATGGTGAGTTGATCCGGACCGGCGTCGAGCGGCGTATCGCGCAGAATGGAATGAACCAGCGTGCCAAAGCGAGCACCATGAGGCCGCTTCTCTGGCCCTCGCGAAGTCATCACTTCAATCTGGTTTTTTCGGCGATTCCTCGGTAGCTCGGAAAGATTATCGAGATCTGAAATCGCCACCACCCGCCTAGATGGCACTGAACCTTGCTGCACCTGCTTACGGCGATTTTTTCGCCACGCTTGGTAGTCGAGTAAACCACCGTCTCCGGTTTCCGGAGGGGAAAGAAGGCTCGCTTGCGCGACGCCGAAGTGACTCTCTACCTCCAAGTCCAACACGGCTGGGTCCCACCACAGAACTTTGTGAGAGCCTAGTTGCGGCTGATGGATTCCGGGATGAACCGAACCGTCTTGCTCGCCGTCTTGAGAACTAGGACGCTTTGGAACACTGGTTGAGCCGAAGGGCGGGCACGCGTTGGCGACCACTGACAGAGAAAACCGTTCGCGATTCGGGTAGAGCGCTGGTGCCAGCGGCGCCAGCCAACTGGTGGCCGGATAGACGTTGCCGCGAGCGTCCAGATCGCCGACAACCGGAACCACCATCAGGTCTCGTGCCCGGGTGGCGGCGACGTAGGTGACTCGCACCGCCTCCGCTTGATCGCGAGCCAACTCGTCTTTCTGCCTATCCAAGAGATCCGGTGGCGCTAGGTCGAGAATCCTCTGAGCGCAGAGTTTGTGTTCGGGGTCGACCGTGATCGAGGCCGGTCTGGTGGCGTTGGTGGTGGGATCAGCGAGGATGACGATCGGGAACTCCAAGCCTTTGGCGGCATGCACCGTCATCAAGCGCACGCCTTCATCAGTTTCCTCAAAGACTGCCGGCTGGCGTGTCGCCAGACTTTCCGATTCATGCACCAAGTACTCGACGAACGCCCTGAATGAACTCCCGCCTCGGCGTTCCCAGGCGCGGGAGAGGCTGCGCAGATGGTCGAGGTTGGCAAGTGCTTGGCGCCCTGCCGGTCGCAGTAGAAAACCGGCGTGCGCGCGGGTGGCGCTGAGGAGGCGTTCGAGCGTCGAGGCAATCGCCACTTGGTTGCGTTGATGATGAAATCCAGCCAGCATGTCGAGGGCTTGTCGAACTTCATTATGGCCGTCACCCGCAATGCGTTTTGCCAGAGGATCGAGTTTTCCGCCCTCCATACGATAGAGAAATAACTTCTCGTCCAAGATGGAAAACAACGATCCTTTGAGGGTTGCGTAAACCGCCAGTTCGTCTTCTGGCCACTCAATGGCGGTCAGGGCGACGCGCAGCGTATCGACCTCTTCTCGATGATGCAGAGAGCGCCCCCCGACCAGTACGTGGGGCAGTCCCCGCACCTCGAGGGCACGGACATAGCCGTTGGTGACGTCGGTCTTCCAGCCAAGAAACCTACGAAACAGCAGACAGATGTGATGCGGTTGAATGGCTATTTTTTGCTGGTTCTCTGGATTTTCGATTTGCCAACCTGAATCCTCCACTAACCATTGGATGAAGGCTCCGGTGGCATTGGGCAAGGACGCCTCGACCGCTGCCTTGGATAGCGAGTAGACACCATACGGACTGGGCACTGGTAGAGCGATCAGCGAGGGATGCTCCGCGTCACTGTCGCGCACCGGGAGCAAAGGTACGTAGGCGGCTTGCCCGGCATCCCGATCTTCGGTCATGGGAGCCGCGAAGGCAGCGTTGACCGCTTCTTGCAGAGGAGCGACGGCGCGAAAGCTGCGGGCTAGATAAAGCAACTCGACCCCAGAGCTGATCAGATGGTCCTGGACTCTTTGGTAGAAGCGCACGTCGGCACGGCGAAATCGGTAGATGGATTGCTTAGGGTCGCCAACCAAGAATAGTTTTCCCGGTCGAGGTCGTACTTGGTTCCAACGGGTGGCTTGCGGATTTTCGGCAGCCAGTAGGAGCAGGATCTCAGCTTGAATTGGGTCGGTATCCTGAAATTCATCGACAAAAAGGTGGGTGTACCGGTTTTGAAAATAGGCGCGAATCTCGCCTTCGTTGACCAACAGATCGCGGGTCAATAACAGCAGGTCCAGAAAGTCGAGGGCCCCTCGGTCGCGTTTGGCTTGATCATAGGCCGAGGTCACCGGTTGTAGTTCCTGGTACAGCGCCACTGCGAGGTCCCCATCTGCTCCTTTGACGAACTCCTCAACCAGGTCCAGTAGGTCGATTTTTGCCGTCAGCATGTCGGCGCGGGTCAAATCGGTCGCGTAGTTGGCTCCACGACCTCGTCCTTTGGCGTCACCCAACTGGTGAGCCAAGGAATGGATCCGCGCTTCAAGGGTTGGATAGTCCCGGGGGCCCTCGCTCTCACTCCGCTCGATCCACTCGGCCAGGTCGCGCACCGACTGCAGAGAACGAAAGAGTGGATCGGATGGCCCCCCTCCGAGTGACAGGGTTGCGACCTCGTCGACACGGATTGCGATTTGGTTGATCTGCGTCATCAGATCGATCGGTCTTGCGGTCCACGGGTGGTCGAAGTCTCGCCAGTCGAGCAAGGAAAGGGCTGCACGCCGCAAGCGCTCCAGCGGTGGTTCGGTAATCCATGTACGAGGATGGGCCAAGCGCGCGAGTGCCCTCTGGAGAGTGGTGGTGGGGCTATCCAAGCGGCGTTGAATCCACGAACGAAAGGCTTGCTGGTGCAAGGATTCCGCTTGTTCGGCGTCGTACTCGGAAAAGCCAGGGTCGATGCCGGCTGCAATCGGACGCTCGTGGAGGATCTCAGCGCAAAACGAGTGAATCGTGCCGATGGTCGCTTCTTCCAGCCTGGAAAGTGCCTCTTCGATGCGGCCACGACGTAGGTCATCGAGGTCCGGCTGCACTCGCGCCTGTTCCAATTCGATGCGCAACCGTAGCTTGAGTTCGCCAGCGGCTTTGCGGGTGAAAGTGACCGCCACGACCTGATCGATATTGGTGACGCCTTCGGCCAGAACGGCGACCAGCCTGCCGACCAGGGCCGTAGTCTTGCCAGTACCCGCAGCCGCCTCAACCAAGAACGAGGTATTCAGGTCGGAGGCAATGCGCTCTCTCGCCTCGATGTCCATCGCTAGCAGATCGCTCGACTTCACCGAATCACTCCATTTTCCTGACGTGGGTGAGATCGGACAACTGCTCGCGAGTGGCTTTGGTGCGCATCTTGATCGCGATGCGGAGTTCCTCATGCGGACCACATACCGACCGATAGTCGCAATACTGGCAAGCTCGCTCCCGTGGTGCGGCTGGAAAAAATCCAGTAGCCATCGACTGATCGATGGTCTGGAAGACTGTAGTGAGGGACTGTTGCTGGTACTGCCCGGTGGCAACCGTGAGGCTTTGGAATCGCCCTTTCCGGGTCGCGTACCACAGGCGGCCCTCACCGACTTCTGCGTCCAGGAGTTGCTCTGCGGCGTAGGCGTAGATCAGCGGTTGTAGCGCCTCACCTCCACCCACCACCAGGGAGCGGGTGTCGCGGGGTTTGCCGGTCTTGTGGTCGGTCACCCGATAGACGCCATCGACGGCTTTCTCCACCATGTCGATCGAGCCCTTGACTTGGAACCCGTCCAAGATCTCGGCCGGGTCTTTGGAGCTGGCTGGGTCGTGTTCCAAGTCTCTGGGGAGGCCAAAGGAAAGTTCAAAATAGGCGGGAGCGAACTCGGGGTGGGCGAGTAATTGCCGCAGCCAACCTCTGAGGTCGGTGCGGATGGACTCGACCTCACCTTGGAACACCACCGGGAGGGCTGGCCTTAGACGATCGGCGTACTCCGCTGCTACCTCTTCAATCACTTGATCCAACTGTGTGAGTAGGTTGTCCTCGTCCCGCTCCCCTAGCTCCAGCGACCCTTGCTCCTGCAGCTGGTGCAGGAAGCGAAACTGAATCGCGTGATAGAGGCTGCCGCGAGTCAAAGGGTCGATTTGCTCTAACGCGTGTGCATCATCGCGCGGTCGCAAACGCAGGATGCCTTGAAGGTAAAAACGATATGGACAGGCGGCGAAGTGCTGTAGGGCAGTTGGCGAATAAGCACGTTCTCGCAAGCTGTAGGAGGCTAGCTTCTCGAGTACTTGTTCACTCTCTGAGGTCTCACTATCCAGGGTCACCAGCCCATCGACCGCTGAGAGGAAATTGAGCCACCGTCGGCCGCGAACGCGCAGCGAGCGAGCGAGGTGAGGATTGGTCCTCAACAGATAGTTGGCCTGTCCGGGAGATCGATTGGCCCGCGAGCGAAGCAGCGGCAACAGTCGGACGATGTCGTACTCAGCGTCGTCCAGCGCAAGGTTGGGATTTTCTTGCAGTGGAGAAGTAGAACTGATCCCAGTCAAAACGCTGATGTCTCCGTAGGCAGCGGCGACCGCGTCGAAGGCGTAGAACGAGGGCACTCTGGCGCGTCCGGTTAGACCATCCCAACTGGGGTAGGAGATGATCAGTTTTGCCTCGGCTGAAGCTGCGGACACTTGGAGTCGCAATCGCTCTTCAGAGATGCGGTCTTCGTTGGTGACCAGATAGGAGTCTAGATCGTGTCTGGTTGTATCGAGAAGAAGTGGGTCTTCGCGAACTTTGCTGGGAAAGATTCCTTCAGCCATTCCGGGGACCAGGACGGTGTCGAAGGTCAGGCCACGAAAGTCCTCGGCAGTGCCCAGGTAGACCTTTCCAAATGAAGTGCCGTCAGGTTCGACTCGGAGCAATCCCAGTCGTTCCTCCAGCAGATGGCGAAGTTCCGAAAAGCGAATCGCCCCGACACCAGCCATCGGTCGCAGGTCCGCGAGCAGCGTTAGTACTCTGCGGGGCTGGCGCAGCGACGCCCTGGCAAGTTGCTCTAGATCGGGAACCCAGTCACCGACGTCGGCCTCCTGGGGGAGGTCGTCGAGCTTCTTGATCAAGGGGAGTGCAAACGCCTTGAGGTTCTCTACTTGATCCAGTGCCGCACGAATCGCACGATGTTGAGCTTCTTGATCGAAAGCGAGCCGTTGCAGCCGGTAGCCAAGCTCGTGTTCCAAGCCCTCCAAACGTCGCTGCCAACGATCTGAACCACCAATGACCGACGCCTCGACCAGTAAGTCTTCCCACCTACGGGGGAAGCGTGCCGATCGTGGGGAGCCGTTGTTTGCCGACTCTTGAATGGAGGTTGTGGCGTCCTCAAGGGAAAATAGACTGAGCTGCATCTCTTGTTCATCGTTGGCAATGGCGCGAGCGGCATCGTCTTGTGAAGCCACCCAAGGCAGAGCTGTCGGTGGTGATGCTTCTGAGTCTGGTTTCTGAGAGGGGGCTTGCGGAACCAAGGCTGGGACTTGGCCCAGCGAAAGATATTCTGCGAATCGATTCGCTGACAAACCCTCGGCCTTGCAAGAGAGCAATGCCAAGAATGCGCGGCCAGAGGGGTCAGGGCGCAACACCCCACGGCTGAAATACGCCGGAATTTCAGCACGCACGAAGGCTTCTTCCAGAACCGGCTGGTAGCCCTCAGGGCTTCGTAGCATGATGCCGATGCGATCGTAGGGGACGCCTTGCTTTGCTCGCGCTTGGATCGCTCGCGCCATTTCCAACGCCTCTCGCTCTTCGCCGGCAGCGGCGACAATCTGCACGGTTTGATCGTTTGCTTGGGGTTCGCCGTTTGGTTTCAAAGAGAACAGTCGTTGGCGCAGTCGACCGAGCCCGGTGCTTGGGTCGTTGTGGCTGATTGGTTCGACCCCTTGGCAATCCGGCCAGGCCTGCAAGTATCGATTGATGCTCTTTTGATCCCTGGCCTGGATAGCCGCGACGCAAATGATTCCAGCCGCCGCCAGCGCACAGGCAAACTCGACCTCGGCCCTAGAGCGCAGCGGGTGATCGAGGGCCAGCAGGCCGTCCAGCGGCGGGTTCTGTGCTTCCTTCAAGGCCTTAATAGCGTGTTGATAGACCGAAGCGGTATCGGCGATCTTGGCTTGGTCCAGAGCCTCCCTGTAGCAGACGATGATCTGATTCAAATCCTTGCCGATGCGTGGAGGTGTCTGTAGCAGGTCAGGGTCGACACCCGCTTCTCGAAGCTCTCGAATCGTGGCTGAAAGGCGTCCTGGCAGGCCCGGCGAATCAGCTACTTCTTGCAGCGCGGTCAGTGGTCGGGCCAAGCTGCGCAGAGCGCGAAATATTGCGGCTTCGAGGCCCAGCTTGGTTGCCGGAACCAGTCCCTGAGCAGACAGGGAGGGGGTCGCTAGGCGTACTGCCAGTTGCCACAGGGACCCCCGCTCAGTGCCGTCCAACAGGTTCGTCTCACCTGATTGGCTGGTTGCGCTGAGTACAAAATGTAATAGCTGGTTTGCCGACTGCCGCTGGGGCGCGGCGACCCACACTCTACGATTCCCCAGAGCTTGGATCGACTGTGCTGCGACTCGCAGCAGCTCAGCGTTGGTCACGGCTGTGAGCAAACGTGGTGGTGAGGCGGGGTTCGATGAGGGCATCGGCGGCTAGAATAGCGCTAGGGGGCCACAGAGTCGGTCAATTCCGGTTATTCGCCCCGGACGATCTACTCGGCCGCTTTGTCTATGACGATCAGGATTCACCACCGCCCCGAGGACCTAGAGGGTCTACACCGGCTGGCTTTGCGGTTGATCAACGCCGATAGTCACGAGGACCTTCTCAACGCGGTTGCTGAAGAAGCGATGCGGATCCTGGTTGCCGATCGGGGTCTGCTACTGCTATCGCGCTCGGAGGGCGAAGATCCCCAGGTCGTTCGTTCGTGGGGGAAGCAATCCGGCAACCACGATGTCAGTAAAGCGGTCTTGGACCGGGTGATGAGTCACGGTGAACCGTTGTTGATCGAAGACGCGCTGGCGGACGAAAAACTTGCGATCCGCGAGAGTGTGCAGCGTTTGGAGATTCGTTCCGTTCTGGCGGCTCCGCTGCGTTTTGGTGGCGAGATCTGCGGTGCACTGTATCTGGAAACCACCCCTGATCTACGCATCTACGCTGATGAAGAGTTCGACATCTTTAACCGCATTCTTGAACTGTCTTCCCGTGCTTTGGAGGCCAACACCAAGAAGTTATTGTTGGAACAAAGGAGCTCTCTTCTGGAGCGAGATCTTCGAGCCCGCTACCGGTTCCCCGGGATTGTCACCTCGCATGGCGCCATGCTCGCGGTATTGGAGACGCTGGGTAGCGTCGCAGCCACCAATCTGGCGATCCTGATTCAGGGCGAGAGCGGCACCGGCAAAGAACTGTTGGCGCGAGCGGTGTACGTCAACAGCCGCCGCAACGAATTGCCTTTCCAGGTCATCAACTGCGCTGCGATCGCCCCGACATTGATTGAGAGTGAGCTGTTCGGCCATGTCAAAGGGGCTTTTACCGGCGCCACCCAAGACAAGAAAGGTCTAATTGCCGAGGTCGACGGGGGAACTGTGTTTCTGGATGAGGTCGGCGAATTGCCGATCGAGTTGCAAAGCAAATTGTTGCGGACGTTACAGTTTGGCGAAGTGCAGAGGGTGGGCTCGGCGCGCGCAGAAACGGTAGACATTCGTTTCGTCGCGGCGACCAACAAGCGTCTAGATCAAGAGGTCGAGGCAAAACGTTTTCGCGAAGATTTGTATTTTCGCCTGAATGCCGTGGTGTTAGAAATCCCCCCTTTGCGTGATCGCCGCGAGGATATCTTGCTGTTATTCCAACATTTCCTGCGGCGCGAGTGCGAGGTGCAGGAGCGCGAGTTGCCCGAAGTGGCTGAACAAGTAAGAGTTGCATTGGCGGAGTTTTCTTGGCCGGGGAATGTCCGGCAATTGGAGAATGAGACTTTTCGCGCCTTGGCAATGGCCGGGCAAGAACGTCGGATCGAATTTCGCCATCTGTCGCGGCAACTCAGAGGTCATCGGGTTGAAGTAACTGCGCTGGAACCATTAGCCGAAGTCGAGCGCAAAGTGGTGCGAGAACATCTGCGTCGCGCGAACGGAAACAAATCACTGGCGGCCAGAACACTGGGTTTAAGTCGTGAAGGGTTGAGAAAGAAGCTAAACCGTTGGGAAAAGGTTTAGGAGCGCCCAATGTGCCTCTAAAGTGGGCGAGTCAGGGTGCCAACAATACGGACACTGCAGCTGAGAAGGGATTCTTTGGTGACCACTTAGTTGGCATCCACGGTCTGTTGGCAACTGCGGATTGGATCATTTGAGGTTGCAGTTCGTGTTTAAGTGCTTGTTGTACAGCGGTTTACCAATAGTCCAGGTTCGACTAGAAGTTGGCACAGCTAGTGCTCTTACAGAAGGGTGAAGATAACCGTCCTCGTGTTCGGCTGAGACGGTAGGAACTTCACGGTTAGTCTGGTTCCCCCCGCAATACAACTAGATTTTCCGTCCACTCCCCAAGAGACCCGGCTCCACGCCGGGTCTCTTTCTTTTATGGCTTTCGCGAAGGGGTGTTTTCTTTCCCTGAGCAAGCCGCTACCGTTGATTTCAGGATCTAGCCCCAGTCAGCAAGATAATCCCAGGATCCGGATGGATGACACCGAAGTGCCTATGTCCATGGCTGTCTCACCTGGGGGGATTTCTAGCAAGCACGGAGCACTAGCGAACGCGGCCAAGTGATGCGAGCCGATCGGCACAGTGACACGGCTGCGTCCTCGATCATCGCTATGGGCTGGCAAGTAGCGGGTTTTCTCGCGGTGCGGGTAGATCGGGCTAGAGAGTTGCTGTTGTATGCGTACCTGGTCCCAGACGTCGTTATCGCCCTCCAGAGCTTTCAGCAGCGGCAGGACAAACACATGAAAACCGACGAGGACCGCTGCCGGGTTGCCAGGTAGGCCGATGGCCCATTGCCGCTGACGCCGGGCAATCAAGATCGGTTTGCCGGGCTGCATCGCTACTTTGTGGTGGCTGATTGTGAAGCCGACTGAGGTCAACGCTTCCGGAATCAGGTCGTAGCGACCCGCGGAGACGCCGCCGGTCGTGATCACTAAGTCCAAATCAGCGGTCTGGTCCAGCGAGCTGCGCAGAGTTTTCATTTGATCACCAACCACGCCGAGGGCGACGGGTTCGATTCCCAGGCCATCAAGCATGCCGTGGAGCAGGGGAGTGTGGGAGTCAGCGATGGTGCCGGCTGTAAGTTCGATCGGAGCTGAACCGCTGGCTGTTACAACTTCGTTTCCGGTAATCAGTGTTCCGACTTTGGGTTTGGAAAATGCGCGAACTGTGGTCCGCCCTTCGCCGGCAGCCATGCTCAGATGAATCGGGTTCAGTCGGGTAGGTGAAGCAACCAGTGATTGCCCAGCGCTGTGGACTTCGGCTTGGCGACGAATGTGAGCGCCGCGAACGGTTGGCACTTGGATTGTCACTGTGGAATCATTGAGGAGAGTGGTCTGCTCTACGGGTACCACACGATCCGTGCCTTCGGGGAGCCAAGCTCCGGTCATGATCGCCACCGCGCAACCGGACTCAACCACTTCTGCAAACGGAGCTCCGGCGGCAACTTCCCCGATGACCTTCAATTGCGCCCCTGGTTGGTGATCGCCGCGATAGGCGTATCCATCCATTGCCGACACATCGGCTCTCGGGTAGTCCCAGTGCGCCTCAATTGGCGCCGCTAGGACCCTACCCAGGGCATCTTGAAGGGCAACCTGATGGCATTCGGTTGCTGCAATATGCGGTTGGATTTGCGACCACACAAGGTGCGGTGTTGGAAGAGGTTCCATTGAGCACAGTCTGGTTTATTGCGATGGTAGGATCAACCACTTTTTTCGCTATGACTGCAGACCCCAATCGAAGTTCAACCGCCCATGCGATTCGTTTTGAATCGGAGCCAGAATTCAGGGTGTCTCTCGGACAAAGTGGACCACCTGAGATCCTCAGCGCGATCGAACGCATGGGCTTGACCGGAGTCCTGTCGGTGAGTCGTGGTGTGACGGTGAAAGAACTGACGGTCGAGGGCGGTGAATTGCTAAATGCTGCCTCGACCGATCTCCGTGACAGTTTGGGTTCTCACCTTGAAGACTCAGGGATTCTTGATGTTGAGACGTTGGAGAGTTTTGCCGACCCGGGCAAGGCAAGGTTGAAGCTCGGTGAGAGGTTGGTTGCGGCCGACGTACTGACCCCAAGCCAGATGCGGCGCGCGATTTGTGGCCAAATGGAATCGATCGTTCTCAGTCTATTTTCGTGGCCTGATGGAGAGGCCAGTTTTCGACCTGGGCCAGTCGAGAGCCGTTCGGGAGTCGGAGATTTGGAGTTACGGCCCTTGATCTACCAAGGGATTCTCTCGATGACAGATCCAGGGCGGATCTTGGCCATTCTGGGTGGTCCCGAACGAATCCTACGACCGGTCCATCGACCGGAGGATTCGATTCGACTCAAACTGGAGACTGACGACTGGGAGTTCTTACGTTCGGTCAACGGCGATTTAACCATTGAAGAATTGGCTGCCTCGGGACCTTACATGTACCCCGACAACTTACGTCGGTTGTATGCTTTCGCGCTTTTGGGACTGTTGGAGGTGGGCGACAAGCCTGCGGCCAGCGGTGGTGGCTCCTTCAAGGTCAAAATTAGCCGTCCGGCTTCAGAGTCCTCGGTTGACTAGGCCGCGAAAAGACATCTAGGAAAACAATGCCAATTTACGAATACCGGTGTACCAAGTGTGCGCAAACGACAGAACTCATTCAGGGAATCAACGACCCTGCCGCCAGCAAATGTCCAGAATGCGGTGGAACCCTAGCAAAACTATTCTCGGCTCCTTCCTTTCAATTCAAGGGCAGTGGCTGGTATGTCACGGACTATGCTGACAAAGGCCAAGGAAATAAGGTGCAAGGAAGCCAAGAGCAAGGGACCGAGTCGGGCGAGGGAAAGGGCGACAATTCGACCGATTCTGAGAGTTCGGCGAAATCGGAGAAAGTAGAGAAGAAAGAAAAACCCAAGACAGTGACCACTGCCTCCGAGTGAGACGCAGCAAGCTAGCCTCGACTCAAGCCAAAAAATTTTCGCACGCCACCCCGGTAGCTGTGCCTGAGGGGCGAAGCGAGCGTGGGTAAGACGACCGTCGAAGCACGCGGTAGTGGGACACGCGGTAGCGATGCGACCGAGGTACTGCACCAAGCTCTGCACCAAATCGAGGCTGGGCGTAAGGTAGCGATTTGCCATATTCTGGAGATTCAAGGGTCGGTTCCCTGCCGACCTGGGTGGAAGAAGCTGATCACTGATGACGAAACGACATTCGGCAATTTGGGGGGCGGAGCTTTCGAAGCCCAAGTTATCGCTGATGCCCTGCAACAGCTGCAGGGCACTTCGACCGGGATTCGCGATCGTTACTACTTCACCGAGAAGGCGAAACAGGGTTTGGCGACTGGAATGTCCTGTGGCGGTTACGCTGAGGTTTGGATCGAAGTAATGTGCGCTAGCCCGGTTTTGGTGGTCTGCGGCGGTGGCCCGGTTGGTCAGGCGCTGGCGGTGCATGGATCCTTGTGTGGGTTTGAGGTGTTGGTGGCCGACGACCGAGCTGAGTTTGCCGATCCTGAGCTTCACCCCAATGCTCAGGTTGTCGTTGTTCAGTCGGATTACCAGAATCTAAAGCTAGATCGTTTCGAGTCGCGAGATCTTTACGTTTGCGTGGTCAGTCGCGCTTGGGATGTGGATGCTGCGGCACTTCGCAGCGTGCTGGAACAAGAACGAAAGAACTTGAGATACCTGGGGCTGATGGGCAGCCGCCGAAAGATTGCCAAAGTCAAAGAACACCTAGCTGACCTGGGGCCCGGGGTGGAGTCGATTCGAGCTCCCATCGGTCTCGCCATCGGCGGTCAGACTCCGGCAGAGATAGCAGTATCGATTGTCGCTGAGTTGATCCAGGTTCGTTATCAACCGACAGATTCTGAACCGCAGCCGTCGCCTTAGGAGGCGAGACCGAGTTTCTTCGCGTAGTAGCGGAAGGATCTGAAAGACACCCCCAGCAGTTCCGCAGCCTTGGTCTGCACACCGCCGGAGTTCTCTAGCGCTTGGCGCATCAGTTCTCGTCGCACGGAGTCGACGTAATTTTCAAGATCTAGTCCGTCTACGGGTAGTGTCAGATCACCGGAGAAAAAGGTCTCCTCGGGAGCGCGAATCTCTGTTGGCAGGTCCTCAAGAGTGATTACTTTGGTCTTCGCCATGGTAGCCGCGCGTTCGATGGCATTTTCGAGTTCGCGGACATTGCCCGGCCAGTCGTATTGCTTGAGCCTATCGAGGGCCTGGATGTTGATCTCTGCTGCGCCCCCGGAGGCCGCCAGCTTGGCCAGAAAGTGTCGGGACAGCACCTCGATGTCGTCTCGACGCTGGCGCAACGGAGGTACTTGGATGGGGAGAACGTTGACCCGGTAGTAGAGGTCTTCGCGAAAAGAACTGTCGGCGACTTTGCCCGCGAGGTCCTGGTTAGTGGCGGTGATAATGCGGGCATGAAATGGCTCCTCGCGGTTCCCCCCCACCCGTCTTACTGTTCGCTCCTGGAGTGCGCGCAGTAGCTTGACCTGCATCGCTTGGGTCATGTCCCCGATTTCGTCCAAGAATAGAGTGCCGCGACCGGCTTCACGAAATAGACCCCGTCTTTCCTGTACCGCGCCGGTAAAGGCACCGCGGACGTGGCCGAACATCTCACTTTCTAGAAGCCCTTCCGGTAGCGCACCACAATTGATCGACAAGAAGGGTCCCTCAGAATTGGCACTCAGACGGTGGACTTCCCTTGCCACCAATTCTTTGCCGGTACCGCTTTCGCCTTGGATCAACACCGTAGAAGACGATTTCGCCACCCGGGTGATCAAGTCAAAAACGGTTGCCATGGCTGGGCTTTGGCCCACGATCGAGGACCGAGTGTCCACTCGGCGACCGACTAGAGAGATCTGTCGATCCAACACGTTGCGGACCACCGATCGAAATTCATCAATATCAAACGGCTTTGAGACATAGTCTTCGGCGCCTAGCTTCATCGCTTCGATTGCTGAGTCGGTCGAGGTGTAGGCGGTCATCACGATCACTGGAACTTTTCGCTGGTCTTCGCGCAGTTGCCGCAATAGATCGAAGCCGTGCCCGTCACCAAGCTGCAGATCACAGATCACCAGCTGAAAGGTGTCGTTCTCCAAGAATTCCTGCGCCGCGCTGAGCGAGTCCGCAGCAGCAGTGGAGTAGCCGTCTTGCTCAAGCAGGACACCAACCATGTCCAGCAAGCTGGCTTCGTCGTCAACGATCAGAATTTTCGGTGCTGCCATGTCTAGGTCTGGGATTCTCTGGGACTAGCTTCCTCGGGACCAGTTTCTTCAAGATTAGGGAACTCTACTGTAGCCAGGGTGCCGCCGCCTTTGGCGGGGCCGATTCGCAGATGCCCTCGGTGTGCTTCGGCGATTCGATAAACGATTGCCAACCCGATTCCGGCACCCGCACGGAATTGAGATTGAAAAGGACTCACCAGGTTCGCCAGTTGTTTCGAGTCGATGCCCACTCCGTGATCTCGGACGGCAAGGGTCACCCAGGAATCATTGGCTTCGACCGAAATTTCCATTGTGCCGCCGTCGGGCATGGCGCGCAGAGCATTTTGCGTGAGGTTCCAAAAGATTTGCGTGACTTGATCGCAATCGGCAGCCAATATCTGTGGTTGGTCCAGGTTGTTCAGCTGGACTTGATGCTGGGTGCCGAAGTCAACACTATGGGTCAATAGCTCGGAGCACTCGCGTACCAGGGCGGTGAGATCAAAAGTAGTTCTGTCTACTTCTGGTCTGCGGGCGAACGACAGGAAATCCTTGACTGTGCGATCCAGACGCTGACTTTCTCGCCCAATAACTTGGAGCAGCCGTAGTTCTGACGGACTGGATTCTGTTTCGCGCAGCAATTGCGCCGAACCGGCGATCGCGGCCAACGGGTTACCGATCTCGTGGGCTAGGCCAGCAGCCAATTCGCCGGCGGTCGCCATACGTTCCTGCAGCTGCAGTTCAGAAGCCAGGCGACGCTCCTCGGTGACATCGACAATCGTCATGCAACGGCCGATCTCTTGGTTTTGTGAAGTCAAAGGTCGGATGATGATGTCTAAAGCAAAGTGTCGGCCGCCTATCTCGACCTCGATTTCCTCACGCTCGCTGTTTCGACTAGCGAGCAGAGCGCTTACTTGCGATGGAAAACGATCACTGAAGGAGCGGCTGGGAGCGGCTACCGGATTGGGTATTGCAAACAGAGCACAGGCCGCCCGGTTGACGCTGGTCACGCCACCTTGCAGGTCGGTAGTGATGACCCCAGAATCGATCGATTCGAACACATTACGATAGAGGTTTTCCAGCCGCTGATAGCGTCTTTCAGAGTGTGCTAATTGACTGGCAACGGCCTCGGTTCGGCCGATCAGATTGGACGCCAGAAGCGCGACCGCGTAAAGACCCAAGCAATGGGTCAAGATTTTGTAGACGACCAGAAAAACTAGGCTGTCCGGGTTGCTGTCAGGGGTCTGTGAAATCCACCAACCCTTGTACAAACCGGTAACGGCAACCGCGTAGCTGGCCCAGGCAAAGGTCGCGAGGTGGAAAGCAGCCCGCCGAGAGACCATCCAAGCAGCGGCGACCACGATCGGGAAATACAGCACGGAGAACGCCGTCCGCACTCCGTAATGGACCACCAACATGGTGACTAGCCCCGTGTCGAACGCCAGTTGTACGTACGCCTGATTGCCCAGTCGATCGCTATTTCGAGCCCACCACCAGTAGAAGAAGGAGAGTAGATAACCCGCGGCGAGCATTCCCCAGAGGAACCATCCTGCGCTTGGGACGAACGGTTGTTGTTGATCGGAAAGAGCGCCTACGAGAACAATCGATGCGGCGCCGGTTGCGGCGACCAACCGAACCCAGATCAGGCGCTGGAGATTCGCTCTGATATTTTCCATCCGTTGCTGATCCTACGACGGACGATCGCTGTTTACAGATGCCTAGTTGATCTGGGACAGCATCGAATACAGAGGCAGATACATCGCTGTAACGATAAACCCAATGACAATACCCAGAAAAACGATTAGCAGGGGCTCGATCAGTTTCATCAATCCTTCGACTGCAATGTCAACTTCTTCTTCGTAGAAATCGGCGACTTTGGAGAGCAACTGGTCGATGGCGCCGGTTTGCTCACCAACCGCAACCATCTGCACCGCCATCGCCGGAAAGCGCTTGGTTTCCGCCAACGGTCCAGCCAAGGAGCGACCCTGTTCGACGTCCGCACGCACTTGGTAGACCGCATCTTCAATGACGGCATTACCCGCGGTGCGAGCAGTAATGTCGAGCGCCTCCAGAATTGGAACACCAGAGACGGTTAAGGTGGCCAAGGTTCTGCCGAACCGCGCCACCGCGATCTTGAGCAGCAGATCGCCGAGCACCGGAATCTTTAGCAACAACCGGTCAACCATCCTTCGACCGGAGTCGGTCCGGTAGTAGACACGAATCCCGAGTACCAGCACGATCAAACCAGCGAAAATCCACGGTGACCAGCGACCCAGGAAATTGGAAATACCAACGATGACCTGGGTTAGGTATGGCAGCTCGCCGCCGAGCCCAGAGTAGAGTTGTTGGAAGACCGGGATGACTTTCCACAGAATGACGTAGACCACGGCGATGGCGACAAAGGTCACGGTTGCCGGGTAGAGCATTGCTGCTCGAACTTGCGCTGTGAGTCGGACGATTTTGTCTAGGTACTCCGCCAGCCTGCGCAGGACAACGTCCAAGACACCGCCGCTTTCGCCCGCCTCAATCATCGCGGTCATCAGGTCGTCAAAGGCTTTGGGCTGCTTGTGCATCGAGTCGGCCAACGACGAACCGCCCTCGATGTCCGCACGCACCTCTTCAACGATTTCTCTGAACTTCTTCTTCTCGTGCTGACTGCCCAAGATTTCGAGACATTGCACTAGGGGTAGCCCGGCTTCCAGCATCACCGAAAACTGGCGCATGAAAACCGCCAGAATCTTTTTTGGGATCGAGAAATCGAGGCCGAGGCGAGACCGCCAACCGGTCTGCCGCTCGCGAATACTGGCAACCGTGATCTGTTGCCGTCGCAACATGACCATTGCTGCAGCTCGATTGTCCGCCGCAATCACTCCACTCTGAGATTCTCCGTTGCGACTCCGTCCCCGCCACTGATAGTTCGGCATTCAGTATTACCCTGCTTGATTACCTTCTGTTGGCTATCTTGTGTTCACCATGACCTGGGTCAGAGCTTCTGGACCCCGATCCAAGATTTCTTCCAACTCTTCGACTCGAGAGGAACGAGAAAGCGCGAGCTGCTTGGTAATCGATCTCTTGAAGTAGAGGGCTGCCAAGGATTGGTTGAAAGTCTGCATTTCGTGTTTTGCTTGTCCAGCTTGCATCATGCCGTAGACCTGATGCACTTTGTCTTCGCGGATTAGATTTCGGATCGCAGAAGTTGGCACCAGTACCTCCATCGCCAGGGCGCGGCCCTCCCCAGAGGCCTTCGGAAGAAGTGCTTGGCACAGGATCCCCTCCAGAACCAGGGAAAGCTGGGCACGAATCTGGCCCTGCTGGTGAGCAGGGAAGATATCAACGATTCGGTTGATTGTCTGAGCTGCAGAATTGGTGTGCAGCGTGGCAAAGGTGAGATGTCCCGTTTCGGCGACGCGCAATGCCGCTTCAACCGTGGTGTGGTCGCGCATTTCGCCGATCAGCGCGACATCTGGGTCCTGGCGCAAGATGGAACGCATCGCGGCTTCCCAAGACAAGGTGTCTTGATCGAGTTCCCGTTGATTGATGATGCAACTTTTGTGATTGTGGAGATACTCGATGGGGTCCTCGATGGTGACAATGTGTGCGGTGCGTTCGGCATTGATCTTGTCGATCATCGCTGCCAAGGTTGTGCTCTTTCCCGAACCGGTGGGGCCGGTGACCAACACCAGTCCACGAGGTTTGTCACATAGCGACTCGACGATCCCAGGGAGGCCTAGCTCCCGGAAGGAACGAATTTCAAAAGGGATCTGGCGAAATGCCGCCGCTAACGATCCGCGTTGATGAAATACATTGGCGCGAAATCGAGCCAAACCGCGAATACCAAAGGAAAAGTCGATCTCAAGATCTTCTTCCAATCGATGCTTTTGATTGTCGGTAAGAATTGAGTAGATCAAACGCTTGGTTTCAGACGGCTGAAGGTCATCGTGGTTGAGCCTGACAAGTTCTCCGTCGATACGGATTTGCGGCGCTGAGTAAACCGTGATGTGAAGATCCGAAGCCCCCCGCTCCACAGCTTCGGTGAGAAAGTCCTTGAGCGTTTTTGTCAGCACACCGATTTCCCCATTTTGGACCGTAGTCCAGAATTTTCGGCAGTGTAACCCAACCAACGAGCTGGAGGTAGAGGTGTTGGTCACAGCCTATTGATATGGTCCCGCCCGCGATGTTTGATGACACTAATGAAGCAGCGGTTGGCAATATCTTCGACCGGGAGTTGTTTTTTCGGCTTCTGGGGTATCTCAAGCCCTACCAGGGGCGTGTGGTTTTTGCCGTCGCCCTGATTATCGGATCTTCAGTCCTGCAACTCGCCGGCCCGCTGTTGACCGCCACCGCGCTCGACGCGTTGGTGCGTTCGGATGCTGCTCCCACCGCCACCGGCGCGTGGCTGAGAGAGCAAATTAGCTCGGGCCAGTGGACCGCCGATGGTGCCCTGGCGGTGATTGGCCTCCTTTACGTGGTTTCGCTGGTGCTGTCGTTTGTCGTGCTGTTTGGTCAGGGTTGGCTGATGCAGAACCTGGGACAGCGAGTTTTGGCCGACTTGCGGGGCCAGATCTTTGCGCACCTGCAGCGGCTGGAAATCGCCTTCTTTGACCGCAATCCGGTGGGCCGCCTGGTGACTCGAGTGACCAATGATGTCGACGCCCTGAACGAGTTGTTCACCTCTGGTGTGGTGGCGATCTTTGGAGATTTGGCTCTGCTGACCGGAATCATCGCCGTACTGGCATGGATGGATTGGCGTCTTGCCCTGACGACGTTGGCGGTTTTGCCAGCCCTGGCGGTATTGACGGTGTGGTTTCGTCTTCGAGCGCGCCAAAGCTATCGGGATGTGCGCACGCGACTGGCGAAGATCAATGCCTTTCTTCAGGAGCACATTACCGGCATTTCTGTCATCCAGTTGTTCACCGCTGAGCGTTCAACCATAGACCAGTTTTCCGCGATCAACGATCAGCACCGCAGCGCCAACGTCAAGGCGATCTTCTACTACGCGGTCTACTACCCGGCAGTGGAACTTCTCACCGCGATCGGCGTGGGATTGATTTTGTGGTTTGGAGGTCGACTCTCCACCAGCGGGGCGATCTCAATCGGTGCCTTGGTGGCCTTTCTGCAATATGCTCAGCGCTTCTATCGTCCGCTCTCCGACTTGGCGGAGAAATACAACATTTTGCAGGCGGCGATGGCTGCTTCGGAAAGGATTTTTGCGCTTCTCGATCGCAATCCCGAGATCGAGTCGCCGGTCGAAGGCAGAGTCGACGCAGTGCGTGGCACGATCGAGTTTCGAGATGTCAACTTTTCTTACCTGGTAGGGGAGCCGGTACTTGAGGGCATCTCGTTTCGTGTCGAGGCGGGTGAGACGGTGGCGATTGTTGGCCACACCGGCGCGGGCAAGACCACTCTGTCCAATCTCATATTGCGTTTCTACGATGTCGACTCGGGGTCAGTCGAGATCGATGGCGTCGATGTCCGTCAATGGAACTTGGATGCGTTGCGGGGCGGCTGCGGCATGGTCCTACAAGACGTCTTCTTGTTCTCCCGTTCGGTCGCGGAGAACATTCTGTTGGGGCGGGGCAGTGATCCCAATATCGATGCCCTGCAGTTGCTCCGTAGCGCCGCTTCGGACGCTCAGATTCTGGACACCATCAACGAGTTGCCGCAGGGGTTTGAGGATCCTGTGCGGGAACGGGGTGCCGGGTTCTCGGTCGGTCAAAAGCAACTCTTGAGTTTTGCCCGGGCACTGTCTGCTGATCCTCGCATCTTAATTCTGGACGAAGCCACGTCTTCGGTGGATCCAACCACCGAAGAGGCGATTCAAGTTGCCTTAGATCGTCTGCTGGCCGGCCGCACCAGCTTGGTGATCGCTCATCGGCTGTCGACCATTCAGCGCGCGGATCGGGTTCTGGTGTTTCACCACGGTCGTTTGCGCGAGCAGGGCACCCACCAAGAATTGTTGGCTCAAGATGGGATCTACGCCCGGCTCTATCAGCTTCAATACGCTGATGGCAGTCGGATTTCCAGCGCAGTAGACAACCTGTAGGTATGCGAGCCTGAGATCTCTCGGAATCTGTTTCGAGTCTTGCAACGGTGTGTGGTCTTTTTTCTCCAAGTTGTCAGGAACTCGGCCCGTCAGTCAGAGTATGCCGATAGTGGGTTTCAACAACCTCAGGGCCTGCAGGAGAGGTGCGGCAATTACCAACTCACCGAGTCTAACTTCCACCCATCATCGTAGAGCGCGAATGTTGCGATGCCACTATTATCCCTGTCGTCAACTAGCCTCTTTGAGCAGACGTTCGCAAGAAGGGTGAAGTCTTCATATCCCCAGACAAAGTTCACGTGGGAAACAGTCAGCCCAAGTGCTGGTGTTGGCTCTGAAATACTTGCTATTCTTCGGATTCTTCGTTTGCCAGCAAGTACCTCGACGCCTTCTCTCACCTCATTGAAGTGTCTGGAAATGGTTTTTCTTCTTACCAGCAGTAGCGCTTCGTCCGTCAGGTCTACTCTCCAATCCGATGTGTATTTGTTATGCGGATTAGCCCGAGTAAATGTCCTCAAGTCGGTGGCCAAACCCAGCTCTAGCAGTTTCACGAAACACGTGTTGTCTTCGAGGAGCCTAGCTTTGTGCTTTTCGAGCCCGCCCTCCTCAAACACATAGTCCTCGATCATAATTGTGTGAGTGAGCTCTTCGCCAGCAGAGTTGTGAATTTCTAGTAACCCCAAAGCGCGAGAGCGAGAGAGATTCTTGTTGCTACAGGCACCACTGTTCGCGATGGTAACCAAGGAAATAGCAAGACCAATAGCCAAGCGGATAGGTCGCTGGATAGGGAGGTTGTGTTTCAACATGCAGCATTTCCTTGTGGCCTGACGGCACAGCATTGGGCCGATGCCAACATTATATTCCTACCCTTTCTGCTACAAAACGCAAGAAGAACTCTTGCGTGAGTATGGCCCTAGGCTTGGAGTCTCGGAGCTATGAGGGCTCTGTCGCCAGTTCCAGAGATTCCAAAAGTGTGAGCAAATTGTGCCCGCGTAGGTTTGCGTCACTGTTGCCAGGATAGGCATAACGAATAACCAATAGTCTGCCACCTTTGGGATGGACAGTATAGCCCCAAAGTTCGCCCACGCTATTCCGTTCAGTATCTGGATAGCGACCCCGGGCGGTGTAGATTAAACCAATTGGCGCTTTCAACTGGCGATTGCCGAAACTCTCTCCTCCATCGAGGGCGTCGAACTCTGCGAGTTTATTGCGCGCGGCCTGCTCGATATTGATGACGTCGTCTTCGCCGTTGACCAGAGTCAGAGTTCCCTGCGAGCCATCACTCAGAATCCATTGGTCAGAGTCCTGAGCGACCACGGACCAGGGATCGCTGAGATCCACGACACGAATCCCCAGCGATTGGTGGTCGATGGTTGTCGATTCGTGAGTCGGCCGAGCAGATGGAGTACAGTTGAGCGCTAGCGTTAGCAACAAAACCGTTGGCAGAGAAGAGTGATATTGGCAGTACATTTGAAGTTGACTCCTTACTCTTGATTTGAACCGAGTTGGACTGTTGATTCCATCATCCGTAATCCTGCTGTCCGGAGCTTAAAGAGATCAACCCGTCAGGTCTTTGAATTCGGTGATCATTTCCTGCACCGCCGCTTTGGCATCGGCGAACACCATCATGGTGTTGTCGCGTTCAAACAGCGGATTCTTGATCCCGGCGAAGCCAGGGCTAAGGCTGCGTTTGATCACCACCACCAAGCGGGCGTGAGACACCTCGAGGATCGGCATGCCGTAAATCGGGCTTCCTGGGTCTTCCGCGGTTGGGTTGACGACATCGTTGGCGCCGACGACGATCGCGACATCGGTCTGAGGGAATTCCGGGTTGATATGCGCCATCTCGATCAGCTGCTCGTAGGGTACGTCGGCTTCAGCCAACAGCACGTTCATATGTCCCGGCATGCGACCGGCGACCGGGTGAATCGCATAGGAAACCTTAGTGCCGCGCGCTTCCAGCAAGGCGGCCAGTTCATGCACCGCGTGTTGGGCCTGGGCCACCGCTAGGCCGTAGCCCGGCACGAACACCACGCTCTCAGCATTCTCCAGCACTAGAGCGACGTCTTCCGCGCCATAGGAGCGAACATTTTCGTACTCTTGATCCCCCGCCGACGAGTCGACCGCGCCGAAGCCACCGACCAGGACACTGAGCAAAGATCGATTCATCGCTTTGCACATGATCTGAGTCAGGATCAGTCCCGACGCTCCGACCAGTGCTCCAGCGATCACCAACAGCAGGTTATTGACCACGAAGCCGGTGGCCGCAGCGGCGACTCCAGACAGCGAGTTGAGCAGCGAGATCACCACCGGCATATCGGCGCCACCGATCGGTAGCACTAGGAGAGCGCCGAGCACTAGGCCGATTGCCACCAATCCCCAAATCCATAGCGACGCCGCTTCGGCACCGACTTGGTTTGCCAGCACTAGGCCAATTCCAATCGCACTTAGTGCGAGCAACCCATGCAGCACATGGCGGCCCGGAAGCAAGGTCGGTTTGCCGGATATTTTGCCCGAGAGCTTGCCAAACGCCACCGCGCTGCCGCCCATGGTCAAGGTGCCGATGATCATCGATGCCATGCCACTGACGACCGCTGCAGCACCCAAGTGATCCACCATCAACTGTTGGGAGCCGGGTTCAATCCAGTTGAGAAAAAAGAAAGAGGCGGCAACCAGTGCCGAAGCCAATCCACCGAATCCGTTCAAAATGGCAACCATCTCCGGCATCGCCGTCATCTCGACCTTGAGAGCCAAGATCGCACCCACGGCTGCGCCCAGCACCAGCCCTAGGACGATCCAAGTCGGATGGATGGCTTCTAGCTCTAAGACGGTAGTGGCAATTGCCAGCAGCATGGCGAATGCTGCCAGCGCATTCCCGCGCCGCGCCGTGCGCACTCGTGTCAGGTTTTTGATTCCGACAACGAACAGAATTGCCGAGACCAAATAGAGAAGAGGAATCAAGAAAGTCATTGGGCGGTCTTTTTTCGTGATTTCTTGTCTTTGCCGCGAAACATTCCGAGCATTCGGTCGGTCACTAGAAAGCCGCCAACCACATTGAGGGTGGCCAACGCAACGGCAGCGGTTCCCAGCCAGGTGCTCAGTTGCGGGTCGCCGTTGTTGGCGCTATACAAGGCTCCAAGCACGGTAATTCCTGAGATCGCGTTGGCGCCAGACATCAAAGGTGTATGCAGGGTTGGTGGCACCTTGGTGATCAATTCAAAACCGAGGAAGGAGGACAGCACCAGGACGTAGACGGCGATCAATACCGGGCCGATCATTGAGAGTCTCCTTGGCTCGAATCCGGTTGGACAATGTCGGGACGCACGATGGCCCCGGCGTGGGTCACCAGAACCTGGCTGGTGATTTCATCGTCTAGGTCCATGGCAAGTGGCTGTACCGTGTTTTCTTGAGTCAAGTGGAGGACGAGCGCCTCCAAGTTGCGCGCATAAAGGCGGCTGGCGTCATGGCCGACATCGGCGGCCAGATTGGAGGGCCCGATAATCGTCACTCCGTTGTGGACTGTGGTCTGTCCGGACACCGTAAGCTCGCAGTTGCCGCCTTGGGCTGCAGCGAGGTCGACAATGACCCCACCAGGGCGCATCGACTCGACCATCTCACGGGTAATCAACAACGGGGCCCGCTTGCCCGGGACTTGTGCGGTGGCGATCACGACATCGGCCTGCGCCACCCGTTGGGCGACGATCTTGCGTTGCTCGGCGAGAAACTCAGGGGTCATTTCTTTTGCATAGCCCCCTGCGCCTTCGCCGCTTGATTCCAACTCGGGTAGATCGATAAAGCGACCGCCTAAGGATTCGACTTGCTCGCGCACCGCTTCGCGAATATCCGACACTTCAACCACTGAGCCCAACCGTTTCGCCGTAGCCAGTGCTTGCAACCCAGCAACCCCACCGCCCATAACCACAACCCGGGCAGGGGAAACTGTCCCGGCGGCGGTCATCATCAAGGGGAAGTATTGGGCCAAGGTGTTCGCTGCCAAGACTGCAGCTTTGTATCCAGCGACGCTCGCCTGGGACGAAAGAGCGTCCATAGTCTGAGCGCGGGTAATCCGTGGCACCAACTCAACGGAAGCTGTGCTCACTCCGTCTGCGGCGAGTTGCACCAATTCTTGTTGGTGCAGGTAAGGATCCAAGAAGCCGACTAGAAGAGCACCTTGTGAAATTTTTGGCAGTACCCCATCTTTGGACCACGGCGATACCGTCAAGATGACGTCGTAGTCGAGCCACGACCCTGGGGTGACGATCTCGGCGCCAGCAGAGCGATATTCCTGGTCTGGGTAGAAAGAGCGTTCGCCCGCCCCGGCCTCGACGTTGAGGAGGAATCCCTTCTTACGGAAACCAGCAACCGTATCCGGGGTCGCTGCGACCCGGTTTTCGCCGTCGGTCGGAGTGGCAACTAGGATGGAGAGTGGCGATTCCGACGTCATATGCTTCTTTCGTCAAGGTCATCCTGCTTTGCTCGGGAGCTAGTGTCAAGTTTGCAGATTCGGGATTGTTTTGGCGGCTGATTGGCGCCGTTGGCGCGTGCTAAGTTGGGGGCCATGACGGAAAAGGTCATCACCGCAGGCCCGGGAGTATTTGTCACCCTTGAGGGAACCGACGGCAGTGGCAAGTCGACCCAAATCAAGAGACTGCGGGAGTGGTTGGAGCAGGCGGGGATCGCTCATACGACAACCCATGAGCCCGGTGGGACTGCGCTCGGTGAGCGCATTCGGCAGTGCTTTCTGGATGTGCCGATGGATGCGGTGGATGGCAAGTTGGAAGCGATGTTGGTATTTGCCGCCCGTCGTCATCATTTGCGACAAGTGATCCAACCGGCAGTTGCAGCAGGCCATTTGGTGCTGTGTGATCGGTTTACCGACTCGACATTCGCCTACCAAGGATTTGGTCGAGGGGTGGTGCTCGACGAATTAATGAGCCTCGATCGGTGGGCGACCGGAAACGCCCGCCCCGACCTGACGTTGTTGTTTGACATTGGTCCAGAGGACGCTGCTGCTCGCACCCAACGGGCGGGGGCCGAACGCTCCAATAATCGCCTCGACCGAGAACACGGGGAGTTCTATCGCCGCGTTCGCGACGGCTATCGACACTTGGTGGAGGAGGATCCAGAGCGGTTTCGGGTGATTGACGCATCGGGCTCAGTTGACGAAACCAGTGAGGTGGCGATCACGGTGTTGTCCGATTGGTTGATCGAGCGTGAATGGTCGGGGATCGACGACGTCTCGGCAGAGAGCTGGGCAAGTAGCCCCAGGGCCGATCAATCTCTCGTGGATTGACAGAACCGAGTACCGGACAGTGGAGAATCTGAAGAACACCTTGGTTCCGCTCGAAAGCCTGATCGCTAGCGGCAAGCTCTATCCTTCGGTGGTCCTGCACGGCAGTACTTTGGCCGGGAGGATCGAGGCCGCGGTTCATTTGTCGCGGATGATCTTGTGCGAACATCCGAGCGAACAACGGCCCTGTGGGCTTTGCAATACCTGTACGCGGATCGCGATTGATGACAGTGAATCTTTCCACCCGGACTTTCGACCCTTAGCCCGGGATCGCCCTACGGTGACCTCAACCGCTGCGGTTCGCACTTGGATCCAAGAGGCACACCTGACGCCGTTTGAGGCTCGGGCGAAAGTGTTCGTACTGATGGAAGCGGAAACTTTGGGGGCGGATGGCGCCGACGCCTTGCTCAAAGTCCTAGAAGAGCCTCCCGGGCGAGCAGCGCGTCAATTCTTCTTACTCAGCGGCAACGACCGTGAATTGTCGGCGACGGTGCGCAGTCGTTCGATGTCGTTCTATCTGGGTGCAGACCATGGCGAGAACGACCTTGGTGAAATCAGCGAGCGGATCGAATCGGCGCTGCTTGCTTCAGGCCCAGACCTGTCAGCGAGGCTAAGCGCTGCAATACTTGCCAGCGACGATTGGAAAGATGCCCGTTCCGGGGTCGCTTGGGGCAAAGTTGCCGACGCACTGGTGCGGGTAGGTACCCAGCACGACCGCCGATGGTTGTTCGACTTGGCGGCTGATTTAGTGGAAGCTCCGCGGCTACGCATCCGCGGCATTCCCGCCCACCGTATTGTCGAGGGCAGGGTGATCGAACACATCCAAAAATGTAGTAGATGACGTAAGCTATGTGACCTGCGTGCCTGACTTTGGTTGGAGCAGAAACCATCTACGTGTTGTTGTGGAAAAAGGGAGATAGAAGAATGACCAAGAAATATGCCTGGGCAATCGCCCCGCTGATATTTTTGACTGCGATCGTGGCCTGTGCGGCTGAGGCGGCTCAGGAGGGTTCTGATAGCAACTTGGAGGTCTTGGCCAGCGTTGCAGGCACCGACATTTTGCGCTCCGAAGTTGAAGAGTCCGTCAAGGGTCAACTGATGGACCTGGATCGTCAACGCCATCAACTCCTTGAGGGTGCGCTCAAGGGCCGCATTGATCAAGCACTGATCGATGCCGAGGCCGCCGCCCGAGAAGTTTCGGTGGCGGAACTGTTGAAAGCTGAGGTCACCGACAATGTCGTGGCGGCCACGGATGAAGAAATCGACGCCTTCTACGAGCAGCGCAAGCAGCAGATGAACCAACCCAAAGAGGCGATGGTCGGTCGCATTCGCCAGCACATAGATGGCCAGAAAGCACAGCAATTGCGTGGCACTTTCTTGCGCACACTGCGCGCCAATCACTCGGTGGAGTCGTTCTTGGGCCCAATGCGTGTCGAGGTGGCTGATGCGCCCGCTCCTTCCTTTGGACCAGCCGACGCCCTGGTTACTCTGATCGAGTTTTCTGACTTCCAGTGCCCCTACTGCAATCGTCTGGTTCCGACCATTGATCAGGTCAAGGCAGAGTACGGCGACAAAGTTCGTGTGATCTTTCGTCAGTTCCCCTTGGAGGCAATTCACGCCAACGCGCGCGGTGCCGCCGAGGCCTCTTTGTGCGCCGACGATGAAGGCAAGTTTTGGGAGTTGCATGACGCGATGTTCGAAGACTTTCGCAACTTGTCACGAGACCGCATTATTGAGATGGGCGCAGAGTTTGGCCTCGGTGAAGCCTTCGTCGCTTGTCTCGACGACAGTCGCCATGCCGAGCGCGTAACCGCGGATATTGCGGCAGGTCGAGAAGCCGGCGTGTCCGGAACTCCGGCGATATTTGTCAACGGTCGCTTTGTTTCGGGTGCAGTGCCTTTCGAGCGTCTGGCGGCGATGATCGACGAAGAGCTCGACGCCGCCGGTGGTTGATCGGCCTTCGACAAGGTGTTCTGAAGGCAGCTGGCAATCAGACGCTTGGGATGCGGAAGAGTATCGACGAATACTCCACGAAGCTGCAGACCTAGTCGCTGACTATCATCAGCAAGTAGCGCAACGACCGGTTCTCTCGGAGTCGGTTCCGGGAGAGGTGTCTGCTTTGCTGACAGAGGAAGCGCCCGAACTGCCGGTTGCTTGGGATCAACTGCGCGAGCAAATCCCTGAATTGGTCTTTGCCCACAACACGCACTGGAACCATCCAGGATTCATGGCCTACTTCGGGATCACCGGGTCAGCTCCTGGGGTGGTGGGTGAGTTGCTCACCGCTGCTCTCAATGTCAACGCGATGCTTTGGCGAACTTCGCCAGTAGCGACCGAGATGGAGTTACGGGTGGTCGATTGGGTCCGGTCCTTGGTTGGACTCCCGGGCGACTTTCGCGGCCACATCAATGACACCGCCTCGACCTCGACCTTGGTTGCTCTGGTTGCCGCGCGCCACCAAAGTGATTCTGGGGGTCGCCAACGCGGAGCTTCCTCAGGCGCAACCGTGTACTGCAGCGCTGAAGCCCATTCGTCGGTCGATAAGGCCGTGCTGGTAGCCGGGATCGGACTCGACAATCTGCGCCGGATCGACACTGATAATCGGCGCCGCATGCGTCCAGAGGTGTTGGCCGCGGCGATCGAAAGTGATCTGGAAGCAGGGCGAGTGCCGACCATGGTGGTGGCTACCGTGGGCACCACTTCAACCACCAGCGTTGATCCGATTGACCAGATTGCCGATCTCTGCGCCCAGCACGGCGTGTGGTTGCACGTGGACGCAGCGTACGCGGGTCCGGCGGCGATTTGCCCGGAGTTTCGATTCCACTTCGAAGGCTGGCAGCGCTCCGACTCCGTGGTCCTCAATCCGCACAAGTGGATGTTTACGCCGTTAGATTGTTCCCTGCTCTTCGTGCGCCAGGAAGAGCGTTTGTTGGAAGCGATGTCGCTCACTCCAGAGTACCTAAAAACCAGCGAGGTTGGGGTATCCCATTTGATGGATCGAGGGTTCCAACTGGGCCGACGCTTCCGTGCCCTCAAACTGTGGATGGTGCTGCAGTCGTTTGGTGCCTCCGGAATTCGTGCGGTGATTCGTCAACATGTCAAACTTGCAACCCAGTTTGCTGCCTGGATCGAACAGGATCCACGTTTTGAGCTGACCGTTCCGGTGCCTTTTTCTACCGTTTGTTTTCGCTTGCGCGGATCGGACCAGGACAACCAAGAACTGGTCGATCAGATCAACGCCGAAGGCCGAGTGTTCTTGTCGATCACGCGGGTTGGCGGCAAGTTGGTATTGCGGGCGGCGATCAGTCAGTTGCGTACGGATCGAGCACGGGTTGAGGAGTTGCAAGAGGCGCTGGGACGGCTCTGCCAGGCGAATGGGGAAGCGGAATGACCCAGCCGACAACGTCGAATAGCGGCAGGGTGAGGCGAAATGCAACTCGGCGTTGTGGATCCCATCTTTGAGCTTGCTTGCAGGCCTCGCCAGCGATACCGTCGGCTGGCGGTATATGAAATACCAAAATCGGAGCGCCGTCATTGCGTAGTATTACTGTAGTTAGCGGGTACTTTAATCCCATTCATATTGGTCACGTTCGGCTGTTAGAAGCAGCCGACGCGCTGGGTGACGAGGTGATCGTCATCGTCAACAATGATCGTCAGCAGCTGCTGAAGAAGGGCAAGGTGATCATGGCGGAGGAGGAGCGTCTGGAAGTGGTGCGGGCGATCCGTTATGTGGACCAAGCGGTGCTGGCGATCGACGATGATCCCACCATCGTTCGAACGCTCGATCAGATCGCCCGAGACAACCCCGACGCACAGATCACCTTTGCCAACGGCGGCGACCGGCAGTCGGCCGACGATGTGCCCGAAACCGCAGTCTGTCAGCGCTATGGCATTGAGATGAAGTTTGCTGTCGGTGGCAATGAGAAACTGAATTCGAGTTCCAACATCAACAAGATCCGCGGCCAGGAATAGGGTCTCACCCCAGTGGGGGTGGGTCCATGGGGTCTGCGAGCACAAACACGAAGGAGCATAGATCGCGGTGCGTCCGGTATTGATCACCGATTCACAGGGGGAACGGCCGATTTCCGTGAATCGGCTCCGTTCCCTGCACCATCAGCTTGACTGGGGTAGATGGGAAGTTGAAATCGGCTTCGGTAAAGGCAGGTTCTTGGTCGATGAAGCGCAGCGCCGGGCGGACGGTCATTTTCTGGGTATTGAGATGGCGGCAAAGTACTACCGACTGGTGTGCGATCGCGCTCAACGTCGAGGGCTCGATAATGTGTGCTTACTGTGTGGTGAGGCGACCTATGTCTTGGCGAGCTTGTTGCCGCAGGGCTTTGCGGATCGGGTGCATGTCTACTTTCCCGATCCTTGGCCCAAAGATCGCCACAGCAAGCGTCGACTGATGGACGCGGATGCCGTCGATTTGGTGCTGTCCTTGCTCAAGCCCCAAGGCGAGTTGTTGTTTGCCAGTGATCACCCGGCATATGGAGAACAAGTAGACGCTCTCTTGCGAAGCCATCCGTCGTTGGAAGTAGAGTCGGTGGATGGCTGGCCGGGCGGTCCGCGCACCAACTACGAGGCGAAATTCGTCGATCAGGGAAAACCGATCGTGCGCTTGATCTGCAAGCTAGTCTCGCCAGTCGTGCAGCATCCGTGGGGCGCGCCTTTGGCAGCCGCGTCGGGGGCCGTGTGAGACATACAATTGCTTAGACCACTCTTTGGTTACCTGCTCAGACACCCGCTTAAGTTGGCAGTGGGGATCACCGCGATCGTGTTCTCGGTTGGCGTGGGACTGCTGTCGCCCAGGGTGATCGGCAAAGCTGTGGACAGCTTGACCGGGGGTTTCGATTCGCAGGTGATCTTGCGCTACGTTGTGGCGCTGGTCGTCATTACGCTGGTGCAAGGGTTGTTCAACTTTTCTCAGAGATGGGTCTTAGTCGGACTCAGCCGTGACGTTGAGTACGAGATTCGCGAAGATTACTTTGCGGCGCTGATTCGCCAGCCACAGAGTTTCTACCATCGGTCATATACCGGGGATCTGATGGCGCGGGCGACCAATGACCTAGCTGCGGTGCGGATGGTCTGTGGTCCGGCGATCATGTACAGCACCAGCACCTTGCTAACCGCGATCGGGGCCGGAACCTTGATGTTCAATATTCATCCTGGGTTGACTTTGTGGGCCCTCTCTCCATTGCCTTTTGTCGCGTTGGTGACCCGGCTGGTAGGGCGACGAATTCACGACTTGTTCGCCCGAGTCCAAGAGCAGTTTTCTGCTATGTCCACTTTGGTGCAAGAAAACCTCGGTGGGGTTCGTGTGCTGCGCGCTTATGCTCGCGAGCAATCGGAAATCGTGGCCTTCGAAAAGAGCAACACCGAGTATTTGGGTCGTCAACGCCAACTGATTCGCTGGAACGCTGCCTTTCACCCGGTTCTTCAATTGTTAGTCGGCCTTGGCTTTGCCTTAGTTCTATGGCGGGGCGTCGATTTGGTCCGAGCCGGCGAAATGACCGTTGGTCAATTGGTCAGTTTCCATTTCTTCTTCGCTCTGCTGGTGTGGCCGATGATCGCAATCGGCTGGGTGATCAATATGGTTGAGCGTGGGCGGGCGTCGATGCGCCGAATTCAAGAAATCATAGAAACCAAGGCTGAGATTTTCGATCGAGCTAGGGCAAAGAATTGGGGGCTGGTACAAGGGGAGCTGGAGTTTCGTTCGCTCAGGTTTGCCTATCAAGATGAGACCCCGATGCTGAAAGACATTTCGCTCTCGATCTCGACCGGCTCAACAGTGGCGGTGGTTGGTGCGACTGGAAGTGGCAAGAGCACCTTGCTCAATCTGATTTCTCGCACCTTTGAGCCGGCCGAAGGAATGGTCTTTCTCGACGGCCACGACGTCCTGGATTGGCAACTGGAAGCACTCCGCCGTAGCGTGGCGGTGGTGCCGCAAGAGAGCTTTTTATTTTCCTCTTCGGTTCGCGCAAACATTCTCTGGGGCGCCCCAGACGCTCCATCTTCTGCTCTTGATGAGGCGGTCGAAATCGCTGGATTGCTCCCCGACCTGGAGCGGCTTCCTCAAGGCTTGGAGACCCGAATCGGAGAGCGTGGTGTCACCTTATCCGGTGGCCAGCGGCAGCGGGTTGCGATTGCCCGGGCAGTGCTACGTCAGGGGCGAATTCTGTTGTTAGACGACTGCTTGTCGGCGGTGGATAGCGAGACCGAGTCGAGAATCCTGCGTCGGTTGACGCAACACTTCGAGGGCCGCACCGTGCTGATCGTTTCGCATCGAGTGACCGCGGCTCAGACCGCCGATCTGGTGGTGGTTCTCGACCAAGGCAGGATTGTGGAACGCGGAACTCCAGACGACCTAATGCACTCTGGCGGTTTGTACTCGGACTTGTATCGGCGACAACAGTTGGAGCGCGAGCTACGGGCTGTTTAATCGGGGACACAATACTTGGATTGTGTCCCCTCCATTGCCTCTAAGAGACCGCGGCGACGTCTAGCTCGACTTGGGCTTGCACCGCATCTATGCTCGCGCGATCGGCGTAGACACGGACCCGATCAATCCTCTCTAAATGGCGAATGAAGTGACTCGCTTCACCCATCGAACGAAGCTCTCCGTTGGGCTGGCGTACCCAAATCGGCTGCTCGTCGAGTCGGTGTGGGTCTTTGGAGGCGTAAGAGACCATTACCCGATTGGAACCAAATTGAGCTTCCCAGGAACTACCCAAGGCACGGAGTTGTTTTGCTGCGGTCGAGGTTAGATGTTCTTTCGACTCCCAGACTAAGGGAAATTGCTGGCGTTGAATGATTGTGGCTGCGTGCGGATGATCGCTTTGGCGCATTCGGTGCAGAGTCGAGACATCGTCGTGGTTCAAGAATTGATCTGGCTGAGTGGGCCAGCGTCGCTCTGGGTTGGCGCTCAACCAACGGTGGAAATGAAGTTCCAGGGCTTTGCCAACTAGGTTGAAATAGACCTGAGTGAACATGTAGTAGCGGGCCATCACCAGAGCTTCCAGCGCGTGGACCCCACCTTCTTCAACCCCGATTCCCCAACCACCGGTGGTTGGATCTTCAATTGCTTCGACGGTCTCCAACAGGCGATCCAGATCGTAGCTGCCGTAGCGAACCCCGCAATACAAACTGTCTCGGAGCAGATAGTCCATCTTGTCGACGTCAAGCTCGCCAGCGACAATTTTGGAGAGCAGTTGGTCCAGGGGGTCGCTGGGGCCGGAGAGAATTAGCGCCACCTCTTGAGCGGTGATTCCGTCGCCAAAGCGGTCGAAGATCTCAACGATTTCGTCGCTGGCGATCAGCCTCTGAGTCATTTGCTCGTGATCAATCGGCTCACTAAAAAGATCCTCCGCCGAGTGACTGAACGGTGCGTGTCCGATATCGTGCAGCAGCGCTGCTGCGCGCAGAACTCGGCGATGCCGAGATTCAATGCCGCTCTCCAGCAAATGAGGATGTTTGAGAGCTAGGCGGTCATAGACCCGACCCGCGAGATGCATAGTGCCGAGAACGTGACTAAATCGACTGTGCTCAGCGCCGGGAAAGACCAAGAACGCGAAGCCGAGCTGATGAACAAAACGCAGCCGCTGCACTGGGCGACTGTTGATCAGTGCGGTCTCCAGGGGGTCGGCGTGGATAAAGCCGTGGAGTGGATCTCGAAAGGAGCGCACGAACCGGTGATGTTAGCAATCCAAGTCGAGGTCTGACACCACCTCGATTTCTGCTTCGGCCAAGATCTCCAAGGATTGTGGACTCCAGCACTGCCAGCGAGGAAGTTGTTGTGTTGGTGGCGCGGGGATTTCGGTGATCTTTGCCAAGCTCGAAAGCTCGATGTTCTGGGACAAGCTGCGCAAGGGAAGCAACCAAAACCAGCGTTGATCCAACTGAGGATGGGGAAGAGCTAACTCTGGCCGATCAGAAGTGACGCAGCCGTAGAGCAACAAATCGCAGTCGATTGCTCTTGGCGCATTGCGCAGCGCTTGGCGTCGGCCGGTCGCTTTTTCGATCGCTTTGAACGCCGCGAGCAAGTCCTCGGGAGGAAGTCGACTCAGGCCGACCATCACCGCGTTGAGAAAATTGTTGGATCCTGGGGGACAATCTACTGGCTCACTGTCCACCGGTTGTGAAATTTTCGGCAGCAACAGATGCCGGGCAATATTTTTGGCGGCTCGCGCCAAGTGCTGCTCGGTATTTCCGATATTGCTGCCAAGTCCAATGGCGACGCGCTGCCAACGGTGGCCAAATTCGCCGACAATTTTCGACCGATCCATCGATCCAAGCTAGCATGAATCGGGCACCCGTCTGACGACCAAAGAGGGGAGCGTTGGAAGATCGCATGGTAAAGTTAACGTTTGGCGACCGACTCGCTCGTCGGGCGTCGAACGACTTCGACGCATCTCAATTCGTACTGGCACAGTTCCTGCTCACAGCTCCTTTTGTGGTTATGAAATTTGTTCAGAGAAAACTATCTGTTTGTGCGTTTGCCGCGTTGCTTATCGCAGGAATGCCTTTGGCGGCTGCCGAGCCCTTGGCTGACCCCGGTGATCCAACCTTGATCCCAAGGGAGCGGCTACAGGCGTTAGTTGAGAGAATGCGCTTGGCGGCGCAGGAACGAGAAACCATGTCAGCGGCGTTCGTTCAGACCAAGGAAAGTTCCTTGTTGCTTGCGCCCAGCGTTTCCAAGGGGACATTTTCCTACCTTGCTCCCGATCGCGTCCGCTGGGAGTACGAACGTCCGGAAGCGATGACGCTGGTGATCGACCAGGGCGAGGCGTTGACTTGGTATCGAGACCTGGGCAAGGCAGAGCGCTATCAAGTCGGCCGCCAAAGCGAGCGAGTGTTGGAGTATTTGGGTGCCAGTTCTTCTATGGAACAACTGATCGAGTTCTTTCGAATCTCCATGCAGGCACAACCAGCCCCGGGCGATCCCTACTGGCTTCGATTGGAGCCGCGCTACAGTCGCATCGCCAAACGCTTGAAAGAACTTGAATTGTGGATTGACGCTGAGCGCTTCGTTCCGGTGCGGTTGCGCTATGTCGAACCGGACGGTGACGTCACCGAGTACGTATTCACAGATCTCGAGATTAATCAGGAAATCTCCCCCTCTCTGTTTGAAGTTGAGCTGCCAGTTGGAGTCGCCGTTCGCGACGTTGATCTGCCCCGACGGACAGGGTCGCGTTGAGCGGCGTAGCTCCTTTTATCGTTAAGAGTAAGAGTGGTCGAGCCCGTCGTGGCGTGATCATCACGCCGCACGGGATCATCGAGACTCCGGCATTCGCGCCGGTGGGAACCCTTGGCGCGGTCAAAGGGGTCACCCCACAATCGTTGGAGGACACAGGTGCCAGCCTGATGTTGTCTAACCTCTACCATTTGGCGTTGCGTCCTGGGGTTGATGCGATCCGATCGATGGGCGGCTTGCATCAATTCACCGGTTGGAAGAAGCCGATCCTTACGGACAGTGGCGGTTTCCAGGTGTTCAGTCTCGCTTCCTTGCGGACTGTGGACGATCAAGGTGTTCGTTTTCGCAACCATCTTGACGGTGGAGAAATCAATCTGACTCCGGAATGGGTGGCACAAGCACAGGTTGATCTGGGGGTCGATATCGCGATGATGCTCGATGAGTGTCCTCCGTGGCCGGTTGAGGAGGCGGAGGCTTCTGCGTCTCTGGAGCGAACCCTCAAGTGGGCGCAGCGTGGTCGAGAGGTGTGGCTGGAGACGGCGGAGTCTGACCAACAGTTTTTCGGCATCGTACAAGGAAGTACCTACCGTGGTTTGCGCGAACGCGCGGTGGAAGGTTTGCTCGAAATCGGTTTCGACGGCTACGCGATTGGTGGCGTCAGTGTTGGAGAACCGACTCAGGACAAGATGGCAGTGGTCGATTGGACCACGCTCTTGTTGCCGGAGAACCGAGCTCGTTACCTGATGGGAGTTGGGACTCCCAGTGATATCTATCGAGCGGTTCGCTGTGGTGTCGACTTGTTTGACTGTGTGCTCCCGACTCGCAACGCTCGTCATGGTTTGCTCTACACCAGCGAAGGGGAAATCCGCATTAAGAACGCTCAATACGCGGCCGACGAGAGACCGGTTGATGCACGTTGTTCTTGCCCAGCCTGTCGTAGCGTCAGCCGAGCCTTTCTGCATCATCTTATGCGGCACAAGGAATTGACCGGAATCGTCCTCGCGACGCTGCACAACGTCCGCTTCTTTCTTGACTTTATGAAGGCCCTCAGAGAAGCTATTAAGTCCGGGAGCTTGGCAGGAATTGGCCCACCGGTTGGCAAGTACGTGACCTAGGGGCAAGCCCGGAACCACCAAGAAAACTTTCCATCCCTCCAAGAGCATCGCCGTCTTGCGACCGTTGGATTGGGCTGGAATTGAGTTGGGATGATCGAAATTATGCTCGAAATATTCACACCACTTGTCTTCGCACAAGCCACCGGTTCCGCGTGGATGCAGTTCATTCCGATGGCGTTGGTCTTTGCGATTTTCTATTTCCTGCTTTTGGCTCCGATGCGCCGTCGCCAGAAGGCGCTGGCATCGACCCTCGCCGATCTCAAGAAGGGCGACAAGATAATAACAACCGGGGGTTTCTACGGTGAGGTCACACGGATCGAGGGCAACGATCTCTACCTAAAGCTGGGTGACGATGTTCGAGTTCGGGTTGCCAAGTCGGCGATCGCTGGTCTCGACGGGGAGTCCCAGTCATGAACAGAAGCCTGATGTGGAGGGGGTTGTTTATCAGTGGCCTGGTGGTGCTTGGGCTGATTGCCGCCTATCCGCCCAAGGAAAAGGTTCGGCTGGGCTTGGACTTGCGCGGTGGCACTTATTTGGACCTGGACGTCCAAGTCGACGACGCGCTCAACGCCGAGACCTCGCGCGAGTCGGGAATTTTGGTACGAGAGTTAGAGGATCGCGGTGCTTCCGGAGTTCAGGTTAATCGTCTGAGTCCGAATTCTTTTGAACTCACCGGCGCGGCAGGTAACGATGCTGCTGTCCAAGAAGTCCAACGGTCGGTCCTCGCCAATTGGAATACGCGCAAAGAGGGTGATCGCTGGGTGTGGACTATGGTTGCGCGAAGCGAATCGGAAGTGAAGAACTTGGCGGTTGAGCAGGCAGTGCAGACGGTGCGCAACCGCATCGACCAGTATGGCGTCGCTGAACCTGTAATCCAGCGGGTTGGCGGGGAATCACGGATTGCAGTGCAGCTGCCGGGCGTCGATGATCCGGAGCGGGTCAAGGAACTGATTAAGAACACTGCTTTCTTGGAATTTCGATTGGTTCGTTTCCCGGGCTCGGGACAGTCGGCGAGCCGCGAGCAGATTCTCGCCAACTTCGGCGGCAGCCTGCCGCCCAACTTGGAGATCTTGCCGTCGAAATCGGAAGGCACTCTTCCAGTGACCCACTATGCGGTCGAACGGCAGCCGGTGGTTACCGGTCGCGATCTGCGTACCGCAAGTCCGGGTCTGGGACAGTTCAACACTCCGATCGTCAACTTCGGATTGACCTTTGAGGGTGGGCGTAGATTCGGCGAGGCAACCGGAGCCAACCTTGGAACACCGCTAGCGATCGTATTGGATGGAGCGGTGGTAAGTGCTCCCAACATCAACGGTCGGATCACCGATTCGGGATATATCGAGGGTCAGTTTGACCAGACTGAAGCCCAAGATTTGGCGATCACCTTGCGCTCTGGTGCTCTGCCGGCCGGGATCGAGTTCTTGGAAGAGCGAACTGTCGGGCCGTCTTTGGGACTCGATTCGATTCGCAAGGGGTTTCGAGCTTCCTGGATTGCTGGTGTGTTGGTCATCCTGGCGATGCTGGTGGTTTATCGCTTGACCGGGATCAATGCGGTGGTGGCGTTGGCGATCAACATCGTCTTAATCTTCGGCGCTTTGTCCTATCTCGGTTTTACCCTGACCCTACCGGGAATCGCCGGAATTGTACTGACTATTGGTATGGCGGTGGACGCCAACGTCTTGGTCTTTGAGCGTATTCGAGAAGAGCTGCGCAATGGTCGTGCGGCTAAGTCGGCGGTGGACTCTGGGTTTGCCAAGGCGTTGTCTTCCATCTTTGACGCCAATTTCACTACCCTGATTGCCGCGGTTTTCCTGTTCCAATTCGGAACCGGGCCGGTACGGGGCTTTGCGGTGACGCTGTCGATCGGCATTTTGGCGTCTTTGTTTACCGCGATATTCGTCAGTCGTTGGCTGTTTGACCTGTGGCTCAGTCGCCACAGTGATAGCGCACAACTATCTATCTAGACGAGGCCGTCCGAGCATTATCACGCCATTTGAACTCGATTAGTAAGTAGAGGAAACGAGAGCAATGAGAATCTTGCAAGACACCAATATCGATTTCATGAAATACCGACGGCCTTGGATCATTGTGTCCTTGGTCTTGATCCTGTTCGGCGCATACGTGATTTTTTTCGGCGGGCACCTCAATCTAGGGATTGACTTCGCCGGTGGCACCCAGATGAACTTGAAGTTCGCTGAGGAGCCGGATCTGGCCGATTTGCGCCAGACCCTACAGGCTGCCGGCATCCCAGATCCCCAGATTCAAAGATTTGGGGACGTGGGTGGAAACGAGGTCCTGATCCGAACTCCGGTGGCTGCGGCAGGTGAGGAAGAGCGTAAACAGCAGATTGAGGTAGCGTTGGATAGCTGGTTGGGCCAGTCGAATAATGGCTTTGACATCAACCGCAACGGTGCCGACGCAGTCGCAGCGTGGCTGACTACGCGAAATCCAGACGCTTTAACGGGTGATCCTGGGTCCATTCGGGCGCACTACGACACAGTTGCTGCGGCTATTGCGGCATCGCGTCGGGAGCTCGGCCATTTGTCCGATGTCGACGCGCTGCGCTCAGTGGTCAGTGAACCTACCGCCGCGGTTTTGGCGAGCGACGCTAAGTTCGGCGATCTGGCGATCTTAGGTGCCGGACGGGTCAGCGCCCAGGTGGGGTCGGAGCTGCGCAAGCGTGGCATCTTGGCGGTATCGCTGGCACTGCTTGGCATGCTGGCATATATCTGGTTGCGCTTTGAGCTACGTTTTGGCGTTGGTGCGTTGATGGCAGTAATCCATGACGTGTTCATCACCCTTAGTTTGTTTGCTTTGGCAGGCTTCGAGTTCAACTTGACCACCATCGCCGGTTTCTTGACCCTGGTGGGCTACTCGGTGAACGACAGTGTGGTGGTGTTTGATCGAGTGCGCGAGAACCTGAATCAGCTTCGTTCGCGGCCTTTGGTTGACGTGATGAATTGGAGTTTGAACCAAACGCTGTCGCGTACCATCTTGACTTCCGGTACCACCTTGCTGGCAGTGGGGGCTTTGTTATTTCTTGGCGGAGATGTGCTCAAGGGGTTTGCCTTCATTTTGATGATCGGGGTTGTTGCCGGCACCTATTCGTCGATTTACATCGCCAGTCCTTTTGCTCTCCTTTGGGAGAAACACTTTGGTGGCAAGGGCGAATCAGCTAGCGCCAAGTCAAAGACCGCCCCTGCTTGAGGGGTTCGATAGCCAGAATCGTCAATCGACGACCGTTGATCCCTATAATTGGACGACCTGAGATCGTGGGTTTTGATCCTGTGATCCTTGGTCGGCATGCCTTCACTACCGCGCCTTACTAACAACAGTCGAATTTCCGTTCCGGTGGTGCCGCGCTCAGAGGTCGATGTCGACCTTGTCATTGGGTGTTTAGACAAGAGCGGTCGAGAATTCGATCCGGCGCGCATTCGAGCGGTATACCAATTCGCTGCAGCGAAACATGCGCAGCAGAAGAGAGCGTCGGGAAAGCCCTACACCAGCCATCTGGTCTATGTCGCTTATCTTCTCGCCGACCAGCGATTCGATGCGGCGACGGTGGAGGCTGGGCTGCTGCATGACACCCTGGAAGACACCGAGACAACACTTGAGGAGCTGAGCCAAGAGTTTGGCAAGGAGGTCGCCGATCTGGTCGACAGTGTGACCAAGATCGGTCGTCACGCCTATGTACGACGGGATCAAGCCCAAGCGGAGACCTTCCGCAAACTGATTCTGGCTTCGGTGCGCGATGTTCGCGCTATTGCCGTCAAGCTGGCCGATCGCTTGCACAACATGCTGACGCTTGAGCATTTGGACGACGAGCGGCGTCGGAGGATCGCACGAGAGACGTTGGAGATCTATGCCCCGATCGCCCATCGACTAGGTATGGCGAGAGTGCAAGGAGACCTCGAAGATCTTTCTTTCTACCACCTGTTTCCGCATCAATACAAAAGGCTGCACAACAGTCTCGAAGCTCGAGTGAGGGTCGCCAAGAGTGCCAACAAAGCGATCCACCAGCAACTGCAAAAATCCTTGACCGATGCTGCCATTGAAGCACAGATCGGGCATCGGGTGAAGCGCTACTATTCGATCTATCTCAAGTTGCGCCGACGCGGAATCAGCCTGGATCGTCTCTATGACTATCTGGCGTATCGAGTCATTGCCGGCGATGTCAAGGATTGCTACGCCACGCTCGGCGTAGTCCACCAACGTTGGCGACCGGTCCCTGGGAGATTCAAAGACTATATTGCGATGCCCAAGCCCAATCTCTATCAAAGTCTTCATACGACTGTCGTTTCGGACCAGGGCACACCGTTTGAGATCCAGATTCGCACCATCGAAATGGATCGTATTGCGGAAGAGGGGATCGCCGCCCATTGGCGCTACAAGGAGTCATCGACTGCAGGAAGTGATGAAGGACGCGCGATCGGTTGGCTGCGCCAATTATTGGAATGGCAGCAGGGCTTGGAAGACCCTCAAAGTTTCCTGGCGTCCTTAAAGATCGACCTGTTCCCGGATGAAGTGTATGTGTTCACCCCCAAAGGAGACGTCATGGCGTTTCCTCGAGGTGCGACCCCGCTTGATTTCGCATACCAAGTTCATTCTGACGTCGGGCATCACTGCTCGGGTACTCGGGTCAACGGCAAACTGGTGCCCCTTCGGACTCAACTGGTCAACGGCGATCAGGTCGAGGTGTTGACCGACCCAGGCCGTAGTCCCAGCAGCGATTGGTTGGAGTTCGCAGTGACCACCCGAGCACGGGCCAAGATTCGACAATGGCTCAACGCGCAGCAAAAAGAGCGTGCGACGGACGTTGGCCGTCGGATGATCGAAAAGGAGCTGCGCAAGCATTCGACCACCCTAAAGAAGTTTTTGGCCCACGCCGATCTACCTGCGTATCTCGCGGCTAACGGGATATCGAAGCCTGAGGACCTCTTGAGCGAAATTGGTTTCGGGAAAATTATGCCCCGGGTTACGGTTGAGAAAGTACTGAGATCCGCGCCGCCGGAAACCGAACCTGACGCCGGCATTGGCCAAGCAATTCGCCGCTGGCTACCAGGAGCTAGCCAAGCGGTGGTGGTCGAAGGCCATGGAGACCTTCTCGTCTACTTAGCCAAATGCTGTAACCCGCTGCCCGGCGATGCAATCGTCGGCTACGTGACGCGTGGCCGAGGAGTTTCGGTTCATCGAACCGATTGCCCCAACGTCGCCAAGCTGCTGTACCACCCAGAACGAGAGATTGAAGTCGCATGGGGGAAAAGCGACAATGCGTACGCGGTGGTTGTCGACATAGAAACTGTCGATGAGACCGGAGTCTTAGCGCGGCTTACCGAGGCGATGGCCAAAGACAAACGCAATATTCGTCAGATAACTGCCGACACCAAGGTGGAAGGTCGCGGCCGAATTGCTGTAGTTATCGAGGTTACGGGTCGGAGCGACCTCGACCGGCTGTGCAATGGACTGTTGGCGATTCCGGGCGTCCTGGGGGTTGAGCGCCGCATGGATATGCCGGGAGAGTAATCCCGGCAGAAGCAACGCCCTCTCCCAGGCCGGGGCAGAGAACTTACGACTGCTCTGCGTCGAACGAGCGGCTGACCGGCTTGGTGACTTTTCCGCTTCTCAGGCAGCGAGTACAAACCCAAACGCGGCGAACGGCACCGTCAATTTGCGCTCGGACTTTCTGTAGGTTGGGGCGCATGGGACGGTTGGAAACATTGTGGGCGTGACTGATGCTGCGACCGGCAACCGTTCGTTTCTCGCAGATATAGCATTGCTTAGACATCGGATTCCTCGTTTTTGATCTAGGGCTTCTCGACCGCCTACGAACAAGATGGCGGGTTCAAAGATCGCAAATTATAGCTTCTTTTTGCGAAATTGTTGGTCTGTGACAAGAGGCCGCGTGTTCGGTGTGCGCTGCGGACTGGACTTGGCGTCCAACTTGTGGCAAAAACTCCTAACGAAATTGGGGAAACTCAATAATTGGCAGAGAGCGACTTGGAGGATCGGACGAATTAATGCATTGGTACAACCAATCTCTTAGCTTCCTTACAGCTAACCGAAGGGGAGCATAACGGGTGATCTTCTCTAGATCTAAGAATGTTGTCGGCCTTGATATTGGCAGTTCGGCACTTAAGCTTGTCGAGTTGAAAAAGCAAGGCGACCGGTACGCGCTGGAACGTGTCGGATTTGAACTCCTACCCCCGGAAGCGATTGTTGACGGAACGATCATGGATTCGGGTTTGGTAGTCGATGCCGCACGTCGCCTGTGTGACGCCTCCGGTGTTCGAAGTTCCTCCTTCGCCACTTCGGTGTCAGGTCATTCGGTGATCCTTAAGAAAATCGAGATTTCTGCCACCAACGAAGAAGAGTTGGCGGAGTCACTGCGTTGGGAAGCGGAGCAGTACATCCCCTTTGAGATTGACGATGTGAGACTGGACTACGTAGTTCTGGATAGCCGTGGTTCGACCAATGAAGTTCTTCTCGTCGCCGTCAAGCGAGACAAAATAAACGATTACGTTTCTGTTGTCACCCAGTCGGGGCGCACTCCAGAGATTGTTGATATCGATACCTTTGCGGTACAAAACGCCTATCAAGAAACGTCTGGGCGTAATACCTCTGGAATCGCGGCTGTGCTCAATATTGGCGCGTCGGTCACCAACGTCAACATCATTGATGGCGGCAAAACGTCGTTATGGCGGGATTTGACTTTTGGCGGGGCGCAGTTCACTGAAGCGTTGCAGCGACAGTTCGGCCTATCTCACCAAGACGCGGAGCTAGCCAAACGCGGTGAACTCGACGACGGTCGTGATCCCGAGGCTATCCGCGAGGTCCTTGCCTCAGTTTCAGATCAGTTCGCGACCGAAGTTGCCAAAACGTTTGCCTTTTTTTCCAACAACTTGGGCGGCCGAAAGATCGACAGTGTGGTGGTGACGGGGGGCGGATCAATGACTCCTGGACTGATCGATAGCTTGCGAGCTGAATTGGGGATTTCAGTCGCGCGCTTTGACCCATTGGATGGCATCGAGACCGATGGCAAAGGCTTTGATCCGAGTTGGCTCGCTTCGATCGGCCCTAGTTTGGCTGTCGCGGTTGGCCTGGCAATGCGCACGGTAGGAGATGAGTCGTGATTCGCATTAATCTACTTTCTGAGGAACGTAAACCGAAAGTTGCCCGGCTGGGGAAACAGACCCAAGAAGCGTTGGCTGCTGACACCGCAACTCTCTGGTTGCTCGGAATTTTGGCGGTGTCTCTGATCTCCGGCGGCGTCTGGTACTGGCGTTTGCACAGTACTACGGAAAGTTTGGACACTGAGATCGCTGAAGTCCAGGTGGAAGTGAATCGATTGCTGCCGATTATTGAGGAAGTTCAAGCGTTTGAGAAAAAGCGTGCTGAACTGCAGAACAAAGTCACCGTGATCAATGACCTCAAAGCTCGGCAACAGGTTCCGGTCAAAATCATGGATGTGGTCTCGCGGGCGCTCCCTGAACGACTGTGGTTGACCCAGGTCGCCCAACGAGGGACCACGATCACGGTTGCCGGGCAGGCTTTCAACACCAACGCGATCGCGTCGTTTCTCGACAATCTCGATCAAGTTCCAGGCATGACCGAACCGGTACTCCGTGAGACCCGACGCAGCCGTAGGTCTGCAGGGAGCAACGCGATTTATGAGTTCTCGGTGGTGTTTGGTCTCCGGACCCAGCAAGCGGAAGACTCCGAAGGAGCGGCGCAGGCCGCATTGAGGTAGGAGAGGGAATGGCATTTCAGACCGGACTTGAAGGCAAGCCTTACTATAGGGGTATTGCTGCTGGCTTGGTTATTAGTGCCCTATTGTTCTATGGGGCTCACAGGATGTTCTTTTCCAAAATGGAGGCGGGTATCGGGCAACGAAAAGCCCGGATTATCGAGCTAAATGAGCAGTTAGAAAAGGGTCGACAGGCGGAAAGAAAGCTGCCGGAGTTTCGCGCTGAGGTGGCTGAGCTTGAGGCCAACCTAGAGCGATTGCTGCGTATTCTTCCCTCCCGGCGTAACACGCCAGAATTGCTTCGGCAGATTCGCAGCCTGACAGAGCAAGGTGATTTTCAGACCTTGCGCATTGCACCGGGGCAGTTCGTGGACCGCGGCTTCTACACCGAGTGGCCGATCGCCATCAGCTTAGAAGGCGGGTATCACAACCTGGCCATCTTTTTTGACGACGTTAGTAAGCTTTCGCGGATTATCAATATCGGCAATTTGCAATTGCGTTCGCTGGGCAGGCGAGGCAACACGGCTACTAGGCCGGGACACACCGTGTCTGCGGACTTTCAAGCTCTGACCTTTATTTATGAAGATCCCCCGCCACCGAGCGCTGATGGTGAGCAAGGAGCGGCGCGATGAAAATGAAATGGCCGCTAGTAGTGAGTATTTTTGGGTTGGTCTTTGGTGTCGGGGCTGTGAAGTCGCAGGACACCGCTGGGAGCGACGACGGGGTGGTCCAGGAAGAGGAGTTCGAGGAGCCAGAATTCTTTGAGTTCGACGCCCCGTCTGAGATCGAAGAGTTGTTGTCCGAGGAGTGGAGAGTGCTTGCCGGGGAGTCCCAGCCGTCCTACGATCCGGGAACCCGGCGTGATCCTTTTCAGTCGCTGATTGTGGAACGAACTAGCGTGGTTTCGACTGGACAGCGCCCTGAAGGTCTTCCGGGGCTGTTAATCGGCGATTTGGAAGTGACTGGAATCATGGCGTTTGGTGCCGAGAGAGTCGCGCAGGTGCGTGCCGCCGATCGCTCGGTTAGCTATTTGGTTCACGAAGGGGATCGACTGTTCGACGGCGATGTGATCAGTATTTCTTCGGAAGAAGTGGTTTTTCAGCAAGTGGTAGACGACCCCGCGGCACTCCGGCCTTTTAGAACGGTTGTCAAGAAGCTAAGGCCCGAGAATTGAGGAGAGCAGGCATGGGTACTCGACAATTCAGTATGTTGCGCAACGCGGTACTGATCGCATTTGTTGTCGGCTGCGCCGTTGGCGCTCCGATGTTCTCCGAGGGGATTTCCCAGTTGGCCGAGATCTCGGTGGACGAGAGTGCGTCAGACGTTACCAAGATACGATTTGACCTCGATCAGGTAACTAGCTGGTCTAGCTATCGCGCTGACGGCGGGGATTTGGTTATCGAACTTGCAGAGACCGTGGTCGGCTCATTCGTGGAGGTTCCGCCGATTAGCGGGGGCATCATTCGCGGGATTGAAATCGAAAGCGATCCAGACGGCCCGGTGACGCGCATCCGAGTTCTCGACGGCGACACCGAACATGAAATCGTCCCGCACGGCAATTCATTAGAAATGCTGGTGCGCCCGCTTGGGGCCATAGCTGAACTGGCGACCGAGCCGATGGGAGAGGCTCTGGTTGCGGAAAGCGAGGCTACCGACGTGGCCGCAGATCCAGATTTGGCTGAGGTAGAGACAGCCATCGAAGCCGCCGAAGCCGTTCGACCGAGCGGCACTTCAGACGAGCCATTCCTTGCCGCAGCGTTGACACAATTCGCCGGTACCCGAGTGGTTGCAGTTGAGACCGCTTCCCATGGTGGTGAAGTCAGCGTCTACATTCGCGGTGACGGTTCATTCGCCTATTCCGCATTTTCGTTGGACGGGCCGGATCGTTTCGTCATAGATCTTCTTGGCATTGTGGTTGGTGTTGAAGGTCGGGCGATTGGGATTGATGAGGCGTTGGTTAGACAAGTCAGGCTGGCGCAGTACAGAGAGGATCCGCAGCCGGTAACTCGTGTGGTCTTCGACTTGTGGAGCCCCTATGTGCCATGGGTCGAGTCGGTCGCGGACGGTGTCGTGGTGCGTTTCGGCTTTACGCACGCAGCCGAAGTCGCTCAAGTTGACCTTCCAGGGACCCCGGAGACCACATTCCTGGAATCAGCGGAAGCGGAAACTCTAGAGCCCGCGATGGTCGTCATCGAGGAAACTATGGCAACCGAAACCGGCGAACTGGCCGACGCTGTCGTTGAAAAGTACGATGAAGTAACCGATCTAGTTGAGAATTTTGCAGATTCGATCGAAACTGACTACACGACGCTTGAGGAGGCAGAACCAGAAGTGGCCACTGACCCCGGCCCGGTAGACGAAATCGAAGGCCAAGTAGCGAAGGTGGTCGACGAATTGGACCAGATTGCTGAGGATCTCGAATCCGTCGGTGAGTCCGAATATCAATCTGCGGATGACATTGCTGCAACGGTTGCTGAAGATGTGGCTGTCCAGAACGGTGTCGCTGAAGATGTGGCCGAAGATGCCGCCTCCGACATTGCCGAGACCGAATACCAATATCAGCAAAGTGAGCCAGAATCGACCCAAGAAATCATTGCTCAGGCAGTACCAGACGTGAGCTATGAGCCGGTTGCCGCAGCGTCCGAATCTGCTTACCACAACCAGCAGGATCTGACGGTTACCACGGGCGAGGCCACCAGCGACCCGAACCCCGCCACTGGCTTTGAAAGACAGCAGCTTGCTAGCGGCCAGCGCCAGTACACCGGAGAACCCATCGACTTGAGTTTGCAGGACTCCGACGTGCGCGACGTATTGCGGTCGCTGGCGCAATTATCGGGACTCAACTTGGTGGTGCAGCCTGGCGTTACCGGTCGGGTTACCGTGGAGTTTGTTCAGGTACCCTGGGACCAAGCGCTTGAGCAGATCCTCAAGATCAACAGTTTGGGCTACGAAGTCGAAGGAACGATCATGCGTGTGGCGCCGCTGAATCAGCTCCGCCAGGAGGCTGAGGAACGGCAGCGGCTGGCTCAGGTACGGGCCGCGGCAGTGCCATTAACAACAGTGATCCAGCGTGTTAGCTACGCCAAAGCAAACGTGGTGGCGAGGATCTTGTCGGCGCGTGGCGGCATCATGAGTCAGCGTGGGTCGGTGGTTGTCGACGAGCGCACCAACACCTTGATCATCAAGGAGTTGCCGGCCTATGTCGACACTGTGCTGTCAGTGATTGAAAATCTCGACATCGCTGAGCCTCAGGTGATGATCGAGGCGCGCATTATTGAAACCACCAAGCGCTTTAGTCGTACCCTGGGGATCAACTGGGGATTCGGCGGTATCGCGGACAACGAGCACGGCAACACCACCGGTTTGGTGTTTCCCAACAACGCCCAGGTCGACGGGGGAGTTTCCTTGTTGACTGGAGCGCGCAACGGTTTTGTCGATCTGTCGCTGGGTAACGTACTTAATACCTTTAACTTGGATATCGCGTTGCAGGCTGCTGAGAACGAAGGGTTGATCAATGTGCTTTCGGAACCACGGATTTCGACACTCAACAACGAACGTGCGACGATCCAGAGCGGCTTACAGATTCCCATCCAGACGGTGGCAAACAACACCGTCAGCGTGCAGTTTGTCAATGCAACGCTTCGGTTAGACGTCACTCCACAGGTGACCGCTGATGGCACGGTATTGATGGATGTGCGGATCCAGAAGCGCGAACCGCAGCCTGCTTTTGCAGTAGCCGGAGCGGCCAACGCTCCGATTGCCACCAAGGAAGCGAGCACCCGTGTGATTGTGCGCGATGGTGGTACCACGGTTATTGGCGGAATCTACGAGGTTTCCAGTGACCAAGGCGAAGATCGAGTGCCCGGCCTGGGTAAGGTCAAAGGCATTGGCAACCTATTTAAGAATCGTCGCCGCAACGACGAAAATCAAGAACTGCTCATTTTCATCACCCCTAGGGTGATCCGGCTATAGGGAAGGGACAGGAGGAAGTGATGAGAAACAAACTTGTTCTAGCTCTGGTAGCGATCACTCTAGTTGGGGTCGCGGGATGCAAGACTCGCACAGATGGAACTGAGTCCGGTGGAGTACTGCTGGTAGTTTCAGATTTTGACGGATTGCCCTCTGGTGTAAGTATCAACTGTAGTCTCGGGGAGGTCGCAATTGAATTCTGTGATCCTGATACCTACCGCTCGGCGCGATTGTCAGTGGGTGAGCTAACTTTGGAGAATATTGTTGCTGATCCAACTGGGACGTCTAGCCGTCTAATGGATATTCAGATCACGCGGTATCAGATCGGTTTTCGGCGCATTGATACCGGATCCAGGCTGCCACCGACGCAATTTCGTAACGTTGGCGTACTTGTCCCGGCCAACGGGACCGCTGCGATTACCAATCTTCCGATTTTGACTTCGGAGGCATTTACCAATCAGCCACTAACTGACCTGCGTTTACGCAATGGCGGCGTAGACAGTGAGACGGGGAGTGAGACGATGTTGATCGAGTTCGAGATGATTTTTCACGGGCGCACTTTGTCCGGGGATGAGGTGCAGAGCAATGCTTTCACCTTTACTGTTGAGTTCAGGGCCTAGGACGGGAGGCAGATGAAAATGAAAGTGAATCGACTACTACTAGTGACCGCGATACTGGTCACCGTCGTTCCAGCTTTGATTGGTGGTTGCAAGGCTGACAAACAACAGTCGCCAACCCAACCGAGTCTGCCAGGAGCGGATTTTCCTGTTGCAGCTGCTTTTGCCTGCTTTGTATTTGTTGACCAACCTCGGGTTATTGGCTTTGAAGATAGATCCTCTGGGGCACCCAATCAATTCGCGTGGGATTTTGGCGATGGGGGCCGAAGTACCGAGAAAGACCCGCGGCATAGTTATGGGAAAGGAGGAAAATATCTGGTCACTCTGACAGCCCGTGACAACCAAAGCTCGGATACGGTCAGCCAGTTCGCGGTTACTGATGTTGGTTGCACGACAGCAACCTGTGGGGATGGCAACGTGGACTTTGACGAGCAGTGCGATGATGGAAACGCGATGAGTGGCGATGGCTGCAGTTCTAGTTGTCGCACGGAGTTCTGCGGTGACGGAATTGTTCAGGTACAGGCGGGGGAACAGTGTGACGATGGCAATGTCATCCCCAACGACGGTTGCAGTAGCGATTGTAAGCGCGAGAGCTGTGGTGACGGCGTCGTTCAGTCTCGTGAGGAGTGTGATGACGGCAATAGGGTGAGTGGTGATGGATGTACCCAATCTTGCGATGCTGAGTTTTGCGGCGACGGCGTTATTCAGACTGCGCTTGGAGAAGCATGCGACGATGGCAATGTCGTTTCTGGTGACGGCTGCGAAGCCGATTGCACCGTGACAACTGCCCCATAGTTGGTGCCCTTCAAAGAACAAAAAAAGGCCGCGGGTAGCCGCGGTTTTTTTTGTTCTCAGGCCGGGTTGTTGCTTTGGGCTCCTGACCGCAGCTAGGGTAGCGAAGGGGATGTCAATATACTGGAGGTCACGATGAATTGTTTCTCTGCGTTGCGAAAGAGCAACGTTACCCGAAATTACTGTATTGCCGGAGTTCTGTCGGCTTGTTCGGTGCCCTTGTTTGGTGCTGACCTTTCCCAGTTACTGAGCGTTGAACTGGAGCAGGAGAGTGCAGGCATTGTGACCCTCACGCTAGAAATGGATCGTGATTCCAGCTGGTCGACGGTGCGAAATAGTGAGGGAGAGTTGGTGATCGAATTATGGGAGACGGTTACGGCATCCTTTGTCGAAGTGCCGACCGAGGCGGTGCATGGGGTACGGGTGATCTCGATTGAAACCAAGCCGGACGGACCGGTTACCCGGTTGACCGTTGCCGATGGTGGCGCCGAGTACGAGTTGACCCCGTCTGGCTTGACCTTGCACGCCAGGTTTCACGGGGTCAACACAGGTGCAGAGGCTACCTTCGTAGCGCCCGAACCAGTAGAAGAGGTTGAGCCGACGGTGGAGCTATCGGATGCGGACGTCGAGCCCATGTCGGACAGGGAGAATGATCCCCGAGACCTCGAGTCGGAGAGTTCCGAGGTAGACGGTGGGATGGACCCGCCTCCAGGAAATCTGGATACAGTAGAAGCCCGGGCAGATATCCAGCCTGACAGCCAGCCGGTTGTTATCCAGTTCCCTGTGGAGGAGTCGGTTTCTGAACCTGTCTTGGAGCGCAATGATGGACAACCAACCCCAGTACTGGATACTCCTGAACTGCGCACCCCTGAATTGCGCACTGCTGAATTGCCTACTTTTGAAATGGCTAGCCCTGAGCCGGCCACGGATGTGCCCAGCGCTGAGGTTCCGGTAACGGTGGAAGAGTCAGATCTTCCGGTGTTGGATCACGCGGGAATCGACGAAGCTGGTACTGGCCAGTCGTCACGGCCGGTTGCGTTTGAGACGCCTGACACTTCGTCGGCAGTGCGGCCGATCGGGACACCGGGGAATCCTTATCTTGCTGCGGTGACCGGGAGTTCAGCGGCCAAGTTGTTGCTGACGGTGGAACCTCTGGATGTGGTCGGGTCTTATCGACTTCTGGCCGATGGCGATATCGGCTATCGGGCGTTCGCGCTCAGCGAACCTCACCGATTTGTCATCGACCTGCTCGGACTAGAACTGGTCGCGGATAACAGAGAACTCAGCGGCCCCAGTGCCGGGCCGGTAGAAAGAGTGCGGCTGGGGCAGTTTGCCGATTCGCCGGATCCGGTGGCAAGAATTGTCTTCGATTTGTCGCAAGCTGGGATCCCCTGGGTCGAATCAGGGGAAAACCAACTCGTTGTTCGGTTTGACCAGGAAACTGGAGCCGCCATCGCTCAAAATATGGGCAGTTCGCCCGCTCCGATTGTCGAGACCGTCGAGGTCGCGGAAGAAATTGGTTCGGCGCCATCCAGCGTGGTGGAAACAATACCGGAGGCGCTTCCCGGGAGATTCCAATCGATGCCGGCCGGACCTTTGGCAACGCAACTGCTGAGTGCTTCGTGGACCACGGAGCAAGGGGTCAGCGAACTCCGTCTCGTCGGTGATGGAGGATTCCACTACGGAACCTTTACCTTGGCCGCCCCAGATCGGTTGGTGATCGACCTGCTCGGGGTGGCCAAGAGCACAGAAACTCAGGGTTTCCCCGGCTCAGGCAACGTTGCCGGGGTGAGAATTGGTTTGTTTGAGAGTGAACCTAAGCCGATCACGCGTGTGGTCTTTGACCTCAACCGAACTGTTGCCCCCTCCTTCGAGCGCGGCGATGGCCTACTCATTGTGCGATTTCCTGAGGACCCTTGATTGGCACGGTGCGTGCGTTGCACAACTCCAAATGAAGTGCTTCAGTTGTGACTATCGTTTCTAGACCGCAAGGTAGCAGCCTACGTATACTGCAAACGATGCGACAAAGACGTATTTTTGCCACTGCCCTTTTGACCCTTAGCGTTCTTGCCGGGTGCGACAAAGTGACCCCGGTGGCGCCTGGCGGGTCGACACTTACGGTCAGCGCCAATCCGACTTTTATTGATGTCGACGGCGAGAGCGTGATTACCGTCATTGCTCGCAACGAAGATGGCTCGCAGGTCAATCCGGGAACCGAGATTCTTTTGTCGACCACGTTGGGAACAATTGACGAATCGATCTTCACAGACGCGCGTGGGGTCGCTATTTCTACTCTTCGTGGCGACGGTCGCGCGGGCCTAGCGACGGTGGTGGTTTCGTCGGGTGCAGCCGCGGTGGTGACTTTGGACCCGCCGATTCAAATCGGCGCCTTCGCCGCTTTTGTCAGCATCCAAGCCACTCCGACTACGGTAGAGGAAACGGGAGGCGAAATTCAACTCTTGGCGTTGGTGCGAGGGGACACCGGAGCGCCATTGCCCAATGCGGTGGTTAATTTTTCGACACCCTTTGGCATCCTGACTTCAGGAGGTGGCGCACTCGTAACCGACAGCACTGGGCAGGTGATCGATACTCTGACGCTCACTGATCGCGATGTCGCCGCGATTACGGCCGACACTTTCACCGTTAGGGCTCAAACCGCGGGCGGCTCTGAAGCACTCCTTGAAGGCACTTCCGTCATTACTATCGCGCGACTGACGCCTACTGCACAGTTCACGGTGGCTGGTGGTGAAGGGAATACTGTTATCTTTACCAGTACCAGTACTGGAGGTCAGCCGTTGCTTCACGCATGGGATTTCAGAACCGATGGGTCAACCGATAGTACTTCACTGAACCCCACGTTTACCTATCCTGCGGCGGATGAATATAGCGTTACCTTGACCGTGACTAATGATTTCGGCAGCAACTCAATCACACAAGACATAACAGTTCCGGTTCCATAGAGCCTTGTCGGCCCAGAACAGAGGAAGTCGGTCGGACGAGAAATTGCGCGAGGCGCGGCGATTACAGGAGGCCGGCCACCTGGATCAGGCTGCCGATTCTTATCGCCAAGCTTTGCAGGAACGGTCCGAGCACGTTGCTGCCCGAATCGCACTCGGGAAGATTTTGGTTACTTTGGAGCAGCCCGCAGCGGCCAGAAAACAACTATTCCTAGCGCTACAACATGATCCTGACCAAATGGTTGCCCGACGACTCTTGGCTGACGCCAACTTGATGCTCGGCAACCACCTGGAAGCGCATCGCTGGCTGTCGGAGTACTTGCGGGTGCTGCCAGAGGATAGAGAGGCGCAGGAGTTGTTTAAGACCGTGGAGTCTCAGCTCGAGTTTCCTCCCTCATCGGCCGCAGTCGGTCCTGCGACAAGAACCCTAGGACGCTTGTACCTCGAACAGGGGCACCCAGAGCGCGCCGCGGAAGTCCTAGGTGACTTGACCCGAGGTTCGGCTGATGATCGAGAACTTGACGCTCTGGTGGATGCGGCGCTGCGGCGTCACTCAGAGCAGACTTTGCGGTCCAAACGACTCTTGCTAAAGCGGTTGGGCGCGTGGCGACGCGCCTTGGGTCAAATGGAACCCATTGGCACGGGTTGACCCCACCTCATAGACTCGCCATGATGGGTTGAGGCGTCACCTGATGCCTAGATGGCCACAACGAATACGGAGTAGGCATGCTCAATTTTGAAGAAATCAAAGAGCTGTTGCGATTGGTAGCCGACAAACGACTCGACGGAATCGAGATTGAGCGGGCTGGTTTTCGCCTGGTAATCAATGGAAAGTCTCAAACCACTGTCGAATCGGTTTCGCGTCCGACATCGACCTCGGAGCCTGAATCGATTGTTGTCGCTGAGGAGCCGGTTGCACAAGAGGTGGTAGAGGAAAAACCATCACCTGGCCAAGGAGCTCACGTGGTTTCCTCGCCGATTGTTGGCACCTTCTACACCGCGCCAGCGCCGGATGCCGATCCTTACGCTCGAGTGGGCGATCGGGTACGAAAGGGCCAGGTTCTGTGCATCATTGAAGCGATGAAATTGATGAACGAGATCGAATCGGACGCGGACGGTGTGGTGGTCGAGATTTTCCCCAAGAATGCTCAGCCTGTGGAGTTTGGTGAACCGCTGTTTGCCATTCAGTCTGCCTAGGCTCGACGGCGAGCTTCGAGAAAGACGATTGCGCAAGATTTTGATTGCTAACCGGGGTGAGATCGCTCTGCGAATCCTCCACGCCTGTCGCGAGTTGGGAATTCCAACGGTGGCGGTCTACAGCACCGCAGACGCCGATAGTTTGCACGTAACCTATGCCGACGAGGAAGTGTGCATCGGTCCTCCTGCGGCCACTGACAGTTATCTCAATAAGTCGGCAATCATTTCAGCAGCAGAGATTACTGGGGCCGACGCGGTGCATCCTGGGTACGGTTTCTTGGCCGAGAACGCTGAGTTCGCTGAGATGCTCGCTGAGTGTGGCATCGCCTGGATCGGCCCCAACGCGAGCGCGATCCGTTCCTTGGGTGACAAAGCCAAGGCGCGGGAGATGGCGCGAGCAGCAGGGGTCCCGGTGCTGCCGGGCAGTAGCGAGCCACTATCGGGTCCAGAGGAAGCGTTGCGGGTCGCCGAGGGCGTAGGCTACCCGGTGATCTTGAAGGCGTCCGCCGGGGGTGGTGGTCGGGGAATGCGGATTGTTCGGGAGCCGGATGCGTTGGCGACCCAGTTTGCCACTGCCAGTGAGGAAGCCGCGGGAGCCTTCGGCAACGCTGATCTCTACCTAGAGAAGTATCTCGACGAGCCACGCCACATCGAATTTCAGATTTTTGCCGACGGTCATGGTAACTGTGTTCATTTGGGCGAACGCGAGTGTTCGATTCAGCGGCGCCACCAGAAGCTGATTGAAGAGTCGCCGTCGCCGATCGTGAACCAATCGCTAAGGCAAGAGATGGGCGATGCTGCGGTCCGTTTGGCGCTTGCGGCCGGGTACGAGAACGCCGGAACCGTGGAGTTTCTGCTCGATCAAGATGGTTCGTTCTACTTCATGGAGATGAACACCAGGATTCAGGTGGAGCATCCGGTGACCGAGTTGGTGACCGCAACGGACTTGGTCAAGGCACAGATCCGCGTAGCCCGCGGTGAGGAGCTTCCGTTTGGCACCATCGAAACCAAAGGCCATGCGATCGAGTGTCGAATCAACGCCGAGGATCCAGTTCATTTCCGACCTTCTCCAGGCAAGATCACGACCTATCACCCTCCCGGAGGCCCCGGCATCCGCATAGACACCCACGTCTATGAAGACTACGTGGTGCCACCCTACTACGACTCGTTGATTGCCAAAGTGATCGCTCACGGAGAAACACGCGACGAAGCGCGCCGTCGCATGCTGCGCGCTCTAGATTTCTTCGTCGTTGAGGGGATAGAGACGTCGATCGATCTTCATCGTCGGGTCTTAGTCGATCCCAAGTTTGTTGCAGGGCAGCTTTCCACTCGATTTATGGAGCGGTTTCTGGAGTCCAACGCAAGCTAGGGATTTGCGGGGGGGAGATTTGGGTGACGGTTCCTCGGATTTACGCGATTGCCGACGCTGCTTGTTGGGCTCCTCGGGAACTTCCGAGCGTCGTTGAGGAGCTTGCCTACGCTGGCTGGCCGTGGGTTCAAGTGCGAGACAAGAGCGCCTCAGATCGTCAGTTACTCCGGATAGCCGAGGCGTGCATGGAAGCGGTAGCCGGGACAGATACCCGGCTGTGGATCAATGATCGCGCCGACATCGCTGCGATGGTCGGTGCCTATGGGGTGCATTTGGGCAATGACGACCCGCCTCCCGGCGTGATTCGGCAGGGGTTTCCGAATCTACGTATCGGTCGCTCCACGGACCACGCCTTGACGGTCGGTGAAGCGGACCAGGACCCAAACGTCGACCTGGTAGCTTTCGGTCCGGTGTTCTCGACTGAGACCAAGAAGGGTGCCCCTAAAGCTCGGGGTATTGAAGCATTGGACCAGGCTCGTGATTGGACCGACAAACCGATGGTTGCGATCGGCGGTATCGAAGAGTTTTCGATTCCGGATTTGCGTTGGGCGGGAGCCAATGTGGTTGCGGTGGCGGCGGCCATCGCAGTGAGCCCTAAGGTGGTGCAAGATTGGGTTTCGCGGTACGCTGAGCCAGAAAGCACAACCGAGCCAAGGGTGTACTTGACCGGATTCATGGCCGCTGGCAAGAGTTGCATCGGTCGCCGAATAGCAGCGGTGTTGGGTTGGGGCTTTTGCGATCTAGATACGGTAGTGCGGCTGAGAGCCAAGATGACGGTTGAAGAGATTTTCTCCCAAGAAGGTGAAATCGGGTTTCGAACTCGAGAGAGTGAAGCTTTGCTGCAAGTATCCTCCATCAGCAATCGCGTGGTTGCCTGCGGCGGCGGCGTGATCGACTCTTCGGATAATCGCCGAACTCTACGCGACGATGACGGTGTGGTGGTTTGGTTGGATGTTGACGAGAAGCAGATTGAGAAACGATTGCAAGACAGTTCGACATCCGAACGGCCTTTAGCCACTGAAAATTGGCGGCATCTATTACGTGACCGACGGCGCCGGTACGCTGAAACAGCCAACGTGGTGGTGCCCGTTCGTCAAGCGGAGCCCGTCCAACAGACCTGTCGCCGGGTATTGGATTCCCTGGAGCTAGCGTCGTGAAGTTTTTGGTGATTTCAGACCTACACGCCAACCTTGAGGCGCTCAACGCGGTGATGGCCGATTGCGAGACCGAATCCTTTGACCAAATATTGCTGCTGGGCGACCTCATTGGCTACGGCGCCGATCCCAACCCGGTCGTCGATCTGGTGCGTAGCCGGGGTGATTCGGTAACCGTGGTGCGAGGTAATCACGACAAAGCGGCCATCGGGTTGGAATCGTTGGAATCGTTCAACGTGATGGCTCGGACCGCGGCGGAGTGGACCGGCAAGCAACTGACCACTGCCAACGCCGAATTTATTCGGCGCCTGCCACAAGGGCCGGTGGCAGTGACTCCCGAATTCGGAATCTGTCATGGATCACCGTTGGACGAGGATATGTATGTTCTTGACAGCCGCTCGGCTGGCTTGTCGTTTCGTGCCTCGCAGGCGATGGTGACGCTGTTTGGTCACACCCACGTGCCTTCTTGTTTTGTCGAGACTCGTGATCAGCCGTTTCGCTCCAACATCACCTTCCTCAGCATTGAACAATTGCGCATTGAGGCGAGTCGTCGCTACCTGATTAATCCTGGGTCGGTGGGGCAGCCGCGTGACGGAGATCCTCGGGCCGCCTACATGGTGATCCATTGGGGGGTTGAGCGAGAGGTCGAGTGGCGTCGCGTGGAGTACGATGTTGAAGGTGCTTGTAACAAGATCTTTGCCGCGGGCCTGCCGAGAGTTCTAGGTGAGCGCCTACTCAGTGGCCGCTAGTCGATGAAGACATTCGGTTGGTTTCTTCAGGTCTGTGGGCTGATCCTGGCTGGCTCCGCACTCGGAGTCGGAATGATTTACGAAGCAGTTCGCTTGGAATTGGCGATGTTAGCCATTGGCGGAGTGTGTTTCTTGACGGGTCGCTGGTTGTTCGTTCGATGAGATCGAAACCTTCTGCAGGATAGTGCGTAACTTGAGATGGTGACGGCGCCAAACCTATCGGATGAGGCGCTAGTCGCCGCGGCAGCAGATGGAGATGAATGGGCCTTTGAACAATTGGTACTTCGGTATCAGGGCCGACTGGTCAACTTCCTCTACCGCAAGGTTGGCAATAGAGAAACTGCTCATGACTTGGCTCAAGAAGTATTCGTCAAAGTTTTCGGTGCCTTGGACCGCTTCGATCATCAATATAGGTTCTCGACTTGGTTATTTCGTATTGGCCAAAACGCGGCGATCGATCGACTACGACGCAAGCGAATTAAGACAGTTGCCCCAGTTTGGCAAGATGATTCAGGCGAGTCCCGTGAGCATGATTTTGAGTCTGATGGGCCAGATCCCTATGACACCAGTCGCAATTTGGAACGTCGACGCGCGATACGGGAGGCCATATCTACGCTCCCAGAGGAGTATCGGGAGTTGGTGGAGATGAGACACTACGCCGAACTTTCCTATGGAGAGATTGCCGAGCTGTGCAAAATGCCGCTGGGCACGGTCAAGAACAAGCTGTTTCGTGGTCGAAATCTCTTGAAGTCAGCGCTGGCAGATTACTTGGAAGGCTAGATGATGAATCGTCCTTGCACAAAATGGTTGGATAGAGACTCGGGATCGAGCACAAGGAGCTCATCTTGGGATGTTCACATGACCGAGTGTGTCGGTTGTCGCCGCGAGTACGCGTTGGATCAACTTCTTGCTCAGGAGAAAATCGCTACCGCGCCGGGCTTTTCCGCAGGCGTGATGCGATCGATCGCCGCCAATAACCGTCGATTTGGAATCGCGGCGATCGCGGCAAGTTTGCTGCTCATGATCTCGGCCGGATGGTTTCTCGCCTCCGCCCCGGCGGCTGGAGTGGGAGGGACCTTAGTAAGTCTGTTTGCAGACGCTCTGACCGTCGGTTGGGGCTGGCTGGGTGCTTCGTGGGTCGGGCTGCGAACCGCGGTGCGTCCGAACCTTTCGCCACAAACCGTGATCGGACTGGCGTTGATGATGACTGCCTTCAGCATCCTGACTTGGCGTGTCGTTAGGCGGCGACCCGCGACCTCCAAGCACCGATCAAGATAGTCTCCGCACAGTGAGGTTTTTGTTTGCCTGTGCCGTTTTGGTAGCTGGTAGCGCTGGCGCTGCCGAAGCCCCTGCTTTGGTGCTTCAAGAGGGCAGTGTCGCGCGCAGCGAACTGGTCGCAGTCGGTCGGGATCTGGTCGTTGAGGGCCACGCTCGGGCTGATGTTGCGGTGGTTCGAGGCTCGGTCACCGTGCGCGGCCGTGTAGAGGGAGATGTCATCGCTCTGGGCGGTGATGTTTTGTTGTTGTCGACCGCATCGGTCGGAGGTAACGTTCAGGCTTTGGGTGGGGTGGTGAAATTGGAGCCAGGAGCCAAAGCTTGGGGCCGTGTCGCCGCCTATCCGGGTGCCAATCCGACTCTGTTGGGATTGATCGATGGCCCTATCATGGCGGATTCGTGGTGGAGTCCTGAGGTGATCGCCCTGAAGCTGGGTTTAATTGCAGCATGGCTCTTGTGGGCATCACTGTGCGGCCTATTCCTGCCACGTGCTTTGCGCCGAACAGCACTTGCGTTTACCCGTGGACCGGTTCGCCTGTTCGGAATTGGTGTGGGATTAGTCGCAACCTCATTTCTACTGATCCTTCTGGCCGTTGCAGTCTTACCGATTGCCGCCTCGTTGCCGCTGGTGTTACTGGCGGTTTTCTTGATCTTTGCACTCAAGTTGTGGGGCGTCGCCGCCTTGTCTTTGGTGGTGGGAAGGACGTTGGCGAAGAGAATCAAGCGACCCTTGCCGCTCATCTTAGGGCCGCTGTTGGTGGGCGCCTTGGCGATCAATCTTCTGCGCTTGGTTCCGGTGGTCGGATTTGTTGCTTGGATACTTTTTTCCTTGGTCGCGGTCGGTGCAGCGGCGCTAGATCTCCTCAGCCAACATCGGCAGTCATGGTCGCCCGAGAGCGGATAGGATCGAAGTCCTAGGAACGGCAGGTCGGCCTTACAGTCTGCTCGCGGGGCCTGCACAGCCTGGGTGATAAGGAACAGCGACCATGAGCTATAAGATTAAACAAATTGGAGTCGTCGGGGCAGGAACCATGGGGGCCGGCATCGCACAAGTGGCGTTAACGGGTGGCTACCAAGCTACTCTGGTGGATGTTGACGCTGAAGCTTTGGATCGCGGTCGATCGAGGATCCTGGCAGGGCTGGGGAAGTCGCTTGAGAAAGAAAAGCTCACCTCCGATCAAGCCGATCAAGCAACCGACCGGCTAACGACAGCGACCTCTTTGGAAGCGCTGGCCGAGGTTGATTTGGTGATCGAAGCGATCGTCGAGAAACTGGAAGTCAAGCAGACGGTGTTTCGCGATCTGGATCGAATCGTCAAAGACGGCGGCATCCTGGCCAGCAATACCAGCTCGATCTCGATCACCAAGCTGGCGGCGTCTACCAACCGGCCACATCAAGTCATTGGTATGCACTTTATGAATCCGGTGCCGTTGATGAAATTGGTTGAGATTATCCGCGGATTGGCCACTGATCAACAAACCTACGATCAGATTGAACAGGCGACCCGGGCGATGGGGAAGACGCCGGTCGAGGTCAACGATTCGCCTGGGTTTGTTTCCAACCGAGTCTTGATGCCGATGATCAACGAGGCGGCTTTCTGCCTCTTTGAGGGAGTCGGAGAGCCGGAGGCGATTGACGAGGTGATGCGACTGGGGATGAATCACCCACTGGGCCCTCTTGCACTCGCCGACTTGATCGGCCTCGACGTGTGTGTCGATATTCTTCGGGTTCTGCACCGTGAGTTTGCTGATTCAAAGTATCGTCCCTGTCCACTGTTGGTGAAGTTGGTTGACGCTGGCCGCTTGGGGCGAAAGAGTGGTCACGGTTTTTATCAATACGGCTAGCTCGGTGATCTTCTGTCAACACTGCAGTGCGGAGAACGCGATCGACGAGTCGTCGTGTTCGCGCTGTGGCAAGAAACTATTGGTGATCTCAACCCAGGGTAGGGAAGGCCGGACCGTCAGTCAGAACCGAGAGGGAGGCACGCTCGAAGAGCACTTAGTGGAGAGGGTCTCTTTGCTAGAAGAAGCCCTGCGAGCGACCGTGGGCGGATTGCAACGGAGCGTAGTTGCTTTGCGTCGGTTGGAGCGAGCGAACTTAGTCGGGCAGGCAGGTTTGGCGGCGATCGAGGAGGTACTCGCTAACCGCGGAGTGGTTGCGCCTGAAGAGTTTCGAGAGGCGTGGAATGAACATCTACGTGAAGGTTTATTGGCGGCTGAGAAACACCAAGCTTTGGAGGACCGCCGGGACTTGATCGCTGCCGATTTCGCAGGAGAAGAACCAGAGTTGTTCCAGGTTCGGCTCGACGAAGCCTCCGAAGCGTTCGCCGTGTTTGACCTCGACGGTGCGCTTGAATACCTAGATCAGGCGCTGCAATTGGACGCGAACAATCCGCAGTTGGCGGCGCTGGCTGGTGAACTCCATTTCCTTTCGGGCCGATCGTCACGCGCTCTTGAGCGATTTGATGGCGCCTTGGTTCGAGATCCGGAGCAATATGAGGCGTTGGTCTACTCGGGCGTTTTGCTCCACGAAGCGAGCAGTTCAGCTTCCGCACGCCAACGGCTGCGGCGGGCTGTGGAACTGAAACCCGAAGAATTCCTGGGATGGTTGGGTCTCGGCTCTCTTTGCTTGGACCGCGGAGACCTTCGCGAGGCTTCGGTCTATCTCGAAAGAGCCCTGGAATTGGACCGGGTGCCAACCGCACTTGGGTTGTTGGGGCAAGCGTATCGGCGGATGGGTAAGTTCGGCCGGGCAGCCACCATGCTGGAAGAAGCGGTACGCATGGATCCGACCGCTGATGAGTTCTTGTATGAACTGGGGCGAAGCTATGTGGCGCGTGGGTGGGGCAAGAAAGGGCAAGAAACGCTCACCGCTGCACTGAGCCTCAACCCCGCAGGGCATCACTATGGAGTGTTGGCTGACAGCCTACCCGCACCGGATGCGGGCATTTGGCAGTCGCCGTTGCAGCGGGCCACCGAATTTTCGAACGCGGGGCATTTTTCTGATGCTCGCCGGCTTGCTGAGCGGGTACTGTTGCGTTGCCATCAGGCTGGTCCACTGTCGAAAGCGGGGGCCTTGATGATTGAGTCGCTGCGCGCCGAGGGCCGGTTGCAAGAAGGTGTGGATTGGGCGGAGAAACTGCTCGAACTGGACGACCCATTGGCCCAGTTTGTCGCCAATTACGAGATCGCGCTTAATTTGGCGGAATTGGAAGAAGACCTAGACCGAGCGTTGGCTGCCGCCAGACGGGGGACGGAGATTGAGGTTCCTGAGCTTCGCGCTCAGGCGGTGGCTGCCCTGGGTTGGGTCCACTACAAGCGCAATGAGTTGGATCAGGCGCTCACGTTGTTGCACAGTGCGGTCGAGATGGGTGGGCACGTGCTGCATCTGAAATTCCTCGGAATCGTGCAGTCGGCCAGGGGCGAGACTGAATTGGCAGCGGGCTATTTGGATGAGGCGGAAGTGCAGGCTGGTGGTGTGTCGCACGGTGAGCGTCTACTCAGGGACCAGTTATTGGACCGGAAACGGTTATCAATTACCGAAAGCGAGGCAGATCGTGCCGTTGTCGGCCAACAGGCGCTAGGATTGCCAGCCGGAGAACGGACCATCGGACGCCGCGGTCACGAATAAGGAAGACAATGCGTTGGACCAACTACTACTTGTACACCTTGCGCGAGGCTCCAGCCGACGCAGATGTCGCAAGCCATCAGTTGATGGTGCGGGCGGGGATGATTCGTAAGGTCGCCGCTGGCATCTATAGCTATCTGCCACTGGGCTGGCGGACTATCCGCAAAATGGAAGCGATCGTTCGCCGAGAGATGGAGCGTGCCGGGTCCGCTGAACTGCTGATGCCCGCGGTGCACCCGGCAGAGCTCTGGAAAGAGACCGATCGCTGGGACATCTACGGCGGGCTGCTTCTGCGTATGCAGGATCGTCAGGGTCGCGATTTTTGCTTCGGACCGACCCACGAGGAAGTGGTCACCGATATCGTTCGCCGGGACATCAGCAGCTATCGACAACTACCGCGCAACCTATTTCAGATTCAGACCAAGTTTCGCGATGAGATTCGTCCTCGGTTCGGCTTGATGCGTGGTCGGGAATTCGTCATGAAGGACGCCTATTCGTTCCACGCCACGCAAGAGTCGCTGATGGAGACCTACGCGGGGATGCGCGATGCATACTGCAGGATCGTCGAAGCGTGTGGTTTGGAGTACACCATGGTCGAAGCCGATAGCGGATCGATCGGTGGCGCCTCGTCGCACGAGTTCATGGTCCTGGCGGAGACCGGTGAAGATGCGGTGGCGCGCTGCGCGCAATGCGGATACGGAGCTAATGTGGAAAAGGCGGTGATTGGCGAGTTGGAGGTTGGGGCACAACAAGATCTGCGTGCTGCACAACTTCTGGATACTCCTGACTTGACCAGTGTTGAGGCGGTGGCGTCTTTTCTGGATCGACCGGTCACCGAGTTCGTTAAGACCTTGGTCTACAAAGCTGACGCGGAGTTCGTCGCGGTATTTGTTCGTGGTGACCGGGAAGTGAATGAAGTCAAGTTGAAGAATCTCTTGGATGCGCGCCAGTTGCGGCTTGCTTCAGAAGCAGACGTTGAACGTGAGACCGGGGCCCCGGTTGGCTTTGCCGGACCAGTTGGATTGGCGTCGGGGCTGCGTAAGATCGCCGATCGTAGCGTCGAGGCGATAGCCAATTTTGTTTGCGGCGGCAACCAGCGGGATAAGCACTGGATCGACGTCAACTGGGGTGTAGACGCTGAGTTGCCCGAGGTGGCGGATCTTCTCCTGGCTGGTGCAGGAGACCCTTGTCCGCGCTGCGAGGGCCGCTTTGAGATCCATCGCGGTATTGAGGTGGGACATATCTTTGACTTGGGTACCAAGTACTCATCGGCAATGAAGTGCGACTTTGTCAACGCAGATAGCGAAACCAAAAACATGATCATGGGGTGCTATGGCTTCGGCGTGACGCGAACAGTTGCTGCGGCGATTGAACAGAACCACGATCAAGATGGAATCATTTGGCCCGCGGCGATTGCTCCTTTTGAGGTCCTGGTTTCTTTCCTGGGACATCAAGACGAAGCGGTCCGCGCCGCCGCCGACAACCTCTATCAAGCATTGCTCGATGCCGGTATCGACGTGCTCTACGACGATCGAAAAGAGCGACCCGGAGTCAAATTCAAGGATGCCGACCTGATCGGCATTCCTTTGCGATTGGTGGTGGGCGCCAAGTCGCTCGCCGAGGGTAATGTCGAAATGTCTAGCCGGCGCGATCGAGAACGAGAGTTGGTGCCGGTGGAGTCGGTGGTCGAAACTGTGGTTGCGCGGGTCCAAGGCGCCGCGTAATCATCGGATCCCACACCAAGAACTGGTTTAGAAATCTGCTGAGTTTTTGAAGTTCAGTCGGATGTAGCGCCGCTACTCGGCGTGCGAATCGTCATTGGTTTCGCCGTTGACCGAGCGCCGAACCCTCAAGGTTTGAATCCGGTTGCCGTCAATCTCGACCACTTTGAAGGTAAGCGGTCCAACCACCACTTCGTCGCCAACCTTGGCTTGACGCCCTAGGTCCGATAAGACCACTCCGCCAATCGTGGCTTCGTCGCGGTGGTCGACCTCCATGTCGATCTCATCTTCCAGGTCTTCGATCAACATCGCTCCGGCAACTTCCCACAAGTTTTCGGCTCGTTGCACCATCTCCGGCGGCTCGAGGTCGAACTCATCTTGGATCGGTCCGACCAGTTCTTCGATGACGTTTTCCATGGTCACGATGCCGGAGACGCCGCCGAATTCATCGAGCACCGCCGCCATGTGCGATTTCTCTTTGCGCATGCGCGCCAAGACTTTGTCCAAGGTCAGGCTTTCGGTGACGAACCCCATCGGCCGTTTAACCCGTTCCAGAGAATCAGGTTGCTGGCCCAAACGGAAGATGTCTTTGATGTGGATCATGCCGATGACGGTATCCAGTCCGTTTTGACACAGCGGAAAACGGGTGTGTCCACTTTCACGCGCTCGTTGCATGGCTTCGTCAACCGAGTCTTTGGCGTCAAAGAAAACTACTTCGGGACGAGGGATCATCACTTGCCGAGCGGTTCGATGCGAGAGCTCGAAGACGTTGTCGAGAATTTCGCGTTTGTCCTCCGACAGTTCGCTGGCTTGATCGGAAGAGAGCAAGAGTCTGACCTCCTCCTCGCTGTGAGCTAGCTCTGAGTCCGAAATCGGTGGAACGCCGACCAAACGTAAAAGCAAGTTGGCTGCGTGATTGAGCAGCCAAATTGCCGGATAGGAAGCTCGGTAGAAGGCCCACATGGGTAGCGCAATCCATAGGCTGACCGGTTCCGGTTTCCGGATCGCAATCGACTTCGGAGCGAGTTCGCCGACCACAATGTGCAGCGTGGTAATTGCCAGGAAAGCGCCCACCAGCGCCACGGTATGTAATGTGGTCTCCGTCATTCCTGGAATCCAGCTCACTAGGGGCCGAATGATGTGGGCGAAAGCGGGCTCGCCGATCCAACCCAAGGCTAGGCTGGCAAGGGTGATCCCCACTTGTGACGCGGATAGGTATGCGTCCAGGTCACGCGTCATCTCACGAGCGATCTTGGCCCTGCGGTTGCCAGCGGCGACCAATGGGTCCAACTGGGTTCCACGTACCTTGACCAGAGCGAACTCGGCGGCGACAAAAAACCCGTTGACGGCTACCAGTAGCAGACCTAGAGCGAGGCCAACGCCAGGAGAAATGTCGAATGCGAATGGAGAAGCTTCAGCGCTGGACATAGATTATCGGTGGCAACGTCCAGCCTTGGGGCCTGTTGACGGGGAACAACTGAAGCTGCGGTGGAGGTATCTAGGGGCGGGGTCGTCCATGGGGTAGCGGGAGAATAACAGAAGCGAACCGTTGTGGAAGGTGCAAGCGGAGCGGGCTTAGTCTTGCGCCGAGGGATAGAGCGCTCGCCAAACTCCTCCCAAGTTTTCGTCCTCGGTGGCGAACGATAGAGGAGCCAGTGGCAGATGATCGGGCCCCGCCGAGAGTGCTTCGACCTTGAACCCCTCCAGGGTCCAAGCCACGGTCGGGTCGGCGATGACGTCAATCGGAAATTGCAAACTGGGATCAATCTTGGCCACGGCATAGATCAACGAGCGAAACGGGCCGTCATCGCCCGCGTCTTCACTGGCGACCGCCCACAAAATTCCCTCTGGATCCAGATAGAGGTCGGCGATATCGCGCTTGCTCTCCGGCGATACCCAACCTCCCGGCGCCGACACCATGACTCCAGAGAGCCCGGTGAGCGACCAGTGCAACGCGCTTCGCTCGGGTGCGAAAGTCGCCCAGCGCAAACTGCCTTCGGGGTTGTGGCGGGTGCCGCCGCGTTCCCCCAGAATTACCAGCACGCGTCCTGAAGCGTCTGCGACGCAGGCGATGCCCTCGAAGTTATCGCCGATGGTGTTGGGGTCGTTGTCGGCCAGATTGGGGATCGGCAGTGCTCGGATCACGGTCGCGGTATCGCCTTCCACGCGAACATGAAACAACCTGCCGTAGCGCCCTTCCCAGGTGCCGCTCTCGGCAACCAGGGCTTCGTTGTCTCGCCCCGGTAAGGCGCAGGCGCTCTCTAGGTCGCTGGCGCGTCCGCCCTCGTGCAGCCAGTCGGTCGCCGCCAGGGGCTGGTAGACCGGTCCGTTTTCTCCACCGACGGTGATCAACCCCAAGCGCGCATTATCGCGGTGGGCTTTGGTGTCATGCACCACCAGGTAGCGATCCTCGGCGATTTTCGCCATGCCGCTGTAGCCGTTGGCCAAGCTGAGAGGAAGTGTGGCGCTCTGAGTGGTGTCCGAGACCTCAACGTCCAGTTCTTTGATCGGTTTCTTGACCACCGGCTGATCGGAGGGGAGAACGGTGGCGCATCCGGTGGCGGCGAGCAAGCAAATAGCGAATGCGAGAAAGGAACGACTACGACGCATCTTTGGGCTCCCACAATTCGACTTTGTTGCCCTCCGGATCAAGGAACCAACCAAATCGGCCGTACTCGCAATCATCGATCTCGCCCACCTGTTCGGCGCCCCCCTGCTTGACTTGCGCTAGGGCTCCGTCGAGATCATCCACCACCAGGTTGATCATGAAACTCTGCTCTGACGGCTGGAAATAGTCGGTATCTGCGGCGAACGGCGTCCAAACCGCCATCGTACCCGCGGGAAGATCCTTGGGAGGGAGGCTGGCTCCGTAGGGATGCTCAACCGGCATCCCGAGCCACTGCTGGTACCACTCGCCCAAGCCTTTGGCGTCCTTGCTTTTGAAGAAAACTCCGCCGACGGTAATCACCTTAGCCATCAGTACTTCTCCTTTGTCTGAGAATGGGGCCCAATCTTAGGTTGTGGGGTCGCGTTCCATTTCTGTGAAAAGTGTAGTGCATCCCGAGCTCGGATTTTTGCATCTGCGAACCGACGATGGTGAGGGCTGCAAACTAAGAGGATCAAGGACACAAGAAGAAGAGGGGACACAATGAATATTGCGTCCCCTCTTTGATGTGCCCCCGCATTGACACCTGCTTGGAGCGATTGTTACGCTGCCCGGCCCTGGTCCATGACCGGGACGGAGGCCCGTAGCTCAGTTGGTTAGAGCGCTACGTTGACATCGTAGAGGTCAGCGGTTCAAATCCGCTCGGGCCTACCATCTTTTCTTGAGATCCCAGGGTCGTGGCATGGAGTCGCGACGCGGCCTGCAGGCGCTTAGCTCAGCTGGTTAGAGCGCTACCTTCACACGGTAGAGGTCAGCGGTTCGAGTCCGCTAGCGCCTACCACGCCCGTACTCCCTTTCCACTTCCCTTAAACTGAACTCTCTAAGGCGGTCCTGAGCGGCCGCTTATTGACTAATAACACTGAGCTAACTATGAGTGCTGAAATCGTATTGACCCTTCCCGACGGTTCCCAGCGAGAGGTCTCGGCGGGAACCACCCCGATGGACGTGGCGGTGAGCATCGGTCCAGGGCTGGCGCGTCAGGCGGTCGGTGCCTTTCTTGATGATCAAGAGATCGATTTGCGCCAACCGATGGGGCAAGGTGGCCCCTTTCGCCTGGTCACAACCCGAGACCCAGACGCTGGACCGTTCATTCGTCACACCGCTGAACACGTGCTGGCGGATGCGGTGCAGCAGTTGTGGCCGGGGACCGAGATCGACGCCGGACGCAAAGACCACTCCGAGAAGTATCAATACGACTTTCGATTCCCTCGGGCCTTTACTCCGGACGACTTCTCGGTCATCGAAGCGAAGATGAAGGAGATCATCAAACAGGGCCATTCCCTGGAGCGCCGAGAAGTGACCCGGGAAGAGGCAGCAGACCTGTTTAGAGAGCGCGGGGCGACCCTCAAACTGGAGCGGTTGCAGGACATCCCCGAGGGCGAGACGATCACCGTCTATCAGCACGGGAACTTCGTCGATTTGTGTCGAGGCCCTCACGCGCAGTCGGTCAGCCAGGTAGGTGCTTTTAAGATCCTCGATACCTCCGGCGCCTATTTTCGCGGTGATGAGTCCAATGAGATGCTGCAGCGGATCTACGGCACCGCGTTCGCCAACAAGAAGGAAATGGCGTCCTATCTGGAGGCGATCGAACAGGCAAAAGAGCGAGACCACCGACGGTTGGGAGTCGATCTCGACCTGTTCAGTTTCTCGGAGACCGCACCAGCGACGCCGTTTTTCCATCCCAAAGGGGCGACGCTCTACAACCAGTTGGTGGAATTTGTGCGTGATGTTCAGGAGCCCAACGGCTATCAGGAAGTGGTTACGCCGCAGATTCTGGACGTCGACCTGTGGCACACCTCGGGGCACTACGACAACTACCGCGACAACATGTTTTTCAGTTCGATCGACAAGCGCGAGTTCGCGGTCAAGCCGATGAATTGCCCGACGCATTGCTTGATCTATGCTACCCGGTTGCGCTCCTATCGCGATCTGCCGGTACGCTACGCGGACTTCGGTCGCCTGCATCGTTATGAGAAGAGTGGGGTGACCTCCGGTCTCACCCGGGTTAGGTCGTTTGCCCAGGACGACGCTCATGTGTTCTGTACCGAAGAACAGATTGCCGCAGAGGTCGCGACCGCGGTCGATATGATCCACCAGATCTATCGCACCTTTGATTTTGAATCGATCCAAGTGGAGCTGTCGACGCGACCGGAAAAATCCTTGGGTAGCGCTGAGTTGTGGCAAAAAGCCGAGTCAGCATTGTCCACCGCTCTGGACGACCTAGATATTGAATACGCGGTCGATCCGGGGCAGGGTGCGTTCTACGGGCCCAAGATCGATTTTCAGGTCAGCGACGCCCTGGGCCGCAAGTGGCAACTGGGAACCATTCAGCTCGACTACCAGCTACCGGAGCGCTTTGAACTGAGCTACATCGGCGCCGATGGCGCTGAACATCGCCCGGTGATGATCCACCGTGCGATGTTGGGTTCTTTGGAACGGTTCATGGGAATCCTCATCGAACACACCGGGGGTGCGTTTCCCGTCTGGTTGGCACCAGTGCAAGCGGTGGTGCTACCGGTATCGGAGAAGTTTAGCGAATACGCGGCTAAAGCTGCTTCGCAGTTGGCGCAAGCGGGTCTCCGGGTCGAGACCGATGCCCGCAACGAAAAGCTCGGCTACCGTATTCGTGAGGCGCAACTGCAGAAAGTGCCCTATATGCTGGTGGTCGGGGAAAGAGAACAGCAAGACCAAACGGTCGCGGTGCGTACCCGAACCGGGGAAGACCGTGGGGCGCAGCGGATTGACGCCTGGTCCGCTTCGGTCATCGCGCGGATTAGTTCGAGATCTGGCGACCTCTAAGGGTGAACTCGTCTGGCCAGGAGCCCGACGGTCGGGGTCTTCTCGACTCGTTGGCGGCGGTCTCACTAGCATCACACTCTATCGCCTGATTAGCCCCTCAAGAGCTAGGGATGCTATGATCATCACAGTTTTGTAGCCCCAACTTGAACCCGAACTTGGGTAACTTTTTCGTCGATGAAGGCGAAACGGAGGTTGTGTCATGTCTAAAGTTGCACCGTTCCACAGTTGTAAGAATCGAGGCGTCTACCATGTGTGCTCGGAGTGCACAGAGGGAAACAACATCGAGACAAAGTACAAGACTGCGGGCAAGGGTGGTGGGCGCTTGTGCAAAGCTTGCGCCCGCCGGATGACCAAGAAAGGCACCTGCTAAGCGTACTTGACCGTTCGTTTTTATCGATGGCCGATGAGCCGGATTCTCCGGTAACCATCAAGCTGTGCTTGGTGGTGGTGAGTATGCCGGATAGTCCGGTGATTGAAGTGGGGTCTGCATAAGTTCAGAAACAAATGGCACTCGTTCAATGAGGAGTGTCGATGAGCATGAGGTTGATCAGAGGGCGTTTTCAAGGCCTGGTACATCTTCGTCATCTAGGGGTATCTTGGGTCATGACCCAAGATAGCGCTGAGAAACGTATCCGCGCATTGAGATTCTGGCAGGAGCATGGGATCGATGCAGCGATCGATGCATTTTCGGTGAGCCGGAGGACTCTGTACCGCTGGAAGTCTCGTCTTGGTAGGTGCAAAGGAAAGCTAAGCTCTCTAAACCCTCAATCAACAGCTCCGAAGAAAAGAAGACGGCGCAAGTGGCCAGCTGAGGTGGTCTCTGAGATCCGTCGATTGCGAGTCAAAGAGCCCAATCTTGGCAAGGACAAGATCTATCCGCTGTTGAAACCCTGGTGTGAAGTAAGGGGAATTACCTGCCCCTCGGTGAGCACCATCGGCCGCATCATTGGCGATGCTCCCGACAAGATGCGCTTGGTGCCTCAAAGGATTGATCGCCTAGGTCGAGTGAAAGCAAAACGAAAGCGTAAGCCTCGCAAACCTAAAGGAACCAAGGCATGCTCGCCTGGCCAGTGGGTGGCAGTAGATACCATCGAGCGATTCTGTGATGGCCAACGCCGGTACTTGATCACTCTGACCGATGCCGCCAGCAGCATGAGTCTGGCAATAGCTACCAACTCCCACACCTCGAGCACGGCAGCGCGCTTTCTGGACCTGAGCCTTGATATCTTGCCATTTGCTGTTACTACCGTGCTCTCAGACAACGGTAGTGAGTTTCAAGGAGCCTTCGACAAGAAAGCTGCTGAGGCTGGAATCAAACGCTGGTACACCTACCCCAGGTGCCCGAAGATGAACGCCCAAGCCGAGAGATTCAATCGAACCATCCAAGAGAAATTCGTTGACTACAACGAAGACTTGCTCTTCACTGACCTCCAAGCTTTCAACCAAAAACTCTTCGACTGGATGCTCTGGTTTAACGCCGAAAGGCCCCACTGGAGCCACGGACAAAGACCACCGCTACAATACGTAGCTGAACATACCGATCAGTGCCAAATGTCATGGACGCATACAGGGTCTTGGCATTGAGGCCATTGTTCACTAAAATCTACTGTTCGACCCGTTCTCGGGTTGTTGAACTTGGAGACGAAGCAAATGCCGAAACAGAAGACCCATCGTGGCGCCAAGAAGCGCTTCAAGCTTACCGGTACCGGGAAGGTGCGTCGTCGCCACTCGATGAAGAGTCATATCCTGACCAAGAAGTCCACCAAGCGGAAGCGCAAGCTCCGCAAGGACACCGCAGTGTCAGGAGCCTTCGCCAAGATCATTAGAAATATAATCGGCGGCTAGACCCCAGATCAGGGTTTGGCGGAGGAACCGTCCGCTTAAGCTGCAACATATCAACCAAACTAACGGGGTTCATCAATGAGAGTAAAACGCGGAACTAATCGCGCCCAGCGGCGCAAGAAGATTCTCAAGCAGGCGAAAGGCTTCTATGGCCGCAAGTCCAAGGCCCATCGGGTAGCCAAGGAGGCGGTGGACCGCGCTGGTTCATTCGCCTATCGCGACCGGCGCAACAAGAAGCGTGATTTTCGACGGCTGTGGATCGTTCGCATCAACGCTGCCGCTCGTCAGAATGGCCTTTCCTACAATCGACTGATCTTTGGCTTGAACCAAGCTGGCTGTGAAGTTGACCGCAAAGTGATGGCGGACCTTGCGGTGCGAGACCCGCAGGCATTCGCCCAATTGGCGGAAACGGCCAAGAACGCAATCGAAGCCGCCGGTAACTGACCGGTCCTTCCGATGTGTCCTTCGGCTACCAGCCTTGAGGCGGTTGCCGAACACCGCCAACGGTTCGACAACCAGCTTTCCGAAACCCGCGATCACGCGGCCTGGGACGCTTTGCGTCTGGAATGGTTGGGTCGCAAACGGGGCATTGTGCGCGATCTCTTGGCTGGTATTGGTGCGGTCGAGGCCCAAGAACGCAAGCAATTTGGCCAAGTGGTCAACCAGCTGCGGCAGCACGTTGAAAGCAGCCTGAAAGCTCTGAGTGTGCAACTGGCCGACAACGTCGGCTATCCAGAGCCGAGCTTAGATGTAACGCTACCTGGACGGTTGACTTCGGTGGGCGCGATCCATCCGGTCTATCGGGTGATTGATGAAATCGTAGAAATCTTTGAGTCCCTAGGCTACAGCGTTGCTGAAGGTCCAGAGATTGAAGACGATTACCATAACTTCGCTGCGCTCAACTTTCCTGCGGACCATCCGGCGCGCGATGAGCAGGACACGCTGTTCACCCGAGACGGACGCTTATTGCGTACCCACACCTCACCCGTGCAGATACGCACCATGGCTTCGAGAAAGCCGCCGATTCGTATCGTCTGCCCGGGTCGGGTCTATCGCAACGACAACGACTTGCGGCATTCGCCGATGTTTCATCAAGTTGAGTGTCTAACCGTTGCTGAAGGGATCACCGTGGGAGATCTCAAGGGCACTTTGGAGTATTTCCTCAAACGGTTGTTTTCTGCTGACACTGGGGTTCGCTTTCGCCCCAGCTACTTTCCGTTTACCGAGCCGTCGGCGGAAGTCGACATAACTTGTCCTTTCTGCCAAGGGAGCGGTTGTTCGACCTGCTCCAAGAGCGGTTGGATGGAGATTCTGGGTTCGGGGATGGTCGATCCTCGAGTGCTCGCAGGACAGGGGATCGATCCGGATCGCTACTCAGGCTTCGCCTTTGGCCTCGGGGTCGATCGGGTGGCGATGATTCGCTACGGTATCCCCAACATTCGCCATCTGTTTGAAAATGATATGCGCCTGCTGCGCCAGGTGAACGCCTGATGCTGTTTTCTCGCAATTGGCTCGGCGAGTATGTTGAGCTTCCCGAGATTGACGACCTCGCGGCAGGGCTGACCGCCGTCGGCTTGGCGGTGGAAGGGGTGACCGATCGAGACGGCGACGCGATCCTGGACGTCGAGGTGACCCCCAACCGGACCGATTGCATGAACCACCTAGGCTTGGCTCGTGAAGTGGCGGTCAAGTTTGGGCAAAAATTGAACACACCGAAGATTTCGGGCGCTGATTCTGAGAACTCCGGAAAGAGTGGAACTGGGGTGACGGTGTCGATTGCCGACTTCGCCGACTGTCCGCGATACACCGCGGTGGCAGTGGACGGGGTGCAGGTTGGCCCCAGCCCGCCGTGGTTGGTGGAGCGGTTGGAGTCGATTGGGCTGCGATCGATCAACAACATTGTGGACGTCACCAATTTTGTCCTCTGGGAATGCGGCCAGCCGCTGCACGCTTTTGACTTGGAGACCTTCACTTCGACGGAGATTGGCGTCCGTCGCGCCCGCTCTGGTGAAATCTTGACGACCCTCGATGGCGTGGAGCGGAGGCTGTCTGCAGAGATTTTGGTGATTGCCGATGGCGAGCGAGCCATCGCCCTGGCGGGAATCATGGGTGGTGCAGAGACCGAGGTCACGGATAGGACGACGGCCATACTGCTCGAGAGTGCCCACTTTGCTCCCTCCGTGGTGCGTCGGGGCGCCAACCAACTGGCGATGCACACCGACGCCAGTCATCGATTCGAACGGGGAACCGATCCGCAAGCCTGCGCCGATGCTGCTTTGCGCGCCGCTCATCTAATCGCCGAACTCGCCGGAGGCACGGTGCGACCGGGAGTTGTTGACGCCTACGACTCGGAGCAAGCGTGGCATTCGTATGCCGATCTGGATCTAGCCAAACTGGAAAAATTTGGCGGTGTCCGTGTCAGTCCTGAGCAGGCGACGGGTATTCTGGAAGGGCTGGGATACCGCGTGCAGCAAAAGGATCCGGGGCCATGGCGAGTCACGGTTCCCAGCTGGCGTTTCTACGATCGAGAGGCGTTCAAGGTTGAGGGGCCGGAGCCCGAGGTTTGGCCGGCGGACATCTATGAAGAGGTGCTGCGGGTAGTGGGCCTGGACCAGATCCCGGCGACCTTGCCTGCGGTCAGCCAACCGGATACCAAGGTGGATCGAGGATTCGCCATCTCGGGCCGGCTGCGCCGACAGCTGGCGGGTCGAGGATTGGTGGAAGCGGTCTCTTACTCCTTTGAGTCGGAGCAAGAGAGTGGCTCCTTTGGGTCTTTGTTTAAGTCCGAGACCGCAGTCGAGGTGCGCAATCCGGTTTCCGAAAGCTTTCGCTGGATGCGCCGGTCGATTCTTCCGGGCTTGGTGGAGGCGGCGCGCTTCAACCAGCGTCGATCCGCTGACGCTATCGAACTGTTCGAGTTGGGCCGGGTCTTTGTCGCCGATCAATCCGAGTGCGACACCTTGGGGGTCGTGGTCGGTGGAGCGGTGCCGACGCCCTGGGATAACGCTCAGAGTTGGGATTTTTTCGCCCTCAAAGGGGTTGTCGAATCGGTGATGGCAGCGGGACAGGGATCTGATTTGCGTTTTGAGTCAGCCTCGCTGAACGGATTTTGCGAGGGACGTTGCGCGGTGATCGTTGACCGTCAGGGAAACAAGGTCGGCCAGATCGGTGAGATTGAAGATACCGACCTCGCTTTTCCGTTGTTTGCCGTGGAGTTGGCGGTTGAGGCGATCGGTGAGCCGACGGCTGTAGCGGTACGACCTCCTTCGCGACATCCAGAGGTGACGGCGGATATCACCCTGACCCATGGCGACCTGTTGCCGTGGTCCGAGATCGAGCGGGTGGTGCAAGCCTGCCGTGCTCCAGAGTTGGTTGAGTTCGGGCTCAAGGATCGCTACCAGGGAGAAGGAGTGCCCGACGGCGCGACCAACACCACAATTTGGTTTCGCTACAATTCCGACCAACGGTCTTTGACCCAGGATGAAGTCAACAGTTTTCAACAAGTGACGAGCCACAAGCTTAGGGAGGAACTCGGATGGCCAGCAGCGAAAGCAAACAACTAGCCGAACTAGAACGCTTGGTCGAACGAGCGAAAGACCGCATCACCGCGTTGACTGCGGAAAATTCCGACTTGCGTGGCCAGCTCGATCAAGCGGAAGCCAGTGGAAAAAGCTGTGAGCAGACTTGGCTCACACAGCGGCAAGAAGTCGAGAGCAAATTGGAAGATTTGGTTGCCCGATTGTCGACGGTCTTAGACCAAGCGGACTGATAGCTCCCAGACCAATCGCCTTTTCTTTAGGGTCTTCAGAGGGCCTCAACCGCAATTCTGCTCTGCTATAGTGCCGAAGGAACCTGGCCTTGTGGTTAGGGGACACTGAGGTGAGAATGACGACCAAAGTGACTACTTCGACCGAGGTTGAAATCTTTGGTGGAGTGTATCCAGTGCGCGGCGAAGGTGGAGCAGACGAGCTACACAAACTGGCACGCGTGGTTGATGAGAAAATGCGCGAAATATCGCGTCACATATCAACTCGGGATACCGCAAAAGTAGCTATTTTGACAGCACTCAATTTGGCCGACGAACTCATCCGACTAAGAAACGAACTGGAAGGGGAACGGACCGAAGTGCGAGACCGGATCGCGGGCCTCTCGGAAAAACTTGAACAGGCTTTGCAGTCACCGTGATCTATCTCGAGGAAACAAAAATTGCATCCCCTGCGGGGTTCGTGTTGGGACAGTCAGTTGTAGAACCAACGTCTTTTTATAGGGAGTCTTTATTCCATCGGACCTGTGCCAGCCTCGCATGACGAGGACGCTAACGGACGTGGAGCGGACACCCACCTGGTGAGAAGCAGGTTCTAACCCGACGCCCACACAGCCCCCGGGGGGTGCGCTCCTCGACTCTCAGATTTCGCGTTGCCTCCTCTTCGATGAAGGGGTGCTCCAATGACGACCAGCAGCGTGATAATCATCGCGGCTCTCGCGGTGGTTTTATTTGCAGTTATTTACTGGCTTATGGGCCGTCGCTCGGCAGCCGCCTCGCTAGCCCGGGCGGAGAAAGAAGCGGCACAGATTGTCGATGCGGCCAAGCGAGAAGGAGCGTCGAAACTGCGCGAAGCGGAGGTGAGCGCCAAAGAAAAACTCCTCCAAGCGCGCAGTGAGTTCGAGAAGGTTGCCCATCAACAACGGTCCGAATACGAAAAATGGGAACGCCGGTTGTCGAAGCGCGAAGCCGGACTCGACCGTAGATTTGAGGAACTCAAGCACAAGCGCAACGAGGTCCAAGGTCGAGAACGGACGCTGCAACAGCGAGAAGAGAAGAGTGAACTGCGAGCCGTCGAACTGGATCAGTTGATCGCCGAAGAACGGGAACACTTGGAGAAGATTTCTGGGCTCACCGAGCAGCAAGCACGCCACGAACTGACTCGATTGATTGAGGACAACACCCGGTTGGAGGCGGCGCACTTGGTCAAGAGGATTGAGGACGAGGCCCGGGAGAAGGCGAACCACGAAGCACAGAGAATCATCAGCATGGCGGTCCAGCGGTCGGCCTCAGACTACGTTTCTGAGACTACGGTGTCGGTGGTGATGCTGCCTTCTGATGAGATGAAGGGCCGGATTATTGGAAGGGAAGGCCGCAATATTCGTGCATTGGAGATGGCAACCGGGGTCGACTTGATTGTTGACGACACCCCTGAAGCGGTGATCGTTTCGGGCTTTGATCCGTTTCGGCGAGAGATCGCGCGCGTCTCCTTAGAAAAACTGGTTAAGGACGGTCGCATCCATCCGGCCAGGATCGAAGAGGTAGTGGAGAAAGTCAAGGCTGACTTTGAGCGCAAGATTCAAGACGAAGGGAACGAGGCTCTGTTGGAACTCAACATCCCCAGCGTCCATCCCGAACTGGTCAAAATCCTTGGGCGACTACGTTATCGGACTTCCTATGGACAAAACGTCCTGCAGCACAGCAAGGAAGTCGCGTTCTTGGCCGCCACCATGGCATCTGAGCTCAAGAGCAATGTTGCGGTCGCCAAGCGCGCTGGATTGTTCCACGACATTGGCAAGGCGGTCGACCGAGAAATGGAAGGCAGTCATGTTGAGATCGGTATCGATTTGCTGCGCCGCTACGGAGAGACCGAGGAAATTATCCATGGCATGGCTTGTCACCACGGCGACTATGATCCTGAGACCGTCGAAGCGGTGTTGGTCACTGCAGCGGACGCCCTTTCTGCCGCCCGCCCCGGAGCCCGCCGAGAAGTCTTGGAGTCGTACATCAAGCGTCTGGAGAAGTTGGAGGAGTTGGCCTCGGGCTTCAAGGGCGTCCAGAAGTGCTTTGCGATTCAGGCTGGCCGGGAGATCCGCGTGATCGTCGATGCCAACCGCCTGAGCGATGAGAAATCGCTTTGGTTGTCGAAGGACTTGGCGGCCAAGATCGAGTCGGAATTGATCTACCCTGGTCAGATTAAGGTAACGGTGATCCGCGAGACCCGTTCGGTGGAGTTTGCCAAATGAAACTGCTATTCGTTGGCGATGTAGTAGGCAAGCCGGGTCGCCGTATTTTGGCGGCTCATTTGGACCAGTTGGTGGATGTTCACCACATTGACTTTACGATCGTGAACATTGAAAACGCGGCCGGCGGATTCGGTGTCACTCGGGATGTCTTTGCCTCATTCTCGGATCTGCCGATTGACTGTTACACCACTGGGAACCACGTTTGGGACAAACGTGAGGTCGATGGATTGCTAGAGCAACACGAGAATCTGCTTCGACCGGCGAACTATCCTGCTGGAACTGGCGGCGGATCCTTCGCCGCCACCAACGAACAGCGAAGAGTGCCTGGTGCCCGGAGCTACGTTGGTGCCAGTGCCTCTGGGGTTCCGGTCGCGGTGATCAATCTGGAGGGTCGGGTATTTATGAAGGACTTGGACTCACCGTTTCTGGTTGCCGACGAGTTAGTTGCCGAGGTGTCGCGTCAAGCCAAGGTGATTTTTGTCGATATTCACGCCGAGGCCACCAGCGAAAAGCAGGCGCTCGGTTTCTATTTGGATGGTCGGGTCTCGGCAGTGGTCGGAACCCACACCCATGTTCCCACCGCTGATGAACGCATCCTGCCCAATGGCACCGCGTTTCAGACAGACTGTGGGATGACCGGACCCTACGAGTCGGTGATTGGCATGCGCGCAGATCGGGTGATCGAGCGATTTTTGGTCCAGCGGCCAAGGCCGTTCGAGGTCGCCAAGCGCGACGCCCGTCTCGCGGCGGTGATCATCGATGTCGATGAACAGACTGGCCGCAGCCGAGACATTCAACGCTTATTGATTCAAGCCAGTCCAACTAGTTGACGTCGACGGGAAGATCGCTGGGCGGGCTCTGATCGGGGCTCTCGGCTGAGGCACCCTCTTGGCCAATGTCCAGGTCAAAGGTTGGCGCTACCACCCGTACCGGGATCGGAGGGGGTACCGACTGCGGGTTTTTCTGGGAAAACCAGCCGACCATTTCACGCACAATATCGATCGCTAGCAAGTACTCGCCAGGCTTGTCTGGGGCGACGATTGGAATGGTTATCAGTTTGGTGACATTGGGTTCGACCGGTGCGCCAAAACGCGCCCGATCATTTTCCCAACGAAACAGAGAACCGTCGCTGTTGAGCCAGTGGTAGCTGAGGCCCAGTCGGGTGGTGTCCTGGTAGGGCCAGGTGACATGGCTGGCATTGCGTACCGCCACGCGGACCACGGATTCACTTTCGGTAGCAAGAGCAACCGGAGCATCCAAGATCCGCCAATCGGCGTAGAAGAGGTCGTCGTCGAGGCCGGCGGTGTCGCCGATATGCAGCAGGGTCGCGCCGACGCGGAAAGTGGGTGGGTGTTCACCGGTTGCCGGAGGGAATGATCCCCGCGCTGACTTGACGAACATACGATAGACCCACATCTGCTTGGGAGGCTCGCGCAGCGAAAAATCCAGTTCCCAACGTTTCTTGTAGGGATGCTTTGGCTTCAAGGTGATCTGGCCCCGTGCCTCCGACTCGAGGTGAACCACTTGCTTGTCACCACCCATCTTAATTTCTACTTGATTGGGCGTCGCCAAACTCTGGACGAAGAAAGAAATCTCATCAATCGGCTCCCACGACAGAACAAATATCTCCACCGGTTCTCCGGCGTGGGTCCACATCCAATCGCCGAACTTGCGGAAAACATCTTGTCGACCGATAAAGTGGAGACCTTGCTGACTGACCCCCTGATAGCCTGGAATTCTGGTGCGAATCGAGGAGAGCTCGTAGGGAAACCATCGAAATGGGGCATAGCGAACGTGCGACTGGAGAGTTGGCTCCCTGACTGGCACGCCGAAGGGAGTAAACAGCAATCCGCCCAACAGCAACCCACCCACGGCGTAGCCGACCACCGTCGCCCAACGGGGCCGAATCTTGGTGATCAAGAAAAAGAATGCCGGATAGACGCTGACAAAGTAACGGTTGCCGACGAAACCGCCGCCACCGTGCCAGTTAAACCAAATCCAAAGCATGGTGTACAGCGCGATGATGACGATCGACGCCAGCAGGATCCAACGCACCGGCGATCCTCGTCCGTGGATAACAAAAAGAATCAGAGCCAAGGCGGCAAATGGCATGTAGGGAAAAAGTCCGGTGTGTCGGCCCCAAAGAAAGTAGGGGATATCCTCAACCAGTTTCTTGATGTGTACCGGAGGAAGCCCGATTAGCCAGCCCCAAGAATTTTTTTTCTGAATGCCTTGCGCAGGATCGATTTCGACCGGTTTTACTGGGATCACCTCAGATTCAAGGTTGACTCCAGTGCGGGCCACGCCGAGGTAGGCGGACGGGTGTCCGGTGAGTTGGATTGCCAAGCCACAAATGGCGGTCATGGAGAGCGCCGCACCGAGCAGCCATGCGCCGGCGCCCTTGAGCCCGAACCTGCGCCACGACGCGTACAACGCTGCCAGCCCAACTGCTGCAAACATCGGCTTGTTGTAGACACCAAATGCGAGGATGGCCCCCGAGAGAAAGGGTGCCCAGCGAGCGACACGGTTCCACAAGCCCGCCTTCGGGTAGTTGGTGAACCGATGTAGGCCAAAGAACAGGCAACCGGCAATCGAAGCTAGGTTAAAGACCTCTGGATGTAGCCAAAAGACATAGACGAACGAGGAAGCAATCAAAAAAAACCCCGCGGAGAATGCGAGAGAGATCCCTGGAGCGTTAAATCGTCCCAGATACACCGCTCCCATCCACACGGTAGTCAACAACAGCAACATGTTGAACGCGACCATGCCGTTGGGGCCGAAGGCACGCACCCAGGGAGCGGCAAATAAGGAATAGATGTAGGGCTTGCCGAAGTAGGTTGAATGCCAGCCATCATCCGACATTAGGATCACGTTCATCGCCGGTCGCACCGGGTAAGCGTCGAACAAGCGCCGAAGGTCCTGGGATTCAGCCACCAGATCGCGGTCTCTGGCCAAACTCTCCGCCATCAAGTAGTAGGCAGCCTCGTCTGCCTTGAGGGTCAAAGGCAGTCCGGGCTTCTGAATAGTGAGCGGGAAAAGGACTAAGAAACAGGCGATGGCTGCGAACACCAAGCGGGTGGTCGAGTCCGTGGCAGGGCTCTCGATCGAGTTGGCTACGGGGTTCATCGGCGACAGCCTACGCGGGGAGCGGTTTGGGTTCAAGGCTGATAAGATCTCATGTCACCCGCGCGTGGGGAGAAACCGGAAACTGGACTCGCGCGCAATCAATAACAACACGCTAGTGGATACGAGGAATTGATGAGTCATCTTATTTCGCCTTATGGGGGCAAGCTTGCTAACCCGATGCTTTCGAGCGAGGAAGCGCGGGAGCTGCAGTCCCAACTGCAAGAAGACGTTTCTTGGGATTTAACCGCCCAGCAGATCTGTGACCTTGAATTGATAATGGTCGGTGGTTTTTCACCCCTAGACCGGTTTATGAACCGGGCCGACTACGAGAGCGTTTGCCAGTCGATGCGGCTGGCGGACGGAACCCTTTGGCCGATGCCGATCACGCTCGCCATCGACCAGCAGACTGCCGATCAGTTGGCTGACGGCAACCAACGGTTGGTGCTCCGCGACCCCGAAGGGGTTCCTTTGGCGGTGGTTGAGGTTGAAGAGACTTGGCAGCCCGACCGTGAGAAGGAAGCTCAGCAAGTATTCGGTACCCTGGATCGCAAGCATCCTGGCGTCGCCCATCTCTTGGACCGCACCCCCAAGATCGCGGTGGCGGGACGCCTGCTGGGCATTCAACGGCCGCTCCACTATGACTTCACTTCGCTGCGCCTCACCCCAGAAGATGTCCGCCGTCGCTTCGCCGCTCGTGGTTGGAGCAACGTGGTGGCGTTTCAGACCCGCAATCCGATGCACCGGGCGCACTATGAATTGACGCTGCGCGCTTGTAAGACCCGAGGCGTCAACCTGCTGATTCACCCGGTGGTGGGAATGACCAAGCCGGGAGATTTAGATCACTACACCCGGGTTCGTTGTTACCGCGCACTCCAGGACCACTACCCGCCACAGTTGGCGGAATTAGCTCTGCTGCCCCTGGCGATGCGCATGGGCGGACCCCGGGAAGCGGTGTGGCACGCCATCATTCGGCGCAACTACGGTTGTACCCATTTCATTGTTGGCCGCGATCACGCGGGTCCCGGCGTCGACTCGCAGGGCAATCCATTCTACGGACCCTACGATGCTCAGGAACTGATGATTGAACACGCCGAAGAGATCGGCGTTGAGATGGTGCCATTTCGTAACATGGTGTTCGTCGAGGAAGACCAGAAGTACTTTCCGGATGACGAGGTGGTTGAGGGTAAGACCAAGCTCTCGCTCTCTGGAACCGAGTTGCGTAGTCGCTTGTCGCAGGGGCAAGAATTGCCGGAGTGGTTTACCTTCCCCGAGGTCACCAAAGAACTGCGCAAGACTCATCCGACTCGCTCCAGCCAAGGGGTCACGGTGTTTTTCACCGGATTGTCTGGCTCGGGAAAATCAACCGTCGCCAAGGCCCTGATGGTGCGTTTGTTGGAAGTAGGTAATCGGCCGGTGACTTTGCTCGACGGCGACTTGGTGCGTAAGAACCTATCGTCGGAGTTGGGTTTCTCGCGAGAGCATCGCGACCTCAATGTCACCCGAATCGGCTATGTGGCCTCCGAGATCACCAAGAATCGCGGCATCGCGATTTGCGCGCCCATCGCACCCTATGACGGGACTCGGCGCGAAATACGAAAGATGATTGAGCCGTTGGGTGGCTTCATTCTGGTGCATGTCTCGACCGCGCTTGAGGTTTGTGAGAGTCGCGATCGAAAGGGCTTGTATGCCAAGGCTCGGGCCGGGATCATCAAAGAGTTCACTGGGATTTCCGATCCCTACGAAGAGCCCGCAGACGCCGACATCGTGCTGGATACCGGATCTTTGTCCCCGGAAGAGAGCGTGCAGAAGGTTCTGCTTCATCTTGAGACAGCGGGATACATCGGCGATCGGTAGCGCTCAGGGTCGGCCCCTATTTTCGCGGTTCTTGCTGGCGGCCCTGGTGCTGACAGTAGCCTGCTCTTCGGAGCCGTCCGAGACAATCCATGATGGGGTGCTGAGGCAAATTCCCCCGTTGGACGCGGTTCGCGGCGTGGTGTTGATTTCTCTCGATACCTTACGTGCCGATCGTCTGGGCCTGTACGGCTACCAAAGAGACACCAGTCCGTTCTTGGATCGACTGGCCGCCGAGCGCGGCATCGTCTTTGAGCGCACGATCTCTCAGTATCCGGGAACCTTGATTTCCCATATGTCGATGCTCACCGGGCTCTATCCTCGGGAGCACGGGGTATTGCCGCCGGCTTCGATTCTGCCGTCGAATGTGCCGCTGCTGGCGGAGCTGCTTGCCGAGCGTGGCTTTCGTACCGCTGGGCACACCGAAGGTGGATTTATGGATGGAGACTTTGGCTTCAAGAGAGGGTTTGAGGAATTCACCGACACTTCCTACAGTCAAGACCAAGACATCGAACGGACTTTGTCTCGAGGCGTTGATTTCTTACAGCGACTGGGCGAGCAGGATCGATTCTTCCTGTTCTTGCACAGCTACTCGGTGCACGATCCTTACTTGCCGCCGTCCGGTTTTGGCGTCAACGCCGACCTAGTACCTGAGCCCGCGCCCACCGGCGAGACCATCAAGGAGTTCAATCGGGGATTCCTGTCGGTAGCGGATTCGACGATCGCTGACTACAGTGATCGTTATGACGCTTCGATTCGCTATGCCGACCAAGTGGTGTCGAACTTCTTCTCACGCCTGGAAGAACTGGGTCTAGCGGAAGACACTGCCGTCATCATCACCTCGGATCACGGCGAGGCGTTCGCCGAACATGGACGGCTGGGGCACGAGCAAACCTATCCAGAGGAACTCTGGGTGCCACTGATTGTGGTTCATCCGGGGGTCGAACGAGGGGTGCGAATCGATGGTTTGGCCGAGCTGATTGACCTGCCGCCGACGATATTAGAAATGCTCGATCTTGAGGCCGATTGGGAGGTCAGTGGTCGGGATCTGATCACTACGCAGAGTGGTGGCCGTGCACATTCGGAGACTTCCGACCCAGCGCGCCAACAAGTGTTGTTTCGCCAGGACGGTGAGCAACTGTGGATGCTGGTGGACACCGAATATTTGTCCGACCCCGATGGAAGCTGGCTGCCGCTGGACAACAGCATCGATGTTGACACCCCCGCGGAGCTGGAGCTGGTTAGTTTTGCTGGACCCAAGGAAGCTGCGGTGTGGGTCGATGGCCATTTGGAGCAGCGGTCGGCGGTCGGCGGAGGTTGGAGTGCGTTGGAAATTGCTGGCGAAGGCCGCAAGAGAGTGCGACTTCGGTCCGAAAGCTGCACCAGTCCACAACGGCTAGGAGTTGGGGGTGACCCCAGGTGCCTGTCGTTGAAGATGCGCGGCCGTCCAGCGAAACGATTGGAACTGTTCGAATTGTCGGGTGACCCGACCGCATCCGAGGATCGCTCCTATCAAGACGGACAGCGACTGCGACGTCTGGTGGGGGAACTGGGATCCTGGGAATTTGAGCTGCGAGGAACCAGCAAGTCGCTGGAATTGGACCCGGAAACCCGCCGCACCTTGGAATCCCTCGGCTATCTTTGATCTCTTTTTTCCGGGTTAACAACTCCCAGATAGCGTAGGCGGACCGCAGATTCTGGTTGTGGCGCCTCAACTTGGATTAGGAAACGATGGACGAAATGCTTGGTTTCCAAGTCGAAGGCCATGGGGTGGCGAATCCAAGGTGTCGACGGGGGAACGATCATTTCTACCGGCTGTCCTTCGAGGAACTCACTTGCCACCACTTCTGAGCGACCCCACCAGGGGCGGATCGTGACTTTGGTTCCTGGGGAGGCCAGGGCTTGGAACCGAAAGCCGTCACCCTTCCGATGAGTCACAACCATGATCTCACTAGGCCGCAGCGTTTGGCCTAGGACCCAATCCTCTGCGCCTACCTTGGATCGAAAGTCGACAAACCGCACATAGTCCCTGCCCCAAAACCGCGATCGTTGTCCCTCGGTTTCGCGGGCCGTCGACTCGTAGGGAAGCCAGCGAAAAATTCCGGCTGAGGCATGACTTTGACTGGTCGGGTCCAGAGCGCCGACCTCGCGGACCGAAGCCCAAGCGGAAACCCCTGCGGCTACTGCGATCAACCAGCAACTGACCACCGCAACCCGCAATGACCACCGCCGCGCCGAGGCGAATCCGCCTTGGGGCCACGCCAGGACAGCGAACAACAAACCGTAGGACGGTAGAAAATATCGGTTGCCGACCGTAGCGGAGCCGCCAAAGTAATTGTCAGGACGGTAGAGCAGGTAGAAAACCCATAGCGCCAACACGCCCAACAGAGCAACTGTCGCGGCGTTTCGCCCGCGCAATCCCCAATAGATCATGAACAACGCGAACGGGAAGTAGGGAAGCAGACCGGCGTGCCGACCGACGACGCCATAAAAAGCCGACCAGGGAATGCGACGATCCAACGAGGTCTGATAGACGTGCGTTGCTCGCTTCTTAGCGAGTTGCTCGCCAACCAGCGGGTCTTCGGCGTCGGTTGGGTATCCGATGAGAGCAGAGAACGAAGTTCGAGCAGCGGTATAAGGATTGAGCGTACCGACACTGGCGAACTGTAGTGTCGCCGCGAACACAATCATCGTCAGTAGAGAACCGGCGATCACCATGGCAATCCGCGTTCGCCTCGCTACTGCAGCCATGCCAATCACCGAGAGTGCCAACAGCGCCTGAGGTGCCCGGGAGATCACCATGAGTCCGATGCAGACTCCGGCGAGCATCGCCCAACGTTCGGCGTTGCCAAACGCGCGAGCCTGGCGTTTAGTTGACCCTGTGGCCCGCATTGCGACGATGGCGGAAGAGACTCCGGCCAAGGCCAGAGAAAATTGCAAGATATCGCTCATCGACCAAGCGAGGTAGGGTAAGACGGCGGCAGTTCCCAAGTAGGTGGCCAATTTCCAGGATCGCCATCGCGAGGATTCTGATTCCTCTGGATCGAGGGTGCTGGCACCGAGAGCTTTCCAGGCGATGCTGCTTGCGGCGCACAGCAGTAGGGTGTTGACGATCCAAAAGGCACTACGGCCAAAAAACCAGAAAAAAGGCGCTACCAAGAACGGATAGATTGGTGGTTTTGAGTAATACAGGCCACCGCTCGACTGGTGCAAGATAACGTTGGGCGACTCTCCCAGACTGGTGGCAGCAACTCGTTGATGGTCGCGGTGATCGAAACGCAGATCCCGGTCGTTCACCAGACTCTCGGTCATCGCTGAGAAAGTCCCTTCGTCTCCCCAGAAAACTCGTTGGTGACGCCGGTGAGGAGCTATGACCAATAGCCCAGCGACCGAGCCCAGCAGCAGGATCCAGGGAACAACTGCGTTGAGTATTCGGCAGCGAAACATCCGCTGATTCTAGCTGCCGCGTAGGGCGTTGTACGCGATTCCCTGTGGTAATCTGCCCAGGTCGCGAGCGAGGTTGTCGATGTCAAAAACCGATCCACAAACTGAATCGAACGGAAATCCCGTAGATCCCGAACTGCTGGAGATCTTGGTTTGTCCCAAAACCAAGGGAGAACTGACGTTAGTCGAACTGCCCAGTGAAGTTCGTGGGCCGTTGCTGGAGAAGTATCAGGAGTACTTCACCGAGGAAGAGACCCGGGTGACGCACGGGCTCTACTGTGCCGAATCGGAGTTGGTGTATCCGATCGTCTCTGAGATTCCGATCATGCTCGTTGACGAAGCCCTTCCCGCGTCCTCGATCGGCCGCTAGATCCCGCCATAGCCTGATGCCAGGACAATCTTTTCCAGCCTTCATGGCGAAGGCCCGTGTAACTGTAGATGGTCAACTGGATGAGTTGTTGGAAGCCGGCGAAGACCAGCTGCGCCAAGCGATTCGCTATGCCGCTTTGGGATCAGGAAAGCGAGTCCGACCGGCATTGATGATGGCAGTCGCCGAGGCGGTCGAATTAGACCCGCGTGTGGTCGCGGCACCGGCTGCGGCTTTGGAAATGGTCCATACATTCAGCTTGGTTCACGACGATCTTCCGGCGCTCGACGACGACCAACTGCGGCGAGGTCGAGAAACGGTCCACGTAGCGTTTGACGAACCGACCGCGATCTTGGTTGGAGATGCACTCTTGAGTCGATCGTTCGCAGTATTGGCGGAGCAACCGGCGACGGTGGCCGCTGAGCAACGCTGTCGAGCGATCGTGGCCCTGGCTAATGCGGTTGGCGAAGCGGGAATGCTGGGTGGGCAAATGTTGGACTTGCTGTCGGCGGGCAGTCTGTCTGAGCACACCACCGTGGCCGATTTGGAAAAGATTCACCGGGGAAAGACCGGGGCTTTGATGCGGGTGTGCGGCGAACTCCCGGCGATCTACGCCGGTGTGGACCACGCCACCGCCACCTCAGTGGCAAATGTCTGCGAATTGATTGGCTTGATGTTCCAGGTCAGTGATGACTTGCTGGACGTGACCCAAAGTAGTGCTGTGCTCGGTAAGACCGCAGGTAAGGATGTGGCGCAGAAGAAACTTACCTATCCTGGAATTCTCGGTGTCGAGGGCGCTGCCGAGTTCCTAACGAAGCTACTCCAACGGGCCCTAGAGGCTCTGGTTGATCTCCCAGGGCCCACCGAGTCGATCCGGATGATTGTCGGATTTGTCGCCGATCGCAGTCACTAATGAGTCGGTCTTTGTGACCAGACTGGACGCTTGGCTGGCCCAAGAAGGACACTTTGCCAGTCGAGAAAGGGCTCGGCGAGCGGTGATGGAGGGCGTGGTTTGGGTCAATGGGCAGCGGGTTGACAAGCCCGGAACTCCGGTTCCAGTGGAATCGCAAATTGAGATTCGTGGCGATACCGAGCCGTTTGCTTCTCGCGCCGGTGGCAAACTGCGGGCGGGTCTCGATGCCTTTCAGATCGACCCCAGTGGATGGATTTGCTTGGACGTTGGGGCATCAACCGGTGGGTTCACGGATTGCCTGCTGCAGGCCGGAGCCGAGAAAGTCTACGCGGTGGATGTCGGCTACGGCCAACTCGACTATCGTCTGCGCATCGATCCACGGGTGGTAGTTCAGGAGAGGATCAATGCCCGTCATCTGAGTAATGAGCAGGTCCCAGAGCCCTGCCGTTTGGTGGTGATGGACGTTTCCTTCATCTCGACGACCAAAGTTTTGCCGGCGGTGGTGCCGTTGATGGAACCCGACGGACTCGCCGTGATCCTGATCAAACCCCAGTTTGAGGCTGAACGCGCGCAAGTAGGCAAGGGAGGAATCATTCGATCCGAAGATCTTCGCCAAGCGATCGTCGCCAAGACCATCGCTGGGATCGAAGCCTTGGGTCTACACCCTCAGGGAGTGATCGAGTCACCGGTCCACGGCGCACGAGGCAACATTGAATCTCTGGCGCTATTCTTGCGGTCGCAGGGAGGGGAAGGTGAGTAACTGATGACAAAAACGCTGCAGGTTGCGGTGGTCGCCAAGCGTTCCAATGAAGAAGCACAGCGAGCGGCAGTGGAGCTTGCCGAATGGTTTGTTGATCGAGAGTGCACGGTTGCGCTCGACGCGACAGCGCGGTCTCACAGCGCGGGGAGCATCTACCACCTATTTGACCCCGATTTTCCTTACGATTTCGTCATCGTGTTGGGGGGCGACGGTACCTTGTTGTCGCTGGCGCGTTCAGTTGGCGACAAGTCGCCAATTCTCGGAGTCAACATGGGACGCCTCGGTTTCCTGACCGACACCCCAGCATCGTCGATGATCGAGTCGATCGAACGGGTCCTGGCCGGGGACTACCAGTTGGGGCGTCGCACCATGCTTGACGTCGAGCTTCAACGCGCCGCGGTGAGCAGTAAGTTCCGAGTGCTTAACGATGTAGTGATCGCCAAGAGTGCTCTGGCCCGGGTGATTGAACTGCGTGTCGAAGTGGATGGCGATACGGTTGCCACCTATCGCGGCGATGGTTTGATCATCGCCACCCCGACGGGTTCCACCGCCTACAACCTTTCCGCCGGTGGCCCATTGATTCACCCTCGCCTGCCGGTAGTGGTCCTGACGCCAATTTGTCCTCACACGTTGACTCAGAGACCGTTGGTGCTGCCTGGCGAGGCAGATCTTTCAATCTGTCTCGATACCGATCGTGAGGAGGTCTATTTGACCTTGGACGGTCAAGAAGGTCGCAGCCTGGCTTTTCGTGACCGGATTTCGATCCGACCTTCGGACGAAACCGTCCGGTTGATTCATACCGATCGCGGCGCCTTCTACAAAAGTCTGCGTTCCAAGTTGGGTTGGGGTACTTGATCCGGGCCGGTCTGGTGCAGCCACCAAGGAAAGATCCATCGATGGATCGAAGCGGATAGATGACGCATTTCGAATCCCCACCCGACTTACAGCCTGACTCGAAGCCGAATCGCCTCCGGCGTACGGTCCGAGCCTTGGTCTTGATCGTCGGGATCATCTTGGTGCTGCTATTTGTAGCGAGTCGATTTGCTGAACCCTGGTTGCGCCACACCTTGGTCGGGGCAGCGCAAGACAAGGCCGGAACCGACCTTGAATTGGATCGACTGCTGATCACCTGGAAGCCCTTTGGAATTCGGGTTGATCGGCCGTCGATGACTCTGGAAGGAGAAGACGCCCCGTACGCGGCCGCCGAGCGCATCTCGGCTCTGGTGGACGTTGGTGGGTTGTTGCACGGCAAGATGCACATCGATCAGGTGATTGTCGAACAACCTCGACTGGTTCTGCGGGTGCGCGAGGACGGATCGTTGGCGCTGCCCACTTTTGAGGGAGATGGAGGAGGCGGCAACTTTGAGATCGGTTCTCTGGAACTGCGCGGCGGTGAGATTGAGTGGAATGACAACCGCGTGCCGATGACCGCCGAACTCAATGGCCTGGCAGCCACTACAGCCTCGGAAGAAGATGGGACATCGGTTGCCAGTTTCACTGCCGATGGCCTAGCGACCGAGATTCGCGGTCAGCAGGTTCTATTTGGGGTGGATGGAGAGATCGCTTGGAAGGGCAGCGAGGTCGAGATTCGAGATATTCGGGGTCAAGGCGAGCAGCTCGATTGGAGAGTTGCCGGGAGTTGGGCGCTGGGCTCCAGGGAGCAGGGCAGTGGAGATTTCGTGGTCGACGCTGAGGGCGATTTGGGTTTCTTGCAGCCCTGGTTGGTCGATTCGCAGTCACGTTCCGCCGGTGATTCAGAGGCATTAGCCCTCGTCGGTCACACCCGGCTGAATGCTCGGATTCACAATACCGACCCTTCGTCTCTGGACAGCCGGGCCGAACCAAGCTGGGTGGTCGAGGGGCAGGGTCAAATTGACGGCCTGTTGGCCGGGGGCTTCCATCTCGACTCGGTGCCTTTGGTGTTCGCCTTGCGGGATCAGCAATTGAGCGCCAGCAGTCAGCCGATTGCAGCGTACGGTGGTCAATGGTCGGCTGAGATGGAAGTCGGCGAGGGACAAGATCGAGTCAGCCTATCCGGCCAGGGTGCCGATCTACAGAAGCTAGCCGATGATCTTGGCTGGACCGCACTCGCGACCGGTGGAGTTCTCAATACAGAAATCGATTATCGCTTCGATTCAACCGATTGGCAAAGCGGGAGTGGGGACGCCACCTTGCAACTGTTTTCCGGGGATCAATGGACCTTGGCCGGGACTATTCCGGTCAAGATCGGACCCAACTTGGGGTTGACCTTTGGTGGGAGGTTGGCCTCTGTAGGGGCACTGGCGGAGGATGGTGCGACCAAGACAGCAGTTCCGAGCCTTGCCGCGGATGGACAGAGCCATAGCGTGGCCATCGAAGGAGATATTCAGGCTTTGGATTCTCAGGGCAACCTACGCTTGCTGGTCGAGACCGCCGATCTGGTCGCCCTCCAGGAGCAAATTGGGCTGCGTGGCGATTGGGTGCCGACCGCTGGACGAGGCACGGTTGAGGTCGCAATTGACCTCAACCCGCAGCCGGAATCGATGGCCATGACAGTCAACGCTGATCTGACCCGAGCTGAGCTGGCTTCGCTGTCGGCGGATACCGCGACCGTCAGTCTGACCATGGGTGAACACGGCTTGGTGTTACATCAGGCCGAGATGCATCGCGGTGAAGCGCGACTTATGGCGAGCGGCTCCTTTCCCGTAGCGCCGGAAGTTACCTCGATCTCTGCCCACACCAGTGATTGGCCATTGCGTCAGCTATTGCCACTGGCTGGTCTGGATTTCGATCTTGATGGGGTCGCAACCGGGAACATGGAGTTACAGATCGCTGAGGCGGCTGTCGACGGTTCGATTGAGTTGGCTGTCAAGCAACCCGAGTGGAACGACACCGCGCTCGGAGGCACCATCGAAGCGTCGATCGAGATCGCCGACAGTGGCGTTGTGGTCGACCGCGGGCGCTGGACTTCGCCCGGTGGAGAAGTGGATTTCAACCTTCGCTACCAGCAGGCCGAGGGCTGGAATGCTGACCTAATGAGTGAGGCTCTAGACCTTGCAGCTGTCAACCCCGCCTTGGCCGCCGTGCCTTTCGGATACCAAGCTTCGTTCGATATCAACGTGCGCGGCGACGATTGGATTGATGCGGGAGAGATATTGCTGACTACTGGATTCGTCGATGGGGAGTCTTCGACGCTGAATGCGCAACTGCGCGATCAAGAGCTTTCTGCCTCAGGCGCTGTTGCTGGGGTCTTGAAACAAGTATCGGCCAGCGGCTCTTTCGGGCAGCAAGGACCGCAGCTCGATTTCAGCGGAGTGATCTATCCCGGTAGTTGGGTGCAAGTACCGGAGCTGGAGGTGACGGGTTCGGCTCGTGTCGACGTCAACGTCAGTGGGTCGTGGCAGCAGCCGTTGGCTGTGGCGCAAGCGACCGAGGTGGCGGTAGTGGTTGCTGGCGAGGTCCTTGGGGAAATCGAACCGATTCAAGCCACTTGGCGTCCGGGTGAAATCGAACTGGTTTCAGCGTTTGTCGAGAATCAAGGAACTGGCGAAGAGTTGTTCGTTGCCGGAACGGTGGACTTGGAGACCGGAGTTCTTGACGGTGTAATGCAGGCGGAAGTGGATGCTCTGTGGCTGGGCCGTATGGAGCCGAGCTTGGAGGCAGAGGGCGGAGTTAGTTTCCTCGGAGTGGTCGAAGGTTCCTTGGAAGCGCCGGTAGTGGACGGTCAGGGTGAATGGAGCGGTGGCAAGGTGTCGATCGACGGTTTTCCCCATACCTTGACCGACGTCAGTGCTCGCTTCTTGGTCGGACCTGAGGGGGTGATCGTCGATCGGGCACAGGCGAATCTTGGCGGTGGGCAGATGCATGCCAGTGGCAGCATCGACCTGGACCCCGCCACCGGGGTTTCTTATCGCGCTCAGATCGTGGCGACCGGAGTTGATGTCAACGTTCCGGATGACTGGTGGATGGGCGGGGACGCCACCTTACGGCTGCATAGCAACGGCAGCTCGCGAGTGCTCTCCGGTGAAGTGCAACTTGATCGCGCCGTGCTGTTGGAGTCGATCGATCTTGGCGTTGAGCAGATGGTCCGGTCAGCCCTGCAACGCCAGCGCGAGTGGGTTGCTTCCGAGGACGAGTTGCTGCGTTCAACGCACCTACAACTAACCGTCGTTGGTCAAGACGCCTTGCGCGTCTCCGGCGAAGGACTGGATATGGCCGGGGATATCGATCTGACGGTGCGCGGTGACCTAGCCTCACCGCTGATTCTAGGGCGCGTGGATCTGGCCACTGGTGGAAGCCTGACCTATCGTGGCAACGATTTTGATATCGAACGTGGAGTGCTGGTTTTCTCCAATCCGCATGTCATCAATCCGGATATCGACATCGTGGCGGTCAGCCCGATCAAGAACTATGACGTGCGGTTGCACCTCAGGGGATCTCTAGAAACGATGGATGTGGAGTTCAGTTCCGATCCGTCGTTGCCTAGCTTGGAGGTTGTTTCTCTACTCACCACCGGTCAAATTGGTAACCGCCCGTTGCTGTTGGACCCGATCAACCCCACCGAGAGCGCTGCCGCCGAGGGAGTGATAGCTGGACAGGCTGCCGAAGCGATCGGCGCTCGTGTCGGAAAACTATTTGGCCTGGATCGGGTGCAGATCGATCCTCCGAGTAGCGGGCCCATTTCTTCAGCCCGGATCACGGTCGGCAAGAGACTTTCCAGGGAGGTGGTGGCCACCTACTCCTACGACTACACCGACAGCGAGCCAACCATTGTTCAACTGGAGTGGCAGATGTCGCCGATTGTGGCGGTGGTTCTGACCCAGAATGGTGACGAATCCTATTCTGTTGATTTCAAGTGGCAACGGAGTTTCTGAGGTGAGAATGGGAATCTTCCAGCGCTCGGCACGCTGGGGCACAGAGGTGCTGCCGGTGGTTAGGCCGGCCCCGATGTGGCTGTTGCTGGCTTGGCTTAGCCTCGGACTGAGTCAATGGATGCAGGCGCAACCCAGCGCAGAAACCATTCCCTCTGCTTGGCAGGGAACGTTGGTCGTTGCTGTAGAGGTGCGTGGCCCGGTGGGCGAGGAACTCGCTGGTGAGATTGAGGCCGCGGTGGCGGAGAGAGTCTTGGTGCTCACAAGGGAGTCGATTCGCTCGGCGTTGTCGATCGCTCACAGTCGAATTTCTGGCGGCGACATCGAGGCGTGGGTGCGGCCAGCGAATGCCCAGACGGGGGTTCATTTGGTGATCGCTATCGGTCAGGAGTCGACAATTGGCGCGGTCGAGATCACTGGCATACCGAACGAGGTTGCTGGGTGGCAGCCTCGCGTACTGGTCAAATCTGGCGACCGCTTGGTTGAGAATCGGTTGCTGCGCACGATCTATGGCTTGGAAGAGGCGATGGAAGATGCCGGATACCTAGATGCCCAGGTGGCCCTGTCTGTGAAGCCGATGTCAAACGCCCAGCTCGCTGTTGGGTTAACTGCCAAGCCCGGCCCCAGATTCCAGGTTGTCCAGCTGGAGGTCGACCCAGCTCTTCCTGAGGATGTTGAATCACCAACCAAGATGGTCAACCGTGTTGGTGAGCCGTATCAGCGGCGCAAGATCGGAGAGGACGAGGAACGATTCCGTCGGCAGTTAGTTAACCAGGGGTATCGCAGTGCGCGGGTGGCGGCGGCGGACGTGGAGCGCGTTGAACCAGACGCAGTCACACTGCGCTTTCCGATTGTCGCCGGTCCCAAGGTAGAGATTCAAATCGAGGGGTTTGATGTCTCCAAGCTGCGCAAGAAAAACCGCTTGCCGGTACTGCGCGAGCAGGGGTTTGACCCGGCCTTGGTGCCCGCGACCGAGAGAACCCTCAGGGACTTCATGCAGAGCAAGGGCTTCTATCAAGCTCAAATAGGCTCACAGATCGCCGAAGAAGATGACTTGACTCAGGTCGTGTTTTCGATCGTGCCCGGAGAAAAGCGAAAGCTAGCGGCGGTATCCATAGACGGGGCCTCAACCTTTGCCAGTGAGCGGCTTAGCAACCTGCTGTTGACCGAGAAGGGACGTCCGTTGGTCGATTCTGAACTGGCAGAGGACCTCAACAACTTGCGTTCGTTCTACGTCAGGCAGGGATTCTTGCAAGCGCAGGTCGAGGCGGATGTTGCACCGACAGATGGGCAGGATCGCCCGGGTCAACTCGTCGTCACGATCACAGTCAACGAAGGGCCTCGTTCTGTGATCCGTTCGCTGCAGATCTCCGGTGCGAACAGGCTAGCAGAGGTTGATCTGGTGAAAAACCTTCCAACATCTGTGAACGGGCCGTTTCACGAGTCGATCGTGCGCGAAGGGGTGGCCGAGATCCAGCGCAGGTATCGCCAGCGGGGATTTCGTTCTTCGATCGTCACGGCCGAAGTAGAAGCCGTCGCACAATCTCCTCAACAGGTCGACGTTGAATATCGGATCTTGGAAGGCCCCGCGGTACACGTGGGGGAGGTGTTTCTGCGAGGCTTGAGTCGAACGCGACCCGGATTCGTTCGTAAAGTGCTTGGCCTCGAACCTGGCGACTTACTCTCGTCCGATCGGTTGTTGAGTGCCGAGCGAAGGCTGTTTCAGCTCGGACTGTTCTCCGAAGTCGACGTGCGAAGCTCGCCGGCAGCACCGTTTTCCGACAGTGAGGACCTGATTGTTGAGGTCAAGGAAGCTCCGGTACATCGCCTCAGCTACGGACTTGGCTGGGACACCGAGGATGAACTGCGCGGGGTTGCGGGCTACACCCGCAACAACTGGCTGGGACGGGGGTTCTCGTGGAATCTAGATGCAGCGGTGAGTGCCAAGGAAAAGCTCTTTCGGGTCATTCTCACGCAACCATGGATCGGTGTGCATCAGACCCCATTGACTTATTCGCTATTCCGCTTGGACGAGAATCGAGAGAGCTTCCAGCTTCGACGCGCCGGTGTGCAGGTGGGTGCGCGGCAGCAGCGTGGGCGAACCCAAGCAGGGTTGCTCCTGACCTGGCGCCAGAACAAGACCTCGGACGACGCGTTCAATCTAGATCGAGAGATTGCATCCGTCGAGATCGCATCAATGACCCCCAGTCTTTTTGTCGATCGGCGCAACGATCCGTTCAATCCCACGCGCGGCTGGAGCGGGCTGGTACAAGTTGAGAAGGCGTTCTCCTTGCTTGGCTCGCAAGAGGAATTCCTCAAGCTCTTCGGCCAGTACACCCAGTACCTCAACCTGGGAGCGGCCGGGACCCTGGGTAGCAGTGTCCGGGTTGGATGGATCAACCCAGGAGCCACCGAGGGGCTGGGCAGATTGTTTACCGATCTCGATCTACTGCCGCCGGGTCTTGAGTCAGCCGAAGTACACATTTCCGAGCGCTTCGTTTCTGGAGGACGCAGCAGCCATCGGGCCTACGGGCGGTTTGAATTGGGCCAACTGGGTGAGACCCTGTTGTTGTGCGATCAACTGCCGGCAGACGGTAGGTCTTGCAGCCCTGATGAGATTCTGCCGGTTGGCGGCAACGCCTTGGGTCTGATCAACCTGGATTGGCGTTTCCCGATCGCCGGAGCTCTCGGAGGCGTCGCCTTTGTCGACGCTGGCAATCTCTGGGCAGACTGGAGCCACGCCGACCTCGACCAACTCAAACTCGGAGCGGGAATCGGCTTCCGCTACTCCTCACCGATCGGCCCCTTGAGACTTGAAGTCGGGTGGAAACTCGACCGCGAACCGTTTGAAGATCCTTACGTGATTTTCTTCAGTCTAGGCAATCCGTTCTAGGCGAAGAATTGTGAAGTTCAAGGACGTAATCATCATCTATCGGCCTGGGCGAAGTGGTACAACTCCAATCGACGGTTTCAAGAAATAGTGAACAGCTGAGAAGCCTATTCGGGATCGAGCAATACATATGAGAGGGATCTCGCCACCGATGAACTGGATCTCTTGGAGCGCTTACTTCATGGCTATTGTGTTGAGCTGGGAGACCAAGAGGCTGGGCTGGCGGTGAGTGGTTGTGGTTGACGTCGTGTTTGGTGGTGGATCCGGCGCCGGGATGCCATTGCGTAGGTAGGAATCGCGCCGTTTCCTCTCAAAGTCTTAGCTCACACTCCCGAGCTTAAGGGAGCGTCAAAGGCGAACTGGACAGGCAACCCCAGATCATGAGTTACCACTGCCCTCTCTGGACGGTGGTGGTGAGGGTGATTTGCCAAGGAAGGCCAGCTCTCGTGGACGAATCCCACATGAAAGGCCCAGTTCGAGGTGGTCGTAGTTGTGTAGATCGACAACCTCAACTTGTCGAAAAGAAAGGCGCATGAGATCGACAAAGTCGATGCCGTAGTCTCGATAATGGCCGTTGAATGATAGGTCAGGAAAGATCACGGTTTGCTTGCGAGACCATTCTCCAGGGACTGTTATGACAGCTATACCCCGGGGTCTTAGCACGCGGGCCAGTTCTGCTAAGGCTCTTCCATCATCCGGGACATGCTCAAGAACATGGTTAGTGAGAACCATGTCGAACGATTGATCGGCAAATGTTAGGTTCTGGATATCTTCACCGGGAAAACCAACATCCTTCAAGAATCGGTCGGTTGTTGCGTATTCCACACCGGGTCCGGTCAGTGCCGGTACCAAGATCGGCTCAGGGGCAAAGTGCAGTACTCGGCAGGGGCCTTTTCTTGCAATAAGGTCGGGCAAGAGGTAGCTGAGGCCTCTGTGGCGCCCCCGAGAACGACATTGTGGGCAGATAGATTGCCATGCGATTCTCAGACGGTTGCTACTGTGGACAAAAGAGTGACCCGCATAGCCACAGCAAGGACAGTGGTAGCGGGGTGTCTCGTTGTGCAATTGATTGATTAGATTGGCACTGCCGGAGAGTAGAGCGTTCCATGCACCTCGTGAGTCATGTAAGCGGAGGTGCCCAAGAATCCGAGAACCCACACGCCGCAAGGTCTCCTTTGGCCACGGGAGGTTCGATCCCGGATTGTCAATGCGGAGAACCATAAAAACATCATATGTGATTCAACTCACTACTGCTCCAAAGTAGGACAGGGCCATGCCCTGCGCGCGCCTTCTGTGCAGAGAGCGGGCTGAGCCTAGCCAATAGCCTCCCGCCTCTGCATAAGTTCAGAAACAAATGGCACTCGTTCAATGAGGGATGTCGATGAGCATGAGGTTGATCAGAGGGCGTTTCCAAGGCCTGGGACATCTTCGTCATCTAGGGGTATCTTGGGTCATGACCCAAGATAGCGCTGAGAAACGTATCCGAGCATTGAGATTCTGGCAGGAGCATGGGATCGATGCAGCGATCGATGCATTTTCGGTGAGCCGGAGGACTCTGTACCGCTGGAAGTCTCGTCTTGGTAGGTGCAAAGGAGAGCTAAGCTCTCTAAACCCTCAATCAACAGCTCCGAAGAAAAGAAGACGGCGCAAGTGGCCCTCTGAGGTAGTAGCCGAGATCGGTCGATTGCGGGTCAAAGAGCCCAATCTTGGCAAGGACAAGATCTATCCGCTGTTGAAACCCTGGTGTGAAGTAAGGGGAATTACCTGCCCCTCGGTGAGCACCATCGGCCGCATCATTGGCGATGCTCCCGACAAGATGCGCTTGGTGCCTCAAAGGATTGATCGCCTGGGTCGAGTGAAAGCAAAACGAAAGCGTAAGCCTCGCAAACCTAAAGGAACCAAGGCATGCTCGCCTGGCCAGTGGGTGGCAGTAGATACCATCGAGCGATTCTGTGATGGCCAACGCCGGTACTTGATCACTCTGACCGATGCCGCCAGCAGCATGAGTCTGGCAATAGCCACCAACTCCCACACCTCGAGCACGGCAGCGCGCTTTCTGGACCTGAGCCTTGATGTCTTGCCATTTGCTGTTACTACCGTGCTCTCAGACAACGGTAGTGAGTTTCAAGGAGCCTTCGACAAGAAAGCTGCTGAGGCTGGAATCAAACGCTGGTACACCTACCCCAGGTGCCCGAAGATGAACGCCCAAGCCGAGAGATTCAATCGAACCATCCAAGAGAAATTCGTTGACTACAACGAAGACTTGCTCTTCACTGACCTCCAAGCTTTCAACCAAAAACTCTTCGACTGGATGCTCTGGTTTAACGCCGAAAGGCCCCACTGGAGCCACCGACAAAGACCACCGCTACAATACGTAGCTGAACATACCGATCAGTGCCAAATGTCATGGACGCATACAGCCTCTTGACTTGATCCTTTAGGGTTCGTAGAATTAGCACTCGTCAAGAGAGAGTGCTAGCAGATATGTTGGCTAACTTGACAAGCTCTTAATAATCAACGTTTTGGATAAACCAAAAGGAGATATAGAGAAGTGAAAATTCGTCCGCTTCATGACCGCGTAGTGGTCAAGCGCCTTGAGTATGATGAAGAAGAAGTTCGAGGTGGCATTATTATCCCCGACACTGCCAAAGAGAAGCCTCAGCAGGCAGAAGTGGTAGCCGTCGGCCCCGGAAAGCTGAAGGAAGATGACAGCCGCTCGACCATGGATGTCAAGGTCGGTGACCGCGTCTTAGTCGGCAAGTACTCCGGTAGCGAGATCAAGTTTGACGGCGACGAACTCGTCATCATGCGCGAGGACGAGATCCTTGCGGTACTCAACTAAGCAACACTACAGAAACTAGTCGCTAGGAATACTAAGGAGAAGAATCAGCCATGGCTGCAAAACAGATTACTTATTCGGAGGAGGCGCGTTCGGCGCTGCTCCGCGGTGTCACCAAGCTCGCCGATGCGGTGAAGGTGACCCTCGGCCCCAAGGGCCGAAATGTTGTTATTGACAAGAAATTCGGTTCGCCGACGATCACCAAGGACGGTGTCACCGTCGCCAAGGAGATCGAACTCGGTGATCCGATCGAGAACATGGGTGCCCAAATGGTGCGCGAGGTTGCCTCAAAGACCTCGGACGTGGCCGGTGACGGCACCACCACCGCGACCGTTCTGGCGCAGGCGATTTTCCGTGAAGGCGCAAAGAACGTCACGGCGGGTGCCAACCCGATGGAGTTGAAGCGTGGTATCGACTTGGCGGTTGGAGCCGCAGTCAACGCAATAGACGAAATGTCGACACCGGTTTCGGGAGATGACATCGCCCAAGTGGGCGCCATTTCTGCCAACAACGACCCGGAGATCGGTGGCATTATTTCCGATGCCATGGGCAAGGTAGGCAAGGATGGAGTGATCACCGTGGAGGAAGCGAAAGGCCTGGAGACTACTCTGGAAGTAGTGGAAGGGATGCAGTTCGATCGCGGCTACCTGTCGCCATATTTCGTCACTGACGCTGAGCGCATGGAAGTAGTACTCGAAGACGTCGCCATCCTGTTGCATGAGAAAAAGATCAGCAACATGAAGGACCTGCTGCCGATTTTGGAGCAGATCGCCAAGCAAGGCCGTCCGTTCATGATTCTGGCCGAGGACGTTGAGGGTGAAGCGCTGGCCACTTTGGTAGTCAACAAACTGCGTGGCACGCTGCATGTCGTTGCGGTCAAAGCCCCTGGCTTTGGCGATCGTCGTAAGGCGATGCTCGAAGACATCTCGATTCTCACCGGTGGCCGCGTAATCACCGAAGACCTGGGTATCAAGCTGGAGAACATCCAGTGGAGTGACCTGGGGCTGGCCAAGAAAGTCGTGATCACCAAGGACGAGACCACCATCGTTACCGAGGCTGGTGACGAGGGTCGCAAGAAGGCGATCGCTGGCCGGGTCAATCAGATCCGCAATCAGATCGAAGACTCAAGCTCCGATTACGATCGCGAGAAGTTGCAAGAACGCCTAGCCAAGTTGGTGGGTGGTGTTGCAGTGATCCGCGTGGGTGCGGCGACTGAGACTGAGATGAAAGAGAAGAAGGCTCGCGTCGAAGATGCGATGCATGCCACCAAGGCTGCTGTCGAAGAGGGCATCGTCCCTGGCGGCGGTGTCGCTCTGCTGCGTGCCATCTCGGCCGTGGAGAAGATCAAGGCCAAGGGCGACATCGGCGTTGGCGTCAAGCTGGTGCTTCGTGCGCTGCAAGAGCCAGCGCGTCAGATCGCCAACAATGCAGGACAAGAAGGTTCACTGATTGTCCGCGATGTGATGTCGACTGAGGGGTCGACTGGCTACAACGCAGCCACCGACACCATGGAAGATCTGCTCAAGGCAGGCGTCATGGATCCCGCTAAGGTCACCAAGACCGCGCTCATCAATGCGTCGTCAATCTCTGGCCTGATGCTCACCACAGAGGCGTTGGTCTCTGAGATCCCTGAGAAAGATCCGCCGGCAATGCCTGCTCCAGATATGGGCGGCATGGGTGGTATGGGCGGCTTCTAAAAAGCCAATCAACCTGTTTTGTCAAGGCCGGTGCCCTAGGGCACCGGCCTTTTTTCTTTCCGCGAATTTCTCGATACGACGCGCTGTCGAGGCGACTACAATTGGCTCTTGAGAGCAAACTGATGAGCCGAGTTACCACCCCTCCCGTCGAAGTTCTCTATACCGTCCCCAATTTTGTCACTGCCGGGTCGGGGCTGTTGCTCTTCAACATCGCCACCAGTCTTGACCGAGAGCGTTTTCGCCCGTCTGTGTGTGTGCGCAAGCTGGCTAACGCTCCTCTGGAAATTAGGCTGCGGGAGAAGGGTATTGAGGTCTTTGAAGGGCCGATCGTCGAACCAGGAAAGCCGCGCTGGAATTTACTGCAACGGTGCCGCAGCGCTGCACGACAGGTGATGGAGAACCGGGAGTCCCAGAAGCCGATTCAGATTTGGCACTCCTTCCACTACATAGACGACTACTCCGAACCTTTGATCGCGCGGGCCGCAGGCGCTCAATTCGTATTTACCAAGAAAAACATGAGCTGGAACCGGCGTTCCTGGTGGTTGCGATCGCGCCTCGCGCACGGTATTGCGGCGCAAAATCGAGACATGATCGCGCAGTTCTTCACGGGTGGATTTCGTCGTAAGGTTCGCTATGTCCCGTCAGGGGTTGACGTCGACACCTATCGCCCGCCGACGAAAGAACGATCAAAAAACGATCGGTTCACAGTCGCCTGTGTAGCCCACTTGCTCCCCGTGAAAGACCAGGTCTCCTTGGTCGAAGCTGCAGCCCACCTGCCGGAGCTTCGGGTGATCCTTGCCGGGCGCACCGACGATGTTGCCTATGCAACCAAGGTTCGGCAAAGGATCGAACAGTTGGCACTTGGCGAGCGGGTTGAAATTGCCGGCCAAATTGACGAGATCCCTTCATTTCTTCACACCATCGACGCCTTCGCTCTGCCAAGCCTTGGGCGGGGCCGCATGGAGGGTTGTCCGGTCGCCCTGCTTGAGGCGATGTCGAGTGGACTGCCGGTCATAGCCAGTGACATTCCGGGCAGTCGAGATGTTGTGCAGCACAATCAGAATGGCCTTCTGGTATCGCCGGAGCAACCCGAAATGTTGGCCGACGCGATCAAAACCCTAATTGAGTCTCCGGAGTTGTGCCGGAATTTCGGAAGTCGCGCCCGGGAGCGCTGCGTAGAACAGTTTTCGACGGCCCTAGAAGCGCAGCGCTACATGAGCCTCTACGACCGAGTTCTATCCAGCCGGAACTAATTCAGGGCGAATCGAGGTCCTCTGAATCGACATTCATTGGGTCGACGGCCAGCGAACCAAGGTTAAATCTTGCAATCAGCCAGGAGATGGGTGGGCCGCCTTCTCGGTTGGCAATCGAGATCAACTGCGAGCCTGTGGAGTGGGCGAAGACTTGATACTCACTGGATAGCTGGCTCGATTGTGAGTCGGTGATTAAGACGATACTTTCGGGCACGGGGCGACCGTAGTAGAAATCCATGTATGCGGCTCCGCTCCCTTGGCGGAGTTGGTTCAGAAGTTTTTGGCCATTGGTGACTGTAACCGGGGCCAATCGACGCCTCCGCTCGGGTGACAAACTAGACAGCATTCCGACCGCGACATCGCGGTTTCGAAAGGCCAAGGTCACACCGTCGAGACTGGGCAGCGAACGAAGCACTTGGGCTCCGGTCTCCAAGTAGTGACCGTGCTGGGTCAGCCGCCACCCTTCAGGACTCAAGGTTTGGAAAGCGGCGGCTGGGGTAAGCAAAGCAAAACAGGTTACGGCTGTTAGCGATACCGTCACCAACAGTTTGGCTCGCCTGCCTTTTGTCAATGCTAGAAACCAGGCAACAGGAACCCAAAGGAACAAGTCAATTCTCACCAGTCTCGGGTCATTGAGAAACGCGATCACCAGCAAGAGTGCGATACCGAATCCAGCCATAACTAGGTCGGGCTTGGAGGCTTTTCTTATCGCAACTGCGGCAACGCAAATCAGGCCAGCGGTCGACACAACGGTGCGCGCCAGTGCGCTAAAGCTTGCGGGAAGACTGAGGGTCGTCCAGATATCCAGCCAGTGCATGGTTGAGGTCGGATGAGTGACCACCCAGAAAATCGCAGGACTGTACAAAGCTAGCAGGCTTAGCCAGAAGGAAGTGCTCTTTCTTGTCGACGACGAGTTGTTCCAAGACTCCTTGACGTCGATCACCATCCACAGCCCAATCAGTAGCAGTGGAATGAGGTACATCGAATAGAGAAGAACCAACAGTGCCAGCCAGGAGAGCGCCCGTGTCGTTGAGGACCACACCGCCGTATGCCAGCCATGGCGAGAAATCAAAACAGACAGGGCGGCCAGGAGCAGCAGGGTGATCGAGTGCCAGCTTGGTCCGGCCAAGTACATCCAAGTACCCGGATGAACAATCAACATCAAAGGCACGGCGAGTGAAGTCAGCAGTGATGCGCGGCGTGCTCTGGAAGACAGGAAAAGTAACAGTGCTGCACAGACAACGACTGCCGTGGCGAAGAACTCAGCGGCCGCCGGGTGCCCTGAAAAAGGCGCGATCGCGGTAGCCAGTAACAGGGCTGAAGCGACATTCGAAAGGCGTAGCGGCTCAACGTAGGCGGGCGCCAAGAGTTCGAAGGCAACGGTGTGGTGCGCGGTGCGCAATGAGTCCGGGCCACGCAATGCCGCACCCATCCCCAGGTTATCGGCATCCAAGATGCTCTGACTCCAATAAAGCAACGCCCGGGCATCACCGGGTGGGGAGAGCAGTGGCTGTATCCGGATGACGACTAGCGACAGCAATGTCGCAACGGATATCAACAGCCAGATCCGGGAGCGGGCCCCCTGGCCGAAGAAGTGTTGCATTGTGAGTTCCGGATCTAGTTGTCACCAAGCCGAGGTCGAGTCGTGGCTTGGCGATTGGCTTATTCTACGAGCGCCTTCTCATAGGGATCGCCTTGAGAGAGGGAGCGCAGCCAACTTGGATACGGCACCGCGCTGGGTAGCAATAAAAGATGACAGCGCCCTCGATGGCCGATGTCGTCGGAGTCGTGCGTTGGAGAATGAGTCTTGAGGTAGTAAGCCGAATAGTCCAACTCGTCGCACCAGCTTAGGACCGCGTCGGCATTTTGTACCATGGTCAGCTCTGGATTGGAGTGCATTTCCACCATGAATGCGGTCTTGGCTTGGCTGGCGATTTCCCTACTTCCCTCGAGCACGCTAGCTTCGGCTCCTTCGACATCAATTTTGACGAAGTCGGGAGCGCAATCTTGGGAGCGTGCCAGTTCATCCAAGGTCCAGTTCTGCACCGCTTGCACAGATCCCCTTTGGCTCGCGGTAATCGCATGACCTTGGTACATGCTACTTGCGGCACCCCCTCCGATCGCGAACAAGGGGGTCTCCCCTTGGTTCAAAGCACCGGCGAATCCACGGATTACTTTGAATCGGGTGGTGTCAAAATTCATCGCCAGGTTGGAGCTGCTGATCTTGCAGGCGGTTTCCTCAGCGTCGACCGCGACCACCCGTTGAACACCCAGGACCAGTGCCAAGAGTGAAAACTCGCCAAAGTTGGAGCCGATATCAAAGAAGGTCTCACTCCGTTTTAGGTATCCGGCAACCCACGCCGAGTCGTAGTCGGGTTTGATGCGGATCGTGCCCCGCCGTACCTTCACTGAGGTACCAACCAGTGCTATCTGCTGCTTCGAGAGCCCTGGGACCAACAGACACAATCGATTGAAAATGCGTGCGATCAATTTACTCCTCCGTTGTTGGGGTTGTAATGTGCCTTGCTAGCTGCTTGGAGTCAACCAGCCAGAGTAGTGGAAGCACCAAGAGAGACACCGCCGGCGTGGTGTAGCGAGCGATACTCAGGCCAGTCATGGTCATGATCCAGAAATACCCCGCGACTCCAATAGCCAACACAACCATGGATCTTCCGATGGTTCCAGATCGCAGCGCATTGCGCATTCCGAAAGCGACAAAAGCTAGGTAAAGGCACTGCACCAAGATGAGAACTCGCTCCCCTCGTCCACTGTCGGTGCCGTACCAGCTACGGGTCGCTTTCCAGCCGATCAAACCAAACAACCCCACTGGGTTGACCAGTGCCTGATTGGCTAGGGCGTTGGCCATCGAACCAGTACTAGGATCTTGCTGATGGGCGGCTTCAACAGCTCCCATCGTTCGAGCGATCGCGCCACTGGCTGGGCGGTGGCTACGATAACCCTTGTCGCGAATACTCCAAGTGAGACCATCGTGAATGGCGGCGGAGCCAGCGGTACTGAGTGGTATCAGTTGGCCGGTTTTGCCCAGGGCGAACAGTTCCCAGGGTGCCACGGTGGCCAGCGCGGCGAGCGACAATCCCAAGGCACCGGTCCTTACCTTGATACCGATAGGTTGCATTCTGCTGATCCACCAGCCGCACAAGACTAGAACTAGAGGTAAACCGATAGCGATCGGTCGGAACAACGTGCAGGTCCCGGCGACAACCCCCGAAGTGATCCACCAGCCGACTTTCCCTCCGGTGGCGCCGCGCCACAGTGCGTAGACCGAGATCAGTAGCAATGGAACGAAAGCGTTCTCACTCAGATTCAGCGAATTGAGCCACAGTGCTGGCGGGTAGACCGACCATAGTGCGGCTGGGATCCAACAAGCGGGAGCGGGGCCTAGATGGCCGGCGAACAATCCGATCATCCCGGCCGCTAGGGTGGCACATAGGGTACGAAACCAAAACAGGGCCAGAGATCTAGGGATCGAAACAAAGTCGGCGATGCGATAGAGGCCGGCCAGCGTCATTGGATATCCCGGAGGGTAGCGCACCGCCGGTTGCCCAGCGTCTGTCTCCAGGCCATTTCCGGACAGAACATTCTGCGCAACCGGGGAATAGAAAGACCGGAAATCCGCGGTATCGGGATCCGGAGTCGGCGCCATCCAGGAAAACGCCAGGAAGGACACCAAGCCCATCGCCGCTCCAACCGCTGCACTCCTCATTTAGTCTTCCGAGCGTGAGGCGACGGCAACCAAAGACAGCCCTGGCCACGGGATCCAGCGATCTATACGGCGCCAGATCCAAACCGTCGCGTTTAAGATTTTGAGCGGCCAGCCGCCCAGTCGGGTGCGACCCAATATCTTTGCGCTAACCAGCCATCCTGGGACCGAGATCGAATTAAAAGATCGCAGGGTCTGCAACTGAAGCCCGGCGTCTTGGATTGCGGATTTTAACGTGGTCGGAGTGTAACGACGGAAGTGCCCTAGTTCGGTGTCCAGCTTGCTGAACAGCCACGGCCCGCGGGGAACCAACACGATCGCTCGGCCCCCTGGTAACAGGCTCGCCCGAATGTTCTTGAGAGCCCCGACGTGGTCGTCAATATGCTCCAAGACATTAAGCATGATGGTGGTGTCAAACCGCTCTCCCAGAGCTTCTGTGGTGGGTTCTTTCTCGATATTCAAGGCTGCCACCGCAATCCGTTTGTCGCCTTCAAACATTCGCCCTAAACGTTCGAGATGGGAAGAATCAATGTCAGTGGCGTAGTAGAGATCTCGAGGCACGAAATAGCGCGTCAAGTTGCCGGCCCCAGCGCCGATTTCCAACACCCGGTCACCCACCCAGGGACGGATGAAGTCCGCCATCCAGTAATTGAACTTCGGGGCTCCGGCGAGCTCACCAAGGACTGTATGCCCGGTGTCGTCGGAAGTGGTGTCGTTGAACAACCCGTAGCGCAGGATCGCACCGATTGCCTTGAACCCGTCGCTGGCAGAAATCTTCTTACCTTCAGAATAGGTGCGCCCGTGATAGGAGATCGAGACTTCGTAGATGCGACATCCCAACTGAGAGAACCTGGCAGTCAATTCTGGCTCGATAGTAAAGCCTCGACTGCGCAGTGGCACGTTGTAAAGGATACCCAGACGAAAGGCTTTATAGCAGGTCTCCATGTCGGTCAGATTGAGGTTGGTCACCATATTGGAAAGCATGGTCAGGAATCGATTGCCGACGGTGTGCCAGAAAAATAACACCCTGCGCTGACGGCCAGAAAGGAACCTCGATCCGTAGACTACGTCGGCTTGGCCATCCAAGATCGGTTGGATCAACTTGGGGTATTCCGACGGGGAGTACTCCAAATCGGCGTCCTGGATCACGGCGATGTCACCGGTGGCTTTCTTGATCGCGGTGCGCACCGCTGCTCCCTTGCCGGCATTTTCTGCATGCAGGATGAGCCCAAAGTCGCCTTTGGCGGCCAGCGATTGCAGCAGTTCGCGAGTGCCGTCGGTAGACCCATCGTCTACCACCAGTATTTCTTTAGTGACGCCTTCCGGTAGCGAAGCGGCGAGCACTTCCTCGAGAAGCGGTGCCACCGTGTAGCGCTCGTTATAGACCGGGATCAGGATAGAGAGTGTCGTCATGCTTGTTTCGATGGTGTCTTGAAGAAATCAGCTGTTCGTTCCAAGCCGTCTGACAGAGCCAGAGACTGGGGGAGCCCTAGGGCACTTCGCCCGCGCCCGGGGTCGACCACTGAGCGTCGTTGTTCTCCAGGTTTTGCCGCGGCGAATTGCGCTTCTTGCTCAACTCCACAAGCCCGGCTGACATGCTGATGCAGTTCAACCACTGAAGTTTCGACTCCGGTGCCCACGTTGTAGATGTGAAATCCATCAACTCCAACTGCAGCGAGGTTGGCGCGTACAACGTCGGAAACATGAACGTAATCTCTGGTTTGCCCGCCGTCGCCAAAGATGGTGGTTAACTCGCCGGACAACAATCGCTGCATAAAGATCGCGACCACGCCGGCTTCTCCGTGTGGGTTCTGGCGCTCTCCGTAGACGTTGGCGTAACGCAAACAAGTCACGTTGAGCCCGTGTTGCACATGAAAGTAGTACAAGTACCGCTCCCCTGCGAGTTTGCTCACGCCGTAGGGGGATACCGGGCGAGTGGGATGATCTTCATCGGCAGGAAAGACATCCTGCTCGCCGTAAATCGCCCCTCCGGTTGAGGCGAAGATCACCTGCTTAACGCCGCCTTTGACTGCAGCTTCAAGTAGGTTCAGTGTGCCGCTAATGTTGACATCTGCGTCAAAGCGAGGGTCTTGCGTTGAACGCCGTACGTCCATCTGAGCAGCATGATGGACGAGTAGATCGAAGTTACCGTGCTCAATCAGATCGTGAGCCTCACCAGAACGAATATCAGCTTCCAACAAGTCCGCTCCGGGAGAGAGGTTTTCGATTCTTCCGCTTGAGAGGTTGTCGATGCCGGTAGTGGCGTGACCGCGGTTGATAAATGCTTGCGAGACATGCGACCCGATGAAGCCAACCCCTCCTGTAATAACGATCCTCATAACCCTCCCACAACGCCCGACAATAACATTGACCATGGCGATCTTCGGTCGGTTGCAGTGCCCCAGATTCGCCTAGCGGAGGACTGTTTCACGTTCATGAGTAGTCTTTTTGATAACACACGAACCGACCAAGCTCCCCGGCTTTTGTCCAACCTTGGTCACTCGGGTTACTTCCTAAGTAGCGCTGCAGGTAGCTAGGCCAATCACAAACCCAGCGGATTTTCGAGTCCGCAAGATAGGCAGAAATTTCACTCTGTCGATACACTACTTCGTAGTTGACTTTGCCGTCGAGATTCACAGTTCTATTGCGAAAAAACCCCAAAGTTCCCGATTGACCGGCGGCGACAACCTCCCCGTCTGGCACGAGATGAGCTACCAGTGGCACCTGCTGTCGGTACATTGAGCTACCAGAAAACAGTTCTGATGAATGAAATGTCAACGTGTAAGCAGTGCTGATCACGGTTAGGGCAGCAAGACCTGACATCCCCCAAGTTGGGCATTTTTGTAGTAGGCGAACTGCGAGCCGGCTCCAGGCAACGACTGCAGGGAGCATCAGCAAAGCGAGGTAGCGTGGGTAAAAGTGAACGGCCCAGGAGGAAAAAAAATACCAGACGGCCAGGCCGATTCCTCCGACGATCACACTGAGTTCAAACGAGCGATCTCGCCGAAAGATTGCTTTCGTATTGCTTGAGGCGACGAAGCGGACGATTAGCGTCGCGACAAGGGCGCTCCCCGCCACCGGAATCGGCCAGTATGAAGCGAATCGATCGCCGAGATACGCCCAAGGCACGACCGCCTGGGCAATAGATTCGATCAGGTCATCGATTCGGCTGGAATGAAATCCCCAATATTGTTGTGCGGTGGCGCTGGTGGGCATGATCGAGCCAAATTCGATCAAATTGAATCGCCACCAGGGACTAGAAACCGCAAATGCAGTGATGGTCATGACCAGAATTCTTCTCGCCGCACTGCTAAGTCTTGTTCGTTCGGCGATTAGATAGAGGATTGCGAAAGCGGCGAGTACGAAGCCAGAGTCGATGCGCGTGAGGACCAGCATTCCGGCGCCAGCGCCGAAAGCCAGCGCTTGCGGGTAAGTAGCAAGGCCACGCGTTTGGCTCCATCTCCACATCAGCGCGTATCCCAAAAGTAATGCGCCGGTCTCCAGCCCGTTCAAATGGGTGCGCATCGCGAAACTGGCGCTGAGGTAAAGCACCATCGTGACGCGAACCCACGGGGTAGCAGTGTTGCTGCCCGCGCGGTCCCTGCTGATCAATCCAAGAATGTACGCGGTGAGCACGAAAAGAACGACCTGTAGGATCAGGACAAGCCGCAATGAGGTTAGATCGGATACCGCAAAAAGGGGTGCGAGCGCTATGGTAAATAAGGGCTGAAAGCCGTTGGTCTTGTGACTCCCATCGACCGTAAATCCTCGTCCTTCTACCAGATTGGCGGCAACGCTGAAGGAGTAGTACGCGTCTTCCGTCAGGGGTAGATCAGGGACTAGCTCGTTGGTGCGAAAGCCTAGACTCAACAAGGCCGCAACCAGAACGACAGTCGAAAATGCCAGGATCGAACTCTGTCCTAGTGGAATGAGTGAACCGGAGACTGGCTCACTCACTCAGCCCTACCTGGACGGTAGTCGGAAATAATTGTCTTGAGCCCTTGGCGGAGGGAAAAGGAGGGTTTGTATCCCAGCGTATTCGTAGCGCGTTCTAGCGAAGCGATGGATTGCTTTACGTCGCCAACCCTCTCACTCTCGGTTTGGATGTTCGGGGCTACGCCCAGCAGCTGTGAAATCGTCGTAGCCAGTTCGAGTACACTCGTTTCTTGCCCTCCAGCGATATTAACGACGTGACCGGAAGGGGCCGTGGCGGCAAGTATGTTTGCCGCTACCGCGTCCTCGACAAACGTAAAGTCTCTGGTCTGAGTGCCGTCGCCGAAAACGACCATCGGTTGCTCTGATAGGGCTGCAGCCACGAATCTAGGAACGACTGCTGCGTATGGACCCTCGGGATTTTGCCGAGGGCCGAAGACATTGAAATAACGCAATCCGAAAAATCCGGTCTGATAACACTGATCAAAGCCATGGGCAATGCACTCAACGGCGGCCTTGGAAGCGGCATAGGGGGATAGCGGCCTTCCTTCATTGCCCTCACGCTTAGGAGTCTGCTTTGAACTCCCATAGACGCTCGACGAAGAGGCGTACACGACTTGACGTACCGAATTAGCCACTGCGGCGGCGAAGATTTGCGCCGATCCTTGGACGTTAACGTCGGTGGTCATTGCTGGGTGCGCCACCGATCGTGGCACCGAGCCCAGCGCCGCCTGGTGAAAGACAACCTCGCACCCGGTGGTCGCTTGTACGCAAGTGTCGGAATAGCGAATGTCTCCCTCCAAGAACTCAATCTGATCGTTGAACAAAGCTAGGTTGGACTCAAGTCCCGTGGAAAGGTCGTCGAGGACCCGAACCCGAGCTCCCAGGGACAGTAAGTGTTGAACCAAGTGAGAACCGATAAACCCTGCGCCTCCGGTGACCAGAACTTGTTGGTTCTGCCAGTTCATTGGGCCAACGCAGCCGGTTCAAGGTCGGTATCCAAGAGCGATGATTCCGGGACTACCTCGGCCAAAGCCGCCCGCAGGACCTCCGATGAGGCGGTCTCAGAAAGATCTTTGAGTTGTTCAAAACGTTCGAAAAACCAATCTGCGTCCACTGGCTCAATACGTCCGTTGGAGATTTTTGGATGGAGGGTCCTTTCCATCTGTTCCCCGGCAAGGGAGAGCTCCTCTTCCAGTTTTTCGCCCGCCCGTAGCCCGGTGAACTCGATCGCAATGTCGTGATGTGGTTTCAATCCGGACAAGCGGATCATGTCTTCAGCGAGATCGACAATGCGCACCGGATTTCCCATGTCGAGAATCAAGATCTGCCCTGACTCACCGATGGCCCCGGCCTGCAGCACCAGTTGCGCGGCTTCGCTTGGGGTCATGAAGTACCGCTCAACCTCTGGGTGCGTAACCGTGACTGGGCCGCCCTGGTCGATTTGCTGGCGAAAAATGGGAACCACCGATCCCGTCGATCCGAGCACATTGCCGAAACGAACCGCGACGAATCGAGTCGCTACGGTTTGAGCGTATGCCTGGATGGTCAATTCCGCCACCCGCTTGGTAGCTCCCATGATCGACGTCGGGCGTACCGCCTTGTCGGTGGAGATCAAGACGAAGGCAGCGACCTCGGCTTCGGCGCAACACTGGGCCAAGGACGCGGTGCCCAAGACATTGTTGCGGACCGCCTCGCGTACGTTCTCTTCCATCAGCGAAACATGCTTATACGCTGCAGCGTGAAAGACCACCTGAGGCCGGTGTTCGGCGAGAACCGAGCTAATCCGCGCCCGATCCCCAGAGTCGGCGATCACCGAGACCACCATCGGGCTATCCCTGAGTTCCCGATCGATCTCAAACAGAGCGGCTTCTGATCGCTCAACCAGGATCAGTTTTTCTGGCGAGTAGCCGAGCACTTGGCGCGCCAATTCGCTGCCAATCGAACCGCCACCACCGGTAACCAATACCACTTTGCCCTGTAAGAAATCCTGCAAAGACTTACTGTCGAGAGCGACTTGTTGGCGTCCTAGCAAGTCTTCAATGGCGATGTCTCGCATCCGCCGGATTTCAACTTTGCCGCCAATGACTTCATGGAGACCTGGAATCACCAAAGCGCGAATCGGAATCGCCTCGCAAATACCGGCGATCCGGCGCATATCTGCCGGTTCGGCGTCGCCAAGGGTGACGATCACCTGTTCAATGCCGAGTTGCGGCACCAATTCGGCCAAGTCTTGGGTGGTGCCGATGACCGGGATCCCGTGTATCCGGCTCCCTTGCTTGACCGAGTCATCGTCGACGAACCCCTCGATCACGATCCCCATCTCGGGATGGCGGTGGATCTCCCGCGCAGTCGCAACGCCGGCCGAGCCGGCTCCGATCAGCAGAGCGCTGCCTGGGGCTTGCTCTGGAGAGCGTCGTCTACGTTGGATGCGTTCGAAATCGAGTCGTCGCGAAACCCGCAGGGCCAACACCCCACCGTAGGCCAGGGCAGTGTCAAAAAGAATCACCGAAAAAGGTGTCTTCCATGTCGCCAACGAATCCGGGAGACCAAAGCGAACGGCGACCAAAACCACCATCGAAATCAACGCGGCTTTGGCGAAGGCCGTGATTTCGGCCAGACCGATATACCGCCAAACAAAGGAATTCACTCCCAAAAAATGCAGCGTCGTTAGTTGCAGTGCGACCACAAGCGGCAGTTGCACGAGCAGCGCAGTGCGTTCGGCTTCGGGCAGCAAGAACTCGAAGCGCAATAGGTAGGCGACGACCAGAGCCAAAGTCAAACAACCGAGATCCAGAAGGAACTGGATACTTCGCGAGTATCGGTCGACGAGGCGCCGCCATGAAAAAGAGTGATCGGACATGGTCAGTTTTTCTTAACCCCAAAGATTCGCCACAGCGTAGCGACCAGGACTTTGCAATCGGTCCACCAACTACGTTGCCGCAGATAGCGGACATAGCCATTAAGTTTATCCGGCAGAACGACTTGGCGGTAGTACCGTTCTCGGTCTCCAGCATGATTGGCGAGGATTTCTTCCTCGTGGCGATAGACGAGCGTGGTCGGGTCGGTGATTCCAGGGGCAACGCGCAGAGTCTCCTGCCACTTCGGGCTGTCAAGATCCACATATTCCCGCACCTCTGGACGCGGCCCGACCAGCGACATAGTGCCGTTGACCACATTCCACAGTTCGGGCAGTTCGTCCAATTTGGTTTTTCTCAACCATCTGCCGATCGTGGTGATCCTGGGATCTCCCGCGGCGGTCACCGCTGAGCCAGTCGCGTCCGGTTTCATGGAGCGAAACTTGAGCAGAACAAACTCCTCACCTTGGCGCCCGACTCGGAGTTGTCGAAACAGCGCGGGTCCTCGAGAGCCGATACGGATCGCTAACGCGATACCAGCCAACAACGGACTGAGTACGATAAGCCCGACTGCCGCCAGCGAAACCTCTACCCATCGCGGCAGACCTTCTGGCATTTTCTTCACTTGAGTCAACGACGGTGGTCCTTGCAAGTACGCCGAAGGGTAGCTATCACGTACTCTTGCTCAGAGCCGGTCATTGAGGGAAACAGTGGCAGGGTGATAATTTTCCGCCATACCGCATCCGCAGTGGGGCAGGAATTCAATTGGTCAGGGAAAGTCTCGCGGTAGTAGGGATGCAGGTGGAGAGGTCTCCAGTGGACGCTGGTGCCTATTCCGGCCTCGCCGAGCTGCTCAATCAATTGATCGCGGTTGATCGTCAGTTGATCGAGTTGGATGCGAATCGGAAAGATGTGCCAGGAGTGGAGGTTCTGGTCGTTGCAAGGAGGGAGCGACACGGCAGCGAGATCCGCCAGTTCTTGCCGATACTGCATCGCCAGCCGTTCACGGTCCGCGCGCAATGCTTCCGCGCGCTGAAGTTGCCTGACTCCCAAAGCGGCGGCGATATCGGTCAGGTTGTACTTAAATCCGGGGGCTAAGATCTTGTAGTTCCAGCTACCGCCTTCGTGAAACCTCTTCCACGCGTCGTTACTCAGCCCGTGCAGCGACATCAAACGTATGCGTTCGGCGATCTTCGGGTCGTTGGTGACCGCCATCCCTCCCTCGCCGGTGGTGATGGTCTTGTTGGCGTAGAAGGAATAGCAGGTGACCTCGGAAGGCCCAGAACCACAAGTCTGCCAGGGCTGCTCTGCAGAAGGGCGCCAAGCGGCCGGAAAGGCGTGGGCCGCATCTTCCACACTCCAAATATGGTGCTGTTGGCGAAACTGGGCAAGCCGCTCCAAGTCAACAACCAACCCGGCGACGTGCACCGGAATGATGCCGACCACTTTGGCCCCAGATGCGTTGGTCGCTGCGAGCTTGCGCTCAGCGTCGTCCCAGTCCAGATTCAGCGTCCTTGGATCGCAGTCGACAAAGATGGGAACTCCACCCATATAGCGCACCACTTCTGCGGTGGCGGCAAAGGTCATGGTGGGTACCAAGACCGCGCCGCCCCGCTGGAGGCCGAGCGCCTCTACTGCCAAGTGGAGCGCAGCAGTGCAGGAGTTCAAGGCGATGGCGTGGTCAGCACCCACCGCCGCAGCAAACTGGGTTTCAAACCGGTGACAGACTTCTCCGGTGGTTAACCAACCAGAACGCAGAACTTCCGCGACTGCCTCAATTTCTTCGGGCTCCAAGCCCACACGATAGAAAGGAACCTTCATCACTCTCATCTGACCGCAGGCTACTGAGGTTTCTTGGCGACTGCAACGAAGTGTGAGCGCAACGGCGGTAGCCTCACCAGCAGCTCTGCCAACCGGGACATTCTTGGGACCAACCTGCGAGCGATCGGTGGAAGAAGGGTGGTCGTTTGGCTGGTCAGTGTGAACTCAGAGAATAAGCCTTGAAGCTCTCCTACGGTCACCGGGCGTACCGTGGCATTGCCCGGGCTTGGGTAGCGAAAGTCGTAGCAAATAACCACGCCACCCGGTTTCATGACCCGAACGATTTCACGACCTATTTCAGCTCGATCGTTTTCCGGCAAAACTGAACTCAAAACAGTGGACACAACTACCAAGTCGAACTCCTCATCAGAGCACGGTAGGCTGGTGGCGTCTGCGCTACCGAGGCTCACGCTTGCAAAGCGTTTCCTGGCCTGGACTAGAGAATTGGCATCTAGGTCGATTCCGCAAATCGATTGCGGGCTAACCCCCCAGTTGAGGAGCTGTTGAATCCAAGTTCCTGACCCGCAGCCGACATCCAAAGCCGCCGTTTTGGCATCAGGCACGAACTTGATGGTTTGAAACAAAGCCTCTGCGACGGACACCCGCTGCTCGCGAAACCACAGTTCGCACGGGTCCTGCTCCGAGTACAGCGTATTGAGCTGTATTCGGCGTCGGTGGTTTTCCTGGCGGATGCGTTGGTGATCAGCTCGCGGCATGGGAGAAAGGGATCTTGACCAAGAACTTCCAGATTCCAGCCCAGGTTCCCAGGCCATACGAAGTGTGCAATGTCCAATAGGCAAGAGGCAGTAATAGGCGAGCCTTTGGATCGAGAGAGGGGTGAGACACGGTGGCGGCGAGCGTGGTGATCGCGTAAGCGCCCACTAGGATCGCCAAGGGTATCCACGACCAAGAAGTGACGCCCAAGGTGGCTACCAAAGCAGCGAGCCAAACCGCGGGAATGAAGTGTCGCAGTCGGGCTTGTTGAAGATGCTTCTGCATCACCTTCACCTTCCAGTATCCGTACTGGAAGTACTGGCTCCAGGCACCCTGTAAGGTCGGTCGGCTGTGGTAAACGGTGGCCATTTCGGGAAGTAGAAGGATGCGCATACCCGCCTTACGCATTCGCGAATTGTGCTCATCGTCCTGATTGCGCACTAGAGACTCGTCAAACAACCCCACCTTATGCAGTGTTTCTCGCGTCCAAGCGGGGAAGGGAACGGTGTCGACGTATGCCCATTGATCAGAGGTCCGAAAGGACGAACCTCCAACTCCGAAACGGGAGCTCATTGCGGCTGCGATGGCACGTCCAATGACTCCCTTGCCGACGGTGGTGATCGGCCCACCAACGCAGTCAGCATTCCCCGACTGCAGAGCATCGACCGCCGCCGCTAGGTGTTGAGGGCCGACTTCGCAGTGGCCGTCGACCCGAGCCAAGATTGAGCCCTTGGCTTCAGCGATCCCTAGGTTGAGAGCTGCCGCAGCGGTCTGCTTTGGGTTGCTGTGAATGGATAGGGCGATATCCGGATGCCGACTCTGCCATTCCTCGGCAATGGCCACAGTTCGGTCATCGGACAAGCCATCCAAAAGAAGAATTTCAAAGTGGGGGGCAGGGTAGATCTGAGTACCCAAGCCGTCGAGCGTCGTTTCGATGAACACCTGTTCGTTGCGGCAGGGAATAAGCACCGAAACCAGCGGATACTCTATGTTCGGAGCGTTCATGATGAGGCCTCGGTCTGGTTTCGATCGAGCCTTGAAATGACCCCGCGAACTTTACCTCCGGCTCCCGTTAGCAGTGCGTCTACCGCCTCCACCGTGACTTCCATCGGCCCCACCCGGTCGGCGATGTTTTGCCGTAGTTGCGGTTCCACCTCTTCGATCTTAATTCCGTCGGCCAAGACCACTCGAACCGCAAGTTGTTCGGTGTTGCGTTGAATGACCTGACCGGCGACCACCGGCAGACCATAGTAAATGGCGTGGAATCGCGTCACCGAACGCCCGTCTGGGGTGATCACTGCATCTTCAATCCGGCCAGTAATCTCGCGGACAACGCGCAGGGACCGGCCACAAGAACAGCTTTCACTGGGATCGTCCAGAACGCCTAGATCCCCTACCTCGTAGCGAATCAAGGGCATTACAGGGTTGAGCAGTCCGGTGACCACCAAGCGCCCAACCTCAGATCGATCGGCGGGTCGATCTTGATCCAAACTGAGGTGCTCGAGATGACCAGCATCGTGCCACCAATGCAGGCGTCCGTGGTTACATTCACTAGCCGCTGCCACCATTTCTGCCATGCCGTAGGTTTCTTTGACCGGACATCCCAGTCCCTCTTCGATCAGCTTTCGCTGCTCGGCTGTGATGGGTTCCGCGTTGGTGATGGCGCATGCCAACGGCGGTATGTCACAACCCAGCCGGCGCGTGCGAACGGCCAGGTCCACTAGCGCAGAGGTATATCCATAGAGGTAATGAATCCTGTGGTCTTGGAGTGCTTTGAGGTAGCTGGCCGTGGTGTCGTCGGTCAGGTGGTAGACCGACATATAGAGTTGGTGGAGTCCGGAATTCCATACCCAAAACGGTGGCTTGGATCTTTTGGGATCGGTGACTTGCTGCCCACCGAAGATCGCCCAACTCTGATTTCGGTCGAGGCCATACCAATGGCGCCACCGCGCCTCAGCCAGTCCATACCAAGCTCGGACAGTGTCGCGGCTGGCGAACATCGTCAGTGGGGTTCCGGAAGACCCACTGGTGGTCCAGGAGAGCAGCTTTGAGCGCGCGATCGATGGATCGAGAAACTGGGATGGATTTGCGCGTACTGTCGTTCGTTGTAAGACCGGCCATTGATCCAGGTTCAGAACCCGAGGATTGTTGCTGGTACCGCCGTGTTGATCCCAGTAATTAGAGTAGTAGGGGATCTTGATTGCGGCATTTTGCAACACGGTTTCCAGAGTCTGCTGTTGCCATTCTTGCCAACGGCTGCGGCCCCAGGTCTCTCGCTCGATAGCCTGGCTGACCATTTTGGGTGTGTCGGCGCTGTAGCGCCGAGCGGACAGCCGACGACCATGCAGCGATGCGGCTACCACCTTCAGCGGATAGGGCGCGCGCAGGTATAGTCGTTGGGTGGTCGCAGGCACGGTTGAGATCAGGTTCTCTTGGTATGGCGTGCGATCAACTCGACCCATCTCTGGGCCACTACGTTGCAGTCGGATTGCTCGGCGAGGCTACGGGCTCGATGGACTATTTTGCGGGATAAACCGGGGTCGTCCAAGAGTCGGGCCAGCGCTTTTGCCGAAGCTTCGGCATCTCGAACCGGAACTAGCAGGGCAGTCTCTTCATCGGAGACCAGATCCGGAACCCCACCGGCGTTGGTGGCGACGATCGGCATGCCGCAAGCTGCGGCCTCAAGGACTGTGATCGGCGCGTTGTCCACCGAATTGGTGTGCAGGTAGATATCGTGTTGTTCAAAGACTGCGGTTTTCAGTTCGCCGGTCAGAAAGCCAGGAAATTCCACGGCATCGGCGATACCCAGAGACCGGGCGAGAGTTATTATCGAATCGAGCATGCCGCGATCCTGTCCGGCCATAGTCAGGCGAGCATCGGGATGACTCTTGCGCAGAATGGCGAAAGCTTCCAGCGCAACTTGGGGTTCATAGATGGGGTGAAAGGTGCGCATCCAAAGAATCCGTGGGCGCAACGGAACGCGGTTTCGAAACCGGTATTTGCTCAGGTCGAGTGGATTGGCGATGACTGTCGGCTTGAATCCAGCGCTGGCCAACGAGCTGGCCAAGAATGAAGTAGGAACTACGTGGGCGATTGCCCGATCCATGACTGCTCGAAAACGCTTTGGGTGATTGGCCAGGGTCGCCGGAAGATCGCCCCCGTGCAGCCAGTAAATTACTGGGATACCTAAAGATCTTGCCCAGCTACTGGTCAAGTTAGCCAACCGAAATGCTTGGCCGCTGTAAACCAAGATCACCGCGGCATCGAGCGAGCGCCGGCCAGACCAAAGAGCTAGGCACATCTCCAATGCACGCCGCAGTCCGCCGATTGCCGAGCACGAGAGTCGCACCTCGACTGGAAGGTGCTTCAATTTCGCGGCTAGGACTTCGGCTGGGTTGGGTACCCAGCCCGAATGGCGACCCAACATCGGACCCAAGAACAGCACCTGAGATTTCTGGGGCGACATTACTCAGGTGGTGAGGAGGTGGTTGAACTCGACCAGGAAAATGCAGCGATTGCAAAGGCCATCGGAATGAGCGCGATACGGGTCGCGGCATGGCTCATCGCCAAGATCGACCAAGCCATCCAACAGGCAGTGAATCCCTTGGCTTGGGCAGAGGGTGCACTGCGATACAGAGATATCATCAGCGAACCGAGTGCCAACAACGCGATCACGCCAAACACTCCGTGCTCCGCCAAAAGCCTGGTGTACTCGGTATGGGCCGCCACACCACGCATCACCGGTCGGTGTCGGGGTGATAGTCCTGGGCCGACCCCGGCGAGGAAATTGTCGGCAAAAACTTCCATATCAGCACGGATGATTCCCACCCTCCCGGTCGATTCCATTGAAGCGTAACGTTGTGCCAAACTGCTATCGGTCCAGGTGTTGAGTCGCGGCAGGACGACCGCCATCCCAATTCCAACCACGCAAGTAAGAGCCAACAGCGTTCCACGAATCCGGCGATCTCGAATTAGGTGAATACCTAGGATCGCCAATGCTAAGAATGCGGTCAGCGGTCCGCCACGGGAAAAGGTGAAGATCGATTGAGCAAACAGCACAAGGGCGACTCCACCGCTCAACAGCATCAGTGTTCGATTCTGCGAGGTGAAGGTAAGGATGGCTCCCGCGATCGCTCCGGCTCCCAAAATTAGCGAGACCTGGTTGGGTCCGTATCCGCCGCTCAACAGGTGACTGGAATGGACTGAAAAAGTGATCGTGTCGGCCGATGCGATTCCTTGGACTACGGTTGCCCAAATCGCAACTGCAGGAAGCAAGATGGCGAGCATCAGCGACCTGGGTTCAATCTCCCGTCGCTGGATGCCATTTGCTGCAATCACCCCCAGGCCCAGTGCAACTGGGCCGGAGAGACTGAACGACAAAGTTTCGCGTGCCAATTGCGTCACTCCGAGAGCGGATACCGTGAGTGGAATCGACACCGCGAGTGCGAGCAGATAGAGCATCGCCATCCCGGACGTAGCCCAGCTCTTGCGCTGGTGGGTACGGAGGATGATCAGTAGGGATATAAGAATGAGTACGTACTTGGAGTATTCCCATAAGGGGCTTGAGCCGGTCATTCGCCAAAGCACATCACTCGCAGATGCATAGGCCGCCACCGATAGTAGACGGCCGTTGTGACGGGACTGCAACGCCCACGGAATCGCTAGCACCAGGGTGCTCAGCGCATGAATTCTCCCCAAGATCGCGAACGAGCTGATCAACAGGCCCAGCACCACATGCAGGGATGCCCAAGTGATCAGATGAACGGCGGGTGATTGGATGCCTAGTCCGATTTTGGCGGGGCGTGGAACGGATGGAGCTACAGGTTGCGTCATTGAGTGGAGCCCAGCCAGTGTACGGAAAAGGCCCGGGCGACCGCAGCTAGGTAGTGATCGTAGCTGAACTTGGGGGAGAGGCCCAGAGACGCATCCCTCGCTGCTGTCCAAGTTTCTGGGCGGTCCAAAAATCCACGGATGCAATCTGCGATCAACTCTGCTGTCGGATCTTCAATCGCGACGCCCGCCCCAGATTCGCTCAGAACCGCTGGGATCGACGACACCGCGGAGCTGATTGGAACTACTCCGTGGGCCATCGCCTCGCTTAGAACCTTGGGCCAACCCTCGGACTCGGAGGGAAGTATCAGAAAGTGGCCCGAGTCGAGATGTTGGGCCAAAGAGCTTCGAGGAATCCAGCCCAGAAAGCGAACCCAAGGACGTAATGCAGACTCCAAGGTTGTTGTCGCGTGCTGTCGAAGCGAGCCGTCTCCGATAACGTCTAGGCTGGCCTCGACACCGCCTGACACCAGAATTCGCAGGGAGTCGATTACCAGATGAAGTCCTTTCCCTGGTTCCAGACGAGAAACAAAGAGCAAGCGGACCGGAGGTTCGAGAGATTTCCCCTGTGCGGTCTTGTCGCCCGAATGGATTTCGTCGGCGGTCAAGGTCGGATTCTCAAAGGCGAGAATATGCGGTGGTTGGTCGGGCCATTGGCCATTCACGGTGACCAAGGTGCCGGGCGGTTGGCGCTGTAACAACCACCTTTGCAGACGGTAGGCGAGGGGCTGATTCCTTGCTGCTCCCCAGTTGCCAGCGTACTTGAACCAGCGAAACTTCGGGTTCTTCCTAAACTTGAGCTGCAAGATCGCCAGCAAAGCGATATTGGCGGGACAGCGCACATGAACCGCGTCACAGCGACGAAGTTCACGGGAAATAGCTCTCCCATAGTGGAACCAGTGAACCAGAATGCCGAGTTTGGCGGCCATCCCCGAGCCGCCCGATGGGGCGACTGGGACCAGAGAAATTGAATCGTTGGTGTACGGCGTGGCAGCGGCGTGCGCCGCCTCACTGTAGAGCGGTGCGATATGGGTCAACGAGGAAAACAAGGTGGCCAAGTGATCCAATTCACGTACCGTTGGCCCCCAACCAACAACTCCTTCAGGCGACTGATAGTGCGGCGTGTGAGACACCACCAACAGGCGCATCTGTTGGGTTTTCGTCACGCTGCGATCAAGTCCGTCAACCATCGGTTGTAGAGTGCAATCTGGTGTTTCCAAGTCGTCGACTCCGCACGTTGGCGAGCTGCCTCGCCCATGGCCCGCAACTGATCCGGGTCGTCCAGCAGTTGAGTAACCGCTGCCGCGATCGCACCGTGGTCGTTTTCCTCGACCACCAGTCCGGTGTCCGAATCGGCTACCGCCTCCGGGAGTCCGCCGGAATTGCTAACCACTGCCGGTAGGCCGCAAAGAGCGGCTTCCAAAACGACGATTCCAAAGCCCTCGAAGTCCCCGTGGAAATTCCTTGAAGTGAGAACAAATAAATCGGCACAGCGGTACAGATCTGCCAGATCCTGGTCGGCAACCTTGCCCAAAGGGCGAACCTGGGGTGCGACGTTGAGAGCGGTTGACAGGTCCACCAGTTCATCCGCATTGGAGAGTAGGCCTGCGACGGCGTAAGTAACTTCAGGATGATGTTCAAGTATTTGCGGCAAGGCGCGAACCACCAAGTCTTGGCCTTTGCGTGGCGTGACATTGCCCACCGTAAGCAGCAGCGGTCCGTCGGGGAGGTTGAAACGTTTGCGAGTCTGATTGCGGTTGTCTTTCTCGACGGGGCCGAATTTGGAGCCATCGGCTCCGTTGTGAATCACAGTGGTGGATGGGGACGCCATGCCCTCTGTACTCATAACTCGATGCGTGTGCTGGCTGACGCAGATGGTCCCAGTGACCCCGGTGAACGCCTGCCGCGTAAGGAGTCGGGTAAACGACTCGCCTTGGGAGAACTCGGTGCCATGTCCGATGGCAACCACTGGGCACAATCTGGGGGACAGATTGGACGCCAACAATACGGCACTCCTGCCGGTGGCGACGATCAGATCCGGTTGGAAGTCTTGCTTCATTTGGCGGAGCCGTCTGGAGTCTCCGACGACGCGGTGGATCGGAGAACTGCGTGATTCCAAGCGTTCTACCGGAAAGGGCAGGTCTCGCACCCACGCTTCAATCTCTTGCTCCGTGGCGTAGTCCTGCCTCGACAATACTCGAACTTCCCAGCCCAACTTGGCTAACCCTGAGGCCAGTTGATAAGCGTGCTGGCCAATCCCGCCCGGTCCAGGGGGAAACTCAGAAGACACCACTAAGATCTTCGGCACGTCTCGTTCTCCCCAGAGTACCTAATTGAAGCGTGCGATTTGTGGATAGTGCTGCAGCATTGTTTTAGCTTGGCGATTTCGCACAGCCATCCGTAGGAATGTCACTGGCAGCGCCAATCCCGCGAGTATCACCCGTACGGCTTTCCGACTCAGCGAGCCGCGAATGCTCATTGTGCCGAGAACGGCGATCCACTTCAACCAGCGGCGTTTTCGCCGGCTGAGATAGCGGTGGCTCAAATAGAGTTCTGTAATCGAGGGCAGATGGAATTCAAACAAATGCTCGCGGCTTCCTTTGTAGGTTTTTTTTCGCGCTCCCCAAGTGCGCAGACCACCTTGCGGGGCGCGATCGTGAACCAGCGAGAGCTCCGGGTTCAAGACCATGAGAGCGCCGGACAAATAGGCACGAAACCCTAGGTCATGGTCGGCTCTGGCCCCTTGTTCATAAGCGAGATCGAAAAGGCCAGATTCGATCAACGTTTTCCGCGTCGCCAAGGTGTTGTTGGTGGGGAATACGTCGCTCACCCGGGTGCGGTCAAAATCAGCCCCAGGTTTCCTCTCTCCAGGTTCCAAAGCCACGCCACTGGAGACCCCGGCCTGGAATCGGCTGAGTGTTTTGAGGTGCCCTGCCAGAAGTTCGCGCGGGACTGCGTCGTCGTCATCGTCGATGAACAAGAAAGCCTCGGCGTTGGACTCGCGAAGTGCCAAATTTCTGGAAGAGCATTGCCCTCTTTTCGAGGGATTGTGGACGATCAAGGGCAAATCACCCGCTGAGCTCAGCCACTGCTGGTCGCGGTCCTCCTCCGGAGTTTGGTCGACTACGTGGACTTCTGTTGGCCGAATTGTTTGGGCGTCAAGTTGTGGCAGCAAACGTTCTAATTGGCGTGGTCGATTGAGTGTCGGGATGATGACTGCCACTTCGGGACGATAGTCGGGCGTTACTTGATGGGTGTGAGGCTGGTAGGTGACCGAGGAGCGGGGCACAGACTTGAGTCGACCCCACAAGCGTAGCGCCTTGCTCGGCGAGATTTGTCCGATCGCAGCTGCCAAAGCCCAGCCCAGCCATTTCACTCCCTGATCTTTGCTGACAATACGAAATGCGTCCTCCAAGGGGAGCTCGAATCGTTCGTGGGCAGAGTGGCCCCCGACCAAATGCGGAATGTGGCGGCAAAGTGCGCCGGCGCGAATCGCCCGTAGGCCGAAATCGAGCATCGCACCTTCGGCTGACAGGAATTCACTGTCGAAGCCATCCAGCGCCCGAATCAACGCGGTGCGAATTAAGGAACAGTGTGGATGGGCGCGCCAACTGGTGCATTCGATGTCAGAGGGAGGGTCAACTCCGAGCATCCAAGCCGGTCGGGTTGTGTCGAGGGTGTAGGGCGCCCCAGACGTTCCGAGACTCAACCCTGCGTGCCACAAGTCGCCAGACTTCTTCAGTAATTGAACACACAGTTGTTCACTGGGTGGTCCTAGCTGTGAATTCCAGAGCAGCACAGCTTCTGGGTTGCCAGATAGCGTGGTGAGTAGGCTGCAGAGATCTGGTATTGAGATCGTGGGTCCGAGAGACCATGGTTGCGGTGGACCTTGCAGCGAAGCCAAAACGATTCCTGGTTTCTGGCTCATGAGGCAAGGACTCGCTGGTAGAGAGCTGCGAACTGTTCCGCCTGCTTTTCGATCGTGAACTCTCTGAGTGCGCGTTCGCGACCGGTTCGTCCCATCTTGTGGCGCCGTTCAGGGTCCCCGATGAGGGTGTCTAGAGCATTGGCCAGCGCACTGGGTTCACGGCGTGCAACGACCAGTCCAGTCACACCATGAACCACGTTTTCTGCTAGACCTTCAGCGTCACTGGTGACTACCGGTAGGCCGGACGCCTGGGCTTCCAAGACCGCATTGGAAAACCCCTCGGAAACTGCCGAGTGAAGAAAGATATCCGCCTGATTCAGTTCCTCTAGTACGCCTGGGGCGGGCATCGATCCAAGCAACTGCACGTGGTCCTGGATCTGCAGCTGGTGCACCGCGAATCGGACTGCGGCTTCAAAGGGTCCTTCGCCCACAATCCGATATTGCAAATTCACTCCTCGGTTAATCAACAAAGCGATTGCCTGGAGAGCGTGCTCGTATCCTTTTTTCCAATGTAGACGTCCGACCGACAGGACGCGAATGGGTGTACACTGTGGTCGCCGCCGCTGTGCAGAGTTTTGAAATGGGGCTGAATAGATCGCGGGCGCAATCAGCTTGAAAAATCGGTCCTCTGTCCAGCCTCTGTCCAAGGCGCGACCTTTCAAATCTTCGCCCAGAAAATGAAACGCGTCGATCTCTCGCCAAATTAGTTTGTAAGTGTTGGGGTTGTCCAGTCCATGGAAAGCGATGTCATAGCCGCGGAAGCTGCAGACAGTCTTGACGTTGAGTAAGTGGCCCAGATGCGGCCTCTCCAAGGCGAGTGTTCCGAACTCAAAATGGACGATGTCGGGGCGAGCGGCAATCAGGGGGGCATCGACGTAGAACCGCTGTAGGCACCGCACAGTTCCCAGAAGCTTCAACCCGCGAACCAGGTAGCGGGCCGTGCGGATGGGTGCTATCAGCACACACCTCAACAACACCAAAGGTAGGAGAAGTAACACCAATCCGCGAGGCGCGAGCGGCCATGGTGTAGAGACACGATCTCGTAGTTCTTGGGATCCGGGCACGTCGGGCATCCGGTTCCATAGGTCACGGTTTGTTGCTTGCGTGACTATTGCCACGTCGATACCGTTGGCGACCAGTGCAGCGGCTTTGTGCCAGAGGAATACCTCGGAGAGGACCGGAAACTGCGCCATGACCAGTGCTATCTTCATGGTCGGTCGTCAGAGTGTAAGGACTTCAGGTGATTGCGACTCGGCGCGCGGTTGGGGTGGGAGTCTTCGGGGTCTTTAGAACTTGGAATGGGAATTTCTCCGAGTGGATGGTTGCTAGGTATAGCTACCAAGATCGGTCGGGTAAACCGATATGCCCTCACGACAGCGCTCCAGAAAACAGGCGGTCCATTGCGGCGATCTGTTGATCTAGGTCAAAGTCTCGCACCACCCGGGCTCGAGCGCTGCCACCGATTTCCGTGGCTAATCCGCGATCACTCAGAAGGCGAGCCACGGCGGTGGCAGTATCTTCCGGGTTCCTGGGGTCGACCAAGATTCCGTCGGTTCCTGACCGAATCGCCTCGGACATGCCACCGACCGTGCTACAAACCACGGGTAATTCCATGGCCATCGCTTCAAGGACTGAATTGGCGATTCCTTCGCTGAGGCTGGTGTGCAAGAAAACGTCGGTATCGTGCAGAGCTTCGAGAATCTGGTCCCGGTCTCTGAACCCAAGCAGTCGAACGTGTTTCTCCAACCCCAGATCGGCAATGGTAAAACGGACCCGTTCCAGCTCGGGACCGTCGCCGATCACGCGATATTGCAGATTGGGAAACTCGGTTAGGACCCGAGCGATGGTGAGTAGGGAGTATTCAAAACCCTTGCGCCAGGTCAAGGACCCTACCGACAGTACTGTTGGAACGGTGGCGGTGTTTTCCCTGGTACGCCGAAATACTGAGGTATTGACGGCGGGGAAGACAATCGTTCCCTGGTCCTGGTCGAGCCCCAATCCCTGGGCTTCGCGGCGCATCGCCTGTGAGACGCAATGCACCGCGGACGCTCCGGCGAAGATCTCGGGAAGCGCCTCCTTGAGTTGGATTCGGTGTGGCATCAACGGGGCGACCTGGATCTGCTCCCCTCGACAACTGACTACGTAGCGCGTGTTGCCATCCAGGAAGCGCAACAGGTTTGCGGCTGAGGCAATCCAAGGAAAATAGAATAGGCCCCTGCGGCCAGCTAAGGGAAGCACTTGCGGCCAAGATCGAAAGTTGACTGAGCGGAGTATTGGCAGGACCTTGGGTCCAAGTCGCTTTGTCGCACCCACGAGCGCAGTGGCGGTCCAAAACCATCGGAGAAATCGCGGCTTTGGGGGAGGAAGCCGCAGCCATCGGAAAATCGTGCCGCGTCGAGATATCGGGCGAACGGAACTGGCGATTGACACCTGCCAGTCTCTACCGCGCAGCCCCTCAAACAGTTGCTCGAGGAAGGTCTCGGGCGGCCATCGAACGCCAACCACGATGACTTTCTTGTCAACCGATGCCATAGCTCTCAAACCAGTGGGACAGGGTGATCAACTTGCAAACCCCCGAACCGGTTTCTCGGTCGCGTTGGCTTTTGAATCGCCTGACGTAGTCGTCGAGTTTGTTTGGGATACACACCGAGCGCAGGAACAAGCTGGGCTCCAGCAGCCAGCGCTGGATCATTTCGTCTCCCTGCTTGCCCGCGAGCTGAACCTCCCAGTTTCGCTGAATGGCGGGCCTGCCAGTTAGGGCTCGTCTGGCCTTGCGCCATGCTCGTTTGGGATAGACGTGAGTCCACTTTTTGTCCAAGGAGAACAAATCTGTTCCCGCCTCTTGCCACTCGACCCTTGCGAGACCCGGAGCGTATCGTTTGAGATACTCGATCTGCAGTCTCCTGCCCCGCAGGTAGTCATCGGGCTGGTCTAAAGCCCAAAGGGCGAGATCGATGTCGTAGAAGGGAAGTTTGACCTGGGTCGCTCCCTGGTAGGCGCGAATACTGGCTAGCGTCCAGCGCGCAGACCATTGCTCGGTTTTGAAGATCTTGTAGCGCCGCGTAAAATGCTTTTCATCGGGAACCGTACGCGACCACTGGTCCGCCAAGAGATTCTCAGCGTTTCCCCATAGATCACCCAAAGCGGGATCGAAAAGACTCACCAAATCCTTTGCGCCGGGCGTTGACCAATGCTCCAAAATCCACCCAATGTGATCGTCAGTGGGGCAATCATGCGGTGCGTCTAACCATACGTCGCCCCAATGTCCACCCAGCACCCAATCGAATTGCGATAAGTACTCTTCGATGCCGAGTTGCCGCGCTTGAAACAGGTCTTGAAACCCTTCCAAGAGTTCCTGTGCCCGATCGATTTTGCTAGGCATGTACTGCCCAATGACCAGGGAATCATGTTTCAGTCCAGCCTTGGCAGCGACAGAAACGGCGATCTTGTTCTCAATCGAGTCTGAGGCATAGCCGTAGGAAAAGGAGCGTAGTTCAAAGCTGGGGTCGGCATGGCCAAGGGCCGCCAGTAGGCATCGAGAATCTAGTCCCCCAGAAAGTGGCAGTACCGACTGATATTGCAGGCAAGACGCGACTGAGGAATGAAACAAAGCTGCGAACTTGTCGACGGAGCGATCGAAATCAAGTGGTTCTTCTGGGATCTCTCGATCCCAAGACCAAGAACGTGAAACTTGGGTGGGGCGTCCACCTTGAAACGAATAGGTGTGTCCACCACGGAGTAAATGGATGCCGTCGAGGTGAGTTCGATCCCCCAAGAACATGCCGTATCGAAGAAAAGAAGCTAATCCGGTCCAATCGATTTTGGGGTTGGGGCTCGCCTGGATTATCTGGCGATAATGTTGATCTGGTTCAGTTCGTCCGTTTTCATTAGCATAAACGTGTTCACTCTGGAACGGATCAACAGTGATTGATTCAATTGTCATGAAGAACGCTGTTGGTGAATGCGAGCCTATTTTGAGAGTTGAGAGACAAGCAGTAATACACTCTTCCGCATCCATAGGCGCCGCTGTTCTAGGTGAAGAATGCTCATGAAGGACTACGGTGAGCGACACGGAAGTGATCGCCTTGTAGAAAAGGACGATGGCACGTAATCTCGTACCGTTCAAGGCTCGTCGGAGTTGGCGAGTAGGGGCGATGGATGTCTATGAATGAAATCAAGCTCGAGTTGAAATCGACCAAGGGCCATCGGCTGAGACCGACTCGGTGTTGTTTCGACTGGCAAGGAGAGAGCTGGTGAAATTTCGGTTCTTAGGTCGCGCCAAGGCTCAATCATCTGCGACAAAGGCAGTTATCTTTACCAAAGAACATGAAGAGCTGCAGGGTTATGTAATTGGTGACTACACCTACGGACGCCCAAAAGTTCGAGACTATGGTGGGGCGACTACGCTCAAGATAGGCAGGTTCTGTTCGATAGCGGCGAGTGTAACGATTCTGGTTGGTGGCGAGCACAACCCACGATTAGTCTCGACCTATCCATTCGCAACCCTTGGACACTGGTCTCCTAAAACCAGTGACGCGGTGGACTCTTTGAGTAAGGGCGACGTGGTGATCGAGAATGATGTTTGGATTGGGACGAATTCTTTGATCTTGTCTGGAGTTCATATTGGCAACGGCGCCGTGGTCGGTGCTGGCAGCGTTGTGGTTAGCGACGTGAACGACTATGAAGTAGTTGCAGGGAATCCGGCGCGCCATATTCGCTATCGGTTTAGCAGCGAAGTTATCCAAGGCCTCTTGAAAACGCAGTGGTGGCACCGGCCTTTTGAAGAGATTCGGAGTCTGCTGCCGATCATGATGAGTGGTGATATTGAACGGTTCATCGAGGCTGTACTGGTGGAAAACACAGATGTCTCTGCGTCGCGCTCGACACTCAAGCAAGAATGAGAATTGAAGCCGCGTTGCCTACAGTTTCAATCGTTGTCCCCAACTACAACCACGCGCCGTATCTTGCCAAACGGCTCGACAGCATCTTCAATCAGAGCTACCGGGATTTCGAGGTTCTTCTCTTGGATGATTGTTCGACTGATGGCAGTCAGGAAATTCTGACGAGGTATGGTGACCGACCAGAAGTAAGCCAGGTGGTTTTCAATGAGGAAAATGGCGGCAATCCGTTCCTGCAATGGAAGAAGGGACTTGAGCTAGCCCGTGGTGAGTATGTATGGATTGCCGAGAGCGATGATTGGGCGGAGAGCGATTTTCTGGAACGGTTGATCGGCCTTCTCGATACTCAGCCAGAGATAGGGTTTTTCTTCTGCAAGTCGATCAATGTGGATTCCGAAGGGGTTCCTTTGCGTCAACCAACGCGAGCGGAAAGGCTACTTGGTGACACGATGTGGAAGGAGAGCTTCGTAGCTGACGGTGGGCAGCTTATCCACTATTTCTTGCCCGATGTGGGAGCCATCCAGAACACCAGTGCGGCAGTGTTTCGAAGGCGTGTGGGTGAGCGATATATTGATCAGATCGTTGATTTTGATCGGGTCGGCGATTACTTGTTTTGGGTTCTCATGACCGCTGATGGAGTGGTCGGATTTCTGAAAGAGCCGCTGAGTTTTATCCGTAGGGCATCGTCGAATGTTGGTGGAGAAGGGTACTACCTTGCAAAAGAGAAGCAACTGTTGGGGATTCATCGACACTTGATTGGGCAGTTGGGTTTGCCACCCCGTCAGATTCTTCGGATGGGCCGGTATCATCTAAAGTGGCTGTTTCGAAGAAGAACTCTGCGCTTGCTCTCCCTGCTTGGGCGGCAGAAAGTATTCCGATGAGCGGTGATATTTGGCGAATGGGGCCGGCTCAGGTTGAACAATGCTGGCTGGGGCGAACCGGTGATTTGACATGAGAATACTCTTGATTCCAGGTTGCTTTTACAAAGCTGAGGGGAAGATCGCCAAGGGAATCGCCGGTGCTCTTTCTGATTACCAGATCCACTACTTCGCCAAGGCCGAGATTGCCCGCAGGAATGAGGAGTTTCGGTCTTTGGTGAGGAGTGTTGATGTAGTGCATTGGCTGTTCAACGTTGGGAACCTGCAGCCGTCGCTTGAGGAAAACTACATGCCCGCCGCGTGTCCAACCATCGCGTCTGTCTACCATGTTTGCCCCTGGGAACGGACCAAGATTGTAGAGGCGTCTCGCAGTGACACCATTCACGTGATTTCGCAGGAATGGCTGGAGCTAGTTGGTAGTGCGACTTTAACTCCCGTTTTCCTAGCTCATGCTGGGATCGACCCGATCGAGCTGGAGGGGATCTCAGCCCCGATTTTTCGAGGGGGACAGTTCAGGATCGGCGTCGTGGGGATGTATGGGCAGATCAGGAATCGGAAAAGGTTTGACGTACTTGTGCGGGCTGTTGAGGTTCTGACGTCGCGTGGTTTGGATGTTCGGTTGGTGTTGCAAGGGTCGGGTTGGGGCGAAAACCTCGATACACTGAGAGACGCGAACATTCCATTTGACTTGTTGGGCTTTCGCTCAGGAAGAGCAATTCTTGATGTCTATCGACAGATACATTGCCTGGTATGTACTGCGGATTGGGAAGGTGGCCCCTTGACCGTGTTGGAGGCATTGCACTGTGGCGTGCCAGTAGTCTCGACACGGGTTGGCGTGTCGATGCAAGTATTGAAGCGGGGTGGCGGGGTTCTGTGTGACAAGAACAACCCAGTTCAAATAGCTGAGGCCATTCAAGGCCTGGCTGAATCTCCTGATCGCTTCCGTCGCCTTCAGAGTAGCGCGCGAGAAGTAGCGAAGAGCTATAGCTGGGCCGCGTTGTCGCAGGAATATCGGATTCTCTATGAGAGCACGATAGAAGCTTGGGAGCGAAATATGGGTAGCAAGTGGAAGTATCGATCTCGTCCCGCTAAGGCACGAGGGATGCAGCATCAGCGGCGTGTCGAACTACTCTACGATGGGATGAATGAAGGAATCGCACTTGCCGGAGAGGATCGTTGGATTGTTGCTGCGCGTAGAGTTGTTGCAGGAATCTCGAGTATGGAGGTGGCATTTCGACGAAAATTGACGATTGTTCGACGGTTCAGCCAGGTACTATTCGCGCGGCTGGTCGGCGAGCCAGCCGGATCCAACAAGGGGTAGCAGTTTCGTGAAAATTGACCGAGCGAATTCAGCCAACTGGCAGCATACTATCCAGGCCAAGCGTAGCGTATTTCGGCTGAATGTCCGCGAGATCATTCGTTATCGCGACTTGATTTTCCTGTTTGTGCGACGCAACGTGGTGATCGCATACAAGCAGACGATTCTGGGGCCGCTTTGGTATCTGATTCAACCCCTGCTGTCTGCGGTGATCTTCACCATCATGTTCAACAGGATCGCCAATATTTCCACCGGTACCGTCCCACCGTTTCTTTTCAACCTAGCGGGTTTGACGGTCTGGGGGTATTTCCGGGATTGCTTGTCGTCAACCTCTGACACGTTCAAGAGTAATGAACATATTTTCGGGAAAGTCTATTTCCCTAGGGCTGTCGTGCCAATCGCGATCGTGATCTCAAATTTGATGAAATTTGCAGTTCAGATGGTTATGTTCTCTGGTTTCTACTTGTACTACTGGCTTAACGGAGCGCCCATCAGAGTAGACGAAACAGCGGTTCTTTTTCCTGTGGTAATCCTGATTATGGGCATGATGGGATTGGGGATTGGAATGGCGATTTCTTCCTTGGTTACGAAGTATCGAGATCTAACGTTCTTAGTGCAGTTTGGAGTTCAGCTTCTGATGTACCTATCGGTGGTGGTCTATCCGTTGGCTTTGGTGACCGAGAAGCTGCCGAAATTTGGCTGGTTGGTCAAAATCAACCCACTTTCCCACGTGATGGAAATTTCTCGGCACATGTTGCTAGGGATTGGTACTGTGTCGCGTAGCTACGCACTATATGCGGCTTTGATGGCGGTCATCTTTTTGGTGGTCGGCCTAGTCATGTTTAATCGCGCCGAGCGGGATTTTGTCGATACGATTTAGCAATGGGTGAGGTAATTCTTCAGGTCGATGACCTGTCTAAGCAGTATCGGTTGGGTGTGGTCGGAACGGGGACTCTCAGCCATGATCTGAACCGTTGGTGGGCAGGAGTTCGTGGCAAGGAGGATCCAACGGCATTGGTTGGCGTATCGGCCCCAAAAAAGGTCTCCCGAACGCGTCACTTTTGGGCTTTGCGGGAAGTTAGTTTTTCCGTAGAGCGGGGTGAGGTACTTGGGATTATTGGCAAGAATGGAGCCGGCAAATCAACTCTGTTGAAGATTCTATCTAGGGTGACCACTCCGACCTCTGGAAGAGTTCGCTATAACGGGCGTATCGCTTCATTGCTTGAAGTGGGGACCGGGTTTCATCCCGAATTGACCGGGCAAGAAAACATTTTTCTGAATGGCGCCATTTTGGGTATGACCAAAGGGGAGATCAGAAGCAAGTACAGTGAGATTGTTGAGTTTTCTGGAGTTGGGAAGTACATCGAAACGCCAGTGAAACGCTATTCGTCTGGGATGAAGGTCCGCCTTGCCTTTGCGGTGGCGGCGCATCTAGACCCGGAGATACTGGTAGTTGATGAAGTCCTGGCCGTTGGTGACGCGGACTTTCAGAAAAAGGCAATCGGGAAAATGCAAGATATTGCTACCGGCGAGGGGCGGACAGTCCTCTTTGTCAGCCACGATATGGATACCATCAACAAATTGACTTCTCGATCAATCGTGCTTGTTGAGGGCCGTATTGCGTTTGACGGAGATACCCCGACTGCGGTCTCCGAATACTTGAATGATCAATCAATGGGCCTTTCCGAGAGATGTTGGGATCGGGAGGACGCTCCTGGGAACGAATTTGCCCGCCTAAAGCGAGTGGCTATTCTTGATCAAGACGATCGCATACAGAGGCAGTTTGAAGTGACTAAACCGATCACCGTGGAGGTGGAGTACTGGGATTTCAACCAGGCGTTTCAAAGCACGGCGATTTTGCACGTTCTCGATGACCAACGGCATGTTCTTTTTGCCACAAACGAATTCAGCAGCAAGGAGTGGGATGGCGTTCACGATCGTCAATCGGGCTTAGTTACGGCACGATGTACGATCCCTGGGAACCTGATGGCGGAAGGACGTTTCGTGATAACGGTCGCTGTCGGCAACTACAACCCCAACATGGTGCATGCGAGGGCTGATGAAGTCGTTGGGTTTCAGGTTGTCGACTCGATGAGTGGCTCGAGCGTAAGGGGGCCTGCGAGCAACAAATGGCCGGGACTGGTCCGTCCGATGCTCGATTGGACAACTAGGAAGGTTCCCCTTTCAGAGTAGTCGGGGCTAGATTAGGCTGGAATGATGTGTTCTGTTTGATTGTTGCGATAAACCCCTCGGGTATCTACCACCAGTTGGCTGTGTCGCTCTACGAGGGCGTAGTCAACGTTTGCGTGCTGCGTCAGAATAAGAACTGCGTCAACAGTGCTTACCGTTTCCTCGCTTAGATCACGGCTGGCCATCGCCGGAATCTCTGGCCACGAGCGCATGGGGGGGAGTATCGGCACGTATGGGTCATGGTATCCAAGCTCTGCACCAACTCTGAGTAGCTGATCCATGATCGGGAACGCCGGGCTTTCCCGGGGATCGTCGACGTTGGGTTTGTAGGCGATCCCCAGCACTAGGACTTTGGCGTCATCAATCGAGGTGCCTCGGTCCGAGAGTGCGCTGACTAACCGCTCGACCACGTGGTCGGCCATTTGGGTGTTGATTTCACCGGCCAGTTTGATGAAGTCGGCACTGGCTCCAGCGCGCTCTGCAGCCCAAGATAGATAGAACGGGTCAATCGGGATGCAATGACCACCCCAGCCAGGGCCTGGGTCAAAACGCATGAAGCCGAAGGGCTTGGTCTCGGCGGCATCGAGCACTTCCCATATGTCGACGCCGAGCTTTTCATAGACCAGTTTGAGCTCGTTGACCAGCGCGATGTTGATTGCCCGAAAAATGTTTTCGGTCAGTTTGGTGGCTTCTGCGGCCCGTGGGCTGGATACTTCGATCACCGAAGGAACGATGGCCCGATAGAGAGCTGCTGCAACCTCAGTGGCGTCAGTACCCAGTCCTCCAACAACTTTGGGGATGCTGGAAGTGGAAAAATCTGGATTCCCTGGGTCTTCGCGCTCTGGTGAGTAAGCAACCCAGAAATCAACCCCGGCTCGAAGACCTGAATTCTCCAAGAGCGGCTTAACAACCTCTTCAGTGGTGCCCGGGTAGGTAGTGGACTCCAGGACAACCAGTTGTCCCTGACGCAAGTTCTGGGAAATGGTGGTGGCGGTCGCTTCGACGAAGCGAAGGTCAGGATCGCCTGACGCCGCCAGGGGGGTGGGGACGGTAATCAAGATTGCGTCGGCTTGCTGCAGAAGAGTGGGATCAGTGGTCGCGGTCAGATGGTGGTTCTCGGTTGCACGCTGAATTCTTTGGGACGGGATGTGGCCGATGAAACTGGCGCCACTGAGTAGGTTGTCGACTTTGTTTTGATCAATGTCAAATCCGATGACCGAGAACTCTCGTTCGGCGAAGGTCAACGCGAGTGGTAGGCCGACGTAGCCCAATCCGACAATGCCGACAACGGCATCGCGCGCAGCGACTTTGGAAAGAAAATCCTGTGAATGCAACGGCTACCCGGATAGTTCCAGTTTCGCGGAAGCCGGAAATGCTGTCGAACTAGGGCTCAGACGGCGAGATAATTGGGTCTTCCACCACTTCGCCGGCGACCACTGCGGCCGCAGCTCCGGCCACCGGTACCCATCCTGGCAGCATAGCGACGACGCAGGCGCGGCAAGATTCATCGCCCCGCTTGATCCCTTCTTGGTCCAGGCGAGTCACGATCCCTGTGCACTCCCACTGAAATGGCGGCTTACCATATTGCCAAGTCGAGGATTCCGCTACCGTCATATTGGCCTGCTCGCCAAGTTGCTGGGGTGTGGACTCGATGTGACACTGGTCTTGGTCTGGCTCGACAATCGCGACAAACATGTCCGAACGTACGCTTCTGAGACCGTTGGGTGAGTAGGCGGCAACAAAGTACTCTGCCGGGTTGTTCTCAAGCTCCTCAAGCCACTCTTGGAGATCTTCGTTGGATAGTGCGGTCATCCAGGTTCTGGGCTCTGCCGAGCCGACCGAGGCTTTCTCGCGGATCTCGTCATCGTCGAAACTATTGTTGGGGTCGCGATCGATGGACGCCTCCTTGGCCTTCCACCAATCAGCCCAGTCGGTGTCGTTGTACTCGTCGTGCTCATCGTCGTCGTAGTACTCGTGGTCGTTATCGAGATCGAATCGCTCAGGCTCACGATCTTCGGGGTCCGGAAGGACGCCCCAGTAGTTATCCTGTGAATCGGTCTGCATGATGGTGTAGTAGAAATCTTCGACGATGTGATGCATCCGTCGATAGTAGAGGCGCACCTCGGAATTCGCGGGTAGTTCCCCTACCGTGGCAGAAACCACTGCGTGATTGCTTTCATCGTGAAACGGTTCAAGCGGAACGCAGGCAGTAGGAGTCACCGTAATAGTTTGCGCCGCCATCGGCGCAACCAAGATTGCCCCAAACAGGGCGACTCCTACAACTGAGTGTCGCGCTGATTTTCTATTCATAATCTAGCCCCTCAAGATACAACAACATAAAAACACAACCCTACAGCTAACCTCGCTTTTCGTAGGCCCACGGGGAAATTAACCTAACTGCGCTGTTTCGTCAACTTCTGTAACGCAGAACAGCGGGACACCACGAGCACTAACGACCTCCACTCAGGCCCGAAAGCTACCTGCTTGCTGCGATAGTCGCGACATTGGGGTCGGCTTGGATACCTGCTGGCAAGGAATCAAAATAATCAGATGCTTCATCCGGATCGGCCTGGGCGATGCAGCGCAACGTTTTCCAGGCCTCAAGCGCACGAGGTGACTGAGTGCAGAGACGCCAAGAGCGCGCTACTTCTCGGCACCGCTGTCCACCGACAAGAACCGAGACCGCTGAACAATAGGTATTGGCATCGAGGCCCTCGAGTGCCAAAAGCCGAACCGCCGGGACCGCCGCATCTTGACTCCGACCGGCGGCGGTTTCAAGCAGCATCAAGTTCCGCAACGCAGCGTGGTCCTGTCCGTCCTTTGAAATCGACTGGCGCAGTAGTGCCCGGCGGTCTCGGTAAGAAGTCGGAGTAGGTGGCACCGGAACTCTATTGTTCGATGGGGGAGCTTCGATCTTCAGGAGGTGTCTCAGCCGCGCCGGTTCCATCCATCGGAAAGCAGCCTCTTCAAAAATTCGGCGGGTTCCTGGATTGCCCTGGTAGGTGCTGTAGACGCCGAATCTGCGTTCAAGTTCGACTAGGCGCGCAAAGACCTTGCTGAACTGTTCACCATTCTGCTTGCGGTCGCAGGTAATCGCGAGTTCGAGTTGACATTCGGTGAGTCGCTGTGGGCGGTCCAAGAGTCCAAAGCAAGCGATTTCTAGATCGCGGTAAGACGATTCAAAGTCGCCACTGTTTCGAGCTGCAACTCCAAGGTTCAATAAATTTTCATAGAAATCTGGTTGGGCTGCAAGAGGTACTGACGAAAAATCAGACCCTGCGAGCATCGCCACAGCAGCGATCAAAACGGTTGACCGTGGCTGGAATGTCTTGCGGCGCGTTGTTTTCATGCTCGCCGCGCCTCCTCGACGATCCTCTGGGCGTTGGAGCGGGTCAACGAAGTGGCGATTTCTCTGCCCCATGTCCGCTCAATGACCTCTCGTGCGGCCTCAAGGCCTGGGGGACGCCAGGTCGGAGAGTGCGCGTCGCTAGCCACGTAGTGGACAGTCCCCCGATCAATCAGACTGTGGGCAAATTTCTGCGCCGGGGATCCGAATTCACCGGTTACCGACATTGCTGTGACTTGAAACTGAATCCCTTGCCCTGACCAACCATCGATCAATTCCGGGGTTTCGACCAGGAACGGAATGAACTCGGGGTGGGCAATGATCGGTGACAGTCCGGCGACCATCAATTCGTGGATTATTTCGCCCGCGTTGTGCGCAGTGTGGTTGGCCCCGAACTCGAGCAGGGTATATCGTGTTCCACCGAGTCCAGTCGCTGTGCTTCCTTGGGCGAGCAAGTCATCAACCGACTGATCGGTGACGTGTACCTCGCCGCCGGATAGAACTTCCAGGTTTCCTGAGTAGGAGGCATTTAACGCGGCAGCGCGCTGCTCGATTTCTCGCCGGGTGAGGGTCGGCCAAGCGCTAAATTGGTGCGGGGTCGCAAATACGTGGGTGCAACCACTTTCCTCGGCGAGTCGACACATCGAAAGCGAGTCGTCGTTGCTTTGGGCGCCGTCATCAACGTTGGCAAGAAGGTGCATATGAATGTCAATCATGCTGAAGCGAAACAAGAGATCAGGCGGCAGTGTCCCGCACCGCAGAATCGGAGGACCGGTAAGAAGCCTTGTGGTAGTTGTACCGGTAGCTGCGATAGCGAGAACCGGATCCGTCGGGGTTGAAACGATTGAGAACCAAACCCAAGACTTTGGTACCGGCAACCTGCAGCCGCGCTCGCGCTGCGCGAGCGTGGTCACGTCGGAGAACCCCCGAAGCGACGGTAAGCACCAATCCGTCGACGTGCAGAGCGACCAACATTGGGTCACTCACGGCTAAGACCGGGGGTGCGTCAATGATCACGAAGTCGTAGTACTTGCGCGCCTCGTCAACCAATTGCCCCATTTGTACAGAGGACAAGAGTTCACTGGGATTGGGGGGAATCGGCCCAGAGGGAAGTACGCTCAAGTTGGCAACTTGGGTCAACTGAACTGCTTGCCCGAGGTCTGCGCCTCCGGTCAGCACGTTGACGCTGCCGATCCGGTTACTAATCTCAAAGATCTTGTGTTGGCGTGGGCGCCTTAGGTCTGCGTCAATGATCAAGACCTTTCTTCCTAGTTGCGCCATAACCACGGCCAGATTGACGGCAGTCGAACTCTTACCTTCGCCAGCGTCTGCCGAAGTGATGGCCACTGCCTCCAAAACATCGGCGGAAGACATCAACAAAGCTGCCCGTAGGGAACGATAGGCCTCAGCGAGCACTGAGTGTGGCTTGAGCAACGGAATCAGTTCGATGTTTGGTTCCGCATCTCCGTCTTCCGGTCTCTGTGGACCGGTTGGCGACGGGGAATCACTGCCGTAGGCTGCATAGTTGTATTGGTAGTTGTAGCGATAGCCATATCTCCCTCGCCGGTAGCCATAGCGGCGGGTCTTGGCACTGGCGTCGGGAATGATGCCCAAAGTAGGAAGAGCAAAGGTCCGCTCGGCCTGCTCAGGAGTCTTGATTGTGTTGTCCATGTAGTGGAAGCCAAGCACCAGCAAGATGCCGAAAATAGAGCCGAACAAAAGCCCAGATGTGACGTCTTTTCTCCAATTGGGTTGAAAAGGACTGCTTGGCGCGATCGCTCGTTCAATCACGTGGACGTTGGTGTCGTTGGTTTCGCTTAAGTCGGAAGAGGCAGAACTACTGGCTTGCTGTTGTTGCAGCTTCGTCAATCGTTCTTCTAATCCTTGAATCTCTCTGCGAAGCGATCCGGCAAGAGAGGACTCACCCGAGTTTTCGGTGGCTGCTTCGCGAGTCTGTTCAATTTCCGTAAGCAAATTTTCTTCGCGTGAAACCGCAGCTTGGTAGTCGGAACGGGCTTGTTGTCGGGCCGCTGAAGCGATGCGCGCAACCCCGCGCGAATAGCCGGCCCGAGCTTCGGCCAGAGAGGTCTCAGCGTCATCAAGGGCTGGATAGCCTGGGCGATAGCGTTCGCGAAGCGCGGCGATCTCTTGCTCTTTTTTTCTAATGTCGCGCTCTAGAGCAGACAGCTCAGCTGAGTTGGAACTACGAGCGATGGTTTCAGAGGACTGGCTTCTGAGCTGTTGGTATGTGGCTTCGAGGCTAACACGATCCGTGCTGGCCTGGGTGCGATCAGATTCCAAATCCTTGAGGCGTTCATTGGCGAGGTCGCCGGAGGCGTCGAGCGTCAAGTTCTGCGACTCCCGGGTCAGTGCACCGAGGTCCTGGCGCTTGCTGGCGACTTGATCTTGAGCGTTCGAATCTGTCCGGTCAAGAAATCGGTCGCAGCTCCGGCTTGCGTGCGGCGTTGGTCGACCCCCAATTGAATGTACTGCTGTGCCCACTCGTTGACGATCTTGGCCGCCAGTGCTGGGTCGGCATGGACAAAGCGTATGTTGACTAGCTCGGTGCCTTTCTCGGGCGCCACCTTGACTTTGAGTCCGCGCGCCATTCGAGCGATCGCCGCTTCATCTTGTTCAGGGGTTGAAGCCAGGGTGTTGTCTTCGACCGCAGTTGGCTTTCCGCCGAATTGCGGCTCTTCCCACAAGCGCAGAGAGCGCACGACTTGTTCGGCGATACGGCTGCTCTGAATGAGTTTGTATTGGGTTGGGTAGTACTCGAAGTTCCACATGCCCTCAAACCAAGCCATCTGCGGGTTGGTAAGACTCGCCAAAGTCTTACGTTGGATATGAACCTTGGTCGAAGCTTGATAAAGGCGCGGAGTGATCAGGTAATGCACGATGCCAAAACCGACTCCGATCAGAGCAATCGCAAGAACCCAAAGCCATCTGCGTCGAACAGCACCTACCGCTTCGACCAATAGCTCAGATTCAAACAGCCCGGAAGACTCTCCAGCACCGTGTTCGGTTGCCAGTAGGTCTTGACTCAAAAGAAGGACTCCTTGATCTCCACCACATCACCGTTGAGTAGTTGGAAACCGGGATTCGCTCGGTAGTTGACTTTCAAAGTCTCGGTCTTGCCGTCTTTGCCGGTGCGACGAACCACCGCTTTGGAGGAAGCCCGCTCTGACGGTCCACCTGCATAAGCGATTGCCGCGCCCAAAGTAATGGGAGTTTGCTCGGCCCAATCTTGCCTGCCCACGTTTTCAACGCTTCCTTGGAAATAGATGTAGATCGGCGCGACCTTGGAAACCGTGATTACGTCGTTACTAAATACCGGAATGTCATACCTGCTGGCGCCCGCTTGCAGTTGGTCGACGGGGATTTGCAGAGTGCTGGTCAGTCCATTCTCTGCTCGGCGCACCACGGTCAAAGTGCTCCCCGCCTCATTGGTAAAGCCGCCGGCTTCAATGATCGCGTTGAGTAAACTCAAAGGGCCTGGGATCGGGAGTTTTCCAGGATTACTCACCGCGCCCAGGACCGAGATCGGTTTGGAATTGAACTCGTCAATCCTCACCCGAACGATCGGGCGAAGAAGGAATTCCTTCAAAGTCGCGGTGATGCGGTCAGAAAGTTGAGTTTCGCTCAGCCCGGCAACTTCCACGTCGCCATAAAAGCCCAAGTCGATCATGCCCCCGGTGGTGACCCGATATTCGCCTTTGATCTCGTCTTCACCCTGAACCTCAATGGTCACAACATCCATCGGGCCCAATCGATACTCCTGGTAAGAATTTCCACTTTGCCCGTGGGCCAATACCGGGATACAGCACCAAACGAGTGCAACCGCAATGAACTTTATGAAACGCATACTGATTTTGTGATTGACTCCACATCAACTCAGGGAGCATGGGTTCTCTACAGCGAATTATATGCCGAGAAGGTCGGCTCGGCCACAGATTTCCTAAATGCCTGAGGCGCGAATCGAAGGCGGGCTGGCTTTGGCGCCAAAAGGAGTGAAGGTTACGCCCAAACGGAACCGGTCAACATTGCGGTCAAATTCAACTCCTGCCCCTTGATCTACTTCGCTGTGCGAGTACCCTGCTCCGAAGGTCGAGCGATCTCCGAGAGGGAGTTGATAGTCGATTCCATAGGCGGTTCGATCGTCGTTGCGCGGAGTCAAACCTTGGTAGCGGTCGGTCCCGGTCTCGTAGTAACCACTTAGGGTGGATCGGCTGCTGGATAGCTGTAGACGGGTGCCGGTCGATTGCGCAATGAAATGGCTATGGATATTGGACAACGCGTAAACCAGGCCGCGTCGTGAGTAGACCGCGAGATTCCATTTCTGGCTGCGCGAGGTCATGCCGACTTCGACTCTTCCGGTGTTGTCCGAAATCGGAGCGATTGCGACTGCCCCCTGGTCGGGTTGGATATCCAGGCCAACCCAGTCTAAGGACAACCACGAGCGCGATCCCTGCAGAGTTGAACTGACGAACAGGGAGGTGCTGGAGTTGGATCGATCTCGTCCGAGTTGTGAGAACTGTGCTTCGCTGTCTTGAATGCCAGCGGTGAAGGAGACGCGGTCGGTGTTGATCCGTAGCCCGAATCGAGAAACGGTCTCTTCGCGATCTAAATCTTGAAATCGTGACTGGACCTCAACGGAGCGATCTACCGACTCGAACTGGGTCACGCTGGTTCCGGCGACCAGATCGATGTGCCGGTACAGGTTGACGGAGAAATCGACTTTGGCCGCTTCTTCTCGCTGCACCAACTCCTGTTCCAACTCGCGAGTGACCACGCCGAGATGTTCTCTGATCCCCAGGGAAACTTCGGTCTGCAGACGGTTGTACAAACCGAAGAGCGAGGCTCCGTAGACTTCGTTGAGGCCACTGCGTTGGTCCTGACCGCTCCACCAGTTGTACTCGGGCCGAGCGTGCAGGGTGAGAAATGCTTTGCTTCCGACCGGCAGATATCCCTGGAAGCCAGCACTGGCAACCGCAAGAAAATCTTTGTCTTCCCCGGAGTCGGTCAGCTGTCCGACGGTGTTGGAGACATAGCCAAGTCGATCAATGCCGATCCAAGGATCAACCCGCAGGCGCCCAAACTTCCAACGCGAATTGTCGATCGCGCTGTCTAATAATTCCCTCGGGTTGTCCCTGATCCCCTGGACCGATCCGGGTGCTGAGTAGGGGCTCGACTGAGCAAACGATATGCTCGCCAACTGAGAGCCAACGGTTAACCAAGCTATTAGCAATCCCCACTGACTAAAACGGACCAAGTTCGCGCTCTGCAATTTCTTAGATTCCCCCGGATATCCATGTGTCGTCTCAGCCGAAAGTCCCCGAAGTTAGGACCGACTAGCCAAGAGGCTCACCGATGATACCGGAGCGGACAGAACAAATTTGGTTGGTTACGCTTTGTGCTATCAGCGCGCTGTGCGCAGTGCCTTTTGGCGCGGTCACCGCGAACTGGTCGTTCGGTCTGCGTTTGCTCCTGGCACTTCTAGTGTTGGCAGCGCTCGCTCTAGGGATTGTCACGGGCATATCGCGAGCCACCAAGATCGTTCTGGGGTCCCTCTTGGGCATGGTATTCCTAGCGGGTCTTCAGCTACTGCCCTGGCCAGCCGCGCTGGTCGAAGTCGTCTCACCCGGCCACTTGCGGTTGCCGACTCGGGCTGCCGAGCTAATGGATCAAGCGAGGGCCGAAGTTTCCCTGACGGTTTCTCGGGATCTCACTTGGTCCTCGATGGGAGCGTGGCTCGGGGCGGGATGTGCACTTTTTCTCGGCGTTGTTGTCGGTCGGCTCAAGAGCCGACATTGGCTCTACATCGCCGCAGCCACAGGCGCGGTCTTCCAGGTGGTCTACGGGGTAAGCCGCTGGTGGAGTCAGAGCAGTGAAATTCTGGGACGCGAAGTGGTAGGTGACCTGAGCCGCGTCAGAGGGACATTCGTCAATCCCGACCATTTTTCTCTCTACCTGGAAATTACCCTGGCCTTGATACCGGCGGTTGCTTGGTGGTTGTGGCAAGAAAGCAGCGATCGGTTCGGGACCATGCGCGCAGCGATGACAATGTTGCCGCTGGCTGCACTTTGGATGCTATTGCTCGGCGCGGTGGCGCTGAGTGGCTCTCGCGCCGGTTTGGCCGCGATTGCGGTTGGCTTCCTAGTGCAGGGTTTGGCATTGATTGTTTGGGGCAAAGACCGACTGAGCGGTGGGGTTTTGTTGGGCGGTGGTTCGGCGGCAGTGTTGGCACTGTTGATCTTGACCGGAGGATTGGGCTTCGCCCGTTTGGTCGGCACTTCGTCATATCAGGTGACCTCCAACCTGCGTTGGGCGGTGCTGCGTTCAAGTCTAGAGTTGTGGCGCGAATTTCCAGTCTTCGGTTCGGGGCTAGGTACTTTTGTCTCTGCCTACCCCCCATTTCAGCCGGTCGCTGCAGAGGGTGCGGTATGGCGACACGCTCACAACGGTTGGGTGGAGATGCTTGCCACCACCGGAGTAGTGGGCATTGTGCTGGTGCTGTTGGGCCTAGTTGCGCTGGTCTGGGGTCTGAGAGGTGGCTTGCTGGATGGAGTTCGAACTCGGCACCGCGCCGCCGCCCTCGCAGCAATGGGAGTCTTAGCCACCGCTGCGCTACACGAAACCGTGGAGTTCGGTTTGACGATGCCAGCGAACGCGACTCTTGCGGCGCTGCTGATCGGCGTTGGCCTTGGAGTTCCTACCCGTGTCCGGGCAACAGATCATTCGATTCAGGAAGCGGGACGCAGTCGCGCCGAACCGGGGGTTACTTCCGACGGTTGATCGGTCTCGAATTCAACAACGTGGTTGCCTGGGCCCAGCTCGAGATCGAGAGTTATATGCCCGCGCACGATCGGGAAGGCGACCCAGTCCCCATCCAGCCACAGTGTGCCAATTCCGCCTCGAGGCGAGGAATTGATGTCGACCTCAAGAACACTGGCTTCGGTGGTGACCACCGACAAGTAGGCCCGCAATGGGCTCCTGATCCAGTCCGCCGGATTCCAATCTTGCGGTGGTGGAGAACTCGGGATCCCTGCTTTCTTTCTGGCGATGGCAAAGGCGGCTGTTTGGCGCCACTTGCCATCTACTTTTGCAGTGTAGCGGGCACGGGTCTGCGCATCGCTAGTCGATTGCGTAAGGCTCAGCCAGTGCAGTCCCCAATCCTCAGAGGACAGGGCGGCTTCATCGGGTTGATGGTTGATTAGCGCCAATGCGGTGCCCCTGTCGGGGTGTCCATAAGAAACAACTCCGGCGAGCCGAGTCATCACATCCGTTGGCACCGGGCAGACCGTGAGTACACATTGACGATTGGCCCAGGCCAACCAGGGTTTGAGAGCGTGCAGTAGGTTCTTGTGTACCGGTCCCGGCGGCAGAGCCCGGAGTATTGCGACCACCTGTGGCAAATTGGTGTTGTCTGGAGTGATCGCTAGCGACCGAGCAAACTCATCGATTGCTTTGAAGTATTCCTGACCATTGAGCAATAGCGTTGCCCGGGCAAGATGTTGTTCACTCGCCTGCAAAGATAGCTGGCGCATCGTGGTTTTGGTCTTCACCGCGTTTGACCATTGGCCCGCTCTAGCCAACGTCTGGTAAACCGGCTGCCATGCTGCTGGCAAATCGGGCAATACGGAAACTAGGTCATCGTAACTATGCTGCAGTCTCGTCCAGCGGGGCAGAATCGCATTGCGAATGGTGGCGGAGTTCATTGCTTGGCGTAGGGTGACGGTGGCCCGTTCTCTCTCTTCGGACGACAGGTCTCCCCACACCTCCAACAGAGCGAGCGCCAGATAGCCCTCGACTTCGCCTCGGCCGGGAGCCAAGGTCTGGGCCTCGGTCAGTGGGCCTAGCCAGCGCTCTCGTTCCAATCGTTGAATTCCTTGCTTGGATCGCAGTCCGGAGAGAAATTCACTGGCGCCGACTCCCATTGCCGCGACCCACGACCCTGGTTCGCTTTGCCAGGCTTGGCGGGAAAGAGTGTTGAGTTCCTCGACCGCCAGTTTGCTCTTGTCTCGGAGCGCGATCCGTTCTTCGGTTGATAGATCTCGGGTGGCGGGCAATACCAGTTGCGACGCCAGAAGAGTGCGAATCGCTCGCGCTTTGGCGGTTGGAACATCGTTGGCTTTGCGCACCGAAATGCGTCCGACTCCGAGCTCCTCGGCAAATTCAACGCGGTCAAAAAGTTCCTTGAGTTGGTGTTGCTGGCGAGTCCAGCGGTAGTGTGCGCTGGCTGAAACTAGTAGCGTTGCGCCCGCAAGGAAGATTGGAAGTAGCCTTGCGTTCTTCACGATGACGAGATCGTATCAGCGCCGCTTTGGCCGGCTGTTTTATTTGTGGCTGCTAGGTTCCGCGATACTGATGTGGTCGCCGTCCGAACCCGGTGGTGCGGGCGGATCGGCGGGTTTCGGGGTGGCGATCGAATCTGCCGCCAATCTCTTCCATGGACTGTGGTTTCTACTCGGAGCGATGATCCTAGTTCGAGCGAAACGACGATGGCGATGGGCCGCGGTGTGGGGAGTTTTGGTCGTCGCCGGGTTCGTTTTTGAACTGGGTCAAGTCTGGGTTCCGGGTCGATCTGCGGGCATTATCGATGCATCCTGGAACCTAGTCGGGGCGGCGTTGGGCATGGTGCGTTGGGGGCCCGAGCGCGCGGACGCTCAGGCCCCCGAGTCGCAAGATTGCCGAAGCGCTGATCAGGGGCTTAAGAGCCAAGAGAGCCAAGATCAGGAGAATCCAGATCGAGAGAACCCATGCCGGGAGAACCGGTGAAGGGCAACTTTGATCCCCCTGTGTGGAATTGGCCTGAGGAGCGCCGTTGGGTGCTGGCCGCCGCTTATGGGGATCGGCTGCCAGACAAGCCCGAATGCCGGAGCGAGCTACTGTCGCAAGCGGCCTCCTCGATGGGCCTTGCCGCACGGATCGCTGCTCGCTGGTCGCGAGATCTGGATAGACGATTGGACTCTTCGTCGGCGCTGGAATTTCGCCGCGCTCGTACCAAGGTCGAGGGGACCAACTTACGATTGGACGCTGGGCTAGAGCTGGTAGAACAAGAGCTTGCTGCGCTCGGGGCCGCAGCAGTTCTGCTCAAGGGGATGGCTTTGCGCCGTCTCGGGTGGTCGCCCGCTGGCGGCAGGCCGATGGTCGATATCGATCTGTTGCTCGATCCGTCTGTGGCGCGTCAGCTTCAGGTCCGGTTGCAAGCGATTGGCTTCGCCAGCGCGGTCGAAGATCTTCCCGGAAAACACTTGCCGACTTTGACCCATGAGGAGTTCGGCGTGATCGAACTTCACAGGGCGATTCCGGGCTTGGGGTCGCTGAACAGCCCGGTCGATTTTCAGTCGGTCCGAGATAGCCTGATCGAGAAGAACGCGAGTCGCGTCTACTTTCCAGAGCCTTTTCTGCTGGCCGCTCATGCTATTGCTCACGGCTGGCTCCTTGAGGGACACCTGGCAGGGTCGAGGGTCTTCACCATGTTGGGAGATCTGATGGATATCTCAGCCGCACAGCCTTTGGATCAATGGTGGAGCGATGCGATGCACTGGCTGCCGACCATGCCTGGGGTTGATCAGCAGGCGTTGCAGCAGATTTGCGCCGATTGGCGCGCGACCACGGACCTTTCTCTTAGCTCGAAGGATCGCTGGAACCCGGCAACCTGGGCCGCGGCGCAGCGCCGCATTGTTGACCACGCGCTAGCTTTGGAAGTCGACAAACACTATCGATGGAGTCTGCGCAGCCACGGCGTCTGGCGTCAAGGATCAGCCCGGGCGACAAGCAAAATCCTGCATCTGCTGTGGCCCAGTGCAGAAGTGCTGATCGATCGTTGGGGAATACCGCCAAGAGTGCTGGGTGGCTCGGTGTGGAGACTCCGCTGGTTCGGACATCTTGCGGTATCTGGAAGCCGGTTCTTGTATGGTTGGTCGCGCACTAAGGTCGGCTAAGGGCTAACTTAGGCCGGAATTACGAGAATTTGAGGACCCCGTGAAAGTCACTGAACATCTGCAGCGCGCAACCGAGCCGATGATTTCATTCGAGATCATTCCTCCGCTGCGCGGTGGAACTGCGACCGCATTGTTGGGGTTGATTGACGATCTGGCGAAGTTCGATCCGCCCTTCATCGATATCACCAGCCACGCTGCGCAGGTGAGCTATGAGGAAACCGCCGAGGGATTCCAGCGGCGGGTGAAGCGCAAGCGTCCGGGAACGCTGGGGATCTGCTCGTTGATTCAGCATAAGTATGGGATCGACGCGGTTCCCCATGTCCTGTGCCAGGGATTCACCCGCGAAGAGACCGAAGATTTCTTGATCGAGTTGAAGTACCTGGGCATTGACAACGTCTTGGCGGTTCGCGGTGATGACAGCGGGTTCGAAAAACCTCTGCGCTACGGGCGCAGTGCCAACCGCTACGCTTCGGATCTGGCGGCGCAAGTGCAGGCGATGAATCAGGGGAAATACTTGGAAGAACGGCTGTTGGATGCCGAGCCCTCCAATTTTTGTGTCGGCATTGGTGGTTATCCAGAGAAGCATTTCGAAGCGCCGAACCTGGAGGCGGATCTACGCCATACCAAGACCAAAATCGAGGCCGGCGGTGAGTACATCGTCACCCAGATGTTCTTCGACAATCAACATTATTTTTCCTATGTTGAGTCTTGCCGCAGGGTTAGCATCGAGGTGCCGATTCTGCCTGGCATCAAGATCCTCAACTCCAAACGCCAGGTGACCTCAATTCCCCGCAATTTCTACTGCGAGTTGCCCGACGCGCTGGTCGCCGAAGCCGAGGCCAACCCCAAGCGAGTACTGGACGTGGGCATCGAGTGGGCCGCCCAACAAGCGCAGGGCCTGATCGACGGTGGTGCTCCAGCGATTCACTTCTACGTGATGGAAAGCGCGGAAGCAGTCGGTCGGGTGGTGGCCAAGCTCAAACTCTAGTCCGCCGAACCAACCCATCTCCAGCGTCATCTCCCGGCTCGGCGTTTTTGACACGCTCGCATACATCAGCTGACCTAGATCAAACACCTGTGAGACAGCGCCGTTAGTCGCCGAGGCTGTGGGGGATGTGGGAATCTCGTGAGAGATTTCCAAGGGCTGTGGGAAGGCAAGCGTAGCTGGCTTTGCACCAGCCCATCATCATCCACAGCCTTGACAAGTAAAAAGGGGGCCAAGATCCTTCGGGTCTATCGAATAACCCAAAACGAAGGGAGGCCCCCAGATGCAAATCGTCGCACTCGATCCAAGTTTCTACAAGTACTACCGTGAAGACATCGTTGTCTTAGGCTCTCAGGCTCGTGATCGGCTGCGCTTGGTTGCGAGCTTCGAGCAACTACGCGACAAGGGGATCTCGGGTGAAGAAGCAGCTCAGATCTTGGGCAAGAGTCGAGCTACCCTTTACCGCTGGCGCAAACGCCTTGAACGTGGCCCCCGACATCTAGGAGCTTGCTGAAAAACCCCACCACCGGACCATAACGATTCTATAATTGGGAATAGGAGGTTTTGATGCGTGGATCGGATCAAGGTCAGGGATCAATGTTCAGCTACGTTGACCTGGAACGGCGAATTCCTCGGTCTCATCCGTTGCGGCGGATCCGAAGTTTGATGGACGAAGCTCTTGGAGAGCTATCGGAGCGTTTTGAGACGATCTACGCTTCGAGTGGTCGCCCTTCGATTCCCCCCGAGCGTCTGCTCCGCGCATTGCTGCTTCAAGTGCTCTTCAGCGTGCGTAGTGAACGCCAGCTGATGGAGCAACTTGAGTACAACCTTCTATTTCGCTGGTTTGTCGGTCTTGGTATCGACGAGCGGGTGTGGGACGCGACGACGTTTTGCAAGAACCGAGAGCGCTTGCTCGAAGGTTCGATCGCGGAAGAACTGTTTGCAGCGGTGCTGTCTCAAGCCGAGGACCGTGATCTGCTGTCACCGGATCACTTCAGCGTTGATGGCACACTGATCGAGGCTTGGGCTTCGCACAAGAGCTTTCGGCCAAAGGACGAAGAGGTTAAACCTCTGGACGGTGGAGCGGACTTCCGAGGCCAGAAGCGGTTGAACCAAACGCACGCTTCGACGACCGACCCCGAGTCTCGGCTGTCGCGAAAAGGCCGTGGTAAGGAAGCAAAACTAAGCTACCGGGGCAACATTCTGGTCGAGAACCGGCACGGGATGATTGTCAACACCGAGGTCAACATCGTCACCGGCAACGGTGAGACAACAGCGGCTCTGGCCATGCTGGAGCAGCGGGCTAGCAATCATCGCGTCACGGTGGGTGCTGACAAGGGCTATGACAACCGAGCGTTTGTAGAGAATGCGAGGAAGCTGAATGCGACACCTCACGTAGCGCAAAGCACCAAGAATCGCCGCAGCCGGATTGACCGACGCACCACTCGCCACGCAGGTTACGAGATCAGCTTGGCGAGACGACCGAGAGTCGAGGCACCCTTCGGCTGGCTCAAACAGTACGGACTGCAACGCAGACCGATGTTTCGAGGCGTAGCCCGCATCGGTTGGTCTTTCACTTTTGCGGCAACAGCGTTTAACTTGCTCCGAATAGCCAATCTGAGCGCGCCAACATGACGAATTTCTATCCCAAGTGCTCCTCAAATCGCTCGAATCACCCGTTAGGGCGAATCGAAGAGCTGACCCAAGGGGTCACCAACACCCTCAACTCGCCAGCCACCTTGATTCGTCTCCACATTCAAAGTACTTCGACCGTTATGACCACTGAAATTAGCTCCGTTGCCCTTTTTTCAGCAGGCTGCTAGAACCGATATCAAGCCGACCCAAGCGGGTGCGTAAGGCTGACTGGTCACCTGAATTGGTACAGAGAGTCGAAAGTCTCCGTCGAGACTTTCCTGCCTGGGGCAAGGAAACCCTAGCGCCGCTGATCCAGGGCGAGGGCTTTGAGGTATCAGAAGCCACTGTCGGGCGTATCTTGCGCAAATTGATGGATCGAGGGGTAATCCACCGGGTACGCTACCGGCGCCAGAAGTACAAAAACTCCCGGCGTATGCGCCGGCTCCACGCTCAGCGACTGCCGAAATGGTGTCCCCGACCAACGCGCCCTGGCGAGCGACTGCAGATCGACACGCTGCATCTGGTCCCTGCTCCAGGCAAGTGGCTCAAACACTTTTCAGCCTCCTGTCCGGTCAGCCGGTGGACAGTGGGAGAGATCTATCAACGTGCCACTTCTCGCTGTGCAGCACGCTTTCTAGACAAAGTCATTGCCGAGTGTCCGTTTGACATCACCTCGATCCAAGTGGACGGTGGTAGTGAATTTATGGATGAATTTGAGAAAGCCTGCCGAGATAGAGGCATCACCCTCTATGTGCTGCCGCCAAAGAGTCCGAAGCTCAACGGCACCGTCGAACGAATGCAGGAAACCTGGAGAGGAGAGTTTTATGAAATGTATGAGCTACCCGATACTGTCTCGGCTTTGAGACCTTACATCCAGAGATTCCAGGACCTCTACAACACCTACAGGCCGCACAAGAGCTTGAAAAGAAAACCCCCGGCAAGGTACCTTAGAAAGCTCGACCCAGGGGTCGTGCTCCCGCCGACTGTCTCAAAGGTACTGATCTAGGACATCAGCTTGACAGCGGGCGCCGTGAGTCATTAGGTTTAGCCTGCATCAAGAGCGTTCGGGTGACCGAACGCGGCAACCTGGGAAGGACACCCAAGGTGCCAACCCGCCAACCCGCGGTGGGGATGTGGTCGGCCACGGTAAGCCGGTAACGAAGGTCCCAAATCTTACCCGTGCCGATTCTTGTGGCACGGTTTTTTGTATTTGGAGATGCCTAGTTGACGTTTGAGGTGTGAGGAATCAATGAGCAGTATTGAAATCGATACCGAATCGCTAGTTGCGGAGTCCATAGTTCCAGAAACGCTAGCCCCACCGAGCGATCTGAAACAGCGCCAAGCCTCTTTGGCGGATGCGCTCCAAGAGCGGATCTTGGTGTTGGACGGTGCCACCGGGACAGCACTGCAAGACGCTGATCTTCAGCCCACTGACTTCGGGCGAGCCGAGTGGGAGGGTTGTAACGAGGCACTGTGTGAGACCAGGCCAGACGTCATTCTCGGGGTACACCGCATCTATCTGAACGCGGGTGCGGACATTGTTGAGACCAATTCTTTTGGCAGCACGCCCTTGGTGCTGGCGGAATTCGATGTGGCGGAGAAGGCATTTGATTGGAGTCGACTGTCCGCGCAGCTCGCACGCCAAGCAGTGGCCGAGGTTGCCGCACAACGGACTGCCTTTGTCTGCGGTTCAATGGGACCAACAACCAAGGCGCTGTCGGTCACCGGGGGCGTTAGCTATGACCAACTGGTTCAGCACTTCTGCGTTCAAGCGTGCGGGTTGATGGCTGGTGGTTGTGATTATATTCTGATCGAAACCTGCCAGGACACGCTCAACATCAAGGCGGCGGTGGAAGGAGTTCGTGGCGCCGTCGCCAAATGCGGCTGGAGCATCCCAATTGCCGTCTCGGTGACCATCGAAACTAGCGGCACCATGCTCGCCGGACAAGATGCCGAAGCTCTGGCAGTCTCGCTGGCACACCTTGATCTGCTCTATTTAGGGCTCAACTGCGCCACAGGTCCGGACTTGATGGCGGACTCGCTGCGCACTCTCTCAGAGCTGGCGCGGGTGCCGGTTGCCTGTGTCCCCAATGCTGGGCTACCAGACGAGAATGGCATCTACCAACAGCGACCGGCGGACTTTGTCGAGGCGTTTTCCAGATTTCTCGACCAGGGGTGGGTTAATTTGGTTGGCGGTTGCTGTGGCACCGAAGCGGAGCACGTGCGAGCGCTCGCAGACCTAGTGCGAGGCCGCACGCCGAGGCCACTGGCGGTTCATTCACGTCGCTTGGTGTCTGGAATCGAGGCGGCGGAACTCGACGCCGACAGTCGCCCTCTGCTGGTAGGGGAACGGACCAACATTTTGGGCAGCAGGAAGTTTCGAGGTCTGATCGCATCCGGAGACTTTGAGACCGCCGCCGAGGTCGGGCGTTCTCAAGTTCGAGGTGGCGCCCAGGTGGTTGATGTATGCCTGCAAGATCCGGAGCGCGATGAAGCCGCAGAAATGAAGCAATTCTTGACAGTGCTGACCAAGAAGGTGCGAGCACCGTTGATGATCGACACCACCGATCCAGAGGTGATGGCGGTGGCTCTCCGCCTATGCCAGGGAAAGGCGGTACTCAATTCGGTCAATCTAGAAGACGGCGAAGAACGTTTTCTCCGGGTCGTGGCTCTGGCTCTCAAGAATGGAGCTGCGATGATCGTCGGCCTGATCGACGAGCAAGGGATGGCGGTCTCGGTGGAACGTAAGATCGAGGTCGCTCAGCGATCGGTAGATGTCATGCGTCGTGAAGGAGTTCGAGATGAAGACGTCTGGTGGGACGCCTTGGTCTTTCCTTGCGGCACCGGAGACCCTGAGTACGTTGGTTCAGCGGCCGCGACGCTGGCCGGTGTCGAGCGACTGAAAAGCGAATTTCCTCTCTCGTCAACCGTACTCGGCGTTTCCAATATCAGCTTTGGGTTGCCGCTGCCAGGGCGCGAGGTATTGAATTCCGTGTTCTTGCATCGCGCGACGCTGGCCGGTTTGGACGCCGCGATCGTCAACACTGAGAGACTCGCCCGATTTGCCGAGATCGCCTCTGAGGACCGGAATCTGTGCGACCAACTGCTGAATCTGCAGGCGGGTGAAACCGAGAAGGCCGATACCGCGGTCCAGGAATTCACCGCCCATTTTCGCACTCGCAAAGTGGTGGCGACCAAACCGCGTAGTGAAATGCCACTGGCAGAGCGGCTGGCCAATGCGGTGATCGAGGGGAGTCGCGAGTTCCTGGTCGAAGATCTGGAGGTGGCCTTGTCTGAAGAGCAGTGGCCAACCCCGCTAGCAGTGATCAACGGCCCGTTGATGACCGGAATGGATGAGGTCGGGCGGCGATTCAACGCCAATGAGCTGATCGTTGCCGAGGTGCTGCAGAGCGCCGAAGTGATGAAGGGCGCGGTCGACTACTTGGAACCCTTCATGGACAAGGACGAAACCGCCTCGCGCGGCCGCGTGCTATTGGCGACCGTCAAGGGCGACGTTCATGACATCGGCAAGAATCTGGTCGATATTGTGCTTTCAAACAACGGCTTCGAGGTGGTCAATCTTGGCATCAAGGTGCCGAGCGAGACTTTGATTCAAGCCGCGCGGGAACACCAACCCGATCTCATCGGTCTTTCAGGCCTGTTGGTCAAGAGCGCTCACCAAATGGTAGCTACCGCGTCGGACTTGCGTGCGGCTGGAGTCGAGGCACCACTGTTGGTGGGAGGGGCTGCATTGTCGCGCCGTTTTACCCATCAACGAATCGCGACCGAGTACGCTGGTCTGTGCACCTACGCCAAAGACGCAATGCACGGATTGGAGTTGGTGCGCCGCATTCTGGACCCAGCTCTGCGTTCGGAGTTGGATGGCGAAGTGGCTGAAGCCCAAGCCACCGATCGAGCACAAGGGGTGGGGTCAACGCGCATCAGCAACGCCCGTCGCGCTGCCAAGCCGAAGATTGACAACGATTTTGCTGCACCAGTGCCACCCGATTTGCGGTTGCACCGAGAGAACTTCGCGGTCGAAGACATCTGGCCTTGGGTTAATCCACAAATGCTGTATGGCAAGCATCTTGGCCTGCGCGGTTCGGTGGCCAAACTCGCCCAACAGCAGGATGGAAAGCACCAGTTGTTGCAAGCTGCGGTGCAACAAGCGCAAGCGGACTGGAAGGAGCATCAATTCGAGGTGCGCGGCGTGTGGCGCTTCGTGGCGGCAAGACGCGACCAGGATCAAATACTGTTGAGTTTGCCGGAGTATCACTCGCTGGTGGGTTGGAGTTTTTCGCGCCGGGCCGAGTCCGATCAGCTCTCGTTGGTCGACTACATTCTTCCCGAGGATCATTTGGCGCTGTTCGCGGTAACCGTCGATCGGCGAGTGGCAGAGCGCTCCCGAGTTCTAAAAGACGCCGGGGAGTATTTGGCGAGCCACACCTTGGCGGCGTTGGCGTTAGAGACTGCCGAGGCGGCAGCCGAATTCTTGCATCGCAATCTGCGCCAAGCGTGGGGCTTTGGAGATCCTGAGTCAACGACTGTGGCTGATGTGATCAAGGGCCGGTATCGCGGCCGTCGATACAGCTTCGGCTATCCAGCGTGCCCGGATCTTGAGGGGCAGCGGTTGCTGCTCGAAGTGCTAGATGCGCCGTCGATTGACCTTCAGCTGACCGATGGCGACATGATGGACCCGGAAGCGTCGGTTTCGGCTTTGGTATTCCATCACCCGGAAGCCAAGTACTTCGGTGTCGCCGAAGGCCTAGATTAACCACCGCTGCCGAGTGCTCGCCAGCGGCGCTTCAAGGCGGCGATGGCGAAACCCAGATAGCGCAGAATCGCCTGGCTTCGGTGCGCAAGGGGAACGTTCGCTGCTTCCTTTCGATTGGTTCCCGAGACCACTTTGCCGAGCACCTGTTTCACGGCTACTGGGTGATCGATGCTGGGGCTGGCATCTCCAGCAGTGACCACAGAAAGCTGTCCACGAAAGGGACGCCAGCCCAGGAGTCGGTGAACCAGAAGGCCGTTTTCTCCTTCGACCACGATCACATCACCCGGTAGATAGATCTTTTTTCGTTGTACCTTTAGTAAGTCTCCTTCGACGATCCACGGCGCCATACATTGGTTGCGTGCGGTGGCGTCAAAGGTGGAGAATCGCGCCTCGGTCAATTTGCTGGAAAGTGTTCGCCGAGAATTCATGGGTACATAGAAGGTCACTGATCTGACGGTGGGCTACATCGCGGCCTGGACCTGTCAGTCTACGGCGTGGTCAAGCAAAAGCCTACGCAAAGACCCTGAATCGCAGCAATCCTGACTCGCAACAGTTTTGAATTTATGGTGTTCAATCGGGTTGTTTTCCTACCGATCGTTCGGTAGGATTTGCGGCCCATGACCTCGAAGGCCAACAGTCCCAAGCCAAACACTTTGGAGACCTTGCGCAGCACCGCTTCGATGCTTTTTTCGCAGCGTGGTTATGCGGGCACTTCGATGTCTCGAATCGCAGAATCGGTGGGGGTGCGCAAGGCGAGTCTGTACAACTACTACGACTCCAAAGAAGCGCTTTTGGAGGACTTAGTCGAGCGGGGGATGGAAGCGTGGAGTGAGGCTTGCCACGGCTGCTTGGAAGGTGCGGAAAACCCGCCGGAGCAATTGCGCACCTATTTCTACGCCATCTTCGCTTTTGTCGACGCTCATCCGGAGACCGCGGCGTTGATCCGAGTGGCCTCGATGCAGATCGGCGGTGCCTTGGGCGAGCATTTTCGTCGGCCGGTGCTGGAGGAAAAGGAACAGATGGTCAACGATGTTGCCAGGTTGTGCCAAGTGGCGATGAAACGGGGCCAGATGGCGCCGGCCAATCCGCGCGAACTGGCTCTCTTTTGGACCGCCACAGTGGACGGTATTTTGATCGACAAACTCTTTGCAACTGCGTGGGCGCGGGAATATCAAGAGGGGCTTGAAAAACTGTGGCAACGATTGTGGGTGGCGGTGGGAGGCGTAGATGCGTCATAGATGGATGGTCCTAGGAATCGCTGGTTGGGTTCTTGTCGGCGGGTTGCAATTGACCGCCAGGATGCAGGCTCAGGAAGGTCCGTGGGATCTGGGCGATGTCGTCGGTAGAGCTTGGGAGTCCAATCCGGCCTATCTGGCGGTGCAAGAGCAATTGGTCGAAGTGCAGGCGGGAATCGACCAAGCGTGGTCATCTGCCTATCCACAGATCACGCTCAAATCGAACTGGAATCAGTCTCGCAACCCGGCTCTTCTCAACAGTCCTGATTTTGAAAATTTTGTAACCCAGTTCCCCGGTGCCTTCACGCCGCGGGTTCAGGAGCTGTTCACGATCGGCTTCGATATCGAACAGACGGTCTATTCGTGGGGCAAAGTGGGCGCTGGGATCAAGGCAGCCGAGCAGGCCCTGGCAGCCACTCACTCTGGGGTAGAGGTGGCCAAACTGGACGTTGCACGGATTGCTGCACACAACTACTTCGAGGTCCTCGCTGCTAGCGCTCGGCGAGAGACCGTTGCCCAACAGCAAGCGGTACGCGAAGAGGCGCTCGCGGTAGTTGAGGCGCGCTTTGAGGTCGAAGAGGCCACCGAGCTGGAGCGTTTGCGCGCTCGGGCTTCATTGGCTCAGGTTGCGCCCAACGTTGCCGCAGTAGACGGGCAAGTGCGGGCGGCCCGAGCCAACCTGCGAGCAGTGCTGGGTTGGACCTCGGATCTTCCTGAACTAATCCAAACCGAAAGTGAGCTGCCGCAGATTGGCAGCGACGGGATTCTGATTGGTCGGGCGATTACTCATCGACCCGAGATCCGACTGATCGACGCTGACCTGGAGTTTGTGAGATTACGTTCGGTGATCAGCCGTGCCGGTCGCAAGCCGCAAATCGACCTGACCGGCAATATTGGCAGGCAGGTAGCAGACCCCGACAATTTCTCGGACGACCTCTACGACGATTGGCGGGTTGGCATCGGTCTCGATTGGAGCCTGTTCGACGGTGGGATGCGCGAGAGTGAGGCTGCACGATTTGACAGCCAGCGTCGTCGTCGTCGATTGGATCGTTTGGCAGCGGTGTTGGGTATTCAAGCGGAGGTCGAGAGTTCGGCGGCAGTCTATCGGGCCAGCTTGGCGGGACTGGAAGCTGCTCAGGTGGCGGCGCAGGCTGCGGGAGAGGCAGCACGGGTAGGCCAGGAGGCGTACGCAGAGGGCGTGGCGTTGCAGGCCGATTTGCTGGACGCGCAACAGGTGCAAGCCGTCGCAGACTTAGTCGAAGTCGAGGCTCGGTTTACCGCCTGGAAGGCTTGGGCTGATGTTTGTAGGGCGGTGGGAACCGACGCTACCGACAGGGACTGGGTCTCCGATTGGGTGTCTGAATGAGTGAGCAGGGGTTGAAGTTAGACCGGAAGAGAAGGAGCCGTAGTATGAAGCGCCACACTTGGCTGGGTGTCATGACGATATTGCTCGTTGCCTGCGGGGGCCGAGAAGAGAGCGCCCCTGCCGAGGAAACGGTGACCGAAGTTGGGGTGATCGAGATTGCACCCCAGGAAATTGTTGATTGGGCGGTTCTTCCGGCAGATCTGATCGCCGATCGCAAAGCGACGCTGGCGGCCGAAGTGCCGGGTCGGGTCGAGCAGATGCGGGTTGAGGTGGGAGACCAACTGACCCGCGGAATGACCATCGCCTCGGTGGATCGTCGGGTCTTTGCGCAACAAGTCGCTGAGGCCGAGGCTTACCAAAGGCAGGCTGCCGAGGATGCTCAACGAGCGGAGAAATTATTTGAGAAACGTTCGATTACCCGGCAGCGTTTGACGGCAGCGCAGACCGGTCTCAACGTTGCCGATGCGCGCTTGGCGTCCGCTCGCTTGACTTTGGACAAATCGACCCTTCGCGCCCCCTGGAGCGGCCGGGTTTCCGGGCGCTGGGCGGAAGCGGGGGACTACCTGCAGCCCGGCCAACCGGTGGTCGAGTTGGTGTCGGATAGGAAACTCAAAGTGCGGGCACCGGTGGCGGCACCTGACGCACCATTGATCAAGCTTGGAATGCCGGTGGAGGTAACCGTCGAAGGGTTTGGTACAGAAATTTTCCGCGGCGAGATCGTCCGGGTTGGTGCAACCCTAGACATCGCTTCTCGGACTCTGCAGTTGGAGGCCGAAATCGACAATAGCGAAGGTCGACTCAAGGCTGGCATGTACGGTCAATTGCGATTTCCGCGTCGAAAATTCGAACAAGCGGTGGCGGTTCCCCTTGGTTCTTTGATCGACACCGAGACCGGCAAACTGCTCTATCTGGTGGATTCCGATGGGGTGGTCCGACGGGTCGATCCGGAGCTGGGTTCGATCATCGGTGACCAAGTGATTCTGCTCAACGGCGTGGTGGCTGGCGATCGGGTGGTGGTGGAAGGCCAATATCGTATTAGTGATGGGATGAACGTAGAACTGCGAGTGATCGAGCGTTAGGCATTCGATGCGTATCACTGATATTTGCTTACGCCATCGCCCGGCGGTTTTCTTTATCGCCGCAGCACTGCTGTTTGCTGGGCTCATTTCCTACATCTCGCTGCCCCGCGAATCGAGCCCGGAAGTTCAGATTCCGGTGATCAATGTGATCACCACCTATGCCGGAGCGGCGCCTACCGATGTCGAGAATCTAATCACCAATCCCTTGGAGCGCGAGCTTCAGGGAGTGGACGATTTGGACGAGATTCGGTCGATTTCGCGCGAGAGCGTATCGGTGGTGACGCTGGAGTTTGTTTCCGGCACCGACATCGATACCGCGATGCAAAAAGTACGAGAGCGAGTCGATCAGGCCAAGGTCGACTTCCCCAATGACGCCGAGGATCCGGTCCTAGGCGAGATCAATTTCGCCGAATTTCCGATTCTGCAGATCAATCTGGCCGGCCCGGTGGGGCCAGTGGTGTTGAAAGAGCTGGCGGAAGACCTCCAAGACGAACTGGAAGGGCTGCCAGGGATTCTTGCCGTTGACTTGATCGGTGGTTTGGATCGCGAAGTGCTGGTGGAGGTCGACCCGCGAGCCCTGCGCTCCTACGGGCTGGCTTTGAACGACGTGGTCGAAGCGGTGCGTGATGAGAACGTTTCGATTCCTGGCGGCGAATTGGATTTGGGCGACACCTCGTTTGCTGTGCGGGTCCCGGGTGAGGTCGAGGATCCAGAATCGGTGCGTGACTTCGTGGTTTCAGCGCGCGGCGGGACGCCGGTGTTTATCCGCGACTTGGCGACCGTGCGCTACGGCTTTGCCGACCGCATTTCCTACGCCAGGATCGACGGCGAAGAGTCAGTGGCTCTGACCATCCAGAAACGACAAGGAGCCAACATCGTTGACGTTGTCGATGCCGCCAAGGTTCTGGTCGAGCAGGGCAAGGAGTCGTGGCCGGCGGGGTTAGGCGTCAGCTACTTGGGTGATCAATCGCGCGACATTCGGCAGATGGTTTCGGATCTTGAGAACAACATCCTTTCTGGGTTGGTGCTGGTGGTTTTGGTGTTGATGGCGTTCCTCGGTTTCCGTACCGCACTGCTGGTGGGTCTGGCGATCCCGTTTTCCATGTTGCTGACCTTTTTGGTCATCGACCTCTCGGGGTTGACCCTCAACATGGTGGTCTTGTTCTCGCTGGTGTTGGCGGTCGGCATGTTGGTGGACAACGCGGTGGTGGTGATTGAGAACATCTATCGCCATCGCGAAGAAGGTTCTCCCCGGGTTCGGGCAGCATCCGAGGCGACCCGTGAAGTGGGCATCGCGATTCTGGTGTCCACTCTGACCACGGTGGCGGCGTTCGGCCCGCTGATTCGCTGGCCGGGAGTGATGGGCGACTTCATGGTGTATCTGCCGATCACCCTGATCGTTACCTTGTTGGCGTCTCTGTTGGTCGCCTACACCCTCAATCCGACTCTGGCGGCCAACTTTCTGCGTTCGCGGGAAGAACGCAAAGCGTCGTTGCGCCGCAGTTCACTGCGATCGACGCTCGATCGTTGGGAGCACAACCTCAACGATCTCTATCGACGTGTGTTGGAGTGGGCCTTGGACCACCGGGCGCGCACTTTGATGTTGGCGCTGGGCACCTTCGTATTGGTGGCGGCAGCGTTCAGCGTGTTTGGAACCGGAGTGGAGTTTGTACCCGAGACCGACCCGCGGCAGATCTTTGTCAACTTGGAGATGCCGGCAGGAACTCGCATCGAGAAAACCGATCAGGTGGTTCGTCGATTGGAGCAAGAACTGAGCGACACCCCTGACGTTGCGGTACTGGCGGCCAACGTCGGGGCCGGCAGCGAGAGCAACCAATTTGGCTTGGCTTCCGGAGGTGACGCCAACCGCGGCAGGGTGGTCTTGGACATGCTCGAACGCAAACAGCGAGAGCAAAATTCCTTCCTGACTGTCGATCAAGTGCGCCAGCAGTTGAAGAACTTCCCCCAGGGCACGGTGACTGTGGACTACTTCACCGACGGTCCGCCGCTCGGCGAAGCAGTGGCGATCGAGGTCACCGGCGATGACTTCAATACCTTGGGAGCGATCGCCGCGCAGATTCGAGAAGCGATCACCGGAATTGACGAACTGGTCGGGCTGGAAGACGACTTCGACGCTGCTAGGCCAGAAATTGTGGTGACAGTCAATCGCACCGAAGCGCACCGCTTGGGGCTAACCACAGTGCAGATTGCCGGAATGCTGCGCACCGCCTTGTCTGGAACCGAAGCGTCCACCTATCGCAAGGAAGAAGACGAAGCGGAGATCCGCGTACGCTTGGCGCCGCAGTTTCGCAGTTCGATCGATGACCTAAAAAGTCTCACCGTGGTCACCGATCCAGCCGGTGCCTTGGTGCCGATTTCGTCCGTGGCTCGCTTGGAGCGCGGAACCTCTTTGACTGCAGTACGCCACAAAGGGCGTAAACCGATGGTCACCGTGACCGCCGAGGTCACCGAACCGAAGTTCGCCGACCCGGTACGCCAAGAAGCGATACGCCGGGTCGAGGCCTTGGATTTTCCGCCGGGTTACGAATGGGCGTTGGGCGGGCAAAGCGAGACTCAAGCTGAGTCCAGTAGCTTTCTGATGTCTGCTTTCGGAGCGGCTCTGATCCTGGTGCTGGCTTTGATGGTGGCGAAGTTTGATTCGCTGGCGCTGCCATTCATCGTTATGACCTCGGTGGGGATGTCGATGGTCGGCGTCATGGTCGGCTTGATGGTGACGCGCCTTCCTTTTGGCGTCATCATGACTGGGTTGGGTGTGATCTCGTTGGCCGGAATCGTGGTCAACAATGCCATCGTTTTGCTCGACTACGCGGAGCAGCTGCGAGCTCAGGGATTGCCCCGGCGAGAAGTGGTGGTCAACACCGGCTTGCGTCGATTGCGCCCAGTCCTGCTCACCGCCATCACCACCATTCTGGGGCTGATTCCTCTGTCCACCGGCTATGAGTTTGATTTCAAACACTTCGTGTTCTCCAGCGGTGGCGAGAGCAGCCAATGGTGGCAAGGCATGGGCGTTGCGGTCATCTTTGGCCTGGCGATGGCGACTTTCTTGACTCTGATTCTGGTTCCGGTGCTCTACGACCTGTGGTTTCAGTGGCGCCAGCGGCGTCAAGGTGCTTCGGATGGGTCTGAGGATCAACCTGTGGTTGAGGTCGACAACCGAGGAGATTTTGATCCAGACCAAGCCGAGCCGGAACTGATCTAGGAGATAGGCCCCCGCCCGCCGGGATGACGGGAAGGCAGATGTGTTTGGAACTACAGACTGACGGTGCCTTCTTTATGGTGAGGGGTTTACCCCCTCCCGCTTCTGCTGCCCACCGTCGCTCTCGGGCTGCGTCCCGGCTCCTCTCCTTCCTTGTGACGGGACGACGAATGGGGTGACGCTGAAAGCTGATCGACCCTCTTCGTAGGGAGCAGGTGAAGCTGCCGCTCCGGCGCGCCAGGTATCCCCACACGCCCTTCTCGTATTTCGAAAATCTGGCGTTTGATTTGCACTAGCTTTTCGCGAGCAGCTACCGCCGAGCACAGTCCCATGGTTTCCAAGAAAACAATCACCAACCGTAAGGCGAAAAGGGCACGACTCGTTCCATGAGGGCGGCCGGCTTCATTGGGAAAGGACTGTTGTCTGCCTTGGGTCGTCGTTGGGTGCTCTTGTCGGCTTGTACACTGGCCCTGTCCTTAGCTCTGTTTGGAATCTGGTTAACGCTGCCATTCTGGCGCCTGAGCCGACAGTTCGCCTCGTTTACCGCCGCTCGACCCAGTCACATTTACGCCCAACCTCTGACCCTGGAAGCGGGCCAGTCAGTCGGATCTGTGGATCGGCTGGCTAGCAAGTTACTCGCGTCGGGGTTTGTTGAAGTGGAGGATCGCCCAGCTGTGGGGACTTTCCGCAGACACGGGCAGCAGTTGGATCTAGTGACGCCCGAGGTTTTGACCGAGCTTGGCTGGCAACCCCCGAAGGCGCTGGCGATATCGATCTCGGGTTCCAAGATCAGCCAGCTGCGCACCAGCAGCAAGTCCGCTCAATCGGTTGCCGTCGCCTCACCGGTGGTGGCGGTATTCGTCGGTGACGATGGGGCGGAGCGGTTGCCAGTGCGGATTGGAGATCTCCCGGATCACGTCACGCGAGCGGTATTGGCCGCCGAAGACACCCGGTTCTATGAGCACTCGGGAATCTCTCCCAAGGGTATCGCGCGGGCGGCCGTGTCCAATGTACGCGGGGGTGGTCCGCTGCAGGGAGGATCGACGCTCACCCAGCAACTGGTAAAAAACCTCTACCTCACTCACGAGCGCACTTGGACTCGAAAACTGCGCGAAGCGGTGCTCGCCCTAATCATTGACGCGCGCTACAGCAAGAATCAGATCCTAGAGGCCTATCTTAATGAGATTTATTGGGGCCGGAGTGGAGACGTCAACATTGCTGGTATCGGCGCTGCGGCTTCGGCCTACTTCAACAAATCAGCCCAAGAGCTCTCGGTTTCGGAGGCGGCTCTGTTGGCCGGGATGATTTCGGCGCCAGCCAATTATCTGCCCACGGTGCATCCCGATCGGGCGGTGGATCGACGCAATTGGGTTCTGCGCCGGATGGAGGAGTTGCAGTGGCTGTCTCCCGAATTGGCCACCCGAGCTCAGGCTGAGTCACTGCATGTTCGGACCACGCCGTTGATCGGCAGGCGGGCGGCCTTTTTTGTCGATCGCGTGGTGCGGGAGGCGAGTGACCGGTTTGCGCTGGTTGACTTAAAGACTGCGGGCTTTGACATCCTGTCGACCCTAGATCTTGGCGCTCAGCAAGCCGCGGAATCTGCGGTCGCCAAGCTCCAGAAACCCTCTGAAGAACAGGCACCTCCCGAGGTGGCGATGGTCTCGGTCGACGCAGAAACCGGAGCGATTCGGGCTTATCTGGGAGGCACCCGCTACGGTCGTAGTCAGTTTGATCGGGTACGCCAGATGCGGCGTCAAGCCGGGAGTGCTTTTAAGCCGGTGGTCTACACCGCAGCTCTCGCCGCCGGTCGGATTACCCCTGCCAGTTTGTTGGTGGACGAGCCGTTGACCGTTCAAATCGCCAGCCAGACGTGGAGCCCAGAAAATTCCAACGGTGAGTACCGCGGCTGGGTGACCGCGAGGCGGGCGATCGAAGACAGTTTGAATATTCCGACCGCTCGACTGGGCCTCGACATCGGCCTCAAACAAGTGGTTGAGGTTGCGCGCAAGATGGGAATCGAGGCGCCGTTAAAGCCCTATCCATCTCTGTCCCTGGGTGCCTTTGAGGTCTCGCCACAAGAACTGGTCACCGTCTACGCGACCTTGGCCTCAGAAGGTGTGCGGCCGACGGTTCACGCGGTGGTTTCGGTGCGCGATCGGCGCGGCGAATTGGTCGAGGGAGAGCCCCTGGCATCGCGAGAGCGAGTGATCAGCCCACAAGTGGCATATTTGATGACTTCACTGCTGCGCGGAGTCATGGATCGCGGTACCGGTCGCTTCGCGCGTTCTTGGGGCCTATCGGACGGTTTGGCGGGCAAGACTGGAACCAGCAATGAGCGACGCGACAGTTGGTTTGCCGGTTACTCTCCCGACATCGCCACTGCAGTGTGGGTGGGCTACGACGACAATGCGGCGACAAGCTTGGGCGGCGCTCGCGCGGCATTGCCGATCTGGACCGAATACATGAAAGCCACCCGTCCGGCCGGCGGCTATCCCGAATTTCGTCGCCCCGAAGGCGTCGAGTCGGCGTGGATTGACCCACTCACTGGATTCCTGGCGGCACCGGAATGCCCGACAGCAGTCAGCGAAGATTTTCTCAAGTCGGATGTTCCTGGCATCTTTTGCCCGATGCATCGCGGTCGGTTCCGCTACGTTTTCGGTCAAATCGACCCTCGTCAGTTACCACCAGGGGTTGAAATTGTCGGTCGACAGCGTGGTGAAGAGCCGGAGCAAACCGTGCGCAAGAAGAAACGCGGTTTCCTACGCCGAGTCTTTGGTCGGCGCAACCGACGCTCCGACGGCTAGCGTCCAGGTCGAAGCGCCAAGCTTGGGACAAGTCGTTGTCAGAATTGAAAATGAACCCGAGCTGTGATCTCGCGCGGCGGGATCAGTTCGTCACTGGTGGTGTGCAAGCCAAAGGGGTTGGTAAACCGACTGTTGACCCCATCGCGGTCGAATAGGTTGGACGCCACCAAACTGACACTCCATCGCTGTCCCGCGGGCCCCAAGGACAAAGAAAAACTGACCGTGGTGTAGGCAGGGACTCGGTCGACCTGTGGGTGGTTGAAGACGCGATATTGGTACTCACCGCGATAGATGGCGTCGAGGCGCGGGGTCCACCAGAACCCCTGAAGGGTTTGAAAGCTACGGCTCAAAGCGACCCGCCCACTGAGGTCGACCAGTTTGGGCGGTTGATTGCCAGCTAGGTTGGTGCGCAGTCGCTGGCGTTGCGGGATCGCCGCTACGGTGAAACGCCCGACTCCAGAGTCGAGGAAATCGACCACATCGAGAGTTACAACGTCGCTGTCGATGGATCCATCGAGCAAGGTCGCCTGGCCTTCGACCTGCAAACCGCTGGCAAACTGCCAGCGAAACTCAGACTCTAGGCCGTGGATCGAGGTCTTGGGGATGTTTCCGGTGCCCGCGGCGAAGGGAACGGGGTCTTCCTGGATGTATTGGAAGTTGCTGTAATCGCTGTAGAAGGCGGTGGTGTTGAGATGGGCCCTGTGGTTGGCAAAAGCACTGCGGATTCCCACTTCGGCGGTGATGACCTCTTCCGGAGCGAAAATGATCGGTACATCCAACGCTCCGCCAATCAGGGCACCTGGATTGAGACCGCCATTCTTCCAACCGGTAGACAGCGAAGCATAAAGCCGATGGTCAGGACGCAGCGCGAAGTCGGCCCCAAGTTTCCAGGTGATTTGATTGTCCTCGGTCGGTTGTTGCGAGTCGAGAAACCAGAACTGGGTGGTCTGATCGGTGGCTCGATCAATCTGATAGCGACCACCGAAGGACAGCGTCAACTTGGGCCGTACCGGATAATTCAATTGGCCGTAGGCGGCGCTATCGGTACGCGTGACTTCCCGGTCCTCGACAAACTCCAGGGGGGGTTGAAAAGGGGGCAGCGTGGTCGGCGAAGGATTGGCGATCTGTTGTTGGAAGGCGGATACCGGGGCAGGTCCGACCAACTCGACAAAAAAATTGTCATTGCGGTGTTTCAGATAGTAGAGGCCAGCAACCCAACTGGTGCGCTCGGAGTTGCCCAATAGGCTCACTTCTTGGCTGAATGCTCGCGAATTGTTGTTCCAAATCGGCAACAGATCGAAGTTGGCGGCACCGAAACCGGTTAGGTCGACGGTGACCAGATCTTCGGTGAGTCGATCTCCGTCTAACGACTGGTCTTTCTTCAGTTGCTGTAGCGCGGAAACCGATTGCACAAGCAGGCGATCACTGACCACACCATTGACCAAGACCGAGGCGCGAGAGCTGCTCAGTCCGAAGGTGCTGGAGAAATCTTGAGTCAGTTGACGCGCAGCCGCATTGGGGTCCTGGCGGTTTTTTTGCGCTGCGCCGTGCTGGTCTGAGTTGTAGAGGGTGCCCGAGAGCCGAGCCGACCAAGAGTCGTTGGGCAACCACTGCACCGCCAGCCGTGCCGACTGGGCATGCGCATCATCCAATGGATAGCCGTCCAGATCGCCGCCTGTAATCGCCGCGAAGCCGTCGCGATCCAGAGTCTTTCCTGAGGCTCGCATCGCGGCGTGGTTCCCCAGCGGCAGATTCCAGTACCCGGAACCCTCGAAGCGAGAAAAACTGCCAAGCCCGAGGGTTACGCCACCATCAAGATTGCCGAGAGTGGGCCTTCTGGTTACCAAATTGACCGCGCCACCGATTGCACTTTGACCGAACTCGGTACCTTGCGGACCGCGGAACACCTCGACTCGCTCCAGATCGTCCAGTTCCAGACCAAATGCCAACGGATTGGCGATGTAGACCCCATCGACGTAGAGCAGCACACCGGGCTGGGTGCTGAGATTCTGTGCGGTCTCCCAGCCAACGCCACGCATCGACACCACGCGGCCAGCGCCATCGTTCTTACTAACAGTCAGTCCGGGCACCAGCCCGTTGAAGTCGTCGAGCTTGCTGAGGTTGAGGCGGCTAAGGTCTTCTGCAGAGGCCACCGATACCGCGGCGGGAACCAGCTCCAGAGAAGAGGTCTGCTTCTGAGACCTGACCGTGATCTCCTCTTGAGCCCGCGTGGCTTTTGGCTCAGGCTGTGCTGCCAGGGGCACTGTCAAGAGGCCAATCGCCCAAAGTGCCAGTCGAAGCGATCTCTGACAAAGCGACTGCACACGAAAGGACCGGACGTAGAGATGGAGCGGCATGAGAGGTTTTTTTTTGGATTACTAAATGGTGACAGCCGTGATTTTTCGGCGACTCTAGTGATCCATCGCCCGCGCGTCTAGCTTGAACTACGACTAAACAGGGTCGGAAGGTTCGGAGACAGTTTTCGCGATCGGTACGAACGGACACTGGCGCACGATGCCGCTCGCAGTCGCGGTAAGCTGGGGTGTTTAGAGCGCCATGCCGATCACCAAAATGCTGTCCAACATACCGCCCGACAACCGTCCCTCTCTGGTGGTCGAAGGAGCAACCACGCACAATCTCAAAGGGGTGGATTGTGCGATCCCTCATGGTGCCCTAACTGTGGTCACCGGGTTGTCTGGAGCGGGCAAGTCGTCGCTGGCTGTCGACACCGTGTATGCCGAGGCGCAGCGTCGGTTCGTTGAGTCGATGTCCACCTACGCACGCCAGTTTCTGCAGCAAATGGAACGCCCACCGGCGGATCGCATCGAGGGTGTCTTGCCGCCTATTCTCTTGACGCCCAAGGTGTCGATTCAAAACGCGCGCTCGACCGTCGGGACACTGTCGGAAATTTATGAGCCGCTGCGATTGCTGTTTGCTCACTTGGGACAGGTCGACTGCCCCAACGGGCATGGACGGCTGCGCGAGTGGGCCGCAGAGTCTTTGCTCAACGCTCTACAAGAGAGTATCGCGGGGGATCGATTCACCCTTTGTGCAGAGGTGGAGCGACCGGCGAAAGATGCCGATCGGGCACTCGAAGAATTGACCAGATTGGGGTATCGGCGTATCTGGCGCGACGACGCAGTAGTCGAGTTGCCCGCGGGGGCAGGCTGGCCAAAAAAGCTCGTACCGTTGCGCCTGGTGATTGGTCGGTTGGCCAAGACCTCGGACCGCGAACGACTCGACGACGCGGTTGAAGAGGCGCTGAGGCTGGGACAAGGGCGGGTGCAAATATTTGGTGACAAGACGCTGATTGTGAGCACCGGGTCGTCGGCTGGCAGGACTTGCATCGAGTGTTGCCAGCAGCAGCCGCTACCGACCCCTGATCTGTTCTCGTTCTATTCACCTTTGGGGGCGTGCCCTGAATGTGGTGGTTTCGGTCGAGTCGCGGGTATCGACCCGGACTTGGTGATTCCCGACCCCGCACTGACTCTGGAGGAAAATCCGTTTGCCCCCTGGAAAACCCCGCGTCATAGCAAGAACCTAGCCAAGTTGTTGGCGGCAGCAAAAGAGTGCGGTATCCCCACTGATGTTCCCTGGTCCATATTGACTGAGAGCCAGCACCAATGGGTGTGGAGTGGGTCGGGCCCGTTCGTCAGTTTGGACAAGTTTTTTGCCCGCTTGGAACGCAAGAAATACCGCGTCCATGCGCGAGTCTTCCTGGCTCGGTTTCGCTCCTACAATCGGTGCTCGCAGTGCGATGGAGAGCGGCTGGCGGACCCCGGTCGGGAATATCGTGTCGCCGAGCGTCGACTTCCGGAGCTGACCTCGATTCCTTTGGTCGAACTATTGGACTGGCTTCGCGCTCAGAGTTGGGACCAGCGTGATTTCGACCGTGTCTCGAACTTGTTGCAGGATCTCGATCGTCGGCTGGCGACCATGGTCGAGGTAGGGCTCGGATACCTGCACCTCAATCGGCGGGCGCGCACGCTCTCCGGCGGGGAGATCCAAAGAGTGCAAATGGCAGCAGCACTGGGCTCCGGCCTGACTTCGACCCTGTACGTGATTGACGAGCCGACGGTGGGCCTACACGCCGCCGACAGCGCCCGGCTGCTCAAGGTTCTGGGTGACCTAACGGCGAAGGGCAACACGGTACTGGTGGTGGAGCACGACCCGGCCTTGATTCTCGGTGCCGATCACGTGATCGACTTGGGGCCTGGATCTGGTGAGCACGGAGGAGTGATCCTTGCGGCCGGGACGGTGGATCATATTCTTGCCAACCCCGAGTCGGTGACCGGGCGGTTCTTAGCTCGCGAGGGTGGGCGTGCTTGGCGCGAACACTCTTCGCGTCATCGCCGAGAGTCCGGCTATCGGCGCAAGGGTCGACGCTCGAGCCAACCGGAGATTGTGGTGCGGGGCGCGAACGCCAACAATCTGCGTGATCTGACAGTTCGCTTTCCGGTTGGCATGATGACCGGGGTAGCAGGTGCTTCCGGATCGGGAAAGTCGACGTTGATCGCCGACACCTTGCACGGTCAAGCTGCGCGCCATTTCGGAACCGCTGCTGAGGCGGGGAGCTGCGATGGGGTCGACGGTCTGCAGTGGGTCCATGGCGTCGAACTGGTAGATCAGCGACCCGCCGGGCGTTCAAGTCGCTCCAACCCGGTGACCTATATCAAGGCCTACGACGGGATTCGACGTCTGTTTGCTGCGACGCCACGGGCTCGAGAATTGGAGATCGGGCCTGGGGCGTTTTCTTTCAACATCGATGGCGGGAGGTGTCCTTCGTGTAAGGGCACTGGGTCTACCGAAGTTGATATGCAGTTCATGGCACCGATTTCGGTGACTTGTGATCAGTGCTCCGGGCGGCGTTTTCAGCAGCGCGTTTTGGATGTTCGTTGCCGAGGTCGCAACATTATTGAGGTTCTGCAGATGACGGTCGACGAAGCGTTGCTGCTCTTTGCCGACGCCAAAGGTGTGGCCAACCGTCTCCGTTTGTTGTCCACTGCCGGGTTGGGTTACTTACGCCTAGGGCAGGCGACATCCACCCTGTCTGGTGGAGAAGTACAACGACTCAAACTTGCTTCGATGCTCGGCCCCAAAGATGAGCAACCCCGGCTCTTGATCTTTGACGAACCGACCACTGGTTTACATCTAGCGGACATCGACGTCTTGGTGACCACGCTGCGACGGTTGACCGAACGGGGGCACACCGTGGTGGTGGTGGAACACAGTTTGGAGTTTCTCTTGAGCGTCGATTGGCTGGTCGACCTGGGTCCCGGTGGCGGTCCGGATGGAGGTCAATTGCTCTACCAAGGGCCGCTGGAGCCCTATCTCAAGCCGGGCCCCCGTAAGAGTCAGCGCGGAGGTCGCTGCGAATCACCGACCGCGGAGCTACTGCGTCGATTGGACGGCGCTGCGGCACCGGACAGCACTGCAGAGGACGGAGCTGCAGAGGGCGGAGCTGTAACGGTGGGCACTGCAAAGTAGAGTCTGGGATCGTCAACCGGCGATAGGATGGTGCCGAGCGAACACCGATGAGCTGGAAAAATCACATCAATGCGGTCGCGGGTTGGGTCCTAGGAGGGACCTTGCTATTCGCAGGGGCGCTCAAGACTCTCGATCCGGCAGCCTTCGCCACCCAGATCAGCGCCGAAGGCTTGGCCATTCTCTTGCCGGCCATGGTCATCGCAGTGATCGCTATTGGCATCGAAGTAGGGCTAGGCCTGGCTCTGATCCTGGGCCATCGGCATCGCAGCCTGTTGGTGATCACTTCGGCCCTGGTGGCATTCTTCCTCTTTCTCACCGGTCGCAGCTACTGGAAGTGGACGCGCGGGGAACTCACCGACGACGCTGCTTGCGGGTGCTTTGGTTCGCTGGTCGAGCGCACTCCCGCGGAGGCGTTTTGGCAGGACGTGATGCTGTTGTTGCCGACCATCATTATCTTGTGGCTGTTCCTTCGTTTTCCACCCCGCGGGCGATGGTTCGGGCTAGCTCCGGTCTTGGCTTGTCTGTCGATGGTGTTCTCAGCGCTGGCCCCAGGGTTGCCTCTGGACAACTTGGCGACCGGCCTACGTCCCGGAAAGCAATTGACCGAACTTTGTGCTGGAGGGGATGCTCCGGGCGAACGCGCTTGCGTTGATTTGGTGGTTCCAGAGCTCAACCAAGGGGACCACTGGGTGGTGATGGCCGAGTTGGACAATCCAGCACTTCTGGAAGCGATCAGTGAGCTCAACCAGCGGTTCAACGGTGGCAAGAGCATCTGGCTGATAACCCCCGATGAAGCCGAGGCAATTCAAGGCTTTACCTGGACTGCCGGCCCCTCTTTCCCAGTGCGTGAGGTGCCGCTTTCCTTGCTGCGACGTTTCTATCGCAAACTACCGAGGAGTTTTCATATCGTCGACGGCACGGTGACCGAGACTCAGTCCGGTATTTTCGTTGGAGAGTAGGCGAGGATCTTGCACCGGTAGTCTTGTCCAGTGTTTTTCGCTGGACGGTCAACCAAGGAAACTCAAGTACACTTTGCTGACCGACACTGTCGCTGGCCGGCACTGTTACTGGCCGGCACTGTTACTGGTCGGCACTGTTTGTGGCTGTCTTAGTGTGGACGAAAAAGATTCAGAAGGAAAAACTTGATGCGTGCACCTGCAACTCATTGGATTCTTAGCGTTACTTTATTGACTCTGTCCGCCAGCGGCTTGGCGGCTCAGACGGGATTTCGCCTTGATTCAACCTGGATTTTGGAAATTAATGGTTCCTCCTCCGAGGCCGAGATCTACCGCGCTCCGTCTCCCGCAGCGATGCTGGTGATGAGCGAACAATTGCCGGAACCGGTGATGTTGCTGCTGGGTGCTGGCTCGGTCAACGGCGTACAACTGATGAAGGTAGCGCGTCAGGCTGATGGCTCGATCAACGTTCTCGCCAATCCGTTCAGTCGCTCGTTTGGTAGCTATCAAGTCGAGGGCTCTGGCGTGACCTTTTCCGTGGACGACCGCCGGGTGGCGATCGTTCCTAAACCTCCCTTGACCGGGTTCCACGGAAACCAAGACCTAGTGGATCACGATAGCGGCTACGGCGAGCGTAAGCAGGCCTATTCTCCGGCCGCCACTCCATTGGCTCAGTTGGCTGGTCAGTCGGCTGCCACGGTTCGCGTTTTTTTCGGCTCCTGGTGCCCCGCTTGTTCTCAGATCGTGCCGCGAATCTTGGCGGTTGAGGAGGCGCTCGGGGACTCTGCGGTCAAGTTTGAATACTACGGATTGCCTCGGGGGTTTGGCGACGATGCCGAGGCCAAGCGCTTTGGGGTTAACAGTGTGCCCACTGCCGTGGTCTTACGCGACGGCCAGCCGGTTGCAACTGTTCAAGGAACCGAGTTGAGCCAGCCTGAAGCTGCTCTGTTGCAGGCTCTCGAAGGCTAGCCAAGGAGGCGCTTCCTGTCGCCGACTCCTTCAGCCGGGGCTACGGTCGGTGTTTTTGCGCTTGCTGGGCTGCTGACCAACCGGAGGTTCCGTTGAGCCCGACACCGGGATGAACCCCCGGACCACAGAGAAAAAGTCCCGGAATCGGAGTGGCAGTTCCCCGACAGTGAAGGTCGGGTCTGAGAAACAGCAATTGGTCGAGTGCCCACTCGCCGTGCTCCAAATGGCCGCCCGGCAGCGAGAATTGCTGCGCCAGAGCGTCTGGATTGAGCGCCGTGATAGCGGCTACCTGCTGGCTCGCTCCGTTCCACAGCGTTTCCACTCCCTCCAAAGCGATTCGTTCCAGTCGCTGGCGCGGTGTTGAGGCCGCACAGGTTGCAACATGCACCAGCGCCACCACGCCGGATTCGCCCTGGGACGGATGGTTCACTTCGGGGAAACTGATTTCCAACGGGGGCCGCTCGACGGTCGATCCAACCTTGAATCCATCCGCAGCCTTTTCCAGATGGGCCAGAGAGTCCCAGTTGACTTGGTAAATGGTGCCTGACGAAGCCAGTAGCGGCGGTGGTTGATGATCGAGGGCGATCATCACCACGCCAACCGCGCCGCGGCTGCGATATACCCGCAGAGAATCGTTGAAAGTGACCGCCAGGGCCGTCTGCTCGCAAAGATCGAGCAAGGTTCGTTGCGGTGCTAGTGCGCTGACCACCGCTTGTGCGGCATACGACTTTCCGGATGCTAGTTCTACGGACAATCCCGATGACTCTCGATGGATCGCCTGAATCGGTGTGCCGAATTCGATCGCTACCCCTCGGTCTTGAGCTTGTTGTTCCAGTTGGCGCATCAACTGGGGCAATCCCTGCGCGGCACGGGATCCAGCAGCCCCAGCCCGAAGTAGTGTATTGAAACCGGTTCCCGCGGCGGAAGGGCCGGTCACCGTGCTTTCCAGCGCTGGCCTCGCCAGACAAGCGGCGTCCGGTCCGTCGGCGATAAATTCGGTGATCCAATCTGCCACCGAAAGCGACCCCGCGCGCATTACTTTACGCAGTTTCTTGGCCCCCAACAGCCGAGTGGACCAGCCGGCGGTGAGCGCTGCTCGCCAGTCGTCGCGAGGGTCGAGCGGCGGGGAGGGTCGTTGGACGATGCGCTGTGCCCAGCCGGTCAGGCTGGCGATCTCGGCACTCCAGGCGGGCCCGCCGCTGGTCTGAATTGGGAGGGTCAGGTCACCTTCTGCTGTCGGTCGACGCCAGTCGGGCGCTGGTGCCAACGCGGTTGCCGGGATCTCCAAACGCCGCAGTAGGTCGCCGCGCAGGCGCCCGCGGTCGAGCATCGGAGAAGCGCGGTAGCCAGGGGCAATTTCCACCGCCGCAGAAAGTCCACCAACAGTCTCCGACTCCTCGATCAAGGTGACCTGGGTGCCCCGCTTGGCCAACGCCAGAGCGGCGACCATGCCATCTAGCTCCGAGCCCAGCACTACAACGCTGTGACTCATGGTCGCTTCGCCTTCAACAGACTCAAAGCGCAGAGGGCACCCGGTGCGCCCATGATGCCGCCGCCAGGGTGGGTTCCAGAACCGCACATCCACAGTTTGCGGATCGGCGATTGGTAGCGTGACCACCCGGCGACCGGCCGTTGAAACGCGAGCTGCTCCAAGGACAACTCACCGTGGAAGATGTTGCCTTCGGTGAGACCGTAGATCTGCTCCATGTCCCAGGGGCTCAGCACCTGGCGATGCAAGATCAGAGACTTAAAGTTGGGCATGTATTCGCTGAGAGTGTCGATCACCGCGTCGCCGAAGGCGTCGCGATGTTGGGGCCAAGACTCAGGCCCATCAGCCAAGTGATACGGTGCATATTGAACGAAAATCGACATCACGTGTTTGCCCGGCGGCGCCACGCCGGGATCGGTTAAAGAGGGAATGACGATGTCCATGAACGGACGTTTGGAAAAGCGACCTCGCTTGGCGTCGTCGTAGGCGTTTTCCAAATACTCTAGGCTGGGGGCGATAGTGATGTCGCCTCGCAGGTGCCGACCTTGACCAGGCAAGCAAGCGAACTCGGGAAGGCCGTTGAGTGCCAAGTTGACCTTGCCCGAACTTCCGCGCAGTTTGTAGCGTCGTAGCCCGGTGGCAAACTCCTCGGGAAGGTGTTTTTCACCCACCATGCCAAAGAATGTCCGGCGCGGCTCGGCACCCGAGATCACGTGTTTGGCACTAATATCATCTCCGTTCTCCAAGACCACGCCAGTCGCCGAACGACCGCGAATGCGAATGCGCTCGACCGGTGCGTCGACCAAGATTTCCGCGCCGTGGGCCTGTGCCGATAGCGCGATCGCGTCCGCTACCGAACCGGTTCCGCCGCGCGGAATACCCCAGGCGCGGTAGGCGCCATCAATGTCGCCCATGTAGTGGTGTAGCAAGACGTAGGCAGTGCCGGGTGAGCGCACGCCGAGGAAAGTGCCGATGATGCCGGAGACCGACATCGGGGCGATCAGATGCTCGTCTTCAAAGTAACGTTCGAGAAAGTCGACCGCGCTCATGGTTGAGATCCGGTAGAGCGTCTCACTTGCGTCGCCCAGACCTCGGCCCAGTTTGAGCATGCGACCCAGATCTTGCAGCGTTGGCGAGATTGGGTCGGGCACCGGCTCGTCGATCAGAGAACGAATGCGCCGACCTAGTTCGCTCATCTCTCGCCCGAACTTGGGATATGCGTCGGCGTCTGTGGGCGAAAACTGAGCGATCGCCCGGCGCGTGCGGTGCGGGTCGGCGTCGCGCAACAGATAGCGTCCATCGGGAAACGGAGTGAAGGTCTCATCGAGTGGAAATACTCGATAGCCGAAGCTCGGCAAATCCAGATGGCGGACGATCCACGGTCGCATTAGGCTGACCACGTAGGAGCACGCCGAGTAGGTAAAGCCGGGGTGAGTCTGCTCGCTGGTGGTGACGCCACCAATTTGCGATCGCTGTTCGACAACTAATACTTTGCGCCCCGCCTTGGCCAGAAAGCCGGCGCAGACCAGGCCGTTGTGCCCCGCGCCGACGATGATCGCGTCGTAGTGGCTGCGCGTTGGCTTGCCGGAAGCAAACTGAGGCCGCCCTGCCATCATGGTGCCGTTGAGCTTGGTCATTTACGTTTCCAGGGTGGGTTGTAAAACGGCAGCGGGCTGACGGTCGCTGGCACTTGGCGACGATCGTAATCCACCGTGTGTTCTACCTGAAGCTCAGAGCCGACCTCGGCGTAGGACGGCTCGACCGACGCCAGCGCCAGCGCTTTCTTGAGCACCGGAGACCAGGTATGGCTGGTCACTTGGCCCACCTGTCTACCCGAATGGGCATAGACCGGTAAGGCCTCTCGGGAGGCTGATCCCGGCAAATGCGGTGGCAGGTCGTATTCGCCGTAGAGCTTGGTGATCGCGGCGAAGTCCAATTCCAGGCCCACCAGTTGAAGACGGGGAGTTCGCCGCGCTTGGAGCAATGCTGTGCGGCCGACAAAGTCTTCGCGGTCGAGGTGAGTCATCCAATCCCACCCCAGTTCAAACGGAGTTGAACGCTGCGCGACGCGCACCTCCTCATGGGCGCCGCGGTAGTCGATTCCATGCAGCAGATAGCCGGCCTCGATGCGGCTGATGTCGAGCGCGTCGAGGCCAACCGGTTGCAGGCCATGGCGTTCGCCGACTTCCATCAGTCGATCCCACAGTGGCAGGGCGTAGTTGACGTCGACCCAGATCTCGTAGCCCAAGTCACCGCTGTAGCCCGTGCGGGTAACCCAACCGGCGATCCCTTGGGGGCTTGTCGGCGGCTCCCAGGAAAATGATTGGGCAGCGAAGTACTTGAGCTGACTCAACGGTTTGCCCAACGCTTCACTGACCACCGCCTGCGAGCGCGGACCTTGGATCGCCAGCACCGCGAGGTCGTCGCTCTGGTCACGAACTTCCACCGCACCACCGGTCGCCAACTTGCGCAGCCAGTCGAGGGCTGGCTCGGCGGCGGTGATGCGAAATTGCTTCTTTGCCAAACGGGTGATGGTGCCGTCATCGATCACCATCCCCTGATCGTCGCACCAGCAGCAGTAGGCAACCCTCCCGACGCGCAGCTTGCTGATGTCGCGCACCACCATGCGATTGAGTACCGCCCCCGCGTCTGGTCCGGAAAGATGGTATTTATAGAGTGGTGAAACGTCGATCAACCCCGCCGATTGGCGCAAGGCGAAGTACTCACGCTCAACATTGACATCGTAAGCACAAGCCGCGATCCGTCCCGCCCAATCCTTGAATCGATAGGTTTCGCACAAGGGAAAAGTGCGCTCGTGGAAAGGGCTGGGGATGGGCATGAATGAAATGGGACTAGTTGGTCCGGCAACTAGCGACCTCGGCGAATTTAGCATGCGTTTTTTGCGCCCGCCGCCCGGTGACAGTCGGCACCAACGTCATCCCAGCGAAGAGCCTCTTCCTTATGTCATTCCGGCGGAGAACCTCCCCCCAGGTCATCCCAGCCAAGAAGTCTCTTCCAATGTCATCCCGGCGGGGGGAGGGAGGGGGGCCGGGATCTAGTGGCGTCAAGATACCGGCCTTGAGTCTCCGGCGCTGTTGCAGATCCCCGACCCCCAAACCCCCGCCCTACGGGAATGACGACCGATAGGACCTTCCTCCGGTCATCCCGGCGGGGGAGCTTCCCCCCCTATGTCATCCCGGCGGGGGGAGGGAGGGGAGCCGGGATCTCGTGGCGTCAAGATACCGGCCTTGAGTCTCTGGCGCTGTTGCAGATCCCCGACCCCCAAACCCCCGCCCTACGGGAATGACGACCGATAGGACCTTCCTCCGGTCATCCCAGCGGGGGAGCTTCCCCCCCTATGTCATCCCGGCGGGGGAAGGGAGGGGGGCCGGGATCTCGTGGCGTCAAGATACCGGCCTTGAGTCTCTGGCGCTGTTGCAGATCCCCGACCCCCAAACCCCCACCCTGCGAGGATGACGAGGAAGCGTCCGAGGGAGATGACGCTATGAAGTGCCTCAGACGGCATGACCATCGTAGGGACTCCCCCAAAGTCATCCCGGCGGAGAACCTCCCCCCAGGTCATCCCAGCCAAGAAGTCTCTTCCAATGTCATCCCGGCGGGGGAAGGGAGGGGGGCCGGGATCTCGTGGCGCCAAGATACCGGCCTTGAGTCTCTGGCGCTGTTGCAGATCCTCGACCCCCAAACCCCCGCCCTACGGGAATGACGACCGATAGGACCTTCCTCCGGTCATCCCGGCGGGGGAGCTTCCCCCCTATGTCATCCCGGCGGGGGAAGGGAGGGGGGCCGGGATCTCGTGGCGTCAAGATACCGGCCTTGAGTCTCTGGCGCTGTTGCAGATCCCCGACCCCCAAACCCCCACCCTGCGAGGATGACGACCGATAGGACCTTCCTCCGGTCATCCCGGCGGGGGAGCTTCCCCCCTATGTCATCCCGGCGGGGGATAGGGAGGGGGGCCGGGATCTGTCCGGGGCCACCCTGACTCTCGCTGATCACTGGTCCCCAACCCGCGGTTACCTTTTTCCGATGCCGAGTTGCTCAACCACCCAGGCGAAATCCGGCGCATGCATCGCGCCGGGCGTAGCCAGCCGAGCAATGCCCAATTCTTTGGCTACTGCTTGTATTTCAGATGCGACCACAAGACTTGTTGTCTCACTGCCGCTGACGTTACTGCCAGGCAGGTCGGGGCCCGCTACCACGGAACCCACTAATTCAGGGCCAGCGACCGCCAGGCTCTGGATCTGACCCGCAACCGGTCGTAGCCGCTCAACTAGGCCTCCGACCCCAACTCCTCCGTGGACCCGCACGCATCGGCCTCCTGGAGACTCCTCGACCGCTTGATCTGGCGCGGCAGCGACCACCAAGCCTGTGGCTAGGGGTTGGTCGGAAACCGCTAGCCCTGCCGCTACCGCCGCGTCGCGAATTTGCCGCAGGGCGCCGAGTGTGGCTGCGCTGGCTGAAGGAGGAAGCTGGTCCGTTACTCGAGCCAAAGCACGCCCCAGGCTATGAACGATTGGTTCCGCCGGCCCCCAGGTGAGCACGGCATGGGGACACAAGCATCCCCGCTGGTCGAATCGAGCAATGTCCAGCGCGATGGCGTCGAGAATCGCCTCATCGACTGCGGACTCCCCCAGGTAGACCAGCGACCAGCCATGCCCCTGACCGGAGACTGCGATGCCGGGCTCAGCTCCAGGCTGAAGCTGGTTGCTGAATTGCTCGTTGAATTGCTCGTTGAATTGGGCGACGGTGGCGTCCTCGCCATAAACAATTACCCGGTCGAAGTCGATTGCGTTGATGGTGTCAGAGGAGAGATCGATCTCGTCCAAGATCGCGATCGCGTTTGTCAGCGCCGGGTCCAGCCGACACAGCACTTCCACCAGAAGGCGGGCGGTATGCGGCTCCCTGCGTGAGGGCTTGAGGATGACGGCGGAACCGTAAGCCAGGAGTGGCAGCAACGACTGGGCGGCGAGCCCGGGGACGCTGGCCGCCAGGACTACGAGGGTCACTGGCCGCGGGGATGCCGAGTTGCTGTCGCGGTCAGGACTCATCTCCGGTAGAGCACTCTCGGTCAGCGAACTCGCGGTCAGTCCAAACAGCAGGGTGGTGACGCTGTTGAGGACCGTCGCCGGATGCATCGCGACGCTGGCGGAGATCACCTCTAGGTTTTTCTCAATCGCCATTTGGTAGGCCGGGCAGGCTCGTTGCCACAACCGGCGCCACTCTTGGATCGTATGCTGGCCGGCTATCGGGCCAGCATTGCGTCGTAGTCGTTGGACGATCTGGCGCAACGATACCGACTCGTTGGAAGCAGAAGGGGCTGACTCTCTGGCTGGAGGGGGCACCGGAATGCTACTGGAAAGGCAACCTGTGGCTCAGCCTTCGGCGTCAGACGGCTGGTCCGGTTGCAATTGCCCGCTGAGCAATGAACAGCCGCGCAGATCGGCACCCACCGCGCGTCCGAGGAGCTGAAATCCTGGGCTGCCGTTACCGGTGGAGTCCTCTGATTGCAGAGTTGGCATTACACCTAAGTCTTGGGTCAAGACGTGGATCGAACTACTGAGGTTGGCCAGATCGAGCACCGTGATCAAGCCAGGCGTGCCGGGAGCGACTTCTTGTAAGGTGGCGGGGTCGAGAATGCGCACCCGTACCCAGTGTGGAGGGGCGAATAGCTCGGCACTCCGCAACTCCGGGTCGGGCAACTCGGAATCAGGCAAGACGGAATCAGGTAAGTCGGCATGAGGATGCTGACCGCGTGCGTCTGCGGGCACTAGGTCTTCGGGAACTACGTCTGCGGGAACTAGGTCTTCGGGGACTAGGTCTTCGGGGACTATGTCTGCGGGAACTAGGTCTTCGGGGACACTGTAGAACTGACTGGTGAGCTCGGTCATGCCGTATTCACTGGTCACCGACTCCTCGCTCAGGTCCAAGTGGGTGGCAATCAGCGCCAAAATCTCGCCGCGATCGAGCGTCCGGGTCTCAGTTTTGCTGCCTCCAGTGTGTAAGACCACACTTCCTGGTGGCAGGCGAAAGCGCAGGCCAAACTTCGCCAAGCGTTCCAGAGCCTGCATCAGGGCCAAGGAAGTGGCGACGATGACCACCGGGCGGCCGCCCCGTTGCCCGGCCCCCAGCCAAGAGCGAAGCAGTCCGGCGTTCAGACCATTCTGTGACCACCCGTAGGCCGAACGTCCCGATCCGTAACTCGCCATGATGTGGTTGACCATGAACGCCAGGCTGGACTGTGGCGCCGCCTCGGGTGGCGGAACCAGAGACAAAATATCGACCCGTCCTGCTGGAACCCGGGCGCCGAAGGAGGCTTCGATAGTGGCGCGGTAGAGGTCCAAGAACGCGTGCGGGTGCTGGCTCGGACGACCGCTGGTGCCGCTGCTCAGAAATACTGTTTCCGCAGACCCGATGCCGATCTCCAGGTTCTTGTACGCCAGGGTCGGTAAAGCTGGGATTTGGCTCCAAGAGGTGACTTGTCCGGGGTCGAGATCGCGGTCAGCCCACAGCCGCTGCAACGGTTCGCTGAGGCTAGCCTGGGCTCGCCCAGCCGCTAGCGCCAGCTGGTTGAAGTCGCCCTCGGACTCTGACCGGATGAACCGGGTGATGGCGTCAATCATCTGTGGGTCGATGGCGACGGGAGATTGCACCGCCGTATTCTGCCACGCGGCGACCGGTCGGGACATCGCTCGAGGCTGGGAACCCACCACACCAATGCGGCTCCTCTATAATGCGCCGCAGCCGCTTGGGCTCCAGATCGTTTCTTGTCAGCTGGCAGCGGTGATTGGCAGTGACGTTTAGCAGTGACGATTAGCAGTGACGATCGATAGGACAATCTTGAACTCAACTAGGCAATCCATCTATGAGCGAGTTATTTCCCCACGACAAGAAAATCGAGGTCGATAAGGCACCCCGCGCCAAGGCCCCCAAGCAGTTGGCGGTGATCGATCAAACCGGTTGCACCGGCTGCGAGGCTTGCATTGCCTTCTGCCCGGTGGATTGCATCGAAATTGTTCCTGGGGTTGAGCACCGGGACTTTATGAAACTGGTGGAGGTCGATCTGGAGCGTTGCATTGGCTGCCAGCTGTGTGCTCGTTACTGTCCATGGGAAACCATCGACATGTGGAGCTACGAAGAAGGGGTCGAGGTCGCGCCAGCGCTCACCGTACGTTCCTTGATTTATCAGTATGCCCCCGAGACCATGCACGAAGCCGCGGAAGCTTCCAACTAGGGGAACGCGTTGGACGGAAAAATGTCGCCAAGTGACTCTCCCCAGCCGGCAGGAGTCGACACCGACTTCGATGCGGCATTGAGGGAAATCGTCAATCAAGTGGTGCGCGAGCGGCGCTTGACCGGCAACCAAATCTTGCGGCTCTCGGCGGAACTGCAGCGTTTGGGCATCCACCGCTTGATCGAGGAACGAAGCCAGAATCCCAAAACTCGGTAGTCGCAGTTTGCTACCACCAGCACTTCTCATTTGTTGGAACCCACCGCAATTCTCGGTCTGATCGCCGCTGGCCTCGCCGCCGGCTGGATCGGTGGAGCTCTGGGAATCGGCGGGGGAGTGCTGCTAGTTCCGGTGCTGCACTTAGGTTTTGGTTTGCCGATCGCCACTGCGGTGGGCACCAGTTTGTTGATGATTACCGCCACCGCCACTGCTGCTGGATTGGGCTATCTGCGGGGTGGCGAAGTCGACATGCCGTGGGCGGTGCGACTGGGTGCCTTGGCCTTGGTTGGGGCCATCATTGCCAGCCGACTTGCCGCAGCCTTGGATCCGCGAACCGTGGCGATCTTGTTTTCCGTGGTGCTGGTTTTGGTGGCGGTGCGCATGGCCTGGCCGGAAAGCAATCGAGAAGAGCGACCACCGCGGCCTGGATTGGCGATGGCGACTATGCCGATAGCAGGGGTGGTGGCCGGTCTCTTGGGTGTCGGAGGTGGCATCGTCCAAGTCCCGGTGCTGCGGTTGCTGCTGGGCCGCTCGATGCGTAGCTCGGTGGCCACCAGTACAGTGATGATCGGCTGGACCGCTGGCGTGGCGTCGATCGCCTACCTGCGCCGCGGTGAAATCGACCTCAGCGTTGTACCTTGGATTCTGGCTGGCGTCATGGCCGGGGCCTGGATCGCCCCAGGTAGTACTCGAAAAATTGGCGGACGCGTCCTGGAGCTGGGATTCGCCCTGGTGTTGCTGTGGACCGCCTGGAGGATGGCCGGTGGCTAGTTCTCGCACAGCACCCCGAGAATCGGCGACCTTTGTCAGGGCTGCCCGAAGCCTGTTGGTTGTGGCTTGGTTTGCCCTCGCTTTGACTCAATTGCTCGGCGAAGCACCGGAAGCGGGCTGGAACTCAGTGTTGCGGTTGTTCGGGATTGCCTCGTTGTTGCTGGCACCGTGGATCGCCATTGTTCATTGGATTGCCGTGGATACCTCAAGATCTGATCAACAGGATGCAGCCTCGCCTGAAGCACACGCAGTCGCCCATTGGCCGTGGATTCTGGCCCTAATCATGCTCGCCATAAGTTCTGTAATTTCTTGAAAACCTTCTTGAGGGGTAACCCGTATTGATAAGTGGAAGTAGGACAAAACACGCGCTGCTCCTACTTCCCCTCCTCCTTTGCAAAACCCGGCTCGAAAGAGCCGGGTTTTCTTGTTGCTAGATAGACCTTGAACAAAGGTTGTTCGACACGTACCCTTCGTCCATGCCGCATGGCAAGTTCGGGTTGAAGCCAACCCACGAAGCTGTCAGGAAGTACTACCGCGCTCTGGAAGAAGCTGCGCAGCTCCATATCGACCATGAACTGGGCGTTAAACATGCCTTCGAGGGTCTCCTTGAACACTGCGCCAAGAGGTTCTATGGCTGGAACTTTGCCCGCGAAAAGACGGTTCGTCTCGGGGCCAAAACTCTGCGTCCAGATGGCTTGATTCTCGATAACTATGAACTCAGTCGCGGCTGGTTTGAAGCCAAGGACACCCAGGATGAGCTGACCAAAGAGGCCCGATCGAAGTTTGCGGTTGGCTATCCCAAGCGCAACATCCTGTTTTGGCAGCCAGGGCGGGTGTTGTTGTTTCAAGATGGTGTTCAAGTTCTAGATGTTGACGCAACAGAGCCCCAACCACTGGTCGACGCGCTGCGGCTATTTTTCGAACATCAAGAACCGGACATCGACGAGTGGGAGCGAGCGGTAGAAGAATTCAAGGAGCGGATTCCTGAGTTGGCCGACTCCCTGCTCAAACTTGTCCACGACGAACGTCCCAAGAACAAAGCTTTCCAGACCGCCTTCAAGCGTTTCTACGATCTCTGCAAGGTCTCTCTTAATCCAAACCTCTCCGAAGCGGCAGTGGAAGAGATGTTGATCCAACATTTGCTGACCGAGCGGATCTTTCGCAAGGTCTTCGACAACGACGATTTCCGGCGTAAGAACGTGATCGCGGCGGAGATCGAAACCGTGATCGATGCCCTAACCTCCAAGAGCTTCTCTCGGCATGACTTTGTTAAGAAGCTAGACCGCTTTTACGCTGCGATCGAAAACACCGCTCTGTCGATTGGCGACTACTCGCAGAAGCAGGGCTTCCTAAACACGGTCTACGAACAGTTTTTCCAGGGATTCTCGGTCAAGGTCGCTGACACTCACGGAATTGTCTACACCCCACAACCAATCGTTGATTTCATGGTCAAGAGCGTTGACCAGCTATTGAAATCCGAGTTCGGCAAGGCGGACGGCCTGGCTTCGCCGGGAGTTCATGTACTCGACCCGTTCGTTGGCACCGGCAACTTCCTCCTCCGGGTGTTGCGGCAGATCGCCGACGGCAAGAAGACCAACTTGCCAGAGAAGTACCTCAACGAGCTACACGCCAATGAGGTGATGCTGCTGCCCTACTACATCGCTTCGATGAACATTGAGCACGAGTACCTGGAATTGGCGGGCGAGTACCGCCCCTTCCCGGGGGTTTGCTTGGTGGACACCTTTGAACTCGCCGAGGATAGGCAGATGGGGTTGTTCACCGAGGCCAATACCGAGCGGGTGGAGGCGCAGAAACAAGCGCCGATCCGGGTGGTGATTGGCAACCCTCCTTACAACGTCGGCCAGGTCAACGAGAACGACAACAACAAGAATCGCAAGTACTCGGTGATTGATGCGCGGGTCAAGGAGACCTACTCCAAGGATTCCAAGGCTTCGAGCAAGTCAAAGCTTGATGACCCCTACATAAAGGCGATCCGTTGGGCCTCCGACCGCATCGGAGACCAGGGGGTCGTCGCCTTGGTCTCCAACAATGGTTTTCTGGATGGCATCGCCACCGACGGCATACGCCAACACCTGGAAGAAGATTTCGACCAGATTCACATCTTGGACCTGGGTGGCAACGTGCGCAAGAACCCCAAGCTCTCCGGAACCACCCACAACGTCTTCGGTATTCAAGTGGGAGTATCAATCAACTTGCTGGTCAAGACCGGCAAGGGGCAGGGTCCAGCGACCCTGCATTACTATCGCACGGATGAGTTCTGGCGGAAGGAGGACAAGTATAGGTATCTCGAAGAGGTGGGAGAGATCAATCATATCGATTGGAAGACTCTTGAGCCCGACGCCAAGCACACCTGGCTCACGGAGGGGATCGCGCCAGAGTTCGACACGATGCCCGTTCTAGGAAGCAAAGGTGCGCAAGAGCGGGGATTACTTAAAGACGTTTTTTTTCAAAGGTATAGCCTTGGTGTAAGCACCAATCGAGACGTCTGGGCCTACAACTTCGATTGGGAACGGCTCGCTGCCAACATCCGAAAGACGATTGATGCGTATAACGGTCATGTGACTCGCTGGGCGGCAATTGAAAGTGCTAAGCGAAAGCGCTCATTTATTGATCGTTTTGTAGACAATGATCCGAAGGAGATGGCTTGGAGTCGCGACTTGAAGCTGGATTTATTCCGCGAGAAGAGAGCTAAATTTAGAGAAGAAAAAATCCGACGATCTCTCTATCGACCCTTTTGCCGCCAGTTTCTGTTTCATGATTCGATTCTTAACGAAGAACCCAGGCATTTCCACGAGTTTTTTCCGACGGCTGCTCGCGAACAAGAGAATTGTTGCGTGTCCGTAGGCGGATACGGACGAAAGGACTTTGCGGTCTTGGCGGGGAACAGCATCTTCGACCTAAATTTCTACGGTGACCCCCACCAAGTCTTTCCCTTCTACACCTACGATCCTGATGGCACCAATCGCAGCGAGAATCTCACCGATTGGGCTCTGGCGGAGTACCGCGCCCACTACCAAGATGACTCGATCTCCAAGTGGGACATCTTCCACTACATCTATGCATTGCTGCATCACCCGGCCTATCGCGAACGCTACAAGGTCAACTTGAAGAAATCCTTGCCGCGCATCCCCTACGCCCCGGTTTTTCATCCTTTTGCCGCAGCGGGGGAACGCCTGGCGGAATTGCACGTCGAATACCAGTCGCAAACCGAATATCCGCTGCAGGAGATCTGGAAACCGGATACCGCGCTCGACCTGCGCGTCGAGCGCATGAAGTACAAACCGGCTGAGGGACGCATTGTCTACAACGATGTGCTGACCCTGGATGGGATTCCACCCACGGTCGAGGAGTACCGGCTCGGGAATCGTTCCGCGCTGGGGTGGGTGGTGGATCAATACCGGGTCAAGACCGACAAGCGTAGCGGCATCGTCAACGACCCCAACCGCGACGACGACCCGAAATCCATCCTGCGCCTCATCGGGCAGGTGATCACAATCAGCCTGGAAACCGTGGAGATCGTCAATAACCTTCCCGATTTGGGTTTGCCCAGCGATTAAGGACAGACTCGGGAAGAGAGCGGGCGAGCCCCGCCCATACGTTGTGGGCTTGTGCTGCCGGGTTTAGAGCGCCCTCTGCGGGCGCCTTCCCGTATTTGACGACTGTTTGTTACGTGCCGCTTCGACGAGCTAGCTTGTTCGACAAGATGCTAATCAGACCGCCTAGCATGACGTATCCGAGGACGACCTCAAGGGTAATCCAAAACATTCCCGCGGTATTGGTCGGTGTGACATCTCCGAATCCAAGTGTTGTAAACGTAACAATGCTGAAGTAATACGGAACGATGTGGGTAATCTGTTGCGCGCTTAGGTATTGCGAGTTTGTGATGTCCAACTGAGGGTCGACGCTTTCAAGGAAGGACCCAATCCAAGTGTCTCTAAGCATTGTCGGCAATGCGTAAGGAGCGTAGAGGATGCCGAAGAGAAAGGCGATTGCAAGCGACCAGGCGGCCCAGACCCCTATGTTTCGACCGTAGTCCGATGACCATCGCCATATTCCGCCCCAGATCGGGTGCGTCTTTGTGAACTCTCGGACGAATTGTTGGTCCGAGACATAACGCTTGAAAAATGGATTCGTCACCTCGTCAATGGCATTGCTGTCCAAATAGAATTGGATCGTTTTTCTCTCGTGATCGCTAGCGTTCTTGTACTTTGGTCTCGGTGCAGGTTTTTGCAAAGGGGCGAGGACCTTTAGAAGGGACATCCCCACAGCGCGTACCAACGAATCGTTCTCATATTGAATCTCAGCAAAATCGCCAGGGACAATGAATCTCGCCCCTCGGAGAACTACATCTCGACCGAAGAGCGCTTTTGCAAAGCTGATGCGTTGATGGAATGTGGTCTCCGTGAAGTCTGTCTTGCCGCGGAATTGTGCCTCACCAAAGTCTGTGAGTTCATGAAATATGGCCCAACCGTATGATGCCTTAGCGCGAAACTCGTTAGAGGAAAACGCGGCTACACCATGGAACTCTGTCCCCACGAAATTCGCATCCCCCTCATAGACGATATTCGTAAACGCGATCCACTGTTGGAACGACGCTTTTTGAAACGAGGTGTTTCCGAGGAACCTTGCTCGATCAAAGTAAGCTGTACGGCGAAACACAGCGCGGCTCAGGTTCACGCTTCCCCGAAACACAGTGTCTTTAAATCGTAGTGTTGGCTCGATAGTCCAATAGAGGAGTCCGTTATCCGGTGTGTCTTCCAAAGAAGTCCTGGGCAACCCAGAACCATCAATGTGAAGGTCGCCGATAACCTCGCAGTGGGAAAAATCAACGCTTTCTTCGGAGGTGGCTACGTTGATCGCGGCGAGCACCTCTTTGGCAGTAACTTTTCGACGTAGTTGGTCGTAGGTCATCCGAGAAAGGACAAAATCCGAATAGTGGAGTATCTAGATTGTAGATGAAACAGGTGCCTCTCACCATAGGCCTATGAAGAGCCACCCTGTGGAGTAGCTATGCACAACTTGGTTCAACCATCGCGTTAGCTCTGGACCGCTGACCTTCGGAAATACACAAGTACTGGTCCTCCCGACAGGAAGAACTAGGAAGTCAGTATTTTGTCACCACATTCTTTGGTGGGTGGGCATGAAGTTTTTCGCCTCTACTTGCGGGAGAGTAGGGGAGCCCTTTCGTGGCTCTTATCCTAAACGTCAAACGTCACGCCTTGAGCCAGCGGCAAGTCTGTTCCCCAGTTGATGGTCGAGGTCTGGCGGCGCATGTAGATCTTCCAGGAGTCGGAGCCGGCTTCGCGACCGCCGCCGGTTTCTTTCTCACCGCCGAAGGCGCCGCCAATTTCAGCTCCTGAAGTCCCGATGTTGACGTTGGCGATGCCGCAGTCGCTGCCGGTGGTGGCGAGGAATCGTTCGGCCTCGCGCACGTTCAAGGTGAAGATCGCGGAAGACAAGCCCTGCGGCACGGCGTTGTGGCGGGCGATGACGTTGTCCAGCTCTTGATATTCAAAGATGTAGAGGATCGGGGCGAAGGTCTCATCACAGGTGATCGGCATTTCGGTGGTGGCTTCGAGCAGAGTTGGCTGGACGAAGAATCCGTCGCCAGCGATCGCCTCGCCACCGGTGAGAATACGCCCGCCTTGATCCACGGCGGTCTGTATCGCCGCCATCATGTCGTCTACTGCGCCTTGATCTAGCAGCGGACCCATCAGAATGCCGTCGTCGAGCGGGTCGCCGATGCGGATCGATCCGTAGGCGTCGACCAAGCGTTGTTTCATTTCGGCAGCGATGGATTTATGCAGAAACAGTCTGCGGGTGGAGGTGCAGCGTTGGCCAGCGGTACCCACCGCGCCAAACAGCACCGCCATCAGGGTTAGGTCGAGGTCGGCGTTGGGAGTGACGATGATGCCGTTGTTGCCCCCGAGTTCCAGCAGTGAGCGCCCCAACCGTTTGGAGACTGCCTGACCGACCGCTCGGCCCATGGTCACCGACCCGGTCGCCGAAACCAAGGGAATGCGGTGATCTTCGGTCATCGGTACACCGACCGCGTGACGATCGCCGACCGCCAAGGTGAAGATCGGTGGTGCGTCGTGGTCTTCGAGCACTTTGGCGGCGATGCGGCTGATCGCCAGCGCACTCAACGGGGTCTTTTCCGACGGCTTCCACAGGTTGGCGTCGCCACAGACCGCCGCTACCATCGCGTTCCAAGCCCAAACCGCCATCGGAAAGTTGAAGGCGGTGATGATGCCGACCACGCCCAGCGGATGCCATTGCTCGTACATCCGGTGCTGCGGACGCTCGGAGTGCATGGTTTTGCCATACAACTGGCGCGACATGCCCACTGCCAAGTCGGCCATGTCGATCATCTCTTGCACTTCACCGAGGCCCTCGGAGACCACCTTGCCGGCTTCCAGGGTGATCAGAGCGCCGAGGTCGTCTTTGTGGTCGCGCAAGGCGTCGGCCAAAGCGCGCACCACTTCGCCACGCCGCGGAGCCGGCCACTGGCGCCAGTCGAGGAAGGCTTGGTGCGCCACCTCGGCCACCTGCTGGTATTCCTCGACAGTGCAGGCCCGCACTGTGGCCAAGACCTCACCAGTGGTGGGATCGATGGAGGGGATTACCTCACCGCTGGTCTTGAGCCAAGATCCTGCCCAAGCCCCCGAGTTTTGCACTCCTGAGCTTTCTGGCTCGATGCCTAAGCGCGCCAAAATACCTTCGACGCGCTGCTGTCGGGATGAATTGGAAGAATTTTCTGATGGGGCCATTGCTGAGTCCTCTCGATCGGAGTGCGACCGACTGTTGCTGTCTTATCGTTTCGCCGCGACCACGGTCTGCGGCTTGCTAGCCCGAAATGGCGACTCCATTTGGCTGACTTGTGGTCGCCAACCTGGGGCAGCCAAAGCTGGGCCGCTAACCTCGGACCGTCGCCACCGCCTGATCGACGCGTTTCAGGGCTTCCTGGGCTTCTGCCGCCGAAAGGTTGAGCGCTGGACGGAAGCGGATTGCCTGGGTTCCTGACGGCAGGGCCAAGACCCCAAGTTCGCGCATTGAGGTCAACACCGCACCCCGTGCATCGGGGCTGGGTAGATCAAAGGCGATGAACATGCCGCGACCGCGTGCGTTGCTCAACCAGCCATCGTGCTCCTCACCGATAGTCTGCAAGCCGTCGGTGATCAGGTCGCCTACCTGCTTGGCGTTTTCCAGCAGGTTGTCCTCTTCGATGATCTCTACAAATCGACGGCAGCGGACCATGTCGGCGATGTTGCCGCCCCAGGTGGAGTTGATACGACTGGAGACCTTAAACACGTTGTCTACGTCGTCGATGCGCGGCGAAACACAGATGCCGCAAACCTGGGTTTTCTTACCGAAGGCGAAAATGTCGGGCACTACGTTGAAGTGCTCAAAACACCACCAAGATCCGGTGGTTCCAAAACCGGTTTGCACCTCATCGAAGATGAGCAGAAATTCATATTGGTCAGCCAACGCACGCAACTTGTGCAGGAACTCACCGCGGAAATGGGTGTCTCCGCCCTCTCCTTGGATCGGCTCCAAGATCAAGGCTGCAATGTCATGGCCATGTTCGGCGACCGCCGCTTCAATGGCAGCCACCGCTTGATCTTCTTCTGCGATCACCCGGTTGAGCACGGAATCAGTGACTGGAAAGGACAGCCCTGGGGTGGGCACACGGGGCCAAGAAAACTGCGGAAAGTAGTCGGTCTTGGTTGGGTCGGTGTTGGTTAACGACATGGTGTAGCCGCTGCGCCCATGAAACGCGTGGCGAAAATGGATCACTTGGCTACCGGCTTCGGAGCGGCCCGCCGCCATGTTCTTGCGTCGCTTCCAGTCAAAGGCAGTTTTTAGTGCGTTCTCAATCGCCAGTGCTCCGCCCTCAATGAAGAACATGTGGTGTTGAAAAGATTCTGGAACGGTGCGCGAGAAGGCCTCAACAAAATCGGCCATCTGGGTGGTGTAGAGGTCGGAATTGGAAAGCTTGAATAGCGCCGCGGCGGTTAGCTCTTCAAGAAAATCAGGATCATCCATTTTGGCATGATTGAAACCGACCGCTGAAGTGGCGAAACATCCGAACAGGTCAATGTAGGTCTTGCCTTCACGAGAGTCATAGAGGCTGGAACCTTGAGACTGATTTAGGTCGACGACCAATTCAAATCCGTCCACCAACATGTGTCGGCGTAGTGCGCTGTGTACTTCTTGGGGAGCAATGTGTGGGCGAGCCGTGGCTACCGTCATGGGGCCTCCGAAATTCTGTTTGGGTACCTTGACAGAGTGTTGAGACACGCGAGTGTGAAGACTACTGCGTCCTGGGAACACTGCATCAAGGAATCGCGATGGCGTTCGTCGCCACCTTGCGGATGGTAGCAGCGGACTAGAGCTAAGTTCAATGACAAAACCGGGGTCGCTGAATCGGGTTCGATCGCGATTGGCTGGAGAGTTATACGAACGGCGGTGCTGCCGCAGAATCGGTGGTCGGCACAGTGATCTCGGAGCTCTCGGGCTGTACTGAAGGAGAGCTCGATTCGCTGAAACTGGAGGTCGGCGGCAGCATCGAGGATCGTACGCGGACCACATTTTCCGGCTGGCAACGAAAGGTTCCGGCAGACGACCAAACTTTGGCCGGGTTGGTTTGTGAAACCCAGACCTCACTGCCGCCGGGAAGATTCAAGGCGTCGGCTTGGCAGTCGGCCATCAGGACACCGGTGACCGGGGCGATGGTGCCCGCTGCAGCCTGCAGCCCAAGATGTCCGGCAGCCAGCAGTACTCCGGTGGCAACCAGCGCCCATCCTCGGGGCCGACCACCAATCCAACGCAGCAGGAGGAGCAGCGAGAGAAATCCACCCGCCACCCAGCCGGAGTGCTTCGCAACTTGAGATAACACCGCCATCGGTTGCCACGGATCGGGAGGCGCGACACCCAGGTCGGTTCTCAGCCGGACGAGATTTTCCATTGCCCAGGGGTCTTCCGAGGCCAGATCCAGAGCGCGTCGATACCAAAGGACCGCCTGCGGGTACTGTCCCAGTTCTTGTTCCACCCGCCCGAGGTTGTAGTAGAGGGTCGCGCTGGGGGATGCTTCGACTTGCCGCAGATACTCACTGCGAGCGCCCACCGCGTCTCCGGTTTCAAACAGTGCCCCGGCCGCTGCCAGTGCGTCAAGGTCTGCTCGCGCTCCGGGTTTTTGTTGCGGGAGGTCTTCAGCCGGACTGTCTTCCAACGCGGATTGGGCCTCCAACCCGGATTCTTGGGCGCCAACGGCAGAAACGAGAACTAGAGCAAGCGCGGCCCATCGCGTTGTTTGCCATTTTGAGAACGGAGCAATGCGAAACCAAGTCCGGACCTTGGATTTGGTGTCGCTCATCAAAGGACTGATCGCGGCAGCATTCATCTTCGCGGCAGTCGCTTGACCCACTCTAAGGCCGAGTTTTTGAGTTCGGTGGCGAGTCGATCAGTCTGTGAAAGTTGTGGTGCGAAGCGCAGATAGTACAGATCCTCGGTGAGCTTTTCGAGCCGGTCGAGAGCCGCCAGCGGTAGGCCTTTGCCTTGCAGATGCTCGACCCAGGACTCGGGAGCAGCATTCTCCGGTAGCCCCCATCGCTCGACCAAGTATCGGCGCACGGCTGCTTCGATTGCCGGTGCAGTGCGGCGGGACTCCGAACTGGAGACCGCCGAGAGCGCCTGTTGCAGGACTTGGCGCGGTCGCCGGGATTTCTCGCCGGCGACAACCGGCAACGCAGTTGTTCCAGGATTGTCGAGTGCCGAAGATTCACTTCCTCGTCGCAGATCGGAGAAGGCGGTCATGGCAACCCCGACTGCCGCCAACGCCAGCAACCACAGCCCCCAGCCACGGTCCCGCGAGCCTTCCAGTCCGGCGACCGCAGCCATCCGCACCGGATGCAGCAATGGGCTGCGATCCACCCGACGCTGGGGTTCAGCGGCCCGCACTGCGGGTACCGCCTCAAGCAAGTGGCTTTCAGTACTGGCGACGGCAAACGACTCGGTTTGGGGATCAAAGTAGGGGATGGTGATTTTGGGCAACTGGTAAGAGCCGGCGCGATCTGGCACCACCACCCAACGCCATTTGCGGGTGAACTGAACCCCATTGGGGTTGAACTTCTGGGAACTCTCTCCCTGCGGGGGATAGATCTCGACGCCCCCCGGCGCCTCGATCACCGGATCGGGAACCCGGCGTAGATTGCCGCGACCGCGGGCCACGACCTCAAGTTGAGCCGCCTGGCCAGCTTCGACGTTGGCCGGCTCAAGGGTCGATTTGAGGTTAATCGGGCCGACCGAAGCGTTCGGCGGGCCGCCGGCGGGCAGAGGACGCACGCTGAGCTTGGCGGCTGGCGAAGTGCGGCGTACCGCTCGACGGTCGCGAAAAAAGCCACTCGAGTCGAGATCCACTTCAAACGCCATGGTGGCGGGATCAATTTCCAGTTCGCCGGGACGCAACGGATAGAGGACTCGCTCCAACAGCGCCACCCGCAGCCACTGACGGCCATCGATCGTCACCGTCTCGGCGCGTTTGGGTTTGGCATCGGCGCTCGGCTCTTCGTTCCAAAAGCCCTCAAAGTCGGGCAGATCCTCGGCGTTGACCGCGGTGACGTCGTTGCGGGTGAACAGATACAAGGTGTAGTGAACCTGCTCACCAACAAAAGGATCGCCCGGGTTGGTCTCGGCCCGCAGGTGCAGTTCGGGTTCGGATTCACGCTGCGAGAACGGGTCTCTAGACCGGCGTTGGAAGAACTGTTCCATGGGGTCGGCTTGACGCTGGCGTGGCACTGCCTCAGGGACCGCTTTTTCTTGCACTGCGACCGATAGGTCTGTGCCAACGATGGTTTGGTCGCCGACCTGCACCCGAATGTTAGTGACGCGTCCCTCGCCGACCGTGGTGGGGCGGAGCCGCCAACGCAGGGTAGTGGAATTCGAGATCGCTCCGTTGACGAACTGCATGCTCTGTTCTCGGAATGGTCCGGCTACGATCTCCAGATTGTCGAGCTCAAAGGTTGGTTGCACTCGCAACAACCGCATCGCTGCGACCATGACGCGGATTTCCAGAATAGTTTCTTGACCCAAGCCGATCGGGTTGGGCAGCAGGCGGGTCGCGAGGGTCGGTTCTTGATCCTGTGCCTGAACCCAGGAAGGCCCGAAGACGATCAGGAGTATGGCGAGAATCCCCACTCCAGCGCGACCTCGGAGTGGCCGGTGGAGAAGTCCAAGCTGTGGTTGCATACGGGTCATCCGACTACCAGTCTCGGTTCCCTGGTGCCGCTTGCCGACGTTCGGGTTGTTCGGCAGCACGTGCTTCTTGTTCCATCGCTTCTACCGCTTCGAGTAGAGAAGCGGCTTCTTCTGCGGTCATGTCCGGTTGGGGCTGAAACTTGGGCAGTGGCGATTCCTCCTGCCCCTGTTGTGGTTGAGGTTGTATTGACTCTTCCTGTTCCCCTTCTTGAGGGTCGGGGGAGGTCTCACCCTCATCTCCTTGCTGTTGTTCCTGTTGTTGGTCCTGTTCTGCGTTCTGTTCTGAGTCCTCGGAGTCTTGATCCTGCTGTTGCTGCTCCTGTTGTTGGGCTTGCAGCGCCAGTTCTAGATTGATCTTGGCCGAGACGCGGGAAGGGTCGCGGCGCAACGATTCTTCAAACCATTGCACTGCCTGATCGTGCTGTTTGGACTCAAAATACGCGTTGCCTAGGTTGTAGGCGGCGTCGCTTGACAGGGTTGGATCGCTGGTCGCTTCAGCGACCGGTCGTAGTGCGCTCTCGGCTGCAGTCGCGTCTCCGGTCAACAAGTGGGTGGTACCTTGGTTGAATGCTGCAACCGGGTTTCCCGGAGCCAAAGCCCTGGCCTCGGTAGCGGCGGTGATCGCTTCTTCTGGGCGCTCTTGTTCCAGAGCGTCAATTGCCCGGTCGGTGCGTTCCCGTGGGTTGTACAGCCAACCCCGTTTGGTCTGCAGCGGATTCTGGACGGTTGGACTCGGTTGAGCGCCGGAGGGGGAGCTGATGAACTCCGATGGCTCATCGACCGGTGCGGTCGGATTCGCCTGCTGACCCCAACTGGCTGCGGCCAGCGTCGCTGCGATGACGACCCCTACGATCGCTAGTCGTTCGAGTAGCTTCATGTCGCCTCCCGCACTGGCTGCAGGGGCTTGACCATCGAGGCCGCGGCAAGCGCCAAGATCGAGATCAACAGGGGAATCTGGAAACGTTCTTCTTGTTGGACGATGGTTTCTTGACCCAACGAACGCGCTTCCAAGCCGAGGATCGAATCGACGATTGGGTCAAGCGATTCTCCAGCCCGGTCAACCGAGACAAACTGACCGCCGGTGATCTCCGACAGGGTTTCCAAGGAATCGGTTCCGAGTTTGGAGATCACCACCTGTCCTTGACCGTCTTGTTTGTAGGTTCCCCGCCCCGCCCCGGCCACCGGAATCGGTCCACCTTGAGCGGTGCCGACTGCCAATACATGGACCGAAATACCGACCTCCGCCAAGCGTCGCTGAGCCGCGTTGAGATGATCCCCATGATCCTCTCCGTCAGTGATCAGCAGGATCCCGCGGTGGCGCTCTTCGCCCGGTAGAAACAGATCTGCAGCCCGCTCCAGAGCCAACCCCAGATCGGTTCCAGGGCGTTCGAGTGAGCCGACGCGCACCGAGTCCGCCGCCATACGAACCGCGTCCAAGTCTGCGGTCATCGGAGTCAGCGCGCGTACCGTTCCTTCCATCTGCAACAAAGCGACGCGGTGTCCTTCAATGCGTTCCGTGATCCGTCCCAAGAGGGTCTTGGCAACGGCGATCCGCGACGGGGTTACGTCGGCTACGTTCATCGAAGAAGAGGAGTCCAAAATCACCACCGTATCGACGCCGATTCGCTCCACGGTGTGTTCTGATTCGCCCCAGCGCGGACGAGCGATGGCGAGCACCGATGCGGCGACGGCGAGACCCAATAGAGCTAGTCGTAGCCACAGACGCCGACTGGAGGCGTCAATCCCAAGGCGCGCCCATTGAGCTTTGCCCGCCCAGGCGGATAGCGCTTTCCTGAGTCGCTGCCACCACAGCCAGCCGAGGATCATCACCAGCGGAACCAGCAGCAGCAAAATCATGCGTTGAGGGGCGCCCCAAGTCATGGTTCGACGCTCCAGCCCAACAGCGCGAACAGCGAAGGCAGGCCCATCAACACCAGCGCGCCAGCGGCGAGCGGGGGGAAGGCCTCACGGTAACGAGACATCTTGCGACTGCGCACGGGAGTGGTCTCAAGCTGATCAATCTCGGCGAACACCCTTTCCAAAGCGTGGGAGTCAGTGGCCTCAAAGTAATGACCTCCGGTGCCCTCGGCGATCTGACGCAGCAACTCTTCGTCGACCTCGACGTTAAGCATGGTATGCACCATTTCCTCGCGACCGGTGCGCGGATCGGTGCGCGGCATCGGTACCGGCACCTTACCCTCGCTGCCAACGCCGATGGTGTAAACGCGGATGCCTAGACCTTCACAGATCGCCGTCGCGGCGCCGGGATCGATAGCGCCGGCGTTGTTGCCGCCGTCTGTCACCAGGATGGCCACCTTGGATTTGGCGTCGCTGTCTTTGAGTCGATTGGCCGCGGTCGCCAGAGCGACGCCGATCGCTGTCCCGTCCGGCAGTTTGAATAGCTCCAAACTCTCGACTAGCTCTTGGACCATTTTGCGATCGGTGGTCAGTGGTGCTTTGGTCACTGCCACTCCGGAGAACGCCACCAAGCCGATCCGATCGCTGGTGCGGTTAGCGACGAAGTCTTTGACCACTTGCTGGGCAACATGAAGCCGATTGCGCGGGCGAAAGTCCTCCGCCGCCATACTGCCTGAGACGTCAAGGACCACTTGAATGTCGATTCCTTCACTGAGGCTTTCTTCCCACTCGGTGCCGTGCTGGGGGCGCGCTATGGCGGTGATCGCCAGCGCCAATGCCAGCATCCGGGCGATGAACGGCCAGTGGATGCGAGCCGATCCGCCGAAACTGTCGGGGATGTGGCTGTAGCGCAGCGCGGCTGGGCGCGCGCGGGTTAGGTTCCACCACCAGAGCACGGGGATTCCCAGCAGCAGTAACAGCCACAGCGGGTCTTCAAAGCGAAACAAGTTCACGCCTCAGCTCCTACAGTTACGCCTTGTTCGCTAGCTTCCACAGTCGCCAGCTCGGCTGCGCTGAGTCGAGAGTCGATGCTCTCGGCGACAGATTGCGTCCGCCGCACCCGTTCCGTTAGTTCCGGCAAGCTGGTGGAAAAGCGGCCAAACTTGATCCGGTCACAACCGTCGAGTAGTTCGCGAACTTCGAGCCGAGAGTTGTCAGAGACCGGCAGATCAGAAAGGTCGCGAAGTATTTCTGCGTTGGTGTGCTCAAGCCCCCGCATTCCGGTCCGACGCCCAAGGAACTGGCGTAGAGAAACACTCAAACCGGCATGGGCGACGTCCGGTTGGCGCGGATCGAGGCCTTTGAGGGCGCGGCGCAAGTCGGTCAAAGGGTCATTGATCTGCCGCAGAGCTTCTTCGGTTAGGAAGCCGCCAGCACGATGGGCTAGCCACGCTCCGGCGATCGCCAACACAGCCAAGGCACCTGCGAGCTGCCAAAAGGTCTTGCCGACCGGCCAGTTCCTGAGCGGAACCGGGGGTTGCAGTGAGATCTCACGATCCTCGGGCAATACCGAAGAGACAAGCCAGCGGACCGGTTCGGCCGCCAGTAGCGATTCGCTTCCGTGGGTGGAGTCGACAATGGTGATTTGCGGTTCCGGAAGCTCGACCGCTCCAGGTCGAAAGGAACGAAGAGTAACGATCTGCCGCCAGGTGGTGCCACCACCCGCATCCTCCGAGGAAGGGGTGCCGGCGGCGACAATCTCAGCGTTATCAAAATCTTCCGGTAGCCAACTCTGAGTCCAATCGTCGGCCGAGACTTCCTCTCCCGGCGCGAGTTGGACTTCAAACACCAACTGCACCGCGTCGCCGACCGTGATTCCGTCTTCTGGAGTTTGCAGTAGGCGTAAGGTTGCGGCGTCTGTGCTCGCTGAGAGCACACCCAGGAGAATTCCAATCACAGGGATCGCGGTGACTCGGACCCGGGGTCGAGGCCAAGAACTAGCGTTGCAACTCATCGCGCGAGTCTCTTGCGCCGGCGCTCAAAGAATTGCATCAGGGTCTGCATGTAGGGTCGATCGGTGCGCAGGGTCAGATGATCGACTCCGAGTTTGCGAAAGCGGTCGGACCAAGCTTCGCGGTCCGCTTGCCGAGCTTGCTGCACTTGCTCCGCGAATCGTCGACCGGAAACCATCGCTTGCCGACCGGTCTCAGCGTCGGCGACCAGCACCGGGAATCGGGTCACCGGGGGTTGGTGGTCTTTCGGGTCGTAGAGCTCAACCGCGATCAGGTCGTGGCGAGCTGCCGCGGCTGCCAAGGCGCTCCCGGCTTCGACACCGACGAAGTCGGAGATCAAGAACACAACGCTCTTGTGGTCGAGGGATCGCAGAACTTGGTTGAGTCCAGCTTGTAGGTCGGTGCCGCCCTCGGCGGGATGGTGCAGCAGTTCCCGGACCATTCTCAAGACATGGTTGCGCCGTCGATCGGGGGGCAGGAAAACATCGACCCCTTGGCTGACCAGAGCTGCGCCAACCCGGTCTTGATTGCGAATGGCAGCGAAGGCAAGTAGCGCGGACACCTCGGCTGCCAGTTCCCGCTTGAGGATCGCGTGGGAGCCAAAAGACAAACTGCCAGAAACATCGACCACCAAAAACACGGTCAAGTCGCGTTCCTCAACAAACTGCTTGACGAACGGCGTGCCCATACGAGCGGTAACGTTCCAGTCAATCGATCGCACGTCATCGCCCGGGTGATAGGCGCGCACTTCGGAAAACTCCATACCGCGGCCACGAAACGCCGAGTGATACTCCCCGGCGAGCCCTTGATCCACCAATCGATTGGTGGTGATCTCGATCCGCCGTACCTTGGCTAGCAGGTCGCTAGGGATTTTGCTGGTCGAGTTCTTAGCGGCAGAACTCTTGGTCGCGGTGTTGGTCGTCAAAGCCAAAGTCCAGGTCGAAGGGAGGCAGACCTAAAGTTGGGTTAGGGGATTTGCACCAGATCGAGCAGACGTTGCACCAGATTGTCGCTGGTGACTTCCTCGGCTTCCGCTTCAAAGGTTGGGATCACTCGATGGCGCAGTACGTCGGGGGCCATCATCTTGACGTCTTCCGGGACCACGTAGCCGCGCCCCGCCAGCAGCGCTGTGGCCTTGGCTGCACGCGCGAGAAACAGGGTTGCCCGAGGGGAAGCACCAAAGGCCAGCAAGTGTTCTAGGTCGCCAGCACCATACTCTGCCGGTCGACGGGTCGCGGCGATCAGGTCGAGGATGTAGCCGCGTAGTTTCTCGTCCAAGTAGATCCGCTCCACAGCGGCTCGCAGTTTGCGGATCTCCTCGGAATTGGCGACCGGCTGCACATCAAACTCTTGATCCACCATCATGCGGTCGAGAATCTCAGCCTCCTCGGCGCGACTGGGATAGTCGATTTTGAGCTTGAGCATGAACCGGTCAACTTGGGCTTCGGCCAGCGGATAGGTGCCTTCCTGTTCGATCGGGTTTTGCGTTGCCAGCACCATGAACGGGTCGTCCAACACGAAGGTGCTATCACCGATGGTGATCTGACTTTCTTCCATCGCTTCGAGTAGAGCTGATTGCACTTTGGCGGGTGCTCGATTGATCTCGTCGGCCAGAAGCAAGTTGGTGAACATCGGCCCCTTACGCGGGTGAAAAGAACTGGTCGCCGGATCGAAAACTTGAGTCCCCACCAGATCGGCGGGCAGTAAGTCTGGGGTGAATTGGACTCGACCGAAATCGACATCCAATGATCGAGCCAAGGTTTTCACTGCCAAGGTCTTGGCCAGGCCGGGCACGCCCTCGATCAACAGATGGCCGTGGGTGAGCAGTCCGACTAGCATCCGGTCCACCAAATACTGCTGGCCTACGATCACCTTGCGCATCTCTTGCTCGATGCGCTTCGCGGTCTGGATCTCGGCGGTGAAATCCTCGTTCGGAGAGATAGGTTCGACCGCCTCGGCGGCTTGTGGATTCAGTTCCATGACAGTCCTCGCGTTCAGTTCAATGCTTGAGACAGGGCTTACAACGCATACCACCAAGAAATTGGGGAGCGGTGTCCAGCTGCGCAGTCGGTATTGCTGCAATCTCAATGCCCATGCGGTCGGTCGATATTTGCTCTGGATAGGGGTTTCAGTATGGAGTCTAAGTCACTACGTGTATTGATCTTAAGGGTTCCCATTAGAAAATCGCTGCCCACTGTTTTGCGCCAAAAAGGCAGCACGGCTGTTGGTATGGAGGGTGGTAGCGTGGAGCGATGGTGAGAATCGACTCCAGCCCACCGGAACAATCTGTTCCGCTGTTACGCAAGGGGCTAGGGCAGCACCACTTGCGCGATCCGCAACTGTGCCAACCGGTGATCGAGTTCATACAACCCATTCGTCGACCGGTGTTGGAGGTCGGCAGTGGCGGCGGAGTTTTGACTCAAGCCTTGGTCGGATCCGGAGCCGCTGTGGTGGCCTTGGACCTGGATCTCCATTGGTTGGTAGAGGGCCGTCGTCGACTGGCGAAGAATGCTGAAACGGACTCGCCACGGCAGCCGATTCACTGGCTGGCGGCCGACGCGCTCCAATTCGATTGGCGACCGGTACCCGCAGACTGGTCGGTGGTCGGCAATCTGCCCTACAACGTCGCAACGCCGATCATTCGGGCGGTGTTGCGGCAGGGGAGTGTCGGGCGCATGGCGTTTTTGATTCAGAAAGAAGTTGCACAGCGGATCATCGCCAGCCCAGGTTCCAAGAACTACGGGTTGTTGAGTTTGATGGTCAGTTGGTGGGCTGAGGCGTCTATTTTGGGAACCGTCAAACCGGGCAGTTTTCATCCACCTCCCAAGGTCGATAGCCAGTTCGTGGGATTGGTTCGTCGCCGGCCTCCAGGGGCAACCGACGAATACCAGCAGATGCTCGAAGTCGCGTCGTTGGCTTTCAGCCATCGCAGGAAGACTCTGGCTAACTCATTACGCGCTCGGTTTGCCACCGACCGAGTGACGGCTTGGTGTTGCGAGGCTGGTCTGTCGCCAACCACCAGGCCGGAGAATCTTTCTTTGGAGCACTATCGGTCTCTGGCCTCGAAGCTATTTGCTGAAGCTCCTCGTTGACCGTTTGACCCTGCTAGAGTTGGCGCGATTCCTCTCGATTTTCGAGGATCTGGACTGAGTTAGGAAACCGTAAGGCAGGATCTGTGCCACGCAAGACAGCTAACACCACCAAAGCCACTACCAAGCCCAGTTTGGCTCCGGGCAAGAGCCAGGAGCTGTTCGGAATCCTGCTGATTGCGGGTGGCTTGATCTTGGCGATTGCGGTCGCCACTTACTATCCGCATGACCCCAGCTTGCTGTTCCGCACCAGCGAAGAGTCAACCGGGGTTCGCAATGCGATCGGGCCTTTCGGTGCCAATCTCGGCGCTCTCGCCTTCGGCCTGTTCGGTGTCACCATTGTTGCCACTCCGCTGTTGATGCTTTGGGCCGGGATCCGAAGAATGCGCAAGAGTCGATTTGAGCCAGTGTTTGGGCGCGGATTTGGCGTCGTGACGCTGTTGTTCTTCTTGCCCGCACTGCTGGCTTTGGTGGTTGGTGACCTACGCTGGCGGGGAATTGATATTCCTTCCGGTGGCGCCATTGGCACTTTGATGACCGAAGCTGCCGAGCCGCGCATCGGTGCGGTGGGTTCGCTGGTGGTTTTTGTCGCCGGATTTTTGGTTGCCTTGGTGCTGCTGATTCAGTCGACCATGAGCGAAGTAGTGGGTGGTTGGGGGCGGCGCACCAAGAGCGCAACCGATGGAGTCGGCCTGAGCCTGACCCGTCGGCGCGAGCGTCTCAATAAAGCCAAGGCTCGGCGCAAAGTGGTCAACAAACAAGTGCGCCGCGCGCAAGAACGGCGCAAGAAGGCCAAGCCGGAACGCGTCGACCTGCCCTTGCGGGTGACCGAGAAGAGCGGCGAAGGCAGCTTTGGCGTGCGCAGGGTGGCCGGGGATGGCTCTACCAACAGCGTAGGTCGGATGCAGAAAGAAATCGCTTTTCCTAAGACCAAAGGCAAGCGCATCCTGCCGCCCGCGGATTTACTGAAGACCGAAGCCCCCAAGGCCTGGATCGAAGAAAACGAGCTGATCCGATTGGGAGAGGTGATTCGGCAGCGGTGTTCGGAGTTTGGAGTCGAAGGGACAATCGAGGGCATCGCCCCCGGGCCGGTGATCACGGTATTCGAGTTCCAGCCCGCGCCTGGGGTCAAGGTCAGTCAGATCATCAACCTACAAGACGACCTAGCGCTGGCACTTAAGGCCGAGTCGGTGCGCATTGATCGCCTCCCGGGACGCTCCACGCTGGGCATCGAGGTCCCCAATGACACTCGCTCGACGATTCACCTGGGATACCTGCTGCAGCGTGAAGAATTCCAAGCCTCACGGTCGCGTTTGACGATGGCGATTGGCGTCAACATGCACGGTGAGCCCTACTATGCCGACCTCGCCACCATGCCTCATCTGTTGGTTGCAGGTGCCACTGGAGCCGGCAAAAGCGTCGGCCTACAGAGCATGATTACCTCGATCTTGCTCAACGCAACTCGCGAAGAAGTGCAGTTCATCTTCATTGACCCCAAGCGCGTGGAACTCGGGGTCTACGCGGATATTCCACACCTCAAAACCGAGGTGGTGGTCGACCCCAAGAAGGCTGCCAACGCACTGCGCTGGGCGGTGACTGAGATGGAGCGTCGTTACCGTTTACTGGCCGAAATCCACGTTCGTTCGATCGCTCAGTACAACCAAGCGGTGCTCGACCCAGAGGTGCAAAAGCGTTTGGCCCTGACCGATGAAGAAGAAGAACGCGAGATCGACGAACTGCAGCCGCTGCCGTACTACGTCATCGTCATTGACGAGCTCGCCGACTTGATGATGGTAGCTTCGTCGGAAGTCGAATCGTCGATTGCCCGACTGGCGCAGATGGCCCGAGCGGTCGGGATTCACTTGATTATTGCCACCCAAAGACCTTCCGTGGACGTGCTCACCGGAACCATCAAAGCCAATTTCCCGTGCCGTATCGCTTATGCCACCACCACGCGTATTGACTCGCGGACGATCCTTGATCAGAGCGGGGCTGAGCAGCTTCTTGGTCGCGGAGACGCTTTGTTTATGCCGCCGACCAGTTCTCGCCCGATTCGCGTTCACGGCGCTTACATCAGCGAGCAAGAAACCGCGACCTTGATCCGTTGGCTGAAGAAACTTGGCAAGCCAGAGCTGGATCTCTCGGTGGTCAAGGCACCGGTCGAGGAGCGCTCTGGAACCGGTGCCGCAGGCGGAGCAGACGATCCGATGTTCGATGACGCCGCTCGGTTGGTGGTCTCCGAGGGCATGGCCTCCGCGAGTTTCTTGCAGCGCCGCATGCGCATTGGGTTCTCCCGTGCTGCTCGACTGATTGACATGATGGAACAAGACGGGCTGCTCGGTCCGCCCCGAGGTTCCAAACCTCGGGAGGTTTTGGTGAAGCCGGATTTTTTTGACGAGTGGGAATCGATGCGGAGAGATGTCGAGGGTTAGCCTTGAATTGACCTTGGAAATTCGGTGGCAGGCACCGAGGTTTCAAACAACTCAGAATTTGTGCCTCCAAGGTGGCGCCAACTTGGCGGGCGAGAACCCGAGTAGGCCGATTCCGTGAAGAGGGAGAGATCGCGTCTACGCGAGCTCGGCCAAAGCTTGGCGAAGTTTCCCAAAACTATCTTGGGCGTCCTGGTGGTGCTCGTAGTGCTGTTACTGGCCTACCTGATCGGCGCCAACTGGTTCCTCAACAGTGAGTGGGGTAAGGCCAAGCTCAACCGCAAGCCTGAAAAACTCAGTATGCAGTGGCAGCGTGCCTGGACTTGGTGGCCGGGGGTGATTGAGGTCGCCGGTCTCAAACTGGAAGGACACAATCGCCGAGCAGATTGGAGCGCCAGCGTCGAAGACGGCAAAGTGTGGATATGGCTGCCGTCGTTGATCGGTAAGCACGTCAACATCCTGCGTTTTCCGGGACAAGGGGCGGAGATTGAGGTCGCCTTGCTCCCACCTCCAGACAGCCCACCCCCGGCGAAGAAAAAGCGTGGATGGCGCATCACCCTGGATAGTCTGCGCATCGACCACCTCCGGCGATTCAAGTTCGCGCCCTATGAGCTTACCGGCGACGGCAATCTTCACGGACAGGTCAACTTCCGGGTTCGTGAATCGATGCAGTTTGATTTCCGCAAGCTTTCCTTTAACCAAGCCCTGCTGACGGCGGCCGGCGAAACTGCGGCAGAAGGAATAACCCTGGAAGCGAGCGCTTCGATTGACCAATTCGCCGTGGGTTCAGACACCATCAAAGACCTGCTAGCCAGTTTGACGGCTGAGTTTTTGCTCCAGGCTGAGTCGGCGCATCTGGGGTTTTTGGACGTCTACCTAGCCACCGTGCCGATGCTGCGGGTGGATGGGCAAGGGCCGCTGACCTTGAATATCGCGGTCAACGAGGGTCTGCTCTCTCCCGATAGCCAGTTTCGTCTTGAGGGTCCGATCGTCTCGGTTGACTACGCGGGTCTGCGAGCGGTTGGTAATGGCAGCGTGGTGGGCTCGGTTTTGGCCGAAACCAACAACACCCAAATGTTGGCGACCCTGGAGACCTTTTCGGTCTTTCGATCGGTGGATATGGCCACCTTGGCCCAGGGGCAGAAACTGCAAGCCAAGATTCTCAATGACTCGATCGCGATCGATCAACCGGCCTCGGGGATTGCTATCGAAATCGAACTGCCTCCCGCCCACGTCCCCAACTTGGCGGCTTTTGACGCCTACGTTCCTGCTTCCACCGGTCTCACCGTAACCGGGGGAGAGGCGACCTTCGCCGCCCAACTCTCCTACGACAGCGTCAGCCAGTCCGGCACCGGATCACTGGCGCTGTCGGGAGATGCCATGCAGGCGGCATTTTCAGATTTGCAGCTCACTGCCAGCACTGACCTCAAAGCGGTCTTCCCGATCGTCGAAATGGATGAAGGTCGAGTCGGGATTTCAGGAACCGAACTCAATATCTCTGACGTGGTGATCCGTCGTGGGGCACAAGTCCGCGACCGGGGATGGTGGGGCCATTTTCGTGTAGCCGAGGGCGACGTTCGTTGGACCCCGCAGTTGTTGGCGAATCTGCCGGTGTTGGGCGATCCTTCCAAGGGTCAAGACAGTCCCACAGGCAAGAACTCAGACCTGGTTATCGAGGTCTCGACTCCTGGGGTCGAAGGTAGCGTTGAGGCCAGTGCCGGTGAGATGGCTAAGAACACCTCCGACGGTGAGCGCAGCACCCTGGTCGAACAACTGCGCCAATCAGCTTTGATTGAAGCCAGCATCTCCGCTGATCTTCGCGACACCGGCCCGGTCACCGCCTTGATCCAACAGCGCGCCCCCAAACTCTCTTGGATTGACGGCGTGCTCACCGTCGAAAACGTCAGCGTTACCGCCGATGTCCGCTTGCAAGAGGCCGATGTCAGCCTGCACGACCTACGCTTGATCGGTGGCCGCAAAGGGCGGCTGGAAATCCTCGGCCAACTCGAACTGCACGAGAAAGAAGAAGAAGGGGTCGTCTTTGCTCGCTTCGGCCCGTTAAGCGCTGCGGTCAAACTCGACCCCGGTGAGCGCGACTGGAAACTGACCAAGTCGCGGGCTTGGTACGACCAGCAGGTGGTATCGCTGGCTCACCGGCAATAGACCCACATAGAGACCTTGGGTTTTAAGGTCATTAGCCGCGCTTTGATACCACTGACAACTCAAGGCGACGGTTCTTGGCGCCTAAGCGGACCTTGCTGAACTCGATTGGCGCCTCGCGATCGGACTACCTGCAGACGATTTGGAAGGTGTAGCGGTCCTTGTCGCCGTCGTCTTTGTGGTACCGCTTGATGTTGATTCCCACCATCACGCCACCGTCGGATCCTGAGTTGGGGCAGGCGAGTTCAAGGGTCTCCTTCCTGTCACCGGCGGAGTTTCCTTGGTAATCACTCAACCACTCCGAACCGTTGACGAACAGGTTATAGATGGTAGCCGAACAGTCGGAATAGGGTGACAGCATCCCGATTCCCTTCTGTTCATGCTGCGCGTATCGATAGGTCGCTCTTTACTTTTCGTCAACTCCGTAGATAGCTGCTGACCTTAGAGCAGTGGGGTGTGCCCGTTTGGGTTGCGCAACACAGCATGGCTCTATACAGTAAATCGCAAGTCGGTTAACAGAAGTTGGCGAGCGTCCAGAGTTCGCTGCAAATGTCGGGAGAGCTTTCTCCGGCAAAAGGAGCACGATGATGGCGACAAAAACGATTCCTTTGGAACTGATTCCGCAGGGTTGGTATATGTCTTGGTTCATGGCCACCCAAGCGGCATTCAACATTTGCGTGACGCTTGGCGATAGCGCTGCCACTTACGTCAATAACCAATGTCGCCAGAGCACCAGTTTTGGCACGGTGGCGGAAGGCTTTGCCCAGGTTCAGGGTGTCAGCGTGACCTTGAACGTGGATATCTCCAGCAGCGATGAGATTTTGGTCGTCAACCACCCGGTGGTGGTGCCCAACGTCAAAGGTCTAGCAGTTGCCCAGGGTTATGTGTTTGCCTTCGAGGATGCAGATGACCAGGATTTCAACGACTTGTACTGCACTATTATGGCGTGGAAGAGCGTCGGCTGAGGGTAATGCTATGAAGTCCGTAAAACAGTTAACGATCGCGGTTGGTCCGGCATTGACGCTGGCTGCCATCAGCGCGATCATCACACTCTCTTGCACTTCGGCTCCAGAGTCCCAGATCTCCGCTCCAGAGCCCCAGACCACGGCGGAGATAGAAGCGACCTCGCTTCAGCAGAGGGCGTTCTCAGCTGTGCTGTTTCCTTACATTCCCGACTCCGGGGAGGACAATTTCGCCAGCTTGATCAGCTCTCTTGAGGGTTCTTTCGAGTCGGCAAACCCGGATATTGACTTGCAGCTGACGATCGATCCGAACATAGATGTGTACGACATGGGCACCCTGGCTACGTTGTTGGGGACCGGGGCGGGCGCTGTCAACATGGTCGAGGTCGACACGATTCTCATGGGTGATCTGGTGTCGCAGGCGATGGTCCAGCCGCTGCCATTCGATATCAGTGGATTCGGTCTGCTGGGGACGGCGGTGACATCTGCCACCGTGAGCTCTACCGTCTACGGTGTGCCCACCTATTTATGCGGCAACTACATCTATTCATGGGACCCAGGCATCAGTTCTGTGAACACGGGTCAAGGCTTGATCGATTTTCTGAGCCAAAGCCCCAACCCTTCGGCTACGTCGCTGATTGGCAATCTCAAGGGCAGTTGGACCTTGCCGTCGGCTTACGTCGACGCTTGGGCCGATACTTACACCAACGATCCGAGTCAGGTGGCGACGTCTTACAACCTGCCTTTGGACCCGACGACCATGGGTACCTTTACGCCGGTGGTGTATCTGTGTGGAGTCAACGGTGGACCTTGTCTGGGCGGTAGCTACAAGGACAACACTCTGGCGGAGACCCAATTCGCACAAAACCTGGCGAACGGAATCGTGGTCTATTCGGAGCGCCTGTTTTATATCTTGCAAGCCCGAGGGGGAGACATCACGCTGCCTTATGTAATCTCGGCACCTTTGGGAGTGAACAGCAATCCGTTGATGTTTGTTGATGCCTTGGTACTTAACCCCGCTTGTGCCGGTCAATGCGCTAGCGACTCCCAGACATTTTCCGCGTTCATGAGCAGTCTCGAAGTGCGCAACTTGATCGCTTTCAGCGAGGACGTTTCTCCGATGACTTTCCCGCGCTATTTGCTGCAAGCTCTGGAGACGTTCTATACCACTTCAACGGGTAGTCAGAACCTGATCTATCAGCAACTTTGGCCATTCATTCAGTTGGCTGAGGCATTTCCCAATCAGGGCTTTCCTGAGTCACGGGTGGCTCTCAATACTGAATTGGAACAGGACTTGACCGGTGGTGTAATTGTGGCCGCGGAGTCTCCGGTAGGGCAAGAGGTCGGTGGGGTCGAGATCATAAAGGCTTTGACGCGATTTCCCGACCTTGGGAACCCCTAGATGGAAGGCTGAGGAGCAGAATTGCTGGCTGTTCGTGGGTGACTGGGCATTCGAGTTACTCGCCCAGTTCGCTCGCGAACAGGGTTGCCTGCTTTGGGATGGCGCTGGCCCCCCGCGTTGCCGAGAAGCATTGATACACCGAGTCTTGAAGGCAAGAAAAAACCGGGGCCGCCTTATGGCGACCCCGGTTGTTCGATACTAGGTAATGTGACCTAGTCGCGTTACTGGCTTACCAGGAATCGCGACGGGGGGCACGCTCAACGCGAGGACGGGCCTCATTGATGTTGAGGGAACGACCACCCATGTCGGTCTGGTTGAGGGCAGCGATGGCCTCATCGGCACCACTGGACATCTCGACGAAACCGAAGCCACGGGGGCGCCCGGTCTCACGGTCGGTGATCAGGCTGACTGAATCAATCGAACCGAACTCCTCGAACATGTCCCGTACTTCTGCCTCGGTGGCGGTGAACGGGAGGTTACCTACATAAATTTTCTTAGACATGAACTCTAACTCCTTGACCGTTTTAATAAACGGCGCTTGTTTTCGATCGATTGATCAAAAAATCCTTTTCTACAGAAACACACCGTGACCTACGGTTAACACTCAACTCTGGCTTAAGGACGGTTAGAACTGTCGTATGGGCGGGAGGGGAGGTGCGAGGGTCGTTGGGCGCTCCCAACTTGAACTGACATTTTACTACCGATGGCTAGCTTGGGTCAATGAGCGGGGCAATCAACCCAATTGAAAGAAGCTGAAGAGGGGTAACATCAACGGTGGAGATTTGAGCGACTACTCGCCTTCTATGAATCGGGCGGTAAAGGAATCGCGGAAGAACAATCGGAAAACGGTGGGGCACCGATTGACTACGTGCGCTTGTAAGGAAGAAAAAAGCCGGGACCCCTAACGGTGATCCCGGCTGTTGAATTCTAGGTAACTGTCAGCGCCTAGCCGCCTAGATTGGCGTCTACCAGGAGTCGCGACGGGGACGTTCAACGCGGGGACGAGCTTCGTTGATGTTGAGGGAACGGCCACCCATGTCGGTCTGGTTGAGGGCAGCGATGGCCTCATCGGCACCACTGGACATCTCGACGAAACCGAAGCCACGGGGGCGCCCGGTCTCACGGTCGGTGATCAGGCTGACTGAGTCAATCGAACCGAACTCCTCGAACATGTCCCGCACTTCTGCCTCGGTGGCGGTGAACGGGAGGTTACCTACATAAATTTTCTTAGACATGAACTCTAACTCCTTGACCGTTTTAATAAACGGCGCTTGTTTTCGATCGATTGATCAAAAAATCCTTTTCTAGAGAAACACACGGTGACCTACGGTGAACACTCAACTCTGGCTTAAGGACGGTTAGAACTGTCGTATGGCGGGAGGGGTGGTACAGAGGGTCGTTGGGCGTTCCCAACTGAAGGCATAATTCCATCACAAAGCTTTTGAAGTTGGCAAGTCAAGAGCTGCCTCGCCCGTAGGTTCGTCGAAGACGGTCTCTCCAGAATACGGCCAGCGGCTCTTCTTCTAGGAATAAGAAGAGGTGTTGTGCAGCAACCACCGATCGAGCATCATCAATGCCCAACATTGTTCGTTGCGGCGGGTGAAGATTCTGGGCCGGCGAATGATCTGATTGGCGTGCAGGCGTTGCAGTGCGTCTTCAAACACGGACGGATCTTTTTGAATCCAGTTGCGAATCGAGAGGTTGAAGCCTCGCTTGGGTAGGTCGAGGTGGCCCGGTGGAAGCCGGGGCTCGACCACTTTGCGCAACACTAATTTCCCCTTCTTGCCGGTGGGGTCACGTTGCAGATGAGGGGATAACTGTAGCGCCCACTCGACTAACCGGTGATCCAACAACGGCGGGCGGACCTCCAAGGAAAACGCCATGCTGGCCCGATCCACCTTGGTCAGTAGGTCATCCGGCAGGTAGGTGTGGATGTCTGCCCACTGCATGCGCTGATGTAGTGATAGGTCTTCGCGCCAGTGGTCGCGGAAGTGCCATAGATCGTCGGACTGAGAAGATTGTTGCAGTGCCTCTCCGACCAGGGCTTGTTTTTGCGTTGGGGTAAAGACCCCTAGGAAAGAGGCGTAGCGGACTAGTTGACTAGTAGCGCCGCGGCGTTGGCTGGAGCGACCGATGCCGGAGAACGGTGGGGCAACGGTGGCGAGAATTCGACGGGCGAAGGTCGAAGGCGCGGTCATCGCCGACCCGTACCAGCGATAGCCACAGAAAAGCTCGTCCCCGCCTTCGCCACTTAGGGCAACCGTGACGTGTTTGCGGGCGAACCGACTGACCAGCCATACCGCAAGTGCTCCCGAGTCGCTGAAAGGCTCATCGAATACCGAAACCATGGTGTCCAAGGCTTGGCTCAGGTCGGGGATGTCGGCGACCTCCTGGTGGTGGTCGGTCCCCAAATGCTGGGCGACCCTCTCGGCGGCAGCGGCTTCGTCTCTATGGGCTTCCGATTGCCCCAGGGTGAATGTCGAGGCTCCTTTCAAGTAGCTGGTGATTGAGGTCGAGTCTAGGCCGCCACTCAAGAACACCCCGACCGGGACATCCGACAAGGTATGTTGCGGGATGACTTCGCCCAGCAGTTGATTCAGCTGTTCGGCGGCAGAGTCCAGATCGGTTATCGATTGTTCGGGGCTCGGTTGCCAGTAACGCGCCGTGCGCAGCCCGCCATCTCGCCATTGTAGATAGTGCCCCGCGGGCAACTTGTGGATTCCCTGCCATGGGGTCTTGGGGGTCGGGACATAGCCATAGGTCAGGTAGTCGGAGAGTGCCGAAATATCGAGATCCGCCGCACCTAGTTCCAGCAAAGGAGCTAGCTCCGAGGCGAACGCCAAGCCGCCGCCGATCGGTCGGTAGTAGAACGGCTTGATCCCCAAACGGTCACGAACTGCGAACAACGATTGGTCTTGTTGATTCCAAATGGCGTAGGCAAACATGCCATTGAGCTGGTGTACCGATTCCGGTCCATGCTCCCTGAAGGCGTGCAGAATGACTTCGCTGTCGGTATCAGAAACGAAAGGGCCGGCCAGCCGAGAACGGATCTCCCGAAAGTTGTAGACCTCACCGTTGTAGGTGAGAGTGAGATCGTCGAGATGCATCGGCTGGCGACCCGCGTCGGAGAGGTCGAGGATTGACAGTCGTGCGTGGCCGATGTGGGCGCTAGGGGAGCGCCAGACTCCGGAAGCGTCCGGGCCGCGGTGATTGAGCATTACGGTCATTCGCTCGATCACGTTGGGGTCTTCAGGGGGGCGTCCGACGATGCCTGCGATACCGCACATGGCGTGGATGGTAGCAAGCCCAATGACGGTCAACCAATGGCGATCAACCAATGGGGGTTTGTCAGTAGTCGAAACGCTGGAGACGGTTCGGTCTTGGGAGTAGACCCCGGCCCCCCGCGCCCGCCATCCCGCCGGGATGACGAAAAAGTGGGCACCGGGATGACGGGAAGAGGGCTGCCGTCGGGGTGATAAGGAAAAGGACTTCCGCCGGGATGACGAGGGAGCGGGGCGGAAACCGTGAGTTGTCGAATAATCCAATTCACGCCATTCCCGTGGGTGGCGGGGAGTGCGGCGGGAATCCATTCGATTTGTCCCACCATCGATGTAGTGCCGTTGGTAGCATCACCGCATGTCGCTTGACCGCATCGTTTACTTTGGTACGCCCGATTTCGCCGTACCATCTTTGCGGGCGATGGCCGACGACGGACGCGCTCCGGCGTTGGTGGTCACCCAGCCGCCTCGACGCAGTGGTCGGGGGATGCGGCTTCAACCATCCCCTGTTGCGCTTGCTGCGGTCGAACTGGGGCTACCCCTGGCCGAAGTGGCGTCGGTGCGTGATGCCCAGTTTTTGGATCAACTGCGCGACCTGGAACTCGACCTTGCCGTGGTGGCAGCGTTTGGCCAGATCTTTCGCCGTTCGCTCTTGCAACTGCCCCGCTTGGGATGCCTAAACATTCACGCTTCGTTGCTGCCGGCGTATCGCGGTGGAGCGCCGATTCAGGCGGTGATCGCCAACGGTGAGGCTGAGACCGGGGTGTCGATGATGTGGATGGAGCGCGGTTTGGACAGCGGGCGGGTTCTGGTTCGCCGTCGTTTGCCCATCGAGGCAGGAGAAATTGCCAGCGACCTGAGTAATCGTTTGGCTGAGCTCGGAGCCTCAACCTTGATGGAGATGCTGGCCCTGATTGAAGGCGGAGACGCAATCGGGGAAGTCCCAGCTGGCGAGCTCCAAGATCCTTTGAAAGTGAGTTACGCACCACAGCTCAAGCGGCAGGATGGTTTGGTGGATTGGAACCTGAGTGCTCAAACTCTTTATGACCGCTGGCGCGGCTACCAGCCTTGGCCTGGGATCTTCGTGAATCATCGGGGCGAAGCGGTGAAGCTGATGGCGGTGACGAACTGCGAGGTGGGTGTTTCGGATGTCTCCGATTTGTGCGCAACCCCAGGCGTCGTGGCGGAGGTTAACGGGGCCAACCTAGTGATTGCATGCGGAGAGGGAATGCTGGCGATTGAGTTGGCCAGGAGACCGGGTCGGGGAGCGGTGTCAGGCCGCGAGCTTGCTGACGGCTTGCGATTGTCGGGTGGGGATCCATTTGGAGTTCCAGGATCCCAGAGTCAGGTTGGCAGTTGATGGCGAAGCGGCGCAGGTTCTCAGACACTGGGGCAAGAAAACTAGGGTTTCTAAAGCCGGGGCTCAAGAACCGGGAATCCTGAAGCTGAGAATCCCAAAATGAGAATTTCAGAAACAGAGAACTCTGCCAAGAAACAAATCCCCAACGTGCGCGCCCGCGCGGCGTCGACGATCGATGCTGTGCTCGCCGGCGACGAAAGTATTGGTACCGCGGTGAACCGATTGAGCTCTACTGTGTCGGCGGTCGACCTGCGTCTTTTTAGACAGTTGACTTCGGGCACTGTCCGTTGGCTCAGATTTCTTGACGTGGTGATCGAACAGGCGGCACGTAGACCGGTGGAAAAAATTGATTCCGGTTTGCGCTCGCACCTACGCGTGGCGGTCTACCAGATCCTCTTCTTAGGCCGGGTGCCGGCGCGAGCGGCAGTGTTTGAGGCGGTCGAGCTCGCCAAAAGAACGTCTGGAGTCGGGGCCAGTAAGTTTGCCAACGGAGTTCTCAGGTCGATCGCCCGCAAGCCTGAAAGGGACCTGTGGCAACTGGAAACCGACGACGCGGTGAGTGACTTGGCGCTCAACCAAAGTCATCCCGAATTTCTGGTTCGCTCGTGGGTAGATCAATTCGGTTGGCGACAAACGGAAAACCTTTTGGCTACCAACAACCAACCCAAGGGCTCGTTGTCGGTGATGGGGGAGGTGTCGAAGTTGGTCGAGCGACTCTCCGCCGAAGGCGGATCGGTCGAGTTGTCGAGCATCTCACCGGTGGGGTTGATGGTTGACGGAGTCGGCGTCAAGAAGGCGCTAAAGGTGGGTGGCTACGTGCAAGACCAAGCCAGCCAAGCGGCGGCTTTGGTGCCACTGCCGCGCGCCGGAGAGACTATTTTCGATGCCGCTGCCGCTCCGGGTGGAAAGTCGCTAGCGCTGCTGGCGTATCAGCCGAGAGTCAAGATCGTGGCTGCCGACAGCAAGCCGCGCCGCATCAGGAGATTGGTGAGCAATCTGGGCGAATCGGTACAGATCTTGGCTGCCGATGCACTCCAGCCCGCGGTTCGAGGCGGATTCGATCGGGTCGTGTTCGATGCACCTTGCAGTGGCACCGGCACTCTGCGCAAGCATCCGGAGTTGAAGTGGCGCGTTAGCGGCTCAGAGATTGACCGACTGAGCGCGATTCAACGTTCCGGTTTGGCCTCACTGGCGCCTCTGGTAGCACCTGGTGGGTTGCTTTGCTACATCACTTGCTCGATCGAAAGGCAAGAAAACCAGGATGTGGTTGACCGGTTTCTGGAGACCAACCCGGGGTGGCAGTTGGAGCCGTTGCAGCAACCTGAGGCGCTCCCCGAGTCGCTGCAGCGGTCTGTATTGGGTCCAGGACGCTGGCAGCTACTGCCCGCTGACGACCACGACGGTGCGACGGTTCACGTACTACGCCGACCCATGCGCTGAGCTGCCGCTAGCGAGAAAGTGGCTACTCGACCAGGCCGCCGGAGCGTTCCAAGAGGGCGCTGACCAGTACGAATTCATAGCCTGCCTGCTGCGCTCGCGGGACCCATTCATTGAGGGCTTCTAGAGTTATTTGATGAGGATGCCCGATGACCACGGCAGCGCCGTCGCGGCGCGCAACTTCCATGGCCCGCAGGAATTGTCCCCCGATCCAGTCCGCCGACAATTCTCCGTCCAAGAACACTTGTCGTTCGGTGGTAGGGATGCCGATTTCTTTAGCTAGCGAGTACCCGGCGCTTTGGGCACTGGTACGAGAATCTAAGAAATAGAGGCCCCGTTGTTGGACCACGCCGAGAATGGCGGCCATAGATTCACGGTCGGTGGTCAAACTGGATCCCATGTGATTGTTGACCCCGATTCGACCTGGGACCGCGTCCAAAGCACTCTCGGTGGCGGCCATCAGCTCTGCGACTCCCATCGACGAGGTCAACGCGCCGGGTCCGGGGTTGGCGCCACTGGCGGGTTCCATCGGCAGGTGACAGATCATCTCGTGTCCACCGGCGCGAATTGCTTCGACCACTTGCGGCGTGCGAACTTCGAACGGCAGCACGGCGAAGGTCATGGGGACGCCAAGCGCTTCGAGGTCTTTGACGTCAGAGACTTTGCGTCCGAGATCGTCGATCACCAGGGCGATACGGGAAACCCCCGAGGCTGGCAGCATGGAATCAGGATTGGCCGGTGGCTCTTCAACCGCGACGCTGGGGACGGGATATTCAGCCTCCGGTCTCGGCTGGGTTGACGCTGCAATGGGTTTGTCTTTTGTTGACCTAGAGGCTTTGGGTGTAGAGCTGCCAGTGTTTTTTGATTTCTCTTCCTCGACCTTGGTGGCAGAACCACTGTCGGTGGGGAACCAATTTTCGAAGCCACCTCCAAGGTAGAAACCAGCGGCGAATACCCCCACAACCACCGCGACCCACAGCGGCAGCACCCATCGGGGTCGAGTCGAACGGCGCTTGCCTCTCGGTTTTGAGGTAACTCGAGTGGACCGTTTCTTTCCCTTTTTCTTGGCGGCGGAACGCCGCTTGGCAACCATGTTTTTGTTTGGGCTAATCAGGTCGACCGGGAGAAGGATTAGGCCGCACGCTCCAGATCCTCAGACCGTAAAGCTTCCAGGCCGCGTTGTTCGGTCAATTCCTCAAGGCTCTGGTCTTTTTGTGAGAATCGTCGATCCCGCCCGGTAACCACAATTTCCGGTTCCAAGGGTTCGTTCCAAGCACCCTCGATCGGTGGGCCGAAGAAACCATCCGCGGTACGCATTTCCGCACCCTCGCCGACCGGTAGCCAAGATGGCTGGCCTAGATATCCAAAGCTGTTTTGGCCGACGGTTTGAAAGTTGTTAGCGAGTAGTCGCGCGAGCAGTTCGCCGGCGCCATGGGTGGAGCGGCTCACCAGTACCACCACTCGGCCACCCCAGTGTTGGTCGCCAGCGGACGTGACGTGGGTGCGGTCGCCGTTTCGGGCGATGAAGTCAGCACCTCCGGCGGAGCCCAGTGCCTGGGCGATTTCGATCGCCGCGTTGTAGTCCGAGCCCCATGCTCTGCGCAGGTCGATCAAGACTCCGCTCAAGCCTGACGTGGTTGCCTCAGAAAGAGCGGTGGAGATCTGTTCTACCGCGCTTGGCGAGGGTCGGTACAGACGTAGGATCAGGTCGTTGTCATTCACAGTAGTGGTGAGATCGAGTATTTCACTCTCTGTTTGGGTGAGTTTTGCGACCCACTGGTCACCACCGCGCAAGATACCCACTGAAAGGCCACCCTGGTCGATGGGTTCGGCCTCGGAGTCGTCGGTGCCGTCGTTGGGCGTATCCGCGATTGCCATCGGGATCTGCGACAGACGAAGCTCTGCGTCCCAAAGGGGCAGGTTGCGGGTCGGCACCCCACCGATCTCGGTGATGATGTCTCCGGGTTTGATTTCGGCCGCTTCTGCAGGGCCGCCGGGGGATAAACCGATGACAAACAAAACCCCACCGCCGTGGCCGAGAATCATTCCCGAAGGTGGCGGGCTGTCTGACAGTGTGCGCAGTGCTTCTACGTGCTCTGATGGGACCAAAGTGCTGAACGGATCGAGAGCATCTCCGAGCCCCTGAAAAGCTCCGGCCATCAGTTCCGATAGGTCGACCTCGTCAACGTAGGCTTGCCGTACCAGGCGCAAGACATCCTGAAAGACTGGAAATTGTTTAAAAAAGTCGTCGTCGCCCGGATCTCCGGCGACCGCAAACGAGGCAATCGCTAACGGAGCGAGGAGCAAGGCAGAAACTACCAAGAGTATGGTTCTGTTCCGAGTCATATCGACAGTCCTTGGCGCTGCTTGAAGAATTAGTTATCGGACCCAATTGATCGGGTCCTGAGGACGGTTTTCCAGCCGGATTTCGAAATAAAGTGAGCCTTGAACGCTGCCAATCGGCTGTTGTAACGCTACCACATCGCCTTTGCTGACCCGCAGGCTGTATAGCCCCGCGTAGAGCGAAAAAACGTTGTTCGGGTGAGCGATGATCACGGTTAGTCCGAAACCCTGAAAGGTCGCGGCAAACACCACTTCACCGGAGTAGATAGCCGTGGCCGTTTGAGTTCCGCTCAAGGCGTACTCAACACCGTTGTGCGGCACTTTGGTTTTGTAGCGCGGATCGAGCTGAGGTCCGAAGCCCTTGCTGATGCCACCTGAGACGGGTGCGTCGAGGATGCCGCGAAACCGTTGAATCGGAGTCTGGTCGGCGAACGAACGGCCTTGCAGAAGGGAAATGAAATCGCCCAAACGTCGTTCGCGGTCAACCAGGGTTGCCACTGTAGTCGACAATTGGTCCCTACGTCGTTTGACCGATGACAGTTGTCCCCGTTGGCGGCGGTGGGCGTTGGTTAACTCTTGGTTGCGGTCCTCTTCTTTTTGCACCCATTGTGCGAGCTCGATTTCTCGGCTCTCTAGTTCGGTTTGTAGTCCAGCTAGCTGGGTCTTTTGCTCGAGCAGTCGTTGCCGCCGCTGATTCATTCCACCGACTAGGTAGCGTAGCCAGCGAACTCGATTGAGATCGTCGCTGTCGTTGGAAGTCGTCAGCAGGCGCAGGGCGGAGCCGGAACTGGCGCCTTGGAGTCGTTGTGCTGACGCGATCAGAACCGATTCGGTGGCTTTGACCCGTTGCCCGAGTTCCGTTGCGTCGCTCGAAAGCTGTTGTAGGTCTTGACGTAGTCCCTGTTGTTGTTTGCGAGCTTCGGCCAATCGGGCGCGTTGGAGTTGCAGTTCAATTTCGGTGCGCGTCAACTCGTGACTCCGCGAACGCTCTTCTCCGTTCAGTAAGCCGACCTGCTCCTGAAGGCGAGATATTTCGCGGCGTACCGCGCCCAGTTCCTGTTGATGCTGGTCGGGTTGGGGCTGGGCGGTGCTCGGTAGCGCAGAAGATATTGTGCCGAGTAGAGCCAAGGTCGTTACCAACCAGCAGCCCACGGGTGTCCACCGTGAGTTCAGCTTGGGTGGGGAGAATAAGAGGCGGCGCGACATGGGTTCCTATGCTATCGAAAAGCCTTATTTGGCCTGATAGATACGCGGTAAGTGCGTGCTACCATCCGGGCCAGTTGGCAGTCTAAGACCTTCATCTTGACCTATCCAGAATTGTCTTGCTCATGAATACCAAGCTCTCTCCCGCGGTGGTTACGTTGGCCGTTAGTTTTTTGGCTCTCAGTGGTTTGGCTTTGACCGGCTGCGGAGACGGCGGGCCCGAGTGGCCTGATGATGGTTCTTTGGTGGTGATTCTGGAGAGTGCTCCGATCAATTTGGATCCGCGAGTGGGTACCGATCAGTCTTCGGCCCGGGTGTGGGAGCTGGTTTCCAACGGTTTGGTCGGCAAAGACCCGCAGGGTGGTTTGTTTCCAGATCTCGCTGAGTCATGGGAAGTACTGGATGACGGTACCCGCTATCGATTTCGTTTGCGTAAAGGGGTCGAATTTCACGATGGATCAAATTTCGGCTCGGAGGACGTGCTGTGGACCTACCAGACGATGCTCGACGGCAAAGTTAAGTCGTCGAAAATTGCAGCGTTGGAACCGATCGACCGGATCGAAGCTGTGGATGAACATACGGTTGATTTCTACCTGGTGCGTCCGCATGGCCCATTGCTCGCTGACCTAACCAGCTACATGGCGATCGTGCCTCACGGAATTGGCTCGCCAGCGATGAATCGGCATCCGATCGGTACCGGGGCGTTTCAGTTTGCCTCGCGCACCGCGGATCGGGTTGAACTGGTTCCGTTTGATCGGGCGTTTGAGGGCCGACCTCATTTCGAGCGGGTGGTGCTCAAGGAAGTCGCCGACGCCACCGTTCGGGTGTTGGAATTGCGACGCGGCAGCGCACAGATCGTGGTTAACGGACTGCCACCCGATTCGGTGGTGGGTTTTCGCGGCAATCCGCACTACCGCGTCGAGGTGACTCCGGGTTCCAACTATCAGTACATTGGTTTCAATCTAGAAGATCCGGTGCTTTCCAAGGCGGCGGTACGGCGGGCGATCGCCCACGGCATCGATCGCGACCAGTTGATCGACAGCCTGTGGCAGGGACTGGCTTCCGTGACGGACTCGATGATGCCGACTGGACATTGGGCGCGCGCCGAGTTGACCGCTAATCCCTATGATCCGGCGCTGGCGATCGAACTGCTCGAACAAGCCGGCTTCCCCGATCCCGATGGAGAGGGTCCAGAACCGCGGTTGCGAATCGTCTACAAGACCTCAACCAGTGAGTCGGGGCGCTTGCAAGCGGAAATCGTGCAGCAGATGCTGGCTGCGGTCGGAATTGAGTTGGAGATCCGTAGTTTTGAGTTCGCGACGTTTTTGAGCGACGTACAGCAAGGGAATTTCCAGATGTACAGTCTAAGATGGACCGGAGTATTGGATCCCCATCTCTATTACCTTTCTTTGCACTCGGCGAGTGTGCCACCCAACGGCGCCAATCGCGGACAATTCCGTCACCCCCGATTCGACCAGTTGATTGAACTCGGCGCGCAGTTTTTCGCTCCCGAAGATCGCCGTCCCCACTATTTTGAAGCGCAAGAGATTCTCAATCGGGAGTTGCCTTACATTAGCCTTTTTCACACCCAGACGGTGGCGGTACGAGCGGCGGGAATCGAAGGCTATGTTGGCTACCCGAGTGCCGAGTTGTACAGCCTCAAGACTGCCCGTTGGGCTGGCTAGAAAGGCCGTTCAACTCCCGGTATCCCCGGGGCTCCTACCGTCGGTGATCGCTCCAGAAAGCGGCTGTGGCGGTTGGCGAGGGCTTGCTGCGGCTAGCCAACAGATCCCTGCCCACCTCTATTCACCTCCGGCAGGGATGACAGGGAGGCATCGTCCTCCGCCTACAGCAACATGGGTTGCCACGAACATCAGCTCCGTGGGCAAGGGCTTTTTGGGGTCGGGATCTTTTCCAGATAGGGAACAGAATCCCGAAGAGTGCGGGCTGCTAGTCGCCGAAGCTAGCCATCGCCTCGTCTTCGGTGTCGAAGACTTCAAAAACGGTGATTAGCTGGGTGATCTGCAGGATGTCTTGCACCTTGGCCGGTAGGTTGACTAGCTTCAACTGGCCTCCGCGGTTGGTCACCGTGGTGTACGCTGAGACCAGCTCGCCGATTCCCGAGGAATCCATGGTGCTGACTCCGCCCAAGTTGATCAACATCTTGTTGGCACCGGCGTCGAGAGCACCGTGAACGGCGTCGCGCAAGGCCACGTCTCCTGCTCCAATCGTCACCTTGCCGCTTACATTGAGGATGGTGAATCCGGCACGTTGTTGTACGTCAATACTCATTTAAGTTTTCTCCTTGACCTCTCCCACTTCAGAGTCGGCGTCCAGCTTCTTGCGCATGGTAACCAAGGTTCCGTCGGGTTGGAAATCGTAATCAATCGAGTCCATACACTGCTTCATGTAGAAAATGCCACGCCCATTGGGGCGCAACAAGTTCTCCGCTTTTCGGGGATCGGGGAGTTTGCCGGGGTCGAAACCGCCTCCTTGATCTCCGATCTCAATCACCAGCTCGTCGCCTTCGCTGCGAACTGCGACCGATACGCGCTTGTCTTTTTCTTCGCCGTTGCCGTGGATAATGGCATTCGCCACCGCCTCACGGACAGCGAGTTCCAGCCACTGCTCATCCTCCGAATTCAATCCGAGGCCGGCGATGGTTTCGTCGAGGACAGCCTTAACTAGGTCAATATTGCCGACCTGACTCTCGATCGATAAAACCACCTCTGGGCAGCGAGCTGACATCGGCGCAAGTTTACACGTAAGTCAGGCGCCGCTGAACTGGGTGGCAAGCGGCAAGATGATCAGCAGTTGGATGGCGTCGAATCCGGCGTGGGCGGCTGCTGCCGCCCAGATACTTTGCCTATGGCGAACGAAGAGGGCGAAGATCAGGGACAGTACGGTGACTCCGACCAGCATCATTGGTTGTCCGTAGCTGGCGTGAGCCAGAACGAACAAGCCGGTAGACAGACCGATACCCACGCGGGGTTGCAGAAATCCGCGGAAAAAAAGTTCCTCAAAAAAGCCCGCTGACATCGCCAGGCCCAGTCGCGCTAGCCACGGCATTGCCGCCAGCAGCAACACCAGTTGCGGTGGACCGGTGGGCACCACCTGATCCATACCGCTCGCGGTCAATAGACCGACGGCTAGCGCCATGGCTGCAATGGCTACCAGCCACGCGAGGCAAGCGCCGAGGCCCCCGAGTGCCATCTCAAAAGACACTTTGGGTTCGCCGAGGCCGAATTGACGGTGAAAGCTAGCGCTGGAGTGAGGGATTTGGGCGTAGCCAAGTGCCCACCAAATAACCAAGACAATCAACAACACTGCGTGCATCTGGAACAAAGAAGGGATCGAAAGCTGCTCGGGAAGTTCGGGGGGTTCGGCCAGAGCAAACGAACCGAACATGCCAATCCAGAAAAGCAGTGCGAGCATTCCACCGCCGAGCCAGCGACGCCAGGGTTGGTCTGTAAATCGAGGCGCAAGCCAGCCGCGACGAGCCATAACTTGGTCGACGATCAGTGCTGTCAAACCCGCCGCCACCATAGTCAATATTATTCGTTGCATAAATCTCCAGATATCCCGCTTTTCACACGGCTCGTCGGATTGTATGATCCCTGGACCGGTTGCGTTGTGGATCGGGTCTGCGGGGTTCGATGGAAAACTCGTTATACCGAGATCCCGTGATCTTGAGGAGGATGAACATGATGAACTTAAGAAAACTCACAAACTCGGCTCTGATCGTGGTGGTGGGGCTGATCGCTGCCCCGGTGTTGGCTCAGACCGATGACCAAGCGCCGGTTGACGGCAATGGAATCGAGTGGCGGGCCGGGCTGCGTTTGGGTAGCCATGACTTCACCGAGGCCGAGCAGAGCGTAAACGCCGTGTTTGGCGGCGATTCGGCTTCGCTCTTGGGTGTCCAACTCGAGGCGCAGTTCAACATGGGTCTTTTTGTCGGACTCTCCTACGAGACCGGTGATGTTTCGGGAAAGCGTGTGGTGCTGATTCCGAATCGACCTCCGATCCAGACCAACATCGATGAAGAGTTGGAGATCAAACCGTTTCGAGTCACCGCAGGTTGGATGTTTCGCAAGGATGAGTCTTGGGCTCCGGTGGTTGGCGCCGGCTTGACTTCTTTGAGTTGGTCTGAGGACGGCGGCGGTGAGTCCGTCAGTGGCAGCGACACCGGTTATCATCTGATGGGTGGTATTCGTTACCAACGCGAGCGTTTTTCGATTGGTGGCGAAGTCGAAATTTCGTCGGCGTCGGGTTCGGTGGGTGAGGGTGGTGTCACGCAGTTCTTTGGCGAAGATGACCTGGGTGGAACGGCGTTTCACTTGGTAGCCCTTTTTCACTTCTAGGCAACCAGCGCGATATTTTCGCGCAAGACAACTCGCGCGGTACTTCGCGCAACAGGAGCAAATTGATGAGCCGCTCTTTGGGTGTGGACTTCCTATCCATTGAACCTCTTCTGAGCGAAGAGGAACGCTTGGTCGCGGAAACGGTGCGCGAGTGGGTTGACGATCGGGTGCGTCCGATTATCGAAGAGTGCCACCAGCAGGCACGATTCCCGAAAGAATTGATCCCGGAGATGGCTGAGCTCAATCTGTTTGGCTCGACCATCGATGAGTACGGACTGCCAGGTTTAAATAACGTTGCTTATGGGCTGACGATGCAAGAACTTGAGCGGGGGGATTCCGGGATCAGAAGTTTTGCCTCGGTGCAAAGCGCCCTGGTGATGTATCCGATCTACGCGTTTGGCTCGCAGGAGCAAAAAGACAAATGGATTCCGGCGCTGGGACGTGGCAAGGCCATCGGTTGTTTCGGTCTCACCGAACCAGATTTTGGTTCTAACCCCGGAGGAATGCGGACCACCGCGGTCCGCGACGGTAACGAGTGGGTGCTGAATGGCGCCAAGCAATGGATCACCAACGGTTCGATCGCCGACGTTGCGGTGGTCTGGGCTCAGACCGACGACGGAGTTCGCGGGTTCATCGTCGAGGCCGGGACCCCAGGCTTCACGGCTCCGGAACAGCATGGCAAGTTCTCGCTGCGCGCTTCGGTGACCTCGGAACTCGGGTTTCAAGACTGTCGGATTCCCGCCGACAACCTACTGGCCAAGACGAAAGGCGTGAAGAGTGCTTTGGTGTGCTTGACTCAGGCTCGTTACGGCATCGCTTGGGGTGGCTTGGGCGCGGCGATCGACTGCTACCAAACTGCGCTCGACTATTCCAAGCAGCGGATTCAATTTGCCGGCCAACCGATTGCCAGTCATCAGTTGGTGCAAGAAAAGTTAGTGTGGATGCTCTCCGAAATCACCAAGGGACAGTTGGTGGCGTTGCAAATGGGGCGGCTCAAGGATCAGGGCAAACTCAAGCACTTTCAAGTGTCTTTCGGCAAACGCAACAACGTGTGGGTGGCGCGTGAAAGTGCCAAGCTCGCTCGCGACATTCTGGGTGCCAACGGTATTGTTGATGACTACCCGGTGATTCGCCACATGCTCAATATCGAGTCGGTATTCACTTACGAAGGCACCCACGATATTCACGGCCTGATCATTGGCGCTGAGATCACCGGCATCCCATCGTTTAACCCGCCGATCAAGGACTGACGTGGCGTTTCCCACTGAAGATCTGATTGAAGTCGTCGAGTTAGCGGCGATCGCGGCGGCTGATTGGATCGGCCTGGGTGACGGCGAGGCAGCGGACCATGTGGCCGTCGAGGCGATGCGCACAAGGTTAGGCGCCTGTGACATCCGCGGCCGGGTGGTGATCGGGGAAGGTGAGCGCGATCAAGCACCGATGTTGTTCGTCGGCGAAGAGTTCGGTTCCGGTGATGCTAACGCTCGTACGGTTGACATTGCGGTCGACCCACTGGAGGGCACCAACCTGTGCGCCTATGACCAGCCGGGAGCCACGGCGGTACTGGCGGCCTCGGAGCGCGGCGGCCTGCTGCACGCTCCCGACATCTACATGGAGAAGCTGATCGTTGGTGCTGAGGCCAAGGATGTGGTCGATCTGGATGCTCCGACTGCCGAAAACATCGCCGCGATCGCCAAGGCGCATCAAGTGTCGGTGCGAGAGATGACGGTGGTGGTGCTGGAGCGCGAGCGGCACTTGCAGTTAATTGCTGATCTTCGAGCGACCGGAGTCAGGGTACAGTTGATCGGCGACGGTGACCTGTCTGCGGGGCTTTCGGTAGCGGTACCTGGAACTGGCGTTTTCGCGGTATTTGGCACTGGCGGCGCTCCTGAGGGAGTGCTCACCGCCGCAGCCATGCGCTGTCTGGGCGGAGAAATACTCGGCCGGTTGACGCCGCTCAATGCGGGGCAAGAGGAGAGAATTCGCGAACTTGGCCTGGAGTCCGAACGCGGACGGGTCTACACCAGTCGTGAACTCGCCTCCGGCGACGAGGTTGGGTTCTTTTGCGCCGGAGTCACCGACGGACCCGTGGTGCGCGGGGTACGAACTGCCGGCGAGGGACATCGAGTCCACACGCTGGTGATGAATTCTGCGGTTGATCGCCTACGATTCGTCGATTCGATCCATCCGTTCTCGGCCTACGACGACACCGTTTGGTAGCCCTCGAAATCGATTGTTGGCACTCATGAATAGTCACTCAATCTCTCCTTCGAAGAACCGAAATCCCCGTTAGTATCGCCGCATGATTAAACCCGACCGCTGGATCCGCAAATGGGGCGAGGATGGCGGCAGTGACCCATTTACCCCGGATCAAGTCAACGCCGCCAGCTACGACGTGCGGGTTGGCGACCATTGGATTTGCCCCACCCGCGATCCGGCCGAGTTCACCAGTGAAGCGGTCAAGCTGTTTCCTGGCGAGGTGGTGCTAGCCTCGACCATGGAGTACGTCAAAATTCCGCGCAACGTCGCCTGCGATCTCAAGCTCAAATCGACTCTGGGCCGACTGTGGATCAACCATTCCCTGGCTGGCTGGTGTGACCCCGGCTTCCGAGGTCAGATCACCTTGGAATTGCAAAACCTCGGACCGGTCCCCTTTGTCCTCGACGCCGGACGCCGGATCGCCCAGTTGATCTTCATCGCTATGGAAGAGGAGCCCGAAATCGCCTATGGCGAAGAGGGTGCTGGCAGCCACTATCAGGGGCAGACCGGGACCACGAAGGCGAGAGGATGACGATGAATGACGTCACTGCGCCAGATTTGGCAAACAACACAGGTTCCAGTAAGAAGCGTGGCTGGGGCAAGCGAGTGGCATTCGGCTGCGTAGGGTGTTTCACTTTGATCCTTCTCGCCGTGGGAAGTTGTGCTGGATTTATCGCACTCAAGAAGGGCAAGTACGACCCGATCGCTATTCCTTACATCGAGGAAGCGCTGCCTGACCTCACGACCTGGGAACCACTCAGGTTCGAACAACATTTTGCTCGGGAGGTTCTGGAGGGCACCGGGCACGACAAGATCGCTCGCATGTTTAATTGGTATTCCATTTTGGGGCCTCTACAATCGTTTGACAAGCCCGAGTTTCGTCGGATCTCCAAGACGCTGGGCGTACCCTATCCCTCGGTTCTTACGTACTCTGTCGAGGCGCAATTTGAACGGGGACCGGCGCTAATTACCTTTAACCTAGTTCCGGTGGCTGAGGGGGAGTTCAGAGTTTGGGGAGTATCCATCAACTCAGATGCGCTGATTCCCGATGGAAGCGTTCCCCCAAGCCCACTGCAGAAAAACTCGGTGGAAAACCCGAGCGTCTAACTCACATCAATAGGAGCAAGGATGTCTGAACATCGAGCCATGGTTTCTTGGAGTCGCGAATCCGACGACTTCGACTTCGAAACCTACACCCGCAATCACACCTGGTATTTCACCGAGGGTCTGCAAGTACCCGCTTCAGCAGCGCCCGAATTCAAGGGTGCGCCGGGATCGGTTGATCCCGAAGAAGCCTTGGTTGCAGCCTTGTCGAGCTGCCACATGCTCACCTTTCTGGCGATCGCCGCCAAGAAGAAGCTGCCGGTGGCGCGCTACGATGACTCGGCCGTCGGCCACCTGGAAAAAAACCTGGACGGCAAGTTGGCATTGACCCGAGTGACCTTACGGCCCACCGTGGTTTTTGAGGCGAGCGTCGAGATCTCTGCCGAGGAGCTGGAACGGTTGCATGAATCCGCGCATCGAAATTGTTTTATTGCCAACTCTGTCCGTACTCAGGTGACCATTGAATCCCCACAAAGCTAGTTGGCCCGGAGAGTCAGATTTTGGCAGTGTGCGGGTGAGTTGGCTGGAGTAGCTGGTTGTCGCCGGACCTGCCGGATTACTCGAACTATTCCCAATCGGAGCTTCGCGAGGCTCGGCGAACGATCGATGCTGTTCAATATCCAGTGCGGTTGGCAGCCATCGAAGCGGAGATTGAATCGCGACCGCCGCTCGCGCTGACGACCGCACCCGATCGCAGAAACACTACAGTGGTAATCGGGGTGCTGAGTTGGGTGACTTTGGTGGTGGTTATGAGCTTGGTCGGCGCCCTGATTCTCGACGGATCTCCGCTGATACTTGTTGAGTCGGCTACACCTGGGAGTGACTGGTTTTTCTCCACCTGGATCCACGCATCCCTCGCTTTTGTCGGTGGCGTAGGCCTTATATTGATGTGGAGGGGATCCAAGTTGGGGCCAGTTGTGTTGCTTATCTTCTGGGCGGCAGCGGTGTTTCGGGTGCAACTCGGAGAATGGGGATGGTGGCCCAGCACTTTGGCATTGAACTTGGACTTTGGTTTTTCAGGGAGTCGGTTCACGTTTCGCATCTTGGTTGCCCCAGGTTTCATGGCGTTGATGGCTGCAGAAGTAGTGCGACGGGTCTACGAACTGGGGCATGCATTGCGGCTCAAGGATTCCCTGCCGCGCTCTCTGGCCAGTAGAGAACTGTAATTCTCAAGAACCATTTTCGAAGCCATTTTCGATCGATATTTGCGGTCTGCTCCCCTATGACCAATTAGAATCTCGGGATGCGATTCAAATCCGCCATCGACATCTGGCTGTGGGCCATCGTTGTGCTGGAAATATTCTTGGGGATGGTGATGCTGTCGGTCACCTCCTACCTCCCTTGGCGCCAACTGGGGTTGCTGGCCTTAGCGTTTCTCCCAGCGATTGTGATTCCAGTTTGGTTGTTCACTTCCACTTACTATGAAGTCCAAAGTGAGGTCTTGCGCATCAAGTGCGGGCCGTTTTCGTGGCGAATTCCGCTCGATCAAATCCGCTCGGTAAAAAAGAGTCCGTCGCTGTTGTCCGGCCCGGCTCTCTCTCTGCAGCGACTGAAGATTCTCTACAACGACAACAAATCAATCGTGGTGTCGCCGAAGGATCAAGAGAGGTTTCTGGCTGCCATTGGGAAGGATCTTGCGGGCAATTAGACGGTGGTTTGAAACGTTGGCTGCGCTGGCGATCTTGGCTGTCGGAGGTGCGACGGCACAGGACGCGAAACCGGTCACACCGGCCCCATACGTCGTTGTTCTAGGTGTCGCTCAAGACGGGGCTGTTCCCCAAGCGGGAACCAAGGACCATTCGGGTTGGCTTGATCAGCAGCATCGGCGCTTTGTCGTCAGTCTCGGGTTGGTTGATCCCGCAACCAATCAGCGATGGCTGTTCGAAGCAACCCCGGATTTCCCGGAACAGTTACACCATCTGGATCAACTTGTGCCGGTGGAAGGTCGCCCAGGCCTGGATGGCATCTTCCTAACCCATGCACATATGGGGCATTACACCGGTCTGATGTACCTCGGCCACGAAGTGATGGGAGCGGAGGGCGTGCCGGTGTATGCCATGCCGCAGATGCAGGACTTCTTGACCACCAACGGGCCGTGGAGCCAGTTGGTAAAATACAACAACATCGCATTGCGCTCCTTGAAAGACGGTGTCGCAGTGACGCTAAATGAACGCCTCCAAGTCACCCCGTTTCTGGTTCCGCACCGGCAGGAGTTCTCGGAAGTGGTTGGCTACCGGATTGACGGTCCCGAGAAGTCCGTGCTGTTTATTCCCGACATAGACAGTTGGCAACAGTTCGATGAGATGGGAACGCGGATTGAAGACCTGATCGCGTCGGTCGACATCGCCTACCTGGACGCCACTTTCTACGATGGCAATGAACTCCCTGGTCGCGATATGTCCGGCTTTCCCCATCCGTTTATCGTTCGCAGTATGGAACGGTTTGCCGATCTGCCGACGGAGGAAAAGGCGAAGGTGCGGTTTATTCACTTCAACCACAGCAATCCTGTGTTGTGGAACGCTTCTGTCGCTGCTGAGACTGTTCGACAGCAGGGTTTTGCCCTGGCAAGGGCGCGGGACTTGTCGCCATTGTGATCATTGGAAGGAGTTGCCTGGGGAAAAGGAAGGTTTTCCAAGTTCTCATTGCGCTCGTGGGCGGATTCCTCACTCTCACAGCGTGTACACCGGCGGTCGTGGTCGGGGCGAGTGTTGCCGCCGGCGTTGTTATTTCCCAGGCTGACCCCTCAGACCGATTGAGTGAATGTCTGTGGTCCACTTCCCAAGAGTTGGGAGGGCCGTTGGGTCGCTCGATTCAGGGCGACTGCAATCTGAAAGTCAAGAAATCGGCGCTGGTCGTGCTACTTCCGGATATGGCGATCGACGACACCTCGCTCTTGGCCTTGGGAATATCAGTGGAGGAACTGAGAACCGTGCGAGAGATGGAGCGATATAGCGGTCGTCCTGGAATGGTCATTATCGACGAACGCAAGAAACGGCATCCGTCGTACAGCGCCCTCACCTTCACAGTAGTCCCCAATGTTTTGGTCTGTAGGCCACAGGATGGCTATGTCCGGTACGTGATCGACTCGAGTGCCGGTCACCCGACTGTCGTTTCGCTTGGGTGTGAATAGTTCAAGAGGAGAAACTTGTGTTGGCGAAAACTTTCACGGTCATCATTGTTTCGGTGTTTGCCCTGACAGAAAAGTTGACCGCGGGTTCAGAGCAACTCACCGCCACATTTATCGGCAATGAAGCCTTCAAGATCACCGACCGGGAGGTAACCTTGTTCACCGATTTCCCCTACCAATCGGGCGCCTACGGTTACATGGAGTACGACGAGGCGCTGGTCAAACGGACTCCAAATTCATACTGCCTATTCAGCCACGGTCACCGGGATCACTTCGCTGCTGAGCTGGTTGGCCAAGTGGGGTGCTGTTGTTGATAGATTGAGAGATCCAGGAGTAACGACTATGACGCAGAAGCACTCGAAGCCGGGGTCGAACAGAGGTGTCGTGATGTTTATCTTGGTGGCCTTGCTAACAACGGGATGCAGCACCAGGTCGGCCGTCGCACTTGGGGCAGCGGTCATTACGTCTTGGCCAGATGCCAGTGACAAACTGGGCGGATGCCTCCTGAAGGGTGCTGGCGATCTTGAGCGATCCGCAGATAGCGAGAGAGTATTGTCGTGTCCAATGCCGAACGCAGATGGCGGTTTGATTGTGCTCTTTCCAACCGCACCTACCTCGACCAGTCAACTGGAAGCGCTCGGGGTCACGCGGCGCGAGATCGACGCGGTTAACTCACTTCAGTTTGATATCGGGCCGTACCAACGGATCAACTTCGTACCCAACGACCCAAAAACACGCCCTCAGAGAACCTCGCTTCGATATCAATGGTTGGATGTTAAGGATCTATGGGTGTGCCGCCCCGCGTCCGGACCGATCGAGTTCGCGCTCAGCAAGAGTGGTTCCAAAGTTATGGTGTCTGGCCGGACCTGTTCGTGACAGCGAGTGATAGCTGCCGCTAACAAAGAGATGACTTCCAAACTCCAGTTTGAGCCACGCGACCCTGCCTTCGTCGACAAGGTTCGAGAGAGCTTTGCCCAGCAGGAGTTCATGGCTACCCTGGGGGCTGAGATCAGCGATATTCAGCCCGGCTCGGTACGCATCGAGATGCCGTACTCCGAGCGTTTCACCCAACAGCATCAGTACATGCATGCCGCTGCCATTGCGGCGATTGCCGACAGTGCCTGTGGCTATGCTGCCTTCACCCTCACGCCACCCGGTACCGACGTACTGTCGATTGAGTACAAGGTCAACCTACTGGCCCCCGCGCGCGGCGACAATTTCTATGCGATTGCTCGGGTGGTGAAGTCGGGTCGAACCATTACGGTTTGCGATGCTGATGTCTACGCGGTACGAGACCAGGGTGAGAAACTGGTCGCTTCTTTGACTGCTACGATCATGTCGCTCCCCAGTCGAGACCACTCCGCTTCGCGCAAGTCGCGTTCAGCGCGGTGTGGTCTCGAAACACGGACGTAGCCGTTGGGCGATCTCGATATGAAAGGCAAGTTTCTGTCCTTGAACAAAGCCCTCGTTCCAGTCTGTGTTCTCACCGGAAGGCGGTTGTTTCAGGTGGCTGTATTCGCTGGCGGTTAGTAACCTGTCGCAATCGCGCGGCCAGGACTGGGTGCGAGAGGCGCGAATGCCCGCGCCGAATCCCAACAAGAACTCAGGCTGGTCGTCGAGACGGTCGAGGCTACGAGCGGCTTCGTCGGTCGCGGCATCGATTGCTTCCGCGATCTCTACATTGAACTGTTCGACTCTCCAGATCTAGTACTCGGCCAAGGTCGCTTCATAGTCTTCCGGGTATGGATCGTGCTCACGGCCATTCCAGGTGCTCGACGCCCGCGCGGCGTGGGCGCTTTCGTAGCGAGCAAAAAGTTCGGTCAACAGCGTCTCGATTTGTGCGTCATCCTTGCGATCGATGTCGTTGGGGAGTTGAATTCTAAGTTCGACCTTACAATCGAGTTCGTCGAATAGCTCGAAGGGACCTTCCAGCCGTGGAGCCAGTAGCGGTTCATCGAGATCGAGCAGTACCTCGATCCGTTTCCGCTCGACTTTGACTTTGGAGACCTGGAACAGCTCACCAGAATCAAACGAGAACTCGCCGTTGGAAGTAGAGCGTTGACCGACCACATCGTTGTTGGTGTAGCGATCGCCACAGCCAGATTGCACGTCGATGTTGGTCGTCGCCCAGGCTCCGAGCCATCGGTTGCTAATGTCTCTTTCGTCCGCATGAATGGAGGGCACTTCGAACAGAAGGGCAGCGGTCAACAGGAGTGCTGCGGGCAATGGTTTGCGACCAACGGTTATGCGTTTCATAGACATGCTTCCCGGACAAACGGCTGTGAACGGTTGTTGCTACTCAAGAACCCTCGGATCCTCTCATAGTGCGCTACGGATTCTTGATTACCGCGCGAGCGGCAAGGGTACTCCTGCTTTGTGCTAACCTAGCTCTGTTTTTGACAGTGTCTCTCGGCTTCTGAAGGAGAGCTCTTGGAGGAGTACAGAATGCACAGGCAGCGTGAATTGCGGAAAGGACCTTACCGTTATTATCTGGGTTGGGCGGTCTTGCTACTGATGATTGGGTCTGTGGGCTGTACCACCGAGATCTACTTGAGCGGTTTGGGTGCGTGTTTCCGCAACGCGGTGGGGGAACTGAGACGCACCGGTGCTGAGGAAATTCGACGAGAATGCAACACCGGAGCCCGCAGCGGAGCCACGATTGTGGTCTTTCCCTATGACCCGGTTTCTGCGACACAACTCGGAGAGGCCGGTGTCTCGCGCGAAGACATCAACATCATCAACGACCTACAGAAGCCCAACAGCCAGCGCCAGCGGATCAACGTCCTGCCGAACAACCCGAAGTCGTCCGGCTGGGACATAAATATTGACGACCGTAAGTTCGACGTGCCTGAACTGATGGTGTGCAAGACCCCTGCAACCAAGGTCACCATAACTCTGCGACAGGAACACGGGAGGATCGTCTGGCGGGGGATGGAGTGAGGTCGTTTCTGCGGTGACTACACCACCGCAGAAGGCTAGTTGTGACGTTCGGGTGGCATAGACAATATCGACGCCGCTTCTTCTATAGTCCTGCACGATGCTCAAGATTCGACTTGAGTCGTCGGGGACTAGCTAGACCGTGTCGACGCGCCGCCGTTTTCTCCAGGGTTCGCTTGCTACAGCCGTTGCCACAAGTATTGGTGTATTGGCTTACACATTTGAAGTGGAGCCCGAATGGTTGCAGGTAGTTCGTCGACCGCTACCCATAGAAGGACTTCCGAGCGGGTTAGAAGGGAGATCCCTGGTGCAGCTCAGCGATCTCCATGTCGGAAAGCGAGTTTCCGACGACTACATACTCAGGACCTTCGAAACCGTTCGTCATTTGAATCCCGACCTAATTGTTTACACCGGGGATTTCACGAGCTACGAGCCCAGCGGTGTTGAGCACGCGGAATTCATCTACTCGCAGGCTCCGCGCGGGCGCATGGCAACCATTGGCATTCTAGGCAACCATGACTATGGCCCTAACTGGGCGCATCCGGAAATTGCAGCGCGGTTAGTTGATGTACTTCACGATCATGGGATTCGCATTCTGCGGAATCAGGTGGTGCAGGTCGAAGGTCTGCAGATTGCCGGGATGGATGATTTGTGGGCTGAAAGATTCGACCCGAAATCGGCGGTTGCCCAATTGCTGCCATCCAGGGCGTCATTGGCGCTGAGCCACAACCCTGACACTGTCGATCTTGAAGGCTGGGGCGGCTACCGAGGCTGGATCTTGAGCGGTCACACCCACGGTGGACAGTGCAAGGCTCCTTTCCTTCCCCCTCCGATCTTGCCGGTCAAGAACCGACGGTATACAGCTGGCGAGTTTGACGTGGGCGATGGACGCAGGATTTACATTAGTCGCGGCGTGGGACACTTAAAGAAGGTACGGTTCAACGTGCGTCCGGAAGTCACACGTTTTGCTTTGCGGAGGGCCTGATCCGGTGATGAAACTAAACGGCGAAGCGTACGCTCGCGATGGGTTTCTGGTCACCGATTCATGGGTTAATGAACCTGAGCTGTTCCGTTTTCGCCGTGAAGTGGATCGACTGGCTGCAGATTCTCCAGAGCACGGCGGAGTGCGAAACGGGCTGGAGAAGTCAGCGATTCTTAGAACCTTCGGAGAGTCCGATCAGATGTTCAGTCTGGCGAGTATGTTTCTGGATCGACCGATCACGCTGACGCGCCTGACGATCTTCGACAAGACGCCAAGTGCAAACTGGAAAGTCCCTTTTCACCAGGATCTGACGATTGCAGTAAGTGAAAGACGGCAGACCCCAGGTTTTGGGCCGTGGTCGATCAAGGAGGGAGTCCATCACGTACAACCTCCGGTTGAGATTCTGGAGAACACGATCTCACTGCGAGTCCACTTAGACGATGCAACGGACGACAACGGTGCTCTTCGCGTAATCCCTGAAAGCCATAAGCTGGGACGCCTCACCCGCTCCCAGATTGGGAAAAAGCTCTCTACCGGGAAATCGGCCTATTGCTCGGTTCGTGCTGGCGCGGCGATGGCCATGAGTCCTCTATTGCTACATGCCTCATCTGCTGCAACCGTTGCAGGTCATCGAAGGGTTTTGCACTATGAGTACGTCGGATGTGATTTGCCCAATGGACTCGCATGGGCATGATCTAATTCTCTTGGGCAATTTGATACCGCAAGGGCCATTTCCTAGCCTCACCCGCATAGTTCACGCCGACTCTCGGTCCGCGGATAACTTCGCTTTCAGGCACGCGGCGCCCGTGAACTAAGAAAAGCCCACTGCCTTGCAGACTCCGGGCGTTCGATCGACAATCGATCCCCATGGCTTGACAGAGCTTAGCCGGACCACCAGCCAAGTCCTTGGCATTGACTCCGGGTTTCTGGCCGCGTCGGTGCTGCATGGTCGCCTCGCCGCCGACAGGAACTCCAGCGCGAATCAGTACTGCGTCGGCGACGCCTTGTTGGCCGCAGACGACGTTGAAGCACCAATGCATGCCGTAGACGAAGTAGATGTAGGCATGACCGGGTGGGCCGTACATTGGTGCAACGCGCTTTGTGCGACGACCAAAAGCCGCGTGGCTGGCGGGGTCGATGGCGCCGAGATAGGCCTCGGTCTCGGTGATTTCTAAGATTGAAGTGGAGGCCCCGACGACCCGCACGATCTGGCATCCGAGCAGCGCGCGCGCAACGGTCGGGCTGGGCCGGTCATAAAAGGCTCGGGGTAGTGATTGATCGAGATGAATGGAGAAGTCCTCGAATCAGGTTCTACTCTTCCTCGTCCTGAGCAGGACGGCGAATGACTAACACGGTGCGATCATCAGAAAGGGGTTCACCATCGAGGAATTCATCCACTGCGGCGAAGATCTTGTCGACGGTTTCACGGGCGGAGCAGGCTCGGCACTCTTGAACGGTATCGACCAGCCGATCTCGGCCAAATTCTTCGTCGCTGGTACCGCCCAAGGCTTCCAGGATGCCGTCGGTCACCATCACCACCGTGCAACCGGGCTTGAGGTTGACGAAGCCTCGTTCGTAGGTGGCGTCTGCCAGTGGTCCCAGTACCGGGCCACCAGCTTGCAACTTCTTGACGCGACCCTCGGCATCGAGAAACAGCGGTGGTGGATGCCCGGCGTTGACGTAAATGAACAGTCCGGTGTTTTCCAGCTCGCCGTAACACATCGATACGAAGCGACTGGTCAAGGTGCCGTGGTGGATGATGCTATTCATCCGCTCCACGGTGCGCACGATCTTGAAGTCTCTCGACAGCCCCATGCGCAAACCCATGTGAATGTCGCGCACTTGCATCGCCGCGGTGAGCCCGTGGCCAGACGAATCGGCGATGGCGATGCCGACGCTTTTGTCGCTCATCGGGATGAAGTCGTAAAAATCGCCACCGACGACGTCCACCGGTTCGCTGCGAGCCGCCAAGTCAAAAACCCCAAATTTGGGCACCCGCCGGGGCAGAATCGAGGTTTGAATACGCCGCGCTTCGGCCAGGACGTCGGCGATGCGCTCGCTGCGCAAACGGTCGTTGATCGAGTGGCGCAGAACCGCCAGAGCGTAAACGATGTCGTCGGATGCGACATCCGCGGCGGTATCAAACGCAATCACGTAGGCCTCGCCGCCGATCTCGATCGCGGCGAATTCAGAAACCCCAAGCTTGCTTTCCAGCTCAGCGTCGGTGCGCGGATCCCCCTGGGGCATGTAGATCACCCGGTTGCAGATCGCCAGTTCGATCGGCGGGTAGTCCGCGGGAACTTGTAGGCCTCGATTCTTGCCGACCCCGGTCGGGAAAGCGTCAATCAGCCGGTAGTGGTCGTTCCCCGTCTTACGATAGACCCGGATGCCAGTAATCCCCAATTCGTCGCCCAAGCCTTGGAGTACCTCCTTGGCGACATCGCGAACTGCCTTTTCCTCATCGACCACGGCGCCCATGCCTTGATCCACTACCTCATCGATCTTGGTCACCAATTGGCGAAAATCTACTTCGCGTCTTTGTTCAGTCAAATGCTGTACTCCCACTATCAAGCCGCCTCGCAACTCAAGTTGGGACGAGAGGCGATTATGGCCGAAGTAGACCGCAGTTGGAGTGGAATTCTGGCTTCTAACCGGTTGGCCGGTGACGGTTGCTAGGGCTGCGGCGGAGTGAGGCGCAAAGCCGGGTCCCCTGTGAGACTGTAGGTGGCAGCAATATCTGGGCTCCCGCCACCAGCTATGAAACTCCTTAACCCGCTAAAGACTGCTTCGCCGAGCGTCGCGTTGTCACCGTTCCAGGCTTCGGGAAGCGTGTAAGTTGCCAGTAGGTGCGACTGGGCGTGGCGCGAAGCTGCAGTTGCACCGAACGCCGCGACCGATCCACCATCGGGATCGAACAATAGGGATTCTGGAAGCGTCTGGACGCCCGGCCAGGTGGTGATATTGACTAGGCATCCAAACGCAAAAAGTATTCCCGGTGACTGGGAGTTCGTCAATTCATCCATGTCTGCGGTAGACAGAATTGATTCTGCTGCCAGCTGTGTGGCGCCTCCGTGGCCGGAATAAACGAGCGCAAGAGTACCATCATTGATCTGGTCGATGAGCTCAGAGTGAATCTCTCCTGGGTCGCCGGTTCTACCCAGTAGAAGAAGGTTTCGGTTGAAGTCGTTCGGTGCCCGAGCAGATAGATCGAAGGCCGCAGCGTGATAGTCCCCGGCATGATCTGGGTTGTCGGCAACGAACGCAATATTGTGCTTCCAGTCGGCCGTAGAGGCTTCGAAGACCTTAAGTTTTTCAACATAGTTGGAAACATCTTCTCTAGAGTTGGCTGGAATCCTACCAATCAAGAATTCGCTTCCGGGGCTCCCGTCTACGTCGCCGAGGACTGAATCCGAGGCGATGACTTGATTGCCGACGTTCATTAAATTGGCCGGGATCAGATTGCCTCCCCAACCATTGATATCGCGAAAGTCCCAATGCCCGTCGCCCAATAAGACAACCCAACGCGGCGCTTGCCGAGGTCTCTCCGCCAGCAAGGTCAAGTACTCTTTGATCATCGATGGGTGGTAGTTCCCGTGGCCGATTTGATCAACAATGTCTTGAAAGAACACAGTGCGTGTTCGGAGCCCTTGAGATTCACGGTAGCTGGCGAGCTCGGCGGCGCCAACTGTGAGAGTTGGGTCGGTGATCAGCAAGTAATCGATTGGTTTTCGACCGAGGCTATTGCGTTTGCCGAGAAGGCGCAGACCAGCGACTTGTTTCCATCCGGTGGTATCGACCATCCAGACTTCGGTCTCGGAGGAGAGTTGGTATTTCGCCTGTACTGTGCCGTCGAGGCCAGAGGAAAGACCGATGGCCAACGACCGGGGTACTCCATCTTCCCAGGCGTAAGCGGTAACGGCATCGGAGGTCCAGCCCTTTGTCAACCCCCGGGTTGGCGCGTTCTTCATCTGCAGAAACCCGTGAACTGGTTGCAGCGGCCGTTGATAGGTCAGGTCGAATGAGTCGATGAAGGCGTACCCTTGTTCAGCTCTAAATTCGATGTTGTTGGTTCCGTCAACCAAGACCCTGGCAGGAACCATCAGCACGGTGTCGAATCTCTCTGATTCATAAGACACCGCGTTCCCCAGACGATGCCCATTGACTTTGATTTCGAACGAGGTGCCGCCTGTGTTGGCTAAGGGACTGTAAGCCTTCACGGAGAGTCGGGCAGACTTTTCAGCTATCACTCCAGGAGTCAAAAAACTCACCGTCGTACGGTCGTCACTGCCACCAGCAATCACGTACTTCCAGTACCAAAAATCATCGGTGGGGGAACTCGCCAACCACAGAGTCGCAAAGCTGTCTTTCTCAAATCGCTGATGGTGAGTGTAGGTATCATTTTCTGCAGAAAGAGGTGAATTGCTGGAATCGCGTTCCATGACAACGCCAGACTTCCACTCTGCGACCAAGGTCCAGGAGTCGAGGTAGGGTGGCAAAGAATCGCGGACCAAGAAACGAACCGTGCCTTTGGAAGCATCGATGGGGATGTCGTTTCCGTTGAGTGTTAGCCGAAACTTTCCATTTCGCACCTTTCTCCCGACCGCTTCGCGGGACTCTCCAAGCGCGGTCGCCAGTTCGTCGAGAGTTAGCTCGTAGGGCCCGGGTCCGGGAACCACGACTCCAATTGGTCTCAGTTGAGGTGTGGGCCTAGGCGGGCGCTCTCGAAGTGGTTGCCTATCCCCGCCGATTAGCTCGGGCGGTAAGGCGGCCCTCGTTGCGCGCTTAGAGCCAATTTTTTGGCGCGGTGCTCGAAGCCCCCCAGCACGCCCAGGTACTGGCCGAACTTGAGTACGCCGAACTGGCTGGTTCAGATCCAATCTACCCAGTTCGCGAATCAGACCATGGGCGTCGACTTCCACAACTCTATATTGGGTGCTTCGGTGTTTACTTTGATCAAACACCGTGTAGCGGCCACCTTCCGATCCTTTGGCGTTGACGATTCCGGGATGAACGGGGACCCATTTTCCGCCCTGCTGCGCTTGCACCTTGAACCCCAGACTGCCGATCTCACCAACGGTTTCCCAACTGATCCATTTACCCTCCCGGCTGTCAATTGCGGTGAAATTCACTACCGATGCATAGTTGGGAACAATATTGAGATCGCAGGCGATAGAGGACTGTGCGGAGGTCACACTCGGGGCGACCAGTGGGAGAGTCGGATAGAAAACGGGTGTTACCGAGAGGGAGGCGTCGGTTGAATTGACTTGATAATCAAAAGTCATGGTGTCTGTTTCGCTGCTGTCAATGCGACCTGGCACACCGGAGAGGCCGGGCTTCCAACTCTCGTCGGTGTTGGCGAGGGTTTGATCACCGGCGCTGCCGCCACCATAGGCGACGCCGGTGAATATGCCTGCTACGCTGGCGTCATCGCCGACTTCAAGTTGCCAGAACTGCCCCGCCCCCACTCCGGTGTTGTTGTAGGTCAACGAGCAAGAGGCTGTTTGTCCCAACACAGAGATCAGGCTGGGTGTACAGGTACACGAAAGCTGAATATCCGGTACTGAGATGTTGGATTCCACCAATGAACGCTTGCATTTAGAACCATTGAAATCGTCAATGTCTTGTAAGACGTCAGTTCCGTCGCAGACGATGGTGTTTTTTGCTTGGCCCCAGGAGGTGATGGTGTCGATATTAACCGTTCCATCTCCATTGCTATCCGAGCAGGGTAGGGTCACTGCAGTTGGAATTACATAGGTCTCGGATGTTGAAGACGTGACGTTGCCACAAAGGTCACCATCACTGTTTGGATAGTTGGCCGCTGGCCGCAAGTACTCTCGCATGCAACCGGTCGCCAAAGCGTCGTCGGGGTCAGAAATGGGTATAAATAGACCGATGTCATATCGGATGGAGGCATTAGTTTCTATTTCAGCGCCGAGGCTTACTGCGGTGAACGTATCCCCTGGCCCAAAGCACCCATCCAGCAAGGTTGTGGCTTGATAGAAGGCTGCACTGGTGTCGTTGGCAGTGCAATTGAGATCTGGCGGTGGGCAATTGCAGTCCGGGTCTGCAAAATCCACCAGGGTGTCGCTGTCATTATCAATATTGTCCTGACACGCGAATTCGTCGGCAAGAAGTCGTGGCCCGACGACAATTACACTCAGCAACGAAACGAACAAGAATATCGATCTCATGACTCCCTCCCTTAGTTCCCAAAAAGAAACGAAACAGTAGCGCCAATTACGCGGTGAACTGAGGCGTCAACCCTATATCAGCTAGGAGGGGCTGTCAAGGAAATGTATGCGTCCATGACATTTGGCACTGATCGGTATGTTCAGCTACGTATTGTAGCGGTGGTCTTTGTCGGTGGCTCCAGTGGGGCCTTTCGGCGTTAAACCAGAGCATCCAGTCGAAGAGTTTTTGGTTGAAAGCTTGGAGGTCAGTGAAGAGCAAGTCTTCGTTGTAGTCAACGAAGACTTGCTCTTGGATGGTTCGATTGAATCTCTCGGCTTGGGCGTTCATCTTCGGGCACCTGGGGTAGGTGTACCAGCGTTTGATTCCAGCCTCAGCAGCTTTCTTGTCGAAGGCTCCTTGAAACTCACTACCGTTGTCTGAGAGCACGGTAGTAACAGCAAATGGCAAGACATCAAGGCTCAGGTCCAGAAAGCGCGCTGCCGTGCTCGAGGTGTGGGAGTTGGTGGCTATTGCCAGACTCATGCTGCTGGCGGCATCGGTCAGAGTGATCAAGTACCGGCGTTGGCCATCACAGAATCGCTCGATGGTATCTACTGCCACCCACTGACCAGGCGATCAATCCTTTGAGGCACCAAGCGCATCTTGTCGGGAGCATCGCCAATGATGCGGCCGATGGTGCTCACCGAGGGGCAGGTAATTCCCCTTACTTCACACCAGGGTTTCAACAGCGGATAGATCTTGTCCTTGCCAAGATTGGGCTCTTTGACCCGCAATCGACCGATCTCAGAGACCACCTCAGCTGGCCACTTGCGCCGTCTTCTTTTCTTCGGAGCTGTTGATTGAGGGTATTAGAGAGCTTAGCTCTCCTTTGCACCTACCAAGACGAGACTTCCAGCGGTACAGAGTCCTCCGGCTGACCGAAAATGCATCGATCGCTGCATCGATCCCATGCTCCTGCCAGAATCTCAATGCTCGGATACGTTTCTCAGCGCTATCTTGGGTCATGACCCAAGATACCCCTAGATGACGAAGATGTCCCAGGCCTTGGAAACGCCCTCTGATCAACCTCATGCTCATCGACACTCCTCATTGAACGAGTGCCATTTGTTTCTGAACTTATGCAGGAAATGCGGGGAACCCGTTGAGAGGATTTCTAGGAGATCAATAATCCGGCGATCGAGGCGGTCAGCCACGATGCGATAGCGCCACCGAACATCGCTTTCAAGCCGACTTTCGCCAAGTCGCTGCGGCGCTCGGGGGCGATCGCCGACATACCGCCAAGCTGGATGCCGATCGAGGAGAAGTTGGCGAAACCACAGAGGGCATAGGTGGCGATAATGACTGCCCGCGGAGAGAGGGCGTCATTTTGGATGTAGCTTCCCAGGGTGCCGTAGGCGACGAACTCGTTGAGCGACAGCTTGATGCCGAGTAGGTTGCCGACTTTGGCCGCGTCGGCCCAGGGGACGCCCATCAACCAGGCGAGAGGAGCGAGCAGAGTGCCGAACAGGGTTTGCAGCGAGCCAGGGAAGATGCCCTTGAACTCACCGACAACCGGCGACAAGCCGCCAGAACCGTACTCGATGTACTCACCCGCCATCAGCCGTCCGTCGATCCACTTGTCTGCGAAGTTGAACATCACGTCGATCACGGCGATCAGAGCGATAAAACCCAACAGCATGGCGCCAACGTTGACCGCCAGTTTAAGACCGTCGGTGATCCCCGAGGCTGCGGCTTCGATGACGTTGTCGCCGGCATCGATGGTTGGCAGGGTGACATCTCCAGCAGTCTCGGAGTGTTCCTTCTCCGGGTAGATGATCTTGCCGACCACCAAGGCTGCTGGAGCAGACATCACACTGGCGGCAATCAGGTGCCCAGCGGGGACTCCCATGCCGATGTATCCCGCCAACACACCGCCGGCGATGGTGGCAAAGCCACCCACCATGACGGTCAGCAGCTCTGATTTGGTCATTCCCGGCAGAAACGGTCGAATCAGCAATGGTGCTTCGGTCTGGCCGACAAACACGTTGGCGGAGCAAGAAAGGGTTTCCGCTCCACTGGTGCCGATGGTCCAGCGGACGAATCGACTGATCGACTCGATGACCTTCTGCATCACCCCGAGGTAGTAGAGAACCGCCATGAAACCGCCGAAAAAGACGATCGTCGGCAACACTTTGAAAGCGAATAAGAAGCCGAATCCGGGCCAGGTATCGGAGCCAGGGAAGTAATGCTGTGGGTCGGCGAAGTTGCCGAACAGAAACCGCGCGCCGTAGTCGGATAGGTTCAAGAAACCGGCGACCTTTTCCGACAACACTTTGAAGATGTCCTGACCGGTGATGCGATTAACCAACAGGTGGGCGACCCCAATGCTCACCAAGCCACAGGCACCGTAGCGCTGCAAGCTGGCTTGGCGGGTCCAGATCGCGTTCGCCACCATCACCAACAAAATCAATCCTGCCAGGGGCAGCAGCAAATGTGGCGCTAGGGTTGCCACCAAGGCGGCGACCAAGATGGCTGGAACGGCAGTCGTAGCCATCGCCAGGGCATCGATCCATTGCTCCCCGGGGCGGGAAATAAACGCCAACATCAGCAGACCAAGGATCACCATTCCGGCAAAGCTCAGAAAGTCTTGGCGCAGGATAATCAGCGCAAAAAGAAACTGCAGGCCCATGCCCCAGATCACGGTGCGCAAGGGGAAGTCCTTGCGGTGGTAGGACATCGCCCAAGCAATGCCGAGTAACGCAATCACTCCGAGTCCGCTAATCAGGTTCATCAGTCCTCCAGCAAAGTTCGGGTTGGATTTAATAGATCGGTGTTATCGGGAGCTTTCAAGAAAACGATAGAACTCGCCGTCCGTTCCAAGGAGCAAGGTGGTCGACTCGTCGACCGTGGATTCGAGGGTTTCCATGCTTTTTAGGAAGGCATAGAAACGGCGGGAATCCGCTGACTGGCTGTAAGCGCGGGCGTAGATGTCGGTCGCCTCGGCATCGGCAGCACCAACGAGCTCTTGCGCTTGTCGGTAGGCCTCGGATTCGATTTCTTTAAGGTCGCGGTCCATCTCACCGAGAATGCGGTTGGCTTCGCCTTGGCCCTCGGAGCGAAAGCGAGCGGCAATCCGTTTGCGCTCGGCGATCATCCGGTCGTAAACCGTGTGAAGAACCGCTTCGGCGTAGTTGATGCGTTTGAATTGCACGTCCAGAATCTCAATTCCAAGGTCCCCAGTTCTAGCTTGGGCTTTGGCGAGGATCTCCTGACGGATCTGCTCGCGTCCTATGGTGATGGTTTCGAGGGTGTCGCTGTCCTCCGACTGCGATTCGTCTGCCAGCGGTTCACGATTGGACAAGCGCACCACTTCCACCAGGTTATGACTGGCGATGACGTTACGGGTTTCGCCGTCCAGGATGTCGTCGAGCCGAGTCTGGGCACCGCGTTCGTCGCGCAGTCTCTGGAAGTACTTCAGGGGATCGGTAATTCGCCAACGGGCATAGGTATCAACCCAGATAAAAACCTTGTCGCGAGTGGGGAGTTCGTTGGAATCGCCGTCCCATTCCAAGAAGCGCTTGTCGAAACGATGGACATCCTGAATCAGCGGGATCTTGAATTTGAGTCCAGGCGTGGTGATCGGGACCCCGACCGGTTCGCCAAATTGGGTGATGATCACCTGTTCCCGCTCATTGACCACAAAGATGGCTCCGCTGAGCACCATCACGGCAATCAAGATCAAAGCGATGACAGCGGCGCGGATCACTGAGAACCTCCACCCGACAAGCCACTGTCCAAGTTCAGTAAAGGAAGGACGCCCTTGATGTCATCGTCGATCACCAGTTTGCGCCCGGCCTCGGGTAATACCTTGCCGATGGTCTCCAGGTACATGCGTTTGCGGGTGACTTCGGGTGCGCGGGCGTAGGCCCGGTAGATATCTTCAAAACGTGCCGCCTCACCCTTGGAACGGGCGACTCGATCGAGGGCGTAGCCACGGGCTTCCTCGATGGTTCTCTGGGCCTGTCCACGGGCGTTGGGGATTCTTTGGTTGTAAGCCTCTTGTGCTTGATTGATCAGCGTCTCCCGCTCCTGTTCGGCTTCGTTGACCTCATTAAACGAAGCCTTAACTTCGTCCGGAGGATTGACGTCTTGCAGCACCACTTGCTCGATCTTGATGCCTGTTTCGTATTGGTCAGCGGTTGCTTGCAAACGCTGCTCAACCGAGTCGGCTATCTCCTGGCGACCGATGGTGACAACTTCGTTGACGGTGCGGTCGCCCACCACTTCGCGCATCACCGCCTCCGACAGGTCGCGCAAGGTGTCCTCCACGTTGCGCACGCGGAATAAATAACGCTCGGGGTCGACAATGCGGTATTGCACCACCCACTCAACCACAGCCGCATTCAAATCGCCGGTGAGCATCAAGGCTTCGTCTGGAGCTCCCCTGAACTGGCTGCGAACACCGGCTTCCACGGTACGGAAGCCAAACTCTTGTTTTAATAACCGCTGGACCGGAACCCGGATGACGCGGTCGATGCCGAAGGGGATCTTGAAATGGAGTCCTGGATCAGTGGTGTCGACGAAGCGTCCAAAGCGCATCACCACGCCGACTTCTTCGGGTTCCACGGTGTAGAAACTGGTAAACGCCAGCATCAAGGCCAAGGCAATACCAAACAGCAATGGAGCGCGGTTACCCAATTTGGGCAGCTTGGGGAATTCAGTGGGCCAATCGATTACTTGTGCCATAAGAATGCGTTCCGAACCGGCAGGGTATCCGACTCCAGGGTGGAAGGAAAGGCCATTGTCCGATTGTCGCGGATTTGGAGCCTCCAGGATGGTGAGGCAACCCGCTTGGGTGATAGATCAAACGTCAATCAGCGACGATCGTTGATAGCCTCTGGCTATGTCCAGTGAGCACTCGAAACCCGACCTTTCCTCCTCCCAGGCGTTTTCGCACGTCAAGGAGGGAGGAGAAGTGTCGATGGTGGATGTTTCCGCCAAGGTTGAGACCTTGAGGGTCGCGGAAGCATCGTGCCGCGTCAGCATGACCAGCGAGACCGCCGCTCGGCTGGCGGAACTGCCCAAAGGGGACGCCCTAGCGACCGCTCGAATTGCCGGTATCCAGGCGGCGAAGCGCACCCCGGAGTGGATTCCACTCGCCCATCCGTTGTTGCTGGACCATGTAGAGATCGATTTGAGCCCCGATGAACAGGGTGTCTCGGTGCGCAGCCGCGTGGTGGTGCGCGGTCCCACCGGGGCTGAGATGGAAGCGTTGACCGCCTGCGCCGCCGCAGCCTTGACCCTCTACGACATGGTTAAGGCGGTGGAGCGCTCGGCGGAGATCACCGATCTGCGCCTGGAAGCCAAGTCTGGCGGCAAGAGCGGCGACTATCGTCGGTCGCAAAAACGATCGGCTTCGTAGCCATGAGGTTGACCACAGGACTGGACCGCCTGCTCGTGGATCCTTCAGAGCTTGCCGGTCGTCGATTCGGATTGTTGTCGCAACAAGCGGTCGTCGATGGGCAACTGCGACCGGCCCATTTGACCTTAACCGCAGCCGGCCATCCACCCAGCCGTTTGTTCGCTCCTGAGCACGGCTATTACGGAGTCGAGCAGGACATGGTGGCGGCCAATCAGAACCTCGATCCATTGACCGACATTCCGATCGTCTCGCTCTATGGCGACGATCAAGATTCGCTGCACCCAGTGCCCGAAGCTTTCGAGGGTCTCGATTTGTTGATCGTCGATCTGCAGGACATCGGCAGCCGCTACTACACCTACCCGGCGACCGCAGTGTGGGCGACCTCGGTAGCGCGCCAAGCGGGTTGTGAAGTATGGATTTTGGATCGCCCCAATCCGTTGGGTGGAATGAAGGTGGAGGGAAACCGGCGCGGCGAAGGGTTTGCATCTTTTGTCGGTGCGTTCGAGCATCCAGTGTGCCACGGACTCACCTTGGCTGAGTTGGTGCTGCTGGAGCTTGGGCTGGATCCGGGAAACGCCAAAGCAAACGCGGTGCGGGTCTGGGCGATGGAGGGTTGGTCACGGGCTCAGACCTGGCCCGACCTCGAACGATCTTGGGTCGCTCCTTCGCCCAACATGCCGAGCTATGAAACGGCGGTGATCTACCCAGGGCTTTGCTTGTTAGAGGCCACCGAACTGTCTGAAGGGCGCGGAACCACCCGACCGTTTCACCTGGTTGGTTCTCCCCGAGTCGATCCCTTGGTGTTGGCGGAAGCTTTGACGGCGATGCCGACTCCGGGGCTGTCGTTTATCCCGACCTACTTTCGCCCTCAGTTTCAGAAGCACGCTGGTGCGGTGTGTGGAGGAGTGGAGATCGTCGTCACCGACGCGGCCAAGGTCGAGGCCTATCGCTTTGGGTTGGAGCTGTTGAGGATCTTGCGGCGGCAGCTCGGTGGGGAGTTTGGTTGGCGCCAGGCGCCCTACGAATTTGTCTCTGATCGTCCGGCGATCGATTTGCTGACTGGCGGGTCGACGGTCCGCCAAGCGATTGATACCGGCGACGACACGTTACTGGCGAGTTGGTGCGCGGAATTTAGTGTTCAAGAAGCAGCATTTCGCACCCACAGAGAGCCTTGTCTGCTGTACTCTGAGGACTGATGACGAAGGCATATTGGAAGGGTCTAGATCTGCCATGAAAGCGCCTCGAATTATCCTTGTTGAGGGCACCCTTGAGCAATATTCTGAGATGGTGCAGAAGGAATCCGCTGCTGGAAGAAGAGTTGGTTGGTTGGATATGAACGCTGCCACAGCGCTCCCGGAACGGTTCGACCGAGCGGGTTCAATCGGAGTCTTTCGCGCGGTCGAAGTCGGGGCTACGGCAACCCTTTCCTGCAAACCAAGGAAGGGCTCGGTGGTTCTCAAAGATCTGCTTCGCGAGCACTTTCTCGGATGCTCGGTGGTCCTGGTGCGAGGCTATGACCAGGCTCCTGAACTGGCAGATTCAAACTGAAACACGAAACTCATTCAAATCAAGAAAACCCAGGCCCGAGAATTGAGAACCGATATTCAACATGCGTGAAGAAATTCGTTTTTTTCTGCCCGGACCGACCTACGTACTCAAAGAAGTACGGCAGGCAATGACCCAAGATCTCTTGGGGCACAGGGCTCCGGCGTTTGCTGAGATTTACCACAGTTTGTCGCCGCGACTCAAGCAGGTTTTTCGCACTCAACGCGAGGTACTGACCGCGACCGGAAGTTCGACCCTGATTATGCAGTCCGCTTTGTCTTCGACGGTCCGGCGCAAGTCGTTGCATTTGACCAACGGCGCGTTCTCCGAACGCTGGCTGGCGATGGGGCAGTCCCTGGGGCTGGAGGCCGAAGAGCTGGCCTTTCCCTGGGGCCAAGCAGTGGATCCTGACGTGCTTCGCGCGACTTTGCGCCGGGACCAGTTTGAAGCGGTGACGGTGGTTCATAACGAAACCTCCACCGGGGTGGAAAACCCATTGGCGGAAATCGCCCGGGTGGTACACGAAGAAAGCGAGGCTCTGGTTTTAGTGGACACGGTTTCGTCGATGGCAGGAGCCCAAGTCGAGACCGACGCGTGGGATCTGGACATCGTGCTTTCGGGCAGCCAGAAAGCGCTGGCGATGCCGCCAGGCCTGGTGTTTTTCACTCTCTCACAGCGCGCCGAACGACAGGCCGACACGATCGAGCACCGTGGTTTCTACACCGATATCCTGCGCTATCGCGACAAGCACGCTGCTGGGGGCACCATCACCACTCCGGCGATGTCGATCGTATTTGCCGCCGATCGACAGCTCGACGTGATTCTGGAAGAAGGAATGGAGAACCGTTGGCAGCGGCATCGTGACCTGCGCGATCGTACCCATCAGTGGGCTGCTGTGCGTGGCATGAACATCTCAGCGGCCGAAGGGGCGCGCTCGATGACCGTGACCTCCTTTCAACTGCGCCAGCCGGGGACGGGGCCGGATGTGGTGTCGGGTCTGAGTGCCCGTGGCTACACCGTCGGCTCGGGCTACGGTAAATGGAAGCCGGATTGCTTTCGCATCGGTCACATGTCTGAGGTACGGATGGAAGATCTCGATCAGCTGCTGATGGTGGTCGACGCAGTGATTGAAGGTGCCGTGATCGAAGGCCCAGAGATAGTAGGCGCTGAGATGGAGGGCGCAGCGATGCAAGATGCAACATCGAGGGCGCGAGCATGAGCGAAGGGATTCGCCACCGTGTCTTGCTTGCCGATCCGCTGGCCGAAGAGGGGCTTGAAGCTCTGCGCACTGCGGATCTGGACTTGGTGCAACTGCAGGATCAAGACCGGCCCCAATTGGCCGAACTACTCCAGGGCTTTGATGCCGTGGTAGTGCGCAGCCGCACCAAGCTGACTCGGGAGCACCTGCAGCGGGCGGGCCGTCTCAAGGTGATCGCCCGGGCTGGCGTCGGCATCGACAATATCGACATCGCGGCTGCCACCGAGCGCGGGATTTTGGTGATCAATGCGCCCACCGCCAACTTACTTTCGGCCACCGAACACACTCTTGCTTTGATCCTCGGCTTGGTGCGCAATATCGCGGCGGCGGATGCCTCGATGAAACGCGGCGCGTGGGATCGCAAGGGCTATGTCGGGATCGAACTGAAGGGCAAGACGCTAGGGGTGGTCGGTTTCGGTCGTATCGGTCAGGGGGTGGCTTCCCGAGCTCAGGCTTTTGGCATGGAGATCGTCGCTTACGATCCTTTCTTGGACGCTGCGGTTGGCGAACGGTTGGGAGTTCGCCTGGCCGAAATGGATCAAGTGCTGGAGCTGGCAGATATCGTGACCGTACACGTACCTCTCACCGACGCTACCCGCGGGTTGATCGGCAAACCACAGTTGGCTTCTATGAAGTCCGGGGCAATGCTGGTGAACTGTGCGCGCGGAGGCATTGTCGATGAACTGGAGCTGGTCGCAGCCTTGGATTCCGGGCATTTGGCCGGGGCGGCGCTCGACGTGTTCGCGGTTGAGCCCCCCGAGTCCCCCGAACTGACCACTCACTCCAAAGTACTGACCACGCCTCACATTGGGGCCCAGACCGCTGAGGCTCAAGAGCGCATTGCCCAGCAGACCGCGGAGATGTTGCTCGCTGCTCTCGATGGTTCGTTGGCGGTGACCGCAGTGAATTTGCCATTTCGTCCGGCGGGTCCTCAAGGGGAACCGTTTTTGCGCTTGGCTGAGCGCTTAGGCAGCTTGGCTTTGGCGATGCTCAATCGACCAGTACAGCGGCTACAGGTTGATCTTTGGGGGATCGACGATGCGCTCAGGGTACCGGTGACGGTGGCGGCGCTGAAAGGCGTGTTGACGGCGATCCTGGGCGGGGCCGTCAACTATGTCAACGCCGAGAGAATCGCCAACAGTCGCGGCATTGAAGTGGTCCGCGCGACCCATAGCGAGGGCGCGGAGTATCCGCACTTGGTAGGGGTGAGCTTGGCTGGCGATGACCGGTCGGTCGATCTACGCGGCACCGTCTTGGCCGATGGTCGCCCGCGGGTGGTGGCGGTCGATGGATTCCAGCTTGAATTTCGACCCCAAGGCAAATTGTTGGTGCTCGCCAACTACGATGTGCCGGGCGTGGTGGGCAAAATCGGCGTCTTGCTAGGTCGAGCTGGTGTCAACATTGCCGATATTCATCTGGCTCGCCGCAACGACGAGGGAGCACGGGCGGTGATCCGGGTCGATCAGACCCCTTCACCCGCAACCTTGGCTGAGTTGGCGGCGCTTGCGGAAGTACGATCGGTGGAACTGGTGGAGATGGACCTGGAATAATGGCGCACGCGAGAGAAGCAGATCGGGCAGCGACCCAGGTTGGGGTGATTTTTGGCGGTCGCAGCGCTGAGCATCGAGTGTCGGTGCGTTCGGCGTGTAGCGTGGTCGAAGCACTGAAGCAGGCCGGTTTCACGGTCTCGTTGTTTGGCGTTGACGCTGATGGTCGTTGGGTTGATCGAGAGTCGGCTCAAAAGGCAATCTCTGGCGAAACCGAAGAAGTGGTCGGACAGGTTGGAGAAGCTGGGGTTGCTAGCTCGATCGGTCGTTTGACTGAGAACCCTCCAGATGTGGTGTTTCCTCTGGTGCATGGAACCTGGGGCGAAGACGGTACTTTGCAGGGCTTGTGTGAAATGTGCGACCTGCCCTATGTCGGTGCCGATTGCACCACCAGCGCGTTGGCGATGGACAAAAGGCTGGCCAAAGCGGTGTTGGCCGATGTCGGTATTCCGGTGGTGGAAGGGACCACGCTCAGGCAGGTCGATCTCGATGCCGACCCGGCTCTGACCTCGATTCTTGCTGGAGTCGACTCGGGGCTGTTTGTCAAACCTTCGGTGGGTGGATCCAGCGTTGGCGTCACCCGAGTGAATGATCGGAGTCACTTGGCCGATGCGGTACGCGAAGCCCTGCGGTTCGATGCCGTCGCTTTGATTGAGAGGGCAATCAACGGACGAGAGATTGAATGCGCGGTCCTCGGCTACCGGCAAATGGAAGCCTCTTGCCTGGGCGAGATCGTTCCAGGGCATGATTTCTACGATTATTCTGACAAATACCTGGACGACACAGCGCGTCTTGAGGCTCCAGCCAAGCTGGATCCAGAGGTCGAAGAGAAAATCCGCGCGACCGCAACCGCAGCCTTTGCCGCGTTGGGCGGCAGCGGTATGGCTCGAGTCGACTTCTTGGTCGAGCCCGACGGCAATTTCTACGTCAATGAGCTCAACACAATCCCCGGCTTTACCTCGATTTCGATGTACCCCCGGCTGTGGGGATTGAGTGGTTTATCGCTGCCGGATCTGGTCGCCGAATTGGTGGACATCGCCGTGGCACGTCATCGAGATCGATCCGAATTGTCGACCGGGATTCGTTCCTGGTTAGATGAGCTAGTCGAGAGAAAATAGCTCGCTGTCAGGGCAATTATTCAACTTCCGGCCTTGGACTTCCAGATTCTTCCTGCGGATCGGGGAATCGTGCTTTGGCTCGTTCGGTTGCCCGACGGATGACCGGTGCGGGCAGGATCATGCGAGTGAGAAATTGTTCCATCATCGCGGTGACGCTACCGAAACTAGCTTGGGAGGAGGTCGGTGGAGAAACTAACAGGCCGGCTGGGGTGCCGCTTTCGTCAAATACTGCCCCTTCACCATAGCTAGCGAGCAGGCCGGGCCGGGGAATTTCCATACGCCCGCCAACGATGCCGGTGACCACCATCGGTGCCCGACCGCGCATCTCGCTCATCCGGCCGAGGGTGAAGTAACGGTCGCCAACGTCCAAGGGTGACTTGTCGGGAAACTCGATATAGGTCATCGGTTCACTCGGCGGTTCGGTGAGCTTGAGCCACGCCAAATCGGCCTCGGTGTCCTTGGCGAGAACCTCGGCTTCGTACTCCTGTTCGCGTCCACCGAGCATCACCAAAACTCGGTAGTCTGAGTAGGAAAATTCCGGTCCCTCGGAGCCGTCCTGGGGTCCGCGAAATCCGCTGGTGAAGATCGACCCCTCTAGCTCGCTGGCGGGCGCCAGGACTAAGCCGTCCGGCTCAATCACGACCCCTTGTGCCTCCATCGGTTGCTGCATTTCCTGGCCGTATGCGGACTGGGATAAGACGTAGCGGATCGCGACCACAGCAGAGGCTTCATTCTCAACCAAAGACGAGATCACCTGTTTGACGTCTGCGCGAGCGGACCCCACCAGCGAAAGGGTCAAGAGACCCAACCCGGCCCAGGTTCGAAGGTGAAACGAGAATCTGGTGCTGCGAGGGTGGTGGGGGACAAGAGAATACATTGAGGTCTCCTTGGCGCACGAGCAACCGATCAAGGGTCGCTCGGCAGCGAGAAAGGCTTACCAGTCGGTGTCGATAAAAATGAAACGGGTCTCTACTCGGCGCAGGATGGAGAACACCACTTTTTCCGGCTTGTCCTGCTCGATGGATTCCATCGTCTGTTCGAATTCCTTGACGTTGTGGATCGGGGCTGAGTCGATTGCCAGTAACAAGTCACCACCACGCAGGTGACCGAGGCCAGCCCAGCCGCCCTCTTCGACATTGGTAACCAAGACTCCGGTGGTGTCGTTGGCCCACCGACGGTGCGCCTTGTCGAAAAAGGTCAGGTCACGCACCGAGAAATCAAAGACTCGGTTGGTGGCACGCTGTACCTCTCCTTCACTCTCCGGCGTCTCCAGCAGGGTGGTCTGGACCCGTTGCTGCTCGCCATCGCGCAGGATCTCTAGCTCGGCTGGATTGCCAGGTTCCAGGCTGCGCACTCGGCGGTTGTAGGAGTCGATATCGCTGGAGGTCCGCGGCTCGACCGGAGCGTCGTTGATGGAGAGCAAGATGTCGCCAATGCGTAGGTCAATGTCGCCCGCGGCCGGGTGGTCATAGACCCGAGCGATACGGTAGCCATGCGCTGGTCCCAGCCCCAACGACTCGGCCAAGTCGGGCAGGATCGGTTGGACTTGCACCGGCAACCAAGCGTCCGGCAACTCAGCCGGACGACTGCGGCGACTCTCGGCCAAGTCGAGGGCCGTGACGTAGCGCGCGGCAGCTCTCTCAAAGGTAAGAATTGGGCCTTCTGGGTCTTCATCGTCTTGATGCTCGGCGAGCCAGATTTTCAAATCTTCAACCGAATTCAGAGCGCCGCCGTTGATGCTCAAGATCAGATCTTCGTACTGTAATGCGGGCGTGGCCTCGGCCGCTGGACCGGTGGCGTCGAGGCTGGTGACCAAGACGCCCTTGTCGTCGGTTAGGCGCCGAGCCCTGGCCATCCGTGGGGTCAGATCTTCCACCGTTAGACCCCAGCCGCGAATCACCAAGCGTTCACCCCGATCGCGCTGGTAGCGCTCGCTGGTCACCTCTAGATCCAAGATTTTGCTGCCCCGCTCAATGTGTAACGAAACTTGGTCGCCAATCGGACGAATCGACAATCCTCGGCGAAACTCCGGCATGTCCTCCGCGTGGCGTACCATGACGGGGTTTCCATCGACCGCCACGATCAGGTCGCCAGGACGAATGCCAGCCCGATCGGCCGGGGAATCGTCAATCACCGAATTCACCAACACGCCGCGATCATGAGTGGTGGTGCGGATGGGCTTGAAGCGGAGCCCCAAGAAACTGCGCCGTACCTCGCCAAAATCGATCAGCTGCTCAACCACATCCTTAACTACGTCACTGGGGCTGGCAAAGGCCATGTCGCCACCGAAGCCGTTGCCCCGGGTATTAACGCCGATGATCTCGCCCCGCAGATTGACCAGAGGTCCGCCGGAGTTACCGGGAGAAATGGGCGCATCGTGCTGGATCCAGCGGTAGTAAGAAGCCGAAGGCTGGTCCCGGCCGAGGGAAGTTTCATAATCTGCGTCATCGTCGAACAGACTGACGAACACGCGCTTGGCATTGTTGACCACGCCCACCGAGAGCGAGTGGGTCAGTCCCCAAGGGGCGCCGATGGCGATCACCGTGTCGCCGGGTTCCAAGATCGAAGAATCACCGAAGGTGGCGACCGGGATCGGGTCTCCTTCGAGCGCTGCCGCGTCGTATTGCAGAACCGCGATATCAGAGAGTGGGTCTTCGCCGACCAATTGAGCGTCGATCTCTCGCTTGTCGGCAAAGACCACCCGGAAACGGGTCGAATTTTCGGTGACGTGGGCGTTGGTGACGATATGGCCCTCAGCCGAGACCATGGTGCCGCTGCCGCCCGAACGCTGCAGGTTGGCGCGTCCGTTGACGTGGGTTTCTCGCACGCTCAAGATACTGACCACCGAGGGTAGGGCGTGCTGGCGAACTGTGAGAATGCCAGCCGGTCGAGTGGTCTCGACTGGATCTTGCCCCTCAATAACGGTTACTGACGCCACAATCGAAATCAAGCCAACCAACAGCACTGGCGCGAAAGGGCGTCTTATGGATCGGGATAGTGTGGATCTCAACAATTGATTTGGCACGAAGTTCCCTCTTGTCCTTGAAGCAGCGAAATTATCAGTCGATCAGCGGCGCTGAACCTGAGCACCGAACTGCAGCACCGAACCGCAGTCGGTGTTCACCGCAGCACAAAACATGCCGTGGTTGGTGGTCGAAGAATAGCAAGCCCTCGTCCTTAGGGCGCAAGTAGGCTAAATTCCCCGCTTCGGCGCTGTCACTGGGACGACGGTACCGTTTACCCCTGCGGAGGACCGATTCTGTGACCACTTCATTGCTAGGAAGACACTTCCTCAAGCTTCTGGATTTTAGCGCTGCGGAGATCCGAGAGTTGCTCGATTTATCCCACACCTTGAAGGCCGCCAAGATGGCGGCAACCGAACACCCCAAATTGACCGGCAAGAACATAGCCTTGATTTTTGAGAAGTCTTCAACTCGAACACGCTGCGCGTTCGAGGTCGCGGCCTACGATCAAGGTGGACATGTTACTTACTTGGGGCCAACCGGATCCCAGATCGGTCATAAGGAGAGCGTCAAGGACACCGCTCGCGTCCTGGGGCGGATGTACGACGCGATCCAGTATCGCGGCTTTCGTCAGCAGGCAGTGGAGGAACTGGCGGAATACGCTGGAGTGCCGGTATACAACGGTTTGACCGATGAGTTTCACCCGACTCAAGTGCTGGCAGATTTCTTAACCATGGAGGAGCACGCGGATCATTCGCTAGATGAAATCAGCTATGCCTACGTCGGCGACGCACGCAACAATATGGGCAACTCCCTACTGATCGGCGGTGCGATCATGGGCATGGACGTGCGCATTTGCGGGCCGCAGGACAACCTTCCGGCTGACGAATTGGTGCAGATCGCCGAGGATCTGGCGGAGCAGTCCGGGGCACGCCTGACCCTGACCACCGATCCCCAAGAGGCGGTGGCTGGCGTCGATTTCATCTACACCGATGTCTGGGTGTCGATGGGTGAGCCTGAGTCGGTTTGGCAGCGGCGGATCGACCAGCTCAAGCCGTATCAGGTCAACGCCGCGTTGATGGCTGCCACCGGAAATTCCAACACCAAGTTTCTGCACTGCCTGCCTGCGTTTCACAATCGGGAAACCAAGGTGGGCGAAGAGATCTACCAAACGTACGGGTTGGACGGGCTGGAGGTCACCGAAGAGGTGTTCGAGTCCGGCGCCAATGTGGCGTTTGACGAGGCGGAAAACCGACTGCACACGATCAAAGCAGTGATGGTAGCGACTTTAGGGGCTTGCTGAAAATCTCTCATGGGTCGCGAGACAGTATGCGCTTGGTAGTCGCACTGGGGGGCAACGCTTTGCTTCGGCGCGGCGAGGAGATGACTGCGGGCAATCAACGGGCCAACGTGCGGGTAGCGGTGGAGTCCCTGGCCAAGATCGCGGGCGATCATGAGTTGGTGATATCTCACGGCAATGGACCGCAAGTGGGTCTGTTGGCATTACAGGCAATGGAGAGCCCCGGTGGGGTCTATCCTTTGGACATGCTCGGCGCCGAAACCGAAGGCATGATCGGTTATCTGATTGAACAGGAACTGGGAAACCTTTTGCCCTACGAACGGCCCTTGGCCAGCTTGTTGAGCATGGTGGAAGTGGATCCCAACGACCCCGCGTTTACTGTGCCAACCAAGTTCATTGGACCGATTTACAGTGAAGACGAGAGCCTACTACTTGAGAAGGATCGCGGTTGGACCTTCAAGAAAGATGGTCAGTACTATCGCCGGGTTGTGCCATCACCTCGGCCCAAGCAGATCTTTGAAATTCGGCCGATTAAGTGGCTGCTAGAACGCGACACTGTGGTCATCTGTTTGGGGGGTGGTGGCATTCCCACCATGTATAACGAGGATCGCAAGCTGGTTGGTGTCGAGGGCGTGATCGACAAGGATCTGGCCAGTGAGCTGTTGGCGCGCGAGATCCAGGCGGATGTCCTGGTGATGGCCACCGATGTTGACGCGGTCTATCGCGATTGGGGGACACCTGAGCAAACCGCGATCGCTACCATTCACCCCGACGACTTGGATCTCGCAGATTTTCCCGTCGGATCGATGGGGCCCAAGGTCGAGGCAGCCAAAGCCTTCGCCGCCAAGACCGGTGGACGCGCGGCGATCGGTCCGCTCAACAAACTGGCCGAGTTGGTGCAAGGGACGGCGGGGACCCAGGTGGCGCAGTCTTTCCCGCGTGCTTAAGGGACACAATGCGTGCTTACGGGACACAATAAAATTGTGTCCCGTAAATTGTGTCCCTACGACTCCAAACTCGAATGGAACTTTGGCGGTACTCGATGCTGGGTCGCTTTTTCGTATCCGTGAGCGATCTTGAGAATCGTCGGTTCGCTCCAGGGTCCAGCAAAGAAGCTGACCCCAACCGGTAGGCAGCGAACGTAACCGGCGGGTACGGTGACGTTGGCGAATCCGGTCATCGCTGCGGGGGTCGAGCTGCTGCCACCGAAGTGATCGCCGTTGACCCAGTCGGTGACCCATGCGGGACCGCCAGTGGGACCCATGAAGGCCGTGAGTTTGTGTTCTGCCAGTAGGCTCTTGTAGGCAACCCGTAGTTCTTTTGCTTTAGCTAAGGCATCCAAGTAGGTCTGCTCGGTTAAGTCCCCTTTGGCCTGTGATTCGATCAGGATTTCCTGGCCGAAGTGAGGCATTTCACGATCGGTATTTGCGTCATTAAATTCGATGATCTCAGCCAAAGAACGTACGGGAGACTGCGCAAGGGACGCGAGGTACTTATTGAGGTCGGCCTTGAATTCGTAGAGCAAGATTTGGTATCCCGGTTGGTAGTACTCCTGGATGTCGAACTCCAGTTCGTCCACTACCTCAGCCCCTGCGTCGCGCAGAGCCCCGATCGCATCTTCCATCGCCCGATCGACTCCTGGATGAAAATCCATGAAGTTGCGCAATACGCCAATCCGAGTTTCGGCGAGATTGCCGTCGCCGAGTTCTGCCGAGTAGTCCGTGGGCGCGCCGGGGCTGCCGTCGGCTTGGCGCTGGCTGATTGCCGATAACAACGCTGCGGCGTCGGCTACGGTGCGCGCCATCGGCCCGGCGGTGTCCTGGCTGTGCGAAATCGGAATGATGCCTTGTCCGGGAACTAGGCCGACGGTGGGTTTGATGCCCACCAGAGAATTGGCGTTGGAGGGACAGACCACCGAGCCGTTGGTCTCGGTGCCAATGGCCACGGCGCACAGGTCCGCGGCGACCGCGGCTCCAGAACCCGAGCTGGAACCACAAGGGTTGCGGTCCAGCACGTAGGGGTTTTTGACCTGCCCACCCCGTCCGCTCCAGCCGCTGCTGGAAAAATTGGAACGAAAGTTGGCCCACTCGGAGAGATTGGTTTTGCCGATCAGAATCGCCCCGGCGTCCCGCAGATGACGGACCACCGCGGAATCTTGTTTCGGTTTCGAACCGACCAGCGCCAACGAACCAGCGGTGGTCATCATCTGGTCGGCGGTGTCCAGATTGTCTTTGACCATCACCGGAATGCCGTGCATCGGTCCGCGAACCTTACCTTCGGCGCGTTCTCGGTCCATAGCTTCGGCGATCTGGATCGCCTCAGGGTTGACTTCGAGCACCGATCGCAAGGTCGGACCGGAGCGATCAACGTGATCGATGCGGCTTAGGTAGGCCTGAGTCAGTTGCCGGGCGGTGACCTCTCCCGCTTGCATCTTGGCCTGTAGCTCAGCAACGCTGAGACCACTGAAATCGAAATCCGGGACCGTGGAACCGGGGTGGGAACGAGCCGGTTGGGCGATCGAGGCCAGCGTTGCGGCGGCAGCTCCGCTCTTGAGTAGGTCGCGACGGTTGATTGAACTCATGGAAACTCCTTCCGGTTGTGGTCTGTCGAGACTGTGTACGGTTACACGACTTGCGGTAGTTTATGCGTCGTACTTTCGGATTCTCTAGATGCAAGGGAGGGCACGATGGCGGTGGTTTGCTGATTGAGGTAGGTCCCCGCCCCCCACACTCCCACCCGCGGGGATGACATTCGTTCTCCGGGTGATTTCCATAACCATCCATAAATGAGGGAACGGCTAGCGAAGGACGCGAAAATAGTTGGACAACAACCGTTGCACGAATGGAGTCAATTTGCTGCGGCGCCAGTTGTCCGCCGCCTTGCGCACGACCTCGCCTTGGGTGGGGTAGGGATGGATGGTCGAAGAGATTTTGCCGATGCTGATCCCATGGGTGATCGCCAGCGCCAGTTCCCCGATCATGTCCCCGGCGTGTTCCGCGACCAAGGTTGCACCCAAAATCTGGTCACTGCCGCGCCGCAGATGAATTTTGAGGAATCCTTCGGTGGCGCCGTCCAAGATGGCTCGATCGACCTCTTTCAACGGCAGCAAGTGGCTGTCGAGGTCGACGCCGTCGCGTTCGGCTTCCTGCAAGGTCAGCCCGACATGGGCGACCTCGGGTGAGGTGTAGGTGCACCAAGGAACTACCAACTTGCTAGCTTTGGCTCGTCCAAAGAACAGAGCATTCTGCACTGTGATGCGGGCTTCGGCGTCAGCGACGTGGGTGAATTGGTAACGCGATGCGACATCTCCGATGGCATACACCCTGCGGTTGCTGGTACGCAGAAAGTCGTTGACCTTGATACCTTGGTTGGTGAATTCGACCTTGGCGGACTCCAGTCCTAGACCCGCTACGTTGGGTCGGCGTCCCACTGCGACCAACAAGGCATCCGCGGACTCATGGGCTCCGTCTTGGGTCTGCAGCGAGATGTTGCCGTCGGCTTCGGTTGCCACTTGGGTGACCGAAGCATTGAAGCGAAACTGCACCCCATCCCTTTGCAAGGCTACCTCGACAATCTCGGCGGCGTCGCGGTCCTCGTTACCCAGAGCTCCTGAGGCAATATCGAACACGGTCACGGCGCAACCAAAACGAACCAAGCTCTGGGCTAGTTCGCAGCCAATCGGACCGGCACCGATCACCGCCAACCGCTTCGGCAATTCGGTGAGGGTAAAAATGGTTTCGTTGGTGAAATGGGGAGTCTCCGCGAGTCCGGGAATGGGTAGCTGAAGCGGCGATGCGCCGGTTGCGATGACCGCGCCGCGGAAGCGAGTGCGCTGGCCGTTAATTTCAACTGTTCTTGGATCCACGAACCGAGCCTCGCCGAGAAATACGTCGGCTCCCAAATCGGCGAAACGTTGGGCGCTGTCGTGGTGGCCGATCTCGGCGCGCAGTTGTCTCACTCGCTCCATGACCGCTGCGAAGTCCCCTCCGGCTGTCACCTCGGGGCCAGCGAATCGGTTCTTGGCAGTCGCCGCGTCATGCCATGCTCGGGCGCTGCGGATCAGTGCTTTGGAGGGGACACAGCCAAAATTGAGGCAGTCGCCGCCCATTAGGCGTTTCTCGACCAGAGCCACCTTAGCGCCCAGGCTGGCTGCCGCCCCGGCGGTCACCAATCCCGCGGTTCCAGCCCCAATCACCACTAGGTGGTAGCGAGACTGTACGGGGGGATTGCGCCAGTCGTGGGGATGGACTTGCTCTAGAAGTTCACGATTGTGCCGGTCAAACGGCTGTAGGGCCGGGTCCTGGGCGAAATCGGCGGAGAGGTCTTGCAACTCGGTCATCCGTCGGCACCATCCACAACCGGGTCTAACTCTTTAGGGTCCAAGTGCGCCTCTGCCATCGCTCGACGGGCGATGCGCGTGACGTGCCATGAAACCGCCAAGGTAGCGATCAGACCCAGCGCCATGAAGATCCAATATTCACTACCACGTTCGCTCTCTTGGCCGCTGGCGATCGCCGCCAAGCTGCCGAGCGCAGCGCCGTAGTAGGTGTACAAGAAACTCCCTGGAATGGTCCCCATATGGCCAAAGAGATAGTCCCTGAAGCGGACGCTGGTGAGTCCCAGGGCGAAGTTGGCCAGGCCAAAGGGAATCACGGGCGACAGGCGAAAAAGAAAGATGATGCGCCGCCCTTCACGGCTCACGGCTTTCTCGATGCGTTGCACCACTGGACGGTCGGCGAGCATCTTCTGGACCGGTTTGTGGGCCACGGTTCGGGCGAGCCAAAACGAGACGATAGCGCCGAATAAGCCCCCGATTACCACCAAGACGAAGCCGTTGGCCAATCCGAACAAAGCCCCTGCAGCCAGGGTAAGGATTGAGGCTGGGATCATGGCCACGCTGACCACCGCGTAGACGACGATAAACAACACCATGCCCCAGGTGCCGAGACCTTCAATCCACCCGGCCAGATGAAACAAGATCCCGCCCACACGAGGAGCAAACAGGGCGCCGATCACCAGCATTCCAAGCAGCAGGACAATGCGTGTCTTGGTAGATGGGAGTTTCATCTAAGGGTTCTAAACTGAGAGCAACTTGGATCCTCCGGTTGGAGGCCGACGCTTAACTCAATACGTGTGGGGTGCAGGAGTCAGATCAGGCAATCGCAGCGAGGGCGGCGGCGAGGAAGATGCCGTTGAGCCCGAGCAGACTGCCAATCACTGCGGCGATGTTGCCGTGGATGGTACCTTCTTTGGCGGTTTTGCCGAGCACCAACAAACTGGCGACGGCAATGGCCAATTGCAACAGCGTCCACAGGCCAATGAGAAACGGCGACAAGTCACCGCCTGCGGCCAGTGATGAGGCCGACATTAGCCCCCAAACAGCCAGCGCGGCGCTCAACAATGCGATGGCGATAGCGATCCAATCCCAAAACACCGGTTTGGGAATCTCCCAGCCAAGGCGGGGGATGGTGAAGGTGCTCTCGCTCATGGACGATACTTTCTTGGTAAGGCTTAACGGACGGCTTTTCCTCGCAGTCGAGTCTAGCATTCAGGGGGGCAGTGTTGATCAAACTCTCTGTTACACTACAACCATCATTAACCGAGCGCGTGTGGCGGGGGCTCACGCTCATGGCGAAGAGAGGAGGTCCGCTATGAACTTGGAGCCTAGACCGTGTTAACGCCTCAACCCAATGGCTTGGGGGCTGTAGGAGGAAATCGTCTGGCGGTTTCAGTTGTCGTTGCTGAGGTGCCGCGCAAAAAACGCAGGAGGTACGCATGGACAACAATTCATCGCGTTGCGTCTGTCCGCGCGGCCACCCAGATGCTGAAGTGATAAGGAGGTTGTGTTGAGTAAGTATACGGACGGTGTGAAAGAGCGTTGGAATGTCTTGGTCAACGGCAAACTGCCAGTCGGTAGAACTGGAGGCAAAGCTACTGGCGGGACCGGTAGCGGAAACGGCGGATCAGGCGGTTTATCGGTAGTGCCGCCGAGTTCCGAATGGGAGCTAATTTACAAGAGATTTCGTCGGTCTCATGGCAGATACCCATACAGTCATCAGGAAGTTGTTGATTGGTGGGGGTATTAGCTGACGTACAAAGGTTGCACGAATCAAAGGAGTTACGACGATGGGTTTGTTAAGACAATTTGGTAAAGCGTTGAAGGATCAGCAAAAGGCACTGCGTGAAGGAGATCCGAACTGGATGACACCGTGGTCCCGCTCACCAGGGAGCTCTGGTACTGGCGGAACTGGCGGATCAAACGAGCCTGGGGACGAGTGGAAACTAATCCACAAAAAATTTCGGCAAGTCATGGGACGCGAGCCATACAGTAAACAAGAATTAGTGGACTGGTGGAGCTCATAGCAGTCTTAGGCAGGGTAAAACGCTATTCGGTACCGGCTCAGCTTGAGTCCAGCCAACAAATCGAGCCGGCAAAAGGGCACATTGAGCTGGCAAAGGGCGACAACATGCGGCGCCGATGCAGCAAGGGCCAGATCAAGAACGACCCAGCATCGAAAGGGATGATCGTCATTTGTCGCTGCGAGACGGACAATGTGGTTGTGTGGCGCTGTAGGCGCTGAGGTAGAAGTGGGTCCGAATGAGGTGCAGTTCGAAGCTCTGAGCGATGTTTCGGGAGACCGTTGGCGTTGGGCAGGCTTTCTGGCGAGTACTGTTATCTAAGAAAACTGTAAGAGGTGGTCCCCCTGGGTGCATCCATCTCGCCGCAGCAGCAGGACACCCCCACCTACGAGTCCTTCAACATCCTAACCACAGCAGCCAATGAGGCCGTTTCACCGCCACCGCATGCCGGTGATTCTCAGACCGGAAGCGCAGGGACTATGGCTCGATCCAAGTGTTGAAGACACCGATGCACTGGATGACTTGCTGAAGCTCCGGTTGAACGATGAACTAGTCAGCTACTCGGTTTCAACCTTTGTCAGATGCGGTGGAATTTTGGGGAACCAGCAAACTGGGTCTGTTCAAGGTGTTGCGTTGCAGCAATCATAACGACCACTCCATACGACACTAGAGAAACCAATGCAGCGAGCGTCACGGTAACCGCGGCCAGATCGGATCCAATACTGAGGCAGATTTCAAGACATGGCAGGTGTACTGAATTCATAAAGTGGAGACCGAGCTACTCCGATTTAGTCTCGTCTTCGAGCGGTTGATGCTCCGGTCGCAACAAGTCGAAGATCGACTTCACCGGGGCGAAGGTCGAAGCTGGGACTTCGACGAATACCGTGTGCCAATAGGCCATCGAGCCGTTCCACAGGCCGGGCCGTTCCAGTGCTCGCACTTTTCGACCAGCAACACTGCGATCGGTGACGAAAACCGCCGAGGGATCTCGAAAGTCCTCAAGCCTGTAACGCGTTCCGTCGGGGCGACCGATGACGCACGCGAGATCGACCGGATTGAAGTGGCTGGAGGATCGCCAAATTGCCGCTTGTTGGGGATTGTCCAAGTCCACCTCGGCCGACTCGACGATCTGCGGTCGCACCTCTCGGTTAGGTAGTTGAACCCAGAAGGGGCCGCCACCTGGCTCGCGTTGGTTGCGCACCATGCCGCATATCCGGAGCGGACGATCCAGCAAAGCCCGCCAGTGCGCGGGATCCACCGGGGATTCTGCAAGGCCCAGGTGGCGCAGAAGTTGCTCGATGCTCTGGGCGTCAATGCCTGCCGATCCTGCGTCCAGTTCTCGCAGAGTGTTGGAAATGCGTCTTGAGAAGTCCAATGCCAGGCCACCAAGAATCTTTTTCCAGTGGGCGATCTGGGGATGGATGGCTGCGGGCTGGATGTTGTCGATATTGCGGACAAATAGATGGTCGCTACGGCTTGCTGCCAAGTTTGTCAGTAGAGATCCGTGTCCACCCGGGCGCAGAACCGGCAGCCCGTCTCGATTCCGAACCACGGTGCCTGCTTCCGGGTCGTAGGCCAAGGTGCGCGACGCTGCACTCTGCTCGGTGAGCTCGACGTTGCAGGAGCCCGGGGATTGCTCGGCCAGTGTCGACTCGAATAGGGCTCGATGTTCGGGTGAGACGGTGAGAGTCAGCCGCGGCTCGCCAAGACCGTAGTGAAGAGCCTCTGCAATATGTTCTTCTAAGGGAGTCCGTGACCCCTCGGGGTAACGATGGAACGGAATTAAGGCTTTGGGGAGGGCGCCGAAATTCAAACCTGAAGCCTGGGGCAAAGCGGAACCCTTAGCAGGAGTATCAGCGGGAACGCCCACCAGAGCTTGAGCCAAGAGTTCCGGACTCCGGCTGCCGTTGGTCGCATCGAGCAGCTCGTTAGCAAAGGGAAAACGGTCCAGGTTGGAGGCTAGATTCTGCAGTGCCTCTGCGTCTTGCACTGCCATTTGGTGGAACATTCTGGAAGCTGCGCCAGAAGCAGGAATCCATTTTTCGAAGCGAGCAGGACCGTTGTGTTTTTGCCAGAAGTCCAATGCATGGTGGACTTGTGTGGTGTCGAGTTGCAGGATGCCTGTGCCGACGGTGCACGCCGAGTGCAGTTGCCGTGGCGGCGGCGGGTCGACCAGGAAAACTAGCTGTTGGTTTGCGGAGTCTTTATCGATCCCCTGCGCAGCAAGGAATTCAAGATCTTGGGCGGTTAACAAAGACATGACGTGGAGAAGCACCTCTGTAGATCGCCGCGCTCGACGGTCACCTACGGGGCTCTCGACTAGACTACCGTTGTCTGGTGTCGTCGTCGAAATTCCATCGTTCGCCCCGGTTAACCGTATTTCAATAAATGATGTCGTTGAGTTGGATACAAGTGATTGTCTTGGCCGTGGTCCAAGGGGTTACCGAGTTCTTGCCGATCAGTTCGTCGGCGCATTTGATTCTATTTTCCAAGCTATTCGGGTGGCCGGATCAAGGCTTGAGCTTCGACATGGCGGTCCATGCGGGGTCAATGGTCGCCGTGATCGTCTATTTGCGTCGAGATTTGCTCGATATTGTGCGTGGCGGACTGCGCTTAGCTGGCGCCACGTCGGTTCCAGGTCGCCTAGCTTGGCCCTTGGTGATTGCCACGTTGCCAGTGGCTGTGGCGGGTCTGTTGATGCAGGACTGGGTGGCGACCACCGGTCGCAGTACCTGGGTCTTGGGCACTACGTCCTTGGTCTTCGCACTTTTGCTTTGGGGTGCGGACAAACTGGGGAGTCGAAATCGATCGTTTTCCGAAGCGACATGGAGGGACACCCTGTGGATGGGGCTGGCCCAGGCATCGGCCCTGATCCCCGGCACCTCAAGGTCCGGGGTGACGATGACCGCTGGGCTGGCGACAGGACTTGATCGCCGGGCCGCTGCACGCTTGTCGTTTCTACTGTCGGTACCGGTGGGCTTGCTGGTCGCGGCCAAGGATCTGGTGGACTTGCGACACGGCGTGGACAGTGGGGTAATGCAGTTGATAGTGGGTTTTTGGGTCTCGGCGGTGACTGCGTTTGTTGCCATCGATGCCTTGCTGCGCTGGTTGCGTAAGCGGGGCATGATGCCTTTTGTCTTGTATCGAATTCTGTTGGGATTGTTCCTGCTTGCGGAGGCCTCCGGTTGGTTGTCGTTCTTCGGGACGAAGGCAGCAGGGTAGGGGATGTTTTGCAACACGGGCTAGTCACCCATGAGTAAGCCTGTGCTCGAAGACCTGGATCTGGTGCAGCGTTGTCTGGCGGGCGAGACCGAGGCCTTTTCAGAGGTGGTTCGCCGCTACCAGCGGCCGGTCTTTGGGCTCATCATGCGCATGCTGACAGATCAGGGCCGTTCCGAGGAGATCACCCAAGACGTTTTTGTCCGTAGCTACACCAAGCTGGCAACTTTTGATCACAGCCGGAAATTTTCGAGTTGGTTGTTTCGCATTGCCCACAACGCCGCGATCGACGAATTGCGCAAGCGTCGGGTGATTTTGGTCCCGCTGGAGACCGAGGACGAAGACAGCGGCGTCGATTTACTTCAAGTCCTGGCGGATCACAAAAACGTTGATCCGGAGCGTCAGACTGCAGGGAACGCTTTGCGCGATGACTTGGAATCGGTCATTCAAGAGCTTAGACCCGAGTATGCCGAAGTCATGGTGTTGCGGTTTGTCGAGGAATTTTCCTACGAGGAGATCTCCGAAATCATGCAGTTACCTCTTGGCACGGTGAAGACTTACATCCATCGCGCACGGCAGCAGACAGCGAAGAAAATATCGGCCCGTGGATGGGGTCGAGAAAAGGACCAATAAAGTGAAACAGATGACCTCAGATCAGCGTATGGCAAACGGGAGCAATCAGTCGATGATGAACTTGCAGCATTTAACAACACAATGGCTACAGGCGGAGGCCAGCCTGGCCGATGATGTAGATCAGCGTGCTGCAGCTGCCATACAGGCGTTGAACAAGCCCCACCCGCGGCAAGATTTGGTGGCTGCGGTGATGGCGAGAATTGCTACCGTCAGTATTTGGGCACGGCGCCCAGTCCACTACATTGTTGCTTCGCTTTTGGTGTTTTTTGGGGCTGGTGTGGTGATGACAGCCAACTCGGCACCGGCTGCGGTGTCGGTGGCCCGTCTACCGGTCTGGCGCACCCTGGGACAACGGATGATTTCGGCTGGATATCAATTAGTGATTGAGATTCTGGAGATTTCGAAAACGGTGGTCGATGCCATCACTTTGTCCTCCAGCTCTTGGTTAGTGGAATCGTTTGTGCCGTGGCTGGGGATCGTGTTGTTTTTGGCCGGTACTGCGTCGATGGCGGTTTTTTCTTATTGGAGAGACGAACAAGGATTGAATCATGCGTAACAATATTTTGAATCGAATCTCGGCGCCAAGAACGGCCGTGCTGCTGGCGGCGCTGTTGGTTTTGCTGCTTGGATCAGGGTCACTAGGGCTCGCTCTTGCCCAAGAGACCCCCGAAGTCGAGCCAGTCCCAGAACCGGCGGAGCCGCCGGTAGTGGTACAAGAAGTTGAGGTGATTGAGCCTGAGGCGCCAGACGAACCCGCGACCGTGCGCATCAATCGCCACGATACTTCTGTGCAGATTTTCTCCGGCCTGACGGTGAAAGAAAACGAGATCTACAACGAAGCCGTGGCGATCTTGGGCCCGTTGAACGTCTACGGAATTGTAAAAGGTGACGCCGTGGCAGTCGGCGGGCCTGTCGAAGTTACGGGCAAAGTTGGCGGCGAACTGGTGAGTATCGGCGGCCCTGTCCATCTAGGACCTGAAGCTGAAGTCGGAAAGCTGGTCAACATTGGCGGTACCTTGGACCAAGATGAGGGTGCCGTGATCCACGGAGCGATCCAAGAGATTGGTGGCAGCGGGTTTTCGATTGAGATTGATGGCGACAAGATCAAATTCGGTGATGACGAGATTGAGGAGCGGATCAGTGAGCGGATCCACGAGCGCCTCGACCGGGTGCATGAGCGCCGTGGCCGGGGTTATCGCAAGACAGCTAGGTTCTTCGGTGGCTTGGCTTGGTCCTTGGTGTCGATGGCTTTGTTGTTGTTCTTGCTCGCGGTGGCCGCAGTACTCGCGCCTCGACTCATTGATCGGGCTGAAGTCAAAACTCGAATTGATCCGTGGAAATCTGCGGTGGCTGGATTTCTCGCTTTGGTTGGTTTTGTTCCCGCGATGGTGGCTGGAATTATCTTCCTGGTGATTTCTGTCGTCGGGATCTTGTTGATCCCGGTGTTTGTCCCGCTGATGTTATTGGCTCTGGTTGCTGGAGTGATTGTCGGTTTTGCTGCCGTGGCGCAACGAGTCGGTGGGCTGGTCTCCGGACGTTTTGGCTGGAGTTTTGGCAGAGTGCCGACGATCGCAGTAGGCGCGATCGCGATTTACGCGATTTGGTTGATCGGAAAGCTGTTGTCTTGGATTCCAATCCTCGGCTGGGGTACCGAGCTGATCGGTTGTCTGATCGTGATCATCGCTTGGACGGTGGGTTTGGGAGCGTTGCTTCTGGCGGCGTTCGACCCTCCGCGGGGGGATGACGAGGTCGGCGGCGCGACCGATGACGAGCCTCTAGTCTCAACACCCGCACCACCACCTCCGATACCGGCTGATGAAGCGGTGGTTGGGGCTCTCGATGAGATCGAAGAGGAGTTGTCGGACGAAGAGGGTTAACTTTCCACCGCCTTTCGGCTCAAGACCGAAATACCGACTACGCCTGCGCTGGAGGTTTTCTTCGGCGCAGGCGTTCGTTTAGCGAGGTGTTACGGCGGCTGGGCTTGTGGGTTCGAATCGCCATCTCGACGGCGTTTTTGGGACCCAAAAGTACCACCAGCTTGGACGCTCTGGTGACCGCGGTATACAGCAAGTTGCGCACCAACATGATGTAGTGCTGGGTGTGCAGCGGAATCACCACACAGGGATATTCACTGCCCTGTGACTTGTGGATGGAACAGGCATAGGCAAGCACGATCTGGTCGAGTTCTTGGTGCTTGTAGCTCAGCAATCGTCCGTCGATCTCGATGGTTGCGGTGCGTTTGTCGAGCGCCCTGATTTCGCCGATGTCGCCGTTGTAGACCCCCAACTCATAGTTGTTGCGGATTTGCATTACCCGGTCGCCGACCCGTAGTTCGCGGCGTTCGCTCTTGAGTCGTTGGCCGTCTGGATTGAGGATCTGTTGCAGGCATGAGTTGAGATTTTCGATCCCTAAGGTGCCACGACGCATCGGCGATAGGACTTGAATATCCCGCGTTGGGTCGAAGCCGAAGCGGGCTGGGAGACGGTCAGTCACCAAGTGTTGCAGGGTGTCGATGATTTCCTCGGGCTGTTGCCGCTCGATCCAGTAAAAATCGCCGTCGACCGCTGAGGAGGTTTGTAGATCGGTGTCGCCGTGCAAGATGCGATGGGCGTTGGCAATAATGCGACTGTTTCTAGCCTGGCGGTAGACCTCAGTCAGGCGGATGATCGGCACCGATGCCGACGCGATGACATCGTGCAGCACCTTCCCAGGCCCCACCGACGGAAGTTGGTCGACATCGCCGGCTAGCACCAGTTGCGCAGTCGGGGGCAGGGCTCGGAGAAGGTCACGAAACAACGGTAGGTCGATCATCGAGGCCTCGTCCACCAGAATCAGGTCGTGGGAAAGAGGCCGCTCAGCGCCGCGCAGAAAACCACCTGTGCTGGGATCGAACTCCAACAGACGGTGCAAGGTGCTGGCGTCAAAACCGGTGGTCTCTTGCAGCCGCTTAGCAGCGCGACCGGTGGGCCCAGCGAGGGCAACGCGGCGTTTCTTTTGCCGCAGGATGTCAACGATACCGCGCACCAAGGTGGTTTTTCCGGTTCCCGGACCGCCAGTGATCACCACCACCTTGTTCTCGATTGCCTGGCGGATCGCTGATCTCTGCGCTTCGGCCAGCTCGATTTGTTCCTGAGCTTCAAACCACTTCAGTGCTTTGTCGACTTGGATGCGAAACGGCTTCAGCGGGGCTGCGTTTAATCGAAACAGGAGCTTCGCAGCTTCCTCTTCGGCTGCCCACAGCTCCGCCAGGTAGGCACGGCCCTGGTCAATCTGCAGTCTTCTTTGCTTCACCAACTGTTGCATTCCGGTGGTGATCGCCGGCTCGGCTACTTGCAGCAGTTCCGATGCCTGTTGCAGCGCAGAGGACAGCGGCAGAAATACGTGTCCCTGTTCTCTGGCCCGCCCCAGAATGTGAAGCACGCCAGCCGCCACCCTGCTCGGTGCTTCCCCCACTACACCCAGGGATTGAGCCAGTCGATCTGAGGTATGAAAACCAATACCCGAGAAATCCAGGGCCAAGCGGTAGGGATCTGCCTCGACCACTTCCGCGGCGTTGCCACCGTAAAGCTTGGCCACCCGTTGCGCTTGGGCCAGGCCCATCCCGCCTCCCTGCAGCATCACCAGGACTTTCTGCTGGGAGGCATGCAGGCGCAGCGCCTTGCCAATCGATCGAGCCCGCTTGGGACCGATTCCGGAAACCCGGTTGAGCTTCTGTGGGGAGTCGATACCGACTTCCAGCACCTGCTCGCCGAATTCAGCCACCAAGCGCTCAGCCAGAGAACGACCAATACCTGGGATCAACCCGGAGGCCAGGAAACGCAGCACGCCCTCTTTGCTTGCCGGCGGCACCACGCGGGCTTCTTGCGCCCGCAACTGCATGCCGAATTTCGGTTGTAGCTCCAGTTTCCCCGACGCTTCCAGTTCTTCGCCCGGTTCAACCGGGGGGAGCGAACCGACCACAGTCAGAGGTTTGCCGCCAGCGACACGAATTCGCACCACCGCCCATCCGCCATCATCTGAGCGAAAAATGACCCGCTCAACCGGTCCTCGGGCGGTATGTCCAGAGTGGCTGGTGGCGCGATCGGTTGGCTTGGCAGGGAAAGGGGAATCCATCCGCCAATTGTGCCAGAATGGCGCCATGGCTGCTGTACCTCAAGTGATGGTGATCGATGATGAGACCGGGTCGCGGGAGTCAATGGCGATTGCGGTGGAGAAGGCGGGCTGGGTGGTTCGCTCTTTTGCCGATGCCGAGGAGGCGCTGGCTTACCTCAGTGACCATCCGCAGATTCAGATCGCGATCTGTGACCTACGCATGCCTGGGGTCGACGGCCTGGAGTTCGTCCGTCGGGCGCGCGAGGCGGGCGAGGAATTGGCGATCATTTTAGTCACCGGCTACGGATCGATCGAGAATGCGGTCGAAGCGATGCGGATTGGCGCCAACGACTACTTGACCAAGCCTGTCGATCTCTATGAATTACGCCAACGGGTACGCAACTTGACGGAAAACCAAGAGTTGCGCAGTGAGGTCTCCAGCCTCCGGCAAATGCTTGATAAGCGCTACGGATTTGAATCGATCTTGGGTCATTCCACGCCCATGGAACGGCTGTTCGAGCAGATGCGCATGGTTGCCTCGACCCGTTCTAGCGTCTTGATCGTCGGCGAGAGCGGTACCGGAAAAGAGTTGGTGGCCAAGGCGTTACACCAGGCGAGCGATCGCAACGAGCGTCGCTTCCTGGCGATCAACTGCGGTGCGATTCCCCCTGACATTTTGGAGAGCGAGCTGTTCGGTCATGAAAAGGGAGCTTTCACTGGCGCCATTAGCCGCAAGATCGGCAAGTTCGAGTTGGCGCATAAGGGCACATTGTTTCTCGATGAGATTAGCGAGTTGTACCCCGAACTACAGGTCAAGTTGCTGCGCGTGTTGGAGGAACGGCAAGTCATGCGGGTTGGCGCTGGAGACTTGATTGATGTTGATTTTCGACTGATCGCTGCCACCAATCGAGATCTCGAGTCCTTGGTCGAGAACGGCAGATTCCGCGAAGATCTTTACTATCGGCTCAAGGTGGTAACACTGGAGATTCCACCCTTGCGCCAGCGCGGTGAGGACATCGGTCTGCTGGCCGAACACTACTTAAACAAGTTTTGCACTGACCACGGTCGTGAACCGAAGCAACTGAGCGCGGAAGCGGTGTGGGCGTTACGCGGTTTTCCGTGGCCTGGCAACGTGCGCCAACTGCGCAACGTGATGGAGTCGGTGGTGATTTTTCATACCACCGATCGTGTCGAGGCCAGCGATCTGCCGGAGGAGATCGGTGGATCGCCGGTGCCCGCCTCGGCACTTGAGGGTGAAGTCCAAATGTCGCGCAAGATGACCATGGCCGAACTGGAACAGTGGGCCATCTTGGACGCCCTGCAACGGTCGGACGGCCATCGCGGTGACGCTGCGAAAGCGCTAGAAATCGGCTTGCGTACGCTACAGCGTAAGCTCAAACAATATCGCGACGAGGGAGTCGAAATCGCCGGCTCCGACTAACCGAGACCGAGAAACGACCATGGATGTACCAACCATAGTGCTGATCCACAATGCCCAACTTGGGCTCAAAGGCCAAGAGGGCAAGCTGTTTGAAATTGCCTCGGGCTACTATGAGGTTGAGTATGCGTTTGGTAACAATCGCCATCGCGTGTTGTTGCCGATTGCGGATACCGTTTTGATCGCCGCTGATCCAGAGGAGGATCTTGGCGAGACCATCGAGGTGGAGGAGATAGGGCGCGGTTAGCAGCGCTCCATGTGACCTGGGGCGTGTCTTAGAGAGTCAAACCCCTCATCGCAGACAGCATCTCTTCCACTGCGGTGCCGATCCCGACCAGGGTGGATCGGGCGATCAGCCAATGGCCGATGTTGAGTTCCTGGAGCGCGGGGTTTTCCGCAATCGGTCCGACATTGTTGGTGGTCAGGCCGTGCCCGGCATAAACCTGCAGTCCGAGTTCTGAACCCATTGCCACCGCCACCGAAAACCGATCGAGTTGCTGGTTTCGCCCGCTGCGGTCCGCACGGGTGTAGTGGTCGGTGTTGATTTCGAAACCATGAATCGGTGCAAGGTCCCACTTAGCTAGCTGTTCGAACTGGATCGGTTCGGGATCAATAAATAGCGAAACTAGAATGCCGGCCTGTACCAAACGAGCTGCGGATTGCTCCAGCGCGTCTCGATTGCTGGCGAGGTCGAGCCCGCCCTCGGTGGTGATTTCACCATCCCGTTCGGGTACCAGAGTCACTTGATCGGGATGCAGCTCCACGGCTATGTCGAGCATTTCGTCACTGGCGGCGATCTCCAAATTGAGCTTGCCGCGCACCGATCGGCGTAACTCCACGACGTCTTGGTCTTGAATGTGCCGACGGTCGTGGCGCAGATGCACGGTAATCCCCGCCGCACCTGCCCCTTCGGCCAGCAATGCTGCTTCCACCGGCGAAGGGTAGTTGCTACCTCGGGCTTGTCGCAGAGTGGCGATGTGGTCGACGTTGACGGATAACAGGGTCATGAAGGAGTTTCGACCAATTCGGTTTGGGATTCTGGGAGCTGGCGTCGAGCGACCACCGCGATGCTCTCGGCCAACGCCTCGATTTCGCTCTGTTCTTCGCCTTCGATCATGATTCTCAGCAAGGGCTCGGTGCCGCTGTAGCGAATCACCAATCGACCTCGATCACCCAATTGCTGATGGACCTGCTCAATCACGGTTGCCAATGGCTCCACTTCGTTGATCGGTATTCTGACGCCCACCCGCACGTTGGCGATCAATTGGGGCAAACGTTTCAAGTCGGCGAGTGCCTCGCTGAGTCGAAGGCGCAACGCTGCGAGAATTGACGCGACCCGCAGCCCGGTGAGGATCCCGTCTCCGGTGGAAGCGGTGCTTAGGTCAACGATGTGCCCCGATTGCTCGCCGCCCAAGGTGAGTCCTTCGGAACGCAACGTTTCGACCACCGCGCGGTCTCCAACATCACAGCGAATCATTGAAATTCCTCGCGCTGCAAGAGCCTGTTCCAGTCCCAGGTTGCTCATTGAGGTGGCGACGATCTTCGGCGGGTCGAGCTGGCTTTGTCGAGTTAGTGCGGTTGCCCACAAGAACAGAATCGCGTCGCCATCGCGGGTGTTGCCCCGTTCGTCGACCAGCACCGCTCGGTCTGCGTCGCCGTCAAAGGCGATACCCAAATCCGCGCCCGCATCGACCACGGCTTGTTGTAATTTTCCGGTGTCAGTAGATCCACAACCGCGGTTGATGTTGATCCCGTTGGGGGCGTCAGCGATGGTTTGGACGTTGGCTCCGTAGGAAGAAAAGACCTGCTCGGCGATCGGTGCGGCGGCGCCGTTGGCGGTGTCGAGCACGATTGTCAAGCCAGCCAAAGAACCGGCGGGAAGCGCTTGGCACAAGGTGTCTCGGTAGTGGTCGAGTAGAGAAATGTCCGTGGTCAGTGGGCTGGACTGGGGAATGGTTCGTTCGATCGCTGCCAGGGCGCGGTGTTCAATGTCCTCTTCCGCTTGACGCGTGAGCTTACTGCCGTCGGCAGAAATCAATTTGATGCCGTTGTCGGTGTACGGGTTATGACTGGCGGAGACCACGATGCCAGCCCCGGCGGAGAAGTCGGTCACCAAGCGAGCCACGCCGGGGGTGGGAATCACCCCAGCATTGCGCACTGCTACCCCACAGCGTTCTAGGGCTGATTGCAACAGAGCCAAGATGTCCTCGGTGCTCGCCCGGGTATCACCGCCGACCACGATCGACGGATTGCTGCTCTGCTCAGCGAGCCATGAGCCGACCGCGGTGCCGAGGGCTGAGATCGTAATGGGATCTAACGGGTACTCACCGGCGACGCCGCGAACGCCGTCGGTGCCAAACAGGCGATTGGAGCTCATGATCCGTTGTCGCCGCCCGCTGGTACTTGGAGTTCAACCGTCACTTGCACCAACTGCGGACCGACGATTTGTAGTGCCGTGGGTTGGCCGGACACGATCGAGGCGGTTTCGGAGAAATCCAAGGCGTGTCCATCCAGGGTGATTGGGCTGGTTGGAACAAAATCGAGCGAGTTGAGCAGGCGCTCCGAGCCACGCAGTATCACCGTCGCTGGGTCTGAGGTCGCCTGGATGACAACGGCTCCGGCGGCCGGCTCACCGATCAGGCGAGGCTTAACCGTGGCCTCGCGGGTTGCTTCGCGATCCAGTTCCACACTCAAGGTTTCCGGGTCGAGTGAGGTTACCGTCATCTCGGGAGGAAGTTGCACGGTGCTGGCGTCAAGAGGGATTTCTTGTGGCCCCAGGCGGGGTTCCGGGGTAACCAGGATACTGATTTGAAAGGGGTTGAGGGTGCGCACTGCGCTTTCCGATCCGCGTACTGCAATTTGCACCTGGCCAGGCCGCCGTAACAGAACAAAACCTTCCGGTGAGTCATAGACCACGTCGACGTTGAGCACCCGCTCATTCTGCGGTTCCGTGCGCTCCAAGGTTATGAGGGTCCAGGCCACTAGTGCGGCAACCGCCGCAAACAGGCGTAGTCCCCACACTCCCATTCGAGGACTCATGCCGCTCCTTTCTTGTTCTGTGGGTAAAGATCGGTGACCAAATACTTATACAGCAGGTTGCGTAGCGTGGTGGCGTCGAGGTCGCGTTGCAGAGTTCCAGCGATGCCCACCGAAATGGTTCCAGTTTCTTCGGAAACAACCACCGCGAGCGCGTCGGTTTCCCGGGTAATACCGATCGCCGCTCGATGACGGGTGCCCAAGCTGGTGGAAATTTCGGCGCCCAAGGACAAGGGGAGAAAGCAACCGGCGGCGACCACCCGGTCTTGATGAATCAAGACTGCTCCGTCGTGCAGCGGAGCACCAGGGTTGAAGATGTTGACCAACAAGTCGTAGGAGAGCTGGCCGTCGATGGCGATGCCGTTCTGGGCAAACTCGCGCAGACCCTCCAATCGCTCGACGACAATTAAGGCGCCTTGCCGTTTCGCGGCGAGAGCGGTACTGGCTAGAACAATGTCTTCAAAGCCGGACACCACTTTTCCTTGCCCTCGAAAACCCCACAGCGGATTTCGACCGAACCGTGCCAGGGCTCGCCGAATTTCCGATTGGAAAAGCACAATCACCGCAAAGGGCAGGACGATCAGAAACTTGTCGAGAATTTCGTACAGCGCGTGCAGGCCGGTCGCGCGAGCAACGAAGTAAACCACCACCAAGAAGCTCATTCCGAGCAACACTTGAACCGCGCGGGTTCCACGAATCAACAGCAGGATGTAGTAGAAGACCAGCGCGACCAGCGCGATATCCAGCGCTTGGCGCCAGGTCAGGAGTTGCAGTAGGCCTTGGATCGTCACGGTGCCGATTTCATCACGATGACCCCGGCTCGGGGAAGTCCTGCTGCGGAAATGCCTCATCGGCGGGTTGTCGATCGATCAAGGGCGATGGGGACAACAGCTGTTCGGGTTGTTGATGGGCGTACCAGACGCGGAGAAAATTTACCGTCTCTGCGACATCATGGACCCGTACCATCGATGCGCATCCCAGAACCCGAGCCACGCTGGCGAGACTTGCGGCGACCCGATGCTGTGGATTCCGACCGGAAATCTCTCCCAGGTACCTTTTGCGGCTCGAGCCAAACAAAATCGGGTAGCCGAGCGCAGCCAATTGGTCCAGGCCGTTGGTCAATTGCAGGTTGTGGACAGATGACTTGCCAAAGCCGATCCCGGGGTCGAGGATGATCTGTGACACCCCGGCGCGTTCAGCGCGGCGAGCCACGGCTTTGAGTTCGTCTCGCACTTCGCTGACCACGTGGTCGAAGGAGATTCCCTGTTGCATGGTGCCAAGCGTGCCGCGGCTGTGCATGATGACCACTGGGCATCCACGTTGGGCGACCAAATCGATCATCTCCGAGTCGTTCAATCCGCCGATGTCGTTGATTAGATCGGCGCCGTTGTCGAGCGCCTGGTGGGCGACTGCCGCCTTCCGTGTGTCGACCGAGATCGGCTTTTCGGTGAGCACGCGGAGTTTCTTCAGCACTGGCAACAGGCGGCGGAGCTCTTCATCGCTGGAGATCTCTGCAGCGCCGTCGCCATAGATCCCACCGCCGGGGCGGCTAGATTCGGCGCCCAGATCGAGCAGATCTGCGCCGTTGTGGAGTAGACGCTCGGCGTGGGCGAGGGCTTGCTCCGGGGCAAGCCAGTTGCCGCCATCACTGAAAGAATCCGGGGTGATGTTGACCACGCCCATCACTACCGGGCGTTGGCGGCTCAGGCTTAACCGCCGCCCGCCAGCTAGCGACAGCTGGAAGCGGCTCTGATTGTGCGCGTCCTCTACAGAAGGCTGTGCTGCCGCGCGTACCAAGGCGTTCTCAGGCGGTGGCTGGAGTCGGATTGGTCCCCGGCGGAAACTCGGGCTCGGAGTCAGCATCGGCGGTGGTTTCGGGTTCATCGCGCACCGAAGGCTCGGGTTCTACGGTGGGTTTGGGAGGTGCTGGCGGCCCCAGATCCATGCCGGTCATTTCTGAGATCAGAGCGTAGATCATGGCGCCGTCCAAGGACTCGTGCTCGAGCAATTCTTCGGCGAGGCGGTCCAGAATCTCGCGGCGTTCGGTCAGAATGCGCGTCGCCTCCGCGTGGCCTTTTTCCACCAGACGCTCGATTTCTCGATCAACCCGTCCTGCGGTTCCCTCACTGATTTCCGCGCGGTCGCTAAAGTCCCGTCCAAGAAACACTGGTTCGCTGGAACTGCCTAGGGCAAGAGGGCCCATCTCCGACATTCCCCACTCGCAGACCATGCGGCGAGCCATCTCAGTAGCCCGTTCGATGTCGTTGCCGGCTCCGGTTGTAATGTCGTCTTGGGTCAATTCTTCGGCCACGCGTCCACCCATAAGGATGGCGATCTGCGCTTCTACGTAGCCTTTCTTATGCGAGTAACGATCCTCCGTCGGCAACTGCATCGTTAGGCCGAGCGCACGTCCTCGCGGAATGATAGTGACCTTATGCAGCGGGTCACTCCCGGGGAGAAATGCCGCGACCAAGGCATGCCCGGCCTCATGGACCGCGGTAACTTTCTTTTCCTCGTCGGTCATGATCAGGGTCTTGCGCTCGGCTCCCATCAACACCTTGTCCTTGGCGAACTCGAAATCTGCCATGGTGACTGCTTTGCGTTCGAAGCGCGCGGCAAGCAGAGCCGCCTCATTGACCAAGTTGGCCAAGTCGGCTCCCGAGAAGCCTGGAGTTCCTCGAGCGATGACCGCTAACTCGACGTCTTCGTCCATCGGGATCTCTCGGGTGTGGACTTTCAGAATCCCGGTGCGACCGTTGATGTCGGGACGGTCCACCACGATGCGGCGGTCGAATCGACCTGGGCGCAGCAAGGCTGGATCTAGCACGTCAGGTCGATTGGTGGCGGCGATCAAGATCACTCCTTCGGAGGTCTCGAAGCCATCCATTTCTACCAAAAGTTGGTTCAAGGTCTGCTCTCGTTCATCGTGACCGCCGCCGAGTCCAGCGCCGCGCTGGCGTCCGACCGCGTCGATCTCGTCAATGAAAACGATGCACGGCGCGTTGCGCTTGCCTTGCTCGAAGAGGTCGCGTACACGGCTGGCGCCGACACCGACAAACATCTCGACAAAATCGGAGCCAGAAATTGAGAAAAACGGCACATCCGCTTCGCCAGAGATCGCCCGGGCCAGGAGCGTCTTACCGGTTCCTGGGGGTCCCATGAGCAGCACCCCCTTGGGGATCTTGCCGCCCAGTCGCTGAAATTTCTGCGGTTCTTTGAGGAAGTCGACGATTTCCGAGAGCTCGTCTTTTGCCTCTTCAATCCCAGCCACGTCTTCGAAGGTGACCTTGTTGCCGGTTGAGGCATTTATCAACTTGGCTTTGCTCTTGCCGAAAGACAGGGCCTTGTTGCCGCCGCTTTGCATCTGGCGCATAAAGAAGATCCACAGGCCGACGATCAATAGAATCGGAGCATAGAGAAACAGGAATTGCAGCAATACATTTTGCTTTTCTGGCTCGACTACGATTTCGGCGTTGGCTGCCCGCAGTTTGTCCACTAGGCCGTCGTAGTTGGGGACCGAACGGGAGATGAACGCTTCACCGCCGGCGTAGGGCAGATTGACATCGGAGCCAAATTCACCGGTGATTTCGTCTCCGCGCAGAGTCACCGAAGCGATCTGTCCGTCTTCCAGTTGGGAAAGAAACTCGCTAAAGGTAAGTTCGTGTTCGCCACCCTTACCGGCTTGCAGCGCTTGCCAGCCCAAAAAGACCACTAGGAATAGGGCCATCCAGAGAAGTAGAGTCTTGGTCGTAGAATTCAAAAGTGCCTCCGGAACCGCGCTGCTCTTTAAGGTTCCACCTCAGTTAACGACAGGGATGTCTGCAACATTCCCGCCGACGGAGGGAGTCGAGCCCTCGCGATGCCTAGTTTCCCCGCCCTGGGTGCCATTGCGCAACCCAAATCGGCCATTTTCCGCGGATCCGATGGCGGTGATCGATGGTGATGCCCGGAATCCACACCGGTTGGTCGTTGATGGTGACCAGCGGGATACGGTCACGATCTTGATAGGCGACTTTGGCGTCGATCAAGATGTCCTTGATTTTCCTTTGATAGTCGGCGCCGAAAGGTTGCAGGCGGTCGCCAGGGATGCGGCTGCGGACTTCGACCCGGGCGTCGGCGGGGGCTTCAAAAGCGGCGCGCGTGGCTTCGCCTTCGAGCATCCATGGTTCCAGGCTGGCCGCAACGATCTCCACCTGTCCCCCGTCAGGAAGAGTTACCACTCCCGGCAAGGAGCACGAAAGACAAAATGGCATGCTGGGTGACGGAACGTCGGTGATCAAGAGCCGGTCGTCTTGTTCGACCAACCTTCGATCCTTGGATAGGCGAACATCGAGGGTGGTTTGCCGCTGGAGTTGTTTGCTCAGCTCGTCGATCGATGTTTGACCGGACAAAGGAGAAGTTTCGCCGGGCGTAGACTCGTCTGGATCCAGGGTCGCGAGCACGAAGGGCCAAAGGACTCGTGGCAGAGTCCGAAGCCGGTTAGCGCTGATGGTGGGTTTTCCCGTTGGGTCTTGGCGAGCGTCGATCGTGTCACGCAAAGCTTCTGCCGTGGACTTCCGAAGTTGGGCCGTAGCTTGGGCAAGCGACGATAAGGTAGCCGGAAGCTCGGGGTTGTGAGCTGTCAGGTGGGGAATCAACCGGTGGCGGACCCAGTTGCGGGTGAGCGACAAGTCTGTGTTGGTGGGATCTTCGATCGGCGACCAGGTAACGTCGGCGTTTTGCTGGCGCACCAACTTGGCCGGAAGCTGGAGCCACGGACGGCCGATGGGCCCGAACCAGGGTTGAATTCCGGCCAACCCGCGGATGCCGGAGCCGAACAAGATTCGCAAGAGGACCGTTTCCACTTGGTCGTCGAGGTGGTGGCCGGTGAGCACCGCACTGGCTGCCACCTGGCTGCGGACCCGTTCCAAGAACGAGTAGCGCTGTTCGCGGGCCCAAGCTTCGACTCCGGCTGGCCGGTGGCTCGGGACCGTGACCCGGTCGCTGATCCACTCGGCGCCGATCTGCTGGGCTAGTCCTCGAGCTTGTTGTGCTCGATCGGATGACCCGGGATCGATACCGTGGTCGAGATGTGCGGCGTAAACCGCGATGGTTGGCGAGTAGAGCTGAACCGCAGTGGTCAGCAGTGCACAGGAGTCTGGACCTCCAGAGAATGCGACCACCAGTGGTGAGCTATGCCGCGACTGGTGTTTGTCGCGCAGAAACTTGGTGAGGTGAACCTCCGCGGCGGAGAAAAGGGAGGTGGTGGCGGTGACGGGACTCGAACCCATGACCTAGCGGTTATGAGCCGCTCGCTCTAACCAGCTGAGCTACACCGCCAAAGGTGTTCCCCAACCGAGGGGCAATTGCCTCGGTCGCTGGGTTTCCGGTTTCGGTCGCCTCGATCTGGACCAACTCGAGATCAGTCAACCGGGTGGGCGACAACCAACCGAACGGCGAATGATAGCCCGAGTCCGGTTGGTTGCCCAGTCCATAAGACGCGACCCCGCAGTGTCTAACTCCCATGGGACCCTCGATTGCGCGGCCTAGGCCTGCGCGGCCTGATAGCGATCGGCGACCGCTTCCCAGTCCACTAGATCAAAAAAGGCTTGGACGTAGTCCGGGCGACGATTTTGGTAGTTGAGGTAGTAAGCGTGCTCCCAAACATCGAGTCCCAAGATCGGAGTCGCTCCGGACATCAATGGGCTATCTTGATTGGCAGTCGCCAGGACCTTGAGGGTGCCATCATCGACCACCAGCCAGCCCCATCCGGAGCCGAATTGTCCGCCTGCAGCCGCGGCAAACTGAGCTTTGAAGTCGTCAAACGATCCGAAGGCGGAGTTGATGACAGCGGCCAGATCTCCTGATGGCGTGCCATCGCCAGCTGGGCTCATAATGCTCCAAAACAGCGAGTGATTGGCATGGCCTCCACCGTGGTTGCGCACCGCAGTACGGATGTCATCTGGAACCGCATGAATCCGGCCCAGCAAGTCCTCCACCGACAAAGCTTCGAGGTCGCTGTGACCCTCGAGGGCCTTGTTGAGGTTGGCGACATAGGCTGCGTGGTGCTTGCCGTGATGGATCTCCATGGTGCGGGCATCGATCGAAGGTTCTAACGCGTCGTGCGCGTAGGGTAAATCGGGAAGCTGATGCATGGTCGGATCTCCTTGAGGATAACAGTCAAAAGTGGGGAGAGAGATTGTCGCGCGAAAGAACTCCGAGGTCAAAGTCTGGGTGACAGCGGTTCGACGAACGACAGGGTTTGAACTCGTTGACTTCCCGTTCCAGCGTTCGTAGACTCCGCTTTCGCTCTCGGGCGGGGAGGTTAGCTCAGTGGGAGAGCATCTGCCTTACACGCAGAGGGTCGGGGGTTCAAGCCCCCCACCTCCCACCAAGTACAAGATGCACGAGAGAGAATTTTGGGGGCGTAGTTCAGTTTTGGTTAGAACGCCGGCCTGTCAAGCCGGAGGTCGCGGGTTCAAGTCCCGTCGCTCCCGCCACTCGCTATCACCCGTTTGAAATCGAACCGAGATCACCATGCGCGAAAAAATTAAACTTGTATCGAGTGCCGGAACCGGTACCTTTTACACCACCACCAAGAACAAGCGTCTCTCGACCGAGAAGCTGCGGTTGAAGAAGTACGATCCCAAGATTCGCAAGCACGTCGAGTTCGTCGAAGAAAAAATGCGCTAGCAAAAATTCCGTCCGGCGGTTGACCACCCTCGGATCTACCGGTACTCTCCTACCCATCTCGTCGGTTTCAGGTCTTCTTAGGTCGCGCTAATTTTGCGTTGGCTTTTCGCTACTAACATTTGCGGTAGCGCCTAACGTGGCTCCCGAGTGGCCCTCCTTTCTCCCAACCGGAGAAAGGAAATGCACTCACAAACCCATCACCAACTAATTCGTCTGTGCCTGGACGGACCCATCTGCGAGGACGCTTGGCTGGAGTTTGAACGTCGATTTCGACCGCGGCTGGTCGCTGGTATTCGACGCGGCACGGCGTATTCGTACCGCGCGATAGACCGTGACCGCATCGACGAACTCTTGCAGGACTGCTACTGCCGGATCCTGGACCGAGACCGTAAGGTGCTTCGAGATTGCCTTGACCTCGAAGAAGCCCAGACCGGTGCCTACTTAGTCCAACTGGGCCGTAGCGTGGCTTTGGACTGGCTGCGCCATCGCGGCGCTGCCAAACGTGGCGAGGATGAGACGGTCGAGGTCGATCAGGAGTGGCTGTCTGAACTGCATGTTCAGGAAGCGACTGCGGAGCGTCAATTGTGTGCCCAGGAGACGCTCGATGCGTTCTGGAGGGAGTGTCGAAGTATTGCGCTGGCAATCGGCAATCCCCGTAGCCTCCAGTTCTTGCGTCAGGCGTGGTTTCAGCAGACTCCGAGCCGGGAGATTGCCGCAACCGCCGGCGTCGCTACCAGCACCGTGGACTCGGTCGTCTGTCGAATGCGTCGTCGCTTGGAGGCAAGAGGTTGGGATGTGGCGAAACGTCTGTAGGCGAAAATTGCCAGGTCATCCTCGGATGTTCTGATCGCTTTGCTGGCCATCGCTGTCATCACCGGTATCTTCCAGAGCGGTTCGGGTCGCCAACAGCTCCGAGGCTTGGGGAAACCGCGCCAACGCCTCTTGCACTTGGGGGTCAGACAGGGCCAGTTCGCGCGAGCGGGCACCCAGGCCAAACGCGGCGCCCAATATTTCAGCACGCAGCCGGCGCAAGATGTTGGCTTGAATCTGAGCGTCGCTGTAGGCTTGATTCAGTTCGTCCGGGCTGACGATCTCCTGCTCGACCAACCAGTCGCCAAACTGTCCGACCAAGTCGCTTGGCTCCTTCCACTCCTGGTCGCTCAACGGGGCGCGGTTTTGGTACTCAACGCCGAAGTTGAAGAAGGTGTTGTGGACAAACAAGTAGCCGATGAACTCGGGAATCTCAGCCGGTTCGACGATGTAGTCGGGGGTGATGCCACCGCCGCCGAGGACGGTGCGCCCTAAGTCGGTGGAATAGGAGGCTTGGTTGTCGTTGGCGGCGTAGGAGCCATCGGCACGGGTGGTGTAGTCGAACCACGACGAGTAGTCGCGCTGAATCAACCGCCCGGATGGGGTGTAGTACTTGGCGGTGGTGAGCGCGACACCGTTGCCGTGGCTGATGTTGTAGACCGTTTGCACCAGCCCCTTGCCCCAGGTGGCTTCCCCGACGATCAAACCGACATCGTGGTCTTGAACCGCGCCGGAGACGATTTCCGAGGCTGAGGCGGTCGCCGGGCCGACCAAGATCACCAGCGGTAGATCGGCTGGCACCGCAGAGGAGTCGGCGACATAAGTCTGCCCAGATCCAGGTGTGCGGCCACGGGTTTCGACAATCTTGGAAATGGCGGGGACAAAGATCTCGCTGACCTCCACCGCTTGATCCAACAGTCCACCGCCGTTGTTGCGCAGGTCCAGCACCAAGTTCTCCATCCCCTCACCCTTGAGGGAATCGATCGCTTCCAACATCTCTTGGGTTGAGGAGTGGGAAAAATCGGTGAGCATGATGTAGCCGGTCTTGGCGTCCAGCATGTAGGAATAGGCCACCGTGTTCTGTGGGATTTCGTCTCGGGTTACCGCCAGATCAAAGGACTCGTCCAAGCCGCGTCGCTCGATCGTGATGTTGACGGTGGTTCCCTGAGGCCCCTTGAGCTGTCGTACCGCCTCATTCAAATTCATCCCCGAGGTGGTCTCTCCTTCGATCGCCGAGATCACGTCGCCGGCACGAATGCCCGCCTTCCAAGCGGGCGTGCCCTCGACCGGCGTCACCACAGTCAGTTGCGAATTGCGCATACCAATCAAAATGCCGAGCCCAGAGAAACTCGCCTGTTGGCGCTGCCGCAGATCGTCGTACATCTCTTTGGGCAAGAAATTGGTGTGCGGGTCTAGGGTACGCAGCATGCCGTTGATTGAAGCCTCGACCAACTCTTGATAGCTGACTTCGGCGCCGTAGGCGTCGTGGGTACGGTGCAGAACTTTGGCGTAGCGAATCAGGGCTTGCTTGAGATCGTCAGGAAGGGTGACTTGTCTCTGACTCAAGACCACGCTGCCGCCAAAGACAGCCAGGAAAACAGTGATCGCAAACCAACGCCAAGAGCTTCGCATTCGGCGCAGCTTATCAGCGCTGGAGAGGGGGTCGAGGGGGGGACGAAATATTGACGGCATAGAAGATCCAGGGCTGACTTGTGCAGGCGTTCCTGTCCGCAACAGGTGCTACGAAACAACCGAGCAGCTGGTTGTCCGCGATTGGGTGTCTGTGCTCGGGTGCCCTCTCCTCCCGGGGTATGAAGGGTAGACGTTGGAGCCGAGGAATCGACGGTTGTGTGGGTTGTCTCAGGCGATCGACTCGGGCCTCCTGCCTCACCCTCTTTGACGCTATGCTCCATAGGCGGGAAGATCGCGGTCTCGGGAGGTGTCGTGTTCGGAAGTTTAGGAATCTGGGAAATCGTCTTTATCGTCATTCTTGGGCTGCTGATTTTTGGCCCCAAGAAGTTGCCGGAGGTGAGTCGCACTATCGGGCGGACACTGGGTGAATTGCGCCGTTCAGCCGAGGAGTTCAAGCACACCGTTGAGCGAGAGGCCTCAGACGTGCAGAATTCGGTGGATACAGTGGTTCGTGGATCGGCCTCTTCTGAAGCTGCAGATTCTGAAGATACAGCTTCTCCGGCTGGTACTTCTGAAGACGGCGTTTCTCAAGACAGTATTTCTCAAAACAGCAGCACGGAAGGTGCACCGTCCACGGATCTCTCAGCGGGAGATCGTTCTTGAACCAAACCTCAGAATCTCTCCAACGGATGAGTCTGCTGGACCATCTGCAGGAGCTTCGCACCCGTATTTTTCAGACTCTGGTGGTGGTGGTGGTGGCGTTTGGGGTCTGTTGGGTGTGGGTGCAACCGATGTTCGAGTTTCTCGCCCGACCGATCTACAAAGTGCTGCCGGAGGGCACCAAGCTGGCTTTTTTGGGAGTCACCGAGCCTCTGATCTTGTTCGTCAAAGTCGCCGGTTTGGGCGCCATCTTTCTCACCTCGCCGGTGATCCTCTATCAACTGTGGAGGTTTGTCGCCCCAGGTCTCTATAGCAGAGAACGACGTTTGGTGCTGCCCTTTATCCTTGCCGGGACCTTCTTTTTTCTCTTGGGCGGTGTCTTCGCCTATACCGTCGCCTTTCCCTTCGCGGTTGAGTTCTTGATCGGTATGGGAGAACAGTTTGAGGCGGTGGTGACGGTGGATCGCTACTTTTCGTTCCTATTGACGGTGATTCTGGGCATGTCGATGATGTTCGAGTTGCCGATTTTCATCTTTTGCCTGGCGGTTGTCGGCATTGTTGAGGTCAAGACTTTGGTCAAACACTTCCGGTGGGCGGTGCTGCTGATCTTCATCGTTGCGGCGGTGATCACCCCGACTCCCGACGTTTTCAATCTGATGATCTTTGCCCTGCCAACGATTGGTCTCTACGTGTTGGGGGTGGCTGCCGCTGCGTTGGTGACCTACCGCCGGCGAAGACGGGAGGCCAAGGCAGAATCCGCTTTGTCCTAAGTTGGGAAGCCCTCGTCCTCTCGCACCACAGATCTATTTTGGGTGGTGGGTTGAGGACGCCTGGGGCAGGTTTACAGTTGATCGACTCTAAGGTTCAAATGAAAAACTGCCGAGGATGCGTTGCCAAGCGCCGCGGGTCTTGAGCAGGATTTCTGCCATTTCTCGCACCGCGCCACGACCTCCAGGTCGGTTGAGCACCACATCGGCGACGGTGCGCACTTCGTCTGCAGCGTTGGCCGGAGCGAATCCCAGCCCACAACGGGCCAGCACTACTAGATCGTTGAGATCGTCCCCAATGTAGGCGACCCGGCTGGCGTCGCAATCGGCCTTGTGGAGAAAGTCACTGAACCCGGTGTCTTTGTCTTCGCGTCCGGTGAGTGTGAGATCCAGCTTCAGGCCCTCAGCCCGCCGGGCTAGCGCGGGGGAGGATCGAGCTGACAGCAGTCCCACTTTCAGGCCAGCTTGGCGCAGGCAGCCAATCCCTAGCCCGTCGCGCACGTCGAAAGCTTTGAACGCTTCGCCGTGGCCGTCAAAAAACAATCGACCGTCAGTGAGCACGCCATCAACGTCACACAGAACCCATTCCAGGGTTTTCGCGCGTTGCGCTTGCTCGCCGGTGAGAGGTCGTGTATTGCTGTCCATGGTCGTCTTGTCGCCGGTCTAGAATAATTCCAGTTTCCACAGGTCGTGGAGGTGGACGATGCCTTCGAGTTTGTCGTCTCCATCGATGACGAACAGTGAGGTGATGCGATGGGTCTCGAGCTCATGCAGGGCCTTGGACGCCAACTGATCCGGGGTGATGGTCTTGGGTGTCGGCAGCATCACTTGGTTGGCCGGAGTGGCGAGATCTACCGAACCCCCTTCCATCCGTCGACGCAGGTCGCCATCGGAAAAGCATCCCAGCAATTCGCCGTTCTCGTTGACCACCGCCGCAATGCCCAAGCCTTTGCGCGACATTTCGTAGATCACCTGGCTGAGAGGCGTGCGTTCTTCGACCTGTGGCAGTTGGTCGCCGGAACGCATCATTTCGCCAACCGTGAGTAGACGTCGTCCCAAGTGACCACCTGGGTGCAAGCGAGCGAAGTCATTGTGGGAAAAGCCACGATGTTCGAGCAGCGCCATCGCCAGCGCGTCACCGAGCGCCAGGGTGGCGGTGGTCGAGGCGGTGGGCGCCAAATTCAAGGGGCAGGCTTCGCGGCCGATGGCGATTGATAGATGAATGTCCGCAGAGCGGGCCAAGGGACTCTCGGGATCACCGGTGAGGATGATCAGGGGCACGGCGAGCCGTTTTAGGACCTCGACCAAACGCATCAACTCTTCGGTCTTGCCGGAGAACGAGGCGGCGATCACCACATCGCCTTCGCCGATCACCCCAATGTCACCGTGGATCGCCTCCGCAGGATGGAGAAACAGCGCTGGTGTTCCGGTGGAGGAAAGCGTCGCGGCCACCTTGCGCAGGATCAAGCCGCTTTTGCCCATGCCGGTGCATACCACTCTGCCGGAGACGGCGTGCAGCAACTCCACCGCCCGATCAAAAGACTCGTCCAGGTGATCCACCAGTCCAGCCAGCGCCTTGGACTCGGTCTCGATAACCTCGCGGGCGACCTCGCGCGGAGTCCGCTTGCGTTCGCCGGTGGATGCGGAGGGATCAGTCATGAGGGAGATCATGAATCAAGCTATGAATCCGAGCAACATCCTCGATCAACTGTGCTGCCCGGTCCGGGAGCAGTTGGGTGGTGGCGTCGGAAAGTGCGTTGCCTGGATCAGGGTGTACCTCAAGGTAGAGCCCAGATGCACCCGCGGCCACCGCCGCACGCGCTAAAGGCTCCGCGTACTGTCGGACACCGCCGGTGCGATTTCCTTCGGCGGTCGGCAGTTGCAGTGAATGAGTGACGTCGAAAATCACCGGCACTCCGTGCTCCTGCAACTGGGGGATGCCACGCATGTCTACAACCAGGTTGTGATAGCCAAACGAAGCGCCACGCTCGGTGACACTGACGCGATCATTGCCGGTTGAGCGCACCTTGTCGATCGCTCGCAACATGTCCTCGGGAGCCATGAACTGGCCCTTCTTGATGTTGATGGAACGTCCGGTGGCACCGGCTGCTAGCAAGAGGTCGGTCTGTCGGCAGAGAAAAGCCGGGATCTGCAGTACTTGGCAAACTTCTGCGGCTGCGGCGCACTGTTCCGGAAGATGGACGTCGGTCAAAAGCGGCAGTCCGGTTTCTTGGCCGACCTCAGCCAACACCCCCAATCCTTCGCTCAGGCCCGGCCCGCGATAGCTGTCGCCCGAACTGCGGTTGGCTTTGTCGTAGGAAGCCTTGAAGATGACCGGAAGGTTCAAACGCTGACCGGTTTCGAACAGCCACTCGGCCACCGCGAGGGTGGTTTCTCGGTTTTCGATGACGCACGGCCCGGCGATCACCGGAAGCCGATCACCACCGATCGCCACGTCCGTTGTCAGTTGGTAGCCAACCACCGAGCTTGATTCTGTCAATGTTTCAAGTCCCTGAATTTAAGCCGTTTATCTCAGTTCTCGGACCTGAACCTGAGTGCGTTCCTCGACCCGTTCCGGGTCTCGACGTAGGTTGCTCTCTTTCAAAGCGGCGGCGATGTATGAGACGAACAAAGGATGGGGTCGCGTCGGTTTGGACTTGTATTCGGGATGAAATTGACAACCCAGAAACCATGGATGATCGGGTAGTTCCACCATCTCAACGAACTTGCCATCGGGACTCATCCCGGCAACCTTCATGCCGTGTTCTTTGAGTGTCGGTAGATAGCGCTGGTTGACCTCGTAGCGATGGCGGTGGCGCTCACTAACTTGCTCTGTGTCATAGATCTCGTGAGCGAGCGAGCCCGCTTGCAGGTCACAAGGATAGGCTCCCAAACGCATGGTGCCTCCCATTTCCTCGACTCCGAGTAGGTCGCGCAACATATAGATCGCCGGGTGTTTGGCCTCCGGATCGAACTCCGAAGAGGTCGCATCCTCGACCCCGCATACATTGCGCAGATATTCGATTACCATGCACTGCATGCCCAGACAGATGCCGAAAAACGGCACCTTGTGTTCGCGGGCGTAGCGAATCGCACGAATCTTTCCGGCGGTGCCGCGCCGTCCGAAACCGATCGGTACCAACAACCCGTCGACCTCGAAGATTTCTCGCGGCCAGTTTCCGCTCTCCACCGCCTCGGCATCAATGTAGGTCAGCTCGACCTCTGAGTGATTGGCGAGGCCGCCATGAATCAATGCCTCGTTGAGGCTCTTGTAGGCATCGGGAAGCGACACGTATTTGCCGACGATGCCAATCTGCACTTTGTGCAGCGGGTTTTTGACGGTGTTGACCAAGGTCTCCCAGCGCGACATGTCGCGCGGGTATTTTGGTAGCGCCATCAAGTCGAGCAAGATTTCATCGAGACCCTCGCGGCAAAAATCTAACGGCACCTCGTAAATGCTTGGAACGTCGCGCGCGGTAATCACTTGTTCTGGCTCGACGTTGCAAAATAGAGCGATTTTGCGTTTGATCTCTTCCGGCAGATCGCGGTCGGCGCGGCATACCAAGACGTCGGGCTGGATACCGATCGCTCGCAGTTCGCGCACCGAGTGCTGGGTTGGCTTGGTCTTGAGTTCGTCGGCGGCGGCGATATAGGGAACCAGGGTCAAGTGGATGTTGATCGCGTTGTTACGCCCTACTTCGGTGCGGAACTGGCGAATCGCTTCTAGGAATGGCAACGACTCAATGTCGCCGATGGTGCCGCCAATTTCGACAATCACCACGTCGGCGGTGTCGGCGAGGCTGCGAATCGCGTCCTTGATTTCATCGGTTACGTGGGGAATGACTTGGACTGTTTTGCCCAAATAGTCGCCACGCCGTTCCTTGTTGATCACCGACTCGTAGATCTTGCCGGTGGTGTAGTTGTGCCGCTTGCTGGTAATGGCATTGGTGAAGCGCTCGTAGTGACCCAAATCGAGGTCGGTTTCCGCCCCATCGTCGGTGACAAAAACTTCCCCGTGTTGATAGGGAGACATGGTCCCAGGGTCGACATTGACGTAGGGGTCGAGCTTCATCAATGTCACGGTCAGTCCGTGGGCTTCCAAGATCGCACCGACCGAGGCCGCTGCAACACCTTTACCCAGCGACGACACCACGCCGCCGGTTACGAATACATACTTAGTGACCATTTTCCTGGCTCCTCAACCCTATCGACTCACACATTGTTCGGTTCGGCATCGCCCGACGCGAAATCACCCAAGCTCCGATTTGGAGGATTCTCGTCAAGGTAGTTTTCCACACGTTGGATGTCTTCGGGGGTATCAACTCCCAGAGCGGGGGCATCGTGCATCAACACCCGGATCGGAATTCCGTGGGAGAGCGCCCGAAGTTGCTCCAACCCCTCGGTGATCTCCAACTCGGTCTGCGGTAGCGCGCTCAACTGCATCAAAGTCTTGTGTCGGTAGCCGTAGATCCCGATATGGCGCAGCACATGATTGCGGCTACCCTGAGCAAAAGGGATCGTCGAGCGGCTGAAATACAGTGCGCGCGACTCCAGGTCGCAGACCACTTTAACCACATGCGGACTGTCAACGTCCGCTCTGGATCGGGACTCGGGTTGATCGACCGGCTCGGCACTGGCTAGCGTCACCAAGACATCACTGGTGGAGCGCAGGTGGTCGGCGATCTTTCCGATCGCCACGGGGTCGATCAGGGGTTCGTCGCCCTGAATGTTGATCACCGCGTCGCAATCCCATTGGCCGGCGGCAAAGGCGATGCGGTCGGTTCCGGTGGCGCACGCTTCGGGAGTCATTTCGACCTCACCGCCGAATCCGGTGACCGCGTCGGCGATCCTGGAATCGTCGGTCAGTACCACCACACGATCTAAACCCGCCTGGCAAGACCTGCGATACACGTGCTCGATCATCGATCGCCCAGCGATCTTGGCTAGGGGTTTGCCAGGGAAGCGGCTTGAAGCGAAACGGGCTGGAATTGCGCCGAATACGGTGACCGCCCTGGATTGGGTTCTGACTGCCTTGACAGGCGTGATTTCGCTGGAGTGCACGATCAAATCTACGTGACTGTCGCGGTGGGGTCAAATCTGGAAGTTGTCAAGCCAGAGGAAGCTCCCGATAGCCGGTGTAACGAGTTGCCTTGCGTGGCGGACATCTTGCGACCTACGGTCGTTGTTTGATTGGGATGAGGGGCGCTGGATCGGAACTAGGTCGCTGGTTGACCAGGAAGCACCAATAAGAGAAACCGCCCAACGGTCTTAGCAAGGTCGGTCTCAAGGCGGTGTCGCATGGGCGCGGAGATCGGGTTTTTGGCGCATCTGGAGTGCGGGGAGCGTGCTAGATTGCGTTGCCATGAGCTCCAGAAGCCGATTCCGTTTGTGGCAATTGCTGGCAGTATGCGGTGTGGCCGTTGTGCTGTTCGCTTTGATTGATTCTTGGCGCCTGCAGTCAGCGAGCGACCATCAGCCGACCGGCAGTGCCGAGTGGATCTGGGGGCGGCGTATGGAAGCTCCCGCGGCCTTCTTTATGGTCCGCGATTTCGAAATTGCAGAGAGCGTTGAACCAACTGCCGAGAGTGCCGAGCTACAGATCCTGGCGGACGAGTCCTACACCGCATACCTGAATGGGCAACGTATCGGCTCCAATCGCTATCGTGCCGGTGCTGCGGTCGACCGTTATTTGGTACACCAGTTCTTGCGCCGGGGAGCCAACCGGATTGCGGTGTTGGTGGATCTCACACGTTTGCGCGGTGGCCTGTTGGCGCGGGTAGTGCGCGTGGATGCCGATGGTTCGAAGGAGGAATTGGTGGTTACCGACGAAGATTGGTCGGTGTTGCCAGAAAGTGCGGGGCCAAAATTTAGCAATCCCAAACATCCTTTGCGACCGCTGCCTACTGTGGTGAGCCTCGGTCGTCCTCCGATTGGTCGTTGGGGTTGGCTGAAGCTTGGTGAACACCTCCGGACACTGCTGCCCGATCAACAGCTGCTACGGCCAGACGGCACGGTGGCGTCCGCCGCGCGCCCGGCTAGCTATCGAGATCGTTCTGGGGTTTGGCACAACCTGCCGGCTCGCGCCCGTCGTCGGCCACTAGGGGATTGGGTCGAGTTTTCCTGGGATCAAGAGCAAACCGGTTTCTTTGGCATCCGACACCAGGCGAGCGAGCCGCCGGTGGGGTTGGTCTATTTGGGGATAGAACCACCCAACCCGGGAGTCGACGCTGCGGACTTGATCGTGGTCGGCCTCAAGAACCGGCAAACTTGGGAAGACTCAGTGGTTCGCCGTTTTCGTTACGCCCTGGTTCTGGGGATTCCGTCGATTGTCGACGCCCGGGTGCATCGAACCAAACCGGAAGTCAGTGAACTCTGGGAACGGGAGCGAACTGGCGTGTTTTCGGTGGCGCCTCCTGCGGCAGGAGCTCGCTTACGATCGGCGGTGGAGGACGAAGTCTGGCGCCGCCTCGAGGGCATTTCGCGCGCTGCTAGCGGGGATCTTGGATAACGCTTCGAGTGCATTTTGTCCGTGTTGCTCGGCGATTTGGGTTGCCTGTTCCACGGTTCCTTCTCGGGCAATAATGTCCAGGACTTGCTCCGCTGGAATTCGGTCAAAGCTACGGTCTTTCATCACCTGGAAAATGCGCTGGCGTTCTTGATCGCTGATTTTTGGCAGCGACAATAGAACGGGCAAGGTCAGTTTGCCTTCACGGAGATCAGCCAAGGAAGGCTTGCCAAGATCGTCACTGACGGCGGTGAAGTCGAGCAGGTCGTCTTTGAGCTGGAAGCAAAGGCCCAGCTCCATACCATAGCTACGCAGGGAATCGCCTAGCTCTGACGATTGGCGGGCTGAGTCAGGGTCGATGAGTGTGGGTACCTGGCAGGCAGCCGCGAACAGATGTGCAGTCTTGCGGCGGATAATGCGGTAGTACTCATCCAGCGTGAGATCGGGGGCGCCCAGCCGCTCCAACGTGAGTAACTCACCTTCGGTCATTTTCAGAGTTGCTTCGACCAAAGTGCGAATGACGTCGACGCGATCATGGCGCAGAGCCAGATGCATAGCGGTGGTGTAGATCCAGTCGCCGAGCAACACAGTTCGGCTGTTGCCCCATTTTTGATTGGGAGTTGCTTGTCCTCGCCGTAACCCGGAGTGATCAACGACATCGTCGTGTACCAGGGTGGCGGTGTGGATCAGTTCGACCACGGCGGCATAGGTGACCGCCTCCTCGCCCAGGCGGTCGATAGCCCTGGCAACTAGCAGCAGCAGTGCTGGACGCACTCTCTTGCCGCCCCCGGCGGCTATGTAGGTCCCGGCGTCATCGATGAAAGAAACGTCGGACGCCAAGCGGGCGCGGAACAGCTCTTCGACTTGTTCTAACTCGCTGGCGATCAGTGGCAAAAATGCCGCGGTGCCAGACACGGATGCACTTTGGGAGGGGACCTCACTGGACGTCACAGGACTAGATAACTCCGTCGCCGATGGCGGAGTTGCGATGGTTGATTCAGAAGCCATGGTGCTGGGCCGGCTGTTGCCGCCGGATGATCGGATTATACGAGTCAGTAGTCACCTTCCACCCATTCAATCTCCGGGGGAAGGAATCGAGGGTCTCTCGCTGGCAGTAATTCTCCGGCGGCAAACTCGAACGCAGTCTCACTGCCTTCTTCGTCTTCATATTCGAACCGGGTCGGCAACCCGGTCCTCAGATCGACGGTGATCTCGGCTACGGCAAAGCCCGCATTAGCTGATCCGGTTGTCTCAGAGGGGGATATGCGCACCGCCGAATAATCGCCGTTGATCGAGACTTTGGTTGCCCGATACTTGTTTCTTAGTTCAGCCATCGGCGCCAACCACAATTCAAAGGCGCCCGACTGCTCTCCGTCCAGGTGCAAACGCCGCCCGGAATCTTCGCCCTGATTCCACACCATAACCGTTCGATCACACAGCAGGTAACTGCGAGGATCCGGCTGGTGATAGTCCCAGCGCAGGCAATCGGGCAGATCAAAGGAGACCACTCCGGTTTCCAAATCACCGGAGCTGAATCCCGCCGGGACGAAGGTCTGCTGAAAGGGGACTGCGCGGGCAGACTGAGCCAAAGCGTTGCGTGTCGCGGTCAGTGCGTTCCAGGCAGTGTCAGCTTCTGTATCGAGACCACCTGCTTGCCCCTGAACCGCCGCCGCATTCAGACAAAGGGCCAGCAACACGGTTGTTGCAATGGCAAATAGGGGAGTTGACTGGGGCATGGAGATTTTCTTCGAGTGGAGTGTTAGAACTAGTGGCGAAAGTGTCGTCGCCCGGTCATCATCATTGCCACCCCGAGTCGATTCGCAGTGGCGATCACTTCGTCATCTCGGCGGCTTCCGCCGGGCTGCACCACGGCCGTCACCCCGGCTTGGGCCAAGGTTTCCAAACCGTCGGCGAACGGGAAGAAGGCATCGGAGGCAGCGCAAGTGCCCTGCAAGTCGATCGTCGCTTTGTCGATGGCGATACGGCAGGAGTCAACCCGGCTCATCTGTCCCGCGCCAATGCCGACGGTTTGCTCGGCGTTGGCCAGGACGATGGCATTGGAACGCACCGCACCACAGACCGTCCAAGCGAGGCGCATTGCGTCGAGTTCCTCCTGGCTCGGTTGGCGTTCGGTTGCCACCGACCAGGATTCTGCTTTGTCGCTGATGGAATCTCGCTGCTGTGTCAGGAGGCCACCGTCGATCGATCGATATTCAACTCCAGTCGCAGGTTCGATCGGGCATTGGATCAAACGCAGATTGGCCTTCTTGCCGAATAAGGCCAGTGCGTCGGAGGTAAATGTCGGGGCAACGATCACTTCGACAAATAGGCTTTGCAAGGCTGCCGCCAGCGACGGGTCGACAGGCCGATTGACTCCAATTACCGATCCAAAGGCACTCACCGGGTCGCAGGCGAGCGCTCGTTGATAGGCATCTTCCAGGTCAGTGGCCAAGCCGACACCACAGGGGTTGTTGTGCTTGACGATGGCCACGCAGGGTTGTGCAAAGGAGGCAGCCAAAGAGCGTGCAGCGTCTAGGTCCAGGAAGTTGTTGTAGGACAGTTGTTTGCCCTGAAGCTGCTGATAGCCGCCCAGCAATTCCTGATCCGCAAGGCGGTAGACCGCGGCCAATTGGTGCGGATTCTCTCCGTAGCGGGGCACGAGTTCCCGTCGCAGGTTGAGAGTCAGCTCGGTCGGTAGCTCGGAGCCATCGGTCGCGGCCATCCAGTCGGCGATTTCCCGGTCATAAGCTGTAGTGTGCTGGAAGGCCTTGGTCGCCAGTTCGGTTCGCAGAGCATGGGATCGGTGCTGGTCACCCTCTCGCAGCGCATTCAGGATCTGGGAGTAGTCCGCAGGATCGACCACCACCCAAACGGTTGCATGATTCTTCGCCGCTGCGCGGATCATGGTCGGACCGCCGATATCGATCATTTCGATGCAAGCGTCACGATCGGCCCCCGAGGCCACGGTTTGGCGAAACGGATAGAGGTTGACCGCGACCAGATCAATCGGGCTCATTCCTTGGCGGTCGAGTTCCGCTTGATGGGTCTCTTTGCTGCGGTCCGACAAGATCCCGGCGTGAATCGCCGGGTGCAGAGTCTTGACCCGACCATCGAGGATCTCGGGAAATCCGGTTACTGCGCTGACTGCAGTAACCGCCACTCCTTGCTCGGTGAGTTGTCGCGCGGTGCCGCCGGTGGACAAGATTTCAAAGCCCAGTTCTTGCAACCCTTGAGCAAATCCCCTCACCTGCTTTTTGTCAAAAACAGAAATCAGCGCGCGTCGGGTCATCAATCGAGTTTCTCACTGGCCTCGAGGGAGGCACTGGTTTGGGAAATGGTATTGATTTGCGAGAAGGCTGTGGATTGGGAAGGGGCACTGGTCTGAGCGCTTGCGGTGGGACCGGACTGCGCACCCCTGGCCGGGAGAATGCGCAAGTCGGCACCTCCGGCGTCGATCCAGATATCACGCAACGCCAAGCCGACGTCGGTAATCGCGTGACTGAAGGCGAGCGCCGAGACGCCAAAAGCGCTGGAACGGTCATCAAATTTTCGCGCTCCGGGGGGACCGCCGACGCGCCGATATTCCGTTTCCAGAACTGTTCTGTAGCGTCGACCCCGGGCGCTTGCGCCCTTGACCACAGTTGCCAACCCTGAACCGGACTCGAGTTGTGGAATCAGTCCGTAGAAGACTGGCCGGAAACGATTGCGGGCACTGTCCACGTAACCCAAGTAGTCGGTGTAATTGGGGGTCCGCCCCCCAGCGTGGTACGGATTGTTGGCGTAGGCCACCCAGTAAGAGATCTTGCCCATCTGCTCGATGACGTCAGCGAACGGAACATGTTGTTGGATCATCGCCACGGCGCGTTGGGCTTCTCGCTCGATCAAGGTTCCGACCGAGCCGCTACCCAAGGAAGCCCCTCGCTCGACCCCGGTACGAAACGCTGCCTGGTGCTTTTCAATTTGCCGCGCCAAGTCCGGCGGGACCACGGCTTTGGCTTGCTCGGCGATTGCCTGTTGTGAGTTCTTAGTCCAAGCGTAGGTACCAGAGCTTGTCCACAGCGCCGAGCACAACAGCAGCATCACGACTCGACCAGAACGGAGTCTAATTGTCCGTTCGCCGCTAGTACTCACCAAGATCATCGGGCACTCACCAACATCATTGGGAGATTGTATCGATGGATGGGGAGGCTGTTGAAAGGCCAGCTACTAATAACAGGGGTGGTGCCCAGGGGCGGAATCGAACCACCGACACGCGGATTTTCAGTCCGCTGCTCTACCGACTGAGCTACCTGGGCACAGATTTCACGATGTGAAACCCAAGCGGTTTTTAGCAGCCGTCTGGGGTTCCGTCAAGTGTTTGTCCTAGATCAGTACCTTTGAGACAGTCGGCGGGAGCACGACCCCTGGGTCGAGCTTTAGAAGGTACCTTGCCGGGGGTTTTCTTTTCAAGCTCTTGTGCGGCCTGTAGGTGTTGTAAAGGTCCTGGAATCTCTGGATGTAAGGTCTCAAAGCCGAGACAGTATCGGGTAGCTCTTACATTTCATAAAACTCTCCTCTCCAGGTTTCCTGCATTCGTTCGACGGTGCGGTTGAGCTTCGGACTCTTTGGCGGCAGCACATAGAGGGTGATGCCTCTATCTCGGCAGGCTTTCTCAAATTCATCCATAAATTCACTACCACCGTCCACTTGGATCGAGGTGATGTCAAACGGACACTCGGCAATGACTTTGTCTAGAAAGCGTGCTGCACAGCGAGAAGTGGCACGTTGATAGATCTCTCCCACTGTCCACCGGCTGACCGGACAGGAGGCTGAAAAGTGTTTGAGCCACTTGCCTGGAGCAGGGACCAGATGCAGCGTGTCGATCTGCAGTCGCTCGCCAGGGCGCGTTGGTCGGGGACACCATTTCGGCAGTCGCTGAGCGTGGAGCCGGCGCATACGCCGGGAGTTTTTGTACTTCTGGCGCCGGTAGCGTACCCGGTGGATTACCCCTCGATCCATTAGTTTGCGCAAGATACGCCCGACGGTGGCTTCTGATACCTCAAAGCCCTCGCCCTGGATCAGCGGCGCTAGGGTTTCCTTGCCCCAGGCAGGAAAGTCTCGACGGAGACTTTCGACTCTCTGTACCAATTCAGGTGACCAGTCAGCCTTACGCACCCGCTTGGGTCGGCTTGAGATCGGTTCTAGATGTCGGGGGCCACGCTCAAGGCGTTTGCGCCAGCGGTAAAGGGTAGCTCGACTCTTGCCCAAGATCTGAGCTGCTTCTTCACCCGAGATCCCCTTGTCGCGTAGTTGCTCGAAGCTCGCAACCAAGCGCAGCCGATCACGAGCCTGAGAGCTTAAGACAACGATGTCTTCACGGTAGTACTTGTAGAAACTTGGATCGAGTGCGACGATTTGCATCTGGGGGCCTCCCTTCGTTTTGGGTTATTCGATAGACCCGAAGGATCTTGGCCCCCTTTTTACTTGTCAAGGCTGTGGATGATGATGGGCTGGTGCAAAGCCAGCTACGCTTGCCTTCCCACAGCCCTTGGAAATCTCTCACGAGATTCCCACATCCCCCACAGCCTCGGCGACTAACGGCGCTGTCTCACAGGTGTTTGATCTAGGTCAGTTTTGCGGTTCGACTGCAATCTTGGGTGACGCAAGCGGTCGAAAATGGAGAAAGTAGGGTATCTGATTGCAACAGCGGATCATCAATTCGGAAATTCCGGTCCCGAATCACCGAGAACCTTGCCGTCGGGCAACACACGTACTTGGAGCCGAATTTCTTTTTCCAAGATCAAGGTCGCGGAGGTAGATCGTTCTGGGGGCGAATCCATCTCTAAGGTGCCTTCGATTTTGTAACGGCCACCCAAGCCGCCGAGAAATTGTTCCCAAACGTCCAGTTTGTAGGTGATCGGCTGCTCGGGCAAGGTGGCTGAATCGGTGAGTAGGCCACTCCCAGAGTACCGCTCTACCATACGCCAGCCTCCTAAGCGTCTTTGCAATCGCACCGATAGAGCCTAGCAGGCTGGGTCACCCGTCAGATTAGCGAGTTAATAAGTAGAGCTTCTATGACGGCAGACGGCTCTGGTCACGGAGAGTGGTCGAACGTTTTCAGCTGAGCCAAGCTTTGATTCGCTAATTGGTCCAGCCAACGACCAAATCCCGGCTCGATACGGCGGAACTGACCCTCGAATGCACGCACCAGCTCGGGTCGATTCCGGGTCGCGAGTTCTCTCAGCAGAGCACGAAATTCGCGCTGGGTGTCGCCATCTACTCCATCGAAGAGATAGCGAACCAGCAGACCAGCTTGCGGATAGAGCAACTCCAGGTCACCGTGCTTGTCGGACCAGTCTCCGAGCAGAGAGCCTAGCGGGGGCCAGCTTTGAGGTTGTTCGGAGTACTTCAGTAGCGCAGCCATCGGGCCCTCCAACTCGATCCGATGGGTGGTGGTACGCCTGCCGCCGGGGCCATTCTTGTGGCTTACCGAGGTGCTGGAAGTGGAGGAGATGGTTCCGAGGATGAGATGACCGTTGGCGTCGACGCGGTTGTACGACAGTGAGGTGGCCAAGCCTTCGTCGAGCCAAGAGGGCAATCGATCCTCAAAGGTGGCTCGGTTCAATAGGTGAACCGTTTCATGAATCACCAGCGAACGAAGATGATCCGGCGAGTGTCCGCTGACGAACGTCGCAGCCAGTTTCCCAGAGGCATGACCCTCGGCTTGGCGCGGCAGCCCCTGGCCAAATTGACGGCGAAATCGTCGATATTGCTTCTCGTCGGCGAACAAGATGAACCAAGAGTCAGGAGGCGTGGATTGCACTCGAACCCGCGCCTGATAGGAATCACGAAGTGCATTCGCGATTGCCTGCAGCTCGCCCCGTGTCTCGGTCGCTAAGCGGGATTCCGCGAGCAGTTGACCACTCCCGAAGGGATACTCGAAGGGTCGTTGGAGTATGGTTTTGGCGAACTCGACTTGTTGACCAGTGGTCTCCGTGATTAGGCCGTGGTTGACTCTTGTCGCGTCGTTTTGCGCCGGCAGTTCTGAACAGCCTAGGTACAGGAGACAGGCCAAAACGGTGCGCAGCGACGCAGTCGAGCGCTTGGTGACGGTTGCGCTCATGGAGCAGGATTATCAGAAATCCCCGCGGCTTCCCGCTGCTGTTGTCGCAGACGATTTGCGGCCTCGGTCCACGGAGCGTGGGTCAAGATGTCATCGATTCCGGCAACCGCACTCGCTGCGTTGCCGATTCGCTGGTAGAGGAGGACCTCGGCGAGGCGGCTTTGGGCAAGCACCTCTAAGCGATCCCTGACGAGACTGATCATGGTGCCGGTGGGAGCGCACTTGAGGTAGGCCGCTCCAGTCTCCAGGTCGTGGAATGACTTCGCTTTAGCGGCCAGGGTTTCTCTGGCAAGATCGGCTGCGGCCGAGTCGGCTTGTTGGGTGCGTAGTAGTTCCAGCGCACACAAGTCATCGACGGCCTTGACCAATACCGCAAGCGCACGTCTGGCGCCAGCGGCTTGCTCGGACTCCGGCTCGGCTTCGATCACCAACAGGTACTGGGCAACCGCCTCGGGTTGACGCTCCAAACGAGCATAGCGGTCAGCCAGTTGCAGTCGTGCCGCGGCTCGGTCGTCGAAATCCGGAAAGTTAGCCAGCAGTGCTTCCAGGGTTTCTGTCTGCATCACACCAGCTTGGTAGATGTCGAAGAAGTCCTGACGCGCTTCGGCGCTTGATCCTTCAATCTCTTTGACTTCTTGTCTCAGAGTCTCGGGCAGGGTGCTCTCTGGGTCGTCCTGCAACACTTCCTGAGCGGCGTTCTGGTAGGTGGTGACCAACGCCGTGTAGTTGCGCGATAACGGGTCCTGTTCCATCAGAGCTTCTCTTTTGGAGTGCAAGCGGGCCAAGAGAATTCCGTCGACCGCCACTCCTTTGGGCCACGCGTTGACCGCAGAATCCTCAAGGAATTTCCTCAGTTCTGGAGTTTCAATTTGGTCCACCGCCCCCAGCAATTGGCGTTGGGTTTCCCGGCGCAGTTCGCTGGGGTCTTGGCTGGGCTGAGCCTTGAGCTGGTTGGCTCTGGCCTCGGCGTTGCGCACCCGCAGATCGTTAAACGGGTGAGTGCGCCAGTAGCCGTAGGTTTGATCTTGGGGGATTGCCGCACCCAATTTGGCCATCATCAGTCTTGCCCCAGCCGGGTCAAATCCGGCTCCGGCTGCCCAGCGTTGTCCCTCTAGGTCCGATTCATCCTCGAAGCCGCGGCTGTAGTCGCGAACCAGGAGTTCGGTGACTGCAGCTCCAGCCATCGCGGTCCCTTGAATCAGGTCGCCTGAGTTGTTGCCACCGTAGATCTCTCCCGGATGACGTTGCTCTGAATCGTTTCGCCCCGCCGTGGCAGCCACTCCGACCAGTGCCGCCATCGACAGTCCGCTCAAGAGTGCTGCTCTGCGCTGCATTCGAGTACCGTGCTTGAGAGCTACGTGGGCAATTTCGTGCCCCAGCAGTGCCGCCAACTCATCGTCGGTCAGGTCTAACGCCAGCATCCCGCGGGTAATGAAAATTTGCCCTCCGGGCAGGGCGAAGGCGTTGGGTTCTGGCATGTCAATCAGGTGAAAGGTCAGCGGATATTCTTGGTATTTCGAAGCCGTTGCAACCAAATAGCCGATGTCTTGAACCCGGCGGTTGGTCTGGGGATCGTCGATCCGACCAAAACGCTCGAGCGAATGGCTGGCAGCGGCCAGACTCTTCTTAAAGGTCTCGTCGATCTCAGCCGCTGCCGGGCTGGCAGCAAGCAAGTTGAAAGTGAGCAATAAGGCAAAGACTTGAGATGTAGCTCTGCTCTTATGGGGCAATCCGATCATTCGATCTGAACGTAGCAAGATCGAGGCCCGGCCACGCTGGGGGGACTGATTGTGGTCCCGAGCGCGTGGTATGTTTTCCAAGTGAGTGATTGGCGAATCGAGGTGCCGACTGAATTCCAGTCGATGGCGGAAGCGCGGTCAGCGCTGGAGCAGGCGTTTATCGTTTCTGAAGTAGCGATCGAGCACAGCTGGGTCGGCGAAGAACTGCACTTGCGGGGTCCTGGCGCGCATGGCCAAGTTTCCTGGCAAGCCGGCGCCTTGATCGGCAGGGCGACTTTACGGCCTCCAGCAAGTTTCTTCGCCGCTGTGATTCAGAACGAATTTGAGAAGGTGCTAAGGCGGGCAGCGGAAGTTAACGCCGAGCTGTCTGACTCGAATACCACCAAGGCAAATATCGACAGTCCCGAACCAGCCTAAGGAAACCGACAATGACTCCAACCTCAGCAGCCTTTGCCCTTCCCAGCCCGAATACCGCCGGGGCTCAAGAAGAGGTTCAGCGACGCGCGGACAGTGTTTGGACCCATGGTCGGGCCAAATCGAGACCGGTTGCCGGGCAGACTCAGGAACTCAAGGGGCCACACGGGCGGGTTGCCGTGGTGGCTGGCTGTCGAACGCCATTCGTCAAGGCGCAGACTTCGTTTCAGGATATGGATGTGGTCGATCTCTCAGGTCTAGTCGCGGCGGAGTTGGTGGCGCGGGTGGGGGTCGACCCGGAGCAGATCGATTTATCGATTTTTGGCACCGTGGTGCCCGCCTTGCACGCACCGAATCTGGGTCGGGAAGTAGTCTTTCGTGCCGGATTGCCCGGAACCATTCCTGGCAATGCGGTCAATTTGGCCTGTGCGTCCTCCAATCGCGCGATCGCCCAGGGTGCAGAGTCGATCTTGACCGGAATGACAGACGTGGTTCTTGCCGGTGGTGCGGAATCTCTGTCAACCGTACCGATTCAATTCCGCCGCTCAGCAGCTAAGAAACTGATGCGTCTCAACAAGGCGCGAACGCTGGGGCAAAAACTGGGTGTTGTTTCAGACTTGCGCCCAGCTGACCTGACTCCGGTTCCTCCGGCGATCGCCGAATACACCACCGGTCTGTCGATGGGCCAGTCGTGCGAGAAGATGGCACGGGAAAACGACATCTCACGCCGCGCTCAGGATGAGATCGCCTTGTTATCGCATCAACGCGCGAGTGTGGCGATTAAGGAGGGGCGTTTTGATCCCTATGTAGTACCGGTGTTCCCCCAACCGAAGTACGCACAGGCGGTGAGTCACGACTCCGGTGTTCGCAGCGACTCGTCGATGGAGGCCCTCGGGGGCCTGCGCCCGGTTTTTGACAAGCGCTACGGGTCCTTGACCGCTGGCAATTCGAGTCCGATTACCGATGGCGCGGCGGCGGTGATGTTGATGTCTGAAGACCGAGCCAAGGAACTGGAGATCGAACCCCTGGGATACATTCGTTCCTATGCTTGGGCGGCGCTCGATCCAACTACCCAGTTACTGCAAGGTCCAGCTTACGCAGCTCCGGTGGCCCTGGATCGCGCCGGATTGACGCTCGAAGACTTGGACCTGATTGAAATGCACGAAGCGTTTGCGGCGCAGATATTGTCGAACATGAAGGCCTTTGCCTCGCCCAAATTCGCTCGTGACGAACTGGGCCGCTCTGCGCCCTTGGGTCCGGTGGATTTCGATCGTTTCAATGTCAACGGTGGATCGATTTCGATTGGCCACCCATTTGGCGCCACTGGCGCCCGGGTAACCATGCAGTTGCTCTACGAACTCCAACGTCGTGATCTCAACTTGGGGCTTCTGACCGTTTGTGCTGCCGGAGGAGTTGGCTTTGCGATGGTGGTGGAACGGGGCTAACGACCGCTGTCTGTGAAATTGTTTCTCCGTCGTTCCACAGTCCTTAGCAGTACCTTGCTACTGCTGGTCGGAACTGGATGTTCCCTGCAGAAGCTGGCCAGCGGTGCTCTATCGTCCAGTTTGGCGCAAGGAGCGGCGGTCTTTGCCGCCGACGAAGATCCTGAGTTCGTTCGGGACGCCTTGCCGTTCGCCCTCAAGACCTACGAAATGTTGCTGCAGGTCACTCCCGATGACCCCGAGCTATTGTTAGCCACTTGTTCCGGGTTTACCCAGTACGCCAAAGCATTCCTTGAAGAGGACGCGTTCTACGCTGCCGCAAAAGACTACGCCCAAGGAGAGAGGCTCAAGGGCCGGGCGCTGCGGATGTACCTGCGCGCACGTGGCTACTGCCTGCGAGCCTTAGAGATCCAAACACAGGTCGACCTTAAGGCTTTGACCTCGGACTCGGTCGCTGCTCTGGCAGCCGTTTCGGCGGATACCGTGCCGACCCTCTATTGGACCGGCGCCGCCTGGGGGTCAGCGATCGGCGTTGGCTTAGACCGCCCCGAATTGGTGGTCGACTTGCCGGTGGTGCGCGAGATTTTTAGACGCTGTAGCGAGTTGGACCCCGGCTACGATCGAGCGGGAATCGAAGAGGCGCTGATGGCGTTGGAGTCGGTGCCTGAGATTCTCGGCGGCTCTGTGGAGCGGGCCAAAGTGCATTTTGACAACGTGATTTCCGCGAGTAACGGGACCACCTTGTCGCCCTACGTCGCCTGGGCGGTGTCGGTGTCGATCCCGAATCAAGATCGCACCGAGTTTACCCAGATGCTGACCTCGGCATTGGCGATCGACGTCCGGCAAAACGCCGCCAGTCGCCTGTCCAACGAATTGATGCGCCGACGGGCTCAGTACCTCTTGGACCACCAGGAGGAATACTTCATTGAGTGAGCCGCGTTAACCTTAGGTAGAGTCTTGGGAGGGCGAGGTCTGATGATGCATCGAATCAAGGTATACCGACGGACAACGGCTGCTCTGGCAGGGTTGTTATTTGCAGCGGTTGGGTCGCTGTCGGCGCAAACCATCAAACTGGCGACCTTGGCCCCTGATGGCTCCGCCTGGGATCAGGCGTTGAGCGAAATGGGGTCGGAGTGGAAGAGCTCCAGCGGTGGCACGGTGAACTTGCGGATCTATCCCGGCGGGGTTGCCGGGGACGAATCCGACATCGTGCGCAAGATGCGGATTGGACAGCTCCATGCTGCCGGCCTGTCAGTCGCCGGGCTAGCTGAGATCGATGATTCGTTTGAGGCTTTTGGGATTCCTCTCTTTTTTGAGGACTATCAGGAGCTGGTCGCTGTCTTGGACGCCACAGAGGCCTATTTTGCCGCTCGGTTGGAGGAGCAGGGATTCGTATTCCTCAACTGGACACCGGGTGGTTGGGCGCGACTGTTTTCCTCCAAGAAGGCGAGTAGCTTGGAGGAGATAAAGCGGCTGAAGCTGTTCGTGGTCGCCGGAGATGACGCTCGGGTGCAGTGGTGGAAATCGAATGGCTTTCGCCCGGTTCCTTTGGCCATGACGGACATTGCCACTGGACTGCAGACTGGCATGATCGACGCCTTAGCGTCGACTCCGTTGATCGCCCTTAGTTTTCAGTGGTTTCGTCAGACTCCGTTTATGCACGAGATGAAGCTGGCACCGGTGGTCGGTGCCACGGTGATCTCGAAACTCATGTGGCAGCGGATTCCTGAAGCACAGCGTCGGCAGTTGCTCGACGCCGCTGAAGTTATGGAACAGCAGATCTTCGTCGCGGTGCAGGACCAGGACGAACGCGCGGTGGTGGCGATGTCCGAGAGAGGGCTCACGGTGGTTTCCGCTGACGATGAAGGCGCTTTGGCACAACAAGCCCTGACCTTTGCCGAGTCGATGACAGGATCGATCGTCCCTGAAGCTCCTTTGCAAGTGCTGACCGAGGCGCGGGATGCCTACCGCGCACAACTCGGAGACGGGTCCTGACCGCAGCTACACCGCTTAGCTGGCTTCATCGCATTGAAGGACACTTTGCGTCTGCCTGCTTGGCGGCGATGGTGGCGTTGCCTCTGTTGGAGGCGTCGCTTCGATATCTATTTGAGACCGGAATTCCCGGCGCACTACCGTTCGTCCAGCACTTGAGCTTGTGGGTGGGTTTCTTGGGAGCGGCGATCGCAGCGCGCAAAGGTCGCTTGCTGCGTTTGGCCACCGGTGAGCTGATCGAGAACCGATTCGGCGGGCGGGCGCGACCTTGGCTGGAGTCAATTACTGGGGTGATTGGAGCGGCAGTTTCGGCGCTGCTGGCGCAGGCCAGTTGGGTGATGGTGCAAATCGATCGCGACGCGGGGGGGGAGATCGCTGCCGGGGTCCCGGTTTGGGTTGGCGAATTGGTGTTGCCGATCGCCTTCGGCCTGATCGCCGTGCGCCTAGCGTGGCGCACCGGCACCATTCCGGGGCGTATTCTGGGGTTGGTTGCGGTGGTGGGTGGTTTGGCCATAGGACTGCACCCAGAATGGGCTGAAGGAGTGCCGACCTCGCCCGGGCTTTTGATCTTGGTTCTGGCAGGTCTTTTGGGCGCGCCGATCTTCGTCGTATTGGGTGGCGTTGCCTTGCTCTATTTCCTGGCCGACTTCGTGCCCCCTGCGGCGGTCCCCGCAGAGCTCTACCGAATGGCTAGGTCCCCGACCTTGCCGGCGATTCCTTTATTTACTTTGGCGGGATTTCTGCTCTCTGAAGGGAACGCTTCGCAGCGATTGTTGGCGGTTTTTCGCGCTGCGGTGGGTTGGCTTCCGGGCGGTACCGCTATGGTTTGCGCCCTGCTTTGTGCTTTTTTCACCGCCTTTACCGGCGGCTCGGGGATCACCATCTTGGCGTTGGGGGGCCTGTTGTTTGTCGCCCTGAAAGAGGACGGATACCGGGAACAATTTTCGTTAGGACTGCTGACCTCTTCGGGATCTTTGGGGCTGCTATTTCCACCCGCGCTGCCGGTGATTTTGTACGCGGTGGTTGCTCAAATACCAATTTTTGATCTGTTCCGTGGTGGCCTGATTCCCGGCGTGCTCTTGGTCGCTATGGTCGCGGGCTGGGGAATCTGGGAAGGAGTTCGACGGAAAATTCCTCGCTCGAAGTTTGGCTGGAAGCCGTTGGCGCAAGCGATCTGGAAAGCCAAGTGGGAAATGGCGATGCCGGTGGTGGTCGGGGTGGCGATCTTTGGTGGGTTTACCACCACCATTCAAGCTTCGGCGCTCGCCGCCGCCTACGCATTGGTCACCCAAGTCTGGGTGCATCGAGACATCAAGACCTTCCAGCGGCTAGTGGAAGTTTTCGAGGAGTGTTTAGTCTTGGTCGGCGGAGTGATCATTATTCTTGGGGTTGCTCTGGGCCTGACCAACTACCTAGTTGACGCGCAAGTGCCGGCCAGGCTGCTGGAGTGGGTCTCGACCAATATTGACTCACCGCTGGTTTTCTTGATCTATCTCAATGTATTTCTGCTCGTCGTCGGGTGTTTGATGGACATCTTTTCCGCCACCGTGGTGGTAGTGCCGTTGATCTTGCCGCTGGGCGTCGCCTTCGGTATCGATCCGATTCACTTGGGGATCATTTTTATCGCTAATCTCGAATTGGGCTATCTGACGCCGCCGGTGGGGCTCAACCTGTTTCTCGCGTCATATCGATTCGATCGCCCCTTGCTACAGATATGGCGCTCGGCGTTGGTGCCGCTGGTCTTGCTGGCGATCGGCGTGTTGCTGATTACCTACGTTCCATTCCTTACCACCTGGGGTCGTTAGTTTGGTGGGGGCCCGCTCATCGGTCGTCCCGGCGGGATATGGTGGGTGGGGGGCCGGGATTTAGCCGCAGTGCCATCGAAGCAGTGGCATCGAAGCAGCGCCATAGAAGCAATGGCATAGAAGCAGCGCCGTAAAAGAGAGTGGTTTCTTAGAAAAGTAGATTCCCGCCCCACCTCCCGCCTCCGCGGGAATGACGGGAAAAAATATTCGTGCGAATGCACAACGAAAAGAGTAATTGCTGGAGTGGCAGAAATCGCTATGGAGTTATGGGAACGACAGATGCGGGAACGAGCCAGGGAGAGCACCAAAGATAGGAAGCGACGTGACCGCGATGCGATAACGGAAAGATGAGCCAGAGGTTACCCTCCGCGCTCAAGGGTCCTGGATTCCCAGCGCTCGGCCTTCAAGCCATGAACCAGTTTGGCGACCACCGCCTCACTATCAAATGGAGCGCAGTGGAATAGGTCGGCGGCAAACGCCCCCCGCTCGGGCCAAGTGTGGATCGCCAAGTGGGACTCGGCCAGCGTCGCGACCACGGTGACCCCTTGGGGTGAGAAATGATGCACGCTGAGTTCTAGAAGATGCCCGCCACAGGCCTCAATCGCAGCCAAGACGGTAGCCTCGACTTGAGCAACATCGTCGAGCACCGAAAACGGCGAACAATCGCCCTCGACCAACAGATGAACGCCTAAGTGATCCTTCATGGTTGCGATTTCGGGCGGGCGATGGCGGCGATCAGATATCCGTGCGATCGCAGCCATGGCAACCGGTCGTAGGCGGCAGAGAAAGGTATCAGTAGCCAGCGGACAAGGCTAGGCAAAGCTGGGATCTTGACCTTTTCGGTGTGCAATGCGAGATCCATCATTCGTAACCAACCAGGTTGCAACAGGATACCGTTTCGCGCTTCAACTTGCAGCCCAGCGGCTTGGCAGATTCGTCCTAACTCGCTGTGGCTGTACGACTTCTCATCTCCATAGTGGTAAAGACCGAAAGCCTGAAGAGCGCCGACCAGGACCGGGCGCAAGAACGGGTCGCGGGCATTCGGCACTCCAAGAACCACCTTGCCGTTGGAGTCGGTGACCCGGCCGATCTCTCGCACCGCCTTTTGGGTTTCGGGGAAGTGTTCGACAGTGCCCATCGAATAGACGCCATCAAAGCAGCGATCTCGATAGGGAATAGCTCGGACATCGGCGACCAGCAAGTTTGCCTTGACCCCGAGTCGGCGAAATTCATTCCTGGCCATGATCACGGTGGGCAAGGAGATGTCAATTCCATGTACGGTGGCTCCCTGCCCTGCGAGCCACTGCAAGATACGGGTGTTGCGCGCTTCGTCCCATAAGTCGGTTTTCAGGATCGTCAGTCCCTTGGGGCTAGGGAAAAACTCGCCTAGCAGCCTCTGCTCGTCACGGCGGTAGATCTGGGTGCTGGCTGCTTGACCAAGATCCGGGAACCATTCGCCGACTTGAATCCATTGGTCGAGATAGTCGGTGGTTGATTGCCTACGACGTAGACCCCAGGCAAGCAGCGTTGGCAATGCGATGCCGATGGTGCGCAATACCAGCGGATGCAGGACGAATCCATCGGTAGCCAGATTGCCCAACAGAATCCGTAGACCGAGACCGGTTGCTACTAGGCCGACGCTAGCAACCGCGGTGGTGATCAAGCTCCGCCCACCGACAACCAGTGTCAGGGCGACCAACAATCCAACCATGTAAGCTGGCAGAAAACTCAGTACTCCCTGCGGGTCGCCGATCGCCAGGTCGCTAGAGGTTCCAATTCTGCCCCGATCCCATATTTGAATCAGGGTGCCGAGGCTAGCGCTGATCGTGATCGCCCAACCGGGACCGAGGTAAGTCGCAGCACCTCGTTGGCGGCGCACACGATTAATGGCGAACACCACCAGGACAGCCAGGATAATCTGGTAAAAGGCGTGCAGTGCGGTGTAGTGCTGCGTCCCCATCAGCCCAGTCGGCAGGGCCAAAACCAGAAGCCGGCTGGCGCCCAGGGCGGAAAACAACAGAAACGCGGCGAGGGTAGCGAAAATCTTGTTTAGGTTAGATTTTACCAGCGCCCAGACCAGCCCCAGGTAGGCCGGGATCAAGGGGGTCAGCACGCACTCCTGGGTGACCAACCAGCGGCCGTGCGGGGTGGTCAGCAAGTTGCCGTTGATCCGTGCCTCGACACCCAACCAATTCATCACTTGAGCAGAGGCCGCAGTGATCCAAAACGCCCACTGGAGAATCAGGTCACTGGAGTAGAGGGTTGGCGCCAGGGCGAAGTAGACGATCGTAGCGCTGACTACCCAGGCCATCGGACCGGCGACTTCGCGCGCGATCGGCTTGCTGCTGATCGACGCCGCGGGTTTGCGAATCCAATATAGAACGAAGGTTGTTGCCGCCAAAACCAGCAACAAGGGAAACAATCGCAGGTGGAGAAGGTCGAAAAGGTCGCGATTGCTGGCCACCCAGGACAAAGATCCGATGCGCGCGGTATTCAGCCCAATCAAGAGCGCCAAAGCGAGGCCGGCGCCGGTCCAGCGTCGTTTCCAAGCCAAAGGAAAAGACAGTAGCGCTCCCAACGTCACCGCCATGACGTCGGCTCCGGTGCAGCTCAGGTCGACCACCAACGCGTCGCGCGGAGCCCCAGTCAGAGAGCAGGCAGCACCGTGTTGCAACCGAGCAAATGGAATCAATAGATGGTCCTGCACCCAGGGAATACGTACCAAGGCAAAGAGGCCGACAATCCAGGCCAGTGAGCGTGCCAGGAATAGCACCAATCCAGGTCGCTGTGGGTGGCGAACTGGTTGCGTTGGGGTAGTGATCTCTGTCGTGCTAGCCATCTGATGCGTAGGCCTCGGCTGAGAAGGTTGCATCGTCGTCGTTTAGACTGCGTCGGTGCTCTCAGTTGTCGTTTCTCGAAGTCTACTGCGCCAATCCCTGATGGTTGCGATCGGTTCTGTGATCTTGACCTTGGCGATGGCCTGGCCGGTGGTGCAGCAGCCCAACGATTTGTTGTTTGGCACAGAGATCGTTGGACGGCACGCTGACGCCTATACGGTCATTCGAGGATTCGCCGAACGTCAGCCGCTGGGCGGGTCGACCCAGCCGGTGGTCGACTGGCTTGGGGTCGGGCTGGCGTCACTCATCGGGGCTGTTGCCGCCTACAACCTACTGATCTTGATCTCGTTTCCGCTGGCTGCACTGGCGGTATTCTGGCTCGCTCGTTACCTGAAACTGGGGAAGTGGCCCGCGGCGTGGGCGGCGTTCTTGTTTGCTTTTTCCCCTCTGCACATCGCCCACGTTGCCTACCATCCGCATGTGGCCCAGGTTCAGTGGATTCCATTGGTGATTTTGGCGGTGATCGCTGCAGTCGACCGGTGGTCCCTACTGCGAGCAACCATGATGCTGGCAGTTGTGGCTTTGGCCTGCCTGTCCAATTTTTATACCGGGTTGATTCTCTTGGTGGTCCTGCCGGTGGTTGTGTGGGTTCTCAAACGATATCCAGTTGGCAGTGGAGAAGGATGGCGAAAAACCGTGTGGACCCTATGGCTGATCGCCTTGGTGGGCTCGCTTTACGTCGGGTTTTTCCACGGCACGGTGTTTCGTGATCCGGCTGCATTGGCTTTTCCAACGGCAGACGGCCAAAAGTACGCTGCCCAGCCCTGGTCCTACCTAGTGCCACCGGTGGACCATGCAGTGTTAGGCAAGATCGGCCAGACGTTTTGGCAGCGGACCACCGAGCCCGAAACCTTGGACGATGCGTTGCTGGAGCAACAGGTCTACTTGGGTTGGGTGGCGCTCACTCTGGCGGTTCTGGGGGCGTGGATCTGGCGTAAGCAACCTGGAGCATCAGCGATGCGCGCGGCGCCAGTTTTGATCGCTATGGGTGTGATCGCGTTCTTGTTCTCGTTGGCGCCGGTGTGGTCGGTTTGGGTGCTGCAACTGCCGGGTCCGTCGTGGTTGCTGCGCGCCATGGCGCCGATGTTTCGTGCCTATGCGCGGTTTGGGTTCGTGGTTCAACTGGCGATATTTCTTCTGGCGGGACTCACCTGGACCCGATGGCGACTCCAAGGGGGGCGATGGGCCAAAGTCCCGGCGATCGTCCTTGTCTGCATCAGCGTCTTGGAGTACCTGCCGTTGCCGCCGTTGCGCTCCCATCCCTTGCGGCCCCATGCAGGCTACCGATTGTTGGCCGAAGCAGAGCCCGGATGGTCGGTCTTGGATTGCATTCTCCGGCCGCAGCTGCGCAGCTCGGTGGCACCGGTAGTCGATGGGACTATGTATGTTGCCGACGGCGACACTTTGGATTGTGGTGAACCTGGACTGGCATCGAAGCTGGCTAGCATGGGTGTTGGATACGTAGTGGAGAACCTCGAACGTCGCTTGGAGGATCGACCGGAGTTTCGCCTGCTCAATGAGGCGGATGGGGTTGGGATTTATGGCGTAGAGGCGGAACCGGTGCCCATCCACATTCGACGTTGGGCCGGGTTTTCTTGGCGGGAGGGCGCGGGAGAATCTTCCATCCGCTGGGCTGGAGGCCAAGCCTCGTGGTGGCTTTCCAACCCGCGGTGGATCCCCGGGCCGGTGGAGATCGAGGTTGAGTTGGTCGCTTTTCCTGACCCGAGGGAGCTTACCGTTAAGCTCAATGGCGAAGTAATCGAGACCTTTCTCATCTCCAACCAGCGTTCCTGGTTCGTCTTGCGATTTACACCACATAGGGCGCGCAACCATCTAAATTTCATTGCCAGCGGAGATGCGATCGTGGCGGATCAGATCTTGGGCAACAGCGATCGCCGCCGGTTGGCGTTTGGGGTAGGAGGGGTTCGCTACCGTTCCGCCGACTAGTGCAGAGAGCCAGCCGCTGCAGATGGCGGTAAGAGAATCGCCAGACACTCGGAGCCCTAGCAAAGAACCCCGTCCACTCCCGCAGACGGGATTGGATAACCGAACCGGTCGACCTGACGAAGCCAGAGTCGCCCCGGAGAGGGACAGGGTTAGTTGTCGAACAATTGCTGCTTGCGTAGCTGTAGCGCTGTGACGGTGAGCAAGGCCAGAACCAACAGGATCATCGCCCATTCCGGTACCGTCGGGGCAACCGGGGTTGGCTGGCAGGTGGCTTCGCAGCCATCGCCGTTGATCAGGTTGCCGTCGTCGCAAACTTCACCGAGACCAGTTTGCAAGACCCCGTCACCGCAGACTTCGGGGTCACAAACACTGTTGCAGCCATCGCCGTTGTCCAGGTTGCCATCGTCGCAGGTATCTCCAGCATCTAGGGTGCCATTGCCGCATGCCTCACTCTGACAGTCAGCGTTGCAACCATCCCCTTGGGTCTGGTTACCGTCGTCGCACTGTTCATCAAGGCCAGCCTGCGTGGTGCCATCGCCGCAGGATTCCGGAACACACATATCGGAGCATCCGTCTTCGGAGACCATGTTGCCGTCATCGCATTGCTCGCCGACATCAACCGTTCCATTGCCGCACACTTCGTTCATACAGGCAGCGTTGCAGCCATCCCCGTTGGTGCTGTTTCCGTCGTCGCACTCCTCGGGGTCTTGAACTACATTGTCGCCACAAGTTTCGCTAAGGCAAAGTGCGGTACAGCCGTCGCCATCAACGTTGTTGCCGTCATCGCAAGTTTCACCGAGTCCGAGTTGGACGATGTTGTCGCCGCAGAATTCGTCAATACACTCGAAGGTGCAACCGTCACCGGAGGTGGTGTTGCCGTCATCGCATTCCTCAGCGCCGCCGTCGTTGGTGGTGCCGTCGCCGCAGAATTCGTCTACGCACATGTCGGTGCAACCGTCACCGGAGGTGGTGTTGCCGTCATCGCATTCTTCGCCTGGGTCGATGTTGCCGTCGCCGCACTGGGGTTCATCCATGCAGAATTCGTCGCAGCCGTCGCCGGATGTGTTATTACCGTCGTCGCATTGTTCGCTAGCGTCTAGGTTGCCGTCGCCGCAGACATCAACTTCCACAGTCATAGCAGTTAGGGCGTTGCATTTCGAGCCGGTTCCAGAGGTAACCGTTGGCGCTGTGCATGCCGGAATTGTTGCTCCGTTTTGCGCCCAGGAACTGACGATACCGAGGCTCTGACCATCCCAGTCGCAAGAAACAGTGAACGTTTGTGTTGTGGTTACCGTGGCACTACCGGTACCGTCAACGTCATCACAAGAATCGCCATCGATTTGGTCGCCATCAGGATTGATCAAGTTGCCGAAGCACTGATCTGCGGCGCTCAAATTTGTGACGTCCGAGGTCGAACTGAAGGGCATCCACAGACCGGCGTCAAATTTTTGCCCGTTGCCTGCTGGGTCAAGATTCACCGTTACCTCCAAATCGAAGGTATCAGTCGGGTTTGCACAGGTGTCTGAAGTTGTAACTGAAATGACCGCCATACTGAGGTCGTTGGCTGAGCACGAGTTGAACTCGTTTGGACACGATTGTTGCTGCGCGTAGGCAGCCGCTGGCAGTAGCCAACTCGCGGCTACGAAACTGGCTACAAACGCCAATGTTGGTATTGGAGCCAATGCGCGACGCTTAACCGACAAACTGAAGTGGATCACTGGTGTGCCCTCCGGCCTTTGCCATTTTTGGGACCGTCTCTGAAACAAGAACTCCTCGGTCTCAAATGTCACCGAGGCGCAGAGAAAACTTATTGAGTGATTTATATCACACCTTGACCGAATGTCAAGATTGTGTCCTAGATCAGTACCTTTGAGACAGTCGGCGGGAGCACGACCCCTGGGTCGAGCTTTAGAAGGTACCTTGCCGGGGGTTTTCTTTTCAAGCTCTTGTGCGGCCTGTAGGTGTTGTAGAGGTCCTGGAATCTCTGGATGTAAGGTCTCAAAGCCGAGACAGTATCGGGTAGCTCATACATTTCATAAAACTCTCCTCTCCAGGTTTCCTGCATTCGTTCGACGGTGCCGTTGAGCTTCGGACTCTTTGGCGGCAGCACATAGAGGGTGATGCCTCTATCTCGGCAGGCTTTCTCAAATTCATCCATAAATTCACTACCACCGTCCACTTGGATCGAGGTGATGTCAAACGGACACTCGGCAATGACTTTGTCTAGAAAGCGTGCTGCACAGCGAGAAGTGGCACGTTGATAGATCTCTCCCACTGTCCACCGGCTGACCGGACAGGAGGCTGAAAAGTGTTTGAGCCACTTGCCTGGAGCAGGGACCAGATGCAGCGTGTCGATCTGCAGTCGCTCGCCAGGGCGCGTTGGTCGGGGACACCATTTCGGCAGTCGCTGAGCGTGGAGCCGGCGCATACGCCGGGAGTTTTTGTACTTCTGGCGCCGGTAGCGTACCCGGTGGATTACCCCTCGATCCATCAATTTGCGCAAGATACGCCCGACAGTGGCTTCTGATACCTCAAAGCCCTCGCCCTGGATCAGCGGCGCTAGGGTTTCCTTGCCCCAGGCAGGAAAGTCTCGACGGAGACTTTCGACTCTCTGTACCAATTCAGGTGACCAGTCAGCCTTACGCACCCGCTTGGGTCGGCTTGATATCGGTTCTAGATGTCGGGGGCCACGCTCAAGGCGTTTGCGCCAGCGGTAAAGGGTAGCTCGACTCTTGCCCAAGATCTGAGCTGCTTCTTCACCCGAGATCCCCTTGTCGCGTAGTTGCTCGAAGCTCGCAACCAAGCGCAGCCGATCACGAGCCTGAGAGCTTAAGACAACGATGTCTTCACGGTAGTACTTGTAGATACTGCGATCGAGTGCGACGATTTGCATCTGGGGGCCTCCCTTCGTTTTGGGTTATTCGATAGACCCGAAGGATCTTGGCCCCCTTTTTACTTGTCAAGGCTGTGGATGATGATGGGCTGGTGCAAAGCCAGCTACGCTTGCCTTCCCACAGCCCTTGGAAATCTCTCACGAGATTCCCACATCCCCCACAGCCTCGGCGACTAACGGCGCTGTCTCACAGGTGTTTGATCTAGGTCAGTTCGTGTATGCGTCCATGACATTTGGCACTGATCGGTATGTTCAGCTACGTATTGTAGCGGTGGTTTTTGTCCGTGGCTCCAGTGTGGCGAGCGAAGGTCGCGCTAGCTGTATTGCAGTAGTGAGGCCGAATCTTTGTAATTGTTGTAAAAACTAGGGTTATATCCTAGGAATCCAACGCATGGTGGTCATGATTTGACTGGCCCAAGAGGCGATTTTTGGCGATTTGAGTTGGCCCAAAATGGCGTCGTAGCCACCTCGTTTGGCGAAGCTGGTGGCGATGGTCTTCTGCTGGGTGAAGCGGGTGAGGCCGTATTCGCCGTGCCGGCGACCAAAGCCGCTGTCTTTGATTCCGCCCATCGGGGCGTCGACACAGTTGTAGACCATCAGCGTTGAATTGACTCCTACGCTTCCGGCGTTGACTTTCTCTGCCACCGCGTGCGCCGCCGATTGTGGCCCCCAAACCGAGGCGTTGAGTCCGTAGGCGGTGTCATTGGCTTGCTCTACCGCGTGCTCTAGATCGTGGTACGGATAGACCGAGACTACCGGTCCGAAGGTCTCCTCGCGCGCCAAGACTGCTTTTTGCGGCACGTCGGTCAAGATTGTTGGTGCGAAGAAGGTCGGGCCCTGGTCTTCTAGCCTTCGCCCTCCGGTGAGGACTTGAGCTCCCTGCACGATGGCGTTGTTGACCTGTGATTCGACTTTTTGCAGATGGTCTTGGCTGATCAAGCTCCCCATGTCCGGGCGAAAGCTCTTTTCGTAGGCTACTGAAAGCTTCTCGGTGCGGGTCTTAGCTGCGTCGAGAAATTCATCGAAACGCTGGCGAGGTATATATAGCCGTTCGATGTTGATGCAAGTCTGCCCAGAATTAAAAAAGGCACCTGGAAGAAGTCCTTCGATGGTGTTTTCGAGGTCTGCGTCCTCCAGCACGATCGCCGGGTTCTTACCGCCGAGTTCCAGAGAACAAGGAATCAGGCGTCTGCCAGCAGCGGCAGCAACTTTGCGCCCAGTGGCGGCGCTTCCAGTAAAGGCGATGGCGTCCACTTCCTCGATCAAGGCGGCCCCCACCGGGCCCGGTCCGTGAACCACCCGAACGACCTCACTTGGGATTCCAGCTTCACGCAGGATCTCAATTGCCAGGTCGGCGCAGTGGGGGGTCAGTTCTGAGGGCTTGATCACCGCCGTGTTGCCCGCCAGCAGAGCCGGGATCGCGTCATCGACGGCCAGCAAGAAGGGGTAATTCCACGGAGTAATGAAACCGACCACCCCTAGAGGGTGGAAGGTCACCTGCGCCGAGGTCAACGTCGGCAGCGCTCCCGACCTATGTTGCGGTCGCAACATCCGGCGACCGTTCTTAAGGTAGTAGCGGCAGGTGGTCACCAAGGCTAGGAGCTCACCCAAAGCATCGCGACGTGCTTTCCCGGTCTCGTCCTGGATGCGATCCAGGATGTGGTTACGATGCGCGTGGAGTAGATCGTGGAAGCGTCGAATAACCGCGGCGCGCTGGCGAAACCCTGCTGCGTACCAATCCTTGTGAGCCGCGCGAGCATCACCGACGGATGCCGCAACTTGTTCCTGGGTGGCGATCGATATCTTGCCGACAAACTCCCCGGTGGCTGGGTTGTAGATTTCTAGGAAGTCGTCAGAAACGGTGGGTGCAGCCTCAACGAGAGTGGTCATCGGGCCATTCTATGCCGCAGTGCGTCGTAAGTGTTTTTGCACCCGCCGCCCTGAAGACGGCAAGTGCTTTACCGACTCCAAGAGATGGCGCTCGCCTCGGCCCCGCCGCGCGCCGGATCCCTTGATGTCTTTGGTCGCCTTGCCGTGCGCTTGCGGGGACGCTTCGGGGCCGGCGGGTGCGGGATGGCGTCCTTCCGAGATAGGAAAGCAGAGATGTCAGAGCGATGCCTGCCGTTGTCTTAGCAGGTGAAGGCGATCCAGGCGTCGGTGGTGTGGGATGGCGATCTCCCGAGGAATAGGAGCCAAGCCTTGGTTTCCCCTGGGCGGTGAACCCTCGTCGGGCCAACAAGGGCGTAAACTTCGCCGATGGGCGACATGATCAACTACATCGCTATTGCGATTCCGGTGTTTTTTGTCCTGATTGGTGTGGAGCTGTTGGTGGCGCGCCATGAGCGCCAAGAAGTGGCCCGGCTGAATGACGCGATCGCCGATTTGTCAACCGGGGTGCTGCAGCAACTCAGCGGGTTGTTGACCAAGACGTTGACCTTCGCCGGGTATGCCGCGATCTATCAGTGGGGTCGGTTGTTTGAGATCAACGGCCAAGCCTGGCCGACCTGGGTACTGGGATTTTTGGCGGTCGATTTTTGCTACTACTGGTTCCATCGGTTTAGCCACGAGTCGAACTTCGCTTGGGGTGCCCACGTGGTGCACCACCAAAGCGAGGAGTACAACCTGTCGGTGGCGCTACGCCAGGGTGCCTTGCAACCGTTTGTCTCGATGGTGTTTTACTGGCCATTGGCGTTGGTGGGCTTGCCGCCAGTGACGTTCCTGGCGTTGTCTTCGTTCAACACTCTGTACCAGTTTTGGATTCATACTAAGACCATGGGTCGACTGGGGTTCTTGGAGTGGTTTATGAACACTCCGTCGCATCACCGCGTGCATCACGGCTGTAACGCGCAGTACATAGACCGCAACCACGCCGGTACCTTGATCATCTGGGACCGGATGTTTGGCACCTTCGAGCCCGAGGGGGAAGAGGTGATCTACGGCGTTACGCGACCGCTCAAATCGTGGAACCCGATCGAGGCCAACCTGCACTACTTCCGTTATCTCTGGCGCTTAGCGGGTAGGGCGGGGAGCTGGAGAGATAAATTCCTTGTTTGGGTGATGCCACCGGGTTGGCTACCAGCCGGGGTCGAGGAGGAAAAACCCAAGGACTCTCCACTCTATGGAGTCAAATACGACGCCAAAGCGCCACCGGGGCTGAATCGCTATGTGCTGGCGCACTTCGCCATCACCCTGCTGGTGACCTTTTGGATGCTGTGGAGTTACCGGTCTTGGCCCACGGTGCTGGCGCTGGCCGTCGGGCTCTGGGTGGTGTGGTCGTTGGTCAACTTTAGTGGTGTCTTTGAGGGAAACCGATGGCTGCCGGGCTCTGAAATCGCCCGTTTGGCTGCATTGATTCTTCTGGTCGCTATTGGCTGGGGCCAAGTGATGGCCGGAGTGGGCGTTGCTCTGGTGCTGGCGATGTTCTTAGCAGCAGTATCGGTCATCTGGCTCGGACGGTACCGAAGGCATTTTTCTGGGCTAAGCGGAGTGGGTCGGGTCGTACCGACCAGAAGGGGAGGATGAGGGACTTGATGTTAGCCACCATACAGAAGATGTCAGGAATGTACCGTTTGGTTGGACTGCTTGCTGGGACGCTGGTTCTCGCCGGATGTGTGGCGGTTTGTCCGGATCAGAGAATTCAAGAACTTGTCTTGCTCGATGAAAGGTTGTGGAGGAGTTTGGACGCGATTGCGAAGTCAGGAGAAACCGAATCGAACGGAGATAAATCGCAAATAGCGCAGAGAAATCTCAGTGCTCTGACCGAAACCTGGGGTCGCTATGAGGAGGGGTTTCGACGTGAGTCCGAGGAATTCGCTGACGAAGTAGGTGCGAGAGTCGCGTTTTTGCATGTAGCCGTAGGAGGCAACTGGGTATATTTGCCGAGGCCCGGCGAGGAGATGCGGTTTCCTTCGGGAACAATGTCAGAGATGGAATTGGAAGAAGCGTTTGCATTGGTTCCTGCTGATTATTGGGATCACTTGAGGCGAGTCGTGGAGAGGGAGAATCCACCACCTGGCGAGGGGTCGCCTAGCAGTGACCTCTTGTTTCGCGACTTCCTTTACGGGTATGTCGCACATGGTGGCGGAATTCCGTGGTGGGGTCGCGCTCAGCGAATCACGTTGGAAGAGTTGAAGGGGATTTTGGAGTCTCGCTGTCAGCCGGCCTGGGCTTCATTTTTCTGAGAAGCGTACAGGGAACTGAATTCAGCCCAAAAAACCGAAGATCGGCGCGTGCTCCTCAGCCGAACAACTTCAGCACCGCCAAAAACACGCTGACTCCATCATCAGGGCCAGCGACGGCTTTGCCGAGATCCAGGCGGATGATGGTGTTCCAAGGGCCGACGAAGTTGCCTTGAATCCCGACGCCGCCCAGCAGTTCGTTGTCGAGGCCGGAGGCTTGGTCGGTAGCCCAAGCCGCATCTCCGCGCAGTTGCAGTTGGATGATCTCTGCCAAGTCGAAGCCGTAGCCAAAGTGGATAGCGCTGGCCTCTTCAGCGCGCACTAGGCCGCTACGGTAGCCACGCACCCGAATATCGCTGAAGTAGCCGAAGTTGTATTTGGAGAAGCGATCGAGATCGGAGCCTCCGACATACTGCAGCTCGGAGTAGAACTTTTGGAATTTCGGCAAATGGAACGTCTTGCCAACCGTGAACTCGTAGGTCAAAAAACTGTCGGTATTGGCGTCGAAGGCGGCAACCTGATCGGCTGTGCCCCAAGCTTGCCAATCGGTTCGGTTATGGGCCGCTATACCGCTACTGAGGCGAAAGCCAGAGCGGTCGTAACGGGTGCGCAGCGCCAGTTGGTGCTCCAGATGGTCGGCGGGAAGGGTGAAGTCTGCTCCGGTGGCGTCTGCTCGGTCGAATCCCCGATTGGCAATACGGTAGTCCAGGACCGCGCGTCCTCGCTGGCCAAGGTCGTGCCCCAGTTCCAAAGACAAGCTGCCGGTCTGAGTGCGGATCTCTTCGCCGGGGATTTCGAGTCCGTTGCGGTAGAGCTCGTCGGATCCTTTGATGCCGAGCACAAAGAGGTCCGCGGCGGCAGTAAATTCGCTGCCCAGAAACGAGGGGTCCGACCAGTTCGCCAGGGCCAGAACTCCGGCGAAGAAGACGTTGACCTGTTGTCCGGAATCCCGGAAGTCGAAGTCGATCCAGTTGACTCCGCCCAGCGGCACCGGAAAGTCTAGACTCTCGTCATAGAACACTCCGCCGAGTGCGAAGAGGCGACTAGTATCAAACTCCTCCTGGACCACCCGTTCGCCGGTTTCTTCGTCCGGGATCAAGTAACGCATGCCTTGCTCAGTGTCGCGAACCATAGTGGCGTCGGAGGCCAAGGTGGTGGCATAGCGTTGCTCAAACTCGACGCCGTTGATCGACAACTCAGAGAGTAGGGTTTCTTTTTCCACCAGTGTGTTGGCGTTGAGATAGTTGAAGACCTGCTGGGCGACGGTGCGCGTCGGCATGACAAAGGCCGCGTTGCCCCAGTCGGCGGGCGAACCTTGTGCGCTCAAAGGTGCAAAGAAGGCGGTCTCTTCATTGGAGATGACATCACCCGAGAGCCCTAGTTGCAGTGCGCGGCTTTTCACCCGAAAAAAATTTTCCCGGTCGATCCAAACCGTACCGCGGTAGGGATTTTCGGTGTCATCGACCACCCAAGGTTCGAACTCGACGACCCAACAATCCCGTCCCTGAACCTGTTCGGTGCCGCGTAGTCGATACTCGTATTCCTTGGTGAAATTGATCTCCAATGGCAGTGCAGCGGCTTTTTCTGGCTCCACCAAGGGGATTTCTGGGATCTTCTTGGAGCGCCAGCGCACACCGTTGATCAAGAACTCCTGCCATGCCCAGTCCCAGCCGTGCTCGCGACGAAAAAAGAAGTCGCCGGCGAATGTGGCCTCCAAAGATTCGTCGCCACCACCAAAGCGTAGATGGGTGGTATTGCGGGCACTGTAGTGATTGAGATTACGGCGTTGAGCGTCATCAAAAGCTTGCAGCCGCCGGAGGATTTCTGACACCGGTATCAGCCTTTCGGTGGTCACGGTCAGGGACTCTTCCAAACCTTCCAACCCTTCAGCTTCGGAAGCGGTGAGACGATCTAAGCGCAGTACCCATGGTTCGTTTGGACGTTCAATCGAAACCTCCAGGACACGATCCGCATCGCGAGTGCCGAAGATCGATTGCACTTGGTCTGAGTCCGCTGAGATCCGCTGTGGGTCACGAACCATTGGGTCGGCGAAACGAAGAGTGAGTGGATCTGGGTGGCTGGCATCGGAGCCTGCGATTACCCTCAGAGACAAATCTTCGCCGCGGACAAAAGTCCACGCGGTCTCGTTTCCTAACGGCGTTGAGTAGGGGTCGAGAGAAATATCGCCGCCGAACTCGCGGGCCAAGAGTGCCAGGGGGGCAATCGAAGCGGTCTCTGCGGAGTCGGCGGAAAACATCGTCACCGCCGCTCCGAGGGCGGCATCGCTGGCTGCGTGCGCCAACGCACTGGGCTGCTGATTGCTGCCGACCGTGGGATCTAGCTCTCTACTGTCGATGACCACCGGAGTTCCAGGCATCAATGTGTTCAGGGCCTCAAGCGTCGCTGCCAAATTCGACGTAGGAACCACTGTAAGGCCGTCGATGTAGGGACCGGGGTCTTCGGCAAAAAACGCGGTGAGAAAACTTGTGGTGGATTCCAACGGACCCACGATCACCCGGACGTTCGAGTTGGCTCCGGTGATCGCTGCTGAAGCACGCTTGATCAAGAACGCCAATTCGACCGGACTCACTAGGCCTGAAGACGGTATCCACGATACCTGGACATGACCGCGGTCGCCGAGACTGCCGCTCAGCGCAGCGACTTTTTCGAGTGCAGCGTCGAGTTGGTTGACGTTGGCGGTGATTGGCGAGGGCGTGCGCAGGATCGCCTGTGGCCAGGCGACCGCCTGAGCGTTGCCCAGTTGTGACACTAGATCAGAGACATTCAGAGCTGTTTCGTCGATCGCGTCGACGTCAACCGGCCAAGAGACGTACAAGGTGCCCGATTCCGGGATTGGAGGTAATTGGGATAACGCGGTTGCGACGGAGTATGGATCTGCCGTTCGTACTCCGGCACAGGGACGGCATGGCGGAGACTGGGCACTCAGCGGACTGGCAGTTGAGACCAAAGCCAATGCCAATGCCAACGCCAGTGTTAGAGCCAGTGCCAAGGCCAGCGTGAACCCACCGGCCGTCGAGCGGCCCAGGGCAAGAGACTGGATGAAGTAAGAGTAGGGGTTTAGGTTCGGACGCAGAGTGGTTCTTAAAGTGGGGCGCATATTGAGTCAGCAGGCTCCTGCAAGAGTTTCTAGTGAGGCGAGACAGTTCTAGGGCTAGGCGTCGCCGCCGATGCTTAGGACTCGACGAGTCGGCCACGAAAACGGATGACAAGCACAATCACTGCCAAGCTGATCGCCAACAAGATCCAAGGTGGAACTCCGTACGAGGCTGGCAAGATACCGCCAAAAACTGCCAGCATGCCGACGCCTAGAGCGTAGGGAAGCTGGGTTCTGACATGGGCAATGTGATCGCTACCTGTAGCCATGCTGGAGAGAATCGTGGTGTCGGAAATCGGCGAACAATGATCTCCCCAAACACTGCCTGCAAGGACCGACGCTACCGTGATCACCATGATCTGCGTGTGCTCAGCGGAACCGACCGCGAATCCAGCGGGAACTGCGAGTCCGTGCGCAAGGGGAACCGACAGCGGGGTCAAGATCGACATCACTCCCCACGAAGTCCCGGTGGCAAATGCGACCACTGCGGCGAGGGCGAAAACCACGGTTGGCAGCAGGCGTGGTGAGAGCACGCCCTCGGTCAAGCCAATCAGGAAATCGGCGGTATGAAGGTCCTCACTGACCGCCCCGATCGACCAAGCTAAGGTCAATACGGTGAATGCCATCACCATCGAACGGAATCCTTCCACGGTGGTGTCTGCGGCTTCGCGTAGGCTCAGGATGCGCTGGCTCAGGGCCAAGATGATCGCTGCCAGCAACCCTGCCAAGCTGGCCCACAACAAGGTGTTAAAAGGGTCAGACTGGGCGAATACTTCGCGTAGCCATGCGGTCAAAGTCCCGGTCCTGGGGCCAACCGCGGCACTACCAGTAATCAGTAAACCCACTAGGGTGGCGACGATCACCACCAGGATCGGAATCAGGGCATTGGATGCACGATGTGGCTTGCCCTCAGGCGGGGTCAAAACCGAGTCGCTCAGGTTGGACAACGGTGCTGCGTCGTCGGCCAACACTTTGCCCTCTTTGCGTGCGCGCCGCTCGGCGTGCCACATGGCGCCAAAATCCCGCCCACTGACCGCGATCGCCAACCCAAATGCCAGAGCCAGCAGGGGATAGAACCGATAGGGGATGGACGATAGGAAAGTGGTATATGGGTTCATCGCCAACTCAGAATCCCGCAGAGCGTCGCCGATCAGTCCCACTTCGAACCCGACCCAAGTAGAGATCGGAAAGATCGCGACTACCGGGGCAGCGGTGGAGTCGACAATGTAGGCAAGTTTCTCTCGGCTGATTTTCAACCGGTCGGTGACCGGACGCATAGTCGAGCCGACGATCAGGGTGTTGGCGTAGTCATCGAAGAACACCAAAATACCCATCAACCAGGTTGCCACTTGCCCACGTCGAGCGTCGGTGGCGTAGGGCGCCAAGCGATCGATGATTCCTTGGGTGCCGCCGCTGCGGCTGACCATCGCCACCATCGCTCCAAGCAGCATCGAAAAGACAATGATGGTTGCGTGGCTGGAGTCGGTGATGGCGTTGATCACATAGCGATCGATGGTGCGGGCAAAGGCCTGCCAGAAACTGCCAAAAACCAGCCAAGCGCCGACGAAGACGCCGGCGAACAGCGCTGGCAGAACATTGCGAAATAGCAGCGCCAGCCCGATCGCGACCAACGGTGGGATGATCGAAACCCAGCCGGGCAGGATGCGCATCTCGGTAGTTGCGCGAGTACCTGCGGAACTGGCTTCAACGCGGTGCGAACCGAGCGTCAATCCTGAGGCAGGCTGTCTCGAGTTGAGAGTGACCTGGTGCGTTCCCTCGCCAAGTCTAAAGCTGCCAGCGGGCTGTCCGTCGATGGTGAAATCAATCGCTTGAGCAACTTCAACGTCGGACACCTGAAGCTCGACGGTGGTCGGAGAACCTCGGTGAATGATCTCGGCGGAGAGTTCCAGTTCGACGGCGGTTGCCGGAGTGGAGAGACCCAAAAGGAGAATAAGAAAAGCCACTACGGTGCTCGGCGAGACCAACTGAAAACCCCTCATCGATGACACTACGACACTCAACTAGCTGCTCCTCAACTGGCTCAAGCGTCGGAATCTGCGTTGTCTGCGGCTCCCTCTGCTTGTGATGCCACCGGGGTGACTGGTGCTGGTAGCCCCATAGCCTCGCGCAGTCTAGTCTCGATCTCCAGGCCCAGGTCCGGATTGTCGCGCAGAAAGGCCTTAGACTTCTCGCGCCCCTGTCCCAGCCGAACGTCACCGTAGCTGAACCAGGAGCCACTCTTGGTAACAATGTTGTTGTCGACTCCGAGGTCGACCAATTCTCCGCTGTAGGAGATTCCTTCGCTGTAGCTGATTTCAAACTCGGCCATACGGAACGGTGCCGCGACCTTGTTTTTGACCACCTTGACCCGTGCCCGACTACCGACCACTTCTTCCCCGTCCTTGACTGCGGCGATACGCCGAATATCCAGTCGAACCGAAGAATAAAACTTGAGCGCTCGGCCGCCAGTGGTGGTTTCGGGGCTGCCGAACATGACGCCGATTTTTTCGCGAATCTGATTGATGAAGATCAGCGAGGTCTTGGACTTGGCGACGATCGCGGTCAGTTTGCGCAAAGCCTGTGACATCAGTCGGGCATGCAGACCGACATGGGAATCTCCCATTTCTCCTTCAAGTTCGGCTCGGGGAACCAGAGCGGCCACCGAGTCCAAGACCACCACGTCGATCGAGTTCGAACGCACCAGCATTTCGACGATTTCCAGCGCCTGCTCTCCGTTGTCCGGTTGAGAGACCAGGATTTCGTCGATGTCGACTCCGATTTTGGTTGCGTACTCAGCGTCCAGCGCGTGTTCGGCGTCGATAAAGGCGGCGGTGCCCCCTGCTTTCTGTGCTTGCGCTACCACCGACAACGCCAGTGTGGTTTTTCCCGACGATTCGGGTCCATAGATCTCGATCACTCTTCCCCGGGGGAGACCTCCCACTCCAATCGCCTGATCGAGCGCCAGGGATCCAGTTGAAACTGACTCAATCGCGAGACCTTCTTGTTGACCGAGGCGCATGATCGCACCCTTGCCAAATTGCCGTTCAATGTTTGCTAGCGCGCTATTGACTGCCTTAAGTCGCTCTTTGGTGTTACTCATGGGGGTCTCCTGGTACATTTGCGCTCATCTCACGCCTTTGTTGTCGCGGCTATACTAGCCCGGAAATCAGGACGCTGTCGGAGGATGATGAAGTTCTCAAGCAGTTCCCCGATCAAGACGAGTAACCTCGTTTTCCAACACTAAACCGCGCGAATCAATACTAAGGACTTCGCCCTAGTCAACCGATAGAGACGTAAGTCAGCCCGGCCATCGCTCATGACCACTCGCATCCGGAATCCAAAGCAATGGCGACGCGAACTTGAGGCGATCGCTGCCGGGCTGGTGTTGTCCTGGGACGAGCCCTTGGCGCCACGTACCACCTTGCGCATCGGCGGCAACGCCGAGTGCTTTGCTGAAATTGGCACGGTGGCCGCTCTCCGCAGCCTGTTGCACACAGTTTCTTTGCACCAAGTTCCGTTTTTTCTACTCGGCCAAGGGTCCAACGTGTTGGTTCCGGATCAGGGACTACCAGGCGTGGTGGTTCGTCTAGGTGGCTATTTCCGCCGCACCAGGATCGTCGGGGACCGGGTGGCCTCTGGAGGCGCCGTGTCCCTGGCGCGTTTGGCTAGGCAGACCGCCAAGCGTGGTCTGCGGGGCTTGGAGGCTCTGTCGGGGTTTCCGTCGACGGTGGGCGGCGCGGTGTTTATGAACGCTGGTTGTTACGGGTCCGAAATCAAAGATGTTCTGATCCGAGCCACGGTGGTTGATCGGCAAGGTGGGCGTCGTTTGATCACACCGTCGGATCTTGGAGCGGGCTACCGATCTACCATCCTGCGCGACACCGGCGAGATCGTGGTGCGCGCCAGCTTTCAGTTGAGCGCAGGCGATGCGCAGGCGGCCTTAGAGCGGATTCAGGAACTGAATCAGCGGCGTTGGGACAGTTTGCCTTCGGGAAACCCGAATGCGGGGTCGATTTTCCGCAATCCGACCGACGACTACGCCGGACGGATGATCGAGGCGGCAGGGCTTAAGGGCGAGGCGCTGGGAGCTGCTCTGATCAGTGAGCGGCACGCCAACGTGATTGTCAATGACGGAGACGCGCGGGCGGTGGACGTATTGGCTTTGATGCAGAAGGCACGCGAGCGGGTGAGGGATCAATTTGGTGTCGACCTGGAGCCGGAATTGGTGCTTGCCGGTTCTTTGCGTCAGGCGTGGGATGAAGCAGAGTCCTCTGAGGACTGACGAGCTGGTGTGATGGAAGGTCAGAAATCGAATAGACGCTGCGTGATAGCCTGATTCTTAGGCCGGATTTGGCGTTACGGTACGTGTTTGTCGCAAAAAAATAGGCCAGGCCAAGTCGAACCAGTCCCACTAATAACTTGAGGAGAGATAGATGAGCAGACTCGGGCGTTACCCCATTATCGCGGTCGTATCGGCGGCATTGTTACTCTTGCTGTCGGCCACCGCCTGCAAGCAGTTAACTCCAGAGGAAGAAATTATCCAAGCGCGTTCCAAGTACGAAGCGACGCTGAACAGCTTCATCGTTATGCAGGTTCCTTTGCTGGTCGAGGCCGAGGACTTGACTGGAGCTGACGAAGGGGACCAAACCACCGAGCCAGCGGCCACGGAAGAAGTTGAGGATGTGCCGCTACGCCAGGATATCTTGGTAGACCTGACGATTCGCCACGAGAGTGACCTCAAAATGGACGGCATCACGGTTGATCTTTTTATGGCCGATGCCGATGAAAACGAAGTTGCCAATTGGAAAGTTTGGTTCGATACCTCAGAGGTGGCCGGAGACACCCCAGGGGTACAGTTTGCCCACACTCTGGAAGACGTTGACTACCAGCCGGGGTATGGATTTTCTGCGGATATGCGCTCTTCGGTATCGGCAGCAGACCAGGCGGATTATCAGGAGTTCGCTGGTCTTTGATCGGGGCGTCGTAGATGACGTCAGTAACCGCGTTGGTTGTGTTTTGGAAAAACCAAGCTCGGCGAGAACCGTAGCTACGGTGGACATGATGGCTCAAGAGAAAGCGACCGCAGCGGTATTTTCGGATAAGCCTGAGTTACAAGTGCATCGCTTGGAGTTGGCGATATCTGGTGCTCTACAAGGCAAACCCGAAGCGGTGCGACTGGCAGTGGTGACCCTACTTGCTGGTGGTCATGTACTGGTTGAGGACGTTCCTGGCGTTGGCAAGACGACACTCGGCCAAGCGATCGCCAGGGCCTTGGACCTGAGTTTCCAACGCATTCAGTGCACCAGTGATCTATTGCCTGCGGATATTCTGGGGGTCTCGATCTACCGCCAGGCTACCGAAGAATTCGAATTTGTCCCCGGCCCGATCTTCGCCGGCGTGGTCTTGGCGGACGAAATCAATCGTTCGAGTCCCAAGACCCAGTCGGCGTTACTGGAGGCAATGAGCGAGCGTCAGGTGACTGTTGAGCGTGAGCGTCATCGACTACCACGGCCGTTTTTCTTGATTGCCACCCAGAACCCGCATGAGTTCACCGGTACTTTTCCGTTGCCGGAGTCGCAGTTAGATCGCTTCATGATGACGATTGAGATTGGCTATCCTTCGTTGGAGAGCGAACGGGACTTGTTGTCGTTGAATGCGGAAGATCTGCTGGCCTCGGTTGAACCGGTGGTAGACGGCGAGGGGCTAGAGGAGTTGCAGCGGAGGGCACGGGCGATCGTGGTCGCGGAGAAGCTCAGCAACTACATTCTTCGCATTGTCGGCGCCACCCGAGGCGGCGGCGAATTCGCTCTTGGGGTATCAACTCGTGGCGCCCAAGACCTGTATCGCGCCGTCCAAGCGTGGGCGTTTTGCGAGGGTCGAAGTTTCGCGATCCCGGACGACGTCCAGACTCTGGCGCCGGCGGTGTTTGGCCACCGGGTTGCGGTACGCGGCGAGGTCGGGGTGGCCGCCGGTAGGGCGGCGGTCGAGCGCGTTTTGCGTCGCCTTCCAGTGCCCATCTAGCGTCGTGGCGCTCTTGTAGCAGGGCTCCCGGTTCGTAGCGTGCCAACCTGGAAAATCTACGCCTCCCAACCGTCATGGCAACCTTGAAAGGCATTTCAGGGCGACTGAGCAGCGGGTTGTCCTGGCCTAGTTCGGCTGCATCGCGTTCTACCCCTTCGGTGGGCCGCAACCCGGCGAGCCCACACGGCATTCGCATCACCAAGTTGGGCGCGGTCTTTGTCGGACTGGTGGTTCTGGTTGCTCTGGCGGCGATCAATACTGGCAACAACGCTCTGTTTCTATTGTTTGGCCAGATGCTGACTCTACTTGCGGTCTCCGGATGGTTGTCGCGAACCAATCTGACTAAGGTCTCGACTCACTTAGAGGTGCCTCAGGAGATCTACGCTAAGGGTCCAATGTGGGGCGCGATTGAAGTGGAAAATTTCGGCCGCCGATGGTCGCGTCGATGGCTGCGGTTCAAGGTTGATGACGCCAGTGATGTCGCCTACTGCGATCAACTAGAACCGGGCGCCAGACGAAAGTTGGACTTGCGCATGATTTTTCGCCATCGCGGCCACCACGACGTGGATTCGGTACTGGTGTCTAGCTTGTTTCCGTTTGGCTTCTTCCGAAAAGGGATGCGCCTGCAGTTGCAGCAGCCGATCTTGATCTATCCGGAGCTGTTTCCCGAGGGCGGGAGCATTCATCCAGAGAGTGGGCGCTTTGGCGACCTCAGCCAGTCCCGGCTGGGGCATGGTCCCGAGTTGCACTCCTTGAGGCCCTATCGGCCGGGTGACGATCCGCGGCGTATTCATTGGAAGAAATCTGCGCACTCCGGCGAGGTCGTGGTGTGGGAGCGCGAAGCGGAAGGAGGCCGAAGATTTACCGTGTTGTTTGACAACGGGTTCGGGGATTTGGTTCGTGCCGCCGATCGGGCGCGATTCGAGTCTTTGGTCAGTGAGGCGGCAACTGCTGTTCACAATTACCTGAAGGGTGGATTCGAGGTCGAGTTGATCACCCGCGATCAGAGATTCGCGGCTTCCGAAGGCCAGCGTCACTATGAAATGTTGTTAACCCACCTAGCTTTGGTTCAGCCGGTGGGGCTGGCTGAAGGCGCGGCTCCGCTGACGGCTCCGCTGGGAGGGTGTTTGGCCGACTCTCAGATTCTGCGGTTGGCGATGGCTCCGGCCTCGAGAAGAGGACCCGGGGCTGAGGCGCAAGCTGCCGCGCCTGAATTTGGACCGGCCAATGACACTGCTTCAAACGCAGTGGTGGATCCGCAGCAAGGCTTATCGTGAGTTGGCGAGAAAGAAAACGTTGGGTGGGGTTGCTGGCGTTTCTCGCGCCGCTGCCGCTGCCTTTCAACGAAATGGCATCCTGGTTTGCCACCGTGGCTTTTCTCTGTGTAGTCGCGGGGTTCTTGGTAGGCCTGCAGCGCGGAGCGACCCTGTTGCTGGCCCCTTGGGTCTTGAACCTAGCCGGTGCTTTGTATTTTCCAGCTCTGTTTCTGGATCTGGCTTCGGCGCAGAGCGGTCAGATACTGCGTCCCCTGGTTCACGTCGCAATGTTCGCCACCGCGGCGAAATTGTTCGCTCTTAGAACCGAGCGCGACAAGTGGCACGCGATCCTAGGAGCGTTCTTTCTGTTCGTTGCGGGCATGGGGTCGAGCGTGCATCCGGCTTTGATCGTCCATCTGTTGGTGTTCTCTTCGGTGACGGTAGCCGGTCTGGTGCATTTTGCCGAGGCGCATAGCCAGCGCTCCTTTCCGCAGGCCCAACCGATTGCCGGCAAGGCAAGGCTGACCTCGGCGGTGATTGCTTCAACCATCGTCGGCGGTGCGGTGATGTTCCCGTTTCTGCCACGCATCAATCAGCCGTATGTCGCCGGTGGTGGCGCCATGGACTTGGGCGGAGCGGGGGGAGTTTCTGCCTTTGTTGATGATCTGACGCTCGATTCTATTGGTCGAATTCGCACCGATCGAGGGGTCGCTTTGCGGCTGGTGTTTGACGGCCCTGTACCCGATGAGATCCGGCTCAAAGGATCCAGCTACGACGTCTATCGAGACAATCGCTGGATCCGCACCCAAGGTCGCAAGTTTGTTCGCTCCCAGAGTGGACAAGTGGTGCTTTCCGACCAAGTCCCTTTGGGTGAGGTCGAGGTGCTAAGTCGGATGACCGGCACGCGGATGATGCCGACCTTGGCGGAAGTGGTGACAGTGGAGGTCGAAGCGCCGGGATTGGGGGTGGCTCCTGGCGGCGACCTGAGGCCCTCGCGTTGGCGAGGATCTCCCTTGCGCTACCGGATGGCCTATGGCCGTGAGCCGGCCCGCTTGGCGACCGATCCACCCAACCCGGAGACCCTAGATGAGAGCGGAATCACCCCGAGGATCGCCGAATACGCCCAACCGTTCTTTGCCGGTTCGAGGTCAACGATCAAGCAGATTTTGGCGCTCGAGGAGCACTTTCAACAACAGTTTTCTTACACCTTAGACCTGGATTTGGATCCTGCTCATCCGGTAGAAGATTTTCTCTTCAACCAGCGTGCCGGGCACTGCGAGTACTTCGCGTCTAGCATGGTGTTGTTACTCAGGTCGCAGGGGATTCCAGCGCGCGTGGTGAGTGGATTCTTGGGCGCCGATGGCAACCCGCTGGAGTCGTTTTTCGTAGTGCGAAACTCCAATGCCCATGCTTGGGTGGAAGCCTATGTCGAGGGAAATGGTTGGATCACGGTTGACCCAACTCCTGCGATTGGTCGGCCTCAAATCGGGCGCTCTGGGTCGAGTTGGATGGGTCAAATTGGTGATGTCTATGACTGGCTGATCTACCGCTGGGATCGTTACGTGCTGACCTTTGGTTCCCAGGATCAAAGCGGTATTTTCGCTTCGATCGGCGCTTGGTTCAAGGAACTTTGGGCGAGCTGGCGAGAGGACGCCGAGGAGCAGTCCACCGAGCTTGTTCTCGCTGCCAACGCAGACGAGATCTCCGTCACCGACGTGTCACACGATCCGCTCGAGGAATCTCTGCCAAGCGTCTGGTTGGTGGTGGCCGCGGTGTTGTTGGCGATCGCCTTGGGGCTGTTTCTTTGGTGGCGCCACGAGCGACAGAGTTTCAATGCCACAGATCTTTATCTGCGGCTTCGCGCGGCGGCACCTGCCGCGGGGCTGGAGGTGAACCCAACCAGCGCTCCCGTACAGTTGGTCGACGCGTGGATCAATCTGACTCCCGACGCTCAACGCGAGTTACGGGCGATCTTTGGCGCCTACCTAGAAGAGAGTTTTGGTGGCCGCGAGCTGGAGCGACCGGAGTTGTTGGAACTCGAACAAGATTTCCAGGTTGTCGTTCGCAGTTACCCTCGGGTTGCCTAGCTTCACCCGCCGTTACCAACCAGGGAAAGACTCCATTGGCGGTGGTGGATAGAGGGGTGGTGTGCTCTTCGCGCGCGGTCAGATAGCCATTGCGATGGCCGAGTGTTGCCGTGAGCGAATGCCGTCTTGTGAGGTTCGCCCTAGTAAGCGTTGGTGCGCATTTCGCGCAAGGTCATCCAGAGGATTTTCAGATCCAGCTTGAGCGACCAATTTTCGATGTAGTAAATGTCGTACTGGATGCGCTTGTTGATCGAGGTGTTGCCCCGCCAGCCGTGTACTTGCGCCCAGCCGGTAAGTCCGGCCTTGACTCGATGGCGCAGCATGTACTGAGGGATACGATGCTTGAACTGCTCGACGAAATCCGGGCGTTCGGGGCGCGGGCCGATCAGAGACATTTCCCCACGAAAGATGTTCCACAGCTGGGGCAGTTCGTCGATTGACCAGCGACGCATCCAGGCGCCGACCCGGGTGCGACGAGGGTCATCTTCAACCGCCCAAACTGGACCGGTGGTCAGCTCTGCGTTGCTTCTCATCGAGCGAAATTTGTGGATGGTGAATTTTTTGCCATCCAGGCCCATCCGTTCCTGGTGATAAAAAATCGGTCCACGATCTTCTAACCAGATCGCCAGTGCCAGCGCGGGCAGGATCAAGGTCACGGTTCCGGCGAGTAACGCGGTACCGGCGACCGATATGTCCATCGCTCGTTTGCCCAGGCTCTTCCAGCCTTGCAAGGGCACTTGCGACAGATTGATGACTGGCGTGCCGTCCAAGTCTTCCAAGGTGGCTTTGAGAGTTGCGTACTGCAAAATGTCGGGGACCAAGCGGACTTCGACGCACTCGCGGCCTAAGATGTCGACAATATTCACCACTTTCCGATGAGCGTCGAGCGGCAGAGCGATAAAAGCTAGGTCGATTTCATGGTCTTGCAGAATGGCCTGCAGTTGGTCGAGTCGACCGAGCACTTGAGCGTCGTGGTATTCGTTCCCTTGCTTGGCCGAATCGTCATCTAGGTAACCGGCGAGGTGGAAACCAAGATCCGCGTGCCCCGCGATCTTGCTGGCGATATCTTGTCCCAGGGCACCAGCGCCAAGGACCAAAATATTGCGTCGGTAGGCACCGGAAAGTCGGGCCCGCCGTAGATAGCCGCGAATTAACATCCGCCCAGTGGAGACCGTGACCACGTTGCAGGCTGCAAACATCACCAAAAACAGGCGGCTGTAGGTGAAGATCTCGCGTGATCCGTCGGGGCGCAGAGCCCCTTCGGGGCGATACCAGGCGGTAAATACCGAGAGCAGCAGAATCGCTAGCAGCACGGATAGAGCTACGGTCAGTACTTCTTCGATGCGGCTACGCCCACGTCGCACCAAGTAGAGGCCGTGGAAATAAAAAGCGATCGGCCACACCACGACGATGAAGGGCAACAGAACTACGTAACGCCGAACGAAGTCGGGGACTTCCTCGACCGCAAACTCGGGGCCGATCCCAAGCTCGAATCGCAGTAGCCAGGCAATGCCAAAGGCCGCCAGCGTAAACACCAAATCGCTGACTAAATAACTGAACGCTGTGGTTCTAAGTTTTTGCTGGATCAAGACGGTTGCATTCCCTTAATCGGCTACTAGTTGGACGACGCCGCAGAATATCTTCGATCCTCGCACGAAAGCGAGCCGGAGAAAACTGCTCGACTCGCGCCATGCGATCCAAATAATTGGATCGCATTTGCAGCGCGCTGTCAATTGCCGCGACCCAAGCACTCAAGTCTTGGCTATCAACCAAGACCCCATCGACATCCGGTCGAACGATGTCGCACACGCCGCCTTCGCCAAAGGCAACCACCGGAGTGCCCGCTGCCAGGGCTTCCACACTGCTGATGCCGAAGTCCTCAATGCCTGGTTGGAGGAAAGCTGATGCATGGCGCAGCAGCTCGACCAGTCTGTTTCTTGGTACGCGCCCCTCGAAGTGCACCGGGGCGGAAGACTGTGCTGCCTGTTGTTCGAGCCGTTGTCGTTCGGGACCATCGCCGATGATGCGCAGCGGTCGACCCGCGGCCTCAGCGATGTCAATGGCCAGGTCGAGTCGTTTGTAGGGAACCAGAGCCGCGACCGCCACCAAGTAGCCGCGGTCCAGCGCCTGCTCCAGCGAGCGGAGGTCTTGGCTGTGGACCGGGGGATGCACAACTTCCGAGTCAACCCCGTAGGCGTGGGCGATGCGTTTGGCGACAAAACATGAATTGGCAAGGTACATATCGACCCGTCCCGCAGTGGCGACGTCCCACGCTTGCAATCGGTCGAGGATCGCCTCGCGAGCACGGCCACGAAAACCACTCGAATTTGGGAAATAGACGCGGCGTTGATCCCACACGTAGCGCATCGGGGAGTTGCAGTAGCAAAGATGGTAGGTGTCTGCGGGGGTGCGGACGCCGCTGGCAACACTGTGACTTACCGAGATCACCAGGTCGTAGTCGCTGGTATCAAAACGACCGACAGCCCACGGGAACAAGGGCAGGTAATAGCGGTAGTGTTTCTCTAGTCCGGGCAGGCGTTGAATGGCAGAGCGAAAAATCGGACGTGATTCGATGGTCTCGCTGACCGAACCTGGGAAGTGGAACAGGGTGGCAATCGGCGCCTCGGGATAGACCTCAAGCAGTTGTTCTAGGACTTGCTCGCCGCCGCGCATCCCGGTCAACCAGTCGTGGACCAAGAGTGTTCGCGCAGGGGTTCGGGGGGCGGAACCTGACATGGTATTGAGTCTCGAAGGTGAGGGATTGAGGGAGTTGTTATGTCCCTGGAAAATAACCGTCTTCCAAGGTGGCTCGGTAGACCTCGAGTACCCGGTCTGCGGTTTGGTCCCAAGAGTATGACTGTGCTCTCTGTTTGCCCGCTTGCCGCAATCGTTCGCGTAAATCTTGATCGGTCAAGCAGCGGGTGATTTCTCTAGTCATCTGTTGCACGTTGAGAGGGTCGACCAAGCGCGCAGCCCCTTGACCGATTTCCTTGAGCGCCGAAGTATTGGATGTGATTACTGGGATGCCGGAGGCCATGGCCTCGACCACTGGCAAGCCAAACCCTTCGTACAAGGTGGGGTAGAGAAATACTTCGGCGCCTTGGTAGAGAGCTGGCAGATCGTCATCCTCCACATAGCCAATGGTCTTGAAGCGGTCCTCAATACCCAGGCGCACGGCGGTGTGGCGGTTGTGTTCGTGCTGCTCGGAGTGGCCGCCTGCACAAACTAAATCGATATCGAGCTGCCCTTTTCCAACCGCTTCGGCAAACGCGGTCAGAATGTTAGGAAGGTTCTTGTGCGGTTTGGGGTTGCCGACAAACAGGGCGTAGGGTCGATCCAAGGAAAAACGCTGCTTCACCCGCGCGATCTCGGAAGGCTCTACCGATTGATGGAAACGCTGCTCAATACCCGGATACACGACCTCGATTTTGGTCAGGTCGGTGTCGAAATGGGTGACCAGATCGGTGCGGGTCGAGACCGAGTCCGTGAGCACTCGATCGCTGCGATCCAGTGCGCGCGCAATCATCCGCTGGGCATAGAAAAAGGCGAAGCGGTTGGGCAGAAACTCCGGATACAGCAGATGGATGATGTCGTGGATCGTGACCACCGACTTGCGCGGCACCCAGATAGGAAGGACGTAGTGGGTTGCGTGGTAGAGGTCGATGCGATGCCGCAGCAACTGCCAAGTGAGGGCGAACAGTTCGCGCGCCGAATAACCCGGGGAGCGCTCGATGACTGGATGGAAGTTATCCGGCAAATCGAAAAGCGCCGCCGCCCCCTCTTCGCCAACAAATAGAAAGTACTCATTCTCGCGATCTCTAGCAGCGAGCCCTCGGATCAAATGCTGAATATAGGTACCGATCCCGTAGTCGGTGAGTTTGCGAGCGTCTATGCCGATGCGATATGCCACTTAGGTCTCCGACTTAGCTGTGCCAAGTCGAGCTGATTCTAGCTAGTCTCGGCGGCTGTTTCGCGGAATACCTCAAGGTGCTGGTCGACGCTGCGTGCCCAAGTGAACTTGCGGGACTGTTCCAAGCCTCTCTGTCCTAGGTCTTGGGCCAACGAGTGATTGGTCAAAATACGACGAACCGCCGAACCAAGCTCAGTCCGATCCGTGGGGTCCACCAGAATACCGGCGTCAGCCACCACTTCCGGCAGACTCGACCGATTGCTGCTGATCACCGGAACCCCACAGGCCATCGCTTCCAGTGCGGGAAAGCCGAATCCTTCATAGAGCGATGGGAAGACCAAGGTGGTCGCCGCTTGAAACGTAGCGACTTGCTCTGGGCGAGGCAAGGCGCCCAAATAGTGAAGTCCTCGGCCGCGCAGCTCATCCATTCGCTTCACGGTGCTTTGAGATTTCCATCCCACTGGGCCGACGATGACCAAGGGAAGAGCTTGTCCTTGCTCAAACAAGGGCTGCCAGACATCGAGCACTGAATCCAAATTCTTCCTTGGCTCGATGGTGCCACCAAACAACAGATAGCCATCTTCCAGTCCGAGTTGTTGCCGAGTTGCAGCAATTTGTTCGTCGGATGCTGGTTGAAACGCCGGGTCCACTCCATGAGCGATCACCCGAACCTTGCGTTTGAGCGCCGGATGGCGATCGATTAGATCACTGGCAGCGTGGGCGGAGGGGGTAATGATTCGCTTGGCAAGCCGTGCTGATCGAGCAAACAGAGGGCGAATGCTAGCGAGCACTTTAAGTCGATGGGACCCTGGGTAGATCCACGGAGTCATGTCGTGGACGGTAATCACGGATGGTACTCCTGGGTTCCACGGAAGGGTGAACACCGGGGACCAAAGGGCGTTGCACTGGTGCTTGGCGAGCTGTTGAGACAGCGTCGTTTGCTGCCACCACACCCCGGAAAACGACGACTCCACCGACCGAGTGACCGCCAAGTCATCCGGCAGGCCGGACAAGGGGGCATGCGCCATCACCACCGACGTGACGTCGGACTTGTCCGCCAGCCCGCGTAACACAGCGTTCAAGTAGACGCCGATGCCGCTCGGCTGGCCGACCACGGCCCGACCGTCGACCGCTAGATTGAGAGCAGTTGTCACGTGGGGATCATATGTCAGCCCACCGGCTTGCTTAGTCACTAGCTGGTGCTAGAGTCGCTTTTGTTTACGGGCACAATGGCCCATCCTTCACGAGGTGGAAATGTCTGAGAATCCGCAACAGCCATCGCTCAACGAGGAAAAGCGTGTTGCTGAAGCCATTGAGCGGATTCAAGCGGCAGCGCGTCAGCGAACGGCGGAGCTGTCTACGCTCGCTGATCGAGGCGAACACCGGAACTTGCGTCTCGTCGAGTTGCGTAATGCGGAATTTCTGCAGGAGCCCTTTCCGGTTTCTCCCCGCCCCGGGTTGGGTCGTTTGATTGTGTTTGCGCGCAAGGCGATGTACCACCTGTTTATGAAGTGGCACACCCGGCCGGTGCTGATTCAACAGAATCGGTTTAATCGAGCGGCGACGGCGATGATCGAGGATCTACTGCGCGATCAGAAACAGTTGGATACAGAACTGCGGGACTTACGCCGCATTCTGGCTGACCGCGATCGAAATCCTGAGTGAGTGCCCGAATCGCCATTGCTGCCAGCCAAGTCCCTTTTTCCCGGGGTGGTGCCGAGCTTCTCGTTAGTTCTCTCGAAGAACGACTCAAGCAACGTGGGTTTGAAGTTGACGTACTCAGCGTTCCATTCGCCTGGCATACCCGGGAGCAGATCCTCACCAGTGCATTAACTTGGCGGCTGTTGGACCTTTCTGAGAGTGACGGTCGTCCCATTGACTTGGTGATCGGCACCAAGTTTCCTTCCTACATGGTCAAGCACCCCAACAAAGTGGTGTGGCTGGTCCACCAATTTCGACAGGCCTATGAACTGTTGGGTACTCGGTTTAGTGACTTTGGTGCGCTCGCTGAAGATCCAGAAGTGATCGAACGGATCCGTGAGATGGATCGTAGAGCGCTGGGTGAAGCGCGCCGCGTGTTCACCATCTCGCTAAACACGGCTGGACGCCTGGAACGATTTCTCGGCCTGCAGGGGGAGCCGTTGTATCCACCGCCAGCGATCGCGGATCTTCTCAAGCCCGGACCGCTGGGTGACTACGTTCTTTCGGTGGGGCGCCTCAACCCGATGAAGCGAACCGGTTTGTTGATCGAGGCGATCGCTGCGAGCCGTAGTGGTGCGAAGTGCGTAATCGTTGGCAGTGGGCCGCAAGAACAAGAACTGCGCAACAAGATCGATCAACTGCAGGTCGGTGATCGGGTCGATCTTCGTGGCGACGCGAGTGATGACGAGTTGGCGGAGCTTTACGCCAATGCCATGGCGGTGTATTACGCGCCTTATGATGAGGATTACGGCTACGTGACCATCGAGGCGATGCTGAGCGGCAAGCCGGTCGTGACGATGGAAGATGCCGGCGGCGTATTGGAGTTTGTCGAGGATGGGGTCAATGGAGCGGTGGTGGCTGCCAACAACCACCGTGCGATCGCACGCCAGATCGATGCTTGGCTCAACACCCCAGACGTGGTCGCTGAGCTGGGTGAGAACGGGCGCAGAACAGCAGAGAAGGTGACTTGGGACCGCGTCTTGGATCGACTGACTGAAACTCTCTAGACTGATGAGAATGGCTCCACAGGTTCCAGTTCGGTAAGCAGGAACGGAAAGATGAGCCGCTTACGCCTAGCCTACCTGTCTCCGTTGCCGCCCCAGACAACCGGAATAGCCGACTACAGCTTGGAATTGCTGCCGCATCTGGCTGAGCATGTTGATGTGGAGGCCTTTGCGCCTTCCCCAGCAGACCCGATTGAGGATCTACCCTTGCATCGCCTGCGCGATTTCAAACCGGACATCTGTGATTTGGTGGTCTATCAAATCGGCAATAGCGAAGAACACCACGGAGCGATCTTTGATCTGTCGCTGCAACACCCCGGGGTCGTGGTGATGCACGAGTACATGCTTCACCACTTGATGCGCGGCCTCACCCTAGGCAAAGGGAAAACCGCAGCCTTCGGCGAAGAAATGCGCTATGCCTATGGCGAAACGGGGAGGCGAGCGGTGGAGCAGTTTGTCGATACCGGGGTGCCCGTCGATCCGTGGCCGTTCCCGCTGTTCGAGAGATTGGTCGATCATAGCCTCGGAGTGATCACACACAGCGACACGGTTCGCCAACGTATTTTGGCCTCTCGCCCTACAGCGGAGGTGTCGGTTGTACCTCACCATCTGTCGATTGAAGGCCTGGAGAGTCCCGATCAAGCGCGAAGTTGGTACGCCCAACACGACATTCCCCGCGACGCCCAAGTCATTGGCGTGTTCGGTTTCGTGACGCCGCAAAAACGCATTGATGTGGTCATTGAAGCGTTCCGCGAAATTCGAGATCGTTATCCCAAAGCCTACCTAGTGGTCGTGGGAGCGATCTCCGGGTTCTATGACATTGACGATCTGCGCGCCGATGCTCCTGCGCGGGTGGTTTGGACCGGAAGGGTAGAAAAGGTTGATTTGCTGCGGGCGATGGCTGGGTGTGACTTGGCGGTTAATTTGCGTTTTCCCACTGGAGGCGAGACTTCGGGGACCGCGATTCGTTTGCTGGGTCTTGGAAAGCCTTTGATCGCCAGCGATATCGGTTGGTTCTCAGAAGTGCCCGATGGCTGCATCGCCCGCGTTCCCGTGGGGCGCGGTGAGTCGGAGTCCCTAGTCGCGACCCTGGTGGCATTGTTGGAAGACCGACAATTGGCCCAAGATATGGGAGACAACGCAAAAGCAAGAGTGGAGTTAGAGAACTCCCTCACGGCTTCAGCTCGGGGTTACGCAGACATGCTGGAGCGCGTGTACACCAATGGCAAAGAGGCCTATCGACCTGTGCCCCCCTTAGCGTTAGGAGGCACTCAACAAGTGGGTCCGGGACATTTGGACTTGATGGCGAGGGCGGCATCTGACCTAGGTTGGCCGGAGGACGAGCCAGCGATGCGTTACTTGGCCGAGGTTGGTGTCGACTTGGGGCTCGATGCTGAGGTTACTCTCGGTTCTCGATGAGCGCAGGCGCCCAGTTAGATCGCCGGTCAGATCGTCAGACAGAGCGTCGACGGTGGGTGCGGACGCTGGTGGTTCTGACGGTCTTGACTCTGGCCGCTGCCGGGCACCTTTGGTTTCACTACTGGCCACGACCTCGGGCGTTGCAACCGAGTCAAGAGATGATGCGGTTGTGGTCGACACAAGAAGCCGAGCAAGCCCTTTGGCTGGCCTATCCGCACCAAAATTTGGGGGCGTTGGAAAAACTTGTCGGTAATCTGGAGACTTATCTGTCTGACCTGGGCGTGGCACTGGGCGGCGACACCTTGCCACTTCCCCGTTTCGGCCCTTTTCGATTCCCTCCGGCTAAGGAAATCGTCGTTGCGGAGGTGGATGGGTTGCCACGATGGCGTGGCGTGGCCGAGATCTACCCGATGGTGGCGATCGCGGCTCGTGGGGCAGGGAAACTGACGGGGAATCCATGGCTGGGTGGCGGATCTATTGATGAAAATACCGAGGTTTCGTGGCAAGGCAATACATGGCGCTTCGGCACACTGAATGTTGGGCAGGTTGCTTCGGAGAGCAGTCGGGAAGTCATAGGCCGCTTGCGGCTGCAGCAAGACCTAGGGCGCTGGCCCCGCGGTGACTTCGACCTTTTGATCCAAGATCTCTTAATCCAAGACCTGCCGAATCAAAGTCGCCAAGACGACGCTCAAGAAGGTCGGTCAAACCGCGATCTCTGGCTGATCGCCCATGACGCGACTCCCACCCCAACCTTCGCCGCAATGGATTCGGCGAACTCTGACCTTGCGTTGCTGCCGTTGGTGGTTCGGGAAAACCAAGTTTCTGGGCAAAGGGCGCTGGCTTTTCTGAACGAAGGAGAGGGGGGGATTCCGGGCGTGGTTTCGTGCGCGCGCGGGTTGCAGCGTTGGCCGCTTCCCGGCGAGCGATTACTCTCGCGTTTGGGTTTGGAAATCGCTGAAGAGACGGTGGGCGACTGGTCGATCGCAGCCTACTTGCAAGAGGACCTGGTGCAGGCCCGTCGGCGTTTGACCGAAATCGTCGGAGATCCCGCTACCGCGTTGCCATCTGCCTCCAGCTTCTCGGCTCGCATCCAGGCTGGCCCGGTATCGCGAATCGCCGGGGGCCTAGCCCGTAACTTGGAGCAAATCCCGATTATTGGCAAACGCAAGGCTGAGTACTGGTGGAGCTTGTCTCGCTCCTTGGCACCGCTGGGCGAGAACGGTTTTCTAGAAGCGACCACCGGACCGGTTCCGATGCTGCGCATCCACTCCGACTGACAGGGACACAAACTCGTGTTGTATTTGTAGGCGATTTGGTCGAGCTCTCCGGCCTTGCTAGATTTCCGTTTATCCCAACTGGAGATGAGTATTGTGTCCCTACGGCATTGACACTAACGGCTAGCTCCCGTAGCCTTTTCTTTCGTTCTTTGGTGGGGGGCTCCACGTATGAGGATCCAGCTAGAGCAGATCCAAGACCGGCCGTTCCACTGGCAAGAAGCGATTGAGTTGACTCCGGAAGCCTTAGAGCTCACCGAGGTTGTGGTTCCGATAGTGGTGGATGTGGACGGTCAAGTGGCTCCCATTGACGGTGGTTTCCTGGTAACGATGGCGTTGGACGCCAGCTTGTTACTGCGTTGTGACCGTTGCTTGGACGATTTTTCGCGTCCCTTCAACAGTCGCTTTGAGTCGTTGATGGTGGTTGAACAAGACCAGCCGATTCCGGGCGAGTTTGAGTTGGAGGAGCAAGATCTTGGAATGGTTCATCTGGAGGTTCCAGAGTTCGATTCCGGAACGTTGGTGTTTGATCAAGTGCAGTTGGCGATTCCCATGAGTCCTCGCTGCCGAGACGATTGTGCAGGCCTCTGTGCCCAGTGCGGGAGTAATCAGAATCGAAAGCGGTGCGATTGCCAACCGCCGATGGATCCGCGCTGGCAGGCCTTGGCAGGAAAGTTTTAGAGTTCCTGCCTAAATTGATTGATAGAAACTAGGAGATTCTCCGATGGCTAATCCGAAGCGTAGACATTCCTCGGCCCGACGGGATCGTCGTCGTACTCACGACGCGATCTCTAAGCCCGCAAGATCGACCTGTTCGCAATGTGGTGAGGTCAAGATGCCTCATCGTGCCTGTCCGTCCTGTGGCTACTACCGCGACCGCGAAGTCTTCGAACCCAAAGACAACGCATAGAGCCTTTTTCTAGTTTCTCCGGTACCCCTCGGCGATGAATCAGTCCGATTCAGAGTCTTCTGCTGTCCTTGCTGTCGAGTCGCCTCGGCAGGACGACGCCAAAGTTGTCTCGATCGCGGTCGACGCGATGGGCGGTGACTATGGCCCTGAAGTGATGGTGGCGGGAGCCCTACAGGCAGCGCGCAGCCAACCGATGAAGCTTAAGTTGGTGGGTCGAATCGACGATATTAACCGTTACCTCAAGACCAAGACCGACACGCAGATCGAAGTAGTGGAGGCCACTGAAGTGGTGGGGATGGACGAACCGGCTGTGACCCCGGTGCGCCGCAAACCGGAATCTTCGGTGCGGGTGGCAGCAGAGTTGGTGCGCGCGGGAAAGGCCGACGGATTGGTCACCGCGGGGCATACCGGGGCGGCAATGATCAGCGCCAAGGTGGTGATCGGGATGGTTCCCGGAGTCGAGCGTCCGGCGTTGGCAACCGTGTTTCCGAACCGAGCTCACGGACGCACGGTGTTGTTGGACGTTGGCGCCAACGTCGACGTCAAACCGGCACAATTGCGCGAATTTGCCATTATGGGGCACGTCTATGCACAGGAACTCTTGGGTTTGGCTGATCCCCGCGTGGGCTTATTGGCGATCGGCGAAGAAGAGAGCAAAGGCAACGACCGCCATCGGCAGGGTTTTGAAGTGCTGCAGAACACCGGTTTGAACTTTGCTGGCAATGTTGAGGGGCATGCGGTGTTTGACGGTTCGGTAGACGTGGTGGTGTGTGATGGCTTCGTCGGTAACGCTATTTTGAAGGCCGCAGAGTCGATTGCTGAGACCATCGGTGGCATGTTGCGCGAAGAGTTCGAGTCCGGTTGGCGTACTAAGGCCGGCTTTGCCATGGCTCGCCCTGCGGTGCGTCGCCTGCGTGAGCGGTTGGACTATCGCGGCTACGGCGGTGCCCCCTTTCTCGGGGTTCGAGGCGCTTGCTTTGTCGCCCACGGGCGCTCCAATGCAACCGCGGTGAAAAACACCATTCTGCAGGCTGCGGAATTCTGTCGCGGCGACATTGCCGCGCGCATGGAGCGTGGGATCGCCGAACTGCATCGCCAAGAAGACCGATTGGCCGAGCAGGTTGGCTGAGAGAGGGTCGTTGAAAGAGATCAACTGAAGAGAGTGTTTGAAAGAATACAAACGGTTTGCAGCGTCAAGCCCAGGAGGATTGCTGAATGAGAGCGCGAATTGTAGGGACGGGTCACGCGGTTCCCGATCAGGTGATGACCAACGCGGATCTGGCGACCATGGTCGATACCACCGACGAGTGGATCACTGTGCGTACAGGAATCAAAGAGCGGCGTATCGCATTGGATAGCGAAGCACTCTCGGATTTCGCGGTGCCCGCAGCAGAGCGAGCTTTGGAAATGGCCGGGATCGAGGGCTCAGAGATCGATATGGTGTTGCTGGCGACGGTCACGGCAGACCGTTCGTTTCCCGCGACTTCAACCGAGATCCAACACCGAATCGGGGCTAAAGGCGCTCTGGCCTTTGATCTTTCGGCAGCTTGCACCGGGTTTCTCTATGGTCTCGGGATTGGCGAAGGGTTCATTTCCTCGGGCGCGGCGCGCAACGTGCTGGTGGTGGGTGGCGAGGTGCTGTCCAAAATTACCGACTGGACCGACCGTGGAACCTGCGTATTATTCGGCGATGGTGCAGGCGCCATTGTGATGACCGCCGAAGACGATGCCACCAAAACCCGTGGAGTGCTGGCCACCAAGCTGCACGCTGACGGTGCCCTGGGAAACCTGATCGAACGCCCGGCAGGAGGCAGTCGTCGGCCTTCTACCCGGGAAACAGTGGACAGCGGTGAAATTTATCTGGCGATGCGGGGAAACGAGACCTTCAAAGTGGCGGTGCGCGCCCTGGCAGAAGTGTCTCAGGAGGTGTTGGCCGAGTGTGGTCTGGAGATCTCGGACGTGGATTGGTTCATTCCACACCAAGCGAATCGGCGGATCATTGATGCTGTGGGTCAGCGACTCAAGGTTCCCGAAGGCCGTACCGTGATCAACGTCGAGCGATTCGGTAACACCTCTGCGGCGAGCGTTCCGATCGCCCTGGATGAGATCAACCGCGAAGGCAAGATCTCTGAGGGCGACGTGGTGTTGATGGCGGCGTTTGGTTCCGGGCTCACCTGGGGAGCTTCGGTGGTGCGATGGTGACCAATCCGAGCGTAAGCGGCTCGAGGGTGAAGGTAGCCTTTGTTTTTCCCGGTCAGGGGTCGCAGGCGGTGGGGATGGGCTATGAATGGGCTCAGCACTATCCGTTGGCTGCGGAAATCTTTCAACGAGCGGATCAAGCTCTCGAGTTCTCGCTCAGCGAATTGTGTTGGCAGGGTCCTGAAGAGGATCTTCAACTCACCGAGAATACGCAACCAGCGATCTTGACTGCCTCGGTGGCAATGCATGCAGTCTTGGAATCTGCGGGAATTCGCCCGATCGCCGTCGCTGGGCACAGTCTGGGCGAGTATTCGGCGCTGGTTGCTGCCGGTAGCTTGGCATTTGAAGACGCAGTGCGTTTGGTGCGCGAGCGCGGTCGGTTGATGCAACAAGCGGTGCCGGTGGGGGAAGGGGCGATGGCTGCCGTCTTGGGCTTGGAGCAGTCGTTGCTCGATCAAGCGATCGAAGAAGCAGCGGAGATCGGCGTCTGCTCGATTGCCAACATAAACTCTCCCCAGCAACTGGTGATCGCGGGAGAGGTCGAAGCAGTGCGCAAGGCGATGGCGGCGGCTACTGCTGCGGGCGCTCGCCGGGTGGTGGAACTGCCGGTTTCGGCTCCTTTTCATTGTGCCCTGATGGCGCCAGCTCGCGAAGGGCTGACTCCACTTCTAAACGCCACCGAGATCGCCGATGCAACGGTGCCAGTGATACCCAATGTTGACCCCAAACCGACCCAGTCTGGTGAACGACTGTGCAATTGTCTGATTCGCCAGGTCGATGGAACGGTGCGTTGGGTGGAGGGGATCGAAACCATGATCGACGCCGGGGTCACCACTTTTGTCGAGGTCGGGCCGGGCAGTGTGTTGACCGGATTGTTGCGACGAATCTCGCGCGAAGTGGACGGATTTGCACTGCCAGGGCCAGAATCGGTCGCGGCACTGATCGAGAAACTAGAAGGCAGTAGCTAGGAGCGAGGTACTCATGTTCAGACTCAATGATCGAGTTGCCCTGATCACCGGAGCTTCCCGCGGCATCGGAGCCGAGACTGCACGCCAACTGGCGGCCCAGGGCGCCGCGGTAGTGCTTGCTGCGCGTTCGGTCGATTCCTTGGAGGCAGTCGCCGAAGAAATTCGCGATGCCGGGGGCCGAGCTTGGCCTTTGGAACTAGACCTCGACCAGCCGGAGTCGGTGTCAGAAGTCCTGGCAACACTTCCAGAAGACTTCAAGGCCATCGACGTACTGGTGAGTAATGCTGGGATCACTGACGACAATCTGCTCGCCAGGATGACATTGGAGCAGTGGGACCGTGTCCTACGCGTCAACTTGACCGCCAGTTACGCCCTCAGCAAGGCGCTACTGCGAGGCATGCTGAGACGCAGGCGGGGTCGCATCGTGTTGGTTTCGTCGGTGGTCGGCTTGATGGGTAACGCCGGACAGACCAACTACGCGGCGTCCAAAGCCGGTTTGGTTGGTTTCGCCAAGTCTCTGGCTCGAGAGGTCGGCAGCCGTGGCATCACCGTCAACGTGGTGGCCCCGGGCTACGTCTCGACCGCCATGACCGAAGACCTACCCGAAGCGGCAAGAGCGCAACTGGAGCAGTCGATTGTCTTGGGGCGTCTGGGAGACCCTGCTGATATTGCAACCGCGGTGGGTTATCTCGTCAGCGACGAAGCGGGGTACGTGACAGGTCAGGTTTTGAATGTTTCTGGTGGTCTCTACATCTAACCAAGGGAGGTCAGCGGTGGCGCTCGGGCGGTCTTTGTAGGGTCTGTAATCAGAATTTTGTCGACGAAATGGAAACAATCCCGGATAGAATATACACACGTACTGCGCTCTGGAACGGAGCGCTCGAACGGGCGCTCGAACAGTAGATGTCGAGTGCTGAGTGCGTTTCAAAGGAGAACAACATATGTCTGTCGAAGACAAGGTAAAAGAAATCATTGTCGACCAGTTGAGCGTCGACCAAGGTCAGGTAACCCCTGAGGCTAGTTTCACCGATGACCTAGGTGCGGACTCGCTGGACATTGTCGAGTTGGTGATGGCGCTAGAGGAAGAGTTTGGAGTTGAGATTCCGGACGAGGACTCTGAGAAAATTGGGACCGTGCAAGACGCGGTCAAATACATTCAAGATAACGCTTAAGACGACGGCCGCTGTGAGCGGCGTTGGGGAGTGATTTGATGAGCGGTGCACGCAGACGAGTCGCGATCACCGGTGTGGGATTGGTGTCTCCATTGGGCGTGGGGACGGATGCCACCTGGCAAGGCCTCATGGATGGGATCAGCGGGGTCGGACCGATTACCCGCTTCGACGCGTCCGACTATCCCTGCCGAATCGCAGCCGAAGTCACCGATTTTGATCCCGAGGCGTACCTCAGCCGCAAGGATGTCAAGAAGACGGATGCGTTCATCCACTATGCGGTGGCTGCGGCGCAGTTCGCTATCGAAGATTCCGGTTTCGTTATCGACGAATCGAATGCCGAACGCGTTGGAGTGATAATTGGTTCAGGGATCGGCGGCTTGCCGTTGATCGAGCGAACCTACGAGACCTTGATCGAGCGTGGACCCTCAAGGGTTTCGCCGTTCTTCATTCCCGGGCTGATCGTCAATATGCCGTCTGGACAGGTGTCGATCATGCACGGGGCTAAGGGGCCGAACTCGGCGACTTGCACCGCCTGCACCACCGGTTTGCACGCGATCGGCGACGCCTCCCGACTGATCCAGCATGGCTACGCCGATGCCATGATCTCGGGCGGTACCGAGGGCGTGATCTCTCGGTTAGCGGTCGGAGGATTCTCTGCCATGCGCGCACTGTCCACCCGCAATGACGACCCGCAACAGGCCTCCAGACCCTGGGATCAGGACCGCGACGGATTCGTCATCGGCGAGGGGTCGGGAATTCTCTTGATCGAGGAATACGAGTCTGCAGTAGCACGGGGCGCCCACATCTATGCCGAGATCGTTGGCTATGGAATGAGTGGCGATGCACACCACATCTCAGCGCCTCATCCGGAGGGAGACGGGGCGGCGCGGGTGATGATTGCGGCAATGGGAGATGCTGGGTTGGATCGCGCAGAGATTGAATACATCAACGCACATGGGACTTCCACGGGGTTGGGTGACGCGGCCGAAGTGAAGGCAGTACGTAGAGTCTTTGGCGAGCACGCAGATCGCTTATCGATGTCTTCCACCAAGTCCTCGACCGGGCATCTTCTGGGTGCGTCGGGCGGCTTGGAGACCGGAATCTTGGCGTTGGCGATCGACCGTGGCATTCTCCCGGCGACCTACAACCACGATAGTCCCGGCGAGGGTTGCGATCTGGACTTCATTGCCAACCAGCCGCGGCAACAGCAAATTGAAGTTGGATTGACCAATTCGTTTGGCTTTGGCGGTACCAACGGCTGTTTGGTGCTGCGCCGTCCCTCCAGCTAGAGATCTATCTTGGTGGTCGCGCGGTCCTGGGAAACCGGATATCGTTGGAACTGCTGATGCACATTCTGGCGATCAAATCGGGGCCCAAAGGCGAACTCCAACGAATTCAACTCACTGAAAACGCCTATACCTTGGGAAGGTCGCGCCTGTGCGATATCCCGATTCCTCATCAATATCTGTCGCGGCAGCACTCAAAGCTAGAGAAGCGTCAAGAAGATTGGTGGTTGATGGATCTAGGTTCCAAGAACGGAACCTTTGTCAACGATCAGCGGATTGAGCGACCGACCCAGCTCACGGTGGGCGACCGCGTCAAAGTCGCCGATGTCGAAGGAGTCCTTGAGCGAGAAGAGCCGAGTCATTCGGTAACTTCGATGTCGGATTTCAGTTCCCTGGGCAATTCGGTGATTCTGGATGCCCGGCGTTTTCTCGATCAGTTGCAGTCTGGCAGTTCCTCGACCGATGCGACGCCGAACGAACGACGTCTTCATTTGCTCAACGAGGTTCACAGTACGGTGGTTGGCATTCGCGATCTGCGGGGCCTAGGCCGCTTGATGACCGACAAGTTGGTGGCGTTGTTCGATCCCGATGAAGCGGTGGTGGCGACCATGGAAGACGGTGTTCTGGTGCCCTTGGCTTCCTATCCCGGCGGTCGTTCCACGTTGTCCTTGTCTGAGAGTCTGGTACAGCAGGTATGTGAGGAGCGTCAGGCGGTCTTGCATCAAGAGGTTCTGGGGGGCGACGCGGTATCCGGAGGGTTCGATGCTGGGCAGAGTTTGATCTTGGCCGGCGTCTGGAGTTTGGTGGCTACACCGATCTTGGATGGCGAACGGGTCCTGGGGATGATCGCCTTGGCCCGTTCGCGGCAAGGATTTCAGGCATTTCTGGAGGAAGATCTGGAGTTGCTTACCTCTCTCTCTTCGGTCGCCGCTTTGCGGATTCAGAATCTTGATTACCTCAATGCCGCGGAAGAGCAGCGGAAACTGGAACAGGAAATCTCGATTGCGCGGGGGGTGCAGCGGAGCTTGCTCCCCGACATCTTGCCGGAGATCCCTGGATACGATCTGGTGGCGCAGAACATGCCGTCGCGGGGGGTTTCGGGAGACATTTACCAGGTCTACGATCAACAACAGACGGTGTCGCTCCTGCTGGTTGACGTTTCGGGTAAAGGAGTCCCGGCGGCAATGCTGACAGCGACCGTCGAGGCCTTAGTCGCTGGTTTGATGGAGATCGAGCAAAGTCCAGTGGAAATTGCTGATCGGCTGGGTCGTCAGCTCTATGCGCGGACCCCCATAGAACGGTATGCCACGGGTGTTTTGACCCGGGTGGATGTCGCCAGTGGTGCCCTTGAAATTGTTAGCGCTGGGCACAACACCTCGTTGCTGATTCGGGCTGGCGGCGAGATCGAACAGTTGGACTCGACCGGAGTTCCCTGGGGTCTGATGCCGGAGGCCAATTACAGCAGCCGCAGGGCGGAGATGGCGCACGGTGACATTCTGATTTTTTACTCAGACGGTATTACCGAGGCAGAGAACAAAGCAGGTGAAGAATATGGCCTCGATCGGCTGATTGCGGTGTGCAAAGAAAGCCGCCTGGGGAGTCTGGGCGAACTGGTTGCTGCGGTCGGTCGAGACTTGGATGAGTTTAGCGAGGGAGTTCACTACCATGACGATCGCACTCTGCTGGCGTTTCGCCGGGTGTCTTTGGATCAGTTGGAAACGGTTAGCGACTGATCAGAATCGGGCGTACGGTCAATCCGAGACCGCGAATTACCTAGCCAGAACTCCAGAAGACTATCCAAACTAGAGATAGCCCAACTACAGACAACCCCTACAGATAGCCCAGCGCTCGCAACTCGGCCTGGTGCTCGGGGTCGAGGTTCTCGTCAGCGGTCGAGTCTGATTCCACGCGACCTGCGGCGATGGTCTCCATGAGTTGGAGCAAACGGTCCGCGACATCAGGGATGTCTTCGGCAATGTTGCGCATCTCCATCGGGTCCGCTTCTAGGTCAAAGAGTTGTATCTGGGGCTCGGTTTCAGGTTGTTCGGGGTCATAGCGCCAAGTCAGTTTGTACTTGCCGTCGCGGATAGCCCGACCATGGTCGGGCGTATGGAACAACCCTTCGCTGTAAATCGGGACTTTCGGCATCACGTTGCCTCGTAGCAACGGCAGCAGCGATCGGCCTTGGATTTTGTGCTGCAATGGGATGTCGAAGAGATCCAACAAAGTTGGGTATAGGTCGACGATGCGGACCGGGGTCGAGACCATCGCGGAGGGCTGTTTGATTTCCGCGCGGTTTATCATCGACGGTGGAAAATGAACCATCAGGGGTACCGTCGTGACCGCTCGGTAGAAACTCTTGCCGTGAAACCAGATGCTGTGCTCCCAGAATTCTTCTCCGTGGTCGCTGGTGACGACGATGATCGAATTGTCGAGCAGGCCGAGCTCTCGAAAGCCGTCCAGAACGACTCCCACCTGTTGATCTAGGAAGCGGATATCTGCGTCGTACAACTGACTCACCCGCCGGTGTTCTTCTTTGGACATCACCCCGAGCCGCCGATGCAGGTGGTGGCCAAACCGGTCGGTGACTCGGCTGTCTGCGGCTGGAGCGGGCCCTCGCACGAGCTCCGGGTGGTCGTAGGGGTCGTGGGTCTCGTAGCTGTGGAGAAAAAGAAAAAGCGGTCGGCCCCGCATCTCCGAGAGCTGATCTAGAAGATCCTGTGGTTGCCTCACCCAGTCACGGACTTGGAAAGATTCAAACCCTTGATGAAATCCGAACTTAGGATGGAGTTGGACTCCCGCGGTCCAGGCCTCAGTGCGATAACCCGTGTCAAGAAATTGCTGCGCCAAGGGCTGGTGTTTGAATCCTGCATAGGACTCCGGGTACAGGCCGCTGAGCATCGACCAGTGCGAGGGCCGAGTCCAGGTGGATTGAGCGGTGACGTCGGAAAAAACATGGGCGGATTCAGCGAATCGATCCAAGTTGGGACTCGTGGCTTGATCATAGCCATAAACCCCCAATCGGTCTGCGCGCAGAGTGTCGAGGCTGATCAGGATCAAGTTCGGTTTTTCAGACGTTGTACTGGCGACGATCTCCGGATTCGCCCAGGCGCTATAAGTGCTTCCTTCGGCGGTGGATGAGAACATCAGTTCGACTTGTTCTCCCCTCCATCGACTTAGATCCACCGTCGTGTCTTGCCAGGTTCCGTGGTAGATGCCCTCGCGAGTTTCTTCCAGTAGGGGATACTGCTGACCACTTTCTCTAAGGGTCAACCGGTAACTCACAGGTGGAATGGGTTCTCCGTTTTTCAGCCGGGCGCGCTGTTTAGCCTGCGACTCGCGCAGGTCCAGCACCCAGCCCAGGGCGAACTTGAGGCGCGAGTACGGGTCATCGGGAATCTGGACCTTCAGTATTTCCTCTGCACCGGACTGCAGAACCACCGCGGTTCGGACATCAAGTCCGCCCTCTGGCGTGCGCATGGACACCGAACCGATGTTCTGGTTGCTGGCGTGCTCGATCGCCTCGAAGGTCGTGACCGTGGCGTCGGGCACGGCGACTTGGGATGTCCATTGCTTGTCCAGGTCGGTCAGGAGAATGCTCGCCGGCTCGTTGGACCGACTGCAGGCGGCGAGCAGACCGCAGGCAAAGAGGTAGCGGGCCAGTGAGAGGGAAGTCACCTTGTGGTCCTACATGCGACCGTAGTTGGGCCCCCCCCCGCCCTCTGGAGGTATCCAGTCGATGATCTGGTAGGGGTCCATAATGTCGCACGTTTTGCAATGCACGCAGTTAGACGCATTGATTTGCAGACGGGTTCCGGTCGGAGATGCTGCTTCGTCGACCATTTCGTAGACCGCGGCGGGACAGAAATGGCGGCACGGATTGCCGTATTCCACGGTGCATTGGTGGATGCAGATATCGGTATCAGCGACCACCAAGTGGCAGGGCTGGTTTTCCTCGTGCCCAGTCCCGGAGTTGTAGACATCGGCGAGTTTGTCGAAGGTCAAGACGCCGTCGTATTCGATTTCGGTCGGTTCACTCGCGGCCTGATCGAGGCGTTGCATGTGCTGATGCCCCGGCTTGGTTGCCAAGCGATCGAAAATGCCAAACCCGCGCCCGCGGGTGAACATCCCCAACCCGGCTTGCAACATGCCAGCGAAGATGCCGTGGTCGAACGCCTGATGAAAGTTGCGCACCTCCCACATTTCCTCGTGGATCCAAGAGTCGTGCACTCGGCGTTCAAACGAAGTCAGTTGGGAAGCCGATGAGTCTCCAGATTTCAGAGTATCGAAGACACTCTCGGCGGCCAACATGCCGCTTTTGATCGCCAAGTGAATGCCCTTCAACCTTTGGCTGTTGAGAAAACCGCCCGAGTCGCCGATGATCAGGAATCCGTCGCCGTAGCATCGGGGACGTGCCCACCAACCGCCTTCGGGGATCGCTTTGGCGCCGTAGAAGGCCATGCTGCCATCCTCCAGCAGTGAGGCGATTTTGGGATGGGTCTTGAAACGCTGAAATTCGGTGTGCGGATCCAAGTGGGGGTTGCGATAGTCGAGGCCGATCACCAAGCCGACAATCAACTGGTCGCCGCCCATGCCGTAGAGAAACCCGCCGCCAAAGGTATGCCGATCCAGCGGCCAACCCATGGTGTGGATGACCTCGCCGGCTGCGATCTTGCCAGGAGCCACGTCCCACACTTCCTTGACCCCGATGGCGTAAACCTGAGGATTGACGCCAGCCAGCTCCAGGGCTTCCTCAAGCTGCTTAGTGATCGTCCCTCGTGGACCTTCGCCGAGAACCGTGACCGCCGCATGAACGTCGACCCCCGGTTCGTAGTTGTTCTTAGGATTACCTTGATGGTCGAGTCCTTGATCACCGGTGCGCACGCCGACCACCCGGTCGTCTTCGAGCAGCGGTGAAACTGCAGGGAAACCGTTGAAAATTTCGACTCCTGCGGCCTCCGCTTTGCCGCCCATCCATTTGACCAGGCGACCCAAGGAGGCGACATATTTGCCCTCATTTTCGAGCATTGGGGGAACCGGGATTGACCAAGATCGCTTGCCGGTCATCCATAGCAGTTGCTCTTGTTCGACCTTGCCCTCGAACGGGATTTCTTGCCAATCGTGGGGGAACAACTCACGCAATGATCGCGGATCGAGGACCGCTCCGGATAGCGCATGGGCACCGAGTTCGGCCCCTTTTTCCAAAACAGCGACCAGGGGTTCCAATTGGTCGCTAGGCGCCGCTTCTTGATTGTGTTGCTCGACTAACTGTTGAAGCCGGATGGCCCCGGCCAGGGACGCCGGGCCAGCACCGACAAATAAGACGTCGACTTCAAGGATCTCTCGTTCGGTGGACATATGAACTCGGCTACCCTCCGTAGAATCAATAGAACTGTGAAATCCAAAAAACTTAGTTCCGACCGAGGCAAGAATATCACCGTCGAGAAGCCCAACCTGGTTGCTAGAATCTCACCAATGACTGCTGAACAACGGGGCGAAACCGTAGCTACCAGAGTAGCCGTCGAAAGAATCGAAAAAAACTTCAGGTCGCTCTACAAAGACCGGTGGGAAACCGATCCGGCGCCATGACCACGACCGTGGCATCGTTGGCGGAAATGCCCTCCTCGAGGACTTCGGAGTTGGTCGACCAACGCGCCGATTGGATTGAAGTGCGCGCGGACCTGTTGGACGCAGGTGCAGTTGGAGAGTTGGTCGAGCGTTTTGCTCGTCGGGTGATCTACACCTTGCGCAGTCACGCTGAAGGCGGGTCTTGGCAGGGCTGTGAAGAAGAACGGTTCGCGAGATTGGCAAAGTTTGCTGCGCAGGGGTGCTTGGTGGACCTAGAGATCGAGCGCGACACCGACTCACGGCTGTTGGCACAAGTGCCGGTCGAACAGAGGCTATGGTCGTGGCATGGCGCGTTTGCTGGCGTGCCCGCTCTGCAAAACCAACTGCAGAAGATGTCTACTGTTGGTGGGCGCATCTACAAGCTGGTGCCAGAGACCTGCTGCCAACAGGATTCAATGGCGGTGTTTTCGTGGCTGGCTCAGCAGGACCAATCGGTGGCAGCATTTGCCACCGGGGCCGCGGCCACTTGGACAAGGGTATTGGCTTCCCGGTGGGGCAGCGGTTGGATCTATTTGAGCGTCGGCAGGCCGACCGCGGTGGGGCAGATTTCGCTCGATCGCTGGTTCAGCGATGGCTACCATCTGACCACCCAACGGCCGACGCAGATTTTCGGGATTGTCGGCTCGCCAGTGGCACACAGCTTGTCGCCACGCATCCACAACACTGCTTACCGGGAACTGAATCTTGATCTTCTTTATCTGCCGTTTGAGGTGCCGGACTTTGCAGAGTTTTGGTTGGAAGTGGTGGAGTCCGAACACTGGCAAGAGTTGGGCTGTGACCTAGTCGGATTTTCGGTGACTGCGCCTCACAAGAGTGTGGCGCTGGCGGTAGCCGGTGCCACCAGCCCGTTGGCACAGTACACCGGGTCGGCCAACACCTTGGTCAAGGACCGTGGGGTTTGGGAGGCCGAAGTCACTGACCCGGACGGTGTTCGTGTGCCGCTGCAGCAACGGGGGATCGAACTTAGGGGAGCTCGATGCGTGGTGGTTGGCGCCGGGGGAGCCGGACGGGCTGCGGTGGTGGCCTTGCGGCAGGCGGGAGCGGAAGTGACGGTGGTCAACCGCAGTGCTGACCGCGGCCGAAGAGTGGCCGAACGGTTTCAGGTTCCCTTTGTGCCCATGGACGAATTCAACACCTGGAATGGTCAGGATGTGGTGGTCTTGATCAACACCACTGCGGTGGGTAAGAACGGCGAACCGCCACCATTCGGACTGGCGAGCTTGGCTGAGGGTGGTTGTGTGGTCGACATGGTCTATCGAGAGTCGTTGCCGCACGGGTTGCCGGAGTCGGCTGAGCGATCGCCCACAACGCGAGAAATGGGTGCTCTAGAGACCGAACTCATCCGACAGGCGCGCGAACGAGGATTCCAGGTAATCAATGGGCGAGAAGTCTTGCTGGCGCAAGCGGTTCTGCAGTTTCGCATGATGACCGGTCACGATCTGCCGATGGACTCGGCTGGTCGGGCATTGGGGCTGGCATCGGGACTGGCATCGAGACTGGCATCGGTGTAGTCATGTTGCTGCTGATCGACAACTACGATTCATTTACCTTCAACTTAGTGCAGGCTTTTCGCTCCCAGGGGGCCGCTGTTGAAGTGGTGCGCAACGACCAGATCGAGGTTGCCGAGATCGAGTCGATGAGGCCATCGTCGATCGTCTTGTCTCCCGGGCCAGGAAGACCGGAGGATGCCGGGGTATGCTTGGCTCTAGCGAAATCCAGTCCTCAGATTCCCATCTTGGGAGTGTGCCTGGGGCACCAGGTGTTGGCGCAAGCGGACGGGGCCTCGGTAGTTTCTGCACCGGAGCCGCGCCACGGCAAGACCTCGATGATTAAACATCGTGGACAAGGAATCTTTGTCGATCTCGACTCCCCACTGGAAGCAATGAGATATCACAGCCTAGTGGTTGCTCCCGAGACCTTGCCGCCGGTCTGGCAGCCGGTCGCTTGGGCCGACGATGACGTGTTGATGGCGATGTGCCACTCCACCAAGCCCTATTGGGGAGTGCAGTTTCATCCGGAGTCGATCTTGAGCCCGCAGGGGCCACAGCTGCTGGGAAATTTCCTGCGTCTCTACGACAACAATGCCTACCGAGGAGCGAACGCGTCATGAACCAACCAACGGAGCCTTGGGAGGTCGGGTCGCTGGCGACCCAGATCCACGGGCGTTATTTAGTTCGACGGGCCGTCGACCAGCAAACAGTGCAGGGAGCAGTGCCGTCAGCCGTGAAGGGCACCGTGATCGGCTTTCACGGCTATGGCGAGACTGCGGCGTTGCAGTTCCCGGAGCTATCTCGCGTGCCCGGGATCGATCAGTGGGACCTGATCGCTGTGGACGCCCTGCACCAGTTCTACACCCGTTCGGGTGAAGTGGTTGGCTCTTGGATGACCAGTCGAGATAGAGAGCAGATGATTGCCGACAACTTGCAGTACGTCACCCAGGTGGTAGCCCAGGCTGTGCGCACCCGTCCACTGGTTGTCGTCGGTTTTTCTCAAGGGGTGGCGATGGCCTATCGTGCGGCCGCACTTCCCGCAGTGGCCGCCGCTGGAGTGGTCGCTTTGGCGGGAGATCTACCTCCGGAAGTGGCGACGCGGTCGCTGGCTGATTTTCCACCGGTGCTGATTGCTCGGGGAGATCAGGAAAATTGGTACACCGCTGAGCGCGCGGCAGAAGATGCCGCGACGCTACAAAAGGCCGGTGTCTCGGTATCGACCTACGAATTTACTGGCGGACACCAGTGGACCGAGGCCTTTCGCGCCCGTTTGGGCGAATTCCTGGCTTCCTGTTGAAGGCTGGTTGGCGCCAATTGACGCCCACCGCCTTCTGACGCGAACGTCTACTCCTTACGCAGAATCCGCGTCATGCAGTAGGTGGTCAAGATCACCACCGAGGTCATACTGAAAAGCATAAAGGCAACGGCGATAGTGGTCATGACTGATCTCCTCTTAGGTCGCTTGGGTTACGCTTCCACGCGGACCGTACCATCAAAGCGCCGCCAGCGATGAGCGCCATGAGCGCCAACCTGGCGATCCAGATGTACGGTATTTTTTCTGGATCCTTGTCACTCATCAACAAGGTTGGGATCGCCATCTCCCAGGTCCAGACGGTAAGCAACACCAGCAGAAACACCGGTGTCACATACTTCATGATGAAGCGAAACACGTTGGGAATCTGCAGTTCGGCACCGTGATGCAGCTCAGCCCAGGCCTTGTCCATACCGAATACCCAGGCGAACAACACGATTTCGATCAGTGCGAAGATCACCAGACCGAAGGTCCCTGCCCAGAAATCCCACTCACTCAATGCGCCATAGTTGAAATGAAAGGCGAGGTACAAACCAATTAAGAAAGCGGCCCCAGAGATCAAATAGGAGGCCTTTTTTCGGCTGAAGTCGAACTCGCTCTCAAGAAATGCCACCGCCGGGCTAGCTAACGCGACGCACGAGGTCACTCCGGCTATAAAAAGTAGGAAATACCACAAGAATCCTGCCAGTTGACCCAAGAACTCGCCGCCAGGAAGACCTTGGAAGACCACTCCCATGGCGACGATACCAAGGTCGTATGCGCCGTTCTTAGCAATGGCAGTGGCTCCAGTGACGCCGAAGAAAACCACCGCTGCAGGAATCGCGATGGTGCCCCCAAGGATGATTTCGGCGAACTCATTGGTGGATGCGGTTGCCAGTCCGGTAAGCGTTATGTCGTCCTTCTTTTTTAGGTACGAGGAGTAAACGTGGATACTTCCCATGCCCACCGACAGGGTGAAGAACATCTGCCCGGCGGCTGCAAGCCACACCTTGATGCTGCCGAGTTGGCTGAAATCAGGGTTCCAGATGAAGTTGAGACCGTCGGCGGGGGAAGCCACCGCCGCGGGCAGCGTGAGGACCCGGATCATCAGCGCGAAGGCAAAGATAAATAGGATCGGCATGCCGATCAAGGCTAATCTCTCGATTCCCTTGTTGATCCCACGGCCCAAGATCCACCCAAGAAAAAGAATGGTGATCAAGAAGAACACGACGGTGGGCGCTCCGGCGTGGTAGCTGGACTCGGTGATGGTTTGGTAGGACGCTAGGTAGGACCGCATCTCGTCGACATCTTTTAAACCGAAGTAGTCGCCAGTGAGACTGAAGACGCTGAAGGCCAACATCCAGGAAACTACATAGGTGTAGTAGATAAACACCACCAGTGGCATCACCAACCCCATCACGCCAAGATACTTAGCCCAGGGCTTGCCACCCGAAAGCAGGTCAAACATGCGGGGGATGGTTCGATAGCCCTTGCGTCCTCCGTAGCGGCCGATGCCCCATTCGACCCACATGATCGGAATACCGAGCAATATGAAAGAAATGAAGTACGGGATCATGAACGTCCCGCCACCGTTTTGCGCTGCTTGTACTGGGAATCGAAGGAAATTCCCCAACCCGACGGCGTTGCCAGCCATTGCCAGCACCAAGCCGATGCGGGTGCCCCACTGATCAGATCCGTTACTCAATTTGGACTCCTCTCAAACACTAGGACCAAGATAATAGGTTCCAACCTCGAACCGTCGGTCAGGCTACTGACGGGGTAACCAACTGTCAAATTGTCGAATGTGGGTTGGGTGGTTTCACCGAGTGGCGGACAACAGGGACTCCAAAGACAACACCCCAGTGAGCCGCTCTCCTTCGGTGACAAACAGCGTCCGGGTTCCTTCACGCAGCATCCGACGTACCGCTTCTTGAGCGTCGCTGCCAGCGTCGATGGTGTTGTGTTCCGACTTGGCAACCACCAAAGAGCCAATCGTCTGCCGAGCCCACTCCTGGCGCGGCAGGCGCCGTATGTGTGATCGATCAATCCAGCCCAACAGGCGCTCGCCGTCGACCACCGGAATACGGCCACGACTCTTTAGGCCGCCCGCATCCTCAACAACGCTTTCTACCGAAAGCGATCTCGGCAGCGCTGCCTCGGGTTGCTGGGCGTAGTCGCGAACGGCTTTGCCAGCCAGCTCGACCTCGCTGGCGGCATAGATCCACCGTGCGCTGGCGGCTGAACGCAGTAGCAGTCCAAGAGAGATCGCGAACAAGCCCACGGTCCATCCGCCCAGCAACATCAGCGTGATACCTGCGACCACCGAACTGGATCCCAGCAGCCGACCACTGCGATGCTCCGCGCGATATGCCGCAGAGGGGTTGCCGGTTCGCGCCCACACCGCGGCGTGCAGCATCCGCCCTCCGTCCAGCGGCTGAGCGGGCACCAAGTTGGTGAGTCCTAGGAACAGACTGACGGTCGCGGTGATATCGATCGCCACTTGGAGCGGGGCAGACGCCAGCCCGACCAACAAGTAGGCGGTGACACAAAGTGCCAAATTGGCTATCGGGCCCGCCAGTGCAACCGTAAACATCGCCTCAGGGTGGGGCAGTGGCTGGTTGGTCTCGGGGACCCCACCGAACAGGGTCAAGGTGATCCGTCGTGTGTCAACCCCATACGATTTGGCGACCACAAAATGAGCCAACTCGTGAATTAGAAAACACAGCAGCAAGCCGCCCAATGTCACGGCGGTTGTCGCCGCCAACAGCAGCGGTCCAACGCCCGGGATCCGGGCCGGCAAAATCGAAGTGGCTAACAGTACCCCGGAAAGGACGATCAGCAGAACCCATCCAGGTTCCCAGCGAATGCGTGGGATGCCCGCCAAGGCGTCGGTTTCCCATTTCACGGGTGGTTGCTTCATCGATTTGGCAATACCGACCTGGTTTGCAGGCTGGGCTGGTTGCCCCTAGTTGTCCGGCATTACGACCCAAAGGATCAGATAGACCAGCAGGCCAGGGAAGGCTGCGGAAAGGATAGAGCCAACGACATACAGAATGCGCACTATCGTAGGGTTCCAGCCCAAGAAGTCTGCGACACCTCCGCACACGCCACCGATCATACGGTGGCTTTTGGACCTAGTGAAACGTCGGTAAACAGTTGACTGTCCGCTCATGATGACTCCTCAGATAATACGCGATGAACCCATCGCTACGATCCTTACGTTACGAATTGGATCGATGTTGCAGTGGAAACAAATCCAAATGCGTCCACTGCCGACACCACGGTTCAATCTCATGCGCCGAACGCGTCGACGCGCCTTGAGAGAACGCGTCCAGCTCGTCGGCTCCGGCGCCAGCCTTGCGCAGAGCTTCACGCACCGCACCAATCAACGCCAAAGGATGATGGCTGTGCAGACGTACACGTGCCTGCGGATAACGTGGCTGATCGGTGGTCATCTCTGCTCAGGTCGATGCAAGATCAACGCCTTATTGTTAAGACGGTTGAAGAGTCGTTTCGGTTTCAATCCTGGGCCGAGAATGCAGAGAGTTTGCTCAGAGTTTCTGCGTGGGTTGAGCCAACTCCTTCGACCGGCGATTGGAAAGCACCTTCGCCAGAGATAACCTAGTGAGGTCGAGACCGGTTCCCGGCTACAGGCGTCAGAAGCCATGGTCAAGATCGACCTTTGACTGCGACCTTAGACAGAGACGATTCATCGAGGAGAAACCAGGTGTCCAGCGACAGAAGCCCGCTCCAAGCAAGTCCATCCAAGAGCCGTCCGTTCACAGGCCAATGCGCCTTGGTAACCGGGGCTGCGCGCGGCATCGGTGAAGCCTTAGCCAGCGAGTTGGCCCAACAAGGAGCACGGGTTGCCGTCACCGATCTCGATGTTGCAGAAGCCGCGCGGGTTGCCGCTCGACTCCCAGGGCATGGACACATTGCCTACCGGTTGGATGTCACCAACACCGAGCGCATCGAGCAAGTGCGCGCCGAAATTCATCGTGACCTCGGACCGGTCCAAGTTCTGGTCAACAATGCCGGGGTGGTGTTTGGCGGGGCGTTCTTGGAGGTGCCATTGGAGCGTCACCGACTGACCTTGCGCGTCAACACCGAAGCAGTGGTGGCGATGACCCATGCTTTTTTACCCGATTTGATTGCCTCCGAGCGCGGGCGAATTCTGCAGGTCGCTAGCGCTTCCGGGTTCTTGGGGCTGCCCTTTGGATCCACCTACGCTGCCAGCAAATGGGCGGTGGTTGGGTTCTCCGAATCGTTGCGCATGGAACTCACGCGTCTCGGTCACTCCCACGTCACGGTCACTGCACTGTGTCCCAGCTACATCCGCACCGGCCTCTTTGAGGGGGTCAAGCCACCCCGGTTTACCCGTTGGCTGACGCCACAAGCGGTGGCCGCCAAAGCGGTTGATGCCACCGCTCGTGGACGCCGGCGGGTGCTGATGCCTTGGCTCGCTAAGACCGCTCCATCGATGGTTGGAGCCCCGGCGCCGATCGCCGACGCGATCAGTTCGGTGTTGGGGGCTGCGGACAGTATGAAGACCTGGCGCGGTCGTCACTAGGTCTCTCGACCACTGCTTCTCGACCACTTCTGCCAATATCTCTTCAAGTTTATTGTCACTGGTGGTATTGTCACCAAGAACAATTCGAGGTGGAGGAAAGGGAGGGTTCGGCTCGAAGGGCCTGAGACGTTGTTAGTAGACGTTGGTTGACCCGAGGAGCCTTTCACCGCGATAAGGAGACCTTCGATGACCCTCAGAATTAACGACTTGGCCCCCGACTTCACGGCCGATACCACCGCTGGGACCGTTCACTTTCATGATTGGATCGGGGACGGTTGGGCGATCTTGTTTTCCCATCCCAAAGATTTCACCCCAGTGTGCACCACCGAGCTAGGGACCCTGGCGGGTATGAGCGACGAATTCGCCAGCCGCAACTGCAAGCTCATCGGCCTCAGCATTGACGGGATTAGCGATCACCAAAGGTGGTCCAAGGACATCGAAGAGCTGCACGGCAGTCCGGTCAATTACCCGCTGATTGGCGATCCAGACCTGACCATTGCCAAGCACTATGGCATGCTGCCGGCCCAAGAAGAGGGAGAAGCCGAGAGTCGCACTGCGGTCGACAACCAAACGGTTCGTACTTTGTTCTTGATCGGCCCGGACAAGAAAATAAAACTCAACTTGACCTATCCGATGAGCACCGGTCGCAACTTCGACGAAGTACTGCGGGTTATCGACTCGTGCCAACGCACTGCCAACCAACAGGTGGCGACCCCGGCCAACTGGCAGCCCGGAGACGATGTGGTGATTCTCCCTTCGGTCTCCGATGAGCAAGCCCGGGAGCGTTACCCTGGCGGCTGGAAACAGCCCAAGCCGTATCTGCGGTTGGTCCCTGACTCGGGCCCCGGTTGCGACTCCTGAATCCGACTCCTGCAATCCAACGCTGAAGTCCGATCCAGTCGGTCACAAGACCTGCAGGAGACAGCCAAATCCTGGCTAGATTGCCGCCTCGTTTGAAATCACACGTGAAACACCGATTTGGTATCTTGGGGCCCCGCAAGCCCGGTCACTCCGGGCGGAACCTTTAGTTAGAGGAGTCGTATTCAACATCATGAGCAAATTCAATTCGCTACAACTTGTTACCGTTGCGGCTGCGCTTGCGGTATCCGCCGGGTGCGCTACCCACCAGGCTGCGCAATCATCCGAAACTACTAACAACGCAGAAATGGCAACCATGGAAACTGAAACCGCCGAAGCAGAAGCTGAAATGTCGACCGATACCGGACCGTTGCTGACCGAGTGGAATACTCCGTTCGGTGTACCTCCGTTTGATGAAATTAAGAACGAACACTACCTGCCAGCGTTTCGCCAAACCATGGAAGAACAGCAGCAAGAGATCACTGAGATCGTGGCCAAGCCGGAACCAGCGACCTTTGCCAACACCATTGAAGCACTGGAACGCACTGGCAAGGGGCTGACCAAGGTCGCCAACGTCTTCTACTCGCTCAACTCCGCACACACCAACGACGTCATCAAAGAGGTGGCCTCGACGATTGCTCCGGAACTCTCCGCCCACGGCGACGACATTGCCTTCAACAAGCCGCTCTTTGAGCGAGTCAAGGCGGTCTACGACCAGCGTGAAGATCTTGGGCTGAGTGTTGAGCAGCTACGGCTGTTGGAAGAAACCCACAAGGGGTTCGTGCGCTCCGGCGTCGGCCTGGATGATGCCGCACAGGCAGAAATGCGCCGCATCAATGGTCAGTTGGCGGAGCTGTCGCAGGAGTTCCAGAATAATCTGCTGGCTGAGACCAACGATTTCTTCATTCATACGACCGACTCTGCTGCTCTCGGTGACCTGCCCACCAGCTTGGTTGCTCTGGCTGCCGATGAGGCAAAGAAACGCGAGTTCGAGGATGGCTGGGTGTTCACCATCCAGCGTCCCAGCATCAATCCGTTCCTGCAGTACTCACCCGACCGCGAACTGCGCAAGCAACTGTTCATGGCCTATGCGCTACGCGGCGACAACGGCAACGACAATGACAACAACCAGGTGCTGGCCACGATGGCCTCACTGCGGGCAGAAAAGGCTGGCATTCTCGGTTACGACAGCCATTCACACTTCGTGCTCTCGGATGCTATGGCGGAGACCCCGGATCGGGTCTATCAATTGCTCGATCAAGTCTGGGATCCGGCCATCAACGTGGCCAAGAAAGATCGCGGCGACCTGGAAGCGATGATGCATGCCGACGGCATCGAAGGCGAGTTGCAAGGATGGGACTGGCGCCACTACCAGGAGAAAGTGCGCAAGGCCCGCTACGATCTCGACGAAGAGATTCTGCGGCCTTACTTTGAAGTCAACGCGGTGCGCGATGGTGTCTTCACCGTCGCCAACCGTCTCTATGGCCTGACCTTTCACCAGTTGGACGGCGTCCCGGTGTGGCAGCAGGACCAACAGGTGTTCGAGGTCAAAGAAGCCGACGGAAGTCACGTCGGCATCCTCTACATGGATTTCTTCACCCGTGACTCCAAACGCGGCGGTGCCTGGATGAACGATCTGCGCGCCCAGTCCAAGCTGGACGGCGACATCAAGCCGATCGTCACCAATAACTTCAACTTCCCACCACCAACCGCCGACGGTCCATCACTGCTCTCGTTCACCAACGCCCAGACCTTGTTCCATGAGATGGGCCATGCGTTGCACGGTCTGCTCTCGGACGTCACCTATGAATCTCTGTCCGGCACCAACGTGCCGCGCGACTTCGTCGAGTTTCCATCCCAGGTAATGGAGAACTGGATGGCGCATCCTGAGGTGCTCAAGCTCTACGCCAAGCACTACCAGACCGGTGAAGTGATCCCCGATGAACTGATCGCCAAGATTACCGCCGCTGACAAATTCGGCCAAGGTTTCGCCACCGTCGAATACGTCGCCGCGTCCTATCTCGATATGGCTTGGCATACCCTCACCGAGCCTCAGGAATTAGTTCCGGATGAGATCGAAGAGGCGGAAATGGCCCGCATCGGCTTGATCGACCAGATCATCCCGCGCTACCGCAACACCTACTTTGCCCACATCTTCGCCGGCGGCTACTCCTCCGGTTACTACAGCTACCTGTGGTCCGAAGTCCTCGACGCTGACGCCTTTGAAGCCTTCAAAGAGACCGACGTATTCAACGCCGAGGTCGCTGCCCGCTACCGCCGCATGCTCTCCAAAGGCGGCTCCGAGCCGGGTATGGATCTCTACCGTGAATTCCGCGGTCGCGATCCGATTATTGATCCACTGCTAGAGCGGAGAGGGTTGGTGCAGGGCGAAGCTACAGAGTAGACGCGTCTATTCCAGCGCGCTTAGAAAGGGAGGGGTTATCCCCTCCCTTTTTCGCGCCCACCACACTTTTTTGTACCGAATTCTTTTGCACTTGCTGCCCTGGAGGCCGGCGCATGCTTTTCGGACTCCAAAGAATGGCATGCGCCTCGGCTTCGCATCGCGCTGGATCATTAGACGGCCTCGCCACATCGTGCCATGCGCTTGCGAAAGCCTGTCCTGAGCGACCGCTGGGAGTCGAAGGAACGCCTCCCGGGCTGGCAGGTACGGAGTTCCCCCCTCCCAAGAGGACAGAACACACGGAGGGAGTCTGCTTCGGCGGGGACAGTTCAAACACCTCGTCATCCCAACGCCAGCGAGCCTGCCCCGGCGGGGCGTGGGTGGGAGCCGGGGTCATCCCGGCGGTGGAAGGGCGAGGGGCCAGGATCTCGTTTGCTGTTGTCACCCTCGCGGCGATTCGCCAGCAAGCTAGTCGTAAACTAAATATTCCGCTGTCTTAGTCTTGCGGTGGTACCCGACTTGCACCAAGTAACCCCATGCACAATGGCTGGCCCTAGGGTCAGTTACCAAAAAGGGGGCTGTAATGAAGAAAACGCGTACGTTGATTGCCACTGGATTACTAGGGATTTGTTTCGCGTTACCGTTGGCGGCACAGCAGGCTAGTGAGGAAAGCAAGGTCGAGGAAAACTTGGTCACCCGCCAGTTTCGGCTGGAGTATATCGGTGCCGAAATGGCGGCGAACGTGCTTCGTGGCATCTTTGCGATGAGAAACATGGCCCCGATTGGTGAGAGCACCGTCGTCGTATCCGATCAGCTTGTGCGCATTGAACGGGCGGCTGAGGTTCTCGCTATGTTAGACCGTTCTCCGGGTGCATACGCAGCCGAGGTATTGCTTTACCAAGTTCCCTGGAATCTTGGCGCGGCAGAATTAACTCTTTCAGAGTACCTAGCTGAGCTAGGAAATGGTGGTGTATTGAAAGATAGGCAGACGTTGACCGCGTTCGGTGGCGAGAATATGTTCTGGGATTCGGGTCACGGCGGTTCGGCGCCTTGTTCTCAAGTCAAGGTCGAGCTCGCGGTTCAATCTTCCGATCCGGAACAGCTTTCGTTGGGCTACTCGATCCGGGGTGCGAGTGGCTCCAAATTACAGGGATCCACACCTATCGTTTCTGAACAGCAATTGGTTCTCAATGCGGGAGCTCTTACAGCTTTCTCCGATCAGGCGCGCAAGCTGCAAACAGATGAGGGTTCGCGCAAATCAGGGGATACGGTCGCGAAGAAGGAGAGCCAGGAAGCGCACTGTTTGGTCGCCGTGACCCTCAGCGTGCTCCAGGATCCCGATCCTGTCGACGAATCCGCTATTGAGCTCAACTGGTCGCGTTGAAGGCAGGGCGGTTCTCCAGCCGTTCGACGATGTTGCGAGAAACACTGCATCGTTGACGAAGGCGCGTTAGGTCAATGTTTCGACAGGTGCGAACGATTTTTTCGGTGTTAGACGTGCAACAAACTTGTGATCGTGCGCCGGCAGCACAGTGGGATATTGCACCAGCGAGCCTGCCCTGAGCGAGTTCGGCGAGCCGAAGGGGATCTGGGGGTCGAGGGTTCGAATCCTTCCCGGCGCGCCATTCTTGTACCTGCTGCGCTGGGAGCTGGCGAGCACTTCTCAGAATCCGAAAGTGGGTGCTCGCCTCGGCTTTGCTTCGCGCCGAATCGATGAAGGCCTATTGACGCCGGTGCTACGCACTTGCAAAGACGCCCCAGCGGCATCAGGTACGGGGGTTTCCCCCTCCCAAGATCAAAGAAGGAACTCGTCGTACGTCCCGTCCTGCGTGAGATGTGGGGTATAAACTATCGACGGAGGTTTGCTAAGAATGACTACACGACTGTCTGCCTTCCCGGTCTGGATACTGGTGGTATCGCTAGTCGTCAGCGCGCTCCACGCGGAACCTCCCACGGCCCTAGAGAAGATCCTCGACCAAAACCCGCGCACCGATGAGCTCTACCGACTCGTCCGCTTGTCGGACCGGGTGGTGTTTGCCAAGTTGGCCTCGAGCGAAGCACGGATTTCGCTATTGGGCGAAGTCGGGCCCGCGCCCGGGGTTGGTCTTTGGGCCGGCCCCACTTTGAGCATGACCAACACCGCTCTGGCGGCCGAATTGGATACCACTACGCTGACGGAATCCGGGCAGCAACTGCGAGAGGATCTGATCGATCTCGGGTTCATTCCCGCCGAAGACAAGCTTCAAGTTCTGATCACACTGGTCGATGGCGCGAGGGTGGACCAGATGTTCGATTTTTCAGATTGGGAACGATTGGGTGAAAGACAGCGCGAAGAAGACCTCATAACTCAAGGCCACAGTGGGGATCAGGTACTCGAGCGGCGACTCGGGACGCGCTTTGGCGAGGCCGTGGCCCGGCAAGCCGCGTATGACGCAGACTGGAAATTTGACGACCAGGCAGATGTGATGGCCGGGGAGAGAGCACGGGAAGCCGAACGACAGCAGTTGATCGCTGGGCGGCGGGCGCGCTTTGTTACCGAAGCAATTCGCGCCCTGTATTGGGTCGATCCAACCTACGAAACCACAATCATTGATTGGCTTGAGAGCCTTCCACAAGAAGACACCAATCGCCTTGCCCGTCTGCTACAACTTGCGGGTTTCGATCAGATGAGCCCCGAGATCTTGGTGCGCGAGAGCGCGCCCAACCTGCATCAGCCTCTGGTCCTAAGTGCCCGCCTGTACCAACGCCTGGAGAGCGTTACGGTCGGCGGAGCGAGCAAACGACAACTTGATCCGGAGCGCTTCGCCAATGCCGAAGTTCTGGCGCAGGCGGAGAGCTTCTACCAGCAGTTCTTTGTTGCCGACCGCAAGGGTAGGTTCGAGTTTGAGCTTGCAGAGGGAGTTGCGACGTTTGTCGAGACGCAATCAGCTTTGGTCCGTGAGTTGACCGCATCACATCTTGAGGGATTGTTAGGTTCCGGCTGGTTAGAAGACTGATTTGTTTTTGCACCCGCCGTCCTGAAGACGGTGAGCGCTTCTCGGACTCCGCAGTACGGCGCTCACCTCGCCGGAGGGGACACAATACTTTGTTTGTGTCCCCATCTCCGCCGAGCGGCGATCTGCGCGCTGAGTCATCCTGAGCGACCGAGCTTTGCGAGGGAGTCGAAGGATCTCAATGTACCCTTCTGTGAATCCTTCCTTTCAATCCTTGGATCTGTCCCGTTGCTCTTTCAGCAAGGAGAGGCGCTCAACATCGGGCTTGTCTTTGTCCTCTCGACCGGTCGCTTTCTTCATCGCCAAGAGCTCGTCCAGGCCAGCGAAGTAGGTTGAGACGCCGGACAGTTCGCCGACTACTTTGCCCTGATCGACTTGTTCCCAAGTAACGCCGGGTACATCCGAATGGACCTCAACTCGGAGAATGTCGCCAAACGACAGAATGTCTCCAGCGATGAACTCCTCAGCAGAGAAATCAGGCTCGAAGTCTCCCCAAGTTTGCACTGCACAGCGCACGTTGCGTGCGTTGTCGATCGACGGTTCGATCAGAACATCAATGGCACGCGTGGTCCGATACGGGATATACGAGATCACCGCGAACCCGCCGATGACTACGTAGTCCGCGTCTTCTCTGTTGAGTGCATCCAGGAAAGCGGCAAAGTCCTTGATCATCGGCCCACCCTTGATCATCCATCAATCCTTGGTTCTTCCACAGTCCGTAAACGGTATCGAGCAACACCACCGCGGCCTGCATCCGCTCTTGGGAGCTCAATCCAATGCTGTCGGCGACATCGCGGGCAGCCTGTCGGTTGGAAGTGGCGAAAGTGAAGCATTCTTGTTTCATGAGAAGGTTATTATCTTCAATGAGATCAGTATTTTGACATGATTTGTGCCTGCCGCTCGGAGGACTGTGGGCGCTTCTCGGAGGGCAGAACACAACATGGGAGCCTGCGTGGGCGTGGGCGTGGGCGTGGAGCCGGGGTCATCCCGGCGGTGGGTAGGGAGGGGGCTGGGACCTATTTTCTGTCATCCTGAGCGGAGCTGCGTAGCAGTGGAGTCGAAGGATCTCGATGCTGGCATATCGAGGTCATTGAAGAATCGAGATCCTTCGACTCCCTCGAAGATTCAGTCGCTCAGGATGACTAAGAAAAACGGGAGCAGGTTCATAACAAGCGTGCCGAGCAGACCTGTCTGCTTCGCGAAATAACTTAACGAAATAGCGTCAACTAGAAGGTGGTTTTCCGCTCCATCCGACCGCGTTCCAAAGGTAGGACATCAGATGTTGAACGGTTTCTTCGGCGGTGTCGGCGCTTCCTTCTATTAGTGCCTCTGGGATTCTGATCGTGGCCTGTCGAATCAAGCCACATTTTCTTCTGGCCAAACGTTCATGTTGTGTAGGGGCGCCAAGCTTTGCCCCCTAGCGTCAAGTATCGTCATGAACACTAAGAACGGCGAGTTGACCACAGTATTTGACATCTGCTGTAGATAAGCGGAGATCATTTCTCCCAACCTACCCTCCATCGTCTTTGTTGGGATTTTGTACGGAGTTCGATTCAAAAAATAGCTGTCGACGCATTCAAGGATTCCGGTTCGTCGGAGGGTTACAGCCGACGCGATCACACCGGTCTCTTCTTGCGTCAGTGTCTTCAGGTGACCATCAAGAGTCGCGCAAGTCCAGGTTGAAGAGTCCCCGGCAAGGACCGGTATGTTGCGCAGTAGATCCCTGGTGTCGATAGAAGAAAGAGGTTCAATGCCACCACCAAACGCACCGATTGGGATGATGTGGAGTAGCAAGCGACCTTCACGGCTGGCACTGAGAGGGCTCTCCGAGGAACTTGCGGCAACGTCCAACAGGCGCCCAGTGACAAACTTTCGAATCTGTTCGCTTTGCCCCTCGGATAGCAGGAAGTGCCTTCGAATTTCCTCCATCTCTAGTGGGACACTCTGCCCTGAAGTTGTGCGTCGATAAAAGTGCCGAGTTCCGGATACTCGATGAGGTTTGCGCCAACTTACTGGCACCTGAACGATGAGAGCATTGCGACCGTTAGCTAGTTCGATGCCGGTAACGTGATGGCCTGACAGTTCCGGTTCAAGGAGGCTGCGGCAAATGTCGTTTAGTGCGTTGAGTTCGGTGTCCAGATCGCGAACGAGTTCTATGCCAGGCAAACCAGTTGGAAGGGCGCTATCTTCCTCCAAACACTCCATTCCGATGACCAAGTAACCTCCGGATGTGTTCGCGAAAGCTGCCAAGGCCTTCCCGAGCTTGCGTCGCCCTTGGGGCTCTCCGTAGTCAATTTTCGTCTTGTACTCGATGTGTAGTCCTTCTCGGGTTCTACTTTCGACGAGTGATTGAAGGTCGGATTCTGCAAGCTGATCTACAGGTTTGTCTAGCATTGAGCCTTCTCCCATCGGCGCGGCGGAACTTGTACTGGCCAGTGGAGAATATTAGCGAAATTTGGGGTCATAGGTTTCGAATCCTTGCTGGAGTTACCCAATATCGTCGCTGAGCCTGAAATAATTAGGGGACAGGCGACAACAATGACCACCACCCCCTACAAACCCCAACACCCGATCCGCATCGTCTCCGCGGCTTCGCTCTTTGACGGCCACGACGCGGCGATCAATGTGATGCGGCGGATTTTGCAGTCGTCGGGGGCGGAGGTGATTCATCTGGGGCATAACCGTTCGGTTGCGGAGATTGTCGAGTGCGCGATCGAGGAGGATGCGCAGGCGATCGCGATCACCAGTTATCAGGGTGGGCATATCGAGTACTTCAAGTACATGGTTGATCTGCTCAGAGAGCGGGGGGCCAAGACCAAGATTTTTGGTGGTGGCGGTGGAACGATTTTGCCTGAGGAGGCGGAGGAGTTGCACGCCTACGGCATTGCCCGGATTTATTCGCCGGACGATGGTCGGGAGATGGGGTTGCAGGGGATGATCAATCACTTGCTGGAGAGCAGTGATTTCCCGATGGTGGAGCCGGCTGTGAATGGAGAGGGTGCGCAGTTCAAGAAAGCAGTCCAGGAGAAAGACCCGCAGGCGATTGCCCGCTTGATAACCCTGGTGGAGAACCACCCGGAGACCGTGGACGATCTGCAGTCGATGCTGGCGACCTTGAACTCCAACCAGAGTAACGGAGATCAATCGGTCGCTGCGGTGAAAAGCCCAGTGTTGGGAATCACCGGTACCGGCGGCGCAGGGAAGTCGTCGTTGGTGGACGAGTTGGTGCGCCGCTACCTGATCGACTTCCCGGACAAGACCTTGGCGGTGATTTCGGTGGATCCGTCGCGGCGCAAGAGCGGTGGGGCGCTGTTGGGCGACCGTATCCGGATGAATTCGATCCATCACCCCCGGGTGTACATGCGTTCGCTGGCGACTCGTCAGTCGAATTTGGCGATGTCCAAGTATGTCGGTCAGGCGGTGGAGATCGTGCAGGCGGCGGGCTATGACTTGGTGCTGCTGGAGACCTCGGGCATCGGTCAGTCGGACACCGAGATCGTCGAGCATTCGGATCTGTCGCTGTATGTGATGACTTCGGAGTACGGTGCAGCGACCCAGTTGGAGAAGATCGACATGCTCGATTTTGCTGACGTGATCGCGATCAACAAGTTCGACAAGAAGGGCTCGCTGGACGCGCTGCGCGACGTGCGCAAGCAGTACCGGCGTAACCACACGCTGTTTGACGGTGAGGATGAGGCACTGCCGATTTTCGGCACGGTGGCGTCGCAGTTCAATGACGCCGGCACCAACCGGTTGTACAAGAAGCTGATTGCGGCGTTGTCAGAGAAAGCAGGCGACGCCTTTGAATCAACCTTGGAGCTGCCGCTGGAAGAGGCAGTCGATCCGCCGATCGTGCCACCGGCCAAGGTGCGCTACTTGGCGGAAATCGCTGAGGACAACCGGGCTTACAATCAGACCGTCGAAGAGCAGTGCGCAACGGCACGACGCGCCTACCAATTGGCCGGGTCAATCGCCGCACTCCGGAGTAAAGATCTGGGCAGTAAGGATCTGGGGGGTGACGACATCGAAGGCTGGTTGCCCGAAATCGCGGTCTCTGACGGGGATACCAGCGCGGCGCAAGAGTTGGTGGAGCTGTACCAGCAAACCCGCGAGCGCCTCGACTTTGACAATCGCCAGTTGTTGGCCGAGTGGCCGGCGACCCGACAACGCTATACCGATGAAAAGTTTGTCTATCAGGTGCGGGGCAAGAAGATCGAGCGGGCGCTCTATCGTCAGTCGTTGTCGCACCTACAGATCCCACGGGTGGCGCTGCCCAAGTATCACGACTGGGGTGAGGTACTGCGCTGGCTGTTGACCGAGAACGTGCCCGGTGAGTACCCCTACGCCGCCGGGGTTTTTCCGCTCAAGCGCCAAGGAGAAGACCCAACCCGGATGTTTGCCGGTGAGGGTGGCCCAGAACGCACCAATCGACGCTTTCATTACGTTTCGTTGGAGGAACCGGCCAAGCGGCTTTCGACGGCCTTTGATTCGGTGACGCTGTACGGAGAAGACCCAGATCATCGCCCGGACATCTACGGCAAGGTGGGCAACTCCGGGGTCTCAGTGGCGTCGTTGGATGACGCCAAAAGGCTTTACTCGGGCTTCGATTTGATTGACCCGGCAACTTCTGTGTCGATGACCATCAACGGTCCGGCACCGATGCTCTTGGGTTTCTTTTTGAACACCGCGGTCGATCAGCAGTGTGAGGCCTACTTGCGTGAGCAGGGCAAGGCGGATCAGATCGCTCAGGAATTGGATCAGCAGTATGCGGACCTCGACTTGGTGCGTCCGGTCTACCGGGCCGAGATACCCAAGGGGCATGACGGCTCCGGACTGTTGCTTCTGGGCACCTCGGGCGACCAAGTGCTGGACGCCGAGACCTACGGGCGTATTCGCGAAGAGACTCTGGCCAAGGTGCGAGGCACCGTGCAAGCCGACATCCTCAAAGAGGATCAAGCGCAGAACACCTGCATTTTTTCCACCGAGTTCGCGCTGCGGATGATGGGCGACGTGCAGCAGTACTTCATCGACCACGGAGTGCGCAATTTCTACTCGGTGTCGATTTCCGGGTACCACATTGCCGAAGCCGGGGCGAACCCGATCTCGCAATTGGCATTTACCTTGGCCAATGGATTCACCTACGTCGAGTACTACCTATCGCGCGGCATGGACATCGACGCCTTCGCCGCCAATCTATCGTTTTTCTTTTCCAACGGCATGGACCCCGAGTACTCGGTGATGGGGCGTGTAGCACGGCGGATCTGGGCCAAAGCGATGCGACGACGCTATGGCGCTAACGCCCGCTCACAGAAGCTCAAATACCACATCCAGACTTCGGGTCGCAGCTTGCACGCGCAGGAAATTTCCTTCAACGACATTCGCACCACGCTGCAGGCTTTGTACGCGATTTACGACAATTGCAACTCGCTGCACACCAACGCCTACGACGAGGCGATTACCACCCCGACTGAGGAGAGCGTGCGTCGGGCGCAGGCGATCCAGTTGATCATCAACCGCGAGTTAGGGCTGGCCAACAATGAAAACCCGCTGCAGGGGGCGTTTATCATCGACGAGTTGACCGAGTTGGTGGAAGAGGCGGTGCTGGTCGAGTTTGAGAGTCTGTCGGATCGGGGTGGGGTGCTGGGGGCGATGGAGCGGATGTACCAGAGAACCAAGATCCAGGAAGAGTCGCTGTACTACGAGACCTTGAAGCACAGCGGTGAATTACCGGTGGTGGGGGTTAACACTTTCCTGAGCTCGCAAGGCTCACCTACCGTGATCCCGGGTGAGGTCATTCGCGCCACCGAGGAAGAGAAAAAGGACGCGATTGCCGCGCGCGATGCGATCCAATGCCGCAATCCTGAGGCGACCTCCGCCGCGCTGGGCGAACTGCAACGCTCAGCCATCAGTGGTGGCAACGTGTTTGGCGGATTGATGGAAGTGTGTAAGACAGCGACCTTGGGCCAGATCACGCATGCTTTGTATGAAGTGGGGGGGCAGTACCGGCGCAACATGTAGGGTTGCTGCGGGGTCACGCCATTTCTCGACGATCTCTCAGGTCGCCTGCGTCGTGGTGCTGACCGGCATCTAACGAGCGCCGCTGGCAATCCGGCGTCCTCCAAATAGCGTTAGGGTCATTGAACCGTGAAGCAGAGCAACAGATCTAGCACTCAGGAGCAAAAATTGACCCATGACGGGGTGACGGTTCAGTCGCTGTACCGAGAGCGTGGAGAGTGGGCATTGGCCCAGCGGACGACTCCTGGTTGGCGGGGCTTGGCATTGGTTGATCCCCGACGCGGGGATCCGGTAGCGGCGACCGAGCAGGCCCTGGCGTTGGGCGCTCACGGGATCTGGTTGCGCGGACCGGTGCCGCACGAAGAAGCTTTCCTCAACATGGTGCAGGCCGCCTCTGACGCACCCATAGCGCTGAGTCCAACGTCCGCGATTGCCTACGTCGAAGGATTGCTTGCCGATCCTCCCACCCGGTTGGCGATCAACTACGATCCCGTGACAGCGGCAATCCTCAAGGATGACCTGGAGGCCGACTGCCAGCCGGGTTACCTCCGGGTGAAATCACTGCTGCGCTTGGTTCAGGGCCAGCCATCTGAAGAGGGGCAGCCATCTAAAGGACAGTACTGCGGATCGTCCTCCCTGGCTTGCTCCAGCCTGCTGCTGCATGCGGCGGGCGGAGATCCGGTCGACGAACTGGCGCTGATCGGCGCCTCATGGCTCGAGCTAGTGCGCCGACTTGGAGCGCGGCGGGTCTCGGTCGATGAATTAGTGCTGCAAACCGTATTTCAGGTCGGCGTCGGCAGTCACATGCTCACCGAGTTGGCGAAGTTGCGGGCCTTGCGCGAAGTCCTAGCGCGTCTGGTCATTGCCGGCGGTGGTTCGGTGGAGAGTGCTCATTCGTTGCGCATTCACGCGCTGACCTCGTCCAGGACCTTGGCGCGCCGCGGATATCGCACCAACGCATTGCGCGCCACCGGACAAGCCACCGCTGCGGTGCTGGGCGGAGCTGACTGGCTGACGGTGTTGCCCTGGGATGACCGCTTGGCGGTCACCAGACCCTCTGCCGAACGTTTGGCGATGCAGGTCCACAACGTGCTGCGCGAGGAAGCGACCTTGGCCGAAGTTGCCGACCCTGCGGCTGGTTCCTACGCAGTGGAGTCGTTGACCATACAACTAGCTCGTCAAGTCTGGGGGTTGATCGGAGAAGTCGAAAGTGACGGCGGGGTGTGGCAGAGCTTGGGCGAAGGGCTGTTGCGCCAGCGATTGCGCGCGGCGCGACTCCGTCGTCGGCAACAGATCGAGTCCGGCGCACAGCCGGTGCTCGGTGTCAGCGTCTATCCGCACCCAGAGGAACCGGGGGCGGGGTTGGCCGATTCATTTACAGGGGACCCGGACTTTGCCCCCTTGTACGACGCCCCCTTGCACGACCCCGCTTCGGACAATGCTGAGTCGGTCTGGACCGCGGAGGCAGCAGCAGTGAGCGGCTCTTTCGACGGTGTTGTCTTCGGCAGTGTCGATCTAGGGCGAGTCGACCTTGATCAAGCCGCCTTCGATCGATGGGGTCAGCATCTAGAAAGACAGAACGCTGGCTTGTTGAACTCGACGGTTGACAGTCGCGCGGGCTCGCTCCCTGGCCAGCCCCCCTACTTGCGCGGTCCCTATTCGAGCATGTACACCCAGCGCCCCTGGACCATCCGCCAGTACGCCGGATTCTCTACCGCTGAGGAGTCCAACGCTTTTTATCGGCGCAACCTAGCGGCGGGGCAGAAGGGGTTATCAATCGCTTTTGATCTGCCCACCCATCGTGGTTACGACTCCGATCATCCTCGGGTGACCGGCGATGTCGGGATGGCCGGGGTGGCGGTGGACTCGATCCGCGATACGCGGGTGCTATTTGACGGCATTCCGCTAGATCAGGTGAGCGTGTCGATGACCATGAACGGTGCGGTATTGCCGATCCTGGCGCTCTACATCGTCGCGGCGGAAGAACAAGGTGTTGCGCCAGAACAACTGCGCGGAACGATCCAAAACGATGTGCTCAAAGAGTTCATGGTGCGCAATACCTATATCTATCCGCCCACTCCTTCGATGCGCATCGTCGCCGACATCTTCGGTTACACCGCGGCCAAGATGCCCAAGTTCAATTCGATCTCGATCTCTGGGTACCACATGCAAGAGGCCGGGGCGACGCCGGATCTGGAGTTGGCCTACACCTTGGCCGACGGCATTGAATACGTGCGCACCGGGATCGCTGCCGGGCTCGATGTGGATGACTTCGCACCACAGTTATCGTTCTTTTTCTGCATCGGCATGTCATTTTTTGACGAGATCGCCAAGCTGCGCGCGGCGCGCGTGTTGTGGCATGACCTAATGCAGCAGTTTGATCCACAGAATACCAAGTCGTCGATATTGCGCACCCATTGCCAGACCTCTGGCTGGTCGCTGACCGCGCAAGATCCATACAACAACCTGGTACGCACCGCCAACGAAGCGCTGGCGGCGGTCTGGGGTCAGACCCAGTCGTTGCATACCAATGCGTTCGACGAAGCTCTAGCGCTGCCCACCGACGATTCGGCGCGCCTGGCGCGTAATACCCAGTTGCAGTTGCAACTAGAGGCCGGGATCTGCGACGTCATCGATCCATGGGGTGGCAGCGTGTTTCTTGAGCAACGCACCCTGGAGATGGTCGAGCGGGCTCAATCCCACATCGACGAGGTGGAAGCTTTGGGCGGCATGACCAAGGCAATCGAGGCGGGACTACCCAAGGCCCGCATCGAAGAGTCGGCGACGCGTATCCAAGCGCAGATCGACGCTGGAACACGACCGATTATTGGCATCAATCGCTATCGCCCAATCGAACGCACTGCGGTGGAGGTGCTGCGGGTCGACGCCTCTGCGGTGCGCCGAACCCAGATCGAGAGACTGCAGCGATTGTGTGCTGAACGGGACCCGCAACAAGTGGAGGCGTCGCTGGCGGCGATCACCGAGGCAGCGGCCGGAAACGGCAATCTGCTGGAAGTCGCAGTCGATGCGGCCCGGGCCGGAGCCACAGTGGGCGAGATGAGTTTGGCATTGGAGCAGGTGTTCGGACGGCATCGCGCCGAAGTGCGCGCGGTGACCGGTGTGTATGCTAGAGAGATGGCGAGTCATGAAGAGGTCCAAGCGGTGCGCGCTCATTGCCAGGAATTCGCCGAGCGCGAGGGACGCCGACCGAGGATTCTGGTCGCCAAGATGGGTCAAGACGGCCACGACCGGGGCCAAAAGGTAGTCGCCAGCGGCTTTGCCGACCTCGGCTTTGACGTCGACATTGGTTCGCTGTTTATGACCCCAACCGAGACCGCCCGCCAAGCGATCGAGAATGATGTCCACGTGGTCGGGGTCAGCACCCTAGCTGCTGGTCATCGAGAGTTGGTGCCAGCGTTGATCGCGGAACTTGCCACCATGGGGCGTGGCGATATCGCGGTGGTGGTAGGAGGAGTGGTTCCGGCGGAGGATGAAGCGGCTCTCTTGGAGGCCGGGGTAGGAGCCATCTTTGGCCCCGGAAGCGTACTGGCCGCCACCGCCGACACGGTCCTGCAGTTGCTGGAGGGCGGACGCTAGTTCGCGTTCCACCGTGACACGACTCGATATCCCAGATTTGGCGCAAAAGGTGCGCGGCGGCGAGCGCGCGTCGCTGGCCAGAGCCATCACCCTGGTCGAGAGTAGTCGCCGCGAAGATCAGAAGCCGGCCCGCCAGTTACTGGAAGGGCTGCTGCCGGATACCGGCAAGGTGATCCGAGTCGGCATCAGCGGCGCTCCCGGAGTCGGCAAGAGCACGCTGATCGAGACCCTAGGGTTACATCTACTGGAACGAGGACACCGGCCCGCGGTGTTGGCGGTTGATCCTTCGAGCACGGTCTCCGGCGGCAGTATCTTGGGCGACAAGAGTCGCATGGATCGCTTGGCGCAGCAAAAGGATGCTTTTATCCGCCCTTCACCCAGTGCTTCGACCTTGGGTGGAGTCGCCCGGCGTACCCGAGAGGTAATGCTGCTGTGTGAGGCGGCGGGCTACGACGTGGTACTGATTGAAACCGTCGGCGTCGGGCAATCGGAGGTTGAAGTCGCCGAGATGGTGGACTTCTTTCTGCTAATGCTGCTCGCGGGCAGCGGCGATGAATTACAGGGGATCAAGAAAGGAATCTTGGAGCACGCGGATGCCTGGGTGGTCAACAAGGCCGATGGCGACAACCTGGCTGCAGCTCAAGCAACGCTGGCGGAATACCAAGCAGCGCTGGCCTACACCCCAACCGAAGGCGGCTGGAAGCCACGCGCGATGGCGATCTCCGCGCTTACCGGAGACCGAGTCGCGGACCTGTGGCAGACGGTGGTGGAGTACATCCAATTGGCCTCAGAGTCAGGTCATTTGCAGGAACATCGCGGGACGCAAAAAATTCACTGGGTTGAGCGCATGGCCCGCGAACAACTTCTGGACCGGTTTTCCAACCACCCCGAAGTTACCGCGCTAAGAGCGCAACTGAATCGACAAGTTGAAACCGGAAAGACCTCGCCCTGGCGAGCCGCGGAGGCTTTGGTCGTTCATTTGTTGGAGGGAGGTTCGGAGTGAAGGCATCGAGACCGTCTGGGATGGATAGGTTACTGGGCAGCTTGTTGGTGCTGGCATCGGTCGCTACGCCGATGACGGCACAGTTGAGTTCTGAGCAAATCACCAAGGTGATCGACAAGGCTAATCAATACCTGCAGCAGGGCGAGGCGTTGAAAGCGGCCAAGAGCTTGGAGAAGGCCGCTAAGAAAGACGGTTATCGATCTGCCGATCTGTTGGTGACGTTGGGTAAGGCGCAGGCGATGACCGGGCGCTATCTAGAACTGGAGCAAACCGGGCGCGCTCTGGTCGGACGCAACGAGAGTGCGGATGTTGAAAACGCAGGTCTCAATCTGCTCGGGCTGGCGCTGACCGGACAGCAAGATCCAGACAAGATGCTCCAAGCGGTCGAGATCTACACCGCTCTGCGGCAGCGGGTGGGAGACCAGTTTCCCGCAGTCACCTACAACTTGGCGGTGCTGTTGCTGCGGTTGGACCGGATCGATGAGGGTATGCCATTGCTCGAGCACTATTTGGAGGTCGCTCCCAGCCACGTTTTTGCCACCCGCGCTAAGATCTTGCTGGTACGGCCTGAGCTCGCCAACGCGGCGACTCTGCCACGTTTTTCGGTACAGACGGTGGATGGTGGCCAGCTCACCGACGCTGACTTTGCCGGCAAAGTGGTGGTGATTGATTTTTGGGCTACCTGGTGCGGACCGTGTCGCACGGCGATGCCCAAGTTGCGCGAGTTTTACGAGCTCTACCGGGAGCAGGGTTTGGAAATCGTTGGGGTCAGTGCTGACCGTACTCGACGGAGCCTGGAGATCTACTTGACGGAAGAAGAACTGCCGTGGGTGAATGTCTGGGATACCTTTGAAAATCGACTCCTAGGACCGTTTAATGTCCGTGCATATCCAACCTATGCGGTGATCGATGCAGCAGGTTACGTTCGCCATAGTGCAAACGCTCTTGGGGGATTTGACCGAGTAGAGGAAGTGGTCAAGCAATCGCTAGCCGACCTAGAGGCAATAAGAAACTAGAAATCGTTAAAACGGCGAGTCACTCTCGCCATCTCTGCAGAGAGAGGCCCAATCGCCTACCGCGTCATCCCCGTGGGGAGGGGGTTTGGTGGTCGGGGATCTACCTCATTTTGGTAACAGACCCCGGCCCCCCTCCCTCCCGGCCGCCGGGATGACGAGGTGTTTGAGCTCCCCGCCGGGGTGACAAAAAACCGGTACAGCTAGCCGAAATGGTTGGGTGTCTTTATGTAGGGGAGCCCTTCACGGGCTCCCGCGGGAGGGGGTAAACCCCTCCCCTACGAAGAAGCCACAGTGTAGCCTGGCTTCTCATTCTCTTGGGTGGGGGAAGATCTTCGCCCGAAGAGCTCCCCCAACTAGGTCATCCCCGTGGGGAGGGGGTTTGGTGGTCGGGGATCTACCTCATTTTGGTAACAGATCCCGGCCCCCCTCCCTCCCGGCCGCCGGGATGACGAGGTGTTTGAGCTCCCCGCCGGGATGACAAAAAACCGGTACGGCTAGCCGAAATGGTTGGGTGTCTTTATGTAGGGGAGCCCTTTACGGGCTCCCGCGGGAGGGGGTAAACCCCTCCCCTACGAAGAAGCCACAGTGTAGCCTGGCTTCTCATTCTCTTGGGTGGGGGAAGATCTTCGCCCGAAGAGCTCCCCCAACTAGGTCATTCCCGTGGGGCGGGGGTTTGGCGGTCGGGAATCTTTCTCAACCAAGCAACAGATCCCGGCTCCTCGTACCAGCAAAATCTTCCTATCGGGCATTCCAGACTCGTTCGCTTTGTTGTCTCAGTAAATGCGCCCGCTGAAGCTTAGCTACGCACTGAAACGCCCGGTTGTTGCTTCGGCTATGCTAAGGCAATGCGAAGCCGTTTATTGACCCTCGTAGTGTTGATCCTTAGCCTAACGGCAGGTCGAATCTGGGCCGAGCCGGTGGTCGTCTTGCAGACCAACCACGGGGAAATGGTGATCCGTTTTGTCGAGTCCGGCGCGCCGCACACCGTGGCTCAGTTCAAGCGCCTCGTTGAGCAGGGGTTTTATGATGGTTTGCCCTTTTACCGGGTGGTAGAGGGGCATGTGATTCAGGCGGGGGACGGTGGTGAGAACGAGCAACCGACGGTGGCTGGCGAGTTTGGTGCTTATCCCCACGTCACTGGGGCGGTGGGTCTGGCGCGCTCGGAAGATCCGGATAGTGGCAGTACCGAGTTTTATATCTGCGTTGCGCCGCGACCCCACCTAGACGGTCGCTACGCGGTGTTTGGCTTGGTGCAGGAGGGATACGACACCATGTTGTCGATCGCTCGTAGCGATGTGGATCAACAGTTCGTCGGCGACGAGTCGAATATCGCCTTTCACTCCCCGGTGGAGCCGGTGGTGATCGAACGGGCGTATTTGGAGGATCGAGCACTGGCTGCCCTGCAGCCGTTGGCTGTTGCCGCTTCGGTGGAAGCGGCTGGAGAGGAGGATACGGAATGACCGATTTCTTGGCCCTACTTGCAGACTACCCAGTGATGGAAGTGATGTTTGTTTTGAGTGTCGCTTTGGTGCTGATCGACTATTTCTTCCCGGTCGACTACCCAGCTTTTCTGGGCTACCTATGTTTTGCCATTGGGATCTTTTTTGCCGCGCCCTGGACCTGGGGCCCCAGTCTGGTGCTTGCTGCGGTGGTATGGGTGGTTCTTCTGGTGTTGCATTGGGTGTGGTTTAGCCGGTTTTTGACCAACGCTCCCAGTCGCGCTTAGTCGCGGCCTCGGCTTCCATTTCTCGCCTGTTCCAGAGCGGAGGCTGACCCTCGAAAGTTAGCTCGCTGGGTTGCTCGTCTGCGTCGTTGCGGGCCGACGGTTTGTGGTGACGGGTGTGGCTAGCGCTATCGCCAGCAACAACAGTGCGCTCGGCAACAGCAGAATGATCTCAGACAAGTAGCGCAGCATGGGAAACGAGGTCATGCTGACCAGGACCAGTGCTCCGGCTCCGTGAGCCAGACAGGCGACCCCCAGAGGCGTAGCTCTGGCCGCTCTCCCAGTCGCAATGTCAGGCGGTAGCGTCTTGGACTTGCCGAACCTTCGCCACCCCAGTGCAGCGAGGGTGAACAACAGCGAGATGATCACCGTAGGCTGTCGGATAAGGCCTTCTAAACCGTAGCGTATCGCGCCCAAAATCCAACTCAGATAGCCACCGGGACGCTGTTGGATCACCCCCACCGCGATCGATTGCAAACGCCGATCGCGTTCCACCGCGAAACTGGTGCCCCACAGGTCTTCAGCCTGGGTGACCTGACCTCGTTCGAGGTCGCGGTTCATATGCCAACTGGTCGATCGTACGCTGACCCGCCACAGGCTCCGGTTGTAGTAGGGAAACCACTCGCGCGCATCCGCCCCCCAGCGCAACTGGGGCCAATGGTTCCGATCGCGCCGTTTGAGAATCAACCGCGCTGTGGGCCGTACGTCATCCGCCAGCTGAGTGATGGCCTGCTGATCCACCAGAAAGGTGGAAATCGCAGCCAGGTTGGTTCCGGCAAACGAAACCAGACCGAAGTGTCCGACGGTGACCAATCGCAGCGTGGCAAACAACAGCCACGGAACCACCGTGGCTAGCGCTGCAGCGGCAATCGAAGGCCAGCGCCGGCGGTTGGGGTTTCGCCAACTGAGCAGGGCGACCGCCAGCGGCACCCAGACCACCAGCCACTGGGTGGTCGGGCGCACTTGAATGGCGCTAAATACCAGTACTGCGAGAGCAGGCCATAGCCACGCTGAACGGCGCTCGGAACAAAGGGCGAAAACTGCACCGGTCGCCAGCAAGGTCAGCGACGTTGCAACACTCTCGGTCAGCAGGCTGGCGGTAAAACGTGTGGTCAAGGCAAAAGGCAGCGGCAGTGCTGCGATCAGTGCGATATTCGGGCTAGAGGTGAAGCGGCGAACTCCGAAAAAGAAGCCGATGCAGCCCAACGAGTAGAACAGGGTGTGGAGATAGGGGACTGCAGCGTGCTGTGGCGCGAGTTGGCCAGCGATCCGAAGAAACCACGGATACCCAATCGTCCGGTAGTAGCTCAAAGAGCGGGACCAAGATCCGTCCAGCGGTGCGGTCAAGTAGCTTTCGGTGTCGGGCTCGACCACCGGTTCAAACCCACCGTGCAGTGTTCGCCAGCTCCAGGAAATCAACAGAGCGAGGATTAGCAGCGCCAGTGGGGCAGCGGCTCGCCATCGGCTCGAAGGATTCTCAGTTGGCGCGGGCGTCATGGCACTGGAGGGAGGATGCGGATGTAGTGGGGTTCCGCCAGTCGATTCAAGATCGGTAGGTCGATCCAAGTGAGCACCACGAAACCGACCACCACAGCTGCGGCTAGTAGCACTATGTGGGATTCGCGCCACAGTTTCTCAGGAGTTTGGGTCGGCGACTGGGGGTCGAGCCCGAGCCCTAGATAAAGAACGAACAGCAATGCCACCAAGGGGATCAGGAGCAGGTACTCGATACGGTACTTGACCAAGAAAACGGTGAGGGCGAAGGTCGAACCCAGGGCATAGAGCACGGCAACTTGCAGCAGGTGTCGTTCATTGAGCGCTGCGATCGAAGGTCGGTAGGCGACCAGGGCTTCCTCTCCCGCTTGCTGCACCACGAAACGACGTTCAGCCAGACGCTTGATGGTCATCAAGAATGCGCCTCCAGTCCAGTAGGCCAACAAAAGGCTCGACGGAGGCAGGGTCGATGGGTCGACGATTGCCCAACCCAACGCCAGCCGCAGCGGGTTGTTAAACGACTCCAAGACGACGTCGGCCAGGGCGCGGTCTTTGAGTCGGAGCGGAGGGGTGTTGTAGAGAGCCCCGGCGACTAAGAACAACACGCTCAACACCACGAAGGTGCGATTGATCGCCATCACTCCGAGCCCCAGTCCGAGCACGACTAAGGCTGTGTAGAGGGCGAAGACGCCCGGAGAGCGCAGTTGGAATCGGACCGCTGGACGGCTGGATTTGAGCGGGTGCTGAGCATCGTGATGACGATCCAGCCACTCGTTGAGCACATAGTTGGCGGAAGCCAGCAAGCAGACTGCCAGCACGCCGATTACCGCCCGCGTGACCCAGGGATCGTGCGAGGGAGTTAGCAGGGCCGCGAGGCCGATCCCCGGCAGCACAAAGACCTGTTTGATCCAGTGGTCTACCCGTGCCAGAGACAGATAGTGGCGCCAGTTTCCGGCGGGACGATGGGCAGGGGAGGGCATGGTGGTCGCGGACGCAAGATGCAAACCGGAAGCCAGGATGGTAGCAAGGTTGGGCCCCAGTTGGAGCGAGTTTTCCTATCGCCAATAGAGGGAATGATCAGGCTGGCCTCGTTGGTGGCGCGGTTAGATCCCGGCTCCCCGCTCGTTCCGCCCGCCGGGATGACGGTAGTACTGTCACCCTGCCATCGCTATCGTCCCCCGTAGAGCCCTGGCCCAGCGTGAGGGGACTGGGGACTGAGTTCTTGGTGATCGGGGATCTGCTCAGCGAAGCCAACTGCCGAGCTTGGCTTAGGGGATTGATCCGGTTAGTCCCATTCCAGGCTGGCGCCGGTCTGGTACTCAGTGACCCGGGTCTCGAAGAAGTTCTTTTCTTTGGAGAGATCGGTTGCCTGGGACATCCAAGGAAAGGGATTCTTGGTGTTGTACTGCTCCGGCAAGTCGATGCGTTTCAAGCGTCGGTCGGCGATGTACTCGACATATTCGGCGAACTGCTCGGCGTTGATGCCCAGCAATCCTTGCGGGCAAGCGTCGTAGGCGTAGGCTTTTTCCAGTTCCACCGAGTGGCGAATCAAGCCCACCAATTCGTCTTGAAAGTCTGCGGTCCAGATCTGTGGGAACTCGGTCTTGATGGTGTTGATCAGATCGCAGCCGAAGGCTAAGTGGAGACTCTCGTCGCGCATGATGTATTCGAACTGCTCGCCGATGCCGATCATCTTGTTCTGGCGCTTGAGCGCTAGGATCATTGCAAACCCAGCGTAGAAAAAGATCCCTTCCATGATCACGTAGTAACCGACCAGATCGTGGACAAACTTTTGGATGTTCTCGTCACCTTCGGTAACAAAGGTGGGGTCAAAAACCGACTTGGTCAAATTGACCACAAAGTCGTCCTTTTCCTTGATCGAAGGGACGGTGTTGTACATGTTGTAGATCTCGTCGGGGTCGAGCCCGAGAGTGTCACAACAGTAGATGAAGGTGTCGGTATGAATCGCCTCTTCAAAGGCCTGACGCAACAAGTACTGGCGCGATTCGGGGTTGGTGACGTGCTGATAAACCGCGAGCACGATGTTGTTGGCGGTCAAGGACTCGGCTGTCGAGAAAAAGCCCAGATTCCACAGGATCAGACGCCGCTCTGCCTCGGACAACACGGTCGACGATTTCCACTGTTCGACGTCCTTTTGCATCGACACTTCTTCCGGGCTCCAGTTGTTCGCCACCCCATCCTTGTAGTGCTGGCGAGCCCAGTTGTAGGTCATCGGCAGAATTTTGTTGGGATCGGTCTTGGAGTTGTTAATGATCGACATGGAAGACTAGCTCTCTCCGGCTAACAAAAGTTGGGTTATTGACGGGCCGGTATCGGCTACGCGGTCCCCCAAAGGGTTATTAAAATGCTGCACCCGGTTGCCCTTATTGGCAGGCTTCGCAGTCTGGATCTTCGATGCGGCACAGCTCTGGGTCGATACGGGTTTCTACCGCAGGATCGGCTGGCATCTGTGCTTGCGCCTGGGGCTGCGCGATTTCTACCGGAACCGTTTGCGCTTCGCGTACCGACTGGGTGGCCTCGGCTACCGTGTCGGTCATCGCGTCGTAGGTACGGCTTTGGGTGAATCCATACTTTGCCGCGTCTAGAGTCGATTTTTCGATTTGACTGGCGGCCAGAGAACGCAGGTAGTACGTGGTCTTGAGACCAAACTTCCAGGCTGCGATATAGGTGTCAGATAGCCGACGCCCGCTCTTACCCTTGATAAACACGTTGTGCGACTGGCTCTGATCAATCCATTTGCCGCGCACCGCGGTTAAGCGCAGAGCGTCGATCGGATCGACTTCAAATGCTTCTTTGTAAAGCTCCTTGAGCTCACGAGGCACCTCAGGAATCAACGATACATTGCCATCACAGTACTTGAGCTGGTCGAGAAAGTCGGTATCCCACATGCCCAGTTTCTTGAGGTCTTCGACCAAATACGAGTTGACCACGGTGAACTCGCCACTGATGTTGGCTTTGACGTAGATGTTCTTGTAGATCGGCTCGATGCACGGAAAACATCCAGCGATGTTGGAAATCGTTGCGGTCGGCGCGATCGCCATGGTGTTGGAGTTGCGCATGCCGTGGGCGGCGATGTGTTCGCGCACCACGGTCCAGTCTTGTCGTTGAGTGCGATTGACCTCGACCGGCATGCCCCGCTCTTCTTCGAGCAGGTCGAGTGTGTCGATCGGGAACAGCCCACGATCCCACTTGCTGCCGGCAAAAGAGCCGTACGGTCCGCGCTCTTTGGCGAGCATCGAAGAGCCGAGAATTGCGTTGTAGGAAATCAGTTCCATGACCCGGTCGGTAAATTCCAAGGCTTCTGGTGTATCAAAAGGCACGCGCTGCAAAAACAAGGCATCCTGTAGGCCCATCAATCCCAGCCCCACTGGACGGTGTTTGAGATTGCTTTCACGCGCCTCAATGGTCGGGTAGAAGTTGATGTTGATGACGTTGTCCAGCATTCGCATGGCGGTCTGGACGGTGTTGGCCAACCGCTCATCGTCGAGTTCGCCCTCGACCATGTGAGCGGCCAAATTGATCGATCCCAAGTTGCACACCGCAGTTTCGTGTTCCGAGGTGTTGAGAGTGATCTCGGTGCACAAGTTGGAGCTGTGAATCACTCCCGCATGGTCTTGTGGCGAGCGAATATTGCAGGCGTCCTTAAAGGTGATCCACGGGTGTCCGGTCTCGAACAGCATGGTGATCATCTTGCGCCACAGGTTGGTGGCGGGGATCCGCTTCCACAGTTTGAGCTCTCCAGCGTCGGCCTGACGCTCGTACTCTTGGTAACGAAGTTCAAACTCCTTGCCGCAGATATGGTGTAGATCGTTCACCTCGTCGGGGGAAAACAAGGTCCATTCTTGGTTGGCCAAGACCCGCTTCATGAACAGGTCGGGAATCCAGTTGGCGGTATTCATGTCGTGAGTACGCCGCCGTTCGTCGCCGGTGTTGCGCCGCAGGTCGAGGAACTCCTCGATGTCGTAGTGCCAGGTCTCCAAATAGGCACAAGTCGCGCCGCGCCGTTTTCCACTGCGATTGATCGCTACGGTGACGTCGTTGGCGATCTTTAGAAATGGAATCACCCCTTGGCTTTCGACGTTGGTCGATTTGATCGGCGATCCGGTCGCCCGAATGTTGGACCAGTCGTTACCGATACCGCCGGACCATTTGGATAGCTGCGAATTGTCCCCCAGGCACTTGAAGATATGGCCCAAGTCGTCGCTGACGGTGGTCAGGTAGCACGAAGACAGTTGTGGGTGACTGGTGCCGGCGTGAAACAAGGTCGGAGTCGACGGGATGTAGTGCAGAGAGGACAGTAACTCGTAGAAATCGGCCGCCCGATCTTCACGCCCGTCTTCCTCCACCGCTAGCCCCATGGCGACACGCATGAACAGGGTCTGAGGCATCTCAACGCAGACCCCTTCGTGGCGCAAGAAGTAGCGTTCGTAGAGAGTCTGAATACCCAAGAACTTAAACAGTTTGTCGCGGCCCGGATTGAGGAACCGAGCCATGTGCTCAAGGTCGAACTCGCCCAAGCGTGGATCGAGCGATCCGCGCTCGACACCAGCCCGAATGTTCTCCACGAAGTGTTCCCGATAGCGCCGATCGAGTTCGTCATCGTCCGACACCGACGCCTGCAGTACTTCTTTGTAGATCTTTTGCAGCATTAAACGCGATGCCAAGTAGGCGTAGTTAGGGTCGCGTTCGATATAGGAGGCTGAAGCCAACACCATCGCTTGCTCGAGTTGCTCCGAGTCGACTCCGTCGTAGACGTTCTTGATCACTTCGCGCATCAGACCGTCGTAGTCGAAGTCTGCCGACAGGCCTCGGGAGGCCCGTTGTAGCGATTCCGAAACTTTCTTGATGTTGAGCAAAACGGTGCGGCCATCGCGCTTGGTCAGCTGCAGCTTGCCCAGTCGAGCGTGCTTCAGGTTGAGCAGCTTGGCCTCTTCGCGCACCTTCATGCGATCGGCGCGATAGAGGATGTAAGCCTTGGCGACCTCGTAGTGGCCGAGTCGAACTAAGTGCTTTTCGACGATGTCCTGGATGTTTTCTACGTTAGGGAAAAACTCGGCGAAACGGCCAGAGATATCGCCTTCGATGTCACTGACCAGGGTGTCGAGTCGTTTCTCTTCGATCGGTTGCCCCACGGCGACCGTGGCTTTTTCGATCGCCTGACGGATGAGATTGGTGTCGTAGTCAACAACCGCTCCGGTCCTCTTGACGACTTTGGTGGCCAGCATGCTCTTAATTCCTCCTCTGGGGTGCCCCTGAACCGGTGGTAGGCCCGATACTCACGCTATGGGTCGGCGGAGAACTGGTTCCCCGTTTCACCTACGGCCGGTCGGCTTCTGAGGCGGGCCGAAGGGTACTAGATGCAGTAGAGCTCTGTCAACGCGCCCCTATATCTTGGGGTTGTCTGTGGAAATGCTCTGTGACTTTCTTGTGCAAAAGAACCGCCCTGGTCAGTGGAAAACCTGTGGAAAAGACCGCCGTGTTAGCGTCTAAGGGGGCACTTTTGCTGGCTTTATGTCGCCCGCTCTGTGGCTGGTTGGGCTGAGGCAGGGAGTTTCACAGGCGCGCGAAAACCAACTGTTGACTGCCGGGGCGGCGCCGACTAGCGAGGGGGGTATTTGAGGCTGGCGCCCGGACTGACATCTGGACTGGTATCCAGATTGGCATCGAGATTGGACCCCGCGTCACCGTCATAGGCAGCGCCTCAGACTGGGCGTGAGAGGATCGCGGCATGCAGTCGCTGACCGCATTGCTCGAAGAGTTGGCCGAGGATCGCAAGCTCGGTCCGCAGTTGTCGACCCAACACATTTTGCCCGTTGAACCCGAACGCCTGGGGGAGTTCCCAGCGGCGATCCCAGAGTCGTTGCGCGAGCTCTTGGCGGTGCATTCAATCGAGCAGCTTTACCGCCACCAACAGCAGGGTTTGGCGGCTGCGATGGCTGGCGAAGACGTCTTGATCACCACTCCCACCGCGTCGGGCAAGTCCCTGATCTTTCAGTTGCCACCCTTGGCCGCGGAACTCAACGGGGAACCGGGAAGGGCATTGTATTTGTATCCGCTCAAGGCTCTGGGGCGGGATCAGGAAGCCAAGATTAGTGGGCTGGCGGCGGCGGCCGGATGCGATCCCGGTTGGGCTGCAGTCTACGATGGTGACACAGCGAAATCGGAACGTAAGAAAATTCGTCAGCAGCCGCCCAGAGTGCTGATCACCAACCCGGACATGCTGCACTTGGGCATCTTGCCCTCGTGGCAGTCTTGGACGCCTTTTCTCGCCGAGCTACGCTGGATCGTGTTGGATGAGTTACACGCCTACCGAGGAGCTTTTGGCGCCCATCTGCACCATGTGCTGTGGCGGTTGCAGCGGCTATGTCGCCAACTGGGGGCTGAGCCGCGCTTGATCGCTTCTTCGGCAACCGCCGCCAACGCTCTGGAGTTCGCCCAGACGCTGGGTGGCCAAGCGTTGGCCGGGCGAGAATTTCGCTGGATCCAGGAATCTGGAGCTGCGCGCGAGCGCCGCCACATTGTGATCTTGGACCCGATTGGCAGTGCCTATACCGCGGCGGTAGACCTCACTGCGTTTCTCCTGGATCGGGGTTTGAAAACCATCGTCTTTACCAAGGCTCGCCGGGTGACCGAACTGCTCTACACCTGGCTGATCCGCCAGCGTCCTGATTTGGCTCCCCGAGTCAAGAACTACCGCTCGGGGTTCTTGGCTGGAGAGCGCCGGCAGATCGAGGCCGACCTGTTCTCCGGCAAGTTGGATGGCGTGATCTCGACCTCGGCTCTGGAGCTAGGGATCGACGTGGGTGGTTTGGACGCCTGTGTGCTGGTCGGTTTTCCAGGCAGTGTGATGGCGACTTGGCAACGCTCGGGTCGGGTGGGCCGGGATGGTCGCGACTCGATCACCGCCTTGGTGCCGCTGCCCGACGCCCTGGATCGATATTTTGTTGAGCATCCCCAGGAACTCACCACCCGGGCTTGCGAGCCCCTGGTGGTCGACATCGACAACCCACACGTGGTGCGAGCGCAATTGCTGTGTGCGGCGACCGAGGAGCCGTTAGCTCCGACCGAGGAATCGGACGCCTTGGGCCATCGGCAGCAGATCTTGGCCACCTTGACCGAAGAAAAGTTGCTCACTGAAGGTGAGGACGGGCGCTTGTACTCAACCCAAGCTCGACCGCACAACCAAGTCAGTCTGCGCGGTGGGGGAGACAGCTTCTTGGTGCTGGATTCGGCGCGCCAACAGATCATCGGTACCCTCGACGGTATTCGACTACTGCGCGAAGGTCACCCCGGCGCGGTATACCTGCACGGCGGGCGGCAGTACCTAGTGCGCGAATTGGACTTCGATGGCAACCGGGTGCGTGGCGAACGGGTGGAGGTCAACTACTTCACCCAGCCGTTGACCGAAAAATGTACCGAGGTACTGGAGATCTTGGGACATCGCACAGAGGGCCTGTTGGAGGCGTGGCACGGTCGCTTGCGGGTCACCGAACGGGTGGTGGGATTCGAGCGGCGCAAGATCCAGGGTCGTGAGCTTCTGGATCGCCATGAATTGGAGCTGCCTCCGATGGTGGTGGAAACCGAAGGGTTATGGTGGCTAGCTCCAGCCAACGTGCAAGCTCACTTGGTCGAAGCTGGCTACCACTTCATGGGCGCTTTGCACGCGGCCGAGCACACCACGATCGGCTTGCTGCCTCTGTTTGCAGTTTGTGATCGCGGCGATCTTGGGGGAATCTCGATTCCCCTCCACAGCCAAGTGCGCAGCGGGGCGGTGTTCGTCTACGACGGACACGCAGGGGGTGCGGGGATCACCGCTCGCGCCTTCGCCCAGTTGCCCGAGGTCTTGACCCGGGTGCGCGATCATTTGCAAAGCTGCACTTGTGAAGACGGCTGCCCCTCCTGTGTCCAATCGCCTAAATGCGGTAACGGCAATCGTCCTTTGGATAAGAAGGGCGCTGAGGACTTTCTCTCGCTGATCTTGGAGGGGTCACCAACGGAGCACGACCCTCCCGCGGTGCGGGTTGCGCCAGAATGGGAAGAACCAGCTTGGCAAGCGCCACCTCCTCCCGAGGACGTGGTGCGTTCCGGCAAGGTGATGTTCGATCTCGAATCACTCGCCGATGTCGGTACAACCAGGGGCGCCGCCTGGCTCTCCGATCTCGGTGAGCCAGCTCGTCAGGCAACGGCGACCGAACTGCACAAATTGGAATCGAACTTGGTCTTGAAGCCGGATCTGGTGAACGCGGCTCAAGGGCCGCCCCAAAGTTCTTCAGCAATCGCAACCCAGGCTGCTAACTTGCCGCCCCCGCGACCGCAGAATCCGCGCAAAACTCTGCTCTTCGACTTGGAAACCCAGAAATCAGCTGCTGACGTTGGAGGCTGGCAAAACATTCACCGCATGCGGGTGGCGATCGGCGTCAGCCTCGACCTGCAGCAAGGTGAGATGCGAGTGTTCAAGGAGGACCAAGTCGACGACTTGATCGAGCAGTTGGCCTCGGCGGACTTGGTGATTGGCTACAACATCATCCGCTTCGACTATCTGGTGTTATCGGGCTATACCGGCGCTGCATACCATCGACTATGGCCGACGCTGGATCTCTATCAAGAGGTGTATCGGTCTTCTGGGATGAGGTTATCGATGAACGCTCTGGCCCAAGAGACCTTGGGAGAGGGCAAATCGGCGAATGGCTTGACCAGCTTGCGCTGGGTGGCGGAGGGCAAGCTCGACAAGGTGACCGAATACTGCCGTCGCGACGTCGAAGTGCTGCGTGATCTCTACCTCTACGGTCGTCGGATGGGATATTTGCTGGTGTCCGGTGAACACCACCAGCAGCTGCGAATCCCGGTCGGCTGGTAGCTGCTCGGCTCATCAGCGCGCCACTCCCCGTGCCAAATTTTTGTGATGGTCTATGATGTCGTGGTGTTTCCTAGCTCGAATCCGATGCTTCTAGCCATCGATTCGATGACAAAACCAGAAGGAGGTCTCGGGTGATGAAGACGATGAAAGCCTTGGCAGGGTTGGTGGTGTTGGTGTGTGCGGGTGCAGCGTTCGGTCAATCTCAAGCGACCACTGGCGTGATCGAAGGCACGGTGGTGGACAACGCTGGCGGGGTGCTTCCCGGTGCGACGGTCAGCCTTACCCAGACGGAAATCAACTATCAGGTCACTCAAGTGACCGATGCAGTCGGTCGTTTTCGCGCCGTGCTCCTACCCTTGGGTCCCTATCGGGTCGAGGCGGGCCTGGATGGCTATTCCGGCGCGGCACAGGAAGGTTTGCAGGTGACGGTTGGAGCTACGGTCGCCATTCGCATGACGCTGTCCCCAGGAATCTCGGAAGAGATCGTGGTGACTACCGACGCGCCGTTGCTGGAAACCCGACGATCCCAGAATTCGGTTTTGTTCGGCCAAGACGAAGTCGAGAACTTGCCCAACTTGGGCCGCGACTATCTCAACTACACCAAGTTGACCCCGGGCGTGGCGATTGTCCAGGGTCCTGACGGCGACGAGCTGACGATCAACGGCCAGAAGGGAATTCAGAACAACATCTCGGTTGACGGTGCGGATTTCAACAATCCGTTTTTTGGCGAGCAGCGCGGCGGACAACGGCCAGCGTTTACTTTCAATATGGACGCGGTGCAGGAGTTTGTGGTGATCGCCGACGGCGCCTCGGCCGAGTTTGGACGCTCATCGGGAGGCTTCGTCAACGTGATTACCAAATCGGGTACCAACAACCTGCAAGGTACGGCGAACTTGTTCTTCTTCAACGACAGTATGTCGACCGAGGCTGAGCGTTCCGATGGCAGCAAGGAACTCAAAGGCGATGCCGATCGTCTACAAGCTGGTTTCACCATCGGCGGCCCGGTGCGCAACGACGAGGTCTTTTTCTTCGCCGCGGTTGACACCCAGTCGGCAGAGCAGACCAAGCAGAATGACCCAACGCGCATCGAGCCTCGGGTGTTAGAAGCCTTGGCACGTTTCGGGGCCACCGGAGAGAATCTGCCGATTACTCGAACCGATGATGCGTTGGTTGCCTTGGGCAAGATCGACTGGCGGGCCAACCCCGCACAGTTGTTCACCGCCAAGGTCAACTACACCGACTCGGAGCAGGTCAATGGCACCTTCGACGTGGATTCCTGGGGTCGATCGGCCAACGCCATTGAAGCTGACGACTCGATCGCCATCAACGGCTCGTTGATTTCGACTCTCTCCTCTAGCAAACTCAATGAGTTCCGTTTTCAGTGGGCTAAGGAGAATCGACCGCGGCCATACGACGGACCGATTAACCCAGCCACCAACCGTCCATTGCCCGATACCGCATTTGATTTTGGCAATGGCTATCGCTTTGGCATGCCGTTTTTCATCCCGGTGGACTACTTCGACACGCGCGTTCAGTTGAACGAGAATTTGACCCTGTTGCGCGGCGACCACACCTTCAAGGCCGGCTTGGAGTTCAACCGCACTGATTCAACGCAGACCTTCATTGGTTTCGCCAATGGTCGAGTGATCTTTGGTTCCACCGATGGTTTTCTCAACTACATCGACAATCCAGACTATGTGGAGTGTTCTGACGGTAGCTCCTCGCAAACCGGGGTTTGTCCTCCGGGCAGCTCTCCTGTGGGCCCGGTGTTGCTCTACCTGCAACAGGTGGGGGTGGGCGGCCTCAGCGTTGAAGATGCCGGCACGCAGAGCATTGTGCAGGACGAGCCGGCGTTGTTTTTTCAAGACACTTGGCAGCCGCGCGCAGACCTGACGGTGTCGTATGGCCTACGTTGGGAAGCCATGATTATGCCCAACATGCTCACTTCTCCCAATGATGTTTTCTACGCCCCGTTTATCGGCCAGACAGTGAACACCGCTGCTGGACCACAGGTCTTCCCGTCGGACGGGACGATTCCGGATGACATGGACAACTTCCAGCCGCGAGTCTCGATCGCCTGGGATCCCAAGGGCGATGGCAGTCAGGTGGTGCGAGCCAGTGCCGGGGTCTACAACGCCCGGGTGCCAGGTCTCGCGCTGGCGGGTGCTCGCAACACCAACGGCAGCATCGGCCAGAGTCTGTTCCGTAACAGTGAATTGACATTCTTGGGGCCAGTTCCCGCTTTTGGCGAGATCATCGATCCGGCGTCTGTCGGCGATCCGTTCTTCCCGGGCGTGACCGTTTTCGACAAGGACTTCGAACTGCCGGAAACCACCACCGTTGCCCTGGCGTACGAGCGGCAGGTGGCCCCCAACACCACAGTGATGGCTAAGTACAATTACGCCAAGGGCGACAACCTAACGCGCTATACCGATGGCAACGATCCACTCTTGGGGTCTCCTTGGGGTGCGGGTCTGGCTCCTTTCGGGATCAACGGAATCGGTGTTCTTACCGTGGTTGAGTCGACCGCTGAGAGTAAGTACTCCGGGGTAACCGTGGGCGCCAACCATCAGGGCGAGCGTTTCCAGATCGAAGGGTTCTACACCTATTCCAAGGACAAGTCCGACGACGACAATGAACGTGACCCGTTCTCGTTTCGCTACGCCAAGATCACTGATTTGGACGCAGAGTGGGGCTACTCAGACCGAGATCAACGCGATCGCATCAACCTGTGGGCTCAGTGGCAGGCACCCAAGGACATCCATGTCAGCTTTCTCTATCAGTACCGGTCGCCGCAGCCGAAGTCGATTACCGAGACCGGTGCTGACGCCGGGACCCCGCAGGCTCGAATCAATGCCGACGGTTCGGTGACCCGGCGCAACTTGGGCCGCAAGGACAATCGGATCACCCGTTTTGACTTGCGGGTGGGCCGCGAGTTTCAGGTTAACGATGGGGTTTCGATCGAAGGGATCTTCGAGATTTTCAACCTTTTCAATGGTCGCAATCCTAGGTCTCCAGAGGTCACCAACCTGATCTTTAACTTCGACGGAACGGTAACCAGTGGCTTAGGTGAACCACGCCAGATGCAGCTCGGACTGCGCTTGCGTTGGAACTGAACCAAGTAACTATCGATGACCAGCGCCCCGCCCTTGCGGCGGGGCGTTTTTTCTTGCATAGGACTCTTCCGTTATCGATTGAAATCCGATCGGGCGACTGACAACGTAGGATTGGCTCGCGGACTGGTCAAGGGCCCCGGTCAGTGATCTAGGTAGACGAAGAGCAACTGGCAGAAAGGAAAACCGCAGAAGGAAAACCATGTACAACTCGATCAACGACCGGCGCCTACTCTCCGGCCCAGAACGCCGCAGCTCCGAACTGATGCGCGGCTTACGGATCTTCCGCGAGTTCATGCGCGCGGTGCGCAAGCTGCACTTCGTCGGCCCCTGTGTAACCGTTTTCGGTTCTGCCCGCACCAAACCTGAGGACCCCTACTACCAAATGGCTCGCCAAGTGGGAGCCGAGTTGTCTGAGCGCGGGTTTACCACCATGACCGGTGGTGGTCCTGGGATCATGGAAGCTGCCAATCGGGGTGCCAAGGAAGGGGGTGGAGTGTCAGTGGGCTGTAACATCGAACTGCCATTCGAGCAAAGCGGCAACCCGTACGTCGACATCTCGGTCAATTTTCGTTACTTCTTCGTGCGCAAGGTGATGCTGGTGAAATATTCATATGGCTTTGTGGTGATGCCCGGAGGCTTCGGCACCATGGATGAGATCTTTGAAACCGCTACCCTGATCCAGACCGCCAAGATCCGGGATTTTCCGATTGTGGTGATGGGAGAAGCCTATTGGGATGAGATGTTCGATTTCATTCAGCGGCGGATGATCCTTCAAGGAACCATCAATGAGAGCGATATCGACCTTTTCTACGTTACCGACTCCCCAAGCGACGCAGCAGAACACTTACTCCAGGTAGCCAAAGCCAAACACGGCATCGAAGAACGGTGGGCGCCCAAGCCGACTTGGATGCTGGGGGAAAAAGGGCAAAGAAGAGTCAAAATATCGGCTGTGCGTTAGCAACCGGGAGCAATCCCCAGTGGTATTTCGATACACTCTCTTGTGAAATGGCTACTTGGGCGAGAGTCTGGACTCGCTGTATCAAGAGGGAGGGTTGAGGTGAAGGGCACTAAATTTTTGCTGGCGGGGATGGCCGTTATGCTATCTAGCGCTGCCATTCCCGCAGACGATCTAACGAGCAAGATTGGCGCACTCAATACCCCGACCGTCGCTGGAGAACTCCCGGGCCTCGAATCCTTACAGCTGGGTCGGGGGCGCATGACTTTGTCCGCCGGAACCAAGGCCTACAGTTTGACCGCCGGAGACCGTCCGTGCGGTGTATGGATCAATGGACCTGCTCGTTTCACTTATCGAGTGGAGGATCCATTATCGGTTCCCTTGGCAAAACGCAATCTAGAGACCGGCAAAGGCCTGCACTGGCGGCTTGACGGCGACGCCGTGGAATTATCGATCGACTTGCAGGAGGCGGTGGTTTGGAGCTTCTCTGGTTTTGGTGAGGTGGATGTCAATCCTGAGGGCCTCACTTTTTCACCCTGGGCGTCAACTCTTCTTGAGAGTGAATTTTTGGATATTCCAGGGACGGAGATGTTGGTCGCTGGCGCGCCGGACCTCACATCAAGCCTGGCTTGGCTGCGGGGGGATACCCAGGAGTTCCAGCTCAATGTGGACCCATTTGAGTCGGGGCTGGAGTCACTGTATTGGTTGCGAGAATTGAAAGGGCAGATGTGGGGGACCTTCCAGGGTGAGAAGGTACCGGTTGTTCAGCTGAATCAACCGGTTGGTCGGGATTGGCGCGACACGATGAAACCTCTGTGGACTATTGAGCGACTCGCGACGGAGGTTAAAAATCCGCAGGCCGAACGGCTAGAAATTAGCGCCAAGTTTGTCTTGCGTTCCAATCGCCAGGGCCAGTCGATTTGGCGCGGTTATCTTCCCTCGGCTCTGTATGACAATCGCCGTAACCGTCATTCCGTAGATGTAGAACACGTCACGATCGAGGGCTCTGCTGCCGATTTCAGTCATCGCAACGGCGAGCTTCTAGTGGATTTTGGAAGGTCCCTGGCGTTGGATGAGCGGGTAATGGTTGAGCTCCGCTACGTGGGCGATATTGCGATTCGTCCCCAGAACAAGAGCTACTATCGCTTGGACCCAGGAATTTTGTTTCCCGGTGGAGTTGATGAGCTTGCGGGGGCGTTTCAACTTACCTTGGACGTTCCTGAATCGTTAACTCCCATGGCATCCGGGCGCGAAATTTTGCGCCAAACGTCCGGCGGTCGAACGGTCTTACGCACTCAGAGCGAGTTGCCTGGCAATTTTCCGACCGTTGTCGTGGGTGACTACCATCTCTATGACGTGACTGTCGGTGATAGAAGCTGTCGCGTCGCTGCTCATGTATTCAAACAAGAGAAATCGGCGCAAAAAGTGGGTAAGTTGGTTCTGGCTACCCAGGATTATTTGGCACAACTGTTTGCGACCGACTACCCCTACCAGCAACTGGTGATTGTAGAAATTGATTCGTGGGGATGGGGCCAGGCTCCAGACGGTGTTATCTACATTACCAACGAGGCTTTTTCGCCGATTGGCACCGCCCTCGAAACTCCCGGCGCAACCTCGATCGGGATCAACGCCAGGCTGGTTCACGAAGTAGCACATGGGTGGTGGGGTGGCGTGGTTCTGCCCGACAGCGAGAACGCATGGATTATTGAAGGCTTGGCAGAGTACTCGGCAGCTCTGGCAATGCGCAACTTTGTTGGCGAGAAAGGCGCTAAGGAGTTCCGGACAACCTTGCAGGGATGGTTTCAGGTTGCCAAGCGCATCGAGGATGGAGCGACTTTACACATGGTCTCTCAACTCTCAGGTTGGGATCCCAAGGCTGGCGGTGACTCGTGGCGGCTTCGATACGCAAAAGCTCCGGTGGTGTTCCATGCCATCAGGCAAGAACTCGTCCGGTCGAAGGGCGGCAAAGAAAAGGGAGATCAGATGTTTGTGGTTTTTCTACGGGCACTTCTCACGCATTTTCAGGCGCAACCACTGCACACCCAAGACTTGGTTGATGTCATTAACCAGATCTCCGGCGATGACTGGCAACCCTGGTTCGACAAGTATGTCTACGGAACCGAGCTTCCCGAGATAGATCTGGATTCCTAACTAGAGGTTGCTGTTCGCCGCTGGGGTGTCGGTGGTGGTGACGTTGAAGGGGCGACACCAGCGCTCTTTGCGCCGCTCTAGGTCGCGTTTGACTGCTGCTTTGAATGTGCGGGAGTCTTTGTTCGCGTCAATCGCGGCCTGGTAGTGCTGCAGGTCCATTACTTCCAGGGTCATCTCCAGGCGCTTGAACAGGCGCGGCAGGTGCTGCCCAGGAACTTGGACGTGATGCAAGCCGCCGGCGTAGCCAAACAGAATTCGTCCTTCGTCGATGCCGCGAATGATGTCGGCAACCCCACCGCGCACACTCATCGGGCGACCGTGGGAGTCGAGGCCGTCGGCTCGCTTCATGCGTCCCTCGGGCAAGATCAACATCATCGATTCGGGGTCGTCAATGCGAACCAGCACCTGTCTCCAGGTCTCGTCTGGCCGCCGTGTGATCGGGACTACGTGCTGAGCCAGCAGCGAGAAGAACTTGCCGACGATTGGTCTCTTGAGAGTCTTGTCGGCCGCTGGGACCACCCCGTGGCCGGCGATTCTCCACAACATCTTGATCGGCAGCATGCCTGTGTAGAGCCACTCAAACAGGCTGGTGTGGTTGAGGAAAACGATTAAGCGCAGGTGATCCCAAGGGTCGCTCGGTACCTCGCCAACCCGGCGCACCGCGAAGCGGTAAAACAGGCGGGCAAAGATTTTGGCCTTGAGCAGGACGAGGAAGATGAAGTATTTCTTCATAGGGGTGAAGGGCCTTGTGGCAGGTGCATTTTTATCATGGCGCGGTCACCGAGGCAGAAGAGGGGGACACAAACAAGAGAAGAGGGGGACACAAACAAAGTATTGTGTCCCCCAGATATGTTCCTCACACCAAGGTACCCGAGATAACATCCCCACATGAGCATGGATCTAAAGGGCAAGAACATTCTGGTCATGGGTGTGACCAACAAATTCAGTCTCGGATGGGCGATCGCTGAGGTGGTGCGGGATGCTGGAGCGAATCTGGCGTTCAGCTACCAAGCGGAACGGCAGCAGGCTGGATTGGAAAAGTTGACCGCCAATATCGACGGCTGCCGTCTCTACCAATGCGACGTAACCGCCGAGGGCGAGTTGAAGTTGATGATGGCGGATCTGGGGGCGACTTGGGGCGGCATTGATGGCGTGGTACACGCGATCGGCTTTGCTCCGCGCGCGGCAATGGAGGGGCGTTATTTGGACACCACCAAAGAGGATTGGTTGGTGGCGTTGGAGGTCTCTGCCTATTCGCTGTTGGCGGTGGCGCGGGAAGCGGAGGCTCATCTCAACGAAGGCGCTGGAATTGTCACCCTGACTTACTACGCCGCGGAAAAAGTGGTACCCAAATACAACGTTATGGGGGTTGCCAAGAGCGCCTTGGAATCGACCGTCCGTTACCTGGCCTACGATCTGGGCAAACTTGGCGTCCGGGTCAACGCGGTCTCCGCGGGACCGGTGAAAACCGTTGCCGCCCGCAGCATCCCCGGATTCATGCAGATGTACAGAAAGTTTGCCGATATGGCTCCGCTCAAGACTGGGATTGTGCCGCGCGATGTGGGCAACCTGGGTGCCTATTTGCTCTCGCCGATGGCCGCGGGGATCACTGGCGAGACGGTTTATGTCGACGCTGGCTACCACGCTATGGGCATGGACCTTCCCGACGAAGACTAGTGCGTCACCGCCTTGGCCGACGCCAATTTCGTGTGATGAGAAACTGCGCGGAGTAGTAGAGAGGCCAAGTCAACACAGCACCAAACCCGATCGGACCGACCAAACGGCTCCAACCGATCAGGGAATCTGAAACTAGGTAAGCCCACGCGCCGATGGCGATCGGTAGCGACCGACGTTGGGCTGCGATTGCCATGGCAGCGATGGCAGTGATGTAGAAGGGGAGGGCGATCTGGAGTGGCCCTGGGCCCGAGGCAGCGCCGACGCGGGGCAGCAAGACCCACAAGGCTAGGCAGCCCAAGAGCACAATCGAAGACGCGCTCACCAGCCGCCATCGAGTCCACGGATCTTTGCGTTGCAGAAAGAGCACCAGATAGGCCAGGTGTCCGATCAAGAAAAATCCAATCGCGGGCAGAATCGAGGCCTCGAGTATGTCGAGTGAAAGGTCGCCAGCGCTGTGGGCGACCAGCCCGAGGACCAGGATGCCCCATCCCGGCCGTCTGGGGATCGCTACTGCTGCGATCAAGAACCCAATCGCCGCTCCCTTGGCCAGTAATACCAGAGAGGGTGAGAACTCGAAGCCAGCTCCGCGATCACCGAGCCAATAGAGGAGCGCAAAGCAGATCGAGATTGCTGCCAGAGCCTTGCTCCATCGGCCATGATCGTGGGCTAACTCGGCTGTGGTCACGGGCCTTCTCGGTTTGCCTCGGCAGGGTAGGCCGAGCGCACGTGGAGCATGAACAACGCGGCGGTGATCAAGCCAACCAGGAGCCCTGGCAGTGCTTCTAGCCATCCTTTAAACAGTGCGGTTCCCATCGCCGAGAGAGTGGCAAACACCATCACCACACCGAGCCACCAAGCCGCGAGATCGCGCCAACCCCACCAACGTTCAGAGCGCTGATTTCGCCGCGCCACTGGACCCCACCAGGGACTGCCCGGCTGCACCCGTTGGTAGAACCGATCCAAGGTGGCGGCATCGACCGCGGGCGTCAGCAGGGTCGCGCTGACCCAAACCGCGGTCGAGACGCCGGCGATCAAGATCAGCCGCGTGCCGAATATCATGTTCGGCGCGAGTTGCACTGAGATCGCGTAGCTGGTTGCTGATGCGGTCCAGGCTGCGATCTCGCTCCAGGCGTTGACTCGCCACCACAGCCAGCGGCCAATGTAGACCCCGCCGACCCCTGATGACAGGCCATACAGCAGTCGCCAAGCGCCGGCCACCGAAGACATCGAATAGGCCACTACACCAGCAATAATCATCAGCGCCACCGAGATCCAGCGCGACAGGCGCACCAACCGTCGATCATCCCAGGTGCTAGGCAAGCGTGGTTTCAGGAAGTCGTTGACCACCAACGACGCACCCCAGTTGATGTGGGTGTCTACGGTCGACATGAAGGCTGCCACCAAGCTGGCCACCATCAACCCCAGCCATCCCGCGGGGAGATAAGCCAACGCCATTTTGGGGTAGCCCATTTCGGCGTCCTCCAGGTCGGGAAAGATGATCAACGAAATCAACGCGACGATGATCCATGGCCAGGGGCGCAGGACGTAGTGGGCGACCGTAAACCACATCGAAGCCAGGACACTATGACGAGGATTCTTGGTCGAGAGAGTTCTCTGCGCTAGATAGCTACCGCCGTCGGAGTTGCGACTGGCCCACCACTGGACGGCGAGAAAGGCACTAAAGGTGATCCACGGTAGCGAGCTGGTCTGGCCGTTCGGAAAGAAGTCGAGGAATCCGTCGGCAGCGTCTCCAAATCGCTCGGCCAAGCCAACGCGCAATCCCTCAGCGCCGCCGATATCACGCCAGGCAAACACAGCTAGAGCGATGGAACCGATCATAGCCATCACGAACTGGACGATATCGGTCACCACCACCCCCCAATAGCCGGCCATCACCGTGTAAACAACTGCGACGATCAGACACACCAGGATGCCCGCCCATCGACCGTCGATGATTCTGCTCAGTCCAGCCCAGGCCACCCAACGGTCCAGATCAAAGAAAGCGTCCATGATCTTGACCATCGCCAAGGTAACCCAGCCGAGTATGATTGAGTTGATTACCACGCCATCCCAGAGGGCGCGGAAGGAGCGCAAGAAGTGGGCGGGTTTGCCCGAATAGCGCAGCGGGATTAGTTCGATGTCGGTGAGTACCCCGGCGCGTCGCCATAGCGGTGCGTAAAACAGAGTTGCCGCGACGTGGGCGATCGCCACACTCCACCAAAACCAGTTGCCGGCGATCCCGTTCTCGGCGACCAGACCGGTAATCGCCAACGGCGTGTCGGCGGCGAAAGTCGTCGCCACCATCGAAGTTCCAGCAACCCACCAGGGCAAACTGCGACCCGAAAGAAAGTATTCGTCGAGCCCGCTTCCTGCACGGCGGGAAAAGATCGCCCCAACGCCAACCGCAAAAAGCAAGTAGGCCAAGACAATGACGAAGTCGATCGCCGACATCGCGGCAGGCTACCACCAGGGTGTATACGGGTCTCCGAAAAGAAAGGGGACACAAACAAAGTATTGTGTCCCCCTCCTGGCAAACAAGAAAACGGCCCGCCATTCGGCGAGCCGTTCTATCAACACTTGCTCGAAACCGAACTACTCGGCGACGCGATCTTTGAGACCTTTGCCAGCCTTGAAGTAGGGGTACTTCTTGGCTGCAATGGTGATGGTCTCACCGGTAGCTGGGTTGCGGCCCTGACGGGCTGCGCGGTCTTTGGTGCCAAAGGTGCCGAAGCCAGTGATCTGCACTTTGCGACCGGCATCCAGTTCGACGGCGATAATGCCTTCACCAGAGGTGGTCGAGAAAATGCAATTGATGATCTCTGCTGCCTTCGCCTGGCTGAGGTCGGCTTTTGTCGCCAACTTGGCTGCCATATCTGACTTCTTCATTCCGTTGCTCCTCCTTGTTAAGGACTGCGGGGTTGTTTGTTCCTGTCTGACCACATTGGTCACGGGTGACGGTAAAGAAATGTAACAGGGTAAAGGCGGTTTGCCAAGGTGCAACTGTGCTTCCCATCTCCCGTCTGCCCGACCTGCGGGCTGTTTAGCGATTTCCTCTAGCTTGCTTTGATGTGGCGTATCCAGACTGGCACTTCCAATTCCTGCTCCAGAATCACGGTTCGCACGCTGCCCTCCGGAAGCTCGACCGGCTCGCCGCGATCTTTGGCGGCCCGGGCCGCGCCGATTGCCGCGCCAATTAGGGCTCCCATTTTGGCTCCGTCGGAATCTTTGAAAATGCTCCCGGCTGCGGCCCCTGCCGCCGCTCCGCCGCCAATGCGGGTCGCGTCCTTTTTCTTTTGTCCGGAGTCTTCGCCCGACCAGGGGATGTCAATGTCGATCGAGTCGTCACCGGCTAACTCTAAGGTGTTAAAGAGGATAGCCAGCGTGGCTTGACCGCCAAACCGTTTGGTTGGAGTTGCTTCTAGAACTTCGCCGACCAACTCGCTTCCGGCCGGGATGGCAAAAGTTCCGTCCACCAAGTGACTCTTGGAAACTCGCACCCGCACCTCATCTCCGATCTCACTCCACTCGCTGGAAACCGCGGACAGAAATTCAATTTCCAACTCGCTGCCGGATTCCACAGTCACCCAGGTGGTCTCCACTGTTTCGGTCACCGTCGCGTTGCCTTCAGGTTTTACTGGCTGTTCGGTCGCGGCCATTAGCTCGCTGTCGTCCGCAGGCGAGGTCTCAGGTTGCAGTGGCGATTCGCTGGGTGAATCGGGGGCGGTCGCAGCAGTTGTGGGCACCGGCGGCGGTGTCACGTCGGCAACCGTCACGGGTACCACGTCGGCGACCTGGGTCCGGTCGCTGCGATAAGTGTCGGCATCCTGAACCCGCGTGGCTTCCGACGCTTCGGCGTCCACTGCCACTCGTTCATAAGGGTCGTTGCCGGGCAGTTCGCTCTCGGGCAGCGCTTGCAGTGAGTCTTTTGCCGCCTGATCTGGAGCGGATGGGTCGGTACCGGACTGGCCGGTTCTGACTAGGGTAGTGTCTTGCTCTTGACGATCAGCAGTCTGTTCCTGGAAACCAGTGCTGTTCTCCTGAAGATCCGCACTGTTCGTTTCTCTGCCACCGCAGGCCAGCGTCATGCTAGCCACTAGCAGGCAAGCCGCGCCCAGTGTCGCAGCAAGCGGCTGGTTTGCACGGTTGGCAAAAGCGGTCCGAGATATGGATAGGTTTGTGGTTGCAATCATGACTTGTCTCCCACGATCTTGGGGAGCAAGGCCGGTGCCAAGATCGAATCAGATCCCGGCCCCCCTCGCTCCCCGCCGCCGGGATGACGAGAGAAAAGACAAGGTGCACTCTGTCGGACTGCTACTTGGGCCTTGGCCTAGCGTCTTTCCGCAGGGGCGGGGATAAACCCGCCCCTGCGGAGGCGACGGTCCAATCCCATTTTCTTGTAGGGGAGGGGCGTTACCCTCACAGCCTGCCCCCACATCATCACCCCACAGCCTGCCCCCACATCATCACCTCACAGCCTGCCCCCACATCATCACCCCACAGCCTGCTCCCACATCATCACCTCACAGCCTGCCCCCACATCATCACCCCACAGCCTGCTCCCACATCATCACCTCACAGCCTGCCCCCACATCATCACCCCACAGCCTGCCCCCACATCATCACCTCACAGCCTGCCCCCACATCATCACCTCACAGCCTGCCCCCACATCATCACCTCACAGCCTGCCCCCCATCATCACCTCACAGCCTGCCCCCACATCATCACCCCACAGCCTGCCCCCCATCATCACCCTGAAGCTGCCCCCACATCGTCATCCCCGTAGGGAGGGGGTTCTCGGGGGTCGGGGATCTTTTCTGAGTCAAGTAACCGATGCGGTCGGGGAGTCTCTTCAGCTAGGTACTAGATTGGACTGGTTGATCTACTGCTCTCGAGCCGCTGCAATGTAGCGCTCGACCATCGTCCGCAGGGTTCCCAGCGGCACCGAGCCTTGCGACAACACCACATCGTGGAAGGCGCGGATGTCGAACGACTCTCCCAGTGCTGCTTCAGTCTGTGCTCGTAGGCGGCGAATCTCGAGTTCGCCCAATTTGTAGGACAACGCTTGGGCTGGCCAGGAAATGTAGCGATCGGTTTCGGTCTCGACCTCGTGCAAGGACAACGCAGTATTTGAAGCCAAGAAGGCCATTACCTGATCGCGGCTCCATCCCATGGCGTGAATCCCGGTGTCGACCACCAACCGACAAGCGCGCCACATCTCGTAGGTCAGGCGACCAAAGTTGCTGTAGGGATCAGTATAGAAACCGGCCTCCAGCCCCAGTCGTTCGGAGTACAAGCCCCATCCTTCACCGAAGGCCGAGATGTACTCAAACTTGCGAAAGGCCGGAACCTCCTCCAGCTCGGCAGCCAGCGCGGTTTGCAGGTGATGGCCGGGCACTGCTTCGTGCAGCGTTAGCGCCTCCAGGTTGTACAGCGGGCGAGTGTCGAGGGCGTAGGTGTTAACCCAGTAGATCCCCGGGCGGGTACTGCCAGCCGGAGCATCGACGTAACGCCCGGCGGTGTATCTGGCTGCCAGATGGTCGGGCACCGGTTCGACCGCGTAGGGAAGTCGGGGTAGACGACCGAACAGCCGGGGCAGTTGGCCGTCCATTTTCTTAGACAAGTATGCGGCTTGTTTGAGCAGTTCTTCGCCGGACTTGGGATAGAACTGCGGATCGGTACGCAAGAAGGTGAGGAAGTCATCGAAGCTGCCCTCGAAGCCAACCTCTTCGATCACCGCCTCCATCTCGGATCGGATGCGTGCCACTTCTTCGACGCCAATCTGGTGGATCTCTCCCGGGGTCAGATCCAGGGTGGTGTAGTAGCGAATTTGATTCTGGTAGTACGCCTCGCTATTGGGAAGATGCAGAGCGCCGCCAGTCGGCCGGGTGTTGGGTAGGTATTCCTGGACTAAGAACTCCCGCAGTTGGGCGTAGGCTGGGACCACCGTCTCGTTGATGACTTGAGAACCGAGCTCGGCCAATCCAGCCCGCTCGCTCGCGGGAACCCCCACCGGGAACTCTGCGAACGGGGCATAGAACACGCTCTTGGTCGGCTCGTCCACCACGTGCGCCGCCGCCGTGTCCTCGATACCGACCAGAACTTCCTGCGGTTGGCTCATGCCGCGCGCCAAGCCAGCGCGCATGTTGTCGATGTTTTGGCCGAAGTAGCCACCGATCGCCTGGAGTCGGGCAATGTAGTTTCGGTAGTCGGCGAGGGTTGCTAGCGGGATCATGTTGGGCAAGCTGGCGATCGCCGAATGAAATCCCGAATCGGCGTTGAACGGGATTTCAAAACTGCCAAATTCGACCGTCGCGATCTCTGCCTCGATCTGACGGCGGAACACGTCGTAGTTGATGCGGTCGCTGGTGGACAGTGATTCCTGATCGATGGCATCGAGGTCTTCCAGCAGGCTCCGCCAAGTCGGGAGTCTTCGTAGGTAAGCCTGGCGCGAGACATCCGCCAGCCGGTCGTTGTAGCGGTTATCTCCCACTGCGGTGGCGAACTGCGGGTATTCCTGCATCTGGAATTCCCAGCCCCGGGAAAAAATCTCATCTAGCGGATTTACTGAATCCTGAGCGACCCCTGGTGACGCAATCGTCATTCCAACCAAAGCAGCCAGATTGCAAAAATGGAGAAAACGACAATGACTCATAAATCCCTCGCTAAATCGGTGTGGACAGGTGGGCGAGAGCGGGAAAATCAATTCTCGATTTGCCGCCCTAGCAAGACTACAAGACTAGCCGTGGTTTCCTAGATCATCTGTGGCAATCACCGGCGGTATGCCTCGGATCGGTGTCTCTCCTACAGCCAAACGGTGAATTGTTCCGTATAGTCTGCAACCGAGTGGCCCGAGTGGGTTCAGGTCAGCGAAGACTCGACCGATCGAACTCGCCCGTCCAACTCTGTCTTGACTGGCTCGTGTAAGACTCGTTCTGCAATCAGGAGGACCATTTCAATGAAAAGACTGTTATCCACGATTACATTCTTGTCGGCATTTCTGCTGGCGGCTACCTTGGCCGGCGCCCAAGAATTCACTATGGACACTTCACACGCACATGTCGGCTTTGGGGTTCGCCATTTCACCGTCTCCACGGTGCGCGGATCGTTTGCTGATTTCGAGGCCGCAGTCACTTACGATGCTGACAACCCAGCCGATTCCTCGGTTAGCGTGACTATCCAGGCTGCCAGCGTCGACACCAGGATGGAACAACGCGACAACCACTTGCGCAGCGAAGATTTCCTCGATGTCGAGAACCACCCCGAGATCACCTTTAGTAGCACCTCTGTCGCTCAGACGGAGAGTGGGTTTGACGTCACTGGCGACCTGACCATCCGCGGGGTGACTAAAGAAGTAGTACTGCCGGTCGAAGTGATCGGTCCGATTACCGATCCACTGGGTCTTCAACGCATCGGGATCAGCGGCGAACTGGTCATCGACCGCAAAGAATTTGGCATCTCCTGGAACCGTACCATGGACGCCGGTGGCCTGTTCGTCGGCGACGACGTGACGATCATCATCGAGGGCGAATTCACTCACAACCCGAATCCCGAAGACTCCTAGCTCAGAAAAAGGGGACACAAACAAAGTATTGTGTCCCCGGCCGCAGATTTGAGATCCTTCGACTTCCTCGCCGGGCTCGGTCGCTCAGGATGACCAGTGGTGGCGAGAGCCGGTAAAGGGCTCCCCTACATCAAGATATTGGGTGGTTCTGGTGACCTTGAGGCGAGCGGGAGCTCTGCTGTGAGCGCTGACCAGCAACTACAGTTCAACCGCAGTGCCGCTGAGCACGATGCCACCTTCAACCGGGATATTGACGGACAACCGACTGGGGCGCCCCATCGTTTCCCCTTGGCGAATCAGAATCGATGCTGGCGCTTGCACCAAACCAGCGTCTCGCAGATATCCGCCCAATGCGGCAGCCGCAGCTCCAGTGGCGGGGTCTTCGACCACACCACCGACGGGGAACGGATTCCTGGCATGAAAGACCTCCGACGACTGACGCCAGATCAGCTGTAGCGTGGTTAGACCGTCTTCGATCATCAACGCCTTGAGCTGATCGAAGTCGTAGTTCAGATCGGACAAACGCTGTTCGCGTTGAACTGCCAAAATCAGGTGGCAAGCGCCTGCATAGGCACGGGCGGCTGGGATCGAAGCATCCAATTCTGAGGGCAACCAATGCAATGTCGCCAGAGCTGCGGAAACCAGTTCGGGCGAGGCGGGTTCTGATCGCGGTGGAACAGAGGTTAGTGAAGCGGTACGAATTCCGTCTTCTGTAGTCACCGTAACGGGCACTTCACCGACCGCAGTCGAAAGTCGATAGACGCCATCGCCAGCTGTCTGTCCGAGTGCAACCCCTGTGGCAATTGTTGCGTGACCGCAAAAAGACACTTCCGCTTCCGGGCTGTAGTAGCGGATGGTGCGCAAACTTCCATCGTCTGGTGCGATGAAAGCAGTCTCGGAAAAGCCGACCTCTGCGGCAACCCGCTGCATCTCTGTAGCCTCAGGCAGTTGCGCCCCGATCCATACTCCTGCTGGATTGCCCCCGTTCGGGTCAGTGGTAAAGGCGGTAAGTTTTCTAAGAGTCCCTGAGGTGATGGTGGTTTGCGTCATGGCTAGAGAACCGGCGAAAGTGGTCGGTTATTCCGCTCCGGTAGCCATCCCGAGGGAATGGTCGAGGGTATCCAGCGCGGGAGCCCATAAAGGGCTCCCCTACATACAAGGCACCCCATGCTTCGCGTGGCCGTCTCGCGACAAAGCAGCGGCGATGGGTCTCTGGAGTTGACCCGTCTTAGTGGACACTAAGAATAGGATCATTGGATCCAAGGAGGTGTTCATGTCAGTAGTTCGTCGTCGATTTAGCAAAGAGTTCAAACGAGAAGCAGTACATCAGGCTCTGGAAAGCGATCTGCCGATGTCGTCAGTGGCTCGAGATCTAGACATCCGGCCGAATCTTCTGGGCAGGTGGAAGCAGCAGTATTTGGAGGACCCTGATCAAGCGTTTCCCGGCGAGGGGCGTTTGCAGCCGGAGCAAGAGGAGGTGCGTCGTCTTCGCCGAGAGCTGGCGATGATGAAAGAGGAGCACGCGATCCTAAAAAAAGCGGTGGCGATCTTCTCGGATCGACGGCGATGAGATTTGATTTCATCCGCCGTCATCGGCGCGAGCATTCTGTGCGCGTCATGTGTCGTGTTCTGGAGGTATCACCGAGCGGTTATTACGCCTGGGTACGTCGTCCAGAGTGCCGACGTGGCCGGGAAGATCGCCGCCTTTTGACCCAGATTCGCATGATTCACTCGGAGAGTCGGCGGACGTATGGAAGCCCTAGAATCCATGGTGAGTTGCGAGACCGGGGTTTTTGCCACAGCCGCAAGCGTGTGACTCGCTTGATGCGCAGTCACGGCATTCGCTCAATACGGGCCAAGCAGTTTCGGGTAACGACGCAGTCGAAACATAAGCATCCGGTGGCTGCGAATGTATTGGATCGCCGCTTCGAGGTCGAAGATCCCAATCATGTGTGGTTAAGCGACATCACCTACATTCCCACCACTGAAGGCTGGCTGTACTTGGCAGCGATCATGGACCTTGGGTCCCGGCGTATTGTTGGTTTCTCGACCAGTACTCGTCTGACCCAGGATCTGACTCTACGGGCTCTGGACAGTGCGCTCTATGAGCGCCGCCCAGATCCTGGGAGGCTGTTGCACCATTCTGATCGCGGTAGTCAGTACGCAGCGTCTGACTATCGCAAAAAACTCAAAGATGCCCGCATCACGGTGAGCATGAGCCGCAAGGGCAATTGCTGGGACAACGCACCGATGGAGAGCTTCTTTGCCAGCTTGAAGACCGAGCGGGTGCATCATGTGCGCTACACCAGCCGTCGCCAAGCTCAACGAGATCTATTCGATTACATCGAGATCTTCTACAACCGTAAACGACGCCACTCAAGCCTCGGAGGCTTGAGTCCTGTCGCCTACGAAGACCGACTCGCTGCCTCGGCAACGGTCGTCAACCAAACGGCTCTCCCTCAATGAGAGCTAAACTATGTGTCCACCAAAACGGGGCAGCTTCACTCCTTGCGGTATTGGCCAACGGTGGTTCCAGGGCTTCTTCATCGTTTTCTCCTTTCGGTTACACTGTCCCTTCGGCTCCCTGACCTTGGGTAACTCTCGCACCGACCTTGTCAATACAGGCTCTACGGCCTCAGATTCTTTCCGGCGTTTGAGAGCTAGGGCAGGGAGCTGATCTACGTACAGGCTCAGGGCCTAAGGGGAGGGACAGCTTCCCTGCCGAAGAGACTCATCTCCACAAACATACAAGGGGAGGGGGGTTTACCCCCTCCCGAGCTGTTCCCCGCCGTCAGCCAGATTCCGATGCTGATACAACTCCCCATCTTCGAATCCCAATTTCCGGTAGTAGTTTCGGGTTCCGACCGCGGAAATGACAGCAAGGTCTCGATAGCCGGCAGCCCGAGCGATTTCGACCGCACGTTCGGTGAGCGCAGTACCAAGACCCTGGTGTTGGGTTCTTGACCCCGGCTCAGCCTGCCAGTCCACCACCTGGCCGTAGACGTGGACTTCGCGAATCATCGCGCTGTTTTGGATCTCCGGGATGGGCACTGGTTGCTTGGGCAGGCTCAGGCGCAAGAAGCCGGCGATCTGGTCGCTCTCGGTGACGAACTCGAGAAACACTTGGGGCCCGATCGACGAGTCGTACTTGGTGTCGCGCAATTGCAATGCTGAACGTCGCACGCTCTTGCCACGAGTCTCACGAGCCCGGATTTCGACGTTGATTTTCCCCAGTGCCTCCAGCCTGGCTTCGGCGACCTCTCGCAGATTGGTCACCCGGTTGCCGTCGACGATGTCGCCGCCGGGGATGTCGCGGATGACGCGAGTCAAACGGCAGTAGCGGGGTGTGGCTTCCATACAGGCCGCCAAGACCTCGACTAGTTCTTCCTCATCGTAGGGGCGCCAACGACCGTCTTGGTAGTAGCCCATCAATTCCGCACTCTCAATCAGGCTGCAGGGGTAGATCTTAAGTTCGTCGGGACGGAAGTCGGGATCGTCGAACATGCGCCGGTAATCTTCGATGTCGGCTTGCGGACTCGAGCCGTAGAGATTGGCCATCCAGTGCCCGTGGATCTTGAAACCGGCCGCACGCAAACGTTGGACCGCGCTACGCGAGGCGGCAACGTCATGCCCCCGGTGGTTGGCTTTCAGCACCGCGTCGTTGAGACTTTGAAATCCGATCTGGACTTTGGTGGCTCCCAGGCGGCGCAAACGTGTGATCTCTGCGTCATCCAGATGATCAGGCCGGGTTTCCAGCACCAACCCGACGCAGCGACTGCCTGCCTCTTCATTGGTTGTTTGGGCAGTAGATAACTGCTGCCAGGTTGCTGCTCCGGCAAGTTGGTCCATTCCGTTTCGGCGCACCACCTGGTTGTAGTTGTCTTGAGCGATCGTCTCACCACGGACCCGGTCCTCGATCGCTTCATAGCCGGTCGACGGCAAATCGGGAAGATCCAGGCGGTCGCTGGGGAGAAAGTCGTTCATCGCCTCAAAGCAGCGGAGCACCAACCAAATCTGATATTCCTCGGGATAAGACGACCAGGTTCCGCCCAAAACGATCAGCTCGACCTTGTTGACCGAGTGGCCATTGTTGTAAAACGCTTGCAGTCGGGATGCGGTTTGTCGGTAGGGATCGAAACGATGTTCAGCGGCGCGCTGGGCCCCGGGTTCGTCTGATAGGTAACTCTTGGGCATGCGCACGTCGCTGGGGCAGAAGATGCACTTTCCCGGACACGGATAGGGCGGTGTCAAGACCGTCACCGGCGCTACCCCGGAAAGGGTGCGGATCGGTTTCATCCGCACCTTGTCGAGAAACACAGATTCGTCCCGTTGCCAGTTGCGCACCTGATTTAGGTGGCGAAAGCCGCGGATGATCTCGGCCTTGGAGTAGAAGCCGCCTTCTTGTTTTGGATGGGCGCGGAGAATTCTCGCCCACGCCGCATTGTCGAGTCCGGTGGCGGTATCAACCGCCTGGACGATTCCCTCGATCGCCTGTTCGTGCTGCTGAGGATCGAAGGTGTAGACACTCACAGAGTTGATTATCCCGCAACCCGAATGGCTACTGGGATGACGCACCAGACCCTGGGTTCCCGCCCCCAGCTCCCGATCCCCTTCGCGCCGGGGCAAGCTTTCCTCTTTCGCCGATATGACCCCGGCTCCCTACCCGAACCCCCGCCGGGGCAGGCTCCACATCATCATCCCCGCAGCGCGCCCGATCAACATCCCTGTAGGCAGGGCATCCCAACACGTCATCCCCGTAGCATGGGGTGATACATCAACACGTCATCCCCGTAGCATGGGGATACATCAACACGTCATCCCCGTAGCATGGGGATACATCAACACGTCATCCCCGTAGCATGGGGATACATCAACACGTCATCCCCGTAACGTGGGGATACATCAACACGTCATCCCCGTAACGTGGGGATACATCAACACGTCATCCCCGTAGCGTGGGGATACATCAACACGTCCCCCGTAGCGTGGGGGTCCTGGGGGTCGGGGATCTGTTCCCAATCGCAAGGACGGTTGCTAAAAAGTCGTCTTACCTAACATGGGTAGCACGTACACCCGACGGCCTTGTGCCTACATTCTCGCCAACAAGCCCCGCGGTGTCCTCTATGTTGGCGTGACCTCGAATCTTGCTGGTCGTGTCTACCTCCACCGGGAAGGTGTGGTGCGTGGTTTCACCTGGAAGTACAACGTCCACCGGCTAGTCTGGTTTGAAATGCATGCGACTATGTACGCTGCGATACAACGAGAGAAGCAGATCAAGAAATGGAAACGATCTTGGAAACTCAAGATGATCGAGCGGAGCAATTCTGGATGGTCAGACCTGTACGAGACCTTGTTCTAGGCTCGACGAGATCCCGGCCCCCCGCCCTCCCCCCGCCGGGATGACCCCGGCTCCCCACCCGAACCTCCGCCGGGGCAGGCTCCCCACCCGAACCCCCGCCGGGGCAGGCTCCACATCATCATCCCCGCAGCGCGCCCGATCAACATCCCTGTAGGCAGGGCATCCCAACACGTCATCCCCGTAGCATGGGGATACATCAACACGTCATCCCCGTAGCGTGGGGATACATCAACACGTCATCCCCGTAGCGTGGGGATACATCAACACGTCATCCCCGTAGCGTGGGGGTCCTGGGGGTCGGGGATCTTTCGCAACCTCAATCAAGCGGCTATCAGGTAACGTTTCCCGGTGGAAGAGAATACCCGCCAGTACCTGGAGCAAGTCAACCGCCGTTTCTATGACCGGCACGGGGCTGCCTTTGCTTCACGGCGCACCCGTCCCTGGCCTGGGTGGGCACCGTTAATCGAGAGCCTGCGATCCGATGGGCTGTCGTCGACAGCCCGGATCTTAGACGTCGGTTGTGGTCACGGACGCTTCTTCTCTTGTTTGCAAGAACATCAGTTGACCCCGGAATACGTCGGTGTCGACCAGAGTCTTGCGCTGCTCCGACTGGCGGCCAACCGTAGCCCTGCGGCCAGCGATGTGATCCGCAGTGCGCACTGGGTCTGCGCTGATGCCGCCAGCAGCTTGCCGATCAGACGGGGCTTTGACTTAGTGGTCGCCTTCGGACTGTTGCATCACATCCCCAGCAGCCGAGCCAGAGTCCAATTGATTCAGCGCTTGCAATCCGTGGTCAATCCGGGCGGCTGGTTGGTGTTGACTTTCTGGTTTGCCGACTCCAAACGCCGAGGTCGCGCTGTTGGTACGGAGTCACAGATCGAAGGCCGCTCATTGGATCGTGGCGATGTTTTATTTCCCTGGGGTGCCCCAGGTGATCCATCCGAAACCGAAGACGCGGTCCGTTACTGTCATTTTTTTAACAAACACGAAGTTGACGCACTGGCTGAGGCGGTCGGGTGGGGGCCAGGAGTGCGCTTTCGCGCCGATGGTCGCGAGAATCGAGAGAATGAATACTTGGTTGTCCGGCGACCACCCTAGCGATTTGGTGGCCGCGCTCGGTGATTTTCCGGCATCGCAGATCTCGCTGTCTTCGGGAGTTGTTGCGCGGATAACTGGCGTAACCACCACTCTGAACCTGGAGAGAGTTGGCCGAAAGTGATGTGGGACAAGCGTTTGCGATGCGGCTCAATCTTTGCAGCTGTAAAGCTGCTACACTCGCCGCAAGCTCGTCGGCGTGAACCGAATTCCGATAACGCAGGACTTGGCGACTGCAGTACAATCGCTGCAGGTCGGGTGGTATTCGCGATCTCTAGGACAAAGGGACACCGGGAGAATTCAAGATGTCTATGCATTCAAATGAGCAAAACGGAGACCGAGGAAACTCGGATCTGCGAGACACGGAAAGCGGAAAGAATCGGGCCGAAGATCACAAGCCGGACTATCAAGCACCGCGCATATTGTCGATTGAACCACTGGAGGTCGCGGCTGCAGTTTGCGACCCGCCGACTGGTCTGTTTGGGAAAGTATTCGTCCCGCCTTCGTCTTGCTCGACTTTAGGCTCCTAGGGCCCAGGGCTCGGTGCTCGACATAGTTTGTATCCACGCTTTTGGCATGAGGGGCCGTGGATGCAAGTAGATAGTTGTGGGTTCGCCGTAGGTGCCAGTCACTTTGAACCTCGTACAGGCGATCGCAATCTCCCGATGCCTTGGGGAGAGCACTCTATGGTGATTGCGTTGGGAGGGGAGGTGATGGCCCTGCAAGGTTTGACTTCGCTGCAAGCAGAGGAGATCGGACGAAGTTACCAAGTGGTCGATCAAGCCGATGACCAAGAAGCTACCCCTTCAAACATGATCAGCGTAACCTTTCAACGTGGTGCGGTTCCGAAAGTTCGTCCGGGACGCTTCACTGTGAACCAGATCTACACACCGGAGACTCGTTACATGGCGCAGGTGGTCGAGGTTCTGGGCTGTGGCTTCGCCGCCAAGGTGGATCTCACTGGTAAGTGCTCAAGTTACTTGACCACGGAACAGGAAGAGTTAACGGCGCAACCAATTGTGCTGCAGAATTTCTTGCGTGTTTCGGCTGCCTACATAGCTCTACGCCGCGGGGGTTTGCTTTTGCACTCAGCTGCGATTGTGATTGATGACCGTGCTCACCTATTTGTTGGACGATCGGGCGCTGGTAAGACCACACTCTCTCGTAAGGCATTGGCGGCGGGCTGCAAAGTTTTGAGTGATGATGCGGTCATGGTGTTGCCGAGTCGCGGTTACGGCTTTGAGGTGAGGTTTGTCCCCTTTGCCGGGGAGCTAGGAATGACCTGTGCCGATCGGCGTCAGTACGCGGTAGCGACTGTCAACTGGTTGATCAAGACGGAACATTTAGCCTTGAGCGAAATAGCACCGAGCGTTCAAGTGGCTCGTGCCCTTGCCTGCTGCCCAACGGTCAACGCCGACCCTTTCCGCGTTGAGCAAACCATCTCAAACCTAGAGAACTTGTTCCGTTGCTACAAAATGCCCGAATTTCGATCGTCAAAGGATGAGGATTTCGCCAACGTCGCGGAGCTTTTGACGACCGGATCGAGCTCCTTAAGAGAAGCAGAGAACATCCAACTGGGAGCCCTATGAAGACTGCGCATAAGGTCAAACTGAGTTCAGATATCCGTTTTCGTCGTCTTGATCACGAAGGGGTCGTAGTGGATCAGTCCGGGCCTCGAGTGCTTGTGGTTAACGATGTGGGCATTCGTATATTGGAATGGCTTCGCGCGGGAGTTGTCGATGATGAACTGGCCACCAAGGTAGTTGATCATTACCAAGTCCCGATCGAAACCGCGACAACGGATGTCGATAACTATCTTTCTACGCTGCTAGCCGAGCAGCTTATCGAGGAATCCAATTGACGTATCACGGGGACATCAAAGACCGCATTCGTCAGCAGGGCCTACTGCACGGGGTGATGCTCGAACTCACCTACAAGTGCAACCTTGACTGCTTCTTCTGTTATAACGACCGCGGCCTTGAGGGTAAGCAGATGATGCTGTCGGACTATCAGCGTCTGCTGGATGACCTTGCAAACATGGGAGTCTTGTTTGTGACCCTCACCGGTGGCGAGCCGCTGGTACACCCGGATTTTTTCGCCATCGGCGGCGCGGCTCGCGAGCGAGGCTTTGTTACCTACATTAAGACTGGTGGTCATGGGCTCAAAGGCGCGGTTGCACGTCGTCTCAAACAAGAGGTCGACCCCTTGGGGATCGAGATCAGTCTGCATGGAGCAACCGCTGAAACCCACGACCGCCAGACGCAAGTCCCCGGCAGTTTCGACAAATTGATCCGTGCGCTCCCTGAACTCATTGATTTGGGATTGCGTCCTTTGTTTGTCTCCACGTTGACCGCTTGGAACGAGCACCAAATCGACGAGATGTTTGAGCTGGTTAATAGCTTTGGTTTACGTCTACGTTTTCAAGGTCCGGTCGCTCCACGCGACGATGGCGACACCGAGCCCTTATCTATCCAGCCCTCTGAGGCAGCCTGGCAGCATATGGCCGCGGTTGCTGAGGAATGGCGGCAAACGGCATTGGCTGATACGGAGTGCGCACCACGCGAAGAGAAGAAAGCCTCCAGCGAACCGAAAGCTTTTTGTGGTGCTGGCAGCGAGGGGATTCTCATCGATCCATACGGCAGTGTGGTTTCGTGCCTGCAGCTGCGCCGATCTGCGGGAAACGTCCATCAACAGCCGATTCACGAGATTTGGCGATCGCACGTCTTTCGTGACGCAAGGCAGCTTTCCTACGATTCCGCGACCAGGATCAAAGAAGAAGGCCCGTTGTCGATTCTCGGCGCGCCCCTCTATTGCCCAGGACTCGAAGAGAAAGGCTGTTCTTGCTCCAGTCAATCCGAGGGTGCAGGCCGTGGTTGCGGTCCTGGGAAGGAACAGAGTGGCCTGGTTTCGATTGGTAGCTTGGCTTAGGCTTACTTCTCAGCAATGTAGTAACTCGTCGGCGCTGAACGCGATCCTCTGAGGGATTCTTTGGGATTGCCACTTCTAAAGAGGGCCTTTCAACGCAGTCAACCAACGTGAAGCTGCCCCGCATAAGTAGGCAGATAGTGTAGCGCTCATTAGGCGAGAGCGATTTGGCTAGCGCAGTACCAAGCCCCTGATGTTGGGTTGGTGAGTCCGGCTCAGCCTTCCAGTCGACCATAAGGTCGTAGACGTGGACCTCGCGGATCATCGTGCTATGTTGAATCTCCGAAATCGCCAACCGGTGGGTTGGGTAAGACTGTGCCGCTCTGCGGCACGCTCGGTTCCTGACATCGGCAAGAGGCGACGGTGCCGGACTCTGGCTGCTTTGCCTGAGCTTGGGTACCAATCCATCATGATTTCAGCGGCAGCGATTGCAGCAACCGAACCGGCCTTCAATCGGGCGGCGCGGACTCCTTGGGGCTCGCGAACGGTAGCCGTGCGCATGGCCGGACTGGATTTGCAGTTTGGCGGACTCAGCGCCCACCAGGGATCGGTAATCAGAGATCAGTACCGGGTGGCTGATGGTTCTGTGATGATTAGTGGTCAAACCCAAGTGGTCCAGGGCGCGGTTCCTACCATGGTCCCGGGTCGATTCTCTGTCGACGGGATCTATACCCCCACCTCGACCTTCTCGGAACGAGGGTTGGAGATGGAAGGCTTGGGGTTTCGCAGCAATATAGAACTGGGAAACCCTATTCGCGGCACCTTGACTACCGATCAAGAAGACCTCACGGTGCAGCCGATCGTGTTGCAGAACTATCTGCGGGGTATCGTTGCCTACTTGTCATTGCTTCGGGGCGGGTTGCTGCTTCACTGTGCCGTGGTGATCGTCAACGATTTGGCGTACCTTTTCTTGGGGCGTTCTGGCGCTGGCAAAACCACCTTGGCGCGCACGGCGCTTGCCGAAGGATACGAAGTGTTGAGCGATGACGCCGCGGTTGCCTTGCCGCGAGCTGACGGCGGCTTCGAGGTCGGCTACGTTCCGTTTGCCGGCGAATTGGGAACCACCTGTACCGATCAACAAACCCTCTATCCGGTTGCTGGGCTGGGATGGTTGGTCAAGAGCCGGGAATTGAGAATCCTGCCGATGTCTCTAGCGACCCAGATGTCGCGGGCTCTGGCGTGTTGCCCAACTGTGAACGCAGATCCGTACCGAGTCGAGCAAGCGATGTCCAACTTGGAGCAATTGCTGGGTGCGAGCCCGATGGACGAAATTCAATTGAACAAAGACATAAGTTTTTCTCGGGTTTTCGATCAATCGAATTGGAAAGGGGTCGGGTCATGAATACGGCTGTTACCTTGAGCGCAGATCTGCGCTTTCGCCGACTCGATCAGGAAGGGGTTTTGGTCGATCAGGCGAACGGGCCACGCATCGTCGTGGTCAATGAAGTCGGCATCCGCATTCTGGAGATGCTGCGTGAAGGGGTTGCCGGGAACGACTTGGCGGCCAATGTCGCCTCTGAGTATCAGGTCGACCCTGAGACCGCGGCCAAGGATGTGCAGTCCTTCTTGGTCGAACTGCAATCTCAGGGATTGGTGCAAGGGGTAGTTTCCTGATGTATCACGACATCATCAAAGGCAAGATTCGTCGCCAGAGCATTCTGCACGAAGCGATGCTGGAGCTCACCTACAAGTGCAACTTAGATTGCTTCTTTTGTTACAACGACCGCAAGCTGGAAGGCCGGCCGCTCTCCGTCGCCGACTATGAAACGTTGCTCGATGACCTAGAGCGCATGGGGGTGTTGTTTATTGTCCTCACCGGAGGCGAACCTCTGATCCATCCGCATTTTTATGAAATCGGACGCGCGGCTCGCGACCGCGGCTTTGCGATTCGCGTCAAGACCGGTGCCCACGGCCTGCACGGCCGAACCGCCGAACGGCTCAAAGCAGAGGTCAATCCCTTGCAGACCGAAATAAGCTTGCACGGAGCGACCGCAGAAGCCCATGATCGGCAAACCCAGGTTCCCGGGAGTTTCGACAAATTGATCGTGGCGATTCCAGAGTTACTTGCTCTAGACCTACGTCCATCCTTCGTCACCACCTTGACCGCTTGGAATGAACACCAAGTCGAGCAGATGTTTTCATTGTCCGACCAGCTCGGCGTGCGCTTGCGCTTCCAAGGTCCCGTCGCCCCGCGCGACGACGGCGACACCAGTCCCTTCGCGATTCAGCCCTCCAGAGCTGGATGGGAAAAGGTCACCGAGATTGCCAAGCGCCGCCGGGAGGAAGTTCCGGTAGAAATGGACTGTTCGTCCAAGGGTCGGGTAAATGAGCCCGGAGAACTCAAGCCCCATTGTGGCGTCGGCAGTGAAGAAGTCTTGGTCGATCCCTATGGCAGCGTCTTCCCCTGTCTCCATGTAAGGCGTTCTGCCGGCAATGTTCACCAGGATTCCATCGAAGAAATCTGGAAGTCGTACGTTTTCCGTGATGCTCGACAGCTCTCCCTCGATTCCGCAAAACGCCTCAAGGAAGAAGGTCCGCTGCATCTGTTCGACGCTCCGGTCTTTTGTCCCGGGCTTGAGGAGAAAGGATGTTCCTGTTCCACCCCGGACCAGCGAGCTGCTAGCCCCGTCGATTCTTCCCTGGTACAACTCGGTAGCCTGAGTTAGATCCCGGCCCCCCGCTCTACCTCGCGCCGGGATGACGAGCACCAGAGCCTTCGCTGCGATGGTGAGAAAACGCCTGCCCCCGCGGGAACGTGTGGCTAGCCCCGTCGATTCTTCCCTGGTACAACTCGGTAGCCTGAGTTAGATCCCGGCCCGCCGCTCTACCCCGCGCCGGGATGACGAGCACCAGAGCCTTCGCTGTGATGGTGAGAAAACGCCTGGCCCCGCGGGAACGGCCCCGCGGGAACGTGTGTGGTGGGCGGGGATCAACCCGGTAGGTTGCCGGGATGACCAAGCATTCTCATCCCCGTAAGTGGGAAGTCTTTGGAGTCGGGGATCTGCCTCCATTCGCGAAGGTATTTGGCCGATCTAGTTTTCGATATCCAGTGCGGCGTAACTCCCTAGAACGCTTGAGAGCTAGGCGGTGGCATGGGAGGTGCTCGGTTAAGGTCGTCCAGGCCGCATGTAGTGTGGCAACTGAATCTTGCCGCCATATCCGTCGGTCTCACATAGGTGTAACCGTGGATGAGCGGTTCAAGTGACCTAGATCAAACACCTGTGAGACAGCGCCGTTAGTCGCCGAGGCTGTGGGGGATGTGGGAATCTCGTGAGAGATTTCCAAGGGCTGTGGGAAGGCAAGCGTAGCTGGCTTTCCACCAGCCCATCATCATCCACAGCCTTGACAAGTAAAAAGGGGGCCAAGATCCTTCGGGTCTATCGAATAACCCAAAACGAAGGGAGGCCCCCAGATGCAAATCGTCGCACTCGATCCAAGTTTCTACAAGTACTACCGTGAAGACATCGTTGTCTTAAGCTCTCAGGCTCGTGATCGGCTGCGCTTGGTTGCGAGCTTCGAGCAACTACGCGACAAGGGGATCTCGGGTGAAGAAGCAGCTCAGATCTTGGGCAAGAGTCGAGCTACCCTTTACCGCTGGCGCAAACGCCTTGAGCGTGGCCCCCGACATCTAGAACCGATCTCAAGCCGACCCAAGCGGGTGCGTAAGGCTGACTGGTCACCTGAATTGGTACAGAGAGTCGAAAGTCTCCGTCGAGACTTTCCTGCCTGGGGCAAGGAAACCCTAGCGCCGCTGATCCAGGGCGAGGGCTTTGAGGTATCAGAAGCCACCGTCGGGCGTATCTTGCGCAAACTAATGGATCGAGGGGTAATCCACCGGGTACGCTACCGGCGCCAGAAGTACAAAAACTCCCGGCGTATGCGCCGGCTCCACGCTCAGCGACTGCCGAAATGGTGTCCCCGACCAACGCGCCCTGGCGAGCGACTGCAGATCGACACGCTGCATCTGGTCCCTGCTCCAGGCAAGTGGCTCAAACACTTTTCAGCCTCCTGTCCGGTCAGCCGGTGGACAGTGGGAGAGATCTATCAACGTGCCACTTCTCGCTGTGCAGCACGCTTTCTAGACAAAGTCATTGCCGAGTGTCCGTTTGACATCACCTCGATCCAAGTGGACGGTGGTAGTGAATTTATGGATGAATTTGAGAAAGCCTGCCGAGATAGAGGCATCACCCTCTATGTGCTGCCGCCAAAGAGTCCGAAGCTCAACGGCACCGTCGAACGAATGCAGGAAACCTGGAGAGGAGAGTTTTATGAAATGTATGAGCTACCCGATACTGTCTCGGCTTTGAGACCTTACATCCAGAGATTCCAGGACCTCTACAACACCTACAGGCCGCACAAGAGCTTGAAAAGAAAACCCCCGGCAAGGTACCTTCTAAAGCTCGACCCAGGGGTCGTGCTCCCGCCAACTGTCTCAAAGGTACTGATCTAGGACATCAAGTTGGACTTGGTACCTAAATAGTGTATAGTCCCTTTGTGCGACGTGGAGTCGCATTATTTTCAGGCCGACACATCGGGGGATCTGTCTGTCTGCTTTGAAGCACGTTTTAGCGCGTGCTGTTTTTTTCGTTTCTTAGGCTCAACCAAAAGCCCAAAGCCAACAGTCGGGGGTACGGAGTCGCGCTTAATCATAGCTCGGGAAAGCCGAGGGTGTGCAAAAAGAGTGAGGTATTGAGCGATGACGATGGAATCCCACAACCATATGAACCGTGGACTGTGCAAAGCAAGGAGCTGCACTTTGGTGGCATGGGGCACCGGGGAGAGTAAGAAAATGAATAGAGCAAAATCTGTAGTCAATAAGATGTTCTGCATCGGCCCGGAGCGGCTGTCGCTTGCCACAATCCTGTCTTCAACTGCACCATGGGGATTTGAAATCAACCCGAAAGCAATCATAAAAGCCTTGTGCATGGCTGTTGTTTTTCTAGCAGCTAATCTTTTCGCGGCATCCGCGGCGCAGGCGCAGACCAATGTCGCCTTAAACAAAACCATCACTGGTTTCAGTTCGCAGGTCGACGGCACTACGTGGGCGGCAACCAACATCAATGATGGTGTGGTCAATTTGACCGATCGGGCTTGGGCTTCGGTGAACCAGGCTCCGAATTCAACTGGATTGGATGAATGGGTGAGCATTGACCTCGGTGCAGCGTATCTGCTGGATTCGTTGAGGGTCACGAGTGAGATTGTTACTGGTGGTTCCCGCAATATTAAAGACTACAATCTGTATGGCAGCGCCACCGGCGACTTTGCGGGGGAGGAAACGCTCCTGTCGTCGGGCACGATTCCGCCATTGGGGGACATGGGGACCCACGACGTTTCGTTTACTCCCCAAGCGTTCCGCTACGTGAAACTCCAAGGCACATCGACCTATTTTATTGGCTCGAACATTTACGTTATCGTCGGTGAGTTGGCTCTTTTTGGTGAGTTGGTCCCAGACAGCGACGGCGACGGGGTCTTCGACGACGTCGACATTGATGACGACAACGACGGCATTCTGGACACCGTCGAGGGCGACGGCGCGGTGGATACCGACGGCGATGGCCTTGCCGACTCGCTGGATCTGGATTCCGATGGCGACGGGCTGCCCGATACCACGGAAGCTCAAGCCGGCACCATTACCGCCAGCGGCAACGACACTGACAACGACGGTTTGGACGACAACTTCGAGCCCGGCGGGCTGCCGGCGACCGCTCAGGATGCCGATGGCGACAGCACCCCCGACTGGCGTGACTTGAACGTGGCGCAGCTGGTGATCGAGAAAGTGGGCACGGCGCGAACCACTAGCTCCACCAGCGCCGTGGCCGAAGACGACCTGATCGATTGGGTGCTCAGCTATGACAACCAGACTGGCGGCACGATCAATAATGTGGTTTTGGGCGACGTGCTCTCCGGCGATCACAGCGTCGTCAGTAGCGATTTTCCAGATGGCTGGGGCTTCACAGCCGGAGAGTTCACCGCTGATCGGGTGGCCGGCGGCGGCTTCGGCCTCACTACTCCGCTGCCGGCGGTGCCCGCCGCGACCAACATCAACTTCGGCAGCACCGGCGGCGATGGTTACGACCCGATTCTCGGTGCCGACGATGGCCGTATCTATATGACGTTTCACCATCAATCCTCCAACGGCGTACTGCAGTGCGTTGATCCGGTAACCGGTACCGTCTGTGCTGGCTATACGGTGCTCTTGCGCCCCAACCTCATCAGTTCTACCAAAATAGGCCAGACGCCGGAGAACACGCTGTTTATCGGTAACCGTCTCTACTACCCCTATACCGATCCCACGTCGAGCGATTGGGGTCTGGGCTGTTTCGATGTTTCGGCCTATGACGGGGTGGATCCACTGACCGGCAATTGTGACAAAGACAGCAATTTCTCGGGCAGTGCCTGGGATGACGGCGGGGTGTCACTGGGCGGTGGCGGCGTAACCTCGGATCGTGGAGCCATCCAGGGACCGGTGTTGGCTGACGACGGCAATCTATACCTGTTCGACTACAACATGCTGATGCACTGCGTGCAGCCCGATGGCAACCTGTGTGCGACCACTGGCACCAATATGTCAACCGGCGATGCAAATCTATTTACCATTAGCGCAGATAGTCTTTACAGTGGTACGGCAATTGAGATGGAGTTATGGCAAAACCGGATCTATTTCGGCGTGATGTACCATGACGTCACCGATGGCGGTGATCCCAACAATAGTAGTGTTGTGATTGGTTGTTTCGATATTGCCACGGCAACAAATTGCTGGGGAACGTCCGCCATAGTCGATGATCTCTCTGGATTATCGATCGACGCGAGCACCTTCTCCAATATTCATATACGTTATGACCAAGCCGGGGCGGCGGATGCGGTATGTATCCTCAGTCGGGCCTATGATTCCACGCGCAACGCGGAAGGTTGTGCCAGTTTGACCGGCGTTGCCATCGCCAACGATGACGCAACCTATTGTGCGGCTTATCCTGGGGGCACCTGCGTTCGCGGTATTCCGACCAATCTCGAAGCGCTGTTCCCCAATGTCAACCGGACCAACGGCAGCGGTGGCGAAGTGCATCACAATGGCAGGACGTATTTCAACCGTTTCTTTACAGATGAAGTGTACTGCTGGGACTGGTTGGCGGCGCCTGGGGGGGCGCTGTGCGCCGACTTTGGGGTTGCTGGCTTAGTCACCGGACCCACGGGTGCCGAAACCTATGGTATTGCTCGTGACGAAGCGGGGTGTTTCTGGGTGCTGGGCGACAATAATAACCTGTGGAACTTCGATGTCTTGGGCAACTCGCCGTGTTTAATTGGCGAGATTTTCGCCGACGAGACGCTTACCCCGGCGAACACCTACTGTGCCACTGGCCCCAGCGCTTTGACCGATAACGGCGCGTTGTGGGAAAAACTCCGTCTGACGGATATTGACAGCGATCAATTCATCGCCTTGAGCGCGGATGTCTACGACCTCACCGGCGCGCTGGTTACCCATTGCGACTTCAAGGCCGATACCTGTAGCAACGGCTTCACTGTGGTCGACAGCGGCTTTGAGGAGACGGTGGATCTGAGCTCTCTCAGCGTGGCCGGCAACAACCTGGAACTAAGGGTTGAGTTTGCCGCCCAGGTGCCCCTGGGTACCGACCTGGAAGCACTCGGCCGTTCGCCGCAATTTGATCTCACCTGGGACTACCCCGGCACCGCGCCGCCGCTTGAGCTGTGTCTGGTGACCGATCCCGGCCCCACCAGTTGCCCGGTCTCCGGCAGCGACTTTGCCGCCAACAGCGCTACGGTGCAACTGCAAGGCTCGCCCAACCCCGACGACAGCGCCGGACCGGTGTCGCTGGACATTATTCCCTCCACCACCGCTGCTACTTGCAGCATGGACTATGGCGATGCGCCGGACAGCTACGGTGCGCTGCTGGCCAGTGATGGGGCGAGGCATGCGCTTCAAACCGGAACCTTAGCGCGCTATGTGCGGATCATGAAATCGGGCAATAACACATTCGATGATCTGATTAATTTGGCAGAGGTTGAGGTGCTTGATGCTGGCGGTGTCAACCGGGCGTTGGCCAGCATGGGCGCAACGGCCAGCCAAAATTCCACCTTTAACTCTTCAACTTTGGCTTTGAATTGCAACGACGGCAATACCACCGGGAGTGGAGGGGCTAGTAACATATGTGCTACCGCTGGCACTACCGCCAACGACTGGTGGGAAGTGGATTTAGGCGCGGTTTACAACATCGCTGAAATAAATATCTTCAATCGTGACGACGGTGCCGAAGAACGCTTGAGCAATGTGTATGTACTGGCGGCGGATACCGCCTTTCCCGGGACCACCAACCTGACCGATGCGCGCAACAACGCCGATTTCGAATTTCAGCTCGGCGAAGTTATAGCCGCCAACCCGGACCGCACAGTGACGGTAACGGGGGGCACCGCCCCGACACTGACTCTGGGCCCGACGGTGGACAACGAGGCAGACGGCCAGCCGAGTGGCACGGCCACGGACGACGGCGCGGATGAGGATGGTTCGGTTTTTCGATCGCCTGCCGGAACGAGTCATTCGATCTTCGGAGATGTAACAGTCAACAACGCGACAGGGGGCTCGGTGACGGTGTGTGCTTGGCTGGACCTGCCTTCAGGGGGCAGCGTAGACGGTGCGTTCGGCGCCTCAGACGGCCAGTGCCAGACGACCAGCGCGAGCAATCCGACGCTAACGTTTCAATGGTCGGGTCTGCCGGATGACCAGACTTATGCGACCTACGCTCGTTTCCGAGTGAGTTCGTCGGCGATGACGACCTCTCAGGCGACGGGAGCCTTTGCGGACGGCGAGATCGAGGACTACCTGGTGAACTTCGATTTCACGCCGACGCGGGCGACGGTGAAGGGATTGAGGGCTCGCTTGCTGCCCGCCGGTTCGCTGCGGGAGGTGGCAGGGCTAGCGAGTCTGGTGGAAGGGATTGCGGATTCCCAGCTGGTGGCTGTGGTGGAGTGGGAGACGGTGATGGAGCAGGGCACCAGCGGGTTTGACCTGGAGCGTCGTGGCGAGAATGGTTCTTGGCAGAAGCTCAACAATCAGATGCTTCCGGGCTTGGTGGTCTCTCGCCAGGGTGGTGAATATCTGTGGGTCGACACCGAGGTTAGCGAAGGCAAGGTTTCCTACCGCTTGGTTGAGCACGAGGTCTGGGGTACCGAGTTGATGCACGGCCCTTGGAAGGTCGACTTGAAAGCTCCTTTGCCGGGCAAGGGTCGAGGTCCGTCCAAGTCCATGCAACCTTCGATTTCAGAGGGTGGCAGCTCGAACGGTGTGCTCGAGTGGTGGGCCTGGGAAAAGCTCGACAGGCGTTTTGCTGGTCGTGGTCGCTCGGCTCCGCTGCCCGATGAGGAAGAAGTAGCGACGCGTTTGCGCCAGCGCACGGCCCAGCGCCAGATCCAGTTGAAGCAAAGAGCTGGGGCCGCAGCGCTTGCTGACAAGTCTGCAAGCACCGTCGGTAGCGGCGGTCGCCAGGCTGGGCTAGGCGCAGGTGTTGGATCTCGGGATGGAAACAACTTGATCAAATCCAGGCCCAAAGGCAGCGCTCGCCTAGTGACCGATGGTTCCGGTTGGTACAGCGCACAGGTTGCCGATCTCGCAGCGGCTCTGGGAGCGCCGAGCGCTAAGGTCAGTGCGTTGTTACGCAAAAGTCACTTGGGTCTTTCGATGGGTGGCCAAGAAGTTCCTTATAGCTACGATGGCGGCAGTACGATCTACTTGGTCGGTTATCCGTATCAGAATCTGGATACTTTCTCGAATGCCTACCAGTTGGGGCGCAGTCGTGGCACAGCGATGGCTGTGACCAGCGGAAGTGGTCCGTCCTCTGGGGTTGCCGGAACCTTCCGGGATACCTTGGTTGCCGAGCAAGAAGTGTGGTTGCTACCTTGGGCGACGCGGGAAGAGGGTGGAGATACTTGGTATTGGGATTTCACCTACGCCCCGTACACGCCGGAAACGGTCTTGAGCTTCGATCTTCCCGACGCCGCAGCGGCTGGGACCGCTGACCTCCGCATCGCTTTGCGCGGCGCCAGCAAAAATGGTTCGGCACAGGATCATCACGCCTGGGTTTCGGTCAACGGGCAGGTACTGCCAGGCAGCGTGACCTGGGACGCCTACGGCTTGGTAACCCTGGAAACCAGTTTTGACCAGAGCCTGCTGGCTGGTGGCAATACCGTGACCTTGACGGTACACGCACAAGCCGGTGGCGACGCAACCTACAGTTTGGTGCTGGTCGATGACGTTCAAGTTTCCTTTGAGCGCAAGATGAGGGCCAAGGAAGGTTCTTTATGGGTGCGTAATGCAAGTACTGGAGTGATGACGGTAGAAGGCTTTGAGTCTGCCGACATCCGGGTTATTGAATTGAGTCAAGGCACCTCGGCAACCGAGCGGCAAAATTTGACGGTTGGTGCCGACGGCTTGGGCGGCTGGCAGGTGAGCTTCCGCGGTAAGAATGGCCGGGATTACTTGGTGGTCGACCGCGCTCGCCCGGCATTGGTGGAAGCTGAGGTGGCTTCATCGCTCAAGAACCGTGGTTTAAGTGCTGAGTACCTGATCATCGCCCCTGAGTCGCTGGCTGAAGGTGCCCAGGCACTCAAGGATTACCGTTCCAACCGCTTTTCGACCCAGATCGTCTGGTTGCAAGACATCTACGATGAGTTCAGCTACGGTCGCACCGATTCGGCGGCGATCGAGGCCTTCTTGGCCAGCGTCTACGCCAAGTCACCACAACCCCCGCTCTACGTAGTCCTGCTGGGGCGAGGAACGCTGGATCATCGCGATTTGCAGGGTTACGGCGAAAGCCTGATTCCGTTGCGACTCGCGGTCACTCCTTGGGGCCTGTATTCGAGCGATAACCGCTACGCGGACATCAATGGCGACAAGCGGCCTGAGTTCTCTGTCGGTCGTATCCAGGCAATGACCAACGCCGAAGTGCTGACTTATGTCAACAAACTGGCGGCTTACGAGGCTGGTGTTGGTACCGGTAGCGCCCTAGTGCTGGCGGACAATCCAGACGCTGCTGGAGACTTCCACGCCAACAGTGAAAAGACTGCGGCGAACCTCAGGTCCTACGGAGTGACGGTCGACAAGCTGTACCATCCGACGGATGCGGTGCGCACCGATCTGTTGAGTGGTTGGGCAGCCGGCGACTGGTCGTTGATTGTCTACGACGGCCACGGTGCATCCACCCAGTTGGGTAGTGAGGCCTATCTCAAGTCTAGCGACGTTGCCGGCTTGACCAACGGCTCGGCACTGCCGGTGTTTTCCGCCTGGACCTGTGCTGCTGGGGACAGCACTAGCCCCGGGATCATGGGTCTGGCAGATAGCTTGGTGCTGTCGTCAGGTGGTGGTGCGATCGCGGCGGTGGCCCCTGCTGGCTTGTCCTTGGATGCCCCAGCCCAACGGTTGAGTCAGTCGTTTCTCAATTCCCTGGTGGGTCGTGGCGAGACCGTGGGTCAGGCGTTTGTCCGTGCCCACGAGCAAGGGGAAGCGGAAGGTCTGTCTCCCTGGATGCTGGACATCTACCTGGTGTCGGGCGACCCGGCGGTCAACCTGCAGGACTAGTTGTTATTAAGAAGGGGACACAATACCCCCTAATCAGAAAACTCAATTCCGAATCAAAGAATCGCGGATCGGTGGAAACGGGTTTTGTTAAGAAAGGGGACACAATACCCCCTAATCAGAAAACTCGATTCGATTCAAAGAATCGTGGATCAATGGAAACGGGTTTGGGTTGCAAATAGGGTTTGTGTCCCCGTCTTGTCCGAAGGGCGGCGGCTTGGTGGTCGGGGATCTACTTCACACAGGTGTCAGATCCCGGCTCCACACCTGCCGTATCCATCCGCCGCTCCCCATCCGCCTCGCACCTCTGAGTGTGTCGAGTGGACCTCGATTAATGTTGTTATGTATGATCCATCACAGTGGCGGGGGTCACATCTGATTTTGGGCGGAAGTTGTGCGATCTATTGTCGTAATTTGACATAGTGAAAGTACTGTTTTGTAGCGGGGGCTGCAGCGAGAAATCAAAAAATGAGTGGAACAAGAAGCGTGGTTGAGGTGCTTGTGGGTCTGGCTTTGGGGCGATGGATGGGAAACGTGCATAGTGCAATTCTGGCGTATGTTTTCGGGGTTACGCATTTGCATGGGGCCGGTTGGCTGGAGTCCGGTGTGAATAAGAGTTGTGAAGTGAGAGTAATACAAATGTTGCGGCGGGGAGGTACCATGACAAGAACGAGAAGAAAAGAAAAATGCCCCGGTGTCGCCTTCGCACCGGAGCGGCTGTCGCTTGCCACAATCCTGTCTTCAACTGCACCATGGGGATTTGAAATGAACCCGAAAGCAATCATAAAAGCCTTGTGCATGGCTGTTGTTTTTCTAGCAGCTAATCTTTTCGCCGCATCCGCGGCGCAGGCGCAGACCAATGTCGCCTTAAACAAAACCATCACTGGTTTCAGTTCGCAGGTCAACGGCACTATGTGGGCGGCAACCAACATCAATGATGGTGTGGTCAATTTGACCGATCGGGCTTGGGCTTCGGTGAACCAGGCTCCGAATTCAACTGGATTGGATGAATGGGTGAGCATTGACCTCGGTGCAGCGTATCTGCTGGATTCGTTGAGGGTCACGAGTGAGATTGTTACTGGTGGTTCCCGCAATATTAAAGACTACAATCTGTATGGCAGCGCCACCGGCGACTTTGCGGGGGAGGAAACGCTCCTGTCGTCGGGCACGATTCCGCCATTGGGGGACATGGGGACCCACGACGTTTCGTTTACTCCCCAAGCGTTCCGCTACGTGAAACTCCAAGGCACATCGACCTATTTTATTGGCTCGAACATTTACGTTATCGTCGGTGAGTTGGCTCTTTTTGGTGGGCTGGACAGCGACGCTGACGGGGTCATTGACGACGTCGACATCGACGACGACAACGACGGCATTCTGGACACCGACGAGGGCGACGGCGCGGTGGATACCGACGGCGATGGCCTTGCCGACTCTTTGGATCTGGATGCCGATGGCGACGGGCTGCCCGATACCACGGAAGCTCAAGCCGGCACCATTACCGCCAGCGGCAACGACACTGACAACGACGGTTTGGACGACAACTTCGAGCCCGGCGGTCTGCCGGCCACCGCTCAGGATGCCGATGGCGACAGCACCCCCGACTGGCGTGACTTGAACGTGGCGCAGCTGGTGATCGAGAAAGTGGGCACGGCGCGAACCACTGGCTCCACCACCGCCGTGGCCGAAGACGACCTGATCGATTGGGTGCTCAGCTATGACAACCAGAGTGGCGGCACGATCAATAATGTGGTTTTGGGCGACGTGCTCTCCGGCGATCACAGCGTCGTCAGTAGCGATGTTCCCGACGGCTGGGTTTTCACAGCCGGAGAGTTCACCGCCGATCGGGTGGCCGGCGGCGGCTTCGGCCTCACTACTCCGCTACCAGCCGTGCCCACCATGAGCAACATCAACTTCGGCAGCACCGGCGGCGATGGTTACGACCCGATTCTCGGTGCCGACGATGGCCGTATCTATATGACGTTTCACCATCAATCCTCCGGCGGCGTGTTGCAGTGCGTTGATCCGGTAACCGGTACCGTCTGTGCTGGTTATACGGTGCTCTTGCGCCCCAACCTCATCAGCTCTACCAAAATAGGCCATACGCCGGAGAACACGCTGTTTATCGGCAACCGTCTCTACTACCCCTATACCGATCCCAGCTCCAGCGATTGGGGTCTGGGCTGTTTCGATGTTTCGGCCTATGACGGGGTGGATCCACTGACCGGCAATTGTGACAAAGACAGCAATTTCTCGGGCAGTGCCTGGGATGACGGCGGGGTGTCACTGGGCGGTGGCGGCGTAACCTCGGATCGTGGAGCCATCCAGGGACCGGTGTTGGCTGACGACGGCAATCTATACCTGCTCGACTACAACATGCTGATGCACTGCGTGCAGCCCGATGGCAACCTGTGTGCGACCACTGGCACCAATCTGTCAACCGGCGATGCAAATCTATTTACCATTAGCGCAGATAGTCTTTACAGTGGTACGGCAATTGAGATGGAGTTATGGCAGAACCGGATCTATTTCGGCGTGATGTACCATGACGTCACCGATGGCGGTGATCCCAACAATAGTAGTGTTGTGATTGGCTGTTTCGATATTGCCACGGCAACAAATTGCTGGGGAACGTCCGCCATAGTCGATGATCTCTCTGGATTATCGATCGACGCGAGCACCTTCTCCAATATTCATATACGTTATGACCAAGCCGGGGCGGCGGATGCGGTATGTATCCTCAGTCGGGCCTATGATTCCACGCGCAACGCGGAAGGTTGTGCCAGTTTGACCGGCGTTGCCATCGCCAACGATGACGCAACCTATTGTGCGGCTTATCCTGGGGGCACCTGCGTTCGCGGTATTCCGACCAATCTCGAAGCGCTGTTCCCCAATGTCAACCGGACCAACGGCAGCGGTGGCGAAGTGCATCACAATGGCAGGACGTATTTCAACCGTTTCTTTACAGATGAAGTGTACTGCTGGGACTGGTTGGCGGCGCCTGGGGGGGCGCTGTGCGCCGACTTTGGGGTTGCTGGCTTAGTCACCGGACCCACGGGTGCCGAAACCTATGGTATTGCTCGTGACGAAGCGGGGTGTTTCTGGGTGCTGGGCGACAATAATAACCTGTGGAACTTCGATGTCTTGGGCAACTCGCCGTGTTTAATTGCCGAGATTTTCGCTGAAGACACGCTTACCCCGGCGAACGCCTACTGTTCCACTGGCGCCAGCGCCTTGACCGATAACGGCGCGTTGTGGGAAGAAGTACATCTGACGGATATTGACAGCGATCAATTTATCGCCTTGAGCGCGGATGTCTACGACCTCACCGGCGCGCTGCTTACCCATTGCGACTTCAAGGCCGATACCTGTACCAACGGCTTCACTGTGGTCGACAGCGGCTTTGAGGAGACGGTGGATCTGAGCTCTCTCAGCGTGGCCGGCAACAACCTGGAACTAAGCGTTGAGTTTGCCGCCCAGGTGCCCCTGGGTACCGACCTGGAAGCACTCGGCCGTTCGCCGGAGTTTGATCTCACTTGGGGCTTCCCCGGCACCGCGCCGCCGCTTGAGCTGTGTCTGGTGACCGATCCCGGCCCCACCAGTTGCCCGGTCTCCGGCAGCGACTTTGCCGCCAACAGCGCTACGGTGCAATTGCGAGGCGCACCCAACCCCGACGACAGCGCCGGACCGGTGTCGCTGGACATTATTCCCTCCACCACCGCTGCTACTTGCAGCATGGACTATGGCGATGCGCCGGACAGCTACGGTGCGCTGCTGGCCAGTGATGGGGCGAGGCATGCGCTTCAAACCGGAACCTTAGCGCGCTATGTGCGGATCATGAAATCGGGCAATAACACATTCGATGATCTGATTAATTTGGCAGAGGTTGAGGTGCTTGATGCTGGCGGTGTCAACCGGGCGTTGGCCAGCTTGGGCGCAACGGCCAGCCAAAATTCCACCTTTAACTCTTCAACTTTGGCTTTGAATTGCAACGACGGCAATACCACCGGGAGTGGAGGGGCTAGTAACATATGTGCTACCGCTGGCACTACCGCCAACGACTGGTGGGAAGTGGATTTAGGCGCGGTTTACAACATCGCTGAAATAAATATCTTCAATCGTGACGACGGTGCCGAAGAACGCTTGAGCAATGTGTATGTACTGGCGGCGGATACCGCCTTTCCCGGGACCACCAACCTGACCGATGCGCGCAACAACGCCGATTTCGAATTTCAGCTCGGCGAAGTTATAGCCGCCAACCCGGACCGCACAGTGACGGTAACGGGGGGCACCGCCCCGACACTGACTCTGGGCCCGACGGTGGACAACGAGGCAGACGGCCAGCCGAGTGGCACGGCCACGGACGACGGCGCGGATGAGGATGGTTCGGTTTTTCGATCGCCTGCCGGAACGAGTCATTCGATCTTCGGAGATGTAACAGTCAACAACGCGACAGGGGGCTCGGTGACGGTGTGTGCTTGGCTGGACCTGCCTTCAGGGGGCAGCGTAGACGGTGCGTTCGGCGCCTCAGACGGCCAGTGCCAGACGACCAGCGCGAGCAATCCGACGCTAACGTTTCAATGGTCGGGTCTGCCGGATGACCAGACTTATGCGACCTACGCTCGTTTCCGAGTGAGTTCGTCGGTGATGACGACCTCTCAGGCAACGGGAGCCTTTGCGGACGGCGAGATCGAGGACTACCTGGTGAACTTCGATTTCACGCCGACGCGGGCGACGGTGAAGGGATTGAGGGCTCGCTTGCTGCCCGCCGGTTCGCTGCGGGAGGTGGCAGGGCTAGCGAGTTTGGTGGAAGGGATTGCGGATTCCCAGCTGGTGGCTGTGGTGGAGTGGGAGACGGTGATGGAGCAGGGCACCAGCGGGTTTGACCTGGAGCGTCGTGGCGAGAATGGTTCTTGGCAGAAGCTCAACAGTCAGATGCTTCCGGGCTTGGTGGTCTCTCGCCAGGGTGGTGAATATCTGTGGGTCGACACCGAGGTTAGCGAAGGCAAGGTTTCCTACCGCTTGGTTGAGCACGAGGTCTGGGGTACCGAGTTGATGCACGGCCCTTGGAAGGTTGACTTGAAAGCTCCTTTGCCGGGCAAGGGTCGAGGTCAGTCTAAGTCCATGCAACCTTCGATTTCAGAGGGTGGCAGCTCGAACGGTGTGCTCGAGTGGTGGGCTTGGGAAAAGCTCGACAGGCGTTTTGCTGGTCGTGGTCGCTCGGCTCCGTTGCCCGATGAGGAAGAAGTAGCGATGCGTTTGCGCCAACGCACGGCCCAGCGCCAGAGCCAGTTGAAGCAAAGAGCTGGAGCCGCCGCGCTTGCTGACAGGTCTGCAAGCACCGTCGGTAACGGCGGTAACGGCGGTCGCCAGGCTGGGCTAGGCGCAGGTGTTGGATCTCGGGATGGAAACAACTTGATCAAATCCAGGCCCAAAGGCAGCGCTCGCCTAGTGACCGATGGTTCCGGTTGGTACAGCGCACAGGTTGCCGATCTCGCAGCGGCTCTGGGAGCGCCGAGCGCTAAGGTCAGCGGGATGCTGCAGAAGGGACATCTTGGCCTCTCAATGGGCGGGGACAGCGCACCCTACAGCTACGATGGCGGCAGTACGATCTACTTGGTCGGTTATCCGTATCAGAATCTGGATACCGTCTCGAACGCTTATCAAATGAGCTACGGTCGTGGAACGGTGATGACTGCCGCGGGTGGTGGTGGCCCCTCTTCTGGGGTTGCCGGAACCTTCCGGGATACCTTGGTTGCCGAGCAAGAAGTGTGGTTGCTGCCTTGGGCGACACGGGAAGAGGGTGGAGATACTTGGTATTGGGATTTCACCTACGCCCCGTACACGCCGGAAACGGTCTTGAGCTTCGATCTTCCCGACGCCGCAGCGGCTGGGACCGCTGACCTCCGCATCGCTTTGCGCGGCGCCAGCAAAAATGGTTCGGCACAGGATCATCACGCCTGGGTTTCGGTCAACGGGCAGGTACTGCCAGGCAGCGTGACCTGGGACGCCTACGGCTTGGTAACCCTGGAAACCAGTTTTGACCAGAGCCTGCTGGCTGGTGGCAATACCGTGACCTTGACGGTACACGCACAAGCCGGTGGCGACGCAACCTACAGTTTGGTGCTGGTCGATGACGTTCAAGTTTCCTTTGAGCGCAAGATGAGGGCCAAGGAAGGTTCTTTATGGGTGCGTAATGCAAGTACTGGAGTGATGACGGTAGAAGGCTTTGAGTCTGCCGACATCCGGGTTATTGAATTGAGTCAAGGCACCTCGGCAACCGAGCGGCAAAATTTGACGGTTAGTGCCGACGGCTTGGGCGGCTGGCAGGTGAGCTTCCGCGGTAAGAATGGCCGGGATTATTTGGTGGTCGACCGCGCTCGCCCGGCATTGGTGGAAGCTGAGGTGGCTTCATCGCTCAAGAACCGTGGTTTAAGTGCTGAGTACCTGATCATCGCCCCTGAGTCGCTGGCTGAAGGTGCCCAGGCACTCAAGGATTACCGTTCCAACCGCTTTTCGACCCAGATCGTCTGGTTGCAAGACATCTACGATGAGTTCAGCTACGGCCGCACCGATTCGGCGGCGATCGAGGCCTTCTTGGCCAGCGTCTACGCCAAGTCACCACAACCCCCGCTCTACGTAGTCCTGTTGGGCCGAGGAACGCTGGATCATCGCGATTTGCAGGGTTACGGCGAAAGCCTGATTCCGTTGCGACTCGCGGTCACTCCTTGGGGCCTCTATTCGAGCGATAACCGCTACGCGGATGTTAACGGCGACAAGCGGCCGGAGTTTGCTGTCGGTCGTATCCAGGCAATGACCAACGCCGAAGTGCTGACTTACGTCAACAAACTGGCGGCTTACGAGGCTGGTGTTGGTACCGGTAGCGCCCTAGTGCTGGCGGACAATCCAGACGCTGCTGGAGACTTCCACGCCAACAGTGAAAAGACTGCGGCGAACCTCAGGTCCTACGGAGTGACGGTCGACAAGCTGTACCATCCGACGGATGCGGTGCGCACCGATCTGTTGAGTGGTTGGGCAGCCGGCGACTGGTCGTTGATTGTCTACGACGGCCACGGTGCATCCACCCAGTTGGGTAGTGAGGCCTATCTCAAGTCTAGCGACGTTGCCGGCTTGACCAACGGCTCGGCACTGCCGGTGTTTTCCGCCTGGACCTGTGCTGCTGGGGACAGCACTAGCCCCGGGATCATGGGTCTGGCAGATAGCTTGGTGCTGTCGTCAGGTGGTGGTGCGATCGCGGCGGTGGCCCCTGCTGGCCTGTCCTTGGATGCCCCAGCCCAACGGTTGAGTCAGTCGTTTCTCAATTCCCTGGTGGGTCGTGGCGAGACCGTGGGTCAGGCGTTTGTCCGTGCCCACGAGCAAGGGGAAGCGGAAGGTCTGTATCCCTGGATGCTGGACATCTACTTGGTGTCGGGCGACCCGGCGGTCAACCTGCAGGACTAGTTGTTATTAAGAAGGGGACACAATACCCCCTAATCAGAAAGCTCAATTCCGAATCAAAGAATCGCGGATCGGTGGAAACGGGTTTTGTTAAGAAAGGGGACACAATACCCCCTAATCAGAAAGCTCGATTCCGAATCACAGAATCGCGGATCAATGGAAACGAGTTTGGGGTTGCAAATAGGGTTTGTGTCCCCTTGTCCTCCGCTCCCCGCGCCAGGCTCTCCCAATATTGCGTGCTGTTTCTTTGGGAGGGTGGATACCCTGCCGGAATCACGGATCGGCGAATGCACAGGGGATAAGAAAGCAACAAAATACGTCCCTCTCCTCATCGGGCAGAGCAAGAATCCTTATGTTTACATCTTGGCCAATAATCCCAACGCAATCCTCTGCGTCGGAGTGAGCTCGAACCGAGTGCGTCGCATAAACTTTGAAACTGCCCCGTTTTAGTGGACACACAGTCTAGCTCTCATTAGGCGAGAGCGGTTTGGTTAAGGACCGTAGCCACAGCGGCAAGTTGGTTTTCGTAGGCGAGCGGACGCCGTTGTTCCCTCATTCCCGTGAGGATAGGGTACTGCAAATTGGATAGCTGCCACTGAGCCTAGGAACCCAACATATTCTCCTGGGAGAAACTCCCGCCCCCGCCCTTCCGTGGCAGTTACTTAAGTTGGGAACTCATTCTGATTCAACGGTTAGGAATTTGGCTCAGGAGTTGCATTTACAACCGGTAATCACTAATGTGTCGGGTGGAGCTCGATCAATATTGGTGTTTCTGATCCATCATAGTGACATGGGTCACATCTAATTTGGGCGAGACGGCTAGCCAAAGTTTCAGCTTTGACGCGAATCACTCGGCTTCGAATTGCAACGCTGGCAGCACCAACGGGATTTTTGCGGGAAACAGCAAATATGCGAATTGATGGGAATTAAAATGTGGATAGAACTTAAACACGATATGTTGACCATTGCACCACAGGGGATTTGAAATGAACCCGAAAGCAATCATAAAAGCCTTGTGCATGGCTGTTGTTTTTCTAGCAGCTAATCTTTTCGCCGCATCCGCGGCGCAGGCGCAGACCAATGTCGCCTTAAACAAAACCATCACTGGTTTCAGTTCGCAGGTCAACGGCACTATGTGGGCGGCAACCAACATCAATGATGGTGTGGTCAATTTGACCGATCGGGCTTGGGCTTCGGTGAACCAGGCTCCGAATTCAACTGGATTGGATGAATGGGTGAGCATTGACCTCGGTGCAGCGTATCTGCTGGATTCGTTGAGGGTCACGAGTGAGATTGTTACTGGTGGTTCCCGCAATATTAAAGACTACAATCTGTATGGCAGCGCCACCGGCGACTTTGCGGGGGAGGAAACGCTCCTGTCGTCGGGCACGATTCCGCCATTGGGGGACATGGGGACCCACGACGTTTCGTTTACTCCCCAAGCGTTCCGCTACGTGAAACTCCAAGGCACATCGACCTATTTTATTGGCTCGAACATTTACGTTATCGTCGGTGAGTTGGCTCTTTTTGGTGGGCTGGACAGCGACGGCGACGGGGTCATTGACGACGTCGACATCGACGACGACAACGACGGCATTCTGGACACCGACGAGGGCGACGGCGCGGTGGATACCGACGGCGATGGCCTTGCCGACTCTCTGGATCTGGATGCCGATGGCGACGGACTGCCCGATACCATGGAAGCTCAAGCCGGCACCATTACCGCCAGCGGCAACGACACTGACAACGACGGTTTGGACGACAACTTCGAGCCCGGCGGGCTGCCGGCCACCGCTCAGGATGCCGATGGCGACAGCACCCCCGACTGGCGTGACTTGAACGTGGCGCAGCTGGTGATCGAGAAAGTGGGCACGGCGCGAACCACTGGCTCCACCACCGCCGTGGCCGAAGACGACCTGATCGATTGGGTGCTCAGCTATGACAACCAGAGTGGCGGCACGATCAATAATGTGGTTTTGGGCGACGTGCTCTCCGGCGATCACAGCGTCGTCAGTAGCGATGTTCCCGACGGCTGGGGCTTCACAGCCGGAGAGTTCACCGCTGATCGGGTGGCCGGCGGCGGCTTCGGCCTCACTACTCCGCTGCCGGCGGTGCCCGCCGCGACCAACATCAACTTCGGCAGCACCGGCGGCGATGGTTACGACCCGATTCTCGGTGCCGACGATGGCCGTATCTATATGACGTTTCACCATCAATCCTCCGGCGGCGTGTTGCAGTGCGTTGATCCGGTAACCGGTACCGTCTGTGCTGGTTATACGGTGCTCTTGCGCCCCAACCTCATCAGTTCTACCAAAATAGGCCAGACGCCGGAGAACACGCTGTTTATCGGCAACCGTCTCTACTACCCCTATACCGATCCCACCTCGAGCGATTGGGGTCTGGGCTGTTTCGATGTTTCGGCCTATGACGGGGTGGATCCACTGACCGGCAATTGTGACAAAGACAGCAATTTCTCGGGCAGTGCCTGGGATGACGGCGGGGTGTCACTGGGCGGTGGCGGCGTAACCTCGGATCGTGGAGCCATCCAGGGACCGGTGTTGGCTGACGACGGCAATCTATACCTGCTCGACTACAACATGCTGATGCACTGCGTGCAGCCCGATGGCAACCTGTGTGCGACCACTGGCACCAATATGTCAACCGGCGATGCAAATCTATTTACCATTAGCGCAGATAGTCTTTACAGTGGTACGGCAATTGAGATGGAGTTATGGCAGAACCGGATCTATTTCGGCGTGATGTACCATGACGTCACCGATGGCGGTGATCCCAACAATAGTAGTGTTGTGATTGGCTGTTTCGATATTGCCACGGCATCAAATTGCTGGGGAACGTCCGCCATAGTCGATGATCTCTCTGGATTATCGATCGACGCGAGCACTTTCTCCAATATTCATATACGTTATGACCAAGCCGGGGCGGCGGATGCGGTATGTATCCTCAGTCGGGCCTATGATTCCACGCGCAACGCGGAAGGTTGTGCCAGTTTGACCGGCGTTGCCATCGCCAACGATGATGCAACCTATTGTGCGGCTTATCCTGGGGGCACCTGCGTTCGCGGTATTCCGACCAATCTCGAAGCGCTGTTCCCCAATGTCAACCGGACCAACGGCAGCGGTGGCGAAGTGCATCACAATGGCAGGACGTATTTCAACCGTTTCTTTACAGATGAAGTGTACTGCTGGGACTGGTCGGCGGCGCCTGGGGGGGCGCTGTGCGCCGACTTTGGGGTTGCTGGCGTAGTCACCGGACCCACTGGTGCCGAGACCTATGGTGTTGCTCGTGACGAAGCGGGGTGTTTCTGGGTGCTGGGCGACCAGAATAACCTGTGGAACTTCGATGTCTTGGGCAACTCGCCGTGTTTAATTGCCGAGATTTTCGCTGAAGACACGCTTACCCCGGCGAACGCCTACTGTTCCACTGGCCCCAGCGCTTTGACCGATAACGGCGCGTTGTGGGAAGAACTCCGTCTGACGGATATTGACAGTGATCAATTTATCGCCTTGAGCGCGGATGTCTACGACCTCACCGGCGCGCTGGTTACCCATTGCGACTTCAAGGCCGATACCTGTAGCAACGGCTTCACTGTGGTCGACAGCGGCTTTGAGGAGACGGTGGATCTGAGCTCTCTCAGCGTGGCCGGCAACAACCTGGAACTAAGCGTTGAGTTTGCCGCCCAGCTGCCCCTGGGTACCGACCTGGAAGCACTCGGCCGTTCGCCGCAATTTGATCTCACTTGGGACTACCCCGGCACCGCGCCGCCGCTTGAGATGTGTCTGGTGACCGATCCCGGCCCCACCAGTTGCCCGGTTTCCGGCAGCGACTTTGCCGCCAACAGCGCTACGGTGCAACTGCGAGGCGCGCCCAACCCCGACGACAGCGCCGGACCGGTGTCGCTGGACATTATTCCCTCCACCACCGCTGCTACTTGCGTTATGGACTACGGCGATGCGCCGGACAGCTACGGCTCGCTGCTGGCCAGCGATGGGGCGAGGCATGTGATTCAAACTGGAACGTTAGCGCGCTATGTGCGGATCATGAAATCGGGTAATAACACAGGGGGTAATTGGTTAAATATGGCAGAGGTTGAGGTGCTTGACGCTGGCGGTGTCAACCGGGCGTTGGCCAGCTTGGGCGCAACGGCCAGCCAAAGTTCCACCGCTTCCGGTCCCCTCCTGCCTTCGTTTTGCAACGACGGCAACACCGCCGGGACAGGTACAGCAGGGAACATTTGTCGTACTAATGCCCCCACCGCTAACGAATGGTGGGAAGTAGACCTGGGCGCGGTTTACGACATCGCTGAAATAAATATCTTCAATCGTGATGATTGTTGCCAGGAAAGATTGAGCAATGTGTATGTACTGGCGGCGGATACCGCCTTTCCCGGGACCACCAACCTGACCGATGCGCGCAACAACGCCGATTTCGAATTTCAGCTCGGCGAAGTTATAGCCGCCAACCCGGACCGCACAGTGACGGTAACGGGGGGCACCGCCCCGACACTGACTCTGGGCTCGACGGTAGATTCGGAAAGCGACGGCCAGCCGAGTGTTGCGGCCGTGGATGACGGCGCGGATGAGGACGGTACAGTTTTTCGAACACCTGCCGAAACGAGTCATACGATCTTCGGAGATGTAACAGTCAACAACGCGACAGGGGGCTCGGTGACGGTGTGTGCTTGGCTGGACCTGCCTTCAGGGGGCAGCGTAGACGGTGCGTTCGACGCCTCAGACGGCCAGTGCCAGACGACCAGCGCGAGCAATCCGACGCTAACGTTTCAATGGTCGGGTCTGCCGGATGATCAGGCTTATGCGACCTACGCTCGTTTCCGCGTGAGTTCGTCGGCGATGACGACCTCTCAGGCGACGGGAGCCTTTGCGGACGGCGAGATCGAGGACTATCTGGTGAACTTCGATTTCAGGCCGCCGACGCGGGCGACGGTGAAGGGATTGAGGGCTCGCTTGCTGCCCGCCGGTTCGCTGCGGGAGGTGGCAGGGCTAGCGAGTTTGGTGGAAGGGATTGCGGATTCCCAGCTGGTGGCTGTGGTGGAGTGGGAGACGGTGATGGAGCAGGGCACCAGCGGGTTTGACCTGGAGCGTCGTGGCGAGAATGGTTCTTGGCAGAAGCTCAACAATCAGATGCTTCCGGGCTTGGTGGTCTCTCGCCAGGGTGGTGAATATCTGTGGGTCGACACCGAGGTTAGCGAAGGCAAGGTTTCCTACCGCTTGGTTGAGCACGAGGTCTGGGGTACCGAGTTGATGCACGGCCCGTGGAAGGTCGACTTGAAAGCTCCTTTGCCGGGCAAAGGTAGAGGTCAGTCTAAGTCCATGCAACCTTCGATTTCACAGGGTGGCAGCTCGAACGGTGTGCTCGAGTGGTGGGCCTGGGAAAAGCTCGACAGGCGTTTTGCTGGTCGTGGTCGCTCGGCTCCGTTGCCCGATGAGGAAGAAGTAGCGATGCGTTTGCGCCAGCGCACGGCTAAGCGCCAGAGCCAGTTGAAGCAAAGAGCTGGAGCCGCCGCGCTTGCTGACAGGTCTGCAAGCACCGTCGGTAACGGCGGTAACGGCGGTCGCCAGGCTGGGCTAGGCGCAGGTGTTGGATCTCGGGATGGAAACAACTTGATCAAATCCAGGCCCAAAGGCAGCGCTCGCCTAGTGACCGATGGTTCCGGTTGGTACAGCGCACAGGTTGCCGATCTCGCAGCGGCTCTGGGAGAGCCGAGCGCTAAGGTCAGCGGGATGCTGCAGAAGGGACATCTTGGCCTCTCAATGGGCGGGGACAGCGCACCCTACAGCTACGATGGCGGCAGTACGATCTACTTGGTCGGTTATCCGTATCAGAATCTGGATACCGTCTCGAACGCTTATCAAATGAGCTACGGTCGTGGAACGGTGATGACTGCCGCGGGTGGTGGTGGCCCCTCTTCTGGGGTTGCCGGAACCTTCCGGGATACCTTGGTTGCCGAGCAAGAAGTGTGGTTGCTGCCTTGGGCGACACGGGAAGAGGGTGGAGATACTTGGTATTGGGATTTCACCTACGCCCCGTACACGCCGGAAACGGTCTTGAGCTTCGATCTTCCCGACGCCGCAGCGGCTGGGACCGCTGACCTCCGCATCGCTTTGCGCGGCGCCAGCAAAAATGGTTCGGCACAGGATCATCACGCCTGGGTTTCGGTCAACGGGCAGGTACTGCCAGGCAGCGTGACCTGGGACGCCTACGGCTTGGTAACCCTGGAAACCAGTTTTGACCAGAGCCTGCTGGCTGGTGGCAATACCGTGACCTTGACGGTACACGCACAAGCCGGTGGCGACGCAACCTACAGTTTGGTGCTGGTCGATGACGTTCAAGTTTCCTTTGAGCGCAAGATGAGGGCCAAGGAAGGTTCTTTATGGGTGCGTAATGCAAGTACTGGAGTGATGACGGTAGAAGGCTTTGAGTCTGCCGACATCCGGGTTATTGAATTGAGTCAAGGCACCTCGGCAACCGAGCGGCAAAATTTGACGGTTAGTGCCGACGGCTTGGGCGGCTGGCAGGTGAGCTTCCGCGGTAAGAATGGCCGGGATTATTTGGTGGTCGACCGCGCTCGCCCGGCATTGGTGGAAGCTGAGGTGGCTTCATCGCTCAAGAACCGTGGTTTAAGTGCTGAGTACCTGATCATCGCCCCTGAGTCGCTGGCTGAAGGTGCCCAGGCACTCAAGGATTACCGTTCCAACCGCTTTTCGACCCAGATCGTCTGGTTGCAAGACATCTACGATGAGTTCAGCTATGGTCGCACCGATTCGGCGGCGATCGAGGCCTTCTTGGCCAGCGTCTACGCCAAGTCACCACAACCCCCGCTCTACGTAGTCCTGCTGGGGCGAGGAACGCTGGATCATCGCGATTTGCAGGGTTACGGCGAAAGCCTGATTCCGTTGCGACTCGCGGTCACTCCTTGGGGCCTGTATTCGAGCGATAACCGCTACGCGGACATCAATGGCGACAAGCGGCCTGAGTTCTCTGTCGGTCGTATCCAGGCAATGACCAACGCCGAAGTGCTGACTTATGTCAACAAACTGGCGGCTTACGAGGCTGGTGTTGGTACCGGTAGCGCCCTAGTGCTGGCGGACAATCCAGACGATGCTGGAGACTTCCACGCCAACAGTGAAAAGACTGCGGCGAACCTCAGGTCCTACGGAGTGACGGTCGACAAGCTGTACCATCCGACCGATGCGGTGCGCACCGATCTGTTGAGTGGTTGGGCAGCCGGCGACTGGTCGTTGATTGTCTACGACGGCCACGGTGCATCCACCCAGTTGGGTAGTGAGGCCTATCTCAAGTCTAGCGACGTTGCCGGCTTGACCAACGGCTCAGCACTGCCGGTGTTTTCCGCCTGGACCTGTGCTGCTGGGGACAGCACTAGCCCCGGGATCATGGGTCTGGCAGATAGCTTGGTGCTGTCGTCAGGTGGTGGTGCGATCGCAGCGGTGGCCCCTGCTGGCCTGTCCTTGGATGCCCCAGCCCAACGGTTGAGTCAGTCGTTTCTCGATTTCTTGGTGGGTCGTGGCGAGACCGTGGGTCAGGCGTTTGTCCGTGCCCACGAGCAAGGGGAAGCGGAAGGTCTGTATCCCTGGATGCTGGACATCTACTTGGTGTCGGGCGACCCGGCGGTCAACCTGCAGGACTAGTTGTTATTAAGAAGGGGACACAATACCCCCTAATCAGAAAGCTCAATTCCGAATCAAAGAATCGCGGATCGGTGGAAACGGGTTTGGGATCAAAAATGGGGTTTGTGTCCCCGTCTTGTCGGTACCAACGTCATCCCCGTAGGGAGGGGGTTTCGGGGGGTCGGGGATCTTTGTCAATGCCAGAGACGCTCGGTACGGGACTGCAATTGCCACTAGATCCCGGCCCCGCGCCCTCGCACCCGCCGGGATGACGAGGGAATGGGTCCTGCCGGGGTGACGGAGCGGATCCCGGCTAGCGTCTCCTCAACCTGCGGGCGGGGATCAACCCCGCCCCTGCGGAGAGGGCGGTCGCCATCACATTCTTTGTACCCCGTCGCGATTATTGGCCGTAGGGAGCCGGCAATCCCATTTCTTGGTAGGGAGGGGTTTACCCCCTCCCACGGCTCATTCCGAAATTGTCGCCTTGAAACCTGCCCCCCACATCGTCATCCCCGAAGGTTGGGGGTCTTTGGGGGTCGGGGATCTTTCAAGCGTAGGGGCATGCGTGCTGCCCTGAGATCCCGGCCCCCCGTCGGCCCACCCGCCGGGATGACGAAAGAAAAGACGAGGCGCCTTTTGTTGGTTTGGAGTTGACCCGTTTTAGTGGACACTAAGAATAGGATCATTGGATCTAAGGAGGTGTTCATGTCAGTAGTTCGTCGTCGATTTAGCAAAGAGTTCAAACGAGAAGCAGTACATCAGGCTCTGGAAAGCGATCTGCCGATGTCGTCAGTGGCTCGAGATCTAGGCATCCGGCCGAATCTTCTGGGTAGGTGGAAGCAGCAGTACTTGGATGACCCAGACCAAGCGTTTCCCGGCGAGGGGCGTTTAAAGCCAGAGGAAGAGGAGTTACGTCGTCTTCGCCGCGAGCTGGCGATGATGAGAGAGGAACACGCGATCCTAAAAAAAGCGGTGGCGATCTTCTCGGATCGACGACGATGAGATTCGATTTCATTCGCCGTCATCGGCGCGAGTATTCTGTACTCGTCATGTGTCGTGTGCTGGAGGTGTCACGCAGCGGCTATTACGCTTGGGTGCGTCGCCCAGAGTGCCGACGTGGCCGAGAAGATCGCCGACTTCTGACTCAGATTCGTATGATTCACTCCGAGAGTCGGCGGACGTATGGGAGCCCTAGAATCCATGGTGAGTTGCGAGACCAGGGGTTTTGCCACAGCCGCAAGCGTGTGACTCGGTTAATGCACAATCACGGCATTCGCTCAATACGGGCCAAGCAGTTTCGGGTAACGACGCAGTCGAAACATAAGCATCCGGTGGCTGCGAATGTATTGGACCGCCGTTTCGAGGTCGAAGATCCCAATCATGTGTGGTTGAGCGATATAACCTACATTCCCACCACTGAAGGCTGGCTGTACTTGGCAGCGATCATGGACCTTGGGTCCCGGCGTATTGTTGGTTTTTCGACCAGTACTCGTCTGACTCAGGATTTGACTCTACGGGCCCTGGAGAGCGCTCTCTATGAGCGCCGGCCAGATCCTGGCAGGCTCCTGCACCACTCTGATCGCGGTAGTCAGTACGCAGCGTCTGACTATCGCAAGAAACTCGAAGATGCCCGCATCACGGTGAGTATGAGCCGTAAAGGCAACTGCTGGGACAACGCACCGATGGAGAGCTTCTTTGCCAGCTTGAAGACCGAGCGGGTGCATCATGTGCGCTATACCAGTCGTCGACAAGCTCAAAGAGACCTCTTCGATTACATCGAAATTTTCTACAACCGCAAGCGACGCCACTCAAGCCTCGGAGGCTTGAGTCCTGTCGCCTATGAAGACCGACTCGCTGCTTTGGCAACGGTCGCTAACCAAACCGCTCTCGCTCAATGAGAGCTAAACTATGTGTCCACCAAAACGGGGCAGCTTCAGTTGTAGCTTTGGCCGGTCTCCGCAACCTTCGGGCGGGGATCAACCCCGCCCCTTGTATGTTTGTGGAGATGAGTCTCTTCGGCAGGGAAGCTGTCCCGCCCCTTAGGCCCTGAGCCTGTACGTAGATCAGCTCCCTGCCTTACCTCTCGAACGCCGGAGAGAATCTGAGGCCCTAGAGCCTGCATTCACAAGGTCGGTGCGAGAGTTACCCAAGGTCAGGGAGCCGAAGGGACAGTGTAACCGAAAGGAGAAAACGATGAAGAAGCCACTGCCCTGCGGAATCGAAGTCAGCGCCAAGTCCTTTGAGCTATGTCTCAAGCTTGCCTCAGGCAAGCTTGAGAGGCGACAGTTTGCAAATACTGCGTCCGGTATTCGCCAGCTGGCCGCTTGGCTCAAGAGACAAGAACGGCCCGTTCAAGCGGTCCTGGAAGCCACCGGAGTGTACGGTCAAGATCTGACCTTCACTCTGTGCAAAACCACAGGTGTTGAGGTCATGGTTGCCAACCCTCGTGCTGCTCGCCGTTTCGCTGAAGCTTTGATGAAAAGAGCCAAGACCGACCGCATCGACGCGGAAATGCTTTGTCAGTTTGCTCAACGCATGCCGTTTGAAGAGTTCCAGCCACCTGGTGACCAAGAACTGGCCCTAAGGTCCATCACCCGCCGCATCCTGGCATTGACTCAACAACGAACAGAGGAGAAGAACCGACTCCATGCTGCATCTGCCTCTAGAACGATTCCGGCAGCTGTAAGCCAAAGTCTTAATCGCCAAATCGTTGTACTGAATCGGGAAATCGATCGGCTCGACAAACAGGCACTCAAACTCATCAACAACCAGACCAAACTCAAGATACGTTATCAATTCCTGCTGAGTATCCCGGGAATCGGACCCAAGAGCGCATCTCGGATTCTTGCCGAACTCGCAGTGCTGCCCAAAGAGCTCACCCCTAGGCAATGGGTCGCTCATGCCGGACTCGATCCGAAACCGGTCGAATCCGGCTCCTCTGTCAACAAACCACGAAGAATCTCCAAGACCGGAAACTCACGCCTTAGACAGGCTCTCTACATGCCCGCTCTCTCGGCTGCGAGGGCCAATCCTCACTGTCGAAGTTTCTATCTCAGTCTCCAACAACGAGGACTAAAACCCATGCAAGCGATTGTCGCCATCATGAGAAAACTACTCCACGCCATTCATGGAATCTGGACACACGCCACTGACTTTGACGCTACAAAGCTCTTCCCAAATGTCGTTATTAACCATTGACCCCGAACAGAGAATCTACGGAGCGAGCGGTCGCTGTTACATTTCTTGTAGGGGAGGGGTTTAGCCCCTCCCGGTTCTCTTGCAAGGTGGCACGAGTGTTCGGGCCGACGAATCACCAGCCAACAACACCAAGGACAAGCCGTTACAATTCGTAGCAGAGGGAAAGAACTATGGAGTGGCTGAGCAACCCGGAAACTTGGATCGCATTGGCAACTTTGACCGCGGTCGAAATTGTTCTCGGAATTGACAATATTGTTTTCATCGCGGTGCTGGCGGGGCGCCTGCCACCGGAGCAACAGGGACGCGCTCGCACCCTTGGGCTCGCTGCTGCGATGCTCACTCGTATCCTGCTCTTGCTGTCGATTACTTGGGTGATGGGCTTGACCAAGCCGTTGTTTGAGGTGCTTGATTTTACCTTCTCCGGTCGCGATCTGATCTTGATCGGCGGTGGGTTGTTTCTGTTGGGCAAGAGCACTCTGGAGATTCATCACAGTCTAGAAGGTGTGGATGGGGAAGTGCATACTAGAGTCGTGGCGTCCTTTGCGGGAGTGATCTTTCAGATCATGATCCTAGATATTGTTTTCTCCCTAGACTCGGTGATCACTGCGGTCGGTTTGGCGGACCAAGTTGGGGTGATGGTGGCAGCTATTGTGATCGCGGTGGCAGTGATGATGCTGTCCGCCGGGACCATTTCCAAGTTCATTGACGAACACCCGTCTTTGAAGATCTTGGCTCTATCATTTCTCTTGTTGATCGGCATGAGCCTGGTCGCTGAAGGCTGGGAGTTCCATATCCCCAAGGGATACATCTACTTCGCGATGGCGTTTTCAATCTTTGTCGAGATTCTCAACTTGCGTCTGCGTCGCGGCCGGGCTGTCAAGCTGCACAAGCAGTTTGAAGACAAGTGACTGGGTGACCTCACCCTCCCTTGGTGTCACTTGGTAGGAGCGGGGTTTACCTCGCCCGCGGTTTTCGATCTACATCATCAGGAGAGACAAAAGGCCGGGCTGGTACCGCCGGTCTCTGGCGCTGATGAAGATCCCCGACCCCCAGAACCCCCAACCTTCGGGGATGACATTGGTGCTTTGTGACCTTGTTGCTGAGTTGCTGATCTGCCGACTGGCGCTGCCTCTTGTAGGGGTGGGGTTTATCCCCACCCGCGGGAGCCCATAAAGGGCTCCCCTACGGAGAGGTGTGTCTTTGAGCCCGTCATCCCGGCGAGGCGTTTCAACCTCGTCATCCCGGCGGGTGTTAGAGCCTGCCCCGGCGCAAGGGGGGTGAGGGCCCGGCGCGGGGGGCCGGGATCCGTCTCCTCATGAGATCGGAAAACAAAAAAGGAGCCCCGTGCGGGGCTCCTGAAGGAGAGTTTGTTTACTTACTCCATGGCTGGGCAGTCAGCCACCTCGCCATTGACTTTGCACGAGCAGTTACTGCGGTCTTCGCTTTCGCAGCGAACTTCGACTTGACACTCTTCCAAACCTTCGCATAACTCGTCGGTATCGAAATCGTGAACTGCCATGGCGTGGACTCCTGGAGCGCCTGGAGTGTGAGGCATACCCTTCATCTTGCGAATCTCGATGCGTTTGTTGGCATGCGGTGCTCCCATCATGTGCATCTTGCCGATCGGCAATTTTTTGGTCTCGAGGGTTGCCTCAACTACGGTCTCACGACCGTCGCGCAGCACTCCCAGACGGACCGCGTCGCCGCCTTCTTTGCCGTGGATGGCACCGACCAGGCCGTGTCCGGCGAGGGGTTCGCCATCGACCGAAGTGACGATGTCACCGACCGCCAAACCGGCGCGGGCCGCGGGGCTGTCCTCCATGACCTTCGAGACCAGTACCGCATGGTCTGCGGCGGCACCGAAGTGTTCGGCGAGTTCTTCGGTCAAAGATAGAAACTGCACACCCAGGTAGGCGCGCGGTCCGTGGGCGAAGCCAAAGGAATGCCCTTCATCGTTCGACCACGCCATCGGCGCGTTGTGCTCGCCGGAGCCGCTCTTGTAGACAAAGACTTGGTGATTTTCGCAGTCTTCTCCCTGACATGGGTGCAGCATGTCGCCGTTCATCACTTTTTCGATGATCACATCGACGTCACATTCTTGGCCCTGGCAATCTTCATTGACCCAAGCCAAGGGTGCTTCCCGGTCGTGGACAAAGACGTGTTTTTGTTCGTCGCAATCTCCGTCTTCGCACTTGATAATGATTTTCTTGACCGTTTTGCGCTCGGTCTTGGGCGCATCGTCGCCCGCCTGGGCGCTGCTGACCGCAAGTCCGAGGGAGAGGATTGCGGCGAGGATGGTTGTTGGTCGCATTGGGGCGATTCTCCTATTTTGGATTGGATTGTTTTTGCAGATTTGCAGGTTGTTTCATCGGTTTGGGTACTCGGCGGTATTGCCGCCGTTCGATCAGTACAACGACCCGAGCTGAGAAAAGGTTCCGACAATCGGATTTGCTCCGGAAACTGGGCAATTGGGCGAATCTCGGTTTGGTAACTGCGTGGATCGCTCATATCATCGGTGCCTCATGAGTGACTCGCCCCAAGCCCTGCCTCTGGTTGTTCTCGCTGGTAGCGACGAGGAGCCGGCGGCGCTTCCCGAGGGCGCTGACAAACACGCGATCCACGGCAAGAAGGGGCTTGAGGTGCAGGTGGAAGGCCGAGCGCTGATCGACCACGTTTTGGAACGGATGCAGGCGTCTGGCCACTTTGGCCCAACTTATGTTGGAGGGCCGCGGTCGGTCTACGGGGAGAACCGCGGAAGCGCTGAGGTGATCGATACCGATCGGAGTCTGGGCGAGAATCTGCAAACCGTGATTGAGGCGATGATCGAGCGGCATCCTAGTCAGCCGGTTGCCTTCACCACCTACGACATCATTCCCGACCTAGACGAGTTGGATACCTTGATGGAGGACTATCGGGAACATGTGCCGATGGACTTTTGGTATCCGTTGGTTCTGGCGCGCGAAGAAGATCTGGGGGAGTCGGCGTGGAAGCCCAAGTATCGCTTGAGACCGGAGGTTGGCGAGCCAGCGCGAGTGGTGTTGCCTTGCCATCTGATCGTAATGCAGCCTGGGGTTTTCCGTTTGGGACTGGTCTACAAGGTTCTGGATCTGTTGTATCGGAGCAGGAATCGACCTGTTCTCTATCGCTTGGCATACGGCCTCAGCAGGATGGCTGGTTATTTTGTTTCTCGCGATTTTCGCCACCTGATGGCGTTGCGACCGCCGGTGGTTACCTTGCCGATCATGTTCCAGGGCACCCGATTGGCACTGCGTTTGCGCAGGGGGGCGATGACCACCCAGGAACTTGCCGATCGGATTCGGGCAATCCTGGTGCGCTGGCGTCACCGCAAGGATAATCCCGATCGGCGGGGCCGAATTCCGTTGGTTGACGCCTTGTCCTTTGCCAAAGACATTGACACCTTTGAAGAGGCGGAAGAGCAGCGCAAGTTATTTCGACTGCACCGCACCAAGGCTGCCACTGCCAAGTTTCGTTCCCGTTTCCGCCAGTCCCCGCCTTCTTGAGATCCATTCTCTTCGCTTAAGAGATCCCCGACCCCCCGACCCCCCGAACCCCCGACCCCCCGACCCCCCGACCCCCAGAACCCCAGAACCCCCGACCCCCAGAACCCCAGAACCCCCGACCCCCAGAACCCCAGAACCCCCGACCCCCAGAACCCCAGAACCCCCAGAACCCCAGACCCCCCGACCCCCAGAACCCCAGAACCCCCAACCCCCAGAACCCCAGAACCCCAGAACCCCCTCCCTTCGGGGATGACGATGTTGGGTAATTCCGGCTACCGGCCTGCCGTCCGGGCGCTGTCTCTTGTAGGGGCGGGGTTTACCCCGGCCCGTGGCCTTTTCGGTCTACATCAGAAGAGGTGAGAAGGCCGGGCGTTCAAAAAGGACGCCCCTACGAAGAGGGCGCGTGATTTTGTGCAGCGCAGCACCGCCGTTGTCATCCGTAGGGGTGGGGTTTATCCCAGCCCGGGTCATAGATCTAGATCGGATAAGGCAAAAGGCTGGCCGCCCGTAAAGGACGCCCCTACGAAGGAGGGATTACGCCAGCTTGGTCATCCCGGCGGGGGAGAGGGAGAAGAGAAGACGTCCTGCAAGAGAATGTCATCCCGGCGAGGGAGAGGGAGAAGAGAAGACGTCCTGCAAGAGAATGTCATCCCGGCGGGGGAGAGGGAGAAGAGAAGACGTCCTGCAAGAGAATGTCATCCCGGCGAGGGAGAGGGAGAAGAGAAGACGTCCTGCAAGAGAATGTCATCCCGGCGGGGGAGAGGGAGAAGAGAAGACGTCCTGCAAGAGAATGTCATCCCGGCGAGGGAGAGGGAGAAGAGAAGACGTCCTGCAAGCGAATGTCATCCCGGCGGGTGTGAGGGAGGGGGGCCGGGATCTGTTACGTGATTGGAAAAGGTCTCCTCTCCCCACCCAACCCCCTCCGGGGATGACATTCGTGCTGCGTGATGTTGTTAACGGACTACCGATCAATAAAGAACGGACTCGACCACGCGGCGCCAAAGCCACGCTGGCGCACCCGGACGTAGAGGTAGGAAATCTTGCGGGTGTCGAGCGTCAGGTCCCAGGAACCAAAGACACCGGACTTAACCGGGTGCTCGGCGATCACCGCTCCATCAACGATCACTTCAAAGGTTGCTAGCTGCTCTGTGCCGGCAGCAAATATGCGCAAGAGGGCTGCTGAGTTACCGGCAACCTCGGACCCCATTTCCATTCCATCGAGACGCGCGCGTAACAGGATTCTGGGCCCGTTGGTGGCATAGCTGCGGCGGGTGCGCAGTGCTTCCAGAATGTCAGCTCGGGAGTTGCTCTTGCTGAATACCGCTGCCATGCCACCACTGGGTGAGGCCAGGTGTGCCAGCCCGGGATGGCCATCGTGACTGTCGCCGCTACCGACGAAACCTAGGTTGTAGCCTCGGTCCAGGGCATCGCGGACAAATTGACCTGGTTTCGCCCCGGTGACCAGCCCTCGGTCGTCGTCGGCTTCACTGGAACCGTGTACTGAAACGATCTCGGTAATCGGTTCCAGGACTGGATCAGGGGTGATCGACCAATCGGTCGGGATCGGTGCCCCTGCGGAATGGTGGGCAAAGGTCAAAGCAGGGAGACCTGTGAGCGCCGCCCAAAGCTGCTGTGGATGCTCGGTCTCGCGGTTGAGAGAGGAGAACATCGGGCCACGATCGGCAAAGTACACTACGTGGCGATGACCGTAGATCCAACTGGTCCACTCGTATCCCAGCAGGGCGACAAATCGATCTGGCTGATGGGCTACTGCTACCGCTTGGCGAATACGCTGCCAGCTTTGCGGCGCGCCGTCGAGCGGCTCCAAGCCCCAGTGGTCGTGGTCGGTAATCGCCGCGAAATCCAGCGCAGCCACTTGCTGTGCGTACCAGAAGTAATCTTCCGGAGTGCCGGTACCGTCAGACAGGCCGGTGTGCCCGTGTAGGTCGCCCCATAGGATTCGCGGGAATTTTTCACTGGCGAGCATGGGATTGCTCAACGCTGAATCAAGGTCAGCTCCATGAATCTCGACTCGGTAAAAACCCTCTGTTTCGACCGTGAGCATCTCGCTGCCGGTTCCCTGTTGGATCGTCACTTGTCTCGGTCCCGATAAGCCACTGGGGAGATCGAGGGTTACCCTGGTGGTGGGTTCGATCGCCAAGTTGCCCCAGGCGTCGACCGATGCCACGCGTAAGGGAACTCGATCACCTGCTTGTGCCGTGGCTGGCAAGTGCACGAGCCAAGCAGCCGCCGAGCCCGCTTCAACCACTGCAAAGGGTCGACCGGCGACCCACGAGCGCACTCCGTCGCCGTCTCCATCCACGCCGATCCAAAAGCGCGACTCGCGATCTCGATAGCGGTCGCTCCGTGCGCCGATTTCGCCTCCGTAGTCGATGCGCACTCGATCCCCTGGTTGCAAAGCTTCCTGCACCACGATTTTCAGCAGTTGTTGGTCGACCGTGCGCGGCTCGACTCGGCGAGTCGGGGTTGTGCTCACTTGGGTGTAGCCGAGGCGGTTGGGGGTACTGGTCTGCGGCGTGCTCCAACCCCAAAACGGCGATACCTGGAAAAAGATCGAGCCGCCGACTTGAATCCCCAGCTCACCGGCTTCATAGATCAACGTCCAGGAAGCTGGCCGACCGGCGAGCGCCGGTTTTGGATCGACCAACCAAGCTTTGCCACCGCCGTCGGCGGGATGGCGCTCGGCGTCGCGAAACTCGCGCAACGCCACAGCAATCTCTGGCCGCGCTCCGGGTGGGAACGCGGCAGTGGGTTCTCCGCAAGAGACCACAGCGATCACAAGAGACAGCAGCGCGACGCGAGGGGAGCCGAAGCGCAATCTATTGTCGGACTGCTGCCTGGGCGTAGCCGAAGACTTCCGCCGCCGGCTTGTGGCCCAGGTGATCGTCAAGAATGGCGAATTGCTCAAGAGTGACCTGTGATGGGTGGTCGAAGCCGCAGGCGCGCGCCAGTTGTTGCAGCTCTTTGCGCAAGCTGATGACGTAATTGGCCAATCGGGCCGCTTTGTCGGTGGGGTCGAGGCCGCGCATTAACCATTTGTTTTGGCTGGCAACCCCAGTCGGGCAGTGCCCTGTGTGGCAGCGTTGGGCTTGAATACAACCTACTGCGAGCATGGCTTCACGCGCCACCGCGATCAGGTCGCAGCCCATCGCCATTGCCAGTAACCCTCGTTGCGGAAAGCCGAGCTTGCCAGCGCCAATGAATACGATGTCGTCGCTCAAGCCGTGGCTGTCGAACAAGGTTCTTACTGCGGCGAACCCCTGTAAGAAGGGTAGTGAGACATGGTCACTGAATACCAACGGAGCCGCCCCGGTGCCACCTTCGCCGCCGTCAATGGTGATGAAGTCAAGCTTGCGGTCGCTGCCTACCAGCAAGCCTGTCAGCTGGTGCCAGAAATCCATGTCGCCCACTGCGGATTTGATTCCCACCGGTAGTCCACTGTCAGTGGCCAGAGACTCGGCGAAATCGAGCAGCGAGTCGGCATCGCTGAACTCGGTATGGTGCGCGGGACTCAGGCAAGCCTCGCCGACCGGGATGCCGCGGATCTCGGCGATCTCAGGGGTCACTTTTTCGGCGGGTAATACACCCCCGAGCCCAGGCTTGGCTCCTTGAGACAGCTTGATCTCGAGCGCTCGCACCGGACCCTTTTGGATGGTTTCTAAAAAACGCTCGCGACTGAAGCCGCCATCATCGGCGCGGCAGCCGAAGTAACCGGTACCGATCTGCCACATCAGATCACCGCCATGTAAGTGATGTGGAGCAACCCCGCCCTCTCCGGTGTTTTGCATGCATCCAGCGATCGCTGCGCCCCGGTTGATCGCTTCGACCGCCGGCCCACTGAGTGAGCCAAAGCTCATCGCCGAAGTGTTTACCACCGAAGCGGGTCGGAACGCCTGGCGTCGGCCGCTGGGTCCACCCAGAATCTTGCTGCAACCGACCGGATAGCTCGGGTCGTAGTCCGGGTCTCCAGGATGAGGTGCCGACTTGGGAAAAGTCGACTGGCGGATGATCAGGTAGTTGGGCGACCGGGCCAGGTCGTTATCGGTACCAAAGCCAAAGTAGTTGTTGACCCGCTTGGCCGAGGTATAAACCCAGCTTCGTTGATCGCGGGAAAAGGGGCGCTCTTCGTCGTTGGAGGTGACAATGTACTGGCGTAGCTCCGGCCCGATTGCCTCCAACCAGTATCGGAAGTGTCCGATCACTGGAAAGTTGCGCAGGATGGCATGGCGGCGCTGCAATAGGTCGTAGACCACCACCAGCAGAACGAGCAACAAGAGTACGGCGAAGAGAGTGAATAGGGTTGTCATCACGGTGCTTCCAGAGTCTGACTCTACCGGTATTGCTTGGGCTGCGTCATCAGGCGCAACTCTTTGTTGCCAGTTACCGTAGAATAGTTACCGAGTGTTGCAAGTGCCTGCATGACGGGCAGTGCGATCACTGTAAAGCTGTACCAACAACTACATAAATGAGGAGTCAAGATGGCTAGATTGAATTGGAGAGGGCTTGTGCTGATCATTCCATTGATCGCACTGCTTGCGGTTCCAGCAATGGCGCAGGATCTGGCGTCGTTCGAGGAGCGAACCAGCACCCACGTATTGGACAATGGTTGGACTTTTGTGATCGTCAATCGTCCGGTGGCACCGGTATTTTCCTACGCCACCTTTGCCGATGTCGGGGGCGCCCAGGAAGTTCCTGGTATCACCGGGTTGGCTCACATGTTCGAGCACATGGCCTTCAAAGGCACGCCCAACATTGGTACTACCGACTATGAGGCCGAGAAGGTCGCGCTGGCGGAGCTGGAAGACGCGTATCAGGCCTATCAACGGGCCCGGTCGGCTATGAACCCAGACCAAGAGCAGGTCGACCAACTGTTGGCGGCGTTTGAAGAGAAGCAGCAAGCGGCCTCCGAGTTCGTGGTCGCCAACGAATTCGGGGAAGTCTTTTCTCGCGAGGGAGGCACGGGTCTCAACGCGTTCACCAATTCCGACGCTACGGGCTACTTCTTCTCTCTGCCCGCCAATCGATTTGAACTGTTTGCCTTCCTGGAGTCCGAGCGTTTTCTGCATCCGGTATTTCGCGAGTTCTACAAAGAGCGGGATGTGGTGCAAGAGGAGCGCAGGCTGAGAACTGAGAGCAACCCGATCGGGCGCATGATTGAGCAATTTCTCGCCACCGCCTATGTTGCCCACCCCTACAAGCAGCCAGTGGTTGGTTATATGAGCGATTTACAGGCGTTCACCGCTACCGACGCTCAGGAATTTTTTGAAAAACACTATGGCCCTTCTAACTTGACCACCGTGATCGTCGGCGACGTAACCGCCGAACAAGTGATGCCGACCATTGAATCTTACTTTGGCCGCATCGCAGCGCGTCCCAAGCCGGAGGCGTTGCGCACCATTGAACCGGAGCAAATTGCAGAAAAGACGGTGGTACTCGAAGATCCGTCGCAACCGGTTTATGTTGAGGGCTACCACAAGCCTGCAGCGACCGGCCCAGACCAACCGGTGTGGGATGCCATCGACGACATTCTCTCTGGTGGCCGCGCTTCGCGCCTCTACCGTTCGTTGGTGGAGGACAAGAAGATCGCCGCCCAGACTGGATCCTTTGCCTCCTTCCCAGGCAGCAAATATCCCACCATGTGGATTGCCTTTGCCTTTCCCTCCAAGGATGCCAGCAACCAAGAAGTCCAGGCTGCGATTCATGATGAGATTGAACAGCTCAAGACCGAGCTGGTCAGCGACCAGGAATTGGAGCGATTCAAGACCAAGGCCCGCGCTGGACTGATTCGCGGGCTGCGCGACAACCAAGGTATGGCTTTTCAGTTGGTCCAGTTTCAAACCTGGTACGGCGATTGGCGCGAAGCCTTTCGCTACATTGACCGTATCGATGCAGTGACTGCTGAGGACATTCAACGAGTGATCAAAGAGACTTTGATCCCCAGCAATCGAACGATTGGCATGATTAAAACCGCTGAGACAGAAGAAGACGAAGCGGAACTTGAGGAGGGTGCCTAAAATGGTACGCAAACAATGGGTTTTTGTTCTCGCGATCTTGGCGATCGCGATTCCGGCTGCGGCGCAGGTTTCTTCAGTCGATGAAATCGAGTATCCGGCGCTGAGGGCGTTTGCCCCGCCGACGCCGGAACGGGTGGAGTTGGACAACGGGTTGGTGCTTCTTCTACTGGAAGATCACGAGATGCCGATTGTCGATGTGATTGCTCGGGTTCGAGTTGGTGCGCGCTCCGAGTCGACCGACCGCGCTGGATTGACCGGCATCTTGGCCGAAACCATGCGTACCGGTGGCACTACTTCAATGACCGGAAGTGAGCTGGACGAATACCTGGATAGCAAGGCCGCCACCATTGAGGCCAACATCGGCGTCGCAGCGGGAAATCTGACCGCCAGCTTCCTCTCCGAGGACGCCGCTGAGTTGTTGCCCGTGGTTGCCGATGTCTTGCGCAATCCAATTTTTGAACAGGACAAGATCGAGGTCGCCAAGACCCAGGTCAACGCTGGCATTGCGCGTCAAAACGACAATCCGCAGGGGATCCTGTTCCGTGAATTCGCTGAGTTGGTTTATGGCGATGACTCGGCCTATTCGACCGCAGCGAGCTACGACTCGGTGGCAGCCATTAGCCGGGAAGACCTGGTTGTGGCGCATCAGGCCCATTTCGCTCCAGGACAGTTGCTGTTGGGTGTGGTCGGAGATTTCGATCGCGACAGTATGGTCGCCCTAATCCAGGATGCTTTTGGCGACTGGCAATCCGATACCGCGACAGAAGTGGCCGAGGCGGCAGTCGGCGATGGCGCTGCTCCTGGTGTCTACTTTGTCGCCAAAGAAGATATGACTCAGTCCAACATTGCCATCGGCCATATGGGGGTCACCCGAGAAAGCCCTGACTACTACCCGATTCAGGTGTTTAATCATGTCCTCTCTGGTGGCTTCAAGTCGCGGTTGTTTTCTAACGTGCGTACCAAAAAAGGCTTGGCTTATTCAGTGCGCGGATCGATCGGCAGCAACTGGGACTATCCGGGGTTATTCCAGATGTGGATGACCACCAAGACCGAAACCACCGGTGCCGGAATTGACGCACTGCTGGAAGAAGTCGAGCGCTTGGCGAGTGATCCGATCACCGATGAAGAGATTGAATTGGCTAAGTCGGCAATTTTGAACTCGTTTGTCTTCAACTCGGATTCGACCGCCAAGATTCTGGGTCAGCAGATGACCTACGAGTACTTTGGTTTCCCCAGTGACTACCTGGCGCAATACCAAGCCGGAATCGAAGGGGTTACCCGCGAGCAGGTGGTCGAAGTCTCTGAGACCTACATCCATCCCGACGAGTTCGTGTACTTGGTGGTCGGCCCGTCCGAGGGTACTGACAAGCCTTTGTCTGAGTATGGCGAGGTGTTCGAGCGCGACATCACCATTGCTGAGTTGACCCAAGAGCGGGCTGAGGTCAGCGAAGAGGCGATGGCCGCCGGTGTGGCGATTCTCAGCAGTGCCCTAGAAGGCATGGGCGGTTCTGATGCCGTGCTCGCGGTGCAATCGCGTTATTTCAAAGCCAGCGGTGAGATTACGGTTCCCCAGGGTACATTTCCCATCGGCAACGAGTCTTGGGCGATCTTCCCAGATCAGACGAGCCAAACGGTCACCCTACCGTTTGGTGTGCAGAAGATGATTGTCACCGCTGACGCTGCGGTTGCTGTAACTCCCGTCGGAGTGCAGGAACTGGGTGAGGAAGGCCGTGCGGACATTCTCAAAGCCCTACGTCGTGACACTTTGATGGTGCTTGCTGCGATTGCTCGCGGAGAACTCGGTGGCGTAGCCTCCGGTTCTTTGGAGGTCGACGGCGCGACTCTACAACTGGTCGAAATCGACTTGGATGGTGAGCTCTTGGAGTGGGGCGTCAACGACGCTGGGCAAGTGGTACGGGCCAGATACCGAGGCGACTTTCAAGGCGCTCCAGGTGAGATCATTCAGACCTTTTCGGACTTCCGCGAAGTCTCCAGTTTGTCCCTGCCGTTTGTGCTGGCGCAAACCTTTGAAGGACAGCCGTTCTTGACCGGGACTGTCGAGACCTTGGAGATCAACCCAGAGATTCCTGAGTCGGCGTTTGCGGTTCCACAGGCCGCCGCTGAGGAGGCTGAAGCGGAGGACGAGGCAGCCGAGTAGCTTCGATCCCAACGCTTGGGGGTTTATTCCAGGTATTCAAAAAGGCCGCCTTCGGGCGGCCTTTTTTTTTGTCTTCAACCTGTTTGGTGCAGATCCCATCTCCCCACCCACACCCCCTCCAGGGATGACATTAGTGCTGTCGATCCTTCCCGTATCGTCGTATCGATCTTGATCAGAAGAGGAAAGGCCGGGCTACAAGGCCGGACCCGGGGACACAATACTTTGTTTGTGTCCCCTCCCGGAGACGGTCCGAAGCTGAATTAGTCAGGATCGCGATGATCCACCCGCCATAGGTAGATCAAACACGCCAGAAATCCACCCCACAAAATGCCGCAGATGAGGGCCATGTAAAGAATTTGCCGGAGGGTCATTTTTCTCCCTCTCCGGCTACTGCTAGACGGCTATTGAGTGCTCGAAAGACCAAGATCACCAGCAGCCACTGAGCGACGACGGTTCCCAGACTAAAGGTGCGCATCGGGTCCCACCAATGCTGGGGGTCATAGACCCAGGCGGCTTGATAGAACCACCAACCGAGCAACACCACGAACTGAAACGGGATCCACCAAAACACCAGCAGTGCAAACCAGCGACCAACACGCCATTTGGGGCCACGATTGATCCAGTTGTTGAGCAGCCGCTCAGAACCCACGCTACGCGCGGCCAAAGCGAAGAAGAAACCCGAAACCAGCAGCCCCAGACCCCACACCCAGTCTTGATTGAGAAAGAATTCTTGCGACAGTGCGCTCGGCAACCCGAGCAAGAAAGTCAGCGCGACGACGATCGCCAAGGCCCGATGGCGACTAACTCCGAAATCGGCGACGTTGCGCACCCCCAGTTCCAGCATCGAGATCATCGAACTCACGGCGGCGATCGACAAGGCCAAGAAAAACAGTGGGGCAAAGATCGAGCTACCTCCGGGGATGCGTGCCAAGACTTCGGGAAAGTAGATGAAGGTCATGCCGGTTGACGCTGGGCCGGATTCCTGTAGCGCAGCGACTGCCTCGGCGTGGGGCAGTACGGCAAACACCGTTGGAATGATCGCCATCGCTGCCAACAGCGAGGCCGAGTTATTTCCCAACCCGGTAATCAAGGATGAAAAAACCAGATTCTGTTTTTCCTTCATGTATACCGCGTAGGTCAACAGCAATCCCCAGCCTGCCCCGGTAGACCAGGCTGACTGGGATAGGGCTTCGAGCCAGATCTTGTAGCCGCCCAATCGTGCCGGCTCGAAGGAAAACATGAAACTCAAGCCTTGAGAGGCCCCCGGAAGAGTGACGGCACGGATGGCTGACGCGATCAGGATTACGAACAGAGCTGGGATCAAGACGCGGTTCACTTTCTCGATTCCCGAGGTGACGCCTCGCCACACCACCCAGGCACAGATTGCCAGGGCGAGAGCGAAAAAGGCCACCTGGATACCTCCGCTGGCAGCCAAGTGGTCCCAGGTTTGGCGCGCCGAACGATCGTCGAGTTTGCCGCTCACCGCGAGCACGAAATAGTAAGCGCACCAGCCGGCTACCACGCAGTAATAGAAAGAGATCGCCATGGTGCAAAAGCCGACAAAGGCGCCGCGCCATGCGGTGTGTTTGCCGGTCAATAGCGCGAAGGACCCGACGGTGCCGCGCCGCGAGCGCTTCCCCATTGAGGACTCAATAATCAGTAGCGGAATCGACCAAGAGAAAAGGAAAAACACCCAAGGCAGCAGAAAAGTGCCGCCGCCATTGGAGGCCAAGATACGCGGAAAACGCCAAACATTGCCGGTGCCGATCGCCATTCCCAGGGCCGCCAAGATTAGACCCCAGCGAGATGAGAATCGTTCCGTTACTCTGCTCATACTCCGGGCGGAAATGTAGCACAGCGACCGGTGGGTTCTCGGTATTTACGGCAGTGCCGGTTGGTTATGCTCAGGGTGGTCAACCGGTGTGTGATTTTGTGAACATCCGGAGACTGTAAAATATCTACTTGTGAGGTCTTCGCCATGTCCCCATGCCGCATCGCCCTAGTCCAGCAGAAAGCGAGCCTGAATCAGGCGGCCAATCTTGAGAAGGGACTGGAGGCTTTGAGCAAGGCCGCTTCTCAGGGTGCCGATTTGGTGGCCTATTCGGAGCTGGCGTTCGAGCGCTTCTATCCTCAATTTCGCGGTGCGGAAACACCCCTGGAGCGAGCGGAGACGATTCCAGGCCCGACGGTCGAGGCATTTCAGCGCAGAGCTGCTGAACTGGGTGTGGTGGTCATCCTTAACCTGTATGAGCGGGATGGCGATCAGGCCTACGACTGCTCTCCAGTGATTGATGCTGATGGGACTCTGTTGGGGCGTACCCGGATGGTTCACATTACCGACTACGAGGGATTCCACGAGCAGGATTACTACTCACCGGGAGCTGGCGACCAACTGGTGTTTACAACCACCGTGGGGCGCGTGGGGGTGGCGATTTGCTACGACCGGCACTTTCCCGAGTCGATGCGTGCCTTGGCTCTCCAGGGTGCTGAGTTGGTGGTGGTGCCACAAGCGGGAACGGTGGGGGAGTGGCCTGCAGGTCTCTATGAAGCGGAACTCCAGGTGGCGTCATTCCAGAATGGTTATTTTTGTGCCCTGTGCAATCGAGTCGGTGGTGAAGATGCTCTCAATTTTGCCGGTGAGTCTTTCGTCACCAATCCATCTGGAGAGGTGGTTGCCCGGGCCGGAAGCGAAACCGAGGAGATCTTGTACGCAGACCTGGACCTTGCCGAGGTCGAGCGGTCGCATGCCCGACGCTTGTTCTTGCGCGATCGTCGCCCGGAGTTGTATCGCGGTTGGTTTTCCTCGGAGAACGAATCCAGAACTGATTGAGGCTGTTCGTTTCAACGGTGGGTGTTGCGACAGGTCCCGGCCCCCCGCCCTTCTCCCCGCCGGGATGACATTAGCTGGCAGGGGCGCTTTTCTTCCCTCCCACCCCACCGCCGGAACGACCTACCAGACCCCGTAGTACGAATGTCATCCCCGCAGGGAGGCAGCACGACGTCATCCCCGTAGGGCGGGGGTTTGGGGGTCGGGGATCTGCCGAGCGTAGGGACAGCGGGGCTTGTCGAATGACTAGTTGGCTCTGGCGGCCATCGACTTGGGCACCAGCATCCATATGCGGCCGGTTTGTTTCATCCGCCCGGCGATCTCGGCGGCCTCGGCTCCGGGGCCCCAGAAGACGTCCCCACGTTGCGCGCCGCGGATCGCACCGCCGGTGTCTTGGGCGCTCATCAGCCTTTGAAATGGCTGGTCGGTGGTTTCGCCAGGGTGTGAGGTCGACAGCCAAACTGGGGTCCCCAACGGTACGACCTTGGGGTCAACCGCCAAGGATCTTCGTGGGGTCAGGGCTACCCCCAGGCTGCCCACCGGTCCGGCTTCGCTGAGCTCGCGAAAGAAGATGTAAGACGGGTTGGTGTGCAAGATATCTACGCGGCGATCGGGGTGGCTGTCCAACCAAGCTCGGATCGACTGCATAGAAACCTCATCCACCTTCATGGATCCCCTTTGCACCAGTTCGCGCCCGATCGCCCAATAGGCGTGACCGTTTTGTCCGGCGTATCCCAGCCGCAGCACGCTGCCGTCATCGAGTTCCACCCGACCCGATCCCTGGATGTGGAGAAAAAAGGCATCCACCGGGTCATCAACCCAGGCTAGTTCTAAGCCACGCTGTTGCAGACGCCCGCCATCAATCTCCGACCGCTGGTAGTAGGGCTCAAAGGCGCGATTACGGACGTGGCCGAGGATCTTCTGTCCGGCCAAGCTGTCGCGAAACTGCCCTAGGTCGAGTTCCACCAACTCTGGGGGCCGTTTGTAGAGCGGCCAGTTGTAGCGTTCACTGGGGCTGCGACTGCCCGACAGCGTTGGCTCGTAGTAGCCGGTGAATAGGCCGTCTCCAGCGGAGTCGTCGACCTCGACCGGGGAAAGAAGGGATTCGATCGCCCGTCGAATAGCCGCGTCGTTGTTGGAGCGGCTGAGTTCAGCACAAAACGGTTTCCAGTCGCCAATGGTTCCTCCGAGCGCACCCTGTAACGCCCTGGAGTCGGGTTGCGCAGCCAAGCGACTACAAGAGGACTTGAGTGCCGGTGCGGCTGCGGTGAAGTCGTCTTCGCTCCATCCCGGAAGCTCGGCGAACTCGACGCGAAGATACCGCGTGGTGTTTTCTGGCTGGCTGGATTCGGTCGGCCCAACGGTTTGGTCGCCCGGTTCGGTCGCCACATTTTCCACTGGCGGGTGAGTTTTTACCGACGCCGCGGGTTCAAGGAAAAGATAGAGAGTCGCTACCAAGGCCCAGACGGTGGTTGCAGCGGCAACAATCGGCCACAGGTTGGAATGATTCCGCACGTCTGGGTTATGTGGAGAATTGGGTTATTTGGAGAATTTGGGCGCTAGGTCAAATGCTGACTAACCGGCATCAGACTGGGGATCAGACTGGGCATCGGGCCGGAAGTCAGGCTGGGACTCAGCGTCGTTCCTAAGGTCGATCAACTCGGTGTCCTGGTTGACCGCCACCCAGGTGTACCAGAAGGTGTCGAATCCTGATTGCCTTTGGATTCCCGACTCTTCAGCACGGGCTAAGGCCAGAAGATCGGTGACGCTGTGGTCTTGGGCCAAAGTGCGGGGTATCAGATAGGCCTCCGACGAGGCATAGATCGGATCTTCGGCGTGGCGATGCAATAACAGAACGTGGTCCGAGTCAGCGCTCAGATCGATCAGAGCGCCACTGCGATAACTGCTGTGGGACACCGCGTAGGGCCGATCGCCGTGCCAAAAGCTGAAAATCAGCGCCTTGGGCTTGAGCCGAGTGTCCGATACTTCAGAGTTGCGAAAGGTATCTTCGGAGGTGAAGTAGTTGTCGTAGGGATTCGATTGGTCGTGCTCAACGCCGTCGACTGACAGCACTTTGGTGCCCGGGTGAAGTCGTTCCCAGTCGCCCCACGGCATCTTTTCACCATGGGGAACCTGCGGCATGCCGGTACCTTCCAACTCCCCGCCGATCGCATCCGAAGTCATGATTGACCACCAACTGTCGGTCTCGCGATCGCGCATCACCAAGGAGGCGTCCAGTAGTCCCCCTGATGCTTCAAAACTGAGTTCTTGATCTCCATGCTGGCGGCCGTAGACCACGGCCGTGTTGGCCAGCGGTCACCAAACTGCGGCGACCGGAAGGTCACCGAAGCGATCGTTGACCACCTCGTGGTGGTTGAGCAGATTCAAACTGTAGGCGTGGGCCTCTCCTTCGATCACTACGCCCAGGACCCAGGCCTCGTCCGGAATCTCAGCATCGTTCGCCGAGACCCACTGAGGGTCGAACACTGCGCCAATGGCCCCGCGGGGCAACAGGATCTGTACCCCGTCGGGGGCTCCCTGCTGCGCCGTCTCGAGCGATTCGTTGGATTGCGCCGCCAGCGGCGGGCTCGTTGCCAGCACCAGTGCGAGCGTGACGAGAGATGAGGGTAAGGCGTGCATGCTCAGGTTACGGTGCCAGAGTAGAGGTGGATGGGTGGTTGTTGCGGTAAACGATGCGACCGCCAACGATGGTCTTGAGTACCTGGGTTTGGGCGATCTGTTCGGGGTCCACCGTCAAGGGGTCCTGATCGACGACCACCAAGTCAGCGAGTTTTCCCACCTCGATGGTGCCCAGTGAGTCTTCAGCTTTGATTGCGAAGGCACCGTCACGGGTGTAGGAGGCGAGCGCTTCGCTGGCGGTCATCGCTTGACCGGGGTAGAACTGTGCGCCGTTGGCCATTGTGCGCGTGATGCTGGCCGCCAAGTTGGCCCACGGATCGATGCTTTCAACCGGTACGTCGGTGCCATTGACCACGGTGGCACCGGAGTCGATCAGCCTGCGCCAGACATACGCCCCCTGTTGTGAACGCTGTTCTCCTAGACGGCTGGGCACCCAAGGTCCGTCTGAGGTGCAATGGATTCCCTGCATCGAGGCGATGACCCCAAGTGCGCCAAAGCGCTCGATGTCGTCGGGGTGCAAATGCTGTGCGTGCTCGACCCGCCACCTGGGTGAAGCACCGGGAGCGGTCGACAGCACGTCTTCATAGAGATCTAGTAGCTCACGATTGGCGCGGTCGCCGATTGCGTGAACTCCCAGTTGTAAGTCGCGTTGGAGAGCGATTTCGGCAGTGCGGCGCAAAGAGTCAATGCTGACTTGCTGTGCCCCGGTTTCCCCGGCCGCGTCGGAGTAGGGTTGCAGCAGCCAAGCACCGCGCGAGCCGAGCGCGCCATCCAACGACACCTTGATGCCGCCCACCCGGAACCAGGGAGTCTGGCCCGGCAATTCACCGGATTCCAGGATTTGGTTGGTGTCGCGGATCATCGCCCAAATGCGCACTCCCAACCCTCCCTCGGTGTTCAAGGCTGCCAGCTTGTGCAGCACTTCCAAACGAGTGCCGGCGTCTACAAAGGTGGTCACTCCGTGCTCCGCGGCTTGCTCTGCTGCTGCCGTCGCCAAGCGGGCGAGAGTCTGTTGTTCCAGGTTCAAGTCTTCTTCCGCACGATCTGACACCAAATCCAAAGCTGCTTCGTTGAGCAGTCCGGTTGGCGCACCGCTTCGGTCGAGGATGATCTCTCCGCCCTCAGGCACGGCGCTGTCTGCGGTAATCCCGCTAAGTTCCATCGCCTTCTGGTTGACCAACACCGCGTGGCCAGAGGCGTGCTCCAATGCCACCGGATGGTTGGGCGTTTTGGCGCTCAGTGATCGATGTACCGGGAAACCGCGAATTGTCTCGTCGGGCGAGCGATCCCATTTTTCTTGGTGCCAGCCAAAACCCCGAATCCAAGTTCCCGGTGCGGCGGAGGCGGCAGCGGCAGCGACTCGACCAATGATTTCATCGAAACTGGAGGCTCCACTGAGATCAACTTGGGTTAGCGCCTCGCCCAGGCCGAGGAAATGACCGTGGTTTTCGATCAGCCCTGGAAGTACGGTAGCGCCCTCTAGGTCGATAACTGCGGTTTGGTCGCCGATCCAGGGGTTGATCTCGTCATCGCTACCAACTGCGACAATGCGCTCGCCCCGTACGGCGACCGCCTGGGCTGGCTTGGGAGTGGCTTCGGCAGTACTCGCCCCAGCCACCATGGTGTGAACCGTGCCGCTGCGTAGCACCATGTCAGCAAACTCGAGGTCGGCGGACTGGTCATTGGACTGGTCATTGGACTGGGCGGCGGAGTGATCGTTTGGGGTACAGGCGCTGGTCAAAAGGGCGATCAACGCTAATGCTGTGGTTGCGCCTCTGGCAATGCTCATTGGCGAATCCTAGTGCAAAGATCGCCCAAATGGGGCGAAGGTCGCCTTGCCTCATGCAGCGGGTTTGTTTCCACCGGTAGGTCTGGAACAATAGGAGCCCGCGAAGGTTCTTGTCACCGACGCTTGGTGGCGAGCCTTTCGTAATTGGCTATTCAACCAGCAACCCGTTTACAGGGTATTAGAGCTGCTAAGGAGTTAGATCGATGGGCTCAATAGACGCTAACCAAGCGCGTCCAGGCACCAAATTGATTTTCAAAGACGACCTCTACACGGTGGTTGCGCGGGCGCATCACAAGCCTGGCAAGGGTGGGGCATTCGTCAAGTTCAAGCTCAAAGGAATTATCAGCGGCAAGGTTATCGACCATACCGTCCGCGCAGGTGCCAGCATGGAAACCGCCGATGTCAGCACCGCAGCGATGCAGTATCTCTATCAAGAGGGGACCGGGTACGTGTTCATGGATCTGGAAACCTATGAACAGCACACGGTGGAAGCAGAGACCATGGGCTTGGCCTCGAAGTTCCTGGTCGAAAATGTCGAAGCCCAAGTCACCATGTATGAAGGCAGGGCGATCGGATTGCAGTTGCCGCAAAAGATGGAATTTGTCATTGCCGAGACCATCGATGACGCCGCCAGAGGCAACACGGCGACCTCGGTGACCAAAGATGCGGTGCTGGAAACCGGGCTCAAAATCCAGGTCCCCAATTTCGTCAAGACCGGTGACCGGGTCCGTGTTTCCACGGAAGACGGCAGTTACCTTGAGCGCGCCTAGCGGGCGAAGCGTGGGCGGCTTGTCGGTACTCAACGAGAGACATTGAAAATCAAGCGCCGACCGCCGCAAGACGCGGCCCATCTGGAGCCGGTCCTGGGATCTGTGCTGGCGCGGGTGTACGCCGCGCGCGGCATCACGGACCCGGGCGAATTGGATTACAGCCTGCAGCATCTGCCGGGGTTTTCGAGACTCTCCGGAATCGATGATGCGGCGAGGGTGATCGCGGATGCGATCGCTGCCGAGGATCGAATCGTGGTGGTAGGGGACTACGACGCGGATGGAGCGACCGCCACCGCGTTGGTTGTTGAAGCTTTGAAAATGATGGGGGCGACCGATGTCGCCTACAGTGTGCCCAACCGATTTATTGACGGCTATGGCCTGGGTCCCGAACTAGTTGCCACCTTTGCCGATCCACCGCCGGGCTTGGTGATCACGGTCGACAACGGGATCGCCGCGTTTGAGGGCGTGGCGGCGGCGAAAGAGATTGGCGCTCGGGTGGTGGTGACCGATCACCACCTTCCTGGTCCAGAGTTGCCTGACGCTGACGTCATCGTCAACCCGAATCTGTCCGGCGACCAATTTGAATCCAAGAACTTGGCTGGAGTCGGCGTTGCGTTCTATGTCATGTCAGCGGTTCGTGCCGAACTGCGGGACCGCGGCGCCTTCGAGCACCGCACACAACAACCCAGCTTGGGCGGTCTACTGGACTTAGTGGCGATCGGTACCGTGGCGGACGTCGTGGCCCTGGATCGAGTCAACCGCATTTTGGTGCAGCACGGGCTTACCCTGATGCGTGCCGGAAGATCGCGGCCAGGGATTCGCGCGCTATTGGAGACCGGAGGCCGCCGCGCCAAGACTGTCAATGCTGGCGATCTGGGATTTGTCGTTGGGCCGCGCCTCAACGCCGCGGGCCGGATGGACGACATGTCTTTAGGGATCGAAACCCTGATGGAGGACAAACTGCCGCGGGCCTTGGATCGAGCGACCCGCCTGGAGAACCTTAATCGGGAAAGAAAGACGGTAGAGGCCGGGATGGAGAAGGATGCCCTCGCCGCTCTGGAGAACCTTTCCCTGGGAGATCCGGAACAATTGCCCTTCGGTTTGGTGGTCTATCAGTTTGGATGGCACGAGGGAGTTTTGGGGATTGTGGCTTCGCGGCTCAGGGAGCGTTTTCACCGGCCAGTGGTGGCCTTTGCTGCTGGCGATCAAGGAATCAAGGGGTCGATGCGGTCGATCCCAGGGGTTCACGCGCGAGATCTATTGGAAACTGTAGATCTCGCCGTTCCGGGAGTGATCTTGCGCTATGGCGGGCACGCAATGGCGGCGGGCTTGACCATCGACTCCAATCGACTTGAGGAATTTCGACAGCAATTTGAATCCGCGGTTGCTGCGCTGGTTGGTCCTGAAGATCTAGAAGGAGTTTGGATTACCGACGGAGAGCTGGCTGCGACAGAGATGACCTTGGACCTAGCTCGTGAGATTCGCCGTGGTGGACCGTGGGGGCGGGACTTTGAGGAGCCCAGCTTTGATGGGGTCTTGGTGGTCGAGAGCCGATCGGTGGTGGGTCAGAATCATTTGCGATTGCAGCTTAAACCGCAGGATTCCGATCGACCGATTGCCGGGATCGCCTTTCGCTGCAGTGACCAAGATTGGCCGGTGTCGCCGTTTGAGGCTCAAGTGGTTTATCGTCTGACGGTGAATGATTTTCGAGATCCAGAAACGATGCAGATCCAAGTGCTGGCGATTGAGCCGATGGAAGAATAAGGAGAGTAGTCCGATGAATAGAACACCGATGAATAGAACACTGTTGTTGGTCTTGAGCGCCCTGGTTATGGTCGCTGCCTGTGGTAAATCTCCCGAGCCGGTGGTGGACTACGGACCGGTCGCCCAACAGATAGCTGAAGAAGCGATCTTGGTCGATACCCACATCGATGTTCCTTACCGTCTGCGTGAGAAACCGGAAGATGTCTCACAGCGCACCGAGACCGGCGATTTTGACTATCCCCGCGCCCGTGAAGGAGGCTTAAATGTCGCTTTCATGTCGATCTACGTGCCCGCAGAGACCCAGCAGACCGGGGACTCGGCGCAGGTTGCCGACCAACTGATCGACGGGGTGGAAGCGATGGCGGCTGCTGCCCCAGAACGCTTTGGCCTGGTCGACACGGTTGCCGAGATCCGCGAGCAGTCCGCCGGGTCACAAGTGCTGTTGGCCTTGGGTATGGAGAATGGCGCCCCGATCGGCTCGCTGGAAGATCTACAGCACTTCTACGCTCGGGGTATCCGCTACATCACCTTGACTCATTCCGAGAACAATCAGCTGAGCGACTCTTCCTACGCCAAAGAGCGCCAGTGGAATGGCCTCAGTGATTGGGGTCGAGAAGTGGTGGTGGCGATGAACGACCTAGGGATTATGGTGGATGTTTCGCATCTTTCCGAGGCCGCTTTCTACCAAGTCCTGGAGACCAGCGCCGCACCGGTGATTGCCTCGCATTCTTCGGCGCGCCATTTCACCCCGGACTTCGAGCGCAATATGGATGACGCGATGATCCAAGCCTTGGCAAAAAGCGGTGGGGTCATCCAGATCAACTTCGGTTCGGCGTTCGTCACTGGTGAGGCCAACGCGCAGAGCATGGCCTATTGGAAATTGCAGAATACCTTTATCGCCGAGAACGGGCTAGAGGATGACGATCCGTTGGTCGCCGAGTTCAAAGACAACTACTTCGCCGAATCACCACGCCTCTACGCAGATGTCGAAGATGTCGCCGATCACATTGACCACGTGGTCGCCTTGGTGGGTATCGATCACGTCGGTCTGGGGTCAGACTATGACGGCGTTGGCGATTCCTTACCCACTGGGCTGAAAGACGTCAGCGCCTACCCAAATCTTCTGCGCGTGCTGCTAGAACGCGGATATTCCGAGGAGGATGTGAGCAAGGTAGCGGGTGAGAACCTGCTGCGCGTGTGGAATGAGGTAGAAGGCGTGGCGGCGGGTTTAGATGGCAAGCTAGAGGTTGCTGGGTAGTGCGGAGTCACCGTCTTGGAAAGACAGCATGCATTGCTTACCACCGTTTGAAGGTTGGCAACCGGCTCCGCGAACGATTCAAAGCTGACTGAGCCTTGATTGGGGTCGACACCTTGAAACGCGATACCCTTCGTGCTTAGCAGAGGCTACTGTGAACGGGAAGTTATTCACCGAGGATTTTCTGCGCGAGGGAATTCGTGAGCGCCCAGAATGGCAAAATTTCGGCGACAGCGAGTTGGAGGCGTTCTCGACAGGGATCACGCAGGTTCTAACCCCTCTGGGGTCGACTCCAAGCCTTAACGAAGCCCAGACGATCGACGCGGTCATTGTTCCAATCCTAGAGTTGTTAGGCTGGCAACACTATATCCGCGAACAAGCACTGCAGGGTCACCATCAGACGCCCGATTTTCTTCTCTTCGACTCCGCTGACGCCAAGGCCGAAGCCAGCCGGATCAAGGGTAATTCTCGCTATCGACACGGCAAGGCGATCCTAGAAGCCAAGAAATGGCAGCGGCCGCTGGACAAGACCGCTCCTAGCGAGACATTCGACTACAGCGCTCCCTCGACCCAGATCCTGACCTACTTGAGTACGGTGGAAGTGGTTTCCAACGACGCCGTCCAATGGGGCATCCTCACCAACGGTCGGCACTGGCGGTTGTATTGGCAAAAGGCTCGATCTCGGGCGGAGGACTTTCTCGAACTGGATCTCTACAGCCTCGCCGGTCCAGGAGCCCAGATCGAACTGCACTCAGAGTTGGAAGCGTCCGATCCCGAGCACTTCCTAAAGGTGTTTGCTCTGCTCTTTGGCACCCAAGCCCACGCACCCTCGGCATCCCAACCCGGTCTGACGCTGGTCCAAGACTGCCTCGACGAGAGCCGGTTGTGGGAGGAGAAGGTCTCAAAAGACCTAGGCGATACGGTTTTTGACTACGTGTTCCCGGCCTTGGTTCAAGCCATCGCTGACATTCATCCGGACGCTCCCAGCGCCGACCTTGAAGAAGTGCGCCAGGACGCGCTGCTCCTGCTCTACAGAATGTTGTTCTTGCTCTACGCTGAGGATCGCAACTTATTGCCGCCGCGCGACAAAGACTACGATGACTACTCATTGCGCCACATTCGCGAGGAAATCGCCGGTCGCACAGACGAGCCCGACGCCTTTAGCGATACCGCCACACACTTTTCGGGTCACCTCGCCGATCTGTGTCGCATTGTCGATCAGGGCGACGCTTCCATCGGGATGCCGCCCTACAACGGAGGATTGTTCGCGGCCGACGCTGGATACGCTCTGGGGTCGCTGCGCTTGAGTGACCAGCGTTTCGCGCCGATCCTCGACGGTCTCTCCCGGCACGAGAGCCCAGGGGGGCGTCGCTGGATCAACTACCGAGACCTTTCGGTGCAGCACCTGGGCGCGATCTACGAGCGATTGCTCGAGTACGACCCGGTCCGGGGTGCTGCCGGCGAGATCGAGCTGCACCGACATCCTTTCGCCCGCAAGGGCAGTGGCAGTTACTACACCCACGACGACCTGGTGCAGTTGATCCAGCGCCGGGCCGTGGGGCCACTGGTGGACCAGATAGTGCAAGAGTTCGAAACCGCCGCCGCCCGTCTGGCGGGTGATCGTCGCCCGATTGCGAAACGGCTTGCGGAACTCCGATCTCTCGATTCGGCCAGTAGAATCCTTGAGTTGAAAATTTGTGATCCGGCGATGGGTAGCGGTCACTTTCTGGTGTCGCTGGTGGACTACCTTACGGATCGAGCCCTGGAGCAGATCGGGCGCGCCGAAGCGATCGTGAACTGGGCCCCCGATGAGGCACCGTATCAGTCACCACTCCTGGATCGCGTCGCGGAGATCCGAAACCATATTCTCGACCAGGCCGACAGGCACTCCTGGTCGTTGGACCCCACTCGGCTCGACGACCGGCACGTGGTTCGACGCATGGTTCTCAAACGCGTGGTCTACGGAGTGGACAAGAATCCGATGGCGGTAGAGCTGGCGAAAGTCTCGCTGTGGCTGCACACGTTTACCGTCGGCGCGCCGCTGTCGTTTCTCGATCACCACTTACGCTTGGGTGACTCGCTATTCGGCGAGTGGACAGATGACGTGCGCGACCACCTGCACGAGCTGGGGGGCCTACACCTCGATCGGGCGTTGGTGAGCCTGGGAATGGCGAGCAAGACCTTCGAGGAGATCGCCGCCCTCACCGACGCCGACATCCACGAGGCGCAGCAATCGGCGCGGTTTTTCCATCAGGCGGAGGAGACACTACGGCCGATCGATCGACTGTTCAGCTTTTGGCAGGCCTTGAAGTGGCTGCCAGGGAAGAAGAAAAAAGGCGTTCCCGACCACGAAGGAATTCGGCCGCTGTTGCAGGAGACATTCGGCGAACTCCTGGCTGTGGTCGATCGCGGCGAGGTCCGCACCGACGACCCGCGCAAAACCTGGGAGGCTGCAGCAGTCAACGAACTGTTGCGCGAGACGCGGGCGTTGGCAGAGCAAGAGCGTTATCTTAACTGGGAGGTGGCGTTTCCGACCGTTTGGGCGATCGCACACAGGAGCAACGTGGTTTCGACGCGGTTATCGGCAATCCACCCTGGGACCGGATCAAGCTGCAGGAGGTGGAGTGGTTCGCCGAGCGGCGCCCGGAGATTGCCAAAGCGGGTAAACAGAGCGAACGCAAGCAACTGATTGCAGCCCTGGAGAAGGCGGGCGACCCGCTGCACAAGGATTACCTCGCGGCCAAAGGGCGCGCCGAAACCGAGGCGGCCGTGGCGCGGTCAGGAGGTGAGTATCCGCTTCTGGGCAAGGGGGACATCAATCTCTACTCGCTGTTCGTAGAACGCGCCGCCAAGCTCATCAACGCGCGCGGCATGGTCGGTCTGCTCACCCCCTCGGGGATTGCCGCCGACAAGAGTGCCGCCGAATTCTTCCGATCGATCTCCACCACCGGGCGGCTTCATAGCCTCGTGGACTTTGAGAACAAGAAGATCTTTTTCCCAGACGTACACGCCAGCTTCAAGTTCTGTGTCCTCGCCTTCGGCGGCGCCGACCGGCATTTCGCCGCAGCCGACTGCGCCTTCTACCTCCACGATGTGGCGGAACTGGATGACCGCGATCGACGCTTCCAGCTCGCAGCCGAGGACTTTACAGAGGTCAACCCCAACACCGGCACCGCCCCCATCTTTCGCACTCGACGCGACGCGGAGATCACCACCGATATCTACCGGCGACTGCCGGTGCTGATGGATCGCCGTTCGGACCCGCCCAAGCGCGCGTGGCCGGTCACGTACAAGCGTATGTTTGACATGACCAACGACTCCCACCTGTTCAAGCGCGCCGACGAGCTGGAGGCTGACGGGTTCTACCGAGTCAATGTCAACGAGTGGAAAAAAAGGGAAGCAAGTTATCTGCCGTTGTACGAAGGCAAGATGGTGCAGATGTACGATCACCGCGCGGCGAGCGTGGAGATAAATCCGGAGAACCTCCATCGGCCAGCAATGGCAAGAGAGTCGACTAGCGAACAGAAAACTGATCCGAGCTGGCGAACCGAGCCACAATACTGGGTTGAATCGGCGGTCCTCGCACGGAACCGAGAGTGGGCTTTGGGTTTTAAGGATGTGACAGCACCCACGAACCGTAGGACCATGATCTCATCTGTCCTTCCTGCTGTTGGATTTGGCAATAGCTTGCCCGTCCTTGTTTTGAGGGGCGACGTGGGACTAAACAACGCCTCAATGACTGCGTGGTACGTCGCAAACCTGAACTCGTTTGCGTTTGACTTCCTGGCTCGACAGAAAGTGCAGGGTCAACATCTCAACTGGTACATAGTGGAGCAGATCGCCGTCCTCAGTCTTGAATCGGCTGCTGCTGAACATGTCGATCTTGTCGCGAGAGAAGTATTGCGCCTTTCTTACTGCAGCTATGAGCTGTGCGATTTCGCCCGAGCTCTGGCACATGAGGGTGATCCCTTTCCCTGGGATGAAGAGGACCGCCGCCACCGCATGGCACGGCTAGACGCGCTCTTTTTCCACCTCTACGGCCTCGACAAAAACGATGCCGACTACATCTTGAACACTTTTCCCATCGTTCGCGCCGACGATGAAAAGGAATTCGGCCGCTTCCTGACCAGGGATCTTATCCTCGCCTACATGAACGCGGTCGCGGCGGGCGATTTCGAAACTCGGGTCAGCGTGTGACGCCGGGGCTGTAGCGCTAGAAATCCAGCAAGCGCCACAGATACCAAGAGGCGGTGGATCGATAGGGAGCCCAGCGCTCACCCAGTTCAGCGACTTCTGCCGGACTGGGCATGGCATCCGAATCGTGCAGTTTTTGCACACCCTTGCGAATGCCCAGGTCGTCGCTGGGCAGGATGTCCGACCTTTGCAGTCGGGTCATGAGAAAGATATTCGCGGTCCAGGGGCCAATTCCGGCTACTTGGGTTAGGACTTGGCGAACCTGATTGTCGTTGAGATGGCGCAGTTGTCGGGCTTTGATCCGGCCATCGACAAAGTGCGCGGCCAGGTCGCGCAGGTAGCGCTCTTTAGCTCGCGAGACACCGGCAGTGCGAAAGACGGTTTCTGAGGCACTGAGCAGACTCTGCGGAATGGGGAAATCACGCGCCGCGAACCCACGGACTAGGCGTCGATGGATGGTTGCAGCCGCGGCACCGGCCAGTTGTTGGTAGAGGATGGCTCTGGCCAGAGCATGAAAGGTTGAGCCGCTGGTGCGCCAGTCAGGGCGCGGCAAGGTTTTGACCAGCGGCGCAAAGCGCGGATCGCGGCGTGCCAGGGCGGCAGGGTCTCTCGGGGCCGACGTCCTGTGTTTCGAGCGGGGGCTCAAAGCACACCCACTGGCATCACGACGCGACCTCTTCGGCCAGCATCGTGAGTTCGGACTCGACCTGTTCCCACTCGGTGGACGCGGTTTCGATCTGTTGTTGTGATTCCTTGAGTTGGCTTTCCAGTTTCCGCACTTCTTTGGGATTGGCGGAGTCAAAGTACGCCGGGTTGGCGAAGGTGTTGTTGATCTCGGCGATCTTCGCTTCGGCAGCTTCGATTTGCTCCATCAATTGGTCCCTGCGCGATTCCATTTGCCGAAGTTGGTTCTTGGAGGGTGCGTCGTCGGTTTGGATCTGCTTGCGGCGGCGTTTTTCGCGCCGCACTTTGAGCGCCAAAGCATCAGCGTCCAGATGGTCATCTCCACAGTCGTGAACGTACTCGTCATAGGTGCCGCGATAGTCATGCGCCCCGTCGGGTCGCAGTTCGAGGATGCGATCGGCCAATTGGGAGACAAACCAACGATCGTGAGAGACGAACAGCAGGGTACCGTCGAAATTTTTCAGTCCCTCTACCAACGCTTCAATGGCCTCCAAGTCGAGGTGGTTGGTGGGCTCGTCGAGCAGCAAGACGTTTGGCTCTTCCACTCCGAGTCGGGCAAATACCAGACGCGCCGCTTCGCCCCCGGAAAGGCTGGCCAGCCGCTTGTGTACGTCATCTCCGGAAAACAACACCTGACCCAGTTTGCCGCGCACCAGACCGATGCTTTCACCCGGGATACTCTCCCAAAGCCAAGCCTCGACCGACTGAGCGCTTTCGGGCAGTAGATCCTTGTGGTCTTGGGCGAAGTAGCCGCGATGGGTCTCGTAGCCCCAGATGACCTCACCTTGGTCCGCTTCCAAGTAGCCAGCGAGGATCTTCAGCAGGGTCGACTTACCGATGCCGTTGGGCCCCATGATCGCCAAGCGCTCACCGCGGCGGACCATCAGATTGACCTCGCGCAGTACCTGCAGGTCGTCGTAGGCCTTGGACAGGTCCTTGATTTCCACCACATCCTTGCCACTCGGTCGTTGGGTGGGGAATCTGAATATCGGGTAGCGGCGCGAACTCTCGGGAAGGCGCTCGATGACAATGCGATCGATCTGCTTCTGTTTGCTCTTAGCCTGGCGGGCCTTGGTGGCCTTGGCCTTGAACCGGTCGACGAATGCTTTGTGGTGTTCGATTTCCCGTTCTCGCTTGTTGATCTCGCCCTGTTTCAGGCGGCGTTGCTCGGCTTTGGCTTCCATGAAGTCGCTGTAGTTGCCGGGGTAGAGCATCACCGTCTCGTAGTCGACGTCCAGGATGTGGGTGACCACGTTGTCGAGGAACCGATGATCGTGGGAAACCACCACCACTACGCCGGAGAATTCACTCAAAAACAGCTCTAGCCAACGAATCGAAAGCACGTCCAGATGATTGGTCGGTTCGTCGAGCAGCATGACATCCGGTTTTGCCGCGAGAACTTGGGCTAACAGGACCCGCAGTTTGAAGCCGCCGGAGAGCGCCGACAGAGGTTCCTGGTGACGCTCGGTAGGGATGCCCAGTCCCTCCAGAATTTCCGCAGCGTCGGACTCGGCGCGGTATCCGTCGTGGCGCAGAACCGTATCTTCCAATTCGGCATAGCGATCTGCGTCGAACTCGGTGTCGGCGTTGGCGAGTAGCTGTTCCTTTTCTTCCATCGCTGACCACAGCTCAGCGTTGCCCATCATCGCCACGTCGAGGATGCGGCGATTTTCATAGGCGAAATGGTCTTGGCGTAGGACGCCGACCACCGCGCGTTTGGGGATCGAGATCTCTCCGTCGGTAATGATCTCGTCGCCCGACATCATTTTGAGCAAGGTGGATTTGCCGGAACCGTTGGCACCCACCAGCCCGTAGCGTTTGCCCGGGTCGAGTTGAAACGCGACATCGGCAAACAGCGTTTGGCTGCCGAAGGACTTGCTGAGGGCGGAGATAGAGATCATGGTCGATGCAGTGCCTGAACGAAAGGAGGCCCCACACTCGACACCATCGAGAGGGGGATTGAACGCTGGAGTTTATCGGCAGCCGGGGCCAGCGCCTAACTGGCCAGCACTAACTTACCTACCGTTAACTGGCCGGCGCCGCTTCAGTCGATTCCGGGGCGGCTTCCTGTTTTTCCGGGTAGAGCACTCCGAGCACGTAGTTTTCCAAACTGAAGTATCGCTCGGCGGTTTGTTGCAGTGTCTCCGGCGTCAAGTTGTCGAGCAACTGATCGTGATCCAGAAGCACCAACGGATCCCAGCCGTGGCGGTAGTACTCGGTCAGGGCGCGCAGCCAAAATCCGTTTTCTCGCATCAGCGTCTCCCGCCGACGACGTTGTTGCTCGCGAACCTTGGTGGTGTAGCTCTCAGCGAGGCCCTCAGCTTTGACCACTTCCAGTTCTGCGAACACCCGTTCGACCATCTCATCGACATTCTCTGGTGAGCAGCCAAATTCGATCGTCACTTTGTACCCCGGTGCCGGTCGATCCGATAGATCGCTGGAGACCCGAACCCCGTAGGTGGCACCCATTTCCTCGCGCAGAACCTCGCGCAGGCGAATCGATAGGGCTTGTGAGGTGGAGCGCAGGTCGTACAGTTCTTGGACCCCGAATGGGGCGGCACCAGAGAAGATCAAGCGCACCTGACTCTTGGGTTCCAGGCCGCTGAAGACCTCGACCTGTTGCACCCCGTCCGGGCCCTCGACACCGATGTTTTTCCAGGTCTCCTCGCGCTCTGCCCCCGGCAGGCTGGCCAGGTAGGTAGTGATCAAGGGTTTGATCGCCTCCAGTTCAAAGGAGCCGACGATGACGAAGGTGAAGTCGCTTGCGTCGCCAAACCGATCCTGGTAAACCGACGACGCTTTGTCCAGGTCGACCTTGGCGAGCATTTCGCGGTCGGGTGGTCGCCGTCGAGGATGGTTTCCGGTGAGCACGCCATTGAGCCGATCGTCGAACTGCACCTGAGGCAAGCTGGCGCGATTGTAGACCCAACCGCGGATCCGTCCCATCACCGCTTGGTAAGCGTTGGCGTCCATTCGGGGTTGGGTGAATGCCAGGTGGACCAACTGAAACATGTCCTGCAGATCCCGCGACGAGGCACTGGCGTCGAGGCCTTCTTCGAGTTCGTCGATGTAAGGGGAAACTTGCACCGTCTTGCCGGCCAAGACTTTGCTCAGGTCGATGGGATCAAACGCTCCCATACCGCTTTCTTCAACGAAGGTGGTGGCGAGCAGTGAGGAAGCGTAGTCGTCATCACCGACCACCGAGTTGCCACCGGGACTGAAAGCCGATACCAGCACTTGATCGGAACGAAAGTCGGTGGGCTTGAGAACCACGGTTGTACCATTGCTCAGGGTCCAGACGGTGATCCCGAGCTCTTCAACCGACTGTTCGGAGACGATCTCTCCGGCTTCGGGGATTTCGGCCAACAACGGTTGATCGGGAACGTCGTCGACGTAGGGTTCCAATTTGGTTTTCTTGACTTTCTCGAAGATCGCCAGAGCTTCTTTCTGTTTTGGCATGCGATCGCGATGGCGATCGGGTGCGCTCACCAGGATCACTCGATTGGAGTCGTCCAAACTGCGGGCGGCCAGAGCGTTCATTTCTTTCAAGTCCAGCGGCGGAACGAACTGCTGTACCAGTTCCAGTTCGACAGCGATTCCAGGAGTCGGTTCCTGAACCAGGAACACCCGGCTGTACTCGGAGGCATAGTCGCTGGAATCGGCAGCGTTGGTGTCTTGGGCCGCGCGCTCATAGGTGCGGATGTACTGCGCTCTCGCCCGGTCGAGTTCGGACTGGGAAAAACCGAACTGTGCCAGGCGTTCTACCTCGGTCAATAGGGCGGTCATGCCCTTGGCGACCTCCCCTTCGCCGACCGCTGCAACTAGGGTGGAAACGTGCTTGGAGCGTACAAACCGTCCCGAAGACGAGTTGGCGACCAAGAACGGTGGGTTGGGTTGTCGGGTGAATTCCTCCAACCGAGCGTTGACCATCATGTGGTAAATCCGCTCCACGATCCATTGGCGATAGTCGCGCACTCTGCCCTCGGGGCGTCGCGGCAGCTTGTTGAAGATCGCGAAAGTAGTGCCTGCCGCCTCGGGGTCGGTTGCCACCCCGTACAGGGTTTCTTCATGGTCTGGGATCGGGTGGATGATTCGCGGCTTGGCTTCCTCCGGGTTGGTCAACCCGGAGAATCTGGCGGCAAGCTTGGCCGCCATCTGCTCTCGGTCGATGTCACCCACTGCGATCACCGCCATTAGGTCGGGCCGGTACCAATCGTGATAAAAGTCTTTCAACCGTTGTGCCGGTGCGTTCTTGAGAATCTCAGGAGTACCGATCGGCAGGCGTTCGGCGTAGACCGAATCTTGAAACAAGATGGGAAATTGTTGGTCGCGAAGGCGTGAGCCAAAGCCCAGGCCCAGTCGCCATTCTTCGGTCACCACCCCCCGTTCGCGATCGACCTCTTGGTCGTCAAAGGTCACGGCGCTAGCCCACTGGTGCAGGATGTCGAGGCCGGTGTCGACCAATTCCTCTGAATCGGTGGGCACCCGCAACATATAGACCGTCTCGTCGAAACTAGTCGTCGCGTTGATGTCGGGGCCAAAACGCATGCCGATGGTTTCGAGGTAGTTCACCAGCTCTAGGCGTTGGTATTTTTCCGTGCCGTTAAACGCCATGTGCTCAACAAAATGAGCCAGCCCGCGCTGATCGGCGTCCTCTAGCGTTGACCCGGCGTTGACCACCAACCACAACTCAACCCGAGCCTCAGGCGTCTCGTTTTGGCGCACGTAGTAGGTCAAGCCGTTGTCCAGCTTGCCGACGGTCAGCACTGGATCTACGGTGAGATCTTGATCCAGTTTGTTCGCCCAGTCTTGAGCGGCGACCGGTGCGGCGATGGTCGCGAGCACGGCGACCGCGAGCAGAGTAGTTCTGAGAACGGCAATTCTGAGAACAGGTGCGTACCGTAAGCGACAAGAGACAGCGGGTACGGCGTTTCGGAGCACAGTTGGTTTGGTCATATTCATTACAGGGCGCTTTACTGCAGGATCGCTGCCGAATATGGCCTTCCGATCCGGGAACTCAGAAAAGTATACGGCTGGTTTAGGAAACTTGTTCTAGCAGGCGGGCGAGTGCAGTTTGCAGGTCTGGTTGGGTTTCCATTAGCCCAGCCAGAGGGTCGGTCTTCTGACGCCCGACGCGAGCGGCGAGGTTGCCCAGATGAAACTTTCCTGGGGTCAGAGATGCATTGACCTCGGACCAGCGCAGGGGGGTGGACACCGGGGCACCGACAAAGGGTCGCACACTGTAGGGAGCGACCAGCAACCTGCCGTGACCGTTTTGCAGGAAGTCAACATAGACCTTGCCCTGACGCTGAGCCAAACGGCGGGTGGTGGTGGCGATTTCGGGTTGTTCAGCGATCGTCCATTGAGCGATCAACCCGGCCAACTGGCGGCTTTGTTCATGGGTCAACTGTCCACCCAGTGGAATGAGAATGTGCAAGCCGCTGCCGCCGCTGGTCTTGGGGTAGCTGGGCAAAGCGATCTTCTCCAGTAGCCGGTGGATGGTGCGAGCGATAGTCACCACGTGCGCAAACGGTGCCTCTTTGGGATCCAAGTCCAGAATGCACCAGTCGGGGTGAGCCAGCGAACCGATTCGGCTCGACCAAATATGCAACGGGATGGCACCTAGGTTGGCGATGTAGAGCAATGACGCCAGATCGTCGCAAACAAAATAGGTGGTCGGTTGGTCGGCGTCGTCGGCGCCTATGTCTTCAGTATGCATCCAATCGGGGGCGAAGTCGGGAGCGTTTTTTTGGTAGAAGGATTTGCCGTGTATGCCGTCGGGATAACGATCCAAAACCAGAGGCCGATCGCGAAGCCAGGGCAAGAGTTGAGGAGCCACCGAACGGTAGTAGGCAACTAGGTCACCTTTGTTCAAGCCATCTTCGGGCCAGAAAACCTTGTGCGGTCGGGTGATCTCGATCTCGTCCGCTTGCGGGCGTGCGACGACATCGACTTCGGGGATTGGCTGGCCGGGCCAGCGACAGTCGGCCGGGTCTTTGTCGCTGCGGAGACGCAAGAACACCGGGTGGCGCAAGAATCCAGATGGCGTCACCTCGCTGAAGCGCACCTCGACCACCTGCAGAGGGTGCAGCCAAACGTGGTTCGAACCCTTGGGGAGATCTCCCTGACAGATCGGCGCCGGGGTAACACTCCCAGCCAACCCGCGCCCAATCTGTTCGGCTACAGCTTGACTGAAGCCACTGCCGACCGCGCCGACATAGGTCAATAGATCCTGGTCCCAGATCGCCAGATGAAGAGCGGCAAACGAGACGCTCTCCGCATTGGAGTCGTTGCTTGTAGTGGCCGGGCCGATGTTTTTCGGCAGGGTGTAGCCGACCACGACGAAGTCCTCGCTCTTGTCGGCGCGGATTTTCTGCCAGCGATCCGAACGGCCTTTGCGATAGTGACTGCTGGCGTCCTTGGCGACGATGCCCTCAAGGTCTAGCTTGCGGGCGGCTCGATAGAATTCAGTGCCTCTGGCCTCAATGTGATCGGTGTAGCGCACCGCACCCTGCCCGGGCAGGACTTGGCGCAGCAGCTTCTTGCGCTGCTGCAGCGGGATCTGACGTAGGTCGTAGCCTTCCAACATCAACAGGTCAAAGACCATGTAGGTGACCGGCGTTTCTACGGTCGCTCTTTCAATTTCAAACCGATTGCGCGTCTGAGCCCGTTTCTGAAGCGCCGAGAAACTGGGCTTGCCGTCGGAATTGAGGACGACGATTTCTCCGTCGAAGACGAATTGATTGAAGGGCAGCGCGGTCAGGGTGCGGGTGATCTCCGGGAACACCTTGGCGACGTGTTGACCGTTGCGGGTGCTCAGGTCCACGCCGGCCCCCCGTCCAAAGGGATTGGCTCCCTTGCTCTGGCTTTGATCTTTGGCGGCTAGGATTCGATGACCGTCATATTTGAGCTCAAACAACCATCCAGGACGGTCGAAAGGTTCGGCCGTGAGCTGGGCGAGCATCGGCGAAAGTTCCACCTCGCTGACGATCGCGGTCGGTGCGCCCAGCTCGCCAAGTTGTTGGCGCAGTTCGGTGCGAACCGTGCCGGCCTCAGCCAGCTGGTGCACTGTGAGCCCGGACAAGACCGAAGTTTCGGCGAACGGCTGATCTTCTTCCTCGCGCGACCATGCGTCCGGCTTCTTGATGAACAGCCACTCTTTGGGGTTGCGCGAGGTGCGCACCAAGGTCCACAGCCCGCGCAGCTTGTAGCCGTAGAGGTCGAACAACAGTTTGCCGTCGGCCAGACTGGTGGCGGGGTCGAGGTGGGACACCCAGCGACCTCGATCCCAAATAATCATCGCCCCCGCGCCGTAGTTGCCCTTGGGGATGACGCCCTCGAAGTCGGCGTAATCGAGGGGGTGATCCTCGGTCTCCACCGCCAAGCGCTTCTCGCTTGGATCTGCGGAGATTCCCTTGGGAACCGCCCAGGAATGCAGGGTGCCGTCGATCTCCAGGCGCAAGTCGTAGTGCAGTGCACGAGCGTCGTGGCACTGAACGACGAAGGCTCCTGGGCGCTGTTGTGTGGAGTCGCCAAACGGTTCTGGGGTCGAGCCGCGCTGACGTTTCTGACGATACTTGTCGAGACGGTCTTTGCCTTGGGCGGCAGCGGACTCCGGGTTTGAGGGCTTGGCGGTCAACGGAAAGTGTAGGATTTAGCGATGAGTGCTCGACCGATAGCAACTGGAACTGTGTCTTTTGGCTTGGTGGCAATCCCGATCAAGATGTATTCGACGGCTGAAAGTTCTCAGACCGTTCGCTTCAACATGATTCACGAGAAGTGTGGCACACGAGTTAAGTATAAGTACTACTGCCCGACCGACGACGAGATCGTCGAACGCAGCGACCTGACCAAGGGCTTCGAATACACCAAAGGCAAGTTCGTTTTGTTCTCCCCAGAGGAGCTCAAAGCGCTGACCCCGGATCCGACTCACTCGATCGAGATTACCGAGTTCGTTCCATCTGAGACCGTCGACCCGCTGTATTTTGACAAAGCGTATTTTCTTGGCCCAGACAAAGGCGGGGCTCGACCGTATCGATTGTTGGGCGAGGCGATGCGCCAGACTGGTCGGGTTGCGCTGGCGCGCTACGCGGCGCGTGGCAAGGACTACGTGGTGTTAGTACGACCTTTTGAACAGGGGTTGGTGATGCAGCAGCTTTTCTATGGCGAGGAAGTTCGCGGCTTGGATCAAGTGCCGATCGAAGAGGCCTCAATCAAGGACTCCGAACTTGAGTTGGCGGTGCAGTTGGTGGAACAAATCGCCAAAGAAACTTTCGACCCCAAGGCCTATCGCGACGAAGTGCGCGACCAGATCTGGGGTTTGATTGAGTCCAAGATTGAAGGGCAAGAAATCGTCGCCGCCCTTCCTGACGAACCCAAGGCGCAAATCATCGACTTGATGGAAGCCTTGAAAGCAAGCCTCGGGGAGTCCGAGGGGGCCGCCCAGGAGCAGAGAAAGGCGGCCAAGGCCTCGCGACCTCGAGTGGCTTCAAAGAAGGCAGCGAAAGGATAAATGTCCGCCCAGCCAGCAAAACCAGGCAACTTGATCGGCGTCTATTCGGCGCCGCAGTTGGCTCGACTGGTGGGCGTGAGTCCAACAGTTGTCCGGCGTTACGCGCTGGCGGGAATTCTCGGAGAAGGAGATGGCTCGGGTCGCTTCGGGTTTGCCGATGTGGTTTTGTTGCGGGCGATTCAAGAACTACTGCAAGCGAGAATTTCCTCTCATCGCATTTGTCGAGCGCTGGAGCGGTTGCGTGGTGAACTGCCAGCCGGCATGCCGGTGAGTGCCGCCTCGATTGCCGCCGAAGCAGGCCACATCGTTGCTCGTTTTGAGGCCGATGTTTGGGACCTGGAAAGTGGCCAGCGAGTGCTGGATCTAAGCCGCCCGAACGGCGACTCTGGGGAGGCGACGGTGGCTCCGGTGGGGCAGAGAGTCGAGGAATGGTTTGCCCAAGCGTTGGCGGCCGAGGATTCAGATCCAGAAGACGCCGCACGGCTCTATCGTCGGGTTTTGGCGCTCGATCGCGACCACCCGGAGGCCCATCTAAATCTGGGGCGTCTGCTGCACGAGCGGGGTGATTTGTACCTCGCAGAACGCCACTACCGTCGGGCGATCGCCGTGCATGATCAAGATCCCACCGCCTGGTTCAACTTGGGTGTGGTGTTGGAGGATCGTAGCCGTCGACAGGCAGCGGTTGAGGCGTACCAGAAGGCGACTGGCCTCGACGATACTTACGCCGATGCTTTTTTCAATCTCGGAAACCTCTATCAGCATCTCGGCGAAACGAGTGCGGCGGTGGGCTGTTTTAAGCGATACCGCGAATTGATCCAGGATTCTTGATGCAAGCGCAACGTGGAGGCCCGAATTGGGGGCTGACCGGACCGATTCCGACCGACATTGCGGTCTTGATCGGCGTTTTGTTCTTTACCTTTAGCTGCCAATTCTTTGAATTGGGGCGCCCGTTGGTCAGCGCCCTCAGGTTGAGTCAAGAGGCTTGGCACTCGGGACAGATATGGAGATTGGCGAGCTACCCGATGGCTGGCTCCGGGATGCCCGGATTGTGGATTGTGGTTGAGTGGCTGGTGTTATTTATGTTCGCCCGCACGATTTTTTTCCAACTGGGCCGGCGGCGGTTTTGGCGCACCCTGGCTACGGCGGCGGTGATTGCAGCGGTGGTGGCGTTGTTGGTCGACGCGATCACCGGTACTGGTGGGGGTGCCGGCGGCGTTGGCTTTGTATTGATGCAAGGGCAGCGGATGGTGCTGGCGATCGTGATTGCCGCCTTCGCGACGCTGAATCGCAGTGCCACGGTGTTGCTTTTCTTTGTCCTACCGGTAAAGGCGGGTTGGTTCTTGGGAATTGAGATTCTGTTTGCCTTTCTCGGCTATCTCTCGAGTGGTGATTTTCCGGGATTCGTCGGCATTGCGGTGGCGGTTGGGGTGACCTTTTGGCTGCTCGATGGCGGCAGTGCTCGACAATTTCGTCTGCGACTAGAGGAGCGCTGGCTGCGAGCCAAACTGAAGCGACATCGATCGAGAAGCAGGGCCGGGGGACGGCGAGGCAATGGAGAAGACAATGTTCGCCCCGGGCCCTGGGTCAACTGATGAAATCAATGATTCATTGATTGAGGAGGCTCGGTCGCCGATCGTCTTGGTTTGGTTCACGGGGTTTACAGTCTGTTTGTGGGGTGCGCTGTTTTCGCTTGGCGTACGTTTGAGAATGCCGCTCTAGGAATCAAATGGTCAGACAATCGGTTTAGAAGGTGGAAGGAAGCTACACGGAGACTTCATGACTGAAACATTGACCCTGCCGATCCTGCCACTTCGCAACATGGTTCTATTTCCATCGGTCACCACGCCGATTCGGGCTGGCCGACCGGTCACTATGCGCGGCGTAGAGGCTTCGATTGCCCGCCCAGATCGACTGATCTTCGCTTTATTGCAGACCGACGATAACGTTCAAGTCGATCTAGACCGGATGCATTCTGTTGGCACCATCGCGCGCATCGACCAGGTGCAAAAGGTTGGTAACAACCTCCAGTTGTTGGTCACCGGAGTCAAGCGTGGAGTTTTGGTGCGCGCCGAGAAAAAGGATCGCCATTTCGAAGCAGTGGTGCGCTCCGCGGAGGAGATGTTTCCACCCTCGGTTGAAGACGCTGCCTTTGTCGCGCTGCAGCGAGAGCTCACCGAACGCGCCACCGAACTGGCAGAGAAGGCTGGGTTGCCTGAGGAAATCATTCAGCGGGCATTGGAAGCGGTGGAGCACGCCGGCGAGTTGTCTGATTTGGTCACCAGTTATTTGGAGCTGGATACCCCGCTGAAACAAGAGCTGCTCGCCAATTTGTCGGTCGAAGAGAGGCTACGCCAAGTGCTGCTCCAAGTACAAAAGCAACTGAATGTGGTCACCGCCCAAGAGGACATTCAGTCTCGGGTGCGCGAAGAGCTAGGCGATCGACAGCGGGAGATGTTGTTGCGTGAACAACTGAAAGCGATTCAGGAAGAATTGGGACAATCCGACGAGGTAGGGGAGTTGGAAGAGCTGCGCCAGAAGCTGGATGCGCTGGAACTCGGCAAGGCAGCCCGCAAAGAGGTTGACCGAGAGTTCGATCGGATCCAACGGATGAATCGGGAATCGATGGAGTACCAAGTGATTCGTTCGTTTTTGGAGACCGTTTCTGAGCTTCCTTGGAACGAGCGCACCGATGACGACCTTGACCTCGCTGAGGCGACTCAGATTCTGGAAGAGGACCACTACGGCTTGGCCGACGTCAAGGACCGGGTGCTGGAGTTCTTAGCGGTCAAGAAACTGCAGTTGGCGAAGGACGCGTCGAGTTCTGAAGCGAAATCGGACGATGAGGAAGGTACGGTCGGCAACGATGACGACAAGGCGACGGCGCCGATCTTGCTGTTTGGAGGTCCTCCAGGGGTCGGCAAGACTTCGATCGCCAAGTCGATTGCCCGCGCCATGGGGCGCGAGTACGTGCGTATCTCGCTGGGAGGTGCACGGGACGAGGCGGATATCCGCGGTCACCGCAGAACCTACGTCGGCGCGATGCCGGGGCGGATTATCCAGGGCATGCGCCAAGCTGGAACCATGAACCCGGTGTTCTTGCTGGATGAGGTCGACAAGCTGGGAGCTTCATTTCAAGGTGATCCGGCTTCGGCCCTGTTAGAGGTCTTAGATCCGGCGCAGAACAATAGTTTCGCTGACCATTACCTAGGCCTGCCGTTTGACCTCTCGGAGGTGTTGTTTATCGCTACCGCCAATTTCCTGCAGAACATTCCGGGGCCGCTGTTGGATCGCATGGAGATCGTCGAGTTTTCCGGCTATACCGAGCGGGAAAAACTGGAGATCGCTAAACGCTATTTGGTGCCCCGGCAAACCCGCCGCCACGCCCTAGACGCCGAGACCTTGGTGATTTCCGACGAGGCCATCCAGCGGGTGATCTCTCACTACACCCGAGAGGCCGGAGTACGCGGACTGGAACGGGCGTTGGGTAAGTTGGCGCGTAAGGCGGCGCGCAGAATCGCTACCGGCGAAGCCGAGCGCATCGAAGTCGACGTCGAGGCCGTCCGCGAGTTGCTAGGACGCCCCAACGCCCGCCCAGAAAAGGCCGCCGACGAGGACGAGGTCGGGATCGCCACCGGGATGTACTACACCCCGGCGGGAGGAGACATCATGTTTGTCGAAGTCACCACCATGCGGGGGCGCGGAGAATTGGTGCTCACCGGCCAACTGGGCGACGTGATGAAGGAGTCCGCCCGTGCCGCTTGGAGCTACGCGCGCAGTCACGCCACTGCATTGGGCATTGAGGACGCGATGTTCGAACGTGATGTCCACGTTCATGTACCTGCGGGGGCGATCCCCAAAGACGGGCCTTCAGCGGGTGTCACCATGGCAACCGCTCTGATCTCTAGCTTGGCGGGCAGGCCCGCGCGTCACGACGTAGCGATGACCGGCGAATTGACGCTGTCGGGCCGCGTCTTGCCGATTGGTGGAGTGAAAGAAAAAGTGCTGGGTGCCGTCCGCGCCGGAATCACCGAGGTCATCCTGCCGAAAGAGAACGAAGGCGATCTTGAAGACTTATCTGAAGAGATCGTCGCGGACTTAACGGTGCACCCGGTGGAGCACCTGCGAGACGTGGTCCGGATTGCGCTACCCGGCGTGGATTTTCGGCCGGAACCCGACCTGGAGGCTGCGGACGCCGAAGTCGCTAGCGACCTGAGTTCTAACTAGCCTGGATAATTCACGAGTTTAAATGACAAAGGGGGCGAAATCCGATTAAATCGTAGTTGTTCAAAGACTTACGACAAAACCGAGAGGACGCCCCCCGATGACAGAGTGTAACGCACAACTAACGCTAGGTTTTCATCCTAATCTGCCGGTGTGTGTGAGCTTCAACGGTCCCGATATTTCTTCAGACGGCGGTGGACTTTTGCTGCGTCAGGTCGATGACCGTCTGGCTCTTACGTCTGGGTTTGCCGCCTGTCTAGCCGACACCCGAGAGGCGTCTCGTGTGCTGCACGACCGTCACGAGCAGACCCGTCAGCGGTTGTATCAGATCGCCTTAGGCTATGAAGACTGTAACGACGCCGATACGCTCAGACACGATCCATTGCTTAAGACAGTGTGTGATCGGACACCCAATGATCCAGTAGGTCTGTCCTCCCAGCCGACGCTGTCACGGTTTGAGAATGCTCCAGATGGCTTGACGTTAAGACGCTTAACGCGTTGGCTGGAACAGAGCTGGATTGACGCCTTGCCAGAGTCGACAAGCGAGATCATCTTGGATATCGACGCTACCGATGATGAAACCCACGGCCAGCAGCAGCGTTCCTTCTTCCACGGCTTCTACGATCACCACATGTACCACCCGCTGATGGTCTACGACGGCGACAGTGGACAGCTCGTTAGTGCCTTCTTGCGTCCGGGTAACACTCACTCCAGCCGCGGTGCTTTGGGCTTGCTGCGACGATTGATCGGTCGCCTTAAACAGCGTTTTCCCGAAGTCGCTATCGTGGTGCGAGGAGATGCCGGTTTCGCCATGCCTAAGCTCATGAAAGCACTTGAAAAGCTTGATGTGGACTACCTGTTTGGCATCGCCAAGAACGCTCGGCTCAAACGCCTTGCCGAACCGACGATGGATTGGGCCGAAGAGATGTTTGATCGCTCAGAGACTACCGTCAAGCGGTTCACCAGCTTCGAGTACGCCGCTCGAAGCTGGCCCTATACTCGACGCATCATCGCCAAGGCCGAACACTCGGCCTTTGGACCCAATCCGCGCTTCGTGGTCACTTCGCTCGAAGGCTTCGACGCCGAAACGCTCTATCGAGCCTACACCCAGCGCGGTTTGTGCGAACTCTGGATCAAGGACTTCAAATGCGCCCTGGCGGCTGATCGGCTTTCGTGCTCAAGCTTTGCCGCCAATAGCTTCCGTCTCTTGCTCCACGCGGCCGCCTACCGACTCCTTCACGCCCTTAGACAAGAAGCTGCCATGGTCTCTCCAGAACTCGGCCGAGCCCAATTCGATATCCTTAGGCTTCGATTGCTCAAAGTAGCAGCGATTGTGCGCCAAAGTGTACGGCGCTTGTCGATCCAGTTACCCAGAGCCTACCCCTGGAGCTACGCCTTCGCCTGGCTCGCTCAGCGCATCAACGCTCCGCCTCTTCTCGCCTGAAAAACCCCAGACAGAACAACTGCCTCCTTTTTCAACTCCACCGTCGAACTGTGTCCGAACCTCGCTCTACCAACACTCACAAACGCCTTCTCGCCATTAGCCTCTGACAACCAAACATTTTCAACTGCTCAGCGTGACCTAAACTGACCTTTTCACTACAAATTCAAACCTCATGAATAATGCAGGCTAGGGTTTCCTTGCCCCAGGCAGGAAAGTCTCGACGGAGACTTTCGACTCTCTGTACCAATTCAGGTGACCAGTCAGCCTTACGCACCCGCTTGGGTCGGCTTGATATCGGTTCTAGATGTCGGGGGCCACGCTCAAGGCGTTTGCGCCAGCGGTAAAGGGTAGCTCGACTCTTGCCCAAGATCTGAGCTGCTTCTTCACCCGAGATCCCCTTGTCGCGTAGTTGCTCGAAGCTCGCAACCAAGCGCAGCCGATCACGAGCCTGAGAGCTTAAGACAACGATGTCTTCACGGTAGTACTTGTAGAAACTTGGATCGAGTGCGACGATTTGCATCTGGGGGCCTCCCTTCGTTTTGGGTTATTCGATAGACCCGAAGGATCTTGGCCCCCTTTTTACTTGTCAAGGCTGTGGATGATGATGGGCTGGTGCAAAGCCAGCTACGCTTGCCTTCCCACAGCCCTTGGAAATCTCTCACGAGATTCCCACAGCCTCGGCGACTAACGGCGCTGTCTCACAGGTGTTTGATCTAGGTCAGTTCTTGTATGCGTCCATGACATTTGGCACTGATCGGTATGTTCAGCTACGTATTGTAGCGGTGGTCTTTGTCCGTGGCTCCAGTGAGGCCTTTCGGCGTTAAACCAGAGCAGCCAGTCGAAGAGTTTTTCGTTGAAAGCTTCGAGATCTGTGAAGAGCAAGTCTTCGTTGTAGTCAACGAATTTCTCTTGAATGGTGCGATTGAATCTCTCGGCTTGGGCGTTCATCTTCGGGCACCTGGGGTAGGTGTACCAGCGTTTGATTCCAGCCTCAGCAGCTTTCTTGTCGAAGGCTCCTTGAAACTCACTACCGTTGTCTGAGAGCACGGTAGTAACGGCAAATGGCAAGACGTCGAGACTCAGGTCCAGGAAACGGGCAGCCATGGTTGCGGTGTGAGAGTTAGTGGCTATTGCCAGGCTCATGCTGCTGGCGGCATCGGTCAGGGTGATCAGGTACCGGCGTTGGCCGTCGCAGAATCGCTCGATGGTGTCTACTCCCACCCACTGGCCCGGAGAGCGGGCCTTGGTTCCTTTGGGTTTGCGAGGCTTACGCTTTCGTTTTGCTTTCACTCGGCCCAGGCGATCAATCCTTTGGGGCACCAAGCGCATCTTGTCGGGAGCGTCGGCAATGATATGGCCAATCGTGCTCACAGACGGGCAGTCAATCCCTAGCGCCTCGCACCAGGGTTTCAAGAGTGGGTAGATCTTGTCCTTGCCAAAGTTAGGCTCTTTCACCCGCAGTCGACGGATCTCGGCCACTACATCAAGAGGCCAAGCACGACGTCTTCTCTTCTTCGGAGCTGTTGACTGAGGGTTTAGAGAGGTTAGCTTTCCTTGCGACCTACGAAGCCGAGATTTCCAGCGGTACAGGGTCCTTCGGCTCACCGAAAATGCATCGATCGTCGCTTCGATCCCATGTTCCTGCCAGAATCTCAATACTCGGATACGTTTCTCAGCACTATCTTGGGTCATGACCCAAGATACCCCTAGATGACGAAGATGTACCAGGCCTTGGAAACGCCCTCTGATCAGTCTTGTCGGCATCAGATCTCCTCACTGAACCTGTGCCAGATGTTTCTGAACGCATGCATCGGCAGCAGTTCGGTCAGTCCTCACAACCGGAGATATAACCGAAAGTTGTGTATGAGAGTTTGAAGGCGGCGTATCCTGAGCCCGGTTTTTGTCTGGGTTCAATCATCCAAAAAAGGAGGATACGCCGTTGAGCAAGAGTAACGTAATTTCAATCGATCAGTCAGAGCGTCCTGAGGACGCTCTGAGCGAGGTCCTTCGCCTGGGTTCACGGCTGCTTCTTTGCGAAGCAATCGAGGCCGAGGTGGCGAGTTTTTTGGCCGAGTACCAAGATCAACGTACAGCGGCGGGTCACCGCCGTTTGGTGAGAAACGGCTACATGCCGGAGCGGGAGATCCAGACCGGTATAGGTGGAGTTTCAGTCAAGGTGCCACGGGTGCGGGATCGCCAGGGTGAGCTTCAGTTTCGCTCCAATCTAGTGCCACCGTACCTGCGCCGGTCCAAGAGCGTCGAGGATCTCTTGCCCTGGCTGTACTTGCGGGGGATATCGACCGGAGACTTCAGCGATGCTCTCGAGGCCCTGGTGGGTCCTGATGCACCTGGGCTTTCAGCTTCGACGGTGAGCCGGCTCAAACGCGTCTGGGGCCAGGAGTACAGCGAATGGCGGCAGCGCGATCTTTCTTCCAAGCGCTACGTCTACGTATGGGCTGACGGCATCTACTGCAAGGCTCGTCTGGATAACGCCAAGCTCTGCTTGCTGGTGTTAATTGGGGCCACAGCGGATGGCAACAAGGAGCTGATCGCTGTTGAAGACGGTTACCGGGAGAGTGAGGCGTCATGGCTGGAGCTGCTGCGAGGCTTGGAGAGAAGAGGCCTTACATTCGAGCCTAAGATCGCAATCGGTGATGGCAACCTGGGTTTCTGGAAGGCTCTGGCTCAGGTGTGGGGCAATACCAAGACCCAGCGCTGCTGGGTCCACAAGACGGCCAACATCTTGAATAAGCTCCCCAAGGTGATCCAACCCAAGGCCAAGCAGGCGATCCATCAGATCTGGATGGCCGAGACCAGGAAAGATGCCGAGAGGGCTTTTGATGCATTCCAGGCAATCTACCAAGCCAAATATCCGAAAGCGGTCCAGTGCTTGGTCAAAGATCGCGACCAGCTACTCGCTTTCTACGATTTCCCGGCTGAGCACTGGCTGCACTTGAGGACCACTAACCCAATCGAATCAACCTTTGCCACCGTGCGCTTGAGAACCGCCAAGACCCGGGGCTGTCTGTCGAGAGAAACCATGCTCTCGATGGTCTTCAAGCTCTGTCAGAGTGCTGAGAAACGATGGCGAAGGCTACAGGGCTACAAGCGCATTGCCCAAGTCGTTGAAGGGGTCCATTTCGTCGACGGAGAAAAACAAAATCGGATCGCCGCCTGATGACCCGATACACAACTTTTGACAATAACTCTCACAACCGCCGCCCTGCGCAGTACGGCCCTTACAGCAAAACAAGTATGGTCACTGGGTCTCCACCGTCACTCAAACGTCGACGACGAAAAAACTCGATGTAATTAAATGTGCTCTTCCTCGGCTGTGCCGGAGTGGTAATAGTCGAAGCGGAGAGACTTGCCGGTGAAGTGGTCGTCGAAGATCGGGTCGGCGGATAACCCCTGAGCAAGTACAAACCCGAGTACGCCAGCAATCCAAATACGCATTGATACCTCCCATTTCATCTCTTAATCCTACCTGGAAGCCCCTGTTAAAATGTCAACAGAAAATAGAGGCCCTTCGCCAAATGAACTCGGCAAGCGGAATGCTCACGGTGGCCTACGACTTGAAAGGCTTAGATACGAATCAAGAGATCCAGCGGTGTAGCTATGACTTTTTGAGAATGATCGGAGTCAGCATTTCACAAAGAGCCCACCCCAAGTCCGCCTTCTTGGCGATGACCATAGTCGCAAACCATTGCGGCAGACGCTCCTCTTTCCTCAATCTCTTCTGGAAACCAAACGTAAATTAATACCTGACTGTGGACAGGCACTCTATTGAGTAGATCAAATATTCGAAGACCACGATTCCTCCCGTAGTTCGACTATTTAACGTTGCCGTGCTCTTGAATATTCGGAAAAGGTTCCGCCTCTGTGTCGTAAATCAGCCCAATCAAGTCTTCATGGGAGACCACCTGGATTGGCTCGTTCTTCGCCTTGAGGTCCATCAGCCAAATGGAGTTCGGAGTCACAGAAACCCGGAAACAGGAAAATTTCTTTGATGAAGCCAGAACGTGAAATCGATTTCGTTGTCCCGACACGGGATCTAACAGGTCAACCAAGCACTGCTTTCCTTCGTTGTCTTCTGCCACAAGTATGACTAACCTTTGTATGTACTTGTCCCAAGTGATATCGAGGAGCGTTGGCTCGTGGTTTACGCTTGTCGTAATTGGCTGACTCGTTACCTGCCCAGAGGGCTGAACAAGATCGGTCCCAGCTTGACTCAATTGCTGCTTACCCCGTTCTAGTAATTCGTTTGCTATTTCATTGGCCTCTTCTTCTGAAATGACATTCTCACGGAAGAATTCTGGGTCCTCAAACGTGGTTCTAAGCTTCAATCCGTTTGACAACCGATAGATCCGATAGTTGGCGAGCTCGCCGGCAAATATGTGTGACCCGGTCGCAGAGACACGCAGGCCTCTCGCCGTCTTTTCTTTGCCTTCACCAATAAACAGGGCTTCTTTTTTGACGCTGAGGTCGTCTCCGTTAAGAACTAGCAGCCGTGGTAGCCCGGCCGCCCTCTTTGTCGAAGGCATTATGGGTAAGTACTGAGCCGCGGCGAGCCAATCGTGTCCAAACGACATGATGTCCCGAACCAGCATGTTGCTACTAGCAACTTGCCTACCTGTCTGCAGTGAGAAAACCGCCATTGGCTTCATTGCTCCAGCGACCGCAACGACGTTGCCCTGAACGGCCATTGCTCCTGCTGGACCGAGGTTTCCCACGCGTGAGCCATCTGTCCTAACAAGATAGACCTCCTTTTTACTTAACTTGCCTGTCTGGTAGTCATAGCTTCTGATAGATCCAACAGAGAGGTCTAGGTAGACAAGTTCTTTGCCATCGATAGCAGCTCTAAAGACCCCACCGCTAGTGATCGTTCCAAGCGCCCCTGACGGTGGTGCAGAAGAGACGACATGGATTTGCGGCTCTTGCGCTAAGGCTATTCCACAAAGCCAAAACAGCAGCACGATAGTGCGCGCTTCGATCCGAGAGCTATGGTCAGTTCTAAACACTGCTCCCTAGCACTTATGAAAATGACCAGACGCAGCAACCCACTCGCCGTCTACCCAAACGTTACACCCGGTCCAGCATCCAGAACCTCCAACGTCCGAGAAATAAAAAGTGCCGCACTTGGTTTCGGCTGCGACGCCAAGCGGAATCAAAGCGCCTACAATGAACGCCAAGGTCGCGACCACCAAAAAATATCTTCGGATCAACAATGCTTTTCTTAGGATTGCTGCGGTTTGCGCATCTGCTGCTTTCTTACTGGTTACTAGCATCGATGAAATACTCCTGTGGTTATTATGACCTCACCGTTCTGCCAAACCATGCACCCTGACCAGCATCCAGAGCCCCCAAAATCTGAAAGAGATAGGGTCCCACACCAGTCATCATGAGCTGCTAGAGGCAAAGAAACAACAAGCAAAATTACCGCAACGATCGTTGCTATCGACCTAGTCACACGCGTTTCCTACTCCTTGGCGCCTTGACGCGCGATTTTTTTCTTCCGAAATGGACGCTACCACACAATCGATCTGCTGTCTGTCCTAGATCAGTACCTTTGAGACAGTTGGCGGGAGCACGACCCCTGGGTCGAGTTTTCTAAGGTACCTTGCCGGGGGTTTTCTTTTCAAGCTCTTGTGCGGCCTGTAGGTGTTGTAGAGGTCCTGGAATCTCTGGATGTAAGGTCTCAAAGCCGAGACAGTATCGGGTAGCTCATACATTTCATAAAACTCTCCTCTCCAGGTTTCCTGCATTCGTTCGACGGTGCCGTTGAGCTTCGGACTCTTTGGCGGCAGCACATAGAGGGTGATGCCTCTATCTCGGCAGGCTTTCTCAAATTCATCCATAAATTCACTACCACCGTCCACTTGGATCGAGGTGATGTCAAACGGACACTCGGCAATGACTTTGTCTAAAAAGTGTGCTGCACAGCGAGAAGTGGCACGTTGATAGATCTCTCCCACTGTCCACCGGCTGACCGGACAGGAGGCTGAAAAGTGTTTGAGCCACTTGCCTGGAGCAGGGACCAGATGCAGCGTGTCGATCTGCAGTCGCTCGCCAGGGCGCGTTGGTCGGGGACACCATTTCGGCAGTCGCTGAGCGTGGAGCCGGCGCATACGCCGGGAGTTTTTGTACTTCTGGCGCCGGTAGCGTACCCGGTGGATTACCCCTCGATCCATTAGTTTGCGCAAGATACGCCCGACAGTGGCTTCTGATACCTCAAAGCCCTCGCCCTGGATCAGCGGCGCTAGCCTGGATAATTCACGAGTTTAAATGACAAAGGGGGCGAAATCCGATTAAATCGTAGTTGTTCAAAGACTTACGACAAAACCGAGAGGACGCCCCCCGATGACAGAGTGTAACGCACAACTAACGCTAGGTTTTCATCCTAATCTGCCGGTGTGTGTGAGCTTCAACGGTCCCGATATTTCTTCAGACGGCGGTGGACTTTTGCTGCGTCAGGTCGATGACCGTCTGGCTCTTACGTCTGGGTTTGCCGCCTGTCTAGCCGACACCCGAGAGGCGTCTCGTGTGCTGCACGACCGTCACGAGCAGACCCGTCAGCGGTTGTATCAGATCGCCTTAGGCTATGAAGACTGTAACGACGCCGATACGCTCAGACACGATCCATTGCTTAAGACAGTGTGTGATCGGACACCCAATGATCCAGTAGGTCTGTCCTCCCAGCCGACGCTGTCACGGTTTGAGAATGCTCCAGATGGCTTGACGTTAAGACGCTTAACGCGTTGGCTGGAACAGAGCTGGATTGACGCCTTGCCAGAGTCGACAAGCGAGATCATCTTGGATATCGACGCTACCGATGATGAAACCCACGGCCAGCAGCAGCGTTCCTTCTTCCACGGCTTCTACGATCACCACATGTACCACCCGCTGATGGTCTACGACGGCGACAGTGGACAGCTCGTTAGTGCCTTCTTGCGTCCGGGTAACACTCACTCCAGCCGCGGTGCTTTGGGCTTGCTGCGACGATTGATCGGTCGCCTTAAACAGCGTTTTCCCGAAGTCGCTATCGTGGTGCGAGGAGATGCCGGTTTCGCCATGCCTAAGCTCATGAAAGCACTTGAAAAGCTTGATGTGGACTACCTGTTTGGCATCGCCAAGAACGCTCGGCTCAAACGCCTTGCCGAACCGACGATGGATTGGGCCGAAGAGATGTTTGATCGCTCAGAGACTACCGTCAAGCGGTTCACCAGCTTCGAGTACGCCGCTCGAAGCTGGCCCTATACTCGACGCATCATCGCCAAGGCCGAACACTCGGCCTTTGGACCCAATCCGCGCTTCGTGGTCACTTCGCTCGAAGGCTTCGACGCCGAAACGCTCTATCGAGCCTACACCCAGCGCGGTTTGTGCGAACTCTGGATCAAGGACTTCAAATGCGCTCTGGCGGCTGATCGGCTTTCGTGCTCAAGCTTTGCCGCCAATAGCTTCCGTCTCTTGCTCCACGCGGCCGCCTACCGACTCCTTCACGCCCTTAGACAAGAAGCTGCCATGGTCTCTCCAGAACTCGGCCGAGCCCAATTCGATACCCTTAGGCTTCGATTGCTCAAAGTAGCAGCGATTGTGCGCCAAAGTGTACGGCGCTTGTCGATCCAGTTACCCAGAGCCTACCCCTGGAGCTACGCCTTCGCCTGGCTCGCTCAGCGCATCAACGCTCCGCCTCTTCTCGCCTGAAAAACCCCAGACAGAACAACTGCCTCCTTTTTCAACTCCACCGTCGAACTGTGTCCGAACCTCGCTCTACCAACACTCACAAACGCCTTCTCGCCATTAGCCTCTGACAACCAAACATTTTCAACTGCTCAGCGTGACCAAAACTGACCTTCTCAATACAAATTCAAACCTCATGAATAATGCAGGCTAGTTCCAATTTTCTCCACGTGTCCGTTGGATCGGCTACGCGGAAAGCTGGAAAGCCCGCGCCCCCCCTGCCGCCCGCCGGGATGACGAGGAGGGGTGCTGTCGGGATGACCGAGAAGGGGTGCCATGCCAGGACTGCAGAGCTGTTGTTTGGCAAGGGCGGGCGAAGTGATTCATCAGAGACCGCCACTGCCCCCACGTCATCCTGAGCGTAGGCCGAAGGCCGGAGTCGAAGGATCTCGATGTTCCGCTGAGGCGTCCATGTCGGCTCCCGAGTACCGGGTGACCCAGCCGACTCTCGGTCGACTCCAGAGAGCTACTACTGATCCCAACTGACTCGCACCGCCGAGCCGTCGCCGTCGTCGTCAGCACTAATCGACACCACTACGGTTCGCCCGTCGCTTTCGTGTTGTCCGTTGATGGTGATGCTTTCTGGGGACTCGGTGACGGTTAGAGAATAGCTCGCCGATTCCAAACGCTGGCGGTAGAAGTCGCCGAGGGTGGAAAAATTGGTCGCTGTCTCGGCAATGTAGAGCCCTGTGTCCGGACCTGACATCAAGACTTGAGGCTTAATACCCGAAGCTACAGGGACCCATTCCGGAAGTGATTGATCGGCGCCAGCACCGTAGACCGTTTCTTCACCGTCTTGATTGTTGCGCACCGTGACGCCGGTTTCAGGATTGACTTCTACCGTTCCTTCTTCGCTCTCAAAGGAAATTCGACCAGCGGCAATCTCAGACCAGTCGAGAGTGACCTGCTTGCCGCTCTTGGTGTCGCGAATGGTCATAGTGCCGTCATCATGGGTTTCCACCAACTCCAGGTGGGGGTTGGCCTTGAGCAGTAGCTCGACCGCGGTAGACGGGTTTTCTGAGATGTCTTCCAACACTTCTTTGGCTTTCTTGCCGACGAAATAGGTACAGGTTGTGAATCCGATTCCGGCCAATAAGAGGAATGCTAGGCAGCCAACCGCTAGCCATCCGAGTGCTCCGAACTTTTTCTTGGTCGCCATGTTTTAACTCCTTGGTCGAATGAGATTGTCAGGATTTCGTTGGGCCGTAGTGTGTCGAGGCGCACTCGCTAAGCGCTTAATTCTATGGTACATTTCTGCAGCGTTAGAGCATAGCGTCTCGTTGTGAGACCAAAGTGGGTGCAGGTCGGTGTTGGCGGTCATCGTTCTGCTGCGTGATTGTCGCAACAATTGCCAGAGTGAAACGGTGTCCAGTCGTTGCTTCGGGGCCCCAATTGGCAGCTAGCCAGCGTCGCTTGTTCTAACGCAACGGTGCCGATTATGTTGATCGAGACCGAAACTAGGAGAGATGCTTATCTATGACGACGACTGAACGAAGAAAACGCGAACCCAGTGTCACCGAGCAGAAATTTACTGCCGAAATTGTGGGTCGAGCGCTGGACAGCCTAAATTCCGAGAACGGCCGTCAGAGTCACCGAACCCTGGCGAAAGTAACCCGGATGTCGGCGCAGTCCATCGGCCTGATTGTCAGTGGCAAGCAGTATCCGAAGCTGTCGCAGTTGCTCAGCTTTCTTGATGCTGTAGATGCGGAACTGGAGGACTTTGTCGCGACGTTACGGAGACTAACTGCCAGCTAGTCCAAACCGGTACTAGGTACCGAGGGCTCGCGGACTAGAGGTTTGTGGCGGCCTGGGATCTAAACAAAGCCGAAGGAGGGTGATGATGGAAACGAGTTTGAGATCGATTACTAACACGGTACCTTGGCTCGCGAAGTTTGTAGATCCGACGCTGCAACCTGGCGATCCTGGTTACGGTAAACCGGTTATGCCGACCTGGCCTAAGCCAGACAAACCAAAGCCAGCCAAACCAAAGCCGCCGCTTACGCCGGTCGATCCAAGTCCTTCGCCGGGGCCGAAGCCCGGTGAAGGTAGTGTGCCGCCGAGTGAGGTGATCCCTTGACGAGTGGGTCAGCTTAGTCAAGCTTGGATGTAATTTCGCCCGATTCGCGGAGGGAATGAAACAAAACGATTTGGACGGTTGATCTCCCAGGGGTACCGAGCGGAATCGGCGCGCCGCGGTTCCTGGTGCGGATAGACTCCGGCGACCTGAGAAGAACTCAGGGTAAAAGGAGAATCACACCATGGCGAATACCCGCCGGAATTTTGACAGCTATCGAGTCCAGTACACCGCGGCCAACGGGGATAAACCCTTGGCGCGCATTGTTTGCTATGGCGGTGACGAGGTTGCTGGGATGATTACCTTTCATCAGGATGAGGCCATCGTGCCAGCGGCCCAGGTGTTCCAAGAGGACAAAGTCCACATTGGCTACGCCATTCATCGCTATTGCGAAGTGATGGATCTATTGCGTAATGAGGCGCCCCTAGAGCTTTATCTCGACCCGGAAGCCGGTTGGGGAGCGATCTTGACTTGTGAGATGGAGCCGGTTGGAGAAGACGACGAGCAATAGCAGGGCTGGCGCTAGTAGGCGCCATCGATTGCCGGGGTCTTGTCTTGGTCAGAGTCTTGATTCGTTGGACCCCTGATCAGTTCTTTGCGGTCCAAGAACAACCGCGTTGACGGGTAGGCCGATTAGCCTGATTTGCGCGCTCGCTCGAACGCTGCCGCTAGCGCTCCCAGCTTCTGCTCGGGATGCTTGCGGCGATATTCCTTGAGGTCTGCGGTCGAACCGTCGACTTGGGCGCCCTCGGGGAGCAACGAGATCCGCTTTCGCCTGCGATCAATCGATACGATCTGTACCCGAATCGCTTTGCCACGGGGATAGACCCGCTGCGGAGAGGCGTCGCTAGGCAGTGTCAGTGAGGAGCTGGGGATGAGGCCGGACAGGCCGGGCGCGATCTCCACCAAGACTCCAAATTTCTCGGCTCTCTCCACCTTACCGTCAACCGCGTCGCCTTCGTTGAACTGGTCTATTTCCTTCCAAGGGTCGGGTTCCAGAGCCTTGCGCGACAGGGAGATTCTCTTGCCACCCTTTTCGACCTTGAGGATCTTGACCTCCACCTCTTGGTCCTCCGTCAGGACCTCGGAAGGATGCTCCACGCGCGACCGAGCAATCTCGGACACGTGCAAGAGGCCTTGAACGCCGCCCAGATCAACAAAGGCACCAAAGTCGGTGATCGAGGCTACGGTGCCCGAGACCACGGCGCCTTCCTTGATCGTCGCCATCGCTTGTTTCCGCTGAACCGATCGCTTGGCCCTGATCGCCGCAGCGCGAGACACCACGATTCGTTTGCCGCCATTGCGGATTTCCAGCACTAGGAAATCGAGTTCCTGATCGACATAGCTGGCGGGATCTTCGGGTTCCGCTAGAGAGATTGCGGAGCGCGGACAAAATGCTGGAGTTTGGTCGATCGCGACGTGGAACCCACCTTGATTCCATCCGATGACTTTACCGTTGACCAGCTGTCGGGCCTTGCGAGCCTCGTCGAGAGCTGCGATTTCGGGGCTGAGCGGGACCGGTGCCGGCTTTGGCTTTTGTTTCTTGGCCGCAGCCGCTGGAGCTGCCTTAGCGGGCTTTTCCGCGGCTTGATTAGCCTGTGCGTCGGGAGCATCCTCGGAACTAGCACTCTCTGCGACAGCGATATCAACGGCAGTGGTATCAACCGCAGTGGCATCAGGAGCAGGTTTGTCAGGTGCTTCCTCTGCGGCAGCAACACTGACTGCACTGTCTGCGCTGTCTGTGCTGGCCGCGGTCGGCTCGGCTGGCTCAGGCTGTTTTGCGGGCTGATCCTCAGGCTGATCTTCCGACTGGGGCACCTCAACCGGTTCCTCAACTGGCCTCTCGATTGTCCCCTCGGCTGGAGAATCCGGGCTCTCGGTGGCAACCGCCTCGATTGTCACTTCCTCGATTGTCACTTCCTCGATTGTCGCAGCGTCGATGGTCGAAGTTTCTTGGACGGAATCGTCCGCGCTCGCTGCAACCGTCTCGGGTGCCTTGCTACCAGGGTTCGCCCCTTCAGAGTCGGCAACATCAACGTCAGTGACCTTAGAGTTAGTGACCTCAGAGTCAGTGGCGTTGGCTTGCGCTTCGTTGCTGTCGTCGCTGCTCGGCTCGGCGACCTCTGTGGGTTCCTGCGCTACGACCTCGGCCTTCGCTGGATCTACCGCTGCTTCTTCGGTTGGCTGTGCTTCTGTTTCGCTGGGCGGAGTGCCTTGTTCGGGTGTGTCGCTCATGAGTTCCTCTGACGGGGTTAGATCCTACTGCTGTTGGGAATCGTTGATTGGATTCGGGAGCTTAGCCGGACGCAAGAGAGCCATCCAGCCCGAGTTCTTGGGAAATTTCCTGCATCGCGTTCAGGACCTCGGCAACGTGGTCCCACAAGTCTAGAGTGTCGTGGAAGCAAACGCGGCTGAACTGTTCGGTAGCCAACGCCACTTCTGCTCGGTCGACGCCGCGGGCGAAGGCCTTTTCCCTCCAGCGCTTCTTCAGCGACTTCAGCTTTACCTCGCCGACGTTCTTGCTGGGGCGGACCAGAGCCGAGGCCGAGATCAAGCCGGTGATCTCGTCGCAGGCCAGGAGGGCGAAGTCGATCGGTTGTGTGGGGGCAACGCCGGTGCCCTCTTCGTTGTGCGCCAAGATCGCCTGAACTACCGGTTCCGGACAACCGCGTGCGCGCAGCAGCTCGGCTCCATTTTTGGGGTGTTCTTCGAGAGATGGGTGGATCTCCCAATCGTAGTCGTGCAGCAAACCGGCTAATCCCCACATCGAAGCATCTTCACCCAGACGATCTGCGTAGCGCCGCATCGCTGCTTCAACCGCCAGCATGTGGCGCTGCAAGCCCAAATTCTGGACGTGCTCGCAAACCGTGGACCAAGCCTGTTCTCGTTGCATCGGTTCGTTATCCAAGTTTGGCAAAGGTGACATGCACCTCGGCCACTTGCTTGTCGTTTTGAACGATGGAGGATCGGGCGAAGGCCATGGTGCGACCGTTCTTAGTCACCGTCGGGATCGCTTCGATTCGACCCAGTTGAGCCCGTCGCATCAATTGCACCTGGACATCGACCGGAACCACCGGTGCTGCAACCGCCGAAGCAGCGGCGACTTCGCCCAAGGTGGTCAGGACTGCGAAGTGAATCGTTCCCGGAGCGACTTCATGCTCCGGGCCTGCATCTAGCAACACCCCGCCACCAGGTCGAGGCTGCATCCCTAATCGATCGTTAAAAGACATCGCGAAAGTTGAAAGTGGTGTGGGTGGCTCGCCACGAAGTTGACCGTCTCGGTCGGGGGGCAAATCACCGAGGGGCGATAGTATCAATCCTGGCGGCTAAAGCGATGCGCCAGCCGCGAATTGGGGAGAATCCATGCAACTACTTTTGGTCAGCAACTCGCTGTGCTTTGGTCGTGGTTATTTAGATCACACAGAATCGGTGGTGAAACGACATTTTGCTGCTGCTGGCGGAGGAACCATTGCTTTCGTGCCGTTCGCCGTCCACGATCAACAGGGATACGGGGAACGAGTTACAGCGCGACTCGCGGAATTGGATCTGCACGCAACAACGGTCACCGCAGATCAGGTCGGACTCGATCTGCTCAGCAGTGCCTCAGGAATCTTTGTTGGTGGTGGCAACACCTTTCGTTTACTCGATCAACTGCGTTGTCACCGAATGCTCGAGGTGATCCGCGCTCGGGTGGAGTCTGGCGTTCCCTACATGGGTTCAAGCGCTGGGTCGGGCATTGCCGCTCCCACCATCAAGACCTCCAATGACATGCCGATCGTTCAACCGGACAGTTTTGATTCTCTGGGACTGGTCGACTACCAACTCAATTTGCACTACATCGATACCGATCCCGGCTCGCAGCACATGGGCGAGACCCGCCAGCAACGGCTAGAGGAATATCTAGAAGAAAATTCAACACCGGTGGTGGCGCTGCGCGAGGGCGCCTGGATCGAAGTGCGCGGCGAAGAACACCGGGTCGGCGGTGAGACCGGTGGCTTGGTGTTTCAGCGGGGAAGTGAGCCCCTGCCGCTCACCGCTGGCGATCGGTTGGAGTGGCAAGGCGAGTCAAAACTAACGGTTCGCTAGGCTGAAGCGATTTAGGTGCAGCGACTCATCTCATCTGGCACTTGTTGCACCTCTTGCCCATGGCACTTGTTGGGCAGCTTGGATACTGATCACACCCATTCCGCAACAATTCGAGTTCTTGATCCTTCCTCGTGAGATACTTCGTTCTTTGATGAACCTTGCGCCCCTTCTTCTCTTGCTGGTGGCGGGTGTCCCGAGTCAACCAGCCAACAGTCCCTGTAGTCGGGATTGCGAAACTCATGTCCACATCATTGTGGGAAGCGAGCAAGAAGGTCCGATCCCAGACTCTCCTTTCTTTCTCGGTGGCGGGCTTGCTCTGCTACTTGCGCTCGTCGGCTGGTCGGATCAGATCCGTGGTCTTAGTCGCACCGCCCGAGAACGGGAGGTGCAGTTGCTGAGAACCTACGGAATCGAGTGGGCCAAGATCCAAACTGTCATTCGGCCCCAAGATGAGGACAACCCTTTGGATCGATTGGTTGATCTACTTCGGCTCCTCCCAACTGGAATCGGCGATGAAGTAGGGGCTCGACTGATCCACAACTTTCAGACCCTTCACCAGATCAGCATGCGACTCTCAAGTCTGTCTACAATTCGCTACTGGCTATTGTTCAGTTTAAGTGTCCAAATGCTAGTAGCGGGGGTTCATCTAGGCTCAAGTTGGCTTCCACTTACAGGGCACTACTTCCACTACGCTGCCGGCTCCCTGATCGTCGTAGTCATACTTATCCTCACTTTGCTCGTAGGACGAGGAGAGTCACGCTTTGAAGTTACCATTGGCCATATCGAGGATGATCTCCGTCTAGCTAGCGACGAAAAAACTCGAGAGGATCATGGGCGGTAGGCGAGGGGGCAGCCTAACCAACTTAGTAGGTGCTGGGGGCCCAGTAACTAGCGCCAAAGGTGCGCTGACTCGTGCCATTACCAAGGGCGAACCCAATGCTATCGCTAGCGCCTCCGCTAAGCTCCTAGCCTCCAGTGAACTAGGCCTCGAAGGTCTTCTCTATGGGCTTCGAATTACCCCCTATCTAGAAGGCAATGCTGAGCGCTTAGGTGGACTTTCGAGGACTGACCGCGAAGAGGACATTAGGGCCGCTTGGGCTGACATCAAGAAACGCACCGAACTACAGACAACACAAGAAGTAGACAACGTTGTCGTCAGTGCTGCAATCAACACTCTGGGCAAACCGAGGGGTCCGGACTAGTGCCCCCCATAACGATGCAAGGGCTCGTTTCCGGAATGGTGTTTCAGTTCTTGGACTCTCTCCGCAAGTCACGAGACCTTGAGGAGCGCCACGCGCTCTTGTCCCGGACAGCGAAGGGCGCAACCACACGTGAACTGCATCGTCTTTCAGCTTCCACTGCGAAATACATTCTCAACTCTGGACTTGACCTTGAATCCATCGGCACGGAGCAAATCGAGAAGGCTATTGAACTAGCTCTTTCAAATAATGTTGATAACTCAAAAACTTAAGCAGGTCGAATACTGGCCTGAAGAATGGAGTCAACACCGACTGCCATTCCTTCGTGAGTACCATCTTGCCCAAGCACGGAATCTCCTTTCTGTTGGTCGAGCAGTCTTTCTCCTTGAACAAGCTTCGCGCAAGAGCGTGATCGAAGAGATCACGATTCATCTAGAGCCCTCGCTCTCCAAAGCTGCTGCCAAGGACGTGCTTGAGGCTATTCAGCGGCTAGTTAGGTTCGTTCTTGTTCAACAGGTCAACGTTTCACTGGAATTCGACGTCTCTAGTGTCCCGCGTTCACATAGCCCTATAGCGAAAGACAAACCTGGCAAACCGATCTGCCTATTCTCCGGTGGCTTGGATTCTTTATCCGGAGCTCTTTTCGCCACGAATCAATACAAATCTATACGGGGCGTCTACTGTTCACATCCTCACCAGTCCAGAGTAACCCGGACCGTGCGCCAACTAGCGGCAGAGGTTTTCGTGCATACATCGGAACCGCTAATCGAAATTCAGGCACCGAAACTCTCTATCTCAGGTTACGCTCAAACCAGAGGGATCTTCTACGCACTGTCCGGTGCTGCAGTTGCAGCAGCGCTATCTTCGGACAAACTACTTATTAGCGAAAGTGGCCCTACAATGTTCCAGCCGCCTTTTGCTCCGGCCGACAGCGTAACTATGACAACCCACCCCTTTGTCGTAGCTCGAACAAGAGATATCATCGCTCGCTTCCTACCCACGTTGAACATCGACTTGCAGTTCTCGGAACTGACAAAGGCTGAAATCGCCGCATTATGTCCTCGACCAGAATTGGTTGAGAGTTGTCATTCATGCGTTTCCCAGAGACTGCCACTGCACGATGGCACTTGCTACGGTTGTGTCGTTCGACGCCTTGGCACGGCTGTCGCCGGAGTACGTGACACAGAGTACGCCGTGAATCCGCTCGTCGACGAAAAGGCTCATTTCGGTAACCTCGTGGCCCTCTTGGAATTTTGCAGAGACCTACTACTCGACCGAAATAGCCTTAGTGCCTACCAGACCGGAATTATCGATCAATATCGTAAATGGGAGCTATTCGAGCGATATGCCTTGGACAACTTCGCGGCGCTAACCCTAGAAAAAGATGGCAGCCTCATTCCACCTGCCAAACAACTTCTGGATCAAGTGGTAGGTCAGGTTGGCCTTCCCAGATTACTTGACCGAATTCACTCGGTCAGAGGCATTGCAGACCAACCGACTGTCGAGGAAATCTCGATATCTGCCTGACCCTTACCTCAAACCCAATCCCGATTTATCCCGGCGATAAACCCCATAGAAATCCCTTTGGGACACACCGCCCACACTCCCCATAGTTCGAGCAAGATCCGAATGTTCCTCCATCGCCTGTACCATGTTCTGCATCTGGCGGGAGCGCTCGGGTTGGCCTTGGAGCAGCAGGCCGTGGGCGCGATCATTGATCATCATCCCGCACATGTAAGCAGCAGATGCCAGGCGATTACTTGACCCTTCGGTGCTCGACTGAGGTGGCGCTCAACGACGCTGGTAGAAAGTCTCGGATCCACTCAAGAACAAATCAGGGAGTAGGGGCTGACCTGGCTCGACCGCGTAGTGATCGAAGTTGTCGACGCCATGCTGAGCCAAGATCTCTTCGTCGATGATGAACTGCCCGGTGAGTTCTTGGGAGGGCGTGGTCAGAACGGCGTGGGCGGCGTCGGCCAAGATTTGCGGCTTGCGGCACTTGCTGGGGTCTGCCAGGGGGCCCAGCATTGCCAGGGCGGCGGTGGCGATCACGGTGCGTGGCCACAGCGCGTTGACCGCGACGCCTTGGTTCTTGAATTCCTCGGCCATGCCCAGAACGCATAGGCTCATGCCGTACTTGGCCATGGTGTAGGCGAGGTGATGGGCGAACCAAACCGGATCTAAATTGGGCGGCGGAGCCAGGGTCAAGATGTGGGGATTGTCGGCCTTCAAGAGATGTGGCAAGCAAGTCTGCGAGCACAGGAAGGTGCCTCGGGTGTTGACCGACCACATTAGGTCGAATCGCTTCATCGTTGTTTGTAGAGTTGGAGTGAGCGAAATCGCGCTGGCGTTGTTGACCAGGATGTCGATGCCTCCGAACTTGGCCACCGCCTGCTCAACAGCATCGTGGACCACCGCTTCTTCGCGAATGTCGACCCGCAGTGGCAAGGCGCGACCCCCGGCGGCTTCAACTTCTTTGGCGACAGAATGGATGGTTCCCGGTAGCTGCGGATGGGGCTTGTCGCTTTTGGCAGCGATGACGATATTGGCTCCGTCTCGGGCGGCTCGAAGAGCGATTTCCCGACCGATACCGCGGCTGGCGCCGGTGATAAACAGAGTCTTGTCTTGCAGGCTTGCTTGGCTCATGAATTCCTCCAGGCCGGATGATACTTTCTTCGCGATCGGAGGGGGCGGTTCCCTCCCATTTGCAGTCAATCGACAAAGGACGACTCATGACACGAAGTATTGACGAATTTCGCCGCCATCGCGAGCACATGAACGACCGGATCTTTGAGACCGGGAATCTCGGAATTAAGCGATTTTTCAACCTCGACACCGCCGCCTACCGCGAGGGAGCGTTGAGCGTACAGAGTAAGGAGTTGATGGGGTTGGTGGCGTCGATGGTGCTGCGTTGTAACGATTGCATCGACTACCACCTGGATCGTTGCGTCGAAGAGGGGGTCGAAGATGACCCGCTGATGGAGGCGATGAACGTGGCATTGGTGGTCGGGGGCAGCATCGTCATCCCGCATTTACGCCACGCGGTCGGAACCCTGGACCAACTCCGGGGTCGCGATACCGAGCATGAAGGGGGTTGAAATTTCGATCAGTCCAACCCCGGTCGATCGATTCCGAATCCTGGTGATTTGCACCGGCAACTCGGCTCGCTCGCAGATCGCCGAAGCCCTGGTTTCGTCATCTGGGCGGCTAGCGTCTTGAGGTGGTGAGCGCAGGTACCGATCCGGTCGGTGTGCATCCGCTGGTTCCCAAGGTGATGGCCGAGGTCGGCGTTGCGACCACTGGTCTGTGATCCAAAGCAATCACCGAATTTGTTGAGCAAGAATCTAATCTGGTGATCACAGTGTGTGATCGAGCTGCGGCTTCTTGCCGGTGTTTCCCGGCGCCGGGGCTACGTTGTACTGGCCGTTTGTCGATCCCGCAGCAGCCGAGCCGACGGATCAGACAGCAGCCTTTCGCGATGTACGCGATCGGATCGGCGATCGAGTGGGTGGCTAGTTGACGGGCGTTGCGGGCGCGGGCTCTCTGCCGAACAGCTCGCCAAAGAAATTCCCCTGGTTCCAGGTCGGTTTGTCCGGAGCATTGGCGATCATCTGACCGATCAAGGCGTTGACTTGTGCGAAGGTGGTCACCGCGCCGAAATCGACCGCTAGGCCGATTTGGTCGGAAGGCTTGTGGTAATTCTGTTTGCGGAACTGAGTCTGGATTGCTTCACCATCGATCTCGGGATCAGACGATTGAAAACCGGGCTTGAGATAGACCGCGGGGACTCCTTTGCGGACGAAGGAATATTGATCTGAGCGAACGAACAGAACTTCTTGGGGCATCGGATCCGGGGACAGCGTCAACCCGGTTGCGGTCGCGGCTTCTTCGAGGATCTGCTTCAAACTCGAATGCTCGGCTCCAAAGGCCACCATGTCGGCAAGCGGATACATCAACAGAGGCATGTCGACGTTGACGTTGGCGATCATCGATTCGGTGGGTACGGTGGGGAATTCAGCGAAGTACTGAGAGCCGAGTAGTCCGCTTTCCTCGCCGGTGACGGCGAGAAACAAGATCGAACGCGCCGGTCGCTGGGGAACTTCTGCCAAACTCCGCGCCACTTCCAACATGATGGAGATGCCCATTGCATTGTCGTAATAACCGTTGCTGATGTCGTCGCCGTCGATCTCTCGGCCACGGCCGATGTGGTCCAAATGGGCCGAGTAGACGACGTATTGGTCGGCTAAATCAGGGTCAGATCCACGCAGGATACCTGCGACGTTGGGACTGGTTACCACCTGTTGCTGGCTCTCAGCGGCAAACGAGAGACTGACTCCGGGCATATTGAAACTTGCTGGAACGCCTTCCTCGGCCTCAGCCAAAACTTGCTCGACGTCGGCCCCAGCCAGGGCCAATACCTTTTCGGCTCCAGTCGGACTGAGGACGATACGGGCTTTGTAACTAGGGGCGATACTGTCTGGAAATTGCTCGTCATTGCGCCACACCATGTTGGGGCGATCAGCGAACTGCAGAACACGATCCCATGAATAGCGCTTGCGGTCGGTCAAGGTTCTAATCTGCATGGCTCCGACCGCGCCGCGCGCGATCAGCTCTCGATTCTTGGTTGCGCGGGAGGAGTAATGCGCTCGCCGTTCGCTGGGTAGGCTGCTGGGAGCTCCACTGAGAAGGACAGCGATCTTGCCGTCGACATCAACGTTGCCGAAACTGTCGACGCCGTCGTCTGGGGCGTCGATTCCAAAACCGACGAACACCAGCGGCGCGGAGACCTGGACCGACGCGGCAAACGGATAGTGCGATGCTAGAAAATCCTCTTTGTGCTCAAGGGTTACCATCTCGTCATCCATCTGCAACACGACTCCAGGGGCGGTCTCCGAATTGCTGGTTCTGACGAACTCAATGCGCTGTAAGAATCCGTCGGTGCCTCCGGGCTCCAGACCGATTTGCTGAAATTCAGAAGCGACGTACTTGGCGGCAATTTCGTAGCCAGGCGTTCCGGTCTCGCGCCCTTCCAGCAGATCATCTGCGAGGAAGTCGAGGTGTGCGCGCACTCGATCGCTCGAAATCGCAGTCGAGTCTGCGAACAAAGAACCGGCGCTCGCCAGAACGAGGCAAAAAAGGACCGTTTGAGTTGTTTTATGCATGGTGTCTCCTGGCTGCGCAGCCTATCTCACTGGCTGTTGGTGCGGTCTTGGGTGGAGGAATCGAGCTGATCAGCCAAGGATGACAACAAGACTTCAGCCGGGTTGCTCAGGTGGATGATACGGCTGCCCGGTGGCGGCGGGGCATGGGGATCGATCGAAAACATCTGCGCCTTGGAGTCCCAGCCAGCGCGGATAAGCATGTCGGTAATTCCCACTGAGAACGAGGTGCCGACAAACATAATCAGGTTTGCAGCGCGTGCGCATTCCAGTACCTGGTCGATCCGGTAGTCCAAGTGGCTGTCGTAGTACTCGTCAAAGAACAATACATGGGGCCGAAGCACAGAACTGCATTCGGGACAGTGTGGCAAGGTTTCCTGGGACGGCTTGGTGCGAAATGACGCAAGGTCGATCTGCGCTCGGTCGATGGAACCGGCTGGTGCCGCGCGAGAACAGCTCCTCGCCGAGCAGCGGAGTCGACTCGCAGTGCCGTGGACCTTGATCAGTTCCTGACTACCAGCGCGCTCGTGCAGTGGGTCGATATTCTGTGTGACGACGGTAAATGCTTGGGAGCGTTGTCTCGCCCAGCGCTCCATCTCGACCAAAGCGAAGTGAGCTGGGTTGGGTTGGGCCGAGTCCACCGTAGCAAAACGGTCCAAATACCAACGCCAGTGCCCAACTGGGTCCCTTTCGAGCATGCCGCGGGTCGCCATTTCTAGGTCGTGCACATTCCAGATGGCGCCTGGGTCTGAGCCACGAAAGGTTTGAATGCCGCTGGCACGGCTGATCCCGGCTCCGGTGACGATCAAGATCTCGGTTCCGGTCTCGATAAATGCATCCAAGAGTTGCTGCGACGGATTTGTTGGCAGGTCTGTCATGGTGTGAAAATTGTGCGGCGTTACTCTCTCGACTGGGCCGCGCCGTAGAATACGACGGTGCCGATCTATGAGTTCTACTGCGAAGCTTGCCACACCGTCTACAGCTTCCTTTCGCAGCGGGTCGATTCCGAGGTGGTGCCGGCCTGTCCAACCGAGGAGGACCACCAGCTGCAGCGCAAGCCGTCCCAGTTCGCCACTATTTCCAGCAGCGATCAGAAACTTGGTGATGACGAAATGATTCCCGGTGTTGACGAGGATCGGTTAGAGCGAGCGGTGGATCAATTGGCGGGTGAATTTGAGCATGGCAATGTGGACGCAGATGACCCCAAGGTCATGGCGCAGATGTTTCGCCGCTTCGGCGAGGCGGGTGGCTTGAAACCGGGGCCGATGATGGAAGAGATGCTGGCGAAACTGGAGAGCGCCGACGACATCGAACAGGTGGAAGCTGAGTTTCAAGGGCTGGACGACAGCGAGGCAGACGTCGAACAGTTCTTCCAGGTGCGCAAGGCTTTGCGCGATCGCTGTCAACGCCAACCACAGGTCGACGAGACCCTCTATTTTCTCTAGTGGCCTCTGGGGCAATCAAGGTAGCAACCGGCATCCTGCTCAGTAGGATCAGTGGTTTCGTGCGTGAGGTGGTGATCGCTGCGCTGCTGGGCGCAACCGCCTATGCGGATGTCTTTCGTTTCCTGCTGCGCGCGCCGAACCTGTTGCAGAACCTGTTAGGAGAACAAACCCTTTCAGCGGCTCTGATTCCAGTTTATTCGCGGCGCTTGGCCAAGGGAGATCCAGAGGGCGCGCGACGCTTGGCCGGAAGAGTTTTGGGTTGGTTACTGGTGATTGTCGCCTTGCTGGTGGTGGCTGGGTCGCTGTTGGCGGAACCGTTTGTTGGCTTGGTGATGCCTGGGTGGCTAGTCGATCGAGCCGCAACGGCAGAGGCGCTCGGGGTCGATCGGTTTGCGCTCGCGGTACAGGGGATCCGCTGGATGTTTCCGGCGATCGGTTTCTTAGTTCTCTCTGCGTGGGCGCTGGCAGTGCTCAACAGCCATCGCCGTTTTCTGGTTTCCTACACCGCACCGATTGTTTGGAATTTGGCGATTGCCGGGGCTTTGATCGCTGCTACTCAGGGCTGGTTGGGCGAGCGCAGTAGTGGTTCACTGTTGGTGATGGCCGGGGTGTTCGGCGTCTTGGTGGGGAGCGCGCTGCAGTTTTTCGTGCAGTTGCCGTTTGTCCGTCGAGAAACCGGCAGCTTGCCGCTGAGCCGCCCTCGTTGGACCTCCGGCGTGGGTGAAGTAGCTGGCGCGATGGGACCGTTGATGGCAGGGCGGGGCGTGGTGCAGTTGTCAGCCTATTTGGACCAATTCCTGGCTTCCTTCATTGCCGCCGGGGGGATTTCGGTTCTGGGATATTCACAGACCTTGTTCTTGTTGCCGGTGGCGTTGTTGGGCATGTCGATGGCGGCCGCCGAGCTGCCGACGCTTTCGCGAGAACTGGAGTCAGGGGTAATCGGCGATTTGGTTCCGCGCATCCGCAACGCGTTGCGTCGCACCGGAGTCTTCGCGGTGCCCGCCGCGGTTGGGTTCTTGCTGCTGGGCGGGTTGTTGGTGCGGGTGGCCTTTCAAAGAGGCCGATTTACCGCAGAGGACTCGACGCTGACTTGGTTGGTGTTGTCGGGCTACTCGTTGGGATTGGTGGCGACGATTGCTGCCCGGCAACTGCAGAATGTGTTTGTCGCCGCCAGCAAGACCAAGACCCCGGCAAGAATCGCGGTGCTGCGGGTGGTTGTGTCGGCGGCGATTGGGATTCCAGCGATGCTCTACTTGGATCAATATTGGGTGCCTGGATTCACCGACGGCGCACGGCGCTTAGGAGCGGTGGGGCTGGCGGTGGGCTCCGGGATCGCCGCCTGGGTCGAATTAGCAGCACTACGCCGCGCGCTGGCGAAGATCGAGTTTCGCCATCTTCTGCCAGTCGGTTTGTGGTTGCGAGCACTGGCTTTGTCGCTGGTTGCGGCAACCTTGGCATGGGGGCTTTGGGTTTTGCTCGATCGCGCGCAGGTGGGTGGATGGAAAGATCTGGCCACCCTCGGGTGCTATGCTGCCAGCTACGTGATTGGGGCACGCCTTCTCGGAATGCAGGAAGTGACCGACTGGTTTCAGTCGGACGCGGAAGGAACTTAAATGCGCATCGCGATCGCTTCTGACCACGCTGGATACCTTTACAAAGAGGGATTGATTGCGATGCTCCAAGAAATGGGGCACGAGGTGGTTGATCTTGGCACCGATTCGACCGAGTCTGTTGACTATCCGTTGTACATCCGTCCGGCCGCAGAAGCCGTACAAAAAGGGCAATGCGAGCGAGGAATCGTGCTTGGCGGATCGGGCAACGGAGAAGCGATGGTGGCCAATCGGTTGGCTGGCATTCGCTGTGCATTGTGTTGGAACGTAGAGTCGGCGCGAATGGCGCGCTCTCACAACGACGCAAATATGATTTCTTTGGGGGAGCGGATGATGGATTTTGAAACCGCATGCGAGATTGTTCGTATTTGGATAGAGACCCCGTTTGACGGCGGCCGCCACCAAGCGCGAATTCGCCAGATCGACGGTGTCGAGGTTGATCGATGAGCGAGACTGCACTCAGCATTTGTATTGGATTGGGACTGGCAGCAGCCTGCGGCTTTCGTGTTTTTGTTCCGTTGTTGGTGGTTAATCTGGCCGCGCGGGCTGGGTTCCTGTCTCTCGGTGAGAGCTTTCAGTGGTTGGAGTCAACCCCCGCGTTGCTGGCGTTTGCCGGAGCGACGGTTCTTGAGGTCGGTGCCTACTACATTCCCTGGATCGACAATTTGCTGGATATCGTCTCTTCGCCGGCGGCGGTGACCGCAGGGACCGTGCTCAGCGCCTCGGTGATCACCGGAATCGATCCCTTTTTCAAGTGGACCTTGGCTGCCATCGCAGGCGGCGGAATCGCCGGTGGTGTGCAGTTGCTGTCTAGTGGCACACGGGGGGCTTCAACCGTACTCACCGCTGGGTTGGGGAATTTCGCGGTGTCTTCGGCGGAATTGACTGGTTCGGTTCTATTTTCCATAGCCTCCGTAGTGGTGCCAGTCGTTGCCATGATCTTGCTTCTGGTATTAACCTTGTTTGCAGTGAGTCGACTTCGTCGTCGGCGTTATCAAACGATTCCTGATTCATGAGTTACGTCCATCGCCGAGCCATCCCTGTCTTCGTCCTAGCGACGTTGTGGGGATCTGTGCTCTCGGCGGTGGGAACCGAGTCGAGCGAGCGAGAAACAGCGCTTCAGGCACGTAATGCAGCGCCGACCGCGGTGGTGGCACCATTTCAAGTTGACCCCGAGATGCGCGAGTGGGTTCATCGTGAGGTGGGCTACGGTGGATCGCGCGAGAAACGACTCAATCGACTGTTGATGGCCTTGCTCGGCGATCGCAATCTGGACCTGACCTACGCCGCCGGCTACACCGGAACAGCCCGAGAAGTCTTTGAAACCCGATCGGCGAACTGTTTGGGGTTTACCCACTTGTTCGTTGGACTAGCCCGTGAGTTGGGCGTCAGCGTCGACTACTTGAGAGTGGCGGACGTCCAGCGGGTGCAAAGGCAGGGCGACTTTGTGGTTGTTTCTGGACACGTCAGTGCTGGCTACAACACCGGTCCGGAGTACCAGGTCTTGGATTTCTCGGAACTTCCCAGCGACGAGTACCGGCATGTGCAAGTGATGGATGACCGCTCGGTAGTAGCCTTGCATCACGTCAATCGCGGCGCGGAGTTGATGCTCGAAGGGCGCTGGAGTGAGGCGTTGAAGTGGTTGGAATTGGGAGTCACATTTGACCCCACACTACCCGAAGGTTGGGTCAACCTGGGGGTGCATTACCGACAGGCTGGACGCATCGTCGAGGCCGAGCAGGCCTACCGAACGGCGATTGAACTCTCTCCTGAGTTTGCCTCTGCCTACCAGAATTTGGCAGCTTTGTTGATGCAACAGCACGGAAGAAGAGATGAAGCGTTGGGGTTGCTGGATCTGGCGACTGAGAACAAGACTCGCAATCCGTATCATTTTGTGGCGTTGGGAGACTTGGCAAGAGGGCAGGGGCGCATGGAGATCGCCGGTAGCTATTACCGCCGGGCTCTGGCGTTAGCTCCAGGAGAAGCTGAGACCCTGGCAGCTATGGGCATTTGGGCTGACCTCGCTGAGAAGCCTCGCAAAGCCCGCAAGCTTTTGCGCAAGGCCAAGAGCGCCGATGCAGAGCACCCCCGGGTCAAGACCCTGGCACAGCGACTACGCGACAGCTAGTGCCCCGTCCGGTTAATTCACTTTCCATACTTTATCTATTGTGATGTGATGAGTTCATGGCACAAGCAAAAAGGTTGGAGATTGGTCGAGCGGATGAGAGAGAGCTTCAAAGATGGCTGCGATCGAGTAACACGCGAAGAAGTTTGGCCGAGAGAGCAAAGATTCTTCTCTTGAGTCAAGAGGGGCTGAGCGCCGCCGCAGTGGGCGAGAAACTTGGTGTCGCAAGGCTGACCGTCTACAAGTGGCGTCGTCGCTTCCAGGAGGGTGGTTTGGAAGCGCTGTCGGACCGACCGCGACCGGGGCAACCGCGAAAACTGACGGCAGATATAACAGAAAAGATCTTGCGTCTGACCACACAGCACATTCCCAAGGAGTCGACCCACTGGAGTCTTCGGTTGATGGCCAAGTACGCCGGCGTGACCAAGTGGCAGGTCCAGCAGGTCTGGGCGGCTGCCGACCTTCGGCCTCATCGGCTTCGCAACTTCAAACTCAGCAACGATCCTCTGTTCGCCGAGAAAGTCATCGACGTCGTCGGCCTTTATCTACGGCCTCCAGACAACGCAGTCGTGCTGTCGGTTGACGAAAAGACACAGATCCAGGCTCTGGACCGCACCCAGCCCTTGTTGCCGCTTCGCCCCGGACAGATCGAGCGGCGTACCCATGACTACAAACGACATGGTACGACGAGTCTCTATGCTGCGTTCGATATCGCGACCGGCGAGGTTCTCGGCCGCGTCACACAGCGACACCGTGCTCGGGAGTTCATTCAGTTCCTTCGGCAAATCGATCGAACGGTCTCTGCAGAGCTGGACCTCCACTTAATCTTGGACAACAGCAGCACTCACAAGACCCCTGACGTGATGGATTTCCTTGCCAAGCGCCCGCGGATCCGGCTCCACTTCACTCCCACCAGCGCCTCCTGGCTCAACGCGGTTGAGAGCTGGTTCTCGCAGCTTGAGAGACGATCGATTCACCGTGGTGTCTTTACCTCGGTTGCCGAGCTACGGAACGAAATCAAGCGGTTTATCCAAGCCCATAACGCCGAGTCCGCAAAACCCTTCGTGTGGACCAAATCCGCAAACACCATTCTTGCAGCCGTGGACAGAGCTCGCGCTTCACAATGTGATGCTAACTAACCGGACATGGCACTAGGGCCTGTTAACGCTTGTCAGATTGTTGCGTTGCCGGCCCAACGGGGCCAAGCAAGGCGTGAGGAGTGAAGTTTGGCCGTTCCAAATGAGCGACGAGCAACGCAGCATGGGGTCGTTTGGGCCAGCAACCCGAAGGGACGGGTCCCATTTTGCCCACTGCTTCGTCTCTCCTCACTGAAGTACATAGAGTACATTGCGCTTGTCGTTTCTCGCATTGAACAAAATGGACCACCGTCGCAGTGATCTGACAAGCGTTAACAGGCCCTAGTTAATCTCCGCGCTTGGCCAACAGGCGCAACGCTGGAACCCCCAGAGTTACCGTTCGCGCGATCATGAAGGTCACTAGGCCAGCCCACAACAATCGATTGTTGGAGTGATAGGCGCCGAGAGCGACCAGCGGCAGGAATCCTAGAAAGAAGGACCAAGCCATGGCGTTGCGCAGTAGCTTGGCGCGGGTGAGCCCCAGAAAGAAGCCGTCCAGAGCGTAGGCCACCGAGCCCATAGTGATGGTGATCGCCAGCCACAACACGAACTGGGAGGCCAGATCGATGACCGGCTCATGGGTTGAGATCAATCCCAATAGAGGTCGTCGGAACAGTAGGTATGCCAACGAGAAAACCAGGGCAAAGAAGAACGAAGAACGGATCGCCAGACCTAGGGTGCTGCGTAGAGCACTTGGGTCTCCAGCTCCCTCAGCGCGCCCGGCATAGACCTCGGTGGCGAAGGCCACCCCGTCGATCCAATAGGCTGCCAACGCCAACAGGTGAAGCAGGATCGCATTGGCCGCTAGGGTGTTGGTACCCAAGTACGCGGAGGCATTCTGGAACACGGAAAACGCCGAAACCAGAAGCACAGTGCGCAACAGCAAATCGCGATTGAGCCGCAGGAATCCGGTCAGCTTGGACCACAGAAAGATCGTTGCCCGGTCGCGTACCGCCCGGGGCAAGGTGCCAGCGGGGAGAAAAGCGATTGCCACCACGAATTGAATTGCTTGGGCGATAGCCGTGGCGGCGCCAGCGCCGGCTGGGCCGAGACCGAGGCGCAGAATCAACCAATAGTCGAGAACTACATTGGCGATGTTGCCCGCGGCGACCACCCAGAGCACGGTGCGACCCTTGGAGTTCCCCAAGAACCAACCCAGGAGAGCGAAGTTGGCGAGCGTCAAGGGAGCGCCCAGAATCCTGGAGTTGAAGTAAGCGCGTCCGGCGGTCTCGACTTCCGCAGCGCCGGCAAGCAGCGAGAAGCCGCCTTCGCGCAACAGCGGGTGAAGCACGAGTAGTAGAAATCCCAGGCCCAGCCCGAGGACCAGGGACCGAATCAGCACCCGATGGGACTCGTCGTTGTCGCCTGCGCCCAATGCTTTGGCGGTCAGACCGGTGGTTCCCATACGCAAGAAGCCGAACCCCCAATAGACATAGTCGAAAATTACCGCTGCCAGGGCGACGCCGGCCAGAGCGGAGATTTGTGGCAGCCGCCCGAGCATCGCGGTATCGACCAGAGACGCCAGCGGTACGGTCAGGTTGGCCGCGATGTTGTAGGCGGTCAACCGAGCGAAGCCGGATTTGTCGATGGTTCCTGGGCTCATGACGAAGTCTGGGCTGGAGCGATCTCTGGAGTGGTCTTTGCAACAACAGACATCGGCGCATTGTAGTGCCGTGAGCAAAAACGGGCGCGATATGATTCGCCTCTAGGAGGGAAGTTTCAATGATTGAATCTACTCAAATGACAAAACGTACGTTCGCAGCCTCGGCCATCCTGGTCGCGCTACTGATGGTGACCGGCTGCGCCACCAATCCAGCCACTGGCAAGAAGCAGATCTCCTTAATTGGCGAGGCCAACGAGATTCAAATGGGCCGGGAGGCGGATCAGCAAATTGTCGCTCAAATGGGTCTCTATGGAGACCAAGAGCTGCAGAGCTACGTGTCGAATATCGGACTAGAGCTGGCGGCGGCATCGGAGCGTCCAGAACTACCCTGGACCTTTCGGGTTGTCGATGACCCGGTGGTCAATGCTTTTGCTCTGCCCGGTGGCTTTATCTACATTACCCGCGGGATCTTGGCCCACATGAGTTCCGAGGCCGAGCTGGCCGCGGTTTTGGGGCACGAAATTGGGCACGTCACGGCGCGCCACTCGGTGAACCAAATGAGCAAGTCTCAGTTGCTCAACATCGGGTTAATCGCTGGCATGATTGCGGCCCCGGAAACCCAGCGCTATGCTGACTTGGTGCAGACCGGCTTGGGTTTAATGACCCTGAAGTTTTCCCGCGATGATGAACGACAGGCTGACGAATTGGGTCTGCGCTATCTGACCCGCGAAGACTATGACCCGCACCAGATGCCGCGTGTGTTTGAGATGTTGGGACGGGTGAGTGCTGCAGCCTCCGAGGGCGGCCGAGTGCCTGGCTGGATGTCGACTCACCCAGATCCAGGACAGCGGCAACAGACCGCGCAGCAGGCGATTTCGCAATTGGAGCCGTCCGCAGTGGGTACCAAGGTCGATCGCCCAGAGTTTCTGGCAGCGATCGACGACATGATCTTTGGCCCCAATCCGCGTGAGGGTTTCTTTCGCGAGCAGCGTTTCATGCATCCTGACATGGCCTTCGAGGTGACTTTTCCCACGGGTTGGAAGACCGCCAATCAGAAGCAACGCGTCATTGCCGGTGGATCGGAGCAGAACGCAATCATGCAACTGACCCTGTCGCAAGAGGCCTCGAAGGATGCGGCTTTAACCACCTTTATGGGCCAGGAAGGACTACAGCCCGGCCGCACCTGGCGCGACACGATCAACGGATTGTCTGCAGTTGGCGGGGCTTTTTCCGCCCAGTCTCAGGAGCGCAAGATTGTTGGTCGAGTGACCTATGTCTCCTATGGGGACAACATGTACCAGTTGTTGGCCTACGGCCTAGAGCAGCCGTTCTTGCAGCAGGATCGAGCCATTGTCTCGGCGATGACCAGCTTCAAGCGCCTGACCGAAAAAAAAGCTCTCGCGGTGCAACCACACCGCATCGACATCACCAAGCTGGACCGGCCGTTGACCGTGGCTCAGGTGCAACAGCAAGCGCCGTCGGCGGTGCCAACCGATATCTTGGCGATGATTAACGCCGTGACCCCAGCGGAGCAGATGCCGAGCGGGTTCTCATTCAAGCGGGTGGTCGGCGAACCGTTCTAGCCGATTCTTTTGTTCTGCGGGCATAGCTCGCTGAATCGCAGTCCTCAGTCTGCAAGATTAGGCCGGTCCCTTTCGGGGAGCCGGCCTTTATGTGCCCACAACCAGTGTGGTTAAGAGTGCCGGGGGGCTTACGAGTGTTGCTTGGATTCCAACCAACGTTCGGCGTCGATCGCCGCCTTGCAACCGGTTCCAGCGGCGGTGACCGCTTGGCGATAGCTAGGGTCGACCGCATCGCCGCAGGCGAAGATGCCTTCGACACCGGTGTGGGTGGTCGGTTCTTGAACCCGAATGTAGCCAACTTCGTTGAGCTCCAAGACATCTGCAAACAGTTGGGTGTTGGGTTGATGACCGATGGCGACGAATACCCCCTCACAGGGGAAGCTGGAGGTTTGGTCGGTGATTCGGTTGCGGACCTTGATCCCGGTGACGCCTCCTTCGCGCGAGCCTTCAATCTCCTCGACCGTGGTATCCCAGAGAAAATCAACGTTTGGATGGTCGAAGCCGCGTTGCTGCAAGATCTTCGAGGCGCGTAGCTCATCCCGCCGGTGGACAACTGTGACTTTGGAAGCAAACTTGGTCAGATACAGCGCTTCTTCCATCGCCGTATCTCCTCCGCCCACCACGACGATTTCCTTATCCCGAAAGAAAAATCCGTCACAAGTGGCACAAGCTGAGACCCCGTAGCCCATCATGTGCGCTTCCGACTCCAAACCGAGTTGTTTGGCGCTTGCCCCGGTGGCAACGATCAAGCTGTGCCCAAGATACTCCGCTTGGTCAGTGCGAACGCGAAACGGCTGTTGAGCAAAGTCGATCTCTTCCACCTGCTCGAACTTAACTTCGGCGCCGAATTTCTGCGCTTGCTTGCGCATTTGGTCCATTAATTCTGGGCCTAGGATTCCATCGGGAAACCCGGGATAGTTTTCGACGTCGGTGGTGATGGTGAGCTGACCTCCTGGCTGGTTACCCTCCAAGACCAACGGAGCGAGACCGGCTCGGGCGTTGTATAAAGCGGCGGTGAGACCGGCGGGTCCAGATCCCAGGATGATGACGTTGTGCGTAGATTCAGGTGTCAAATGAGTCTCCAAGATCCCAGTGTTTTCGTTTGCTGAAGCGGCCTTGACTGCGAAGACTTTGCGTCGCCTCGTTCGACCCTATAACAGCCGAACGAGGGTCCGATATTCCAGTTTGTTTTCGACGGGGAAGCGCCTACAATGGATAGTGGGTCGGGCCAGCGTCGACCTAACCGCGAACGATGAACAACTTGGGAGATCTCACATGCTAGCCAGTCAGCGCCTGGTCGACGCCATCAATCAGCAGATAGGTAACGAGCTTGGCGCGAGCCATCAATACACCTCAATTGCAACCTACTTTGATCGCCAAACACTGATGGAGTTGGCGCGATTTTTCTACCGTCAGGCCGACGAGGAGCGCGACCACGCGATGCGTTTCGTCAAGTTCTTAGTTGAAGTCGGAGCTCCGGTGGAGATTCCCGAGATTGCGGCGCCCAAGAGCGCCTTTTCCAGCGCTGAGGAAGCGGTGGCTTTATCCCTGGAATGGGAAGAGACCGTGACCCAGCAAATCTACGGCTTGGTCGATCTTGCTCAGGATGACTCCAACCACATCGCGACGCGTTTTCTCGATTGGTTTGTCACCGAGCAACTCGAAGAAGTCAGCACCATGGGTGGCCTGCTCGACGTGGTTCGGCGGGCTGGAGATAACGGATTACACTTCGTTGAAGAGTACTTAGTGCGCGAGGGACAAGCCAACGCCCCGGAGTAGTTGCCAGTAGCCAACGCTTAGTTGGCGATCAGGCGATTGGTGGCCAAACCTTCCGCGAGCTCAACCGCATTGCGCGCCGACAACGTTAGGTTGTCAAAGACCGCCCACAGGTTAACCCCATAGGCTCGCGACTCAACCCGCCCTAGTTTGACGTGGTCGGCGGCTGCGCCATCGACAGTACCCAGCGGTTGGTCGCTGGCTTGCGGTTCAATATAGGGACTGGACTGCAGTCGCTCCAGGACTTGCCCTGCAAGGTCGCTCGCGGGGTCGTCTGAGGCTGTGAGCGTCAGGTCTACAGACAGCCCCACTCCGTGAAAGATTCCAACGTCAATCGTGCGAACCGCCAGCGAAGCTTGCGGCAGCAGGCTGCTGACCTCGGCTTCGATGTCCGAGTGATGGAGTGTGTCGACGGCGTTGAACGCCAATTGCACTGAAAGAGTCTGCTTCGGCATATCTCCTGAGAAGCTGAGAATCGATCGTGTTTGCTCTAGAAGTTCGTCCAATGCACCGCCTCCCGCAGAGGAGGCTCCCTGGAGCGCAATGGCCGAACCACTGGGTTTGAGGTCGGCCAGCGGCGCCAGTAGATGGGTTAGCGCGATGCCGACTGCGGTCGGACAATAGACCCGCTTTGGAACCGCGTTAGCGCTGTCGAAGGAAGTCAGTCCGGCGACTGCGTAGTCAAATGTTCCCGGGGTTGTTGGTTCGACATGGATCAGCACCCTTGAATCAACCTGGTCGTCCACCTTTTGTTGTTGCTCAGGAGTGCCGCACACCAGATAGAGGTCCGCTTCGCTGCCCGTCAATCCTTGAATCAAGGCAGCTTCGTCGCCGGTGTCCGCCAGAGTTCCAATGAGTTCTTGGTCGGTGGTGAGCAGGCTGTCTGCTTGGAGGACTTGCGAATCTCGAAGTTGATCGCGCAGGGCTTTTCCGATGAGAGAGCTGGAGTTGACGACTGCTGTTTTCATGAGATGTCCGTTCGGTGGCGAAATCTGAGTCAGTGGAATTCGAGTTATCGGGTATCGAAATGGATCAACGGCTTCTTGGCCGTGGGTAGTTTGGCTGGTGCTGCCGCCAGGTACAACGGTTCCTGGAGCGTGGTGGGATGCCAGACGAAATCGGTGGTCGCGATTTGAGCTAGAGCAATTTCGGCCAGGCACAGCTCGGGCATCACGGCCTGGGCCAACTCCTGGTGTCGGGTGAGGGTGACCAACGGAAATCCGCTCGAGATCTGGTCGGGGGTCGGGCTTCTTTCCGGCGGGCCCAGTGGTAGCCGAGAGCCCTGTGGTTGCCGAGAGCCCTGTGGTTGCCGAGAGCCCTGTGGCTGCCGAGACCCCAGTGCCTGCCAAGGCCAGGCCTGGCACGAATCATCCGGTCCAGAGTCGGTTAGCCGATTCGAGGGGGCGCTAAAGGCCTGGCTAAACCACGATCCGCGCCAAGCGTTGATCACCGCAACCACTGGCTCGTTCCCCGGCGCAGCGTGCGCCAGCAGCGCAAGGGTTGAAATGGCAGTCGCGGGGATTTGCAGAGATTGGTGCAATCCCAGGGCGAACGCCAAACCAACCCGCAGTCCGGTGAAACTTCCGGGGCCGCGTGCAGCGACCAACGCATCTAGATCGGACCATTGTGCCCCAAAATCCTTAAGCAGATTGTCCGCCAAACCTGGAACTTGGGTCGAAGACCGAGTCTGCGGTTGCTTGACGTGGAGGATCTTGCCGTTGGCCAGAAGGGCCACCGAGATCACCGGAGAGCCGCTGTCAAAAGCGAGTACGAGATTCGGCGAAGGCATACCAGGGGATAGTGGGAATGACAGTGAATGAGGACGTTGGGTAGAAGCTGCAGGTCGCTTGGGCAAGTCTGCCAACCGGCACGGTAGCCACCCCGCGCGCCCTGGCCACTAGTATAGTGCCGCCGGTATTCGCTCCAACGGAGCCGGGTTGAGATGTCTCCTGATCAAGCAAAGCTAACTCCTATGCTTCGCCATTACATGGCGACCAAAGCAGAACATCCTGATGCGTTGTTGCTCTATCGCATGGGGGATTTCTACGAGCTGTTTTTCGACGACGCCAAAGAGGCCGCGCCGATTCTGGAAGTTCAACTCACTGCGCGCCAGAAGGGGACGCCCAATGAGGCGCTGATGTGCGGTGTTCCGCATCACGCGGTCGAGGGTTATATCGCCAAACTGGTCCAGGCCGGGAGACGCGTCGCGGTCTGTGATCAAGTGGAGGACCCGGCCAAAGCGAAAGGCATGGTGCGGCGAGAGGTGACTCGCATTGTGACCCCGGGGACTGTAGTCGAACTCGAACAACTGGCTGCAGATCAGCACAATTATCTGGCGGCTTTGTCTTGGGACGGTGACTCTGGCGCCGGGGCTTTTCTTGAGGTGTCGACCGGTCAGTTCCGGGTGCATCGCTGGCAGGATGCAGTGCAAGCGATTGAAGACCTGGCCTTGATCCGACCCCGCGAAGTATTGATTCAGAAGGACAGTCTGCCTGCCGCGGTTGTTGAGTTCGTCGAATCGCCGGCGACTCGATCAACCGATCTTGACACTGCGTTGCCCCAGGCGACTCGCGGTGCGGCGAGTGCCCTCAAACGCCACTTTGGAGTGGCGTCGCTGCGGGGTTTGGGGCTTTCCGACCGGGAGCCAGCAACCCAGGCTGCGGCTGCGGTTCTTGCATACGCCGCGGTGACCCAGGGAGCGCAGGCCACCCACGTACAACGGCTGCGACTCAAGCAAGAATCTGGTTCTGTGGTTGATTCAACCACCTTGCGCAACTTGGAAGTGTTGCGCAATCTGCGCGACGGGGGGCGAGACGCGACCCTGTTGGCGGTTCTCGACCGCACCAAAACCGCGCCGGGTGCACGGAAACTGGGTGATTGGCTGCGCGAGCCGCTGCGATCCGTTGCGCAAGTGCGCTCGCGCCACGATGCGGTCAGCGATTTAGTGCGGGACTCAACGCGAGCCTCTGAAATTCAGGAACGTCTAGCAGCGGTGGGAGACCTAGAGCGCCTTGGGTCGAGGGCTGCGCTGGGCAGGATGACGCCGAGAGAAGCGGACGCGTTGCGCAGTTCGCTACAGCAGGTCCCGGTGTTACAAAGCCTGTGCGCCAGCGTCGACGCTGAGTTGGTTCAATCAATTGCCCAAGTCGATGAGCTGGCGGATCTGACGGTAGATCTGGAACAGACCTTGGCGGAAGATCCGCCGATTCAGATTGCGCAGGGAGGCGTGGTCGCCACTGGGGTTGATCCTGAGTTAGATCGTTTTCGCTCGCTCGCTGGATCGAGTAAGCAACACTTGATGGAGCTGCAGCAGCGAGAACGAGAAGCCACCGGAATTAGTACCCTCAAGGTTCGGTTCAATCGGGTCTTTGGCTACTACCTGGAGGTCACCAGAGCCCAGCAAGATCGGGTGCCGGAGCACTATGTTCGCAAACAGACTCTGGTCAATGCCGAGCGCTACATCACGGAGGAGCTGAAAATCCTTGAGGAGCAGATTCTGGGTGCGGAAGAGCGTCAGATAGCTCTGGAACAGGAGTTGTTTGAACAATTGATTACGCGGGTGGGTGCTAGTGCTGGCGAACTTGCGGTGCTGGCGGATGCACTCTCTGATCTAGACGTCCTGGCAAGCTATGCCCAGGTTGCCCAGAGTCGAGACTATGTCCGTCCGGTGATGTTGGAAACGGGAGAGCCGATCGAAATTAAAGACGGGCGGCATCCGGTGGTCGAAGCGGTGTCTACAGAGCCGTTCGTACCCAACGATAGCCACCTGGGTTCCGAGCAGCCGCGGATTGTGATTCTCACCGGTCCCAACATGGGTGGTAAGTCCACCTACTTGCGCCAAGTTGGCCTGATCTCGATCATGGCCCAAGCTGGGTGCTTTGTGCCAGCCAAGAGTGCTCGGCTGGCGGTGGTGGATCGGGTGTTCACCCGAGTCGGAGCCAGTGATGATTTAGCGCGTGGCGAATCCACGTTCATGGTGGAGATGATCGAGACCGCGCGCATCTTGCATCAGGCGACCGGCAACAGTCTGGTGATCCTGGATGAGGTCGGTCGCGGAACGGCGACTTTCGACGGGCTGAGTTTGGCTTGGGCGATCGTCGAGTTTTTGCATCAGGTCTCCGGCTTGAAGGCTCTGTTTGCAACCCATTATCACGAGCTGACAGACCTGGCTCGAACCCTGGATGAGGCGACCAATCAGACCATGGCGGTGCGCGAGTGGGAAGACCGGGTGGTGTTTCTGCGGCGGGTGATTGCCGGTAGTGCCGACAAGTCCTACGGGTTGCATGTCGCGTCGTTGGCGGGAATCCCGGAGCAGGTGGTACAGCGAGCGACCCAGATCCTGGAGGGTCTGGAACGATCTCAGTTGCGCCCTGGGGTTGACGGTACTTCCAACAGCGCTAGCGGAACAACCGACGACGATGCCGTCGAGAGCAACGTCACCGGCAACGGCGCGGAGGGGGCAGGTTCATTCCCCGAAAGCCAAGATGTCGAACTTCAACCACCCAGCCAACAGCGCCATCCGGTGGCGGACCAGTTGACGTTGTTTACCCCACCAGAAGAGATTGTCGCTTCCGTGTTGCGCAGTCTTGACGCAGAGGCTTTGACCCCGCTCGCTGCGCTCAATCTGATCCACTCGCTGCAGGAACGGCTGCGCGGTGCCGGTGAATGAGAGGGCGGGGAGTGAGAGTCTGTTCGCCGCGAATCTAGAACGGGATATCGTCGTCCACCGGGTCTGAAGCTTTGGGCGCGGCTTGTCCGCCGCCTTGGGAGGCACCCTGGCTGCCGCCCTTGTTGCCGCCTTGGCCGCCACCGGAGTCGCTTCGGGATCCCAACATCTGGAAGTTGTCGCAGATCACCTCGGTGCGGTACTTCTTTTCGCCCGACTGCTTGTCGTCCCAGGAACGCGTCTGTAGCCGACCCTCGATGTAGACCTGTCGCCCCTTGGTCAGGTACTGCCCGGCGATTTCCGCCTGGCGACCCCAGCAGACAATGTTGTGCCACTCTGTTTGCTCTTGCTTGTTACCCTCACGATCCTTCCACCGACGAGTGGTCGCGACCGAAAAAGAAGCCACAGGTTGCCCAGAAGGAGTGGAACGGACTTCTGGGTCACGGCCCAGGTTGCCGACGAGAATTACTTTGTTGATCATGGCTGTTTTGCTCCGAAAATACCTACGTTCTTTGAATTGAGATGGTCAAACTCGCTGCCAATTACAACCGTCGTTTGCCTCTCGGGCTAAGCTACCACAGCGGTTTAGATCGTTATGGATCACCTGCCACTGGAAGAGAGAGACGAGAACCATGCGCATAGTCTTGCAGCGAGTCAGCGAAGCGAGGGTCTTGGTGGACCAGCGGGTGGTTGGCCAAATCGGTCGCGGTTTATTGCTGTTGGTAGGGATGGAGAAGGGGGATCAGCCGCAGGTGGTGAAACGTGCGGCAGCCAAGGTCGCTTCTCTGCGATTGTTTGCCGACCCTGCCGCACCTGCCGAGCACAAAACCAGGATGAACCTGGGAGTCGGCGAGATCGATGGAGAGGTGTTGGTGATCTCGCAGTTCACTCTAGCCGCGAATACCAATCGGGGTCGTCGGCCATCTTTTGATCGAGCGATGCCACCCGACTTGGCGCGCGAGCAGATCGATAAATTTGTTCGGCTGTTGCGAGAACAGCATCGACTCAACGTCGCTGAGGGTGAATTCGGAGCGATGATGCAGGTCGAGTTGGTCAACCAAGGGCCGGTGACCCTGGTTCTGGATTTCTAGTCGGCACCTCCGAGCGAGGGTGACGTGTCTCAAGCAGTTCTTGTCATCCCGACGGGGTAGGTCAAGAGGCTAGGCAGATTTCATCGTCCCAGCGGGGTAGGTTGACTAGGTTTCGTCCTCCCGGCGCGGGAGGTTGAGTAAGTTTCGTTACCCCAGAGGGGAAGGTTAAGTACATCTCGTCATCCCGGCGGGGGGGGAGGGTGTGGGGCCGGGATCTGGTTCGGATCAAGACCCTCTGCAAAATAGGTCTGCGCCGCGCGAAATCCCCTGGTGCCGGGACGACATTGGCGCTCCTTCTGGTCTTAGGGCAGCAAGTTAATGGTTGCTAGGGGCACTAAGGTCCAACTAATCGCGAACATCAATACCGCTAGGACAGCGACCCAACGGCGCCTGGCGTCCAGCCCCTCACGCGGGTCCACCACCGGTGGATGGCGCAGGCGCATCACCGCGGTCAACCCGGCCCACACCCACCAGCCGGGCCACCACCAACCCGCGATCAGTAGCCCGAGCCAAAATATTCGGCTGGCTCTTGGGTAGTGGCAAGGGCTCAGGGCGTAGAGCGCGTGCCCGCCGTCGAGCTGCGCCAGCGGCAGCAGGTTGAGGCCGGTAACCAGTAGACCAACCCACGCGGCCAGTGCGAAGGGGTGCAGATTGACCATTTCACCGACCGGAATCGGCCCGTGGAAAGCACTCAGGACCAGTTTCACCAGCGGCGACAGTCCGGGCTGCAGCAAGCTGATCTCCGTCGGTTGCGTGGTGAGATGGACTGCCGCATAAGAGGATCGTGCGGCTCCGAACACCAAAAACGGCAGCAACACGACAAACCCGGCGAACGGGCCGGCGAGCCCGATATCAAAGACTTGGCGACGGGTACGCATGCGGTCGCGGATGCGGATAAACGCGCCCAGGGTGCCGAGTGCCACCGGCAGTGGCAAGAAAAACGGATAGGAAGTGTCGATTCGGTAGTAACGACAGGCGACCAAATGTCCCAACTCGTGGGCTCCGAGAATGGTTAGCGCGGGAATGGAAAAGGACAACCCCAGCCGCAACAGCGCCGGATCGCTCCACACCGCACGCACAGTGGCTATCGAGAGCCAGGGTAGCAAGCTGGTGGTGGCGTCAGTGCGTACCGCCACCGACCAGATAGCGCCTAAGGTAGTGGTGGTGAAGGCGGTAACGGCGAATAGTCCCAGGGCAACCGCCAGCCCGGTCCAGGTTGGTCCGGTTGGGGAAGTCTTTCCGGGGGAAAACTCCCCATTCCCCGAGTCCGCAGAGGTCATGGGAGTGGTTTAGACGCTACGTAGAAACTTGCCGGGCTTAAATCGGACTGTCTTTCCGGGCTGAATTGAGACCTCGACACCGGTGCGAGGGTTGCGTCCGATGCCACGCTTTCTTTCCTTAACTTGGAACACTCCGAAGCCGCGCAACTCGATACGACGCCCTTGAGAAAGCGCGTTGCGCATTGCCTCGAGCACGGTATCTACGGTTGTCACGGCCTGTGCGCGAGGTAACTCCGCCTGCTCAACAATGCGGTCAACGATGTCTGCTTTGATCACGAAATTTCACCTATTTGGGTTGGCTCAAACAGTCGGAGGTGATGCTAGCACACGGCTATTTGATCCTAACCGATGGGGCTGGCATGGGTTATGCAAACTTTGAGAATTAATAAGCTGTGAAGCGGGGAGGCCGCACTTCTTATTTTTCCATTCTTTGCGGACTCTGCGGAGTTCGCTCCCAATTCCTGCCCCGCTCTCCCGATTCGCTCGGGGGTCAAGCCAATAAATGGCTCACCAATTTTAGCGGCCTCTCTGAAATGCTCTCCTTCGGGAGGGCATTTCTACTTTCACGCTGGGCACCATGGCCGACTAGGTGTCACTAATCAAGTACAGTTTTGCCGGAGAGGTCTGACCTAGATCAAACACCTGTGAGACAGAGTCGTTAGTCGCCGAGGCTGTGGGGGATGTGGGAATCTCGTGAGAGATTTCCAAGGGCTGTGGGAAGGCAAGCGTAGCTGGCTTTGCACCAGCCCATCATCATCCACAGCCTTGACAAGTAAAAAGGGGGCCAAGATCCTTCGGGTCTATCGAATAACCCAAAACGAAGGGAGGCCCCCAGATGCAAATCGTCGCACTCGATCGCAGTATCTACAAGTACTACCGTGAAGACATCGTTGTCTTAAGCTCTCAGGCTCGTGATCGGCTGCGCTTGGTTGCGAGCTTCGAGCAACTACGCGACAAGGGGATCTCGGGTGAAGAAGCAGCTCAGATCTTGGGCAAGAGTCGAGCTACCCTTTACCGCTGGCGCAAACGCCTTGAACGTGGCCCCCGACATCTAGAACCGATCTCAAGCCGACCCAAACGGGTGCGTAAGGCTGACTGGTCACCTGAACTGGTACAGAGAGTCGAAAGTCTTCGTCGAGACTTTCCTGCCTGGGGCAAGGAAACCCTAGCGCCGCTGATCCAGGGCGAGGGCTTTGAGGTATCAGAAGCCACTGTCGGGCGTATCTTGCGCAAACTAATGGATCGAGGGGTAATCCACCGGGTACGCTACCGGCGCCAGAAGTACAAAAACTCCCGGCGTATGCGCCGGCTCCACGCTCAGCGACTGCCGAAATGGTGTCCCCGACCAACGCGCCCTGGCGAGCGACTGCAGATCGACACGCTGCATCTGGTCCCTGCTCCAGGCAAGTGGCTCAAACACTTTTCAGCCTCCTGTCCGGTCAGCCGGTGGACAGTGGGAGAGATCTATCAACGTGCCACTTCTCGCTGTGCAGCACGCTTTCTAGACAAAGTCATTGCCGAGTGTCCGTTTGACATCACCTCGATCCAAGTGGACGGTGGTAGTGAATTTATGGATGAATTTGAGAAAGCCTGCCGAGATAGAGGCATCACCCTCTATGTGCTGCCGCCAAAGAGTCCGAAGCTCAACGGCACCGTCGAACGAATGCAGGAAACCTGGAGAGGAGAGTTTTATGAAATGTATGAGCTACCCGATACTGTCTCGGCTTTGAGACCTTACATCCAGAGATTCCAGGACCTCTACAACACCTACAGGCCGCACAAGAGCTTGAAAAGAAAACCCCCGGCAAGGTACCTTAGAAAACTCGACCCAGGGGTCGTGCTCCCGCCAACTGTCTCAAAGGTACTGATCTAGGACAAGGTCTTGATAATCGTACAGGCATGGTTTATTATCCGCTTATCCGGATTAGCGGATTGGAATGAATCTAACGGCAACACCTGACATAGAGAATGGAATGAGCGCATCGACACCAGCCAGCGGTACGCCAGCCAGGGCGATTGCGCGCTCCGAGGCCCTCTACTCGCGTCTCGCTGACCTGGCGGATCCGACCCGTACCCGGCTGCTGTCGATTCTGGATCACGGGTCATTTACCGTGGCCGAATTGACTGTGATCTTGGAGTTGCCTCAGTCGACCGTCAGTCGGCACCTGCGCATCTTGGTCGACGGGAATTGGGTATCCATTCGGCGCGACGGACCCCGTCGTTTCTACTCATTGTCCTTGTCCGAAGAAGGGGTGGAATCACAACTGTGGAGTCTGCATCGGCGCGAGTTTTCAAGCACCGCGACCTGTACCGCAGATGCCGAACGGATGGCCCAAGCACTGGAGGCCCGTCGAGCTCATTCTCAGGCTTTTTTCGACCGCAGTGTTGATCGCTGGGACGAAGTGCGTACCCGAATCTTCGGTTCCGATGTCGAGTTGGGCGCAGCGCTTGGGCTATTGAACCGCGATTGGACTGCCGCTGACCTGGGGTGCGGTACCGGCAAGACCACGGTTGCTCTGGCTCCGTTTGTCCAACATGTGGTCGCGGTCGATGCCAGCGCCGCGATGTGTGCGGCGACTCGTGCCAGAGCACTGAGGCATTCCAATGTGGAAGTGCGCAACGGACGGCTGGAAGCCCTGCCGATCGACGCCGCAACTCTCGACATCGCATTGCTGGTCTTGGTGCTGCATCATGTCGCCGAGCCGTCTGCGGTCTTAGCTGAAGCAGCCCGGGTGCTTCGTCCAGGTGGACGCTTGTTGGTGATGGAGATGCAGGCACACAACCGCGAAGATTTGGTCGAGCGTATGGGACATGTGTGGAATGGGTTTGAAGCCCAACAGTTGAGAACCTGGGGCCAGAAAGCGGCGCTGCGTGAAATCGATAGCGTGCGTCTCCCAGCGCGATCGGATGTTGATGGCCCGCCGCTATTTTTGTGGATTGCCGAGCGGATCGATGCGTGATCCTCGAACGACAGAGACTGGAACGATAGAGACTAGATAGAACGAAGTTAGTAACCAGAACTGGAAATCAAGACGAAATAGATCTTAGGAGAGACAGAGAAAATGACCACCATGACTCCCGCGGTAGATTCCGCAACTCATCCGTTCGATGCTGCCCGAGAAATCAATCACGAGCCATTTCGGGTTGCCGATTTGAACCTGTCCCCTCGAGGGCGTGACGAAATTCGTTTGGCCGAGCACGAAATGCCAGGGCTGATGGCGCTGCGTGAGCGCTTCGGTGAATCCAAGCCACTCTCCGGAGTCCGGGTGATGGGCAGTTTGCACATGACGGTGCAGACCGCGGTGTTGATTGAAACCCTGGCTGACATCGGCGCCGATGTGCGCTGGGTCTCGTGCAACATCTTTTCAACCCAGGATCATGCCGCTGCAGCGATTGCGGTGGGCCGGGAAAAAGACGGTGGCAGCATCGACAACCCGCGGGGCATTCCGGTGTACGCCTGGAAGGGCGAAACTTTGGAAGAGTATTGGTGGTGTACCTCGGAAGCTCTGCTGTGGCCTGATGGGGAAGGGCCCGACCTGATCGTCGATGACGGTGGCGATGCCACTCTGTTGGTACACAAAGGCGCGGAGTTTGAGGCTGCTGGGTCGATTCCTTCCTTTGACGCGGAAACCGAGCCAGAGGAGTGGGGCGTGATTTTGCAGACGCTGCGCGCTGAGCTGACCAATCGACCTCAGCGTTGGACCCGTGCAGTCGAGCGTCTCTACGGAGTCAGTGAGGAAACCACCACTGGCGTCCACCGTCTGTACAAGATGGAAGAGGACGGTGAGTTGATGTTCCCGGCGATCAACGTCAACGACTCTGTGACTAAGAGTAAGTTTGACAACGTCTATGGCTGCAGGCATTCGGTGCTCGACGGCCTCAATCGTGCCACTGACGTGATGATCGGCGGCAAAGTGGCGGTGGTCTGTGGTTTTGGCGAAGTGGGCAAAGGCTGCGCCCAGGCGCTGCGCGGTCAGGGCGCACGGGTGATCGTCACCGAGATCGACCCGATCTGTGCGCTGCAGGCAGCGATGGAAGGCTATGAGGTCAAGCAGCTCGATTCGGTGGTGTCCGAGGCCGACATCTTCGTCAGCTCGACCGGCAACCGTGACGTGATCACTGCTGAGCATATGGCAGCGATGAAGGACAAGGCGATCGTTTCCAACATTGGACACTTCGACAACGAAATCGATATGGCGGGTCTCAAGAAGATTCCTGGAATCGTGCGTCAAGAGATCAAGCCTCAATTTGACGAATGGACCTTTGAAGATGGTCACAGTGTGTTGATTCTGGCGGAAGGTCGGTTGATGAATTTGGGTTGTGCCACCGGTCACCCGAGTTTCGTGATGTCGACCTCGTTCACCAATCAGGTGCTGGCGCAGATCGAATTGCACGTCAATCGTGGCAAGTACCAGAACCGGGTGTATGTCCTGCCCAAGCATCTCGATGAGGAAGTCGCCCGGCTGCACATCGGTCAGTTGGGGGTTGAGTTGACCGAATTGACGACCGGTCAGGCGGACTACCTGGGGATCGATAAGGACGGTCCGTACAAACCGGAGCACTATCGTTACTAGTCCGCAGGTTTAGCGGCACTGCTGTCTAGCAGCCTGCTGAAAAACGGGCAACGGAGCTAATTTCAGTGGTCATAACGGTCGAAGTACTTTGAATGTGGAGACGAATCAAGGTGGCTGGCGAGTTGAGGGTGTTGGTGACCCCTTGGGTCAGCTCTTCGATTCGCCCTACCGGGTGATTCGAGCGATTTGAGGAGCACTTGGGATAGAAATTCGTCATGTTGGCGCGCTCAGATTGGCTATTCGGAGCAAGTTAAACGCTGTTGCCGCAAAAGTGAAAGACCAACCGATGCGGGCTACGCCTCGAAACATCGGTCTGCGTTGCAGTCCGTACTGTTTGAGCCAGCCGAAGGGTGCCTCGACTCTCGGTCGTCTCGCCAAGCTGATCTCGTAACCTGCGTGGCGAGTGGTGCGTCGGTCAATCCGGCTGCGGCGATTCTTGGTGCTTTGCGCTACGTGAGGTGTCGCATTCAGCTTCCTCGCATTCTCTACAAACGCTCGGTTGTCATAGCCCTTGTCAGCACCCACCGTGACGCGATGATTGCTAGCCCGCTGCTCCAGCATGGCCAGAGCCGCTGTTGTCTCACCGTTGCCGGTGACGATGTTGACCTCGGTGTTGACAATCATCCCGTGCCGGTTCTCGACCAGAATGTTGCCCCGGTAACTTAGTTTTGCTTCCTTACCACGGCCTTTTCGCGACAGCCGAGACTCGGGGTCGGTCGTCGAAGCGTGCGTTTGGTTCAACCGCTTCTGGCCTCGGAAGTCCGCTCCACCGTCCAGAGGTTTAACCTCTTCGTCCTTTGGCCGAAAGCTCTTGTGCGAAGCCCAAGCCTCGATCAGTGTGCCATCAACGCTGAAGTGATCCGGTGACAGCAGATCACGGTCCTCGGCTTGAGACAGCACCGCTGCAAACAGTTCTTCCGCGATCGAACCTTCGAGCAAGCGCTCTCGGTTCTTGCAAAACGTCGTCGCGTCCCACACCCGCTCGTCGATACCAAGACCGACAAACCAGCGAAATAGAAGGTTGTACTCAAGTTGCTCCATCAGCTGGCGTTCACTACGCACGCTGAAGAGCACTTGAAGCAGCAATGCGCGGAGCAGACGCTCGGGGGGAATCGAAGGACGACCACTCGAAGCGTAGATCGTCTCAAAACGCTCCGATAGCTCTCCAAGAGCTTCGTCCATCAAACTTCGGATCCGCCGCAACGGATGAGACCGAGGAATTCGCCGTTCCAGGTCAACGTAGCTGAACATTGATCCCTGACCTTGATCCGATCCACGCATCAAAACCTCCTATTCCCAATTATAGAATCGTTATGGTCAGGTGGTGGGGTTTTTCAGCAAGCTCCTAGAGTTCTTATTGGCGGCTGCTCCAGCCACTCTCGCCGCGGAACCTGTCAACAACTTTGAGACAGTTGGCAGAATTAATTAGTGAATCGGGACAACCTCCTTGGTGCGCTGATGTTTGGGTGGGTTGATCCAGACGGCCCTCGGTAATAGCTGAACGGTCGGTCTTCCACGGACAAATCGCTGTGGGTTGTTTCGCCAAGCTTGGTCAAGGGCCAGTTGACGGATCTTGAGCTTGTGGTCGGCCTTGCCGCAGTGGACATCTTCGGGTGTCAGCATGGCGATGCCGGCGTGCCGGTGCTGGGTGTTGTACCAGCGGAAAAACGAGCGGCAGAAGGCGATCGCGTCCTCGATTGAGCCGAACCGATCCGGAAAGCTCGGGTGATACTTGAGGGTCTTGAATTGTGCTTCGGAGAAGGGGTTATCGTTGGAGATGCGAGGCCGCGAGAACGACTGAGAGATACCAAGCCGTACGAGGAGTCGTCCGGTGTCCTTGGCGGTCATCGGCGAGCCCCGATCACTGTGTAGGGTTAGCTGATTCTTGGGAATGCCTTGCTTGGTTGAGGTCTCCTCGAGAAGCCTTTGGGCTAAGGCCTCGCGTTCGTGCTCGGCGAGCATCCAGCCGACCACATAGCGGCTGAAGATATCGAGGACAACGTAGAGATAGAACCACCATCCCGGCTGAGGACCTCGCAGCCGGGTGATATCCCAGCTCCAGACTTGGTTTGCCGCTGTGGCGAGTAGCTCTGGCTTGGTATAGACCGGATGGCGGCGTTGGCGCCGTCTCTCCTGCAGCGTCTTCTCAGCTGCCAGGAGTCGGTACATGGTGCGCTCCGAGCACAGATAGCGTTCTTCGTCGAGAAGGGTGGCCACCACGGCCGCCGGTGCAGCGTCGACAAAGCGCGGCCCGTTGAGTAGGTCAAGGACCTGTTGTTTTTCGCTGACTGTCAGTGCCCGAGCTGGAGTCGGTCGAGGCTGCTGAGGCTCGGTTGATCTCGGCCGAAGCCGACGATAGAACGTTGCACGACTGACGCTCAGGCTCCGGCAGGCCGGTGCGATACCGACCCACGGAGCCAGCGTCCTGGCCGCTTTCACGAGTTCTTCTCGCCCTCTGAGGGGATACCCAGCAGCCCGGCTACTTTTCTTTGCACATCGATGATCAGCTGTGCCTTGTGCAATTCGTTCTCAAGCCGAGTCTTCTCCCGCTCTAGTCGAGCAACCTTGCTTTCCAACGGGTGCCTTTTGGGTTTGCGTCCACGGCTTTTGCCGAGCGCGGCAAGCGATCCCCGTCGCCGAGCTAGGCGCCAGTTAGATAGATGAGATGAGTAGAGACCCTCCCGGCGCAACAGGGACCCGACCTCCTCTCGGCTGGAGCAAGCGTCGGCCTGCTCCAAGATCGCCAGCTTGTACTTTGCCGTAAACCGCCGTCTGGCGGGTCGAGCCTCGATCTCAGGGTCGAGCCTCGATCTCAGGGTCGGGTACCGATTCGGGGGTCGAGGGCAACTGCGCCGTCTCCCCTCCGGATCCCTCGTCGCTACGCTCCTCGGTCGCCTTCGGCGAGACGGGCAATATGGGCTGATTCTGAAACATACTGAAACCTTCTTCCGCCCTCTAATTATCAGGGGGCCAAGTGTCTCAGCTACGTTGGCAGATAGGGTGTGGGTGAGCTCTCTGAGGGACGAGATTGTATCGAGTGAGGCGAAGTTGTTCGAAACCTACGGACGTAAGCTCTTACTTTCTCAAGCTCGGAGAGTCGCTCGTGATTTTCCGCGACGTGTGGCGTACTCTGATTCGGGCACTAGTGCCCCGTCCGGTTAATTCACTTTCCATACTTTATCTATTGTGATGTGATGAGTTCATGGCACAAGCAAAAAGGTTGGAGATTGGTCGAGCGGATGAGAGAGAGCTTCAAAGATGGCTGCGATCGAGTAACACGCGAAGAAGTTTGGCCGAGAGAGCAAAGATTCTTCTCTTGAGTCAAGAGGGGCTGAGCGCCGCCGCAGTGGGCGAGAAACTTGGTGTCGCAAGGCTGACCGTCTACAAGTGGCGTCGTCGCTTCCAGGAGGGTGGTTTGGAAGCGCTGTCGGACCGACCGCGACCGGGGCAACCGCGAAAACTGACGGCAGATATAACAGAAAAGATCTTGCGTCTGACCACACAGCACATTCCCAAGGAGTCGACCCACTGGAGTCTTCGGTTGATGGCCAAGTACGCCGGCGTGACCAAGTGGCAGGTCCAGCAGGTCTGGGCGGCTGCCGACCTTCGGCCTCATCGGCTTCGCAACTTCAAACTCAGCAACGATCCTCTGTTCGCCGAGAAAGTCATCGACGTCGTCGGCCTTTATCTACGGCCTCCAGACAACGCAGTCGTGCTGTCGGTTGACGAAAAGACACAGATCCAGGCTCTGGACCGCACCCAGCCCTTGTTGCCGCTTCGCCCCGGACAGATCGAGCGGCGTACCCATGACTACAAACGACATGGTACGACGAGTCTCTATGCTGCGTTCGATATCGCGACCGGCGAGGTTCTCGGCCGCGTCACACAGCGACACCGTGCTCGGGAGTTCATTCAGTTCCTTCGGCAAATCGATCGAACGGTCTCTGCAGAGCTGGACCTCCACTTAATCTTGGACAACAGCAGCACTCACAAGACCCCTGACGTGATGGATTTCCTTGCCAAGCGCCCGCGGATCCGGCTCCACTTCACTCCCACCAGCGCCTCCTGGCTCAACGCGGTTGAGAGCTGGTTCTCGCAGCTTGAGAGACGATCGATTCACCGTGGTGTCTTTACCTCGGTTGCCGAGCTACGGAACGAAATCAAGCGGTTTATCCAAGCCCATAACGCCGAGTCCGCAAAACCCTTCGTGTGGACCAAATCCGCAAACACCATTCTTGCAGCCGTGGACAGAGCTCGCGCTTCACAATGTGATGCTAACTAACCGGACATGGCACTAGCCAAGTGCCCCGAGATGAGATGGAGTTCCTGGAGAAGCTCCCGACTAGCAGGCACACGAGGATTGGTCCTTACGGAAGTGCGAGCCTCTCCCGCAAGTTTCGTGGAAACACTTACCCCAGGGTAGCGGTGTATCAACGCGAAGTTGGAAGCCGGGGTAGGGGTCACGCCAGCGTCGACCGCACCGTGGAGGACGGGTTCCTTCAGGCGTTGATCGGTAAGGGATACACCGTTGTCGCGCGCAGTGACCTCGACGAGATCTTGTCCGAGCAGAGGATCCAAGCGTCGGACGTAACAGAGGCAGCCCTTGCGAGGGCCGGACGGGTACTTAACGTCGACGCGATCTTGCTTGTCGATGTTAGCTGGGCCGATGCAACGCGGTATGGTTTGGAACTGTTCAATGGGGAAAGCAGTAGTTGGATGGCGGAAGCAAGCTTGAGCGCGAGACTGATAGGTGTGGAGCTGGCCGAACTTCTGTGGATTGGTTCTTGGCACGCGAGCGTGAGGACCCCCGGCCGAGATGGTGCGACAGCGGTTCTTCATGAGATCTCACGGGTTGCTGCTCGGAGCATCCCGGCTAGGTGAGCTAAAGCGCTTCCCAAAAATCGAGCCTGGTCAAGTTTTAAGGCAGTTCAGTCGATTCTGCCGCCACTTGGAGGGAACTAACTAGGGGCAGAGTGCAACAACGGATGGTCTTCATCCGTTCATTTTCTAAGTGGTGAGCGGAAGCGTGTTTCTACTTCAAGTGATCCCAGCCGAGAGCCGGTAGCGCGACTCGATCTTGATTCGTTCGGATCCAAACCTGGTTGCCAGGCACGACCTCACCGATCTCAACCGCTGCGAAGTCGGCCGGAGGCTGCGTTTCTTCTGGTAGGGCGAACAACAGCACGTAGTCTTCGCCGCCGCCGAGCGCAGCTTCCCAGGGGTCGATCTCAAGGGCGCCAGATAACGGTTTGAGGTCGCGGTCAAGCGGCAGCGACGGACGGTCGATCTCGGCGCCTACTTGTGATTGTTCGATCAGCCGATGCAGGTCGATTGCCAGCCCATCGGATAAATCGATGGCTGCGGCTCTCGGTTGACGCGCCAACCACTGACCTAGTTCTAACTGCGGCTGCGGGGATAGATGTCTTTGGATCGCTGCGTCGGCCGCTCGGTGGAGTTCGGCTTCGAGGCCGGTGAAAGCCGAGTTGCTGGCGAGTGCGAATCCGCCCTCCCTTTCGAGCAACTTGCGTCCGAGAAAGGATTGGCCCAAGGTTCCGCCAACCCATAGCTTGTCGCCCGCTTGGGCAAGGTTGCGTTTCGGGGATTGACTTCCGGCGGCGAGGGTTCCCAGCAGAACCAAAGAAAACACTGGGTTCGGGGCTGAGCTGGTGTCACCACCGCACAACACGGTGTTGTGCTCGGTACAGGCTTGGAGCAGCGACTCCATGAACTCGGTCACCGGGTAGTCGGTGGGTACGGCTAGGTTGAGAAAGGCGAACCGGGGAATGGCTCCTCCTGCGGCGATGTCTGAGAGGTTGACCCGCAGCAGCCGGTCGGCGATCACCCGGGCCGGGGTGTCTTGCGGAACGTGCACTCCAGGGATCTGATGGTCGCCGGTGATCAGCCAATTCCCGTCAGCCGCAGGGTTGGCAGAGAGGACAGCGACGTCATCGCCGATTGCCGGAAGTTGTTTCTGCAACCAAGAGACTAGGTCGCGTTCGCCATTCATCGGGGTTCTTAATTACCTAAACGTTTCGATTACTTGGCCTTCAGAGCCTGAGCCAAGACCTGATCCATGGTTTCCGCGTAGTGGATGTCGAGTGCGGAGAGCCACTCTTCTTCGAGTGCTTCGACGTCGGTTTGATTGCGCATCGGCAGCATCAGTCGGCTAATACCGGCGGCATGGGCGGCCAGCAACTTTTCGCGGATACCGCCCACCGGTAGAACTTCTCCTCGCAGCGTCAACTCACCGGTCATGGCGATTCGATGGTCTACCGGCCGACCCAGCGCCAGCGACGCGATCGCAGTGGCGATGGTGACTCCAGCCGAGGGGCCGTCCTTGGGCACCGCGCCAGCCGGGACGTGGACATGAATGTCGTGTTGGGCGAAGAAGTCGACTGCTGCTGAGCTCTGGTCTCGAGTGCGGATATGGGTCAACGCGGCTTGAGCCGATTCGCGCATTACCTCGCCGAGACTGCCGGTGAGTTGCAGTTTCCCGCTTCCTCGCACCGCCGCGGTCTCGATGATCAATAGGTCGCCACCGGAAGGAGTCCAAGCGAGCCCGGTGGCGACACCGATGCGTGGTCGGTCGAGAATATCTTCACTGGTGTGACGTGGCGGACCGAGGAACACCGATACTTTGCCTTTGCCGATCGACGAGCTAGGACGATCCCCGCGAACCCAAGCGAGGGCTATTTTCCGGTAGATCTTGGCCAGCGCTCGCTCCAGATCTCGAACCCCGGCTTCTCGGGTGTATTCCTTGATGATGGTTCGCAGGGCGGCGTCCGAAATGCGCGCTTGACCTTTCTTGAGGCCAGCGGCGGTGATTTGGCGTGGCATCAAGTGGCGACGGGCGATGGTCTGTTTTTCGATCGGTGAGTAACCGCTCAATGGCAATACTTCGAGACGATCGCGCAACGCTGCCGGAATGGTTTCCATCTGGTTTGCCGTTGCTAGGAACAAGACCTTGCTCAGGTCGACTCCGACGCCCAGGAAGTGATCTCGAAAGTGGTGATTCTGCTCCGGGTCAAGAACTTCCAGCAACGCTGCTGTGGGGTCGCCGCGGAAGTCCGACCCGAGTTTGTCGATCTCATCCAGCATCAAGACCGGGTTGTCGGCCTCGGCCTGGATCAGACCCTGGACGATACGCCCGGGCATCGCCCCAACGTAGGTGCGGCGGTGTCCTCGAATCTCTGCTTCATCGTGGACTCCACCCAAGGCTGTCTGGACGAAACCCCTACCCGTAGCCTCGGCCACCGATCTCCCCAGGGATGTCTTGCCGACGCCGGGTGGCCCCAGAAGACAAAGGATGGGCCCTTTGGCGTTTGGGTTGAGGCGCCGCACCGCGAGAAACTCCAACAGCCTCAGTTTGGCGTCGAACAGGCCATAGTGATGTTGGTCCAGCACTGTCTCGGCTTGTTCCAGGTCGAGGGTTTCATCCGCCGACAGTCCCCATGGGACCGAGGCCAAGGCATCCAGATGGTTGCGCAGCAGGCTGGTTTCGATGCTCTCGGGGTGGGCTCTCTCCAACCGCTGCAATTGGCGTTCGAATTCCTCTTGTGCTTCGTTGCTCGGGTGGCGAGCCGCCATGCGTTCTCGGTATCCGGCAATTTCTTCACCAATCCAGTCGCCATCCGAGAGTTCCGCTTGGATGGCGCGCAATTGGCGACGCAGAAAGCTTTCGCGATGGCTGCGATCGAATTCGCTGCGAGTCCGGTTGTGGATTTCCAGCTCGGCGGCTGCAAGCTCTGCCTCCGAACCAACCAGACGACTGACCAACTGCAGCTTGTCCAGGGGCTCGGCGGTTTCTAGAACTTGTTGCGCGGTTGTTACCTCGAGGCCCAGATTTCCGGCGACTAGGTGCGCCAGACGTTCCGGGTCGTCGAGTCCGTTGGCCAAGTCCAAGACATCTTCGGGAATTGGCCGTCCCAGGTTGACCAATTGCTGCAGGTTGGCGCGCAGGGTTCCGCATAGCGCGCGCACCGACACCGAGCGGGGCAGATCACGGTGCTGCGGTAGGTCTTCAACTTTGGCTTTGAGCCCCACTTGGCTGCCAACCCAACTCAAGATACGTGCCGTTCTAAGCCCTTGCACCAGGATCTGTGTCTCGCCCTCCGGGAGCTTCAGCAGCCTGATGATCGAGCCGACGGTTCCAAAAAGAAAGGGTTGATCCGGCTCGGCCGGATCATGGGCTACCACCATCAAAGTGCGACCGCTGGCGAGCGCAAGTTCAACTGACTCCTTCTGTTGCGCCTGATGCAGATCCACAGAAACGATGGTTCCGGGGAACAACACCCGGTCCAGGGTGGCGAGCACCGGGAGAATCTGACGCTGGGGTTCCGGGTTATCGAGTGCGGTCACGGGGCAATTGTAACCGGGCAATCGTCACCGGCCCATTCCACGCTAGCTTGCCCCAAATGGGCCGATCGCACATAGGTTCGGCCTGGACCGTCTTATCCGCGCTTGGCCGTCGCTGTGGGTCAGAGAGTCTGCCCTAACCGTGCGCGGGGCCGGTTTCCTCTGAATCGAGTTCTTCCAGCTCACTGCGAAATTCGTCGATATCTTCAAAACGACGATAGACCGAAGCGAATCGTACGTAGGCGACTTGGTCTAGTTGCTTGAGCAAACGCATCACGTGCGCTCCGATCTCGGTGGTGGGGGTCTCGGTTCCGACGCCGAATTCATTTTCCACTTGATCGACGATCGCTTCCAACTGATCTCCCGAGATCGGTCGTTTCTGGCAGGCGATCTGTAGGCCGCCCAGGAGCTTTCGCCGATCGTAGGGTTCGCGTGTCTCGTCGCGCTTGATCACCAACTGGGGTACATCATCAACCGCTTCGTAGGTGGTGTAACGCTTCAGACAACTGAGGCACTCGCGGCGGCGGCGAATCGCTGAGCCACTACGCGCGTCGCGCGAATCGACCACGCGATCCTGGGTTTCACCGCAGAACGGACACTTCATGACCGGGCCAGCCTAGATAATTTTGGGGACGTTTAGTCTTCGGTGCTCAAATCGAGGTCGAAGTGAATACCTTCGAGTTGACCGATGCGATCCAATTCCATGCGAAACGACTTGGAATCGATGACCCGATTTTCATCGTCGCCGATCTCCAGGCGCACGGTAAAGCGACGGGCGCGGTCGAACTTGCCTCGACCAACCATCATTGCCAGCGAGCGACTAAGCTCACGGTGACCGTTGACCGCAATGCGATCAACCTTGGGGGCCGGCGGCTTCGGTTTTGGCGCCCCTGGTCTTTCTACTTCGGTGGCCAATTTCATCAACGTCAGGCGTGAGATTTCCTTCAGGGTCTCGAACACGCCGTCGCCGCGCAATGCGCTGGCCTCGACCCAAGCCCGGCTCTCGGGGTTTAGGTCACGGTTCAATTCTTCGGTGGTCAGCAGGCCAGAGAGATCTCGCTTGTTGTATTGGTAGATCAGGGGGATGTCATCAAGGTCACGACCGGCTTTGGTCAAGTTGACGCGCAAGTTGGCCAGCGATTCGGTATTGGAGGCGCGCATCGGTCGTTGGGAATCGGCGACAAACACCATCCCATCAGCGCCTTTGAGCACCAACTCTCGAGTCTTGTTGTAAAACACCTGTCCAGGAACGGTATACAACTGAATCCGAGCGGTGAACCCTGCCACCTTGCCGACTTCTACTGGTAGTAGGTCAAAAAATAGGGTTCGGTCGCTATGGGTTTCCAACGACACCATTTCACCACGCGATTCATCGGTGGTTTGGTTGAAGATGTGCTTTAGGTTGGTGGTCTTGCCGCCAAGACCGGGACCGTAGTAGACAATCTTCGCCGTCAATTGCTTGGTGGTGTAGTTAAAAAATGCCATGACGCTGGGTTCACAGAGCCGTTACGGTTGCCTACTGAACCCCCAAGGTCGACAACCAGGGTCGATAATCCATTGGAGACCCTATGCGCCAATTGTCGGTCAGGTCAAGTGTTTGACCCCGTGATAGTTATCACTCGATGCTGTGACGATCTTGCGACCTAGACGAAGGAACCAGCTCGCGCAGGGTGAGATATAACCAAAAGTTGTGTATGAGAGTTTGAAGGCGACGTATCCTGAGCCCGGTTTTCAAAGCTGGGTTCAATCATCCCAAAAGGAGGATACGCCGTTGAGCAAGAGTAACGTAGTTTCAATCGATCAAGTAGAACGTCCTGAGGACGCTCTGAGTGAGGTCTTGCGCCGAGGTTCACGGTTGCTTCTTTGCGAAGCAATCGAGGCAGAGGTGGAGAGTTTTTTGGTTGAGTACCAAGATCAACGTACGGCGGTCGGTCACCGGCGGTTGGTGAGAAACGGCTACATGCCAGAGCGGGAGATCCAGACCGGAATCGGCGGCATTTCGGTCAAAGTGCCACGGGTGCGGGATCGCCAGGGTGAGCTTCATTTTCGCTCCAATCTAGTGCCACCGTATCTGCGCCGGTCCAAGAGCATCGCGGATCTCTTGCCCTGGCTATACTTACGGGGGATTTCTACCGGGGACTTCTCACGAGCTCTGGAAGCTTTGGTGGGCCCTGAAGCGCCAGGTCTTTCGTCTTCGACGGTGAGCCGCCTCAAACGCGTCTGGGGCCAGGAGTACAGCGAATGGCGGCAGCGCGATCTTTCGTCCAAGCGCTACGTCTATGTATGGGCTGACGGCATTTACTGCAAGGCTCGCCTGGATAACGCCAAGCTCTGCTTGCTGGTGTTAATTGGTGCCACTGCGGACGGCAACAAAGAACTGATCGCTGTTGAAGACGGTTACCGGGAGAGTGAGGCGTCATGGCTGGAGCTGTTGCGAGGCCTGGAAGCAAGAGGCCTTACATTCGAGCCTAAGATCGCAATCGGTGACGGCAATCTGGGTTTCTGGAAGGCTCTGGCTCAGGTGTGGGGAAATACCAAGACCCAGCGCTGCTGGGTCCACAAGACGGCCAACGTCTTGAATAAGCTCCCCAAGGCGATCCAGCCCAAGGCCAAGCAGGCAATCCACCAAATCTGGATGGCGCAGACACGTCACGATGCCGAGAGGGCTTTTGATGCATTCCAGGCAATCTACCAAGCTAAATATCCGAAAGCAGTCCAGTGCTTGGTCAAAGATCGCGTCCAGCTACTCGCTTTCTACGATTTCCCGGCTGAGCACTGGGTGCATTTGAGGACCACCAACCCAATCGAATCAACTTTTGCTACCGTACGCTTGAGAACCTCCAAAACCCGGGGCTGTCTGTCGCGAGAAACCATGCTCTCGATGGTCTTCAAGCTGTGCCAAAGCGCAGAAAAACGATGGCGGAGGCTACAGGGCTACAGGCGCATTGCCGAAGTCGTTGAAGGTCTCCAGTTCGTGGACGGAGAAAAACAAAAACAGATCGCCGCCTGATGGCTCAATACACAACTTTTGACAATAACTCGCGCAGGGTCTGGCGCCTTGTTTCGCGATGCAAGCTGCGGAGAAAGTCCGCAGCATCAGGGAGCCTTGCTTGGGCTTGGAAAAGTTGTCGATCGGCCAAAGAAAAATCGCCTCGGGCGATAGGGCCGGTGATGGTCGCGGCGGCATCGGGCGCATCTTCGGCAGCGGTCAGGACGGCTTGGGACAGACGCAAGAATCCGTCGCGAAAACCGGCCAAATCTAGCTCATCGCTCAGTTCGTCGACCAGCGACAAGAGAGTGGAAACTCCTCCGGCGGCGAGCGTGGCGCAGTAGTGGTACAGCAACCGTTTTTCCGCAGCAACCGGGAGCGCTTGGCCGCCGAAAGCGTTGGCTACGCTTCTGGCTAGTTCGCAGGCTTCCGGGTCGCCGTCGAAACCATAGACGATACCCGCAGGCGGCTCGGAGCGGATCGCTGGAAAGCCGAGTAGCGGGTGCAGGGATCCGACGCGAACCCCCAACCCTCGCAGGGGATGCAGGGCTTCGGCGCCGAGGCTCCCCGAGGTATGCAGCGCCACCCCGCCTCGACGGTTGTTGTCGCTAGCACTGCCTGCTAGCGATTGCGCGCAATCGGTAACCGCTGCGTCCGGCACCGAGACCAAAAGCAGGTCCCAGGGGTATCCTGCGAGTTGATCTGGTCTTTCTGGTTCGGCATTCAGTTGGTTTGCCGCCGCTGTGGTGGACTCGGAGGTTCGGCTGGCGACCCAGCGGACTTCGGCGCCAGCTTGCTGAAGCCAAGATCCAAGGCTTAGGCCGACTTTGCCAGGGCCTAGGATGGCGACGGAGAGGCCGGTGAGGGATTCATCGATGGTTGCCATAGGTGAAGTAAGATATGGCTCTTGCTGGCCGAGCGCAATGGCATGGGCATTATCGAGAAAATGGGTGCTCTGGATGGGCTTAGCGGTAGTTCAATACTCGGCGCCAAAACTCAGCGCGTTGAAAACCCAAACGCTGAAACCCACGCCGAACCCCAGTACTGAAAATTAGTGTCGAAAACACAGTGCCATGAGCCAACTTAGCGGACGAGACAAGGAGATCCTCAAAGAGGTGGTGGTGGCTTACACCCTGACCGGTGAGCCGGTCAGTTCGCGAGCTCTTGCCAAGGGATCCAAATTGGGCGTCTCCGCAGCCACGATTCGTAACTCGATGGCGGAGCTGGAAGACGAGGGATACCTCAGCCAACCACACATTTCCGCTGGCCGAATGCCGACTTCGGAGGCCTATCGCCTGTACGTGGGGTCGTTAATGCCGGCGGCGCGGGTCACCGGACACGAGAGGTCGGTGATCGATCGCGCTCTATCTGAGGCGGTGGGCAGTGGTGAACCCGTTTTGCCGGCGGCGGGACACGCGCTTTCTCAGTTGACCCACCAGGTCGCTGTAGTGCTGACGCCGAAGATGAAAGATACCGTGTTGCAGGCAATCGACTTCGTGCCTCTTTCACGAGGCAGGGTTCTTTGCGTTGTGGCCGCCGCTGGTGGGTTTGTTGATCACAAAATCTTGGAAGTTGAGCAGATCTCGCGAGAGGAACTCACGCGGGTCGCCAACTATCTCAACGAGCAGTTCGCGGGTTTGAGCTTGGGGCGGATTCGTCGTCGCCTGATCGAGCTGCTGGAGGATGAACGAACCCGGGTGGACGAACTCCTGCGTCGGTCGGTCTTATTGGCTCGCAAGGCGTTGGTCGACGACGCCCGGCATGACGTTGTGGTTGACGGCACCGCGGGTGCCCTCAACCAACCGGAACTGGCCGACGTTGACCGGGTGCGAAGACTTTTGGCGACGTTTGAGCACAAAGTTCGGCTGGTCAATCTGCTGAGCCGTATTATTGAAGGCCAGGGCGTGCGGGTGCTGATTGATGAAGACAGCGACCTGACTTCGGAGTTGGGTTTCAGCTTGGTGGCGACCAACTATCGCACCGAAGACCGCCCGGTGGGGAGTATCGGAGTCTTGGGGCCGACGCGTATGGAATATGCAAAGATTATGGCGCTCGTCAATTACTTGGGTGAGAAGCTAACGGACGCATTTGAGAAAAGCGCTTACCAGGCGTGATTCCACGAACAGACAGGATTTAGAAAGATGGACGCTCGGAAAAGCGACGAAGTGGAAGTTATTGCAATCGACGAAGATCAGCTCGATCTGGATGGCGCGATGGAAGAGGTGCTGGGTGCAGTGGAGGCCATCGCTCCTGAAGAAGGCAATGCGGAGCCTGAAGAGGTGGATCCTCTGGTCTCGCTAAAGGTCGAAAACCACGAACTGCGAGAACAGAGTTTGAGAGCTCTGGCCGACCTAGAAAATTATCGCAAGCGGATTGCTCGAGAGCGGGTCGAAGAGCGGCGCTATGCGGGCCAGGGGTTGTTGGCCGATTTTCTCGACGTCAAAGACAACTTACAACGGGCACTGTCCTCCGAGGGGTCTGCCGACGATCTGAAAATTGGCGTCGAAATGACCTTGCGTCAGTTTGACCAAGTTTTAGAACGTGCCGGAGTCACTCCGGTTGAGGCAGTCGGCAAGGCTTTCGACCCGATGGTTCACGAAGCGGTGTCTCGGGTTGAGAAGGAAGGCGTCGAGGAGCCGGTGGTGCTGGAGGAAATGCAGCAAGGCTATCGAATGCACCAGCGCCTGTTGCGCCCTTCGCGGGTGTTAGTGGCGGTTCCCGTCGCCCCGATCCATCCGGAAGCGGATGAGTCGAGCGAAGGCCAATCCGAAAGCCAGTCTGAGAGCCAGCCCAGGAACCAGTCGGAGCGGCGCTCGGGTAGCTAGCCGAGACCCCTATGTCCAGAATCGTTGGTATCGACCTGGGAACCACCAACAGTTGCTTGGCCGTGGTAGACGGCTCCGAAGCTCGGGTTGTGGTCAATCGTGAGGGCGCACGCACCACTCCCTCTGTGGTCGGTTTTACCGACACCGGCCGCCTGGTGGGAGATGCGGCCAAACGACAAACACTGGCCAATCCACGACGGACGATCTTTGCCGTCAAACGGCTGATGGGTAGGAAGTTCGTCGATCCGGCAATCCAGGACTTCTCTGCGCGCGTGCCTTATTCGATCATCGAATTGAAAAACGGGGACGCTGGCGTCGATATTGGAGGCAAGCAGTGGAGCCCTGAAGAGATTTCGGCTCTGGTGCTACGAGAACTGAAAGACGCGGGTGAAGAGGCCCTTGACGAAGAGATCGGCAGGGCGGTGATCACGGTGCCGGCGTACTTTGACGACGCCCAGCGGCAGGCGACGCGGGACGCTGGAGAGATCGCAGGGTTGGAAGTATTGCGCATCATCAACGAGCCGACCGCCGCGGCGTTTGCCCATGGGATGAAAGCGGATCGAGCCACGGTCGGGGTCTACGACCTAGGCGGCGGGACCTTTGATGTTTCAATTTTGCAGCGTGGCGAAGAGGTTTTTGAAGTGCGCTCGACGTCCGGCGATCCGTTCCTAGGTGGTGAGGATTTTGACCAACGGGTGATCGATTGGATGCTCGGTGAGATTGAGAGCGACACCGGAGCCACTGTTGGCGACGATCCGTTGATTGGCCAACGCTTGCGTGAATCGGCGGAAGCGGCCAAGTGTCAACTGTCGGTCGATAGCGAAACCGAGATTACCCTGCCGTTTCTGATCGATGACTATCACCTCAAGAGGACCTTAAGCCGGGATCAGTTTGAAGAACTGGTCGCAGAGCTGGTTGAGCGTACCCGCGAGCCCGCATTGGACGCCTTGTCGGAAGCTGGTTTGCGAGCGGATCAAATTGACGAAGTATTGTTGGTGGGTGGTCAGACCCGGACCCCTTCTGTCGTGCGTCTAGCGGCAGAGATTTTCGCTACCGAAGCCGAAGCGGGGGTCAACCCCGAAGAAGTGGTAGCGGTCGGTGCCGCGCTCCAAGGTGGAGTGCTGGTCGGGGAGATCGATGACGTGGTGTTGCTCGACGTCACGCCTTTGTCTCTTGGAGTGGAAACGCAAGGTGGTTTGTTTACCCGGGTCATTCCCCGCAACTCAGCGATTCCGACTCGCGAAGCCAGTGTCTTTACCACCGTGCGCGACACTCAAGACCGAGTCGATATTCACGTTCTGCAGGGCGAGCGCGACATTGCGGTCAACAACCGTTCTTTGGGGAAATTCACCTTGGTGGGCATTCCGGATGCTCCCAAAGGAGTGCCGCAAGTCGAAGTGGTTTTTGCCATCGATTCCGACGGCATTGTCAAAGTCAACGCTCGCGATCAAGTGAGTGGTGCTGAGCGGGCGCTGGAGATTGCTCCCGCCGGTGGTTTGGCCCGTGACGATATCCAACGCTTGGTTGAAGAGGCTGAGGAACACGCCTTGGAAGACGATCAGCGTCGAGAAGAGCGTCGCACTCGGGTGCGGCTGGAATCGTTGATCGCTAGCGCTCAAAAGTCTCTACAGGAGCACGCACCGGTGATTGGGGGCAAAATCAAGGTGGCGATCGAACAAGCGATAGAACGGGCTCAAAGTAGTTTGGTGTCTGGCGAATTCACTGCGGTGGAAGAGTCGCTCAATGAGATGTCGATGATGGCTCAGGAAGTGTCCCGCGCTTTGATTGACTCTGCGAATGAAGGAGGGACAGCCGGTGGCTAGCCTGGAGTACTACGAGGTGTTGGGAGTGAAGCGCGAAGCCTCCCAACAGGAAGTCAAGTCTGCCTACCGCCGGATGGCGGTGCGTTACCACCCCGATCGCAATCCGGACGATCCTGAAGCGGAATCAAAATTCAAGGAAGCGGCTGAGGCATATTCGGTGCTTTCCGATCCAGAGAAGCGCGCTCAGTATGATCGTTTCGGCCATCGTGCGACCGCCAATGGCGGTGGTTTCGGCGGCTTTGATCCGGCGACCTTCGGCGATTTCGCCGACATATTGGGGGACTTATTTGGCTTTGGTTTCCAGCGTTCCGGTCGCGCTGGAGCTCGCCCGGGATCCGATTTGCGCTATCGGCTCAGCCTGACCCTGGAGGAGGCGGCTTTTGGCGTCGAGAAATCGCTGCGCATACCCCGGCTTGAGGCATGCGAAAGTTGCGCCGGTTCGGGTGCCGCCGTGGGTACCTCCAAAGTCGTCTGCTCGGCTTGCGAGGGCTACGGACAGGTGCGCATGACCCAGGGGTTCTTAACCGTGGCACGCGCGTGTCCCAAGTGTAGTGGTACCGGCGAAGTGGTTGAGGATCCCTGTCCTAAGTGCAACGGACAAGGGCGCAACGAGCAGGTGAGGACGCTCACCGTGACCGTGCCGCCGGGGGTTGATTCCGGTTCCAGAATGCGTCTTCAGGGAGAAGGAGAGCATGGCGTGCAAAACGGGCCGACCGGGGATCTGTTCGTCGAGCTGACGGTTGCCGACCACGAACGGCTGGTTCGCCATGGCAAAGATCTCTACAGCCTTGAGGAGATTTCCTACAGCCAAGCAGTGCTCGGTGCGGTGAAGTCGGTGGAAACCATTCATGGTGCTGAGGAGTTGGAGGTGCCCGAGGGCACCCGAGGGGGGAGCGAGCTTCGGATCCGCGGCAAGGGGATGCCGAGGCTGGACGGTCGCGGAACCGGGGATCACATCGTCAAGATCGAGGTCAAGATCCCCAATCCAAAATGGCTCTCGGAAGAGCAAATCGAGCTGCTGGAGAAGATGGCAGACCTGGATGGGGATGATGTCGCTGAACCAAGAGGAGTCGTTGACCGCGTCCGCGACCTGTTCAACTGACCTTACAACGCTACTTGGCGATCACCTTTGACGCCGCACCGGAACTTCAAGAAATCCTGGTTGCCGACGCCTGGCAAACTGGCATGCTGGGCGCCCAGGTTGATTCGACGGTCACCGACCGCATTACGGTTTTCTTTTCGGCGGACAACTCAGAGAGCTTTTCTAAGCTAGCTCTCCCCGCTGGCGCGGTCGAAGTTTCTCGCCGCTGGGTCGATGAGCAGGACTGGCTTCGTTGCTATCGAGAGTCGGTGGCGGCGATAGAGGTTGGTAACACTTGGTTGATTGATCCTCGTGACCCGACATCAGACCAGACAACCGCTGACTTTGCAGAACGCCGACGGATTCGGGTACCGGCGAGAAGGGCTTTCGGCACCGGAGGCCATGAGAGCACGCGCCTCACCTTGAGGCTTATGGAGGGAGTGCAAGTAGAGGGACGGCGAGTCCTCGACTTTGGCTACGGCTCCGGCGTATTGAGCTTCGCCGCACTCCACGCCGGTGCCCGGCTTTGCGTCGGACTGGAGTCCGACCCCAGCGCCGGACTTGTGGGGGCGCAAAACCGGAGCCTCAACACCCAAGTGGCTGCACCGGCTCTGGTAGTTGCCACCGCCACCGCATTGAGAGCGCGGCGTTGGATCGACCTACTCTTGGTCAACGTTCGACCGGAACATTGGCTTGCCCACCTGCCGCAGCTATCGGATCGGCTCGCCGACAACGCTGAGATTCTCTGCTCGGGGTTTCTGTCAGACGAGTTGGCGCCGTTGATCGAGCGCTTGGGGTCGTGTGGTTGGGCAGTGGAGCAGTCGATGGTGGAAAATGAATGGATGGCAGTCAGACTTTATTCTGGAGCATCATGAAGGCTACGGTACTGGTTACATCTGAAGAAATCAGCCAGGACTTGGTGGTCTTGGATGGCCGAGCGTATCGTCATCTATTCCGCGCCCGCCGGGCGTCGCCAGAGAGCCAATTTCGCTTGACCGACGGCCAGGGGTCGGTTCGCGCCGCAAAAGTAGCTGAGGTCGGGTCGACTTCGGCACGGTTGACTCCACTGGGAGAGATCGAACGCGTCGCTCAGCTTCCCTGGCTCAGCCTGATGGTTCCGGTCTTGAAGTCGGAGAGGACCGCTTGGATGGTTGAGAAGAGTGTTGAGCTGGGAATCAGCGAGATCCGGTTCTACAACGGACCACGGGCGCCCCGACAGCTGACCGGAGCGGCTGTCACGCGCTTGGAGCGCGTGGCTGCCTCTGCCTTGATCCAGAGTCACGGCAGTTGGCTTCCTCGCATCATGCCACCCGAGACACTAGAGCGGACGATCGAGAAAATCCCATACAACGCTGCGCGTTTGATGTGTGACGTGGGGGGGGAACCTTCCAAGCCGCGACCCTCATCGGCCATCTGGGCGATTGGCGCGGAAGGCGGCTGGGCCGATGAAGAGCGAAGCCTGCTGATGGAGTCGGGGTTCGTCGTGGCGGGGTTTGGTCCAACCGTGTTGCGTGCCGAGACTTGCGCCCTTGTGGCGGTCATTTGCAGCCGTATCTGTGGGCAGATCGATTGACACTTCCAGGGGGTCGAACTAGCCTTTCTCAAAAGTGCGGGCCTTCGAAAAAAGGGGAATGTGCCTGCGGAAATACTAGCCAGGGGGCGGCGTGGAAAGTAGGCGTTTGAGCGGTGGGTTTGGACCGTCGGTCGGAAAAAGGTGATCTATCGATGAGGAGTTAGGGTTCAATGCAGATCAATGATCTTCTAAGAGTCGCTGTCGAACGCAAGGCGTCGGATCTTCACCTCAAGGCGGGCAACCACCCGGTGGTGAGAATCGACGGCGATCTGGTATTTTTAGATCAGTATCCGTTGCTGACCGGGGACCTGACCACGGAGATGGCCCTGTCCCTTATGAACCCGCGGCAAAAGGAGCGATTCAAGGAGGAGTTGGGGGTCGATTTGTCCTACGCGGTGCCAGGGCTCGGGCGATTCCGTTGCAACGCCTTCCACCAGAGGGGAACCGTGAGCATCGTTTCTCGGGTGATTCACAGCGATGTGCCGGCGCTTGACGACTTGAACCTGCCCGAAGTCGTTAAGATAATTGCTGACGAACCGCGTGGCCTAGTGCTGTGCACCGGAACCACCGGTTCCGGTAAATCGACCACCCTGGCGGCGATGATCGATTACATTAACCAGGGCCGTTCGGAGCACATTGTCACCGTCGAAGATCCGATTGAGTTCGTACATCGAGATCGCAAGGCGGTGATCAATCAGCGTGAGATCGACGTTGATGCGATCAGCTTCAGTCATGCATTGCGGTCGGCCATGCGGCAAGACCCTGACGTCATATTGGTCGGTGAAATGCGTGATCCAGAGACGATTGAGACAGCACTGCTGGCGGCGGAAACCGGCCATTTGGTGCTGTCGACGCTGCATACTTTGGACGCCGCGGAGACGGTGCATCGCATTGTCACGATGTTTCCCATTGAGCAGCATCAACAGATCCGCATTCAATTGGCGCAGGTTCTTCGGGCGGTGATCTCGATGCGGCTGATCCCCAAAGCCAGTGGTAAGGGGCGGGTCCCGGCGGTCGAGGTCATGAGGGCAACCCCGTACATTCGGGAATGCATTGAAAACCCGGGAAAAACCAAGTTCATTAGTGACCAGATCGCGCGCGGCACCAGCCAGTACCATATGCAAACCTTCGACCAGTCCCTGCATCAGCTGTATGAAGACGACCACATCACCCTGGAAGAAGCCCTGCGCAGGGCCAGCAACGCTGACGAATTCCGGCTGCGCCTGCAGGGAGTTCAGTCGACCGCGGATATGGCTTTGGAAGAAATGGAAGAGACCCTGGGAGGGGTCGAACCGATCTAGACTTGGAACGATCGCTCGGCGCCAATTGGCCTTTCGCCGCGCCTGCAGGCGGGTCGAGGCCGACGCGGCGCGTGGCCGACCAACAGCATGATTGAGAACCCCCAAGATCCCGCCGAGTGTCGAAACCGAGCGCTGCGTCTGTTGAGTTTGCGCACCCATTTTTCCGCTGAGTTGCGACGCAAGCTATCGACCCGAGGGTTCGAAGAGGCGACCATCGAATCGGTGTTAGAGCGCTTGACGCAAGAGAAATGGCTAGATGACTACGCGGCCGGGCTCGAGTTCGTCGAAGCCAAGTTGCGACGCAAAGCGATGGGGCGGTTTGGCGTCTTGGCGGAGTTGTCTCGCCGCGGCGTGGAACGGGACTTGGCTGACAAGATCGTCGCCAATTCCTACCCAGACGATGAAATGGAAATGATCCGGCGGGCGGTGTCTGCCGCCCCAACGGGCAAGCCCGAAGCGCTCGCTCGGCGTTTGCAGCGGTTGGGCTTTAGCCCATCAGCAATTCGTTCGGTGCTCGCGCAAGCGTAGGGGCGCCCTTCACGGGGCCTGAAACTGGCCACACAATGCTGTCTTAATGATAATCAACAAACCGGTGAGAACGACCGGTCGTTTGGCGGTGGTAGGGCCAGCCAATGGTATCGTCTCGACCCCAGATATGGGCTGACGCTACCCTGAACGACGAGCGATCAATTCGATGAATAGCAGCGCAATTCGCACATCATTTCGTGAGTTTTTTGAGACTCGTGGGCATCGTGGCGTTTCGAGTTCGCCGCTGGTACCCCATGGCGATCCAACGTTGATGTTTACCAACGCCGGGATGGTGCAGTTCAAGGATATTTTTCTCGGGACTGCGACTCCTCCCGCCGCTAGAGCGGTCACGGTGCAAAAATGTCTGCGCGTTTCGGGAAAGCACAACGACCTTGAAAACGTCGGCCCGAGCCCTCGTCACCATACCTTCTTCGAGATGCTGGGAAACTTCTCGTTTGGCGACTACTTCAAAGAAGAAGCGATTCGCTTCGCTTGGGACCTAGTCACAGAAGTTTGGCAGATCCCGGAGCAGCGTTTGTTCGCCACCGTATTTGAGCAGGACGACGAAGCCCACGGGTTGTGGCAGAAAATCTCGACTCTGCCCGACAGCAAGGTTTTGCGTTGTGGAGAGAAGGACAATTTCTGGGCTATGGGCGACACCGGCCCCTGTGGACCGTGCAGCGAGATCTTTGTCGACACCGATCCTGACGCGCCCGCGGTCGATTTCCTGACCGGATCGGACAATGGTCGCTACTTGGAAATCTGGAACTTGGTTTTCATGCAGTATGACCGCTCTGTTAAAGGAGACCTGCGGCCTCTGCCCAATCCTTCGATCGACACCGGGGCCGGGCTGGAAAGACTGAGTGCGGTACTCCAGGGGGTGCAGTCGAACTATGACAGTGACTTGTTTCAACCGATCCTCAAGGCGGCTGCGGCGTTGGCCGACACGCACTACGGAGCGGATCCAAAACAAGACCTTTCGTTGCGCGTGGTCGCTGACCACCTGCGGGCCGTGACCTTCTTGCTTTCCGATGGCGTGGTCCCAGCGAGTGAGGGGCGTGGCTATGTTCTACGGCGAATTTTGCGCAGAGCGGTGCGCCACGGCATGACCCTCGGTTTCGAAGAACCGTTTCTACACCGTTTGATTCCGGTGGTGGATCAGATTGCCAGCGCGGAATACCCGGACCTGCTCAAAACCGAATCTGGTTCGATGGCTACGGTTGAGGCGGAGGAAAAGAAGTTCTTGACCACCTTGGCGGTCGGCTCTCGACAGGTGCAACATTCAATCGACGAGGTAAAAGAACGTGGTGAAAGCGTAGTTCCTGGCCGGGACGTCTTTCGTCTCTATGACACCTTCGGTTTACCGCTTGAAGTAATTCGTGAAATTGCCCAGGAAGAGCAAATAGGAATTGATGAAGCGGGATTTGAGACCGAGCTCTCCGGCCAACGACAACGGTCAAGGTCCGCGACCAGTAGTACCAATCAGTTGCGCCAGTCGGTGCGCGAAGTCCTGCGAGCAATCGAGAACCTGCCATCCACTCAGTTCATCGGCTATAGCCAGCTGGCGGAGTCGGCACGAGTCTTGGCTGTGATCGCTGCTGACGGAGCACAAGCTCGACCGGTGGAACGACTGGAAGCGGGGGAGTCGGGCGTGTTGGTTCTGGATGTAACTCCGTTTTATGCCCAGGCTGGAGGGCAAGTGGGGGATACCGGGTCGATCGTGGTGTCGGCGCAGGGCGCCTCTACTGGCGAGGCTCGGGTGGGCGACACAGCCCGCGAATCCAGCTGGTGGCTGCACATGGTTGAGGTGACCGACGGCTCAATCGGGCTTGGCGATCCGGTCGCGGTGCGGGTCGACGAGGCACGTCGACGTGCCGTAGAGCGGAACCATACGGCCACCCATCTATTGCACGCTGCCCTACGCCGAGTGCTGGGCGACGGTGTTCGACAGGCGGGTTCTTTGGTTGCCCCGGATCGCTTACGCTTTGATTTCACCGCCCCGGCTGCACTCGATGAGGAGCAATTGGCCGAAGTCGAAGGGTTGGTCAATCAGTGGGTCCTGGTTGCCGGACCGACTCAGATCGAAGAAGGGCGTAGCTTGGACGAAGCGCGCACTGCTGGGGCCATGGCCTTGTTTGGCGAAAAATACGGCGACACCGTACGCACTGTCGAATTGCCGGCCCTGACCAGGATCGGTCCTGGCGACGGCGAGTCTCTCACCAGTCTGGAACTTTGCGGTGGCTGCCACGTGCGCAATATTGGCGAAATAGGGCCCGTCGTCATCGTCTCCGAGAAAGGGGTGGCTTCTGGAGTTCGACGCATCGAGGCGTTGACCGGCACCGAGGCCTATCACTGGCAACGTCAACTGCGCACTGCGGTGGATCGAGTTTCGACGCTCCTGGGTGGGGCGTCGCCAGACAACCTAGTCGACGAGCTACAACGTTTGCAGGTGAGTCGCCGCGACTTGGAAAAAGAGATTTCCGACCTGCGCATCGGCAAACACGCTGAGGTTGATGATGACGGAATTGTTGAAGTAGCAGGAATCAAAGTCCTGTCCAGGGAGGTTCCGCCAGCCAAGGCCGGTGACTTGCGGTCCTTGGCCGATGTATTGCGCTCCCGACTGGGGAGCGGAGTCGTTCTGTTGGCCAGCCGCGATGAAACTAAGGTGAGCTTCTTGGTCGCGGTGTCGGAGGATCTCACCGGCAGGGTAGACGCCGGTGGAATCGCACGCGGGGTCGCCGAAGTGGTCGGTGGCAAGGGCGGAGGTCGACCTGATTTCGCCCAAGCGGGGGGCCGCCAGCCGGAGAAGCTGCCCGAGGCTTTGGCCGCGGTGGCCGGTCTGGTCGAACAGCAACTGGGGGCCGATTCTTGAGAAAAGGGCCTATTGTTCGAGTGGTGATCCTGGCCTGGAGCGTGTTCGCGGCAGCAGCTTCGGCGCAAACCGAATGGGTCACGCGCCCCGATGGCAGCAAGCTGTTGCGCGGTAAAGGACGACCGATCAGTCGATCGCAGCGATTGTTGGAACCCGGAGGGGACTTGCAGGAGAAAATCGACCATTACGCTCGGGCCGTCGACCTGGAGCCGAAATTGGTGCAGTCGATGATCCAGGTTGAGTCGGCGTTTGATCCTTGGGCACTGTCGCGCAAGGGAGCACAGGGGCTCTTGCAACTGATGCCGGCTACGGCGACCGACTTGGGTGTTGAGGACCCTTTCGACGTCGATCAGAACTTACAGGCTGGAACCAGCTATCTGCGTAACATGCTCGATTTGTACAACGGTGACTTACTACTGGCCCTGGCTGCTTATAATGCCGGTCCTCGGGCGGTTGAACGCTACGCCGGCGTGCCGCCGTTTCGTGAGACCAGAGACTACCTGCAGCGGGTGATGACACTGTTTCGCGGCGAAGCACCGGTGCTGCCTCCGAGCGGATCTCTGCGCGGTCGTCCGGCATACTTAGTGAAAGTGGATGGTCGTTGGCTGCTGACCTCGGACCGTCGGGCCGCGGCCGCTCAGCAAACGGAAACCGCGTCACCACGAAATCGACCAGAAAACGAAGCTATCGAAGCCGCCACCAACTGATGTTAAACACTCCCAACGTTCTCTCGATCATACGCATCATGCTGGTGCCGGTGCTGGTGGTGGTTTTGCTCACCCAGGGAGAAGGCAAGGAACTGATCGGTTTGGGGATTTTCCTGGTCGCCGCCTCAACCGACTTTCTCGACGGCTATCTGGCCCGCCGTCGAGAACAGGTGACCCCACTGGGCCAGCTACTGGATCCAGCCGCCGACAAAATCTTGATGTCGGCAGCGCTGATCGCCCTGGTCGAGCTTGGATTGGCCCCAGCCTGGATGGTGGTGGTCATCGTCGCCCGTGAATTTGCGGTATCGACGTTGAGGGCGGTTGCAGCAACCGAAGGACAGGTGATCTCTGCGGCCTGGTCAGGCAAGGTTAAGACTGTGGTGCAGATCATCGCGGTCTCAGCCCTACTGTTGGGGGAGCGTTTGGGGCCGTTGCAAGAGTTGGCGCCGCTGCTGCTGTGGCTGGCGACCATCTTGGCGGTCTACTCAGGCCTGGATTACTTTGTACGCCAAACTCCGCCTCTGATTCGCACTTGGAAGCAGCGCCAAGCGGCGGAAGAAAACTCAGATAGTTAGTTGAATAGGCGTGCGCAGATTTCTTCCTAAGCTAGCTCGTTTTGCAGCTCGTCACCACAAATGGGTATTCGCGGCTGCGCTGATTACCGCCCTGTTGTCCGCCTATTCGGCCTCCAAGCTTCGCTTTGACACCGATGTTCTCGGTCTCTTGCCCAAAAACGAACCTGCGGTCAACGCTTTGCGTGACACTCTTGAGGAGTTCGGCAGCCTCGACTATTTGTTGGTTGCGGTGCGCATTCCAGAGCAGGAGTCGACCGACCCCTACATCGACTACGTACGCATTCTCGGCGAGCGACTGGAGCAGGTGGAATCCTTGGCTGAGGTCGAGTACAGCTTGGGCGAGCTGGAGTCGCTGCTCGCAGAATTCATTCCCAATGCCTTGGCGTTCCTGTCGCCGGAAGAAGTGCGGGAGGTAACCCAAAGGACCCAGCTAGAGAGAATCGGTGGTCGGGTCACGGAATTGAAGAAACAACTGTCGATGCCCCAGGCCCTGGCCTTCAAATCATTGCTGCTGTTGGACCCGGTTGGCGTGGGAGATATTTTTCTCAGCCAAGCCAAGACTTCCACCGCGGGCATGTCAATCGATTGGACCAGTGGCTATTTCCTCTCCAAAGACCAGCGCATGTTGTTGATCTTGGCCAAACCGGTGGGCCCGCCTCAAGACGTTTCGTTTTCTCGGGCGATGGTCGCAGACGTGCGTGCGGCGGCAGAGCAAGCGAAGGTGGAGTGGCAGCGCTGGATGGAAGACGACAGCGCCGAGGTCGAGGTGGTGCTGGGGGGTCGCTACATGATCGGACTTTCGGATGAGGCGACCATTCGCAACGACTTCATCGTCAACGTCGCGACCTCGCTGATCGGCGTCCTGGTGCTGTTTGTCTTTGCATTTCGCAGATTCGGCCCCTTGGCCTATGCCTTCTTGCCTCTGGTGTTTGGACTCTTGATGACGTTTGGATTCTCGTCAGTGCTGTATGGACGGTTGAGCGCGGCCACCAGCGGAGTCGCGGCTTTGCTGATCGGCTTGGGGATCGACTTCATCATCGTTTCCTATGGACGGTTTGTCGAAGAGAGAAAACGTGGTGCCGGTCTCTATGAAGCCCTGGAAACGATGAACGGTTCATCGGGGAGGGCTGTGGTCATTGGTGCGATTACCAGTGCTGCTACCTTTTTCGCATTCTTGGTGACCGATTTCACCGGATTGCGACAGATGGGCATTCTCACCGGTACCGGAATCTTGCTATGTATGACCGCGGTTCTGTTGTTGCTCCCGGCTCTGTTGGCCTGGCACGAGAATCATCAGAGTCGCCGGCACCGGCAACCGCGGATGTACCTCCACAGCTTCGGCAGCGAACACTTGATGGAGATGGCGATGCGCCGACCACGGACGGTGCTTGCCGCGGCAGCCGTGCTGAGTGTTTTGGCGTTGGGTGTGGCTAGCCAAATACGTTTCGAAGACAGCGTTCAATCGATGCGACCCAAGGGCAACGAAGAGGTCGCTTTTCGCGAGGAGCTGTCCCAGCGGTTCGGATCTAGTTTTGAGCAGATGATGCTGGTGTTTGAGGGGGATTCTGCTGATCAAGTGGTCGAGCGGGTGCATCAGGCCCTGCCCCAGCTTCGTCAGTTGGTGGATGACAAAAATCTAATTGGCTTGGATTCGCTCTCTTCGTTGATCCCACCCCGTTCGGACCAAGAGCAAGCGCTGGCGGTATTGGGAGCTGCTCGTCAAGACGGCCTGGATCCGCAGCAATTTGGCGCAGCGTTTCTTGCCGCTCTTGAGCTGGAAGGCTTGCGCGCCGAGCCCTTTCGCGGTGGCGTCGACTTGTTGGTCGAGGCGCTGGAAAGGGAGTCGGTGCTGACTCTGGAAGACTTTGACGCCAGCAGCAACGGTCGCCGGCTGATTCGACGGTTCGTTCGCCACGGAGAAGACGGGCTCTGGCGGGCGGTGGTCTATCTGTTCCCCCCCGCCAAAGTATGGCGCCGCGAACCGCCGCCGCCGTTGGCTCAACTCGCCGAGGACCTAGGTCCACAGACCACCTTGGTGGGCGCCAACGTGGTCAGCCAAGTGATGCGCAAGGGAGTTCTGCGGGACGCTGGCGTTGCCACCGCAGTCGGCTTTATGGTGGTGGCGTTTATCTTGTGGTTGGATTTTCGCAAGTTCTCCGACACCGCGTTGTCGCTGGCTCCTTTGTTGATTGGGGTGATTTGGATGGTGGCGGCGATGGTCCTTTTGGACTTGCCGATGAACTTCATGAACATCTTCGTCACCACCATGATTATCGGCATCGGTGTGGACTACGGGGTCCACGTGATTCATCGCTACCGCGAAGTCGAGCGCTTTGGACTCGACCGATTGGAGGCCGATGTTTCCGAGACCGGCAAGGCGATCACCATGGCCGCATTGTCGACCATCGTCGGTTTTGGCTCGCTTTCGCTGTCCCACTATCCCGGACTGCGGTCGATGGGCTTGGTGGCGATTCTGGGCGCGGTGTTCACCTGTCTGGTCTCTTTGACCGTGCTCCCGGCCTACCTGTGTCTGCGCAGAGACCGCCGCAGAAATTCCAGCTGATGTTCGACGCACTTCAAGATCGACTGCAGACGACTTTCAAGCGTTTGCGCGGCGAGGGTACGATCTCGGAAGAGGTCCTGAAGTCGGCGCTGCGCGAGATTCGGCTGGCATTGCTCGAGGCCGACGTTCACTTCTCGGTGACCAAAGATCTGCTCGCCTCGGTCGAGAGTGCGGCCCGGGATCAAAAGGTGTTCGACAGCCTGACCCCGGCTCAGCAGGTGGTCAAAATTGTGCGCGACCAATTGGCGACCGTCTTGGGCGAGGTCGGCACCGAACTGGTGCTCAAAGGACGCCCGGCAGTGATCGTCCTGTGTGGTCTGCAGGGGTCTGGAAAAACCACTACCAGCGGCAAACTGGCAGCGCGATTGGTGGCAGCGGGTCGTTATCCGCTCTTAGTCGCCGGTGACCTGCAGCGCGCGGCGGCAACCGAACAACTGCGCCAGGTCGCCGAGTCAGCCGAAGTCCCTGCGGTTCTCCCGGATTCTGGAGATGACCTCCTGGCAGTGGCCACGCGGGGTATCGAGCGGGCCAAGAACTCCGGACGCGACACCGTAATTATTGATACTGCAGGGCGCTTGCACGTGGACGACGAATTGATGGCTGAAATCAGTCAACTGGTGGCTGCCGTTGAACCTTGTGAATGCCTGTTCGTGGCCGACGCCATGACCGGCCAGGACGCGGTCAAGAGCGCCAGCGCATTTGCAACCTCGCTGCCGCTCACCGGCATCGTACTTTCCAAGCTCGATGGGGACTCAAGAGGAGGAGCGGCGATTTCCATCCGTGCGGTGACCGGAATCCCGATCCGTTTTGTCGGTACCGGCGAAAAGCAAGCCGACATAGAACTCTTTGACCCACAACGACTTGCATCCAGGATCACCGGCCTCGGCGACGTCATGGCGCTGATCGAGAAGGCCGAAAAGGGACTGGATCGTGAGGACAGTCGTAAGCTGGCAGAAAAGATCTCCAAAGCCGAGTTCGATTTTGAGGATCTACGCAGTCAGCTACGCCAGATGCGCAAGTTAGGGCCTCTCTCCCAGGTTCTAGAGATGCTGCCGCGACAGGCGATGGGCAAACTTGATCCCAGCTCCGTCGACGAGTCACGGCTCAACCTCGTCGAGGCGATCATCGACTCGATGACCCCGCTCGAACGCCGCACCCCGCGGCTGTTAAACGCTAGCCGAAAAAAACGCATCGCCCGTGGTTCAGGAACCTCGGTGCAGGAAATCAATCAACTGGTCAAACAACTTCGTGAGACCAAGAAAATGATGAAAAGCATGCGCGGCAATTGGCTCAAACGTTTCGCACCGCGTTGACCGGTTCATCGTTCCACTTGGGCGATTCTTGATTTTCGTAGAGATTATGCTCGCGGGTTGTTACAATGCCGCGTTCCTGAGGCGCGAGTCATGTTGTTGCGCGGTTTCGGGATAAGACGGAGGACAGAACGAATGTTGAAGATCCGGCTCCGCCGCATGGGATCGCGGCACAGGCCTTTTTATCGCGTAGTAGTTTCGGAATCACGAAATACTCCGACCGCCAGTGCGGTTGAGGAGATCGGTTTCTACGACCCAAGACAGAAACCGCCGTTGTTTAACGTCGATGGTGACCGGGTTGACTACTGGGTCAGCAAGGGCGCGCAGATGTCAGACACCGTTGGCCGCCTGGTGCGTGCCGGCTGCAAGGCCTCATAGGGATCTATGGTGAGCACGGTACGGGAAGATCTTGCTGCTGTGGTGCGCGGCATTGTAGAAGACCGCGATGCGGTCTTGGTGGACGAACTGGAGGGTTCGGACTCCACGGTTCTAGAGTTGCGCGTCGCCAATGATGATCTTGGCAAGGTGATTGGTCGTCAGGGGCGGATCGTGCGAGCCCTGCGCTCCCTGCTTAAGGTCCGGTCGGAGTCCGACCAGCGCATGTATGAACTCGAAATTGTCGAAGACTGACCGGTCTTCGATTTCTCTCGATAGCGAAACAGTGATGGTCGGGCGCATTCGGCGCCCCCACGGCCTGGGTGGAGAAGTGATGGTCGAGTCGATGACCGACTCACCAGACCGCTATGCCAGTGGCGCGCAGATGCACGCCGTGCACGCTAACTCAGGCAAACGACTTACGTTGACGGTGGGTCAAGCTCGGCCTCATCGTGGGGCCTTGCGGGTAGCCTTTGAGGGCATTGCCGACCGCGATCAGGCGGAGACATTGCGCGACTTGTTGTTGGTCGTCGATCGTGCTCAGGTGCCTCCGGCGCCGGAGGGCGCGCACTACTATTTTGATTTGATTGGCTGCCAGTGTACTGACCGCCAGTTGGGGCTGATCGGCGAAGTGGTGAAGGTGGTTGAAGACGGCGGTGGTATTTTGCTCTCGATTGCAGCACCGCCGATAACAGAGCCTTCGATAGCACGGCCTTCAATGGCACCGTCCGGAGATGCGGACTCAGACACTGCACCAGGGTCTGCACCAGGGGCTGCACTATGGACTGGGGCCAGGACTGTGCCAAGGACTGCGCCAGGGAGCGCGATCTTGATCCCCTTCGTCGACGCCTACCTAATATCGGTCGACACCGAAAACAAGTCTATCGAGGTCGATCTGCCCTCGGGACTGGTCGAAATATGCACTTCCAAGTCGTAAGTATTTTTCCGGAGTTATTCCAGCCGTTTCTCTCCACCAGCTTGGTGGGGCGGGCGATTGATTCCGGCAAGATGTCGGTTGCGGTGCATGATCTCAGATCATTTACTACTGACCGGCATCGTGAGGTTGACGACGAGTCCTATGGCGGTGGTGGTGGCATGGTGATGAAGGCTGAGCCGTGGCTGGCCGCGGCAGATCGGTTGGCCGGCGAATTTCGACGGGTGTTGTTATCGCCGCAGGGGGCGCGCCTGAACGAGGCAGGAGTTCGGCGCCTTGCCGACTACCCCGGTTTATTCCTGATGTGCGGCCGCTATGAGGCGATCGACGAACGCGTCTTGGAGAGTGTGGTTGACGAAGAGGTTTCGATCGGTGATTTTGTACTCTCGGGCGGAGAGTTGGCGGCAATGGTCCTGATCGAGGCGATCTCACGCCAGATCCCCGGGGTGGTTGGACTCGCGGAATCGGTCGAAAACGACAGTTTTCGCGACGGACGTCTGGATCACCCGCACTACACTCGACCTCGCGAGATTCAGGGCATGGGCATTCCCGATGTCTTGCTCTCTGGGGACCACGCGGCGATCGAGCAGTGGCGCCGAGAACAGAGCCTACTGGCGACCGCTCGAAAGCGCCCTGATCTGTTGGCGAGAATGGAGTTGAGCGCCGATGAGGTCGGGGTTCTTCGGCGTGCCGGAGTCGATCTGGGTGATGGCTAGTTCGGATGACCTCAGCTCTGTTATGATTTGCGGCTCGGTCTGCCCGTGGCAGGCTGACTGACTTTCAAACAGGAATGACAGCGATGAACGATCTGCAACGAGTAGAACAGGAATATTTGCGCGACGATCTCCCCGAGTTTCGTGCTGGCGATACGGTTAAGGTCCACGTCCGAGTCCGCGAGGGCGGTAAGGAGAGGATTCAGATGTTCGAGGGAGTTGTTATCTCTCGCCGTGGTGGTGGGACTCGGGCTAGCTTTACCGTCCGCAAGATGTCCTCAGGGATCGGAGTTGAGCGCGTCTTTCCTCTGCACTCGCCCAGTGTTTCCAAGATTGAGGTGGTCAGGAAGGGCAAGGTTCGGCGAGCCAAGTTGTACTATCTTCGAGGTCTCCGCGGTAAAGCGGCCCGTATCGAAGAGCGCCGAGACGACCTGAATAAGCCTTCGTAGCGTCGGCTCGCCACTCCGCGACCAGCACCATGCCTTGGTCGCCTTTTTTTTCTGAGTTAGCTCGCCAAACCTGGTATCGCGGGATCGATGACCGCGTTCGCCACACCTATGGCCCACTGGTGGCGGGTGTTGATGAGGTTGGGCGCGGTTGCTTGGCCGGCCCTGTAGTGGTCGGTGCGGTGGTATTACAGCCGGGCGCGACCGTGCCCGGAATCGACGACAGTAAACAGTTGACTGCCCGACGCCGGACTGTGGTCGCACGGATAATCCGCGGGCAAGCTTTAGCTTGGAAGGTTGAATTTCGCAGTTCTGCTCGCATCGATTCAATCAACATTTTGCAGGCGACGCGGGAGGCGGCAACCGCGGCAGTTCAAGGCCTGGACCGCCAACCACACGCGGTGGTAACTGACGCACTGCGCCTCGACGGGCTGTCGATGCCGGTGGTACCGGTGGTGCGCGGAGACAGCTTGTCAATGTCGGTGGCGGCGGCCTCGGTGTTGGCGAAAGTGGAACGAGATGCCTGGATGAGCAATCTAGACCGTGACTTTCCGCACTACCGATTCGGCGATCACAAAGGTTATGCTTCGCCGGTGCATCTAGACGCATTGCGTCGTTTTGGACCTTGTCCGGCGCATCGCTTGACCTTTGCGTCGGTCGTGCCGAGAACGGACTAACATCGTTTTGAGTCAATCAATCAAGAACTCCGTTGAGCTGGCCGATCAATTGGTCAATCAAGGAAGAATTCGTGACGCTATAGAGGTGTTGCGCGAGATATTGGAATCCAACCCGGATGATCGGCGAGTGCTCAATCGGCTGGGCGATCTGTACGTGGCAGCTAAGGAGCCCGGACGTGCGATCGAACTGTATCGGCGGGTTGCCCAAGGGTTTGAACGCGACGGCATGGCGACCAAGGCGATCTCGTTGCTCAGGAAAGTGGTGCGTATCGACGACAGTCAATGGGATGTCTATGAGCGGCTGGGAGATCTTTACCGCGACCAGCAACTGCCTTTTGAAGCCGCGGCGCAGTACCAGACTGTGGCTGAAGGCCTGCATCAATCGAAGGACTACCGATCTGCCATTCGGGTGCAACGCGAAGTTGTCGCCTTGCGGCCGAAGGACGCTGCAGCCCATGCTCGCTTGGCTGATTTCTGTTCCCAGATCGAGGACAGCGAGGGCTCGCGCCAGGCTTATTCTGAGATCGGAAAATTGATGCTTGAGGCTGGGCAACCAGAGCAGGCGCTACGGGTCTACTCTAAGGTGCTCGAAGCGGACTTCGATGCCCAGTTTGCCGAGCGCTCGGTGGAGCAACTCAAGAAATCCGATCAGAACGGACTTGCCGCCAGATTGGCAATGCGGGCACAGCAACTGAGCGGCGAAGCCGTTCCTGAGGATAATGATGAAAGCCGCGCACAGGTGGTGCCGTCGCGATCGACCACGGCGAGAAAGGAAGTTGACCTAGCCAGCGACGGGTTAGAAACGGTCGAGTTGGAAGCGGTCGGTCCAGAAGCGGTTGACCTGGAGGTAGCACAGCCTGAACAGGCGCCGCAGAGTTCGGTTGATGTCTCCTTGGACGATGCTTTAGCGGTGGCTGGCACTGCAGAGGGTGACCCTGCTGAGGGCGCGAACCCTGCTGAAGAGGGAATGATTTTTGACATCGATTTGGCCGAGCTGGGTCAGGATACGCGCGGCGATGTGTCGTCGGTTGAAGCCGAGCCAACCGTGTTCGAGCTGACCGATGGGCCGGCGCCCGAGCCCGATATCGAGACTCAAAGCGGTGAGCTCGATGCCGAGTTGCAAGCGTTGATGGACGACGCCGAGCGAGAGATTGTTGCAGGGAATCTAGACCGCGCACTATCCCGGCTGACCACGATTCGCGGTAGCGCTGGCAACAATCCCCGGTTTAGGGGCCTTTGGCATCGAGTTAACCATCCCGATGATCCGGTAATCCCCACAGAGCCTCCAGTGCAGCCGTTGGTTGAACAGCCACGGGTTGAGATGCCGTCAGTTGAAACGCATCCCATCGAGGCGCCGCTGCTGTCGGCCGACCTCGCGTCACCCGGCAGCCAAGCCCAAGATCTTCGCGTGATCGGCGCCGAGGTGGATCGCGGGATTGCCGATGCTGGTTCAGGCATCGAAACTGAGCCCGAGTCAATTGAAGACATCGTTACTGGTTTCACCAAGGGATTGGCCGAGGCGCTGTCGCCGGAGGACTACGATACCCACTACAACCTGGGTATCGCCTACCAAGAGATGGGATTGGTGGATGAGTCGATTGGCGAATTTCAAATTTCCGCCAAGTCCCCGGAGCACTTGGTTGAGTCGGCCGCAATGTTGGGGTTGGCCTTTCGCCAGCGCGGGCTCCACGATCTGGCCTTCGAGTGGTACCAACGGGCTCGTTCCTGTGAAGTCGCGACCGATGAGCAGCAGTTGGCGATGCGCTACGAACAGGCTGAGACCCAGCTTGAAGCCGAAGAAGTGGAGCAGGCGTACCAACTATACCGAGAGATCTACGGGATCGATTCGACCTATCGCGATGTTGCCCAGCGGATTGACGATCTACGCACCGCATAGCCCTGACACCGCATAGCCCCAGTACTGCACAGCCCAGGAACTGAACATCGAGGTCTCGCGTCATTACGATTGGTGTCTCGGGCGATAGAGCAACGGCTTGAGGGTGCTTATCCTCGCCCGCCGTGTTGGGCACCTCGGTCCGACCGAGGGCCGGATAGACTGGGTAACGATGACGACCCGCTGCTACAACGACCAGACAAATCCGGTACGCCAAACTACCTCGGTAAGCCAGACTAACCCTGGGCGGCGAACAGGTTTTTCTGTGGGGCTAGCCCGTTGGGGACTCGCGGTTTGTGCCGCCGGTGTGCTGTTTGCGTGCAGCGACGGAAGTCGACTTCGGGGATTTGAACCGCTCGCCGCCCTGGTAGCGATCCAACCGGAAGGCGAGAGCGTTGCTTCGGTTCGGATGCACCAACTTCCAAGTGGTCACAAATTTTCTCTGCATGCCGTTGTTCGAGCACAGCGAGATGGGGAGATTGTCTATTTCACCGATGCTCCGGCGCTCGAAATCGAAGGAAACACGCTGACCGCACCCCAGGTGCGACCCTGGCCCGACAGTCGCACCACCCGAGTGCGCTGGTTCACCATCGAAGGGTCGCCACCCTTTATCGAGTGGGAGAAAGGGCGGCGTTTCCCACGTCATCAAGTGGTCTTTCGTCCTGACTGGGGCAGCGGGTGGAGAATTCCGGGAGACGTTCGTCCCGGTAACTCCAACCTGGCGTTCGGGGCAGAGGGTTTTGGCCCTACTTCCTTCGGCACTGCCCGCTACTACGTAAGGGTTGAGACCTACGCGCGCGGCAACAGGTTGGCGCCTGAGGCTCGATTCGAGTCGCCGTCGCTGGTTGCGGGTGAGTTTGAGATCGATCCAGCGGTCCCTGGCGTTGTCATAAACCTTGCGGCCCCGCTAACTGTTCCGTCTCAGGTGTTTGGCTTGGCGCAAGTCGAGGGGCTACCGCCGGAACCGCAGATTCTGAAGGAATTCCAAATCCAAGCGAAGAATCGGATGACCTTCTCCAGCGCGTGGGTGTTGAACGGATTTTTGTCGTCAATTGGCCATAACTGGGAAGACCTTGAGTGGTCGCCGCTGGACTTGTCTGGCGAAGAGCGCCAAGTCCCGTGGGGAACAGAAGTGAATCCGGGCGACTTATTGCGGGCTGGGGGCAGGGTGGTCTTCGTCTTCCAGGATGTCTCGCAGGCGAGATCGACAGACCAGGGTCTCGAACCTGCGAAGCCTGGGGTGGTTGATTACGGTGACTTGTGTTTGGACTTTTCGCGTGGCGCCTCCGTACGCCGCTTAGATGAAGTCTTCAGTGGTGGTGGGCAAGTCGAGTGGGCGCGGGTCGCGCAACGGTAGAATTGCAGCGCAGGGATCGACGGAACATTCAGAACAATAAATTGCAAGCGACGAGCCTGCGTGTATTAAGCGATTCAGAAGAGGGAACACAGATGGCGAAGACAATAACTTTGATCGAGGGTGATGGTATCGGCCCGGAGGTGGTTGCTGCGGCGATTCGCATTTTGCAGGCTGCCGGAGCGGAGTTTGACTGGGACCGACAGGTTGCCGGTCAACTGGCGGTCGACAAGGGGCTCAAACCGCTACCCGACGAGTTGATTGACTCGATCAAGAGCACCGGCATCGGTTTCAAAGGGCCAGTGACCACTCCGGTCGGTGGTGGTTTTCGCTCGGTTAACGTCGAACTTCGTAAAACGCTCGACCTTTACGCCAACCTGCGCCCGGTCCGGTCGTTACCGGGCATCGCCGAGAGGTTCACCGGGGTTGACTTGGTGGTGGTGCGGGAAAACACCGAGGGCTTGTATTCGGGTATAGAGCATCAAGTAGTTGAAGGAGTTGTCGAAAGCCTCAAGATCATTACCCGGAAGGCCTCGACCCGGATTGCTAAGTTTGCTTTTGAACATGCCCGGAAACATGGCCGGCGACGGGTCACTGCGGTGCACAAAGCGAACATCATGAAGCTCTCGGATGGTCTGTTCTTGCAGTGTGTGCGGGAGGTCGCCGAGGACTACCCGGAGATCGAATGCGACGATCGCATCGTCGATGCGATGTCGATGCATTTGGTAATTCGGCCCGAAACCTATGACGTCTTGGTATTACCTAACTTATATGGAGACATTGTTTCCGACTTGGCTGCCGGACTGGTGGGAGGTCTGGGGATCGTTCCCGGGGCCAATATTGGCGAGCTGGAGTCGGTGTTCGAAGCGGTGCACGGCAGTGCTCCCGATATCGCCGGGCAAGATATCGCCAACCCAACGGCGGTGCTCCGTTCTGGGGTGCTGATGCTGCGCCATCTCGGAATGAACCAGGAGGCGGAGAGAATTTCTACTGCGACCCTTCGTTTATTCAAGCGCCGAGAGCATCTCACCCGCGATGTGGGCGGCAATGCCAGCACTACCGAGTTCACCGACGCGGTAATTCGAGAGATGGAAGCGGCCTAGGATTCGAGCTTCTCGATCAACGCGTCTTGGGTCAGCAGTTCGGAAAACAGAAAGGGTTCCTGTCCCGGTAGGTAGAGGACATAAGTGGGGACCGAGTAGCGGCCATGACGAGCCAGGTAGTCGGCGATGGTGTCGTCTCGGCTAGTCCAGTCGGCTTTCATCGCCACCACGCCACGCTCGGCAAAGACCGCGGCCATGGTTTCGGTTTCCAGAACTAGCCGTTCGTTGACCTTACAAGTGAAGCACCAGTCGGCGGTGACATCGACAAACACTGGTTGGTGTTGCTCCAGCAAGGTGTCGATCCGCGTTTCATCGAAGGTTTCCCAGGTAAGGTGATGCTGGGTTTCAGAGGCCGCCACTGGCGCTTGGGCTCCGCCAGTAACCATCAAGCCGATCGCACCGGCAATCACCGCCGCTGCCCAAGGCAGCATGCGAGCCTTGCCGCGTACCCGGCTGGCGGCCCAAATCGCTCCGGCCACCCCAAGCAACGCCAGTTGAAACGCCGCCAGGGATGCCCGGGGGATCTGATTGGCGAGTACGTAGAACAGCCACACTGCCGCTGCGGCGAGCAAGAATCCCATGGCGATCTTGAGCTGTTCCATCCAAGCACCGGGCTTGGGTAAAAAGCGCGCCAGGCCGGGGGCGATTAACAGCGCCAGATATGGCAAGGCCATGCCCAGCCCGACCGCCGTGAAGATGGTCAAGATGATGGCTGATGGCTGAGCGAGCGCGAAACCGACTGCGGTGCCGAGAAACGGCGCTGAACAAGGGGTTGCCATCAAGGTGGTGAACAACCCAGAGGCGAAGTGCCCCCCGAGCCCGTGCTTGGATTCAGTGGAGCCCATTTTGGTCACCAGTGAGGACGGCAAGATGATCTCAAACAGGCCCCATAGGTTGAGGCAGAAAAGAATCACCACCAAAGCCAATGCGGCGACGAACAACGGTTCTTGAAACTGCACCCCCCAGCCGACCGCCCGCCCGGCCGATCGGGCCATGATCGCGACCAACGCGAGCGCCCAAAATGAGATCAAGATGCCTCCGGCGGTAGCGAAACTGCCGCGCCGAACAACCGAACTTCCCTGATCGCTATCGCGAATCAGAGAAAAAATCTTCAGTGACAGGACCGGCAAGACGCACGGCATAGCGTTAAGGATCAGGCCTCCGAGCAGGCCGAATAGAAACATCCAAGCTACCGATGGCCCGGACTTGCTTGCTGATGACGCTGGCGCCATCTCTGCTTTGTTGTCAAAAAAGGCTTGATTCTGAGCCTCGCCCTTCGCGCCCACCTTCAGACGGACGATCGATTCGGTGGTAACCGGTGCTAGGCAACTGCGGTCGTCGCACGCTTGATAGGTAAGCATGAACGGAATCGTGACCTCGCCGCTAACCCCCTCGGGCACGGCAATGTCGGCATAAATCAGTGCCTCACCTTGGTAGACCGAGAGCGGTTCGTCGGCGAAGGCAAAAGAGGACATGTGGCCCTCGGGGAAATGTAGCTCGGCCGGCTCCCAGTCGGCCAAAACTCCGACACTGAGGTCGGTGCCAATCAGGTAGTCATAGGTTGGGGTGTGGCTGTTGGTGTGCCAGTCCGGGTGGATGGTCATCAACGCTGCGGCCTGCACCGTCGATCCGGCCTGGTAGCTGTCTCGATCCAGTAGGACCTCAAGATAGGCACGTTCGGTCGCCGAAAAGGTCAGCTCAAGTTCACTTTCTTGAGCCGCCCCGCTGCCAGCGAACCAGGCCATCCAAGCCGCCAAGAAAAAACGTTTGACGATCGTTGTCGAAGAAGTTTGCCGCCACAATCGGCTGTATTTAGGATTTGGCTTGGCTGGTTTCATTAATATCTCCGAAACTGCATTCCCGCAACGACCGTTTGTCGATATCCTTTGCCGCATGCCGCTATCAACCCGGGCCAACCGCATTCACGAGAGCGCGACTTTCAAGGTCGCCGCTAGGGCTGCACAACTGCGCTCTGAAGGCCGACAAATTTTGAGCCTCGGGGTCGGAGAGCCCGATTTTTCCTCACCGGATGTCGCCATCCAAGCAGCCCAACAAGCGCTGCAAGAGGGGCACACCCGGTACGCTCCGACCGCCGGCCTGCCACAACTGCGACAGGCTATCGCGACCCGCATCGGAAAAGTATACGGCGGCCCGTGGACCGCGGATCATGTAACGGTAACCGTCGGCGGCAAAGCCGCTCTTTTTGAATTGGCATTGGCTCTGTTTGGCTCTGGCGACGAAGTCATCCTCCCGTCACCCTATTGGGTCAGCTTTCCAGAGCAAATTAGATTTTGTGGCGCGCGAATGATTCCGGTGCGCACCGATCCATCGGAGCGATTTGAGGTCACCGCTGAGCAGATCCTCGGGGCGATGAGCGAGTCGACTCGAGCGGTGATCCTCAACAGTCCCAGTAACCCGACCGGTGCGGTGGTCGCTGCACACGTTTTGCAGCAGGTTGTTGCCGAGTGCGCCCAGCGCGGAATCGTGGTGATAGCAGACGAGACTTATGATCGGTTTGTCTACGACGGACCGTTTTCAAGCATTGCACCCTTGGCGCACGAATTTCCTGAGACCGTGGTCTTGGTGGGGTCGTTTTCCAAAACCTATGCGATGACCGGCTGGAGGCTTGGCTATCTCTTGGCCAACGCGGAGATCAGTGGTGCGGTACGCAAGATCCAGGGGCACGCGACCTCGGCTCCCACCACCTTCGCGATGCACGGCGCGCTGGCCGCCTTGGAGTCTGGTGAGCAACGGGTTGCCAAGATGGTCGAGGTCTTCCGCAGCCGTAGAGACCTGTTGATTCGGAGGATGGCGGCGATGGAAGGATTCTCCTGCGCCGCTCCGGCGGGGGCTTTCTATTGCTTCCCGCATGTTCGACGTTTGTTCAGCCCATCGATTCCCGACTCGAGTGCGTTCTGCACCTATCTGCTTGAAGAGGCAGGAGTTGCGACCGTGCCAGGGATCGCGTTTGGCGCTGATGACCACATTCGCATCTCTTTTGCATGTTCCGAAGAGATGCTGAATGAGGGGCTCGACTTAGTCGCCCAAGCTATTCAGCGCCTGTGAAGTTAGCTCTCTGAAGTTGGCTCTCTGAAGAGGACACTGTGAAATCATAAGCCCGGGCCTCGGTGTCGAGGGCGAGCAATCATCTGGGAGGACACAATGCACACCAATCAACCAAATTTGACCGCTTTTCCTTGGCGGAGAAACCTCTCCATAGGCAGTTCATCGCTCCTAATGCTGACGATGTCTTTCTTGCTGGCCACAGCTCCTCTGACCGCAGCAGGCCGAGACGCCAGAGTCTTGGGCACGGTGGTCGATGAAGCGGGAGAGCGCTTGGAAGGGGTGGCGGTTTCGATTCGCGATGAAGAAGGCGAGACCGTGGCGACCACCAATCGCAAGGGTCGATTCTCAGTGATCCTGGCTGATGGCACCAAGCCCTACATCATCCGTCTGGAGAAAGAAGGCTACCGGATGTTGGAAGAGCCGATGTACCCCAAGGTCGGACAGGCGATAGCCAAGACCTGGACTCTGATCGAGGGAACCGACGGTCCGCGTACCAACGCCGAAGCCGCGGAGGCCTATTCGACCGGTATCGAAGCGCTGCGAGCTGGGGACGCGGATGTGGCGCTCGAAGCCTTGGAGCGCAGCGTGGCGGCCGATCCCACGTTCGTGCCTGGACGGCAAGGTCTGGTCCTGGCGCTGTTGAGTGCCTCCCAGTGGCAGCGCGCTCAACTAGTTGCAGACCAGATACTGGCTGAAAACCCAGAAGACACCTTGGCGCTTAAGGGCGCCTATGATGCCGCCCACCAGATCGCGGCGCATGACGCGGCGGGCTCCTATCTCGAACGCTTGCTGGCCTTGGAGCAGAGCACTGAAGCCGCCGAGAGAATTTTCAATCAAGCGGTTTACTATGCACAAAGTGGCGACTTGGAAAAAGGGCGAACGATGCTGGAATCAGCAATCGAGATGGATCCGGTGCTCGGTCAGGCCTACCTTGCTTTGGCGACCTTGCACTTGGATGACGACCAATTTGATGAAGCCTTGGCGGTCTCCGATCGATTGCTGGCGATAGAAGCAGACAACGTGGACGCCTTGAGTATTCGCTACGAGGTGTTTCGCCGCAGCGGGGACAAAGAAAATCTAGACCTAGCTCTTCGAGCGTTGCAATACGCTGATCCGCAGAAAATTGCCGACGCCTTCTTTCAACAGGGCTCGGCGCTGTTCGAGGAAAATAGTCTGGAGGCAGCTGCGGACGCCTTTGAGCGGGTATTGGCCGCGGTCCCCGACGATCCGAGAACCCATTACATGCTCGGCAAAGTACTGACCAGCAAGGGTGACTACGAGCAAGCGGTGACCCATCTCAAGCGTTTCGTCGAACTGGCGCCCGAGGATCCAGACGTCGCCGAGGCGCAAGAAATCATCGGCTATCTGGACAACTAGAAGACGGTACTAGCCGTCGCTGCTACCCGGAGCTATCTGGAATAGACTTTCTTGCCGCCAACCCAGGTTGCTGCCACGACCTCGTCACCAGCAGAGAAAGCCAGCATTGAGGCTAGGTTCTCTGGGGTCCAACCTGACAGCACCGGATGGCCGAGATTGAGCGCACAAAAGTCCGCCCATAGGCCGCTCCGAATCGCCCCGCTGGCAACCCCCAAGGATCGTGCGCCGCCAATCGTTGCTGCTTGCAAGAGCGCCGGAGCCGGTTCGTTGTGCTTCCGAACCACGCCGCGTTGTCCAGAGCGCAGCCGCTGGCCGTACTCCAGCCAGCGTAGTTCCTGGAGCATCGAGATGTGGACGTTGGAGTCGCTGCCCAGGCACAGACTGTCGGTGGCCGTAGCTAGATCCCAGGTGGGAATCCCATCGCCCAGGTTGGCTTCGGTGATCGGGCAAATGCAAGCTCGGCCGCCGCGAGCAAAGAATTCCTGAGCCTCGTCGTTTTGCGAATGGGTCAGATGAACCGCGGTGAAGCGATCGTTCACCGCACCGCGGTCCAGCAATAGAGTCAAGGGACCGATCCCATATTGAGCCTTGCAGTCGCTGATCTCGAGTGGCTGTTCTTCGAGATGCATATGGCAGACCAGACCGCGCTGTTTCGCTTCCTGCGCGATCTCGATGACCTCCTCAGCGGCGGCAGCACGAATGCTATGGATCGCGGCTCCCAAATGGATCGTTGTCTCGTCAAACTCTTTGGCCAGCGCATCCTGATGTGCCCAGTAGAGCTCGGGGTTGGGAGTCGAGAAGCGCAGTTGAGAGGGCTCCAGAGGACGGTCGATCCCTCCGCTCTGGTAGTAGGTCACCAGCGGCGCGATGCGAATTCCTGCCTGGCGGGCCGCTGCCAACAACCTGCGATCAAGGGCAAAGTCGATGTCCTGCAAGTGGTGCAGATAGTGAAATTCTCCGACGGTAGTAATGCCAGCCGCCAGCATTTCGCGAAATGCTCGCAGGCACAGAGCCTCGAAACGATCTCCGGTTAGGTCGTCTACCAGGGCATACATTGCTTGGCGCCAACTCCAGAAGTCGCCGCCTGGATCCGAATAGCTTTCGCCGAGTCCACGCAGACCGATCTGAAAGGCGTGCGAGTGAGCGTTGACAAATCCGGGAATCAACGCGGTATTGGCCAGGGTCACTGTTTCTCGTTTTGAGTGCGACAGGTCGAGCTGATCGGCTATCCGTCCAATCTTGCCCTGGTGGTCGATATCGATCGCGACTCCTGTTTGAAAGGCGCCGTCAATCCAAGCGACCGTAGGTTGTAACCAGGTCATGGGGAGGTTCTATTAACGGAGCCAACATTATCAACGCAAAGATCTTGGATCACCGCGTCCAAGATCGACCTTGCGCGCGCGACGTCTTTCTTGGGTAGAAACTCGTTGGCCCGGTGCGCCACCTGGATAGATCCAGGTCCAAACAAGGCGCAGTCGTATCCCGCTTGACTCAGGAATCCGCCGTCACTGGAGAACTGAACCGCCGACGCTTGGTTCGTTCCGCTAGCCCGTTTTAAGGCTTCTATCAACGAGGCGTCGTCGTCGGTCGCCATCGGCGGGCTCAAACGGCCGAGCTCCAGCCGATAGCGACACGAAGTGGCTGCTTTGGTGGCCGCGTCAATCCGCTCGACGATCTCTTCGGGCTGGGTCCCGGGCAACAGACGCACGCCGATCTGAATCCGACATTGCTCGGGGATCACGTTGACCGCGTCGCCTCCGGCAACCGACGCGACGTGTAAAACGGTGTAGGGGACACTGCCAAATTGATTGCTCAGAGCCGTGCGCTCCTGCCGCAGGGAATGGGCGAGTTGCTCCAATGCAATCATCACCTGAGCTGCCGCGGTCACCGCATTCACTCCCTGTTTGGGATAGGCGCTGTGCCCAGCCGCGCCAAAAACAGTCAGCGTCAGCCGTAAGTGTCCTTTGTGCAACCGATGGATCTGCAGGTCGGTAGGCTCGCCGATCAGCATCGACTTTGGGGCCCTGTGGGTCGGGGCGCTGTGCGCCGCATTGGTAGTGAAATGCTCAGCGCCGTACGAGCCGATCTCTTCATCGTAGGTCACCAGCAGCGCCAGGGGGGCTCGCAGGGAGCGCTTGCTCCAAGCGACCAGCCGTTCACAGGCAAGAGCGAGAAATCCCTTCATGTCGGCGGTGCCGCGACCAACCCAGCGATCCTCGGTTGAGGTCAAGAAAAACGGAGCTGAATTCCAGTCCGGCTCCTCAGCGGGGACCGTGTCGCTGTGACCGCACAACGTCAAACCATGGGCAGCGTCTTCTCTGCCCGGCCCAGTGATCGCGAATAAGTTGGCTTTGCCTGCGTCGTTGGGTTCGACGTGGCACTTGATCTCTTTGCTCGCGAGGAAATCGGCAATGGTCTCGATCGCCCGGAGATTACTCTTAGAACTGGTGGTATCGATCGCCACCAACTGGGCAAACAATTCTTCAAACTGGAGGTGAGCTTTCACCTTGAGATGCTATCTGACCGCCGCTCGATTAGGTGCCTTAACTGAGTCGCCAAAGTAGCTTGAGGGAGCAGGGTAGAATGGGCTGGTGGACACGGAACCCTTGAATCCATCGACCTCGGCAGCCAACGGCTCCGGGGGTGCTTCCAACGACGTAAGCCTGACCCCAGGCAAACGCGTCCTTTTTCTCACCAAAGACCCTGATCTGATTCGGCGACAGCTCGCCGGAGAACTCGACCTAACGATGGATGACCTCAATCCAGATGAACTTCTGGACGACATCAATACCGACGCCATGACGCCGGCTTGGGTGTGTTTCAGTCATCGTCCTGAGGATCTGGCTAAGGACGCTTATGCCGGATTGGTCGTCGATGGGGAACGCTTGTTTCCTCATCGCGCGCTGATCGATGGTGGCTTCGAGGTCATCGTTTCGGGACAGCGCAAGGGGGTTGGCAGTTCACGCGAGACCGCGGTCCAAGCAGAGAAGTGGAGCGGCATCAAGATCGCAATCGCTGACTCGTTCGCTCCGATTCACGCCGCCAACAACATCAATCAGGGCGTCCTGATGGCTGGATACCAGGTTCTAGCCCGCTTGCAGGGCGGCGAGTCGGTGCCGTTCTCGGCCTTTACCGAGGGTCGAGATCCGATCTCGCAGCGAGTCATCGAACACGGTGGGCTGTTTAACTTTGCCCGTGCGATCGCCACTGGGGAATTGGAGATTCCTACTCCGACCCATGCGGTCGGTCCGATGACCATGGCGGAAAAAATCCTTGTGCAGCACTGCTTGGGAGAGGTGGAAACCGTACGTCCAGGCGACTCGGTGATGGTGCGAGTGGACGCCGGATATTCGCATGAGTTCACCACCGCGCAAGTCGACTACTTTCTGCGTCAGGAATACGGTGATCAATACCAAATCCACGACGCGTCCCATTTTGCAGTTTTCGAGGATCACCTGATCTACGCCGAGCAGGTACCGAAGCTGCAGCCGTTTTTGCCAAAGATTCAGATCTTGCGCGACCTGCAACAGGAGTTCCAGAGTCATACCAAGGTCCAAGACTTCTCGGCCCAGGATGGAGTTTCCCCCGGGATCTGCCACGAAGTGGCGCGGCAAAAGTTGATCTCTCCCGGACAGTTCGTCCAGGCAACCGACAGCCACACCTGCATGGGCGGCTGCAACAACGCCTTGGCCTGGGGGGTTGGAGCCACCGAATACGCCAACCTGATTCATGCGGGTTTCACCCAGGTCGAAGTGCCGGAGTCGATCCGCTTTGAGCTTTCCGGCAGCCTGTCCGAAGGGGTGACCGCCAAAGACCTGATGCTGCACCTGTTGCTGCATTTCGCCAAACCCCAAGCCACTCTCAAACGGGTGATTGAGTTCACCGGTCCGGGATTGGCGTCTCTGTCAATGGACGAACGCGCCACGTTGACCAATATGGCGACCGAATGTTCGGCGCGCACCGCGATTGTCGGAGCCGACGAAACCACCTTTACCTGGTTGGCCGAGCATAGACCTGAAGTCGACCTGGCTACCGCCCGTTCTTCCGCAGTAGCTCCTGACCCCGGTGCGCAATACGCTGGCGGTGTGCATTCCATTGACTTGTCCGAACTCCAGCCGATGCTGGCCCATCCCGGTGATCCAGACCGCGGTATTCCTTCGGACCCGACCAACGGGGTTTCGGTGGCCGATGTTGGCCAAGTTGCCATCGATATCGCCTATGGCGGTAGCTGCACCGCGGGCAAGGTTGACGACCTACGCTTTTACCACCAAGTGGTGCGGGAGGCGGTCAACGCAGGGCGTCAGGTCGCTGACGGTGTGCGTTTTTATATTCAGTGCGGCTCCCAAGAGGTGGAGGACTTTTGCCGCCAAGAGGGATTTCTTGAGACCTTTGATCTGGCTGGGGTTCAATTGATCAAGCCGGGGTGCGGTGCTTGTATCGGTTGCGGCCCGGGAGTTTCCGACCGACCGGACCAAGTCACCGTGTCGGCGATCAACCGTAACTACAAAGGCCGTTCCGGCCCTGGACGGCTGTACCTCGCTTCGCCCTATACCGTCGCTGCCTCAGCCTTCACCGGCACCATCAGTGCCTATCGTCCCGGAATGTTTACCGAGACGGAGGCGATCAATTGACACGCACCGTCAAACTCGGCCGGGTGCTACGCGGCGGGATGGAGGACTATGAGTTCGTCGGCGCATTGTGCGCGACCGACCTAGAGGGCAAGGTCGTCGCCGCAGTCGGAAAACCTAACCACCAAGCGTTCACTCGCTCTGCGGCCAAACCGGTGCAAGCTCTCCCTCTGGCGCTTGCCGCCGATGACGCCGGCCTGGATATCCCTTTGGATCTCATGGCGTTAGCCTGCGCTTCTCACTCTGGACGCCCCGAGCACGTGGATGGGGTTCGGCGACTGTTGCAACTCGGCGACCTGAACCCGGAAGACTTGCAATGTGGAGTGCATCCGCCGTTCGACGCCGAATCGCGCAATCGCCTCAGCGCTGCGGGCCAGGTGCCGACTCTGTTGCACAACAATTGCTCTGGCAAGCACGCTGGCATGCTGCTGGCTTGCCGCTTGTTGGAGCTGCCGACTAAAACCTACTTGGATCAGCAACACCCACTACAGCGATTGATCTTCGGCCACTTTCTCGAAGTCGGTCAGTTTTCCGAGGACCAGGTCGGAGTGGCGGTCGATGGGTGTGGCGTTCCTTGCTACCGGGTGCCGTTGAGTGATGCCGCGGCCATCTATGCTCGGCTGGCCAATCAGGCATGGCCGAAACTGACCGAGAGTCGAGGTCAAGCCTTGGCCAAACTTTCCCAGGCGATGCTCAAGCACCCAGAAATGGTGGCCGGTCCTGGGCGGTTTACCACCGAATTGATGCTCGCCACTCAAGGCCGAATTCTCGCCAAAGAAGGGACTTCGGGGTTCTACGCAGTCGGCGTCCGGGGATCGAGTCCGATGGGCTTGGCTCTCAAAGTGACCCCAGGATCTGAAGAGATTCGCGCGGCGGTGGTGATCGAGGCGCTTTTCCAACTGGGCTGTTTGGACACAGCCGAACGCCAGCAGCTCAGCGCATTCGACTGCGCTCCAGTCGCCAACCATGCGGGGACTGTGGTGGGTGCGGTGGAAGTGAATCTACCTAATTTCCGATTTCTCTGATCGGCATCAGTTCTGCCCTAGGACGTCTTTCACCGGTTACCTCCAGCCCCGATAGGCTCTTTGTCTCTGGCGCTTGAACTCTCTTGGGACGCTATGTCGCATCCCAAGAAGCCCTCATTTGATCGCGCTGGCCAAGGGTGCGACTCGTCCATGTCCTCGCTCCAAGCCTAAACAAGCTGTCCGCATTGGGATCTACACAGATAGCCATTGAGTCTTTCGACCTGTTTGACCCATTTCGCGCTGGTGGACTCCGAAAGGAAACAACTGACTCTTTGGTCACACGGAGAGCCGCTGGCCGAGCAACGACCTAAAGGAGAACATTCCCATGGCAAAGCAAGAATTCGCAACCCCCGTTGAAAAACTTTCGGCCGCCAAGGTCAAAGCGATCAAAGGAAAGAGACTCAATCTCACGGCATTGCTCGGCCGCTGGCACAATTGCGACAAGGATACCCGCGGATTGGTCGAGGTACGGCTTGGCCGACGAGCAGGGGTACTGGTGGTTCATCCTTTCGGCGCCTGTCACCCCACGCCTTGTGATTGGGGTCGCCGCAGAGGCCTTGCCTATTCCGAGAGCGTCAGTTCCGTCGATACCATTGCCTTTACCGCGACCTTCAAGTTCAGCTTCAAAGAGACCATCGTTACCGGTCATCTGTGCAAGGGCTGCTTGGTTGTAGAGACCTACAATCACTTCACCGACGGAAGCGGGCGCTGCGACTATCACTCCCGTAACTGCTTCTGCCGCAAGTAGAAACGGTCCTTTGACCGGCAAATTGAGCCACCTCAATAGATCGCGACATGGTTTCAGGGAATGACCCGTTCTTGGGGTTATCCGGCGCGAGACGTGGAAATCACTCAATGTCTATCCGTCAATATCTGCGCGTCTTAAGAAACCTTGCTGGTGTGATTAGGAGAGTTTATGACTAAGGACGCGGAAGCAATTAGGGTCAAGTTGGAGAATCAATTTGAGCGTGTCAATGGTTACTTGCTCAACGCGGTTGAGGACGCTCCTGACTTCCGTGACTTCCCCTACCAGCCCGCACTATTGAAAATGCAGGATGCGGTTGAAGCAGCTACAACCAGTCGGGTACTCGATCAGGGCCAAGAGGGCGCTTGCACCGGATTCGGGTTGGCCACGGTGATCAACATATTGCTTGCTGGTCGCGGGAGTAATCGTCGGGTGAGTCCGCGGATGCTCTACGAAATGGCAAAAAAATATGACGAGTGGAAGGGAGAAGAGTATTCCGGTTCGAGCTGTCGAGGGGCCATCAGGGGTTGGCACAGCATGGGCGCTTGTTCGGACCAACTGGCACCCTACGTGGCGTCTCAGAAGGATTGGGCGTTGACTGTGAAACAAGCGAAGGACGCCCGCGCCACCACGATTGGAGCCTATTATCGCGTTAACAAACGCTTGTCGGACTACCATGCTGCTCTTAATGAAGCTGGGGCACTCTACGCGAGTGCTCAGGTGCATAAAGGCTGGCAACGGGGATCAGCTAAGAAAGGCAAAATTCCATATAAATCGGAATCCATTGGTGGTCACGCTTTCGCCATAGTCGGCTACAACAGTGATGGATTTTGGGTGCAGAATTCCTGGGGTCCCAATTGGGGTGACAACGGGGTCGCGTTGTGGACCTACGAGGATTGGTTGGAAAACATCCGCGATGCTTGGGTGGTTCGCCTGGCGCTCTCGACGCCGCAGATATGGCACCTCACGCCGCCCGCCTCGACACAACAGGGGTTTGAGGAAGGATTATTCAAGCGCAGTCCGAAACGGTCGGAGATCGTTGGCCATTTCGTACACATTGACGACGGCGACTTTGACGAAGAAGGCAAGTACTGGGCTGATCTAACGACTGTTCAGCAAACAGCCGAACTGGTCGCCAGGAGTAATAAATATGACCACCTTTTGTTGTACGCGCATGGAGGCTTAAACAGCACCACGGCCTCGGCTCGCCGCATCGTCGCTATGAAGGAAGTATTCAAAGAGAATCGTATCTATCCCTTCCACTTCATGTATGACACAGGACTTCTGGAGGAGATCAAGGATCTGGTAATCGGCAAGAGGCGAGAAGTAGAGGAGCGAGCGGGCGGCTTTACCGACTTTACAGACAAGCTAATCGAGAAGGCGACTCGGCATGCGGGTCGTGCGATTTGGCGAGAGATGAAGTTCGGTGCTCAAAAACCGTTCGACAAGGATCGGGCCGGCCGAAAAACGATCGCTGCCTTTGTCGAAGCACTGGCTCAACCGCAAGCTATCGCTAAGAAACTACACATGGTCGGGTACAGTACCGGCTCAATCCTGCTTGCTCGTTTGCTTGAAGCGCTTGAAGACTTGGAAGTTCCGCCACGGGTCCACACTTGCCAACTCTTGGCCCCGGCGTGTGACCACGACACCTTCAACGAGGTATATCGTCGATTGCTCAAACAGCGAGATAGTAAGAAGTTTGGCATTGGTCAATTGAAGATCTACAACCTCAGTGCCGATCTGGAACTCAATGACACAGTTACTCCGCTCTATCGCAAATCATTGCTTTATCTGGTTTCCAATGCGTTCGAGGAAAAACGTGGTGAAAGGATCCTTGGCATGCAGAAATTCCGTGGCCAGTTGGGCATGGCTGACAATCTTCGGATATTCCAAGTTCATCTCAGCGATGGCACTAGCGCTTCAACCAAAACCGCGAGCAAGACCCATGGTGGGTTCGACAACGACGTCGTCACCATGAATCACGCGCTGCGCTCGATTCTCGGGAAAGACCCAGTGCGCGAGTTCACCAACAATGATCTTAAGTACTGAAGGTGACCAATGCTCCTGCTGCCCTTGTTGACCACGCACGGCAACCACAAACCAACTGGCGAAAGATAGGGGCGCACAAATGTCGAACATAGATTTCAGCATCGTCGATTCGGTCGGTGGTCTATTGGACAAGCATAAGGACCGGCTAGGTCCGTTTCACCAGCCGCTTTCCATTCTCTTAGGGGCGGTAATTTTCATGCTTATCTTTGCAGCTCTGATTGGCATGCCGCTGCTCCTGGATACTAGCTTTCGTAATATCGCATTGGTGCAGTTCACCCTTGTCGCTGTCTATTTCATGCTATTGGTGACCATTAAGCAGAGCGTGTCCGACCGCTTTGTATTCTGTTTAGTGCTGTTTGTCGTGGCAGCAGCCGGCCCAGTCTTGATTACCAACGAGAGCTTCCTCAATGTCATTCGTGAAGACAATGGGAGCGCGGCACCACTGGTCGTCAAGCTTCTCAAGGATCTTCCCAAGCAAGAGGTATTTCTATACGCGTTCTTACGTGGGCTTGGAAACGTGCTGTGGAGTATTCCTTTGTTGTTTATGTTCTACACCTTTTATCCCTTATACGAGAAGGTGGGCAAAGATCGAATCCGGGTGCAAGCTAGAAATGCCGCAGCGATTGCCCTATTTCTGCAGGCTGCTGCTGCGGTCATGGTGCCGTGGTTGGGTGGCGCGGCAAAGGGCTTTGCAGAGTTATCGCCTGGGTTGGGCAACCTTGGGGGCAAGATCCAGCAATACCAAACGGCGTATTTGGTTTTCTTCGGGCTGTATCTCGCCGTTGGTTTCCTGACTGTACTGGCTGCCAGGTTTGGCTTCGGCGGCGATGATCGGCGCTGGCTAGCGATCGTGGCGGCAGGATTGGTAATTTGTCAGACGTTGTATGTGATATCGAGTTACAACGGACAGCAGGTCAACCGGCGATTTCCCGGTGCGGTGACGACGGCTAACGCCGTAGATATTTATCGTTTGGAGTCCGAGGCAAAAGTGATTGTATTTACCAACTCTCGGCTGCGCAAGATTAGCTCAAAGACATTCAACTCATATGTCACGTATGCGGTGTGCGAAGGGTGTGATGGGGAGTTTTCCTTCAAGGTCATGGATCAAGACGTTTTTTATGAGAGGTTTATGTCTGTCGATGAGGATGCGATCTCGGATCCCGAGTTCTTCTTTTGCCCATCGGACGCGCCCAAGTGTTCCTCCATGTGAGTTCGGCCGAGCAAAGTGGACCCTCGGACCCGTCGAAAAACTATCGCCCAGTCGATTTCGTCTTTCTGATCATTTTCCCTCTAGGCGGTCTAATGAAGAGGCAGTGGTGTCTCCGTTTGTTTTGGTTCGCGCGGGAGGGCGGGCGCGTAGAATTGCCCAAATGAGTGCTCCGTTGCATGTCTTAGCCCTTGAACCCTACTACGGGGGCAGCCATCGTGCGTTCCTAGATGGATGGAGTCAGCGTTCACAGCATCAATTCACGTTATTGACGCTGCCGCCGCATAAATGGAAATGGCGAATGCGTCAGTCTGCGCCGTTGTTCTCGGCTGAGGTCTCTCAGCGCCACGATCAAGGAGAGAGTTGGGATGTGGTTTGGGCCAGTGACATGGTTTCGCTGGCGGAGTTTCGTGGCTTGGCGCCTCGGCCGGTGGCAAATCTGCCGACCGTGCTCTACTTCCACGAGAATCAGTTGACCTATCCGGTGCGGTTCGAGAAGGAGCGGGACTGGCATTTTGGTCTCACCAATTTGGTTTCGGCGTTGGCCGCCGACGAGATTTGGTTCAACTCAGATTTTCATCGCAATGATTTGATCGCGGCGATTCTCGATTTTGTTTCCAAGATGCCCGACTTTGAACCGGTCTCTTGGGCATCCCAGATTGAGGTCAAATCACAGGTCCAGCCGCCCGGCGTTGAGGTGGAGACCGAGCCGCAGCAATCTTCGGGACCGTTGCGCATCGCCTGGGCCGCGCGCTGGGAACACGACAAAGGACCGGAGCTACTGTTCGCCGCGTTGGATCGTTTGATGGATGACGGTGTCGAGTTTGAAATTGCGGTGATGGGCGAGACCTTTCGCGAAAGCCCGGCGATTTTCGAGCAAGCCCGCGAACGTCTGGGCTCGCGGGTTACTGCTTGGGGTTTTCAGGCTGAGCGGGCTGACTACCAGCGAAGGCTGGCAGCCTCGGATGTCTTTGTTTCTACCGCAGAGCATGAGTTTTTTGGCATTGCCGCGGTGGAAGCGGCGCTGCTGGGGGGGCTGCCTGTATTGCCAAGCGCGCTCAGCTACCCTGAGGTGTTTGCCGACCAGGCGGCCGATCAGAAGGCATCTCGGAAGACCGGAGAAGGAGTGGTTTTTCACGACAACACCAGCCAAGGGATCGCTGAGGCACTACAGCGGCTGGCGGACAAAAAACGCGCAGCGGGCACTCTCGTGACTGGGGCAAAGACCACCGCCGCAAAGACCCTGGCCAGGTACACCTGGCAACAGAGAGCCCCAGAGATGGATCGCAGATTGGCCGACATGGTCTGCCCCACAAGGCGATGCTAGAGTCCGCATCGCACCAACCCGACTCCAACGCCGGGTGGTCCACCAAGCATTACCAGCATCAACTTTCTCAAGCGATAGTCCGGATTGACAAATTCCATATCGCAAGGATTTCTATGACCACCGAAAACAGCTCTTCCGATCGATTGATCAAGATCGCCCACAGTCCAGACTCTGATGACGCGTTCATGTTCTACGCCTTGACCCAAGATGTCCTGGACACCAGTGGGTTGCGGATTGAGCACGTACTCGCGGATATCGAGTCGCTGAACCAGGCGGCTCGGGAAGGCACTTACGAGATCAGTGCTATTTCGATCCACGGATACGCATACCTTGCCGATCAATACGACCTGATGCCTTCAGGTGCCAGTTTCGGCGACGGCTATGGTCCGGTAGTGGTGACTCAGCAGGCGACGACCCGCGAGCAATTGGCAGGAAAACGCGTCGCTATTCCTGGCGATTGGACCACCGCTCACTTGGCACTGCGCCTGTGGCAACCGGAAGTGGAGACCGTGGTGGTGCCGTTTGACCAGATCATGGATCGAGTGACCGACGGATCGGTCGACGCCGGGGTGGTGATTCACGAAGGTCAGCTGACCTATGGTGATGAAGGGCTGCAACTGGTCGAAGACTTGGGTGCATGGTGGGGGCGGGAACAGGGTGGACCGTTGCCGCTGGGAGCAAACGGAATTCGTCGCGATCTCGACCCGGACCTCAAACAACGGCTGTGTACTTTGCTGCGCCAAAGCATTGACTACGCGTTGGAGAATCGAGCGGAAGGTCTAGAGTACGCCAGCCGCTACGCTCGGGGGATCGAAGACGATCCGGTGCGTTCCGATCGATTTGTCGGCATGTACGTTAACCATTGGACTCAGGACTATGGCCCAGAGGGCCGTCGTGCGGTGCAGTTGTTGTTGGATCGCGCCGCCGACGCTGGGTTGATTCCGCAGCGGATTGAAGCGACGTTTCTCTAGTCGGTAGCGACAGCTTGTGTCTGGTGCCCTGTTATCGGCGCCCGCTGGGCCCATCTCAAGGGGCACAGCTTGATCGTACTGTGGCGTCGATTCAGGAATGGCCGGGAAGCACAAACCGGTGTGGCAGCAATTCACTCAACGAATATTCGACGCTGTTCCCAGCTAGGTTGATCAAGCGAATTTCAAGTTCATCGGCGAACTCGGCCAGAACCTGACGACAGGCACCGCAAGGTGGCGCTGGGGGACTGACGTCGGTGATCACCACAATCCTACGCATCGACAGATGACCTGCGCTGACCGCGGCTTGAATCGCTGATCGCTCGGCGCACACTGTGAGTGGAAAGCTGCGGTTCTCGACGTTGGCGCCAGAGAACACCTCACCGGACGCCGTCTCGACTGCCGCGCCGACTGGAAATTGACTGTAAGGACAGTGGGCGTTTTGCCGAGCTTGGGTGGCTGCCAATTCGAGTTGTTGCCAATTCGCCATCAGGTATGCTCCGAAACCGCCAGCAATCTAACACGGCTGTGATATTTTGCCGGTTCACCGCGAGTGGGCAGTCGGGATTACGACTGGCTTTTGCGTGGAATCTAAGGAGGATAAGTTGTCGAGTTCCGTTCCCAATCCGACCCCACCGAGCGACGGTCAAGAGATCGAGTGGTACGACCAGATTCTGAAGGTACCCGATCGCCCGATCATTCCGTTTATCGAGGGAGACGGGATTGGCCCCGATATTTGGCGCGCCACCCAAAGGGTCGTCGACGCTGCGGTGGAGAAGAGCTATGGCGGTGCCAAGTCGATCGCCTGGATGGAGATCCTCGCCGGCGCCAAGGCGAAAGAAATGACCGATGAATGGCTTCCCGCGGTAACTGTGGACGCTATCCGCCACTACCGAGCGGCGATCAAGGGCCCATTGACCACCCCAGTTGGTGGTGGCATTCGCAGCCTTAACGTCAGCCTGCGTCAGACCCTGGATCTCTATGCCTGCGTGCGGCCGGTGCGCTATATCCCTGGGGTTCCGTCCCCGGTTCGAGAACCCAAGAAAGTGGACATGGTGATCTTTCGCGAGAACACCGAGGACGTCTACGCGGGAATCGAGTGGGAGGAGGGTTCTCGCGGCGCTGAAGAAGTGATCGAGTTCTTGCGCAACAAGCTGGGCAAACGCGTACGGGCCGACAGCGGCATCGGCATCAAGCCGATTTCCAAAACCGGCTCACAGCGTTTGGTGCGCAAAGCGATTCAACACGCCCTTGACCAGAGCCGCGACAGCGTTACGCTGATGCACAAGGGCAACATCATGAAGTTCACAGAGGGAGCATTCAAGCAGTGGGGTTACGATTTGGCCGCTAGCGAATATGCCGACCAGACGGTGAGTGAAACAGAACTGTGGGAAAACCACGAAGGAGTACAGCCCGAAGGCAAAGTGCTGATCAAGGACCGGATCGCCGACGCCATGTTCCAGCAGATTTTGCTCCGTCCTTCGGAGTACCAGGTGATCGCCACTACCAATCTCAATGGTGACTATCTGTCCGACGCTTTGGCCGCCCAGGTCGGTGGATTGGGTATGGCCCCGGGGAGCAATGAAGGTGACGGTCTGGCACTGTTTGAGGCCACGCACGGCACCGCGCCGAAGTACGCCGGTCAAGACAAAGTCAATCCTGGGTCGCTGATCCTTTCCGCGGTGATGATGTTGCGCTGGCTGGGTTGGCATGAGCCTGCGGTTTCGGTCGAGGCGGCGTTGGAGCGCACCGTAGGCGAGAAGCGCGTCACCTACGACCTTGAGCGACAGATGAAAGGTGCCACCTTGCTCAAGACCTCGGAATTTGCCGATGCCATCATCGGCAATCTAAGCTAGCGCGACGTAGCCGATACTACGTCTCGATTTTGATCAGCGTCTCGATTTCGAGCGGGGAGGAAACTCCACCAACTTCTGACCGTATATCCGGTAGTTGCTCGGGCAACGGAGGAATCAATGAAAAAGTTACATTGGGCTACTTGGCTGGCCGTGGGGATCGTCGGTCTGGTGGCGTTGGTTGGCTTGTATCCCAGGCTGTTTCCGCTGGCTCCCACCGATTGGACCATCTCTCGACCCGAAGCGATCAATATCGCCCTGGAGCGGTTCTATGACCTGGGAGAGCCGGTCGAGGATCCCTATGTTGTGGTTCAACTCGCCGGTTCCAGCGCTTTCGAGTGGTATGCGCTAGAGACCGCCACCCCGGAACATCTGGCCGAGTGGCGCCGGAGTCGTCCGGCTCAGGACGTGACCTTTTGGCGCGTCCGCGTCTACGCCCCGCAATCCAAGCCCGGAGAGTGGACCTATCAAGCGGCGATTGGTCTCGATGGGCGAGTCTTGGAACTTGCTCACCAATTGGATGAAGACAATGAGGCCGATGAGGACGGCTCGATCGATCTGGCGACCGCAGAAGCACTGGGCGAAGAGTTCTTACTACGCCAAGGCTTTGATTTGACCAAGCTTGGAGTACCGATCGAACGGTTGCAGACCGTTGTTAACCGGTTAGAAAGAACCCTGCGCTACGAGTCGCTTGAGTCCACCAACGGGGAAGCGTCTCCGTATGGAGTGGAAGTCACCCTGGCGGACGAACGTGTCCTCGGAGTTCGAACTTGGTTTGATAACCCTCTGCAAGACGAATTTGCCGCAAGGGTGCAACCCGCGGTACTTCTGGGCAACGCGAAGTTCTTGTTTACCATCTTGTCTTTGGTGCTGGTCGCGCCGCTGTTCATTCGTCGCTACCACCTGGGTGAGATTGGTGTCGGCCGCGGGCTGCGAATTATGCTGGTTCTGGGAGGGATGCTGTTCACCCTGGCCCTGATGACGCTGGGTGCCTCCTCTGAAGGAACAAGCTTCGGCAACGTCCTCAGCCGGCGGTGGACAACGTGGCTGGTCGCCTTGCAGTTCATGATCATTTTCTACCTACCCATCGCAGTGGCGACATTTCTAAGTTGGGGAGTCGGCGAATCGATTTGCCGTGAGCGTTGGGGTCACAAACTGGCGGCGTTCGATTCGATGATGAAAGGGATGTGGGCCAATCGGACGGTGGCATCATCTATGTTTCGTGGAACCATGGCCGGACTGGGTCTGATTGGGCTGCTCTTCTTGGGTCAGCTCGGCGTGGTTGCGGTCGGGGGCAAAACACTTTTCAATTTCAATATGGGTCCGTTTTATGAAGGATCCTTCTTTCCTGGGATCGCGATAGTTCTGCTGATTGTTGGATTTGCATTACAAATGGAACTGTATGGCCGACTATTGGCGGTAGCCATTCTGAGTAGACCTCTGGGCAAAGTGTTTGGTGCTGTGGCTGCGGCTCTATTCGCCACGGTCTTTTTCTTTTCCAGCGGCGTCGGAGTGGTGCCGTTGCTGCCGTCGCTTGCACTCGCGTTTGTTATTCAGTTGGCGTTGGTGTGCCTGTTTCTACGCTTCGATTTGCTCACCAGCCTCCTGGCCTCGGTGGTGAGCGGTCTGGTGTTGTCGGCTTACCCATGGCTGCTTGCCGAAGATGTCTGGGTCCAGGTGCAGGGCGTGATCCCTGCACTCCTGGCCTTTGTACCGATGCTCGCGACCGTACGTTACTTGGGAAGTGAGCGCCGGTTTGAGTATCGCTACGACGACATTCCACCGCATGTTCGGCGCATTGCCGATCGTGAGCGCCAACGGGTGGAACTCGACACAGCGCGCAATATTCAGGCCTCGATTCTTCCCCAGCTTCCTCCCCGCTTAAACGGCGTGGATCTCTCGCACGCTTACATACCAGCAACCGAGGTCGGTGGCGACTTCTACGACGTTTTGGCGCTTGAGGATGGTCGTTTGGCGATGGCGGTGGGCGACGTCGCCGGGCACGGGGTTTCCTCCGGTTTGGTGATGTCGATGGCCAAGTCCGCGCTGGCGGTGCAGGTCACCTTTGACCCTCGAGTGCGCTCGGTCTTCGGCACCCTCAATCGCATGGTTTATCAAAGCGCTCGCAAACGTATGTTGACCACCTTGGTCTACGCGGTGATGGATCCCCAGACCGGGGAAACCGAGTACGCATCCGCCGGCCATCTATTTCCCTACCGCATCAAAGGCAACGGCGACGTGATTGCACTTGAGTCAGTGGCTTATCCACTCGGAGTGAGAGAGGTGATTGATGTCACCGTTCGCTCCGAAAAGCTCGATCCCGGCGACATCCTGTTTCTTTACAGCGACGGAGTGGTTGAAGGCCGAGCCGAAGGCAGCGATGATCTATTTGGCTTTGAGCGTTTACAGGAGAGCCTCAAGAGGCACGCTGGCGGCGGCGTTGACGCCTTGCGCAATGGCGTTTTGGAGGACTTGCGTGAGTTCACCAAGAACGGTCCTCAGGAAGATGACGTCACCATCTTGGTGGCTAAAGTCGCCTAGCCAGAGCTACGCTATCCCGGGTGAGCTAGCGAGCGAAAGGAGACGAGAGATCTGAGAGGTGACGACTGGTAGGGGAGGGGCTTCCGCCTTTCGCTGCCTCCGTCCTCTCGGGTGACGTGGCCCTCTCTGGCTGCTACAGTCGATCTGAAAAGGATAAGCCGTGAGGCAAAGCGATAGTCACATGCGTGGGAACCCTTCGGGAATCGCGGGCGCGTACTGCGGGTTTGCGCTACTTGTACTGATTGCCGCTTGCCCTGATGGCCTTGCAGCGAGCAATCCTGTTCCTAATATCCCCCCTGCTGACCCCTGGGGTGATTGGGCAAAGGTCCGGCAATCGCTGAAGCTAGAGCAGGTCCACCTGCCGTCTGTACCTCTGCGTTGGCGCTTTGGTGAGAAAAGTCGAAAGTTCGACATGCGAGCGGGCGTGGTTTACACCCTGAGCACAGAGCAAAAGCTGACCGCGATCGACGGCAGTAGCGGCGAGGTGATCTGGCAGCGCGAGGGGATTGTTGATTTCGTTGTAGCCGATGGTGCAATTGTCGCCCACTTATTGGCTTCCAACGCAGCTCCGACGTTCCAACGTCGCAATGATGCTCGCGCCAAGATTGCGTTCCTGGACTTCGCGGATGGTCGTGAATTTGAAGTGGTAGAGCTGCGACGGGGCCCTCGCAGGCTCGTTTTCCTGTCCGGATCGCCACTGGCCATTGTCTTGGCGCCACACCGAGGTGACTGCGGGCCTCCGATCCTGGTGTTGATGGACTCCAGCTCCGGCGTGGTCACGAAGCGCCGCCGGCTCCGGCTGGACCGCCTCCGCGACACTGTGACCTTGGGCGGGCTCTTTGTGGCAAACGGAGGAAGAGATCAGCCCACCACCGCATTTTCCCTTTCGAATGCGAAAACCCAATGGACATCCGGCAAAGTTTGGGCGCATGGAGTGACGCCATTTCTCCAGCACGATCAACTGATCCTGACGCAGGACTATGGGCATGCTGGGGTACCCACGGTGGCAATCAGTGTCGCGACTGGTGCTCATACGGAGTTACCACCTATTGAAGCGGCGAAGAAATACTCTGGTTTCAGAGTTCTGCGTAGTGGCCTGGGCCTTGCAGTCGGTGGCGAGAATTCGCAAATCCGCTTGGTTCGGTTCGACTCGAGTGCTGGGACAACTTTTTGGGATACGACTATCCCCTTGTATCCGGCGGGAGTGTTGTTAGATGGTAACGACCTCCACCTCTTCAGAGGCCGGCTGCTGGCGAGCCTGGACTGGTCTACTGGCCGCCATCGGAGACTGCGCTGGGGATATGGACATGACTTCCCAAGTATCGATGTTGATGCCCCCCAGGATTGCCGTTTGGTTGGCGAATCTCTTGCCGTGTGCCGCGTCGCGGAGACCTTGGCGGCTGTAGAACTAACGGCTGCATCTCCGCCAGTTTTTGCGCTTCAGTCCGCGGCCGATCTCTTGCGTGGAGCAGCTCGCAGTTTGGAAAATACTAGGCGGGATCTCATGCTGCGCTGGAAAGATGATGAGTACCTTGCGGCTGGATTAGTCAGGCGCCTAGAGCTGGATAGCCGAACCAAAGAAGAATTCCGTTATGCGGTGGATTCTTTGCATCAGCTTTCGTTGGAGGCGCCCATCTCCGCGCTCGTGAAGTGGCGCCTAGCCGAGAGCATACTCCCAAGCGAAGTGCCTGGAGTCGGTCCTTTGCCGATCAGGACCGCCATCGCAAGAAAGGCGAGAATCGAGGGGTTCGTCATTCTCACTGCGGACGTGGATCCGGAAAGCGGCGAACCCGTAGATATTGTCGTAGCAAAGACCCTACCCCTGGGGCTGGACAACATGGCACGCAACGCTTTTCTAAAGTGGCGCTTTGAGCCAACGCGCGAGTTGAATCGGGTGTTTGCTGCGTTCTACTTCGGCCGCGATGATCCTGAAGAAGCTGCAGGTGTGGCTCTACTTGGGTGCGGTACGGAGATTAGTAGGGAGTATTGCAACAAAGTACATGAGTTCTTTGCTGGTACCGGGAGCTCGCGTTGATAACGCCGCGCGACCGTAGTCAAGAAGATCCCGTCACCTCTTAAGCCCTTTATACCCTCTCAGCCGCTTGATAAGCTGACGTTGCCGGAAGCAGCCATGCTCGCACGCTTGCGGCGTTTCATATCAGCAGCCCGATTCGAGTTCGGGATCAGGAGAACAAGTTGAAGATTCACGAATACCAAGCGAAATCCATCCTGCGCCAATTTGGGGTCGAAACACCCCGTGGCGAGGTGGCTGAGAGCGCTGATCGAGCCGCTGAGATCTGTCAAGAGCTAGGCGGGCGTTGTGTCATCAAGGCGCAGATTCACGCCGGTGGCCGGGGCAAGGGCGGAGGCGTCAAGCTAGCCGCCAACCCGGAAGAAGCGAAGACCATTGCCGGAGAAATCCTGGGGATGCAGTTGGTGACCCACCAGACTGGACCCGGAGGCCAATTGGTGCGTCAGGTGCTGGTTGAAGAGGCCCTGGAAATCGCCCAAGAACTGTACGTCGCCGTGACCTTGGACCGGGCCAGCGGCAAGCCGGTGGTCATGGCCTCGTCCGCCGGCGGCATGGATATCGAAGAAGTTGCTGCTGAAACCCCCGAGGCGATCACCCGCGAACCGATCGACCCTCACTTGGGTCTGCAACCTTTTCAAGCTCGCGGCATTGCCAACTTTCTCGGGCTCAAAGGCAAGACCGCTCGTCAGGCTGCCAAATTGATCAGTTCCCTGGTGCGCGCGTATCTTGAGACCGACTCTTCGCTGGCCGAGATCAACCCTCTACTGGTGACTGGCGATGGCGACGTGATGGCGCTGGACGCCAAGATCAACTTCGACGACAACGCACTGTTTCGCCATCCCGATATCAAAAAGATGCGCGATCTGAACGAAGAAGATCCGTTGGAGGTCGAAGCCTCGAAGTTCGGCCTCAACTACATCAAGCTGGATGGCGAAATTGGTTGCATGGTCAACGGTGCTGGGCTGGCGATGGCGACCATGGACATCATCAACCTTTACGGTGCCGAGCCCGCCAACTTCCTGGATGTAGGTGGTTCGGCGAGCCAAGAGGCGGTTGAGAATGCCTTTCGTATTCTGGTTTCCGACCCCAACGTTAAGGCAGTGTTGATTAACATCTTTGGTGGTATCGCGCGTACCGATCGCATCGCTGCTGGAGTGGTCGCAGCGCTGAAGAGTCTGGGAGACGTCGACATGCCGGTCGTGGTTCGCCTAGAGGGCACCAACGTCGAGCAGGGCCGGGCGATTCTGCATGCTGCGGACTACGACTTCATCGTTGCCGCTCACATGGCTGACGCGGCAGAGAAAGTGGTGGCGGGCTCCAAGGCGCGAAACCGCGAAGGAGCCTAAGAAATGGCTATTTGGTTGAATCAAGACACCCGCCTGTTGGTGCAGGGAATCACCGGCAAGGAAGGGGAATTCCATGCCTTGGGATGCCGCGATTATGGCACCCAGGTGGTTGGCGGGGTCACCCCCGGCAAGGGCGGTCAGGACGTCCAGGGCATCCCGGTTTACGACACCGTGGCCGAGGCCCGGGAGCAGACCGGTTGCAACGCCACCATGATTTTTGTTCCACCTCCGTTTGCCGCTGACGCGGTGATGGAAGCGGCTGCTGCTGGCGTTGAGTTGGTGGTGTGCATCACTGAGGGCATTCCGGTTGCCGACATGCTCAAGGTCAAGGCTTTCCTGCGCGACCATCCGACCCGTTTGGTCGGTCCCAACTGCCCGGGCGTGATCAGTCCTGGTTTGGGCAAGATCGGCATCATGCCGGGACACATTCACAAGCAAGGATCGATCGGCGTCGTCAGTCGTTCTGGCACCTTGACATACGAGGCGGTTTGGCAGTTGACCAACGAGAGTCTTGGTCAGTCCACCTGTGTTGGCATTGGCGGAGATCCGGTGCAAGGAACCAACTTCATCGACGTGCTCGCAGCCTTTGCCGACGACCCCGACACCGAAGGGGTGGTGATGATTGGTGAGATTGGCGGCAGCGCTGAAGAACAAGCAGCGGCCTGGGTGGCGGAAAATTATCACCGCCCGGTGGTCGGTTTTGTCGCCGGTCGGACCGCACCTCCAGGGCGACGCATGGGCCACGCGGGAGCGATTGTCTCCGGCGGTTCGGGAACTGCATCAGCCAAAATGGAAGCTATGCAACAAGCTGGCATTCACGTGGTCGAATCACCCGCCGATCTTGGCTCGAGAATGCGGTCGCTGCTGGGATAGACCAACACAATTTATGCTGAGGACAATAGTCGAAAGACAATAGCTACAACTCGAGGAGAGCAAGAACGTGGATACCACCCTGACGATCATCAAACCCGACGCGGTTGCCGCTGGCAATGCTGGCAACATCCTGGCCCATCTGGAGCGTGGCGGGTTTCATATTTTGGCGGTCAAGCGCCTGACCCTGAGCAAAGCCCAAGCAGAGGGTTTCTACACAGTGCATAGCGCGCGACCGTTTTTCGATAGCTTGGTCGAGTTCATGACCAGTGGCCCGGTGATTCCTGCGGTGCTGACCGCTCCCGACGCCGTTCCTAAGCTGCGCCAAGCGATGGGTGCGACCAACCCTGACGACGCGGACGAGGGCACCATCCGTAAGCTCTACGCCAGCTCAATTGAAAAGAACGCTATTCATGGCAGCGATTCGGCGGAGAACGCAGAGATTGAGAAGCAATTTTTCTTCTCTCGCGCCGAACTGATCGCAGCGGGGGCATAGCTATTTCAGTGCCCTCTCGCTCGCGGACTGGTGGTCGCAGTGGAGGTTCCCAATCCGGGGACGGAAGATCCGGAAAAGCGAAGCCTGGAGTGCGGCGACCACACCATTCGCAACCCAACAAGCCGCAGGTTCCTAGTGGGGCAGTCGCCGAGACCGTGATGGCGCACCACGCGCATCCGATTACCAGCCGCGACATTCAATCGAACGCCCTGCGCATCCTCCATCGGCTACGCAGTCATGGCTACAAGGCTTACGTGGTTGGCGGTGCAGTCCGCGATCTGTTGATTGGCGGCAAGCCCAAAGATTTTGACGTTGGCACCGACGCCACTCCCGGCCAAATTCGTCGCCTATTTCGCAACTCGCGCATCATCGGGCGACGCTTCAAACTGGTTCACGTCTACTTCAGCGACGGGATTATCGAGGTCTCCACGTTTCGTGGAGTCCCCAATCCCAAGCATCAAGATGATGACGGCCCGATTACCAATGACAACAGCTACGGTACTCCGGCTGAAGACGCTGTACGCCGCGATTTCACCGTCAATGCCCTGTTTTACGACTACGCCAGCGGTGAGGTCATCGATCACGTTAACGGGTTGGCAGACATCGAACGGCAATTGATCCGTTCCATCGGTCCGGCGGTAGAGCGATTTCGCGAGGACCCGGTGCGCATGCTGCGTGCCTGTGAATTTGCCGCTCGGCTTGGCTTCAGCCTCGACGAAGAAGTTCAGGACGCCATTCAGAGCGAGCGACTGTGGTTGGAACACGCCGCCCCCGCCCGTCTGACCGAAGAGCTGCTGCAACTGCTGGGTTGTGGCTCCTTCAGCGTTGCATTGCAGTGGATGACCGACCTTGACCTAGCTTCGATCTACCTGCCAGGTCTGCGCTTCAGCGCGGCCACGCCTCAGAGCCGGAAAGCGGGGGAGTTCTATCAAGAGCTGGATCGCCGGGTGCAGGAAAAGGATCGTCCCTCGGACGCAGCATTGCTGGGCGCCCTGCTTCTGCCGGTGGTCGAGGCCGACCTGCGGGCGTGGGAACGAAAGCATCCAAATCAGCACGGCGGGCAGCAAGCCAATGAGAAAGCCAGTAGGAGAGCCAGTAAGACGGCCAGTGAGAAACGGCCTCCTCAGAAAGACGGTGATAATCGACCGCAGGGCGCCCCCAGCGAACCCACCGTCGCCCCGCCAGCTGTCGTTCGCCAGACCGTCATCCACCGCCTCAACCTGTTATCGGCCGGCTTCGAGTTCTCCAACGCGCGCACCCACGACACCGTCTCCGCCTTGGTCGGATTTGGCCGCATGCGTCGTCCCGATCTACCATTCGCCCAGCGCCTCCAACTGGGCCGCAAACCGTACTTTCCCGACGCCCTAGAACTGTGGGAACTCTACGCCGCAGTCTCTGGCATCGATCGGAAAGAAATTGACCAATGGCACCGTGCCGCCGGAGAATCCCGTAGTCGTCGGCCTCCCAAGCGGCCCCAACGCGATGGCATGCCGCGTCGCCGTCGTGGTCGTCCCGCACAGCGTCGTTAGCCGCATCATCCCCGAAGAGTTTCAAAGCACGGATGTCATCCCCGTAGGGGGAGCACGGGCGGGGACCTTTCCCAGTCACCACCAGATCCCGGCCCCGCACCCTCCCCCCGCCGGGACGACGAGCGGATCCCGGCCCCCCTCCCAGCCTCGCGCCGGGATGACGTGGACTGTTGTATCCGCCTGGGATGACGTGGACTGGCGTATCCGCCTGGGATGACGTGGACTGGCGTATCCGCCTGGGATGACGTGGACTGTTGTATCCGCTTACCGTTTAGCCGTCTCCCTGGGAGGGTTAACCCCTTCGTCATCCCCGTAGGGCAGGACAACCGCCATCCGTCCGCTTCGAGGGCATTGTCCAGAAAATCAGCGCCCGCCTTCCATCTTTGTCATCCCGAGTGTAGTCGAGGGATCTCGATGTTCGGCTAATTGAGATCCTTGGACTCGGGCTGTGCCCTCGCTCAGGATGACAATCCGTGCGGCGAAATCCTCCGTAGGAGAGGGGTTTAGCCCCTCCCTTCTTCTAGTCCAGCCCCACACCAAGACACCCAACCTACCCAGTAGACTTCGGGGTGGCGTCGGAATCAGTTTATTCAAGGTTGTGCGAGATTGGCATAGAGTTAGTTCATGTCTTTACCCTGGAGTCTTGAAGGGGAGATCGAGATTGAGAAGGTAGGTAGTCCAGCCCTTGTGGCGCAGCGTCTCGTCGAAGCCCTGCGGAGCGAGAAAGCGGCTCATGTTGAGCTGGACGGACAGAACATCAACTTCATGGCGGGCGCATTCAGATTTGTTTCAAGTTGGAACATTCTTGTCCCGTTCAGGACTGGCTCAATTACGGTTGCAGGAAATGAAGCTCGTATCGTTCTTCGCTACAAGGGCTCGTTTCGCGAGATGCTAATAGTGTGTTCTTTGATGGCTTCGGTTGTCCTGTTTTTCTCTGTGATCTCCGCCGTGCAACATGAAGGATCGGTTCTTGAAGCGCTGTTCCTTGGCGTTGTTGCGTGGCTGTGGTTGTACGGTGGAAACGCGGCCATCGCCGCATTTTGTTGGCCCAGGTGGCTTGCTAGGACTGCCCGCGGAGAGCACTAAGGTGACGTTCCACAGAGCAAGGTGATGCTTCTTCGCTTCGTAGATTCTCTGTTCGGGGTCAATGGTTAATAACGACATTTGGGAAGAGCTTTGTAGCGTCAAAGTCAGTGGCGTGTGTCCAGATTCCATGAATGGCGTGGAGTAGTTTTCTCATGATGGCGACAATCGCTTGCATGGGTTTTAGTCCTCGTTGTTGGAGACTGAGATAGAAACTTCGACAGTGAGGATTGGCCCTCGCAGCCGAGAGAGCGGGCATGTAGAGAGCCTGTCTAAGGCGTGAGTTTCCGGTCTTGGAGATTCTTCGTGGTTTGTTGACAGAGGAGCCGGATTCGACCGGTTTCGGATCGAGTCCGGCATGAGCGACCCATTGCCTAGGGGTGAGCTCTTTGGGCAGCACTGCGAGTTCGGCAAGAATCCGAGATGCGCTCTTGGGTCCGATTCCCGGGATACTCAGCAGGAATTGATAACGTATCTTGAGTTTGGTCTGGTTGTTGATGAGTTTGAGTGCCTGTTTGTCGAGCCGATCGATTTCCCGATTCAGTACAACGATTTGGCGATTAAGACTTTGGCTTACAGCTGCCGGAATCGTTCTAGAGGCAGATGCAGCATGGAGTCGGTTCTTCTCCTCTGTTCGTTGTTGAGTCAATGCCAGGATGCGGCGGGTGATGGACCTTAGGGCCAGTTCTTGGTCACCAGGTGGCTGGAACTCTTCAAACGGCATGCGTTGAGCAAACTGACAAAGCATTTCCGCGTCGATGCGGTCGGTCTTGGCTCTTTTCATCAAAGCTTCAGCGAAACGGCGAGCAGCACGAGGGTTGGCAACCATGACCTCAACACCTGTGGTTTTGCACAGAGTGAAGGTCAGATCTTGACCGTACACTCCGGTGGCTTCCAGGACCGCTTGAACGGGCCGTTCTTGTCTCTTGAGCCAAGCGGCCAGCTGGCGAATACCGGACGCAGTATTTGCAAACTGTCGCCTCTCAAGCTTGCCTGAGGCAAGCTTGAGACATAGCTCAAAGGACTTGGCGCTGACTTCGATTCCGCAGGGCAGTGGCTTCTTCATCGTTTTCTCCTTTCGGTTACACTGTCCCTTCGGCTCCCTGACCTTGGGTAACTCTCGCACCGACCTTGTGAATGCAGGCTCTAGGGCCTCAGATTCTCTCCGGCGTTCGAGAGGTAAGGCAGGGAGCTGATCTACGTACAGGCTCAGGGCCTAAGGGGCGGGACAGCTTCCCTGCCGAAGAGACTCATCTCCACAAACATACAAGGGGAGGGGTTTACCCCCTCCCGTCTTGGGATTCAGGCACACGCCAAAATGCTCCACCTACCCTGGTGAAACATCACCTCCAACTGCGATAAGCTGAACCGGCCCGAAAGGGGCCCCGAGACGGGCGAAAGACCTATGCGATCACCACTCAGTTTCTTCCAATCAGCAGTCGGCAAGAAGACCGTCATGGCGGTTACCGGCATCATGTTGTTCGGCTTTGTGCTCGGCCATATGGTGGGCAATCTCAAGCTCTACTTGGGCGCGGAAAGCCTCAACCACTACGCGGAATTCCTGCGTGAATTTGGCTATCCGCTGTTGCCGCACATGGCCTTTCTGTGGATTGCCCGTATTGGATTGTTGGCCGCGGTAGGACTGCACATTTGGTCCGCCTGGGCGGTGACCCGAATGAGCCGCGCCGCACGACCTCACAAATACCTGAAGCGCGAATCGGTGGCCGCGACCTATGCCTCGCGCACTATGCGCTGGGGTGGGGTGATCCTGATTCTTTTCATCATCTACCACCTGCTGCACTTGACGGTGGGCAACGTCCACCCGGATTTCGTCCACGGCGAGGTCTACCGCAATCTGATTACCAGCTTGAGCGTTCCTTGGGTGGCGGGCTTCTACATCTTGGCCAATATCTTCCTCGGCATGCACCTATACCACGGCCTGTGGAGCATGTTTCAGACTCTCGGCTGGTCCGTCGACAAGAACAATGACTGGCGCCGTAAATTTGCCGGTGCTTTCGCCCTACTGGTCACTCTTGGCAACCTTTCATTTCCCATCGCGATTCTCACCGGACTGGTTTCATAATGGCTTTCAACGGCACACTCGACCCGCAGGTACCCGACTATCCGATAGAGGAGATGTGGCGCCGCACTCGCTTTGACCTCAAGCTGGTCAACCCCGCCAACAAACGCAAGTTCAACATCATCGTCGTCGGCTCTGGCTTGGCCGGCGCTGCCGCCTCGGCGACCTTGGCGGAACTCGGCTATAACGTGCAGTGCTTCTGCTACCAAGACTCGCCACGCCGGGCTCATTCGATCGCCGCCCAAGGCGGCATCAATGCCTCCAAGAACTATCAAAACGATGGCGACTCGGTATGGCGGCTGTTCTACGACACCGTCAAAGGCGGTGACTTCCGCTCCCGCGAGGCCAACGTCTATCGCTTGGCTGAAGTCTCCGGCAACATCATTGACCAAGCGGTGGCCCAAGGCGTCCCCTTCGCTCGTGAATATGGCGGCGCGCTTGATAACCGCTCCTTCGGCGGCGCCCAGGTGTCGCGCACCTTCTACGCCCGCGGCCAAACCGGGCAACAACTGTTGCTCGGCGCCTATCAAGCTCTGGCACGGCAGATCGGCTTGGGCAAAGTCGAGATGCACACCCGCACCGAGATGCTCGACGTTATTACTCATGAAGGCCAAGCCTGCGGCATCGTCACCCGCGACATGGTGGGCGGCGAGATCCGTTCTTGGACCGCCGACGCGGTGGTGCTGGCCACCGGTGGCTACGCCAACGTTTTCTATCTCTCGACCAACGCCAAGGGCTGCAACGTCACCGCGGCTTGGCGCGCGCACCGTCGCGGCGCCCTGTTTGCCAACCCTTGTTATACCCAGATTCATCCCACCTGCATTCCCCAGGCGGGCGACTACCAGTCCAAGCTCACCTTGATGAGTGAATCTTTAAGAAACGACGGTCGCATTTGGGTACCCAAGAACAAGGACGAAGACCGCAAACCAGTCGATATTCCGGAAGACCAGCGCGACTACTTCCTCGAACGCCGCTATCCGGCCTTCGGCAACCTGGTGCCCCGCGACGTCGCCTCCCGCGCCGCCAAGACCATCTGCGATGAAGGTCACGGTGTCGGCGCCAGTGGCCGCGGCGTCTACTTGGACTTTGCCGATGCCACCAACCGGCTCGGGCGCGACGCCATCGAAGATCGTTACGGCAACCTGTTTGACATGTACCACGACATCACCGGTGAGGACCCGTACAGCTCGCCGATGCGCATCTACCCGGCACCGCACTACACCATGGGCGGCCTGTGGGTGGACTACAACCTGATGACCACCGTGCCCGGCCTCTACGCCATCGGCGAATGCAACTTCTCAGATCACGGTGCCAATCGTCTGGGGGCTTCAGCACTGATGCAGGGGCTGGCCGACGGCTACTTCGTACTGCCCAACACCATCGGCAACTATCTCTCTGAGCGCATGGGCGAAGAAGTGATCTCAACCGACCACGACGCCTGCAAGGCGGTCGAGGCCGACGTCCGTGAACGCACCGAGCGCTTGCTCTCGGTCAACGGCAGCCGCTCGGTGGATTCCTTCCACCGCGAGCTGGGCAAGATCTGCTGGGACTTGATCGGCATGTCCCGTGACAGTGAAGGCCTCAGAGAAGCCTTGGAAAAGATCCCCACTCTGCGCGAGGAGTACTGGCAAAACGTCAAAGTGCTGGGCAACAACCAGTCGTTCAACCAGGCCCTAGAAAATGCTGGACGCGTCGCCGACTTCTTTGAACTTGCCGAACTCATGGCACGCGACGCCTTAGACCGCGACGAATCCTGTGGCGCCCACCTGCGGTTGGAACACCAGACCCCCGGAGGCGAGGCTGAGCGCAACGACCAGGACTACTCCTACTCAGCCGCCTGGGAATACACCGGCCCCGGCAACGAACCCAACCTGCACAAAGAACAGCTCGAATTCGAGAACGTACATCTGGCTAGCAGGAGCTACAAGTGACTGTCGCTTGGGTCAAGCGACAGTCATCCCGAGCGGAGGCCCGAAGGGCCGTAGTCGAGGGATCTAGACTTTGCCCATCCACCGATAACCCCGTTGTCACCCAGAGCGGAGCCGCGAAGCGGCGCAGTCGAAGGATCTCGGTATTGCTCAACCTCATCATTTTGAGCGAGTCACCCCCTCCGTTATTCTCGCATAGGCGTGCCAGTAGAGCCTGCCCCGGCGGGGGGGGGGGTGTGAGTAGAGCCGGGGTTATCCTGAGCTCGCGCCCCTTTTGTCATCCCGAGCGTAGGTCCGTAGGACCGCAGTCGAGGGATCTCAAAAGACCGATGCACCCCAGACCAGCCTTCATGAGAACCCCATGCGCCTAACCCTCGAAATCTGGAGACAACAAAACGCTGACGCCCAGGGCGGCATCGTCCAGTACCAACTCAACGACGTCTCATCCGACATGTCGTTTCTGGAAATGCTGGACGTCCTAAACGAGCAACTCACCGAACGCGGCGAAGACCCGGTCGCCTTTGACCACGACTGCCGCGAAGGCATCTGCGGCATGTGCGGCGTGATGATCAACGGCCAGGCCCACGGCCCGCTGCCCGAAATGACCACCTGCCAACTACATATGCGCCATTTCTCCGACGGCGACACCATCCGCATCGAGCCCTGGCGCTCCGCCGCCTTCCCGGTCGTGCGCGATCTAGTGGTCGATCGCGGTCCCTTTGATCGGATCATCGAATCCGGCGGCTACATCTCCATCGGCACCGGTGCTGCCCCCGACGCCAACTTGATCCCGGTCCCCAAAGACATCGCCGACCAAGCCATGGACGCCGCCGAATGCATCGGCTGCGGCGCCTGCGTCGCCCAGTGCCCCAATGGCGCCGCCCAGCTCTTCACTGCTGCCAAGGTCTCCCATCTCGGCCTGCTACCCCAAGGCCAGCCCGAACGCTCTCGCCGAGTGCAGAGCATGGTCGAAACTATGGAGGAGTACTTCGGCTCGTGCTCGAATTACGGGGAGTGCGAGGCAGTGTGTCCGAAGGGGATTTCGCTGGAGTTTATTGCCAGGATGAATCGGGATTGGGTGCGGGGGTAGGTCGGAACCTGACTCGGAAGCGTGGAATGTCGGGCTACTTCCGAGCACCGCAAATCAGTCAGAAATACTTCCCCTCCGCTTGATAGCAGTATTCAACTGCGCCATACCTCGACGCGCTGCCTGTCGCGATCAGGCACCCACCTGTTTCGATGCGATACGATTGAAGCATCCGGGGACGGTGTTAAGAGGCTTTTCCAATGTCACATGCCAAGACCAAGCAGGATGTCCTGCAACGACTTCGCGCGAATACACCGCGCATTCGTGCGTTGGGCGTGCTGCGCATCGGGCTTTTTGGTTCCTTCACGCGCGATCAACAGAATGAAGGAAGCGACGTCGACCTGATCGTGGAATTCGAGCCGGAGCGCAAGAGTTTCGACTCGTTTATTCAACTTTCGTTTTTCCTGGAAGAGCTTCTTGGTAGACGGGTCGACCTCGTGACCACTCAAGCGCTTAGCCCCTACATTGGTCCCCATATTCTTGCCGAGGCGGTCTATGCTGACCTCGCCGCTTGACTACCTACGCCATATCCGTGATGAGGCGAGTTATCTGCTGGATCGCTCCGGTAGCATGGGTAAGGAAGAGTTCTTGCGCGACGAGACGGTGAAACGCGCTTTCGTTCGGAGCATCGAAGTCATTGGCGAGGCCGCCAAGAAAGTTCCGGCAGAACTGAGAGAGCGGCACACCCAGATCGACTGGCGCGCCATGTCCGGCATGCGGGACCGTCTAATTCACGGCTATTTCGGTGTCGACTACGAGATCGTCTGGGACGTAGTGGCGAACAAGGTGCCGGAGCTTCATGAGTACATCAACACCATCCTGGAGGAAGGCTCGGACCTGCCGTCGGGGGAGGAGCGAGCGCCCTGAGATTGGTCGAGACCATAGAGGAGTACTTCGGCTCCTGCACAAACTACGGCGAGTGCGACGCGGTGTGTCCGAAGGGGATTGCTTTGGAGTTTATTGCCAGGATGAATCGGGATTGGGTGCGGGGGTAGGGGGTTAGGTGTCTCCCACCGTTCGGCGCATCGGACCGTACCGTTTCTTTTTCTACAGCAACGAAGGCACCGAGCCTTCACATATCCATGTTCAGCGCGATCATCGCGTGGCTAAGTTTCGGCTAGATCCGGTGCGATTGGCGCGTACCGGGCACTTTCCAGATCACGAAATTCGTGAGGCCGAGGCGTTAGTGCGAGATAATGAAGCCGAACTATTGGAGGCATGGCATGAGTTCTTCGGTCGTTGAGAAAATTGCCCTGGCGAGCAGGGTAGAAGTTACCGCAACCGATTTGCGGGTGAACTTGGTCGATGGGCGGCAGATTGTGGTGCCCCTCTCGTGGTTCCCACGATTGGAGCAGGCGACGCCGGAAGCCAGGAAGAACTGGGAGTTGCTTGGCGGTGGCGAGGGAATTCACTGGCCGGATGCTGATGAGGATTTGAGTGTGGCAGGGTTGTTGGGTGGGTCGGTGGTTGCTGGATGAGCCTAGCGATCCAAGGCCAACCTGAACGCACTCGCCGGGTGCAAAACATGGTCGACACCATGGAGGAGTACTTCGGCTCCTGCTCGAACTACGGTGAGTGTGAGGCGGTGTGTCCGAAGGGGATTTCGCTGGAGTCTATTGCCCGGATGAATCGGGATTGGGTGCGGGGGTAGGGGTAGATGGCGGTCGCGTTCGACCGTGAGTTGGCGAGGCCAGTGTATGAAGATCTTGCCCACCTGCAAGAGAATTGGAACCAGCAGGCTACTGACGCAGTTCTGCGTCGCGAGAGTACAGTTCTGCGGCGCTTGCTTGTTGACGGGCATTTGTCTCGCGTCGCGAGTAGCATCGGCATCAAGTATCGCCTCCAAGTAGGCTGTCTTTGTGAGTTCTATACAACGGAGCGGTTAAAGGGCTATGAATATTGGATGGCCCCTTATGTAAAGTACAAGGGCGCGGCAGTTCAAATGGCGTCTATACGGAACCGGGCGGTAACTGAAAATGAGCTCAAAATCGAGCATGAGGCTCGAAAGGCGTTGGCTGATAAGTCGAAGGCGATCAGCGTACCGAAGTACCTGCAGTTGCCAGCCATGGTTGTTGAGGGAATCATAGTTAGGCATCAAGGTGTAATTCAGTTTGTATGCAACAAGCTGGGCGGGGCACACTACGATCGGAGTCGTAAGAGGCAACGAGATCAACAATTTGTTCTTCTGGACAAGGTTCGGTCCGGCGATTTTCAGGTGCTGGGAAAGGATGCAGTGTACTTACAGTTGTTAGGTGTCGGCCAGGCAATCGCTACGAATCAAATCACTTATCGGGTGATGTCCCGGCTGAGGAGTATGGGAATCGAACAACCTAGCAAGGATTGACTATATCGAGTAGATGTCAGCCGAAATTAGGTGCCACCCGAATAAATGAGATTTGAACGGTTGTACAAAGCATCGTGAAACTCGGACCTCTGGGAATAGGTGCCACTTATTAGGCGGCGTTATGTCAAGGGGTACATCTTTTCTTTCCGGGTGGGGGGCGTCCCGGTATTGAGTGATCAAAGAAAGGCAGCGCTAGTTTTTTGGGTCTCATTAAGTAGGAGTCGATGACGCTCCAGCCACTCATCAGGATCTAGGTAGTCGAGTTATCAGTCCTCGGTACCCCAGGCAGTATCGTGCCCCAGAAACCCGTTGGTCTCGATTCCGTTTCCATGAGAAGGGATTCAGTCGCATGGTTTTCGAGCTAGTAGCTCGATCCAGCCCCTGGTTGGTTGACGGAGTCGTGCGCCACCGGTGCAAGTAAGAGAGATCGAGGCCGCTTCCACTCAGATGATTGGTTATTAACACAGCATCTTTCTGGTTGGCGGCCTCGATCTCATTAGCCAAACAGCCTTTCGGGCTGGTAAGGCGCTTGATCCCTCATCATGAAGTAAGCAGCGCGTGCGAGCTTGTGGGCAAGAGCCCTGGTGGCGAGAAGGGAGCCGGATCGAGATCGTTTCTTGTCATGCCATTTGCGTGCTTTGGGCTGCCAACGGACGGCAAAGTGTGCGGCTTCGTGAAATGCCCAGGACAGGTAGGGGTTGCCGTTCTTGCGCAGTCCATGTCCTTTGATCCGTTGATTGGAGTTTCTCTCGGCTTTGACCAGTCGGCAGTAGGAGACGTAGTTACCCACTTTGGGGAAGCGATTGATATCTCCGGTCTCATATTGGATGGTCGCAGCAAGAGTCGCTCCGATGCCAGGGATGGAGGTGAGCAAGCGGTAGCTGTCTTCCAGAACTGCCTGCTCGCTAATGGTCTTTTCGATTATCTCGATTTGTTCATCGAAGGCCTCGATCATCGCCAGCGAAGCGATCATCGAGAGTTGGTCATTTGGATCGTCGATCCAGTTGCTGATGTCTTTGACGGTGACCTTGTTCAAGGCGTTGGCAGACAGTCGCTTGGCTGTGGTGCGTTCAAGGACATTGCGCAGGCTGAGTTTATTGGCCGAGCGCTGGCGAACCAGCTGAGTGCGTCGACGCAGAAGATCCCGTACCGCTCGTTTTTCCGGTGGGTAGATCCACCCCGTGGGCAAGATCCCGAGTCTCAGCATGTGGGCCAGCCACCGGGCGTCGGTTTTGTCGTCGGTATGCTTGAGACCTTGATACTGCTGGGCTGCCAGAGTGTTGACCAAATGCACCTTGTAGCCCGAGTCCTTAAGACCATCGACCAGCCAATACCAGTTGAAGGTCGATTCAACCGCAATGCCCTCCATCTTTCCAGCATAAGGTTCCAGGCCCGAGCGGATGGATTCAAGGTCGTTGCGGTAACGCTTTGCCTTAACCATTTGGTCAGACTCGTCAATAACCGCCAAATAGCTGTTGTTTGCGTGAAGGTCGATCCCGGCGTACAGTCCCATTGGGTGCTCCTTTGTGGTGGATGTGTCCCGAATCTTGTGGAAATTGGTATTTGGCGTAGCGTCTCCCGCGGTCAGGTTTAGTTGATTCTAGTCCTACGCGGCTGCTTGACGGTCAAGCATCCGGTACAAGTCTTGGTAGCCGTTGATGCGGTGCATCCTGATCTGACCGAAAGCGACGAGTCCCCAGAGCAAGGTAACACCCGCTGCCTCAGTCGAGAATGAGCCTTGGGTCTTGGTACGGCGCCGAAACTCACGGTTGAGATTCTCCAGCGCGTTGGTGGTCCTTGTGGATCGCCACAATGATCTCGGTAAATCGTCGAAAGTGATCAGTTCCATCCCAGCCTCTTGGAAGCTCCTGGCTACTGCGGGCACCAGCTTGGACCACTTGGTAACAAAGATTGAATAACTCTCTCGGGCCTCCAGGGCATCTTGGGCTCGCAGCACTTGATCCCAGTCTCGCTTGAGCTCACCATGAGCATGCTTAGGGCAATGCTTCTTCAGGTTTTCCCACTTGTGCTGGATACAACGCTGGACTTTGGCCTCTGGCCAAGCCCTGACTCCTACCGCCAAACCCTTGTGGCCGTCTGAGACCAGGAGATGCGGTGCTTTCAAGCCCCTGCGTTTAAGATCTTCAATCAACCACTTCCAGTGACTGCCTGCCTCACTGGCTGCTAACCGTAGAGCTACCAGGACTTTGGTGCCATCTTCTCTTACCCCCAGAGCAGCCAACACCGGAGCTGACACCACGCGCCGAGCAAGCCGCACTTTCAAGTGAAAGCCATCAAGAAACAAGATCGGGTAGCTTTCCTCAGACAGGCCTCGCTCACTCCAACGGGCAAAGTGCTCCTTCAAACGCGATACCACCCGAGACACAGCGCTCTTGGATAGATGCTCCCTGCCCAGCAGTGGAGTCAAGGCCTTCTTGATCCGACGGCTGTTGGCCCCTGCTAGGTAGCAGCCGAGAATCGCTTCATCCACCTCTCGGGTGCGCCGCTGGTAGCGCTCAACAAGATGGCTTTGAAACTCCTCAGTGGATCCATCTTGGCCTACTACCCGACCACGAGGAATTCGCAGTTGCCGGGATCCGTATCGGGTCGTGATCGTCCGCTCTTGTTTGCCGTTGCGATAGCCCGAGCGCTCACCTGAACGCTCGTACGCAACACAACCCAATGCGTCAGCAAGCTCTCCTTCTAGAACTATTTCGATTGCTTCCCGGATACGGTGCTGAAGCTTTGACTGGATATCTTGCTGGAAACGAGATGATTCCGGTCTCTGATTGGTACTCTTGTCCATGGCGTAGCCTCCTTTCGCCTACTCGGCGATGGGTTTTGACTACCGGAGGTTACGCCTTTCTCAATTTCCACAACAATCGGGACGGATCCTTTGTGGTTGGCAGTGGATACTTCGGTAAGCCAAAGCTTGTCACTGCGGAGGAGCACCTATCTGAGGACTCCCCTTTCTGCCAACATGAGTGAGACACTTCCCCGTTCAACAATTAATGTAGGGCGGACGGAGGTAAATCATGTTGAAGATAGATACAAATCGAAGTCTGGTTGGTTCGAGGGAGAGATCCTCGGCCTTACCGGAGGGGATCGAGGAGCGTAGCGACGAGAGCCCGGTAGGTGAGGCCGTCGCGCTCGACCCGGAGACCCTGGAGAAGCCCTATCGACGGCGTTTTAGCGCCGCGTACAAGCTTGGCATTCTGGAGCAGGTTGATGCCTGCACCGCAGCGGGTGAAGTAGGAAGGTTGCTGCGTCGCGAAGGGCTTTACTCCTCACATTTGGCAAGCTGGCGCAAAGCGCGGCGCGAAGGCTCCCTGGCTGGACTTTCCAAGCGTCGCGGGCGCAAGGCAAAGCCGGTCAATCCCCTGGCCAAGAAAGTCCAGCAGCTTGAGCGAGAGAATGCGCGCCTTAGCGGTGAGCTTGAGAAAGCTCACTTGATTCTATATGTCCAGGGAAAAGTTGCCGGGCTGCTGGGATTGAGCTTCGACGACGGGAAAAGTTCCTGATGGCCGCAGTAGAGCTATCGAGCACGGTCGGTGTGAAGCCGGCGTGGCAAGCTCTCGGGGTTGCACGGGCCACTTACTACCGTCGCCAGAAGCCATCCAATGGGCGAAAGCAGCCCCGACCAACTCCCGCCCGAGCGCTATCGAGCTATGAACGCGACCGAGTACGCGGACTTCTATGCTCGCCACGATTCGTCGATCGAGCCCCCGCTGAGGTGGTTGCCACCTTGCTCGATGAAGGCACTTATCATTGCTCTGAACGCACGATGTATCGCATTCTGGCTGCCGACAAAGCAACCAAGGAGCGACGCAACCAATTGCGCCGTCCACGCTATGCCAAGCCGGAGCTGGTGGCGACAGAGCCCAATCAAGTTTGGTCCTGGGATATCACTAAACTCAAAGGCCCAAAGACTTGGACTTGGTATTACCTCTACGTCTTACTCGATATCTTCAGCCGCTATGTGGTGGGCTGGATGGTGGCATCAAGAGAAAGCAGTGCCCTGGCCAAGCGATTGATTCAAGATAGTTGTATCAAGCAGGGCACTGCCCCAGGAGAGCTCATCCTGCATAGTGACCGAGGGTCACCAATGACCGCCAAAGGCACTGCCCAGCTCCTGGCTCAGCTCGGCGTCACTCGATCACTTTCCCGACCCAAGGTCCCGGACGACAATCCCTTTTCAGAAGCCCAGTTTAAGACCCTGAAATACCATCCGGGATTCCCCAGTCGTTTCGGCTCCATCGAAGACGCGCTCAGCTTTTGCCGACCTTTCTTTACTTGGTACAACACCGAGCATCGCCACAGCGGGCTCTCGATGATGACCCCGGAAGATGTCCACTACGGACGCACTGTGCAGGTCCTCGACCACAGAACCAGTGTTCTGGCTGATGTTTTTCTCAATAAACCCGAGCGCTTCGTACGCGGCTGCCCGAAGCCAAAACCATTACCCGACGCTGTCTGGATCAACCCACCAGATCGGGATCGATCATCGCTTGGCGATGCTCACTAATTAAAGATGACGTGTGTCTCATTATCGTTGGCAGGTTCCGCTATCGCCTTCTGCCGCTCGTTTTTCCGCTGGTACAACACCCAGCACCGTCACGCCGGCATCGCCATGCTGACACCCGAAGATGTCCACTACGGCAAGGCCGACCACAAGCTCAAGATCCGTCAACTGGCCCTTGACCAAGCTTGGCGAAACAACCCACAGCGATTTGTCCGTGGAAGACCGACCGTTCAGCTATTACCGAGGGCCGTCTGGATCAACCCACCCAAACATCAGCGCACCAAGGAGGTTGTCCCGATTCACTAATTAATTCTGCCAACTGTCTCAAAGTTGTTGACAGGTTCCGCTTTTGGACGCTGACTTGGGCCCGTCTGATCTTTGGATCGTCGTCACGAAGCCATCGGTGAGGGTGAACTCGGGTTCGGGCAGGCCCGCGGCAACGCATTTCCGGATCATGTCGCGAGTGCCGGTGCCCATGCGCTCGATGTATTTGGTGAGGTAGAGCGGTTCGGCGAGCAGCGGGTTACCGGGAATGGAACTGTGAGGCTGGCGCAGCTTGTCTAGGGTGAGCGCTGCGGGGAGAGTGCCGGGATTCCAGACCTCCAGCCGGTCTGTGAAGAGCATGACCTGGACGCTGCCATTGCTGTTGTAGTCGCGGTGGGCGACGGCGTTGACAATGGCTTCGGCGACCACATCACGCGGAATTTCGTATTCGACGGGCGCCTGCGGTCCTTGCACCCGGGTGCCGACGCTGAGGTTGATCTTGGACATCACGAAGTCGATAGCCTGATCCACCAGCTCGAAGGCAGTGCCCTTGTAGACCTGGTGGGAGGGAATGGGCTTGGCGGAAGGGGAAAGTTGCGCGCCTTGCGGGCGCGGGGCACGAAGCGGGCGATGTGCTCTGGATCGAGGTCGTCGAGGGAGGCCTTGCGAGCCGCGCGGGCGTCCCAAGGGGCACGGTTGAGACTACCGGTTTCCTCAAGGTAGTCGACGAGACTGGCATAGACGTCGGGCAGCAGGTCCGTGGATTGCTGGAAGCGTCGGCGCACGAGTTGGTTGCCAACTTCACGAACCAGCGTCTGCATTTCCGGGTGCTTGTTTTCGTCACTAGCGCCTTTGACGAAGATCAGTCGGGTCTTGCCGAGGTCGGTGGCATGGTTGAACTCTCGGTGGGTAGGCGAGAGCCCGTCCGGGTTCTCCCATCCATACTCATCGCCGAACAGGCCGAGGTAAACATCGCACTTTGCGACTTGATCGAGGTAGACCTCGTCTGGCTGACGGTCTGAAGCCGGAACATCGCGCTCAAACAAGAATGCCTCGAAGAAACGTCGTAGCAACGGATCGTTGGAGAGATACTCTGCCAGTGCTTTCCGCTCTTCGGCGAACTCCTTCTGCACACTGCTGATGAAGATCTTCATGCGGTGATACCGATCTTTTCCAGAATCTTCCGCAGGTCCTTGTCGGTCTTCTGGGCCTCGCCCTCAATCGCATTCAGTTCCGCGACGATCTCCACAATCGGCCGATAGGTCTCGGCGTCGGCTGTGTGGATGTAGCGGCTGGGGGATATGTTGTAGTCGGTTTTTTTCAGCTTTGCATGATCGACGATGCGGCTGAGTTTTTCTTCTTCCTTCCAGTTGGCGAGGACATCGGCGATGCGGTCGATCCCCTCGGGCGGGAGGAAGTTCTTGGGGTCTCCCTTTTTGAAGACCTGACTGGCGTTGACGAGCAGGACCTTACCTGCCCGAGTCTTGGGCTTGTCCCGGTTGAGAAAGAGGACGATGCCCGGGGCGGGAGTGTTGTAGAACAGGTTCTCGGGCAGGTAGAGGACGCTCTCGATGAGGTCGTGGTCGACGAACCACTGGCGGACGGTTTTTCCTTGTCGGTATTCGCATTACCCGAACCGCGGGAGGCGGCGCCGGTGTCGAGCACCACGGCGGCGCGGCCCTCGGGCTTGAGGCTGGCGTGTATGTGTTGCACCCATCCCCAGTCGGCCGAGGATTTACCAGGGAAGCCGGCCCCGGCGGGGAAGCGGTCTAGTTCGTCAGCGTCGTAGTCTTTCTCAGAGTACTCCTTCTGGTTCCACATCGGGTTGGCGACTACGCGGTCGAAGGTGCGCAGTTTGCCGCGCCTGCGGAACTTGGGATTCTTGAAGGTGTCGCCGATCTCGATCTGACCCTCCATGTCGTGGATGATCATGTTCATGTTGGCCATGGCCCAGGTTTCGGGGATGTATTCTTGCCCGTAGAGTTTGAGCGGGGCGAAAGTACGCTTCTTCTGGCCCTTGGTCTTCGATTCCATGGCGATCTCGCACTTGATAAGCAGACCGCCGGAACCGCAGCATGGGTCGTAGATATCCATGCCGGGCTCGGGAGCCAGCACCTTAGCCATGATCTCGCCGACTTCGGGTGGGGTATAGAACTCGCCGGCGCTCCTGCCGCTGCCTTCAGCAAATTTGCGGATCAAGTATTCGTAGCTCTTGCCGATGATGTCGGCTTCCACGTCGTCGAGTCCCAGGCGCTTGGTGCTGATGGCCTCGATGAGGTTGGAGAGGCGGTCGTCGTCGAGATCACGCTGGCCGTGGGTAGTGGCGTTGAAGTCAACGCGGTCGATGATGCCCTGCAGCAGCGGGTTTTGCTTGGCAATCGCCCGCATGTGGCTGGTGACGCCTTCGCCGATCTTGTCTGAGAGCTTACGGATGACCGACCAAACGGGCTGCTCAGGGTCCTTCGGTACCAGTGGCAGATAAAAGCGGACCAGCTTGTGGTCGGCTTTGGCGAGTAGGAAGGCCTTGTCGCGCGAACCGACCTCGGCGGCGATGCGGTTTATCTCGTCGTCAAAAACGTCGCACAGGCGCTTGGTGAAGACAAGCGGCAGGATGTAGTCCTTGTACTTGGGCGCGTCCTTAGCCCCGCGGATAGAGCAGGCGGCATCCCAGATCCAGGATTCGAGGGATTTGACCTTGTCGCTGCTCTTGCCCATTTCTTTGTTCGCGCTCAGTTGGCCAATTATCTACGCTTTGGCAGTTTGAGATGTGAAGTGGTGCGTCTGCTTAGGCTACCGGAGGAGCGTCAGCTTCTTCCAGCGCCTTGCCGAATCTGGGTCTCCACCAGAGTTCGATCGGTCCCAGCAGGACATACGCCGAGCCAATCACGAACAGGGTGACGGAGGGTTTGGCGAGAATGGCGACGAAGCAGATTGCTGCGAAGGTGAGGAAGCGATTGCTGGATTGGAGCGAGATCTCTTTTCCGGTGCGATAGGGGATGCCGCTGACCATCAGCAGGGCCAGGGTGACCAGGCCGAGACCGATGACATAGGCGGGTACGTTGGTTTCGATTCCCGACTCTTGCAGGGTGCCAGCAAACCAAGCGGTGGTGGCAACCATTCCGGCTGCGGCTGGGCTGGGGAGTCCTTGAAAGCGATTCTTGTAGCGACCGGCGGAGACGTTGAAGCGCGCCAAGCGCAGGCCGGCGCAGACCACGTAGGCAAACGCCACCACCCAGCCGCTCCAGCCCAAGTCGCTCAGCCTGCCGAAGTGAAAGGTAAGCAAGGCAGGGGCAACGCCGAAGGACACGGTGTCGGCGACTGAGTCGTACTCCGCTCCGAAGCGGGTTGCGACTCCCTGGGCCCGCGCCACTCGGCCATCCAGCAGGTCACAAGCCATAGCGAGCCAAATCGCGATCACCGCCTGATCGAGGTCGCCCTGGGCTGAACGCACGACGGCAAAGAATCCCGCCGCCAGATTGGTGGTGGTTAATATGTGGGGGATCAGCGTCGCTGGGTTACGTCGTGGGTGTTCGGATCGATCATGAGGCGTTGCGGGTTTGATATCAGCTCGCTTGGTGCCCTCAGTACCAGCCCGGTGCGAAATCAAAGTCATGAATCTTGCGCAGGCATTTTCGCCAAAATTGTGCTGCCACCGCGTACCCGTCGTCCTGGGGTGACCAGCGGCTCGGCTTCAGTCGGCAACACCACGTCGGTTCGCGAGCCAAAGCGAATCAGGCCGTAGCGTTGGCCGCGCTCTAGCCACTCTCCTACCTGGGGATGGCAGACGATGCGCCGGGCGATCAGTCCGGTAATCTGCACCACCTGAAAGCGCACTCCAGTGTCGGTGGTCAAAGTCATCGCGCAGCGCACATTGTCGGTCAGCGCTCGACGATCGAACGCTGGACGTTTGCGAGTACCGGCTCTCTGGATCGATTCCACCCGACCGCTCAAGGGCACGCGGTTGACGTGGACATTGAAGACCGAAAGGAAGATACCGATGCGCAGCCCCGGGGTACCGTTTTCGTCAACCGTCTCGCTGACCTCGATGATGCGGCCATCGGCTGGGGCGATCACGTCTTTTGGGTCGCCCGGAATGGTTCGCTGCGGGTTGCGAAAAAAGGCTAGAAAGAAGACCGCCAATCCACCGATTATTAGGGCAGGCCAGGTCCATCCAGCCCAGGCAGCCAGTGTGGCCAGCAAAGCGGCCGCGGCTGCCGGAATCCAGGCGTCCGGCACGATTCGCGCGGTCGGCCGTTCGCGAAAATGAGGGTTGCCAGGAGAGGCCGGCCGTGAGTCAAGGGTTTGCGACATGGTCGGAATTCTTGGGCGGAGTCAGTTGGGGATTCGAGTGGGTGTTGGACGTACAGCAGCATCATACCGATCTTGGATGGATCGGAAGAGACGATCGATTCGATATTGGCCCGGTGAGGTTGCTTTGCCTGGACTGCCGGTTTGAGGTTGTCAGCTGGTCGAGGTACCATCATCAGTAGCCGACCTGTTGGTGCTCCGGCTTTCAACACGACCGTTCCTCACTATAGGACCGTATCCATTGGCAGTGCCTAGGTTGGCAACGCTGGAGGTATTTTGTATGACTCAGTTTGCGACTGAATGGACTTGGCTTGACGGCGAATTTCGGCGCTCGGAAGAAGCGGTGACGCCGATCCTCTCGCATACCCTGCACTATGGGTTGGGAGTGTTTGAAGGGACTCGCTGCTATCAACAAGCGGATGGTTCTTCGGCTGTGTTTCGCTTGGATGACCATCTTGTGAGACTGGCCCAGTCAGCTCACATCATGCAGTTGCCCTTGGCATTCTCAGTGGACGAACTGCGCCAAGCGACGCTGGAGTTGGTGCACAAGAATCAGCACCAGAAGTGCTACATCCGCCATCTACTGTTTATTGGTGGCGATCGGATGGGTCTATATCCAGGAGAGGATCCGCAGACTCGGCTTTCGATTCACACCTGGGATTGGGGTGCTTACCTCGGGCAGGAAGGACTCGATCACGGCATTCGCTGCCGGGTTTCGAGTTTTGTCAGGCCGTTCCCGAATTCCTTCATGACCAAGTCCAAGACGGTTGGTAACTATGTCAACTCGATCCTTGCCAAGCGCGAAGCGGTTGACCTGGGATACGACGAGGCTTTGATGCTGGATACCGGTGGCAATGTTGCCGAGGGCAGTGGCGAAAATCTATTCATGGTGCGCCGTGGGCAGGTGTTCACGCCGCCTCTGCGCACCGTGTTGGATGGCATAACCCGGAATACCGTGATCGCCATGTTAGCCGATGACGGGGTGGATGTTCGGGAAGCGGACATCACCCGCGATGAGTTGTACACCGCGGAAGAGGTTCTGCTGACCGGGACCGCTGCCGAGATCACCCCAGTGCGGGAAGTCGATGATCGGAGGATCGGCTCTGGAGAGCCCGGGCCGATTACCAAGCGGCTGCAGGAACGATTTTTTGGCATGGTGGCCGGTGACCTGCCGGGCCGACGGGACTGGTTGGCTCCGGTCGCGAGCACCGATCGCGTGACCGCGTAATTTGTGACCAGATAGGTTGTGACCAGATAGCCCTCGGTCGGCAGACCTTGGTGGTTGAGGTGCTGTTCTCTCAAACTAGGCGAATACCGCTGGCTGAAACATTTCCCGCTGCACGCCGTCATAAAGCTCATGAACCCGGAGGCCCAACCAAGGGCAGCCATCTGAAGGAGCAAACCCATGAATCCCAATCGAAAGAGTTTTCTTGCCGTAGCAGTTCTACTGGCGTTGTTGGTGCCAGCCGTTGGGGTCGCCGCCGATGGCGACCGATGGATCCACATTCGAGTCCAGGACGCTAGCGACACCAATGTCGCGGTCAATCTTCCGTTGTCGGTGCTCGGGCCAGCGATGTCGGTGATTCCAGAAGACGTGCGCCATCTGAAGATCGAAGGTACCGATTTCTCGATGAAGGACATTCGGGCGATGTGGTCTGAGTTACGCAACCATCCCAATCAGGAGTTGGTCAAGGTCGACGAGCCGGATCAGAAAGTGACCGTTTCGTTGGCCGGTGACTACTTGCGGGTGGACGCCATTGGTGACGAGAATGTCCAGGTGAGAATTCCTACCGCAGTCGTCGATGCGCTGTTTTCTGGCGATGGCGATGAGTTGGCGATCGGTAAGGCTCTGGAAGTCCTGTCGACGTCTGGAGAGCAGGAGCTGGTTACGGTTACCGGAAAGGATGAGAACGTGCGCATTTGGGTTGACAGCTCGGCTGGCGGCGGAGTTTCTTAATGAAGTTTCTCACCAGACCACTGATCGCCGTGGTGGCGATCACCGCTGGAGCGATCTTCCTTTCAGCCGCGATCGTCGCCGCCTCGGTACTGGTGGCACCCCCGGTCGGCGTTTCGGTCCACATTAAGCAGGAGGGGATCAAGTTTTGGGTTCCAGTTCCTTCGTTGTGGTTGGAGACGGGAGCAGCCCTGGTGCCTTTCGACGATCTGGGGCTTGACGATATGCCCGAAGAAGCTCGCCAGGCGATTCGCGCCGCTTCCGGGATGATGGATGAACTGGGGCGCATCGACGACGCGCAGCTGGTTGAGGTTGAGACCGGCGAAGAGACGGTCAAGATCAGCAAGCGTGGCAAGTTGCTGCACGTTGAAGTGCGGTCAGCCGACGCCGATGTCGATATCGATGTTCCGATCTCCACTTTGGAGGCTTTACTGCAACGGGTTGCTACTTGAAGACGTGCTGACGGTTAGCTAGCTGGTCTGCGATTAGCAGCTCAGTGGCTTGACCGGGCAGGGAATGACTGATCAACGACTTGACCGATCAGAGCTCCTGGGGCGCTCGCGCCTCAGGATTTTCTCGTTTTAGGAGCCACAGCCAAGCGATGGTGGCAAGGGCGATTGCGATCTCCAGTCCACCCCCAACCACAAAGGTCGCCGCGTAGCCGCGCCAGGCCAGGGCCCAACTGCCAACCAACGGCCCGGTGGCGAAGCCCAGCGACCCGGCCAAGTTGAACAATCCCATCGCCGCCCCGCGAGTCTCGGTGGTGCTGTAGCGACCCACCAGGGTGATCGATGGCGGGAACATCACCGCCGCCAAGGCGCCCAGCAGGGCCATGACGATCCAAAGGTTGTTGAGGCTGGTGAAGCCGATGGTAACGAACAGGCAACCGTAGATCAGCGAGCCAACCACCAGAGGAACGAAGGGCCCAACCCGCTCCACCAGACGACTCGCCAACGGTTGGAGTAGGGCGAAGGGTAGGAGAAAGGCTCCTAGAAACCGGCCACGAATCGCCGGGTCGTCGATCCCGAGTTGCGCCAGGTAGAGTGGAAATACCACCAAGAAAAACCCCACCGCAAATCGATCGACGAAGTGAAACGCCAGCGGAATGCCGAGGCGCGGTTCGCGGCTCCACGAGCGGATAAAGCCAGCAAATCGCGGCGGGCTATCCTGCCTGCGGATACGGGCCAGGCCCAGGCTGGCGACGGCAATTAAGGCGAACAGTCCACTGGCCAAGATCAAAGGGGCGCGCGGACCGTACCAGCGCGTTATGTAGCCGCCCATTGGCGCTCCCAGGGAAACACCGAAGATCAAAGCAGCGCCCACCCAGCCCATGGCCCGAGCTCGGTTCCCGTCGCGGGTGCGATCGACCGCGTAGGCCATCAACAGAGACCAACCCATCACCGAGGCGGCACCCTGGATGAAGCGCAGTACGAACAGAATCTCGATCTGATCGACCTGGGACATTGCTGCGTAGAGCAGCGCCGAAATACCAAAGCCCAAGGCGATCCAAGGGCGTCGGCGTCCAGTTCGGTCGCTCAAAATGCCCCACAGCGGCGCGAAGATAATGTAGGCGAAGGTCTCGATCGAGAAAAACAGGGTGGCGTCGTGGACGGTGCCCCCCAAGTCTTCGACGATGAACTCTTTCAATCCGGCAACCACCAGGGTCAGGTTGAACATCGCAACTGCGAGGCAAGACGCGACGCCCAGCGTCGCCCACTTAGAACTTCGCATTGATCAACTGTTACTTTGTGAGGTGGCGATTGCCGGTAGCAAGCCGGCGGGAATTCCCCAGGCGTCCACCAGGCTCTGCGCTAACGGGCGCAATTGTGCCGACAAGGTTTCGTGCTGGCGTTGTAGCGCTTTGGCCTTCGACGATCCGAGTAGAGAGTGTTCCTGAAACCAAGCTCGATCATTCGCCAGAAAGTGAACTCCGAGCAAGGTCGAGAGCAGGTTGAGGGCAGTGGCTGAGCTGGCCTCAAGTGGCTGGTCGAGGGCCCCGTGCAGTGCTTGCAAGATGCGCCGTTCGACGTGCGCCTTCGCCGCAGCGATCAGATGCACCTGGCAAGCCAGAAATGCATCGTTCAAGCTCTCGCCGGCCTTGATCCGCCGTCGCAGTCGAGTCGCCACCGTGGAGAGAACGTGATCTTCGCGGTATCTCAAGGCGAAGGCATGGAATCCCGGATTCCGGAGATGCTCTGGATCGGTGTTGCGCACCACCACTGGATTGAGTTCGGCAACTCGTTCGGCGGCGCGCTCGACCAAGAAGCGTGCGAGCCCGATCGAGTTGAGATCGGAGAACTGCTTGCGGTACCCGGTGAGCATCGACTTGGCGACCAACTGCATCAAGACCGTGTTGTCACCCTCGAAAGTAGTGAAGACGTCGCTGTCCGCTTTGAGGTCGGCAAAACGATTGATTGCTAGGTAGCCCTGACCGCCGCAGCTTTCGCGGCATATTTGCACAGCATCTGTGGCATGCCAGGTGGCATAAACTTTAAGCCCAGCGGCGTCGGACTCCAGCTCTCTTCGTTGGGGTTCTTCTACCGAGACGAAGTCATCGGCCAAGCGCCGCAGTGCGAAGTGCAGACCGAAGGTCTTGGCGAGCAACGGCATCAAGCGCAGTTGATGGCTGGGATAGTCGAGGATCGGTACTTCTGGACCCTCAGCGGAACCGAACTGGCGTCGTCGGTTGCCATAGCCGATGGCGATCGCCAGAGAGGTCTTGGCCACCGACATCGAAGCCAGCGCAACCGAAACTCTTCCACCGACCAGGGCGCCCAAAGTGGTGAAGAACCGTTTGTTGTCGCTGGGGATTGAGCTCTGGTAAACACCCGAGTCATCGACCCCTCCGAATCGATTGAGAAGCGCGTCGCGTTCAATCCAGACCTGGTCGAACGACAAGCGACCGTTGTCGACCCCGTTGAGGCCTAGCTTGGAGTCGCAGTCCGAGATCGACACACCGGGCTTTGCAGACCCATCGGCAGAGCGAATGGCGACCAGAAACGCATGGACGCCAAAGTTGTTCTCGCCGACGTGCAGTTGTGCGAAGACCACCGCCAGGCGGGCGTCGCGTGCGGCGTTGCCGATGTAGTCCTTGCGCGCCTGCGGGTGGGGAGTGTGGATGACGAAGCCGTCGTGTTGCGGGTCAAAGGTGGCGGTGGTCTCCAAACCTTGGACATTGGACCCATGCCCGGTCTCGGTCATGGCGAAGCAGCCGGGTAGCTTCATGGTGGTTGCGTCGGCCAAGTATTTCTGGTGCTGTTGGTCGTTGCCCAATTGCTGGATGGCGCCGGCAAACAGTCCGAACTGGACGCCGAATTTGACCAGCACGCTGAGGTCACCAAACGCCAGGGTCTCAAACGCGGTGACGAAGGAGCCAGCGGAATCTGCTCCGCCCAATGCCGACGGGGCACTTAAAGCGCCATAACCGCGCTCTCCCAGGGCCGAGACCTGCGCCGTGACCCAAGCGCGATATTGCTCTCGACGGAGGTCGTTGGGTGGCGTCGATTCTGAATCCAGCAGATGGTCGAAGATCTGCCTTCGGATGTTGGGGAACGGGCGCTGCAGTCGGTCTGCTAGATCGGACAAATCTTCCGCTGTCGAGGGTTCTTGCTCGTGGGCAGCAGACGGCGGCTCCAGCCCCAGTAGCAGCGCAGAGATCTCTGGCCCACCAAGTCCCAGTTCGTCGGTCAACTGAGACAGAGCCTCAATCTCTTCAGGATCTAGCTGCAGGCTAGGGTGGTCGACGGTAGCGATCCGAATCCCCAGATCAATCAGCGACAGGCGATGCACCTTGGGCAGATCTAGCGCTCGCTTGCGGATCGCAAATAGCAGTTGATGAAGATCGGTGGGGCCGGGGGGCTGGCTCGGGTCGAGCCAGGATTCGATCGCCAGTTGGCATTGCCCATCCAGCAAAGACAGGCGCGAAACTCGGGCTCGAATCAGCTCCAGTTCGTCGGCGCTCAAGTCGCCATCGGCCCAGGCGACATAGAGCAAGGGAAGAATCGACAGCAGCGCGGGGTGCTGGTAGCAACTGAGTAGTTTTGGTTGGTTCACGAGTCCAAGATGTCCCGACGGCGAAGGTACTGGTCGATCATCACTGCGGCGATGTTTCCGGTTCCCAGGGCCACCGCGACCTGCTGGGTTTGTGGGCGCAAATCTCCGGCGAGCCAAACCCCAGGTACGTTGGTGTCTCCGCGCTGCGACTTGGGCTGGGCGTGGTGTCCGGTCGCGGCGATCTCGACCCCCAACTGTTGTGCCAACTCGGTGCGCCCTTGTGCCAGAGAGGAGACGAAAAATTTCTCGGCCTCGATCAGCGACCCATCGGCCAATCGAAGGCCTTGCAACTCGGTGCGCTCGCCGATCAGTTCGACGATCTCCCCTGGCACCACCTCGATGGCCTTTTCTTTCAGTTGTGCCGCTCGCTTCTCGCTTAACTCGGTGTCATCCGTCAAGAGTAGGCGCAGTTTAGATGCGTAGCGAGATAGCCCAAGCGCCATTCCGGCGCCCCCGGCGGCGCTTGCGGTGGCAATCACCACGGTATCTTTGCCGTCGATTTCTGGGGCTTCGCAATCAGGGCAGTAGTAGAGATTACCCTTGCCTGCGTATTTGAAGCAGGGACGAAAGTCCCCGTCAACGGTTGGATGGTAGCGAGCCACACCGGTGGCTAAGAGGACTGTGGCGGTTTGCAAGACTTCGCCGTCTTCAAGCTGGAGACGAAAATCACCGAGTTTTCCCTCGGCTTGAACCACGTTGGCGCGGCGCTGTTGAGCCCCCAACTCAAGCGCTTGCGCCAATAACTGTTTTTGCATGTCGATGCCGCGGGTTGCAGGGATGCCCGGAACGTTAAACAATTTCTCCAAAGTGAAGAATAGAGGTCCGCTGCGCCGATCGACGACCAAGACTCTTCGGTTGTGCCATGCAAGATGGGTGGCCGCGCTTAGCCCTGCTGGGCCACCGCCGACCACGACACATTCCCACTGCATGTTGGACTCTTGAGGCATCGATGCCAACTAGAAGCGCAACAGTGCGGAAGCCCAGTGAAATCCGGCGCCGAAAGCGGTGAGCAGGACAACGTCGCCTTGCTCGATGCGTCCTTGGTCACGGGCTTGTGCCAGCCCGATCGCCACCGAGGCTGAGCCGGTATTGCCGAGTTTGTCGACGTTGATGAAGACCCGTTCAGGTTCCAGCCTCAGCTTCTTGCCGACCGCGTTGATGATGCGCAGATTCGCCTGGTGCGGGATGACCAAGGCTACGTCGTCCAAGGTTAATCCTGCCTGCTCCAAGACTTGCCGGGAGACATCGGCCATATGGTGAACCGCTTCGCGAAAGACTTCTTTGCCCTTCATGACGAAGTTGACATGGGCGCCTGCCTGGGCTGATTCAAGGTTGAACGGCAACCGAGTGCCTCCTGCTTCCAGCATCAGGATGCTGGCCTTGGAGCCGTCGGTGCCAGCTGCCACCGCCACCAATTCGGCCAGGGGTCGCCCGGGTCCGATCAGGGCGGCTCCGGCACCGTCGCCAAACAAAACACAGGTATTGCGGTCCTTCCAGTTCATCAACCGGGTGATCAGTTCCACGCCGACCACCAAGACCCTCCGGTCTCCATCGAGTGACCGAGAGCGTGCAATATCCAAACCTTGGACAAACCCGGCGCAGCCACTGCCTCCCAGGTCGTAGCAGGGGATCGAACGCAGGCCCAATCGGTGTTGCAGAAACGAAGCGGTATCGGGCGTGTAGACCTCTGGTGTGTCTGAGGCAACGATCAGCTCGTCGATGTCCTCAGGGCCGACCCCGGCATTGCCGAGAGCGGCTAGTGCGGCGTGCTCTGCGAGATCAACGGTGGTTTGATCTTCGGCGGCGAATCGCCGTTCCTTGATTCCGGTTCTTTCGACAATCCACTGGTCGCTGGTGTCCACGTACTCAGCCCAGTCATGGTTGGTCATCACCCGCTCGGGCGTGTAGGCTCCGATTCCGAGGATTCCGATTGTATTGGTCATTGGTGTCCTCCCACAAGACAAGACAGGCATGATACCGCGCTCGACCAAGATGCGGATCTGCTTGCAACCACGTACAAGGAGAGTTCATTCCATGTTGCAAAGTGTCGCTACAATTTCCGTTCTTTCATTTTCACTCTTGGCAGTAGCCGCATGCGCAGAAACGCAGAGCGCGGCCGCCGAGCCGACGGTGCCTACCGGGGATGCAGAAGTGACTGCGTACTCGATCGGCTACGGCATCGGTCGCCAGATTCATGATCAAGGGATTGTTCTGCCCGAGGATCAGTTGGTCGCAGGATTGCGCGCCGGCATGGCCGCCGCCGATCTTCCCCTCCCCAAAGCCAACATGACGGCGGCTCGCCAACGCTACGAACAGTCTGAACAGCAGCGTTTGACCGCATTGCAGGGGACCAAGGCGGTGGACGAGAGGGCCAAGGGTGAAGCTTTTCTAACGAAAAACGCTACCAAAGAAGGGGTCATCACCTTGGCTCCCGGATTGCAGTATGAGGTGCTGGTTGCAGGAGACGGCCCGATTCCGACCACAACCGACAAAGTCACCGTGCATTATCGAGGCACCTTGCTCGACGGCACCGAGTTCGACAGCTCTTATGCACGCAACGAACCCGTCACCTTCCTGCTCAACCAGGTGGTTCCCGGTTGGACCCAGTCGCTTTCGAAGATGCCGGTTGGCTCCAAGTGGAAGCTCTACCTGGGCGCGGATATGGGCTACGGCGACAACCCCCGTCCTGGAGGTGCCATTCCTCCTGGAGCGACCTTGGTCTTCGAGGTCGAGCTCCTGGGGATTGCCAACTAAGCTTCGATCGATCATCGGAATCAGTGGATGGTTGACCCGAGCAGGGTTTTTGGCTCTGGTGGTGGTCACTCCATGGATGCTCACGGCCCCGGTGCACGCCGGGGTCGACGAGCTCGGTTGCAACGACGTACGGATCTACTCCGCTCCGTTCGAGGTCCTCGTCGGCCATTCGGTGATCGATATTCAGTTAGCCGATCGGCTAGAGCAACTGGGGCTTGCCAGGGTTCGTCAACGCCCCACCGAGCCGGGACAATTTGTCTGGGGCTATGAAGTCTTTAGGGTCTTCACCGCGCAAGAGGCCATCCAGGCCAGCGAATCTGCACCTACGCCGAAGTGATGGCGAAATCTTAGGTCGTAAGAAGAACCGCCTGCATCATCGGGTGAGGTGGTTTTTCAGGTGCCCGCGCAGCTTCTGGCCGAGGATTTCACCGAGAGCACCAACTCGGTGGACCGTGGGGTTTGGCAAATCGAAATCGGAATCACCTGGGAGGAGGATAACGTCCTGGTGTTTCCCGAGGCGCTGGCGCGGTTAGGGATATCGGAACGGGTCGAACTAGGTTTTGGCTTGTCCAGTTACGTCGACACCAAGGGAGCGTCTGGACTGTCGGACGCGTCTTTTGGCGTCAAGTTGGAGCTGGGCTCGGTCGCTGGGGGAGAGATGGCGGTGATTACAGAGGTTTCGATTCCGCCGGGCAGACGATGAGCTCACTAGCGACGAAGTGGATCCAAGCGTAATTGTGATTACGAGCGCGAGGTCAACACGATCTGGTCTTTGGGCACCCAAGTGGAGCTGTCTTCGTTGTCTCAGGCTAGAGGTGACGAGACTGGCCACAACGAGCCAATCGTCAGCCCGACCTTGGTCGTAGGCCGGGACTTAGCCGAATCTTGGGGTACCTTTTCAAACTCGCAGCCGACATTGTGGAACATGGTTCGAGCCCTGTCTTGTTTCACACTGGCTGACCAAAGCAGCGGGTCCAGATCGCCACGGGGATATCCATATCGCCTTCGGACTTAACGATGTGGCCGCAGATGTCGAGGTTGGGCTGGCTTTAGCTGGCGTTTCTAATCGCCATCCTGCGGTCAAAAGCCGCCAGGCTGGCTTCGTCTTGGGGGCGATTATTACGGCTTGCCCATTCGATGAATTTGACCAGAAACGGCCTTGCTTGAAGGAGCTCGCGCCGGAGTAGTTCGGCGATCACCGGAGCATGGTCGGAAAAACCGCTGGAGTGATAGTAGCTCAGGGTCGTTTGGAGATCGTAGGCGACCGCGCGTCGATGCACCGTGATCGTGGTTTCGCTGACCTCGAAGATGGCGTACTGGGCCCGAGGATCACGGTTGAACGGCAGTCCCACCGCACCGACGTTGACCACCCGACCGCCGGAAAAAGTGCGATCCAAAGGGCGATGAGTGTGGGCACAAACCAAGACTTGTGCCTCGGTCTCGGTCGCGTGCTGTTGGAGTACTGAATCCGGAGTCCAAGGGCCGAGTCCGTCGCTAACCCCTTTGGGGCTACCATGGACCACCAGCAGTTGTTCCGGTTTCTGTTCGGCTCGTAGCGAGAACGGAAGGTCCTGCAAAAAGTCGCTGACTTCGTTGCTGAGTTCCTCCGCCATCCAATCGGCAGCGTCGCCCATCGCGGTGTTGGAGAGATTAAGAGGTCGAGTCTGATTGCGGCAAAGCAGCAACAGCTCTTCATGATTGCCGGTCAAACTGCGCCAGCCGATCTCGATGATCTGGCGCGCAACTCGTTCCCCCCCGGGACCGCGCCCCACCAAGTCGCCTGCGACCAGCACTTCGTCGGGGGCTTGCGCGGCGAGGTCGGCGATCACTGCATCGAGGGCTGCGAGATTGCCATGGATATCGGAGAGAACCGCAATTCGGGTCAGAGTAACTCCCTAAACCCACTCGCAGATAGCGTCGAAAGACTTGCGGCCGATTGCTGGTACCTGGGCATCGGCGGACGGTCGACCGGTGACCACGATCAAGAACGGTTTTTCATTCTCTGGTCGTCCCAGCGCTTCGCGCAGAAATGACATCGGGCTTGGGGTGTGGGTGAGGGTCGCCAGTCCAGCGTTGTGCAACGCTGCGATCAAGAATCCAGTGGCGATCCCCACCGACTCTTTGACGTAGTAGTGGCGAACTTTCTTGTCCTGCTCGCCTCCATCACCTTGGTATCCGTGGATCAGAGCGAAGACCACGATCAGGTAGGGGGCCTCTTCGATGAAAGGTTTGTCGGCGTCTGTTCCCAGCGGCTCGAGAGCTCTCAACCACTCTTTGCCAGCCCGTCGTTGGTAGAACTCCAGCTCGGTTGATTCAATGACTTCGCGTAGCTGCTTTTTCAATTTGGCTGAGGAAACCACGACAAATCGCCAGGGTTGTTGGTTCGCTCCACTGGGAGCACTGGCGGCGGCGCGGACACACTCTTCGATGACTTCGCGCGGGACACTCTCGCTTGAATAGTCACGGATGGTTCGCCGTTTGGTGATCTGGTGGCGAAACGAGCGAGCACGATCAATGGCTTGCTTATCGGATAAGGAGGGCCCGCAGTCGTATGGTTCTGTAGGGTAGTCGCTCATTACTCAGGATCCTATCCTGAGCGCGACAGGTCTCGATTAAACGTCCTCGCTGGATGACAGGATGCCGAGTCGGCGAGCATCTGGCGCTGGAAACCTGGGTTGTCAGCAAGCGGTGCAGCGAATCACTGGAATGTTCCGATCAATCGGCGTAGGTTGGCACGCCGATTGCCCAAAGAAGTCCTAGGACCCGAATGGTTCTGAAAGGAAATAACGATCATGACTCGAAAAGCAACTTACCTAATCGCTGCAATGGGAATTGTCTCACTGGTGAGCGCATCACCGGCTGCGTTCGCCGGTGGCTTTGGCCACTATGGGGGGCAAAACTCGATTCGTATTCACGGTGGCTCTTTCGAGCCGGACGGCGCTTCCGCCTATTGGGTGGATAAAGAGATTGATTTTTTTGGCAGTGCTGAGGATTTCGATGATTTCTTGTTTGCCGTCGACTGGGTCCACTACGTTTCCTCTCGCATCGCCATCGTCGGCTCGTTGAGTGGCTACGAGGGCAGTTCACTGCAGAGCTATCGCGACTTTATCACCGGCGATGGTGGCGACATCTTTCATCAGGCAACTCTGGACATGGGCTCGGCAGAAGTAGGGGTCCTGGTCCACCTGCTCAGCGGTGACGCGGTGGTATTGCCTTACGTCGGAGTGGGTGTCGGTCTTTACGACTGGAGTTTGAGTGAAGATGGGGACTTCCTCGACTTTGGCTTCGATCCTCCGGCGTTGTTCAACGATCTATTTATCGAAGAGGGCGAAGCTATTGGCACTTTTTTTCTGGTCGGCGTTGAAGTGCCGATTGGTTCCTCGTGGTCGGTGTTTGGCGAAGCGAAGTGGTCTGACGTAGACGACGAGTTGACCGGGGATTTTGCCGGCCTTGGACCTTTGGATCTGTCCGGTCAGTCGGTGACAGCTGGCGTTGCCTTTAACTTCTAGGCTTCGGCTAACTTTGGCGAACCCCTTGGTTCCTCAGATTCTGCAGTTGTCGGCGAAGTTCTAAAATCCGAGCGTTGTGCGCTACCGTACAACGGTCGTGCGCAGATACCGCATCCACACCAACCGCTGCGACAGGATCCAACGCAAGATTGTCCGGGGTTGTTTCGCACTCCTAGCTGGCTTGATTCTGACCGGTTGTCTGGACGGAAAAGCGAGCGGATTAGCTGCACGCCAAGATCTGAATCAACAGGGCGATTCTGAAATTGACAACCTAGATAGCGGCAGTTCGAGTGCAGCCAGTGCGAACACCGGTAGTACTGGTCGCGGTAGTCAAGATGTTGAGTTGATTCCATTTGGTCTGTTGGGCCCGATCATCGGCAGTCAGGATGTGTTTGAGACAGCCTGTGATCTTTCAGAGGAGTCTTTTGAGCGCTGTCTCTGACCGTGCTTAGCTAAGATAACCACTAACAAGGATTGAAGATGAGAACGACAGCAATCGAAACGACAAAATCCACCCGGGCGAAGGGCAACGCCTTCAACGTTCTGGCGATCACCCTCCTGGCAGTGGGACTACTGAGTTCTTCTGTTTTCGCCGAAGGCAAGTGTGGCGACGCCGATGAATGTCTACAGGCGATTCGGGAATCAATCGCCAAGCGTGGTTGGTTGGGTATTGAGTACGACACCAATGAGGAAAATGGGCTTCCTGAAATCCACCGCGTCTTGGCTGAGAGCCCCGCGGAAAAAGGTGGACTCCAAACGGGGGATTTTCTGCTGACGATTAACGGGGCTTCCTACCAAAAGGGCCGCGAGGAAGTTTACGCTGAGGTGAAGAAGTCCTTGGTACCCGGCAACGAAATCTCATTTGAAGTGCGCCGAGACGACGAGCTGGTCGAAGTGACAGTGGTCGCTGGTGAGATGCCGCCAGCGATGGCTGCTCAACTGGTCGGACGGCACATGATGGAGTACCACAAGAATGACGCTGAAAGTGAATCTGACACGGCGGATGACAGCGACAAGCGTTAACAGGCCCAAGGACACTCAGCCGATTCAGAGAACAGGCGCGCTGACTTTGGTTAGCGCGCCTTTGCCAAATAGATCAAACAATCTTTTTCTCCTATCAGCCGATCGGGATCCGGGTTCAGGGTGTCTTGCCCCTGGTGATCTCGAACCCCGAGTGCCAGCCAGCGGCTTTGTCGCTGGGTTTCGCCCGCCGCTTGGACGAAACTCTGGCCTTGATATTGGCCTGGCTGCCCGACAAATAGGCTTTGCCCTCCTGCTGAAGCGACGGTCGATAAGATGCTCGCGGTTCCTGGCATTACGACCGCGTGGCTAAGCATCGAGAAACCCAGATGCGTGGTCTCGATCACTTCGTCGACCCCAGCGGAGTAGGCATGGTCGATATTTTCTTCGTCCAAGATCTCAGCCACCACGTAGAGAGGATCCCGGCGCTTCGCGGCGATCGAGTTGCGTGACATCCACGAGCGAATGGTGAACGCGGTGAGGATGGTCTGAGCGTCGGCCGCCTGCGGCATATCACTACGTGAACCGATCAAGATCGCCGCTCTAGCGTAGGCGACTCGGGCCTTTTCCAACTCGCTCTCTTTGGTCGGATCGCCGTTGACCCAAACCACTTCCGGTGGCAGATCGTTGGGGCGCTCGCCGGGGGCGAACAAGACCAGGGCACTTTCGTCGGCGTCGACCTCCTGTCTGATCGCCTCCAGAAGCATTTCCATGCCCAGTTCATAGCCACAGACGACGATGTGGTTGATGTGTCCGCTCATGCGAAACTGCTCCTTTCGGATGGTTAAGACGCTTTGTACCAGGGATTGACCGACGACGCCGGCAAATAGCGCCAAGCTGAGCATGCCGCTGATCATCAGCGCAGCACCGATCATGCGACCGAGGGTGGTGACCGGTGTGATGTCACCGAATCCGACGGTGGTCAGAGTCACCAATGCCCACCACACTCCGTCCGCAGGCCCAGTCAGTCCGGCGTTGATGTCGCTCTCGACCAGATAAAAGCTCAGTCCACCGATAAGCACCGCAGTCAGGACAAAACTGAGCGCTAGCAGATAGAGCAGGGCATTGTCACGAAACGCCTGACTGATCGAACGCATCGGACTGGCGTAGCGAAATGGAGTCCTTGCCAAGCGCAGTAGACGCAGTGCGCGCAGGCCGCGTAGGGCAGGTAACAACGCGGAAACTGTGAGCAGGTCGATGAGAATCGATGGGCGCAACAAAAATGTTAGTCGGCCCAACAGGTGGTGGCGGATCGTTGAGGCGGGAGTCGGTGACTCCAGGTCGAGCCGGGGCGGGCGAAAGGAAGCAACTCTGGCGATGAGTTCAACGGTGAATGCCCACAAGATCACCCGGTCTAGAGTGACCAGCCAGGGCGCTAATCCTTCTCGGCCACGCCAAATTTCAGTGACGAAAATCAACACTGAGATCGCGATCAATCCGGCGACCAGGCTGTGCAGAACCCGGAACTCGCGTGTGGACGGGCGGTGGAAGGCTCTAACTAACCAGGACATGGAAGATGATCATTGAGGGGTTGCATCGCGCTGTTAGACTCTAGCAGTCGATCGCCGCCATGCATTTTCTTACTCCCCTCCGTACCGAAAGAAACGATTCGAGTGTCTATCGGCCGTACTAATTTCACTTGGGTTGATGACCCCCGTTCGCTGGCGTCGCTGGCGACCGCCCTGGCTGAGGCAGAAGAAATCACCTTCGACACCGAGTCCAATTCGGGATTCCGCTACGAGGAGAAATTGTGTCTGTTGCAGCTCAATGTAGCGGGTCAACTGTGGATGGTGGACCCATTGGCTTTCGATCGCGGCGATTGGATCGATTCCCTGCGGTCGCCGCTTGAGGATCCACAGGTGCGGATCTGGATTCATGGTGGCGAATTCGACGTTTCGAGTATGAAGCGGGATTTCGGCATCCGACTGCGAGGTCTTTGGGATACCCAACAAGCGGCCACCTTCCTAGGACACGAGAAAACCGGATATGGCAGCTTGGTGGAGACCATCTGCGGGGTTTCGTTGCCCAAGGCGTTTACCCGCTACGACTGGGGCACGCGGCCGCTTCCCAGTGGCCCGCGGGACTATGCTCTGGACGACGTTCGCTATCTTCCCAAGGTTGCTCATGCGCTAATGAGAGAAGTGGAAGTTCACGACTTGAGCGAAGAAGTTGGGATTGCCGGCCGTGCCGTGGAGGATGCCGAGTGGCCCGACTTGTCTCCAACCAACGCATTGTGGCGGGTCAAAGGGGTCGGTAAATTACCGGTTATCGGCCAGCGTCGAGTCCTAATGTTGCTCAAGTGGCGTGAGGAGATCGCCAGACAGCGCGACCAGCCCCCCGGCAGGATTCTTAGCGGCTATGCGCTCTTGTCGCTGGCGGAGAATCCTCCTCGCAAGTCTTCGGTTCTGCGCTATGCGCGAGTGCCGCGACCGGTTCGCGATCGCTATGGAGATCAATTGGTGGGTCTGCTAAAACGAACCGAGGAGTTACCACAGATACCCCAGAGGACGATTACGCCTCGGCAGACCCCTCAGGAGAAGGCTCGATCCAAGAGCATCCGCAATTGGAAACGATCCGAGTCCAAGCGCCGGGGAATCCCGCAACAGGCGGTATTGCCTACCCGAGCGGCTGAATTCTTGGTCTACAACGGCGCGGACGATCTCACCCAGGTGCCACAGCTCGGGGCCAAGAGAATCCGCCTCTACGGTTCCAAGTTGCGACAACTGTGCGCCAGTCCCAGCACCAGCACCAGTCCCAGCACTAGTCCCGAGTCTGAGTAGTCGGGCTGTTTATTGTTATTAAATGCTGGTACGCCTGTTGTTTTACTGGACGGCGCGTAGATTCTCTAAAGCTTCTTCTTCGCTATGAAAGACCGGGATCAACGGCAGTAGATTGCCCAGGTCCATAATTCTGCGCAGCGGCGCTTCAACCTGGATCAAGGCAAAGTCACGCTCCAGACTGAGAGACAACTTGTAAGCGGCGACCAGCTCACCAATGCCCGAGCTGTCAATCTTGGAAACCGCGGAAAGGTCCAAGAGCAAGAGTTCCCAGCCGTCGGCGTAGACTTCTTCCACCACCTCACGCACGACTTGGTCGCCAGTACCGACCACCAATTGGCCCCGTATCTGAACAACCACCCCGTCTTGCCTTTTATGTACGTCGATTTGCATTCGCGTCCTCCGCGCTGATCATAACGGGTTGTGTCTCACGCGTCGCTAGCAAGCATCTCAGGCGTCTTTCGCTCGACAGCTTGGCGCAGGCAATAGGGAACTGCGGCCAGCATCAAGGCGATTCTTTGCACCTCGGTGTCAGCCCAGTAGTCTTCAAACAGGGCTGCGACTAGGAAAGCCACAACCCCAAACAAACATGCGGCATACAGGTCTCGGTGATCTCGGTCGCCGTGCAACAGCCCCCGCCACGCCAGGCGTATCGCCAGTAGAAACAGGGCCAGCACTGCCAGGGTGGCAGGGATTCCCTGTTCGGCAGCTAGCGAGGCATAGCTGTTGTGCAGGTGAGCCACGCGCTGTTGAGGCGCTGTCGGGTGAGCGTAGAAACTGTACAGATGGTCGATGGTCCCGGGGCCATGCCCGAGTAACGGGCGTTCGCGAATCATCACCGCCCCTGCGTCCAGCATGCACAGGCGGTCGTAGGTAGAAATGTCTTCCAAATCGCCGATGCTCCACATGCGTGCCGCAACGTGTACCGGCACGATCGCCACGGCCAGAAGAGCTACCGGTAGCAGCCAGAACAACCACTTCCCGCGATGTAGAAATGCTGCCAGCGTGACCACAGCGAGTACCGCAATCCAAGAGTTGCGAGTGAGCGTGTAGAGCAGGGCAGTGCTGAGCATCACCAAGCCTATCCATGCCCACGAGTGGCTCCAGCCGCGACGGTATAGCAACCAGGCGAGCAAGATTGCAAGAGCCAACGCCATCACCCCAGCAAAGGTCATATAGATAGAGAACGCTCCACGAATACGGGTTTCCAGCCCTCCTGCTCCTTGGATGACCTCGAATAGACCTTGCCCGGCGTGCATCACCGCGACCCCGACCAATCCGTAGATCGTCAGCCTGAGTGCGCTGGCACGACGCAGTACCACCACCGCTAACAACGGCGGTGTCAGGTTGAGCAAATCTCCGATCCCTCCTAAGGTTTGTCGCGCGATCGAAGAAGCGAGGATCGATCCGATCAACAGCACCCAGTAGACAACGATCGGAATCCAAAGACCTTGGGCGTTGCGCAAGCGATCGCGATGACGTTTCCAGGGAGCAGTCGCCAGCCCGAGAATCAGCAATCCGTTGGACAGACCGATCGCTGAGATGGTCCAAAGTTGACCAATGGCAAACACCTTGGCCCATTCGAACGGTTCGAGGATCTTGCGGAAGGGTTGAAGGATGCGGTGCATCGGAGAGAAGGGCATCAAATGAAGCGCAATCTACAACAGATTGGGAAGGAACCCGACGTTGTCGCCCGGCGGGGCAGGAAATGTGACTCAGGCTCGGTTGCGTCGGCAAGTCTTCGTATACTTAGCGGATGCGCAGTCTTCGCTCAACTTCTTGTATCCCTTTCTTGGTCGCCATTTCCGTGTTGAGCGCCGCTGGCTGCAGTCCAGGCAAAGAACCGATCCCCTTTTCCGCTGCCGACGGGGTGATCGTGATTACCCTCGACACCTTGCGCGCCGACCGATTGGGCACCTATGGCTACGATCGTCCGACCTCTCCTGAGTTGGACGCGTTTGCCGCAGAGTCGGTGGTCTTTGACTCGGCCTTTGCCCAGTACCCGTCGACTATGGTTTCCCATCTGTCAGCTTTTACCGGCCTCTATCCGCGAGAACACGGAGTAATACAAAGAAAGCTCAGCCTGTCTCCTACGCTGCCGACGGTTGCTGAGGTCTTCAAGAAGGCTGGCTTTAGCACTGCCGCGTTTACCGAAAACGGGATGATCAGCCCCGCCTCGGGGCTGGGGCGTGGTTTTGATCAGTTCATCTACCAACACATCGGACCCCCCAACGGTCCCGATCAAGTCTTTGATATGGGCCTGCAGTTTCTCTCTGAACAATCGGACCCGTCCCGGGTGTTCTTGTGGCTACACACCTACGCGGTGCATACGCCCTACCAACCGACGGCGGGAAACCGAGAGTTGTTCCTGGACGGGGTCGCGCCGCCGACGGTGCCAGTCACCGGTGAGTTCTTAAGCCTAGTGAACCGGGATCAAGAGCAAATCGAAGACGCTGATGTTGCCGCCTTCAGTCGACTTTATGATGGTCAATTGCGTGACGTGGACACTGCCTTTGGTAGGTTCCTACAGCAGTTAAAGGAAAGTGGTTGGTTGGACCGATTGGCGATCGTGGTCTTCGCCGATCATGGCGAGGAATTTCGCGAACACGGAATGCTGGTGCATGAGCAGGTGTATCCGGAGTTGACCCGCATCCCACTGATGATTCGCCACCCAAGTTTGCCCGCGCAGCGCGTCGAGAGCACGGTCGAGACCATCGACATGGCTCCGACTCTCGCTGGTTTGGCAGGGCTTGATTGGCAACCGGTGGGTTCTGGGCGCAGCTTGCTGCCCGGCTTGCTCGGCAAGAGTGAGGAGTCGACGCCCCAAGTGGCCTACGCAGAAATGGAAACCGGCTTACATCAGCGGACCGTAGTGCAGAGCATTGGCTCTGATCTTTGGCAACTGATTGAACATCGGTTTCCGGCTGGTCCTGACGGGGTGTGGTTTTCGACCATCGGCGAGTTCGATGTCCAAGGCACCGAGCTGGACTTGAACTTGTACTCGTATCGCAAACGCCGTTCACTAAAAATCTGGCTCGATGGGGAGCTGTTTACCGAACTACAGATTGCTCCAGACTGGAGTCAACTAACCGTACCTTTGCCAAAGGGATGTTTTTTGTGTCGCGTGCGCCTTGAGGCGAAGGATTGCGCCACCCCTGAGGAAACCACCACTCGAATGACCGGCGCTGTCTGGCGACCAAAGTGGGTGGTGATGAGCGGTTTCGTTATGAGCTGTTCAACCTGAGCCGCGACCCTGGTGCAGTGAAAGACGTTTCCCAAAAACAAGAACAGATCGTTCGGCGCCTGATCAAAGAACTCCGCGCGATCCCGACCGAACCGTTGGGAGCCACCGGGGACGCCGGTCGCATCGAAAACGAGGATACTCTACGCACTCTGGGTTACACCTAAGTTCGTGCTTTCGGCTTTCTTTTTTCTTCACCAATTTTCAAACAATCCTACTTCTATAATTGAGGCCCCATGTATTCTGGACCGATCACTCAACACCCACCCGAAACGACCGACCAGTCGTTCGCTGAACTGGGTTTACCGGAGATTCTGCTCAAACGACTGACGGCAATTGGCTTCGAACATCCAACGCCGATTCAGCGAGAGATGATTCCTGCTGCACTCGAAGGCCGAGATGTGGTTGGCCTGGCGCAGACCGGATCCGGGAAAACTGCCGCCTTTATCTTGCCCACCATGGCCCGCAATCTGTCTCAGCGAGGGCAAACGGTGGTGCTGTCTCCGACCCGCGAGATCGCTCAACAAACCCAGTCTTTTGTCGCCGCACTTGAAGTTCCCGGAGTGAGCTCGGTTTGCGTCATCGGTGGAGTCAAGATGGGGCCGCAGTTTGACGCCTTTGCGCGTGACCCCGATTTGGTGATCGCCACCCCTGGACGCCTGTTGGACCATCTGGAACGCGGTTCGGCAAAGCTGCACCGCACCACCGCCTTGGTTTTAGACGAAGCGGACCACATGCTCGATCTGGGGTTCTTGCCCCAAGTGCAGCGGGTGATCAACGCACTGCCCCAAGATCGTCAGACGCTTTTGTTCTCGGCGACCATGCCGCCGCCGATCGAGCGACTGGCCTCCCGCTATCTACACGATCCGGTGCGCATTGACATCTTGCCCAGCGGGCGTGCCGCCGAGGGTCTTGAGCATCATCTCTACATGGTGGAGGAGAAGGACAAGAAGCCTTGTGTATTGTCGATTCTGCATCGATCGTCAGTTAGTACTTTGGTATTTTGCCGTCGCAAAGTCGATGCCGATTGGCTGTGTAAAGTACTGCAGGACGACGGCCTTCCGGTCGAGCGCATTCATTCCGATTTGAGCCAAGCACAGCGCCGACGGGCTCTGGACGAATTCCGAGAGGGCAAGCACCGGATTTTGGTGGCCACCGATGTGGCTGCCAGAGGTTTGGATATTCCCGTCATTGGGCACGTTGTCAATTTTGATTTGCCAGACTCGGTGGAGGACTACATCCACCGCTCCGGTCGTACCGCTCGGGGTGCCAACGAGGGATTGGTTTCCAGTATTGGTACTTGGCGCAATCGGTCGACGATCACCGAAATCGAATCGACCCTTGGGGAATCGATCACCCGGCGAACTGCTGAGGGACTCAAACCCTACATTGAGATCACTTCGCGCAAACGGACCTCACCGTTGAGGCGCTAGAGGGCGCAATCCTATGTCCGAGGATCTCATCGATCTGCCTTTGGGAGACGACGAAGACGACTTCGATCCGTCCTTTCCCAGCGAAGACCCCCTACACCGGCCGGTTGAGCACTCGCAGCGCCCGGCCAAGAAACAAGATCGCCATCGGGGCGGTTCGAGACGGCATTCTCGCAGACCCGCTGCGCGTCGGCGAAAGCCGATTTGGCTCTTGCTGCTGGTTCCTTTTCTCGTGCTTGCCGCCTGGTTGTACTGGCGTCCGTCTCGGCTGGAGGTTTTTCCAGAGCAACTGGCGACACTGAAAGTTGCAGTGGGCACCACCAGCGAACCAGCAGAAATTGAAATCATCAACGCGGGTCGCCGAGAGGTTGTGCTCGAAGACATTCGGGTGGCTGATAGCGAGGTCTTTTCGATCGGTGAACGGGATTGTGGTGAGACCGTGTTGGCGGGCGAAAGCTGCCATGTTCAGGTTGTGTTTTCGCCTACCGCAATGGGATCAGCTGCTGCCCGGGTAGAGATCGTCGGCAGTCAACGGGGCGGGGTCACCGAGGTCGAGATTCCAGGAGAGGGACTGGGAGCGCGCATGGTGGCAGACAAGTCACGGATCGACTTTGGCAGCACCTCGGTCGACGGCAGGAGCGCGGTACAGCTTGTGGAAGTCAGCAATCGTGGCACCTTGGCTGGCTCACTGGGGCGGGTCTCGATTGGCGGAGACAGTGACTTCCGGTTGACCGACAACGGTTGCCGGGATGCCTTAGAGCCGGGCGAACGCTGTCGCTTGCAACTGGTGTTCTCCCCTCGTCGGATGGGAGCCCGCGACGCCCGATTGACGGCAGAGGGCAAGGTGGCAGAACCGATGTCGGCGATCGAGTTGGTTGGTCAAGGGATCGGCCCAGGATTTGAGATCGATCCGGCCTCGTTGGACTTTGGCGAATGGAAAGTGGGCTCGACTTCGACCGCCATGGGGATCCGGTGGTTGAATCGTGGCGACGTCGAATGGACATTATCGACTCCGGTGCTGGACGGGAGCGGCTTTTCGTTGGTCTCAGATACCTGCACGCGGTCACCGATCCCGGCTGGCGGCTCCTGCGGGGCCCGGGTGACATTTGCCCCCCAGGGCGCGGGAGCAGTGAAAGCGGCACTGCATCTCGTGCATCGCGGCGGCGAGCGGTTTCCGGCAGCGCAGTTGACCGGTGTTGGCACTGCCGCCAATCTTGAATTTGATTTGCGCAAGGTGGGTTTTGCGGCGACTCCTGTGGGGCGCACCTCGCCACCCAGGACAGTGCGATTGACCAATAGTGGTTCAGCGACGGCGTCGATTCGCTCGGTGCGGCTTGACGGTGGGACTGCGTCGTCGTTTCGCTTGCAATCGGACTGCGGTTCAGAACTCTCTCCGGGAGCGACCTGCGTACTGCGGTTGCAGATGGAGCCCAAGAGTTCGGGATCGGTCTCTTCCTCGTTAAAGGTCGAGTCCGATGCTCCGAAATCTCCGACAGTGGTCGCCCTGGAAGGCAATGGAGCTGCCGCCAAGTTGGTGCTTTCCAGGGACCGGATTGATTTCTCCACCGTTCCCCAAGGGGAGTCCCAGGACTTACAGATTGCGATTCAAAACGCAGGTTCGGCGCCGCTCGATCTGCCCAAAGTGACGATTGAAGGAAGTGGATTCGGCGTGCGTGGCGATGATTGTTCCAGTCGGATGATTGTCTCCGGGGCGGACTGTGAAATCGTGGTTCGTTTTCAGCCGAAGAACCCGGGAGCGCACGTTGGAGCCTTGGTCGTTCACTCCGCTGTCGGCGAGCGACGGATTCCTCTTTCCGGGCTGGCTGGGGCGCCGCCGGTACCGCGTGCCTCGGTGGATCGCTCCAGTATTGATTTTGAGACTACTGGCGCTGGCAGCAGGAGTCCGGCGGAGACGTTAACTCTGATTTCCCACGGTCCAGGGCGACTGGAGATTTGGGAAATCGTCATCGATGGTGAGGGTAGTGGCGCCTTTCGCCTAGTGCCCGCGACCTGCCAGAACGTCCCCCATTTGTTTGCTGGAAGTCGCTGTACCGTGGGTATTCGATTCCAACCGTCGACTACCGGTGAGCACAGTGGAACTGTGACCATTCGCACCAACGCTGAGCCCGCGAGAATCCGTATCGCACTACGCGGTCAAAGTCCGTTCTAGGAGGTTCCTAACTCCATGACCGAAACGACGATCCAGTTGCAGGTCGGCGGCCAATCGGTGTCCGGGGTGCTTGAAGGGCCGGCCGATACATCAACGCCGATCGTTGTCCATCTACACGGTTTTGGCTCCCACGCGTTTGGTACCAAAGGAACGTTTTTCAGCCGAAAGTTTATCGAGCGAGGTGTTCCGTTTTGCCGCTTTGACCTGCGCGGGCATGGCGAGTCTGGAGGAGACCTCAGAGACGCGACCGTGGGGCGCAACCTGGATGACTTGACGGTGGTGATGGGTGAACTACGTCGACGCGGTTGGCAGGAATTCATTCTCGCCGGGTCGTCGTATGGCGCCTTGACTCAACTGGTCTACGCCAGCCAACATCCGCAGGGAATTCGCGCCTGTATTGGAATCGCTCCAGCCATCGGATTAGCTGCCTCCATTCGTCGGCGAGAAGGGGCGGAGCGTTTGGCGCTGTGGAAGGCGTTGGGTTCGGCGCCGCTCGCGGGCGAGTCTGGATCCTTGGCCCGGAGCTTTTTTGAAGATGCCGAGCTCTGGCAGTCGCGGCAATTGGCGCAAGACCTCGCTTGTCCGTGCCTGCTGTTTCACGGAATGCAGGATGCCGAAATCGACTGGCCTGGAGTGCAACAGTTCGCTGCATTGGCTAGTGATGTCGAGTTGCACGGCTTCGTTGATGGAGACCACCTACTGCAGGAACGCTTGGATCACACTTGGAGTGAAATCGACCTATTTCTGTGTCGAACGTTGGATCGCTTCTTGATCAACGATGAGTGAGTAGGAGTTGGCGTCAACCAGAGTGACGCCGACTCAGCCAGCGACACCGTCTAGTCGAAACGAGCCGACAGCAGCAATTGGTTGGCGGGCAGCAGAATTGGCCGGCGGGTACTAACTACAGGTCGGTGTAGAGCGCTCGCACCTCGGTGTCGACGTCTGATTCACCTTCGCTGCGGGCAATGATCGCCGCGCCGCAGGAATCGGAAAACACATTGACCGCGGTTCGATACATGTCCAAAGGTCGGTCAATCGCCAACATAGCGCCCACCATCAGTTCGACTTCCGGACCCCGCAGACCGACCGCCTCCAGAACGATGAAGATCACCACCAGACCAGCTGAAGGAATCGCCGCGGCACCGATGGACGCCAAGAGTGCAGTAAACACCACTGTCAACTGGCCGACGAACCCCAGTTCGTAGCCCATGGCTTGGGCGATGAAGAGCACTCCGGCGCACTCGTAGAGCGCAGTCCCATCCATGTTGACGGTGGCCCCCATCGGCAGCACAAAGGAGGAAATGCGGTTCGACACACCGACCTGTTTTTCTACTGCGTTGATGGTCACCGGCAAGGTGGCACTCGACGAACTGGTGGAGAAGGCGACCAATAATGGACTGCGCATATTGCGTACGTGAATCATCGGCTTGATCCGGCCCCAGAACTTGAGCAGCAAGGGCAAGCTGATGAATAGATGAAAGGTCAAAGCGATGGCGATGGTCAGCATGTACAGCCCGAGCGCACGAAAGGATTCGAATCCGGTGCGCGCGACCACTGATGTCACCATGGCAAAGACGCCAATCGGCAATAGGGCGATGATCCCCTGAGTCAAACGCATCATCGCCGCGAACGCCGCGTCAAAGAAACCGGTCATCCGAGATCGATGTGGCTCCGCCAACCCGGCGATCGCGGCGCCGAGCAGGATGCTGAAAAAGATCACCGCCAAGATATTGGGCTGCGAGGCGGCAGCAAAGATATTGCGCGGCACGATGTCGAGCAGGACCTCGCTGGCAGAACTTGGGGTAGAGAGCTCCGGCAGTTCTTGGCGCACCGCACCGACGATATTGGCGCCGACTCCGGGTTTGATGATGTTGACCACCACTAGGCCCGCTGAGATCGCCATCAGACTACTGACGACGTAGTACCCCATGGTCTTGGAAAACAGTCGACCCAGAGCTCGTCCACTGCCCACTGAGGCAACTCCGGAAGTGATCGAGGTGAAAATCAACGGCACGATCACCATGCGCAGTAAGCGCATAAAAATCTCGCGGATCCAGTCGATGCGCGAAGCCAAGGGCTCGCCGAATAGCAACCCGGCAACAATCCCGAGAACCATGGCAACTGCTACTTGCCAGTAGAGTCGGCGGTACCAAGGACCTGAGGTAAGTACTTCTGACATCCGCCGAGACTAGGGGAGAGGGACCGGATCTTGCAAATGGAAGCGATCGTGGAGTGGTGAGAGCCGACCCAGCCGGTTTAGTTGGGACAATAACTTCTTTGGCCTGTGCTCAGCCGCGAACCGCCTTCAGGAGAACAAGATTGTGACCATGCGACGCCCGAATCGACCGTGCTACGCTGCCTTTGTGGCAGCCATGAATCAGTTGAGGTTCGCTTTCTTGAGTGCGATTTTGACGCTCAGCTTGTTCGGGGTTGAGTCTGCTCTGGGGCAGCCATCCGTCTCAGCCGCGACCGGGGATCCTTTTGAACTATTTGCACTTGCCCGCGAAGTTTCCGCGACCGGCGAGCTACAAGAGGCCAACGCACTGTGGCTGCAAGGGTTGGAATTGTTTCCCTCCGAACCCTATGCACGCCTCGAATACGCGGAACAATTGCGCCGCTGGAGGCGTATCGAGGAGGCCGCGGAGCAATACCAAGTGGCCTCTGAATTGGCTCCCGAGAACCCAGACATTCTGTGGGCAGCGGGGTTGTTCTTTCGCCGACACACAGACTCCACCGCCAACGCTCTGGACCGAAGTGAGGCATTGTTGAGTCGACTGCTGGAGATCAATCCTGACGATCATCGAGCGTGGGTGGAGCTTGGAGTGGTGTACCTGAGTCGTCGCCAGTATGCACCGGCGGCTGACTCCTTTCGCCAAGCGCGGGAAATAGCACCGTTTAACTTGGCGGCCTCGGGCTACCTAGCCGAAGCCTTGATGCGCTCGGAAAATCCTGGAGAGGCCGAAGAGGTTCTCCGCGACCTACTCGAAAAGGATCCTTTTCAGCTTCGCGCTCGGATCGCCTTGACCAAGATGTTTTCGGATCGTGGGGAGGTATTCGAGGCGGTGGAATTGTTGCGCCAAGCTCCGGTCGAGCAGGCCAATGACCCGGGTCTAAGTCGCCGACTAGCGATTCTACTGGTCGAGGCCGATCAGCATGAGAAAGCCCGGAGTCTACTGTCGTCGTTGTTAGCGACCTCGCCCGGTGATCAAGAACTGCGGCGGCTGGCGGTGCGATTGGAGTCCGCGGTGGGGCGTTACGATCAAGCCGCAGACCTATTGCGAAGCTATGTCGCCACTTCTCCCGAGGACTTGCCTGCGACATTGGAGCTCGCCGAATATCTGCAGATCTTGGGCCTGCACGAAGAGGCCACCGAAGTTCTGGGTCGCAGCCGCGATGCCCTTGCCGATGGAACCGAGGGACGTCGCCGAGCGACCCTGCTGAGGCTCGATCTGCTGGGTCGGTCCGGGCAGTGGAGCACAGTGGTCGAAGAGACAGCTCCGTTGGTCGAAAACCCCCAGGGGCCCGACTGGACGGTGTTTCCGTTGTACGCCGAGGCGCTGTTTCATACCAAAGGACTCAAAGCCTCGCGGCGTGCGTTGAATCGCCTTGCCGAGGCTGACTCCGACGTCGAACCCGCGGTACGGGCCAAAGAGGGTGAGTTGCTGCTGCTGGCGGGGGAAGAGGACCAGGCCCGCCAGGTGCTGGCCGAACTGGCGGCTCGAGAAGGAGTGCTCGGTCCCTCTTTGGTGGCTAGGGTGTGGTCGATTCGCGATCGACCGGAAGAAGCGGTTGAGTTCGCTGCCGAGGCGGTTCGCCGTGCTCCGGACAGACTTGAGACCCGCTACCAATGGGCGGTGGCGTTGGACACAGCCGATCGCTGGCTGGAGGCGGAGCGCGAGTTATTGACGATTCTGAAACAGGAGCCGGTCCACGGCCCGGCACTTAACTTTCTCGGCTACTCCTGGGCCGAGCAGGGCATCAACCTGGAGCAAGCCCTGGAGTTGACCCTTCGCGCTGTCGAGACCAGCCCGGACAACGGCGCGTACCTTGATTCCTTGGGCTGGGCGTACTTTGGCTTGCAGCGCTTTCAAGAGGCTCGGCCTTATTTGGAAAAAGCGGCGGCGTTGATCCCCAATGACGCTGTGATCTTGGAACACTTGGGCGATCTATACCGGGCGATTGGTGAGAACGAGAAAGCCCGCACCTTCTATCAATGGGCGGTCAAAACTGGCGATGGGGGAGATGAATTGACCGGCAAGCTTGGGAACCTTCCGGAGGATGGCTAGGGTTCGCCGTCTCCGGTCGCTGGCACTGGGTCAGCGAGTGCTTCGCAGTGCGGCCTGGACCCTGCTGGTGCTATCTCTGGCCGCCTGTGCTCACCGACAATCGATAGAGCCGGTGCTCGGGGCCACCCACACCTTGGCGGAGCCCAAAGCTCCGATCCGCTGTCTGTTTCAAGTGGAGTTTCAGCAGCAACAAAAAAGTGGACGTTTTCGCATGGTTCTCTGGGAAGACGCGGTTGGTTTTCGAGTTGTTGCTTCCGACCCCATCGGTCGCGGTCTTTGGATCTACGATCAATCGACTGATCGCGGCGTGTGGATCGACAAAAAGGGCAAGTCTCGTTGCGACCTTGACGGCAGCGCGGCGATTCAGGTCGAGGACTTTGGGGCGGTTGAAATCAGCGCCATTCCGGACTTGTTGCTCGGCCGCCCAGCCTCAGTGCCGGAAGGGATGGTGGTTGAGATCGGTGAGCAGGAATCCTGGCTTCAGCGATCCGGGGTTCGCATTGGCTGGCGTCGCAGCCACTGTGAGCAATCTGAGGAGGTACGCCCGAGCCTAGACCGCTACCGGGATTGGCCGCAGGTTTGCGCACACCGAGCGGGAATTGGAAAATAGCCGTCGATGGTCTGGGGCTGGTAGCATCCCGCAGCTTGTCAGGGAGCGCTCGGTGGCGCACCCTTAGAGACGACCGAAACCAAGGAGGGTTGAGATGCAAATTACCGATGTACGGGTATTTCCTGTGCGCGACGAAAAGCTCAGAGCTTTCGTGTCGGTGGTCTTCGAAGGCTGCTTCATGGTCAATGACATCAAGGTGATCAACGGTCGCGATGGCTACTTCATCAGCATGCCCAGCCGGCGCAAGAAAAACGGCGACTTCAAAGACATTGCCCATCCGCTCAACTCCGAAACGCGGAGAATGCTGGAAGAGCGAATTCTGGATGAATACGAGCAAGTGGTCGCCCTGGATCAGCCTGCGGTGCGTCGCTACGAAGAGCAGTCGCCTAGCGGCAACAATCGACCACCAGCTCGGAAATTCCCCGCTCCAAGCCAAGCTCCAGCCCCAGATCGAACTACAGTTCCGGCACCGGTTTCAGCAGCGGCAACAGAGATTCAAGCTGCCACCGAGAGGCCTATGCCTACCCCAGAGAGCACAGTAGAATCGTCGCAGCCCCAACCTCAGGCAACGTCTGGCAATGCCGATGCGGTTGAGGCAGTAGAGGATCGTGACGAGGACCACGACCTTGGTCCGGGTGGAGGAGATTTCGACAGCAGTAGCCAGTCCGAACCTAAGGATCTCGACGAAGTGGTAGAAAACCACCTGTCCGATTCTTTTTGGTCCTAGTTGATCCAGTTCAGGCGTTTTCAGCAACGATATTGGGGCGTGGCCAAGTGGTTAAGGCACCGGACTTTGAATCCGGCATTCGCAGGTTCGAACCCTGCCGCCCCAGCCAACCTTTCTGGTTGTAAAACAACAACTTAACGAAAGTCACTCAAGCTAGAACAGGCAGTCCATCTGGGCTCTATCCGCAATCAATCTTCGATGTTTCTTTCTTGAGTTCCGACTTATCACGCCGAGGGCTCAGGCCTCAGTTCTCTAGAGTTCGACGCTAAACCCGGCTCGCTACGCCTTCGTATCAGCGGGAGCAGCCCGACTACACCGATCAACCGACGGAGAAACGATGACAGATCTCATTCAAGCCAGCCAGCCCATCGACACCAGCTTGTTCGTTAACGGCGAGACAACAACGCACTTCACGGTCGAAGCAGTCATCAACGCTCCGGTGGAGTTGGTCTACCGCGCCTGGACAGACGGAGACGCTTTCAAAGCCGCCTATGGTCCCGAACGCGAGGAACTCCGTGCCGACATCGACCTCACCATCGGTGGTCGTTACGAGTGGCTGTGGGATGGCGTCATCGGCAGCAACGGCTGTCAGGTTTTGAGTTTCATCCCCGGTCGCATGGTCAGCTTCAGCTGGAACGCTCCACCGACCGAGCCCGAAAGTCGTACCCTACGCACTTGGGTCGTCGTCGAATTCTCACCCACCGAAGACAGGCCCATCGGAGACAGTGCCACCGAAGACGGCGGCACCCACATTCGCCTCACCCACCTTGGCATCGGCGAAGCAGAACACTGGCAAGAAACCCGTGCCTACTTCCAAGACATGGCCTGGCCCCATGTTTTGCAACAATTTCGCCAGAACCTGGCGAGTGAGAGCGACTAATTACTTCTATTGGGAAAAAGCGTGCGTGGCACGACACAAGTCCCGTTGAACTGGCGCCGCGCCACTCAGCGAAAGGAGCGGGAGTACGTCTATGACTCGTACTCCCGCGAGCGCGTTCGTGTCGTTAGTCCAGCCGAACAAATAGTTCCTGAGCAAGAAACAAACCGCACTCCCTAGTAACAACGGTAAACAGAGGCCAAGTCTGCCACCCGGGGGTTGGGAGCAGATCACACTGCTCGTCCTTACGGATAGCTTCGCTGCTATCCCCGCCAACAGTAAGCCCACTATTTGGCTGGACGGAACCTGCCAACGATAATGAGACACACGTCATCTTTAATTAGTGAGCATCGCCAAGCGATGATCGATCCCGATCTGGTGGGTTGATCCAGACAGCGTCGGGTAATGGTTTTGGCTTCGGGCAGCCGCGTACGAAGCGCTCGGGTTTATTGAGAAAAACATCAGCCAGAACACTGGTTCTGTGGTCGAGGACAACTGCGCCGTCTCCCCTCCGGCTCCCTCGTCGCTACGCTCCTCGGTCGCCTTCGGCGAGACGGGCAATATGGGCTGATTCTGAAACATACTGAAACCTCCTTCCGCCCTCTAATTATCAGGGGGCCAAGTGTCTCAGCTACGTTGGCAGATAGGGACCGAAACTCAAGTAGCGTGTACCCTCCCATGCTTGTCGCCCACCCATGGCTTCCAGAACTTGTTCAGCGACCGCAAGCGCTCGTGGGTTGGTTTGGGCTTGGGTTGCGAACGGAACGGGCAAACAAAGACGAGAAGAAGACAACTTAGGCGAAGGTTGTTGATGGTCATGGTGTCACTTAGGTCGGTTGATCGCGGTGAGACTCAACGGGGTGCGTTCAGTTTCAACAAAATATCGGCGAACGCTCGTTGTTCCCAGGGTGCGAGTTGATTCAGGAAGTGACTCTTCAGTGCCTTGCGGTAGCGGGGCAGTGTTTTCTTAAGAATGGCTCGGCCTGACTGGGTAATCGAGACAAATGCGCCACGACCGTCGTCACGGCAATCATCCCGTTGTACTAGCTCGGCGGCAGCCATCCGATCGATTAATCTTGTCAGTCCGCTCTTAGACAACATTACTAAGTCAGCGAGGTCCGTGGGCCGCAGTTTGCCGCCTGCCTGTTTGAGCTGATGGAGCACATCGAACCAAACGTGGGGCAGTTCGCAGTCGCTGAGGTCCGATTCAACCGAGCCGAGGATGCGCCCCCGGGTGTTGAGAAACAACATCCACAAACTGAGCGGATCTTGGGCGGGAAGGTCACCGGTTTGATTCTTGGGCATGGTGTTCTCGGTATTCTTCGAAGTGGGAATATTTGGCTTTCTTGCTGGGTTTCGATTGTTGCATGCGCAACGACATTGAGCAAGGCCATGCAGCACAACAGCGCAACCATCGGTCAGAACAATCATCGACTGGCGTTGCACGCAGAAACAACGGAGACGGTCCATCATGAATAGCCAACAACCGAGCACCCAACCAAGAACCCAATCAAGGAGTCGGCCGAGCCAATCAGCGATTCGCCACCTGCCGGTCAGTCAGCAAGTGATGGGTGCTTTTGATGGCGGTCGGATCACAGAAAATAAACCAATCGGTTTTCCTCAAGAGTTTCCCAAAATCAAGGCAATCGGACCGCTGCTTTACTGGGCCTGGGCCAAGTCTCGTGAAGGCGGGATGATCGGCCTCCACCCTCATCGGGGATTCGAGATCATGAGCTATTGCTTGGCGGGCAGCATGGTGCATCGTGACTCGACGGGGAACCAGAGCACGGTTTCGGAGGGCGGAATTCAAGTGATGCAGACCGGTTCTGGGGTCTCTCACGAAGAGGGTCTTTCGGAGAATGGGGAGTTCTTTCAGATTTGGTTTCATCCTGACCTAGAGCAAACCCTGCGGGAGCCTGCGCAGTACCATGAATTTTCTGATGCCGATTTCTCGGTGGATGATTTGGGTGGGGGAGTGGAGATCAAGAGAGTACTCGGCCCGCAAGGAGTCATGCAGTTGAAGGCCGACGCGGTGGTCGAAGAGGTGCGCCTGAGTGCTGGTTCCCAGTGGACACCGGACCGGCCGGCCGGATGGGCGGTGGCTGCGGTCGCGATCAGTGGCTCAGCGACTTGGACCAGTTCCGATTGGGCCGGTATCGAGGAGCAGGTTACCGTTGAGCCCGGAGACCTGAGTGTGGTCGAGCCGGATGGCGCTGCAGTGACCCTAGTCGCGGGCAATGAAGACACGCGGATCTTGGCTATTCAAGTGCCCCGTGAGGTGGGTTATCGGCTCCATGGTTGAGTCAAAAGGAGCTAAGGAGAACCGGTATGAGTGAGACGGATGTGAGGTCGGATGCCACGAGAGCAGGAAGCGGTGGCGATCGGTTGGAGACTACACACCACGAGGCAGACAACTACGGCCACTACCAACTCTTGGCTGACGCCACGCGGATCGGTGAGATGACCTATCTGCGTACCGCTCAGGACCGAATCTTGGTGAACCACACATTTGTCGACCCCTCTCGTCGGGGACAAGGCTTGGCGCGTCGCTTGGTGGATCGTGTGGTGGCGGACATGCGTGAAACGGAAGGCAAGATTTCGCCGTCTTGTGTTTATCTGAGACGGGTGTTTGAAAACGATCCGGAAGAGTTCGCCGATGTCTGGGATCGCTAGGGCGACGGGCCTTTGGTGAGGAGTCTTCCGGTACCGAACCACGGATCTCGGGTCAGCTAGAATTAGCATCGCGCAGGCGATTGGTAACTTTCACTATTTCCCCAACGCGGAGGGCGGTATGGCATCAAAGATTTTGGATTTCCTCAGAGGCGAGCTACTGGAGATTATCGAGTGGACCGATGATTCGCGGGACACCTTGGTGTGGCGTTTCCCGGACGAAGACAAAGCGATCAAGCGCGGTGCTCAGTTGATTGTGCGTGAGTCGCAGGTGGCGCAGTTCGTCTATCTGGGCGAATTTGGCGACACCTTCGAGCCCGGTAAGCACCGGCTGGAAACCGAGAACATCCCGATCTTGACGCGCCTGAAGAGTTGGAAATACGGTCTGGAGTCGCCGTTCAAGGTAGACGTCTATTACGTCACCACCCGACTGTTTACCGCCAACAAGTGGGGTACCGCCAACCCGATCATGATGCGCGACGAAGATCTGGGCATTGTCCGGGCTCGTGCCTTTGGTACTTACGATTTCAAGGTCGTTGACCCCAAGTTGTTCTTGAAAGAAGTTTCCGGATCCGACCACACCTTCCGTTTAGAGGAATTCTCCGACACCATGCGCTCGCGCCTGGTGTCGACGTTCGCCGATGCTTTGGCCAGTTCCAACATTCCGGTGCTGGAAGCGGCGACCCGTTATACCGAATTGGGTGATGCGCTACTGCCCCTGATTAACCCGGTGATGGGTGCCAAATACGGCATTCACATAACCTCGTTCATTGTTGAGAACATTTCGGTTCCACCCGAGGTTGAAGAAGCTATTGACAAGCGCTCCGGTATGGAGGCAATTGGCAACCTCAACGACTACGTCAAATATCAGATGGGTAAAGGGATGGCGGACGGCGGTTCCGGTGGTGGCGGCGCTGGAGGTATGGCGACCGAGATGGCCGTGGGGTTTGCCATTGCCCAGCAGATGATGCGCGAGCAAGGTGGATTTCTTCCCAGTGAGAGCCCCGCCGGCCCTGGGCCGGCCAAAGCGCGACCAGTTTCGGACACCCCGGCGATCGTCGACATATTGACCCCGGCCCAGGTAGCGCAAGTCTTGGCCGTCAGTGAAGAGGATGTGATGGCGGTGATCGAGAGTGGCGATCTGGTCGCCAAGAAGATCGGCAGCGTCTATCGCGTCAAGCGTTCCGCCTTGGAAGCGTACTTGGCAGAGTAGGCTTACGATCGCTGAGACTGGGTTGACAGATCAAGAACACACTGACGGTGGGCCGCCGCCGATTCCCACCGCCCAGGATTGGGACAGCGAGACGGTTGCACTTGAGCGCCACTCCTGCCCAGCCTGTGGGGCTCAAGCGGAATGGAGTGCCTCCAAGCATCGCCTGATTTGTGCCTACTGCGGCACCGAGTCGCCGTGCGAGATCGACCGCGAAACCGGCAAGATCCAAGAGATCGATTTGGTCAAGACGCTGCGCGAGATGCCGGCGAACCTGCGCGGCTGGAAAGCCGAGAAGAGGACGGTGCGCTGTCGTAGCTGTCGTGCGGTGTCGGTGTTTGACCCAGAGCGCGTTGGCCAGAACTGTGATTTCTGCGGTTCTCCGAAGCTGGTGGACTATGACGAGATCAAACCGCCGATTCGGCCACAGAGCGTTTTGCCGTTCATGGTTGACCAGGGCAAGATTCGTGATCGGCTGCGCAAGTGGTTCGGCTCCAAGTGGTTGGCCCCCGGAAAGCTCAAGAAAAAGGCGCTGGTGGATCAGGTGCGGGGAATCTATCTGCCGTATTGGACCTTCGACGCCCAAGTGAGCTGCCGCTGGTCTGCAGATTCGGGAACCTACTACTACGTTACTGAGAACTACCGTGACAACAATGGACGCAATAGCACCCGGCAAGTGCAGAGGGTGCGCTGGACTCCGGCGTCGGGGTCGCTCATGCACTTTTTTGATGACGAACCGGTACCGGGCACTCAGGGCGTGCCGCTGGATCTACTGCGCAGCGTAGAGCCGTTTCCGACCCAAGACTTGGTGCCCTACGACACCGCTTTTTTGTCTGGGTTTGTGGTCGAGCACTATCGAATCGTTTTGATCGATGCTGCGCAGGCATCGCGAGAGCAAATGGAGCAGCAGCTGCAGCAACTTTGTGGTCGCGAGGTTCCTGGTGATACCTACCGCAACCTACGCATTTCCCCCAACTACTCCGGACAGACTTTCAAGCACATTCTGGTGCCGGTGTGGCATCTGACCTACGACTATCACGGCAAGAATTTTCAGGTGGTGGCCAACGGGAGTACCGGCGAGGTGGCTGGCCACTACCCCAAGAGCGCTTGGAAGATTTTCTTCCTGGCGCTGTTGGCGCTGATCATCGTTCTTGTCTTTCTCTATCTCGGTTGAAGGCTGGCTGTTCCAGGCCTTGAATCACGGCAGCTCGTGCTCAACATTGTCGATTGGCCGACTTATGTGTTCTAGTCGCAAAATGAAAAGAGGATCGTTATGAATCAATGCAGTGCTGACAGCCGTTTCTCCATGAGCGACATCTTTGCTGAACGCTGGAGTCCGCTTTCGTTTACCGACCAAGAGATTGACACCAACACATTGGGGTCGATGTTTGCTGCTGCGCAATGGGCAGCTTCGGCGTTCAATGAGCAGCCTTGGAGGTTTGTCGTTGGCCGGCGCGGGGATGAAGTGTTTGACGCTATCTTCGAGAGCTTGATGGCGGGAAACCAGCCTTGGGCAGGAAAGGCCTCGGCCTTGGCAATCGTGGTCGCCAAGAGCACCTACACCCACCATGGGAAACCGAACAAACATGCTTGGTACGACAGCGGCCAAGCGGTGGCGCAATTAGTAGGAGAAGCCACTACGCGAGGTTGGTCGATTCACCAGATGGCGGGATTTTCTGCCGATATGGCGCGGGCGTCATTCGAGATTCCGGACGACTTTCAACCGGTGGCGGCGATTGCGATTGGCAAGCGAGGGCCGGCGGCCTCCTTGCCCGAACCGCTGGATGAGCGAGAGAACGCACCGCGGTCGCGGCGATCGCTGAACGAGACAGTTTTTGGTTTGCAGTGGGGGCGAACGTCTGACCTCATCGGCCAGTCGGAGTGATTACCAACCGTGTGTGCCTCGGACCAGCGCTAGTCAGTGCTTGTGTTTTTCTTGCTGGATGGTTGGGTGTTGCGGAGGTTGTCTCGGCGCAGCAGGGTCGCGCACTGGGTTTTACCCGTGTACCACTGTTGTTGCCAGGCGTACCGGCGGCGATTTTTCCCGCTGATGTAACGGGAGATGGCCGCGATGACTTAGCCGTAGTTGTGGTTTATAACCAGTGGGGCAGCGTTACTGAGTTTGAGGAAGCCAGCTTTGATGGAGTTGAGGGTTTGGTTGAGGTGATGAATGTGGTTCCGGCTTTGATCGACCGCCGGGAATTGCGCATTTATCCGGGGCTTATCGGCCAGCCGGGCTACGGCCCGTCTCTACCAGCACTTGCACTCGATACTTCGATCCATGCTTTTAGCACAATGAAAAACATCTCAGGAGAAGGCGAGACGTTGATTGCGGTGACCGATGAGGGAATCTCGATGGTGCAAGTCGACGTCGTGAAAGGAATGTCATCGCTTCGACCGTTGGTGCTCCAACCCACAAGCTTGAGCGGAAGCGGCCGCTTCTATTCGGATTTCGAGTTTCTCCATGACCTGGACTCTGATGGTCATCCGGACGCTCTGTTACCAACCGAAGGCGGTTGGGTGCTGTTGCCAGGAATCGAAAACAGTTTCTCTAAGCAAGGAGTTCGATTCCTCGCTAAGCCGATCCTCGGAGAACCTGAAACAGACGTGCATCAAGGGCCTGAAGTAGGGCAAGTCCAAGAGGATGGCCGCAAAGATCGACAGCTCGATCAAAAAGATGAGAGTGAGTTGCAGCCGCAGCGGCCGCGTCTCCCCGAAGTTCGTGATCTCAATGGCGATGCCCTGGATGATTTGGTACTACTGCATAATGATTCCGGTGGGCCGGAGAGCAGCGGAATTCTCTACCGCAACCTCGGAGGTCTAACGTTCGCCGAGCCAGTGGTTCTCCAGGTCCCGGCGGATTGGGAAGGAAAAGATAGTCAAGATGAATTTGGAGAGATCGTTTATGTCGGGCAACTGGCTAACGATCTGCGTGCGGTGGCGGTGGCTCGATGGGAACTCAAGCGCTGGCAGGACCCGACCATGCGTCAAGAAATCGACTCGGCTAAGCGGCCGCTTTTCGGCTATCGCCTTTACGAGCTTCGGGAGGACTTTTCTCGCGGACCTGAACAACTCCGATTCCAGACCAGTGGCTACAGCTTCGGAGACACCGAAGCGGATGAAGACAGCGAAGATGGCTTCGAGATTCGGTTGCCATTAGGTTTCCAGGATTTGGATGGCGACCAGCGGCTTGACTTAATTGCTATGGAGTTAGACTTCTCGATCTTGCCGTTGATCACCCGCGCTCTTGTGACCCGTTCCCTCAAGCTGACACTGAACTTCAAGGTCTCGTGTCAGCGGGCCGATGGCACTTTTGAAACGATCACCGGAATGGATCTTTCAGGTCGATTCAAAATCAACCTACGCAACGACAAAGTTCGGCATTTATCTCAGTTCGCGGGCGACTTTGACGGGGACGGCAGGGCTGACTTCGTTCAACTTGGGGCTGGCAGAGGGGTCAACGTCCATTACGGTCAGGCGGGATGTCACTATTCGGCGACTGCGGACCAAGTCATCGAGCTGGAACGCAAACCCAAACACCTCGGTTTAGTCCGTGTCCTCGACATCAACGGCGATCTGCGCTCGGACCTCTATGTTGTACACCCTCTCGAAAAACCGAACAAGGAAAGGTCGACGCCGGTGCGAATTGATATCTACGTAAGCCAGCCGAGTTAGGCTGACGCAGCAGCAGTGATCCCGGCGTCGATCTCGTCCAACTCCACCGACACCACTTTCGAAACGCCGCGCTCCGCCATCGTCACTCCGTAGAGGGTCGAGGCGGCTTCCATGGTGAGTTTGTTGTGGGTGATGATGATGAACTGGGTCTCCTTGGCCATGCGACGCAGCATGTCGACGAAGCGCAGACAGTTGATGTCATCAAGCGGTGCGTCCACTTCGTCGAGAACGCAGAACGGGGACGGCGTGTGACGAAACAGGGCAAACAGCAGCGCCAGAGCGGTCAAAGCCTTTTCGCCACCCGACATCAACATCAGATTTTGTAGCCGCTTTCCCGGAGGTCGAGCGACGATCTCAATGCCGCTTTCCAGCACGTTGTCTTCGTCGAGCAAACGCATCTCGGCCTCGCCACCGGCGAACAATTCCTCGAAGGTGGAGGAGAAGTGTTGGTTGACCGCAGTAAAGGTTTTCAAGAAACGCTCGGATGAGGTGGCGTCGATTTCGGCGATCGTGGCACGCAGGCTTTCGACCGATTCCAGGACGTCAGTCCGCTGAACGGTGAGGAACTCATAGCGTTCACCATGTTCGTCGAGCTCTTCAGCGGCCAACTCGTTGACCGGCCCCATACGCTCCAGGACTCCGCGCGCCGCTTCCAAGTTGGCTTCTAGTTGCTCAAGAGGTCTCTCGTCTGCGACCACTTGATTCGGAAGTGGATCGTCGAAGTGCTCTCGATAATCGGCGCCGACGTGTTCCAGCTTTTCTTGCAATCCGGCCTGTTGCACGCGCAGTTCGGTTAGGGTGTTGCGCTCTGTCTCTAAGCGGGTTCGGTCCGTGCCAACTTCACGGTCGATGTTAGTTAGGGTTTGTCGCGACTGCTCCCAACCTTCCCGCAGTGTAATTCCTTTGCTTTCCAGTTCGGTCTTTGCTTCCAAAGCTTGTTGCAACTTCGCAGTGACGCTTTCCACTTCTTGGATCAGGTCGAGCTTGCGCTGTTGCAGACGATCGACTTCACTGTTCCAACTGGTGATCCGAGTCTCGGCAGCGGTTTGATCTTGGCCGAGACGTTCCAATTCGCGTTGATTGGCCCCCAAGCGCTCCAGAACCACTTCCAGCGAACCGCGGCGAGTAGCTCCTGAGGCGCGGCTGTTCTCTCGCCGTTCACGGGCCTGATCCAGATTTTTCTGCTGCTGATCAAAGGAACTCTCATGCTCGCCGTGGCGCTGGCTTAGATCGTCAACCCGAATCTGGTGCTCCTCGATAGACTGATCCAGGCGTTGGATTTCTCGCTCGATCTCGGATTTTTCATTGTCCAGACCGCGCAACTCAGAGGACAATCTAGTCTTGGTCGCGACCGCTTCCTCTTCCTTGGTGGCTGCAATCGCCGCTTCCCGCTGGGCTCGCTCCAAGTCGCTGCGCAAAGTCTCCACTTGCTGGGTGTTTTGCGTTAGCTCGGAATCCAGTTCGCTGAGGTCGCGATCCAAGTCCTCGATCTGCACTCGCACTCTGGGTTGTTCGGTTTCCAGACTTTTCCGCTCATTCTCGCGAGCGATGGATCCCGGTTGGGCTTTCTCGCCCAGCACGCGGAGTAAGCGTCCCTGAATCCAACGTCCGTCTTGGCACAGAAAGGCTGCTTCCGGGTGGGACTCGGCCAGGCGGCGGGCGTCGGCCCACGACTTCACCAAATATGCCGGTGGCAAGGTCGAGCCCAACGCGGGGTCAAGACCCAGCGCTTCGGCCAGCGGGGAAAGGATCGCAGTGTCCTTGATTTCCTGACTGGTTCGCTTGTTGGGGCCGATCACGGCGTCAGAGCGAACCAGGACCGTTGAGCTGCCTTCGCCGCTGCCCAGTACTGCCGCCAGATCGTCTTCGGATCCGTCTGACGACACCAAAGCGCCGCTAATTCGATCGAGGAAAAAGTCCACAGCGCGTTCCCAGCCGTCTTTGGCACGGATCTGGTCTTGCAGAAAAACCGGATTGTCGATGCCGGACTCTTCTAAACGCCTCTCCAACCTAGCGCGCCGCGCTGCCTGTTCTTGGCTGGCTTCGGTGAGAAACTCCAACGCCGCAGTCAGTCTGGACAGTTGCTGCTCAAGCTGATTGCGCCGGTTTCGTAAGGTTTCTGCTTTGGCTTCGAGCTTGGCACGCTTACCGGTCTCGGTATCCAATTGATCGCGCGCCTGTTGCTCGGTTTGGCGCAACTTGGCAACGCGATCCGAGGAGTGGGTGAGTTCGGATTCGATGTTCTTGAGCAGGTCTTTCTTGCCGTCACGTTCTTCGACCACCCGCCGCAGTCGGAACTGGCCTTTTTCTTTCTCAGTGGTCTGTTGGTGCAATCGGTTGCGCTCGCCGGTCAAGCCGCCAAAGGCCTCCAACAGAGCCGCCCGGCGCTCTTCCAGCGACGCTTGCTCTTGGATTACCAATTCTTCTGCACCGCTGAACAAGTCGTCGGTGGCGGTGAGTTCCTGCTCGGCGGCGATCCGTGCCGCGGCGGTCTCGGTCTGCACTGATTGCAGATCGGTCGACCGCAGTGCCATTCCCTCGATTTCGATACGGGTGCGCTTGGCCAGTTCTTGGTTGGAGGCGATGCGTTCCTCAATTTCGCGAATGGTGCGTTGGGCACCCTGGAGAAACTCCTGACGCCCTTGGATCTTGGCTGCTAATTCGGCCTCTTGGCGATGGTGCTCGGAGACGGTTTGTCCCTGTTGATCACTGGTCTCTCGTAGCGAGGCAATGTGCGCTTCGCGCTCGCCGAGTTGTCCGGCGAGCGACGCGGTCGAATCTTGAACCGTGGCCAACTCGGTGCTCACGCGCTGCAACGTGGAGCGCATCCCCGCAGCTCGGCTGAGTAGGGTCGCTTGCAGCAGATCGCGAAAGTTCTGTCGCCGTTCCTTGAATCGTCGTGCCGCGCCCGCCTGTCGTTTCAGCGAGCGGATCGAACGCTCCACCTCACCGACGATATCGTCGAGGCGATTCAAGTTAGAGACCGTCTCTTCCAGTTTCAGCTGGGTGAGATGTCGACGATTGCGGTATTTGGTGACCCCTGCCGCTTCTTCGAGCAGCCGCCGCCGTTCCTGCGGCTTGCCGGAGAGGATGAGGTCGATTTTTCCTTGCTCGATTACCGAATAGGCACGCAGTCCCAGACCGGTGCCGGACAGTAAATCTTTGATGTCCTTTAGTCGACCGGTCTTGCCGTTGATCAGAAAGGTGCTCTCGCCAGAGCGATAGACCCGCCGACCGATGGTCAGTCGGCCCTCTTCGGAGAAGGGAAAGGACGAGTCGGTGGAGAGTTCCAGGCTAACTTCCGCCATTCCCAGTGGCTTGCGTCCAGCGGCACCAGCAAAAATGACGTCACCCATGGTGTCGGCGCGCAAGGCCTTAGCGCTACGTTCGCCCAAAACCCAGGTGATGGCGTCCGCGACATTGCTCTTGCCACAGCCATTGGGGCCGACAATTGCGCTAATACGGCCCGAAAAGGCGAGGTCGACCGGATCAACGAAAGATTTGAATCCGGAAATGTCCAGAGTTTCGAGCTTAAGCATGGTGAAATTCTCGTTCCGGGACCGGAATTTAGCACAAATTGTGGGGTCAGGTGCTAGGGCAAACACTACATATTGTGGTTTTGGCCGTTTTGGTTGACTTCCGCCACGGGTCGCCTTACCATCCGTAAGGTCGATCCAAACAGCGTTTGCCTTAACGTCATCGGCCACCCGTTTTTCGTTGGATGGCAGTGTCACTAGATGACAGTAGTATTGGACGACCATGGCGACCGCTCAAGCAAAGCAGATCTACGACAAACACCATATGCGACGCATGATTCGTCGCATGGCGGGTGAGTTGGTCGAGCGCCATCAAGGGGCCGAAGACCTGCTGTTGGTGGGTATTCGCACCCGCGGTGTACCGCTGGCTGAGGCCCTGGTGCGAGAGGTGAAGGCGATGGAGGGTGGCGAGGTACCGCTGGGCACCTTGGACATCACCCTCTACCGGGATGACCTGTCGACCATCGCACAGCAGCCGATCGTGCGGGAAACGGTGCTTCCGGGTTCGCTCGATGGCAAGACCGTGGTGCTTTGTGACGACGTTTTGTTTACCGGTCGCACGATTCGCGCCGCATTGGATGCTTTGATGGACTTTGGCCGGCCCAAGGCAGTTCGATTGGCGGTGTTGATTGATCGAGGTGGGCGCGAGCTGCCGATTCAAGGAGACATTGTCGGCGAACGCTGGGAAGCCTCAGAGGGACAGTTGGTCGACGTCCATTTTGCCGAAACCGACGATGGCTCGGAAGGGATCTTTGTGCGCGACACCGAGGCTGAGGTGGGGGTTCAAAGCTAGATGGAAACCTCGATCAGCTGGACGCGCAAAGATCTGCTCGGCATTAGAGAATTGTCGGCCGATGAGATCCGTCTGATCTTGGACACCGCAGAGTCTTTTTGCGAGATCGCCGAGCGACCGATCAAAAAGGTGCCGACGCTGCGCGGCAAGACGGTGATTAACCTGTTCTTGGAGCCCTCGACCCGGACCCGTTCCAGCTTTGAGATCGCCGAGAAACGACTGTCGGCGGATGGCTTGAACTTCTCCTCCTCGGGTTCAGCCTTGAGCAAAGGTGAAGGGCTGGTCGACACTGCGCTCAATCTAGAGGCCATGTCGCCCGACTTGGTGGTGATTCGCCATCAGCATCCGGGAGTGCCTCATATGCTGGCCAAGATCCTCGATTCTGGGGTGATCAACGCCGGAGACGGGGCGCATGAGCACCCGACTCAGGCGCTGCTGGATGCCCTGACGATCCAGCAGAAGAAGGGCAAGATCGAGGGCCTCAAGGTGTCGATCATCGGTGACATTGAACACAGCCGTGTGGTCCGTTCCAATATTCATCTTCTGACTAAGTTGGGAGCCCAAGTCACCGTCGGCGGCTTGCGCACCATGATGCCGGCGGGGATCAAAGACTTGGGAGTGCGGGTGGCAACCACCATCGAAGATGCGGTTGAAGGTGCCGACGTGGTGATGATGTTGCGGATTCAGAAGGAACGGCTGAAGGGCGGATCGCTATTTCCCTCCAACGCCGAGTACTTCGAGGTCTTTGGCCTGACACGCAAGCGACTAGATGGCGCAAAAGAGGACGCTCTGGTGATGCATCCAGGGCCAATGAACCGCGGGGTAGAGATTGCCAGCGATGTTGCTGATGGGCCGCAGTCGGTGATCCTGCATCAGGTAGGCAATGGGGTCGCGGTGCGGATGGCGGTGCTCTACTTGCTGTCCGGTGCCTCGCAGGAGGGAGCGTGAAGCTTCTAGTTCGTGGCGGCCGCGTGGTGGATCCGGCGACCGGGGTCGACGGTCAAGCCGACGTCTTGATCGAAGACGGTGTGATCCGAGAAGTGTCGGATCAGGTCTCAGGGGCCGATGGTGCGGAGGAGATTGATGCCAGCGGGTTGGTGGTCACCCCAGGGCTGATCGATATTCACGTCCACCTGCGCGAGCCGGGGCAGGAGTACAAGGAGACGGTGGCCAGCGGCACCCGAGCGGCTGCCAACGGCGGGTTTACCGCGGTCGCTTGTATGGCCAACACCGATCCGGTCAACGACCAACGCTCGGTCACCGAGCTGATCATGCAGCAAGCCGATCGGGCCGGTTTTGCCCGGGTCTATCCGATCGGGGCGGTGAGCAAAGGATTGTCGGGTCAAGAGCTAGCGGCAATTGCCGAAATGGTGGCCGCGGGCGCAGTGGCGATTTCAGACGACGGATTACCGGTCGCCAACGCCGAGTTAATGCGCCGCGCCTTGCTCTATGCCGAACACTTCGACATCCCGGTGATTCAGCACGCCCAAGACATGGACCTGACTGGGGATGGAGTGATGCACGAGGGCGCGGTTTCAACCCGGCTGGGATTGCCGGGGATTCCGGGTGCTTCCGAAGATGTGGTGGTGGCGCGTGATTTGATTTTGCAGCAGGACTTTGGCGGTCGCTACCACGTGGCTCATCTGTCCACCGCCCGATCCTTGCGCATGGTCAACGAGGCCAAGCAAGAGGGTCGCTCGGTAACCTGCGAAGTGACCCCGCACCATCTGCTGTTGACCGATGAAGCGGTGGACGAGACCCAGTTTGACGCCGACACCAAGATGAATCCGCCGTTACGACCCGACCTGGACCGAGAGGCTCTACTCAACGGCATCGCCAACGGTGAGGTCGACGTGATCGCCAGTGACCATGCGCCCCATCATCAAGATGAGAAAGCCGCGCAGTTCAGTGCCGCACCCTTTGGCGTGGTGGGCCTGGAAACCACGGTCTCCCTGTGCCTGGATCGTTTGGTAGGTGGGGGCGTGATTGACCTCAAACGGATGGTCGAGTTGCTGTCCACGGCTCCAGCGCGGGTGCTCAAACTTGCCGGTGGAACCCTGGCCGAGGGCGCAGTGGGGGATCTCACTCTGTTGAACCTCGAGCAGTCGGTGACCGTGGAACCGGAACAGTTTTGTAGCAAGGGTCACAACAGCCCGTTCGCCGGATGGACCTTGACCGGAGCCCCAGTGGGCACGGTGATCGCCGGACGGCAGATCTAGGCTTTGACTGCGAACCATTAGACCGCGCATTTTGATTCAAGTTCCGATTTTCAAGCCCAAAACTTCAAACCTAGAAGCTTCAAACTTAGAATTCAAAGCTCGGATGCAATCATTGCTGCAAACTGCTTTGGACGCCGCCGACCTAGCGTCAGAGGTCTTGCTTGATTACTTTGGGCGCGAAAACCTTGAGGCCGAGGCCAAGCAGTCCAACGACTTTGTCACCGCAGCCGACAAAGCCAGCGAGCAGGCAATCCTTGAGTTGATCCGGCAACGACATCCGCAACATTCCATCCTTTCTGAGGAAGCTGGTTGGAGCGGTGTCGCCGACGCGGAGTATGTTTGGGTGGTCGATCCTTTGGATGGCACCACCAATTTCTTACACCGGCTGCCGGTTTGGGGAGTTTCGATCGCTTGTTTGCGGAATGGCGAGCCGGTTGTTGGGGTGGTCGCGGAACCGGTGACTGGCAAGATCTTTTCTGCGGCCAAGGGTCAGGGAGCGTACTGCCAGCGAGGGCACTGCCAGCGAGAGCACTGCCAGAGTGGCAACGGTCGTAGCTCCAACAGACAGAGTTCCGGCGGACAGAAAGAAGCGATTTCGGTTTCTGGTTTGAATGGCATCGACGGTGCCTTTGTCGCCACCGGATTCCCCTTCAAAGCCAAGGACGCTTTGCCCCTCTATTTGGATATTTTTGAGTCCGTCTTCCGCCGCGCCAGAGCGGTGCGCCGCACCGGTGCCGCGGTCCTGGATTTGGCGTATACCGCTGCCGGAACCTACGACGGATTTTTTGAATTCAAGTTGTCCCCCTGGGATCTCGCCGCCGGAGCGATCTTGATCCAAGAGGCGGGCGGCAAGGTGTCCAACTTAGATGGCGGCGCGGATTTTCTCAACAGCGGTAGCGTTTTGGCCGGAACTCCCGACACTTGGCGGGAACTGGTTGAGATTGTGGCGAAATTTGGTGGCGAGCAGAAGCTGGCGTCTAGCTTGGCTACCGATTCTTCGTTGGTAGGGTCGGCGGCGGGCCATTAGTTGCTTGCCTACGTAGTCCCAGCATACGGTGCTGATGCACAATGAGTTTGCCGCCAACCACTCCAAACACAGTTACAGAGCCGGTTGCACAACAGTTTCCGGCGATCACATGGCAGCGCCCGAGCGGTGTGGCCCGGTGCTACCAGGGCCGATCGCTGTTGCTGATAGGAGTGGCGCTGGGACTGGTTTGTCTTGCTACTGTTATCGGATTGCTGTCGGTCCCGCGCATGTTTTCTGCTTGGGCGAATCGTAAGGAATATCGTTCCCAAACCGCCCAGCGAGAACTCTTGGGGCGACGACTTAACCTGCAGGTCGAGGCCTTGAGCGCCTTACAGCCGCGCATCGCTGAGGGGCTTGAGTCAGCGTCGCGACTACGTCAAGCAGTCGGGCTTCAGTCCAAAGGGTTCGCGGTGGCGAGCCTTGGAGCGACCGGCGCCGCAACCGATGCTGCAATCGGTGCGGGCAGGGCAGAGCAACCGGTAACCACTGGGCTTGATGACTCCTCGATCTACTTTGATTTGGCCTCCACCCGTCTGCAAATTGAACGCACCGCCCGTTTGAGCCTCAACCAATGGGGTGCCGAGCTACAAGTGCTGGAGGAGTCACTGGTCCGGGACGAAAATGAGATCGGTCTGGCACCGACCATCCTGCCGATTGTTGGCGAGCAAATGGCGTTGAGTGCTGACTTTGGTCGACAAGTTGATCGCTTGACCGAGACCACGGAGTTTCACGCTGGCCTACTGTTCGCTATCGCCAAAGGGACCCGGGTCGTTGCGCCCGCAGCGGGGAGAGTGGTTTATACCGGATTGTTTCGATCTTCTCGGTCTTATTGGCAGCGTTACGGCAAGATGGTGGTGTTGCGACACGGTGAGCGCTACATCAGCATCCTCGGGCACTGTGATCGAATCCGGGTCTCGCGTGGGCAGCGCGTGGAGCGGGGAGATTGGGTCGCGGACAGCGGTGAGAGCGGCTTGCCTCCCCATCCCGGGGTCTACTACGAGATCCGCAGGCGCGACATGGATCGCCCGGCGAGTGAAGGCTGGATTCCGCTGGACCCAAAGTTCTTTATTCTCAACTACCGTTGGCCGGGCGAGGAGTCTTGGCGTTCCGGTGGTGTCGCGCAGGTGGCGTCCGAATATGATGGTTTGCCTTACGCCCTGCGCAAGTAATCTCCAGAGGGCGGGGGACACAGTATTCGGCCCCAGTCTTCGATGAAAAAGAAACATTGATTGTGTCCGCAGTTTCTCCAGTCACTGCAACCGTAAGTCAATTCAACCAATAGAAAAACGCAATGAGCACTCTCGCCCTATTACTGATCCTAGGTGCCGCGGTCGGTTATTCCGTCCTCGACATGTTGCGCAAGCTGCTGACTCGCGGCTTGAGTTCACTTGCGGTATTGCTGTGGATGACTTTGGGCGCGGCGCCATTCTTTGCTGCCTGGGTGGCAATACAGAGTGATTGGCAACTGCGATCAGGATATTGGTTTCCGGTGGTGGTAGCGATCAGCCTGCAGCTGGTGGCCAACTTGGCGTTTATCGAAGCCGTGCGTCGCTCGCCGTTGTCGGTGACTATCCCGTTGCTCTCCTTGACCCCGGTGTTCACTGCCATCGCGGCGATTCCGGCGCTCCGGGAGTGGCCCAGCCTCTGGGAGGGCGTAGGCATCATGATTGTCGTTGCCGGAGCCTGGTGGCTGGCTCGCTCATCGACTGGCGAGGACCAAGAGAACCGGGGATTTTGGGCAACCCTCAAAAGCGAGCCGGGGGTTCCACTGATGACCCTCACGGCAATCACCTGGGCGGTGGCCGGCACCTTGGACAAAGTGGCCATGCAACAGCTTTCTTCGTCTGGCGGAGAATTGGGCAAAGTGGCGATGCACGGCCTGGTGATGAACCTGGGGGTCGCGATCGGCACTCTGGTCATCCTGCTCTCCCGAGGGGAGACTCGCCAAGCGTTTCGAATCCGCGGTTCGGTCGGCTTGGTGATCGCTTCTGCGATCGCCGGCTCGGCTGCGCTGGCCTTTCAACTCAGCGCCATGCAAATCACCCTGGTGGCCCTGGTGGAGACCGTCAAGCGTGGCATCAACACCATCCTCGCCCTCGGCCTGGGAGCACTGGTCTTTCGTGAGCGCTTAACTCTGCCCAAGTTGCTGGCTTGTGGGTTGATGGTGGCTGGGGTGGCTTTGATTCTTTTAACTTAATTTTGAGATAGCCGGTATTTCGGAAGAGCCGACCGAATTATTGAAATTTCAGCGTTGGCAACATTGCTAATGCGCTGAAGTTATGGGCGTTGCATTCGCTTTCCTGCGGTTCGGCATTTTGAACCGATTATTTGCAAATTATTATCCAGATTTGGTGTACAGGCTCCGTTAGCCGAATAAGGACCGAAGATCCGGGGCGTCGAAGATTCGATTGGGAGGGTGGTTTCCGAGCGCGAGTCGCGTGACTCGCGGGTGAAGCAGGTCGTGTATGAGGATCTATGAGATCTGATAGCTGCCCCGTCGTTTGCAGCGCGAATCCATGGGAACCACGTTCTGAAGGAAATGGTTGATGAGGTTGGATCCAGCCCGCGACGGCGGAGAATCTTGATTATTCTTCCGCAGCCATGATTCGGTATTGACGGTGAACGACCTTGGTCGTCCGGCGATCCCCTAGGGCCAGGGTCGCACCAGCGCGCCTGCGGCGGTTGGCACTGCGGCGTCCAGAAATTCTTCTGGGTTTTTCATTCTTCAACCTCGCGAATAACGTTGGAGGCTTCGGCGGAAGCCAGCTGGATCCAGGGAACTCAAACACTGCGAGCCTATTACCAAAGGCGCGACCCCAGGCCGTCCGGCGCGGCATCGGCGAGAGCATCATCGCACCGTGACTAGCGTATCGCCTATGGAGATCTTGAACGGTGGATCGTCGCCCGTTTTGATGCTGAGCTCTTCACCTTTGCGCACGGTAACGAAGTCGCTTGCCGAACGCTGGCGGTCCATGTCTAGAACGATAACCCGCCGCCCTTTTTGAGCGTGGTGGACTGCTTGGTTGATGGCCACGGTGGTTTTGTCAGCGCCCCTTAATTGATACAAACAAACAGATCCTAAGAAAAACTCATCATCTTACGCACGCTTAGAAATGAATAATTAAGCAAGTTAGCAAGATTTAGTGTGCTATACATTGGATCCGTCCCGATTGTTGTGGAAAGAGTTATTGTCAAAAGTTGTGTATCGGGTCATCAGGCGGCGATCCGATTTTGTTTTTCTCCGTCCACGAAATGGACTCCTTCAACGACTTCGGCAATGCGCTTGTAGCCCTGTAGCCTTCGCCATCGTTTTTCAGCACTCTGACAGAGCTTGAAAACCATCAAGAGCATGGTTTCTCGGCTCAGACATCCTCGAGTCTTGGCGGTTCTCAAGCGCACGGTGGCAAAGGTCGATTCGATTGGATTGGTGGTCCTCAAGTGCAGCCAGTGCTCAGCCGGGAAATCGTAGAAAGCGAGTAGTTGGTCGCGATCTTTGACCAAACACTGCACCGCTTTCGGATACTTAGCTTGGTAGATTGCCTGGAATGCATCAAAAGCCCTCTCGGCATCGTGACGTGTCTGCGCCATCCAGATTTGGTGGATTGCCTGCTTGGCCTTGGGCTGGATCGCCTTGGGGAGCTTATTCAAGACGTTGGCCGTCTTGTGGACCCAGCAGCGCTGGGTCTTGGTATTTCCCCACACCTGAGCCAGAGCCTTCCAGAAACCCAGATTGCCGTCACCGATTGCGATCTTAGGCTCGAATGTAAGGCCTCTTGCTTCCAGGCCTCGCAACAGCTCCAGCCATGACGCCTCACTCTCCCGGTAACCGTCTTCAACAGCGATCAGTTCTTTGTTGCCGTCCGCAGTGGCACCAATTAACACCAGCAAGCAGAGCTTGGCGTTATCCAGGCGAGCCTTGCAGTAAATGCCGTCAGCCCATACATAGACGTAGCGCTTGGACGAAAGATCGCGCTGCCGCCATTCGCTGTACTCCTGGCCCCAGACGCGTTTGAGGCGGCTCACCGTCGAAGACGAAAGACCTGGCGCTTCAGGGCCCACCAAAGCTTCCAGAGCTCGTGAGAAGTCCCCGGTAGAAATCCCCCGTAAGTATAGCCAGGGCAAGAGATCCGCGATGCTCTTGGACCGGCGCAGATACGGTGGCACTAGATTGGAGCGAAAATGAAGCTCACCCTGGCGATCCCGCACCCGTGGCACTTTGACCGAAATGCCGCCGATTCCGGTCTGGATCTCCCGCTCTGGCATGTAGCCGTTTCTCACCAACCGCCGGTGACCGACCGCCGTACGTTGATCTTGGTACTCAACCAAAAAACTCTCCACCTCTGCCTCGATTGCTTCGCAAAGAAGCAACCGTGAACCTCGGCGCAAGACCTCGGTCAGAGCGTCCTCAGGACGCTCTACTTGATCGATTGAAACTACATTACTCTTGCTCAACGGCGTGTCCTCCTTTTGGGATGATTGAACCCAGCTTTGAAAACCGGGCTCAGGATACGCCGCCTTCAAACTCTCATACACAACTTTTGGTTATATCTCGTGTGGAAATTGAGAAAGGCGTAACCTCCGGTAGTCAAAAACCGTCGCCGAGTAGGCGAAAGGAGGCTACGCCATGGACAAGAGTACCAATCAGAGACCGGAATCATCTCGTTTCCACCAAGATATTCAGTCAAAGCTTCAGCACCGTATCCGGGAAGCAATCGAAATAGTTCTAGAAGAAGAGCTTGCTGACGCATTGGGTTGTGTTGCGTACGAGCGCTCAGATGAGCGCTCGGGCTATCGCAACGGCAAACAAGAGCGGACGATCACGACCCGATACGGATCCCGGCAACTGCGAATTCCTCGTGGTCGGGTAGTAGGCCAAGATGGATCCACTGAGGAGTTTCAAAGCCATCTTGTTGAGCGCTACCAGCGGCGCACCCGAGAGGTGGATGAAGCGATTCTCGGCTGCTACCTAGCAGGGGCCAACAGCCGTCGGATCAAGAAGGCCTTGACTCCACTGCTGGGCAGGGAGCATCTATCCAAGAGCGCTGTGTCTCGGGTGGTATCTCGTTTGAAGGAGCACTTTGCCCGTTGGAGTGAGCGAGGCCTGTCTGAGGAAAGCTACCCGATCTTGTTTCTTGATGGCTTTCACTTGAAAGTGCGGCTTGCTCGGCGAGTGGTGTCAGCTCCGGTGCTGGCTGCTCTGGGGGTAAGAGAAGATGGCACCAAAGTCCTGGTAGCTCTACGGTTAGCAGCCAGTGAGGCAGGCAGTCACTGGAAGTGGTTGATTGAAGATCTTAAACGCAGGGGCTTGAAAGCACCGCATCTCCTGGTCTCAGACGGCCACAAGGGTTTGGCGGTGGGAGTCAGGGCTTGGCCAGAGGCCAAAGTCCAGCGTTGTATCCAGCACAAGTGAGAAAACCTGAAGAAGTACTGCCCTAAGCATG